>NZ_SMGO01000006.1 GCF_004339765.1 Albibacterium bauzanense | reverse complement strand
GCACAACAGGTTCTGACTGTTCAGGAAGCATTGAACCAGGCGTTGAACAACAACCTGCAGGTAAAACAAGCCTTGTTGCAGGCTGCTTTAAGTGAAGAGGATGTAAAACAAGCCAAAATGAATTTCTTTCCTACGCTGAATGCCGGTATAGACGGAAACCTGCGTTGGGGAAAGAGTTTCGATCAATTGACAGGAAGCCTGATCAACCAGTCTACCAATTCACTGAATGGAAGCCTGAATGCTTCAGCGGCGGTATTTCAGGGTTTTTCACGGATCAACCAGGTGTCTGCTAATAAATACCTGTTACTGGCCGATCAAAGCAACATTGAAAAGATCAAGAGCGATCTGGTCCTTTCGGTGGTAACCACCTACCTGGAAGCCTTGACCAACCAGGATCTGCTGGCTGCCGGAAAGCAGCAACTGGCCCTTTCTCAATCGCAATTGGAAGTAGAACAGATCAATTACGATGTAGGCAACAAAACCCTCGCAGATCTTTCACAGGCTAAAAGCCTGGTTGCGGCTGATGAGTTGAATGTTACCTCAGCTGAGAATGCTTATGACCTGTCGATCTTGAACTTAAAGCAATTGATGGAAATGGATCCATCAAACCCCATTGTTTTAGAAACTCCTGCATTACAAGATCCTTCTGTGAATATAACGGTCTATTCAGCTGCCGAGCTGTTTGAACAGATCAAGGAAACATATCCTGAGATCAAGCAGGCAGCCTATAACTCACAGGCAGCTAAAACGAATATCGCCATTGCCAAGGCCGGTTATTATCCGGAATTGAGCTTACGGGGAAGTGCCGGTACAGGCTATTCTTCAGCCCAGCAGACGAGTGATTTTAACCAGCAATTGAGTGATAACCTGAACCAGTACATCGGCTTTTCATTGAGCATCCCGATCTTCAATAACTTCAGGACTAAGATTGCGGTGAGCAAAGCCAGGATCTCTTATGAGAATGCTTTGCTGAGTGAACGTCAGTCGGAGAACAATTTGAGCAAGATCATCAACCAGGCAGTATTGGACCTGCGAGCAGCTGAGAAGAACTATAACTCAACCCAGCAGGCCTTTCAGGCTACCAAAGAAGCTTTTGATGTATTGAAACAGCGTTATGATGTTGGTCTTGCCAACTCGATTGAGTTGAGCACATCACAGACCAATATGAACAAAGCAGAATTTGATTTTATCCAGGCGAGATACAACCTGATATTCAGAACCAAGGTAATCGACTACTATTTAGGAAAGCCTATTACTTTTAACTAAAATAAAT
>NZ_SMGO01000005.1 GCF_004339765.1 Albibacterium bauzanense | reverse complement strand
CTCTCGGTAGCGATCGGTGCTGCCCAGACCAAAAAGCTGGACGGTGATAAACAATTGGTCTATGTGCTGATGGGTGACGGGGAGCTTCAGGAAGGCCAGGTATGGGAAGCAGCCATGTATGCAGCCCACCATAAAGTGGACAACCTCATCGCTGCCATTGACTTCAACGGCCAGCAGATCGACGGCCCGACCGAAAAGGTGATGTCACTGGGTAACCTGAAAGCCAAATGGGAAGCTTTCGGATGGGATGTGATGGAGATGAACGGAAACGACATGAACGATGTGATCCGCGGACTGGAACTGGCCAAAGCCAAGACCAATAAAAGCAAACCGGTCATGATCCTGATGCAGACAGACATGGGCTATGGGGTAGACTTTATGATGGGTACCCACAAATGGCATGGAACGGCACCCAATGACGAACAGCTGGCAGCAGCGCTTGCCCAATTGGAGGAAACCTTAGGAGATTATTAAAATAATTACGGAATCAGACAGCATGAAAAAATATACATTCACAGAACAAAAGGATACCCGATCGGGCTTTGGAGCCGGACTGCTGGAAGCAGGCAAAAGAAATAAAGAGGTTGTTGCCTTGTGTGCAGACTTGATCGGATCCCTTAAAATGGATGCCTTTATCAATGAATTCCCCGACCGTTTCTATCAGGTCGGTATCGCCGAGGCGAACATGATCGGCCTGGCAGCCGGGATGACCATCGGCGGCAAGATCCCTTTCACGGGAACCTTTGCCAACTTTTCTACCGGCCGGGTCTATGACCAGATCCGTCAGTCGGTAGCCTATTCAGGCAAGAACGTAAAGATCTGTGCCTCGCATGCAGGCCTGACCTTGGGTGAGGACGGTGCAACCCACCAGATCCTGGAAGACCTGGGCCTGATGAAGATGATCCCCGGCATGACGGTGATCAACCCCTGCGATTACAACCAGACCAAGGCAGCCACCATTGCCATCGCTGAATACGAAGGACCGGTATACTTAAGGTTCGGACGTCCGGTCGTTCCGATCTTTACGGATCCGGATCAGAAATTTGAGATCGGCAAGGCCTGGATGGTGAACGAGGGCAAGGATGTCAGCATCATTGCAACCGGCCATCTGGTATGGGAGGCGATCCAGGCAGGAGAGAAACTGGCCGAGCTGGGCGTCGATGCTGAGATCATCAACATCCATACCATAAAACCCTTGGATGAAGAAGCGATCCTGAAGTCGGTAAGGAAAACAGGCTGTGTGGTAACAGCAGAAGAGCATAACCGTTTGGGCGGACTGGGGGACAGCGTTGCCCAGGTGCTATCCAAGAACTATCCTGCACCACAGGAATACATTGCTGTGGATGACAGTTTCGGGGAAAGCGGAAAACCGGCAGACCTGATGGTCAAATATGGCCTGTCTGCAGATGATATCGTTAAAGC
>NZ_SMGO01000004.1 GCF_004339765.1 Albibacterium bauzanense | reverse complement strand
GAATACATTGCTGTGGATGACAGTTTCGGGGAAAGCGGAAAACCGGCAGACCTGATGGTCAAATATGGCCTGTCTGCAGATGATATCGTTAAAGCTGTACAAAAAGTGATAAAACGTAAATAATTAAAAAGGGATAAGTACGTTAATCGTACTTATCCTTATTCATATGGATGATGCACTGATTTTAGAGAAGTTTGCAGATAGTCGGACGCGCGACGAGGCATTTGAAATACTTTTAACAAAGTATCAACAAAAAGTCTATTGGCATGTCCGTCGCTTTGTGTTAGATCACGAAGACGCAAATGACCTGGTTCAGGATATATTCATTAAAGTCTGGAAAAATCTAGATAATTTCAGAGCCGATGCACAGCTATATACGTGGATCTACCGCATAGCAACCAATGAAAGCATCACCTTTCTCAATCGCAGGAAACAAAAATTAAACATCTCATTAGATGATGAGAATTCAAGCTTCCTGGCTGAATCTTTGGCTGACACTTCTTACTTCAATGGAGATCAGGCGCAATTAAAATTGCAGCAAGCTTTACTTACATTACCAGATAAACAAAGACTCGTATTTAATATGAAATATTTTGACGATCTTAAATACGATGAGATGTCTGAAATTTTGGGAACCAGTGTTGGAGCTCTAAAAGCATCTTATCATATAGCTGTTAAGAAAATAGAGCGTTTTTTATTGGAATCAGATTAAACCTTTTTGATATAGAAGCATCAAAGCACAATAGTATGAAGAATATAGGTCAAAACGGAAACAAAAAGAATGAGGTTGGATTAAATCCAAACCTTAAGGAGAATCCTTTTTTAGTTCCTGAAGACTATTTTCAAACCTCAAAGAAAGATATTCTTCAAAGTATAAAAGTAATTAAACTAGCTGAGTCTACATTTTCTACACCTTCTGATTATCAAACACAATTAACACAGGATATTTTATCAAGAGTTAGCGAAGAAAAGCTAAAAGCTCATATACAAGAAGATGGCTTCTCTGTACCTGATGGCTATTTCAATGACCTTCATAAAGAAATTTTATCGCAAACAACGAAACAACCGAAAGTTGTTCCAATAAAAAGATTTAAAACTTCCTGGTTATCTTACGGAGCTGCTGCATGTTTAGCATTAGCAGTTTCTATATTTATGATCACTTATCAAAATCAACCAAGCGACGAAGCTACTGAAGCAAACATAGCTAATTTGCCAAGTGAGCTTCACAATATTGATGTTCTTCCTACGGAAACAATCATCAATTATTTAGCATTCTATCCAGAAACAGGTGATTTATTAATTTTAAGTGATCATTTCACAGAAGAATCCGATATTTACCCAGATTCTTTCTCGTCAGACGAAATAGAATTATATCTTAAGAATAGTATATAGAATTATAGAAATGAGACAGTTATATATTACATTTTGTTTTATAGTATTCTCGTGCTTTCCAATTCTAGCACAAGATAATAAAGAGCAGTTTGAAAGAATTGAGACAGCAAAGGTTGCTTTCATCTCAAATCGATTAGATCTCTCTCCACAAGAAGCTCAAAAATTCTTTCCAATATACAATCAATATCAACGAGAAATAGTAAATATCATTCGAAAGAAGCGTCCTGCTCGTTCTTCAGGTCCCGGTTCCATGAATGCACTAGACTTTGATAGTGATATATTAGCTTGTAAAAAGAAATATCTTGAAAAGTTTAAAGCAGTAATTCCATCAGCAAAAGCCGTCAAGTTTTTTGATGTAGAACGAGACTTCCGAGATCAGTTATTCAGAGAACTTGAAAGTAGAAGTAGAGACAGAAGACAATAACCCTTAATGCTTAGCAACCGACAAATATTTTTATTAAATACTGCCCAAACATCCAATAATCCACGTTTAACAGAGATAGCTTCAGCAGAGGGCATTTACTTATACGGTCCGGCCGGAGAAAAGTACATGGATCTTGTTTCCGGATTTGCCGTAAATAATATTGGACACAGAAACCAGCAAGTAATTGATGCTATCAAAGATCAATTAGATAAACACATGCATGTCACCGTGTTTGGTGAATTCGTGCAGACCCCACAAGTGAAACTTGCAGAGAAGTTAGTTTCACTACTACCTGAAACATTAAATTCCGTTTATTTTGTAAACTCCGGTACTGAAGCGACCGAAGGAGCAATGAAAATTGCCAAACGATATACCGGTCGATCAGAAATAATAGCAGCCAAAAAAGCCTACCACGGTAGTACGCAAGGTGCATTAAGTCTAATCGGAAACGATGAATATCGCAGTGCCTACGGACCTTTACTTCCCAATATATCCTTCATCGGCTTTAACGAAGAAGCCGATATCAATAAAATAACGGCTAAAACAGCAGCCGTTATTTTAGAAACCATACAAGGGGAAGCTGGAGTTTGTGTGCCTAATACAGAATGGCTTCAGCGTATCCGAAAACGTTGCGATGAAACCGGAGCACTATTAATTCTGGATGAAATACAAACAGGATTCGGCAGAACCGGCAAACTCTTCGCATTCGAGCATTTTGGAGTTAAACCAGACATCCTTCTATTAGCAAAAGCTTTAGGCGGCGGTATGCCTATAGGTGCTTTTATCGCCGACAAAAAAGTTATGGATGTCATTACCCATAATCCAATATTAGGTCATATTACCACCTTTGGAGGCCACCCGGTATGTTGTGCAGCAGCACTGGCATCCATACAAGTAATTCAGGAAAACAACTTAGTTGATTCTGTAACAGCAAAAGCCGACTTATTTCGAAAACACCTCCAACATCCTTCTATTAAAGAGATTCGAGGCAAGGGCTTTATGATGGCAATTCAGCTCGATACCTTTTACCAGGTAGAAAATATCAGTAAATATTGTGCAGACCATGGTGTAATGATCGATTGGTTCTTACATTGTGAAACAGCCCTTCGCCTGGCTCCTCCCCTTATTATAAGTGAAGATGAAATTAAAACAGCCTGCGATGTTATTCTGGCTGGTGTCAATAAATACTCATCTTAAACAAATTATGTTAATCACCTAGACTGAATATAGTCCGGTAGATGTCAAGTTTCTTTTCTTAATCCCCCTATCGCATTTTGTTTTGGTATTTTTGCTTCTTCTCACAAAAAGTTAAAAATATAAAATGAATAAAAAGAGCTTATCAAACACTCCATTATCTGTTTTGGACTTAGCCATGGTTGTACAAGGAAAAACAGCCAATGACACCTTCGCTACCAGTCTTGATTTGGCTCAGCATACAGAAGAGTGGGGTTATAAAAGATACTGGTTAGCCGAACATCATAATATGCCAGGCATCGCCAGCTCAGCAACATCCATTTTGATTGCACACATTGCATCAGGCACTAAATCCATCAGGGTAGGTTCAGGAGGCATTATGCTTCCAAATCATGCTCCGTTAATTATTGCCGAACAGTTTGGAACCTTAGCAACCTTATTTCCGAATCGCATTGACCTGGGCCTTGGGCGTGCTCCCGGCACCGATCAATTCACAGCTATGGCACTTCGCAGAGATCAACGCGCTGCTATGGAATTTCCTAAAAATGTTCAGGAATTACAAACTTACCTGTCTGCAGCCAATAGCAATGGTCGTGTCAGAGCTTTTCCCGGAGAAGGTTTAGATATACCTATCTGGATATTAGGCTCAAGCACAGATAGTGCTCATTTAGCCGCAGCCCTTGGTCTGCCTTATGCTTTTGCAAGTCATTTTGCTCCTGCTCAATTACATGCAGCATTGGCTATCTACCACCAGAGTTTCCGACCTTCCATATACCTCAAAGAACCTTATACAATGGCTTGCGTAAACGTGATAGCAGCAGATTCTGATGAACAAGCAGAACGATTAGCTACCTCATTCAAAAGGCTCTTCTTAGGAATAATTACCGGACATAGAGAGTTACTACAAGCTCCTGTAAACCCAGATGAAGACTTTATGGATCCAATGGAAGAAGCAGCACTTCAACAAATGATTGCTTACTCTTTTATTGGCGGACCTGAAAAAGTGAAGGAAGAATTACAGCAGTTTCTAGATAAAACACAAGTCGATGAACTGATGATAACATCTCCTATCTATGATCATCAAGATCGTCTTCATTCTTATGAAATAACAAATGAATTAACTAAATAAATAATTTAAATACTATTTAGTAAATCATTTATTATATTCGTACTATAAACGTAGTATAAACCCTGGATAATAATGCAACGCAGAAAATTTATAAAAAACGTAGCTGGCACAGCAGTACTTGGTGGCCTATTAGGTACTTCCGTTCCATCGGTATTAGCTTCCACAAAAAAACAAAACGAAAAAATGATAGTTCACTATGTACTCTTTTGGTTACGAGAAGACCTCTCGCAACAAGAAATTAAAGATTTTACAGGCTTCTTCGAAGAATTAAGAAAGATACCTAATATCCACACATTACAATATGGACCTGCTGCCAAAACCAACGCACGGGGGGTAGTAGATAACAGTTTCTCTTATAACTTGCTAGTTCAATTCAAGAGTATGGAAGATATTACAGTTTACGAAACGCATCCTATCCACTTAGCGGCTATAGAAAAATACAGTAAAAACTGGACTAAAGTTGTTGTACACGACTCTGTTCTGTAAATAAAATTTCACTCTCAGCGACTATTTTAAAAACAGGAGTTTCAACTTCTCGTGAAGCTATTACAACCTTTACATTAGTAGCCTGTTCTTGAAATAGTTGTTGAGTCATTACTGCATTATTATTGTTTTTAGATAAATGAGAAAGCAGCAAATGACTCAAATGAGGAGATCTATGAACCTTAAAAAGGTTTAGAGCCTGCTCATTCGATAAATGACCCATCCCTCCACGAATACGGTTCTTTAAAAAGAATGGGTAAGTGCCTCTTTCTAAGAGTTCATCGTCATAATTGCTTTCCAAAAATGCAGCTTGACATTGTTTGAAATGATTGATCAAATTTTCACAAACATTGCCTATATCGGTGAAGATACCCACATTGATAGCATTATATGATACCATAAAGCTATGTGGTTCAACAGCATCATGAAATTTAGGAAAAGTAGATACTATTAAATCTCCAATTTGAAAGGTCTGGTGGCCGATAAAGCTTTTTACCAAATGATCGGCTATCGTAAGCCTGCTATTCTGCAAAGTTTTAGCAGTAATATAAATCGGCAGTTGATACTTCCTTGCTAAATTTGCTATTCCACGTATATGATCTGAATGTTCATGACTTACAAAAATTGCTTGCACTGTCTGCATTGAAAGTCCGGAACGAGCCATTCTTTTCTCAGTTTCCCGACAAGATAAACCGGCATCTACAAGAACTGCCTCTTTATCATTACCAATATAATAGCAGTTTCCATTGCTCCCGGAATTCAAAGACGATATATATAAAGACATGTAACAAAGTTAATAACTAATTTTACTCAGAAAAGTATTCATTTTAATTCAACTCAGGTAAAATAGTAATACATTTGCAGCTTAACATTAAATTAACATTGAAATCTTGCAAATGAAAAAACGGATTGCCCTTCTATCTGTATTCCTGTGTATCATTATAACAGCTTCTGCTCAAAATAAATTTGGTGTATTACCTCAAATTAACACCAAAATAAAAATCAGTGACGGCTGGGCTGCAAGCTCTAAATTAGAAGCAAAACAGATATTCTTTCAAAACCCCTATCCTGATGGCGAATCAGAGATAGAATTTGAAAGAATAGACTTCGAATCAGTATTCACCCGAACCAAAGGCCCTTTATCAGGATTTGGAGTCGGTTATTTACTACGATATAATGGCGATTATTTTATTCATCGTTTCATTCAACAGTACGCCTTCTCAAAGAAACTAACCAACCTTCAAATCTCACATCGCATAAGAACCGATCAAACTTTAGAAGAGGATAAAGCAACAAGATACCGTTTACGCTATCGAATTGGATTAAAGAAACCCATCGGTAACTCCAACGATTTTTTCCTTGAATTCAACAACGAATACCTGGGTACATTACAAAGTAAAAAGGGCAACCTAGAAATTCGTGCTGCTGCTGCCGTGGGCTATAACATCTCCGAAAAAGATCAGTTTGAAGTAGGATTAGATTATCGTGCCGAACAATTGATTACAAAAACAGAACATGAACTGTGGTTATCAATTGGCTGGTCGCACGATTTCTAAAACGAAATCCTATCCCCTACTTTTAAGCCTTGAGATTTCGCGAATGCCCCGCATAAATGAAACAATAACCTGGCGCCAACATTCCCATCCCAGTCATCAGTACCCGGAGATACTTCAACTAAATCAAAACCAATAATCTCTTTATCGCTATTAGCCAAAGCTGATAACAGGTAAGTTACCTGCTCAAAGGAAAGCCCTCCTGGAACAGGAGTTCCTGTATTCGGACAATACCATTGGTATAAACTATCTATATCAAAACTGATGCTTACTTTTGCCGGCAATGATGCTATAATCTCATTACACTGCTCTTCCCAGGTCTTACCTTTAAAGCCAGCCGCTTTCAAATCCAAATCAGTGAAAACTTTAATACGGTCTCCGGCATCTTTAGCAACCGCTACTTCCTGCTCACAAAAATCGCGCAGGCCAACCTGAACAATCTTTGTTACTTGCGGCAATTGCGAGGCATTATACATGATGGAGGCATGCGAATAGGTAAAGCCTTCATAGGCAATACGCAAATCCATATGAGCATCCAAATGAAGTATTCCGAATTCGGTATGCGATTTTGCCAAAGCTTGATAGTATCCTAGCGGAACACTATGATCTCCACCTAAAAGAGCAACCTTCTTCCCTTTCTTAGTCCAGTATATAACTTGCTCCTTTACCTCTTTATTCAGGTTCTCACAAGCAAGATTAATATCCTTCAAACTCTGTTGCAAAGCAGGATGATCTGTCAGATCGCCCCCATCTTCAAGAACACTAATAATAGCTTGTGCCTTTGCCTTTAGCAATTCACTGTTTTCTTGCCAATAAGCAGGTGCATCTACAATGTAGATACCCAGCTTCCATAGCTCTGGATATTCTTGATGAAACAGATCTACCTGAAAAGAAGCATCCAATATAGCTTGCGGGCCAGCAGAAGCACCGGCACCGTAACTAACCGTTACCTCCCAGGGAACCGGAATGATTATGATTTCACTCTCTTCAGCAGTAAATGGTAATCCAAAAATTGAAGCATCAGCTAAACCCGGCTGATTGGGATCAAATTCAGCTATCTTTTGCTGTTTTGTCATATCTGTACACGTATTTTTAAAGGTACTATTACCAATAAACGGAGTACAAAGCTACAATAATTCCAATAACCAATAAGGCTCCAACAGTAAATTTAGGATCAGGTTTAAACATACTTGAGTCTATCTCAAGCCCTTTAGTTACCAACCCACGATTGGTTTCATAAATGCTGATAATTGCCATACCGATAACGCAAATAACAAATACAAAGCCCATTCTGTCAATAAATGGAATTTCAAACACTCCATTTACAGGAACTGCAAATCCAAATTGATAAAGGAATTCAAGATCAACGAAATTAGGTAATACTTTAAAGATAACAGATAGTATAAAACCTCCTATGGTTGCAAACAAAGCTGCATTTGAAGTGGTTTTCTTCCAGAAGAAACCCAATACAAACATGGCAAATATACCCGGCGAAACGAAGCCTGTATATTCTTGAATATATTGAAATCCACCTTTTTCTATACCTAAGAATGGAGAAATTACCACCGCTAATAACAATGAAACAACGATCACGATCTTACCTACCTTCACCAAACTCTTTTCGCTGACATCTTTTTTGAATGCTTTTTTATAAATATCCAATGCAAAAATAGTAGCAATACTATTAGCCTTACCCGCTAAAGAAGCAACCACCGCAGCTGTTAAAGCCGCAAAAGATAAACCCTTAAGTCCGGTAGGCAATAAGTTTAACAAAACTGGGTAGGCTCTATCAGCCATTAGCTTACCATCTACAAACATCTCTCCGCTAAATACATCTTCTTTGTATAACAGGTAAGCTGCGATACCAGGAACAACCACGATAAGCGGCATAAAAAGCTTTAGAACCGCTGCAAATAATAAACCTGCACGAGCTGTTTTAAGGTCTGCACCCAAAGCACGTTGCGTAATATACTGATTACAACCCCAATAGCTCAGGTTAACAATCCACATACCTCCAATAAGAACAGAAAGTCCGGGCAGATCAATATAATTTGGATTGTCCTTCGTAAATATCATATGAAAATGCTCATTGGCTTGAGTGGTCAGAAGGCTGAATCCTTTTACCACACCAGTTTCGCCATAATGAGAAGCAACCAATTCAAGAGCTAAATAAGTAGTTGCTAAACCTCCCAAAATCAAGAAGAATACTTGAATAACGTCTGTATAACCAATTACTTTCATTCCTCCCAGCGTAATGATAATAGCAAAAATGGCCAGGCCTATCATACAAACAGTAAAGTCAATACCAGAAATACTGCTTACTGCAAGTGCACCCAAGAAAAGGATTGAAGAAAGATTTACAACGATATATAGTAATAACCAAAAGACTGCCATAATCATAGCCACCGTTTCGTTATAACGCTGACCCAAAAACTGCGGCATCGTAAATATCTTATTCTTTAAATAAACAGGAATAAAGAATACCGCAACAATGATAAGTGTAAAGGCAGCCATCCATTCATAAGTAGCTATTGCCAGGCCCATTTGAAAGCCCGAGCCACTCATTCCTATAAATTGCTCAGCAGAAATATTAGAAGCAATCAAAGAAGCTCCAATAGCCCACCATGTTAAAGAACCTTCAGCAAGGAAATAATCCTTGGAATCGGCGACTTTTGATTTCTTCTTTTGATAGATCCAAAATCCATAAAGCGCAACAAACAAAAAGTATACAAGAAATACTAAGTAATCTTCTAAAGCTAGAGAATTCATACAATGATAATTTGATTAATACAGGTTTATCGTAAACGAATGGATAAATGTAAAACAAATTGTTAAAAAAGGGAGAATATCAAATATTATTTCTTGTCGTTCCCTTTTTTATCGCCTGGTCTCGAGATAGACTCACGCATATCTGTATCCGCTTGAATGTTTTGAATCTTATAGTAATCCATGATGCCTAAATTTCCACTACGGAAAGCTTCTGCCATTGCCAAAGGCAACTGTGCTTCTGCTTCAATTACCTTTGCACGAGCTTCTTGGGCTTTAGAACGCATTTCTTGTTCAGATGCCACAGCCATAGCACGTCTCTCTTCCGCACGGGCATTCGCTACTTTTAAATCGGCTTCAGCCTGATCTGTTTGAAGCTTTGCACCAATGTTTTCACCAATATCAATGTCAGCAATATCAATCGAAAGAATTTCGAAGGCTGTACCGCTGTCCAGTCCTTTTTCCAATACCGTACGAGAAATACGATCCGGATTTTCCAATACTAATTTATGTGTTTCTGAAGAACCGATGGTAGTTACAATACCTTCTCCTACCCTTGCTAAAATAGTTTCTTCGCCGGCACCCCCAACTAATTGGTTGATATTTGCACGAACCGTAACCCGGGCTTTTGCAATTAACTGAATACCATCTTTTGCAACAGCAGCCACCGGCGGCGTATTAATTACACGCGGATTTACTGATATCTGAACCGCATCAAACACATCTCTACCTGCCAAATCAATAGCCGTAGCCGATTTAAAAGTTAATGGTATATTAGCTTTATCGGCAGAAATCAGGGCTTTAATTACCCGACTAACATTTCCACCAGCCAGATAATGAGTTTCTATCTCGTTGGAGGTAATATTCAAACCTGCTTTTGTTGAAATGATCATGGAATTTACCACCAAAGAAGGCGAAACCTTCCGTAAACGCATCAACAATAAATTCAATAAGCTAACGCGTACACCCGAAAGCTGGGCTGTGAACCAAAGATTTACCGGTAAAAAGTAAAAGAATATAAAGAGAGCGACTACTGCGCCTACTACAATTGCAATTAAAGAAGGATCCATTTCGATCATCAGATTAAGTTATTTTGTTCGTTTTAATTCCTTAAAGATAATCGCATAAGCCCGAATTTCCTAATATTAATTACATTAAGGTGTACATCTCTCACATAAACCTTAAGCTCATTTTACATACATGAAGATGCACAAAGCAAAACCTAAATAGTAAGTGTGTTAAAACACCCAAAAAAACGCAGACTCAACGAAGGCATTACCCGCGAACAACTCAAGCATGTAAAGCAAGGGTAATGCATGGGTATAACAAAGTATTAATCTTACAGCTCTTTATCGAGTATTAAATTTTCGAAATCGGCCTTTTCTTCAACGTGTTGAATGTAGGCAGCGGCAGTAATATCGCCTGTAACATTTAAAACTGTCCTCGACATATCCAGAATTCGATCGACGCCATAAATAAGTCCGATAGCTTCTCCGGGAACTCCAATGGAAACTAAAATGGTGACAATAACCGGAAGCGATCCACCAGGCACACCCGCTGTTCCTATTCCTGCTAAGATAGCAAGAAAAACAACGGTAATCTGAGATAGTAAACTTAGTTCAATATTAAAGCATTGTGCTAGAAATAACACGGTGATGCCTTCAAATAAAGCAGTTCCGTTTTGATTAGCGGTACTTCCTATTGTTAAAACAAAATTCGCAATCGGCTTGGGAATGTTCAGTTTATTAATACTAACCGAAATCGCTGTTGGTAAAGTGGCATTGCTGGAGCTGGTAGAAAATGCGGTTAGAATTACTTCTGTCGATTTTTTAAAGAAATCTAAGGGGTTACGATTAGCAAAGAATTTCAGAACAATAGAATAGGTTACAAATTGATGAATAGCCAGGCCCCCCAATACAATCAGCACATATTTTAGTAAAACGATCAGGAAAGAAGCACCTACATTAACGGTTAAATTAAACAAAAGAGCAGCCACGCCGTAAGGTGCTAATTGCATAGCAAAGCCAATGATTTTAATAACTACCTCGTACATGCCTTCCAGGAAAGATTTCAATGTGGCAGTTTTTTCTTCATCTACCGAGGCCATCGCTATCCCAAAGATGAGTGCAAAAAACATAACTGCCAATAATCCGCCACCGGTATAACTGGAGTCAAATGCGCCTACCATGTCTGCCAAAGGATTTTTAGGAACAATATTAGTCAGAATATCACCTACTGTACGCTCTTGTGCTATGGCTGCATTTACACTTGCAGCTTCAGAATTCTCTTGAAACTGCTCTGTTAAATAATCGCGTGTTTCCGGAGACAGGCTATGCCCGGGTTGAAAAGTATCGACCAGTGCTATTCCAATAAAAACCGAAATTGAGCTTACAACCAGGCTGTAAATCAACAAGCGAACTCCTATCCTGCCAACACGCTTCAGGTCTCCTATTTCTGCAATACCGAGTACTAAAGCTGCAAATACCAGTGGAATAACGGTCATAAATACCATCCGGAGAAATATCTGTCCAACCGGCTCAACCCATTTAATAATGGTACTTAAAGTTTCAGGTTCCAGACCTATTTGTTTTACGATTAATCCGGCTAGCACCCCAATTCCCATTCCGGCTAAGATTCGTGTATGTAAGGCTATCTTTTTTACTTTGGTCATAAGTACAATAATTTAGTCTAAGGCTAAGAAAATAATAGGTTGAGATCACTAAAGTAATATAATTATCTTTTTATAAAAGAATCGACGTTAAACAAAGCTCATTATTCTTCACAAACAGCATCATTTACAGTGCTTAAAGCTTATAAAAGCAGAGAAGAAAAAATCTTTTGCATTATGTGTTTGAAATTCGACTATAAACCTTATTTTTGCAGTCCGAAATTAGGTCTGAAAAGAGGCCTTTATCGTTAACTATTTAATTAAAAAAATAGCTTTTTTATGCCCAACATTGGAAAAATAGCACAAATCATTGGTCCTGTAGTAGACGTTAGTTTTGCTAATGGTGCCAACCTTCCTAAGATTTATGACGCTTTAGAGATAGAGAGAGAAGATGGACACCGTATCATTTTAGAGGTTCAACAACATTTAGGTGAAGAAAGGGTTCGTACTATTGCGATGGATTCAACCGAAGGGTTATACCGCGGAATGGCCGTAACAGACACAGAATCTCCTATTAAAATGCCTACCGGCGATGCCATAAAAGGACGTGTATTTAACGTTGTTGGGGATCCGATTGATGGTATTTCTAAATTAGATAAAACAGACGGTCGTTCTATCCATAATACTCCGCCGAAATTCGAAGATCTATCGACAGAGTCGGATGTGTTATTTACAGGTATCAAAGTTATCGACTTATTAGAGCCTTATGCAAAAGGTGGTAAGATTGGTTTATTTGGTGGTGCCGGTGTTGGTAAAACAGTTTTAATTCAAGAATTAATTAACAATATCGCTAAAGCTTATTCAGGTCTTTCGGTTTTCGCCGGAGTTGGAGAGCGTACCCGTGAAGGAAATGACTTAATTCGTGAGATGCTTGAATCAGGCATTATCAATTACGGAGATAAGTTCATGGAGGGCATGGAAAAAGGTCAATGGAATTTAGATTCAATTGATCAGGAAGCATTAAAGGATTCAAAAGTAACCTTCGTATTCGGACAAATGAATGAGCCTCCTGGTGCACGTGCGCGTGTTGCTTTATCAGGATTAACCATCGCTGAATATTTCCGTGATGGAGATGGCAGTGAAGGTGCCGGTAAAGATATCCTTTTCTTTATTGATAATATATTCCGATTTACTCAAGCTGGTTCTGAGGTTTCTGCCCTATTGGGTCGTATGCCTTCAGCGGTAGGTTACCAACCTACTCTTGCAACTGAAATGGGTATGATGCAGGAACGTATTACATCTACCAAGAGAGGATCTATTACATCTGTACAAGCTGTTTATGTGCCTGCGGATGATTTAACTGACCCTGCACCAGCTACTACATTTGCTCACTTAGATGCAACAACTGTATTGTCTCGTAAAATTGCAGAGCTAGGTATTTATCCTGCGGTGGATCCACTTGACTCTACTTCAAGAATATTAAGTGCAGCTATTTTAGGTGATGAACATTACAATACTGCTCAACGTGTGAAAGAAATTTTACAACGTTATAAAGAGCTTCAAGATATTATTGCCATTCTGGGTATGGATGAGCTTTCAGAGGAAGACAGATTGATCGTTTCCCGTGCTCGTCGTGTACAACGTTTCCTTTCACAACCTTTCCACGTTGCTGAACAATTTACTGGCTTAAAAGGTGTATTGGTTGACATCAAAGAAACTATTAAAGGATTTAACATGATTATGGATGGTGAAGTAGATCAATATCCGGAAGCTGCCTTTAACTTGGTTGGAGGAATTGAAGAAGCCATTGAAAAAGGTAAAAAATTATTAGCTGAAGCAGGATAAAATAAAAAAGCATGACTTTAAACATTCTTACCCCTGACAAATTAGTGTATGAAGGAACAGTAACTGCTGTAACAGTTCCCGGGGTTAGCGGGTCTTTCCAGATTCTTAAAGATCACGCTCCTATTATCTCAACTTTGGCAGATGGAGATATCATTATCAAGATAAATAATCAAGAACAAACCATCGGAATTAAGGGTGGAGTTGTAGAAGTTCTTGACAATAAAATCATTGTTTTAGCGGAAGCAATTATCTCTTAATAAAGCTTAAAAATTAGAAAGCCTGCAAAATCAAATTTTGCAGGCTTTTTTTATATTTTCTCTCTCCATTTTCGGAAAATACGCCGAAAACACTCGAATAAATCTATGCAAGCATATTATTGAACCAAATACCGATTTCGTTTATGGTATTAAATTCGATTTAGCCGTCCAATATTCTAGCTTTAAAAAATATTAAATATCGCCATTGTTACATTTGGCGGAATTTAATTCTAAATTTATTTATTTACACATTTCCTTGATGAATATAAACTAAGGGTGTAAATTGAAATCGGAAAAATACATCACGGTCTATTATAAAATAAACATGTCTGAATTAAACAAATACAGTAAAATATTGACGCAAGATCCTACGCAACCAGCTGCGCAGGCGATGCTTTATGGAGTTGGCTTCACACCTGAAGATATGAATAAAGCACAAGTGGGTATAGCTAGCATGGGTTACGATGGTAACACTTGTAACATGCACTTAAATGGCTTAGCCGCACTTGTCAAAAAGTCTGTCTGGGAAGAAGATATGGTAGGTTTGGTATTTAACACCATTGGTGTGAGTGATGGTATGTCTAATGGAACACCCGGCATGCGCTATTCATTAGCTAGCCGTGATATCATTGCAGATTCAATTGAAACAGTAATGGGTTGCCAATATTATGACGGACTTATTACTGTTCCTGGTTGTGATAAAAATATGCCGGGCTCAATAATTGCCATGGCACGGTTAAATCGTCCTTCTATTATGCTTTATGGTGGAAGTATTCACCCGGGAAGATACCAAGGCAAAGATTTAAATATTATTTCTGCTTTTGAGGCTCTGGGCCAAAAAATAGCAGGAACTTTAAATGAAGAAGATTTCCAAGGCATTATCCGTCATGCTTGTCCGAGTGCAGGCGCCTGTGGTGGTATGTATACTGCAAATACCATGTCATCGGCAATTGAAGCATTGGGTATGAGTCTTCCTTATAGCTCTTCAAACCCAGCTTTAAGCAGGGAAAAAGAACAAGAATGTGCTGATGCAGGAAAAGCCATTAGAAATCTGCTTGAGAAAAATATTTTACCTTCTGATATTATGACGGCCGATGCATTTCACAATGCTATTGTAACCTTAATGGTTTTAGGAGGATCAACCAATGCTGTATTACATTTTATTGCAATAGGAAGAGCTATAGGCGTTGAGATTACACCTGATACTTTCCAAAAGGTAAGTGATATTACACCTGTACTTGCAGATTTGAAGCCAAGTGGAAAATACCTAATGGAAGATCTTCATAACATTGGCGGTGTACCTGCTGTTATGAAATACTTATTAAAAAAGGGAATGATCCACGGTCACTGTTTAACTGTTACTGGAAAGACCATAGCTGAAAACTTAGCAGATGCTCAGGATTTAAATTTTGAAGAGCAAGATATTATCGTACCTATTGAAAGACCTATTAAGGAAACAGGTCACCTTCAGATTTTATATGGAAATATTGCAGAGAAAGGGTCAGTAGCAAAAATAAGCGGTAAAGAGGGTGAACAATTTGAAGGCCCGGCTCGCGTATTTGAAGGTGAGTATGATCTGATTGATGGAATTTCATCAGGCAAGGTTCATGCAGGTGATGTGGTTATTATCCGTCACGTTGGACCAAAAGGAGCTCCTGGAATGCCTGAGATGCTGAAACCTACCTCTGCTATTTTTGGTGCAGGCTTGGGTGCTTCGGTTGCGATGGTTACTGACGGTCGTTTTTCTGGTGGTACACATGGTTTTGTTGTAGGCCACGTTACTCCGGAAGCATGGGAAGGTGGGAACATCGCATTAATTAAAGAAAATGATATCATTCGGATTGATGCCACTAAAAATGAAATTAATGTTTTAATAAGTGATGAAGAACTTCAAGAACGTAAAAGAAACTGGAAACAACCTCCCGTCCCTGTTACTAAAGGAGCTCTTTACAAATATCATAAGAGTGTGCAAGATGCCAGCAAAGGCTGCGTTACGGATGAATAGATAGATTAATTGATTAAGGCATAGAAATAATGAATACGGTAGAAACAAATAAAGAAGGCAACATAGGAACTGTTGAAGAGACTGCTGTTAAGACTCAGTTATCTGGATCACAAGCAGTATTAGAGGCTTTATTAGCAGAAAACGTTGATACAGTCTTCGGTTATCCTGGTGGTGCCATTATGCCCATATACGATGCTTTATATGATTATAATGATAAATTAAAGCACATACTAGTACGTCATGAGCAAGGTGGAATTCATGCTGCTCAAGGCTATGCTCGTACATCGGGACGAGCAGGTGTTGTTTTTGCAACCAGCGGTCCGGGAGCTACCAACCTGGTAACCGGTTTAGCGGATGCAATGATTGACAGCAATCCGATAGTTTGTATAACTGGTCAGGTATTTGCTCATTTATTGGGAACAGATGCTTTTCAGGAAACGGATGTAATCAATATTACAACCCCTGTTACTAAATGGAATTACCAGATAACGGATGCTACGGAAATTCCTGAGATGCTTGCAAAGGCATTTTACATTGCCCGCTCAGGTCGCCCGGGTCCGGTATTGATTGATATTACTAAAAATGCTCAAATACAACTGTTTGATTACTTAGGCTACAAACCTTGTCATCATATCCGGAGCTATCGCCCGAGACCAGTTGTTAGAACTGAATATATTAAACAAGCTGCTGATTTAATAAACAAAGCAAAAAGACCTTTCATCCTTTTTGGACAAGGGGTTATTTTGGGTAAAGCAGAGAAAGAATTTCAAGCCTTTATAGAGAAAACAGGCATTCCGTCAGCATGGACCGTAATGGGTTTAAGTGCTTTAAATACTGACCATCCTCTTAATGTAGGAATGTTAGGGATGCATGGTAACTATGCTCCTAACGTAATGACGAATGATTGCGATGTATTAATTGCTATCGGAATGCGTTTCGATGATCGGGTTACCGGCCGTTTAGATAAATATGCGAAGCAGGCAAAGATCATCCACATGGATGTTGACCCTGCGGAGATTGATAAAAACGTTAAAGCAGACGTTCCGGTTTGGGGAGACTGTAAAGAAACCTTACCTTTATTAACGGAATTAGTTGAGAAGAAAACGCATACAGAATGGCTTAATAAATTCCGTGAATTAGAGAAGGAGGAGATTAAAGAGGTTATTAATGAAGAGCTGAACCCTTCGACGGATACCATGACAATGGGCGAAGTTATTAAGACCTTAAATGAATTAACCGGAGGTGATGCTGTTATTGTAACTGATGTTGGTCAGCATCAAATGGTGGCTTGCAGGTATGCAAAATTCAATCAGTCGAAAAGTAATGTTACTTCAGGTGGATTGGGAACCATGGGATTTGGTTTGCCGGCAGCAATTGGTGCCTGGTATGGAGCACCTGAACGTACGGTTGTTGCAATAATCGGCGATGGTGGCTTTCAAATGACTTTGCAAGAAATGGGTACCATTATGCAGTTTGGTGCAAAGGTTAAAATATTGATTTTAAACAATGAGTTTCTAGGAATGGTTCGTCAGTGGCAGCAGTTATTTAATGACAAACGCTATTCTTTCGTAAACATTACCAGTCCGGATTTCGTTGCGGTGGCCAAGGGTTATTACATTGATGGACAAAGAATCAGTGAGCGTTCTCAACTGAAGAGCGCGTTGAAAACCATGCTTGACCACGATGGTTCTTACCTATTAGAAGTAATGGTAGGAAAGGAAAACAATGTTTTCCCAATGGTGGCTCAAGGTAGTAGTGTTTCAGAAATCAGGTTAAAATAAATCATTGGAAGATGTTAAAGAAGGAATTTACATTAACGATATATACAGAAAACAAAGTTGGCATCATCGGAAGGATCGCCATCCAGTTTTCTCGTAAGAAAATTAATATTGAAAGTGTTACTGGCTCTCCGTCTGAGGTAAGTGGCATCTTTCGCTTCACACTTGTCATTAACGAAAGTGAAGAAGTGGTAAGAAAGGTTTGTCGCCAACTTGAAAAGCAGGTGGATATATTAAAAGCTTATTATAACACCAATGAAGAAATAGTTTGGCAAGAACAGGCACTTTTCAAAGTCCCTACTTCTGAAATTGCAGAGCGAGCAAGTGTAGAGCGCCTATTAAGACAATATGGTGCCAGAGCTGTGGTTATTAGAAATGACTATACTATCTTTGAGACCTCTGGACATAGTGAAGAAATTAATGGTCTGACTAAGGCTTTAGGAAAATTTGGCTTAATAGAGTTTGTACGCAGCGGAAGAATTGCTATTATCAAAGCCAGTGAAGGTTTCCATAAGAAGCTAAAAGAGTTTGAGAACGAAGAGGTTTCTGAAATGGTTGAAAATGAATTCCTGGATAAACAGGATAAGATTTTCACGATGTAAGAAATTATAGCTTTCAAAAATATTACGTTTAAATCGAAACGAGCAGGCTTAATTAAAACATGCCTGTCTCAATCAAATGAAAAATACATTAAAAACAAGCAATTAAAACAATGGCAAATTATTTTAACACATTACCACTTAGAGAAAAATTAAACCAATTAGGCGTTGCAGAATTTATGGACCGTACGGAATTTGCAGACGGTGTAAATGCCTTAAAAGGAAAAAAGATTGTGGTTGTAGGTTGCGGTGCTCAAGGATTAAACCAAGGATTGAACCTTAGAGATAGCGGTTTAGATGTTTCTTATACTTTACGCAAGGAAGCAATTGAACAAAAAAGAGATTCATGGAAAAATGCTACCGATAACAACTTTAAAGTTGGTACTTATGAAGAGCTTATTCCAAACGCTGATTTAGTTATTAACCTAACACCGGATAAGCAACATACTTCAGTAATAAAAGCAATTATGCCTTTGATGAAACAAGGAGCAACTCTTTCTTACTCTCATGGTTTTAATATAGTTGAAGAAGGCATGGAAATCCGTAAAGACTTAACAGTTATTATGGTTGCTCCAAAATGCCCGGGTAGTGAAGTAAGAGCTGAATATTTACGTGGTTTTGGTGTACCTACTTTAATTGCTGTACACCCTGAGAATGACCCTCAAGGAAAAGGTCTTGTAGAAGCCAAAGCTTACTGTGTAGGAACAGGCGGACATAAAGCCGGTGTTTTAAGATCATCTTTTGTAGCAGAAGTTAAATCTGACTTAATGGGTGAGCAAACCATCCTTTGTGGTCTTTTACAAACCGGATCTATTTTATCTTTTGATAAAATGGTAGAAAAGGGAATTGATCCGGGTTATGCTTCTAAATTAGTTCAGTATGGTGTAGAAGTTATCACAGAAGCTTTAAAGCAAGGTGGTATTACTGCTATGATGGACAGATTGAGCAATGTAGCTAAAATAAAAGCCTTTGAAGTTGCGGATGAATTAAAGACAATTATGCGTCCTTTATTCCAAAAACATCAAGATGATATTATGAGTGGCGAATTTAGCCGCGTTATGATGGAAGACTGGGCTAATAATGATAAAAACTTATTGACATGGAGAGCTGAAACAGGTGAAACTGCTTTCGAAAAGACTCCAGCCGGAGATGTAAAAATCGGAGATCAAGAATATTTTGATAATGCTTTATTCATGGTTGCTTACATTAAAGCAGGTGTTGAATTAGCTTTCGAAACCATGGTTGAGGCAGGCATTAAACCTGAATCAGCTTATTATGAGTCTCTACATGAAACTCCATTAATTGCAAACACGATTGCCCGTAAGAAATTATTTGAAATGAATCGTGTAATTTCTGATACAGCAGAGTACGGATGTTATTTATTCGATCATGCTTGTAAACCATTATTGGCGAATTTCATGAAGACTGTAGATACTGATATCATTGGTAAGAATTACAATGATGGTAAAGACGGAGCTGTTGATAACAAAACTTTGATAGCTGTTAACGATGCTATTCGTACCCACCCTGTTGAAAAAGTAGGCAGTGTATTAAGAAAAGCAATGACCGCGATGAAAACAATTAAAACAGTTTAAATAAGAAATATAAGAGGCTGTATAAAGTATATGCTTTGCATAGGCGCTTCTTTATACAGCCTTTTAAAATATTAAAAATATGTCGAGAACATTAGTAGAAAAAATATGGGACGCGCACGTCGTCAAGCGCGAAGAGAGTTTTCCGGATATTCTATATATTGACACACATTTAATCCACGAGGTTACTTCACCTCAAGCATTTGACGGATTGCGTAAAAGAGGGATTCCCGTATTTCGCCCAAAACAAACTGTTGCGACGGCCGATCACAACGTTCCTACCCTCAATCAACATTTACCTATTAAAGAAGAATTATCAAGATATCAGGTAGATATGCTGACCAAAAATTGTGCTGAGTTCGGTATCGAGCTTTATGGTTTAGGTCATCCTTATCAAGGTATTGTTCATGTTATTGGCCCCGAGCTTGGCATAACTTTGCCCGGTAAAACAATGGTATGTGGAGATAGCCATACTTCTACTCACGGTGCCTTTGGCGCTATCGCATTTGGTATCGGAACCTCGCAAGTAGAACAGGTTTTTGCTACACAGTGCTTATTGCAGCAGAAACCCAAGACCATGAAAATAGAAGTAAATGGTACCTTAGGTAAAGGTGTAGGAGCAAAAGATATTATTCTTTATATTATTGCGCAGATTTCTGCAGCAGGAGGAACGGGATATTTTATTGAATATGCTGGTACAGCCATTCAGGCGCTTAGCATGGAAGCTCGTATGACTATCTGTAATATGAGTATAGAAATGGGCGCTCGTGGCGGTTTAATTGCTCCGGATCAAACAACTTTCGACTATATCAAAGGACGTGAATTTGCACCTAAGGGCGCAGAGTGGGATAAGGAATTAGCCTATTGGAAAACCCTTTATAGCGATGCAGATGCTCAGTTTGATAAAGTATTAAGCTTTAAAGCTGAAGATATTTCCCCTATGATTACTTATGGTACGAACCCGGGAATGGGAATGGGAATTACAGAACATATTCCGGCGATTAAGTCTCAACCAGAAAGTGAACAATTCTCTTATCAAAAGGCATTGGAATATATGGGCTTTGAAGATGATAAGGAAATATTAGGAAGACCTGTTGATTATGTTTTCATAGGAAGCTGTACTAATTCCAGAATCGAAGATTTACGAGAGATAGCCAGCTTTGTAAAGGGTAAACAAAAAGCTTCTGACGTAGAGGTATGGATTGTTCCAGGATCTAAACAAGTAGAAAAACAAGCCATACAAGAAGGCTTAGACAAGATCTTTGAAGCTGCAGGTTTTCAACTTCGCGAACCGGGCTGCAGTGCTTGTCTGGGAATGAACGAGGATAAAATACCTGCTGGAAAATATTGCGTATCTACATCAAACAGGAACTTTGAAGGTAGGCAAGGGCCCAATGCACGTACCATGTTGGTAAGCCCATTGACGGCTGCTGCAGCTGCAGTAACTGGCAAGATTAGCGATATTAGGGAATTATTGTAATAGGTGCTTTAATACCCACTATCGCACCTTTACATTAAACAAGATATTCGAATGAGAAAATTTGAAAAATTAAAATCAAGGGTAGTTCCACTACCAATAGAAAATATAGATACGGATCAAATCATTCCTGCCCGCTTCTTAAAAGCAACTACACGGGAAGGGTTTGGTGAAAACCTATTTCGCGATTGGCGCTTTGATAGCAACAATCAGCCTAAAGCAGATTTTATCATGAATAATCCTACTTATAGTGGGAAAATTATGGTAGCTGGTAAAAACTTTGGCTGTGGCAGTAGCCGTGAACATGCAGCCTGGGCTATACAAGATTATGGTTTTGATGTAGTGATCAGTAGTTTCTTTGCTGATATTTTCAAGGGAAATGCATTGAACAATGGCTTACTTCCTATACAGGTTTCTGATGAATTCTTAGATGTTATATTTCAAGCAGTAACTAAGAATCCGAATACAGAGCTGGTTATAGATCTGGAAAATCAAACCGTTTTATTGGCTGAAACCGGCGATCAGGAAAGCTTTGAAATCAATCCTTATAAGAAATCGTGCCTTATCAATGGTTATGATGACATCGATTTTATATTGAACAATAAAAACTTAATAGAAGAGTACGAACAGTCGAAATAATGCCGAAGCCTCTTGTAAATATCACTAATTTAAATCTGGAATACCAACAGAATGAGGTATTAAAGGGATTGAATTGGCAAATATTTTATGGGGAAAATTGGTTATTAGGCGGCAAAAGCGGTTCGGGGAAAACATCTCTGGCCAGAGCCATTGCAGGCTTAGAGAAAAGCTCAGGAGATATTGAAATTAACTTTGACCCTTCGAGCGTGCTTCCAAAGCAAGTAGTTTTTGTTTCAAGCTGGTATCAGTTTACCAATCTTGAGGGAGACCGTAATTTCTATTATCAACAACGTTATAATAAGCATCAGCAAAACGATACATTAACGGTATATGCAGAGCTGCTGAAATTTGCTCAGGAAGAGGCGTTGGATATTGACGATGTTAGCTATTATTTAGATCTATTTGGGTTTTCAAATTCTAAAAATACGCAACTCATCGAACTTTCGAGCGGTGAGAATAAAAAGATGCAATTGATAAAAGCACTGTGGCTAAAACCTCAACTGCTTATTATCGACCAACCTTATACTGGTTTGGACGCAGCATCGCGCAAAAATTTAAATCGGGTATTTGATGATCTTACAAGTCAAGGCTTGCATTTAATATTGATTAGCAACGATGATGAATTACCGGACTGTATTAACCGGTTTGCTGAAATAAAAAACAGTCGCTTAGTGATTGTTAATAATAAAGAAGGAATAACGAAAGAAGAGACCAGGATTAAAAAGGTACTCCCCTATTTTCTTCAGCAGGCTCCTGATATTTCTGCCAAAAGTATGGTCAGAATGAATAATGTAAATGTAAAATACGGCGATAAGCAGGTATTACATAATGTTAGCTGGGAGGTAAAAGCTGGTGAGAAATGGCTATTACAAGGACCCAATGGTTCTGGGAAATCAACCTTGTTAAGTTTAATCAATGGTGATCATCCGCAAGCTTATACCAGTGATATCTACCTATTTGGAAAGAAAAGAGGGAGCGGTGAAAGTATTTGGGATATCAAGGAACATCTTGGAATTATCTCTCCTGAATTGCATTGGTATTTTGATAGTACAGCTAGAGTATGGCAGAGCGTTGCCTCAGGTTTTTATGATAGTATTGGATTATTTCATGATTTAACTCATGACAAGCAAAGAAAGGTAGATGAGGTTCTTGAGTTTTTTGATCTGAAAGAATATAAATACGAGTTATTGAATACTCTGCCTTTAGGAAAACAGCGTTTAGTTTTATTAGCCAGAACGATTATCAAGAATCCAGAACTATTAATTCTGGATGAACCTTGTCAGGGTTTAGATGCAGTACAGACCCAACATTTTAACGATATTGTTGATGAGCTTTGTACTCACGGAAAAACATTAATTTATGTAGGTCATTTTGAAACACAGTTGCCTACTTGTATTGAAAAAAGAATTATATTAAAGAATGGCCGGGTTGAAGCCATTGAAAGTTTAACAGAAAGTATTTTTTAAAAATGAAGAAAAATATATTAATTATTCCGGGTGATGGTATCGGACAAGAGGTAACTACCTGGGGTAAAAAGGTTTTAGAGAAGATCTCCGAGAAGTACGGTCATGACTTTGCATTCGATGAAGCCATTATGGGCCATGTTGCTATTGAAGCAACTGGAAATCCGCTTCCTGATGAAACCTTGGAAAAGGCCAGAAAAAGTGATGCTATTCTGTTTGGTGCAATTGGACACGCTAAATATGATAATGACCCATCGGCTAAAGTACGACCAGAACAAGGTTTATTAAAAATCAGAAAAGAGTTAGGCCTATATGCTAATTTAAGACCTATCTTACTTTTTGATGAACTTTTGAATGCTTCAAGCTTAAAACCGGAAATTCTGAAAGGAACTGATATATTATTCTTCAGAGAACTAACAGGCGATGTATATTTTGGTGAGAAACACCGTTCAAACGATCGGAATTTTGCTTCTGACCTCATGAATTATAATCGTTATGAAATTGAACGAATTACAATAAAAGCATTTGAAGCTGCACAAAGAAGAAGTAAACGTTTATGTTCTGTAGATAAAGCAAACGTTTTAGAGACATCGCGTTTATGGAGAGAAGTTGTTCAAGAAATTGCTCAACAATATCCGGATGTTGAAACGGAACATATGTTCATTGATAATGCGGCTATGCAATTGGTTAAGAATCCTAAGAAGTTTGATGTAGTTCTTACAGCGAATTTATTTGGGGATATACTTACAGATGAGGCATCGCAGATAGCAGGTTCTATGGGCATGCTGGCTTCTGCATCTATTGGTGACGGAACTGGTTTCTTTGAACCTATCCATGGTTCTGCACATGATATTGCAGGTCAGAATAAAGCAAATCCGTTGGCTTCTATCCTATCGGTTGCATTGATGCTGGAAATTAGCTTT
Organism: Albibacterium bauzanense; assembly: GCF_004339765.1. Taxonomy (GTDB): domain Bacteria; phylum Bacteroidota; class Bacteroidia; order Sphingobacteriales; family Sphingobacteriaceae; genus Albibacterium; species Albibacterium bauzanense. The sequence continues at coordinate 8,809 of NZ_SMGO01000004.1, read as the reverse complement.
GGACTAAAAGAGGAAGCAGCTTTTGTTACGAAAGCGGTTGCTGATACACTGAAAGCTGGTTTTAGAACACTGGATATAGCAGATAACACTACCTCTCCTGAATTAATTTTAGGGACGAAAGAGATGGGAGCCAAAGTTTTAGAGGCTTTTGCTGAGAAAAAGAATGTCGTCTATTCATAATTATTAATCTTCAAAAAGAAATTCATATGTTACACGATCCAAATCATTTATACATATTCGACACCACTCTTCGGGATGGAGAGCAAGTGCCAGGATGCCAATTAACTACTTCAGAAAAGATTGAAATTGGAATTGAACTGGAACGCTTGGGCGTTGATATCGTTGAAGCAGGTTTCCCGGTATCTAGTCCGGGCGACTTTCAAAGTGTTGTTGAGCTGTCTAAGAATCTAAATGATGTAATTATCTGTGCTTTGACCAGGGCTAATGAAAACGACATTAAGGTTGCAGCTGAATCATTAAAGTTTGCTAAAAGAGGAAGAATTCATACAGGAATTGGTTCTTCTGATATGCATATCAAATATAAATTTAACAGCACACGAGAGGAGATTTTAGAACGCGCGGTTGCTGCTGTGAAATATGCCAAGTCTTTTGTTGAGGATGTGGAATTTTATGCTGAAGATGCAGGTCGTGCTGACAATGAATATCTTGCTAAAATGATCGAAGCTGTTATCTCAGCCGGCGCAACCGTAGTCAATATTCCAGACACAAATGGCTATTGTTTACCTGAACAATATGCTGATAAAATCAGATTCTTAAAAGAGAATGTTAAGAATATTGATAATGCTATTATTTCTGTGCATTGTCATAATGATATGGGCTTAGCTACTGCGAATTCGATTGCTGGAGTGAAAGCTGGTGCCAGACAAGTAGAATGTACTATTAATGGAATAGGAGAACGTGCAGGAAACACTTCTTTAGAAGAAGTGGCCATGATTCTTCAAGTTCATCATAATAGTTTTGATGGCTTAAAAACAAACATAAATAGTAAACTGTTTACTGCTATTAGCCGCCAGGTAAGTATGATGATGGATATGCCTGTGCAACCTAACAAGGCAATTGTTGGAAAGAATGCATTTGCTCATAGTTCAGGAATTCATCAGGACGGTTTTTTAAAGCATCGTGAAAACTATGAAATTATCAAACCGGAAGATGTGGGTTTAGATGAAGCAGGCATCATCTTAACAGCAAGAAGCGGAAGACACGCCATAAAATATCATCTACAACGTTTAGGCTATAATTTAGAACGAAGTGATTTAGATAGTCTATATACTAAGTTCCTTGATTTAGCCGATGGTAAAAAGGAAATAACCGATCAGGATTTAATTAATTTAGCACAAAATACAACTATAAAAGTATAAAACATGGCCGAACATTCGGATATAACTCTTGATTCAGTTGCTGCTTTAAAACGTATCCAATCGGTAATCAATAGAACTCCTCTTCAATATAACAGCAGGCTTTCCAAAAAATACAATGCTTCAATTTATCTGAAGCGTGAGGATATGCAAGTTGTACGATCTTATAAATTAAGAGGTGCCTATAATAAAATATCTCGTTTAAATGACGAGGAAAGAAAAAATGGAGTAGTGTGTGCAAGTGCAGGAAATCATGCTCAGGGTTTTGCATTCTCTTGTAAGAATCAACAGATCAAAGGTGTAATATTTATGCCTAGCCATACTCCGAAACAAAAGATTGACCAAACTCGTATGTTTGGAGAATCTTTTGTGGAAATTATTCTGACAGGCGATACATTTGATGATTGCCTTAGAGAAGCTTTAATTTATACCAAGGAACATAATATGACCTTTGTTCCTCCTTTTGATGATCCTGCAATAATTGAGGGTCAGGGAACTGTAGGGGTAGAAATTCTAGAGGATTTACCGGATGTTAATGTTGTAATTATACCTATTGGTGGTGGTGGTTTAGCCTCTGGAGTAGGATATTATTTTAATCATGCACGCCCGGAAGTCACCTGTTTTGGTGTTGAGCCTGAAGGAGCGCCTTGTATGAAGGCAGCATTTTCTGCTGGTAAACCAGTAACGCTTGATAACATTATCACCTTTGTAGATGGTGCAGCAGTTAAACGGGCGGGTGATCTAACCTTCGAATTATGTCAAAAATATATAAGCAGGATTGAGCTGGTACCCGAAGGAAAAGTTTGTTCGAGCATTTTAAACTTGTACAATAATGACGCTATTGTTGCTGAACCGGCAGGTGCATTAACAGTTGCCTCACTTGACATGTTTAAGGATGAAATAAAGGGTAAGAAAGTAGTATGTATTATTAGTGGTGGCAATAACGATTTCGATCGAATGGCCGAAATAAAAGAGCTTTCCTTACAATATGAGGGAAAGAAACATTATTTCTTAGTTCATTTTCCACAAAGACCAGGCGCATTAAAACTTTTTGTTACTGAAGTGATGGGGCCTACAGATGATATTACCCGTTTTGAATTTATTAAGAAAACTCAAAGAGAAAGAGGCCCTGCTTTGGTTGGTATAGAAGTTCAATGTGCAAAAGATTACCAGGCACTTGTTGAACGGATGAAACTAAAGGGTTTTGACTTTAAAGAGATCAATAACGATAAAACACTATTCGAGTACTTTATATAGTATTCGAATAGTTTCAATAGATAGCCTCCTTTAATGTTATTATCTTAAATTAGGTGAGGTACCTTATAATTGGATCCTTGGATAGCTCCTCTTCTTTCTAATTCTTTGTCTATATGGGTTTGAATCGACGACTTGCCTAATCCCCAATTAGGTGCAATTAAAAGATCTTGATCTGCTAAACCGAACAAGCGTTGTAAGACAATATCGGGACGTAGAAGCGGGATAAACTCACATAGAAAATCAGTATATTCTTCCAAGCTAAATACCTTAAATGGCTCTCTTTTATATTGAACACCCATAATAGAACCTTCTACAATATGAAGATGGTGCAGTTTAACAAACTTTATTTGAGGGAAACGGTTAATCTCATCTGCATAACGTAACATCATTTCATGAGTTTCCCATGGGAAGCCAAAAATGCTATGTACGCAAATATCTAAGGGGCTATTTTTAACCAGATTCAAAGCTTTTTCAAGCTCTTCGTGACTGCAACCTCTATTAATACGATTTAAAGTATCGTTGTAAATAGATTCCATTCCCATTTCTAAATCGACATCGTAACGATCAGAATAACTTTCTAAAAGAGCGACCTTTTCGAAATCAATGCAATCAGGCCTGGTGCCGATAGAAAGACCTACAACATGTTCCGGAGCTATGCTTAAAGCTTCATCATACATGGATTTTAATGCATGAACGGGTGCATATGTATTGGTATTGGGCTGAAAGTAAATAATAAACTTCTCTGCTCTGTAACCGTTAATAGCACGTTCAATCCCCTCTTCTACCTGTTCTTTAATGCTCGGCAATTTTCTGGCAGAATCTGGAGTAAAAGAATCTACATTACAATAGGAACAGCCACCATAACCTTTACTCCCATCGCGATTAGGGCATGTAAAATGGCCATCTACAATGATCTTGAATACCCTCTTTCCATCGTATTTTTTACGCAGGTATGCTCCGTAGTGATTATAAGGTTTTTGGCCAGAATCTAATAATGTACTCATGCAACAAAGTTAGATATATTTAAACAAAGTCTTGGTTCAAGCGTTATTTTATATATGGATACTTTAAAATTAAAATAATTCTATTATTATGAACAATAAAGAAAAAGGAGTTAATCCTGCAGATAGAAAAGGAACCCAACATCCAAAATCAACAACTGACCGGGAACATTCAGATATAAAAAAGATGAATAAAAATCAAGGGATTCCAAATAGTGGTGGTCAGTATTCATTTCAAACAGACAATAAACAAGGCAATGTAAATCGTGGGAATCAAAATCCAGATAGACAAGGCAAAAAGAATTGACCGTTTCTACACTTTTAATTTCGTTGGCGGATAACCAAAGTATTTTTTAAAGGCAGCACTAAAATGGGTAGCATGTTTATAACCAAATTGGCTTGCAATAACAGCTACTTTACAATCTTGCTCTAATAACACTTTTCTAGCCATTTCCATTCTATATGCATTTAAATAGCCAAAAACTGTTATTCCAAAAATTAATTTAAAATGCTTTTTAAGGGTTGAGTCATTGGTTCCAACAGCATGTGCCAAACCTAATAAAGTGTAATTATGTTCTGGATTTTGTTCTAGAATAGCTTTTACCCGATGGACTCTTTTAAGTTCATCGTATTTTAATTGTTGAGATTCTTTGGTTGAATTTTCAATTTGAGCTAGTTGCAAGCTTAACAGCTCCATAACTTTAGCCTGATAATAAATGAACCTGTAATGATCGTCACGCATACAACGCATAATTTGTTCAATAACATGACGCATTGCTATAGTAACCAATCGATTTTCAGATTTAACAATTATAGATTGATTATTCAACATTCCATCTTTGAAGGTATCTGAAATGGGGCTCTCTTTAGGAAGAACCTTTAGAAATAAATCTGTGCTAATATTTATTCCAAATAATTCGCGCTCTTCGCTGATCTGTATAGTCGAGAAATCTTTATAATCACGAGGAATAAATAATAAATCATTCTGTTCCGGATGCAAATCATAAGCCGCATTGCCGACATTATGTTCTTGATAATCTTTCAAATAATCAAGAGAGAAAACCATTTGAATATATGATTCATTATCCTGGAAATCAAAACGTTTGGATTGATTTTGTTTAGGTAAAATATGCCAGATATAAATCTCATCCATTTTTAACTCCATACTTATGGCAGTATTTACGAGGCTTATATCGCTATTTAATAATTTATCGTTTAAAATTCCGTCTTGCGTCATATTTGCTCCGTAATTCGTAATAAGAAATTATCAAAATCTCCTACTTTTGCGATTGGTTTTATTTAGACTATATCCAAATAGCGTACAAATATAGCTTTTTATTGGAATAAGCCTAAATAAATTCAACTATTAGCACTAAGTGATTCAATCATGAGAAATACAAGAACCAAGAGTAACTGGGAAATAATAAGAAAGCTATTTAATGATATCCATTTATGGGTTGGATTAATTGCAGGGATTTTCGTTTTTGTAATCTGTTTGAGTGGAACTATTTATGTTTACAATACAGAAATCAGAGAGCTGGCATCCTCTCATTTACATAAAGTAACTCCTGAAGCTAATAAGATTGATATTGAACAATTATCAGAAATTGTTAAGGTTGAAAGTAATGCCAGGATAACAGGTTTTACTATTCCGTCAAGTCAATCAAAATCATATCAAATTAGTACAAGAAAAGAAGGAGATAATAGCAGAGGTGGCGTTACATACTATATTAACCCTTATAACGGGGAGATTTTAGGAAACTCAAAAGAGGAAAGTAAGGTTGCTACATTTATGGGCTCTATGTTCAGTTTACACCGCTGGCTGTTGCTGGACAAGGTTGAAACTCCAATATTTGAAGGATTAGCAAATCAGAAATTAGGAAGCTATATTTCCGGAGCAATGACTATCCTGTTTACTATAGGTCTGTTAACAGGTATTGTAATTTGGTTTCCCAGGAAAATAAAAAGATGGCGACAAGGTCTTACTATTAAATTTAATAGCAACTGGAAACGTATCAATCACGATATCCACAACAGTCTTTCTTTATATTCTTTTGTATTTCTACTATTGATGGGTATAACAGGCCCACAATGGTCGTTTGAATGGTATAGGACAGGACTAAGAAAAGCTTTAGGAACCTACGAGGCACCAGCAGCTCCAGCTAAAGGAGGAAATGCAAGAGGTGCAGATTCAAAAGAGAATACAGAAAATATAAGTCAAGCTGCAATTACATTATTACCTATGTCATCGTATCTAGAAACTGTAAATACATCATTTCCGTACGAAGGGGATATAAGAGTTACAATACCTGCAGATAATGAGGATATTATAAGCATTAGCAAATTTAAAGCGGGATTCTTTACACCAGCAGCAGCTAATCAAATTAAACTAAAAGTTCAGGATGCAAGTGTTCATGAAACGATGATTTTCAGGGACAAACCATTTAACGAAAGAGTAAGTGGCTCAATTAAAGCCCTGCATGTGGGCGATGTATACGGTCAGTTTAGTAAATTAATCTATTTCCTAGCTTGTTTAATTGCTACAAGCCTACCAGTTACCGGAACATTGATCTGGATTAATAAACTAAAAAAGAAAAAGGGAAGTAAAGTTAAAGTATCGCGTAAACCAGTTTTGGTTACGCATGAATCCATTTAAATTTATAATCCATTGTAGGGATACGCATACGTTCTGCTACACGGCTTAAACGGTTCGGTAATTTCATTACATAATCACGTGCTTTTTCACCAGCCTCGTTTAAATCGCGGATAGAATCTAACTTCCATTCTAAGATTAGTTCTTTTAAGATATCAACATAATCTACTGAAGTATAAACTCCTAGTCTTTGAGCTGCATCGGTAAAATGGCCGAATGTTTGTCCGATATTCATTCCCATCTCTCTAAGAAAATGAGCCGGCATCACTATTTTATGTCGCATCATATCTTCAAAAGCAATAAGAACTTCGTTAGCATCAACCTCCATTGCTTTTTTAATAAATGACATATATGCTTTAGCATGGCGTGCTTCATCAGATGCAATGACTCCACACATTTTTGCTAATAATTTATCACCTGATTGCTTTGCTAAACCTGCAACACGCCTATGAGAAACATTAGTTGCCAGTTCTTGGAAAGAAGTATATATAAAATTACGGTAAGGGTCATGACCAGTACCTATTTCAAAGCCATCACTAATCAAGTATTGAGTGGATATTTCCATTTGACGCATATCAACTCTACCGGATAGATATAAATACTTATTCAACAAATCGCCGTGTCGATTTTCCTCTGCGGTCCAGGCTCTCACCCATTTCATCCAGCCTCCTTGTCCATTCTTAGAAACATCTTCAACCATAGATAACCATGATTCATAAGTTGGAAGCGCTTCTTCTGTAATCGTATCACCTACTAATACAGCAACGGTATCATATGAAAGTTCTTTTGCAGAATCCTGAAGGTCTCTGATTTCCTCAAAAAAAGTATCTCGGGTTGCATCGGGAAGAAAATCTGAAGGCTGCCAATTTTCATCTATAGGTTTTAGATATTCGCTCATTTCATTGAGCATAAAAGGTTCAAGATAAGACATTACTTCTTTTCTTGAACCTATATGTATTGGCTGTTGTTTCTCTTGCATATCTAAGCCAAAGGTACGTATTTGGCCAGCAAATTTAAAAGCTTTCTAAAAAAGCTGTTCTTTACTTACTTTTTCTACTGCTGTATTATCTTTCAATGTTTTAGAAATAGCGGTAAAAGGGCTTATTACTACTTCTTCACCCTCTTCTAAACCACTTAAAATTCGAATATACTGATCGTCCTGAATACCTGTTGTAACGTTAACCTGATAAACTTTACCGTTTCTATATACGAAAACACATTCTTTAAGACTTGCATTAACTGGTGCAGTAGTGCTTGCATTAGCTTCAGGGCCTCCTGCAGGGGTATCCGTTGGCGTCGATGCTGCTTCCTCACCTGGAGGCGTGCTTTCTCCTTGAGCATTAATTTCACGTGTTGTTACTGCTTGAATAGGTACAGATAATCCATTATCTTTTTGTGTATGAATATCTACCGTTGCAGATAATCCTGGTTTAAAAGGAGAATCTAATTCTGATTTACCTTCAGCAAGATCAGTATATGATTCAGCAAGAATACGAACTTTCACATTGAAATTGGTTACCTGTTCTGCTGAAGTCGTTGTTGAAGTTGCTACCCCTTTTGCTGAGCTACCAATTTCTGTAACTATCCCTTTAAATTTTCTACCTCTAAATGCATCAACTTCAATGGTTGCTTCATTATTAACTGATATACGATTGATATCATTTTCATTCACATCCACATTCACTTCCATAGATGACATATTAGCAATACGCATAATTTCTGTACCCGCCATTTGTGCTGTTCCTACTACACGTTCGCCCAATTCTACACTTAATAATGAAATTACACCATCTACTGGCGCATAAATTGTTGTTCTTGCCAAATTATCTGAAGCTTCTTTAACGGTTGCCTGAGATTGATCGATGCCATAACGAGCACCTATAACATTCTGACGTTGAGCTTCTAAGTTTGCTTTTGCACCTAAGTATTCTGAACGAATGTTTTCAAATTCTGAAGCCGAAATAACTTTCTTATTGAAGAGTTCTAAATTACGATTATAGTTAGCTTCGCTATTTGCAAAAGTAGCTTCCATTTGCTTTAACTGTTCTTGCGCTGCAGCCAGATTTGCACGTTGTGAGTTTAATGATGCTACAGCCTTATCATAACCAGACTGAAGAATATCAGGTTTTACACGACATAATACTTGTCCTTTCTTTACGATATCTCCTTCACGAATGTTCAATTCAACAATTTCACCCGAAACTTCAGAACTTAACTTTACTTCAATTTCCGGTTGAATTTTACCACTCGCAGAAACCATTTCATTTACGGTTCGTTTCTCAGCTTTTTCAGTAGCAACTTTAATAACGTCTCCCTGTCCAATCCAACCAGCCTTATTTGCTATAATCACAAAAACCAGTATAATCACAATCGCAATAACGCCATATTTAAGCGATTTATTTTTCTTTGCCATAGTTTATAAATATAATTTATTTTAGTTAAAAGTAATAGGCTTTCCTAAATAGTAGTCGATTACCTTGGTTCTGAATATCAGGTTGTATCTCGCCTGGATAAAATCAAAT
>NZ_SMGO01000003.1 GCF_004339765.1 Albibacterium bauzanense | reverse complement strand
CCTTCCTGAAGCTCCCCGTCACCCATCAGCACATAGACCAATTGTTTATCACCGTCCAGCTTTTTGGTCTGGGCAGCACCGATCGCTACCGAGAGCCCCTGTCCCAAAGACCCGGAGGCGATCCGGATTCCCGGCAGGCCGTCATGCGGGGTCGGGTGTCCCTGCAAACGTGAATTGATCTTGCGGAAAGTAGCCAGCTCGCTGGCCTCAAAATAACCGGCACGCGCTAAAGTGCTGTAAAACACAGGGGAAATATGACCCTGTGAAAGGAAGAACATATCTTCACCCTTTCCTTCCATCTGGAAGTTGGTGTCATGCTTTAATACATGAAAGTATAAAGCCGTAAAGTAATCGGCACATCCTAAAGAGCCTCCCGGATGGCCTGAACTGCATCCGTGTACCATGCGAACAACATCGCGCCTTACCTGCGAAGCGATGCTTTCTAGTTGTTTAATATCTGCACTCATTTATATTGGGTTATTCTAAATTTATGTGGCTAAAGTTAAGTATTGTGAATGGTTTAGCAAAAACTAAACGGATTCGTATAGGTCGAGTATCTGTTGACTCGCTTCTTTGTTCTTTACTTTGGTAATAATGTGTTCTATAATTCCAGATTCATTGATTACAAACGTGGTCCTTTTCGTACCCATGTATTTCATTCCATATAGGTTCTTCTCTCCCCATACCTGGTAATCCTGAACCATCTTTTTGTCTTCATCCACTAATAGATTGAAGGGTAAGTCGTGCTTTTTTGTAAATCGTTGATGCGAAGCTTCGCTATCAATACTAACACCTACTACTTCAAAGCCTTTATGGAGTAAGCTTTGATAGTTATCTCTAAAGTTGCATGATTCGGTCGTGCATCCTGGTGTATTATCTTTTGGGTAGAAATATAGAATAAGTTTTTTTCCACTGAAATCAGCCAATGAAACAGTTTCACCTGCCTGATTTTTTGCTTTAAAGTCTGGAGCTTTATCTCCAGCTTTTAATTCTTCCATGTTGTTTAAATTTATCGACTAAAGTTTACTTGATAGATACGTTCGTTATCTTTCGCATCTTTTACTATGAGTTTGAATGTATGTTTCCCCTTTGTTAAACTTGATTCAAAGGTATGCCACAGCGAAGCTGTTTTAGAATCGTATTGCATTAAAACCCATTGGTCGTCAATATATCCATTAAAAGATTTTATTCCTGCTAAATTATCAGATATTTTTAAATTAATCTGAGAAACACCTGTCATAACCTTATTTTCACTTATATTAAGAGGTCTGATAACAGGTGCTTGTGTGTCAACTCCAATGTAAAAACTTCCGAGTTCTAATACATTTCCTGTCACGTAGCCGTCTTTGTAAGTGCCCCCAGCAGAAAACCCCCGACTATTTATAAACAATGCTTTGCTTTGGAGATCAGGAGTAAGTTCAGGGTTAGCCTTTATACTCAGAGTATATGAACTATGAAGAGGAATCATCCGATTGTGTACATGATGAACCTCCGAATAGCCATTTGCCGGTTTGGCTGATTTCGAGTACAAAAAGTTTAAATCGCTGTATAAAGAATTGGCAGGGATATCAATGAGGATATCTTCCTTCTTAATAATATTGACTTTGTTATAAGGAAGGAGAGATGTTCCACTCTTTAAATGTTGATCAATTACTAAAGATGGGTCATAACGTACTGAAAAAGACAGAGAACTTGTATTCCCTTTTATATCCTTTACTTGATACAACATTTCATGAACCTTATCATCTTTTAAATCTATCAGTCCATTATTAACTAAATTACTGTAGATAGTTAACGGATTTCCCGGTTCAACAAAGCTTTTTTGTATTCGCTGACTTTTGAATATATAGGTTGCAAAGTCAATATAGGAGTTTAATGCACGATTATGATTAAAGAAAAGTCCGGTAAATGCTGAGCGGTAAATTGTATTACCATCTAATGAAAGTTCGACGGAATATATTCCATTCTGATTTGCAGAAGCAGAGTTTCTGTCGACTGCCGCAATACCAAAACCTGTATTTCCATTTACAGTGATTACGCGGGGAGAAGATAAACGATATTTTCCATTACTTCCTGTAATTTGAAGATGGTCGCGGGGAGTGTTTTCTGAGAAGGGAGCTTCTCCAAGCCGAAATACGGTAAAGCCGGTAATGGTAGGAGGGATGGCATCGGGAATTGTTAAGCCAAATAATTGTGGATTAATTGTTTCTTCACTTTTAGTATCCCTTAATTCAAAATGGAGATGAGGACCGCCAGAACCACCTGTATTTCCTGAATAAGCAATGATATCACCTTTTTTTACTTGAATAACATTTTTTCCCGGCGAGAAGTCTACGTCAAACTGCCGGACTTCGTATTGTTTATTTTTAACGGTAGCAGCAATCGTATTATTGAATTTTTGCAAATGCATATATACACTTGTATATCCGTTTGGATGATCAATGTATAAAGCATTGCCTCCTCCACCAATTTGAACACGTGCTCTTGAAATAAAACCATCAGCAACCGCATAAACCGGGTAGCCTTCGCGTTGGTTTGTCCGGTAATCTGTACCTGTATGGAAATGATTGGCGCGCAATTCTCCAAAGCTGCCTGACGCTTGAGGTGCTATATCAAGCGGTGGTCGAAAATAATTCTGAGGGAAAGTTCTTTCAGGATTCTGTGCAGAGACGAAATATATAGATAATATAAGAAGTAAAGTTAGTGATCCTTTCATTTGTATTATTCTAACATAAGATACTATTTAATATGGAAGTCTAATAGTTTTCTTTCTTCAAGATAGCCAACTAAATGATCTCCAACCTGAACAGGTCCTACTCCTGCCGGAGTACCTGTAAAAATCAAGTCTCCTTTTCTTAAGGTAATATATTGGGAAACAAATGAGATAACCTTTTCAAAAGAGAAAATTAATTTGCTGGTATTGCCATGCTGCACCCTTTCATTATTCTTGTCCAGGAAAAAATTAAGATTATACAGGTCAGGGAATTCTTCTTTTGCAATCATTTTAGAAATGGGAGCAGAATGATCGAAGCCTTTGGCTAACTCCCAGGGCAATCCTTTCTCTGCATGTTTCTGTTGAATATCACGAGCTGTAAAATCAACTCCTAAACCGATCTGGTCGTAATAATTAGCTGCAAATTTCTCTGCAACATGTTTGCCCTCTTTACAAACACGTAGAACTAATTCCAGTTCATAGTGGATGTCTTTTGAGAAATCAGGATAATAAAAATCTTCATTGTCTTTAAGAAGGGCAGTATCGGGCTTTAAGAAAATTAAAGGTTCGCTTGGGATTGCATTTTTTAATTCATTAGCATGCTCAATATAATTGCGGCCAACTGCAATAATTTTCATAAAAATAAGATTTGTGGAGAGTCCGGTTAAAGAACTCTAATGTTGAACAAAGGATTATTATAAAATCTGTATTCTTTTTACAACCGTTTCTGTACCCGCCATAATGCGAATAAAGTAGAATCCACTTTTAAGACTGCTATTCAGGTTGAAAGTATGTGTTTGGTCTCCTTCTGCTAATCGCTGAGAGAGTAATGTGTTAATTTCATTTCCTAAAGCATCCATAATTTTAATGGAGACATTAATGTCTTTGCTTAGCTTAAAAGATAGGTTGATTTGACCAGATACAGGGTTCGGGAAAACCTTAACATTGCTTATTGTTTTAATGTTTTCTGTATTGGTTTTTTCTGTGTTAGTTGCTTTAAGATAGGGGGTATATGGTGCAAAAGGCTTAAAGATAATAAGGTTATCTTTTGGCTTATTAGCACGGGTATCTACCAGTTTTCCGCTTACTTCTTTTGTTTTAAGTGTATCAGCAATCGATGCCTGAATTAGGGCAAAACTATTGCCTGCAGTACCTAGCAGGGTACTGAAACTTAAAACGATTACAAGAAAAAAGTAGAGGTTCTTCTTCATATGCTATTTGCTATAACAAAAGTATAACATTATTCTTTGAATTTACTATAAATTGTAATAAAGATACGTCTTTTAACAATTTTTAACAACTGAATACGTTGGTCATTATCGTATTCATAATGTGCAAACAAAAATAATATTGCAGATGTTTTAGGAATACCTACATTTGCTGAAAATATAATAAAATTTTGGAGAAACCTAGAAGTTTACATAAACTAAGCTCAGCAGGGCTGCTTATTAGCTTAGGAATAATTTTTGGCGACATTGGTACCTCTCCATTATATGTTTTTAAAGCCATTGTTGGTGATAATATCATTTCCTCTGACCTAATATTAGGAGGTCTTTCCTGTATTTTCTGGATATTAACACTTCAAACTACAGTAAAGTATGTGCTGATTGTATTAAGGGCAGATAATAAAGGTGAAGGTGGAATATTTTCGCTCTATACTTTAGTTAAAAGAAGGGCGGCATGGTTAATATTTCCGGCAATGATTGGAGGGGCTGCACTTTTAGCAGATGGAATGATTACACCTCCTATTACTGTTTCTTCGGCAATTGAAGGATTGAACATTTATTTCCCTAATCTTCCTACCGTACCCATTGTAATTGTAATTATATCATCCCTGTTTCTTATCCAACGTTTTGGAACTTCCATTGTTGGACGAGTATTTGGCCCTTTGATGTTTTTATGGTTTAGTACCATGGGAGTTTTGGGTATGGCATATGTAGTCGATCAGCCTGAAGTTTTTAAAGCTATTAACCCTTATTATGCTTATAATATATTAATCAACTATCCGAATGCCTGGTTGATTTTGGGAGCTGTTTTTCTATGTACTACGGGTGCTGAAGCGTTATATTCAGATCTGGGACATTGTGGGCGTTCAAATATTCGGGTTAGCTGGATATTTGTTAAATCTTGTTTGCTTTTGAATTATTTCGGACAAGGAGTTTGGCTTTTGCAGCATCAGGGTTTAAAGTTGAATTATCAGAATCCATTTTACTTGATCATGCCCGATTGGTTCTTAATGTTTGGGATCGGGATTGCGACAATAGCTGCAATTATAGCAAGTCAGGCTATGATTTCAGGATCATTTACACTGATATCAGAAGCAGTAAGACTGAACATCTGGCCAAAGGTCAGAATTAATTATCCAAGTAACCAAAAAGGTCAATTATACGTACCATCTGTTAATTTTATTCTTTGGATTGGCTGTATGATCGTAGTTCTTATATTCAAGGAGTCTCGAAATATGGAAGCTGCTTATGGCCTGGCTATTAATATTACGTTTTTGATGACCACCATTTTAATGGCATACTACTTATCGAAAAAACATTTGCCTAAATACCTTGTCTGGTTGTTTTTCGCAACATTCTTGATTATGGAGCTATTCCTGCTGGTAAGTAATGGAGTGAAGATCGTACATGGTGGTTGGTTAACAATTATATTGAGTGCTTTCTTGTTTATTATCATGTTAAGCTGGTGGTGGGCTAGAAAAATCAAGAATGATTTTGTACGTTTTGTAGATATTGAACACTATTATCCTATTCTAAAAGAATTGAGTGAAGATGAGTCAGTTCCGAGATATGCATCACAATTGGTTTATCTGACTTCTGCTAATTTTAGTTCTGAGATTGAGTCTAAGATCATGTATTCCATATTGCAGAAGAAGCCAAAGCGAGCGGATGTTTATTGGTTAGCTCACGTTGATGTGACTGACGAGCCGTACACCAACGAATACAAGGTAACGCAACTTATTGATAGAAAATTGATCCGGATAGACTTTAGACTGGGATTCCGTGTTGAGCAACGAATTAGTTTATTACTGCGGAAAGTGATAGAGGATATGGTTAAGAATAAAGAGATTGACATTACCAGTCAATATCCAACCTTAAAGAAGTATGGACTTGTGGGTGATTTTAAATTTGTTGTATTGCAAAAAGTGATCTCCAGATCCAATGAATTAAGCTTTATTAAACGGATTGTAATCGATATTTATAATATTCTACGGAGATTGAGTCTTTCAGATGAGAAGGGTTTCGGACTTGATTCAAGTTTTGTAACTGTAGAACGAGTGCCTTTGGTTGTGGCTCAAACCAAGGAGATTACAATGAAGCGTATCCCTTAAACCGCTTCCTTCTTTAGCTATTTCATTTTTAAAGTCAGTAGGCTCTTCTTGTAATTGATGGTCGCATGATATTTAAATAGTAAATCTCCTCCAATTACTCCAATTATAGGTTCCTGTTCAATTTGCTCATAGGCAAAATTGATTGTTGATAAATCTAAAACAGCAACATTATAATCTTTTAAGTGCAAGTCGCCGATCTGAAGATCAGGAATATTTAGAACATAGCTTTCCATTGATTTAGTGCCTAAACCAGTTGATAGTTGATCGGAAAGTTTTAACAGGTCCGGATTGATATGCCTCTCCATGGTTGTTTTATCGAAAACGGTTTTGGAAGCACCGGTGTCTAAAACAGCCTGAAATGGCTGATTAAAAACAATGACTTCCATAAGTAAATGGAAGCCATCGTCTTGTAAATTCAATAAAGTCAAGGGTATTTTTATCATTTTTAAATAACCCCAGTTTCTGTTAAGATATTATTCATTGTTCTTACAGCATTTGCACTACTCTCAAAAGCTGCTTTTTCTTCTGCATCCAATTCTATAGGAAGAATTCTTTCTACACCATTTTTACCAATAATAATAGGAACACCTAAACTGATATCGTTCTGATCAAATTCACCTTCAAGGTAAACTGAAGCTGTAAATAATTTCTTTTCATCTCTAACAATACTTTCTACTACAGCGGCACTTGAAGCTCCCGGAGCGTACCATGCAGAAGTACCAATAAGTTTTGTTAATGTAGCTCCACCAACCATCGTAGCACTAACAATTTCGTCTTGCTGTTCTTTAGTCAGGAAATTAGTTACTGGTATGCTATTCCAGGTTGCATGCTTAATAAGAGGAATCATGGTTGTATCACCGTGTCCGCCAATAACAATTGCATTTAAATCAGCAGGAGAAGCCGAAAGTTTCAGGCTTAATTGATAGCGGAAACGAGCTGAATCTAAAGTTCCTCCCATACCGATGATCCGATTCTTAGGGATACCGGTAGATTTTAATGCTAAATAAGTCATGGTATCCATCGGATTGGAGACAATAACAAGGATTATATCGGGTGAGTATTTTAATAAGTTTTCAGCTACATTTTTAACGATGTTAGCATTGGTTCCAATTAATTCTTCTCGGGTCATGCCTGGCTTACGAGGAATCCCTGATGTTATAACAGCCACTGTTGAACCTGCAGTTTTGCTGTAATCGTTGGTTACACCCTGAATACGTGTGTCAAACCCAAGAAGAGCTGCTGATTGTGAAATGTCTTGTGCTTTTCCCTCTGAAAAGCCTTCTTTAATATCTAAAAGGATTACTTCTTCAGCTAATTCTTTTCTTACAATGTTGTCTGCTGTGGTTGCTCCAACAGCTCCAGCACCTACTACGGTTATTTTCATAATTGCCTAATGGTTATAATAGTATTTATTATTTGTAATAACCTGTTTGGTTATTTAGGCAAGATAAAAATAAAAGTAGAATTTATCAACTGAGCGTTAAAAAGGATAGCCTATTGCCAGGTTAAAGATCAAGTTGTTTTTTCTCCATTCCTTATCCCCGAAATCAATCTTATCCAACACCCATCGATCACCTTTTGGTAAATAAGGTATCCGAAGTGGGATAGCGAGATCTGTTCTTAAAACAAGGAAAGTTAAATCAAATCTGAGCCCTACACCAGCACCCACAGCCATCTCATTCATGAAGTTTTTGCTGAACTTACCTCCGGGTTTATTTTCATCTTCGTTTAAAAGCCAAATGTTTCCTGCATCAACAAATGCGGCACCATGAACAATGCTAAAAAGCTTCTTACGGTACTCGGCATTGAGTTCTATCTTTATATCGCCCGACATATCCGGGATAAAATCTCCGCCATTTATTGCTTCCGGCTGATAAGATCCTGGGCCAATGGTACGAGCTCTAAATGCCCGCAAACTATTAGGTCCGCCTGCATAAAACTGTTTAATATAAGGCATGGTTCTGGAGTTGCCATAAGCATAGCCAAAGCCAATCATGGCACGTGCTGCAATTTCAGAATTAGAGCCCATTTTTGTGTAATTACGGAAATCAGCTTCTGTACGAATATACTGTGCAATAGGAGCATCCAGGAAATTATAAATTTTGCCCTCTTTATAGTTAGAACCATTTATTAAGCCCAGGATATTTCCAGATAAATCTAATCCTGCTCTTAAATACATGGTGTTTTTACGCTGCTGTTCCATTGTGTTGGTGAACGTAAATACATAGTTAGGGCCAATAATAAATTGTTTCTCAATAGCATGTCTTAAATTCGGATTTTGCTGAAGCTCTAATTCATACGCATCAGTGATACTTCCTGAACGTACATAAGCAACTTCTAACAAGCCTAAAGCATGTTCTTTTCTAACATTTTCTCGCCAGGCATATCCAAAATTAAAGGACATTGAATTTAAGTTGTATGCATTTGTGCGGTTTAGTAATTCATACCTGGTTTTAATAGTAGTATGAGGTACATAGCGCCGGGTCGGGCTCCAATTAAACGGAGAAACAATTTTTGGAAAGGTAAGGCTCGCTTCAGCGCCATAGCGATAGAAACTTGAATTTAAGCTTACATTTCCACCCGTTTGGAATTCATAACCGCCAAAAACAGAGATTCTTAGTTGTTCTGCTCCCTTAAAAGCATTTCTATGAAGCCAGCTGACGCTTACATCTGAACCATTATACACGGAAGCTGTTTTTCCAAGTATTTCAAAATGCAGCGACTTGACAGGCTGTGGTGTCAAATAATAATATACATCCAGTAAGTTGCTGTTGGCAGAATCAACAGGTATAAAGTTATTTTTCACAAACTTAAAGGTTCCCATACCTATAAGTTGAGAGATGGACCTGGTATGGCTGCTTCGATTATACAGACTGCCTTTCTGGAAAGACATAGGACGGATAATTTCACGTTTCCTGTAAGTATGCCCGGGGTCTATAATATGATAACCCTGATAGGTACTATCAGTTGGAATTCCCATTTGATAGTCTCCTTGTTGTAAGCTGTAATCCGGAAATATATATATATTATTGATGTAATAGGGGTGAAGAGCCATATCAGGCGCATTATCCTTAACTGTTACATATAAATTCACCTGATGATTACCAATGGTACTGTCAACTTGAATTAATAGAAGATCCGGATTAAAGTAATAATACCCTTTCTCTTTTAATTCATTATCAATACGATTTCTTTCATTGACGATAACATCAAAATTATAAGGATTGCCAGGTTGCAGGAGAGATTTCTCTTTAGAGTCTGCAATAATTTTTCCAAAATCAGTACTGTCTAACTCAAAAACAACTTCTTTAATCTTATAGTTTGTATTTGGTTTAGCAAAGTATGTAATGGTGGCTTTCTTCTTTTTAACTGTAGTATCTGAACGAACCTCAGCATTAAAGAAACCAATGTTTTCTAAACGATTCCTGAGCAGGTCTTCATTATAAGTTCTACTAACATCACTTAATAAAACAGGTGGCTCACCTACTTTATATTTTAACCAGCCTTTTATACCTTTTTCACTAACTGAGTCCCCTGCAATGTTATAGAAAAACAATTTAGGGCGGAGCCCGAAAATGCTGGAATTTGGTTGAGGTCTTAAATAGCCTTCTAAATTCTCTTGTAAAGGTTTTATGTATTTCTTTGGAAAAGATGTATCAGGTTCTAATTCAACCTTGCCTTTTACATAAAGTATTTCACCCTCCTTTAGATATTTAATATTACTACAAGAGCTAAAGAGAGCAAGCATACATAGTAAAAAAAGAAAATAACCTGTTGTCTTATTTATCATTAGATTCTCCCTTCTCTTTAAATTCTATGATACCACCTTTTTCTTCAATTGCTTCTGAGCTTGGTTTAGAAACCTTTATTAGCTCCTTACGTTTCTCTTCTTCAATTTGCTTATGATATTCTTGAAGCCTTTCTGCATTCATAAATAGCTCTTTGAATTTATCATAGTCCATATTGATATTAAAACCAAGGCCGGTTTCAACAACCTGCCCCTGAAGAGTTACTTCATAGTCGTTTTTCCTGAAAGCGCGTAAAAAGTATCTTCCATCTTTTGATAATTGATATTCTATGGCAATATCTCCTGCAATATTACTTGGTTTCCTGCCCGGTTGTCCACTACCTTCAATTTCAAAGTTAGAGCCTACCGTAACTTTTAAACGATCATTTAAAAGGCGTTTTGAAATCCCTACATTTAAGTCGGTCCGGTTTTGTAAATCTCCTGTGCTATAATCGTCGGTTGATTGCAGATCGAAGTTTAACTCCACCCCGGCAATTAAGTCCCCGGCCAGGTTGTTAAGCTGCGCACTCAGTAATTCACTAACTGAATTTCTTGCCATCGATTCAACGCTTCCACCAGCCGCACTGGCAAATGGGTTTTCTGCAACAAATCTACCCAATGCAATTAAAGCAAAAACCTGTTTGTTCAGTTCTGATTCATTCTCTCTAACCTGAGCTAACCGGGTATTTACCAAACTGGTAACATCTTGCGAAACCCCTGTATTTACGTCTTGCAGGTTAATGTCAAATGCAATGTTTGGTTTTAACATCTCTCCGGTAAGGATCAGATTTACTTCAAAAGGTATTTTCTGTTTATAATAATTAGAATTCCTTCCTCCAAGCTGATTCTCTAACAGATCGATAGGAGCTGCATTAACATCATAGGCTGCAGTTATATTTAAATCAGCCGCCATCATCTCACCATTCCAGGTAATCGTACTACCTTTCTTGAAATCGAATTTCCGTTTTAGCATATTGAATGACAATTCATAGCTTCCTTCTTCAACTTCATAGGTTCCTGCCAGGGAAATATTACCTCCCGGATCAATTCCTGCATTCAGTTGTGCAGTACCTTTGATGAATAAAGCATCTCCTGTTCCAGGATCAATTATGATCGTAAATTCAGCATCCGGATCAACACCAATATTCAAAGACACATTCAAACCCGTAACAGTTTTGCTCAGGATTGTATCTTGTTCTGCAAATAGCTTGTTATTATTCAGGTCTTGTTTGTTTACAAACTCAACAATGCCCTCCCGTTCCATTAATCCCGGATTATCATCAGGAACCACAACGGTCATTTGAGTATTATCATTTACCTGCAATGACCCATTAACCTGCGGGCTTTCCATAGTACCTGTAATTCGCAGATCACTATCTAAAAACAGCTTTCCATAGAAAAGATCATTGTTCTTATTTGTTGAATTTAATACCTGAAAATTGTCAGCATTTAAATCTAGATCAAAGGTGAAATCGGTATATGTTTTTGTTCGTACTCTTCCATCTAATGTTGCATGGTTGCCCACTCTGTCTGAAATAGAGAAATTAGAAAACTGCATACCATCATCATTAAATGTTATTGCATCATTGTCTATGATAAAGTCTGCATTCAGCATCGAAATGTTTAATTCGGCATCATTGAAGAGCAATTCTCCATTTAAACGAGGAGCATTAGGAGAGCCTGAAATAGCTAGCTGACCATTAATAAAACCCTTTGTGTTTTGTATAGATCCAAAAGAAAAGGCTTCAAGGGTACTCATATTAAGCCGATTCATGTTTAGCATAAAGTCGATTGTTGACTCTTGGTTTGGTGGCGATATATAATCTCCTTTTAAGTTTACATCATTATCAAAACCACTGATTGTAATATCAGTCGCAAATACGTTTTCTCTTAAATTATCTACCTTGAAGTTAATATTACCTAAAGTATCATTTCCAAAATAGAAATCATTTACTGTTAGATCAGACACAAAAGTGGGCGAGCTTTCCAGACGATCTATGGTAGCATCTCCATTAATACCACCGCCTAATTTAAAGGTGCTGCTTTCTATAAATTTAGTGAATGTTTCTATACGGAAGTTAGAAAACCGGACATCAATTGGTGAGTTCAGAACAGAATCCTTGGATACAAAGCTTAGCTCTTGATTGTTGTTTTGTAAAATAAACTGATGAGCCAACAAACCTTCAGTACCGAATAAAATACTGTTCTCCGGATTAATATCCCATTGGTCATAATTAAGAATCAGTCCATCAGGCTTTAAGTTGAAGATAAAATTATCGTTCTCTGCAAGCATTTGTGCACCCAGATGGTATTGTTCCTTATCTGTTGAATCCTTAATCCATAAACCGGCATCTACTTTACTATCTTTAACATTTCCGCTGATTAATGTATTAATAAGCTCAATATTAGAGACGTTGATCTCTCCAATAACTCCTGCATAAAACAAGGTGCTATCGGCCGTGTTTATATCAAAACTTACTCCGTCAACCAGTGTGCCGCCATATAAAATATGCGAAGCACCAATACGTGCGTTAATTGATTTGCTTTCACTGGCGAAATTTCCAAATAAGGTAATGGGCTCCATTTCACTTAATTCAGGTAATACTTCCTGAATAAGAGGGGATCGGATTACTTCAGCATTAAAGTCAAAGCTCTGCGGATCATATGTGCTTGTATCAATTATACTGCTTGGATTATAATAAGTTCTGATTACATCCTGAATTGCAGTAGATAATTGCGTTAACTTATACTGCCCATAAATATTGGCATTTAAGAATTCTGATTCCAGGCCTATTATCTTCAAAGAATCAGTAGCCTCTGACGAAAGGCGTATGCTATCCAGCGCATAGCGTTCGCCATTGTATGAAATCAAAGAATTAATGATGTTAATATCCCCATTTAAAAAGTCAGGATCAGCAGTAGCTAAATCAGCTTCCAGCTGTCCGTGATAGCGAATGTCATCCTCAGTAAGCTTCAAATTCTTTAAGTTGATGCTATCTGCATTCACCGTCATTTTCAACTCAGGGTACTTGTCTTTCCAGGTGGCCTGTGCATCCATCACTAATGTCAGGTTTGTATCAATGCTTGTTAAGTTGGCAAGTATGTCGCCTTTATTGGCTTTAAAATCAATATCAATATCATGATAGGTATAACCCATAACTTCAGCACTTACTAATTTTGCCTGTCCTTCAGCTACCATATTTCGTGGGTCTAAGCTTATCCCTTTTACATCGGCAGTAAAATTGATCTTACCGAACGTTGTGTCATTTTTAAGGAAGCTGCTCACGTCTAAATTCTCGATATTAACCTTAGCCACATAACTTGTATCCCTGCCAGCTTTGTAGTCTGCTATCAGGCTTGCATTTCCGGCAGAGGAATTTAAAACCATATTCGTGCTGATGTTATTGAAGTCACCTCTAATTCTACCGCGCATTTGTATGGATGATGGAACATCCATATCTGCAGGAAGCATACTTTTAGCCACCAAACGGTTGATATCTCTGTTGCTTGTTCGCAGGTTGGCAATATTTAGGTTGACAAAAATATTATCCGGATCCATTATATTCTTAACGTTCCCGGAAACATTCAGATAGGTATCGTTTAACGTGCTTACTACTAACCTGGAAGTATTCAAATCGCTTAACGAACCCGATAAATCACCATCTATTTTAAAGGTTTTATCAAGTAAAGGTTTCATTACCTCCATGGTATCCAACATGGGTGCCAGCAGCGCTACATCCTTCATTCCCAGAGTGCTGTTCTTTAAATTCACATCTAAGGTCATAAGCTCGGGCTTCTCGCTTAGTTCTGTTAGAGATGGATAGCCTATTTCAGCATAATCAGTTAATAAAGTATTGGGAGTCTGGAGAAATAAATCTTTCAATAAAATCCCTGTATTGGTATACGTGAATTCAGTTTCCAATCTGTTAACTTCCAGACCGCTTTGATCTTTAAGATTTAATCTTCCAAGTTTACCTTGAATGGAATCCATTGAAAAGTAAAATTCTGTAAGATCCGCATCCAATTCAGACAGGTTTATATGTGCATAATCCAAGCCTTTCGCTATCTTAGGAGATGTATTGTCATCGTATTTTACTTTGTTGTTTTTCAGGTCAATGGTAGCTGCCGTAACGATCCAATTAACAGACGATTCTTGCGTTGTATCACTTTGTGAAGACTGATCTGAAGAAGGCTTATTAAAAACTAGGTTGGATTCAGAGTCTTTTAAAACGATTTTATTAATCTCTATTACCTCTTTTCTCAGATCCAGATTTTTAAAATCAACAGTCAGGTAATTAAATTTAACCCGCGCATCCATTGCAGAGGCTTCATCCTCATAAACAATGTTAATATTTGTCAGTTCAGCATTTCCCAATTTGAGACTAGGTAGTCCAGCTTCTGCACCGGTTGCTCTTTCAACCCCCAGGTCATCGGTCGATGGGATATCTTCTTTTGT
Source organism: Albibacterium bauzanense (assembly GCF_004339765.1). Lineage (GTDB taxonomy): Bacteria > Bacteroidota > Bacteroidia > Sphingobacteriales > Sphingobacteriaceae > Albibacterium > Albibacterium bauzanense. Next base: position 520,268 of record NZ_SMGO01000003.1, on the reverse strand, counting down.
AGCTATTTCCCATTGTTTTATAGTGGTTCTGATTCCATTTATAACCAGTTTTGGGATTTCAAAAGACATGTTTTGCAGATCAAATGTCTTGATCCGTGTATCCAGATGCCCTAAATAGAAATCAGCATTTGTTCCAACAATTTCATCGTTATAGCGTAATTGAATTCTATCCAGATTGATCTTGTCGACAGAAAAAGCCATCGCAGAGGTCGTGTCTTGCGATTCTTCCTCTACCTGTTCTGTTGTAAAAGCTCTGATTATGTAATCGAAATTAAAAGCACTATCCGGAAGTGTTCGGTTTATATTAGCGGTAATTCCTCTAAAATCCAGTTCATTAATTTCTACTTTATTATTTAATAATTTTAACAAACTAATATCAACCAGAAGCGTATCTCCTGCTATTAAAGTGTCCCTGTTTTGATCCTCGAAATACACACCCTCCAATACCATCAGTTTTGGAAGCTTTAAAGAAACCTTTTTGATAGCTACCGGAGTCTGAATTTTGGTTTCTATATAAGAAACGACCTTTTGGACAACAAAATTTTGAAAAGCAGGAATATTGATTAGAATCAACAGAAGAAGGATCAACCCGATAATCGATCCTATTAGCCATAAAATTACCTTTAGTGAAATTTTTGTAAATCTCTTCAATGGATCTGCCTTCTTATGTTTAAATAATCTTTTAACGAATCCTTTCAAAAATAGTTTTAAAAATATCAGAAACAAGATTATCGACAAATATAATTAATTGGTGGAAAACTTAGGTTTAGACACATGCACTAAATCCGTATCTTTGATTTTCAACAATGTTTTAGCTATGCCAAGTTTTTCCCACTTACATGTCCACACACAATTTTCTCTTTTAGATGGTGCTGCCGATATCGGCAGAATGTTTAAAAAAGCAACAAATGATGGTATGAAAGCGATGGCTATTACCGACCATGGTAATATGTTTGGAGTTTTTAAATTTGTTGCTGAAGCCTCAAAGCATGGAATTAAGCCTATTGTTGGCTGTGAATTCTATGTGGTTGAAAACCGACATATTAAGCAGTTTACAAAAGAGAAAAAAGACAAACGTTACCACCAGTTAATGCTGGCAAAGAACCCTCAAGGGTATAAAAATCTGGTTAAATTATGCTCATTGGGCTATATAGAAGGCGTATACAGTAAATGGCCTCGTATAGATAAAGAGCTTATCCTAAAATACCATGAAGGTTTAATAGCCACCACCTGCTGTCTTGGAGCCACAGTTCCCCAATATATCTTGAACAAATCTGAAGAAGAGGCAGAGGAAGAATTCAAATGGTGGTTAGACTTATTTGGAGAAGATTACTACATCGAACTTCAACGTCATAATATCCCTGATCAGGAAAAGGTAAATGCTGTACTTTTAAAGTTTGCCAAAAAATACCAGGTGAAAGTGATTTGCTCCAATGATTCGCATTATGTAGATCAGGAAGATTCAAATGCGCACGATATTTTACTTTGTGTTAATACCGGAGACTTACAAAGCACGCCCATTGCTACAGATGAGGAAGGTGGTAAGGGATATCGTTTTGGTTTCCCGAACGATCAATTCTTCTTCAAGACTCAGGCAGAAATGGCAAGTCTGTTTCACGATATACCCGAAGCATTAGATAATACAAATGAGATTGTAGATAAGGTTGAAACCCTTCAACTGAAAAGGGATATTATGCTTCCCAATTTTCCTATCCCTGATGAATATAAAATTCATAAGGGCCCTGAATCGGACAAAGAAAATCAATGGGAATATTTAAGGCATTTAACTCTTTTAGGGGCGAAAGATCGTTATAAGGATATTGTTCCGGAGGTTCAGGAGCGAATAGACTTTGAGCTTTTCACGATCAAGACAATGGGCTTTGCCGGTTATTTCTTAATCGTTGCAGACTTTATTAAAGCAGGAAGAGATTTAGGAGTTTTTATTGGTCCGGGTAGAGGGTCTGCTGCTGGTTCTGTAGTGGCCTATTGTATTGGTATTACCAATATTGATCCCATTAAGTATAACCTTCTTTTTGAGCGTTTCTTAAATCCGGATCGTAAGTCCATGCCCGATATTGATACAGATTTTGATGATGAAGGCAGGCAGAAGGTGATTGATTATGTGGTCGACAAATATGGCAAGAACCAGGTAGCACAGATTATTACCTATGGTTCAATGGCTGCCAAAAGCAGTATAAAAGATGTGGCCAGGGTGCTTGATTTTCCTTTAAGTGAATCAAATGCTCTTGCAAAACTTGTACCTGACAGGCCAGGAACAAACTTAAATAAGGTTATCTCATTATCTCCTCAGGAAATTAAACAGAACTACGGCCAGGATTTCGAAAACATTCAAAAGCTTCAGGCATTTCATGCAAATACGAGTAGTATGCCTGGGAAGGTTTTAAAGGAGGCACTTATTTTAGAAGGATCTGTTCGAAATGTAGGAATCCATGCAGCCGGAATCATTATTGCACCTGAAGATTTAACGAACATTATTCCGGTTTCAACCTCTAAAGAATCTAACTTATTTATAACGCAATATGATGGTCGCGTAATTGAAGATGCCGGTGTAATCAAGATGGACTTCCTGGGATTAAAAACCCTGACCATTATTAAAAATGCACTCTCTTTAATTAAGCAGAACTACAACAAAGATATTGATATTGATGATATTCCATTGGATGATCTGGATACTTTCGAGCTTTATCAACGTGGAGATACAAACGGAACTTTCCAGTTTGAAAGTGATGGAATGCAGAAATACCTCAGGGAACTAAAACCTGATAAGTTTGAAGATCTGATTGCCATGAATGCCCTGTATCGTCCGGGCCCAATGGATTATATTCCTAGCTACATCAAGAGAAAGCATGGCAGAGAAGAGGTAAGCTATGATTTGGCTGATATGGAAGAATATCTGTCAGATACCTACGGAATTACGGTCTATCAAGAGCAGGTGATGCTTTTATCACAGAAATTAGCAGACTTCTCTAAAGGTGATGCCGATGTCTTGAGAAAGGCAATGGGTAAAAAAGATCGTTATATGTTGGATAAACTGAAACCACAGTTTATTGAAAATGCTAAAAAGAAAGGTCATGATGCCAAGGTTTTAGAAAAGGTATGGACTGACTGGGAAGCATTTGCTTCCTATGCTTTTAATAAGTCACATTCTACCTGTTATGCTCTTGTAGCTTATCAAACGGCTTATTTAAAAGCTCATTACGCGTCTGAGTATATGGCAGCTGTACTTAATAACCAGAACAATATTGAGAAAATCTCATTCTTTATGGAAGAATGTCGCAAGATTGGAGTTATGGTTTTAGGACCGGATGTAAACGAGTCTGATTTACGTTTCAACGTGAACAAGAAAAAGGAGATTCGCTTTGGTCTTTCTGGTATTAAGGGGGTAGGAGATAAAGCAATAGAAAGCATTATTGAAGAGAGGAAGGAGAATGGACCTTATACCAGTATTTACGACTTTGCGCGAAGAGTAAACTCCCGAACAGTTAGTAAAAAGGTATATGAGAATTTAGTGTATAGCGGGGCTTTCGATTGTTTTAACCTACATCGTGCACAGTTCTTTTTTATTCCTCCGGGTAGCACACAAACAGGTATCGATCGCTTAGTGAAATACACCAATGATTTTCAGCACAATGAAAATAACTCGGCGATGTCTCTCTTTGGAGGAACTACCGATGCGGATATTCCGGAACCAACTTTATCTGAATGTCCGGATTGGGATTTAATTGTTAAACTGAAGTATGAGAAAGATGTAATAGGTATTTACTTAACAGGTCATCCATTGGATAATTACAAGGTTGAAATGGACTATTTCTGTACGGATAAAGTAGAACATCTGCATTTAATCGACAAAATTAAGGGAGAAGGTGCTGATGAAGAGGTAATAGAAGGCTTTAATAGAATAAAAAATAGAGAGATCTTAATTGGAGGTTTAGTTTCTGCGGTACAGCATCGCACTACCCGTAATGGCAAACCCTTTGGTATCTTCGTTTTTGAAGACTATACCGATTCCTATGAGATTGCTGTGTTTGGTGAAGATTATGTTAAGTTCAGAGAGTTTCTACATGAGGGCTATTTCCTGCAATTGCGAACAACCGTAAGAGAGCGTTTCGGACAAACAGGTAATTGGGAACTAAAGCTATTGCAAATTCAATTATTGGATGAACTACGCGATAAATTAGCAAAACGTGTTATAATTAAACTTGCACTCAATGAAATATCGTCGGGATTTTTATTGGGATTAAAAGAATTAGTAGAAAGGAATGCAGAGAGCGAAGGATTGAAGAACTGCGAATTAAAGTTTGAAATTAAAGACCATGAAGATCGAATTAAGCTAAATATGCCTTCGAAGAACATTCGAATCAACCCGGATAATGAATTTCTTGAAGGATTGAAGAAGATGAATGTCAACGACTTTACGTTGAACTAATGTCAGAATTGCAGATATATACTTTGGTAAGGTATTTGAAGGAGTATATTTGTATATTGGTTATAAGAAATATCACCACGTAAATAAAAAAGTATGACTATTGAAATCACAGACAGCAACTTCGAGGAAGTTGTATTGAAAGCAGACAAGCCAGTATTAGTGGATTTTTGGGCTGAATGGTGTGGCCCTTGCCGTATGGTGGGCCCTGTTGTAGAAGAGCTATCGAATGAATATCAAGGAAAAGCAGTAATCGGTAAAGTAGATGTGGACAACAACCCTGAAGTATCGATGAAGTTTGGAATTCGTAATATTCCTGCATTATTATATTTCAAAAACGGAGAAATTGTTGACAAACAAATCGGTGCAGTTCCAAAATCGGTTCTAGCAGAAAAGCTTGACAAACAACTATAGTACTTAATATATTTTGCAAGAAAAGGCCAGCTATTTATATAGCTGGCCTTTTCTTTTTGACTTATAATTCCATTTCCTTATTCTTTACTTTTGACCTGCTAGTAGTTAAATACTCATTTAACAGAGAATGTACAGTGATTGAATAGTGGTTGTACAGTGGTAATAGGACTGTCTGACCACTGTTCAACCACTGTTTGACCACTGTTTAACCACTGTTTGGTTAAAATAATAATGCAGTTTGCTTATAATAAAAAAGCCTACAGATTAAAGAGCTATTCTCTATCTGTAGGCTTTATATATTGACTGAATTAGTCTAGTCTTTGTAAAGTTCTTCTTGTAATTGTTTAACGCCTTCATCACGAATATATTCATCGTAAGTCATTAACTTATCGATGTATCCATTAGGTGTTATTTCGATGATCCTGTTAGCAACGGTTTGCGTTAACTCGTGGTCACGAGAGGTGAAGAGCGTAGTTCCTTTGAAATCATTCAATCCGTTGTTTAATGCAGTGATAGATTCCAGGTCAAGGTGATTCGTAGGCTCATCAAGCAATAACAGATTTGCTTGTTGAAGCATCATTCTGGAGAACATGCATCTCATTTTTTCACCTCCTGAAAGAACAGAGCATTTTTTTAGTACTTCTTCTCCGGAGAAAAGCATTCTGCCTAAGAAACTACGGATGAACTGGTCATCTTGATCGGTATCTGAGAAGTCTCTCAGCCAGTCGATTAAATTATCGTTTTTGCCTTCAAAGAATTTACTGTTATCCATTGGCATATCAGCTATTTTAATCGTGATACCCCATTTGAATGATCCAGTATAATCTGCATCTCTGCCAGCTAATATTTCATAGAAGGCGGTAGTAGCAAGAGAATTTCTTGATAATACTGCTATTTTGTCGCCTTTATTAACCATGAGGTTCAGGCCTTTAAATAGAACGGTACCATCAACTGTTTTTCCAAGATTCTCGATGGTTAAGATCTGATCTCCAGCTTCACGTTCCATGTTATTAAACATGATGGCCGGGTATTTTCTATTCGATGGTTTAATGTCATCTAAATTGATCTTATCAAGTGCTTTTTTACGACTTGTAGCCTGTTTCGATTTGGAAGCATTCGCACTAAAGCGGCGGATAAAGTCTTGAAGTTCCTTCACTTTATCTTCCATCTTTTTATTCTGATCGGTACGTTGTTTCAGAGCTAACTGACTTGATTCATACCAGAATGAGTAGTTTCCTGAGTAGATAGACATTTTAGCGAAGTCGATATCGACAACATGTGTACAAACTGTATCCAGGAAGTGACGATCGTGAGAAACCACCAATACAATAGCTTCGTAGCCAGCAAGAAAATCTTCTAACCAGGCAATGGTATCTATATCCAAATCGTTTGTAGGCTCATCCAGTAACAAGATATCAGGCTTTCCAAATAAGGCTTGTGCTAATAAAACTCTAACTTTTTGATTACCGTCAATCTCTTTTAGTAATTTAAAGTGCAAGTCTTCTGTAATTCCTAAGTTGCTTAGAAGGGTTGCAGCATCGCTCTCTGCATTCCATCCGTCCATTTCTGCGAAAAGGTTTTCTAATTCACCGGCGCGTTCACCATCTGCATCCGTAAAATCTTCTTTAGCATATATGGCATCTTTCTCCTTCATGATCTTATAAAGATCCTGATGTCCCATCATGACGGTTTCTATTACCGGAAAATCATCAAACTGATAGTGATTCTGGGTTAATACGGCCATCCGCTCTCCCGGAGTAAAGCTTACCGATCCGGTAGAGGGATCAACCTCTCCTGATAAGATTTTTAAAAAAGTGGATTTTCCTGCACCATTAGCCCCTATAATTCCATAGCAATTGCCTTGTGTGAATTTAAGGTTAACATCTTCAAAAAGTACGCGTTTCCCAAAACGAAGGGATAAATTAGAAACTGTAATCATGGGCGCAAAGGTAAGGATTTGATATGAATTATGTAAGTTTTTATCACTTCATTGTTACTCATGCAGTTCTAATAAAACATTGACTATCAGTTAATATTTCATAAATTTATGTTTGATGGTGAATATCATTCGATTTAAATATTCTCGTTTTCTTCTATGAAAAGATATTTTTTAATTCGACTTATTATTTTAATTGGATCGTTTGGTCTGATATTACCAGCATTTAGTCAGAAATTAAGCTTTAATAATGGGCATCGTAAAGATGTGATGCGTTTTAAGCTCGTTCATAATTTAATTGTTATTCCTGTGTTCGTCAACGACAGGGGCCCTTTTAATTTTATTTTAGACAGTGGGGTTAAGCCGATAATCATTACTGACTCTTCGATAGTTAGTCCATTAGATACAGTTAGTTTGTTTCTCTCCAGAATCCGGGGGCGCGGAATTGGTCCTGAGCTTGAAGCTTTTGTAATGACAAACCTTTCAATTGATGTCGGAGATGCTTCAGGCGATAAATTATCTGGTATTTTATTAAAGGAAGACCCCTTTCATTTGTCGGCATATGTAGGTATACCAATTCATGGCATCATTGGCTCTGATGTGTTCAATAGCTTTATGGTGAAATTAAACTATCTGAGCAGTAAGATGACCTTGTATAATCCGGAAGAGAAGATACGGAAAAGAGGTGATCAGATTCCGATCCAGTTAATTGATGAGAAGCCTTATGTAAACGTGTTGGTGAGCAGTGAGGATGGATCGAAAGATTCGTTGCTGCTGCTGATAGATTCAGGAGCCGGTCATGCTTTTTCATTGGATTTAACGGATGATCAGAAACGAATACATCCTGCAAAAACTATTGAGGGAAATTTGGGTAAAGGCCTTAGTGGTTCTATATATGGTTTAGTAGGGCGTTTACCTGAAATTCAATTAGGAGAGTTTTCTGTGAAAAAGGTTGTAGTTGCTTTTCCCATGTATGAAGATATTAGCGTACGGTCGATAATGACAGAAAGGAGTGGATCTATTGGTGGAGAGCTGCTGAAAAGGTTTCATGTATTGTTTGATTATTCAAGACAGGAAATGTATTTGAAGAAGAACAGGGAGTTCAGAAAGCCTTATGAATATGATATGTCGGGAATGGAGGTATATATTCTGACTGATGAAGAGAATCATAAACGGTTTTTCATTAGCCAGATAGATAAAGATACGCCGGCTGAGAAAGAGGGCTTTTTAGCCGGTGATGAAATTCTATCCATTAACTTTAAGGATGTAGAGGGATATACCTTAGATGATATTAATAACCTTTTGCAAGAAGAAACGACAACCGATCTGCTCTTCCAGATACTGAGAGACGACCAGATTTTGGTTAAGCTGCTTGAATTGAAAAGAAGGATCTGAGACTACTTCAATAAATTTACCTGATATAGGTCCTTTCTTCTGTCTTTCATGGTTTTTACAGTTCCATATTCATGTATTTCCTTTAATAAGAACAGATCAACATCGGCAAGAATTAACATTTCTGTATTGGGCGTTGCTTCAGCTTTTACACCATTGGTAGGGAAAGCAAAATCGGAAGGAGTGAATACAGCTGATTGAGCATATTGGATATCCATGTTATTTACCTTAGGAAGGTTACCAACCGAGCCTGCAATGGCAACATAGCACTCATTTTCAATAGCTCTTGCCTGTGCACAGCTTCTTACACGTGTATAACCGTTTTGAGTATCTGTTAAAAAGGGTACGAACAAAATCTGCATTCCCTGGTCAGCTAAGATTCTGCTTAGCTCTGGAAATTCAACGTCGTAGCAGATCAATATACCTACTTTACCACAATCGGTATCAAATACTTTAACCTTATCACCACCATACATTCCGTAATATTTAACTTCGTTTGGTGTAATGTGCACTTTCCGATACTCGTCATAACTTCCGTTTCTATGGCATAAATAAGAAACGTTATACAGTTTATCATTATCGGTTAAAGGCATGGACCCTGAGATAATGTTCACATTATAAGAAACTGCAAGCTGTTGAATTCGTTCTCTGATTCCATCTGTCAATTCTGCCAGTTTTTGCATGGCTTCTCTTTCTGGCAAATGATTGAAAGGCCCCATTAAAGGAGTGTTGAAAAACTCCGGGAACACTGCAAAATCGGCATTGTAGCCACTTACAGCATCTACAAAGAATTCAACTTGATCGTAAAAAGCTTCAATATCATTGAAAGCACGCATTTGCCATTGAACAAGACCTAGCCTAATGGTTTGTTTAGATTGAGATCCGGCTTTTGTATCTGCATCGTAATAGATGTTATTCCACTCCAGCAAGGTTGCATACTCTCTTGATTCTTCATCGCCGGGAAGGTAGTTTTTAAGGATTTTCCTAACGTGGAAGTCGTTTGAAAGCTGGAAAGTTAAAGTAGGATCGTAAATCTCTTTTTGTTTAACTTTCTGAATGTATTGTCTTGGAGATAGTGTGTCAGAATGTTCATGATATTTTGGTATACGGCCGCCAGCGACAATGCTTTTCAGGTTCATCTCTTCGCACATTTCTTTTCGGGCATCGTATAATCTTCTTCCTAAACGAAGTGAACGATATTCTGGATGAACAAATACCTCAATTCCATATAAAATATTTCCTTCGGGGCTATGGGTCGTGAATTTCCCATTATCAATAATCTCCTTGTAGGTATGACCAGAATATACGTCTTTTGAGTTTGTGATAATGGCTAGAGCACAGGCAACAACCTTTCCATCGACTTCAACACAAAGCTGGCCTTCAGGAAAGATATTGATTAAATCACTGATATTTGTCTTTGTCCAGATACCGCCAGCAGAACCATGATAAGCTTCAATCATTGAGTTTTTTAAATCATGATAATCGTTTATGTTAAGCTGTCTGACTTCTATATTCATGTTTGAAATTTATTGTTGAGTAGTTGTTTTTATGATGGCTGCTGCTTTGTTTAGAACAAGGTATTCCCTTTGAAGTTTGTTTTCCCCAGGTGTTTAAAAGCAAGTTCTGTACATTCTCTGCCCCGGCTGGTTCTCATTAGAAAGCCTTCCTGAATTAGAAATGGCTCATATACTTCTTCAATGGTTCCTTCATCTTCTCCCACTGCTGTTGCAATGGTTTTTAAACCAACCGGGCCGCCTTTAAACTTATCGATTATGGTTGTTAAGATGCGGTTGTCCATTTCATCCAAACCATATTCGTCGACATTTAAAGCATCCAGAGCATATTTAGCAATCTTTGTGTCTATTATGCCAGTTCCTTTAATTTGAGCGAAATCTCTGGTTCTTCGAAGCAGTGCATTGGCTATTCTGGGTGTACCGCGACTTCTTCTGGCTATTTCGTATGCGCCTTCATCGTTTATTTCTGTATTTAAGATCTGGGCAGAACGTAGAACGATATCTGTTAATAGTTTAGCATCGTAATACTGTAATCGGGAGTTTATTCCAAAGCGTGCGCGCAGGGGTGCGGTTAATAATCCTGATCGGGTAGTAGCGCCAATTAATGTAAAGGGATTTAATGTGATCTGTACAGAACGCGCATTCGGCCCTGTTTCCAGCATGATATCAATTTTGAAATCCTCCATCGCGGAGTATAAGTACTCTTCAACAATGGGGCTGAGCCTGTGTATTTCATCAATAAAAAGGATATCACCTTCGTTCAGGTTGGTTAATAAACCAGCTAAATCACCTGCTTTATCCAGAACCGGACCTGAGGTTATTTTAATTCCGGTTCCCATTTCATTCGCAATAATATGAGAAAGGGTAGTTTTTCCTAAGCCCGGAGGGCCATGCAGCAGAACATGGTCAAGTGATTCTCCACGTAATTTAGCAGCCTTTACAAATACCTTCAGGTTTTCGAGAATCTTAAATTGTCCGGTAAAGTCTTCAAAAAGCTGAGGTCTCAATACTCTTTCGATATCTCGCTCAGGTTCTGTTAGTCGATCTTGATTGGGGTCTAAATGCTCGTTCATTCCTTTAAGGTAAATATGAACAAAGATAGGATTTTTAGGTTTAAGAAGTTCTGGTTAAGAAGTCTTATAGTTTCTGAAGAAACTATTCAGTTTCATTTGAATGACACCGAAAAAAGCTTCACGGAATATTCGGGTGCTCATTTTAGATACGCCTGCTGTACGATCTGTAAATATGATCGGTATTTCGACAACCTTAAAACCGTATTGAATGGCTGTAAATTTCATTTCGATTTGAAAGGCATAGCCTACGAATTTTATTTTATCGAGCGGAATGGTTTCTAATACCTTTCTGCGATAGCAAATAAAACCTGCTGTAGCGTCCTGAATTTTGATCCCGGTAATTAAGCGTACATATCCTGATGCAAAATAAGACATTAACACTCTGTTCATTGGCCAGTTAACTACATTAACACCTTTGATGTAGCGAGAACCAATAACCATATCGGCTCCATTCTTACAAGCATCTAAGAGATGAATCAGATCTTCCGGATTATGAGAGAAGTCTGCATCCATTTCAAAAATGAATTCATAGTGGTTTTTCAGTGCCCAATTGAATCCATGAATATAAGCAGTACCCAATCCTAATTTCCCTTTACGTTCTTCCAGGTGCAGACTTTCAGGATATTCTTGTTGAAGCGATTTGACTATTTGTGCAGTTCCATCAGGCGAGCCGTCATCTACAATAAGAATATCAAAAGGGTAGGTTAGTGAGAAGACCTTTCGGATGATCTTCTCAATATTTTCCTTTTCATTGTAAGTAGGGATTATAACCAGACTGTCGGCCATCAATTAACTATTCTTTTTTTAATGAATTCCATGCATCATTCTCTTTAACCAAGGAGATAGTGCCAGTAAAATTACTCCTGCAATAATCGGTATCAGAGTGAAGATCATAAAGAATACTGAGATTGAATAGGCAGCTGATATCTTATCGATATAACTGGCAGATAGTCCACCAAGTAAGTTTGCTACTGCACTTGAAAGGAACCAGAATCCGAAGATTAATCCTACTAAGTGTTTTGGAGATAGTTTACTTACATAAGATAATCCGACTGGAGATAAGCATAATTCACCCATTGTATGGAAAAGGTAGGCGAGTATAAGCCAGATCATACTTACTTGAGCAGTAAGAGCTCCTTGTGGAATATCGCGGCTGCCGTAAGCTAATACACCAAAACCGATACCTAATAAAACTAATCCGATTGCAAATTTAGCTGGTCCGCTTGGATTGAATACCTTCTCCCACATTTTTGCAAATAGGGTAGCTAGTGTTATAATAAAAAAGGAGTTTAATATCTGGAACCACGATGCGGTTACTTCTGTTTCCAGGGCATTAAATTCTCTGAGAACTTTCCATATTGCAATTCCCCATATGATTAGAAAGCTTAGCGCGGTAAAGTAAATGGTTAAAGGATATTTTTTGATAATCTGTTTAGCCAATAAGCCAAGTACCCATGTTAATAATATTAAAGGGAAAATTGTTAGTCCGGCATCGACCCATTTAAAGGCTACTGCCTGGCTCCCGACTAAAATACGCTGCGTATAATCGTTTGCGAAGAAGGTCATGGAGCTTCCTGCTTGTTCGAAAGCCATCCAGAAAAAGATACTAAAGAAGGTTAAGATACCGATCACGATTAATCGGTCTCTAATAATGTTTTTTGGTAGTTCTTCTTCTTCCTCTTCTGGTTTATTTGCAAGTTCAAGAGCTTCTTTTCGCTCTTTCGTTTTTTTAACAGTTTCTCCTAGTTTCCCAAATATATGCTGTCCATAATGGAATTGAAGCATACCGAAGAACATGAATATACCTGCTAATCCGAAACCCCAATGCCAGCCTATTTTTTCACCGATGTATCCACAAAGCATAATTCCTAAGAAAGCACCAGCGTTAATACCCATATAAAATATAGTGAATGCTGAATCTTTTTTGGCGCTATTATCTGGATATAGCTGACCTACAATGGATGATATATTTGGTTTAAACATACCGTTACCCATAATAAGAAGAATCAATCCTAAATAAAAGAAGCTGGATCCAATACCTTCAAGTGCCATTGAGGCATGTCCCAGTGTCATGATTAAGGCGCCCCATAGAACTGCCTTTCGATAGCCGGTTATTTTATCAGCTATTATCCCTCCGAGCAAGGGTGTTATATATACTAAGAAAGTGTAGACGGCATACAGTTGCGCTGCTTCTTCACGTGTCCATGCCCAGCCGTTTTTTGAGATTTCACTTACTAAGAAGAGTGTTAATAATGCACGCATTCCATAGTAACTAAAGCGCTCCCACATTTCAGTAAAGAATAAGACAAACAGACCTACTGGATGCCCAAGAGTAGTGTGTGTATCTACCTCGTTCTTAATAAGATGCTTTGATAGAACTTCGTCTTGTTCGGATGATTTCATATAAAGAGAATTAGTGTATTTTAATATCTGCTTATAGGGTAATTACTAATTTTAATGTCAAAAATGCAACAATTATCTGAAAGTAGCTTTAGAAAGTTCAATTTATGCGAACAATTAGAGCTTGTTAAATATAAATTCAGACATCTTTGTATAGAGGTGTAAACTTGTATTTCCACCGTTTATACTGTGGTTTTTATTAGGATAATATGCTTGATCAAAAGGTTTGTTTGCATTTATTAAAGCCTCTGAGAGCATGATACTATTTTGAAAATGAACGTTATCGTCTGCAGTTCCATGAATAAGCAGAAAGTTGCCTTTTAATTTATTTGCAAAGCTTATTGGCGAGTTATTATCATAACCGCTTGAATTTTCCTGAGGTGTACGCATATACCGCTCTGTATAAATGCTATCATAAAAACGCCAATTTGTTACAGGTGCAACTGCGATGGCAGTTTTGAATACATCAGCTCCTTTTGTTATTGCAAGAGAAGCCATGTAACCTCCATAGCTCCATCCCCATATTCCGATTCGGTCTTTATCTACATAGCTTTGTTCGCCTAGCCATTTTGCAGCTTCTATCTGGTCGATGGTTTCATATTTACCTAATTCAAGGTAGGTCATTTTTTTAAATTCAGCACCCCGGAAACCTGTACCCCGATTATCTACACATACTATTAAGTAGCCTTTTTGGGCCAGGTAGTCGAACCAGTAATTATGCGTCCATGAATTAACAACGTTTTGGCTTCCTGGCCCGCCATAAACAAACATTAAAACAGGATATTTGGTATCCTTGTTAAAGTTTGTGGGTTTAATCATATAACCGTTTAAATCAGCTCCCTCTGAGGTAGTGAAGCTAAAAAAATCACGAGGTGATATTCCATATTCTTTGCTGACTTCTTTGCTTGTATGGTTATCTTCCAATACGCGTATAATGCCCTTGTTGCTGTTTAAAGTTATATAAGGAGGAGTGTTTACACTTGAATAATTTAAAACATAATAGCTGAAATCTGCACTGAACGTTGCGGCGTTCGTGCCTTCAGATATGCTGATCTTTTTCTTTTTATTTCCTGAAAGGTTAATGGAATAAATGTCGCGTTGTAAAGGAGAGCTTTCAGTAGATTGGAAATATAAGGTACCAGTCTCTTCATTGATTCCATATAGTTTTGTAACCTCCCAATTCCCCTTCGTGATCTGTTGTATTAGTTTTCCATCGATATTATATAAATAGATATGATTGTATCCATCTTGTTCACTGGTTAATAAGAAGTGCTTATTGTCTTTTAGAAAAGTTAAATCATCATTGATATCGATGTAATATTTGTCGGTTTCTGTTAGTATGATATTTGTGGATTGCTTCTTTTCGTTCCAAAGCAGATATTCAAGTTGATTTTGATGCCTGTTCATTCGCAGAACACAAAGTATGTTGGGATCTTGTGTCCACTTTATACGGGGAATATATTGATCTTTTTCAGAGCCGATATCTACTGTTGAAGTATTTTTATTTGCCAGGTTGTAAACATGAATGCTTATCGTAGAGTTCTTTTCTCCGGCTTTAGGATATTTAAATTTGTATTCTGAAGGATAGAGACCTGTGAACATGGTCATGGAAAACTCTTTTACTTCAGTTTCATCAAAACGATAGAAAGCGATTTGCTTACTGTCAGGGCTCCAGAAGAACGCACTGGTAAAAGAAAACTCTTCCTGATAAACCCAGTCTGTTCCACCATTAATGATCTCATTGTGTTTGCCATCATGGGTTATCTGAACTTCTTCTCCTGAAGCAAGGTCAGTATAGAATAGATCATTGCCTCTTACAAAGCCAACTTTTGATCCATCAGGAGAGAAGGTTGCATAAAGCTGCTTCTCTTTATTGTTGGAAACAGGACTTATCTTCTTGGTTTGAAGGTCTAAAACATAATAGAAAGCTTTGGTAGAATAGCGGTATATCTTTTCGCTTTGGTAGGCTATTAGCACCTTTTTTTCGTCCGGACTGAAATCTGTTCCGATCGGGAGTTTGATATTATTATAGGTTAAGTCTTTTTCTGAGAATAATTCTTCAGAAATCTTTCCATCGCTGTAGTTTCTTCGTGCTACAAAACGTTCTTTGGTAATGGGATTGGTTTCAATGGATACATAACTTTTACCGTCATTCATTGAACGGAAGCCAGCTACGACATTGGTTTTGAAGGTGTTGTTTTTATAGATATCTTCCAGAGTTATCTTTTTAGAATCCTCTAAAGTTATCGGTTTGGGTGTTTGAGCAAGCGCATAATTCCCTAATAAGAAGAAAATAAAAATAAATTTATTCATTTAATAAGATAAGTACGGATTTATATTTTATAGATTCTCAATTACAATTGAGCTGGCACCACCGCCACCATTACAGATCCCTGCGACTCCTATTCGGCCTTTATTCTGTTCAAGCACATTCAATAGTGTAACGACTATTCTTGCACCTGAAGCGCCTAAGGGATGTCCCATCGCAACTGCACCCCCATTAACATTGACCCTTTCATCCGACAAATTTAATAATTTGTTGTTAGTTAAAGAAACTACCGAGAAAGCTTCGTTGATTTCATAATAATCTACATCCTTGCTTTCAATGTTCGCTAGCTTCAATGCTTTTGGTATTGCTTTGGAAGGTGCTGTTGTAAACCATTCCGGAGCTTGTTGTGCATCTGCATAGCTTAATATTCGCGCAATGGGCTTTAAACCAAGTTCTTCCAGCTTTTTCTTACTCATTAATATCAGGGCTGCTGCGCCATCATTTAAGGTTGATGCATTAGCAGCTGTTACTGTACCTTCTTTTTGAAAAACTGGTTTTAATGCAGGAATTTTCTCAAAGTTAACATTGTATATTTCTTCGTCTTCGTCAATAATGGTGATTTCTCCTTTACGTCCAACAATTTCAATGGGAACGATCTCTTTTTTAAACTTTCCATCTTTACAAGCACGTTGAGCTCTTTTGTAAGACTCAATTGCATAAGCATCCTGATCTTCGCGAGATATATTACATTCGCTTGCACAAAGTTCGGCTGCGGAACCCATATGATAGTCGTTATAGACATCCCATAGACCGTCTTTTACTAATCCATCTATTAGTTCACTGTTTCCTAAGCGATAGCCTGTTCTTGCCTTATCTAAATAATATGGAACATTGCTCATGCTTTCTGTGCCGGCGGCTACTACTATGTCGTTTTGCCCTAAAGAAATGCTTTGTGCAGCTAACATAATGGCTTTCATACCTGAAGCACAAACTTTATTTACGGTAGTTGCAGGAATATCTGCTAAGCCAGCAAACTTTGCTGCTTGTGTGGCGGGAGCTTGTCCTAAATTTGCAGATAGTACGTTTCCTAAATAAATTTCTTCGACTTGGCCGGGATTAATGTTTGCACGCTTAACAGCTTCAGTGATTGCCTTACCAGCTAATTCTGTAGCAGATAGAGCAGATAGTTTTCCACCAAAGCTGCCAATGGGAGTTCTTACGGCCGATACAATAAATACTTCCTGGATTGACATATTGTATTTTTTTGCTTTTGTGGAGGTAATGATGTTTGTTACAATTCGTTAGTTGCTATTTATAACAAATGTATAACAAAATATTGCCATTGGAGGTTTTCGGCTTTCTGTAGTATTTAAATTTCTTTGGAATTTTGTAAATATCGAATTTTTTGTCAATTTGGTTTTGCAATCTGAGGAATTTACGAGGTTTTAAATATAAAACGTTCAGTCTTCTGCTTTCTTTTAACCAGTTTTTAACCAATTTTATGATTCACAAACCTTCTATTTCTCACAAACCTGATTATGCTTCAAAGAAAAAAGCACGCTTAGGAATTATTTTTTTCTTTATTTACTTCATCCTCTATGGAGGCTTCGTGGCTATAGGGGTAATTAATTATGAATTATTAGCTATTGAAACCCTTGGAGGTTTGAATTTAGCGACCCTTTATGGTATTGGTTTGATCGTTTTTGCTGTACTATTGGGGATTCTTTATAATTTTTTCTGCTCGCGCTATGAAGATCAAATGGAAAAGGAAATGGAAGGGAAGGAGGTTGAATTATGATTTATGGGATCTCTTATACTGCATTGTTCTTTTTTATTGTATTTGTAGGTTTGGTATTAGGCCTTTCGTTTTATTTTGGAAGGAAGACTAAATCTGCCTCATCGTATTATGCCGCAGGTGGACAAATTCATTGGTCAATCAATGGGGTGGCATTTGCCGGTGATTATTTGTCTGCAGCCTCTTTTTTAGGAATCTGCGGAATGATTGCCGTTTCTGGTTTTGATGGCTTTTTATATGCTATTGGTTTTTTAGCCGGGTGGATGGTTGCTCTCTTTTTAGTAGCCGAACCTTTTAAGAAATTAGGAAAGTATACATTTTCTGATGCTCTAAACTCAACCTTTCAATCAAGGCTGGTTACCTTGACTGCATCTATCAGTACGTTAATTGTTTCTATATTTTACCTGATCCCTCAAATGGTTGGAGCAGGTGATTTGGTGACTCCATTATTGGGCTTACCTCATTGGGTAGGTGTATTTTTGGTAGGTATTATTGTTATCGTTATTGTTGCCACAGCAGGAATGACATCTACGACCTATGTTCAGTTCTTAAAAGGCGGGCTATTGATAGTACTATCAACTATTTTAACCATATATATTCTAAAAAATGGTTTTACCTTAAATCCGGATCATAAAAATCAAGCTTATCATGAATTTTTAGAGCTCTCGCCGGAGATAAAAGACGGTAAGGTAGAAAGGGTAGAGGATTGGAATGTAATAACACAAACTGAGGTACAGGGAAAAGAGTTTGTGAATCTTGAAAAAGATGGTGTATCCAGGTGGTTTGATCTTGTACAATCGGATAATCGCTATGTATTAAAAGAAGTACTATCGATTACAGAAGATGAAAATGGAACTCAGCTTTATAACGGAGAGCCAAAAGAAAACGGTAATTTTTATCAGGTTGGCCACTTAAGTAAGATAATTGTTAATGGCAAAGAGGTTGATAAAACAGGTCCTGTAGGACCCTTTGAATATTTGAATATTATTAAAGAGAGTACAGTTGTCCGATTTACAAATGTGAAGTTCCTGGATAATAATGGAAATGTATCTTTATTTTATCAAAATGAAATTGAGGGTAAAGATTTTCTTTTACCAGGCTTAAAATATAAGATTGGTAAAGGTGCAAGTTTATGGAGTAAAATGGATTTTGTTTCATTAATGCTGGCTCTGTTTTTAGGCACTGCTGCTTTGCCGCATATTTTGATACGGTATTATACTGTGCATTCTCCAAGAGATGCTCGGAAATCGACTATTCTTGCAATTGCAGCAATTGGCACTTTCTATATACTGACATTATTTATGGGTTTAGGTGCAGCAACGAATGGTGTTATGGATGTTGAATCAAGCAATATGGCAGCTCCGCTTTTGGCAAGAGCTTTTGGAGTAGTACTTTTTTCAGTTATCTCGGCCATTGCATTTGCAACTGTTTTAGGAACCGTTGCCGGATTGCTTGTTGCATCTTCAGGAGCAATTGCTCATGATCTTTTAGATGGTTATTTTAATAAAAATTTAAGCGATGTAAATAAAGTAAAAGCCGGGAAGATTGCCGCTATTGTTGTTGGTTTATTTGCTATAGCTTTAGGGGTTTCCTTTAAAGGTATGAACGTTTCTTTCCTTGTTGGTTGGGCTTTTGCCATAGCAGCATCAGCTAATTTACCCGCGATATTGTTTCTTCTATTCTGGAAAAAAACAACTGCCAAAGGGATTTCTTGGTCGATTGTAATGGGTATTGTTTCATCGTTGGCTATTATTTTAACATCTCCATCTATGTGGGCTCTTTATGGTTTAAACCCTATAGATGCGATACATCAATTGGAAAATCCAGCTATAATTTCCTTCCCATTATCTGCATTGACCTTATTTCTTATTTCATCTTTTAAGAAAAATATTAAATGATGAATAGGGTGTATTGTCTTTAGAAATCTTAATTTTGAATTAAACAATCGCCCGTGAATCGTTCTGCATCAACATATCGAATCAATTTATTTAGTCAGTATCCGCAATTTTTCAAATACGGATTGATGATTTTATGCATTGGTGTGATTGCATTTTTCTTACCTAAACATCCAAGGTTTCGCTTTGAGTTTGAGAAAGGAAAAGTTTGGATGCATGAGGATCTTGTGTCGCCTTATAACTTCGCTATTCTAAAAACACAGGAGGAGATTAATAAGGATCGGGATGATGTTTTGCAATCAATAAATCCGATTTATAACTTTCAATCACAAGTCGCTGAAAACCAAGTAGCCCGTATGCAGGCAGATTTGGAAACTAAATGGCGAAATACCACTTTTGATCCTGATCAGGAGCCTGTTTATAATAAATTTGCCACGGTAATTCTCCAAAAGATCTATTCGGATGGAGTTATGTCGCCAACAAAGAAATTCCAGATTGAGGGTGATAATTATAATTTTACCTTACTTACCGATAATGTTTCTTCACAGAAAAATACGGCCGATGTTTTTACCCAAGAGAAAGCCTTGCAGTATATTGATGAAGCAATAAATGCAAACGATAGGATTGTAGAGAAAGAGTGGTTAAAGAAGCTCATTCCTGATTATATACAGAACAATTATCTTTTCAATGAGCAGCTTACCAATAAGCTGGAAGCTGATGCTTTAGCAAATATTTCTACAACGAGGGGGATGGTTCAGAAAGGGGAGCTCATTATTTCTGAAGGTTCTACAATCAATAATGAGGCTTATCAAAAGATAGAATCTTTGCGAGTGGCGTATGAGGAGGAGGCGCGTATTGGTGGCGATATAACAGTAGTGGTATTAGGCCAGGTATTGATTGTCGGACTTATTATTATCCTTCTAATGACATTCTTGTATTTATTCAGGAAGGATATATTTGATGATAATCGTTTGTTAACGCTGATCTTGTTTGTGGTAACTTCGATGTTGGTTTTATTATCGTGGTCGGTTAATATCAGGCTCCCGAGTCTTTATTTTATACCTTTCTGTATTGTTCCGATTATTATTAGAGTGTTGTTTGATACACGAATGGCCCTCAATATTCATTTATTGATGGTATTGGTTGCTGCCTATTTTGTACCTAATAGTTTTGAATTTGTGTTTTTACAATTAACCGCTGGAATGGTGGCTATTTACAGTATAAAAACATTGGTAAAGCGTGAACAATTCTTGCTTTCGGCTATATTTATTTTAAGCACCTATTTTGTTGCCTATTTGGGGATGGTATTAATACGGAACGGATCTTTGGATGATGTTCGCTGGTTAGACTTTGTTCCTTTTGCTGTCAGTGTTCTTCTTACTTTACTTGCATACCCATTAATTTATGCTTTTGAACGCTTCTTCGGAATTACATCTGATGTAACGTTGATGGAGCTAACGAATACGAATTCCCGGTTATTGCGTGAAATGTCATACAAAGCGCCGGGCACATTTCAGCACTCTTTACAGGTAGCGAACCTGGCAGAAGCGGCGATGTATAAAATAGGAGGGAACACTTTGTTAATTCGGGCTGGTGCATTATATCATGATATTGGTAAGACAATGAATCCTCAGTACTTTATAGAGAATCAAACGAAGGGGTATAATCCGCATGATGGACTTACTTTTGAGCAAAGTGCGCAGATTATTATTGCGCATGTTCCTAAAGGTATGGAGATGGCCCGGAAAGCAGGTTTGCCTGAAGAGATTATTGATTTTATCAAATCACATCATGGAACCACTCGTGTAGATTATTTTTACCAGTCTTATATTAAAACCTTCCCTGAGAAGTTTGTAGATGAGGATTTGTTTAGATATCCGGGTCCAATTCCATTCTCGAAAGAAACTGCCGTGCTTATGCTTGCTGATTCAGTTGAGGCGGCTTCCCGAAGTCTTAAAGAGCCTAATGCTGAAAGTATAAGCGGATTGGTTGATAAAATTATAGATTATAAGCTTTCTCAGAATCAATTAAAGAATAGTAATATCACTTTGCAAGAGATTGAAATTATCCGTGGGATATTTAAAACCATGCTAATGAGTATCTATCATGTTAGGGTTGATTATGATATTACGAAAGAGAAAAAATCAGAGATAATTTAGTTCTTAAAATTAACTCTAGTGAATGTTCAAATTATTTTTGTGGAGTAGATTGAATTGCTATATTTGCATTCCAAAATAAGGAGAGATGCCTGAGTGGCCGAAAGGAACAGTTTGCTAAACTGTCGTACTGGAAACGGTACCGAGGGTTCGAATCCCTCTCTCTCCGCAGATAAAAGAGCGATTCTAAAGAGTCGCTCTTTTTCGTTTAAAGGCACTTTCGTAGGTTTCATATAATCTAATTTATAGGTAATTTGGCAGAGTTTCGGCAGAGTTTATATTTAAAAAGCGCCTTAAGTACTTAATTAATGAATAAAAACCAACAAATATTATACGCAATTGCTAAATTAGTTTCACTGAAGCAAATAGTATGGATAAGAGTTTTTCATTTCGGAGTTTAGAGGTTGCTAGCGATCGTAAAATTGAAGTTGAGGATGATAGTTATTTGTTTTTTGGTGGGACCGCTTATTTAGGTTTAAACAATAATTCAGATTTCATTAATTTATATACAGAAGGATTGATTCGTTATGGGGTCAATAATGGTACTTCTCGAAGTAATAACGTTCAGCTGAATGTATACGACAAAGCTGAAGAAATAGCAGCCAAACGATTTCAAGCTGAGAGTGCTTTAATTATGTCAAGTGGATTTCTTGCTGCACAAATGGCTATTAAATATTTCTCCACTCAAGGAGAACTACTTTATGCACCTGATTGTCATCCGGCCTTGTGGTTAGATAGTAGACCTAACTCTCCACTTTCTTTTACTGATTGGTTAAACTTTATTATTCGATATATTAACGATAGTCTGAATAATGACTTTGTGGTAGTGAGTAATACGATTGATAGTTTGGTGCCTGAAATCTATGATTTTTCATTTTTTGAAGAAGTTCACGAAGGTAAGAACATTACTTTTCTTTTAGATGACTCACATGGGATTGGAATTTTACGACTAGAGGGAAGTGCAGTGGTGGCGAATGTTCCTAAGCGTGATTGTTTTCGAAGTATTATAGTGGCCTCGATGGCGAAAGGCTTAGGAATTGACGCTGGAGTGATTCTAGCGGATAATCGGGCTATTGAGCAATTGAAGAACACAAGTATTTATCTTGGTGCGTCGCCACCAGCTCCTGCAGCTATGTATACATTTATTCATGCGGAGGACATTTATAGGGAAAAGTATGCCGTACTGCAGCATAATATTGCTTTATTCCGAAAACACACTAGAAAGCAT
Organism: Albibacterium bauzanense; assembly: GCF_004339765.1. Classification (GTDB taxonomy): domain Bacteria; phylum Bacteroidota; class Bacteroidia; order Sphingobacteriales; family Sphingobacteriaceae; genus Albibacterium; species Albibacterium bauzanense. Next base: position 497,752 of record NZ_SMGO01000003.1, on the reverse strand, counting down.
AATATCTCCGTAAATAATTTCCCCGGCTTTTATTTTCCAGATACCGGTTTATTTGATTTATTGAAAAAGAAGAATATTATAATATCGAGCTTTTCCTATCCTCTTTCAACTGACCCACTTCTTAATCGAGTAGTCATTAGCAGCGCACATAAGGAAGAAGATATTCTAACAATAAGTAGGGAAATTGATTCTTCTGTTTGATTAATGGGGAGTGTCTTTACTAAAAAGGCTTATACTTATTTAAGGAATAATCTATCACTCGTTTTTTCTTCGTAATTATGAATGAAGAATTCACAAAAATCATTTGCCTTTTCAGACCAGACAATTATAAAATGAATATCTTTTTGTGGAACACCAACATATCGATAATATGCAAATGATCAACTGTAGCTCTATTCCTACTTCCAAAAACACTAGAAAAGTCTTAATTCTAGTCGAAATTGTTATATCACCGGCATATCTAGTATAATGACACTTAAACTCTTCGCATAGCCTTGCGAACTCTGTATCCAAAGACCTACAAATTAAATTACTTAAAACAGGTGATACTGGTGAACCTTGAGGTAGTCTTGTTGGGATAGTTTTATAATGGTATTCTAATCATATTCAGTTAAATTCTAAATATTAGATATCATTATATTGGTTTAAAGATTAATGTCAACAAGTTTCTAATATTGTTGTACATGTTACATGAACGCAACACAAATCAATAGCTTTCCTCGCCTTTTCTTCAAAGCTATATTTTATTTCAAGTTTTTATGTCTTCCAATACAAATAATTGCAGAAAATCCCAATAAACGAGTGGAAGTAATAATTTCTTTAATATCTTATCTAAACTCTACAACTAAAGGCTTCTTCCCAGAACTCTGTCATAGTATTGAATTAAAATTGTTCGTTTGTTAATTCCCCGTTTATCACTGCCCCGGTTATATTACCACTATATACCGCATTAGCAACTGAACGCATCATATTTGAATTGTCTCCACATGCATAAATACCTTGAATAGTGGTCTTTTGAAAAGCATCAACTTTGATATGTCCGTGTTCGTTAAGTTCGCAACCGAGGGAAACTGGTATATCTGAATGTTGCAAAAATGGAATTACACCATAAGCGGCATCAAAAGGTTTTTTAGTTTTATCGCTAAAAACTACATTCTGTATATGTCCGTTTTTATGTTCAAATTTAGAAATGTTTGTTTCTATAATTTTTATGCTATGCTTGTTTAATTTCTCCATTTGTTCTGAACTAAAATCAGCTTTACCATTTGTCAAAATCGTTATATTGTCTGTTAAATTATTGACCAATGAAACAAGGTGAAATGCTTTTGCTCCATTTGCCAGTATTCCAGTGTTTTGCTTTCGATATTCGTAACCGTGGCAGTATGGACAATGAATAATAGAAATACCCCAGCATTCTTCAAATCCTTTTATTTCTGGCATAATGTCTTTTATACCAGTTGCAAGAATCAATTTCTTTGCTGTAAATTTTTCGTTAGTATCTGTTGTGATTTCAAAACCATTTACTGTTTTTGTTCCCATAGTAGCAAGCCCTTTGTAAAACTTTACGGTTTTGTAATTTTCAACTTGTTGCCTGGCGAGCGTTGAAATTTCTTTAGGTGTTTTGCCGTCCTGTGTTAAGAAGTTATGAGAATAAGGTGTCTGCCTATTACAAGGAAGTTCACTGTCAATTATTAAAACATTACGCAATGAACGCCCTAAGGCCATTGCAGCTGATAGCCCTGCATAACTTCCGCCTATTATTATTACTTCAAAGTCTTTAGTGCTTGTCATACTTTTATATTTTGTAAATGCAGATAATAATTACTTTTTCTGCATAATGTTTCAACAAATGTAAGCAAAGATTTCATTAATGCAACACTGTCGCAATAGATTAATGCAAATTTGTCGCAATAGTATCTTTTGCTTAACTTTGGAGTGATATGAAACGAAGAAATACTGCAACACAAGAAGCTGTTTTGGCTGTATTGGCAAGTAAAAGAAGGGCAATGAGTCAAGATGCTATTATAAAGCAAATGACTGTTGATGCTGATCGAGCTACTGTTTATAGAATATTAAACCGTTTTTGTGAAGATGAGATAGTCCATAAGATAGTTGCTGACGATGGAAAGCAGTATTTTGCTGTTTGCGTAAAATGTGATGATGTGATTATTCCTGGAAATCATTTTCATTTTCGCTGTACAAAATGCGAAACTATTGAGTGTCTTCCATCAATTGTTGAATACTCAGTTCCTGAAAGCTACAAAGTTGAAAATCTGAACTGTGTGCTTGTTGGCCTTTGTAAAGAATGCTCGTAGTTGATGTCGACTTAAATATAAATGATTACGAACTCTTAAGTACTCCCTACTTAAAATAATTTCTGTTTAAGAAAAAATCTTTTAGCTAATCTATTTTTTTTGTTCAAATGCTTACTAATTAAAACATTACTCTGTTTTAATGGTTGCTACTATTACATGTATTCTTTCGGTTAAATGAGAGTAAAGGTACCTGTGTTTGCTTTTACGCTTGTTTTGTCGAGATTTTTATATAGGACTTGTTATACCTATTCGTTAAAATTAATTTGTAAGCGTATGAAAATTATTACCTATTGTCTGTCGGTATTTTTATTTCTTTTCGCAACTAATCTATGGGCTCAAGAAGCGATTACCGTGAAAGGCGTTGTTCGAGACGCCGAGACAGGAGAAACTGTGCCAGGCGTTACAGTTCAAGTTAAAGGAACTACTAACGGCACACAAACAGATATTGACGGGAATTATTCAATTCAGGTAGATCCCGCGGCGACCTTGGTGTTTAGTTTTATCAGTTATGGCACTCAAGAAATACCTGTAAACAATCAATCACAAATCGATGTGCAATTAGTAACCTCTACTCAAGAGTTAGAGCAGGTTGTTGTAATTGGTTATGGTAGTGCGGCTCGTCGAGATTTAACAGGCTCAATTACAACCGTTCAGGGAAGCGATGTTGCTGATAAGCCATCTGCAAATCCTGTTTCTTCCATACAAGGAAAAGTAGCTGGTGTGCAAATTGTTAATTCAGGACGGCCGGGTTCAGAGCCAGATATTCGAATTAGAGGAACCAATTCAATTAATAGCGTAAAGCCATTGTATGTAGTTGATGGAATCTTAAATGATAACATCAATTTTATCAACCCTGCCGATATAGAAACGATGGAAGTATTAAAAGATCCATCGTCTTTGGCCATTTTCGGGGTTAGAGGTGCAAACGGAGTTATTATTATTACTACCAAACAAGCAAAGGCCGGTCAGTTGAATTTTAACTTTAATTCAACTGTAGGATTCAAGGATGTATCTGATCGTATGAAATTAACCGATGCTGCCGGGTTTAAATTATTGTATGATGAACAGCGAGCCAACGAAGGAATCGCTGCTTACGATTATACAAATTGGACAGCGAATACCGATTGGCAAGATGAGATATTCCAACGTGGTATCTTAAACTACAACAATCTAAGTGTAAGTGGTGCTTCAGAAAATAATAAGTTTTATATGGGTTTAGGATATACTCAGGAAGAAGGTATTATTCACTATGAAAAACTTAATAAGATCACTTTATCTCTTAACGATGAACTCCAAGTCACTGATAATTTAAAATTCGGTGTAAATTTCAATGGTTACAGAGCACAATTACCTCAGGAAAGAAGTGTTTCTGGGGCTGTACGTGCCGCACCGATTGCTCCGGTATATAATGATGAATATGGATTATATCATACCCTTCCAGATTTTCAACGGGCTCAAGTGTGGAACCCATTAGTTGATATCATTGATCGGAGAAATACAGCGATTAATCGTGAATATCGTGCTGTTGCCAGCGTATTTGGAGAAATTGGTTTTCTGGAACATTTCGATTTCAAAGTTAATTTCTTAGCTGATTATGGGTTTAATCAAGGAAGGTCCTATTCTCCTTTAGTAAATGTTTACAATCCAGAGATTGCCGGTGATAGTAAGATTGACCCATTGAATAGAATTACGTCCGTTTCCCAGAACCAAAATATCTTTACTAAAATTCAATCAGATTGGTTGTTGACTTATAAAAACAGCTTTGGCGATCATAATTTAACAGCAACAGCAGGGTGGACAAGTTATTATAACTCCTATGAATCAACCAATGCCAGCAGAACACAAGGTAATGGAGATCCGATACCAAATGACCCCGATAAATGGTATGTAGGCATTGGCTCTACAGATACCCAAATAGGAGATGGAACAGCTTGGGAACGTTCAACACTTTCTTTTTTAGCACGTGTGCTTTATAATTATAAAGGCAAATATTTGTTAAACGGTTCATTCCGTCGTGATGGAACTTCCGGCTTTTTCAAATATGGTAATGAATGGCAAAACTTTGGCGCAGTAGGAGCAGCTTGGTTGTTATCTGAAGAAGACTTCATGAAAGATCAGTCTTCAATTAACAGATTAAAGCTAAAGGGATCCTGGGGTGTACTTGGAAATCAAAATACCGGGGGAAACCAATATCCGTTATATCCATTATTAGTTGCAGGTAATTCTGCTGTTTTTGGAGATAATATTATTCCGGCATACGAGCCATCTTATGTTCCTTATCGTGATTTGAGATGGGAACGCGTGTATGCATGGGAAGGAGGTTTTGAACTAGGTGCTTTTGATAACCGATTATCTTTTGAAGCAGTGTATTATCATAAAGATACGAAAGGAATTATTGTAACTGTTCCTGCTTCGCTAGGTGTGAAGGCAGGTCTTTCAAATCCGGGAGAAGTAAGCAATAAAGGGATTGAATTAGCGACTTCATGGACGCAGTCTTTTAACGATGATATGTCTTTAACCATAGGCGGTAACCTTACTACCATGGATAATAAGGTAAACAAGCTTTTAGACGAAGGTTTTGATATTGTTGATGGTGTTTCCAGAACGAGTGTCGGCTACCCGATTGGTTATTTTTATGGTTATATCTCAGACGGTATTTACCAAACAAATGAAGAGTTGAGAGTGTCGCCTGTACTTGCTGGAGCCAAATTAGGTGATATTAAATTCCGCGATATGGATGGAAATGGTGAGATTAATGATGCCGATCGGACTATCATTGGTAATCCAACTCCTGACCTTACCTATGGTATTTCCCTCAATTTCACTTATAAAAACTTTGACATAGGAACCGATTTTATGGGAGTATATGGCAATGAGATTTTTAGGAATTGGAATCGGAATGCTTTTGCTCAATTTAACTTCTTAGAAGACAGGCTTGATAGGTGGCACGGTGTAGGAACTTCTAATTGGGAGCCCATTATGGATTCTGGAAGAGCAAATAATCGTTTAGCATCTACTTATTATATTGAGGATGGAAGCTTTTTCCGACTTAGAAACTTACAGTTAGGATACAACTTTGATCAAGAAATATTAGATCGGTTGAAGTTAAAATCTCTGCGAATTTTTGTTAATGCGCAAAATGTGTTCACCCTTCGAAATAGCACGGGCTATACGCCAGAAATAGGTGGAAGCGCTACTTCTTTTGGAGTGGATGATGGCACATACCCTGTGCCGGCTATTTATACATTCGGTGTGAATTTAAATTTCTAATTGTTAAAGAACACGGTTATGAAAAAATTAAACAATATATATAGTAAGCTAGCTGTTTTACTAATTATGGTGATTGTAGTCGCCTCGGGATGTAAAAAAGATTTTCTGGATCGGAAGCCTCTTGGTCAATTAACAGAAGAGGATTTAGACCCGGGATCTCTTGAAGGACAAGTGTTTGCAATATACGGCGGAGGAATTCGAAATGAGGGGATTAGTGGTTTGCCTTATATTGCTGTTCATAATATGCGCGCAGACGATGCGGATAAAGGTAGTGCGCCCGGTGATGGAGAAGATGCTGCGAATATTTTCGATAAATTTCAATATGTAAAAGATTTCTGGTTGATAAACTCTTATTGGACAGGACAATATAATCTTATAAATTTATCTAATAATGTTATTTCAGCTGCCGACTCTATCGCAGAGAAAACCCCTACTACGTTAATTAATGTAGGTGAAGCTAAGTTCTTTCGGGCTTTCGCGTATTTTAATTTAGTGCGTTCTTTCGGAGAGGTTCCAAAAATTGATTTCAGAATTACTGACCCTTCACAGGCAATAGTGGCCAAATCTCCAATTGCTGATATTTATCAATTAATTGATGAAGATCTGGCAGAAGCTGTAGCTATTTTACCGCCAAGCTGGAGTAGTCAATTTGTAGGTAGAGTTACTAAAGGGGCTGCTTTAGCATTGCAGGCTAAAACATTTTTAGCTCGTAGTATGTGGTCCCGGGCGCTAGCTTCTTCAGAAGCAGTTATGATGTCTGGAATTTATGATTTAAGTACTCCTTATAATCAGATCTTCAGAGAATCTCAGGAAAATGGTAAGGAGTCTGTTTTTGAAATTCAAGCCTTTTATTCGCAGAGTAATAAAACAGTTGGTATTACCTATGCCAGCCGGCAAGGGGTAAGAGGATCGGGAGATTGGAATTTAGGCTGGGGATGGAATGTGCCCAATCAAAAAATGGCAGATGCTTTTGAAGCCGGCGATCCGAGAAAGGATGAGACGCTTTTGTATACAGGGCAGACTAATTCTCCTTACGGAGAGTTTGTTCCTGCAGGTCTCCCACGGCCGTATTGGAGTAAAAAAGTTTATACCGATCCTGACATAAGAAGATCAACCGGCAGTACACAAGGCGAATGGTTTAATATGCGTGTAATCAGATATGGAGATGTTGTTCTTATGGCAGCCGAAGCCGCAAATGAATTAGGAGGAACAGCTAATATTGAAAAATCTTTAGAGTATTTAGAGATGGTGCGTGCAAGAGCCCGGGGAAGCAATGCTTCTGTATTGCCAGAAGTAACAACGACAGATCAAACAGCACTTCGCCAGGCTATCCGACATGAAAGACAAGTGGAATTGGGCATGGAGAATGAACGTTTCTTTGATTTAGTTCGATGGGGAATTGCAGATGATGTACTTGCCAGTGCAGGATATCAGCATAAGAATCGTTTTCTACCCATACCTCAACCAGAAATAGATAAATCCGGAGGTGTATTGATACAAAATCCAGATTATTAATTAGGACATCTAAACTGATAAAAATGAAAAATATACTTTCAAAAGCAATAATGGGAGGGCTCTTCATCGTCCTGATTGCCGCAAGTTTTAGTGCTTGTCAGAAAATGGATAGGCCACCAATGAATATCATACCTGATGATACAGCACGACTCAATGGTCCGCTTCAATTATTCCTTTCCTTTGAAGATAGTCCGATTGATAGTATTCATGATGCAAAAGGTAATGCAAAAGGAATTAGCTATGTTGAGGGTATTAAAGGGAAGGCTTATAAAGGTTCAACTACTGGCCAGATACAATATGCAAATGCTGGTAAATTAGCAGAAATGACTAGCTTCACTGTTGCATTCTGGATGAATACAGAAAAGCATACAGGCGGAGGCCAATCCTTATTTATGATGCCGAATACAAGTGATTTCTGGGGAAATCTATTCGTTATTATTGAAGGCAATGATAATCCTGCAGATAATTCAATGCTTTTTAAGTTTAATTTTGCAGGTAACTGGGTTGAGTTCAATGGTAATAATGGTCTCAATCGGCTTCCTGATATGTATGGCAAATGGCATCATTTAGCTTTCAGCTACGATGAAAATACTTCAAAATTTGCCGGATACATGGATGGAGAAAAGATGGATTTGCCTGCAGCGGTTACCGATCGGAAAAAGGATGGCGAACCTTTGGGTAAATTGAGTTTTAAAGATGCATCTCAATTTGTTATTGGTGCATATCAGCAACATATCGGAATCCAGGGAGATTCTCAAGATTGGATGCTTCATTATACAGGTATGCTTGATCAATTTAGGGTATATACCAAGGCTCTTAGCGATGATGAAGTAAAAGCATTGTTTACCAACAAAGAATAAGGCTAGTGGTAAAATAGGAATATCTTTATAGTATGATGAATTTAAAGACATTGGTAGTGAATATAAACTTTGTAAGAGTTTTATTTATAGTCGGCTTGATTAGTTTTATAGGTTGCAGTTCTCCGAAATTGGATGATTCTCAACCTCCTGCCGAAGAAACCAAGCTCAGTGATGATTCTTTACTTACCCTTGTTCAAAAACAAACATTTCAATACTTCTGGGAAGGTGCAGAAGATATATCAGGCCTTGCCCGCGAACGCATTCATATAGATGGTGTATATCCACAGAATGATCAGGATGTAATTACTACTGGGGGAAGCGGTTTTGGTATAATGACTATTTTGGTAGGAATAGAGCGAGGATTTATTACACGTTCTGAAGGTTATAATCGCTTAAATAGAATTGTAGATTATTTAGCGAAAGCCGATCGTTTTCATGGTGCATGGCCACATTGGTTGTATGGTCCGACTGGAAAAGTAAAGCCATTTGGTGAAAGAGATAATGGAGGTGATTTGGTAGAAACGGCATTTATGGCTCAAGCTTTAATATGCGTTAGGCAATATTTTAATGAAGGTAATATTGAAGAACAGAGTTTAGCTAAAAAAGCGGATGAGCTTTGGAAAGGAATTGATTGGAATTTTTATCGTAACGGAGAACAGAATGTTCTTTATTGGCATTGGAGCCCTAATTATGGGTGGATCATGAATTTTCCTATTAGAGGATATGATGAATGTTTAATCACTTATATATTGGCAGCTTCGTCGCCAACACATGGAGTGCCTGCTGCTGTATATCATGAAGGGTGGGCAAGAAATGGAGCTATAAAATCAAGCGCAGAACAGTATGGATATAAAGTAATACTCGCACATAATGGACATGAGGGAAGCGTAGGGCCGCTTTTTTGGTCGCAATATTCTTATTTAGCTCTTGATCCGAGAGGATTGAAAGATCAGTATGCTGACTATTGGGCTTTAAATAGAAATCATGCTTTGATTGATAGAGAGTATAGTATTAAAAATCCTAAGAATTTTAAAGGATATGGTGCAGATACATGGGGGCTGACAGCCAGCTATTCTGTTGATGGATATTCGGCCCACAGTCCTACAAATGATCTGGGTGTTATCACTCCTACGGCTGCAATATCTTCCATTCCCTATACTCCAGAATATAGCATGGAGGTTATTCGTCACCTATATTATGATTTTGGAGATAAGCTTTGGGGCAAGTATGGTTTTTACGATGCTTTTAGTGAAACTGAAAATTGGTTTCCAAAGCGTTATTTAGCGATTGATCAAGGTACCATTCCTGTAATGATCGAAAATCATCGGAGCGGTTTGCTGTGGAATTTATTTATGAGCGCACCAGAAATACAATCCGGTCTTATAAAGCTAGGTTTTACAAGCATGCAACATGTTCTTACAGCAAATACAGAAGTTGCTGAGGCAATACAGTAAAATTACTGCTGTATACTGAAAATATTATTTTCTCGCATTGCTTTTACTTTCTTTGTTTTCGGATCTTCAGCTAAGTGTTGATATTCTTCTGTTTCCCTCCCATAAAGTGCAATTTTTCCATTTGAGTCAGAATGAAGTCCCCAGCCGAATTGTTTTGTTAGAGGTGAAGCTCGGAAACAAGGTTGCCCTTTGGAGAAAAATTGCTCTCTTGCGGTTTTATATTTCTTGTCTGTTAAATCATTCTTATCTGCATAAACTTGAAAAAGAACATCATCAGAAGTGAATTTATAAGGATTTTTAGAAATCAATTCAAATTGTCTTGATGCAATTGTTTTCTTGTCATTCTTTAAAGCCGGAATTTGCCCTGCCGTTACTTTGCAGTCGTCTGAAACTTCAATAAGAGTGTCAAAATAGTTGGTCGTATGTAGTCCGTCTTGTTGTTTCATCTGCTTCAATTTTGAACTTATAGATGGTCAATTGGTTTATGGTCAACAGCATTATTTTCTTCATCGAGAAGAACAAATGTATTGTAGGCAATTTCAAGGATGTTTCCTTCTATATCTTCGAAGTAAAAGAACAATCCACCGAAAGGTGGTGCAGTAGGTTCACTCAACACTTTAACTCCTTTAGCTTTAAGCTTTTTGTAAAGTTCTCTTACTTCATTTTCAGTAGAGACATTATAACCAAAAGTAACTGCACGAAAACCAATTCCGTCAGGATTAACACCTATAAAATCTGCTAATTCTCTTCGTTTAGCAATGCTAAATAAGAACCCGTTCATTTTATAAAAAGCAATATCTTTATTTTGAGCTATAGGTTTCCATCCTAGAATATCTTCATAGAAATTTCTCATTGCTGTTATGTCATCTGCTCCGATAGATAATACACTTATTCTTTGTTCCATTTGTAAGTTTCAATTTTAATAAATTGTCTGCTGTTTTAAGCTAGTATCCGATGGTAATTTTCTATTTACTTGTAATCCCAATAAAATTAACGAATTCTTTTCTTTAAATATTATTGAAGATCAGGTAACTATTAAACTGAATCATTAATTTGCCCAAGTTTTACATCGTTTTTTATTAACTATGATTCGTCCTGCCTTACCATCTGATAGTAAAAAAGTAGCAACGTTAATTGTTCAGGCTATGGGAGATCTGGCTATGAAGTTTTGTAACTCCGATCAGCTTGAGCCAGTGATCCCTCTTTTTGAGCACTTTTTTCAGTTGACTGATAATCAATATAGTTTTGAGAATACCCTTGTTTACGAAAACGAAGAAGGAGTTGTCGGAAATATAGGTGCTTATGATGGTGCAAAGCTAGAAACCTATAGAAAGCCATTCTTCGATCATTTAGCAGAACATTTTGGCTTGGTAAATTTCAATCCGGAACCGGAGACTGAATCCGGTGAATTTTACCTCGATACCATTAGTGTAGATCCAGCTGCACAAGGAAAGGGAATAGGTAAATTGTTAATAGTTGCCGGTATTGACTGGGCCAAAAAGCTTGGGCATAAAAAGGTTGGTTTGCTGGTTGATGTTAACAATGACCGGGCTCTAAAGCTTTATCAGAATATGGGTTTCGAAATCGTAGAAGAGAAACCTTTTATGGGTGGTTTATACCATCATATGGTTTACAGAATCATATAGCCAAATACTTATCACTCAACTGGCGTTATTCCCCCTTTAGATTGTCGCAATATACAGCTGCTTTAATTATTCATTGATGTAAATTTACTAAACAAACCTAAGTAAGAGTATGTTGCTCTAAAGGGTGTAAATTAGATCATAAAAATTATGGAAACGAAGACAGCTAGCAGTAGAGTAGAAGGATTTCTGACATTGTTTGATATGCAGACTACCTTTTTTGAACGAGCCATTGATGGAATATCTGAAGAGGATGCTTATAAGCGTTTAAATACCAAAGCAAATCACATTGCATGGCTTGTCGGGTCATTGGTTCAACAGCGATTTATGATGACATCGGAAACCAATCCTGGATTAAAACAAACCGGCGAAGAGCTATTTAAAGACAATAAGGGAATTCAGGACGATGCAAAATATCCAACTCTTGCTGAATATTTAAAAGATTGGAGAATGATCAGTCCAATTGCCAGAGAAGCCCTTGTTATGATCGATAATAAAAAGCTTAATAGTGAAATGGATATGGGTTTTATGAAAATGACCTACTATGAGCTGATATCCTTCACCATATATCGTGAAGCAAGCATCATTGGACAGCTTGCCTTATGGCGAAGATTATTAAATTATCCGGCTTTGAAATACGATTAAGGTTGTGTAAACCTTTTATCGTATTTAATTTTCTTATGGTAGAAAATATAAGAACCGAATAAAAATACAAGTCCGATAAGTACAAAGGCCCATTGGCCAAGAGGATCGCCGGCAGCTAAACCTGAATAGATAGCGCCTATTAAGTCGAATGTAAAACCTGCATACGCCCATTCTTTTAACCTTGGGAAGCCAGGAATCAGGATGGCGATAATTCCTAATATTTTTGCGACTCCTAAAAAGCTAAGCAAATGATAAGGGTAGCCCAGATGTTCCATTAAAGCTACACCGTCAGGGTTTTTCATGAAACTTGTAATAGCCGACATCAGCATTAATGCAATCAGCAATATGGTAAATATCCAGTAACAAATTTTTATCGTTTTCATAAGTTAGGTTTTAATTACAACTAATCTACAAAAAAGGATTAAAAAATAAGCTAATGTATTTTCGATAATAAGTTGATTATTTGTGGATTTGGGTAATTCTTTGCAGCATCATCAATGATAACAAGCCAGTCGCTTCCTCTCCCCATAGAAGGTGGTTCAATTTCTTTACTGCCTGTATTTTCAAAGTTGCCTAAAGAGATCGTATAGCCATCGTGCGGATTGAAAAGCCAGCCTTTTAACTGCTTTCCTGTTAATTTCTCAGTATTGATTTTAACTTTATTTCCATAAGGTAGATAAGCGAAAAGAAAGTCTCCATCCTGAGAAATTGAAGCCATTTGATACTCCTCGTTCTCGATGTTATCTTTAGGAAGTATACTTTGATCGGGTACTAATCTTTGCCAGTTACGTTTCTCAAATACCCTTCTCATAAAGCCAACCTGAATAGCTCCTAGTTGGTTTAACGCAACTTTCCAATTGGTTCTAGCCCAAGAAACTGGAGCTCGGTCTTCTGTATAAAACTGCCAGATATTATGATTGCCATAGGTATGTCCGAAAGCACCTGAAAGCATACTCCAATATGCTGTTTGACGTGCATCGAAATCGTCCATCCATCCAAATTTTACGGGATTAAACTGATTGGGATGATCTTCGTATCTTGGTTCACCATCAAGATGCGGACGCACAGGAGTTAAAGTTCTGTTCTTTATATTAAACAGATAGTTCTTTGACTCTTTTGAATGACCGGTTTGAGACATATGAAAGTCGATCCATTGAGCATCCTTGAAGAAATTTGAAGAACTTTTTCCGCCAGCCGGATGAAAGGTAAATAGATGCTTTCCTTCATCACCCTTCTTCAAACCTTCAACCATTGCTGTAATAATATCTCGATCTTCCTGATCTACAATATCTCTATCGCCACCCATGATCCATACGATAGAATTATTTTTATAGCGTTTTCCTAAATATTCACCAAAAATGCGGGCGTTTTCAGGAGTAAAGATTTCCGGACCTACTCCCCAGGCTTTATTCCACTTATCGCCCCAAGAAGGCAACATTCCAACGATTAATCCCAGTTTTTCAGCCTTTTTTACAATGTAATCCACATGTTTAAAGTACTCCTCATTTGGTTGAGTAGGGTCATTATTGATTAACGGTTTTTCGCCGTATGCATTTGGCGTATTTAAACCATCAAGTTCAGCTAATACAACTGCTTGAATGATGGTAAAGCCTTTATTGGCCCTGTCCTCAAGATATAGATCTGCATCTTGGCGATTTAATCTGTGAAATAATTCCCAGGCAGTATCACCAAGCCAGAAGAATGGCTTGCCATCATTTGTCTGTAAATAATGATGATCTGCACTTACTTTTAACTGGGCAAAAGCAGGGAGAGTAAATAATAATAGAAAATAAGTGAGTAGCTGTTTCATGCTAAGAGTGTAATTCTCTTTGTTTTGTCAAAACAATATACGAATCTTTTTTTCTGACATTGGTTTAAATGATAATGATTAAATTGTCTGTATCGAAAAACACAAAGCAAATATAAATCACAACATCATGAGTCAAAATGAACTATTTCCAACACCATCTTTAAAAGCAAATGAAAAAAGAGCTGAACTAGCTCCTGCATCTATGGATGCTTGGCGTAATTTTAGCAAAACAGTTTTTCAAGAAGGAGCACTTCCTGAAAAAACAAAACAGCTAATTGCAATTGCTGTGGCGCATGTAACTCAATGCCCATATTGCATTCGCAGCCATACAAAACAAGCTTTAAGGAAAGGAGCTACCCAACAAGAAATTATGGAAGCTATCTGGATAGCTGCCGAAATGCGGGCAGGAGCTGCAGTAGCACATTCTGCCTTAGCAATTGATGAAATGGGAGATGAGAAATAAGACTATTTAATTCCTCCGAAAGCTGCGAAATATGAGTTTTTATGTAAGATCTCGGTTTCTTTAAATCCTACTTTCTTTAATAAAGCAAGCTGATAGTTTAAAGAACGCGGAGTGTCTTCATATTCAATGTAATCAAATACTTTTTGCCCATATTCAGGGCCGCCCAGCGTTTCAAGGTAGGCCCTGTACTTATCTTGAAAAAGCCGATTAATTAGCTTGGAATCATGCGTAATCAGATCTGAAATCCAGATACTGCCGCCTGGTTTTAAGGCATTGTATATCTTAGTAAAAACGAGTTCCCAATCTGCATCCGTGCGTAAATGATGCAAAGTAGCAGCAGCCAATACAATATCGAAATGATTGTTTGGCAGATTAAGATTTCGCATATCATCTTGTATAATGTTTACCTTGCCATTGGTTTGTGCAGATACCCTTTCTTTTGCTTTTTCCAACATCGGCAAGCTTAAATCATTCAGCGTACAATTCAGATCAGGAATTTTGCTTAGCATTTTTAAGCTGTAATTCCCTGCACCACAACCAATATCAAGCAATTCGGTTGCATTCGGGTTAATGTATTTGGCTGCCTCTGTGCAAAGCTCCATAGTAAGAGGAGCATCAATGGTAGTCTGTTGTCCGGTTTCAAGGTTCGAAAAACGTTCAACATCGTTATCGAATCTTGTTCTAATCTCTTCGTTCGTTGCTTTTTGTGAATAATCTGATTTCATGGATTAAGGATTGAGGGATTAAAGCTAATAAATTATTGGATAAAATCAGGATGAGACTTGTTTTATATCTATCTAAAATTAATGAGTATATGGTGCATTTTATATGCGTTGTTTTACGCTAAAAAGCGCAGACTCAACGAAGGGATAACCCATGCACTACCCGAGTATGTAAAGCAATGTATTTATATGGGTAAAGCAAGGTATGTAAATCAGTCCTAATTTAAGAAGAGGTTATGATGTTATTTGATATGAAGGGAAAAGAGAAAAAGAAGATGCTTCCTAATCCTTGCTCGGTTTCAACTCCAATGTTTCCTCCTTGTGCCTCAATGAAATCTTTACTGATGGCCAGACCTAATCCGCTTCCTGCTTTTGAGCTGCCGGGAACCTGGAAATAGCGGTTAAATACTTTCTCTTTGTACTTTTCATCAATACCTTTTCCAAAGTCTTTAACAGAGTAATATACTCTGTTTTCTTTCTTTTTTAAAGATAGAATGATTTCACTGTATTCGGGTGAGTATCTAATTGCGTTAGTAATGAAATTGGTTAAAACCCAAGCTGTTTTCTCCGAATCAATGTTTAGGTTAGGAATATTTGCATCTGTATCAATTGATAAGTTGATATGTTTTTGATCAGCCTGTGTTTTTGTTGTGTCAATAGCGTACTGCAAAATTGAATAAGCACTGCTTGGTTGAATATTCAATTGAATGTTTCCAGTTTCTACCTGGGTCATATTTAATAGTTCGCCAGTAATTTTTAGTAATCTGCTGCTATCTTCATTGATACTTTCAATAAGTTGTGATTGCTCTTTATTGAGCTCTCCGGTACCCAGATGTTTTAATAGTTGGGTACTCATCTGTATAGAAGAAATCGGGGTTTTTAGTTCGTGAGAAACGGTAGCTATGAAATTGGTTTTGGCGAAATCTAATTCTTTAAAGGGAGTTACATTTTTTAAAATGATGACAGAGCCTATTTGCTTTTTTTCAGTTTCTCCGGTTGGAGTTACGCTGATACCAATGATCTCTTTTTCGAAATAACTTTCTTTGTTGTCGACATAGATCTTTAAGGGCTCTTTCTTCTGTTCGCTGTATTCTGTCTTAACTAGATCTTGAGTTAAGATACGCATTAGATCATTGGTTTTAGAAATCTGCTGGACACTTTCTCCAATGATATCTTCCTTTTTTAACCCAATGGTTTTTAACATTTCATTATTGGTAAATAATACCTTTCCGTTTTCGTCTAAGCCTATCACAGGATCGTGCATATTGTTTATCAGCGTATCAATCCTTTTCTTTTCCATTAATAATTCGGCAATCTTACTGCCAGCATACTCTTCCAGCTTTTCTGCCATGGTATTAAACGATCTTGCTAATTCTCCAAATTCACTGTGGCTTTCGAAATGTACGCGTTGGCTGTATTTTTGGGCAGCAATTTGCTTGATACTTGCTGTCAGTTCTTTTATTGGGTTAGCGATGCTGCCAGGCAGGTTTATTAATAATACAAAGGCAACTAAAAAGCAGAAAGTTCCGGTAAATGCGATCCATATAATGGCGGTTTGGGCAGTTTGAGCAGCAATGCTGCTTTTGGTTTGTATAGCTATCATATTTAACCTCATTAATTCGGAAATATCTTTCCTGATCTGAGGTTTTATTGTACTATCATTTGGGTTTTGTTTTGCCTGTATAAAATGTTCAGCTACTTTGTCGGTAGTTTCTTTTTCTAGAGGTTCGGTTTCATTATTCCTTTGCTTATGAAGATTGGTTTCGAACTGGATAATTGCTTCAGGATTATTTGGCATTTCATCAAGTGCCAACATCATGTTCCTTGAATACTCTAGTGTATTGTAGTTAGCAAGGAGGATATTATTGGTGTCTCTTTTTAATGCATTGATATACCAGGTACTTACTGCTGTTAATAAGATAATGAGCAAAAAGAGTAAACCAACTCCAAGAATCAATTTTAGTTTCGTTTTCATCGAAATTAAGTTAATATCACTAAATCAATATCTACCATAGAAAGGCGTCTGAGCAACCCGTTAAACAAATTGGTAGAGAAAATTACACCCATTAAGCTTATACGAGGTTTTCCGATGCAAACCGTAGTAATCTTCATTTTCTTAGCTTGTTCAATAATTGCTGTTGCTACATTTTTATTTTGAACACGTATAACTGTTCCTCCCAATTCAGTAGCTAATTTAAAATTGTTAATTAACATACGTTGCTTATCTAATGCTATTTTATTTACTCCCTCTTTTGGAGTTTGTACATATAAAACAAACCATTCGCCACTGTAATAACCTGCAAGTCGGGCTGTTTTACGAATAACGTTTCTCGCTTTGGTTTCATTGCTATCGATACAAGCTAAAAATTTTTCTCGTTTAATACCGGGCGATTTTTGAGTTATTGTTTCAACTTGTCGTACCACCTGATCGGCTACTTCTTTAAGTGCTAATTCACGTAATTGTAAGATGTGTTCACCTTTGAAAAAATTAGCTAAGGCAGTTTGAATCTTATCTTCTGAATAGATTTTCCCTTCTCTTAAACGAGCAATTAATTCAGCGACGGTAAGATCAATATTCACAACCTCATCAGCCAAACTTAGAACTTTATCAGGTATGCGTTCTGCTACTTCTACTCCGGTAATGTTCTTTATTTCATTATTTAAGCTTTCGATGTGCTGTATATTTACAGCACTGATAACGTTAATGCCAGCATCTAAAATTTCAAGAACATCTTGCCAGCGTTTTTCATTTTTACTGCCCTCAATATTAGTATGAGCAAGTTCGTCTATTATGACCACTTCCGGACGTAAGTTAATTACAGCTTGAATATCTAATTCTTGAAGCTCCTTACCCTTGTAAAAAAGTGAGCGTCGCGGAATGACTGGTAAGCCCTCTAATAGTGCAGCAGTTTCTTTTCTATTGTGTGTTTCTATGTAGCCTATTTTAACATCGATCCCATTATTCAGCAATGCCTTTGCTTCTTGCAGCATTCGGTAAGTTTTACCCACACCGGCGCTCATTCCGATATAGATCTTGAATTTTCCTCGCCTTGATTTTTTAATCAGATCGAGGAATTGCTGAACATTGTTTTCTCTCTCGCTCATTAAGATAGGTTTTTTAAAATCATAGCGATTGGTCTAGAATATCTAAAGCTAAATTTAATTTTAATACGTTGATCTTATCAGGTCCGAATAATCCTAAGAGTGGTTTTTCTATATTTCTATCAATAAGTTGCTTAATTTCTTTTTCAGGGATGTTTCTGATCTTTGAAATGCGTTTTATTTGTACTGTAGCTGCCTCAATTGAGATATCAGGATCTAGTCCGCTACCACTTGCGGTAACTAAATCTACTGGTATTTGCGACTTTTCTATACCTGGGTTATGAACTAAGAATGTATCAATCCTTGCTTGAACGGTTTGTAAATATTCTGGATTCGTGGGGCCTTTATTACTACCGCTACTGCCAGCTGCGTTGTAAGCTACTGCCGATGGACGAGACCAAAAGTATTGGTCGTTAGTAAAGGATTGGCCAATATTGGCATAGTAGATCTTATTGTTTTGCGTGATTTTTTGTCCTTTCCCATTATCAGGCATTGCTTGAGCAATACCAAGCGATATTAATGTATAAATACCCGATAATAGGATGATTGACAGTAATGTTAGTTTTATTGCCGGGAGAAGATACTTTTTCATTTCTTGATGATTTAAAATAGTGTTAATGGTTTTTATATAAACTGGCTAACCAGTATGTCAATTAATTTGATGCCGATAAAAGGAATTATGATTCCGCCTAGGCCATAAATAAAAAGGTTTCTTCTGAGAAGAGCGCTTGCTCCGATAGGTTTGTATGCAACTCCTTTTAAAGCCAATGGGATAAGTAAAGGGATAATAATTGCATTAAAGATTATAGCTGATAGGATGGCACTTTCCGGACTTTGCAATTGCATGATGTTGAGAGCTTGTAATGCAGGAATAGCAGCAATAAACAATGCCGGTATGATGGCAAAATATTTTGCTACATCATTGGCTATTGAAAACGTAGTAAGCGTTCCTCTGGTCATGAGCAACTGTTTACCAATTTCAACTATTTCGATTAGTTTGGTAGGGTCATTATCCAGATCAACCATGTTGCCAGCCTCTTTAGCAGCTTGCGTTCCACTGTTCATTGCTACACCTACATCGGCTTGAGCAAGGGCAGGGGCGTCGTTCGTGCCATCTCCCATCATGGCAACCAAACGGCCTGCGGCCTGCTCTTTTTTGATGTAATTCATTTTGTCTTCAGGCTTAGCTTCAGCAATAAAATCATCTACTCCAGCCTTTTCTGCTATGTATTTTGCAGTAAGCGGATTATCGCCTGTTACCATGACTGTTTTAATGCCCATTTTTCGAAGTCGTTCGAAACGTTCTTGAATACCTGGCTTAATAATATCCTGCAGCTCAATAACACCTAATACGATCGATTTTTGTAAAAGACTTTCATAGACTACTAATGGTGTTCCTCCATTTCGTGAAATATCTTCTACTTGCCTGGTTATTTCCTGAGGAAAGACTCCACCCGTTTTTTCATGCAATTGCTTGATAGCATCAGCAGCACCTTTACGGATTTTACTACCATCTTCGAGATTGATACCGGAACTTCTTGTTTCGGCCGTAAATTTGATAAACTGTGAATTATGTACTTCTAATAATTTTGGATTCATGCCAGAGAGTTCAATAATGGATTTTCCTTCCGGAGTATTATCAGCCATCGAGCTTAATACAGCGCGACTGATAAATTGTTTTTCATCAATTCCTATTGCAGGAAAAAAGTGAGTAGCTTTTCGATTACCAATGGTAATGGTACCTGTTTTATCAAGCAAAAGCACATCGATATCACCTGCAGTTTCTACTGCTTTTCCACTTTTGGTAATTACATTGGCACGTAATGCACGATCCATTCCTGCTATGCCAATGGCAGATAATAAGCCTCCGATTGTTGTTGGAATTAAGCAGACGAATAATGCAATAAAAGCAGCAATGGTGATGGGTGCATTCGCATAATCACTAAATGGCTTTAAGGTAATACATACAATAATAAAGATGAGCGTAAACCCGGCTAATAGAATGGTTAAAGCAATTTCATTGGGTGTTTTTTGACGGCTTGCACCTTCTACCAATGCAATCATTTTATCCAAAAAACTTTCACCTGGTTCTGTCGTTACTTTTACTATTATTTTGTCGGATAGTACTTTTGTGCCCCCTGTTACGCTACTTTTATCTCCTCCGGATTCACGAATAACAGGAGCACTTTCGCCTGTAATGGCACTTTCGTCGATGGTAGCGAGCCCTTCTACGATTTCTCCATCAGTGGGGATAATATCGCCAGCTTCACAGATAAAGAAATCGCCTTTTTGCAATAGGGATGAAGGAATTGTTTGATTTTTGTTTACAAGTTTTCCTTCAATCCATTCTGCTTTCTTTGCAGGTGTTTCTTCTCGTGTTTTTCGGAGTGAATTAGCTTGAGCTTTCCCTCTGGCTTCAGCAATAGCTTCTGCAAAGTTTGCAAATAAGAGGGTTAAGAATAATACAAGGAAAACGACGAAATTATAGGAAAGAAAGCCTTGTGATTTTTCACCTGTTAGTATCCATATACATACAGCTAACATAATTACAGTTCCGACCCATACAGTGAACATTACAGGGTTTCGAAACATGACTTTTGGATTTAATTTGACGAAAGATTGTTTGAGTGCTTCGCTAACTAATTCTTTCTGAAACAATGATTTATTTTGAGATTTCATGATTGCTCTTTAATTAATGGATAGAGAAAAATTCTGCGATGGGGCCTAATGTTAATACAGGAAAGAAAGCTAGGGCTGCCAAAATAACGATAACTGCTAAGGTCATAAAGCCAAAAGTGGCTGTATCGGTTTGTAAGGTTCCGACACTTTCTGGAATGTATTTTTTTGCCCCCAATATGCCTGCAATTGCTACAGGGCCAATGATGGGTAGAAATCTGCCGAATATTAATACAAACCCGGTCGAGATATTCCACCAGGGGGTATTATCTCCTAAACCTTCAAAGCCACTGCCATTGTTTGCAGCACTAGAAGTATATTCATAAAGCATTTCACTAAATCCGTGAAATCCAGGATTGTTTAATGTGCTGGCTGTATATAGAGGAAAGGAGCTTGCCATTGCGGTTCCTGCTAAAATTAGAAAAGGATGCAATAAAGCAATGATCATCGCTATTTTCATTTCTCGCGCTTCAATCTTTTTCCCTAAGAATTCGGGTGTTCTGCCCACCATTAATCCGCTGATAAATACTGCCAGAATGATGAAGATAAAATAGTTGAGTATTCCTACGCCTACTCCGCCAAAAAAGGAGTTGGTCATCATGGCAAGTAGTTGGTTCATGCCGGAAAGTGGCATAAAACTATCATGCATAGAGTTAACAGAGCCAGTAGATATAACTGTTGTTGCAATGCTCCAGTAGCCGGATGCAGGAGCTCCGATTCGTATTTCTTTACCTTCCATATTGCCGAGTTCGTTGTTTATCCCCATTTGAGTAATTATGGGATTTCCTTGCGATTCCATGATTACGTTTGGAATTGCAAGGGCGAGAAAGCCAAAGGTCATTACTCCAAAAATGACCCATGATAGTTTTTTACGTTGGATGAAATAACCAAAAGCAAATACCATAGCGAATGGAATGAGCATTTGGGCTATCATTTCTAACATATTGGTAAAATAGGTGGGGTTTTCAAGAGGATGAGCGCTGTTTGCACCAAAGAATCCTCCTCCGTTTGTTCCTAAATGCTTAATGGCAACAAAGGCTGCGACCGGACCAGTAGACACTTGTGTTGTGTCACCTTGTAGTGATATCATTTGTTGTTTACCTTCTAAGGTCATGGGTGTGCCGCTAAACATTAAGAGGATACTCATAATAAAACTGAGAGGTAATAAAATACGGGTGCAGGATCTTAGATAGTCATTGAAGAAGTTTCCTAGAGTTTTATGAGTGCCTTTTCGTAATGCTCTGAATAATGTTACAGCGGCTGCCATTCCTGTTGCCGCACTTGCAAACTGTAAAAACATTAGATAAAGCTGCCCTAGGTAGCTTACGCCAGATTCACCTGAATAGTGCTGTAGGTTGCAGTTTACTAAGAAAGATATTGTGGTGTTAAAAGCTAAATGGGCACTCTGGCTTGGATTATGATCAGGATTTAGAGGGAGCCAGCTCATATTCATTAAAATAAACATGCCCAAAAGGAACCAAACAAAGTTGATGGCCAGTAAAGCAATCATATTCTTTTGCCAACTCCATTCTTGATAAGGATTAATCCCACTTATTTTAAAGAATAGTCGCTCTAATGGGTTGAAAATAGGATCCAAAAGTGTTTGATCACCGTTATATACGCGCGCTATGTACTTTCCTAAAGGAAGAGCGAGTAGAAGTGTGATAACGAACATGGCAATGATGCCTAATATTTCTGTATTCATTTTAATTAGAATTTTTCTGGTTTAAGCAATACATAGCACATATAGCAGAATACCAGGATTGCAATGATGAATAATGGGGTCATGAGATTATATTTTTGTTTGAAAGCATTAGGCTAATGCTGTTCCAAATAAAAAAGATAATTGTAATTAATTGATAAATAGTATGTTGTATTGTTTTGGATGGCTGAGGTAGAAATATTAGCCTATCGTTTTGATATGGTGTTTATCAAAATGGAATGGTGAGTTTGGAAGTAGTGCGTGTTTACGCGATTTTATATTCTTCGATTTTACGATAAAGTGTGGCAATTCCGATACCGAGTAGTCTGGCTGTTTCGGCTTTATTTCCTTGGGTATAATTCAATACTTTTTGAATATGCAGCTTTTCTACTCCTGCCATTGAGAAGGCAGAAATAGATTTATCGTCTTGAGATCGGATACTGCGTAATTCGTAGGGCAGGCTATCTGTATCTAAAATATCTTTATCGCTTAAGATTACACTTCTTTCAATGATGTTTTTGAGTTCCCTGATATTTCCTTTCCATTGATTTTGTTGGAGGGCTTTGATATAATCAGGTTCAAGCGATTTGATTTTTTTGTTCATTTTCAACGCAAACTCCTGAGTGAAATTGCTTGCTAAAAGTTCAATATCTGAAATTCTTTCCCGGAGAGGAGGGAGTGTTATTTGAAATACAGATAAGCGATAAAATAAATCGCTTCTGAAATGTCCGGTTTCAATTTCTTGTTCAAGGTTGCGGTTTGTAGCAGCTATTACCCTTACATTTACTTTTGTTGGGAGGCTTGTGCCGACTTTAATGAATTCTCCAGCTTCCAGTACTCTTAATAATTTCGCCTGTAGCTCTATTGCCATCTCGCCAATTTCGTCTAAGAATATTGTTCCGGTATGAGCTTCTTCGAACAATCCTTTCTTGTCTTTAATAGCTCCTGTGAATGCACCGGCTATATGACCGAATAGTTCGGTTTCTAATAACTCTCTATTAAATGCCGAGCAGTTTAATGCGATAAATGGTTTGTTGGTTCTTTTACTTGCATTATGGATAGCTTGTGCAAAGACTTCTTTCCCTGTACCTGTTTCGCCGAGCAATAAAACGGAGGTATCTGTTTGTGCTACCTTTTTTCCTAATTCAATAGCATTTAGAATTCCTGTTGATTTACCAATAATATTGTCGAATGAATATCTCTTACCAACCTGTTTTTCGAGTTGATATACTCGTTTTGCAAGTTGTACTTTATCCATTGCTTTATGTAACAAGGGAACGATTTTATTATTATCATCGCCTTTTACCAAATAATCGAATGCGCCATTTTTTATTGCTTGAACACCATCACTAATATTGCCATAGGCAGTGAGAAGTATTACTTCGGATAGTGGTTGTTTGTCTTTGATTTCTTTAATGAGCTCTACACCATTGGCGTCTGGTAATTTAACGTCGCAAATAATGACATCGAAGTCTTTTTGAGTAAGTTTCTTTTGAGCTGAATTTGCATCTTCCGCCTGAGTTACTTCAAATCCTTCTAAGCCTATAATTTTGGCCATAAGGGTACGAAGTTTCTCTTCATCATCAATTAAAAGAATTTGCCTCACTAGGTTGATTTTAGATTATCAAAATTAGATATAAAATCTGGAAGTTACCGTACTGTCAAATAGATGTCTTATTGTCGGATAGGACTAATTATTTGACATATGTCATCGTTTTAATCTTATGATTAGACAGATATTTGTCTTAATAAATACAATGATATGAATAAGATTTTAAAACCATACACAAAAGGCGGATTGAGCCTTAAGAACCATTTGGTGATGGCACCTATGACTCGTAGCAGAGCAATCGATAATATACCGAATGCATTAATGGCCGAATATTACTCGCAACGTAGTGGGGCAGGATTAATTATTACAGAAGGGACAGCACCGGCACCCGAAGGGTTGGGTTATGCCCGTATACCTGGTGTTTTTTCTCAAGCTCAAATAGAAGGTTGGAAAAAAGTAACCGAAGCTGTACATAAGAATGGCACCAAAATATTTTTACAGTTAATGCATAGTGGCCGTATTGGCCATAAAGATAATTTGCCGGCTGGAGTTGATTTGGTTGGTCCATCTGCAATTAAGGCTGCTGGTGAGATATTTACAGATACTTCGGGAATGCAAGATCATTCAGAACCGGTTGCTTTAACGACAGAAGGAGTGAGAGAGGTGATGGCAGGATATGTAAAGGCAGCGAAAAATGCTATTGAAGCAGGTTTCGATGGCGTTGAACTTCATGGTGCAAATGGTTATCTGATTGAGCAGTTTTTAAATCCGAATGTAAATACACGTACTGACGAATTTGGAGGTAGTGTAGAAGGGCGAGCGAAATTCGCGATAGAGATTGCAAAAAGTGTAGTAGCTGCGATTGGAAAAGAGAAGGTAGGTATTCGTTTTTCTCCTTATTCAACTTTAGGCGATTTGCAACCCTATGATGAAGCTCATGAAACGTATGCTTATTTAGCTCGCGAACTTGACGAGATTGGCATTGCTTACGTTCATATAGGCTTTGGTGCACAAATGCCCCAAGATACATTGGATGCTATTCGTTCTTCCTTTAAAGGTACCATTATTCAGTGTAATGGATTTACACCATCAAGCGCAGAGGCTGCATTAGATAATGGTTTTGCAGATATAGTTGCTTTTGGAAGATCCTTTTTAGCTAATCCGGATCTTGATAAACGGATAGCTGTGGGAGCGGAATTAAATGAACCAGATTATACAAGTTTGTATACTGCAGATGCGAAGGGGTATACCGATTACCCGGTATTGGTTTAATTACCCGATACTGATTCAATTTGATGATTATGAATAAAGGGAGTGCTTCGATGAGATTTCTCCCTTTATTTTTATGTTTTTATTTTATTGAGTCTATACCTTTTTGAGCGAACATTTCGTCGCTTGCAGGTGAGGCTCCACCAACACCAATCCCTCCAATTACTTTTCCATCCTTAATGATTGGAAGTCCGCCTTGTTGAACTGTTACCGGGAAAGCGCCTGCTCCTGATGGTGTAAGCTTTGCACTTAAAGGTGTGCCGGCGGCTACAGCATCAGCTGCTGCTTTTGTTGGTAAACCGAATAAGATTGCTGCACGGGCTTTGCCTTGAGAGCTGGTAACTGCTTGCGCTGAGGCACCATCCATTCGATTGAAGTTTACAAGGTCGCCATTGGCATCTACAACTGCTATAGCAACATTTGCGTTGTTTGCTCTGGCTTCTGTAGTAGCTGCATCTACCAACGCTTTAGCGGTAGTTAAATCCATTAAAGCTGGGGCAGGAGCACGTCCTCCTTGTGCGAGAACTGAAGTTGTTAAGCCAAAGCTTAAAGCAAGAAATAATACAATTGTGATCTTTTTCATTTTAATAGGTGTTTTGGTTGTGATATTTTGTTTCTAAAATAAGATTAAAGGTTGTTGATTAAGATTAAAATTGAAAATGTTATTGGCACAATGATGTTACATTGTTTGTTTTGTTGGAAGTTACGAGGTGCTTGTTTTTTATGAAGTGGTTGATTGATAGGGGTATGGAGTTGAGTTTATTTTAAGGTGAAATAAATGGAGCGCTTTCTATTGGTTTTTAGGCTGAAATGGGAATTGTTTTCAGGACGGTATTTTGCTGATATATTAGGAATTTGAATGAATAAGGCACTTTATGAAGTATTTTGAAATAAATATTATAATTATTTGCTAATTCAAATTTACTTCTTACATTTGCACACCCGCTAGGGAATTCGGGGTGTAGCGTAGCCCGGTATCGCGCCACATTTGGGATGTGGAGGTCGTAGGTTCGAATCCTGCCACCCCGACGGAAACCAGTTCATCTGGATCCAAAAGCCTCTAAATCATACGATTTAGAGGCTTTTTTGCTTTTAAACAGTTCATATTAATTCGTTTCAATCCATACCTTCTGAGAACTATCAGGTGACCTCTTTTATTTTATTAAATTGGGTCACCAGAAAGGGTTTAACTTATTGATATATAGAAATATACATCAATAATATTTAGACTCATATAGATCAGAAAGAATTACTTTTTTGGCTTTTCTGGTGACCTGTCTGGACGTAATAGTTCATATCAGTCTATGTTAAACTTTAAAAAATAGTGTATGAGATCAGCAAACACGTTCGGTGTTCATTTCATTCTTCGGATGAACAAAGAAAAAAACGGAATCGCCCCGATTTATGTAAGGATTGCAGTAAACGGAGCCAGAATTGAGATGTCCCTCAAGAAAAAAGTGAAAGTGTCCGATTGGAATTCTTCAAGGGGACTTCCAAAAGCAAAGAACACAGACCTCAAAATTCTAAATGGATTTCTTGAGCAGGTAAGAGGTGTCCTGTCGGGATATTACCAGGAGATGGTCATGTCTAAGAAACTAATCACCCCCGAGGCAATCAAGAATATGTATTTGGGAGAAGTAGAGCAGGAAAATACACTGCAATCGCTGATGGAATATCATAACCTGCATATGAAAGAAGTGCTAGCCTATGGAACACTAAAAAACTATTTTACGACCGTAAAATACCTTAATGAATTTGTGCTACAGCAATTCAAGAAGCCAGACATCTACCTCTCCGAACTGGATTACAAATTTATAACTCAATTCGAGTACTTTTTGCGAACCTATGAACCGACCGATCACCATAAGGGAATGGCAAATAACGGCGTCATGAAGCATTTGGAACGGTTCCGTAAGATGGTGCGCTTAGGTGTGAAGCTCGGCTGGATGGAAAAGAACCCTTTCGAACTTTACAAGCTAAGGATGCAAAAAGTGGAGCGCGACTTTTTAACCAGCGATGAACTGTCTAGAATTGAGAAAAAAGTATTCTCGGTACAGCGAATTCAATATGCAAAAGACCTTTTTGTTTTCAGCTGCTACACCGGCATCGCCTATATAGACGTGATGCAGTTGACACCTGATAATATTCTGCTGGGGACCGATGGTAATCGTTGGATCAAAACAATGCGTGAAAAAACCGACACGTCAGTTAATGTCCCTATCCTTCCAAAGGCCGAGGCCATTATCGAAAAATACAAAGATAATCCCCGTGCAATTGCACATGGTACCATGTTTCCAGTAATTTCAAACCAAAAGCTAAACAGCTATCTAAAAGAAGTGGCCGATTTATGTGGTATCAAGAAGCATTTAACGTTTCATTTGGCGAGACACACCTTCGCCACCTCGGTTACTCTTTCCAATGGCGTTCCCATTGAAACAGTAAGCAAGATGTTAGGACACACCACCATCCGCACTACGCAAATTTATGCCAAAGTTGTTGAGCAGAAGGTCAGTCAGGATATGGCCAACCTGAGAAATCGGCTGGAGGAAAACGAACAGATTGCATTGAAAGTTTTGAAAGACTAATCATATTTAAGTGATGGAAAATACAGAATTAAAAATACCGGATGACATTGTCATCAGCAAGATTTATTATATCAGGGATCAAAAAGTGATGTTTGATTCCGATTTAGCGGCACTCTATGAAGTTGAAACCAAACAGCTCAAACGACAGGTAAGGCGAAACATAGAGCGTTTTCCCGAAGATTTCATGTTCGAGTCGACTCCTGAAGAATCCCGAAATTCAAGGAGCCAAAATGGCACCTTGAAACAGGGCGGGAATATAAAGTATGCTCCGATGGTTTTTACAGAACAGGGAGTTGCAATGTTGTCAAGTGTACTCAACAGTTCCAGGGCAATCCAAGTCAACATTCAAATTATACGGGTCTTTACCCACATACGCCAAGTATTAGCCGACAATACAGAAATAAGACTAGAAGTAGAGAAAATCAAAAACAAGCTTGACAATCAGGATAAAAACATGGAGATCGTTTTTAAATACCTCGACGAACTGTTGGAAAAGCCGAACCAATCCAAACCACCGAGAAAACGGATCGGTTTCAAACCAGATGATCTTTAAGAGCCAGATTGCTCATTTTTTGTTTTATCGCAAATTTACTTTCGTTCCGTATAACCATCAAGGGTATATAAACATTCGTTGCCTCATGCCCTTGATGGTTTACTCCATTCAAGTTGATTGCTTAACAAAAAGTCATGAGCAATCTTAGAGCACTACCCCAGATCTCAAAAATAGTTTATCACGGAACAGATGCAATATTTGACCGCTTTGATGAAACTAAGAAAGGCAGTAATACGGGATTCCCTAATAGTATCCATGGATTTTTCTTTACCGAAAAGAAAGAATATGCCACACTATTTGGTAAGAGGATTATCAAAGCAAATATTGTTATTAAAAAAGCAATTGACCTAACTGTACATGGGATCTTTTCGGAGCGAAATCAAGCCCCACTTATTTGGGAAATTTTGACAGGTGAAGTGCTTTCAGAAGAAGACGCATTAATTCAACTTGATGAAAATATTTCTCTTGGTGAGATAGACGACCTATATGATGCGTTGAATTCCGAAGAAAGTCACCATTCCTTAAAAGAAGCAGGATATGATGGTATAATCTCTTCATTGGGCAACGATGAAATGGAATACATTGTTTTTACCACGGAACAAATCAGGCTATTAGTCTAAAATGGGTGTTTTAAAACTTTTATTGATTTAAAACCCAACGGCTAGACTATACCGTTGCAAAAGAATTTAGTAAGAAATAAGATTGATTCTATTTCTTTACGGCGCTTTCAAAAGATGAATTGAAGTTACCATCGGTTTTAAAACGTTTCGAATTCAACTTTGTGGTCACCAATATGTATTTTACTCAGCTTGATTTTCTGATTGTTTCTGAAATAATTTATGATACCTGCTATTAGAACTACAGCGGATACTGCGAAAGCAAAAGATTAATGAACCGTAAATATTTCAACCATTTGTAGGAAACTTATGACGACAATACTTCTGCTGTGTCTTCTTTTCATGATGTTGAATTGTTGTGCGGTTTGAAAATCTTTTGGGAAGTGCTTTTGTGCCCTTAGTTGAGATTTCTAAACAGGCGAAGTGCTCGAAACGGTCGATCAGCGCTGAGGCATTTGCATATGATGACGTTCATTGATTTTTAAAACCCGGCTGGCTCATTTTTAATATTTCGCAACGTAATTTTCATTACGCTTAGTTATAGAGAGTGTAAACTATATGAGTTTAGAATTGTTAAGAAAATTAAAACGTTGTACTACTGCTCGGTCGTTTACAGCAAGCCATTGGGAGCTGAAAATCGCCTTGACACATTATATGGGAAAAATCCGCTTGGCGGGAGAAGTTTCTATCAGGTCATATCCGAAGGTCGTGGACATGCAGAATAATTAACAAATCTTATATCAGAACTCATGAAACACATCATTAAAGTTATAGCCGCCATTGCGCTTCTAATATCAACTAGTTCCTGTTCAAAGGATGATAAGGGCACTATTATAATTCAGGATCATGACGAAAGCCAGATGATGGCCCTAAAGCATCAAATGATGGATAAAATGATGACTATGGAGATGACTAAAGACCCGGATAATGATTTTGCTATGATGATGAGAACACATCATCTGGGAGCCATAGACATGGCCAACCTTGAGCTGAAGAACGGTAAAGATGAGCAGTTAAAAGCAATGGCCCAAACCATTATTGAAACTCAACAAGCAGAGATTACTCAGCTGGATGCTTTCCTTCAGACTCATTCGCCCCATCTTAATAATCCAGAGTTCGATCAGATGATTATGACCGTTATGGAGAAAAGCAGTAAGGAATCGGATTTGCAGGTCATCAACGGGGATACTGATCATGATTTCGCTATACTTATGATTCAGCATCATCAGAGTGCAATTGAAAACTCAAGGCTTGTGCTTTTGGATGGTCACGAGGAAAGTATGAAGCAAATGGCAGTGAAGATCATAGATGAACAGGAAAAGGAAATTTCAGAATTACAAGACTGGCTCTTAGCAAGAGGTCATAAATAATGTCAAACTTCAAAATTGGCTTTAGAACAATAACAACAGTAATGTCTATTAACTAAATGTTAATTATTAAAACAACAATTATGTCACATCAACAGTATCAGAATTGCATTGAGGCATGCTACGCATGTGCAATAGCTTGCAGCCATTGTGCTGCAGAATGTTTAAAGGAAGAAAAGGTTCAGGACCTGAGAAGATGTATCCAGCTGGATCTGGAATGTGCTTCTATTTGTAAATCAGCTGCAGATTTGATGAGTCTCGGAAGCAGTTTCAGCTCTCATATCTGCCATGTTTGCGCAGATATCTGTAAAGCCTGTGCAGAAGAATGCGAGAAGCACGCTCAAATGGGTATGGAACATTGCCGTGAATGTGCTGAGGCTTGTAGGAAGTGTGCCCAAGCATGCGGAGAAATGGCAGATGCTGCTTAGTTTCTTGATATAGACATAAGAATGCTATATGTCTATATTTATGAGGTTTTATCGATTGAAGTATGTAGCAAAATGGACGATGAGCTTCTTAATGTTTAAAATAAAATATCCCCCAAGTAACCAACTTGGGGATATTTTATTAGGTATATAAAAATTAACTTTTATATACATTACAATTTTGTACAAAAGCCATTCTGTTCCTCTGTCAATGCATAATATTTGTAGTTTTGTGTACCTATTGAAATTAACTTGTGGCGACACTATTCATTAAAAATATGGTTTGCAACCACTGTATTATGGTGGAGCAGAATGAGATGAATAAACTCGGTTTGAATGTCAAAAATGTCAAGTTGGGTGAGGTAGCCACAATAAGGCAATCATAGAACGTGGTTATGGCGTTTCAACCCTTATATTTCCAGTTTGATGAATGAATTGTCTGTAGGTACTACAAATATTCCTTTGGCTATAAAGTACCCACCATTGGCGAAAGATGGGTTTGACAAGATATATAACAATGGTCATCGTATAGAATGATTTATTCAAAGGTAACAGAAAATATGCGGCTTTATTGATTGCCCTAAACAGTATCTTTCAGGTATTTGGGTACAGCTTCTTGGTTTGGCTGTTCATCAATGTATTGCCGAGTAAATTAAGATCGGCCAATTTCAATGCAAGCGTATCCAAAAGCGTTTTGATATATTTAGGTATTCCATTCTTAGCAGTTTTCTAAGCCGTTTCTTCCTCATCAAATCCAAGTGTTATAGAGTGGTATAACCGTAAATTCGTACCCAAAATATCGACGATAACATTATACGCATTAAAAAAACTAGCGTTAAATTTGTATATTATAGAGAGTTGAAAATTAAAAGCGATGTCATTATCCGGTACAAAAAATCATTGGGAAAAAATATACCAAACCAAATCATTGGAAGAAGTAAGCTGGTATCAACCCACCCCTGAAACATCATTAGCGTTTATTAAGCAATTCGATGTGCCAAAAACTGCCAAAATCATTGATATTGGTGGAGGAGATAGTTTTCTTGTTGACCACTTGCTCGACTTGGGTTATCAGGACGTCACAGTTTTGGACATTTCGGAAACAGCACTTAATAAAGCGAAGCATCGACTTAACGAAAAGTCAAACAGCGTAAAATGGGTAGTTGCAGATGCCGCTACATTCGAACCTACAGAACAATATGACTTTTGGCACGACAGGGCAGCTTTTCATTTTATGACAAAGGACAGCGAAATTGAAAGCTACGTCAATACAGTTAAACAGTATATTAAACCAACTGGAATTTTGGTAATTGGAACTTTTTCAGAACAAGGTCCGAAAAAATGTAGTGGTATTGAAACCAAACAGTATTCTGAAAATTCAATGGTAAATCACTTTCAGGAATATTTTGAAAAAATAGGATGCTTTACTATAGACCACAGAACACCTTTTGATACCATTCAGAACTTTGTGTTTTGCAGTTTTAAAAGAAAAATATAAGTTGAAAAAATTCATAGCAATAAAAAATAAAATTGAAATGACGGAGCTTATCAAAGTTTCGCCATTCAGAAAAGAAATCCTGAAAACCGAACCACATAAGCACAATAATTATTTTGAGATTATATATTTGTTGCACGGAAATGGTACGCATACGATTGATTATACCCGATTTTCTATAAAAGCCCCGACAATATTTTTTGT
Organism: Albibacterium bauzanense; assembly: GCF_004339765.1. Lineage (GTDB taxonomy): Bacteria > Bacteroidota > Bacteroidia > Sphingobacteriales > Sphingobacteriaceae > Albibacterium > Albibacterium bauzanense. The sequence goes on along the minus strand of NZ_SMGO01000003.1, from coordinate 465,508 downwards.
CCGCAAAGAGCAGGTACATCATTGGAATATGACTGCTGTACCTGAAGGTTATGTATTGCTCTTGAAGAAAGGTTTTGTTGAAGAGTCATTAGATGTCGAACTGAAAAGGATTTTATCGCAAGTAAGTGCATTAAATTGTCTTCATTTAAAGGAAAATAATACTATTGAAACCTTATTTCGATTGCTTATCGGGGAGAATGATTTTATTGTTACAGAAGGTATATTGAAAGCATTATTGGTTAAGATTATTAGAACTGCTAAACCTTTAACCGTCAGTAAGAATAAAACTAATAATACCGTTTTATTATTCAGAGAGCTACTCAATCAGACAGATGAATTAAGAAATAAAGTTGCGTACTATGCTGAAAAACTGAACACCACACCGCAAAACCTAAATGCCATGTGTAGGAAATCCCTCAACCAATCTGCCGCAGAAGTTATTTCAGAACACATAATCAGTGAGGCTAAAAGACAACTGATATATACTGATAACAGCATTTCTGAAATCGCTTATAATCTACACTTCAATGATGCTTCCCACCTTGTAAAATACTTTAAACGCCATACTGGCTTAACACCACATCTATTCCGAAAACATTAAAGGCTACCGTAGTATTTTCAAATATACCATATAGAACTAGAAATATTGTACGAATTTTGCTATATAGTTTTTCGGTTTTTTAAAATTATAGGGCATGAAATACATTATAATTGCACCCATTTTTTTAGAAATATGCGGTTGTAGCCAACATAGTAGTAATGATTAGTTTATACGTAACCAAATAGACAGCCTGCAATCTAAATTGGATAATAGCTACAAGCAGGGATTTGGAGAATTTATGAGCAATATCCAGGTCATCATAATAAATTGTGGTTTGCGGGCATCAATCAAAATTGGAAATTGGCAGACTTGAAATAAACGAAATCCAAGAAAGTTTGGATGATATAATAAAATATTGTGTTGACTGTCCGGAAATTCAGTCGTTGTCAATGATAGACCCCGCATTAAATAATATTCGCACAGCCATTCAACAAAAAAAATGAGCGTAGTTTTTAAAGAAGGATATATCAATCTGACCAATACCTGTAATAACTGCCATAAGGCAATTAAACACGAATTTAATGTGATTACAATTCCTTCCACGCCACCATACAGCAATCAAAATATCAAACAACAAAACGAAAAGTATGATAACTAAAACAAAACCTCTCCCTCTTATCATTCCAAGATTGATAATAGGGTTAATCTTTCTTTCAGAAGGGTTGCAAAAATTTATAGTTCCTGAAGCTGTCGGGGTTGGGCGTTTTACAAAAATAGGATTTCAACATCCCGAGTTTTGGGCATCGTTAGTAGGTATAACAGAGATACTCTGTGGTATTTTATTGCTCATAGGGCTGCTTTCCAGGCTGGCAACAATACCATTGCTGATTATTATGGGAGTAGCTTTTGTTATGACCAAAATCCCAACACTTGCGGAGAAAGGATTTTGGGTATTTGCGCACGAGTATCGGACAGATTTCTCAATGACTATGCTGCTATTTATGATATTATATTTTGGTAGTGGCAATTATTCAATAGATAAACACATTCAAAAGAAATGAAGAAAAACAATGAACTTGTCCGTGCTCTCACCTTAAGAGATGCTGTAGGAGTTGGGCTGGGTGCAATAATTGGCGCAGGAATTTTTGTAGTAACGGGCATCGCAGCAGGAGTTTCGGGTCCTTCATTTATTATTGCACTTATAATTGCAGGCACTATTGCGGCCTTCAACGGGTTAAGCTCTGCACAACTGGCTGCAATATATCCTCATTCGGGCGGGACGTATGAATATGGATATCGTTTGCTTACACCTTCCTTCGGATTTTCAGCAGGTTGGATGTTCTTAATAAGCAAGTTATCAGCAGCAGGATTTGTTGCCATTGGTTTTGGAAGTTATTTTCATCAACTCTTGCCTGTAGCTTCACCTCAGATTATTTCTGTAGTTGCAGTTATATTTCTAACTATTGTCAATTATTTCGGCATAAAAAAAGTCGGAATACTTAATCTTGTAATTGTGGCATTCACACTTCTTTCACTGCTGTATTTGATTTTTAGCGGTGTAACAGCCATGGAAGTGACTAATTTTAAACCATTCGCTCCCTTTGGTGTTTCGGGTATTGCAGAAGCTTCGGCATTGTTATTTTTTGCCTTTACCGGTTATGCAAGAATTGCAACGTTGGGAGAAGAAATATATGAACCAAAGAAAACAATTCCGAGAGCCATTATTATCACCATTCTCTTGGCAATTGTCCTGTATGCTGCCGTATCTGTTATTGCCATAGGTGTTGTTGGTGCAAAAAGAATGGCAGATAGTCAATCACCTTTACAAGTAGTCGCAGTAGCTTTGACTACACCTGCAATCAAACCAATTATAACGATTGGAGCGTCAACAGCCATGTTGGGAGTATTGCTTAGTCAGATCTTGGGTATCAGCAGAATGATGCTTGCAATGGGGAGAAGAAATGATCTTCCTCCTGTATTTCAAACCGTTCACAGTCGGTATAGGGTTCCACATCTTGGAATAATAATCACGGGGTTTATTATTTTATTAATTACGGTAACTGGATCATTTGAATTCATTGTCAGAGCAGCGTCTTTTACCATTTTGCTCTATTACAGCATTACCAATATTGCAGCTCTCCGGCAACCCCGTAAAGACCAGATATACGGAAGGGCAATCCCTGTGCTCGGATTTATCGGATGTATAATAATGTCAGTTTCGTTACCAATAGAAGTTATCTTAGTGGGCATTGGACTACTTATCGCAGGATTTGTTCTCAGACTAATATTCCATAGCATATGGAAATAAGTATCATACCTCTGATAAATAAATATTTTGATGTTTTTTATTTAAGCAATTGCTTAAATAAGCAGATTAACTATCTTTGCATTATGGATAATACTTCTTGCATAAGACAACAGGCAGACATTAAACAAATCAAACGTTGTAAAGAGCGAGTGTCGGAACTCAGTGGCTCATTTGACTATTTATCGAACGGGCTTGAATTGGCGGGAAACAATGTAAGATTGAAAATTCTATTTCTTCTTTATGAAGAAAAGCGACTTTGTGTTTGTGATGTTAGTGACATTCTTGGTATGACAATTTCAGCAGTTTCTCAACACTTGCGAAAACTTAAAGACCGAAAGCTCATTGCAAGCGAAAGAGAGGCACAAACCATTTTTTACTCATTGACTGAAGAGTATGAAAAAATGCTGGAACCATTTTTCAAAATACTTCATGAAAACAAAATTTTAGAAACAATATGAAAACCGACAATAAACTAGTTGGAGCGGGACTTTTGACGGCAATTGCAGCTTCACTGTGTTGTATTACACCTGTTTTGGCTCTCATAGCAGGGACAAGTGTACTTGCTTCATCCTTTTCTTGGCTTGAACCATTCAGGCTTTACTTTATAGGTCTAACAATTTTGATGCTTAGTTTTGCTTGGTATCAAAAATTAAAACCTCAAAAGCAAATTGACTGCAACTGTGAGACGGAAGAAAAACCTAAATTCATCCGGTCAAAAATGTTTTTAGGAATTGTTACAACATTTGCAATCGTTATGCTTGCCTTTCCGTTCTATTCGAGAATTTTTTATCCAAAGATAGAAAAGCAAATCATATTGGTGGACAAATATAATATTCAAAAAGCGGAATTTACTATTAGCGGAATGACTTGTGCAAGTTGCGAAGAATACGTTGATCACGAAGTAAATAAACTGTCAGGAATATTCAAATCAACTGTTTCATACAATAGCCGAAACGCAATTGTAGAATTTGACAACTCAAAAACAAACATAGCTGAAATTGAAAAAGCAATTAACAAAACAGGATATTCAGTAACCGCAAAAAAAGAGAAATAAAATGGAAGTCATATTACAATCAACTATTACCTGCCCCAAATGCGGACACAAAAAAGAAGAAACAATGCCGACGGATGCTTGCCAATATTTTTATGAATGTGAAAACTGTAAGATAAGATTAAATCCATTACAAGGCGATTGCTGTGTGTATTGTAGTTATGGTACTTTAAAATGTCCGCCAATGCAATCCGGAACTGAATGCTAATGTGATATTGGTATTTTGATAAAAGCACTATTCAAAAAAACATGACGACACTCTTTATAAAAAATATGGTTTGTAACCGCTGTATTATGGTGGTGCAAAATGAATTGGCTAAATTCAGTTTAGATTTAAAAGGTATCAGGCTGGGAGAAGTTATATTAGACGAAGAGCCTACAGTTGACGATAAAACTAAATTGGAAAAGGCCTTAATTGCATTGGGTTTTGAACTTATTGATGACAAAAAAAGCCGCGTCATTGAACAAATAAAAAATATCATCATTGATTTGGTGCATCATCACAATAATGATGCAAAAGCCAACCTTTCAGATGTGTTAAGCAGTCAATTGCATCACGATTATAATTACTTATCTAACCTGTTTTCGGAGGTTGAGGGTACCACTATTGAAAAGTATTTCATTGCCCAAAAAATTGAAAAAGTAAAAGAATTGTTGGTCTATGATGAGTTATCGTTAAGTGAAATCGCTTTCCGTCTCAACTATTCAAGTGTTGCCTACCTGAGTAATCAATTCAAAAAAGTAACTGGATTGACACCAAGCTATTTCAAACAAATTCGCGAAGATAAAAGAAAGCCATTGGATAAGGTTTAAGCAAATCTTACAAATCAAACCCATAACTTTACAATAGAAGTACCCTTTATTGTTGCCACCTTTGCAATGTAAAATACAAAGCAATCGAAATATGGGAACAAATGAAGAAATAGTTTACCTCCCTTTAGAAGATGTAGAAAGCGAACACTGCGCATTAGTCGTTGAAAAGGGACTGGCACAGGTTAAAGGTGTAGAAACCCACAAAGTAGAACTCACCAATCGCAGGGCTGCTATTACCGTAAATGATAATGAGGTAGTAGGAGAAGCTGTAAAGTCATTAAAGACTTGGGTTATGGCGTTACTGCTGTTAAGAAAACCTTTCCTGTATTGGGTATGACCTGTGCATCTTGTGCAGGCAGTGCAGAAAGTATGGTAAAATACGTTCCGGGCGTGTTAGATGCTTCGGTAAACTTTGGTACAGGCAACCTTACCGTGGAGTTCCTTCCGAATATAACCAATTCCGAGCAAATCAGAAAGGCGGTACAGGACGGCGGCTATGACTTACTCCTTGAAGACGAAAACAAGCAGCCGGAAACATTAGAAGCTATCCACGCCGAAAGATTCAGAAAGCTTAAAAATAAAACCATTTGGGCGGTAATACTATCACTGCCGGTAGTCATTATCGGTATGTTCTTTATGAATATGTCTTATGGCAATGAGATTATGTGGGCATTTTCTACACCTGTTGTATTATGGTTGGGAAGGGATTTCTTTGTAAACGCTTGGAAACAGGCAAAACACCGTTCTGCCAATATGGATACCTTGGTAGCATTGAGTACGGGTATTGCCTATGTGTTCAGTGTTTTTAATATGTTGTTTGCAGAGTTTTGGCTTCAGCGAGGATTGGAAGCACACGTGTATTTTGAAGCGGCAGCCGTCATTATTGCATTCATTCTGTTAGGTAAATTGTTGGAAGAAAAAGCCAAAGGCAATACATCTTCGGCAATTAAAAAACTGATGAGCCTACAGCCGAAGACGGTGATTGTGATAGAAGCTGACGGTACGGAAACACAAAAAGCCATCGAAGAAGTGAACGTAGGTGATCTAATTCTGGTTAAGCCGGGCGAAAAAATTGCGGTAGATGGTATGGTGGTATCGGGCAGTTCGTATGTAGATGAAAGTATGTTGAGCGGCGAGCCTGTTCCCGTATTGAAAAATGAAAATGAAAAGGTATTTGCAGGTACAATCAACCAAAAAGGCAGTTTCCAGTTCAACGCGGTTAAAGTGGGTAATAAAACAATGCTTGCCCAAATCATCAAAATGGTACAGGATGCACAGGGAAGCAAAGCACCCGTTCAAAAATTGGTAGATAAAATTGCAAGTATTTTCGTTCCCATAGTAATCTGTATTGCAATCTTAACATTTGTATTGTGGTGGGTTTTGGGTGGTGATAGCGGCCTAGTACACGGATTATTGGCAGCCGTTACAGTATTGGTTATAGCTTGTCCTTGTGCTTTAGGTTTAGCAACACCGACCGCTATTATGGTGGGCGTTGGTAAAGGCGCCGAAAACGGTATTTTGATTAAAGATGCAGAGAGTCTGGAATTGGCTAAAAAAGTAAACGCTATCGTTTTGGACAAAACAGGAACCATTACCGAAAGAAGACCAGAGGTAACAGGCATCCAATGGATGAACAATGACGATACCTCGAAAGACATTTTATTAAGCATCGAAAAGCAATCGGAACATCCATTGGCGGAAGCCGTTGTTAAACATCTGGATGGAGTTGCTACTACTGCATTATCAAATTTTGACAGTATCACGGGTAAAGGCGCAAAAGCAGATTACGATAATGAAACCTTTTTTGTAGGGAATAAAAAATTATTAGCTGAAAATAACATCAGTATTGCAGAGCAATTGCAACAACAGGCTGATGAATGGGGAAAACGATCTAAAACTGTTATCTGGTTTTCAAATAGCAGACAGGCTCTTTCGGTAGTAGCTATTTCCGATAAAATCAAAGAAACATCGGTAGCGGCTATCAAAGAAATGCAAGATATGGGCATTGACTTATATATGCTGACCGGAGATAATGAAGCAACAGCCAAAGCTATTGCACAACAAACGGGCATCAAGCATTACAAAGCGGAAGTATTGCCACAGCACAAAGCCGACTTTGTCAAAGAGCTGCAACAGAAAGGCAAAGTGGTAGCGATGGTTGGCGATGGTATCAATGACAGTACAGCCCTTGCTACCGCGGACGTTAGTATTGCGATGGGTAAAGGAAGTGATATTGCTATGGACGTTGCAAAAATGACGATCATTTCATCAGACCTTACAAAAATACCCCAGGCAATCCGTTTGTCAAAACAAACCGTAACTACTGAGCAGTGTGAGCGTGGTAAGTAACAGTCTGCGGTTGAAATTGAAAAAGCAAATCAGTAAATCTCGCAAATCAAACAAGAAATTACATAACAATACATAACGAAGTAATCCTGAAATTTACATGATCAAATAATATATGAAGTTTAAAAAAATGGAAAATAAAGAACTTAAATTCAAGACCAACATCAATTGTGGCGGCTGTATAGGATCTGTAAAACCTCATTTGGACAACACTGATGAAATTTCTCATTGGAAAGTGGATACAGACAGCAAGGATAAGGTGCTAACTGTTACTTCCGATGGAGCAACTGAACGACAGGTTATCGACATAGTGAAGCGGGCAGGTTTTAAAATAGAGACTATCAATTCCTAGCATATCGAAAGTTCGTTAGAAAACCAATCAGTGACGGGATAATAGTATGATTGTTGTGCCCACTTTTACTTTTCCTATAAAAGATAGTAACGTTTACAAAAAATAGTATAAATTTGCGCCGAGATGAGGTTGTCATAACTGGGATATATGTCTAAAATGCTAAAGATATTCTTAAGTTTATGTTTACTGGGATTTTTTCTAATTCCAGCAGAAGCCTCCGCGTGCTCATCTCATACCACCGAAGTCGTCAAAAAAGAAAAATCTTGTTCCAGTGATTCTTCAGATGGCCATCATGCTGAAGGTTCTTGCGAAAAAGATTGTTGCAAAGAAGATGCAAGTACTGACTGTTCGGGAAATTGCGGCCAGAAATCGTGTCACAGTTCTTTTCCTACATTTTGGATGCACGATACGAAAGATTCTCAAAAAGCCTTTCTTTTTGAGTGCGAAAGATCATTCCAATTACACAATCAACCCTATTATTCTTCAGGGTTTCATTCCATCTGGCAACCGCCTAAAATAGCTTAAAATTGGCTGACTAGCCAAAAGTGCGTCTTGTCGAAAGCTAAACCAGTTTTCGGAAATCCCCTATTTATTATTTTTTTTAACAACGAATGAAATCAATATCAAAAATATTGATGGTAATCACTGTATTACTGTCATATATAAACGGTTTTGCCCAAGTCAACTCTGCAAATGAAACGACTCAAAACACACCTCAATTTACAGCTGTTTTCAATAATTATTTTTCCATTAAAGATGCTTTTGTAAGCAGCGATGCCAGTATGGCGGCTACGAAAGCGACAAGTATGGTCATAGCGATTAAAGCCGTGGATATAGGCAAGCTTTCCTCAGAAGAACATAATGCATGGATGAAGGTTACGAATGACCTAACTATTAGCGCAGGAGCAATTTCCAAATCCAAAAACGTTTCGCAACAAAGACAAGCCTTTGCCTTACTTTCTAAAAGAATGTACGAATTGGCGAAGGGATCAAATCAAGCTGTACCAGTATTTTACCAACATTGTCCGATGTTCGACAAAGGAAAAGGCGCAAACTGGCTAAGTAAAGAATCAGCAACCAAGAACCCTTATTACGGCAACACGATGCTGACGTGCGGAAGTGTCACAGAAACGATTAACAACAGTAAATAATAAAGCAACATATACAAATTACATAAAGCAGTTTTAACAATTAACAAAAATCACGACAATGAAACATTTATTTTTAGGCTTAATTGCCTCCTCAGTATTGGCTTTAACAGCTTGCGGCGGAAATGCAGAAAAAAAATCTGAAAGCGCAGAGCATTCAGATCATGCGAGTCAAACGGCGCCTGTTGCCAATGATGCGACGAGCACTGAACAGGGTAATTTTTCCGAATTGTATGCGCACTACGAGCACTTAACATTTGCCTTATCATCAGATAATGATAAAGAAGCAGCCAATGCCGCCAACGGCATGTTAGAGGCTCTGCCTAAAGTCAAATCAGATGGATTTAGTGCGGAAGACAAAACCACATACGAGGATATTGCTGCCGATATCCAAGAACATGCTGAACATATCTCAGACAACGTGGGCAATATTGCTCACCAGCGTGAACACTTGGTGACACTAAGCAAAGACTTTTACGATATCGCAAAGACGTTTGGCACAGAAAAGCCTTTATATAAGGTTTTTTGCTCGATGTATGACGACAATAAAGGCGCTTACTGGTTGAGCGATAGCAAAGAAATCAAGAATCCGTACTACGGCGAAGGAATGCTTACCTGTGGCGAAGTTCAAGAAGAGTTAATGTAAGGTCAACGGTTTTTAGCATACAGGTTCCACTTCATTGTTGAACCTGTATGTTAAAATAAACATGTCAAAACTGTATATGTATGCTTAATAATATTATCAAATACTTTCTCAATAATAGATTGATTACCATTCTACTATTGATTGTAGTAATCACCTGGGGGCTAATTTCAGCACCCTTTAATTGGCATCAAAACCTGTTGCCAAGTGATCCTGTTCCGGTGGACGCTATTCCCGACGTTGGTGATAACCAGCAGATTGTAGCGACAGAATGGATGGGGAGATCTCCCAAAGATATCCAGGAACAAATCACCTATCCCCTAACTACATCCCTTTTGGGAATTCCGGGGGTAAAAACAATCCGAAGCAGTTCCATGTTCGGCATGTCGTTTCTCTATATAATTTTCGAGGAAGATGTCGAATTTTATTGGAGCCGCTCCAGAATATTAGAAAAGCTCAATTCATTACCTGCGGGCACCCTACCGACAGGAGTTATCCCTGCATTGGGTCCAGATGCGACGGCATTAGGTCAAGTTTATTGGTATACCTTAGAAGGACGCAATCCAGAAACCGGTGAACCGACCGGTGGTTGGGATCCCGATGAATTACGTACAGTACAGGATTTTTACGCTAAGTATAACTTAGCAGCTTCAGAAGGAGTTGCGGAGGTAGCTTCCATTGGCGGGTTTGTTAAAGAATACCAGGTGGATATCAATCCCGACGCTATGCGTGCCTATAATGTGACCGTAATGGATATCATGTCGGCCATTCAAAATAGCAACCTCGATATCGGTGCTGAAACAATCGAAATAAATAAGGCAGAATACCTGGTGCGCGGACTTGGCTATATTAAGAACGTCCAAGATCTGGAAGATGCGGTGGTAACCGTACGGAGCAATGTGCCTGTCAAAATAAAAGATGTAGGATTTGTAAACCTAGGGCCTGCCACAAGACGTGGAGGCTTGGATAAAGAAGGTGTCGAGGCGGTAGGTGGTGTTGTGGTAGCTCGGTACGGAGCAAACCCGATGGAGGTTATCAATAATGTGAAGGCTACAATCAAGCAAATGGAAGCCGGTCTTCCTCAAAAGACATTAGCGGACGGAACCATTTCCAAGGTGACAGTAGTTCCCTTCTATGACCGGTCGGGATTGATTCAGGAAACGATCGGAACGTTGGAAAATGCGCTCTCGCACGAAATCCTGATCTGTATAATTGTGGTGATCGTATTGGTAATTAATCTGCGCGCATCGATACTGATATCGAGTATCCTACCAATCGGGGTGTTAGCCACATTTATCATTATGCGGCAGATGGGTGTTGAGGCAAATATCGTTGCCCTTTCAGGTATCGCAATCGCAATCGGTGTCATGGTGGATGTCGGGATCGTATTTATAGAAAGCATTTTGCGCTATATGGATGAAGAAAGGGCCCGGGGTGTTGAAAGCCGTGGAAAGGCCTTCGTAAACTTAATTTCTAGAGCCGTATCGGAGGTTTCGGGCGCACTCTCTACAGCTATGCTCACCACCATCATCAGCTTTTTGCCTGTCTTTATGATGGAAGCCCAAGAAGGTAAGCTGTTCAAACCACTGGCGTATACCAAGACTTTTGCATTAACTTCAGCTTTTCTCTTAGGAATCATCGTATTGCCAACACTGGCCTACTACGTTTATTCGATTCGATTGAACGGTAAGAAGCTGCGCCAGTTTGCCAACTATTTCTTAGTGGCAGCAGGTATTGGACTTTGGATATACTCGGGCGTTTTTATAGCCTTTGCTTTGACCCTGATCGGAATAAATAATCTGTTTACACCGAATTGGAAAGGAGAGAAATTTGCCAACTATATCAATGTAGCAATTACGCTTTTTGTGGCCATGTATTACCTGACGGTGGAATGGCTGCCGCTGGGTACGCAAGCCAGTACGACGCTTAACTTTGTATTTGTGTTTTTGGCAATTGGAGCCATCCTAGGGATGTTGTGGGCACTGGTGATCTATTACGAGCAGGTTTTGCGCTGGTCGCTTTCCCATCGATGGAAGTTTATGTCCATACCTATCATAACCCTGGTATTCGGATTGTTGGCTTGGATGGGTACGGAAAGAAGCTTCGGATTTGTAGCCAAGGGCTTTGAGACTATCGGATGGAAGTCGTTCAAGGAAACAGCTTTTTGGCAGAAATCAACCGAAACATTTCCGGGTATTGGCGAAGAGTTTATGCCCAGTTTAAATGAAGGTTCTTTCTTGCTGATGCCGACAAGTATGCCACATACCGGTATTGAACAAAACCTACAATTCATCCGGACATTGGACAAACGCATCCAGAACATTCCGGAGGTTGAGCTCATCGTAGGTAAATGGGGACGCGTAAACTCTGCCCTAGACCCGGCACCTACCCAAATGTTTGAAAATACAATCAATTATATACCTGAGTATATTTTAGACGAGAATGGTCATAGGGAGCGTTTCAAAACAAACAAAGACGGACATTTTGAACTGATCAACGGAGATACCTACCATCTAGATCAGGGATTCAGACAAGTTCCACGAGATAGTCTGATAACTGACAAAGGCGGTAAGTTCTTTCGTCAATGGCGTTCCGAAATCAAAACAGCGGACGATATTTGGCAGGAAATTGTCAATGTTTCCCATTTGCCGGGACTAACTTCCGCACCAAAACTGCAACCTATTGAAGCAAGAATGGTCATGCTGTCCACAGGTATGAGGGCCCCTATGGGCTTAAAGGTATCCGGGCCTGACCTTGAATCGATAGAAGCTGGAGGAAAAGCATTGGAAACTGCCTTGAAAGATATTCCCTCGATTATGCCGTCTACGGTTTTTTACGACCGTGCAGTAGGCGCACCCTATATTGAATTGCATTTGAACAGGGATAAAATGGCGAGGTATGGAATTACCGTAGCAGAACTCCAAGAAGTGATCAGTGCGGGAATTGGCGGGATGTCATTGACCAATACGGTAGAAGGTAGAGAACGGTTCCCCGTACGCCTACGCTATCCGCGCGAATTAAGGGATGACCCTGACGCCTTACGAAAAATAATCATCCCTACGGCGACAGGTGTACAAATACCTTTGGGTGATGTGGTCGACATTGAATACGCCAAAGGGGCGCAAATGATTCAAAGTGAAAACACGTTCTTATTAGGCTACGTGATATTTGATAAAATAAGTGGCAAGGCCGAGGTAGAGGTCGTGCGTGAAGCTGATAACATATTACAGGAAAAAATAGCTTCGGGGGAACTGACTTTACCAGACGGTGTAACATACGTTTTTGCTGGTAATTATGAACAGCAAGAACGCGCAGCAAAACGCTTGCTGCTGATTGTACCGATGAGCTTATTGGCCATTTTGCTCATCCTATATTTCCAATTCCGGACGATTACTGCTTCTTTAATCCATTTCTCTGGCGTATTTGTGGCACTTGCTGGAGGGTTTATTTTATTATGGCTCTACGGACAGCCATGGTTCATGGACTTCTCTGTGGGTGGGACGAATATGAGGGACTTGTTCCAGATGCACAGCATTAACCTCAGTATAGCCGTTTGGGTAGGCTTTATAGCCCTCTTTGGGTTGGCTACAAGTGACGGCGTACTAATGGGTACATATATACATGATACGTTTGTTGCCCGCAACCCAAGAACAAAAGACGAGATCAGGGAGGCTGTTATCTATGCGGGGTTAAAGCGCGTGAGGCCTGCTGCGATGACCACTGCGACTGCCTTGATAGCCCTGTTGCCTGTATTGACCTCAACGGGCAAAGGAGCGGAAATTATGGTGCCGATGGCGATCCCAACTTTTGGAGGGATGTTAATTCAATCCATGACCATGTTTGTAGTGCCGGTATTCCAATGTTGGTGGAGAGAATCGGCCCTTAGAAAGGAAAACAGGTCTAAAAATAAAAATCAAATAACTGATGAAAACGAATAACAGATATATAGTAACGATCCTAGTTGTAGGGTTAGGTTTCTTTTCGAATGCTTTCGCTCAAGAGCATAGGAAGGATTCACTATCACATTACATACAGGTCGCGATAGAAAACAATCCCGGCGTAAAGTCGCAGAGCCTAGTGCATGAGGCTTTCCTTGAAAAAATTCCGCAAGCGGGAGCTTTTCAGGATCCCGAACTATCTTTGGAAGCATACACCATGCCCATGGAAATTGTTGGTGGCCGCTCCATTGGGAATGTCAGTTTGATGCAGATGTTTCCTTGGTTTGGTACAAGAAAAGCTGCTCGGACAGAAGCAACCCATATGGCTAATATGCAAGATCAGCAATATCGGGAAGCAGTGAATAACTTGATTCTACAGGTCAGCACGCAATGGTATACGATGCAAAAACTGAACGAGCAGCTACACAATAATGAAGAAAATAAAAAAATATTAGATCAGTTGGAGCAATTGGCCTTGAGGAAATTTTCTTCCCCATCCAGTACTGCTCGACCTACCCCGGTTCCGACCGTTAGCAGCAATGCTCCTTCCGCACCTTCTGCCTCCACTGCCTCATCTGGCATGGGTGGTATGAGTATGGGAAGTGGCTCAACGACAACTCCAGCTGCTAGCTCAAGTATGTCTACCTCATCTGGAGGGAGCATGGGCGGCATGGCAGGTGGTTCACAATCGGGCATGTCAGAGGTTCTCCGAATTCAACTGGAAATTGCTGAAATTGAAAATAACATGGCAAGCCTCCATTCTCAAATCAAAGCCGAAAAAGCAAAATTCAATGCATTGTTAAATAGGGAAGCCAACCAAGAAGTTATGCTGGGTAACGAGATTCAAAAAGCGGACTTCAAATATAGTGAAGAAGAAGCTTTGAGAATTATTGAAAATAACAATCCCATGCTTAAAATGATTTCAGAACAAGGTTTGGCTTTTAAAGCGAAAGCAGAAATGGATAAAAAAATGAGCTATCCGATGATTGGTATCGGCGCTCAATATATGCTTGTCGGCAAAACCAACAACACGATGCTCGCCATGGAGGGTATGAATGGGAAAGATATGATTATGCCGATGGTCTCAGTGAGCCTGCCGCTGTTTCGTAAAAAATACAATGCCCAGCAAAAAGAAAGTGAATTGTGGCGGAGGTCAAGTGAGGAAAATTTTAAAAACACTTTCAATACCCTGAAAAGCGAGTATTATGGTTTCAAAAGTCAATTGGATGATGCAGAACGGGTTTTGAAACTGTATGAAAAGCAGACAACACTTGCTCAAACTACTTATAGTTTAATCGTAAAAGAGTTCATAACCGGCAAAAGCGACCTGAGCAATGTCATTCAAGTGCAGCGTCAACTATTAGACTATCAACTTAGAAAAGCAGAAGCGCTAGCCAATTACAATACCATGGCCGTGTCAATAGTGAACTTATTAGCATACAACAGATAACAAAAATATTTAAATACTTAGCAATGAGCAAATTGAAGAATATATTTAAAAATAATGGGGTAAAATACGGGGCAATTATGCTGGCCGGATTACTATTGGGTTGGGCGATATTTGGAGGAGGCACATCCCATAGTCATGACCTTGAGAGCGAGGCCGAGGAAACAGAGGAAGCCGGTACGGTGTGGACTTGCTCCATGCATCCACAAATAAAAATGGATAAACCGGGTAAATGCCCCTTGTGCGCGATGGACTTGATACCCTTGAAATCATCCGGGGGTGGTGGTGATGATGTGATTGACGATGATGCAATCCAGATGTCAAAAGAGGCAATCGCTTTGGCAAATATCCAAACCTCAGTAGTTGGTCACCAAGATGCTATTAAAGAAGTACAGTTATACGGTACAATTCAAGTAGATGAACGTCTGCAGCAATCCCAAACTTCTCACGTTAACGGTCGTATAGAGAATCTATATGTAACATTTACCGGAGAGTCCGTTAAGGAAGGTCAATTGATAGCAAAAATATATTCTCCTGACCTATTGACGGCACAACAGGAACTACTGGAAGCAGCAAAACTACAAGATCTTCAACCGTTACTACTGGATGCCGCCAAAGAAAAACTGCGTTTATGGAAGGTATCAGAAGATCAGATAAACAAAATTCTACAATCGGGCAGCGCTTCTCCGTATGTGAATATCCACGCAAATACAAGCGGTGTAGTCATAGCAAAGAATGTAAACCAAGGCGATTACATCAATCAGGGAAGTGTATTGTACACTATTTCGAACCTTTCAAAGTTATGGGCGATTTTTGATGCTTACGAAACAGATCTGCCGTTTTTAAAGGTTGGAGATCAACTCGAGTACACCTTGCAGAGCGTTCCGGGAAAGGTATACAAAGGACGGATAGCTTTTATAAATCCAATGATTGATGCTAGTTCGAGAACCGCAAAAATCAGAGTTGAAGCCGACAATAGGGACCGAAATCTGAAACCGGAAATGTATGCAACAGCACAAATTACTGCTCCTTTAAAAGGATACAGTAAGGAGATGGTAATTCCAAAATCGGCAGTATTGTGGACCGGCAAGCGTTCCATTGTATATGTGAAGGCGCCAAATACCTCTACACCGGCCTTTAAACTCCGGGAGATTGTACTAGGCCCTTCCCTGGGTGACCAATACGTCATCATGTCGGGACTGGAAAATGGTGAAGAGATTGTAACAAATGGCGCTTTTACTGTAGATGCAAGTGCTCAGCTAGAAGGCAAAGTAAGCATGATGAACAATGATCAGTCGGCGGTATCAGCTGGACATCAACATAGCAACATGGAAAGCAGTGCTGGTAAAACTCACGAGATGCTAAAAGTGTCGGGTAACTGTGAGATGTGCAAAAGCCGCATCGAAAAAGCAGCGAAAGGTGTAAAGGGCGTTTCTTCAGCGAACTGGGATGTAAAAGCCAAAGTCATTCATTTGAATTTCGATTCCAAAGTAACTTCAAAGCGCAACATAAGTAAAGCTATTGCAAGCGTCGGCCATGACACAGAATTGGACAAAGCATCTAAAGCAACTTATGATGATCTGCCAAGCTGTTGCCTGTATGAACGCTAATCCTTAATCTAATTAGTTCAATATGGAAAGCATTAGGAAAAAGGGTGCAACATCTAAACCCAAAATAATCTTGATGGTTTTGCTAACCGTGTTTTTGTTAATGCAGTTAGCAAGACCTCAAAAGAACACATCAAGCGCTCCTGCGGGAAAGGCATTTGTTGATACGTTTAAAGTCGGTAAACGAGTTAACGCGATTTTGGCCGCTTCTTGTTATGACTGCCACAGCAATAGCACCAATTACCCATGGTACAGTGAAATACAACCCATGGCTTGGCTAATGGAAAAGCATGTCAAAGATGGAAAGGAAAAGTTAAATTTTGATGAACTGCCTTCTTATGGGCGCCGGAAGCTTAATTCAAAATTTACGCAAATTACTAACCAAGTTGAGCAAGGTAAAATGCCACTGAACTCCTATTTATGGATGCATGCGGGATCTCGTTTAAGTATGGAAGATAAGGAGTTGTTGGTTAATTACTTTAACTCGTTGGCGGATAATGAGTAAATTTATAGTGTTAATTAAGAAACAGTTACTTCTGATACAGACTAAAAACATAAATTTTAATTACATGAACAATGGAACACCAATCTAATAATATAGTTATGGAAAAAATTAAAGTTGCCATCAATGGATATGGCGTAATTGGTAAACGGGTAGCTGATGCTATAACGCTTCAGGATGACATGGAGCTAACTGGTGTTTGTGATGTTGTTAGTGACTGGCGTATTAATATGGCAGTAAGTAAAAGTTATCCTGTTTATGGTTTTGACCAACCAGTCAATAACCAAATGAAAGAGGCTGGTATTCCCGTAATGGGCAGTTTAGATGATATGTTGCAGACTGCGGATATTGTAATTGATTGCACGCCCAAAAAAATTGCTTCTCAAAATATAGAGCTTTATAAAAAACTTGGTAAAAAGTTTATCTTACAGGGTGGAGAAAAACATGAAACCACCGGACACTCTTTTAGCGCTGAAAACAATTACGAGACCGCTTTAGGACGTGAAAGCACTCGTGTAGTCTCATGCAACACCACCTCTATCGTGCGTACGCTTACGGCGTTAAAAAATGCCGGACTTCTAAAAAAAGCAAGAGGCACATTGCTTCGGAGAGCAACCGACCCTTGGGAAAGTCATTTAAATGGTATAATGAATACCCTCGTTCCTGAAAAAGATATACCCAGCCATCAAGGCCCGGATGCACAAACGATTGATCCCTCGTTGGATGTAATTACCACCGCTATTAAAGTACCGCAAACCCTAAGTCACCTTCATTACTGGAATGTGCAGCTTACCCGGCAGACCACAAAAGAAGAAGTATTGCGGGCATTTGCCAATTCTACAAGAATAGCCATGATCAATTACAGCGATGGGCTGCCAGCTAACAATACGGTGAAAGAACTGATGCTGGAGATGGGTCGTCCGTATGGCGATATGTATGAAGTAGCGGTATGGAAAGATATGCTGAAAGTACAGGGCGATGAATTGTTTTATGCGTACATAGTAGACAATCAGGCCATCGTAATCCCCGAAACCATAGATGCTATCCGTGCATTGACTGGAGTAGAACCACATGCTGAAAAGTCAATGAGAAAAACGAACGAAAGCCTGGGAATAAAGCAAAGTTTTTATTAGGAGGTAAGCAGAGAATAAGCTATCGGGTAAATAATTCGGATACGCACATACGACAATATCCATTTCAAAAAAAAAAGTTTAGGAATTAATCAAAGTAAAAAAATGAAGACACACGAAAATATCGCTGATTTGTTGCGCGAAAAGGCATCCTTCTATTTGGACCACGTTTGTGAAAAAATAACGAAGGAAGAATTGCACACTCCCAGTAAGGATGGTCTTGATCGGGTATTTGGAAATAGCAATAGAGATCCACAAGTATTGCGAAGCCTATCCCAGTTGTACAATCACGGAAATCTGGGAAGCACAGGTTACTTAAGCATCTTGCCTATCGATCAAGGCATTGAACATAGTGCCGCTTTTTCGTTCTATAAAAATCGTGACTATCTTGACCCCGAGAATATAATAAAACTAGCCATTGAAGCTGGTTGTAACGGTGTGGCATCTACGTTTGGTGTATTGGGGTTGAACGCCCGAAAATATGCACACAAAATCCCATTTGTTGTAAAAATCAATCACAATGAACTGCTTACTTATCCAACTAAATATGATCAAACACTATTTGGAAAGGTTAAATCAGCTTGGGATATGGGAGCAGTTGCCGTGGGTGCCACCATTTATTTTGGTTCAAAAGAAAGCAACAGGCAGCTTAAAGAAATAGCTGAAGCCTTCGAAGAAGCACATAGTTTGGGAATGGCAACCATTTTATGGTGCTATACCCGTAATGATGCTTTTAAAACCGAAACGGAAGATTATCACGAGGCTGCAGATCTAACAGGACAAGCCAATCATTTGGGTGTGACTATTCAGGCAGATATAATCAAACAAAAACTACCAACCAACAATTTTGGATTTAGAGAAATAGGATTTGGAAAGTATGACGATGTGATGTATGAAGCGCTTACCACAGACCATCCTATAGACTTATGCAGATTGCAGGTGGCCAATTGCTATATGGGCAAAATAGGATTAATCAATTCAGGAGGTGGATCCAAAGGCGAGTCTGATTTAGTTGAAGCAGTTACAACGGCTGTAATCAATAAACGAGCAGGAGGAACTGGGTTGATTATGGGAAGAAAGGCATTTCAAAAACCATTCGTTGAAGGGGTTGAATTAATCAATGCGGTCCAAAGAGTTTATTTGGACGATAAAATTACAATTGCGTAAGTGGCTATTTAAAAATCTATCATATTCTCCAACGCATATTATAAAATATTGAATTCTAAATCTTTTGTTATGAAAAAATACGTTTGTCCAATGCACCCCCAGGTACTCAAAGATGAGCCGGGGAAATGCCCATTATGCGGGATGGCTTTAGTTCCGTTTGGAAAAGCTCGTAGCCACGACCACAAACACCATGAACACGGGGAGCAGCAGCATTCCGCACACCAACATGATAAACATGAAGGACATCATACACATGATTTCCTGAAAAGGTTTTGGGTCAGTTTAATTATTACTGTTCCTATCCTCGCCCTTTCACACATGATCCAAGAATGGTTTGGATTCAATCTGGAATTTACTGGTGACAAATACGTACTGTTTGTCCTGGGGACTTTAATATATCTGTACGGCGGGATGCCCTTTTTGAAAGGGATGGTTGGGGAAATTAGGGCGAGAGCCATTGGGATGATGACTTTGGTAGCCATCGCTATTTCAGTGGCCTATTTTTATTCAACGGCAGTCGTATTTGGCCTTCAAGGGATGGATTTCTACTGGGAATTGGCAACGTTGATCGTGATTATGCTGCTTGGACACTGGTTGGAAATGCGTTCGCAGATGGCAGCGTCCAAAGCCCTTCAAACCTTGGTAGCGCTCCTTCCAAACGAGGTGACGGTAGAGAGAGACGGTGAAGCACGTAAGGTAAGGCTCGACGAATTGGCTAACAACGACATTGTCATTATCAAACCCGGAGAGAAAGTACCGGCAGATGGCGATGTGATTGAAGGGCTTTCTTATGTAAACGAAAGTATGCTGACAGGTGAAAGTGTTCCGATAAAAAAGGAAGCAAAGTCAAAGGTTATAGCTGGAGCCATTAACGGGGATGGAGCTCTGAAAATAAAAGCGACAGGGGTAGGAAAAGATACGTATCTAAATAAGGTTATTAACCTTGTACAAGATGCACAAACCGCCAAGTCGAATACTCAAAACCTTGCAGATAAAGTTGCCAAATGGCTTACTTTCATTGCGATTGGAGTCGGTGTCGCCACATTTGGATATTGGTATAACACGAGTGGAGATTTAGCATTCGCGCTGGAAAGAATGGTAACGGTAATGGTAACCGCTTGCCCCCACGCGCTGGGCGTAGCGATTCCTTTGGTGGTTGCTATTTCGACTACCTTATCTGCAACCAATGGGCTGCTTATCCGGAACCGGACCGCGTTTGAGATTACCCGAAATTTATCGACTGTTATCTTTGATAAAACCGGAACATTAACCGAGGGTTCACATGAAGTGCAACGGGTCATTGCTTTAGATAACTTCACCGAAGATGAAATCATCCAATATGCAGCGGCTGTACAGCAAAATTCCGAACACCACATTGCAAAGGGCATGATCAGGCTTCTTAAAGAAAAAGAGCTTCAACTATGGAAATCTGACAGTTTTCAATACATGCAAGGCATTGGCGTAAAAGGATCGGTGAACGGAAAAGAAATTGTTGCGGCGGGACCAAATTATTTTACAGAAAATAAAATTGATAAACCAACCGTCCCTTCGGAAATCGATCAGGATACAGAAACAATAAATTATGTGTTTATTGATGGCAAGGTAATAGGTATTATCACACTCGCGGATCGTATAAGAGAAGGTTCTCAGGAAGCCATACGTCAGCTAAAACAAATGGGAATAAAATCATTTCTTTTAACAGGCGACAATGAGAAAATTGCAGCTTCGGTTTCTAACAAATTAGGACTGGATGGATTTCTAGCCAATGTCCTTCCACATAACAAACAAGAGAAAGTAAAAGAATTTCAAGCCAAGGGTGAAATTGTTGCCATGACGGGCGATGGCGTGAATGATGCTCCTGCCTTGGCGCAGGCTGATGTGGGGATTGCCGTTGGTTCCGGGACGGACGTGGCCGCTGAGACAGCAGATATTATTCTGGTAAACAGTGACCCGAGGGATGTTGTAAAATTGATAGACTTTGGAAAGAGGACCTATCGGAAAATGATACAGAACCTGATTTGGGCTGTCGGTTATAATATAGTCGCCATTCCCCTGGCAGCTGGTATACTGTACCCCAATTTTGTATTGAGTCCGGCTATGGGTGCAGTTCTAATGAGCGTTAGTACCATCGTCGTCGCATTTAATGCAACTTTACTAAAGCTTAATAAAAAATGAATCTAAACTTATAGACATCAGAATGGAAAACGCCCTGCCTCAAATAATGGTAACGAAAAGCGATGGACGGATCGTACCTTTTGATCCCAACAAAATCATAAAGGTTCTACGCAAAGTGGGAGCTGACGAGCGGGCTATCACCTTAGTTCTACAGCAAACGTACAAAGTTCTTTATGAAGGGATTTCAACAAAGAAAATCTACGAAAGTGTATTTGGAAACCTTAAAAGAATGGACAAGTCCTTGGCTGGCAGATATAATTTAAAGAAAGCAATCTTTGCACTGGGACCGTCGGGGTTTCCATTTGAGAAATATGTTGGTTCGCTTTTTATAGCGGAGGGATATACTGTAAAAACAGGAATTACCGTATCGGGTAAATGCGTAGATCATGAAGTTGATGTGGTTGCAGAAAACACATTCGAGTTGAACATGATGGAATGTAAATTTCACTCAACCCAAAAGTCGTACTGTAGTGTACAGCATTCCTTATATGTTCGGGCAAGATTTTGGGATATAGAGCGAGAATTCGAACAAGATGACGCTAGTTTGCCAAGAAAGTTTTCCGGATGGCTGGTTACCAACACAAGGTTTTCTACGGATGCAATTACTTATGGCACCTGTTCGGATTTAAAAATGATGTCCTGGGATTTTCCACTTAATAGTAGTCTGAAAGACAGGATTGACAAATTGGGATTACACCCGGTAACATCGATTGTATCGCTTTCACAAAGAGAAAAGCGAAAATTGTTGGCCATGAATATTGTGCTTTGTCAAAGTTTAAATGCGGAAATATTAGGGGACTTAGGTATTAGCGAAAGTAGGATACCTAATATAATTTGGGAGTCTGCTAGTTTATGCAGACGAAATAAAAAATCAAACATAGATTAGGTAAAGGGTATTATTAAGGAATAAAACATATACAAATGAAAACTAAAATATATACATTCCTATCAGCACTGATGTTGATACACCTAGGTTTGTACGCTCAAACAGAGCATTTACCCGAGGTTTCAAACCAGAAAAGCGGTGATTATTCTCATAAGGTTGAGGAAAGCATAAATCAGAAGTTATATACGTGCACTATGCACCCCGAAGTTATTTCGGATAAACCAGGAAATTGTCCGAAATGTGGCATGAAACTGGTGCTAAAAGATAACAATGAAATGCACGGTACTCATGGAAAAATGGATATGGATGCAAAAGACCAAAAGGTCATTCCTGTTCTTCCCCTAAAAAATACTAAAGGTGGGAAAGTCGTAAAGTATGATCTTTATGTAAAAGATACCGTAGTAACCTTCGGGGGAAAACCGATAAGAGCCATTGCCGTTAATGGACAAATTCCAATGCCTACACTTACTTTCACAGAGGGGGATACCGCTGTCATCGTTGTGCATAACATGATGGATGAAGAAACTTCGTTGCACTGGCACGGTGTGATGTTACCCAACAAGGAGGATGGTGTACCCTGGCTTACACAGAAGCCAATCAAACCTCATTCAACATATACTTATAGTTTCCCGATAATTCAGACCGGAACTCATTGGTACCATTCCCATTCAGGCTTACAAGAACAGATAGGCATGTATGGTTCATTTATAATGGAAAAGCGTCAGGATGATCCAACGTTTAGAAAAGGTATTGATGACCTCCCGACCGTACCTTTGATTCTAAGTGAGTGGACGAACTTAAACCCTGATAATGTCCATAGGATGCTGCATAACGCCAATGACTGGTTCGCTATAAAAAAAGGATCCACGCAAAGCTATTTTGATGCTATAAAAGAGGGGCATTTCAAAACTAAAGTAATAAATGAATGGAAACGTATGCTTGCCATGGATGTAAGTGATGTGTATTATGATAAATTTTTAATCAATGGTGCAGACGGACAACAACTTTCTCAGTTTAAAGCAGGTGATAAAGTAAGATTAAGAATATCCAACGGAGGGGCCTCGTCTTATTTTTGGGTGAATTACGCAGGAGGGAAATTCATGGTGGTTGCCAATGATGGTAATGATGTCGAACCTGTTGAAGTCGATAGATTGATCATAGGTGTTTCAGAAACGTATGATATCGTCGTAACTATCCCAGAAAAAGATGCTTCCTACGAACTTTTGGTAACGCCAGAAGATCGTACAAAATCGACCTCAATATTTATTGGGGAAGGTGTTAAACAAGCTCATCCGCCACTACCTAAGCTTAGGTACTTCGAAGGGATGAAAATGATGAACGACATGATGAAAATGAACGGTGATATGAAAGATATGGGAATGAACATGAGCCTTCAGAAAATGGACATGAATACCGTCATGTATCCAGAAATTACCGGCGATCAAGCGGACAATAAGATGCAAATGGATGAGGCAATGGATCATTCTAGTCATGATATGGGAGATACTGACATAGTAACTTTAAATTACGACATGCTCAAATCACCCTATAATACTGAATTACCCAAAGACCAGCCCGTTAAAGAAATCACTTTCACATTAACAGGCAACATGAATAGATACGTATGGAGCTTGGACAATAAGGTGCTTTCAGAGGTAGATAAAATCCCGGTAAAAAAGGGCGAGATCCTTCGAATAACGCTTATTAATAATTCCATGATGCGCCATCCTATGCACCTTCACGGATTTGATTTTAGGGTCCTAAATAGTCATGGGGTTCAATCACCGCTGAAAAATGTAATTGATATCATGCCTATGGAAAAAGACACCATAGAATTTGCTGCGAATACCGAAGGAGATTGGTTCTTTCATTGCCACATTCTATATCATATGATGGCAGGCATGAACCGTGTATTCGAAGTCGGAGATTATAAAAACCCTGAGCTCCCCGATAAACAATATGCGTATAAAAAGCTCCAAAGAGAAAGTAACCAACTACACTTTATGGCAGAAAATGATTTCGCAACGAACGGTAATGATGGACAGGCTATGTTACAAAATGCGAGATGGAGTTTTGGGGCAGAATGGAGACTAGGTTATAATGACAAACATGGATACGAAACTGAAGCGCGTATTGGAAGATACATTGGAAAGATGCAATGGTTTATGCCTTTTGTGGGATTCGGTTGGAGATATAGAGAGTTCGGAAGTCATGAGATTGAAAAAAACGTCTTTGGCCAGAAAAGCTCTAAAAATGAGAGAACTGCTCTAAGCGCGGGATTTGTTTACACGTTACCCATGCTTATAGATTTTCAGGCGGAAGTTTTCACGGATGGCATTGTTCGTTTACAGTTACGTAGAGAAGACATTCCGTTAGCTCCACGGTTGAGAGGCGCATTTTCGGTCAACACAGACAAAGAATATATGGGAGGACTTAAATATATATTGACCAAGCACACTGCTCTTTCGAGCCATTATGATAGTGATATGGGCTGGGGCATTGGGTTGACCCTTATTTATTAGAAATGTCCAGATTTTAGTTTTAGTTTTAGTTTAGTGGTTGAGAAAGGCGTTGTCAGTTGGCAACGCTTTTTTCTTTGGGCGTATCTCAGAACCTTATCCCCCGAACGCGTCCGACTTTATATAAAATATATGCTTGTATACTAATCTTTTTTTATATTTGTACCAAATGAGATTATTTACATCTTTTATCGCCCTTTATATGGTATTGCTTTCCCTAGCACCTTGCGGAGATAAAAAAGACTGTAAAATAAATTCCACTCAACCATCCTCCATTTCAATCGCGGATCATAGTTCGGAAGGATCGCATACAGAGGAAGCATGTACTCCATTTTGCTCCTGCAGTTGTTGCAGTATTTCCATGTTGAAATCAAACAACGTTTACCCGACTAAGATTAATGAAGAGCATCGGGATATAAACATCAACTATTCCAATGCGAGGTTACCACTAACCGCACATTCCATTTGGCAGCCGCCTAAGCTTGTTTAATAAATAAAGATTTTCATTGTAACCTACCATTCAGTAGCGTTATCATTTATTTATTATTCAAAAATATTTTTATGCTTAATAAAATTATTGCTTTTAGCATTAAGAATAAATTAGTCGTTGGCTTTTTTACGCTTTTGCTGATTGTTTGGGGTGCATGGAGTGCCACCAAATTACCTATTGACGCTTTGCCTGACATTACCAATAATCAGGTGCAGATCATCACCGTCACACCTACTTTGGCTACTCAGGAAGTGGAGCAATTTGTAACTTATCCTATTGAGAAGACTTTAGCCAATCTTCCAGATCTTGTTGAAATGCGCTCTGTTTCAAGGTTTGGACTTTCCGTCATCACGGTTGTGTTTGAAGAAAAGGTAGATGTTTATTTTGCCAGACAACAGATAAACGAAAAACTTCAGGAGGCAGAAGAAGAGCTTCCGGAAGGTGTGGGCAGGCCTGAGCTGGGTCCGGTTAGCACAGGACTAGGTGAAATCTACCAATATGCTTTGCATCCTACCGAGGGGTCAGAAGATAAATACTCTGCCATGGAGCTACGGACCATGCAGGATTGGATTGTAGCCAGGCAATTATACGGCACCCCTGGAGTAGCTGAGGTGAATAGCTTTGGTGGCTATCTGAAGCAGTACGAAGTAGCCATTGACCCCAGCCGTTTGCGTGCCATGGGTGTTAGCATCTCCGATGTCTTCGAAGCTCTCGAAAAAAACAACCAAAATACAGGTGGCGCCTATATTGAAAAAAAGCCAAACGCTTATTTCATCCGCGGGATTGGTCTCATTACTTCCATTGAGGATATTAAGAATATACCCATACAGACTACAGGAGATGTTCCGCTTTTTATTGGAGATGTAGCAACCGTAGATTTTGGACATGCCACACGTTATGGAGCCTTTACCTATAATGGCGAAAAAGAAGCAGTGGGCGGAATGGTAATGATGCTAAAGGGTGCAAATACTGCCGAAGTGGTAAAGAATGTAAAAGAGAAAATAGAGGTTATCCAAAAATCATTGCCCGACGATATCATTATCGAGCCATTTCTTGATCGTACAGATTTGATTAACAGGGCGATCAGAACAGTTGAAACCAATTTGGTAGAAGGTGCGCTCATTGTGATCTTCGTATTGGTGCTTTTTCTGGGCAATTTAAGGGCAGGATTAATCGTTGCTTCAGCAATCCCACTTTCCTTGTTGTTTGCTTTGGGAATGATGCGTGTCTTTGGGGTGAGTGCAAACTTGATGAGCCTGGGAGCCATTGATTTTGGATTGATCGTTGACGGTGCTGTCATCATCGTAGAAGCCACCATGCACCACTTAGGATTACGTAAAAACAGGAATCCCTTGACACAGCAGCAAATGGATCACGAAGTCTATTTATCAGCTTCTAAAATACGAAAAAGTGCAGCTTTTGGTGAGATCATTATCTTGATCGTTTATTTGCCTATCCTGACTTTGGTGGGAATAGAAGGGAAAATGTTTAAGCCCATGGCTCAAACAGTAGGTTTTGCCATCTTGGGCGCATTTATTCTGTCATTCACTTATATACCAATGATCAGTGCCTTATTTCTTTCTAAAAAGGTATCAGACAAGCGCACTTTTTCCGACAAAATGATGGCTTATCTCCAAAAGCTATATATGCCGGTTATAAAAAAAGCAATCCGGATAAAATATATTGTTGTAGTTATTGCTACATCTATTTTTATTTTCTCCCTGTTTCTGTTTTCCCGATTGGGAGGTGAATTCATTCCCCAATTACAGGAAGGTGATTTTGCCTTGCATTGCATTCTGCCACAGGGCAGTTCTCTTAGCCAGAGCATCGAGACTTCCATGCAGGCGCAACGAATTCTAAAAACCTTCCCGGAAGTAAAAACAGTAGTTGGAAAAACAGGAAGTGCTGAAATACCCACCGATCCGATGCCATTAGAGACGACAGATCTGATTGTTACCTTGAAACCTAAAAAGGAATGGGCTGATCAGAAAAGCTATGAACAATTAGCATCAGAGATGATGGAGAAGCTTGAGGTTATTCCTGGTGTCTTCTTTGAAGTTTCACAGCCTATTCAAATGCGATTCAATGAATTAATGACCGGTGTCCGTCAGGATGTAGCGGTAAAGATTTTCGGTGAAAACGTTGACACCTTAGCTTCCTTAGCCCCTAAAGTAGCGGCTATCATTCAATCGGTCGAAGGTGCTACCGATCCTGGAATCGAACGTGTTTCCGGTTTGCCGCAGATCAACGTAGATTATGACCGAAACCGTATGGCCAATTATAGATTAACCGTTGATGAAGTAAACCAAAGTCTCCGAACTGCTTTTGCCGGTGAAAAGGCTGGTGTGGTTTTTGAAGATGAGCGAAAATTTGATTTGGTAGTAAGACTTGATAGCGTTCATAGGAGTTCTATTGACGACGTTGGAAACTTGTTGATATCCATACCCAATGGAAACCAAATTCCCTTATCGCAAGTAGCAGTCGTATCTTTAAAAGAGGGGCCTGCACAAATTACCCGGGAAGACGGACAAAGAAGAATTGTCGTCGGTTTTAATGTGAAAGACCGGGATGTTGAGAGTGTGGTAGAGGATATTCAGAATAAGTTGCAAGAAAGCGACTTACTGCCTCAAGGGTATTATTATACCTATGGAGGGAATTTTCAAAATCTAAAAGAGGCCTCAGACCGGTTGATGATTGCCGTTCCCTTAGCTTTGCTCTTGATTTTCGCTTTACTGTATTTTACCTTTCATTCTGTAACGCAGGCATTATTGATTTTTACCGCAATCCCTCTAAGTGCAATTGGTGGAGTGCTGGCATTGATGGTGCGCGGAATGCCCTTTAGCATATCCGCCGGGGTAGGATTTATTGCACTGTTTGGTGTCGCTGTGCTAAATGGAATCGTATTGATAGCGACTTTCAATCAGCTGGAAAAAGACGGATTCACCAATATTCTTCACCGGGTATTGAAAGGAACTAAAATCAGGTTGCGTCCTGTATTGATGACTGCCTCGGTTGCTTCATTGGGATTTTTACCCATGGCCTTAAGCCAAGGAGCGGGTGCAGAGGTACAGCGGCCATTGGCAACGGTGGTCATCGGTGGTCTTATCACCGCAACGTTATTAACCCTGATTGTCATTCCGTGCCTTTACCTTATTTTTTCAGGAAAAAAGAAAATCACAATGAATCCAAAAATGCTGATCGCTTTGGTCGTAGCCCTGTGTACTTTTACCTTACCTGCACTTGCGCAACAGACACCGAAGCGTTTGACTCTTCAGGCAGCCATCGATACTGCTTTGACCGCCAATTTACAGTTTACCATCAATGATGCAGAAACTCAAAAAGCTGCCTTTGATGTAAAGTCATCTTCACAGCTTGCCCATACTGGCTTTTTCGTAGAGAATGATGATTATAGACCTGGGGATAATGGTGAGCTGAAAATTGGTATCTCCCAGGATATTCAGTGGCCAGGACTCTATGCTGCAAGGAAAGAATATTACAATCAACAACTTAAATCTGTCCAATTGGACAGGGAGGTATTAAAAGCCACCATTAAAAGAGATGTCCGTCAGACATACTATGAATTGTGGTATCTCCAGGATAAAGGGAAGCTACTAATTCAATTGGACAGCATTTATACAGAGGCATTTCAAGCTGCAAAATTGCGGTATTCTACTGGTGATGTTGCCGAAATGGAAATGATCGCAGCTGAAGTGAAAATGAATGAAATGCAGGCTTTCAGGAAGCAGAACGATCAGGACATTGTCTTGCTTCAACAGCAGCTTATGGTTTTATTGAATAAGGACGAACGTTTTGTGGTGATAGATCAACCCTTGGAGAAAATCCAGCTCGCAGCTAATGCCTCTAGCGGTATTCATCCGACTATCGCAATTCAGCAACAAAACACCAAAATTGCGGAATCGGAAATAAAAATTCAAAGAAACACCAATATGCCTGATTTCTCTGTAAGGGCTTTTTCACAAAAGCTATATGGGGTCGATAACCCCTTGTCGGGGTTTTCAGTCACTATGGGCATTCCCCTTTTTGGGGCCAAGGCAGCAAAAAATCGAGTACGCGCGGCGGAAGCGCAAAAGGACGTTGAAAAGCAAAAACTCGATTATCAGGTCATTACATTGAAATCAAGACAAGAACAAGCAAATGCAGAAATGCAAAAACAATTGGCGATGGTTCAGTTTTATGAGGATTCTGGACTTAGACAGGCAAAGCAGATCATTTCGTCTTCTAGTCTTAGTTATCGGAGTGGCGAAATCGGTTTTTCAGAGTTTAGTGAATTCCTTACCCAGGCTGTTTCCTTGAGGGAAAGCTACTTGAAGGCGTTAAACGCCTATAATCAAGCGCAAATAAATTATCTTTATTTTATTAATCAATAACGAAAATGAAAGCAATTATCATTATAAATATCTTTTTAATTCTTTTCCTCGTTTCTTGCCGGAACGAACAACCCAACAACAGGAACGAAGAGAATCCGATTGAAGACCATGAAGAGATTCCGAATTCTGTTTTTCTAACCGATGAGCAAATAAAGGCAGTTGGTATTCAGCTGGGTCAAATTGAACAAAAATCATTATCGGACGGCTTAAAGATTAACGGGGAATTAAGTGTGCCCAATCAGAACAAGGCAAACGCAACGACCCTTTATCCCGGTATAATAAAGGAGATTTACATCCAGCCCGGGAGTGCTGTTAAAAAAGGACAACGGATCGCATCCATCACGAATGCGGATTACATAAAGATGCAGGAAGATTACCTCAATCTGACTACCGAAAGCACCCTAGCCGAAACGGAATATAGAAGACAAAAAGAACTCTATGAAGGAAAAGCGGGTGCCCTAAAGAATCTTCAACGTGCAGAAACTGAGTTTCGCGCATTAAGCACCCGAAAAGCATCCCTGAAACAGCAGTTGCAGATGATGGGAATAAACACTTCTGACATAAGCAATGGAAACCTCGTTACAAGTTTATATGTATTGGCTCCAATAAGCGGCGTTTTAAGTAATTCTTTGGTACAGATAGGCAGTTATGTAGATACAAGTACCCCAATTGCCGAGATCATCGATAACAGTAAGATTCATGTTGATTTACATGTGTATGAAAAAGATCTTCCACGTTTTAAAGTTGGGCAAGACCTTGATTTTTACTTGACCAATAATCAGGAAAAGCGGTATTCTGCCCGTATTTTCTCCACTGGTTCTTCCTTTGAAGACAACAGCAAAACCATCATTGTGCATGCCGAAGTTACAGGTGGGAAAGTTGGTTTAATTGATGGGATGAATATAATAGCGAATGTAGGCTTTGATAAATCCACCGTTGATGCAGTCCCAACTGAGGCGGTTGTGAACCAAGATGGAAAAGATTATATCTTCATCGTACAGGATCATGAGGACGAATCCAAGAATGATTTGGTTGAGGACGAACATCAGGGAATCACCTTTATACGGGTACCGGTTATCACTACAAAATCCGATGTGGGGTACACCCAAATAACCCCTGTTCAAGAGATTGATAAAAACGCCAAGATCGCGAACAAAGGCGCCTTTTTCATTTTAGCGAAAATGATGGACACAGGAGATAGCCACGGACATTAAAAGAGAAACCATGGAAACAACTGAGCAAACAGTAGAAGACGTACATGACCATTCGGTCGAAAAATCAGGATGGAAAGCCCATGTAAATTTATTGACGGCATTGGCCATCTTGGTAATTTTATTGGTAGGACAGTATGGGTTTGAATATAAATTGCCCTCCATCCCCTTGTTGATTGTTAACCTGATTGCCTATTGGTTAGCAGGTAAAAATGTATTAGACCTTGCTTGGAGAAAGTCAAAGCGAGGTGATTTTTTTAATGAGTTTGTGCTGATGAGCGTGGCAACGATTGGGGCTTTTTTGATCGGCTCATATGAAGAAGGGGTCGCTGTGATGGTATTCTACCAAATCGGCGAATGGTTTCAAGATTCAGCTGTGCAAAAAGCCAAAGGAAATATAAAGGCATTGTTGGACATCCGCCCGGATGAGGTTACGGTCATAAGGAACGGTAAAGCAGAAACGATTCATCCTTCGAATGTAGAACTTGGAGAGCGCATCCAAATAAAGCCCGGTGAGAAAGTAGCACTGGATGGCGAATTAATATCGGCTAATGCCTCTTTCAATACCGCTGCTCTTACTGGAGAGAGCAAGCCGGACACGCTTTATGAAGGGGAAAACGTATTGGCTGGTATGATTAACCTGAATACTCCTGCGGAAGTAAAAGTTAAAGCATTGTTCAAAGACAGTAAATTGAGCAAAATTTTGGAAATGGTGCAAGATGCCACATCCCGAAAATCGCAAACGCAGCTCTTCATTTCCCGATTTGCGAAAATTTATACTCCGATCGTATTTTTTCTTGCAGTTGCCTTGGTCATAATTCCTTACTTCTTCGTAAGCGATTATGTATTTCAAGAGTGGGTATATCGATCGCTTGTTTTTCTAGTGATCAGTTGTCCATGTGCATTGGTAGTTTCTATACCCTTAGGATATTTCGGCGGGATTGGACTTGCCTCTAAAACAGGAATTTTGTTTAAAGGTGGGAACTTTCTGGACGTAATGACTCAAGTTAAAACGGTCGTTATGGACAAAACAGGAACCTTAACCAAAGGAGTGTTTAAAGTAAAAGAAGTGGTTGCTATTGGCATCGAAAAAGATAGATTAATAAAAATCGCAGCTGCAATAGAAAAATATTCAACCCACCCAATTGCAAAAGCGGTGACTGAATATGCTCATGACGGTTATGAAGATCTTAAAGCCGATAATATTGAGGAAGTTGCAGGACATGGACTAAAAGGGCTTATCGATGGAAAAGATGTGCTGGCAGGAAATGTGAAACTATTGAAAAAATTCAACATCCCTTATCCGAAAGAAGTAGAGCAAATCGTTGACACAATTGTAGTGCTATCAATTGATAAAGAATATGTTGGTTATATCACCATTGCAGATGAAATCAAAGAGGACGCTCAAAAAGCAATTAGTGATTTGCATCGCATGGGAATCAAAACAATAATGCTATCAGGTGATAAGCAGACGGTTGTTGATCAGGTAGCCCGTACATTAGGTATTGACGAAGCTTACGGAAGTCTGTTACCTGATGGAAAAGTTGAAAGGGTGGAAGCGCTAAGGAGTTCAATTGATAAATTAGCTTTTGTAGGTGATGGGATAAATGATGCACCCGTCATCGCTTTGGCCGATGTTGGTATCGCTATGGGAGGGTTAGGTAGCGATGCGACAATAGAAACAGCGGATGTGGTCATTCAAAACGATCAGCCTACAAAAATAGCAGCAGCAATTAGGATTGGTAAAATAACTAGGCATATCGTCTGGCAAAACATTATCCTTGCAATGACCGTTAAGATTATTGTCCTTGCTTTAGGAGCTGGCGGCGTGGCTTCCTTATGGGAGGCGGTGATTGCTGATGTTGGAGTAGCTTTAGTGGCAATTTTAAATGCAGTAAGAATTCAGAATAAGAAAGTGGACTAAGCTAGTAGAAACATCAATTTTCTCTTAAATCTCATGAGGCTGCCCAAGTAAGGGCGGCCTTTTTAACTTTCATTAAATTTTTAGACGCAAAACCTCGGATTCCTTTTGATAAAGCTCCCCTCTCCTAAGTGAATGAACCTGTCAAGAGAACATGGAATAAATCGGACTGAGGAACGAGGGAGAATTTATGCCGTGAAAGCTCTTTACTGGTGAAGTGAACGTGAGACCTTTGCTGATTTCAAAAGAATGCGGGTTCCAAAATCATTAAAAACACACACCTCACCAACAAGGTGTGAACTTACAATACGCTTCCTTTCTTCTTTTGTAATTCAAAAACAATGAATTATGACACTAGTATCTCAACAACAAAAGAAAGGAGTACGGTCTCTTCTTCCAACAAAAGATCAATTGCTAACCATAGGCGATTTAGAAAACTTCAAGGATGAAATACTGAATGAAATAAAGCAGATCATCAAAGAAAGCAAAGGCCAGCCCGGCAAAAAATGGTTAAAGTCTACTGAGGTTAAAAAACTACTTGGAATATCCCACGGCTTCCTTCAAACACTTCGCGATACCGGAACTTTACCCTTTACCAAAATCGGTGGATCCATCTACTATGACTATGAAGATATTCACGCCATGATGGAAGCCAAGAAATGCAACAAGGAAGATATGTATTAAAACTTGACGATGTGGCTAAGAACTCGAATACTGATATTCCTTGTTTTGTACAAGTAACCATTTTCTTTGATCAAAAAGGTTTCGGCCACGAGGATGCCGAATCCTTTTTCAAAGAATACTCGGCCCGGCACTGGACAGGAACGAAAGGAATTCCGGTTAAGAACTGGCGAGGGAAGGCTTTGGATTGGATGTGGAGAAGGCAAAAAAACCGTCCATATCTCCGAAGCAAATCGAAGCTGATGACCCCTTGAAATTGAAGGATCTTTGAAGGTAGATTGCGTCGTTTTCTGCAATCAGCAAGATGTACGTTTGTAATACAAACGGAAATTGACCGCCCTTCCGAAGTCAGGATCTGTCATGGTAAAAATATCCTCCGAAGTCGCATTCTTTAATGACAAATTATGGCAAATACGGATGAAAATCGTTCCAGGGTAATTTTGATTAGGTTGAAGCCGAATGAGTTTAAGCTCCTTGAAAAACGGTTCCGAAAATCGATGTTCCAATATATGAGTGAGTACAACCGAAACGTCTTGCTTCAGAAGCCGGTAATCTTTACATACCGCGATAAGTCCATGGATGACATGTTGGAGGAACTGATCAAGCTTAGAAGAGAACTGAACTATATTGGAAATAATTTCAATCAGGCCGTGCATAAACTTAATAGCGTAATGGGTATGCCGGATGCCAAATTGTGGCAAGAAGCCTTGACTGTTCTTAGGGATCAGCTTGAACCGTCTATGAGAGAAATCAAGGACAAACTGAATAACTATTCGGAAATATGGTCGCAAAAATCATGAGCGGAAGGAACATAGCAGGCGCACTAAACTATAATGAACGCAAAGTGAATCAGGGAAAGGCTGAACTCATTGGGCAATATGGATTTCATAAAGAACTGCAACATCTCAATTTTTACGACAAGTTACAACGCTTTACTAATCTGACGATGTCCAATCAACGAAGCAAAACTAACTCGGTTCATATTTCGCTCAACTTCGCGGTAGGCGAACAAATTTCGGATTCAAAGCTAATCGAAATTGCTGACCAGTATATGAATGAAATCGGCTTTCAAGACCAACCCTATCTGGTTTATGCGCACAATGATGCTGGTCATCCTCATATCCATATCGTCACCACAAATATCAAATCTACCGGTAAACGGATAAGC
The DNA here is from genome assembly GCF_004339765.1 of Albibacterium bauzanense. Classification (GTDB taxonomy): domain Bacteria; phylum Bacteroidota; class Bacteroidia; order Sphingobacteriales; family Sphingobacteriaceae; genus Albibacterium; species Albibacterium bauzanense. The sequence continues at coordinate 431,076 of NZ_SMGO01000003.1, read as the reverse complement.
CTGCACAACTTGGGAAAAACGAAATCAGAGGAAGCGCGTAAGGCAATTGAAATACAGTATGGGCTGATTCCTGCAAAGCAAGCCGAGTTACGAAAGACGGAGAATCAGAGATTGTCAAAAGTCAACTATGGGACAGACGATACTAAAAGGGCAATCTCTAATGTGGTGCAAGGTGTAGTGAGCACTTACAAGTTTTCAAGTCTTTCAGAATTTAACGCAGCACTATCATGTTTTAACGTTGTGGCAGATCGTGGTTCTAAAAATTCTACCATGTATGCTAAGAACGGGTTATTGTATTGGGCACTTGATGAGAAGGGTCGAAAGGTTGGAATTCCGATCAAGGCCAGTAGCATTTACAGTTCTCCTACGCTAAAGAGCCTGGAGAGGAAATTTGAATCGAATAAAAAACGAAAGTCTACCCAGAAAGGTCAGCTCAAGACCTCTATCGATCAAGTCATGAAAGCAAAAGCAAGTCCTGCTGGTTTCCAACAGGCCTTATCTTCAAAAGGGATTAATGTATTGTTTCGCAGAAATGAAGAAGGTCGCCTGTACGGCGTCACGTTCATTGACCATAACACAAAATCGGTTTTTAATGGGAGCGACTTGGGTAAGTCCTATAGTGCGAATGCTTTAAGTCAGTGGTTCGGCAAGACAAACGCCTCCAATCCGGAACCTAATACAAGCAAACAGAATCATCCTGTACCAGTACGATTCGAAGGCTATCAGCGGAACGGTATCCCATTCTCTTCTGATTCTAAAAATGTACTTGACGCCTTAATGGAAGTTGATCCGCAGAATAACTCCCTGCCAGAGGGCATGTTTCAGAACAAGCGGAAGAAAAAACGGAAGAGATCACTACTAAATTCCAATTAAATGAGAACTGGAGAAAACGAACAGGGCTTAAGGAAGATTCTGGATTTTACCAGATTGCTATCCATAGCCATACTTATCATTCATTTTTATTTGTCCTGTTATGTGGCCTTCAGCGAGCTAGGGCTTTCCTCGGAGATAACTGATAAAGTCATCCGAATCATATCAAATATTAAAATATTCGAATCAACCGTTTTGAGTAAGTCGGCAGCACTTGGCCTTCTCCTAATTTCTTTGATTGGCGCGAAAGGCCGCAAAGACGAGAAAACGGATGCAAAGGCCTGGATTATATGCGGAATTTTGGCGATATCTCTTTTCTTTGGCAGCGTACTATGTTTCCGTCTAAATCTGAACCTCAAAGCCCTTGTGTCGCTTTACATCGCCATCTGCTCACTGGGATATATTTTAGTTTTAACGAGCGGTACCCGCTTATCGAGACTGATCAAATTCAATTTGATGGGCGATATTTTCAATAGGGACAATGAAACGTTTCCGCAAGAGGAACGGAAGTTAGACAACCCATATTCAATCAATCTTCCGGCTCGATATTATTTCAAGGGAAAATTTCGCGACAGCTGGATTAATATTATTAATCCTTTTCGTGGGCTATTAGTGTTAGGAACACCTGGATCCGGGAAGTCCTATTTCGCAATACGGCACATTATCTCTCAGCATATCAAGAAAGGCTTTTCTATGTTTATCTATGATTTCAAATACGATGATCTCACACGCATTGCTTATAATACCCTATTGAACGACAAAAATCCGGCAAGCTTCTACGTGATCAACTTTGATGATTTATCACATACGCACCGTTGCAATCCACTTGATCCGAATGGCATGACTGACATCACTGATGCAACCGAAGCGGCGAGAACCATTATGTTAGGATTGAATAGGGAGTGGATTAAAAAGCAAGGCGATTTCTTTGTGGAATCTCCGATCAATTTTCTAACTGCTGTTATCTGGTATTTGAGGAAGTACAAAGACGGCATTTATTGCACCTTACCGCATGTAATTGAGTTGATGCAGGTCGAGTATCAATTCTTATTTGCGATTCTCAATCGGGAACCCGAAATTGAAGTGCTTATTAACCCCTTTATATCAGCGTGGAAGAACGAGGCTTTTGACCAATTGGAAGGTCAGGTAGCAAGTGCAAAAATAAGTATGGCGAAACTATCTTCCCCCGCCCTCTATTATGTTCTATCCGGAAACGACTTCTCCCTGGATTTAAATAACCCAGATGACCCCAAAATCATTTGCGTTGGAAACAATCCCCAAAAGCAACAGGTATACGGTGCTGTGCTTAGTTTATATATTTCCAGAATGATCAAACTGGTCAATCAAAAAGACAAACAGAAATGTAGCTTAATTTTTGACGAGTTCCCTACCATCTACTTCAACAACATGGACAGCCTGATCGCTACTGCAAGATCTAATCAGGTCGCTACGTCTCTGGCCGTTCAAGATTATAGTCAATTGAAAAAAGACTACGGAAGAGAGCAGGCCGAAGTGATTTTAAACATCGTCGGAAATGTTATTTCCGGACAGGTAACCGGGGATACTGCTAAACACTTATCCGAGCGCTTTGGCAAGATACAACAACAAAGAAGAAGCATTTCAATTAACAGCTCTGATACTTCATTATCTAAATCAACGCAGCTAGATTATGCGATACCAGCCTCCAAAATTTCTACGCTATCTTCGGGAGAATTTGTAGGCATGGTAGCCGATGATCCTCACACAGAAATTGATCTAAAAGTTTTTCACAATAAGATTCAAAATGACCACGGTGGACTAAAAAAGGAAGAGACGAGCTTCAAACCAATTCCGAAAATCCGAACCATTGATTCGGAAATTGTAGAGATGACTTACTTTCAAATAAAGCAGGATGTTCAGGAAATACTAGCGGCAGAACTCGGATCGAATCGCCAGAACGAGACCTTCTCTGGAAATAACTCGGATCAGCCAGGAAATTCGAAAATGCGCACTATGAGAATGTAATAGATAATAAAAAGCATGTCAACTCGTTGAATATTAATGCTTAGCTACGTAATTTAATTAATAACTAATTTTGTTTGGCTTCTAGCTCGAACCCATCTCATTAAAAAAAGATCATGATTAAAGCGAATTATGGCGACAAACAACTGGTTGTAGATATCCTATCTAAATCCTTTGAGAACAACCAAAGCGTAAATTACATCGCAAATTCTGGAAACAGGAAAAGTAACCGAATCAGATATTTAATGGATTATTCTTTTGAAGTCTGCCATCAATTTGGAGACATCTTTCTGTCAGATGATCGGCATGCTGTTGCACTTATCCTTTATCCAGAAACGAAGAAAACGAATCTTTCGTCGGTGCTCCTCGATGTTAAATTAATTCTGAATTGTATCGGAGTATCCAATATCGGGAAAGCTCTAAAGAGGGAATCTAGTATCAAGAAACTTCAACCACAAAAACCAATGAACTATTTATGGTTTATTGGTGTAGATCCGCAAGAACAGGGCAAAGGCATCGGTTCTCAATTGATGGAGGAAATCATTTACTACAGCGAAAAAGTACAGAAACCCTTATATCTTGAAACTTCTACGCTTAGCAACCTCCCTTGGTATGAAAAGTTCGGATTCCAGGTATATAATGAATTAAATCTATCCTATAAACTCTATTTCTTGAACAGGGAATAATCAAAACTATCTCGATATGGAAGTCTTTGGTACAGAGATGCTCCTAGTAACATTCATTTTCGTCGTTCTCGAATCTGTGATGTTTTTTTATCAGCTTATCTATTTTCTTTCGCGGCCTCAGGAGAAGCAAAGACTTTACTACCTGATTCTGCTTTTAATCTTAATCATCTACAATATTACTGGAGGCTTATTCCCCGATCCCAATATTAAAATTCCAATTGCCGCTCAAAACAGCATTGCCTATGGAAGCGGATTCTTGATGGCTTCCTACATTCCTTACTATTTTTACAAGGCCTTCGAACTCGAAAACCTTCGATTCCATGCCAACTACGGAGTTTTGTTATTCTTCCTACTGCCGTTCCTCATCTTTTTTGTCGTGGTCTACTCCTTAAATAACAACCTCGACTACGCTGTCAAAAACGGGGTAATCATTCCATTTTTCTACGCATTCGTGATTCTGTGGGAAATATTAAAAGCGATAAAAATAAAATATAAGGACCGGAACGAGGATAGCTTTATCGAAGTGATAGCGGTTTATGCAGCGGTGATTCCCTGGGCGGCCATGCCCTTGATAGCTTACTACGACTGGGGACAGCTTGTAGAAGTTCTGTTCTCTAATGGCGGATTGGTTATAATCACTTTTATGTTCTTATCGAAATCTGTCACGACCGCCCGAAATGAATACCAACAACTTCTTGAATTGTCCTCCTATGGTGATCGGACGTTTATCATTGAAGAGAATACTCAAAACTACCAGTTGACCAACCGGGAAATAGAAATCGTTCGGCTGCTCCGGGAAGGGAATAAATATAGGGACATAGCCAATGAACTATTTATTTCGGAATCGACTGTTAAGAAACACGTCCAGAATATCTTTGCAAAAACGAACTCCAATAATCGGATCGAGTTGATTCATAAATTGGAACACAAGTTAAATTGAGTGATCTAGGCTATCCATGAGAATGAACGGAATAGTAAAAGTCGAATTGCCACACAACAAGCTCCGAACATTATTAGTATCCAAAGGTTACTCGTAATGATTGACAATTTGTTCGAAATACACAATTGGGTCTTGCCTAAACTCCCTTATCCCAAAAACATCTCTTAATAATGCGTCATTTTTCGTGAGAAAATCTAATGAATTCTTAAAATGGCCGTGAAAATTCAAGAATGCACTTACTTGGTTTCCGTTCATTCCCTTATATTCCATCGGTTCATAATTAACGAATGGGGAATGAATTGTTGACAACCTTAGATATAAGAGAACAATGTAACTGAAGATATTTGTAAAAATTACGCCTGCCGAATTGACTCCTTCCTCGTCAGGGAATGGAAAACTTAGGTCAATTAGTGCATATCTTAATTGCTCGCCACTATAATACTGTCCATAAAGTATTAATATATCTCTAATAGTATCCGGAAGAATTTTATATCGAGCTGGCTCACTCTGGGTGTAGTAAAATATCTTATTAATTGCCTTCAAGTTTGAGGTATGAAACAACAAGCCACCAAGAGCCGTTACAAAATCAATGACGTCTTGTCTTTCATTTTGTCGAAAGTCAACGACGGTTTTATTTATGACTTGTCCATCTACATTCTCCGGCAATACAACTGGCATTTTATCATAATAATCATAGATATTTCTCCAGAATCGAAATGCAATATCAGGTCTATTATTTTCGATTGCAGTAGACAAGTTTCGCCAAAGAACGCGCCACGTATCTTCAGATATCCTTCCATATCTTTCGTGTCCTAGCAACCATTCTCCTCCTGAAATGTTATACTGCAAGTGAACCGCTTCATGTCTATTCAACTTTAAAACAATGTTATGAAATCGGGTTATGAAGCTCAAGTATTTTACATCAAAGTAAATTACACCGGTTTTCGAATTTATCTGAGCTTTTCGTCTGCTGTCGAATGCTAATGAAAAATATCTCACTAATTCGTAGTCTGTTGATACGGGATCTTTTTTAATGAAATATGCAAACAGATCAGCAAGTTCGTCAAACGTATCACTATACTGGTTTTCTCTTAGAAGATAATTTCTTAAATTAACATCGCTTTTATAATCAAATATTTTCCTTACAAAGAATAGGAAAGAAACTGACAGAGCGCTTGCGGAACAGAAAATCGTCCAAATTAAAAGATGGTTAATCCGAATGGGAAATAGAAAAATTTTCCCAAATATATAAGCGGCAATCGAGCCCAAAGATATATATAGTGCTATATTAAATATCTTCCATTCCTTTTCATTTCTTAACCGGTTACTTAACTTTTCAGAACTATATTTTGTGTTTATATTCCCTATTTCACTAATTGTTAAGGGGTAAGCAACGCCAAAAATTGCGACAATAAGAGGCACGCAAATTTCTAATATTCCCATTTATTTCTACTCTGTTGATAATTAAATACCACAATTAGGTAACGACCTAAAGTTAATCACTTCAAGACCGCTAGGTAGCCCAATCGTATTTTATCGGCTGTTATCCAAAAACGTATGTTTCCCGCGTCTAAACTAATCAATCTATACGACAATTTATATTTGACGATTAATCGCCTTGATGACTTATTTCGCTGACAGAAATGACTATCACAACGGATGATTGAGTGTTTACAACAAAAAACATATAGAATACTCCTTTTTGAGTACATCAATCCGCCGAAATAAGTATTTACTGACCTTATTTCTTTCAGCAATTTTGCCCTTCACTAATAATTTATGTATCACCCACCAACTGATGATTCTCTCATCGTGTTGATTTAATGAAGATTATTATGAAGCATCTTTCTGATCGACTACTGTACGCCCTTGAAACTGAATTATACGCTACTTCCTTAAAGCCTACCTCGGAATGTGAACAACTGAAAGACGCAATAGCATTGTGCAAAAAAGCACTGGGAATCTTAAAGCGTTTTTTAGCTGGTTACTTTTTTGAATCGCTTGATGAAGAAATTCATTTTTTTAAAATCATTAAACCTCTATTTTATAGTAAGTACATCTATTACATCAAGGTGTATAACTATCATATTAAAAAGCCTGTCGGAAGCGAGCAGGTCGTTTCGGAATTTATAACATCGCAGTTAACTGATCTTAAGCATTTCTTTGATCATAATCAAGCTTTTTATCAATACTACCGTTCTGGTTCAACTCATCTCGACACATGCTATTTCACAAGGGGACATTTCGATGTCTACGCAGAAATAGAAGATTTTCAGGGCGACGAAATCTTTTCGACCAGTCATGATTATAAGATATCGAAGGTCATCGCAAATGAGCAGTATCAGGAATTTCTAATGACGAAGTGCAAGGAAATAAATCGAGATTGTAGAATTAAGCCGGATACACCGATCGTTTGGACTGGAAGCCAGTCAGATTTGGTAGAACTACTCTATGCTTTAGTGGAATGCGGGTCCTTCAATAACGGTGATGTTCAAATCAAATCTTTAGTTCTCTACTTCCAAAATGTTTTTCAGGTCGATTTAAAATATTATTACCATAAATACACCGACATTTCCAACCGAAAAAAGGAACGTACAGTATTCTTAGATAAGCTTAGAACCCGCTTGGTTAAGAAAATGGATAGTAAGCATGAGCTGAAGCAACCAGAACTAAAAAGTATTAATTTCCCGCTGTAAAAGTATTCCTGCATTATCACATCGTTATAATATGACCGTTTCAATTCGTCTTTTGCTATGAAATAATTTCTGTTATTAGTCTTAGCGGGATGTTTTCTTTTCAACACGTTCGGCAGTGCACAAATAGGTTTGAAGTGAGCGAGTATGGCGAATCAAAGTTAATAACAAGTTATTTATTAAATTTGATTTGGTGTCTGGTAAAGTAATTGTTATCGACACCACTCTAACCGCTATTTTTTCAGAATTACAACGTAAATTATGAGCAAAAGATCTTTTGATCAACTTCTAGAGCTTGATCCGACAAATTTCAACGATGTTGAAATTCTTGATTTTATCGGAGAATTATTTGACTTATCATTAGACTTAAATAATCCCAAAGGAATTGATAAAGGACTGGAGCTTAGCTTAAAAATTGCCGACGGCAACCTTTCTAATTCAGATCTTATTCGTTTTCATTATTATCTTGCTAACGGATGGTCTTCCAGACGCTTTTTCACCCGATATGAAAAATCAGAAAGTTGGGACTTTGACCAACAAGAGCTAAGTAAAGAACTCTTCCATCTTAGGAAATGTATTTCGATCGAAGATTTTAATAAAGAAAAATCAGAGCTTCAATGTCAGGTTTACACCAATTTAGGTAATCATTTTTCCCATGTCGGACGTTTTATTGATGCACAGGAATGGTGGAATAAAGCTCTTTCTGTCATATCTTATTTTCCTATGGCATTAGGAAATATTGGTCATGGACTTTTTAGCTACGCTGGTTGCCTTTACTCTAGTTCTCATAAAACTATTTTTGTTTACCATGCCTATAAACATTTAAAACAAACACTTAACTATAAGAATTTTCTTCATCCGAATGCGTATCAATCCTTTAAAAAACTATTAGAAAACATCGAAAGGCAATGGCCCAAGGAATATTTAGATTCCAAGCAATCTTTTGAATTTGATTTAGGTAAAAATAAAAAGCTAAGGTCTTACAGAGAATGGTGCCTTCAAAACACTTTATATCTCAACTCTTTGAATGATTTAGGCCCCTTGGAAATAGCTTCACATGATCTTCTCCATTTGCCAAGTATGACGGTGGAACTTAACGCAACTCCAAAATATCATACATTATTTAATCAAATTAAACAAGAATACGGAACTGCAAGATTTTTATTTTATGAAGGAACTAGATTGCCATCCCAGTCTTATGGTGATAAGGACATTGTTTTGGTAGATACTTCAGATTATGCGGAGTACTCGTATAACCTTGAAAAGATTAAAATTACGTACAGAATAATTTACTCTCTATTTGATAAAATAGCGTATCTCCTAAACGATTATTTAAAAGTAGGGATGCCCCGAAATAGGACAAGCTTTAGAGGCTTATGGCATGAAAATAATAGAGATAGGTCTTTACGAAATATTTTCATGGGCAATCGGAACTTGGCCTTAAGAGGCTTATATTGGCTAAGCAAAGATTTATTTGATAAAGATGACGCACATGTAGAAGCTATTGAACCTGAAGCAAAGGAGTTGTCAGAAATTAGAAATCACATCGAACACAAGTCGTTCAAGATCAAACAATATGGAAATTGGGGAGAGGATGAAGATAATTTCACATTCTCGATTGGCAGAGCAAAATTCGAACAAAAAACATTTAAGCAGTTACGGCTAATAAGAGCTGCAATAATTTACACCTCTTTAGCAATCCATCATGAGGAAGTAGGAAAGGAACAAAAGCATACCATTCTTATGTATTTGCCGGATGTACCGTTTAAAGATCGAATATAATTATTTATCTGGTTGCCAGCCCCAATCTTTAAATGCTGCTCTGTAATGAACATACCGGTATTCTATTTCAGTTATGGGATCTTGTCTTGTGATTCTTATTGGTACGGCATCTCCCATTTGTGTAGAAACAACTCCATAATTATGGTTAATGATTCCTAACAACTCGTGATATAAAGTGTAGATAACCAAGGTTTCATGAAATCTATCGGTCCACTCTTCGAAAGATTGTACTCTGATATGACTAAACGGGTCTTCCTTAACATAGTTATTAAGTTGAATATGACGTCCTAATATTGAATATTGTGAATGTGCGATTGAATTCCTGATCTGAAAATTGTACGATCTTTTAAAGGCAGCGTATAATCTGGGAATGTCCTTTTCAAATTTATCCCTTATTTTCCTCCGAATTATGACATCTCGACTTCCAGTTGTTCCTCTTTCTCTACTGGTAGTCATGAGTTTATAATGCCAGTCATATGCTCTCCCATCGATCAAATTAGCAAGCTGAAAAAATTTCTTAATAAAACTGTCTGACTCCCATATTTTTAAATAAATCAGCATTTCAGTTTGGATAGATATAGATTCCTTGAAAGTCAATATATCAATTTCTACTCTTCTTGCAGCCGAGAACTCGACGTCTAAAAGATAATCTGTTAACGATTTATCAGACATATTTTTTTTCATATACTCTCCGATAAAATTATGGTGTGTGTGCTCTGAATGACCTTCATGGCTTAAGCCAAACATATATGGGCTCATTTTTTCCTCCAGATTATTCCATGTATGTGTTTCAGAATTATAAAATGCATTCAAGTGAATAAGAAGCAAATCGCTATCATGTGTTTGTCGTTTGAGAGCGAGATAGTACAATTGTTCAAATTGAGGTCTTAATTCCTTGTACTTCTGATCTAAGAGGTCTTTGAATAACATAAATTAAAGCTAAAACTGTAAAGTTAATTAGTTTCACTACATCTTTCGATCAAATTTATAAGATAGGGATAAACCTAGCTGAATTGTTCCCTTCAACAATAGAAGTTTCTTTAAGAAAGAATATTTCTGGAACACACATAATATTTACTGTGATCCACTACCATTGATTTAAGGTTTAAAGAATCGACTATATTTTTTAAAAACACACACCTCCCCCTAAAGGTGTGAATTCCTAATCCAAACTCCCCCCACTTTTGCCTTCAGTTCAGCAATGGAGCTGTTCGATAAACTGAAGGATTATGTTAACATCAATTTCATGGCTGCAATACTTGCAGGCCTTGGCAATCCTGATCGCTGGATACTATTCGGTGGTCATTCTGCTTTATTACCGCATTGAATTACTCGCCATACTACAAAGGATTAAAAGCGGGAAGTCGGTTCAGGAACCAGACGGACCTCGCAAAGAAGTTCTTGGAAAAATTGCGGTGGATCATAATGATCACTCTTTAAATTCCGAAGAGCTCGAATTCTCCCAAGAGGATCTCAATCAGCCAATCGAAGAAAACCTTTAATCCCCACAATCATGAAATCAAACTCAAAATCAATCAATTTATCTAAAAAAAACGTGTTGGTAAGCCTGGCAACTATTGCGCTCATACTCGTTGCAGGAAGTTTATTCGCTCAGGATGGCAATGCCGGAATAAGTGAAGCTACGAACAAAGTAAAAGGTTACTTTTCAACCGGTACGGATTTAATGTACGCAATTGGTGCTGTCTCTGGTTTAATCGGCGCAATTAAAGTGTATCAAAAGTGGAACGGCGGTGAGCATGATACCGGAAAGGTTGCAGCCGCTTGGTTTGGTAGCTGTGTATTTCTGGTAGTAGTCGCAACGGTTCTCCAATCATTTTTTGGTATTTAGTTATGGCGACGATCTATAAAATCAACAAAGGGATCAACAAGCCGATTGAATTCAAGGGATTGAAGGCGCAGTATATCACCTACCTGGCAATCGGGCTGGTCATTCTCCTTATCCTTTTTGCTTCCATGTATATCATTGGGTTAAATCTGTTTGCATGCATTCTGATAGTAGGCAGCTTAGGGTTCGGATTATTCATAACAGTATTCCGCCTGAGCCACAAATTCGGAGAATATGGATTATTGAAAAGGCTCGCTAAAAAATATACTCCAGAGTTTATTCGATTCCAGTCGCGCAAACTCTTTGTCAAGCTGGAACCAAGATCTGCCAACAAAAAAGAAAGGAGTGACTATGGCTAAGCCAATCGACATTGAAAGAATACTACCAATCTATAAGGTCGAAAACAACTCGATTATTTCCGTATACGGTGATATCACTATAGCCTATGAGATTACGCTTCCCGAGATTTTCTCACTTTCCAATCATGAGTACGAAGCATTTCATCAGGCCTGGGTTAAGGCAATTCGTGTACTTCCCAAGCATAGCTGTTTTCATAAACAGGACTGGTTTGTTTTAGACGCTTACAAGCCAGGTTTTGGGAACGGCGAAGAATCAGCACAAGGCCGCAGAAGTTTTCTCTCATCCAGCAGCGAACGTTTTTTTAATGAGCGCCCGTTCTTGAACCATAAATGCTACGTCTTCTTATCAAAAAAACCTGATGGAAGACGACCAGCGACTTCGGCTTTCTCTGGATTGTTCCGAAAATCAATTGTTCCTGGTGAAGTATTGAAAGCAGGGTTCATTAATGACTTCTTTGACAAAGCCAATCAATTTGAGCGGATTATGACGGACAGTGGATTTGTCAAAATCAATCGTTTATCCAATGATCAATTGGCTGGAACAAACGAAAAGGCCGGATTAATTGAACGTTACTGCTTTTTATTGAATGAGTCGGAGAAGCCAGCGTTGAAGGATGTGCATTTAAAAGATGAGATTAAAGTTGGTGAAAATCATTGCCAATTGTTTAGTCTTTCTGATGCTGAAAACCTGCCTTCACTGTGCAGATCCCGTATTAACTACGACAAATACAGCACGGATAGAACGAAGTGCAGCATTGGTTTCGCCTCACCATTGGGGCAGCTACTGAACTGCAATCACATCTACAATCAATACATTTTTATTGATGACTCGGTTAAGACCCTAAAAAAACTGGAGGCGAAACGTTTGCGCCTCCAGTCGCTCTCATCCTATTCTCGAGAGAATTCAATTGGTCGGGATGCCACTCAGGATTTCCTGAACGAAGCCATAAGTCAACAGCGATTGCCAATTAAGTCACATTTTAATGTGTTGGCGTGGTCTGATAATCCAGAAGAAAGAAAAATTGTAAGGACAAACGTCTCTTCTGCGATGGCACAGATGGACGCAATTCCGAAACAAGAAACTGACGGAGCGCCTCAGATTTGGTGGGCAGGTATCCCAGGAAATGAAGCGGACTTTCCGATGAACGACACCTTTGATATTTTTCTGGAACAGGCATGCTGCTTCCTTAGTCTTGAAACCAACTACCGAACATCCTTAAGTCCGGTAGGCATTCGTCTGGGAGACCGATTGACAGGAAAACCGGTTCATGTCGATATTTCTGATGAACCTATGAGAAATGGAGTCTGCACTAACAGGAACAAATTTATACTTGGTCCCTCTGGTTCGGGAAAATCATTCTTTACCAACCATATGGTCAGAAGCTATTATGAACAAGGCACCCATATTCTATTGGTCGATGTAGGTCATAGTTATAAAGGCTTGTGCGATCTGGTAGGTGGATACTATTTCACTTACGATGAAAAGCATCCGATCCAGTTCAACCCTTTCTATATAGCAGCTGGCGATATCTTAGATACAGAAAAGAAAGAAAGCTTAAAAAGTCTAATTCTGGCACTTTGGAAAAAGGAAGATGAAGTATTGGAACGCCCTGAATATGTCGCTTTGTCCAACGCCCTGCAAGGTTATTATTCAAAGTTAGCCGATTCGCCCTCGCTCTTTCCCTGTTTCAATACGTTTTACGATTACCTGAAATCCGACTTTGCGCAACAGCTTAAAAGAGATAACGTGAAAGAACGGCATTTTGATCTGGACAACTTACTCTATGTCTTAAGGCCTTTCTATAAGGATGGTGAGTTTGGCTACTTACTGAATGCGACTGAGAACCTTGCCCTGTTAAATGAGCGATTTATCGTTTTTGAACTGGACAACATCAAAGATCATCCGATTCTTTTCCCGGTAGTCACCTTGATCATTATGGAAACCTTCATCAGTAAGATGAGGAAACTCAAAGGAATCAGGAAGATGATTTTGATTGAGGAGGCCTGGAAAGCGATAGCCAAGGAAGGCATGGCGGAGTACATAAAGTACCTTTTCAAAACGGTTCGTAAGTTCTTTGGAGAAGCGATCATCGTCACCCAGGAAGTTGAAGATGTGATTAGTTCGCCCATTGTGAAAGAGACGATCATCAATAATTCCGACTGTAAAATCCTGTTGGATCAATCCAAGTATCAAAACAAATTCGATCTGATACAGGCGCTTCTGGGGCTGACGGAGAAAGAAAAAGTACAGATCCTCTCTGTAAACAAAGCCAATGACCCGAACCTGAAATACAAGGAAGTTTTCATCAGTCTTGGTGGCCAGCTAAGCAAGGTTTATCGCACGGAGGTTAGTCCTGAGGAATATCTAGCCTACACAACAGAAGAAAGTGAAAAAATGAAGGTTCAAGAGTACACGCGCAAATACGGAAGTACGGAAAGAGGAATTGCCGTGCTTGCAAAGGAGTTGAAAACTGAATTTTAAACCCTAATCGAAGTGAACATGAAAAAATTTATGATTTATATGCCAGTCAGTATGATTGTGCTTATGGTATCACTGCCCATGAAGCAGGCGAATGCTCAGCTGGCCGTGGTTGAAGTAATAAAGGCAGGTGTAAAAAAGGTTATCAAGGCTGTTGATCTTAAAATTCAAAGGATGCAGAATGAGACCATCTGGCTACAAAACGCACAAAAGGTGATGGAGAACCAGCTATCCAAATTGAAACTTACAGAAATCTCAGACTGGACGGAACGGCAAAAGGAATTATACAGTAAATACTATACGGATTTGTGGAAAGTGAAAGCTGCCATTTCCTACTATCAGCGGATCAAGGGTGTAACGACCAAGCAAGTGTTCTTGGTGGAAGAATACAAAAAAGCGTGGAATCTCGCACAACAAGACAAAAACTTCACCGCTGATGAGCTTGACTATATGCACAAGGTATATGCTGGAATTCTAAAAGAAAGCGCGAAGAATCTGGATCAGCTTCTTCTAGTCGTCAATTCCTTCAAGACTCAAATGAGCGATGCCAAAAGATTGGAGCTGATCAATGAAGCAGCAGATAAGATCGATGAGAACTTCAATGATCTACGGCAGTTCAACAGCCAAAGCATTGTGATGAGTTTACAGCGTTCAAAGAGTCAGGAACAGGTTGAGGCGGTTCAACGATTGTATGGATTAAAAGCAGACTGATATGAAAGCTACTCTATGCATCATCTTTCTTTTTTTTTCGCTTGGCAGTCAAGCTCAAACCTGGGATGAGATTTTCAAACAAAAGAAAACTCAAAAGAAATATCTGCTTCAGCAAATACTAGCGATGAAAATCTATGCTGGTTATTTAAAAGATGGATATGACATTGCCTCACAAGGGATCAATTCCATAAAGGCTTTCTCGAACGGTGAGTTTACGCTTCATGGTGATTTCTTCAATTCCCTTGAGATGGTGAGTTCGGTAATTCGTGAGAACAAGAAGATTGCGGATATCGTCGGTTGGCAAGTTTCGATAAAGAAAGAGTTCAATCTAGTCGCTAAGGTTGGCAGCTATGCTCATCATAAATCATACGTGGAAAATGTCAAAGCCGAAGTCTTCAAACAATGTGAGTTTGATTTGGACGAGCTTCTTCTACTAGTTTCTAAGGGAGAATTAGAGATGTCAGATGATGAGCGACTGAAACGCCTCGAAAAGATCCATCAGCGAATGCAGGATAAATTTCAGTTTACCCGCTCCTTTATCAGTCAGATAAAGATTCTTGACCAGCAAATCGAACAAGAAAAGCGAAACCTAGAAAAATCATTCGATCTATATCAGATCCCAAATTAAACAATTATGAAAATTATATGGATCCTCCTGATACTTGCCACGACGACTTTTTCATCGCGGGCACAGTCACACGAAGTACAACAATTGCTGCTGAACTATGAAAAGCTATCACAGCTAAAAAACATACTGGCAGATATGAAGAAGGGATATCAGGTTGTCAGCAGTGGCTATACAACGATCAAAAACATTTCGGAAGGAAACTTCAACCTTCACGACGCTTTCATCGACGGCCTTTTTGCAGTAAGTCCTGCTATAAAGAACTACAAACGTGTTCCTGATATCATACGTTATCAGAAATACATCGTTCAGGAATATAAAAGAGCTTATAAGGGCTTTAAGCTGAGCGGATTTTTCAATGACGGCGAGATTGAATATATGGGAAGTGTCTATGGCAACCTGATCGACCAAAGTGTTCAGAGCCTGGATGAGCTGGCAACGGTAATTACTTCATCAAAGCTAAGTATGAGTGATGACGAGCGGCTTCAGGCGATCGACCGGATTTTTGCAGAAACGGAAGATAAACTGCAATTCCTTCGGATGTTCAATAAGAACGCTAAAATTATGGCTTTACAACGAAGCAAAGAAGCTCGAGATGTAGAAGCATCCCAGAAGCTCTATCACTTAAATCTAAACTGAGCACTATGAAAAATTCAAAATTTCTAATCGTCTTCTTGATGATTATTGGTGCTTCCTTGCCGCAAAATTTATTCGCTCAAGGTTTGGCAGGTGAAATCAGTAGCCTCCAAAGCGTTCTGGATCAAGTTTATGACGAGATGATCGAATTGTCAAGTAAGCTTATTGGGGTCGCTCGGGGAATCGCAGGGTTTGCTGCATTATGGTATATCGCTTCGCGAGTATGGCGACAAATTGCCGCTGCGGAACCATTGGATTTCTATCCACTCCTTAGGCCGTTTGCATTAGGCCTCGCTATTTTACTTTTTCCGGCAGTTCTATCGCTTATGAATGGCATCCTTCAGCCCATTGTTGGCGCAACTGGCGGTATGGTGAAAGATTCAGACAAAGCCATCGCGGTTCTTTTGGCAAAAAAGGAACAGGCTGTTAAGAATTCCAAATCATGGGACATGTACGTAGGAGAAACCGGGAGTGGCGACCGTGAGAAATGGTATAAATACACGCACCCTGAGGAAGCACTCGAAGGAGAAGAAGGCATTTTCGAAAGTATTGGGAACGACATGAAATTTTGGATGGATAAGCAGTCCTATAATTTCCGGAATTCAATCAAGCAATGGATGAGTGAAGTCCTGCAAGTTATCTACGAAGCTGCTGCCTTGTGTATAAACACCATCCGTACTTTTTACCTAATTGTGCTCGCCATTCTTGGTCCTTTAGTTTTTGGCTTTGCCGTCTTCGATGGTTTTCAGCACACGTTGACAGTTTGGCTTGCCCGGTACATTAATGTCTTTTTATGGCTCCCTATTGCCAATATCTTCGGCTCCATTCTGGGTAAGATTCAAGAAAACATGTTAAAACTAGACATAAACCAAGTCGAGTCTGCTGGTGACACTTTTTTCAGCTCTACGGATACAGCCTATCTCATTTTTATGGTGATCGGCATTGTAGGATACTTTACTGTTCCAACGATTGCGAATTACGTCGTGCATGCCGGAGGTGGAAACGGACTTCTCCAGAAAGTGAACTCCATGGTTATAAGTTCTGCAAGTACCGTCGTCGCCTCCGGTGCTGCTGCCGGTGGAATGATGGCTGATTCACTGGGCGATCAACGTGGACAGATGTCACAAGGTATGGCGGGATACGGCCAGTCTTCCGGGTATTTCGGAAATGACCAGACAAGTCAATCAAAGTTTCAGGAGGATAGACTATCAGGTAATAACAATTAAGCAAAAAGCATATGTTTCAGCAACTAAAAAATATCGACACAGCCTTTAGGCATATAAAAATCTTCAGTATTTTCTTGATACTGGCATGCCTTTTTATCTCAGGTTTCTCATTGGTTAAGAGCTACCAAGCGGTTCAAGCCGCACAGAATCGGATCTATATTTTAGCCAACGGGAAAGCTTTGGAAGCATTCTCCGCCGGCAGAAAAGAAAACATTCACGTCGAAGCAAAGGATCATGTCAAAACTTTTCATGAGTACTTCTTCTCACTCGACCCGGACGATAAGGTTATTAAGACTAACGTCGGCAAAGCACTGTATTTGGCAGATGGTTCTGCAAAATCTCAGTATGATAATCTGAAAGAAAAAGGGTACTATTCCAATCTGATATCCGCAAATATCAGTCAGAAGATTAGTATTGACAGTGTTCATCTCGACGTGAATCAATACCCTTATTTCTTCCGGTGCTACGCAACTCAGGAACTCATCCGTTCCACTTCATCTACAACTCGGAATTTAATCACACAAGGGTATCTAAGGAACGTGAGCCGTTCCGACAATAATCCCCATGGCTTTCTTATCGAGCGGTGGCAAACGATAAGTAACCACGATACAGCCCTCCAATCCAACTAGTATGTTCTACAAGAAGAAAAACTCTCACCGAAAGTCAGAGTATCCAAATCAGGAGATTACAGCTCGGAAGATTGCGAACAAGATCATTGGTCGGCAGGTTCGATTGGCTAGCTTTTTAAACCAACGAACTGCACATTTCACAAAGAGCCAAAAACAGATTCTGCTACTTATCATCAGCGTCATCTTTAGCGCCTTAAGTCTTTACCTGATTTTCACATCACTTTATTAGAATCTATTCACCTTAAAAATCAAACATCATGGAAAAACAGCAATCAGCAAAAATGCTACAGAAACGGAAGTTTCTATTGGTTTTACCGCTCCTCGTATTACCATTTGTCACCTTGGCATTTTGGTCCCTGGGCGGCGGAAAAAATGGGAACGACGCATCGGAAGATGTGGTTCAGAGCGGACTGAATACAGAGCTACCTGAAGCAAAATTCAACACGGAAGAGAAGCAGGATAAATTCAGTATCTACGAAGCATCGGAAAAAGATGAGACTGACGCAAACAGTAGTGCCGATGATATTTTTGAGTCATTATCGTTCTCAAATGCTAATGATGAAGAGCTCGATATTAACGAAGAGCAAATCACATCTAAGCTTGCCAAAATTGAAGAACAGATAAATAGCCCTACTCTTCCTGAATCCGAGTATACACGAGCGGAAACTTCTGCGTATGAAAGCTCCTCCAATATCACCAAAGACGTAGAGCGACTGGAAAAGCTAATGTTGTCTTTTCAGGCTGGAGAGGAAGAGGATAAAGAAATGGAACAACTGAATGAAGTCCTCGATAAGATTCTGAAAATTCAATATCCAGACCTTGAAACGAAAGATGTACCGAATGAATCCGTCGACATGCAGAATAGCGTTTATGCGCTTGGCGCAAGTAGCGACAATCCGGCAATTGTTAACGAAGAATCAGACTCAAAAAAAGGCAATACCATACAAGCCACAATTCATGAAGATCAGGATATCGTTTCGGGATCTGTTATTAAGCTCCGCCTCTTAGATAGCATTCATGTCAATGGAGTCTTAATCCCACGGAACCGATTCGTCTATGGAGTAGCAACTATAGACGATGAACGGTTAAAAATCAACATTGCATCCCTTCGTTATCAGAACTCAATTTTACCGATCGCTTTATCTGCTTATGATTTAGACGGTCTGGAAGGATTATATATTCCCGGAGCAATTACTCGCGACGCTTCAAAGGATGGAGTGAATGATGCTATCCAAAGCTTGCAAGTGATGTCTTTAGACCCCTCACTTTCTGCCCAAGTAGCCGGCGCTGGGGTTGATGCCGCGAAAGGTCTCTTTCGAAAAAAAGTTAAGCAGGTACGGGTTAAAGTCAAAGCCGGATATCAGCTATTGCTAAGAGATAAGAATATCAAAAATCACTAGGAACGTTATGAAAGCATTAAAATTTTGGATGCTGTTGCTGCTTTATATCATTCAGCCAATAGCATACGCTCAGGATAGCGTAATATCCTTGTCCAATGCGAGTCAGTCCTCCGATTACCGAGTTGAGAAGGATACATACGAAAGCATCTATTCGAAGGAAAATATTTGTAAGAGAATATATGGGCAAAGAAACTTCAATAAGGTTGACCGCGATAAAAGCGGAAAAATTTCCGCACAATTGGGCGGCTTCCAAATCAGAGACAACACACTCTATTACAAAGTGAAGATCGAAAACCGGTCGAACATCAACTACGACATCGACTTCATTCGCTTCTATGTGCGAGATCTAGAAACAGCGAAACGTACAGTTACCCAGGAAAGGGAATTGGAGACGGTTCATTCCTACGGTACAGGTAACAATACTGTCGAGGGCCAGCATTCAGAACAATACGTCTTTGCTTTGGATAAGTTTCCCATCACAAAGGATAAAGCTCTTATCATGGAAGTCTATGAAAAGAATGGAGGACGGCACCTTTATTTGAAAGCAAAACAATCCGATATTGAAAATGCGAGTGCTATCGAATAAAGAATTCATTGTAGTGTCTGAAAAAGATCGGACTCAAATCCTAGCTTTTCTGCAAAATGAAGTAAAGCTTAACAAGGATTGGGTCGGAGTTGAAAGCAAATCAGTCTTGGAGATAAGCTCCGAATTGAAGTGTTTTAAGATGCCAAGCCATCTGAAGCCCCGTCCCTTCGAGAACAGTGCAGCGGATGGCAACCGCTATAAGGAAGCGCTTAGACTAATTTATGAGAATCTAATAATTATAAAGTTTATGAATACACAAAATCTAGAATTCCTGCAATCCAATTTAAAGTATTTTGGATTCGGCGACAAGTTAAACGAAGCTTTGGAAAAGAGCATTAGTGAGCAGCAAAAAGAATTTCAGCTCAAATTAGAAATCCCCCATTTCAACAACAAGATGGATTACACCCTCCATTTTAAGAGGTCGGATTCCACTGATATGTATTTTTTCAATCGTTATGATGCTTCCCTTCAAAATGGTAATCCAGACCATAACAAAAACCAATCGTTTTACATTAACAAAGGGAATGGAGTAACTGCAAAGGAAGCCTATAATTTATTGGAGGGACGTTCCGTCTTTAGAAATCTGATTAACAGGAAGGGAAACCCCTATAGTGCTTGGTTAAAGATTGACTTTGAAAATAAAGATGATAAGGGAAATCATAAGTTAAATCAGTTTAGTGAGCAATATGGCTATGATTTGGAAAAGACACTTTCCAATTTTCCAATCAAAGAAATGGGTAGTGAAGAACAAAAATTGATGCTTCTTAGTTCTTTGAAGAAGGGTAACGTCCAGCAGGTTACGATGGAAAAGGACGGGAATCAATTAAAGTATTTCATTGAGGCTGTACCGCAATATAAAAACATCAATGTATATGATCCGAAAATGAATATGGTTAAAAGGCAGAACGTTCAAACGGAAAATTCAGTCGGCCGACAAGCGGTAGCACAAAAAACTGATGCGAAGAAAGAACAAAAGCCGGATGCTGAGGACGGCACTCCCAAGCAGAAGACACGAAGGAAAAAAAAGCTAAGTGTTTGATCAATGAATGAGCCCAATCGGGCTCATTTGTTTTTTCCAATTAATACAACACATTTGAAAATGATTCGTTAATTTTATAGTATAGTTCCTAATCGTCTCATCAACCACTCGTTATGAAAAGTATTCTAGCCCTCTGCATCGTTGCAATTTTGCTTACCTCCTGTGAATCCAAAGAAAAACTTGACCGGAAAACAGTGCTATCCATTCTTAAAGAAGAAAACACTTACCCCAAACCGGTTACTGAAGATATTTATGTCGCTGATCCTGCGGATGCTAAAAGATTACTGGATGCTGGACTTGAAGATGCGGGTCTCATTACCGTTCAGCGAACACAGTCTTTAAGCGAGGTTGGTGAGCCCTTGATCTCCTTTACCGAAAAAGCAGAACAGTATCTACTACCGGTCAATGATGAGAAAATACAGCAGGTTAAAGTTGCTGATGAGGTGATTGAGGAGGTGACGGGAATTCAAATGGAGGATGGTGAGAACCGAGCTGTGGTTGAATACAAGACGACTTTTGTGAATGTTTCGCCTTTTTCTAAGGTATCGAAAATAGACCTTGAGAAAGAAAATGTACGCAAAGTCAACGTCGTACTTTATGATGATGGATGGAGGATCGGAAATAATCGGAAATAACTTATATCAATAAAAGCTAGAATATTAAAAAAACATTACCCGAAGCAGCTTTCAACCATGAAACTTTTTCCAAACGGTTTGTAAAACTGTTTTGCCCTTTATGCTCTGATAGAAGGCATTAATTTTTTTAACATCTTTTGGACGGATGGGCCCTGACAAGTGTTCGCCCGTTTCAATAGAGAATTTGGCATTAATCTTCAAATCATTTGACCTGACGTGAAAATGCGGAGGAAGATGGTCGTCTGAATGTATCAATACCTCAAGATGTTCAATCGTCTCAATTCGTTTTTTATCCGCGTAATTTGGGTTATTCAATAAAAACTCAATAGTCCGGTCGTCATAGCTAAGATAAATGCGTAAAGCATCTGCTACTATTCTTTCTAATATATCATCAGCCATCAGCGTAAGGATTTCGGGTTTCCTAAATATAGTAAGGATTTTATTGATTTCGTGGAAAATTTTTAAATATAAGGTCTCAACTGAAATTTTAACTTAACCAATTCTGTCATGAAGATAGTTTTTTCTTAAAAAAAGATATTAGGTTTTAAATATAGATAGGAATCTTGTAAATAGGGTACCCGAAAAAAAGAATTAACACATCAATTATCCCACAAAGTTAGCCTCCAATTCCTCACACGGGTTTGCTGATGCCAAGGTGTATTTGAAAAATGGGTATCCCAGAAGTGGGAACCCTCCGCATTTTTAAAATCTCCACCTTGCCCTTAGTGCCTCATAGAGGCAGATAAAGTGCCATAATTAATTTATTAACTATTAAAATTTAAGATTATGGCTACGCAACAAGATCAGATTTCATTGTACCAGGTATCAGAAATCAATTTAACCTACAGACCCAAATTTAAAGCGTCAGAAAGACCAAAAGTAACGTCATCCAAGGACGCTTATGAGATTCTATATAATAATTGGGATTTGGATAAAATTGAACTATTGGAACTGTTTAAAATCCTATTATTGAATAGAGCAAACAACGTGATTGGGATATTTCAAGTATCATCTGGAGGAATCGCTGGAACAGTTGCAGATCCCAAACTGATTTTTTCAACAGCATTAAAAGCTTGTGCAAGTTCCATCATTTTAAGTCATAACCATCCTTCAGGAAACTTGCAACCAAGTCAGCAGGACATTGAATTAACCAAGAAGATTAAAACTGGAGGAAGCTATTTAGATATTATGGTATTGGACCATGTTATCATAACATCTGACCGTTATTATTCATTCGCAGATGAGGGAATGATTTAAGGGGGAAACCCCTTTTTTAAAATTCTTAACCTAAAGTGGACGTGGAAACGATCAGCAGTTTTTTTCAATCAGTATCCTACCCAACATGGGTGGGGTCGGGAATAGCCTTCAAGCTTTTTGTCGGGATGCGGAGTTCAACCGTAGAGGGTGGGGAGGCGTACAGCATCTCAGCAATTACTTTATGGGCTTATTGACCCTTTTTTTGGAGGGAATGTTAAAATGGGTGGGAACGATATTAATAGTTTGGGGACTGTTGAGGTGATGCAGATTCTTGAATGATCCAAAACGATTTGGGCGGCTCGTCTGCTTTTTCCGAAGGAAGAAATGCAGATGAGCGAAAAGCGGTGCAACTACGTTCGACAATTTTCTCCATTCCATCCTTCCATTACTGAAATTTGCCGAAAGAGGCTGCGGAGTTTATATTGTTATTACAGAAGAGTGTGCTCATGCGGAGAAGATAACTGATACCTAAGCGCTTCGACACTCAAATTTACTGTATATATAAGATTTGTTTTTTTGCGAAAAGGCAGTATTTTATTTCCTCGGAAAATCATTAAAAGCATCGATAAGGTAGTTAATGCTAGTTCCTGTTAGGTAGATTGCATAAATAGCGAGGCTATTAGGAACTGTTATGGCTTTACTTCCTTGTCCATGTGCGCCATTTTTATTTCGTATTGTTGGGATCCCTGAAGATAAAGTTGCCCTCAGTCCAGTAAAATGCGTTGCTAAATACTTTGGAATAAGCTCGTTTTGAAAGCAAATATCAAGGAGTTTACTCGATGTTGCATTGCTTTCATAGGACCAGTCAAAATTGTCGAAAATAATTTTCAATGTTGATTCGAATGCCTTTAATGCGTCATTTAATGCTTCTTTATTCTTCTCAGCTTTCAAATGTTGTAATGCACTTAGATATTCCTCGTTTGCATTGGTAAATAATTCATTATTCGTTAGGTTTATTGTTTTATTAATGATTTCTTTATGTAGATGCTTGCTGTCAATTCGTATAATAGCGCCTTCTGAGTATTCGTATCCGATATCATTGTTGTGTAGTATCTTGTTGATTTTTTTTGTAATTTTTTCTATATCAGCATCTTGTATATTGATTTTGTCGTTTTCATAACACCATTTTAAAAGTCTCATTATAATTTCCAGAATATCGAAACTTTCTTCAATTGATGCCTTCTTTTCAAAATACACCTTAGACTCCTCAAATGAGGACATCGGAAAGAATTTTCCATTTATAAGGTCATTTTTGCCTACCGCTTCACGTATGCGTGAATGAACATTAGTCCAAAATACCTCCCATGTATCTTCCCCTAAACTATATGTCAATTTGCCAAATAATAGAAAGATTTGAACTTTAGGTTTTTCAGGGAAGTTATCATATATTAAGGGTAAGTTTTTGTTTTTATTCCGAATTGAAAATAAATCGTCCATGCCTTATAGTTTTCTTTTAGTTTAGATTGAAAATAGTTATTTCTTTACTGTTGCTCAGTCAGTTTTTGTACTATTTTTTTATTCTCCTGACCTTTTATATTTTTAAATAACTCTTTATGAATGGGCAAGCCTTTCCTGGACCTTTTATCATCGAATTTTATTTGATAATAACTTGAAATTAGGGGTGTATTTGCTGCATAAGCATTAATTCGAATGAATAGATTGTCATTGCAATGAGCTTTATCTACATAAAAGTGATCTTCAATCTCTTCTTTGTCTCCTGCAGCTAATGTTTTAGGTTGAACTTTTAGCCTCATATTTTCCATGAACGATTTGGTTTTGTCTTCAGATGAGGCGCCTTTCGATAGAAAATCGATTCTGTATTCATAGTCAATCGCATTCAAAACGTAAGACTCATTTGTAATAACTAAATAAGCCCATAACTTAATTGTATCGCTGGTTTCTGAGTGCAATAAAAAGAATGCAGTTACATCAAGATCCGGATATTTTATTTGGTTAAACATTGCGTCTACTAAATAATGTGGAGCCGGTTTAGATTGCCCATCTAATCGTATATGATATATGCCGTTGTGCTGGTGCGGTTTGGAATTGCTCTCTTGGACTTCAATTAGGTATAAATACTTGTTTTCCTGTTCGATCACTTGAATATTTATCCCGATAGGCATATATGATATAGCAGTCGAAATCCGATTAATTAAAATATCTTTTTCTATATATTCTGATGTTAACGTTAATATACCATGGCAAATTTTCACCTTTTTTTTATATTTTATAATTTCAGTAGGGACAGGGCTTCCCAAAATCAGGATGCCTCCTGAAGAATTTAGGAATGCGGAAACAGTTCTGAATACATGTTTAGTCAGCGTCGCATCCATAGTATCTCTTCCTAGTGATTTAAATTCAAGAATTTCACTTTCTTCTCTTTCTTGTTGAAAGAAAGACTCTAAATCCTTGTACTTTAGCTCTCGTAATGATTTCTTGAAGATTTGCTCGCAATAATTCATTTTTATATAATTGATTTATTCAAATATAACCATTAGGTTTATAATATGGCATTGTGTCATGTTTAGAGGGAAGCTTTAAAGTATTATTTAACAATCCGACCATGCATGTATGGAGTTAAGGATTAAGAATGAATTGGGAAAGGTTTTACAAAAAAAGGTGATAGGTACATTACATCAGTTTTTGTATTGAGGCTGTTTATCATGATGTATTCAGCTATCTGGAAATAAGGAAAAAAAAGTACTACCATTACCAGAGCTGGTCGAAAATGAGGGGAAGATTGAACCGCTAAAAAAAGAGATTTCTCTGTTGAGGACAGAAATTATTCCTTGCAAGCAATTTAATAAAAAGGTTGAACCAAATTTGAAATTGAAATCGAAAGAAGGTGAGTTGGAGAGGCTGTTTACAACCTTAGCGCTATAAATAAGCTCGGTACAATTGGTCTAATGTTTTTTAGAGCGACTTAGATAAATACTTGGCAAAGATTTTTTTGAGACTTTCAGGTATATAATAGCAGACCGAAAGTCATTTTTAAAATAATCCTATTGGAGACCCAACGGCAAAATTACAGATATATAAGATTTAACTTACAATGATGAAGCATTCTAAACTAATGGATACTCTAGACAACTCTCCGACTCCTGAGAAAGCTGCTACGATACCGAAAAAGCACGGTGCTCGTCCGAGCAACATCCGTAGAAGATTAAAGATTTTTCGTGCTGCCCTGAATCGAGAACGGAGGTCCGCATATTCAGCGGTAATTTTAATACCTAGTATGCTGAAAACCAGAATCAGCAAAATATTAATTACACTTATTGTATTTCTTGATGGCCGATTGACTCAGTTTGCTTTCAACCCCAATACTAATCGTTATCAGGACTTAGCGCCGATTGATAGTGCAGATAGTAAAAAGCTATATAGTGATATGTTACTTTGGGGAATAAAGAATCCTAATGTTACCAATATTGCTATTACGGGACCTTACGGCTCTGGAAAAAGCAGTATTATCCGCACTTTTCAAAAGCGCCATCCTGAATTCCGAACTGTGAATGTTTCACTTGCCTCTTTTGACGAAATAAAGGATAAAGAGGGTGAATGGCGAAACAAGGTAGAGCTCAGTGTACTACAACAGCTCATTTACCACGAAAGAAGTCATGCTCTACCAGATTCACGTTTTGTGAAAATAAGACCTATACATTGGTTTAGGCGTTTATTTGGGACGTTATCACTATCAATCTTAGTGTTATCCTATTTTTATGTGGTGCAACCAGGTTATTTTACAAAATTTCAGTTTATTACGAACGAGATGAGATCTGTACTAGACCTTGTTTTTCTTGTTATTTTGATCTTTGGTTGTATGTACTTATTGTATCGACTCTATCGTAATATCAGAAATTTGCGCTTTACTAAGTTGTCTGTTGTTTCTGCTGGTGCTGAGTTTTCGGAAGGTGAAGTCCGTTCAATATTTAATAAACATCTTGATGAAATAATCTATTTTTTTGAGGAAACTCGTACCAGCATTGTGGTCATTGAAGACTTAGATCGTTTTAATGACCCCGAGATATTTACCAAACTCAGGGAAATAAACATCCTGATTAATAATTCAAGGCAGATCAAACATAAGGTGACTTTTGTTTATGCGGTACGTGACAATATATTTACGGAGGACAACCGAACTAAGTTTTTTGACTTTTTAGTTCCAGTTATTCCAGTTATTAATATATCTAACGCAGGAGACGCACTTGCTGCAAGGCTAGAAAGGATTATACCAGGACGGCAAATTCCAAGGGATCTATTAAGTACAGTCACCCTATATATACAGGATATGCGAATGTTGTTAAATGTCATTAATGAGTTTAGTCTCTATTTTACGCAGTTAACTAAAGACTTAGATCCTGAAAAGTTACTTTCACTAATAATATTCAAAAATCTTCATCCTGAAGATTTTGCTGAACTCCATAGGGGAGAAGGGATGATTATACATGTATTGGAAAAAAAGAAAGCCTATGTCAATGAACAAAAAGAAAAGATTGATCATGAGATAAATGAGTTCCAAACTTACATTCGAGATCTTGAATCTCTCAAAATAAAAGATATTAATGAACTTCGGACACTTTATATCTATAAAGTAATGTCGGCCATGCCCCAGATGGCATCTCTTGAGCTCAACGGCAAAGTTAGTCTTTCCGAATTTGTAGAAGATCAGATTTTTGATTGGTGGCGAAACGGAGGATCTGCTACTGCTATTCAGTATAGTAGTTATTATGGTGACTACAGAAAAGTTAATTTCGAATACTCATTTTCCGACGCAGAAAAGGAAGTGGATCCAGTCTACAATTATTCCCACCGCGAAGATCAAATTAAATCATATTGCAATGAGGGTATAAATAGGACCAAAGCAAAAATTGATTCTCTTAAACAACAACGTGCTTTGATTTCTGGTCAAAGTCTTAAAGAAATCATAAATGATGGGGGTAAGTTCGAATTTCCATCTGAAAGGATAGTCTCACCAAAACAACAGGGAGCCTCGATTACGGGTCAAAGTTTTAGAGATAATTTAATTGATGAAGAAGAGTTAGAGTTTTCAACTGAAAAGCCCACCTCGCCTATCCTTATCTATCTTATGGCCAATGGTTATATCGACGAGTATTATCATCCATATATTTCTTATTTTATTGAAGGTAGTTTAAAAAAGGAAGATATGAATTTTGTGATGAGTGTTTTAAACCGACAACCTTTACCTTATACCTATGAGATTAGTAATATCGACGTCATTCAAAAAGACTGGATAAGTGTTGGCCAATATTCAAATCCTGCCATACTTAATTTTAGTTTACTGAGATGGTTGCTACAACAGCCTAACCGTGACCATGAACTCTCCATATTAATTAAAATGTTGAAAGGTAGGAACGAGCTTGTATTTATTGATCAATTTTTAGAATTAAATAAAAATCAGAGTGAATTTATTATTGCCCTTGGACTTCATTGGTCAGAATTCTGGGATCACCTTTTTGAAGAGGCTTTTTATGAAGATGCAGTATTAGCTAAATATGCAGCCTTATTCATCCGATATCTTTCTATCGATACCTTCGTGAAGAAAATCGATGCCAGTAAGAATTTTAGCAAATTTCTATCCTTCAATTCAAACCTATATGAAGATGGTTTGCTTAAGGATAACCAGGATACACTAGGAGTGGTCATGAATGAACTAGATGTTTCACTAGAGAAAATTAGTTTACTTGAAAAATTGCCTAAGACTCTTAAGGCTGCATATGAAGGGAATCGTTATGAAATCAATTCGGAAAACCTTAAATATATACTGAGAAAATTTGGAGGTTATGAGGTATTTCCTGAAAATGATTGGATCACGGCTAACTTAACTACTGTCCTTTCTTCGGAAGCTAAGAACCTCAAAAGTTACCTTGAAATGAAATGGCCCGAATATTTGGAGCTTATTAGCAGCAGCGAGCTGAATGTAAAAGAAAGCGAAGAAACGATTATAAAACTCCTACATATCGAAACAATGGATATGGAGAAAGTTGAATCATTTGTGAGAAAACAAGATGCGCTCATAACAGATATGCAGATGGTTCCAGAGATTTATTGGTATTTTTTAATTACAGAACGACGGTTAAGCCCAACTTGGAATAATGTTTCAACTTATTTTTTTCATAAAGGAGTTCTGGAAGATACGCTCACCAGTTATCTAAATGATCCAGAAGTTTATGAAGTGCTTGTTGAGGAACCGTATGTGCCAACTGGTAATCCGGATCAAGAAAACCTTATCGATTTGTCTCACGAAGTACTTTACCGGAATGAGCTTAGCATGAATAGTTATAAAGGACTTATAGAGCAACTTTCTCCAAAATTGGAAGATGTAGAGGTAGGAAAGTTAAACGAGGAAAAGGCCAGCTATTTAATTAGAAGTAATCGTTTTGGTTTTGTTAATGAGATATTCAACGATTTAGAGACTAATCATCCTGGACTGACAAACTTGTACATTAGCAAGTACTTCGACGACTTTTTGGAAAAATTCTCCGAGTTTTCAATTACTGATCAAACCTTGATAGGTGCTCTTAACTCCGCACAGAATAGCGACGAGCAAAAAGCTAATTTAGTACGCCTGATTCTAGCGAACAAAACAGTAGAAAAAGATGAGCTCGGCTCGACAATCACAACCTTTTTATCACGCTATGCCTTATGGTCTCAACTTATCGAGATAGCCAACGTTATAAATCTTTTGAAGCTTTCGTTCTCAACGACTGAAAGGATAAGGGTCCTGTCACCGATAGTATTAGAAATATCAATTGAAACTTATAAAAATATAGAGTCAACTTGGGACGAACCTTACAACAATATTTCTATGAATGACACTACACAAAGGAGTTTTCCCAATTTTCCTGGGTTGAAATCCTTTATTGAAGGAGTGAAGAAATTATTGCCTGAAAAATTAGGTACGATTAAAAACAATAAAGACAAGATTACAATTTATTATAAAGCAGGATGAAATTGAAGTATTTTTAATAAATTAGTCTCTTGCAGGTAGGAAGCAGTGTCTTTTACACCATTTCCTCTAAAAAAAGGTAGTTTTGACTGATTATGAACGTACATAAAAACTTTGTGAATTAGCCGATTTGAATATAGATTTTTAAGTACCGGTAAGAAACTTTACCTTTATAGTTCCAAACAGGTTGAGAACCAAAAGGTGACCCTGGTTTGAGTTGATTTTGTAATTAATTGATAACAAGTGATTTAGGATATAGAGGGTGCGTCCTGCCACCCCGACTTAAGGAGAAAGTAGTTAACTGCTTTCTCCTTTTTTTATATCAATAAATATCTGTTACACAGATTGTTGACATTCGATTATTTGTAGTTCGAATTATATATCCAAAGTTCTTGTACTTTAGCGTTGAATCTTCTGAGACACTGCCTCTATTTTTGTGTAGAGTGTTTTTCGAGCAGTTCGATATCGAGCTGTTGATCTTGATTTTAAGAAACATTATCCTGTGTGACGGGAGAACTTGCCAATGAATAGTCGTGGAGCCGATGGATACATAAGTTCCTGCATAGTTTATTGTGTATATTGCTTTATGGATGTCTATGGAATGAATTTTGATGACAAGCTAGAGTTGAAATGGGTATATGGATAAGAACGAATACGGAAAAAGAATGATATTAAAAGAAAGGATTGGCTATAACTACCTAAAATACCTGCTTACCGGGGTCTTTTCAGTAGTGCTAGTTATGGGCTATGCACAGGAAGAGGAGAAAAAACAGGAAGAGAAGCGACAATCTAGTGAGCAACAAGACGAAAATCAACCTGCGATTATTGAGTCTTTGGATGTCGTACGTGAATATCGGCCGATATTGGCCGATGCCATCAAGATGCGCCGGACTCCGGACATGAGTTTTGATCGTCAATCGCTAGAGATTGAGCTTCGCAAGATCGCCGCCGCCAGATATTTTGCAAAGAACAAATTCAAACAAGCTTATTACAGTACCGTGCTGGAACAGCACGCTGATGCTTCGCAAAACAATATCGATAATTACCGGATGGGCTATCTGGCCTACCAAGCACACGAATATGAAAGAGCGGTCTCTCTTATGAAGAAGATGACAGCCTCGGATGCCTTTTATCAAAGCTCGCTGATTACTTTAGGCCATATCGCCCTAGAAACCGGGGATAAGCAAGGTGCTAGTAATGCATTTGCTCAAGCGTCCAAATTGGATTTCGATCCGATATTGAAAGTCGATGGGTTGTTTAACTATGCTAAAATCTTATATGAATTAGACTCTGTACCAGCTGCCTTGAAAATCACACAGGAATATATTGCTCAGAAATCTATGGATCGTGATTTGGAGATTAGAGAAACTGAGACTGAAGAAACACTTTCAGCTGATATCTTATTGGGTACGAGTAATTTCCATGCGGGGGTAAGTCTGCTAGAAATGTTAGACAATAGGGAGCGAGAAGCCGATATAATCTATCAAAAAGCAACGTATTATCGCGGATTGGAGTTTTATAACGAGCGCGCTTTTGAAAACAGCATATCCATGTTCATGCGATCCGAAAAATTTACGTTCGATGCGGAAATGGCGGCGTTAGCCACGTATTGGAAAGCGGAGGCGATGTATGAAGTGCGCAAGTACGGAGAAGCTGTTGATAACTTTTCACGGTTCCTTCGGTTGCCCGCTGCACGAAACACCGATGTATACAATTATGCGAACTATGGCTTGGCTTATGCGGCGTTTCGTAATAACAGCTTTGGTGTAGCGGCCGAGTATTTTGAACGCTTTATGTCTCTTGAGGGAAGTTCAATGGAGGATAAAGTACGTTATGATGTGATTGCACGTTTGGGTGATTCGTATTTAGCCGTGCGCAATTACGGCCGAGCTAATCAATATTATGATGAGTTGATCAACGGCAAAGCTCCCAATCAGGACTATGCATTGTTTCAGCGTGGTATTCTTCATGGATTGCAAGGTGACAATGAAACCAAGCTCAGTATCATGCGGTCTGTTATCGAACAATTTCCAAATTCGAACTACGCAGATGACGTAGCCTTTGAGATACCATATACGTATTTCACTGAAGGACATTACGATATCGCCATTGAAGGCTTGCAGAAGATGATAGAACAATATCCGCGCAGCAGTTATGTTCCCCGGGCATTGATGACCATCGGATTGGTTCAGTACAATAAAAATGAGACCGAAGTTGCGAAGGCCACTTTTCAAAAGGTGATAGAGGAACATACCGCGACTGCCGAGGCAGTGCAGGCTATGCGTTCCATTGAAAATATATACCTGGATCAGGGTGATACTACAGGTTATATTAATTACGCAACCAACGTTAATGTTAGTGCTCTGAGTCCCGCAGAACAAGATAATATGGCTTTCCAAGTAGCCAATTCCTTGTTTTCCAGAGGGGCCTATGGGGCAGCCGTGGAAGCGATCAATGCGTATTTTGATAAATTTTCGAAACCCAGACAGGAAAAACATGCCCGTTATATCCGTGGAGTAAGTTTGTACCATAGTGGGCGCCCCAAGGAAGCGCTGCATGACCTGAATATTATCCTGAACGACTGGACGAGTCAGTATACAGAGAATACCTTGCTGACGGTATCAGCGTTATATCTGGATTTGGAGGAATACAACGAGGCTATCGTGCACCTCAAAAAACTAGAGCTCACTTCAGAATACAAAGAACGCTATGGCTATGCGGTAACGAACCTGATGAAGTGTTATTTCGAAATCGGTGACTTGGGGCAGGCTGCCAAGTATTCGATGTTGGTAAAGACTTATGATGAGGCAACTGAGGAGGAAATTGCCATGGCACATTTGTACGACGCACGACTCATGTTGCAGGAAGGGAACGTGGAGCCTGCCATGCAGGAGCTAAGTCTAGCGGCGCAAAAGAGCCAAAAGGCAGTCGGTGCAGAAGCGCGGTATCGCCTAGGACAATTACAGTATGAAAACAAACAATATGATAAAGCTGAGAAAACAGCCTTTGATGTGATCAACAGCATGGGGTCACCAGACTATTGGGTGGCCAAAAGCTTCATCTTGCTAGCGGATGCCTATGCTGGCAAAGGCGATAAATTTCAGGCGAAGAGCACGTTGGAAAGTGTGATTGAAAATTATGAAGGAGATGATGATGTCATCCCTCTAGCAAAAGAGCGTATAAAGAAATTAAACGGTAAGTAAAATACGATTCTGTAAGACGTACGAAATACGGTAATTGTATTTTAATAAGCATTGCAGACTGCTCAACAACAACACGCAAAAATGAAAATAGCGATATTAACAATGGGAACACAAGGAGATGTTCAACCATTTGCAATTTTAGGACAGGCATTGAAAAAGCGTGGACATCAGGTAACACTTTCGACAGCGAAGAACTTTGCAGCACTCGTGAAATCTTACGACATCGAATTTTTGCCAATAGAAGCAGACTTTCAAGAGTTTATGAACTCGGAAGAAGGAAAAAAAATGATGAAAAATCCTTTTCGTGCAAAGAAGAATTTGCGTGTTTGGGTTTATCCAATGATTTATAATTCAATGAAGATCTTTTACAAACTATCTAAAGAAAGCGATAGGGTAATTTTTCATGTCAAAACAATGGGGGACTATTTTGCGGATCAATTTCCAGATAAGATGATAAAGGCGAATGTAATTCCGGCAATAGAATATACAACAGAATTTATTAATCCGGTTTTCAGTGCTTTGCCTATTCCTTCGTTTCTTAACAGACTGAGCTACAAATTATCGGACCTTGGTATAAGTATGATGATGAAGCCAGTAAATGAATTTAGAAAAAGCGAAGGACTTTCGCTAAAATTTAAGAAGCCTACACTTCCATCTATTTATGGAATTAGTGAAACCTATCTCTCAAAGCCCAAAGACTATTCTGTAAGCACTCATTTTACAGGATTTTGGACAACCACATCAAATATTGAATTGGATAAAGATCTTATTGACTTTATAACGCGAGGTACACCACCTCTTTTAATTACTTTCGGTAGTATGACATTTGAAACTAAAATGGATTTGCCAACAGCAATTGAAAACCTTTCAAATGAGCTTAATGTAAGAGTTATTGTAGTTAAAGGTTGGGGCTTTAACAGCACAAAAAGATTAGATGAAAACCCAAATATAAAAGTTATAAAGTCCGCACCATATGACAAGCTATTTCCTCTTGTCAAAGCAGTAATTAATCACGGGGGTATTGGTACTGTTTCTGCTTGTTTAATTGCAGGAAAACCGTTTTTTACTTGTCCTGTCTTATATCCACTTGGTGATCAGTACTTTTGGGGTTATATTGGTTTCAAAAAAGGAATAGCTTTAAGACCCATAGCACTGAAAAATTTGACAGAAAGAATGCTAATTGACAATGCCCAAGCATTATTGTCAACAGAAACACTTTATACAAATAGCTTAGAAATGTCAAAAAAAATCAAATCAGAAAACGGAGTAGAAAGAGCAATAGAATTAATTGAAGAAAACCAACGGTAATATTGTAGAAGATCATATTTGACAGGTGGCTTTAACGACGTTAAAGAAAAGAATAAATTTGTTTTATAACGAATGAGCTGATTTCAGACGTATTGAAACATTATGAGCGGTTTTTGACCATTATTTCAGAAGAACGTAACGAAATGTTTATTAGCAGCAATGCAAATAGAAAAATGAAATAACTAGTTTGTATTTGAAGTTGAAAGAAAATAAGAAAGAGTCCATTTTTAAAGAGGTCAGAACGAAGATAGGAGGTGTCGCTACTGATTTCTGGAGGTGGCTGAAGCCAAACCCGGTTGATCATTGGTCTTTACAGATTATAAAGAGCCTGGCAAAGATGCCTCTAGTCTTATTATTGATTTTATGTTCTCCAATTCTGATCGTCGTCTTATTACTAATTTTTTTGATCGCACTTTGAATGCTAGGGTGAAAGCGATGTTGCTGCAACGGTGGTTTATTATAGCATTGGCATTGGCAATTGCACACCAGGTTTTACAAAAAATACTGCAGGTTAGTATACCGTTTGTTGATTCTTATCTTGATCCTCTTCTATTTTTACCAATATTACTTCACCTAATACTCCTTGAGCGACGTTACGTATTCGGAAAAGGTTCAGATTATACTTTTTCTTGGCCTCAAATA
Source organism: Albibacterium bauzanense (assembly GCF_004339765.1). Classification (GTDB taxonomy): domain Bacteria; phylum Bacteroidota; class Bacteroidia; order Sphingobacteriales; family Sphingobacteriaceae; genus Albibacterium; species Albibacterium bauzanense. The sequence continues at coordinate 396,559 of NZ_SMGO01000003.1, read as the reverse complement.
ATTATGGTATCTGTTCTGATCTCCGTTGTGTGTGAGGTTTTATTTCCACGATGGAGTCCTTCATTTACAGCTGACTATAAAGATACTGTCTGTTATTTTATAGGGGGAATAGTGTTCGGGATATTTTTTAATTCCCATCCATATGAACGTTAACCTCAATGGTTAAAGGAATAAAATAGTAATCATTACGGTACGCTTGATGGACAACTTTCTGTTTATTTTGAGCATGATGTTTGTGTGAAGAAGGAAAAGCATTAATTTTATCCGATTATTCCATTATTGAAGAAAGCGTAAACAGAATTAACAACTTAGAAAATAGATGAACAAACTGCTTCGTAGATTCAATATTCGCTCCGAACAAGAAGATTATGAGGTGATCCATCAAGTCATGGAGAGCGGAATTGTATTCAAGGGCACGAACCTATGGATATTAATATTTGCAATTTTTATTGCCTGTGTGGGTTTAAATGTGAACTCAACCGCGGTGATTATTGGCGCCATGTTAATATCACCACTAATGGGTCCGATTATTGGCATGGGTTACAGTTTGGCTACTTATGATTTTTTCCTGCTGAAAAAAGCAGCCTCTAATTTTGTCTTTGCAGTTGCCTCTGGGCTAATTACTTCTACCCTTTATTTTTTGGTTACTCCGATAAACGAAGCTCATTCAGAACTTTTGGCGAGAACTCAGCCTAATATATACGATGTTCTGATAGCACTTTTCGGAGGTTTGGCTGGGATTGTTGCAATGTCGAGTAAGGTCAAAGGGAACATCATCCCAGGAGTTGCCATCGCTACAGCTTTAATGCCACCATTGTGTACTGCGGGTTATGGCCTCGCTACGGCAAATTGGAGCTTTTTTTTGGGAGCGTTTTACTTGTTTACAATCAATACAGTTTTTATCGGAGCGGCCACATTGATAACAGTTCGGCTTCTTAAATTTCCGATGATAACTTATACCGATGAGAGGCAAAAAATAAAAGCAAACAGGTGGGTGACCTTTATTGCTTTAATGACCATGATTCCCAGTATTTATTTTGGTTATATTATGGTACAGCAGGAAAACTATAACCAAAACGCCACTTCTTTTATCAATAACGAGACCTTCATTGAAGGCGACTACCTGCTTCAATCAAAGATTAATGCTGCCGCTAAAAAAATATCATTGACTTATGGCGGTAAGGCTATTACAGAAGTTGAAAAGGAAAAATTAAAAAGTAAACTGCCCTTTTATGGTTTGGAAGGAACCGATCTGGCTATACAGCAAGGGTTTAAAATTAATGATACGGAACTTAAGACTTCGACACAAGATAAAACGCTTTCTGAACTAAACCGCCTGAGGTTAGATTTAGCCAACAATCAATTAAAATTAGATAGTATTGAGAAGAACCGAGAATTAGGTAAAGTTCTATTAAAGGAAATCGAAGCTTTTTTTCCCCAAGTAATTGCCTGCTCTGTCGGAGAGCAGCTGTTTTTTAAGGACTCAATAGCAACTCCTTATTATTTGGTTGTTTTGAAGACGGATCTAAAACCTTTGTTGAATGCAGACCAAGTGAAATTGAAAACATGGCTTAACACGCGCTTGCAAGCAGATTCTATCGAGATTTTTATTGCCGACTAAAATTATTCCTTTTTATTGTCAATTATTACATATATAATAAACCGCTGCTTCCTAACTTATAGAACGAGGCAGAAACCGGATAATTTAAGCTTTTGCCTGTCATTGCTGGGCTCTTTTATCCGGTTTCTAAAAGATAAAACCTACTTTACTTTAGCCAAACATCTTTTTCAAAACAGGTGACCTGAGTTGCTTCTCCATCGCTCAATAAAAAAGTAAGAGGAAAAGTGCCGTCCTCATTCAGGAAAAAAGTTTCCGATCTGGGCGTAAAGGCAATTTCTTTATTGTCCCATAGCTGTTTTAATATCAATCCGTTTGCTGAAGATCGGATATTGATCTTAAAACTATTGTTTTGTAAACTATAGGTTCCTTCAAGACCTTTAAGTTGTGCTGCAGATAGCGGTTTGACTATTTTGGGATCAAATTCGACTTTTACTGTTACGATTTTATCCAATATCTTAGCAGAAGTAAACTGACCAGAACTGTCTTTTAGGAATTCGACTTTGTGACCTTCTTCTTTTGATTCAAAGTTTGTTTCATTGATTTGGATAAGCTGATATTCTTTGTTATTCCATTGGGCAAAAAGCACATTGTCTTTGAGCTCAAATTGAATAAAGGATGCATTATCGGGAAGTTGGTAATATCCTGCGAACATTTCGAGAGGTACAGTTTTAGATTGCTGGCTATCTCCTTGTGCAATAACACCTGCTAGGGCGGGTGTTTGTACAAAACAGTTCATTGAAATAATTGCGCTTCCGAATAAAATGCCGCTGATGACCACACGGATCTTTGGGGCGATTGCTGACTTAAATGAGTTCATTGTTTTCATAATTATCTTTTTTTATGCAATGATAACCCTTTAGCGATTAGAAGAAGTTCGGATGGATGCAAATGAACAGAATGCGGTTAATGAGCTTCCGAATTTGCTTTAATGTATTCTTTAGGAGTGAGCTTAGTTGCTTTTTTAAAGGTGGTATAAAATGTAGTTTTGGAGTTGAAGCCGGCTCTGATAGCAACACCGAACATATCTAAATGCTTGGTATCTTCCGATAATAGAAGTGACTTTGCTTCTTCTGTCCGCAACTCATTTATAAACTGATAAAAATTCTTGCCGACTCCATTGTTAAGGACGTAGGATAGTTCATGTGTGTTGATGCCTATATTATCTGAAAGTGCTGAAAGTGTTAGGCTTGGGTCGAGATATAGTTTTTCATCGACTGTTTTTCGCATCACTATATATTTGAGTCCTTCAACTTGTTCAGGTGTAAGTCGTTCGTTTAGTGCTTTTTTGGGTGCTATTTCATCTTTTTCCGCTGGATGATATGTTTCGATAGCATAAATTGATTTTTGAGTTAGTGTTGAATATGCCAAAAGGATTATCCCCAAAAAGTATAGAATGGGAGAGAAATAAGTTGCCTGAATATTGGATATACTCAATATACGAATGAAAATCAAGAATAATACTGAAATCAACAGATATCTTAGCCATTCAAGATCTATTTTTTCGGTAAACGACGCCACCATCTTTAAGTTTTTTTGGTGACAACGGAGCAAAGAGAAACAGAGGATCCAGTAATAAATCGTCTGGATGAAGAAAAAGTATCGAACAATAAACCCGATCCACGAAGGCAATAGATCGTTTTGTTCATTAAATAGGTTTGGCATTAAATAAACCAGGGAAAATATAAGGAAAAGCAGAAAAGGAACGAAATGGAAAAACCATTTCTTCTTAGGCAAAGATGGTGACACGTAACTGTTTACTGCCATATAAAGGCAGGGGAGCATTGCCCATCTAGGTAGTTCGAGTAGATGGATAAGGAAACTTCCTCCAATTCCAAAGTCTTCCAGGAAAAGCTGTGTAAAAGTGCATGCAAGAATATAATAGAATGCGCCAAGCCATCGGTTGGCTTGGATATTCACTTTATCGAACCCCATAAAAAGAAGGGATCCTAATAGCCATAATGCTCCACTTGAAAAGGCATAGAAAGCAGCTAAGGTATTTATTTCAGACATCGGATAATTGGGACTGTTTCCGTAAATTTAAGTATTTGAGTTGTTCATTGTCGTTATTTTTTATTAAAGTAGATACGTTCCATTATACTTTGGTTCGAAGTTATCCAACCGAACTAAAAAATGTAATGGTTAAACAAAAAACTATTGGTGCGATATGTAGCTTTGAGAGACTTTTGTTTACTATTTAAGTGTGAAATAACTTTCTAAGCGTTTATAAAAAAAATCCAGATAAAAATTTGTGTAACTCGAGGGTTACGCTTATATTCGTAACTTCAAAGTTATCTATATGAAAACAGAAATTAAACATCAATGGATTTATGAGCAATCCCCGTACGAAGTTTGGAAATATCTCACACAATCAGAGTTAATAGCTTTATGGCTTATGCCCAATAATTTTGAAGCAGTGGTAGGGCACGAGTTCGAATTTCGAACAAATCCTATTCCAAGCCTCGAACTAAGCGGAATCTTTTATTGTAAGGTTCTTGAAATCGTTCCATTTAAAAAACTTACTTACAGTTGGAAAGGTGGACCAGTTTATGGAATAACAACGCTTGACACCATTGTTGAGTGGACGCTGGAAGAACAGGGGAATGGGACAATACTGAATTTGAAGCACTCAGGCTTTAAAGGAGAAAACTATGATATCCTAATGGGTATGACAGATGGTTGGCTTAAGAACATTCAAAAAATGCTTGACCACATAAATTAGAATAACAATGGCAACACCAACCCTTGATGCTTTTCAGGTAATAGCGGATCCAAGTCGCAGACAAATATTGTACTTACTTACCAAAGATAGTTACAACATAAGCAATTTAGCCGAAAACTTTGAGATGAGCCGACCGGCAGTTTCCAAACATATCGGAATCTTGGAAACTGCTGGCTTTATTACTATTAAAAGTATTGGTAGAGAACGTTTTTGCACTTTAAATCAAGATGGTTTTACTGAACTGCGTAATTGGATAGACCATTTTGATGAATTTTGGAACATCAAATTGAAGAATCTAGATACAATTTTAAAGGGTAAAAAGAATTCAAATTAGAATATATCAAATGCAAAAAGAAATTTTATTACAAATGTTAGAACAGAACCGAATGGACTGTTCTCATTTCTGCAAGAACATAAACGCAGAGAATATTGACTTTCGCTTAACGGAACAAACAGCATCGGTTGGATTTATTTATCGACATATTGGCGAAACGATGAATTTAATTGGTGAATTTTTTGGTTATGAAACAGACGTGGAAGGAACAACAATTGGGCAAAAAGATACAGAAATTCAATATAACCTGGAAATAAGCCATGCATATTTTGAAAAAGGGTATAATACTCTTAAGGAATTGATTGCCAATACAACAGACAAGGAATGGCTTGAAGAAATAGATACAGCCTGGTTTGGAAAAATATCAAAAATAAAATTGTTTTCAATTCTGCTATTTCACAATTCTCATCATTGTGGGCAAATATCGTCAGCGGTATTGAAAGGAAGAAAACAGTAAGAAACGCAAATTTCTAGGCCTTTTAATAAAAAACACCTTATTAGAATTAACAAGTTTAGAAATAAATATCCTTGAAAACGTTATATTAAATTAGTTAGAGAGTTGGAATTTGCTGTATTGGATTGATAAACAATTAATTACATCATCTGGTGCATTTTGAATAATGAAATGATTCGAAATTATTTTTATTTAATTGTTGGACTTCTGTGTATTCTGTTTGCGGTTACTTATACATTAAATGGAGTGGGGACAACTTAACTATTTTGATATTTCGAAAGTTCCAAGCAGAAATTAATGACCTCTTTAATTAGGTTAAGAGAAATAGTATTTATTAATGCAATTTAGTTGCAATTAATAAATACTATTTCTATGTTTGCAACATTGTTTCATTTAGTTAGTCTTGTTTATGAAAAGAGATATGGGAATAGAATCTGCCAGGAGAAATAGTATTGTAGCTAAATTGGATGGTGTTGGCTTTACTGCTTCAACATTATGTGCTGTCCACTGCGCGCTCATGCCTTTCGTGATTGCCTTTTTACCGCTTATTGGTTTGGGCTTCTTGGTTGAGTCTTGGGTTGAAACAAGTATTACAGCATTCTCAATAGTTGTTGGAATTGGTTCGTTAATCCCATCTTATCGGAAATACCATCATAATAGAAAGCCGTTGATTATTTTGACGATCGGCTTTGTGTTGATTTTTGGTGCACATTTTTTGGGTTTTCATGAAATGGAACCTATACTGGTACCTCTTGGAGGGTTTTGTATAGCTGCTTCCCATTATTTCAACTGGAAATTATCCAAACCCTATCACGGTCATCGTTGTGACATATCTGCAAAATAGAGGAGCTTTTATAAGCTCATGATATCATTTTTTTATTATTTGTTGAAAGTGTTTTTTAGAGAAAAATAAATACAATTTTGAAAAGGAACAGAAAATATTCAGTAAGTGCTTTTAGCCGGATTTTGTTGGCTCTGCTTGCTGTTTTCTATGTTTCGATTTTTGCAATAGAAGCTTTTCATATTCATCATAACTCTGTTGAGATTAGTTTATCTGATGGTTTAAATGATGGATCGAATGCAGTTGATTGCAAAATATGTGCTTATTTCGCTCATCATAAAAAAGAGGAAATTGCTGTAAGTGTAATTATTTCCTTTGCCTTGTTCATTTTTCAAGATGGCTCCTTAACCACGCTTGAGCTTACAAGAAGATATCAAACCGATATACAGGATTTTATCAATAGGGGGCCTCCCTATCCTTTGGTCTAACGACCCAATCAATCATATCATAACGTAAATGTTTTCGGTGATAGTCGTGAGGCTCTCCGTCTTTGCTTTGTGATTGAATTTATCCTGTATTTCTAATCTGTATTCTTATGTAACTGAAAATGAAGGTTTACTACTTTGTTCTATTTTGTTTTTTTCTTATAAACCCGCTTTTGGGTCAATCTTCAAAACCATCTGAAATAACAGCAGGGGGAAATGATCGGCCTTTGCATGATACAATTAAGTCATATCCGCTAATCAATGAACTGCAGGAGGTGACAATTACCAGGAGTATTGTCGAGCTACGAAAGAAAACGGAATCGATGAACATTGAGACGGTCAGCAGTACATTTATCCGACGAAATTTGGGAGGTAGCCTCATGAAATCGTTAGAGCGTTTTCCAGGAATTAAGACCATTGGGATTGGATCCGGGCAGTCGAAACCGCTGATACGTGGTCTTGGATTTAACCGCGTGGTGGTAATTGATAATGGCGTTAAACATGAGGGGCAGCAATGGGGAGCTGACCATGGATTGGAAATTGACCAATTTGCAGCCGATGAGATTGAATTGATTAAAGGTGCAGCATCTTTTATATATGGCTCTGGTGCTATAGGTGGGATAATTGACGTGAAGCCTCCTCACATACCTGCGCCACAAACGCTTGGCGGATCTATTGACCTGATAGGTAAGACCAACAATAATTTATATGGTACTTCTGTAAATCTTTTTGGTCGGAAACAACACTTGTTTTTTGATGCAAGGCTGACCTATCAAAGTTACGGAGATTATCGAGTACCTACTGACAGGGTGTATGTATACAACTATGCTGTTGACTTATATAAAAATTACTTGCGTAATACAGCTGGTCATGAAAGCGGTCTGCATTTTAATGCCGGATACATCGATGATCATTTCAGCAATATTTTTTATATAAGCAATACGCGTATGAAAAGTGGTTTTTTCGCCAATGCGCATGGTCTTGAACCTCGAAATATAAATGCTGAATTGCATGATGTTTCGCCACGGGATATCTTGATGCCAAGCCAGGAGGTGAACCATTTTAAGATTATTAACCGAAGCGTTTATCAATTGGGTGTTCATCAGTATGAAGCGGAACTGAGCTATCAGAATAATTTCCGTCAAGAATTCAGTCAATATATTAATCATGGTTATATGCCTCCGGTATATCCTGATACAATGCGAATTCCTATTAATTTGGAAAGGGAATTTGATAAACAGGTATATTCTCTAAATCTTCGAGACCAAATGGTTCTAGGCAAACATAGGTTGACTGTTGGTCTCAACGGAGAATATCAGCAAAATGATATCAATGGCTGGACGTTCTTGATACCAGCCTTTAAACAAACGACAGGAGGTATATTCATTTATGATAAGTTTCAACTGAATGATCGAATGCTTCTTCATGGTGCTATTCGCTACGACTATGCCAGAATTCGGATGTATAAATATACTGACTGGTTCAATTCTGAAATCAATGAAGGTGGAAACATGATATCGCAAAATCTTGTCAGGGCGAGTGATTTGAACCGTAGTTTTCATAGCTTGGTATGGTCTGCCGGTTTAAATTACAATCTTGGAAAAATCGCTTTTAAAGCCAATGTAGGTAAAAGTTTTCGTGTTCCGATTGCTAAGGAGCTTGGAGCCAACGGTGTTAACTATCATTATTTCAGCTACGAACGTGGAGATTCGGCTTTGTCGCCGGAGCAGTCGTACCAGGCAGATCTGAGCTTGGGGTGGAATGAGCAAAATTGGTCGGTACAGGTCAGTCCTTTTTACAACTACTTTCCCAACTACATTTATCTTAATCCTACTGCGGATCATGATTATTACTATGGGGCAGGAAATCAAGTTTTTCAGTATGCTCAAAGTCAGATTATGCGTTACGGAGGAGAAATTCAGCTGAAATGGAAATTCTTAAAGAACCTGAGTACGGAACTATTGGGAGAATATCTGTATTCTGAACAGTTATCGGGTGATAAAAAGGGCTATACACTGCCTTTTTCTCCACCAGTTACAGGTTTGCTCAATTTTACATGGTCACCTGAGATAAACAGCCTTTTGAAAAACAACTATCTGTCGTTGGATTATCGGGTTGCAGCTGCACAGAACAACATTGTGCCTCCGGAAAAGAAAACGCCTGGTTACCAGATTGTGAATGTACAGGCAGGTACTGAATTCAACCTTTATGGCCAGCAGATAATGGTTAGCCTACAGGCGCAAAACCTATTAAATACCCGCTATATGAACCACACTAGTTTTTACAGGTTGATAGAACTGCCCGAGGCTGGAAGGAGCATCATTTTGGCACTTAAAATTCCCTTTTTAATTGGCTCGCCAACAATGAACATTAATAATAACAATTAATAAAATAACAACCATTCAATTTTAAAAACATGAAAACAACAAAAACTATTGCAGCAGTATTCTTATTTGTAGCCACTTTTAACGCTTGCAAGAAAGACACTCAACCAGAGCCCGAATTGGCCAAGCCCACCATCGACAACATCGAAATCGGCCTAGGTAATAATCAGATAGGGGTAATTGGGAAAGACTTTCACTTAAATGCCGAAATATTGGCTGGCGATAAAATCGAGAATGTGCAGGTTAAGATCTTGCCTAGAAGCGGTGAGACCTATACTAAACCATGGGAGTTCGAAATTACTTGGGATCAGTATAAAGATGCTAAAAATGCGACTGTGCATAAGCATTTTGATATACCGGAAGACGCAGCCGAAGGTAAGTATGATTTCATAATTATTGTTAATGACCAAAATGGGACAACACTTGAAGAAAAGAGGGAGATAAATATCTATAAAGCGGAGAATCTGCCGGTAAATCCTACATTGTTACAACTGAATATACAGACAAATGGATCATTCTTTTATCGAGACGGAAAATTCGCGGTAGAGGGAGCTAATTTATCTAAAAACAACGAATTTAGTTCACAAACTACGATTGACGGCGTTAAAGGAGACGGAAAAATGTACCTGCTTCTGATTAACAAAAAGTTAGGTCACAGGCCTGAGAATATCGATCAGATAGATATGGACAAAGTTATTGTATATGACGTTTATGAGCACAAAGGCTGGGAGAAGGTTGGAAGTTTTTCTAACGCAGTTTTTGATGCGGCGACATTTACATGGACGCGCAAGATACCTTCATTGATTGTCGGAGCTGTTAAAGATAATAACAATCCACAGCCTGGACTTATTAATGGTGACAAAATTTGGGAGTCTGGCACCTATTATTTTGGGGTAGTCTACAAAAACACTACCTATAATATGAGCTACTTCCAATACATTGAGGTTCCTGTTGAAATTAACTAAGCAAATGACCGGGGCATAAAATAGCCCCGACATTTTTAATTCCACAATAATAATATATCATGAAAAAACAGCTAACAGGTTTATTCCTGATCCTCGTTATGGCTATTAGTGCATGTAAAAAAGATTCTCAGCCGGAAATAGATACAGAATACCCCGAAATAGACATTACGGGTACCAATGCCTTTCCTAAACAATGTGCAACGATAAAACGGGGAGAAACCTTTATATTCAGTGTAATTCTGCAAGATAATGCAGAGCTCGGCTCGATAAGCATTGACATTCATCACAACTTCGATCAGCATACGCACAGTACCGAAGTGAAAAGTTGCGATCTGGATCCTATCAAAATTCCTGAGAATCCTTTTTTGTTGATCCAGAGTTACGACATTCCCGAAAACCTGAAGGTTTTTGAAATTGAGCAAGAAGTAAGCGTACCGGTCGGTGTTGATCTGGGCGACTATCATTTTATGATTCGTCTGACGGATAAGGAAGGATGGCAAACGATCAAAGGACTAAGCATTAAAATTACAGATTGAGCTTCGTGTCGCTTTCTTATAAATGAATTGGTAGATATTTATTCTTTGCCTTTTTTATTGCAGCTATCACAAGAACCATATATTATCAGATTTTTATTGGTAGCCTTAAACCCTTTTGGAATAGAAACAGCAGGAATTTGGACTTCATCCATACAGTAGATATTCAAACAGATTGTGCAATTAAAATGAACATGTTCATCTTTATGTTTTTCGCTGGTGCATAAAGGTGAACATAAGGCGTAATTTGAAGTTCCGTTTAGATCCAGAATCTTATGAATAATTCCACTCTTCTCAAAAGTATTCAATATCCGATAAAGGGTTACTCTGTCTACTTCTTCTCCAAGCATCTGTTCCAGATCGGGTTGTGATGTTGCGACTTCCCTTGAATTTAAAATAGATAGAACACTTAACCGTGGTCCAGTCTTTTTAAGATGGTGTTTATCAAGAAGATCATTAAATTTTTCAGTTGTTTTCACTTTACAAAGTTAATGTTAATGATTGATTAATAAAATTTGGAGTTTTCAGATTGAATAGAGAGAAACCTAATTTCAATGATTTGTAAATGAAATACTTAGAAAAATGTTGTGGTTTTGCAGGAAGGAGCCAATCCGCAAAAAAATAATTGGAATTTAATGATTGATCTTGACAGATGTCAAGGCTTTTTTCCTTTAAATATCATTGGAGAAGGTTGCTTCATGCCTATATCTTTGAATCATTAAATAACCAAAATGGCAATAGAAAAAAATAAACAAGTGGTTATCAAATTCAATAAAGAATTTTTTGAATCAGGAAATACAGAAATTACAAAAGAATTGTTGGCAGATAATTTTGTAAATCATACTGCTCCCCCCAACGCACCGACAGATGCAAGCGTAATGGTTCAATTCATTATCGGTTTTCATAAAGGCTTTTCAGATGTTTCCGTACAAATTCACGAAGTGTTGGGAGAGGGGGATACAGTTTCTTTGAGAAAAACAATAACCGCTACCCATATAGGAGAATTTATGGGAAAAATGCCCACAGGAAAAAAAGTAGAAATGAACGTAATTGAAATAGATATTTTAAAAGATGGAAAAATAACAGACCACTGGAGCAGAAACGATTTTATGCAAGTGGTTTAAAGTCTTTAAATACGAACTATTACAATAAATACTTCTTCATATACTCAATAAAAATCTTCCAATCTTCAGGAAGCACGCTATGCCCGCCTTCATGCATGTAATACCCGAGTTGGTTTTTTAGTAAGCTTTGATCTCCAGATGCAGGCATTGTTGTAGTTCCTGGTCCTTTCAGTCCAAATAGATTGTATACAGGTTCAGCAGCTACTGCAGCCAGGAACTCTCCTTTAGGGTCAGACCATAGGTCAGAGTTTCCTGTTTGTAGCAATAATGGCCGCGGAGCAATTAGAGAGATTAACATATGGCCATCTACAGGTAGTTCATTTACCCGGTCACTAAAATTGTGATAATCAGCTGCAAATTGATAATGATAACGGGAAGTATCAGTGATATGTTTTATCGTTTCTCCATAATTTCTTCTACTTAATGCGGCACCTCCTTCTCCAGAAATACTAGCAATTACCATTGCAAAGCGAGCATCATTAGCACCTGCCCATAATACAGTTTTTCCTAGCCTGGAAGCGCCTGTAACTGCAATCCGTTTGGAATCAATATTCTTATCGGTTTCAAGATAATCCATTGCACGACTAAGGCCCCATGCCCAACTAGCAATTGCTCCCCACTCATTAGGTTCTGGCTGAGTGGCGCCTTCTTTTAAGTATAAGTTCCGAATGCCAAAATTTATACCATTTTTAAAATCGGGTTCAATGTCTGAATAGCAAAGAGTTGCGATTCCTATTCCTTCTTTAATAAACTGCTCAATATTGAGTTTGCCAAAATTAGATTTAGGCGCAGGGATTCTTTTGCCGTCTGGCGACCACATCATACCTGGTTTAATGCCATCATCATCTACTACATTTGAGTTAGCAGAAAAGGATAAGTTTAGTAGCAAAGGGGAAGGTTTGGTAGCTTTTGCGGGTAGATAGATCAAAAGCTCTGTTTTATGTATTGATGTGTCTTTTGTGAAATAAATGGTTACTTGTTTACGAATGGCCGTTCCGTTAAAAACCAAGGTTCCTTTGTCAAAAACATTGAAACTTATATCTGTTAGTGCTGAAGGTACCTTTCCAAATTGATTTTCTTCATATAACCGAATGATTTCTGGTTTTCGTTTAGTTAGCCATGAAGCTGCATCAGTTACCTTATTTCCATTCTGAAAGGTTAAAGGATCTGGAAGAGTATAAGAACCTACTAAAGCCTCATCATAATTAACTGGAATTCCCGCTACGACAGTAGGTGGTGCGTTTTGACTAAAGGCGTTGATTGGGAATAGTGAGAATGCAAGGTAGAGTAATGCAGTTGTTAAAAGATAATCTCTCATAATTTTTTAATTAAAATTTACAGGCACAGTATATAGTTGTTTATTCACTGTTTTCAATTTCTCTATAGGCATTTTCATCACCTTTCTATCATAAGTGAGGAAACCATTGATTTCTCCTTCTACATCGGTAGTCTGCGTATAAACGGCTGCAGATAGTCCTTTTTTAATGAATTCCTGAATACGATTAGTGAACTCGTTATACCGTTTAAACATGTCTTCTGGATTTTTAAAAGTTTGGTATCCCCAATTATCTTTTTGTTGCCAGGTATGGTCAGTTATTGGTAAACCTAAGCCACCAAATTCACCAAGCACTAAAGCATATTTTTCGCCGAATACATCTGGTCTTGGCATTGCAGGGTTGGGATAGTTATGCAAATCTACCATATGTCCTGTTAAATAATAATTACCACCACTGGCACTATTTACCAATCTGGATGGATCTTTTGCCATGGTCCACTCCGTAATTTCTTCTGTTTTAAATTGACCCCAAGCTTCATTAAATGGTACCCAAATTACTATACTTGGAAAGTTGTAAAGGGCATCTATAATTGCATTCCATTCTTTTTTATAATAACCTTCTGATTCCGGCGTTCTGTTCTGATCGGTTGCGCGATCAAGAACTCCTGGTCTTTGTTCCCATCCATTTCCTAAATCGCCACTTGGCATATCCTGCCAAACCAACATACCTAGCTGATCGCAGTAATTATACCAACGAGCAGGTTCTACCTTAATGTGCTTTCTAATCATGTTAAAGCCCATTTCTTTGGTTTTCATAATGTCAAATTTTAGCGCCTCATCTGTCGGTGCTGTGTATAGCCCATCTGGCCACCAGCCTTGATCTAGCGGACCATATTGGAAAAGGAATTTATTGTTTAGCATTATTCGCTGAATTCCGGCTGCGTCTTTTTGAAGAGATATTTTGCGCATAGCCGCATAGCTTTTCACCTCATCTATTGTTTTTCCATTTCGGATCAAAGTAATATCTAGATTATAGAGAAAAGGTTGGTCAGGTGACCACAATTTTGGATTAGGAATTTTTAAGGTCAATTCCTCACCAGCTGCATTTTGTTGTTCAACTAATTTATTTGCCCCATCAAACACGGTCACACGAACTACGTCACCAGCTAGGGAATTCTTTAAATCGGTGCTTATTTTAAGGGTTTCTTGATCAATATTTGGAGTTTGTTTTGTAGAAGCGATAAAAGATTTAGGTACTGCTTCAATCCATACTGTTTGCCAGATTCCTGTAACTGGTGTATACCAAATACCTTCTGGTTTTATAACTTGTTTTCCATGTGGCTGAGGCCCTTCATCAGTTGGATCCCAAACACGAATTGTCACTTCCTGATTTTTACCTGACTTTAACAATTCTGTAATATCGAAGTAAAAAGGATCATAGCCGCCTTCATGTGAACCGGCTAATTTTCCGTTGATATATACTTCGCTACGCCAGTCAACAGCACCAAAATGCATCAACACATTGTTGTTTTTAAAATTCGATGGCAGTGAAAAAGTTCTGTTGTACCAGATCACACTATCTTTTCCCACTGTTTTGCCAACGCCAGACAAGGCTGATTCTACAGCAAAGGGAACGAGGATTTTACCTTCATATTGTTGAGGCTTATTTTGATCATCCTTCGCCTGAAGTGAATAATTCCATAAACCATTTAAATTTAACCACTGTTCCCTAACCATTTGTGGCCTCGGATATTCTGGTAGAGGTTGGGCTGGATCCACCTTGCTGGCCCATTCTGACATAATTTTATTACCTACAGGTGCCCAATTTTTATCCTGAGCCATTAGGCTCAAGCTGGTCAATAGTAAAAGACCTGTTAAGATTTGTTTCATGTGTTATCGCTTTATATTGAATTGATAGATTGATGTTGAATTATATGTCATACCTGGTTTAAGTAAGGTAGAAGGAAAAGAAGGTTGATTAGGGGAATCTGGAAAATGCTGCGTTTCCATAGCAAATGCAGTTCTGAAATCATCCTTATGATTGCCTTTCATTGTATTCTTCCCTTGCATAAAGTTTCCGCTATAAAACTGAAGACCTGGCTGATCGGTATAAATACTCATTTCGATACCGCTTATGTCACCAAGTACTACTGCCACAGCCGTTGTTGGAGCGTGTTCATTCAAAACAAAATTATGATCATAACCGTTTCCGTACTTCAATTGCTCATTTTGCGTTTCTATGTCTTTTCCAATAATCTTTGAACTTGTGAAATCAAAGGGAGTATCTTTTACCGTAATAATTTCCCCTATTGGAATAAGTGTACTATCTACAGGCGTATATTGATCTGCATTAATTTTAACAAGGTGGTTTAAGATTGTTCCGCTATGATCGCCATTTAAATTAAAGAAGGCATGGTTCGTTAGGTTTACAAAAGTATTTTTATCAGTAGTAGCTTCATAGCTAATTTTTAATTCATTTTGGTCATTAAGCTCGTAAGTTACTTTTACTTTCAGATTCCCGGGGAATCCTTCTTCCATATCATTTGATAGGTAATTCAGCTCCAAAGTGCTTTGATCGATTTGTACAGCATCCCAAACCACATCTTGGAACCCAACCTTTCCTCCATGCAATGTATTTGGCGGATTATTAATAAATAGTTGATAATCTTTACCGTCTAAGCTAAACTTACCTTTTGCAATTCTATTTCCGAAGCGACCAATAGTTGCACCGAAATAAGGTTCTGTTGAATGCTGATAACCTTCAATTGAGTCGAAACCAGCAATTACATCAACTAAATTGCCGGTTTTATCGGGCACCTGCATACTTACTAAGCGACCGCCATAATTAGTGATCAAGGCTTTACGCCCTTCTGCATTTTCGAGAGTATATAGCTTGACTTCTTTACCATTAATTGTCTTTTCAAATGCACTGTCTAAAATCTGTGTTACCTCATGCTTTGAATCTATGTTATTTTCTTGATTTGCTGTATTATTAGTACAACCTGTTGCAATTCCTAACCCCAGAATTAAGAGTGGACTAAGTAGGCATTTAGTGTTTATCATCATATTTAATTAGGTCTTTGTTTAACCATGTGGTTATAGTTAAGTTTAGATACTACTAATATATTTATTTTTGTAGACTTAAGCCATAATTACTTAAAGGTTTTGTATTTGAATTGTGACAAACCTTACGCTTATCAAGATTTTCCGACGTTTTTGCTGTAAAAAATAATCAGATAAAAAATGGTGTAACTAAGGGTTATAGAGTGTAGGATTTCAAGTCTTTTTATTGAAAATGACTTTTACTTTGGAACAATATTTGTGAAATGCAATGCAAAATTCTCAAAAGAGATATTGTATTGTTTACATATAACTAATTATGAAAAAAGTCTTATTTTCTATTGTCATTTCCTTGTTTTTTTTGTTACCTATTCAACCCGTAAAAGCTCAAATTCTCAAGCGATTTAAAGACAAGGTTTCTTCTAAAGTTGAAAATAAGGTAAATAACGCTGTCGATAAGGCTTTTGAAGGAAAGGGCAGTTCAGAAGATGCCACAGTCTCTTCCACAAGGGGTGCAAAAGGAACTGATTCAGATATATTTGCCAATGCAGCTAATGATTTCAAGTTTAAGACCGGATCTATCTTAGTTTTTTCGGATGATCTTTCCAGAGATTCCATTGGGAGTATGGCTCAGTTTTGGAAGGCTAGTGGAAGCGGTTCTGTTGCCAACTTACCTGATCAAAGCGGAAATTGGCTGTTACTAAAAGAATTTACTAGTTACAAATTAAAAAGTAATGCGCCACTTCCTAACAACTTTACTCTGGAGTTTGATATTGCTACTCAGAGTAATACAGATGCAAAAGACTTAATGGAGTTAAAATTCGGCTTTGCTCACGATAATGCCATTAATAATTATATTAGTGACGCTTATAATGATAATGCCATTACCTCCACTTCAATACATTATTGGAACAAAACTATTATTAATTCCAGTAGCGATACTAAGATTTATAATACAATCGATTTTCCATTGGCTGAATATGCGGTGGGGAAAATGCATGTTGCTATTGAGGTCAAAAACAAACAGATGGTTATTTATTTAGATAAAGTAAAGGTTTTGGATACCGAAATGTTTAGCCGTGATCAAGAGAGAAAGTATTTTTATGTTAGCACAGGAACCGAATTAAGTAATGGTGCTGCAATAGGTATTAGTAATTTTAAGGTGGCAAGTTTTTAATTCTATTTAATTGTGGTCTTGACGACTGGTAATTCTGGTAATACTTATGACTCAAAATTGTTGGTGACAAATTTAGCCGCATTCTCATTGACAATTTCATTCCAACTATTTTGGTAAGCTGACACAAATTTATTTTAAGACTTAGGTAGTAATATGAACATGACTTTGATTAAAGGGCTGAGGTAGAAGTGACTTCCTTTTAGTAATAATTTCAAAATGCTATTTCAAAACCGAACATACAGCGTTCGGTTTTGGTACACTATTCGTCTTGATTTATCTGTTAACAACTTAATTGTTAGTATATTGTGTCTTTGGAACAGCAATTGAATTTCTTTTAGGAAGCCACTCATAGGTGGTTTCATTATAAATTAAATCGTAATTGTATGTTTAAAAATTATTTGAAAGTCGCATGGCGTAATCTGATGCATAATAAAAGCTATGCTATTATGAATGTTATTGGCTTAGCTGTGGGTATTTCAGTTTGCATGATAATCTTTATCATTATACAATTTCATACAAGTTTTGATAATTTTCATACAAAGAAAGATAGCATTTTTCGGGTATTAACTGAATATCAACATACAGAAATTTCTGGAAAAGATATCCCCTTTCCAGTACCCCTAGGATTAAAAACTGCTTTTTCCCAATTAGAACAGGTAGCACCTATTTATGCAAGTCAAAATGATCAGTTGTTGATATTTGATAGTAATGGAAAGACCGAGAAAGTATTCAAAGAGCAACGGGGATTGTTTTATACAGAACCTTCATTCTTTAAAATATTTGATTTTCCACTACTTGCCGGTTCATATGAGTCATTAAATGAGCCAAACAATGTATTGCTTACAAAAGAGATAGCAGAAAAATATTTCGGTAGTTGGGAGGCAGCGATTGGCAAAACTATTAAGCTGGAAGCAGGTGGTTACAAATTTAGTCATAGCACTGAAGTGTTGAAAGTATCGGGTATTCTTGCCACGATACCTGCAAATACAGATTTTCATCTAAAAGTTGTTGCTTCTTATAGTGGATTTTTTTCAGATTATGTTGCTGGGTCAAGTGATTGGGATGGTACTATAACCGATTTTGGTTGCTATATTTTGTTGCCGCCGAATATTTCTGTTGAAAAGTTTAATCAACAATTGGATGCGTATTCACGAAAGATGAAATCTCCTATCAATAAGGATAGTCAAATTATACAGCCATTAAGTGCGGTACATTATGATACAGAAGCAGGTAATTACAGCAACAAAACAATTAGTTATGAGCTAGTGAATGTATTATGGCTTATTGCAGCAATTATTCTGCTAATTGCTTGCGTAAACTTTATTAACCTTTCTACTGCACAAGCTGTTAATCGTGCAAAGGAAGTTGGTGTGAGAAAGGTTTTAGGAAGCAGTAAATCTCAATTGCAAATTCAATTCATAGTTGAAACATTTTTGATAGTTATTGGTGCTGTAACACTTGCAGTACTCATAACAATTCTTGCATTACCTTATATTAATCAACTTCTAGAACTTACGCTTTCATTTAATATATTGAGCAATCCTGCCATCGCTCTCTTTCTTTTGACTGTAACAGTTTTTGTAACCACATTCGCCGGTTTTTATCCGGCTATTGTTTTATCGCGGTTCAATCCTGTTAATGCTTTAAAGAGTAAACTCACAGTAAATGCTGTAAAGGGAGTTTCATTAAGAAGAGGGCTGGTTGTGTTTCAATTTGTCATTGCGCAGGCGCTCATCATTGGAACACTCATCATTGTAAAGCAAATGAATTATTTTATGGACCAACCATTAGGCTTTGATAAAGATGCAATTGTAAATGTTCCTTTTCGTGTAGATAGTCTTCGTATTAGCAGGTTGGATTATTTAAAAGAACAGTTATTATCAATAAATGGAGTGGAGGCAGTAAGCTTCAGCTCCAATACTCCCGTTGAAGATGGTAATGATACGTGGAACCCACTTAGATTTAACCATGCGATAAAGGAAACAGATTTTAAAGCTATTACCAAATTTGCTGATAACGAGTATATATCGACTTATAAATTGCAACTGATAGCGGGAAGAAATTTACAGCCTTCTAGCATGACAAGAGAATTCTTGGTGAATGAATCTCTCATGAAAAGTTTGGGAATAAAAGACCCTGAAGAAATATTAAACAAAGAAATAAGTATATGGGATGATCAAATAAAATGTACTGTTGTTGGCGTGCTGAAAGATTTTAATGACAGGTCCTTTCGCCATGATCTTGCACCGTTGCTTATTACCACAAATGTAACCATGTACAACCAGGCTGGAATAAAACTTGCAACAACAAACATTTCTTCTACAATGCAATCCGTTAAAAACATATTTGAGCAAACATTTCCTGATTTTGTTTATGAGTACAAGTTCCTTGATGATAAAATTGAAAGTTTTTACAAACAGGAAAATCAGTTAGCAGAGTTGTATAAGATTTTTGCAGCAATCGCAATATTCCTTAGTTGTCTTGGTTTGTATGGTTTAGCCTCATTTATGGCAGTGCGAAGAATAAAAGAAGTTGGTATTCGTAAAGTACTCGGTGCTACCACTGGTAATATTGTTTATTTGTTTTCAAAAGAGTTTATCATACTCATTGCAATTGCTTTTGCGATTGCTACTCCTATTGCATGGTATTCCATGCATCAATGGTTGCAAGATTATGTTTATCGCATCAACATTAGTTGGTGGTTGTTTGCTGCAGGCGGACTTGTTGCAATAATGATTGCACTTTTAACAATAAGTTTTCAGGCAATAAAAGCAGCAATAGCAAATCCTGTGAAGAGTTTGAGAACTGAATAGTGTAAAATGTTTCTTTTTAATGAGATGCAATTTGAGCTTATAAAATAGTATTTTTTATAGCCTTGCTCTAAACTTGTATTTTATCTTAATCACAAAAAGCTCCATAATAAGCAGCACCTACTAATGCTGCTTTACTGTTTAAAATAAGGTGTATAGGGATGTCCTGAAGAAGTGGCTCCATGCGATCGCTTTGAATAAACTGTTGTCGGAATAGTTCATCTCGTAATAACGGATATATTTTAGGAGGTATTCCTCCACCAAGAAATAGGCCTCCTGTTGCTTTTAATTTTAATACTAGATTTGTTGCCTCACGGGCCATATAAGTAACGAAAAGTTGCATAGCTTTTACACAGGTTTCATTTAACTGACGTATGGCGGTATGACTGACTACGGCTGCTGGAATCTCGGTTCTTAACTTTTCTTCAAGCCATGTAGGTTCTTTATAGCCTCTAATGTCTCGCAGAAAAGTATAAATGCGATAAATACCATCTCCAGAAATTAAATACTCCCAACTGATGAGAGGTGTTTCATTGCGCAGATAGTGAAATAATTCTATATCCAGCTCAGTGCGTGGAGAAAATTCGCTATGTCCTCCCTCAGTTGCGAACGGCCGATAACATGAACCGTCCCAAAATAATCCTGCTTCACCAAGTCCAGTACCTGGAGCTAAAATAGCCACATTTCCTTTCTTTTGTTCTCCCGAATGGATGATTGCTAAATCGTCTTTTTCGATGCCTGCTAATCCATAAGCTGTTGCTTCAAGGTCGTTTAATAAAAAAACTTTCGTAATGCCTTTTTCCTGTTGGAGTACATTAGCATCGATTGACCAGGACAAGTTAGTAAGCTGCACCTTGCCATCTACAACAGGGCCGGCTACACCAATAGACAGTATGTCTGGAATAGAAGAAACATGTTCTTGTAGGTATTTGTCTAAAATAACGTTAAAGGATAAATAATTTTTAGAAGGATAAGTTTCTTCCTGAACCAGATTTACATTGGCACCGACTATGGTAAATAAACCAAAACTTGTTTTGGTACCACCGATATCGACAGCAAGTATTTTAGCTACTTTATTTTGGCTTCGTCCTGGCAGAAATAGGGGTAAATTGATCATGTTATTCATTCTATTATTGCATAGAAATTGAAGTTACCTTCGAAGATACAGATTTTCAGACACTTTATTGAGGATTGATAATTTTACTGTGTTAATCGCTTCAGAGACTGTTCTGCCATAAAATTTATTTGTTTTTTTTTATCAATTACAATCCAGAATAATCAATGTTAACATAATAACTAATTTCGCTATAAATTGTATATTTATTATAGCAACACTATATTACACTTGGGTCTTTTATAATGAATACTATTAATATCCAGAATTATGATAATAGACTTTAAATTAAAAAGTACTGTAAGAATTATATTATTATTCTTTTTTACTGTTTTAAATACTGAAGTAGATGCACATATAAAAAATGAATATAGCGCAGATATAATTATTTATGGTGGAACTTCTGCTGCTGTTACGGCCGCAGTTCAATCTATACGAATGGGAAAATCTGTCATTCTGGTTTCTCCAGACATACATTTGGGCGGACTATCATCTTCAGGTTTGGGATTTACGGATACTGGTGATAAAACAGTAATAGGAGGGTTAGCAAGGGATTTTTATCATCAAATCTATCTGCACTATCAATCGGATTCAGCATGGAAATGGCAAAAGAAAGAGGATTATGGCAATAAAGGCCAAGGAACTTCTGCAATTGATGGTAATGAAAGAACTATGTGGATATTTGAACCCCATGTTGCCGAAGAAATTTTTGAAAACTTTATTACAAATAATAATATTAAAGTATATCGTGATGAATGGTTGGATAGAGAGAATGGTGTGAAACTGAATAATGGTAAAATAATTTCTATACGTACTCTGTCGGGAAAAGTTTTCCATGGCAGTGTTTTTATTGATGCAACTTATGAAGGGGATTTAATGGCAGCTTCTGGTGTATCTTATCATGTAGGCAGAGAGGGAAATGATGTGTATAATGAGCAATGGAATGGAGTTCAAACGGGTGTTTTTCAGCATCAGCATTATTTTAGGACTAATATAGATCCATATAAAGTTCCTGGGGATAAATCTAGCGGGCTTCTAGCTGGTATTTCTCCATATCCCTCTGGAAGAAAGGGAGAAGGTGATAATAGACTTCAGGCTTATTGTTTTAGAATGTGTCTTTCTAACAATCCTGATAATAGAGTTCCTTTTCCTAAGCCAGCTGGTTATGATCCGAATCAGTATGAACTATTGATTCGAGTTTTTCAAAGTGGATGGAATGAATTATTCAACAAGTTTGATCCTATCCCTAATCGAAAAACTGATACTAACAATCATGGTCCTTTTAGTACTGACTATATCGGTATGAACTATGAATATCCTGAATCGTCTTATGAGAAACGTAAGGAAATTATAAAGCAACATGAAGTGTATCAAAAAGGTTTGATGTATTTTATGGCAAATGATTCCAGGGTTCCAGTAGATTTGCAAAGACAATTAAATGAATGGGGTTTGGCAAAAGATGAGTTTATAGATAATGGAAATTGGCCTTATCAACTTTATATCAGAGAAGCCAGGAGGATGGTAAGTGATTATGTAATGACTGAACATGAAGTATTAAGCAAACGTGAAGTGCCAAAACCTATTGGTATGGGTTCCTATTCTTTGGATTCTCATAATACGCAACGCTATATAACACCTGAAGGCAATGTGCAAAATGAAGGTGATATAGGAGTTAGCGCCCCAAAACCTTATAGTATTTCTTATGATGCTATAATTCCGAAAAAAGGAGAAGTTAAGAATTTACTAGTCCCTGTTTGTTTGTCTAGTTCCCATATCGCATACGGTTCAGTAAGGATGGAGCCGGTATTTATGATTTTAGGCCAGTCTGCTGCTACCGCTGCTGCTATTGCGATTGATGATGCCCAGGATGTTCAGGAAATAAATTATCAAAAACTTCAACAAGCATTGTTAAGCCAAAAACAACTTTTAGTTTTGCCCGAATAAATTAATTAGCATATGAATATATATACTGTAAAAGCATTTGGTACAGATGCACCTGATGCAGATTTAAAACAAATGAATATTGATCGTCGTGAAGTAACGGCGAAGGATGTCGAGATCGATATTTTATACTGTGGGGTATGTCATTCAGATTTACATACTGCTCGTAATGAATGGCATGGTACCGTTTATCCAAATGTGCCTGGTCATGAGATTGTAGGTCGAGTCACCAAAATAGGAAGTGAAGTCACCAAATTTAAAATTGAAGATTATGCCGCAGTTGGCTGTATGGTAGATAGCTGTCGTGAATGTGAACACTGTAGAGAAGGATTGGAGCAGTATTGTGAAAAAGGAAATATTCAAACTTACAATGGTGCAGACAAACACTTGAATAAACAGACTTTTGGAGGCTATTCAGAACGTGTAATAGTGGATGAAGATTTTGTTTTACATGTTCCTGAAAATTTAGATTTGGCTGCAACTGCACCATTGCTTTGTGCTGGTGTAACTACATGGTCGCCGTTAAAACACTGGAAGGTTGGTCCCGGACAAAAAGTAGGTGTAGTAGGTATCGGAGGTTTAGGACACATGGGTGTAAAACTGGCTAAGGCGTTAGGAGCTCACGTTGTGGTGATCACAACTTCACCTTCAAAAATTGAAGATGCAAAACGCCTTGGTGCAGATGAAGTAATTTTATCCACAGATGAAGAACAAATGAAAGCCAATGTCAACACTTTACATTTTGTATTAGATTGTGTTTCGGCTCAGCACGATGTCAATGCTTATTTAAGTTTATTAAAGACAGATGGTACATTAGCATTAGTTGGTGCTCCGGAACACCCTTTACCCATAGCAGCTTTTAGCTTGATCCCTGCTCGCAAAAATTTTGCAGGCTCTACGATTGGAAGCATTGCTGAAACACAGGAGATGCTGGATTTTTGTGGTAAACACAATATCGTTTCTGATATAGAGCTGATTAAGATGCAAGACATCAACAATGCTTACGAACGTCTTTTAAAGGGTGATGTAAAGTATCGTTTTGTAATTGATATGGCTTCTTTAAAGAATTGATAGTTATATAATATAAGGTATAAAGTACATAGTTCATGCATTATATAGAATTTATTTTATTTAATCTTTTGAGTACTTATTTACGTAACATTTCGCAGTTGAACAGTTTGATTGCAGTAATAAAATAATCTCTTAAAATTAATTATGAATTCTTATTTGCACTTTTTTGATTTTAAGCAAAAAGTAAACTATAAAACGGAACTCTTAGCAGGCTTAACAGTTGCGATGACAATGATTCCCGAATCTTTATCTTTTGCAATATTAGCAGGATTATCTCCGCTTACTGGACTATACGCTGCTTTTTTAATGGGTTTGATCACAGCCGTTTTTGGTGGAAGACCAGGGATGGTTTCTGGTGGTGCAGGTGCTACTATTGTGGTGTTAATCGCTTTAAGCAAGATCTATGGAGTGGAATATTTATTTGCTGCAGTTGCGTTGGCAGGACTTCTTCAGTTCCTGGTTGGGGTCTTTAGATTGGGAAAATTTGTACGGTTAATCCCACAACCTGTAATGTATGGATTTTTAAATGGATTGGCGGTCATTATTTTTATGGCGCAAATAGAACAGTTTAAGCTTATTGAAAATGGAGTTACTGCCTGGTTGACAGGCCCTCCATTATATATAATGGGAGGTCTAACTTTGCTTACTATCGTTATCGTACTGTTCTTTCCTAAAATTACAAAAGCCATTCCTGCATCTTTAATTGCTATTATTATAGTTTTTTCACTTGTGTTAGGATTAGATATTGATACAAAAACAGTGGGTGATATTGCAAGTATTCAAGGTGGCTTGCCTTCTTTCCACATTCCAATGGTTCCGTTTACAATGGAAACATTGAAAATAATATTTCCTTTTTCATTGATTATGGCTGGTGTAGGTCTGATAGAATCATTACTTACTTTATCAATGGTTGACGAGATTACTAATTCAAAGGGAAAAGCAAATAGAGAAGCCATGGCCCAAGGCAGTGCCAATATTGTTAATGGTTTTTTTGGTGGCATGGGTGGGTGCGCAATGGTAGCTCAAACGTTAGTTAATCTCAATGCTGGCTCTCGAGCAAGATTGTCCGGAATTATTGCTGCTTTGGCCATTCTGACCATTATTTTATTTGGCGCTCCGATAATAGAAAAAATACCGATGGCCGCATTAGTTGGAGTAATGATTATGGTTGCTATAGGTACTTTCGAGTGGGTCTCCTTAATGATCATTAATAAAATGCCAATATCAGATATTTTTGTAGGAATTTTAGTCGCATTAATAACTATAATACTTCATAATCTAGCCTTGGCAGTTTTGGTAGGAGTAATCATTTCTGCATTAATATTTGCCTGGGATAATGCAAAAAGGATTCGTGCAAGGAAGTATATCAATGAAAAGGGCGCTAAGGTATATGAAATTTACGGACCTTTGTTTTTTGGTTCAGCCAGCGTTTTCTTAGAAAAGTTTAATGTTGAGAATGATCCTTCTGAAGTAATAATCGATTTTAAAGATAGTAGGGTTGCAGATATGAGTGCTATTGATGCACTGAATAAGATTACAGCTAAATATGCTGATTTGAATAAGCAAGTTATACTAAAACACTTAAGTCAGGATTGTAGAAGTAAGCTTGAAAAGGCTAGGGGAGTAATTGTGGTTACTATGGAAGAGGATCCTACTTATAAGGTAATGCCCAATAAATAAAATATTACAATCAATTTTGATAGCCTATTTTAAGAAAGTGGTTCAGGTTTTGGAGGAGTTCCTGAAGGTCTGGAATTATCATCGGGTAGTGGTATGAATTCATTATTGTCATTAGGAGGTAGAATGAACCTGCCTTGTTTCCAATCTTCTTTGGCTTGTTCAATACGCTCTTTTCGCGAGGAAACGAAATTCCACCATATGAAGCGTTCACCTAGAGGTTCCCCACCCAAGAGCATTAGTGTTGTGTTTTCTTTGGTAACAATCCGAGGGTCTACACCTTTGGTGAATACAAGCATCTTTCCTTCAGTATATGTTATTCCTGCTATTTCGATAGATCCTTTGACTATGTAGAAGCCACGTTCTGAATGCTCTTTTGGGAGTGCGAAGAGGGCACCTTGTTGTAATACTACATGCAGATAAAACAATGGAGAATTTGTATTTACATTGCTTTTTAATCCGTAAGCATCACCTGCAATGAGACGCATCCAAATGCCTTTATCTGTAAAAACAGGTAATTGATCGGGTGTATAGTTAGCAAAGGAAGGTGCTGCCTCTTCATCTTTTTCTGGAAGCGCTACCCAGGTTTGTATCATTTCCAAGCCTCCTGCTAATGAAGAAGGATTTTCGAATCTCTCTGAATGTGCTATTCCGCTACCTGCCGTCATCCAATTTACTTCACCTGGACGAATGATTTGTTCTACACCTAGACTATCTCGGTGTGTTACTTCACCACCGAATAAATAACTAACTGTCGAAAGTCCAATATGTGGATGTGGAAGTACATCTAGATTTGACGACTGTGCGGACGGGTTTACTATTGGACCTGCATGGTCCATAAAGATGAAAGGACCTATCATCCTATGTAGTCGGAAAGGGAGGATACGCTTTACTTTCATTTCAGCGCTTATTGCAGCAGTACGGGATTCAATTACTATTTCAAGCATAATTTATCTTACTGTTTAAGAATATTGGAGTATCTGATGTGTAAATTTTAAGTATACAATATAAGTATTTTTGGGTTAACAAGTCCTTTACTGTCTAGTTTTTGCGATTTTCTATAGGAATTGCCGTTTATGTAAGCAGGGAAATATGAATATTGTCTTATGAGACTCCCCAGGAATTATATTACTCGTAAAAAGCAAAAATTTCATTGCCAATAGTTTCTACCAGTTCTTGTTCTATACCATCCATCTTCCAGCCACTCTTTGCACAGCGGATAATACCCAAAGCCTGATCGTTCAGTTCAACGTCCAACTGAAAACAAACATCTTCATCACAGGTATCTGGCACGGGTACGCCTTCGCCTTTATATTTTTTACCGCCGTATTCAAATTCTAACGGTACAGATCCGTTCTCTAGTTGTTCAATCATTTCTTTCAGAAAAGCGATCAGATGTTTACGTTGCGTGGTGCCACTTAGGTTCCATTTCTCCTTATCAGCACGTTTATGTGCAAGCTTGAATTTGAGACCATGCATTTCGGTAGAATAATCATTTGCATTTAATTTCTTTGCGTTTTGATGCGATAAAATATACCAATGATATTCGGTGCCTATTGGAACACCACTACCTTCTGGTGCATGTCCTTTGCGACGTTTGATGACTTCATAATTAATCTCCCAAAGATCTGGAGTAATTTTAGTTTCTTTCCAGTCCCCTTGATCATAATCCCAGTGATGACTTCTGCCGACTTGCATGCCAGTATATTGACGGCCTTCAAATTTCTTGACGGAATTGTAACCTTTGGCATCCCTTTTTATTCCGTTAGCATTACTTTTCTCTTTAGAAGGTTTAGATGCTTTTGCTGTAGTTGTCTTTTTCGCTGAAGTTGCCATAACACTTTCGGAGATTAATATAATTATAAAACAGCCCATATTAAAAGATGTTTTTATTAATATTCAATGCATTAATATCTTGTACTAACTGTTGTTTTGTCGTTTCAATTCCATGATTTTTTAAGGTCAAGTATTTTGATAAGACCGGTATGATTAATGCTGATAGGGTGATTAAATGGTGTCGCAATGATAGATATTAAAGCTAACTGTTCGTTAAGTTGGTAATACAAACGTAATAATATAATAACATTGCCATTGGTAAATTTGAAGGCATTAAATCAGTTGCCAAAATTGAAACGACAAAATAACAGTCAATATATTATGATAATGTATAATAAGTTCTGGAAGGAATTATACATTGCTGCTTTTCGTCGGTTGCAAAGTGAAGAAAATGCAGAGGATATTCTTCAAGATGTATTTTTGTCTTTGCTGGAAAGTGATTTTGACTTTGAAAATGAACAGTCTGTTCGTGCACTACTCCATAAACGTCTTAAAAGTCGCATCATAGATTTCTTCCGAAAAGAGATTTTAAAGACATCTTTTGAAAATCAAAAGATATTACAGAATGATTATGACGATACTTATAGCGATACCTGGTTGCTGAGTAACGAGCTGGAATTTATCGTTCAACAGGAAATAAACAATCTTCCCGAAAAGATGAAAGAAATATTCTTGCTTAGCAGGGAAGAAAGACTTTCCAATGAAGAGATCGCAACACGATTAAAAGTATCAGGTAAAACTGTAAGAAACCAGCTAAGCACTGCCTTGAAAAAAATCAGGGCAACTATTCATAAATATAACTCTGTTGAGCTTAACCCTTCAATAGTTAACATATTTATAACATTGTCAGCTGTTTTGTTTAGTAATCGTTAATAAAACATCCTACTTATATTAAATTTTGTTTTGCTCTGGGACAAACCCTGATCCCGTTCGGTTATATAATCAAAGAGCATAAATGGACGAGAAGGAACGAAATCGGATATTACAAAAAGTAAGTAAGGGAAGTTTAACAGCGGACGAGCAAGAGAAGCTGAATAATTGGTATGCCGACTTTGATACCACAAGTAAAGACTTGAAAGTTTTTCATGACGATAAACATGAAGAGAAAGTACGTATACGGTTGTTGAACAGGATCATTGCTCAGATTCCAACGTCGAGAAAATATTCATTTATTGAAAAGCCATTCTTTAAACCAAGTAATTGGATGAAAGTGGCTGCTGTTCTAATCCTTTTCGTCAGTTTTCCGCTTTATAATTATGTGAAAAAAGCTAATGAGCTGAGAATAGTTGATGCGGCTACATTACAGATCAGCAAGGCACAAATAGGAAAGAGGGTAAAACTTACCCTCGAAGATGGTTCTGAAATATTATTAAACTCGGGCTCAGTAATTAAATATCCAAAGCATTTTGACAACAACAAGAGGGAAGTTTATTTAGAAGGAGAGGCTTTTTTTAAGGTTACCCACAATGCGACAAAGCCTTTTATCATAAATACAGGTAAGTTAAAGACAATTGTTTTGGGTACTTCATTCAACATTAGAGCATATCCTGAAATTGACCAAATTAAAGTAACAGTATCTACAGGTAAAGTGAGTATTACCGCCACCGGCAAAACATTAAGTCTGTTATATCCTAATCAGCAAATCAACTATCATTCTCGGACTGAAAGTTATGAGGTAACGAATGCTGATGCTAAACTGGCTACCTCCTGGCAGATAGGTGAAGTTAGATTGGATGGTGTATCGTTTCAGGAACTTTCTCTCATTATAAAGAATACTTGGGGTCTTATCCTTGAAACGCAAAGCAATAGACTAAAAACAGCAAATTACAAAACAACATTTAATACAAATAACAAAATCGAAGATGTCATGAGAGTTATCAGTAAAATTACAGATGCGAAGTATCTTATTAGGAACAATATAATAACACTATATGAATAAAAAATAAACAGAAAAAAATAGTAAATGGAAGTTGAACGAACAACTCCCATCTACAATAAAAGACAGCAGCTAACTTGCCGTCGAAAGTTTGTTAGCATAGCTGTATAATTAATTGGCATTATCATACCATTTAACAATATTCAAAAATATGAAAAAAAATATCATAGCGATTATGAGAGTCACAACAATTATATTAATAGTAATAGTTGGTTTTAGTAGTTTAGTATTTAGTAGTGAAAGCAGTGCTCAAGACCTAAGTAAAGTTAATGTAACCATCAATATAGAAAATGAAAACATGGCCGAAGTACTGGCCAAAATTGAAACGAATACAGGTGTAAATTTTTCTTATGAAAAGAATCTTCTTAGTACATTAAAAGTATCAACACAGATATATAAAGAAGAAGCTCTTCCAACCGTATTAAGTAATCTATTGAAAAATACAGGTTATGATTATGAGGTAATTAATCATAATGTGGTTGTAGGTAAGACAGCACCCGTAGATCAAACGCTTGATAATAGCAAAGAGGAAGCGAAAAACATAACAGAGTTAAAACAGCAGAAAGAAGTAAGAGGAATAGTGATGGATGAGCAAGGAAATTCCTTGCCAGGAGTTACACTAAAGATTAAAGGGGGGACCAGTTCTGGTATTACAGATATCGACGGAAAATTTGTTTTAAATGCTAGTGCCGGAGATGTTCTTGTTTTTTCTTTTCTCGGTTTCAAACAGGAGGAAGTTTTAGTTCCTTCTACATACATAATGGAAGTAATCTTGAAAGAAGATATACATAACCTGAATGAAGTTGTTGTAGTAGGTTACGGTACTCAGAAAAGATTGAATCTTGCGGGATCTGTATCTTCTATCTCAGCAGATGAAATTACAAAAACTCCTGTCGCAACCGTATCAAATACTTTAGCTGGTAAATTGCCAGGATTAATTACATTACAATCGACTGGTTTACCGGGGTCAGATAATGCAACATTAAAGATTCGAGGTTTTGATGGTCCTCTAGTATTAATTGATGGATCAGAAGGGGATATTAATTCTATCGCTACAAATGAAATAGAATCAGTTTCAGTATTGAAGGATGCTTCTGCTTCGATATATGGAGCACGAGCAGGAAATGGTGTCGTTTTGATTACAACCAAAAGAGGAAAGATTGGAAAACCGACTCTTACGTTTAATAGTTCAATGACATGGCAAGGCATTACCAATATGCCACATATGGCTTCTGCCGGACAGTATGCTGAAATGCGAAGAGAGAGTCATATACAAGGTGGTCAACCAGAAGCAACTGCACCTTTTACCACAGAAGAAATTCAAAAGTATTATGAAGGAGGAGATCCTCAGTACCCTAATACGGATTGGTACGACTTATTAATTAGAACATGGTCACCTCAACAGCAACATAATTTGTCTGTAAGGGGAGGAAGTGAAAAAATAAAGTTTTACGGTACCATTGGTTATCTAAAGCAAGAAACTTTCTTTAAACGAAGCGATGCAAGTTTTCAGAGATATAATATTCGTTCAAACATTGATGCAACTATTACGAACGGATTAACTGCACGTATGGATCTATCTACATCAATTAATATGCAGGATTATACTACAAGGAATCTAGATAATAACATTTGGGGCGATTTTTGGAATACTTTACCTATTTACCCTTCAGAATTTCCTGATAAAGGAAAAATACCTTATGCAGAAGGTGGAGGTACTGGTGGGGCACATATTACTACAGATAGAGAATTATCGGGTTATAGTGATCGTAAAAGTCAGGATTTACGTGCCGTTTTTGAGTTAAAGTATGACTTTCAACAAATAGAAGGTTTACAGGCAAAAGCTTTGGTAGATTATAAACAAAATTATTCTTCTACTAAGAATTTTTCAAAACCAGTTCCTTTCTATAAATATGATTTTGCTGCAGATGTTTATACCCATGCCGGAGCATTTGGTAGTACTGCCAATTTATCGTATAGTTTGCCGAGTGACAGACAAATTTTGTCTCAGGGTTCGCTTTCATATAATAGAACATTCAATGACTTACATGATTTTAGTGCATTAGCTTTATTTGAATCGACAGATTACTATAATGATTTTGTAGCGGCAGCGCGTTCTAATTTTATTACACCTGAAATAGATGAGATGCTGGCTGGAAGTACTGAAGGGATGACTAATGATGCTGGTACAGTCGAAATGGGCCGTATGAGTTGGGTAGGGCGTCTTAATTATACTTTCAATAGTCGATATATTTTAGAAGCAACTTTGCGTGCAGATGCTTCGGCAAAATTTCCTCCAGCTTCAAGATGGGGCTATTTCCCCGGGGTTTCTCTTGCTTGGCGATTAGAGCAAGAGAATTTCTTAAAAGATTCGGAAAGTTTGGATGCATTGAAATTGCGAGCTAGTTATGGTACTTCAGGAAATGATAATGTAGGGAATTTCGCCTATATAACTGGATACGATATTAGTGGTAAAAATACTGGTGGATCTTACTTATGGGGTAGTAGTAGGTATCCGGGAATTCTTTCTAAAGGTCTGCCGAATCCTGACTTAACATGGGAGAAATTGAAGATATACAATTTGGGAACAGATTTTTCCTTTTGGAATGGTAAGTTGTATGGCTCCATGGACGTTTTTTTTCGTGAACGTACAGGCATTCCAGCTAATCGTTTAATCACTCTTCCTTCTTCTTTCGGATCAGCCCTTCCTTCAGAAAACCTAAATAGTACTAATACTCGTGGTTTTGAGGTAATGATTGCTACTATGGGCCAGGTATCTGAACTAAACTGGAATATACGAGGCAATGTGTCTTGGGCCCGTTCTAAATGGATACATTACGAAGAACCCGAGTATGCTGATTTAGATCAAAACAGGATTAATGGACGATCAGGGAATTGGACGGATCGCACATTTGGCTATATATCTGATGGTCTATTTACTAGTCAGGAGGAGATTGATAATTTACCTTACGATCAGGATTTAAGAGACAATAGTACATTGCGTCCAGGAGATGTTAAATACTTGGATATGAACGATGATAAAGTCATTGATTGGAAAGATCAGGTAGAAATAGGGCAGGGTACTGTTCCAACTTGGATTGTAGGTTTAAATCCTTCATTTAGATATAAAGGGTTTGATCTCGACTTTCTGTTGCAAGGCGCATTAGGTTTTGATGTGATTGCTTCGATTAATGGTAATTCAGAAGAATATTTTAATAATAGATGGACGGAGGATAATAATGATAGAAATGCGATTATTCCACGTTTAGGTGGTGCCGGTTCAAATGGCTGGACATCAGATTATAGGTTAGTTGAAGGTGATTATATGCGCCTAAAATCGGTAAACATTGGCTATACCTTAAATAAAAAGATATTGGGTTCATCGGGAATTGAAAGTTTACGCTTCTTTGCTTCTGGGGTAAACTTGCTGACTTTTAGCGCACTCAATAAATATTCTCTGGATCCAGAGATGCCTTCAGGTAGAGGGTCTCTTTATTATCCTCAACAACGTAACCTTTCTTTTGGGTTAACATTAATTTTTTAGTGAAGTGCAAGAAATCGATATCATTAATAAAAGTAAATAAAAACAAATAGATGAAAACTCAATTATCATATAAGTCAAAATATTTTAGATGGTGGATGCTTGCAAGCTTTATGTTGATTTTTTCAACATGTAATGTATTGGATAAAGAACCATTAGATGTGATTCCAGAAACTATTGTATGGAATGATGAAAAACTTGTAGACTCGTATTTAACAGGTGCATATCTCAATACAACAGTATTGAACAATGAAGCAGATGATGTTGCGAACTCAAGTAAACCCTTTTTCTCGATTTTTTACGTCAATAATGTGAGTGATGAATCAAAGTCCACTTCTAATTTTTCAGGAAATGCTTATCAATATAAAGTCAATGGGCTTAAAATTAACGGGGGGCTGCTAGAATATTGGGAAAGACCCTATAAGGTGATCCGCACCTTGAATGAAATCATAGAAAATCTTCCATCTTCAACAGTAAGTGAAACGTTTAAAAAAGAAAAAATAGCAGAAGCTAGATTTCTAAGAGCTTTTAATTATTTTTATATGGTCAAGCGATATGGCGGTGTACCATTGATAACCAAAGTTCAGCAAAGTACAGATCCAGAGGAAGAGTTATATCCAAAACGAAACACCGAACAGGAAGTCTATGATTTTGTGATCTCAGAGGCAAAAGAAATACTTAATGACCTTTCCCAAATAGATGATAGTAATTGGGGACGTCCATCACGCTATGCAGCCTTGGCATTGATTTCCAGAGCAGCGCTTTATGCAGGTAGTATTGCAGAATATGGTACGGTAGAGCTTGGTGGAGTTGTTGGGATAGAAAGGAGTCAGGCGAATAGATATTATCAAGAATCCATGAAAGCATCTTCTCAAATTATTGGTGATAACAGATTTCAGCTTTATGATCAAAATCCGGATAAGACAGCAAATTTCAGGGAGCTTTTCTTGACGAAGAGAAATTCTGAAATAATATTTGCTATTCAACATGACGGTAGTGATAAAGATTATAGTGGTGCAGGTTGGTCTTATGATTATTTTCAGTGCCCTTTCCCAAATGGTTGGGCTAATGGTATTCATGATGCGCCCTATCTGGAATTTGCTGAAGCCTTTGAATATATTGATGGAAGACCTGGTACTTTAGACTTTGAAAGTTTAAAAGGGAAATTGATTACGATCGATGAGTTATGGGCAGGAAAAGACCCACGTTTTTTAGCAACCGTTTACACACAGGATACTAAATGGCAAGGTCGCAATTTAGAGTTCTATAATGGTGTTAGGAAAGAGGATGGAACAATACTTACAACTGGGTCCTATAATGGAGTGCTTGCAAATGGTGATCAAAAGGTAACGCAAACTGGCTTTGGCGTACTTAAGTATTTAGATGAGAAGAAGGATAATGGAAATAGTTCTACTGCTGGTATTTTTGGATCCACACAAGATTTCATTGTTTTTCGGTATGCCGAAATTTTGCTTAATCATGCCGAAGCAGCATATGCCTTAGGAAATGAAGGAGGAGCATTGGACGCATTAAATCAGGTACGTAGAAGAGCTGGAATTAAAGAGTTAACCTCATTGAATATTGAACAGGTTCGCAATGAAAGACGTGTGGAATTAGCTTTTGAAGGTCATCGTTATTGGGATTTAAGACGCTGGAGAATTGCTGAGGATTATTTATCAAGAAACCAAAGCGGGATACGCTACATATTGGATTATACGAGTCGTGAGTTTTTAGTGGAGAAAAGGTTGAACGTTGATGGGGCAGTAAAGCCACCAATATTTGAAAGTCAGCATTATTATCTTCCTATCACTCTTGCGCGTACTGCAAATAACCCTAATTTAGTAGAAAACCCTAGATATAAATAACAATCAACAATAATCTTTATGATACAATTTATTTTTAAAATAATGAATATGAAAAATAAGCTCTATAGTATACTAATTCTTTTCTTTGTGCTTGGTTGTTCACTTGATGTTCGTGCACAAAAGTTTACAATTCCTGTATTTCCGGATTCACAAAGTGCTATTGATGAGAATTTCAATATGTTTAAAAATCAATTTGACTGGATACTGGAAAATAAAGAGAAATTAAACATTCCTATAGTACTACATGTAGGAGATGTCGCTAATTTTGACAACTTGTCGCAATGGGAAACTATTAGTTCGCAGTTTGATCGACTAGATAATGATGGTATTCCTTATGCTATTGCTGTTGGTAATCATGATACAGAAGCTGTTGGTGAATACAATGGTAGTGCAGCACCTGGAAATGTTAATCAGAATCTGCGTAAAACTGCCAAATTTAATTCCTATTTTCCATCCTCTCGTTTTATTGCTCAACGTGGTAGGTATGAAGAAGGTAAGAGTGATAATGCTTATTATACCTTTAGAACTGGTGGTGCTAATTGGTTAGTGGTGTCTTTAGAATTTTGTCCTCGTCAGGGGCCTATTAATTGGGCGGGAGATATCATTAAAGCACATCATGAGTATAATGTTATCATATTGACACATTATTATCTAACAGGACAAGGTGATATTGCAGATAGAAACGCTGGGTATGGTGATTTTAGTCCACAATATGTTTCTGATCGATTAGTTAAGCTTTATCCAAATATCCGTTTTGTTTTAAGTGGCCATGTAATGAGCTCCGCTCTTAAAGTAGATGAAGGAGTAAATGGAAACAAAATATATCAAGTTCTTCAAAATTATCAAAATGAGGATTTGGGAGGAGGCTATTTGCGTCTATTACATTTTGATCTAGATGCAGGTACTGTTTCTGCTGAAATGTATTCGCCTTATTATAAGAAGACGAAAGAGGATGGGTCAACATATTCTATAGAGAATGTTGAAATTGTGCAACCAAAGTTCAAAAGAAAATAGATTAGAGTAAATATTAACAAAAAAGGCCGCTAAGAGATCAGTGGCCTTTTTTGTTAATATTTATTTCGTTAATGATGAAAGAGGTTCTTCTTTTGTTTTGAATGTATAATAAATTGCAATTCCTGTGAATAGCAAGCCACCTACAATGTTTCCTAACGTTACAATTAGCTGATTGTAAAACCACCAGTCTCCAATAGTTACATGAGCTCCGAACATCATACCGGCTGGAATAACGAACATATTTACTACTGCGTGTTCATAACCGAGAGCAAAGAACATGAAAATAGGAATACCTGCTGCTATTATTTTTCCTACGGTAGATTTAGATGTCATCGCCATTACTACTCCCATACACACCATCCAATTACAAAGAATTGCTTTTACAAAAGCAGTAAATAATCCAGCGAAGCCATTATGTCCATAGCCAATTGTCTTTTTCTCACTAACAGCTACAATCATCTTTTCAATAGCACCTAATGTATCAATGGTGCCTAATTCAGAAACGGCTGCCCAATATAATAGGGCAAAGAGTACACTACCGATTAAATTTCCAGTAAAAACCCAAAATAAGCATTTTATCATAGTCCTCATGCTTATTTTTCTTTCCAGATAAGCAAGGGGTACCAAAGCAAAGCTTCCTGTTACCAGCTCCAAGCCAAGGATAACGATGATAACGAAACCAACAGGAAAAATAATAGCTCCGGCTAAGGTGAAATTGGTTTGTGTGGTGGCAAAGAAAGCCAGACAAACTGAAATAGCCAGTAAAGCTCCTGACAAACTGCCTCTGATAAGTAAATCTTTCACCGATAACGATGATTTTGTTAGAGCTGCATTCATCATTGTAGATGCAACTTCTTTTGGGGTTACGTAATCCATCTTATTAGTTATTTAAAGGTACTTGAATATAGACTATCCCATTTTCTACTTTAACAGGGAAGGTTTCCAGAGAACATTCATCTCCTGAAAGACATTCACCTGTACGTATCGAAAAGGTTTTTTTATGAAAGGGGCATGCAACTTTTAAATCATCATCGGTTGAGCCCAGCAGTCCACGGCTTAAAGCCATTTGTTTTCTATGCGGACATTCATTCTGCGTTGCATACCATTCGTTTCTTCGTGTAAAATAGAATAAAGCAATTTGTTGGTTTTCGTATTTAACACAAACTCCTCCATTTTCTACAACGTCTTCTACTCTGCATGCTGCAAACCATGTTGTTTCTGTGACTATTGTTTCCATTGTAATTGTTTTTGTATTTGATTATACTGTTACTGTTGACCAGTTTGCAACTTTCTTCTGACCGCGCATTTCTTCAAACTTCACACTCGGGTCCTTTTCTTCAGGAGCATTCACAAAGTGGTTAAATCTTTTACGTATTTGAGGATCCTCAATTGCAGCTTTCCATTCACAAGCATATGATTGTACGAATTGATTCATTTCATCCTCCCATTGTTTAGCCATATTCAAACTATCGTTTAAAATCACATTCCTCAGATAATCAATGCCTCCTTCCATTTTATTTAACCAAGTTGCAGTACGAGTTAAAGGATCAGCAGTTTTGATGTAGAACATTAAGAACCGATCAATGTAACGGATGCAGGTTTCACTGTCAATGTCACTTGCTAACAGCTGGGCGTGCTGCGGTTTACTCCCTCCATTGCCACATACATATAAGTTCCAGCCTTTTTCTGTTGCGATAATTCCGAAATCCTTGCTTTGGGCTTCAGCACATTCACGTATGCAGCCACTAACAGCTGATTTGTATTTATGCGGAGCTCGTAATCCCTTATATCTTTCCTCTATCTGAATGGCGAAACTTACACTGTCATGTAAGCCAAAACGACACCATGTGCTTCCTACACAGCTTTTTACGGTTCGTAAACCTTTTCCATAAGCATGACCACTTTCAAAGCCGGCAGCAATTAGTTCTTCCCAGATAAAAGGTAAATCATTCATGTGTGCACCAAACATATCAATACGCTGACCACCTGTAATTTTAGTATATAAGCCATATTTTTTGGCTACATTCCCGATTACAATTAGCTTATCTGGGGTGACCTCTCCTCCGGGAATCCTTGGAACAACTGAATATGATCCCCCTCTTTGGATATTGGCAAGATATCGGTCATTGCTATCTTGCGACGTATCATTGCCTTTCTTTAGGATCATATCATTCCATATACTAGCAAGCAGAGAAGACACCAATGGCTTGCATATCTCACAGCCATCTCCTTTACCCAAATTGTCTAAAACGTCATTGTAGTTATCTAGTTTGTGTATTTTAATTAAATCGTATAGTTCCTGTCTGCTTAAGTCAAAATGTTCACATACAACATTTCTTACATATTTGCCATTTAATTTCATAGTGTGAAGCATTAGATCCTTCAACATCGGAACACATCCTCCACAGCCAGTACCTGCCTTCGTACATTTTTTAATAGCGTCAACTGATTCGCACTTCAGGTCCGTTACAGCCGAGCATATAGTGCCTTTAGTGACACCTTCACAACTGCATATCAGGGCATCATCTGGTAAGTTGGTAACTCCAATGCCCGATGATTTCTTTTCAGTGGCTTCTATGATTAAATCTTCAGGATTAGGTGGTAATAAGATTTTATTAGTTACTGTCTGTAGAAGTAAGTTATAAGCCGATGCGTCTCCAATTAAAATTCCTCCAAGAAGGTGCTTGCCGTCATTACTAATATTCATGCGTTTATATATTCCTCTCAATTTGTTTTCAAACACAATTGTTCTGGAATAAGGTTCAGCTATAAAAGGGTCTCCAAAGCTTGCTACATCAACACCAATAAGTTTAAGCTTGGTACTCATGTCAAAACCCTTAAATGTTTTAGGATTGCCTATTAGTTTATTAACCACAACATCAGCCATTTCATAGCCCGGAGCTACCAAGCCATAAATACTATCATCAAACAGAGCACATTCACCAATCGCAAAAACAGCTGAATCTGAAGTCTGCATATATTCGTTAACTATAACTCCACCTCTGCTGCCAACTTCAAGACCGCAATCTTTAGCGAGTTTATCTCTAGGTCTTATTCCAGCTGAAATAATGAGCATTTCAGTTTTGAGATTACTTCCATCTCTAAATTGTAATGATTGGATTCTGTCTTCACCTTCAATTTGAATAGTTTCCTTGTTTAGAAATATTTGTAAGCCTAAATTCTTTAATTGAGTTTGTAGTATACCACTAGCTTGATCATCAATTTGTCTTGGCATTAGTCTTGGAGCAAACTCTACTACATGCGCCTCCTCTAATTCAAGATCAATCAAAGCCTTCGCGGCTTCGAGTCCTAGTAGTCCACCACCAATCACAGTCCCTTTTTTGGCACTCGAGGCATATGTGTGAATTTTTTTTAAATCATCAATTGTTCTATAAACGAATACGCCGTCTTTATCAATTCCAGGTATCGAAGGAACAAATGGAGCTGAACCAGTTGCTATAATTAAATAATCATATGTTAATTGTTTGCCCTTAGCAGAATAAACTATTTTATTATTTCTATCAATTCTGACGATCGGATCATTTAAATATAATTCGATTCCACTGTCAGAATACCATTGCTTAGTGCATAGAGATAAGTCTTCTGAGGATTTCCCATTAAAAAATTCGCTTAAATGAACGCGATCGTAGGCTCTTCTAGATTCCTCGCCGAAAACTGTTATGTTAAAATTATGTGATTTGGATATCATCTTCTCGCAGAATTTGTATCCTACCATTCCGTTTCCGATTAAAATTATATTATTTTGCTTCATAATATTGTATTTTTTATACTATTTATAGAATAATTCAATAAACTATTAATTTTATATGTCAAATATATATTATATTTATATATAATTTGAATAATCATTGAAAAATTTGTTAGTATTTTAAATATTTTTTAGTAATTATTGGATAATCGTATTAAAATAATATAATGGTTGTTAATATTTGTAGTATAAATAATAATATATGGAATTTTATATAGTTGGATGTGGCCCTGGTGATAAAGAATTGTTGACAATTAAAGCTTTTAAGATAATTAAGGATGCAAAAACAATATTATATGATAATTTAGTGAGTAAAGAAGTGTTAAGTCTTGCAAATTCAAGCTGTTTAAAGGTGTATGTTGGCAAAAAACCATATCAAAACTCAATAACTCAGGAAAAAATTAACGATTTGATTAAATTTTATGCTCTTTCAAGAGGAAATGTAGTAAGATTGAAGGGCGGCGACCCTTATATTTTTGGTAGAGGGTTTGAAGAACTTGAATTTGCACGAGAAAACGGTATAAAAGCTACTTATATTCCAGGAATTAGTAGCATGCAAACCTGTGGTCTAAATGATATTCCATTAACATATCGTGGAATCAGTGAAGGTTTTTGGGTTATTACTGGCACTCGACGGGACGGATCCTTGTCGACAGACTTATATTTAGCAGTTCAAAGCAAAGCAACTATTGTTATTTATATGGGCATGAGCAAGCTAGCCGAAATATCGCAAATATATTCACAGGCCGGCAAAGGATCTATTCAGGCATGTATTATTGAAAATGGATCTTTACCAAATCAGCGGAAGGCATTCTGCAAAGTGGAAGACCTTAACATAACAGCTTTAACTGAAGGATTAGGCAATCCCGCTATTATTGTAATTGGAGGCGTGGTAGAATTAGCAACCGATAGTAAAATATTAGATAAGTTACTTACTAACCATGGCTTGAATGCTATTTATTAATTAAATTTGCAGGAAACATAGTAATTAATGGACAAACATCTTCCATCTTTTTATAATAAAGTTAAAGCAATAGTACTTTTGCTTTGCCTTTTTTTCATGATGGCTGGTACTTGCCCCATTCGAACTATTTTATCAAGCGCGTCCTTTTCGATTGTAGAAAGTTCTAAGCAACCAAGTAATACTAAATCTTTTGTTTATGAAAATCTTTCTTGTTCATTTGAAGGAAAGATAAATCAGGCAACTTTTTTAGATTTATCAAAAACGAATAACAACAGTTTGCCACTTCCGTTTCTTCTAACCTTATTAAATCTATACCTGTTTGTTTCTATTTTAAATACATGGAAAGGCTCTAATATAAAATATCGAAATAAGCTTTTTATTTATAACATACCTTTGTTTTTGAAAAATAGATCTATCATTATATAATACCATCCTTATTATATTTCCATTTTACTATTTTAAGCATTAATGAATTAAATGTAAGAGAATTTGTCTTTTACATGAATATCTAATTATATAATGAACGCAACAATGAATTTAAAGAAGAAGGTTTCTCTTTCAAATATTTTTACAGGAATCCTTATGGTTTTTGTATTGGCTATGCTTTTTAGTCCAAATTTCAAAGGAATAGTTATACAGAACCTAATGAAGATTGGTTTATTTCAACCAAGTATACCAGATGGATCAACAAAAGATCTGGTCGAAGAAATCAATGCTAATGCCTATAACGAGGAAATATTATTCAGGAATATGGAAGATGAAGTCATTGAACTTTCCGATCAAAAGGGAAAGGTTGTCTTTATTAACTTCTGGGCTACGTGGTGCCCTCCTTGTATCGCTGAAATGCCAGCTATCAATAAGCTTTATTCAAATTTTAGAGATAACGATAAGGTTATGTTTTTGATGGTTGATGTTGATAACAATCCTGCTAAATCACAAAAATTTATGGATAAAAGAAAGTTTGATTTACCGGTTTATACACCTGCAAGTCCAATACCCTCATCATATATGGGAGGAGCTATACCAACTACATTGGTTCTTAATAAATATGGTAAAGTAGTTTTTAAGCACGAAGGAATGGGGGATTTTTCCAATGAAGAGTTTAAAGTATTTGTTAGTAAATTAATTGCAGAATAATAAAATACGATATAAAATGAAAATAAGACTATTATTAACGGCTATTATTTCCCTATTTCTTTTAGCATCTTGTAATACTGTAAGTAACGATAAGTTTATAGTCAGTGGCTATGTTGAGAACGTAGGCGATATTAACAAAATATTATTGTATGAAGGAGAGACTGTAGTT
The DNA here is from genome assembly GCF_004339765.1 of Albibacterium bauzanense. GTDB lineage: Bacteria > Bacteroidota > Bacteroidia > Sphingobacteriales > Sphingobacteriaceae > Albibacterium > Albibacterium bauzanense. The sequence goes on along the minus strand of NZ_SMGO01000003.1, from coordinate 354,802 downwards.
GATTCTATTACTTTGGACAAAGGTAAGTTCCAATTTGAAAAAACAGCTAAAGAAGCTACTCTCTATACATTAGTAATAGGATATAAGCCATATATGCTTGTTCTGAAGAATGGAGATAAAGTTGAATTTGAAACTGATTTAAATAGTGACGCATCGCAATATTCTGTTAAAGGATCCGAAACTTCATCTAAACTTCAAGAGCTTAGCGCAATCCGTGAAAGGTTTCAAGAAGAACAAACTGCTTTACAAAATGAATTTGAACAAAGAGTAAATGGCGGAGAAGAAGTTTCTGTAATCCAGGATGAACTAATGGAAAAAAGCTTTAACTCTATTCAGAAGATATCTGAACAGACTCTGCAGTTTTCGAATGAGAATAAAGATAACCTTGCTGGATTTTATAGCATGCTCTTTTTGTTTTCGATAGATCCAACTAACTATGAGGAACAACTAATTAAATATGCAAGTGAAGTAAAGAGTAAATTTCCGAATAATCCTTTTGTTCAATCTTTTGTTAAACATATGGAAGAATTAAAGCCTTTAAGTATCGGTCAAGATGCACCTGACTTTACTTCTTTAACTCCAGATGGAAAAGCCGTTAAACTATCTGATCTAAAAGGTCAATATGTTCTCTTAGATTTCTGGGCTTCATGGTGTGTCCCTTGTCGCGAAGAGAATCCTAACATTGTCAGTCAATATCATAGATTTAAGAATAAAGGTTTTACAGTATTAGGAGTTTCTTTAGATGAAAATCGGGCTTCATGGCTAAAAGCGATTAAAGATGATAAGCTGGACTGGACACAATTATCAGATCTTAAGCAATGGAATAGCGGAGCCGGACAATTATATAATATCACAGCAATTCCAACATCATTTCTAATTAATCCAGATGGCAAAATAATTGGTAAAAATTTACGGGGAGTTGCTTTGAAGCAGTTCTTAGAAAAAAATCTTTAAAGAAGAATTTAAGAAGACGTTTTTGATATACTAGATTGTTAATCTGCAGATACTAGAGTATATATCGGAGAAAAGTGAGAGCGTAATTATCTAAGGCGACTGTCGTTAGGTTTTTTAACCTTTTGTATTCTTTGAGAATTTAGATTATTCTGCACTTAAGCAATATAAAGAATTGCTCTATATTTGATTTATGAAAACCATTGCACTGAAAAAGGATTTGAAGAAAATTAATTCACCCACAATGGCTGATATAGTGGAGCTCAAACTGATGGAGTTTTTAAAGAAGACAGCCTTTCAACCTGGTGACGCGTTGCCTAAGGAAATGGAATTGGCTGAAGCTCTAGGTGTAAGTCGGAATGTTGTTAGAGAAGGTTTGAGCCGATTAAAAATGTTGGGCCTGATTGAGTCCAGGAAAAGGCGTGGGATGGTTTTTGTTCGTCCAGATATCTTAAGTTCTTTTGAAAAGATACTGGATCCAATTATCATGGATGAAACTACTTTGAAAGATATATTTGAATTGCGGTTGGTTCTCGAAATGGGCTTAGGGGAATTGTTGTATCGTAATAAAACAGATAAGGATATTGCCGTATTAGAAAAAATTGCGAAAGATCAAGATGGTATAGGTAATACGTTTCGTATAAAACATGAATTAGCCTTTCATGGGAAATTGTATGAAATTGCAGGAAACGAAACTCTTAAACGTTTTCAGATTATGTTATTACCTATTTTTGCTTATGTAACCGAAAGAGAAGATAAACCAACGCAAGGAACTGTTAATCATGCCGATCTTGTTGAAATACTAAAACATGGTACGAAGGAAGATTTCAATAAAGGCATGTTGGAGCATTTGAAGCCCCATTTTGATCGTCTTGAAAACTTCTAGATATTTTTAGCATTTAATTTTGTTTATAATATTTTATTTTTACCTTTAATATGTAGAACATATATACATAGTAATTGAGTAGTTATACATTTAATACCTTGATTCCAATCGTGATGAGATTTCTGATATTAATATTTGTGTTGTTTGGTTCACCGTTCGTAAGTTTAGGTGTTAAGCCTCCTCAAGTGAAGATTAGTCAACATCAATTGCAGATTCCGGTTTTGAAGGGAAAGAAGGAAAATCCGGTTTTACGGATTAAAATTACGACCTCTGATGAAGGACAGTTTTTGGGCGGTATTAAAATTAGTACTAATGGTACAAGTAATCTTTCTGATATCAAAGGAGTCCGGCTATTTTATTATGGTCAGGATTCCCTTCCAGGAAATATGGAAACAACAAAAGCCTTGTTGTTCTCAATAGTTGAAGATGTTGATAATGAAATTGTTTTGTCGGGAAATTTAAAATTAAAAAGTGGGGATAATTATTTTTGGTTATCCTATGAACTGAATGAACAGGCCAATTTATTGAATGAAATTGATGCCAGTTTATTGTCGGTTCTTATCGATAATAAAGAGTATAAACCATCGGCAAATAATAACATTAAACAACGGATAGGGGTTGCAGTAAGGAAACATAATCAGGATGGCGTTCATACCTCAAGAATACCAGGACTGGCAACAAGTAATCAAGGAACCTTACTGGCTGTTTTTGATGCACGATATGAAAGTGCGAGAGATTTACAAGGAAATATGGATATTGGTCTTCATCGGAGTACTGATAAGGGGGAAACCTGGGAGCCTATCCAAATAGTAATTGATATGGGAAAATGGGGTGGGTTACCCGAAAAGTTCAACGGAGTTTCGGATGCCAGTATTTTGGTAGATAAAAATTCAGATGCGATTTATATCGCCGGGCTATGGATGCATGGGGTGATTGGAGATGATGGTAAATGGGTCGAGAACTTGACCGAAGAGAGCAATAACTGGAATCATCAGTGGTTAACGAAAGGCTCACAACCAGGTTTTGGAGTTAAACAGACTTCACAATTCCTAATTGTGAAGAGTACAGATGATGGGAAGACCTGGTCAGATCCCATTAACATTACCGAAATGGGGAAAAAGGAAGAATGGTGGCTTTGGGCGCCAGCTCCTGGGCAGGGAATTACGTTAAAGGATGGAACACTTGTATTTCCAACGCAAGGAAGAGATAAAACTGGTGAAGCATTCTCCAATATTACCTATAGTAAAGATGGGGGAAAGACTTGGCAGTCTAGTAATCCCGCCATAAATGAATCTACAACGGAGTGCATGGCAGTAGAACTCTCTGATGGCTCTATCATGCTGAATATGCGTGCTAATTCAAATAAAGGAGTTACGGATCATACGAATGGAAGAGCAATTGCAGTAACCAAAGATCTGGGTGAAAACTGGCAGGTTCATTCTACCTCGCATAATGCCTTAATTGAACCGGTCTGTATGGCAAGTATCATTTCACATCATGATGAAGAGAATAAATCTGTTTTATTATTCTCAAATCCTAATTCAATGACTGCTCGCAATCGGATGACCATCCAATACAGCCTTAACGATGGTTCGTCTTGGGAAAAAGGACTTTTATTGGATGAGTTATCAAGTAGAGGTTATTCCTGTCTGGCAAATATTGATGAAAATACTATTGGTATACTCTATGAAAGTAGTCAGGCCGACATGGTTTTTCAAGCAATTTCTATGGATGATATAATAAAGAAATAAATAATAGAAATTAATGAAGAAAATAGAAGGTTTAATAGCTGCAAGCTTTGCAGCTTATAAAGATAATGGTGAGATCAATCTGGATATCATTCCGGAAATCGTTGAAAATTTGATAGCAGACGGCTTAGCAGGAGTGTTCATTTGCGGAACAAATGGAGAAGGACCCAATCTTACGATTGAAGAACGGATGGCCATTGCAGAGGCTTATGTCAAAGCTGTAAATAAGCGTATTATCGTTATGGTTCATGTAGGTCATAGTTCAATCTATGAGGCTAAAAAACTTGCCGCACATGCTCAAGGGTTAGGTGTAGATGCTATTTCCTCTGTTTCCGCTTTTTATTTTAAACCATCTTCCGTGAAAGCCCTGGTTATCAGTATGGCAGAGATTGCTTCTGCAGCACCCGAAACACCCTTTTATTACTATAATATACCTCATTTAACAGGTATTTCAATGGATATGCTTGAGTTTTTAAATTTAGCAGAAGAACTTATTCCTAGTTTTAGGGGGGTGAAATATACAGCTTCTACTTTGCATGAATATGAAGCTTGTTTGAATCATAAAGATGGAAAATTTGATATTTTATTCGGATTTGATGAAATGCTGCTGCCAGCTTTAGCAGTTGGAGCTAAAGGTGCTGTTGGAAGTACATATACCTTTGCAGCTCCTTTATATAACCGAATTATTGAGTGTTTTCAAAATAATCAATTAAAGGAAGCACGCGATCTTCAGATGATGTCAATAAAGATGGTTCAATCTTTGGTGAAATTTGCACCAATACCAGCTCAGCGCGCAATTGTTGGATTTAAGGGAATTAATCTTGGACCTTGTCGTTTACCTTTACTTGAATTAAAAGCTTCCGATAAGGAGCTGCTCATTGAAGAGCTTGAAAAAAAGGAATTCTTTTCAACAGTAAAAGATTGCATAAAAAATCACTCTTTTTAAATGACTTTATGATCAAAGCTTCTTTCTTTTGTTTCATTAACATTATCCTTTTTATGGCCAGCTCTCCTTTGTTTGCACAGGATACGAAATATATAAGTTGGCAATCTGCTAAGGATATTCCTGATAACATTGGGTTTGCGGGTTCCTTCGCTGGTGTTTCAAATGATGCACTTTTAGTTGCTGGTGGCGCTAACTTTCCAGATGGCGGCGCTCCATGGACAGGGTCTGAAAAGGTATGGCATGATCAGGTTTATGCATTGGATCAACCTGAGGGAGAATGGAAATTAGTAGGACAATTACCCATGCCTCTCGGATATGGAGTTTCGATCAGTTGGAACGGGAAAATTATTTTGATAGGGGGGAGTAATGCAGAAGGGCATCATTCAGAAGTTTATATAATGACTTATTCGGAAGGATCTGTTAATTATGAAAAATTACCTGATTTGCCTCAACCTCTTGCGAATTCAACAGGAGTTTTATTAAATAATAAGATTTATATATTAGGAGGAATTAGATATCCAGATTCAAAAGAAGCGGGACAAAATTTTTGGACACTAGATCTGGGTAATCTGGCTCAAGGATGGAAGATTAATGAAACGTGGCCTGGGCCAACAAGAATGCTTTCAGTGGCCGGTGTACAAGATAATGCGATTTACCTCTTTAGTGGAGTATATTTGAATGAAGGTAAAAGAGAATATTTAAAAGATGCTTATCGTTTTACTGAAAAAGAAGGATGGAGCAAACTCGCCGAATTACCAGTATCTGTCGCTGGTGCTCCTAATCCCGCATTAAGTGCAGGACAAAGCAATCTAATTGTTTTTGGTGGAGATGATGGTAGCAATGTTAATCTTGATCCGGCAGTAAATTCTCACCCTGGATTCTCAAAAGACATTTTCTCTTATAATATCATTACAAATACTTGGGGAAAGATTGGCTCTTTTCCTGATTTGGCTCCTGTTACAACACCTATGGTGGAGTGGAAAGGGAAAATAGTTATTCCCGGTGGAGAGGTTAAACCATCCATTAGAACGAACAAGGTATGGTTCGGTGAACCTTTAAATTCAACAGGTGCATTTAAAGGCTGGGATTGGACTGTGTTAGGGATCTATTTTTTACTTACTCTAGGCATTGGCGTTTTTGCTTCCAGAGGAATGAATGGAACAACTGCCGATTTTTTCCTGGCAGAGGGCAAAATTCCAGGATGGGCTGCAGGTTTAAGCATCTTCGGAACTGTCTTAAGTGCTCTTACTTTTATTGCAATTCCAGCGAAAGCTTATGCAACAAACTGGGTCTATTTCATGAATAATATGATGATAGTTGCCGTTGCTCCTCTGATTGTTTATTTTTATTTACCCTATTTTAGAAAACTTAAAGTAACAAGTATATATGAATACCTGGAGGTTCGTTTTAATCGACCGATAAAGTTGCTGGCAAGTTTAACCTTTTTATTGTTTCAGTTGGGCAGGTTGGGGGTGGTTATTTATTTGCCTTCTTTGGTGTTAAGTTCCATTATAGGTATCGATTTAACAACCTGTATTATTGTAACTAGTCTGATTACGACAGTTTATTGCTTTTTTGGAGGTATTGAAGCTGTCGTGTGGACAGATGTGATGCAGGTGGTTGTATTATTAGGTGGTGCTTTGGCGAGTCTAATATTTATTGTTTTTTCCATAGATGGAGGTTTTTCTGCTTTTTTTTCTGAAGCAGCAGACAATAATAAATTTCAATGGGCTATACTTGAATCAACAATAACAGAGCCTGTTTTGTGGGTGGTCTTGGTTGGAGGGTTCTTATCTCAACTCGTTACTTTTTCGTCTGATCAAGTTGTAGTACAACGTTATTTAACAACTTCCTCTGAAAAGGAGGCTAGAAAATCAATTTATGTTAATGCTCTGTTAACGATTCCTGCTTCTATTATATTTTTTGGAGTTGGCACTGCGTTATGGGTATATTTTAAACATCACCCTGCTGTAGTAAATCCTTTTGGAAGAACCGACGATATTTTTCCTGGATTTATCACTAATCAATTACCTTCCGGTTTATCAGGTTTGGTAATAGCAGGTGTATTTGCTGCAACCATGTCAACGATTAGTTCGAGTATGAATTCAATGGCTACTGTTATTACGAAGGATTTCTTTGTGTTGCTTAAGCCAAACTCGTCTGATAAGAAACAGTTTGATTTTGCACGTATTACAACCGTTTGTTTAGGGCTTATGGGTGCAATTGTTTCTATATATATTGCGTCATTGCAAAATTCTTCTATTTGGGATCAATATATAACAATAATCGGTCTCCTTGGAGGATGTTTAGCCGGAATGTTTACAGCAGGCATATTCTTTCCAAGGATTAATAGTACAGGAATGTTAGTCGGGTTTATCTTTAGTGCCATTGTTTTATATATTGTACACCAAGCAAATCTTGTTAATTTTTTCCTGTATCCGGCAATAGCAATTTTCGTATCAGTAGGAGTAGCTTATCTCGTAAGCTTATTTTTTCCTGTTAAAAAAATAGAAAAAGGTATACTGTAATAAGGCAAATCAATTATTGTTCTCAGGTATTTTATTAAGCATTATTCAGCTATTTTTTCCCTTCGCTAATTACTTATTTAGAATAATTTCAAATAAATATTGTTTAGAATAATTTTAAATAATACATTTGTGGCGATGGATAAAATAAATAAACCCATAACAAGAAATATCCATCATTATCATTACTAGGTACTTATGAGAGCTAAAACAATAAAAAGATGGTTTGATGTTCATAAATGGACAAGTCTTATATGCACTATATTTTTACTTATGCTATGCATCACCGGATTGCCACTGGTATTTTATGAAGAGATAGATCATCTTCTTGGAAAGGATATAGAGCTTGCTGAACTTCCTGCCGGCTCTCCTGAGTTTTCAAAAGATGCGGTTCTTCAAAAGGCCATGGAACATATACCAGGCAAAGAAGCAAAATATATTTTCTGGGATGCCGATCATCATCCAAATCAAATGTTCGTAACATTAGCTGACTCATCCGAAGCGCCTATTGAAGCAGATCATTATCTAACTATGGATGAAAGGACCGCGACAGTGCTTGAGGCACCTCCAAATGAAATGGATTTCATGTTAATAATGTATTATCTCCATGTAGAGATGCTTGCTGGCATACCAGGTAAACTTTTTCTGGGATTAATGGGAACGCTTTTTATTGTAGCAATTGTTTCTGGTGTTGTTTTATATGGCCCAATCATGAAGCGTTTTGATTTTGGAATGATAAGGACCGAAAAATCATCTCGATTAAAATGGCTGGATTTGCATAATCTACTTGGAATCGTGACTTTAGCATGGGCATTTGTTGTGGGTATTACAGGTGTTATTAATACATTGGCAGATCCTGCATTAGAAATGTGGAGGTCCGGACAATTGGCCGAAATGGTGTCTGAGTATAAAGATAAACCTAAAATAGAGGGTAAGTTAAGTTCTCTTGATGCTGCTATTGAAAAAGCGAAGGAAGCAGCTCCAGGAATGGAAGTTTCTTTTGTTGCATATCCTGGTACTTTATATTCAAGTAGCCATCATTATGCTGTTTATATGATTGGAACTACGCCCTTAACTTCAAGAATTATTAAACCTGCATTAATTGATGCTGAAACAGGTGAGTTTACAGATATGAGAGATCTTCCCTGGTATTTAAATACCATTTTCATCTCTCAGCCTTTTCATTTTGGAGATTACGGTGGTATTCCTATGAAAATCATTTGGGTAATCTTTGATCTGGCTACTATTCTTGTATTGATCTCTGGACTTTATCTTTGGTTTGCAAGACGAAAAGCGAAAGCCGCTCAATTAAAAAGACTTATAGACAATTACGAATCGCTTACTTTATCAACTGTCGAAGAAGATGCCTACTAAAAATGACTATTACTTAAATAAAACATGGGTAATGCCTATTCTTTTGGCTGTCCTAACAACCATAGGATTATTATTAGCTATAATGGGGATTGGAGTATGGCATATTCTTTCATGGGTTGCATTAGGTATTCCTCTTTATATTATGATTAAATATGGAGTGAAGTATTTTAAATAACCTATTTAAATGGTTATTCGTCCACCAGTAACAGGGAGGGTTGCCCCTGAAATATAACTTGCCTCATCAGATGCTAAAAATACATAGGCAGGAGCAACTTCCACTGGTTGCCCGGGTCTACCCATTGGTGTATCCTTTCCAAAAGTATCAGGATGTGGCATAGTTGATGGAATAAGTGGAGTCCAAATAGGACCAGGAGCTACAGCATTAACACGGATACCTTTTCCTGCTTCTAATAATATCTGGCTTAAATTAGCCGTAAAGTTTTGAATTGCAGCTTTTGTTGCAGCATAAGGTAGTAGTATGGGAGTAGGAGAATACGCATTTATAGAAGTTGTATTTATTATACTACTTCCAGGTTTCATATAAGGTTCTGCAGCCTTACTTAAATAAAACATAGGATGAATATTTGTATTGAAGTTTTTAACCCATTCATCATCTGAAATATCAGCTAATGATTTCCTGGCCATTTGAAAGGCAGCGTTATTTACTAAAATATCTATTTGACCAAATTCTGCCACAGCTTTTTGTACAATTGCCCTGCAGTGTTCAGGGTCGCGTATGTCACCCTTCATTAGAATAGCTCTTTTGCCAGCTTCCTTTACATATTCAGCAGTATCAAAAGCATCTTCGTCTTCCATATCGTCTAAATAAGAGATCAGCACATCAGCACCCTCTCTGGCAAATGCGATTGAGACCGCCTTGCCAATACCAGAATCGCCACCAGTAATGATCGCCTTTTTGCCTTCTAATTTACCGCAACCTTTATAAGATTCTTCTCCATGATCTGCTTTAGGATGCATGCCTTCTTCGTTACCTGGAATAACCTGTTCTTGTTTTGGAAATGGTGGAACAGGATATTTTTCTTTGGGATTTTGATTTCCTTCTTCTTTCATCTTCTTATGTTTTCTATAAATTAAAACAGCATGTTTTTATAAAAGTTTAAAAAGAGCATAATTACTTTACTTTATAATAACCTCCCAATCGTCAGGTTTTTGTATTATGCTAAAACGCACTCCATCCAAAGAACGATGAATCGTAAGTTGGAATATTTTGTTCGTCAATTTTAAACTTTTGATATAAACTTCATCTAAATACTCTGGAAGCACAATTCTATCAAAAGTGATAGTTTTATTTACAGCATTAACATCAATTCTTAAACAAGATTGTAATAACATAAATACAGCTCCTACTGACCAAGCTTGTGGAGAGCAAGCAACCGGATAAGCTGTTGGCCCTATACCTTTTCGCTTATTGAAACCGCAATATAATTCAGGAACCCTTTGTAAGTCTATAAATAGAGAGGCATCAAATATAGATTCCATGATTTTTAGAACATGGCTTTGTAAGCCATATTTAGATAATCCATAAGCAATTAAAGCGTTATCATGAGGCCAGATGGATCCATTATGATAAGACATTGGATTATATCTTCCTGATAAAGATGATAAAGTTCTTATTCCCCAGCCGCTGAACATATCTGCATTAAGTAGAGTGTCAGCAAGTAAAGCTGCCTTATCCTTATCTGCTATCTTAGTAAAAAGGCAATGTCCGGCATTCGAAGATTTTACTCTGCAGGGCTTTTTATTACCGTCAAGAGCCAAAACATAACAAGATAATTCCTCATCCCAGAATTTATCATTAAAATTCTTTTTTAACAAAGCCGCTTCATTAAATAACGTTGAAGAATAATGTTCATTCCCGAATAATAAAGCCAGATTTCCTGCATGAACTTTTGCTCCATATACATAACTTTGGACTTCGCATAAAGCAATAGGAGGCTCAGCCAACTGTTTATTTTCATGCATAATTGAGTCAAAAGAGTCTTTCCACCCTTGATTGGTCAGTCCATTCTCTGTTTTGTGTATATATTCAACAAAACCATCACCATCAAAATCTCCATATTGATCAATCCAATTAATGGCAGCTTTAATGTTTGGCCAAATTTGTTTGATTAAATCCAGATCAGCTGTGCGATCATAGTACATGCCTGCAAGAATAATGAATAATGGAGTGGCATCTATAGTTCCATAGTATTGTGCAAATGGTATTTCCCCTGTATTAGCCATTTCTCCATTGCGCGCTTCATGCAATATTTTGCCTGGTTCTGCATCTTTTTCGGGAATCAAATCAACAGCCTGGTTGGCTGCTAGAAATAATAAAACATCTTTGGCAACTTCAGGACTAATCCATAAAACTTCCATCGCAGCAATTATTCCGTCTCTACCAAACGGTGTGTTATACCAAGGTACACCAGCATAAGGGTATTTCCCATGACTAGTTTGGGAAAGAAGAGAAATAAGGTCAGTTTCAGATCTAAACAGCCAATGATTGTATTGTCGGTTAGAGGTTTTAATACTAGAGAATAAATTCCTTCTTTCGTTTAACTCCAGAAGCGTTAATTCCTTTGCTTGTTTATAAGAAAGCCTTTCTTTTCTTTCTGTTCCCAATAAAAAATGAATACAATAATTGATAATAATCGATTTGTTCGGAATGAGATCAATAACGAATATTGCTTTATTCTTCTTTAATGAATATTCAGCATCAGAGAGAAAATGAATTTCACAAGAACGTTCCAGACCATCCAACCCTAAATAATTCGTTTCAAAATAATTATCATGATATATAGGGTATGAATTATTTGCTTTTACTGACCGCTTTAAACCTCGAATTTCAAAAATATCTTTGAAATCACCGTTAAAAGCAAGTTCAAGATTGAATAAACAATTTTCCGGACCATATTGCAGAATACTGATTTCTTCATAAAAAGCCCCTTCTCTTACAAACTGATGTCTTTCAATATGTATAGAATTTTCTGTTATGTTACACTCTTTAAGTACAGGATTAGTAAGATCAGCTGAATATATTGAATTGCCTTCTTTTATCGAACCACTTAACAGAATAGGTTTTTCTCCATTTATAGACAATACTAATTTATTAATGAAGCGAGTCCCGTCATGATATATTCCCTGTACCATTTTTCCATGAGGTTGAATATTTCCTGAACGGTCAAAAACAACAAATGTATTCGAATAATTTAATACATTATTTACCTCATCAGAATTAACTGCATCAGGCGAAATGTGATATTTTTCTTCCTCATATACAATTTCTTCTTTCATAATTGTTCATTTAATTTAATATTACCGTTTCTGTAAACTCTTTTTAATGAAACATTAATTAAGGAATAATAAACATTAATATAATCTTCTGCCATACGTTTAGCAGTGAAACGTTTCTCAAAGGTTTGGCGAATCTTTATTCTTGATAAATATTTTAATTGACTTACTGCAAAAATAGCCTGAGTCATTGTGTCCACAATAAACCCAGTAACACCATCTTCAAGGATCTCCGGAACAGACCCATTATTAAAGGCAATCACCGGAGTGCCACACGCCATAGCCTCAATCATTACCAAGCCAAAAGGTTCTGGCCAGTTAATAGGAAATATTAAAGCTTTCGCATTACCTAAAAATTCTGTTTTTTGTTGTTCATTTATTTCTCCGATATATTCTATTAGCGGGTGATTTAGTAAGTATTTTACATCATTTTCATAATAAGCTAAATCAGCTTTATCAATTTTTGCAGCAATCTTTAATTTTATATTGGTTGCGAGGGCAATTCTAATTGCTCTTTCAATTCCCTTTTCAGGAGATATTCTACCAAGAAAAGCTAGATAATCGCCAGTTCCATTTCCTAAAGAATGTAAGTTTTCAGGTAGGCCATGATAAACTGTTTTAACAAACTTTGCCTGTGGGAGAGGGCGCCGTTGGTTATTAGAAATTGATATTAATTTTTGATAGGGAAATACTTTGTAAATGTCTTGCAATTCAGGAATATCCAATCGGCCATGCAAGGTTGTAATTGAAGGCACTTTTAAATTACTAAACGGAAAATGTAAATAATCAGTGTGGAAATGTAAAATGTCAAACTCCTTAGCATGCTTTATTACTTCCTGCATCTCAATTATATGATATGCTAATGGATCAATGCAGTCTTTTTTTAGACGTAAACCTTCATTAACAGGAGCTATTAATTTAGCATTTGTAATTGAATCCCCTGAAGCGAACAAAGTAATCTCATGACCTTGTTTAACCAACTCTTCTGTTAAATAATACACAATTCTTTCTGTTCCTCCATATAATTTAGGTGGAAGAGATTCATATAATGGTGCAATTTGAGCTATTCTTAAAGGCTTTGTTTTGATATTGCCGTTTTTTTCTTCGTTCATTCTCATTACCATCCTTTACATATTAATAACTCACTATTAAAAAAATTGTTTAAAATATTAAGCCATTGAATTGGAGATTGCAGTATATAAGAATATTTAGTGTCAGCCTCCTATGTATATTTTCATAGTCCAATTCATGATAATTTCGAAATAGTTGATTTGTTTTTGATGAAAAATTGTTTTGTGTATTGAAATGTTCGGTATTTTAATACAAACTACACGATTTGTGATTAATTGTAGCATTATTTCTGGTTTTTATTGAATTAATATAATGATAATGGTATTAAATAGATTATAATGCGGTAAAATATATGATTTAGTAATGTTTTTGTCTATATAAATTGATACTATATATTATAATAATAGCAATTGTTATATTTTTTATTGATCATTTATCAAAAAGTTGGTATTTTTTTTGAAAATATGTGTTAAATAAAAATATTTTACTGTATTTTTATCAAAAAAATAGATAAGAACAGATTTATTACTAAAAACTAGCTATCAAAATGACAACAAACAGGGTTCAAGCTTTACAAACTGTTTTAACCAGAACGATTCCTGAGGTTAAACCACCATCTGATAAAATTTCAGACTTCTATGCATCGAATATTTTTAATAATGCCAATATGTTGGCTTTTTTACCAAAAGAAACTTATGAGGCTGTTCAAGAATCTATAGAAAGCGGATCTTCCATTAGTCGAGAGGTTGCTGAAAAGATTGCATCAGCCATGAAGGCTTGGAGCATGAGCAAAGGCGTTACCCACTATACTCACTGGTTTCAACCATTAACGGGTTCTACTGCAGAAAAACATGATTCTTTTTTTGAGCCAGGTTCTGATGGTAAAGCGATTGAGAGATTTTCAGGAGACGCCTTAGTACAACAAGAGCCAGATGCATCAAGTTTTCCTAATGGCGGAATTAGAAGTACTTTCGAAGCTCGCGGTTATACTGCCTGGGATCCATCTTCTCCGGCATTTATTTTCGGAAAAACATTATGTATCCCAACAGTATTTGTATCCTATACAGGGGAGGCTTTAGATTATAAAGCACCCTTGTTAAAAGCTCTTTCCATTATGGATAAAGCTGCTACAGATGTTTGTCATTACTTTGATAAGAATATTAAAAAAGTAAGTGCTTCTTTAGGCATTGAACAAGAATATTTCCTGGTAGATATTGCATTATTTAATGCAAGGCCAGATTTGTATTTAACAGGAAGAACATTATTCGGACATGCATCTGCTAAAGGCCAACAATTAGAAGATCATTATTTCGGATCAATACCTGATCGGGTTTATGCATACATGCAGGATTTTGAAACAGAAGCCCTTAAATTAGGTATTCCTTTGAAAACCCGTCATAATGAGGTTGCTCCTTCACAATTTGAATGCGCTCCAATTTATGAAGAAATCAATTTAGCCATTGATCATAACCAGTTACTGATGGATGTCATGGATAAAGTAGCTAAAAGGCATCATTTCAAAGTCTTGCTACATGAAAAACCATATGCAGGTATCAACGGTTCAGGAAAACATAACAACTGGTCTTTGATTACTGATACCGGTAAGAATTTGTTGTCACCAGGAAAGACTCCAAAGAATAATTTAATGTTCCTTGCCTTTTTGGTTAATACAATAAAAGCGATCTACGAGCATGCAGATTTGCTAAGAGCATCCATCGCATCTGTAAGTAATGATCATCGATTAGGTGCCAATGAAGCTCCGCCAGCAATTATATCTATTTTTCTTGGAGAGCAATTGAATGATATACTGGATGAGATTGAAACCTCAAAAATATCTAAGAAAACAAAAGAAGCTGAGATGTGGCATAGCATTCCAAAGATCCCGCAAATACTTTTGGATAATACAGATCGTAACCGTACTTCACCCTTTGCTTTTACTGGAAATAAATTTGAATTAAGAGCAGTAGGTTCTTCCGCTAACTCTTCTAATCCAATGACAATTCTGAACATGATCGTTGCAGAGCAATTAATCAAGTTCAAAGCAGATGTAGATAAATTGATTGAGAAAGGCGATCAAAAAGAGGTAGCTCTATTAACGATTATTAAAAAGTATACTAAAGAATCTAAAAAGATTCGTTTTGAAGGCAACGGTTATAGTCAAGAATGGGCAGCTGAGGCTGAAAAGCGTGGTCTGCAAAATATTAAAACTACACCCAGGGCTTTAGATGCATTGGTATCAAAAGAAACTGAAAAGATCTTCGAAAAAACAGGTGTGTTTACTAAAAGAGAAGCACATGCCAGGCACGAAATCCTTTTGGAAATCTATTATAAAAAATTGCAGATCGAGGCTCGTATCATGTGCGAATTGGTAACGAATATGATCATCCCTTCAGCTATAAAATACCAATCCGATATTATTAATAACGTAAAAGGTCTAAAGGATATTGGTTTTAGTAAGGATACTTATGAGGCCCAAATACACATTATTGAGGAACTATCGAAGCATATCAATTTCATTAAAACGAATGTTTACGAAATGACTGAGGAGCGTAAAAAGGCCAATGTAATTAAAGATAGTCGCGAGAAAGCAATTGCATACGATGAAAAGGTTAAAGCATATTTTGATCCTATCAGATATCATGTAGATAAGTTAGAACTATTAATTGATGACGCTATCTGGCCACTACCAAAATTTAGAGAACTACTATTCATAAAATAAAGCATTAAAAATCTAATACTCACAAAGGTTCAATATATACTTAATTAAACAGAAGATGAAAAAATATGTACCATTCGGAGCCCTGCTTATTGCGCTTATTATAGCGTTAGTATCTCCCGCAACAGAAGTAACAACAATGACAGAAGGAACCATTGATACGGGTGATACTGCTTGGTTGTTAATGTCGGCTGCACTTGTATTATTAATGACACCAGGTTTAGCCTTCTTTTATGGAGGTATGGTTAGCAAGAAAAATGTAATTTCAACGATGTTGCAAAGCTTCGTTTGTATGGGCTTGATCACTATTTTATGGGTGGTTTTTGGTTTTAGCTTAGCCTTTGGAGATGATATTGGTGGCATCATCGGAAATCCTTCAACATTCTTTATGATGAAAGGAATGCTCGGTAACAATGTCTGGCCTGCAATGCCAACTGTGCCTATCGCTTTGTTTGCCATGTTTCAGTTAAAATTTGCAGTTATTACACCTGCATTAATCACAGGTGCATTTGCAGAAAGAATCCGTTTTAATTCTTACCTGATTTTTATTACCCTGTTTATGATATTCATTTACGCACCATTGGCACACGCTACATGGCACCCTTCAGGTTTATTAGCTGGAATAGGTGTGTTGGATTTCGCCGGAGGAACTGTTGTACATATGTCTGCTGGTTGGGCTGCATTGGCTTCAGCATTATATCTTAAAAAGAGAACAGATATTGCACATGCACCTGCCAGAATAAGTTATGTTATCTTAGGAACTGGTCTGCTATGGTTCGGATGGTTCGGATTTAACGCAGGATCTGCAGGAGGAGCTAATGGACTCGCTGCATCTGCTTTTGCAACCACAACTACAGCATCTGCCGCTGCCGCCATGGCATGGATATTCTTTGATATCTTAAGAGGTAAAAAACCTTCCGCAATGGGTGCTTGTATTGGCGCTGTTGTAGGTTTGGTAGCTATCACTCCTGGAGCAGGATATGTTACAATTCCTCATTCTTTGGTTATTGGTATTGTTGCAGCCGTTGTTAGTAACCTTGTTGTTCTTTGGAGAACACGTAAAGGAATAGATGATACATTAGATGTTTTTCCTTGCCATGGAGTGGGTGGTATGGTAGGTATGCTTTTAACAGGTGTATTTGCCACTAGTTCAGTAAACAGTGCAGTTACAACCAATGGATTATTCTTTGGCGAAACCGGATTGTTTTCTGCTCATGTTATAGCCCTTATCGCAGTTTCATTATTTGCTTTTCTGGGTTCTTTATTACTATTAAAAATAACAGATATGATCAGCACATTAAGAGTTTCTGACGATGCTGAGTTTGTTGGCTTAGACAGAAGTCAGCACGATGAAGAGTTATAGTTTTTAATTAGGTTAGTTTGTTAAGGTTGTCCTGAACAGGACAACCTTTTTTATTTCATCTTTTATTAAGAAAGATATTTTCCTACAATCGGCATCCTTCTACCCATGCCGAATGCTTTAGGAGAAACACGTAAAATGGGTGGTGTTTGATATCGTTTAAACTCTGCTGAATTGACCATTTTAATTACCCTGCTAACCAGGCCTTCTTCAAAACCTTGAGCTATGATTGCAGTAGAACTTTTCTTCAATTCAACATATTGAAAAAGTATTTTGTCCAATTGGTCATAATCAGGAAGAGAATCTGAATCTTTTTGATCAGGACGAAGTTCTGCAGAAGGTGGTTTAACGATTGAATTAACCGGTATCACTAAACCATCTTTATTAATAAACTGGGCCAATTGATAAATCTGCGTTTTGTAAACATCGCCAATTACACCTATTGCACCACACATATCACCATATAATGTACCATAACCTACTGCACATTCGCTCTTATTTGACGTGTTTAATACAATATATCCGAATTTATTAGACATCGCCATAACAAGTATCCCCCTGATTCGTGCCTGAATATTTTCTTCTGCTATATTAAAAGGTAAATTTTGGAAAGCCGGGGCAAGCATATGATCAAATACATCCGCTGCTTCCTTTATAGGTATGATTTCATGCATACAGCCAATATTATTAACCAGATCCATGGCATCATCAATAGAATGATCCGTAGAATACTTTGAGGGCATTAATACAGCCATAACATTTTCTGGGCCTAAAGCACGACAGGCCAGTGCACAAACAATTGCTGAATCTATTCCTCCCGACAAGCCAAGTACAGCTTTTTTAAATCCGGACTTCCGAAAATAATCCTTAATGCCTAGAATTAATGCATCATGAATTTGCTCAATATCAGATACAGTCTGATGCTTTATAGGTTTTAATCCCTGTAATTTATTGTCTGTAAATTCATATACCCTAATTTCTTCTTCGAAATACATCATTTCATCCAGTAAATTACCGTTCTTATCAAAAGCCAGGGAGCCACCATCAAAGACAATTTCTGTTTGAGCGCCCACTTGATTTACATATAAAAGTGGAAGTTTGTAATGGCTCGCATTTTTCGATAAAGTTTCTACCCGCTCATCATCATGTAAATAGGAGAAAGGCGAAGCTGCAATGTTGATCATCAGATCAGGCTGCTGCTTGATCAGCTCATCCATCGGGTTAGATACATATAAAGGGTTATTATTGATATTCCATAAATCCTCACAAATCGTTAAAGCAATTCTTTTGCCTTTAAACTCAATGCAATTAAAGGTAATTGCAGGTTCAAAGTAGCGGTATTCATCAAATATATCATAGTTAGGTAAGAGGGCTTTTTTTACAATGTTTTTTATATTCCCTTCCTCAATAAAATAAGCCGCATTATATAAATCTTTACCGGCAACCAGGTTGTTTTTTACTGGCAATCCAATAATACAGGCAATGCCCATGGTGTATTTAGCAATTTCCTGAGCAGACTGCTCACAAAGATCAATAAACTCTTCAAACTCTAAAAAGTCACGGGGCGGATAACCACATACTGCTAACTCAGCAAAAACAATCAGGTCTGAACCCTGCTTTTTTGCTTTAATAATATGATCTATAATCTTTTTTGTATTGTATGCAAAATCTCCTATTGTATAGTTAAGTTGTGCCAGTGCTATTTTCATTCGAGTATAAGATTGTCTTTAATAGTTTATGAACAACAGCATAAACTCATTGTTTCTTTTTATTAAGATAAGCTAAAGTTCCGTCAAAATTAATATACTTAAGGAATTATATTAATTTTGACGCTTACAAATTTATATACAATTTCTTATGAAGCTAATTTATAAAGGCAAAACTAAAGACGTTTACAGCTTGGGTGAAAATGAAGTGTTGTTAAAGTTCAAAGATGATGTAACTGGTACCGACGGAGTATTCGACCCTGGAGCAAATACAGTTGGTTTAACAATTGAAGGTGTTGGTAAATCAGGACTCAGAATGACTAAACACTTCTTTGAATTATTGGAAGCAAACAATATTGCCACTCATTATGTATCTGCTGATTTGAACGAAGTAAGTATGACTGTAAAAGAAGCCGATGTATTGGGAAAAGGTTTAGAAGTAATTTGCAGATATAGGGCTGTAGGAAGTTTTTATAGAAGATATGCTGCGTATTGTGAAGAAGCACAAAAGTTAGATGCCTTGGTTGAAGTTACCATTAAAGATGATGAACGAGGAGACCCTGTCATTTCTGAAGATACCTTAGCAATGTTAGGCATACTTACTAATGATGCCTATCAGGAAGTTAAAGCCTTAACCCAAAATATTTGCGGTTTAATTAAGTCAGAGTTAGCCAAAAAAGGATTAGACCTTTATGATATTAAACTAGAGTTTGGTAGAAATAAAACCACCGGAGAGATCATGCTGATTGATGAAATATCCGGTGGAAATATGCGTGTCTATAAAGATGGTAAATACATTGTACCTCTAGAGCTAGAAAGATATTTCTTGGGTTAACAGGCTATCTCTGAATTTCATCAGAACTCAATTTTATAACTTAAATTAGGAACAAAAAGAGCTTCTCTAAATTCATCCACTGCTTGAGTTTGGTAGTTGTATTGAAATCCTAAGAATTCTTGATGCATGGTTGCATTTAAAATTTTAAATGCAATTTCATGCGTTGACTTTGCCTTATTCATTTTATAACTTGCAGTAAAGTGACTGGTAAAAGCCGGAGAGAGCTGTTTTGAGAAAGCGTTAGTTTCATCAAAAATGGCATCTTCAGATAGTTGAGAGGCTTGTGTGTTTATTGGAGAATAGCGTTCACCTCCTTGATAGCTCAATCGTGCGTTCAACCCCAATACATTTTGTTTATTTCTACCTACCCGCCATTCTTTACCGATTAAGAAATTGAATGCATAATTTCTATTATACCGGGTATCGCGCCATATTCCGTCTCCGCCTTTATATTGTGAATTAAAGATGGAGGCTGTAAACATATAATAATAGCCTTGAGACAGGTACTTCTCCAAAGTAATATCTACTCCATAATTTTTTCCCATTCCTTCATTCTTTAAAGGTGCATTGAAAAACCAATCATTCTGTTGGTTTATTAATGAGAAGGAACTGTCTTGAATTACTGGAACATCAAACAAATGTTGGTAATAGGCTTCAATTTTAAAGTGAGTATATTCTGATAGATTTAAATCATACCCCAATACTAAATGATGTGATTTAGTAAAGTCCAAATCCTTATTAAGATCTTCACCTACATTCCCCTTTACAAAATAATAGTTTAACCGCTCTAAACGACTGTGTAAACCGTACGCAAAACTCAATGCCTGTGTTGGCGAATATTGATATTTAACTCCCACACGAGGTTCAATGGTATAATTCTTATTTAATGTGAATAATTGCCCGTTTACTCCCAGGTTCATTGTAAATCTTTCAGATAAATTTAAAGTCGAATTACTATAAGCAGAAAGAAGCATACTATGCCCGTTTTCCGAAACAAGGTTCTCTAAGGGTGTTCCAATTGGTAGGGCATTATTCAATGAAATATCATATAGCATTTCTGTGGCTGTAAGTCCTGTCTTATTGGTATGTTTTGCATTAAATTTTGTGTTGATGAATGAGTTTAATGTCAAGGTATAGTTTTTATTATTTATTCTGTTTTTTGGAAAAACAGAGAGGTCATCATCTAATCTGTCAGTAACCATGTCAAGAACGGTTGTTGTTGCAGCTAAGGTTGTTTTAATATACTGGTTGTTGTTTAAGAACAACTTATGGCTCATTCCAGATGCACCCATATATTGCTTTACATCTTGATTTTCTATATCACTATCATATTCCCATTCGCTCATATCCTTTTTTGCTTCTGCGCCTGAATCGTCGATTAACCCGATTCCCCATATTGAAAAGGTACCAGCTTTTTTTGTCGGAAAGTTAAGTTTAAAAGAAAGATCCTGATAGCTTGTACCTCCTGAATTTTCTGGTAAAAGTGGCTCTAATAAAGCTAAGGTTGAGTATCGATAATTAAATAAATAGGAAGAACGCTTTCCTTTCTTAAAAGGACCTTCTGAAGCTGCATCAATTCCTAGTAAACCCAATTGAAAAGTGTGTTCATGGTTTTGATTGTTACCATTGCGCATAAAAATATCAAATACCCCTGATAAGGCATTATTATATTCTGCTGGCATGGCACCGGTGTAGAAGTCGGAGTTGGCTAAAAGCTGACTGCTTAATGCAGTTAATCCGCCACCACCGAAAGCATCTAAATCTGCAAAATGATTAGGATTGGGAATTTCAATACCTTCCATTTTCCATTGTAAAGCCTGTGGACTATTACCTCTAACTACGATCGAGTTATTATTTGTATTGCTGGAAACACCAGCAAAGGCAGAAACCAATCTGGCCGGATCGTCAAATCCACCTGCATATCGGCTAGCTTCTTCTACACTTAACATCCTGGCACTTACAGTTGCCGTATTATTTAACGCTTGCCCTTTATTTATTGTAGGCTTAATAATAACTTCACTAAGCGTGTTTATATTCTCTTTGAGAGAGATATTCAAAAACACTTCTTTACCAGAAGTTACTTGTACTTCTTTTGCCGAATAAGATTCATAACCAACTCTTGAAGCCAGAATTGTATACCTGCCTACAACGATATCGTTTAGTATAAAGTTCCCTAAACTATCAGTGGTTGTACCATGCTGGCTATTTAAAATAACGATGCTTACAAAAGGTAAGGGTTGATTAGATGCCTCATCAATAACAATACCTCGTATACGTTGTGTCGGTTCTTGTGCTAAACCAGAAAGGTTAATAAAGACAATAAGTGCTAAAGTTGAAATAAACTTGTTCATATTAGATGTTAAAATGAATATTTGGTATTATGACAACCAATATTCATTTTACCCCTATGTAATTATTTATTTTGATTTTGCATAGGGGTAAACCCAAGGTATGTTGTCATATATTTGAATTAATAAAACACATTGATATCATAAGGGAATTTTGATAAAGTTATCGGCAGAACTTAATCCTTTGAAGGCAGATCTAGACTTTGAAGAGCTGTTTAAAGCTCATTTTAAAGCATTATATGCCTATGCATATACTTTTCTTAAGGATGAACTGGCTGCAGAAGAAATCGTGCAAAATTTATTTATGAGGCTTTGGGAAAAGAAGGAAGACCTGATGGTTCATACTTCAATCAAAGCTTTCCTATATCGTAGTGTATATAATGACAGTCTGAATTATTTAAAGCATCAGAAAGTGAAACTAAAATATCAACAACATCAGGTATACGTCATGAAAGATGAAAGCAGCGAAGCTTCAAGCAGTCGGGTACAATTAAAAGAACTCGAAGAGCGTCTGCATGAAGCCTTGAGTCGTTTACCTGAAGGTTGTAGAACTGTATTTCAGATGAGTCGCTTTGAGGAATTAAAATACCGTGAGATTGCAGATAGATTAAATATATCCATTAAAACTGTAGAAAATCAGATGGGTAAAGCTTTAAAGCTTCTAAGGCTTGAACTCATCGACTTTTTACCTCTTCTTTTTCTATTACTAAATCTTTATAAGCTATGAAACAGAAGGTGAATGAAGAGTTATTAATTAAGTATCTGGTGAACGAAACTAGTTCGGATGAAAAAGAGCTGGTAGAAAAGTGGATCGCGGACAGTGCTGAGAATGAAAAGAAATATGCTGATTTTAAATTAATATTGGAATCGAGCGAAGCTTTCGCCCTTAAGAATGAAGTCAATGAAGATGAAGCCTGGGCCAGATTTCAGAAAAGAGTTCAATCTGGAGAAATTAGTAATTCCAGTCGAAAACCAGATGGATTTCAATGGTTGAAAGTAGCTGCAATTCTTGTATTGGTCAGTGTTGGTTTATGGCTTTCTTATATTACTATTATAAATCCAAAAGGACTAAATTCTACTATTATTGTTCAAACATTCAACGAAATTAGAATAGATACCTTGCCAGATGGTTCCATAGTTACATTAAATAAGAATAGTCAGTTAAGCTATCCTAAACGGTTTTCTGGAAATAATAGAACAATCAGCCTTGATGGTGGAGAAGCCTTTTTTAATATCACTCCCAACCCATCTAAACCTTTTATTGTAAACATTAATGATGTACAAGTTAAGGTTGTCGGAACTTCTTTTAACATTAGAACAGGAAACGATCATACAGAGTTGATCGTAGAAACAGGTATAGTGGAGGTCAGTAAAAAAGATATCATTATTCGCTTAAAACGTAATGAAATGGTTGATATCAATAAATCAGATAATAGTTTCGAGAAAAAAATAAATACAGATCAATTGTATAAATATTATAGAAATAAAGAGTTTATTGCAGACGATACACCCCTCTGGAGATTGGTTGAAGTTTTGAACGAGGCTTACGATGCTCAAATTATTATTGAAGGAAATGGGTTGAAAAATATACTTTTGAATACTACTTTTAAAGACAAGTCGCTTGATGCGATATTAGATATAATATGCCAAACATTGAACATAAAAGCAGACAAAAGTGGCGAGCAAATTATTCTGCATCGTTAAGATTTTATCTTTTAATCTTCATCTGCTTTTTATTTACAAATAATGCTATTGCTCAAAATTACCTGACTCAGCTGATATCGATAGATGTTAAAGATGAGAAATTGAGTGATGTATTGGATAGAATAAGCAGGTCTGGTAATTTTTACTTTTCTTATAGCAGCAGTGTTATTCCCAAAGATAGTTTAGTTAGCATTTCCGTTAAAGGAGTAAGTATAGAAGAGGTTCTCAATAAACTTTTGAAAGGAGATTATGAATATAAAGAGGCTCCTAATTACGTTATTCTTCGTTTAGCCCCTA
Organism: Albibacterium bauzanense; assembly: GCF_004339765.1. Taxonomy (GTDB): domain Bacteria; phylum Bacteroidota; class Bacteroidia; order Sphingobacteriales; family Sphingobacteriaceae; genus Albibacterium; species Albibacterium bauzanense. Next base: position 331,041 of record NZ_SMGO01000003.1, on the reverse strand, counting down.
ATCGTTTACAGTTGGTTTCTGAAGATAACCTGGAATACGATCAGATTCATACCATTACAGGGTATGTTGTAGATGATCTGACTGGTGCTAAATTAGCTAATGCCAGTGTGTATGAAAAAAGCCTTCTGCTTTCAACGCTTACAGATGAAAAAGGCTATTTCAAGCTCAAAGTAAAGAATCCGGTAAATAGCCTGTCATTGACCATCAGTAAAGAATACTATCGCGACACTACGATTGTTTTGTTGGCTCCTGTATTGATAAAACCAGGAGGTAGTAAAAATGAAAGGTATGGATATCAGCCTGGAGATGATTTACTTAAGGTTGAAAGGACCGCAATGGGCAGGTTCTTTGTTTCTTCCAAACAGAAACTTCAAAGTTTAAACTTAGGAAGTTTTTTTGCGTATACGCCTTTCCAGACTTCCATAACTCCGGGATTGAGTACGCATGGTTCTTTAAGCGGACAAGTAATAAATAAATTTTCAATAAATGTATTGGGAGGTTATACTTCAGGAGTTAACGGAGTAGAACTTGGAGGTGGGTTTAACATCAATAAAAGAAATGTCAATTTCTTACAAGCCGCTGGAATATTCAATTTGGTAGGAGGGAGTGTTAATGGAGTTCAATTAGCTGGTGCTAATAATTCGGTGCTTGATAGTGTTAACGGCGTTCAAATGGCCGGAATATACAATAAAGTACAAGGAAGTGTTCATGGCGTCCAAATGACCGGAGGTATTAATATTGCAAAAAAAGAAATCCAAGGACTTCAAATGGCTGGATTTGCAAATGTGAGTCTTGCAAAAACAAATGGTGTTCAATTAGCTGGTTTATTTAATTATTCAAGAAATTTAAAAGGCCTTCAAATCGGTTTTATTAATGTTGCCGATACTTCTTCCGGGGTAAGCATTGGGGCCTTTAATTTTATTAAGGACGGATATAAGAATCTAATTTTATCAAATACAGAGTTTAATACTATTAATGTTGGATTTAAGACGGGTAATGCAGCATTTTATACAGTCTTATTAGGAGGAGGAAATTTTATTCAGAATCAGAAAGCTTTTACCTTTGGAATAGGATTCGGACATGATTTCATTTTTAATGATCGGTTATTCCTTTCCACAGAGTTATCTACTCAAAATGTCTACCTCGGAAAATGGAAAGAGCTCAGTAATCTATATCGCGCAAAAACACTTTTAAATCTGAATATTTCAAAACGTTTTGGAGTATTTGCCGGTCCTGCTTTTAACCTGTTTGTAGATGACCGGACAGCAGCAGTTAAAGGTTATAAAGAAGACTTTCCCTTTACCAGCTATCAAGGCAAGCAATTCAGTTCAGCTAGCAATGGCTGGATAGGCTGGGAGTTTGGTATCACTTTATTTTAATTCTTTATAGGGGTGTTCTCCTTTCAGGTTGTCTCAATTAAAACGAGACAAAAATGAAAATCAAATCTATTCGTATTGCTATTATTGCAATTCTACTATTATCACAATTTTCCTTCTCTGCTATTGCACAATCTTCTAAAGAAAGGTCTGTACATGTAGGATTAATTTACCCCTTGAGCAATCATTGGACTCATGCAAAAGAGTATTCAAATATCCTTTCATTACATGCCATTGCCGGAGTATCAAAAAATGAACAAGCAGTTAGCTTAGCAGGACTCGCAAATATTATCCGGGAAGAAGCTAAGGGAGTCCAACTAGCTGGATTTCTGAACAGCTATGAAAATGGTAAAGGATTTCAATTGGCAGGTTTTGCAAATATAGCACGTGGAGATGTGCATGGAGTGCAGCTTGCCGGTTTTATTAATAAAGCAAGTAAAGTTCATGGGGTGCAGTTCGCAGGTTTTATGAATATCGCTGATAGTAGTGATTACCCAATCGGGATCGTCAATTTGATTGCAGATGGTACCAAGGCCGTCGGTATTAGTGTTGATGATGATCAAACCATATTAGCTTCTTTTCGTTCGGGTGGAAGAATCATGTATGGTATTGTTGGTCTGGGTTTTAATATTCAGAATGACAAACAACGATATGCTCTCGAAGCCGGCTTTGGGGCACATTTGTTAACTAAAAACCAATTTAGTTTAAATGTAGAAGCTGCAAACACAGCACTAATCGACTTTAAAAAAGGTATGTATTCAAAAGGGACAATCCGCTTGATACCAGCTTATAAAATTTCTAAGAATATCGAAATATATGGTGGTCCGGCAGTTAGCCATATCTTTACAAATACTCCAGAAGGAATAGATATGATCAAGAACGATATCTGGAAAGATAGTTTAAAAGATGGAGAAATGAATGCAGTAAACATTGGTTTCCTTGGCGGAATTCAGCTGTATTTTTAATGCCTGAACATTCCTTAACTCTTCTTGCTTTTCCATGTATATAAAAGTAGGAAGAAGGTAGCTACAGGCGCTAGAGCAAAAATACTAAATAACCAGGTGGCAGCATTTTGAGTTCCTTTCAGGCCTCCTGGTTCTATTAAGCCTGTAAGGTTTACTACAAGGCCAGCAAAAGCAGTTGCAATAGCAGTAGCCAAAAGTTGCACCGTAGTGATGGAGGCAGAAGCTTTCTCTCCTTCATCCTTCGGTGCATAGGTTAATACACGCGTAAGTAAATGTGGCCAGCCTATCCCAATTCCCATTCCAACCATAAGCAGGCAAATAGAGATCAAAATAAAGAATGCAGTATGGGAGAAGTCTTGCGAGGGCATAATGAGTGCCAATCCGCATAGTCCGATAAAAATGAGTCCGAGCCCCATGAAAATACTGCTTCGTACTTTATGAAGAGAAATACCTGAAAAAAGAATAGAAGCAGTAGTCCAGCCTACAGCAATAAGAACGGTTAAATAGCCAGCTAATAAAGGTGAATATTGGTGAATAACTTTGAAGAAATAAGGAATATAAATCTCCACGGCCGTGCTGCTATTTATAAGTGCAATAACAACATAAGTTGCTCCTAAAGTTTTAGTAAGATCATAGCTTCCGCGAGGTAATAAGCGGTTGGTAGCTTTCTTATCTATCTTGACAGTCCAATAAAGTAAGATAACAGCCAATAAAATACTGCCCACATTCCAGATCAAATGCTGACTTGCAGCTCCGCCAGATACAGCTAGCGCGGCTATCGTAATCAGCATAAGTTGAACCCATGGAAGATATGCTTGCTCATTTACAACAGAGAGCTTTTTTGGTAATATCTTTTCTGTTAGAATCAGCAATCCGAAGGCAATCACCATTAAGGTAACAAATGCCATGCGCCAATGACTATACTCTGCATAAATGCCACCGATAAATGGACCAATAAAAGTAGCTACACCCCACATTGCCGAGATTAAAGCCATCGCTCTGGGCCATAATCGTTCTTCAAAGATGACATTCACCATTGCATAAGACAAAGCAAACAATAACCCGCCACCAATTCCTTGTATAAATCTTCCTATTAACAATACATACATATAAGGTGCTGCAGCGCATAATAATGCTCCGGTAACAAATAGAAGAATAGCCCCACGGTAACTTATTTTAGGCCCCTTCTTCAATAAATTTCTGGAAGATAATACCGAACCTATAATAGCTGCTACAACATATACAGTAGTTGCCCACGAATAGAATGCAAGCCCACCGATATCTTCAATAACAGAAGGCATGATGGTTGTAGCAAGAAAAACATCCGTTGCATGCAAAACTACCCCTGCTGCTAAGGCAATAGCTTTTAATCCGTTTTTACCTTTGAATAATTCTTTCCAGGTTGCAGGTCTTTTATCCATTTATTTTATCCTTCGAGAAATAGCTTGAAATAGTTTTTGAATAAATAATTATTAATATCCCGATCAGGATTTTTAATCCTGCTATTACTAAAAAGCTCCTGTCGTAGCTTTCTGTTGAAAAATCATTTTGTATTGACTGAATATGATTCTTTAAGCGATAAGCAAAGTCGGGCAATGTCAAAATGATTGTTAGTAAGCCAACAATGGTTAATGCAATTTCATAGATTGTCTTTTTATCAGTAAAGAATTTTATCGGTTCTTCAAAGTCTTCCTTTTTACAAACTAGTTTTGTTACCTTCTTGGTTTTAAAAAGTAAAAGCCAGGTAAAAGCTACCAGAACGAAAAAACTACAAACTGTTGCGATGAGAATGGGTGTTTGATTAAAGTTTCCCATCATACCCGGATTATTTTGTGCTTGCATTAAGACAGTCACATAGGTAAGTACCTCTCTAAACTGTATAATTAATAAGGTCACTAAATAGAACCCTAGAATCTTTATAGCTATTTCGTAAATATCTGATTTAGTCATATTTGTTACTGAATGTAATTACTTTTTATATTCCATTTTGTACAAGTCAAACCCTTCTGCCCAATAATCCTTTTCAACTTCTTTAAGCTCAAAACCATTCTTCTGATAGAACTCATAAGTTAACTGTGTGGTTCTAACAGTAATAGTTTTTATGGATTCAATTGAACTTAATACTCCAATTCTGTACTTCAGCAATAAAGTTCCGATTTTCTTCTTTTGAAACTTAGGATGCAGAATATCCCAACTTATTATTCCTGTAGTTTTATCATTCTCAAAATTTATTCCACCACTGCCTACTATTTGATTATCGATTTCAATAACATAATATTTTTCAATCTCATTGTCTAAATAATATATCAAGTCTTTTTCTTCCTCAGTTGAGAAGTAAGAAGGTGTGTTGAGTTTTAACAAATTTACGACTTCAGCTTTGTCTGAATCTTTATATTCTTTGATTAGCACTTTATATTTCATCCTTATTTTTATCTACCGATGGGTTATATTCTATATTTTTTTAAAATTGCAACAGAGTTGTTGTCAATATAGAAACAAACATTTAATTACAAGGTCAGAAATCTATTAATTACCTGTTTCGATCTAGTTTTGATCATATTATTTTTAATCATTCTAAATAGTTATATCTTTGTCTGTATTTCTTTACTATCCTCTTAAGTCTTTCAGCGAACACAAGAAAGCCAGATAGCAATTCGTCGAATAATTGATTGATTCTTTTTAAAATGAACTTCTCGAAAATTACACTTTTGTTTTTCATTCTTTTTCTAGTGAACCCTTTTATTACTTCGGCTCAAACCGATGTTAATGAAAAGGAAGCTAGAACCCTGGTGACTTTGTTAGATTATATTGCAAAAGATTACGAAGGTGCAGTGGCGGATGGCAAAATTATTAACGAAGCAGAATTTGAGGAGATTGCAGAGTTTACACAAACTTGCATTACTTATCATGAAAATCTTGTTCCGCAGGTTAATAGCCAGGTTTTTGTAGATTTAAGAGGAGAGCTGGAGAATTTGAAGAAGTTGATTCAAACAAAAGCAGATCAAGAGTCAATAGAAACACAAGCGAGAGATATAAAAGAAAAGATCTTGGATCTGGGTCTTATAAAAATAACTCCTGATCAATGGCCTAGCTTAAAGTCGGGAATGATGATTTATAACGATAAATGTCAGTCCTGTCATGGTTCGCAAGGAAAAGGAGATGGTATTCTTGCAGGAAGTCTAGATCCGGCACCAACTAATTTTCAAGAGCCCGGTACGCTGAAAAACCTTACAGCTGTACAAGCTTATAATGTTGCAAAGTTAGGATTGGAAGGTACCGCAATGCGTTCTTTTGCTGAGCTTTCTGAAGCTGAGCTATGGGATGTTTCTTTTTACATCATGTCGCTTAGCCATCCGGAAGCAGACAATAAATTAGCAAGTTTACCTGCTGGAATTAACCTGGATAGCGTTAGTAAATGGACTGATCAGCAATTGGAAACCAGTTTAGCGAAAGCCGATCAACAGGTCACGCTTAATCAAATTCGCCATTATGAACCAGAGCGCGTTTTACCACTTGATATCGCTTCTAATAACTTAGATGCCTCTTTGCAGGCCTATCTAAATAAGGATAAAAGGCAAGCGCAGCAATTGGCTTTAAGTTCTTATCTTGAAGGTGTTGAAATTGTAGAGAATACTTTAAAAGCTGTAGATAAAAATATTGTTATTACCATTGAAAAGGCAATGTTAGCTTATCGCAATGCTTTAAAAGGTGACGATGAAGCGTTGGTTCGTTCAACATACAGCGATGTTAATGAGCTGATTATACAAGCTCAGGGAACTCTGGATAATAACTCTTATTCTTTCGGATTTACTTTCTGGGCAGCTTTATCTATTCTCCTTAGAGAAGCATTGGAAGCTCTGTTAATTATCATCGTTATCTTAAGTATTCTTCGTCCTTTGAAGATTAAGAAGGCTATTAAGTTTCTTCACCTGGGTTGGATTGCAGCATTGGTTATTGGGATAATAAGTTGGTTTTTTGTAGATCAACTTGTAAAGATCAGTGGTAGCAGCCGTGAAATGATGGAAGGAGTAGGCTCTTTGATTGCCGTATTTGTCCTGATCTTTATGGGTACCTGGCTCCACAGCAAGTCAGAAATCAAAAAGTGGAAGGAATTTATTGAAGTTAAGATCAATAAAATATCAAAGTCAGGTAATTGGTGGGGATTAATGCTCTTCTCGTTCATTGTTGTGTTTCGCGAAGCCTTCGAAGTCATCCTTTTCTTAACAGCACTTAAATTGGATATTCCGGAAGGCAGCGGCTCACCGATAGGCTGGGCTTTACTCACCTCGACTGCTATTATAATAGTTTTCACTATATTGATGATGTACTACTCAAAACGTCTGCCCATTAAACAGATCTTTAAGATCTCAGCCCTCACGATGGCAATCCTTGCCGTTGTATTAGTAGGAAAAGGTTTCTCTGCTTTGCAGGAAGCCGGGGTCATCGAGATGAGCCTGGTAAGCGATTGGCTTCGTTTTGAACCATTAGGAATCTACCCGACCGTTCAATCTTTAGCGGCACAAATAGTAACTATTCTATTAACGATTGTTTTGTGGATCTATGCCGATCGTCCAAAGCAAGACCTATCTGCCATCAAATCTAAAGAATAGAATAGCTCCACCGGGATTTACAGAATAACTCAACTGAAATCTTTTTTTAATACTTAATGGAATCCATTTTTCAACAAAATAGGAACTAAATGAATTCATAATGATTTATTTTATTCAAACAGTGGTTGAACAGTCCCCAAGCAGGGGCAAAAGGACTGTTCAACCACTGTTCAATATCTGTTTGATCTTTGTTTATTTACTGTTAGTGAGCATGATCTCCACCAGAGTTAGTCAACTTAGCTAATACAAAGAAGGCTCCTTTTGTAACGATTCTTGCATTTTTGGGTGCTTCTTCAATAAAGGTTATCTGCGTATAACCAATATCTGATTTACCAGCTATGACCGGTATTTTTGTAAAGCTTACCTCATCTGCTGAGTGATTGGGTTTCTCTAAATGATCCTCATCCACCACAAATATATATTGCTGACCTTCATGACTAACAATGGCTTCGTTGGGTACAGCATCTACTTTTGAATCATTAAATCCCATATGTGCTGTAATATTCATTCCATCAATTAAGCCGGTTTTATCGCCCGTAACCTGTGCATGTACAATGATGGTTTTACTGTTTTCTTCAAAAGAAGAACCTGTTGAATAAACGGTAGCTGTAAATTTTTTATCCGGATTATTGGTAAGAAGGAAATCGACATTTTGCCCTTCTTTGAAGCTAGCCAGATCTTTCTCGTAAACATGTAAATCGACGTGGATTTTCCTGTTGTCAATAATCTCTGCAATGGGTGTGCTGGTGTCTACATAGCTTCCGATTTGCACAGAGATGTTTCCCACAATACCGCTTACGGGAGCTACAATATTCAAGCTTGTTACTAAGTTGCCATTGTTTATTTGGGAAGTATTAATTCCCATGATTTGTAGCTGTCGCATTAATGATGCCTTTCTTGCTCTTAAAGCTTTGAAATTGGCTTCTGCCTGTTGTAGATTTTTGAGGGCTCCTGCATTTCCTTCGTAGAGGTCTTTTTGACGGTTATATTCTGTTTCTGCTAATGATTCTTGCGTGGTCATTGTTAGAAAATCTTCTTGCATCTTAATATAATCTGCATTGGTTACGGATGCTATACGCTCACCTTTATTGACGAAGTTTCCAGCCTGTATATAGATTTGTTTAATTACACCCGGGTAAAGTGTAGTTGCTTTTGCCCTGTTTTGATTAGGAACACGCAATTCACCACTTACTTTTAAGAGATCTTTTAAAACTTTTTGTTCAATCGTGTCAAATTGAATATCAACTGCTTTTATTTGTTCCTGGCTAAGTGAAACCGTATTTTCATCTTCATGCTCTTCTTCAATAGGATCATTGTTGGTCGATTCAGTTGTTTGGTTTTGACAGGATGAAAATGCGATTAGCTGAATGATAGCTAAGATTATATATATTCTTTTCATTGTGCTTTTATTGATTGATGAGGTATAGATAGTTTATTTGAGCCTGGTTATAATCGTTTAATGCCAAGAGATAGTTCTCGCGGATATTTACGGCCTGACTGAGAAATTCACTGAAACCTGTAAAGCCGATCTCCCCACTGCGATAACTCAGCTGCGCTGCTTTTATGATTTCATTGGCCTGCTTTAAACCAGAGTTTTCATAAAATTGAACAAGTTCAGATTGCTTATCAACAGCCGCTAATGCTTGCAGCTTTTGCGAGTTTAATTCTTGCAGCTGCGAATTAAGCTTTTGCTCTTCAATCGTTCTTTCTGCTTCTGCTGCCCTTACTTTATTGATTGCTGATTTGCTATTTAGCAGCGGAACGCTAACCGTTAATGCAAAACCCGACAAAGGGTTATTGAGTCCATATAGCTTTTGAGAAAAGCCACTAATAGAAAACTCGGGCATATTTGCGTTTTTTTGAAGACTGGTGTTTGATTCCGCAATCTTGATATTTTGTTGCTGTAAAACGATTAATGGATGATTTGCTTGAAGTGTATCAGCTCTAGGCATCATTCTGTCTAAGGGTGCATCTATTGGTAAATAAAGCTGCTCTTTGTTTAGGAGAACCATTAATTGTTGTTGAAGAGAGAACATACTTTGCTGGTTTTGTTTGATGAAAGTTTTCATTTCTGTCATCTTCACCTCAGCAGCGATCTTCTCAAGTGCAGCTACTTCACCGGTTTCATATCTTAGTTTGGCTGCCTGAAAAACTTCCGTATAAATGCTGTCGAGCTGATTGAGCAGCTGCTCGTTTTCCTGTAAATACCAAAGTTCATAATACACCTTTCGGACATCTCTTGTGATGGTGTTTTTTAATAATTCCCGATTAAGCTGTACGTATTTTAGTTGTTCCTGGAAGTAATTTTTCCGAGCTGCATATAAACCTGGCCATTCAAAATCTTGAGATACACCGATTTTGTAGTCACCTCTGTCATTGGGTCGTATGTCATCGTTATCGATAAAGAAGCCGGTTTTTCCTAATTCAGAAGAGGCTTTAATATCAAAAGATGCTTTATCGGTTTCAGCGTTGTTGATCTGGAATTGCAGATTGGCAGCCAATGCTGTATCGATTGCGGCTTGCAGACTAATGCGCTCTGTCGAGCTTTGTGCTTTCAGTGGCAGCTGGATACTTAATAGTGTGAGAGCTAATAAGCAAGTTAATAGCTTGGTATTCATTTTTAATTTTTTGCTTTTTGAAAAAATGATGTAAAGACAAGGTATTACGATGAGGGTTAAGAGGGTAGCAGTAATAAGTCCGCCAATTACAACAGTGGCTAGTGGTCTTTGTACTTCTGCACCTGCACCGCCGCTTAATGCCATTGGAAGAAAACCTAGTGAGGCAACGGATGCTGTCATTAAAACAGGCCGCAATCTTATTTGTGTACCTAGCAAGACCTGCTGAAATATGTTTTTGACACCTTCTTTTTTTAATTGATTGAAAGTTCCTATTAATACAATGCCATTGAGGACTGCTACTCCAAATAGGGCAATGAAACCTACACCTGCAGATATACTAAAGGGCATTCCACGTATTATTAGGGCAAAAACGCCGCCTATTGCACTGAGAGGGATGGCTGTAAAGATTAAGAGTGCTTGCTTTGCTGAATGAAATGTAAAATATAATAAAGCAAAAATCAATAATAAGGCCAGGGGTACAGCAATCATTAATTGTGCTGATGCTTCTTTTAGACTCTCGAAAGTACCTCCATAAGTATAGTAATATCCCTGAGGGAGTATATCGCTTTCTTCTAATTTTTGCTGTATTTCTTCTACTACACTTTCAACATCACGGTCTTGGATATTGAATCCTACAACGATGCGCCGTTTTCCATCTTCTCTGCTGATTTGGGCCGGTCCTTCTTTAAAGGAAACGGCAGCTATTTGAGATATGGGAATTTGGTTGCCTTTAGGAGTAGCAATTAGAAGATTTTTAACATCTTCAATAGAACCCCGATGATTGGTGTCTAAACGTACTATTAAATCGAATTTTCGTTCATTTTCGAAAACCGAACCTGCTTTCTCACCGGCAAAGGCAGTTTTAACTGTTCGATTGACTTCCTCAATGGTTAATTTATAGTTGGCCATCCGGTCTCTATCATATTCGATGGTAATTTGAGGAAGTCCGGTTACTCTTTCAATACTAGGATCGGCTACACCGGCAACCGATTGAATAACCTTGGCAACTTTTGGAGCAAGTACTGCTAAGGTATCCATGTTTTCTCCGAAAATTTTAACAGCTACATCTTGTCTGACACCTGTCATTAATTCATTGAATCTCATTTGGATGGGTTGAGAGGCTTCGAAGAAAACTCCTGGAATTACTTCCAGCTTCTCAAGCATCATAGCAGCTAATTCATTATAATCTTGCGTGGTAGTCCATTCACTTTTGGGTTTGAGTTTTACGATCAAGTCTGTGGTTTCCGGAGGCATAGGATCTGTAGGAATCTCCGCACTTCCCGTTTTGCCAACTACTGATTCTACTTCTGGAAAAGAGCGTAAGATCCGTTGAGCCTGCATCGATGTTTCGATGCTTTGAGTTAATGAACTTCCTTGCGGAAGTATGCAATGAAGAGCATAATCTCCTTCCTGTAATTGAGGGAGAAATTCTCCTCCCATACGTGAGAATATAAGAATACTGAAAAAGAATATTGCTGCTGCGATGCTTACAACCCAATACCTTAATCGTATCATTTTCTTTAAAAGAGGTGAGTAAAGCCTTTGTAAGCTCTCCATCATTTTGTCGGCGAAGGTTTTCTTATCTGATACTTTTTTGGAGAGAAATAAGGCACTCATCATAGGAATGTAGGTCATAGAAAGAATGAGTGCACCTAAAATTGCAAAGCTTACGGTTTGAGCCATTGGCTTAAACATTTTTCCTTCTGTGCCTACTAAAGTTAGGATGGGTATATAAACGATCAGGATGATTATTTCACCGAAAGCAGCGCTGTTGCGTATTTTTGATGCGGATAAATACACCTCCTGATTCATTTCATGTTGAGTGAGCGGATTGCGGTTTTTACGTAATCCGAGATGATGCATAATTGCTTCAACGATTATGACTGCACCATCTACGATTAGTCCGAAATCTATCGCCCCAAGGCTCATCAGGTTGGCGCTTACTCCAAATACACGCATCATTCCTAATGCAAATAATAGAGAAAGAGGAATGGCTGAAGCTACGATAAGACCGGCCCGCATATTGCCCAGAAATACTACCAGGACAAAAATGACGATTAAGGCACCTTCAATTAAATTTGTTTCTACGGTTTTGATTGCTCTGTCGATCAGTTCAGACCGATCAAGAAAAGCTTCAATGACAATATCATCCGGGAGAGATTTTTTGATAGTTTCCATCCTCTCCTTTACTTGTTTTACAACTTCAGATGTGTTTTCGTCTTTTAGCATCATCACCATTCCGCCTACTGCCTCTTTTTCGCCGTTATAGGTAAATGCTCCATAGCGCGTGGCATGACCAAAATCGACAGTAGCAACGTCTCCGATAAAAAGGGGTGTGTCGTTTTCGGTACTTATCGGGATGGCTTTGATATCTTCTAAAGAGGTTATGAGACCAATGCCCCGAATGAAATAAGAGCTTTGAGCTTTTTCAATATAGGCTCCACCGGTGTTTTCATTGTTGCTTTTTAAGGCATTGAAGATGTCCTGTATATTGATTCCCATAGCTAATAGACGGTCAGGATCAACGGCAACCTCATATTGTTTTAAATAGCCCCCGAAGCTATTTACTTCGGCTACTCCGGGAGTTCCGTAGAGTTGACGAGCAACGATCCAGTCTTGCATGGTGCGCAGCTCCATGGCAGTATATTTATCTTCAGAGCCTTTTTCCGGATGAAGAACATATTGATAGATTTCTCCTAATCCGGTACTAACCGGACCGAGTTCTGGCCGGCCAACACCTTCTGGTAGCTCATTTTCGGCTTCTTTTAATTTTTCATTGATTAATTGTCTGGCGAAATAGATGTCTACCTTTTCATCGAATACAACTGTAATTAAAGAAAGTCCGAATCTTGAGATTGAACGCATTTCAACCAGATCGGGAAGGTTTGCTACACTTTTTTCGATGGGGTAGGTGATAAACTGTTCTACCTCTTGAGCGGCTAATGTTGGAGTAATTGTAATGATCTGTACCTGATTATTGGTAATGTCAGGCAGTGCGTCGATTGGCAGTTTGGTTGCGCTCCATGAGCCCCAAACTATCAATAAAAGAGTAAAAAAGCCAACAACTAATTTATTCTTTATACTAAAAGCAATAATTTTATTAAGCATGAATTTGATTGAATAATAAACAATAGCAAAAGCCCGGATAAGATATCCTGTGAATTTAATTTAGAAATGCTAGGTTATTATGCAATCTTGGGTGGTTGCCACACGCTGAATTGAGCACTTAAAGGGAAGGATGTAGCTAGATTAATGGCTAGATCTGTTTTTGGAATATAGGCTGAAAGGGTAGATGAAGCATCAACTCCAGCTATGGATATACTGCAGCAAGCACAAGAACAAAATGGTGTGCAAGCTTCCTCGGTATGAGGTTTATCTGGATGGTTTCCTGAGTCTACGAGAGTTGTTTTCTGTCCAGGGTCTAAATTGCAATCTATTTGGTCACCGCAAGGCGCGATGTCCAACAGGATAAAGAAGATTGCTAAAAATATACTAAACAGTTTCATTCGGGTACAAATCTAGAAAAAGATTTTATAAAGGAGAACATACATTTGTAATCCTTAAAGTAAATAATACCATGCTAATTAGTGGAATACCATAATATTATCGTAGTTAAACGTATTTTTGTGCTATATATGAGGCACAGTATTCCCATACTTGAGATTTGTACACTTTCTGGAATAAGAAATTCAGATATTGTGGTGGAAAGGTTTGCTTCATACCTGAAAAGACATAAGAATATCCACTCTCCGCATCGGCACAATTTCTATCATATGGTGTTCTTTACAAAAGGAGCGGGTTTTCATTCCATAGATTTTAATAAATTTTCTGTTGAGCCTTATCAGATTTACTTTATGGTTCCCGGACAGGTACATAGTTGGGATTTTGAAGGTGAGGTTGATGGGTATGTGGTTAATTTTACTGCTGAATTCTTTCAGTCTTTTTTGCTTCGAACCGATTATCTTGAATCCTTTTCCTTTTTTAATGGTATAGCCGAGGATGGGGTAATTAACCTGAATGAGAGTTTGAAGGAGCCTGTGCAAGATCTTTTTGAGGATTTGATTGCTGAAAGTGATGCCGAGAATTCTTTGCAGAACGATATTATGAAAGTGATCCTACTGCGGTTGTTTTTAATGATAAAACAACAGAATTTGAAGAAGGAAATTTTTCATCAGCCGAATTATACTTTGTTAAGGAATTTTCAGAAACTCATTGAGAAACATTATACTGAATTAAGATTGCCTAAAGAATATGCAGACCTATTGTTTGTAACTCCAAATCATTTGAATTCGCTTTGTAAGGCTGTTACAGGAATGCAGGCAGGAGAATTGATTAGGAATCGGATTCTTCTTGAAGCAAAGAGATTACTGGTAAGTCAAGATATGAGCATTACCGAAATTTCGAATGAATTGAACTTTAATGATAACTCCTATTTTACCAAGTTCTTTAAAAAGCAAATAGGAATTACACCAGAAGAATTTAGAAGAAATATAGCTGAACGCACTAATAATTAGAGATAATATTGAATGGAAAATAAGGAAGAGGTTGGTCAATGGTATGCACTTGTGCATGCAAAATGTGCAAGGTGTAGAAAAGGGAGGATGTTTGAGCCGGGCTTGATTAGACAGAAAATGTTTATACGTTGTGAGTACTGTGATTTGTTTTATGAAAGACACCCCGGTTATTTTTATGTTGCCATGTATGTGAGCTATGCCATGAATGTAATAGAAGTTATTGCCGTAGGAATTGCTACCTTCTTTTTCTCGGGTGGTTCAGAGAACATTTGGCTATATTTAGCTGTTATATCAACTTTTACAGTTTTATTGGCTCCTTTTAATTTTAGATATTCAAGGGTATTGCATATGCACTTTCTCGATCCGGGCTTGAAGTATCAGCCAGGTATCGCTGAACAATCACATCGGATTAAAAACCAGAAGGTAGCCTGATATTAATGATATAAGTTATGAAAAAAAATAGGTTAGAGGCATTTAGTGATGGCGTATTAGCAATCATTATTACCATCATGATATTAGAAATGAAGGTCCCTCTGGGAGATCATCTTGCAGATCTTGCACCTATCTTGCCTAAGTTTATAACTTATGTACTAAGTTATATCTATATCGGTATTTATTGGAATAATCATCATCATTTATGGCAAGCAGTTCAGCATGTTAATGGAAGTGTTCTTTGGGCGAACCTTCATTTGCTTTTTTGGCTTTCATTGCTTCCTCTTGCTACAGGCTGGATGGGGGAGAATTACCATTCGTCTATACCGAATGCCTTGTATGGTTTTATTCTCTTAATGGCAAGCGTTGCCTGGTGGATCTTAGCTAAAGCTGTTGTTAAAGAAGAAGGTGAGCTATCACAAATAAGTAAAGCCTATAAAAGAGATATTAAAACGAAGCTATCTATGTTAGCTTATGCTATCGGAATAATATTGGCCTTTATTCAGCCAATATTAAGCATTCTTATTTATGCCGCTATCGCAGCATCCTGGTTTATCCCTGATAAAAGGATTGAAAGATCAATCGTTAAAACTGATAACCAATAGCGAAGAAGTTTTCTATATAATTGATTTTCTGACTTGCTTTATCAAAGGCATTTCTACCGGTAGTATGAATATTAGGCAGATTGGTTGCTCCGAATTTGGTTGTGTTTTGCAAGAATAATCCTTCAGTAATATAAAATTTCAATCCTGCTTTAATGGATACGCCATAACCAGCAACGTTTAAGCTATTGTTCTTTCCTGTTTCGAAAAAGCGAACATCTGACCTTGGTATAATCAATCCGGCACCCAAACCTGTTTCCAATGTTAAAGAGGTTTTCTGTGAACGGGCAACCCAAATATCATCATAACGCTCAACTTCAACATTTGCATAGTTAAAACCATCGGTATGCTCAAAAGTTAGCATATCAGAATTAACAGTGATCATTTCTCCATTGTAATTTCCTGCATAATTACCTGTAGGGATGCTTGGGTTCGAAACGTTATCATCAATATGACCAACAATAGCTACCTGCTGAGGAATGTCCATTACATATTTCATATGGTCCCAACCAATAGAGATGCTGTAGTTATCTTTAATGAAATAACCGATTCGCATGTTCCATTGTGGAATGGAAATATTTTTTGGACTTAGATATTTCAAGCTTAGGTCAGATTGTCTATCGTGTGCAACAACATCTTTTAAGACGAAATCATAGCCTGTTCCTTTAAAGTGGATATCACTTTTTCCATACCATGAAAGGTTATATCCCCAATGGATATAAAGGTTTCCTTTTCTTGAGAAGTTTCGTTCATTTTTAGTAGAGAAAATACTTTTTCCGATGTCGACAGTGCCGTTTGGTTTTAATGTAATCTCTTGAGCATTACTAGCTTTAAAGATAACTAGCAAGAATAATAGTACGCAGATTTTTTTCACGCTGCGAAAGTAATCAATAACTATTTATTAAAATTATTTCCTGAAATGAATTAATTCTTTATAATGATTATAAATTATTAAAAATAAGTTGAAATTCCAACTATAAGAGCATCAGTTCTTTCTGGCGTATTTTGAAAGAGATCTCTTGTCTTTAGGTAACGGTAATTAAGTCTGAATACGCTCTTTTGGCTCGGCCTAAAACTAATTCCTGGCATGAAACTCCAGGCTTCATCACCGATTTGATGGCCTGTTTCTTTAAATCGTCCTTTGTTCCAGTCAACATATTCTATACGCACGGAAAGGTTTACTGTTGCATTGTTCCAATCCAATACTTTCCTGGTGTATAAAGGTTGCACGATATCTATAAATCCACCTTGTTGTTTCGTTCCAAACTGCTGGCTGTAAGTTTCAGGAACATCTACAAAAACCCATGCAAATTCACCTGTGACAAAGGTTTTTGTATTGGGTATTTGGGTATTAAAATCGATAGCGTATATATTTACTCTTCTCTTATCGTCAATATCAATCCCTTCATCTCTATATTTGTTATAAATTCCTCCCATATGGGAAATACCAATTTCTCCCCATTTGTTGTTTTTGACAGCGAATTTGGTGGTAGTGAAAATGGTTCCATTTTCACTTTCTTCAAACCTGTTTTTGTTCTGTTTTGTAGCAGGTAGAAAGGTTTTGTTTTCACTGTTTTCAATTATTGAGTTATCAAAACCACTACTCAGATAGAATTCATAGCTGGCCATCCATTTATTGAATGATTTCTTGCCATAAATACCAAATCCTGGTGTGCTCCATGTGGCAGGCAGCATGTTGGTCATGGCTAGAGGCCTGTCGGTAAATTCCCATTTAGGTCCATCATGATTTTCATTAAATGCTCCAATTGGATTTACGATCATGCCTCCACGAAGATTGAGAAGAGGACTTAATTCAATATCTAAGGCAGCAAATTCGATGGCAATTTCCTTAGCGCCATCTTCGAATTCTATTTCGGCCAGGAATTTAATTCGCTTGGTGATGGTAGCTGATGTAAATAGGGTAAGGCGCCTGAACTGAAATTGATGACCCTCAGATACCCCTTCAGTTGATAAATATTGCCAGTTACTTTCCATATATCCTCCTAAGGCTGCAGGAGTATTACCAATATTTGTAAATGGACGATTATGAATAGCCTCCAAATTCATTAATGACCTTTTGGTGGTATCGCTGCCTGGTTTTATTAAGGTACTATCAATCTGAGCATAGCTATTTAGAGTAAAGCACAGCAGGGTTATGATAGAGTAATATAGTTTATTATTCATGGAAATATTTATTAATGAGGTTGTTGCGGTTTTAAGGATATTTTCAATTCGTTGGCTGTGATGGTTATGGGGAAAGAACGTAGATTCTCTTCGGCGGGACCTTTTACGATACGACCTTTACTGTCGAATTCGCTACCATGAGCCGGACACTCAAGTCGCTCACCAAAAACCTGGAGCTCAGTGCCCTGATGTGTACAAGCTAAATAAAGAGCATTATATTGAGTATCACTGAATCTATACACACATATAGGGTATTTTAGAATTTCGTTTTGGACAATAACATATAGTTTGTTGACCCCATTGTTATTAAATGAATCAATAGGAATAATTAAATCAGACCCGTCAATATTTCCATCAATCATATTGTTTTGAAGGAGTTTTAGTGAAGTGCAGCTTTGAATGCAAGCTGATGCTATTACACTACCTGTACACACGATAGTAGATCTTTGAATGAATTTTCTTCGGTTCATTTTGTTGGTTATAAAGATTCCAGAAAGGCGGTTAATTGACTTTTATCTTCATTTGGAAGCTCTTTGTAGCGATCGCGGCTGACTTTTGCTTCGCCGCCATGAAGGAGAATGGCTTCTTCTATACTTTTTGCTCTTCCATCATGCATCAGAAAGTACTTTCCTCCTTGAGAATTTTTAACTAAACCGAGACCCCATAATGGAGCAGTTCGCCATTCAGAAGTTTTTGCTGTGCCTTCTGTATATTTATCGTCTAATTCTGACCCCATGTCATGAACCAGCAAATCTGTATAGGGGTGGAATTCTACCTTATTAAGCGCGGTAATTAGTGATGTACCGGTTTTTAAGGTTTCTCTATGACAACCTTCACAACCTATACTCTTAAAAAGAGATTTTCCTGCTTTGATGGTGTGATTTTCAGGATTACGTTGTATGGGTGCTTTTAATGTTTGCAGATAAAATACCAGGTTATGGACTTCTGAGGCTAATATTTCTGGTTCAATGGGCTGGCCAGACCATTGGTCGATCGGATTATAGATAGAAGTTATCCCAATATCCTGATTAAGAGCTTCAACGGTTTGATGCAATAAATCATAGACACTGGCTTTAAGTCCAAAACGTGCAATGTATTTCCCATCATATCTTGCTATGGCGTTTTCTTTTGGCTTTATATAAGAAGGCAAGGTAATCCAATTTGGCTGGCCTCTGATTCCATCTATATTGTTTTCATTTTTTTTAGCCATGGCGAGAATATCAGCATCGCTCACTAAATCAAGAAAGCCTAAACCAGTGACCATGGGTGGAGTGAAAGTAGAAAATGTTGCACCAGGAGGGATTGTTTCGGGTTGATAACCAGGCAATGCACGGTTTTGTAATTGAGGACCACCTTGCGTATGAAATTTATTGCCTGTATCGTCCGTTTGTCCGAAGCGCGTTAAGCTGGTAAAAGGATGACCTTTACCATCACCGGGATGACAACTTCCGCAACTGGTGGCTACGAATATAGGTCCTAATCCTGTTTCGGATGTGAATATCTTATTGTTAAATGTGAGATCACCTCTGCCGAAACGAGCTGCTTGCTCATTGTTTAAACCTTGAACAGATCCATCCAGAAGATCATGATCTTCTGGAGCAGCAGGTAAGATTTTCTGACAGGCAACAGAACAAAGTATCCCTGCTAATATGATAATTAAAGTATTTGTTTTCTTCATGTCGGAAATGATCTTCTTTTAATGATTAATTGTTTTATGCAAACCTAATAAATTATTTTATTATACAAACTATAATTGTTAGATTATACTAACTTATAGTGTTTGTGCTATGTATTGTGGTTTTAACCTTCAATTTTGTTATATTTATATAAATATTAAGATTGAATGAGGTGCAGAGAATCAAGTATATTGCGGTGAAAACTCAATTGATACAATGAAAAATATTTTGATTACAGGCGGCAGTGGTCTAATTGGCAAGCATCTAATAGAAAGATTGCAGGCTGAGGGTCATCAGGTTTCTATTTTATCTAGAAATCCGGAGAATGTGAAAGGAGTAAAAGCTTTTTATTGGAATCCTCAAAAGCAGGAAATAGATCGGTATTGTTTGTTAGGCATCAACACGATTATTCATTTAGCAGGAGAAAGTATTGCAGATAAATGGTGGACAAGCGAGCGTAAAAAGGAGATTGTAGAGAGCAGGACATTGTCTATAGCTTTATTGTATAAGGTGCTGCAGGAAACAAAGATGTCTGTAGGTTCTGTTATTTCAGCTTCTGCTGTAGGCTATTATGGAGATCGGGGTGAGGAATTATTAACTGAGGACAGTAATAAAGGAACGGGCTTTTTAGCAGACTGCTGCCAGGAATGGGAAGAGGCAGTTGATAAAGGTGCAGAGATGGGATTTAGAGTCGTTAAGTTTAGAATTGGCCTGTTGCTTAGTAAAGATGGGGGTGCTTTAATGGAATTCCGCAAGATAGTTCGTAATTATATGGGATCAGATCTGGGAAATGGTAAGCAATGGTATCCATGGATTCATATCGATGACCTGGTAGGGATGTTTGCAAAAGCAGTTAGTGATTCAACTTATCAAGGAACTTATAATGCTTGTTCTCCTTCTTCGGTAAGAAATCATGAATTTACGCAGGAGGTAGCTAAGGCTCTTCACCGTCCTCTTTGGCCAATAAAGATTAATAAGGTTATATTAAATATTGTTTTAGGTGAGAAAAGCAGTTTGGTTTTGATGAGTACAAATACGAGCTCAAAAAAGATCGAGAAGCAGGGTTATAGTTTTAGATATACAACTATAAGGGATGCTTTGCGTAGTATTTTTTCTTGAACCAAAATGCAAGATTAACTAAGGCAATTAAGGCTGGTACTTCTACTAAAGGACCAATAACACCGGCAAAGGCCTGGCCAGAGTTGATACCAAATACACCAATGGCCACTGCGATTGCTAATTCAAAATTGTTTCCTGTAGCCGTAAATGAAATGGAGGCATTTTTCGAGTAATCAGCTCCAAAGCGTTTTGCAATAAAGAAGCTGAAAATAAACATACAAAGGAAGTAAATAACCAAGGGTATGGCAATACGTAGAACATCCATCGGAATTTGTACGATTAATTCACCCTTAAGGCTAAACATAATAATAATTGTGAATAATAAAGCAATGAGTGTAATGGGAGAGATGAAAGGGATGTATTTTGTATTGAACCAGTTTTCTCCTTTTAATTTAATAAGCGCATACCTGCTGATAATACCCAAAGCAAAAGGAATTCCTAAATAAATACCAACACTTTCTGCGATCTGTATAATGGTAATGTGTATTTCAGAGCCTTCAATACCAAATAGAGGGGGTAATACTGTAATAAATAGATAGGCGAATAAACTATAGAAAATAACCTGAAATATACTGTTTAATGCAATTAATCCGGCAGCATATTCCCTGTTTCCTTCTGCAAGCTCATTCCATACTACAACCATTGCGATGCAGCGCGCTAATCCTATCAGGATTAAACCGACCATATATTCCGGATAATCTTTGAGAAAAATAATAGCCAGAAAAAACATTAAGATAGGGCCCACTATCCAGTTTAGGAAAAGCGAAACGCCTAATACTTTAGTATCCTTAAAAACCTTTCCTAAGTTTTCGTACTTAACTTTTGCTAAGGGAGGATACATCATAAGTATTAAACCGATAGCTAGAGGAACATTGGTAGTACCACTATTAAAGGAGTTAATGAATATTGAACTTGATGGAATAAAATATCCTAAAGCAACTCCAAAAGCCATTGCAAGGAAAATCCATAAGGTTAAGTTTCGTTCTAAGAATCCAAGCCTTTTCCTTTCATGGGCAGGTGCGCAATTATTTGCTGACATAAGGTGTTTAGCTTAAATTTTCAGAGATGAAGTTTTGAGCATATTGTTTAATCTGGTCTCTCACTAATCTAAATTGATGGCTTACCTCATCTTCGTTTCCTATTGCTTTTGCAGGGTCAGGGAAATTGTAATGGAACTTCTTTGCCTTGGTTGGAAAGAACGGACAGTTTTCTTTTGCATTGTCGCAAACGGTTATAACAAAGTCGAAATCAATATCACTATATTCATCAATGTGGTTGGATGTATGGGCTGAAATATCAATTCCATCTTCTTTCATGATCTGGATAGCTTTCGGATTTACACCATGTGTTTCGATGCCTGCACTATAGATTAGTGCTTTATCTTTAGCGTAATATCTTAAATAACCTTCTGCAATTTGACTGCGGCAGCTATTTCCTGTGCATAGAACTAAAATTTTCTTCATGTTATTAGTAGGTATTTAGCGGTTCTTTAATTCTAGCAGCATTGTGTGCTACCTTTAAATGTGCTTAAGAAATCGTTTAAGTTATGCTTTAGTGCTTCCCAATTTTCAGGATGAATGCAGTAACAAACACTTACACCCTCAATTGTGCCTTGAATTAATCTGGCATTCTTTAATTCCTTTAAATGTTGTGATATAGTAGCCTGAGCTAAACCTAGCTCATTAACTAAGTCACCGCATATACAGGTATTAGAAGCAATGATATGTTGCAAAATAGCAATCCGTGCTGGATGTGCTAATGCCTTCAGTACTTGGGCAAGCTTGTTCTGGTCTTCTGTAAATATTTCAGTTTTTGTAAGTCCCATATTATATTGCAATATTACGATTGATATTCTTAGCATGCAAAATATATTTGATCTTTTATTTCATAGGGAGTGTACTTTCTCTTAATCTTTTGTGTGATCTATATCAATGGCATTAATTATTTTATGTCATTGGAGCTGATAACCTTTTCAACCTACATTTGTATTGTATTAGAGAAAAAAATATTAACAAATAAAAACAAAAAATTATGTCAAACATTAAATGGGCAATTGACCCAACGCACAGTGAAATTACTTTTAAAGTAAAACATCTTATGATCACTACTGTAACAGGTTATTTTAGAAAATTTGATCTTGAAGTAGAAACTGAAACAGATGATTTCAATACTGCTAAGAAAATTCAATTTTCAGCAGATATTAACTCCATCGATACCGGTAACGAACAACGTGATGCACATTTGAAATCGGCTGATTTCTTTGATAGTGAAGAAGAGGCACATATATCTTTCATCGGAAAAAGCTATAAAGTAAGTGGTGATGAAGGTGAGCTTTCTGGCGATTTAACTATCAGAAACATTACTAAGCCTATCACTCTGAAGGTAGAATATGGTGGAACAATTGTTGATCCTTATGGACAAACAAAAGCAGGTTTTACGCTTGCAGGTAAATTAAGCCGTAAAGAATTTGGTTTAACATGGAGTGCTGTAACAGAAGCTGGTAGTGTGGTAGTTAGCGATGAAGTTAAATTAAACATTGAAGTACAATTAATAAAACAAGCATAAATATTTAGTAGTAATGGAAGATAGAGTTTTAGGATTGCATCATATTACAGCAATTGCTGGAAATGCACAACGGAATTATGATTTTTACACCAAGGTATTGGGTCAGCGATTAGTAAAGAAGACTGTCAATTTCGATGATCCTGAAACCTATCACTTCTACTTTGGTAATGAAACCGGAACCCCGGGAACCATCATTACATTCTTTCCATGGGAAGGAATACAACAAGGTAGAAACGGTGCTGGAATGGCTACTAATATCGGTTATTCTGTTCCCGAAGAAAGTTTAGATTTCTGGAAAGACCGGTTTACTAAGTTTAGCGTATCAGCAGGTGAAATAGCTGAGAGGTTTGGTGAATTGTATTTGCCTTTTCAAGATCCGGACGGGTTAAATATTGAGCTTATAGTTCCTGATAAGGAAGATAGCAGAAAATCTTGGCAGACTGAGGAAGTTAAGACTGCAACAGCTATAAAAGGCTTTCACAGTGTTACATTGACCTTGAGAGATATAGAAGCTACTGCTAAAATTTTGACAGAAGTGTTCGGCTACAGGTTATTTAAGCAAGAAGGTAATCGCTATCGTTTTGTAACGGATGCTGTTGAAAATGCTGCTATTGTAGATTTATTGGAAGATCCACAAGCAGGTTCAGGAGTCAATGCTGGCGGGACTAACCATCATGTTGCTTTCCGTGTTAAAGATGATAACATCTTAATGGAGTACAGAGAAAAGATTTTGAGCAGAGGTTTGCAAATTACACAGAAAATTGACCGGGATTATTTCTATTCTTTATATTTCAGAGAACCGGGTGGAGTGCTGTTTGAATTGGCAACAGATAATCCTGGTTTTGGAACTGACGAGTCTATCGATCAACTTGGAAGCGGTTTAAAGCTACCAAAACAATATGAAGGTTATAGAGCAAGAATAGAAAAAGCATTGCCTATATTGAGATAGATTAAAGAGTAAAGATTGATCCTTTAACAGATAAATATGCATATTCAACATTCATTTAGTGCAGGAACAGAGCTGAGCAAGGCAAAGAAAGTTTTGATAATGATACATGGTCGTGGAGGAAGTGCGGAAGATATGCTTTCGCTTGCTCAATCCCTTCATGTTGAAGATTATGCTTTGCTTGCACCACAAGCTACTCACAATACTTGGTATCCTTATTCTTTTATGATGTCGCCATCCCGAAATGAGCCTTGGTTGTCATCTGCGCTTAAAATACTGAAAGATGTAGTTGACGGAGTAATTAAAGAAGGAATTGACATGGAGAATATTTATTTTACAGGCTTCTCACAGGGAGCTTGTTTAACATTAGAATTCCTTGCACGCAATGCTGCGAAATGGGGCGGGGCAGCAGCTTTTTCCGGGGGGCTTATCGGTGATAAAATTTATATGGAAAACTATCAAGGTAATTTTAACAAAACGCCCATATTTATTAGCAGTAGTAATCCCGATCCACATATCCCATTAGAGAGAGTGTATACAACCATCGATATATTAAAGGATATGCAAGCAGATGTTAGTGAAAAGATTTATGATAATAAAGGCCATTTTATTAGTCAGGATGAGATTGACAGAGCCAATAGAATAATTTTTATCTGATCTGGTAATACATAACCATAATCGGAAATTCAGTATCTTTATTTTTCATTGAAAGATATAGAACCACCGTTTATAGTATGTTTGAATTACTACATCAGAAAATAACAGAAACCGTTTCCATAAGTGACGAAGATTTTGAGTTTTGTAAAACTCTTTTTCAACCGAAGAAGCTTCGTAAAAAAAGGTTCATACTCGGTGAGGGTGATGTTTGCAAATACACAATATTCTTAGAGAAAGGTTTATTACGTTCATTTAAAGTGGATGAGAAAGGGGCAGAGCATGTTCTTCAGTTTTCTTTAGAGGGATGGTGGTGTGCCGATTTATATAGCTTCTTTACCGGCGAGCCATCCAATTATAATATAGAAGCATTGGAGGACTCTGAACTCTTATTGATTACTAAGCCTTCTTGGGATTTATTGCTGGAAAGAGTTCCAGCTTTAGAACGTTATTTTCGTATTTTAATTCAAAATAATCTTATTGTTACCCAGAGACGACTTATGGGATCTTTTAGTGAAACCGCTGAAGAAAAGTATAATAATTTAATTCATGCTTTTCCAGATATCCTTCAACGGGTTCCACAACATATGATTGCTTCCTATATTGGTATTTCACGAGAAACATTGAGTCGCATTCGCGGACAAATGGCTATTCGTAGATAATAGTGACATAGATCAATACCATTTTGTAGCCTAAGTCATCGAATCGAGCCAAAAGTCGGCGTACTTTTGTATTATAAAATAATAGAGATGATGGCAGTTAAACAAACAATTGCATTTATTGGTGCCGCAGATGAACTGTATACAGTTTTAGTAAAGAAACTTGCACAAGCAAATTACCCATTATTATTTATATCTAATGATGGATATCGATATCAGCAATTAACAGATCAGATAAAAAGTGACATTCCCAATGCCGATATAGAAACTACTGATTGTGCAAAAGAAGCTTGTTGGGAGGCAGATATTATTGCCCTTTTTGATAACACAACACTTGAAAAAGAGCTTATCGAAAGAATAAGCGCTGTTGCTACTCAAAAGATAGTGATTTGCATTTCCACATCAGATAATCACAATTTATCTTCAATTCAAACAAAGGATTTGCAATCAATGTTGCCAAATTCAAAAGTTATTCAAGTGTTTCATGACATATCCGGATTAGAACTCTTGGTTTCAGGAGCCGATCAGGAAGCAATAGAGCTCGTTTCAGAGATATTTGAGAATGCGGGCTTTATAATAACAGAGAAGGTTTAAAATTTGTTGAATGAGAATTGCCTGGTAAGAATAATAACTTATTAAGCTTAGTTTTTGATTTAACCAAGGTATTGAAATAGAGGGGAAATTCCCTCTGTAATTAAAATATATGAATATGAACGAAGAAAAGAATAATGCGCTGTTCTGCGATATAGAAACAGGGATTTGTGAAGTTCCAGAGACACAATCTATAAATGAAGCAACCGATATTTCCTCTAAAATAAAACCAGTACATGTTCTTTATTTTACGGATCCTATTTGTTCTTCTTGTTGGGGAATAGAGCCTCAATTACGTAAATTGAAATTAGAATACGGCGAGTATTTTGATATAGAATATAGAATGGGGGGCTTGCTTGCAGGGTGGAATACTTATGGCGGAAGTGATGTTAGTAATCCTAAAGATGTTGCTGTACATTGGGAAGAAGCAGGTGCTCATTATGAAATGCCTATCGATGGAGATGTTTGGATTGAAGACCCTTTATCGTCATCTTATCCTCCATCCATTGCTTTTAAAGCTGCACAACTACAAGGAAATGATAAGGCTTTAGATTTCTTAAGGAGAATTAAGGAAATGATATTTCTTGAAAAGAAGAACATTGAGAAATGGGAGAACTTGGAAGCTGCTGCCTCTCAGGTTGGATTAGATCTAGAACAGTTTAAGGTTGATTTTGAAGGCAGAGGAAAAGAAATGTTCGATCAGGATTTAGTATTAAAAGGTCAGTTGGGTGTACGGGGTTTCCCTACAATTTTCTTTACCGATGAAGATGATAACAGGTTTAAGGTGTACGGTTCAAAACCTTATGAGAGTTATGAACAAGCATTGTTAAAGCTTTATCCTGAAGCTGTTAAGCAAGCTATTGATACGGATTTTGAAAACATATTTAGCCATTATCCAACGCTTACATCAAAGGAATTTGGAGTATTGACAAGTAGAAGCAAGGATGAAACTGAAGAGTTTTTGAATGAACTATATAAACAAAACAAAATAGGTAAATACGTTTCGAAGAATGGCGTATTGTGGACTGTTTCTTAATCCTTAATATTAAAATATAAAAAGATGACATCTAAAATAGAGCAGGGTTATGTAATGCCTGCGCAAACACATATCGGTCATGTACATTTAAAAGTATCTGATATTGAACGAGCTCTTGGTTTTTACCGTGACCTATTGGGTTTTGAGCTTACTACAATGTATGGTGATCAGGCTGCATTTATTTCAGCAGGAGGCTATCATCACCATATTGGTTTAAATACCTGGCATAGTAAAGGGTCCGGACCAGCTCCTTTACATAATGTAGGGCTATATCATACCGCTATCGTTTATCCGACCAGGAAAGATTTGGCTGCAATTTTGAGTCGATTGATTGAAGCAGGGTACCCATTATCTGGAGCAAGTGATCACGGTGTATCTGAAGCACTTTATTTAAATGACCCTGATGGGAATGGTGTGGAATTATATTGGGATAGACCAAGAGAGGAATGGCCTCATAATCCGGATGGTTCAGTTATTATGTATACTAAGTCATTGGATTTGCGTAATCTTTTGTCAGAACTTGATTAATAATTCGGTTCTTTGTAGTGCATGAATATTGTAAGAACTATTTTTAGTGTTTCATTCGTCTTAATAAGTCTGACTGTGTTAAGTCAGACTTCCTCAAATAAAGATAATCTTAAAATAGAGGAAGCGTATAATCGGGCGAAAATCGAATATTCAGCTTTTGAAAAGAAACATGGTGATTTTATTCAAACAGATAATGTATTAATGCATTATTTAACATGGGGAAATTCATCAGATACACCTCTTATATGGTCGCATGGGAGTCTTACTCACAGTTACGAACTTGCTAACATTGCTGAAAGCTTAGTTGAAGGAGGGTATTATGTCATTGCGATTGATTATTACGGACATGGTAAGACTCCGATACCAGACCATGAAGTTTCTATTTATCATTCGGCTGATGATATTCTTGTATTAATGGATTCTCTTAAAATTGGAAAAGCTATTTTAGGAGGCTTTTCAAGAGGTGGATATATTGCCAGTGCTTTTTATGATAGTTACCCTGAAAGAGTTTTAGCTCTGATATTAGAAGACGGCGGCTCCGTTGCTTTTAATACTTATAACCACACAATGAGTAATGATAGTCTTCAAGCTAAGATTAGTCATCTGGCTCTCCCCAAGGAGCTAGATGAGTTATATAATTCATCGTATAATACTGAATTTGAGGCATATAATAGTCTTTATGATCCTGTAGAAGGCGGAACTCAGTTTGAAATACTATCTGTAGTTAAGCAAAAAAATAACAAATGGATTACTTATGCTGGTTTGTTAGATTTCTTTCAAATGCGTGATAGTGTTCAATATAGTAATGTTATATTGAAACCTAATAAGGCTTCTCTTTATGGAGCATCCATAACCATGGTTCAGCCGAAGATTATATTCAGGAACTTACAAGTTCCCATGTTGATTTTAGATCCTGTATCCAGTAATGATCCCTTGCCTTTTGAAAAAGAAAATATGGAGCTTCAGAAGAAGTTTCCTAACCTGGTTAGACGAATTCAGTATGATAATACCGAGCATAATATCCATTACGAACATCCTCAAAGTTTCGTACAAGACCTTGTAGAATTTCTAAAAGAAATAAAGGGGTTAAAGTAATGAAAAGATTAAGATTATGACCTATATTCATCCTCATAAATCTTTATAAGGGCCATTACTGGCTTGCTTTCTCCAATAATAATAAAAAGGTAACCCCGATAAGATCAACCCAATTCCAATAATGGATTTGTTGGGTGATTCGAAAAAGGAAACAACTAATAAGATCAGGCAGAAAACAACAAATATGATTGGAACAAAAGGATAGCCTAAAGTTTTATATGGCCGGTGTACATTCTTGTTTTTATTGCGTAATAAGATTACTCCAAATACAATAAGGCCATAAAAAACAAACGCTGCGATAACGATCAGATCGGTAAGTAAATCGAATGAGCCAGAAAATACTAATAAGCAAGCCCATATACATTGATAAATTAATGCATTAGAAGGAGTATTGTTTTTAGGATGGCATTTCGCAGCACCTTTAAAGAATAGTCCATTTTGCGCCATTGCATAGTAAATTCTGGATGAAACCAATATAGTAGCATTGGTACAGCCAAAGGTAGAAACAAGAATCATTGCGCCGATTATAAAAGCACCTCCATCTCCAAATAGTTTGTTTATCACTACGATGGCTGCAATATTATTTTGATCTGCATTTACAGCAGCAAGCATCTCATCAATCGGCATTACATAGAGATAGCTGAAGTTAATAATGGCATATAAAGCGATAATAAGAATAGTGCCTATGATCATTGCTCTGGGTAATGTTTTATGAGGTTCTTCCAGCTCTTCTCCAATAAAACTTAAAGTAATCCATCCTTCATATCCCCAAAATGCATTTCTCATTGCTATTACCATTGCACCAAAAAAGCCAAGAAATGTAAAGCCTGCAGGAGGGTAGTTTATTGATACTCTCTTAAAGGTTTCTATACTACCAATACTGCTGCTTAATGCTAAGCAGGAAATAACCACAATACAAACTGTAATAATAAATGTGAATACCAGACTTACATAGCCTCCTTTCTTAGCTCCTTTGATATTTATTAAGGTTAGTATAATAATAAGAATAGAAGCTACTAACTTAGCTCCTATATTATCAAAAGGTTGTATAATACCGAAGAAAGTAATGGATTCAAGCGCAGGCGACAGATGCGGTAAACTGACAAATGTGTTAATAGCCCCTGCAAAGACGAAAGCTATTGAGGATATTGCAGCCGTTTGAATGACCGTAAAGGATGCCCAGCCATATAGAAAAGATATGGTTTTGCCGTATATCTTTTCAAGCCAGGAGAAGGGGCCTCCGGAATCAGGAAATAAAGTCCCTAATTCAGCAATGCTCAATATGCCGAAGAGCACAATTAGGCCAGCAGAAATCCAAGCTGCAATTACCAAGGTGGGAGAGTATAAGCCTTCTGCCATAGGGGCAACTTTCTTAAATACACCAGAACCAATAATGGAACTCATTACAATAATAATGGCCATTTTTAATCCGAATGAACGTAGTAGGCCGGTTTGTGCGATGTCTTTCATTTGCTATTGAGCTATAAATACAGGAATATTTACTCGATGTCTTAATCTATTTACAGTTTCTCCGTATATCATATCTTTAATTCCCCGGTGTCCGTGGCTACCCACAATCAGGATGTCTGCTTTATTCTCTTTACATATTTTTGTGATGGCCCTAACCCTGCTTTCATGACTTAAGTAATAGCTCGCATCGTATCCTTTGTCTTGAAATATTTTTAGATATTTCTCCATTCTTTCTTCATCGTGTCGTTTCTCATAATCATCTGTATCTTCACCTATTATTCTTGATGATGCACTCTCTACAATATGAATTAAAATAAACTGGGTATTAGTTTGTGCAAGCATCAAAGCATACGCTAACACTTGTGTATCAGAAGCAGAGTAGTCCAATGCCAATGCTATACGTTGCAAATCGGGTACTTTAATTTCTTTTGGCTCCCTGAAAGGAGGATGGACTTCAATGTTAGGTTTTCTTTTGTTTTTCATCAGTGGATAAATTATCGTCATGATTAACAAACTAAGCAGACCAAAAGCTCCAATAAGTAAGCCAAAGACGGCCCATGGATTATGAATATTCTGTATCCAATCAACTACTTCCTGATAGATCAACCGAAAGTTTAGAATAGCAATAATTGCGGCAATTAACCAGGAAATGATTTTGACTGGCAGTGGAATAACGAAAATACCCATTCTGTTTTTATCGCTCACAAAATGAATTAATGGAATTACAGCAAAGGCAAGCTGCATACTTAAAAGCACTTGGCTGAATATAAGTAATGGCCCTACCTGTTCTTCACCAGCGATATAAATTACTAATAAAGCTGGAACAATAGCTAATAGCCGTGTTAGCATTCTTCTCAGAACAGGGCTTATCCTTAATCGAAGATAACCCTCCATAACTACTTGTCCGGCTAAAGTTCCTGTTACAGTAGAGCTTTGGCCAGCTAAAATAAGTGCTATAGCAAATAGTCGCGGTGCCCATTCGCTGCCTAAAGTAGGTGCTAATAATTTATGTGCATCCTCTAGGTCAGCAATATTGTTCATGCCATTTTGATGGAAGGCAGAGGCTGCAAGGATTAATATGGCAGCATTAATTAAAAAAGCCAGATTAAGAGCAATGGCACTGTCCCAAAAGTTATATTTTAAAGCCTTGCGAATTGAAAGCTCATCCCTGTTAATTTTACGCGTTTGTACAAGCGCAGAATGTAAGTATAAATTGTGTGGCATTACCGTAGCACCAATAATACCTATACTGATATATAATGCAGCCTTATTGGGTATGGAAGGTATAAAACCCTGCATAATTTCTCCGACATCTGGCTTAGCTATCACCATTTCGACAAGAAAGCAGGCCCCAATCAGGAAAATTAGACTAATAATGAACATCTCCATTTTACGCATACCTAATCGCTGTAAATACAGCAATAAAAAGGTGTCGAGAAAGCTTAGCCCTACACCCCATAGCAGGTCGAGCCCAAATAGGAGATTTAATCCGATAGCCATACCAAGTATCTCAGCCAGGTCGCAGGCAGCAATTGCAATTTCGGCTAAAATATAAAGGATGAAGTTCATCCCGCGAGGATATGTTTCACGGTTACATTGTGCTAAATCTTTACCCCATACAATACCCAGGCGAGCAGAATGGCTTTGTAACAGCAGCGCCATAATATTACTCATCAGTAAAACCCAAATCAAAGTATAGCCAAATTGACTTCCACCAGCTAAGTCTGTAGCCCAATTTCCAGGGTCCATATAGCCTACACTGATTAAGTAAGCAGGTCCAAAAAAGCCTAGTACCTTTCTGAATTTTGATTTTGCGCCTTGTACCGATATACTATGATGTACATCATGGAGTGATTTTTCCTGATCATTCACGCTAACATGGTTGCTTTTCGTATGACGATTGTCTAAATATAATATTTAGTTATATTATATTCAGCGGATTGCAAGAATAATCTGAAAGATTTAAAAGTCTTGCTTTATTAAGGATATCACTTCGTTCCAGTTATTAGCTCGAGTATGATGGTTATAGCTAACATTATGGAAAGCATGAAACATAATTGTTTTACCTTTAAAATTATCCAGGTTCTTTATATGATCATCAACCATATAATCGGTGTTAATGATGTTCTTATTTCCACAGAAAATAATATTCTTCCAGCTTATAAAAGGAAAATGAGTATTTAACCAGGTAAGTTTTTCAGAAAGACTTAGTGGGAATTCCATAGCCGCCGAAACGATATAAACTTCAAAGTCTTCCATTAGTATTTTAAGGGCTTCAACTGCACCTTCCATTACTGGTGCGGAAAGAAAAAAGCCAGGCGTTCTGGCAAATTTTCTGATTAAGCCTTTTTCAGGAAAGGCATTATCTTCATTACGACCTTGTAAGTCTTCTCTTGTTATTATTATTCCATAATCTCGTAAGTACCAGCTTATAAATTGTGCCTCGACATCAGCAATAACACCATCCATGTCAATCGCAATTGTTTTTTTCATATTTTCCATACAACTGTTTATTCAATAATTCGTATCGTTCAAAATAAGATTTTTTAAGAAACATTCATCCAATCGATTAAAACTTTTTATTTCTTAGAAAGTTATTAAAAAGTAGCTTATTAGTATTAAATCGTTTGATTATGGAAAAATTAAAGATTATGGCAACAATTGACGGTGCACTTTACGAGGTAGAAGTGAAACGGTTAGATCCACTTCATCCAGATTTTCAAGTATTTCAAGACGGGGTACAAATTGCAGCGCTTCACAAAGCAAATGATAAGTGGTTTGGAGATGAAGGAACTTGTCTTATGCCAGATGATATTAGAAATATTGGCAAAACGATCGATAAAAGAATTCTTAAAATAGGATAAAGCACTTCCTCAAATAGGTTTCCGTTTATTCATGAAAGGCGATTGTTTGCTTTGTTAATACTATCCTCAACAACTTTAATTGCTCTTTCATATAGATCAGCATTGCCTTTCGGTATCCTTTCTAGTGTATTTTTGCATTCAGATAAAAACACTGGTGCAAAATCAGTATCATAATTTGCAATTTCTATGCTGTTGTCAATAATATCTGCATATTTTATAGTTTGCGCCTCACTACTTGATTTCTCTAAACGCTCAGTTTCTTTTGCCTTTCTTTTCTTACGGTTTAGCTGCGGATAATCTTCTTTTGTATAAACATCTGTCAATTCAATTACGTAGTTTAATGTTGTAATTGAATCAACAGGAGTCATTATCTGCATCAAGAATTTCTTTAATTCTTCTTTATCCACAGGTGTATCTTCCAGAACATCATGAAGCAGTGCTGCTGCCAGAACATTAATATTATCTGTGTACTCCTTACAAATCAACATTACTCGAATTGGATGTACAATATATCGGTCCGGAGTATATTTTCTTTTTTGATCGTTGTGTGCTTTATCTGCAAAATCTCTTATTTGTTCCAAAATCTTTTCCATTGTATCTCCTAGCCTTATAGTTTTCTTATGATATCTAATAATATATTAACCTGCATTGCCAATATATGTTTAGTAGTAATATTATTTGTTTTGAAAAAGTGCGTTAACGAAATAAATAACTCCACCAATAAAAAGGCCTGCACCAATTAAAATTAAGACTACACTGAGTTGCTCATAGATAAAAAACCATGCAAAACGCATCATCATTCCCCCAATCAAAATGATGATTCCACCAAGTATTAATTTTTTATTTCTTTTCATTATTATAATGCATTTCTATCTAATAGTACTGCTCTTTTAACGTCTTGTTTGTTGGTAACTATTTGCTAACCTTCATTTTAATAGAATATATATTCAATTATTCTAAACATTTTATTTTCTCTTGGGTTTTTAATAATAGAGAATGTTGGATAAATGAGAAGAGATGTTTGGTCAGTATGAGAATATATTCTTTAAAGATCGGAAAGATGCAGGTGAGCAATTAGGTTTATTTTTAGAAGCGAAATATAAGACTCAAAACCCTTTAATTATTGGTATCCCTCGTGGAGGTGTAGAGGTAGCGTACTATGTAGCGAAACAATTAAATGCAGAATTATCATTGATCGTTTCAAAAAAGTTGCCTTTGCCTAATCATAAAGAATACGGAATAGGTGCAATAGCAGAAGAAGATTCTGTTTATATAGCACAGACAGGTAAAGAATTAGTTTCTGAGAAAGTTATCAACCAGATCATTAAAGAACAAAAGCAAGAAGTTGATCGTAGAGTTAATGAATATCGTCATGGAAAGCCTCTTCCAACTATGAAAGATAGGGTGGTGATTTTAGTAGACGATGGCATTGCAACTGGCGTAACGCTTGTACCAGTTATTGAACTATGTGAAAGGAAAAAGGCTGCTAAAATTATTATAGCGGCTCCTGTTTCGGGTTCAAGGTTTGATGAAAATTTATATAAAGCTGATGAAATAGAAATAATGGTGAAGCCGCAACCATTCTATGCTGTTGGACAAGTCTATGATGTATTTGGTGATTTTAATGATGATGATCTTTTGAAATTATTAGATCTGGCAGAGCATTAGCCTTTTTGGGATAAAAATATAAAGTTATGTTAAATGATTATAAAGAAATAGCTTCCGGTTTGAAGGGTTTCCAAGACTTGGATCCTTTAATGTTGCGAATTGATAATGCACACCATGTTTTATTAGGAGAAGCTTCGCATGGAACTCATGAATATTATGTTTGGCGTACCCGAATCACGAAGAGGTTACTCTTAGAGAAAAAATTCAATTTCATTGCTGTAGAAGGCGATTGGCCTGATTGTTATCGCATCAACCGTTTTATAAAAGGATATGCAGATCAGGATAAAACTGCTGTTGAATTATTGAAAGCATTTGACCGATGGCCTACATGGATGTGGGCAAACTGGGAAATCGTTGCACTGATAGATTGGCTTAAGGAATATAATTCTAGCCTTCCGGCAAATGAAAGAGTTGGGTTTTATGGCCTTGACGTTTATAGCCTTTGGGAATCTCTGGAAGCATTAATGGATTATCTTTCTAAGCATGATCCGAAAGCAGCTGAACTTGCAGAAGAGGCTATTCAATGTTTCGAACCTTATGGTGAAGATGAACATCGCTATGCAAAATCTCTGCATTCAATCAGTAATTCTTGTTATGAAGCCGTTATCAGCCTTTTACAGGAAATTCGTAAAAAAGCTCCGATATATGACCATGACCCCGAAGCTGCATTGAATACAGAACAGAATGCAGAAATTGCTGTCAATGCAGAAAGGTATTATCGCAATATGATGGGTTTTAATGTTAATACCTGGAATCTCAGAGATACTCATATGGTTGATACATTAAACCGGATATTGAAATTTTATGGTAATGAAGCTAAGGCGATTGTTTGGGAACATAATACACATATTGGTGATGCACGTTATACTGATATGAAAGATTCAGGAGATATTAATGTAGGACAATTGGTGCGACAGCAGAAAGGTAAAAAGGATACCGTATTAGTAGGATTCGGGTCTTATGAAGGAACGGTAATTGCCGGAAAAAACTGGGGAGCTGCTATTGAAAGAATGTATGTTCCAGCAGCTCGTCCAGGTAGTATTGAAGAAATTTTACATGAGGAGTCTGATGAAGATAGACTGCTAATCTTTGATTCTTCTAATGAAAGTGAATGGTATAATGAAATGCTACCTCATCGCGCTATCGGTGTAGTTTACCATCCTGCTTTTGAAAAGTATGGAAATTATGTTCCTACAAAATTGAATTCTCGCTATGATGCATTCATTTATATAGATCAGACAAAAGCTTTACATCCATTGCATATTCACCCCGATGGTCATAAAGTACCTGAGACTTTTCCATTTGAATATTAAGGTACTATAACCCTGGCACGGTGAATTATACTATGTTTTTTCTGTGAACGAAGTCTCCAAAATGCTCTCCATCCAGCTTCTCATCGGCATAGCTTTTAAGTATGGGTTTTATAGATTGAAGTATCTCTTCTTCAGAGAGCATTTCCTTGTATAAAGTATTTAAGCGATCGCCATTATAACTGGCACCCAGGTATAAATTATAGGTGCCTATTGCCCTTCCGATAAAACCAATTTCACCTAGCGCAGAACGTGCACAACCATTCGGACAACCGGTCATACGTATAGTAATAGGCTCGTTTTCTAAACCTACTTCTTTTATAATTACGTCTAATTTATCAATCAGAGAAGGTAAATAACGTTCTGATTCTGCAAATGCCAATCCGCAGGTTCCTAATGCTACACAAGCCATGGAGTTTAATCGTAAACCTGTGTTCTCAGGATTGTTTAATACTCCATTTTCAGTAAGGATGCCTTCAATCGTTAATAAAGCACTTTTATCTACATTGCCAATAATCAGATTTTGATTTCCGGTAAGCCTTAAATCACATTCAACCTGCTTTGCAATTTCACGAATTGCGGTTTTTAAAGTATAGCCCTTTTTATCTTTCACCCTGCCGTTTTCAACAAAAAGTGTGTAAAATAACTTTCCATTGTGGCCTTCAGTCCAGCCATACGTATCGCCATTGGTAGTGAAATTAAAAGGACGAGATGGCTCTAATGAGTAACCTAATCTGGAATTCAACTCATTTACAAACCAATCTAATCCACGATTATCAATCGTATATTTCAATCGTGCATTTTTACGGTTAAGCCGGTTTCCAAAATCACGCTGAATAGCGATCACTGTTTCTGCAACTTCTTGAACTTTATCTGGCGTAATGAAGCCAATAACATTAGATAGGCGTGGATAGGTTTTTGCATCTCCAAAAGTACTTCCCATACCTCCGCCAACTCCAACGTTAAAGCCTAAAAGCTCTCCGTTTTCCTCAATAGTGATAAAACCCAGATCACTGGCAAAAAAATCGATATCGTTATGTGGGGGAGTTGCAAATCCGATCTTAAACTTCCTTGGAAGATAGGTGCTATGATACAATGGTTCTACATCTTCTGTACCAGCAACTTTTTCCTGATCCAGCCAAATCTCGTAATATGCTTTTGTGTGGGGTTGAAAGTAATCGCTTAGTTTTTTCGCGAGTCCAAATACCTCCTCATGAACATAAGAAAGGAAAGGATTGGGATTACACATTACATTCCTGTTTACATCTCCACAGGTTGCAATGGTAGTAAGCAAAGCTTTGTTAACATCCTGAATAACACTCTTTAAATTCCTTTTCAAGATGCCATGAAACTGAAAAGACTGCCTTGTGGTAAGTTTTAATGTGCCATTGCCATATTTATCTGCAAGTTTATCCAGCACCAGCCACTGAGCAGGAGTTGTTACACCACCTGCTGCCCGAACCCGAGTCATAAACTGGTAAAGCGGTTCTAACTTTTGCCTTTTACGTTCCTTTTCCAGATCCCGATCATATTGCAGATAAGAACCGTGAAATTTGATAAGCTTTGCATCTTCAGGCGTTACAGATCCTGTTAATGTATTATTAAGGCTTTCTATAATGGTGCCTCGTAAATAATTACTTCCACCTTTTAAGTGTTCTTCCTGCGAAACTTCTTCGCTGGCAATTATATTCTCCATTTTCTTATTTGCTGTGTATTATAAATTATTAGAGACCAACGCTTTTAGTAGATGTCTGTTTGATAGCGATTAGATTGCTGCATGGCTTTTATATATTCATCTGCTTTATCTTTTGTCAATCCTCCATGAGTTTGGATGATATCTTTTAAAGCAAAATCTACATCTTTTGCCATATGCTGTGCATCACCGCAAACATAGAAATGAGCACCATTCTCTAACCAATTAAAAAGTTCTTTGCCCTTCTCCATCATCCTGTGCTGTACATAAATCTTTCTTTCCTGATCGCGAGAGAAAGCTACATCTGCTTTTGTTAGAACTCCGTCTTTAATATATTGCAGCCACTCCGACTGATAAAGGAAATCGGTTGTGAAGTTCCTTTCACCAAAGAATAGCCATGATTTTCCGTGTGAATCTGTCAGTTCGCGATGTTGCATAAACGAACGATATGGTGCTATACCTGTACCAGCACCCACCATGATAATAGGCGAATCCGGATTAGCGGGAAGCTTAAATCGAGTATTTGGATCAATAAAAACCTTCACTTGCTCATCGGTATGAACACGATCTGATAAAAACGATGAACAAAAGCCTTCTTTGTATCTGCCATAACCTTCATATCGAACTACGGATACAGCAATATGAACTTCATCATCAACTGCTTCCTGGCTGGAGGCAATGGAGTACATTCTAGGTGTATTCTTCCGTAAAATAGATATCAACTCATCAGGAGATAATTTATAAGGTACCTCTTGCAAGAGGTCGTAAATGTCGCGGCCGTGGATGTATTCTGCAATTGAACTATTGTTGGAAATTATTTTCTGTAAGCTATCATTTCCAGTAAGTTCTGCATAATGCTTTAATGATACACTTGTTAATGGAGTAAGCTCATAATCGTCGCTGAGAGCATCGAATAAGCTTTTCTCTCCATGATGGGTTTTAACTCTTTCTTCTCCGGAGAGCTTGCATAAATTTAGTATTCCATCGGTTAATCGTTTAGAGTTGATTGCATAAATTCCAAGCGCGTCGCCTGGTTCATAATGCAATTCAGATCCCTTTAAATCTAACTCCAAATGGATGGTTTCTTTTTCAGAATTACGTCCATTCAGGTTTATTTTATTTAAGATCGTTGCTGGAAATGGATTCTTACGGTTGTAAACTGTCTCCAACTTGATAAGAGGTTTTTGCTCAACTACCGTAGCTTGTATACTCCCTCCATTACCAGCTGTCAGTTTAGAAATTACTTCTTGTAACCATGCTGCATGGCCATCTTCATAATCAACATCACATTCTACTCTTTTTGCGATTCGATTTGCGCCTAATTTTTCAAGTATTTCATCAAATTGGATACCTGCCTGGCAAAATTCTGTATAGCTGCTATCGCCTAAGGCTAATACAGAATAGTCTATATGTTTTAATTCAGGAGCTTTCGAACTATGTAAGAATGCATGAAATTCTTCTGCTTCCGGAGGAGGATCTCCTAAGCCATGTGTGCTCACGATCACGAGTAGTTTTTTGATCGTTTTGAGTTCTCTTACTTTAAAAGAACCCATATCTGCGACTTTGGTTTCGAAACCTAATTCACCAATTGCTTTTGCTGATTGCTTAGCTAAACCTTCGCTGTTTCCTGTGTGGGTACCATAAAGTATCCACACGGGGTCAGCTGAAACAGATTTAATTTGCTTTAGTTCAGGTTCGGCTAGATTTAGATCAGTAAAAGAAGTCGTATTTTGTAGAAGAGGGTCTATTCCTGTTAAGAAACCGCGTAGCCATTGAAATTGATTCTCATTGAGTTGAGAAAACAGTTTGTTAAATTCTTTAGCTTGTTCGTCAGAAAACGGCCCTCTTTTAAAGCCTGTTTCCCAGTCCATAAATTAGATATTTGGTTGAGGGGTGTAACGTAAATAAGGATTAACTACACGATGGCCCTTTGGAAAATTCTTAGGGATATCTTCATCTTTAATAGCGGTAGAAATAACAACATCTTGTCCAACTTCCCAGTCAACCGGAGTGCCAACACTGTATTCGCTGGTTAATTGTAAAGAGTCTAGTACACGTAAAATCTCAGCATAGTTTCTGCCAGTAGAAGCAGGGTAGGTGATGGTAGCTTTAATTTTTTTATCAGGGCCAATAAAGAATACCGATCTTACCGGTGCAGTAGTAGATGCATTTGGATGAATCATGCCATATAATTCAGCCACTTTGCGATCCGGATCTGCAATTACAGGAAAATTAACAGTCGTGTTTTGAGTAGCATTGATATCTTTTACCCAGCCTTCGTGTGAACTAAGGTCGTTAACACTTACAAAAATTACTTTGGTATTTCTCTTATCAAATTCAGCTTTTAATTGTGCTGTACGACCAAGCTCTGTAGTACAAATAGGTGTAAAATCTGCAGGGTGTGAGAATAAGATTGCCCAACCATTGCCAATCCATTTGTGAAAATCAATTTCACCGCTTGTTGTTGTTGCACTGAAATCAGGAGCAGTGTCTCCAATTTGTAAACTCATTTTTATTTATTATTTAAGGTTAAACATTTAATTCTTGATGGTTTGTGTATCCAACTTAATTTCTTCCCGAAGAAATTTGATAAAGTAATCGAAGTAAACAGGGTAGTCCCGATTACGGATCCTGGCGATATACTGCTGTCGGAAAAAGCCTTCCGGATTAATCTTTATGGCTTTAATCTCATCATTTAAATAGGGTTGTAAGGCCCAGTTGGCCAATACAATAACACCCATGTTTGCTTTAACTAACTCTATCGATGCTTCAGTAAGAGGCAATACGATTAGCTTTTTAGGGTTAATACCCTTTGGAGTCAATTGCGTTCTGAAAATAGAAACGGTATCAAGAGGTAAAGAATGAATAATCAATGAAACATCCTGAAAGTCTTCGGCCTCTACATATTCTCTGTTTGCCCAAGGGTGGTGGTTACAAACTACAGCAAGCATTTCATCTGAGAAGAGCTGTACAAACTCAATCTGCTCAATCTGTTCCGGATTGCTGGTTATTGCTAAATCCAATTCACCTTCTATCAGCTTTTCTATCGGACGGTGTGTTGCTTCAAACACGATTTCGATCTCCACATTTGGAAATTCTCCCTTGAATTTTTTAAGAACTGCTGGTAGCCAATGATAGCTTGTATAACATTCAGTGCTGATGCGGATGACACCATTCTCGCCATTCATCATCTTTTTTATTTCAGATTCGGCAGAGTCTAGTTCTTTAATGACCTTATTAGCAACTGCATAGAGCTTTTTGCCAACAGGAGTAAGTATTAGTTTTTTATTTCTACGATAGAAGACTAAGGTTCCTACTTGTAATTCTGCTTCTTTGAGTTGGTAGCTTAAAGCACTTTGAGATAAGTGGAGTACATCCATTGCTCTAGTGATGCTGCCTTCTTCAACTATAGCCTTAATTAGTCTGAGATATCGTATTTCCATTGTGGTTGATTGATCAAATGTAGGTCTTGATAAATAACATCAAGAGAGATTTGCATGAAAGTTTTTAATGTATACTATGCAATTTACTGATAATAACTATAGATATTATAGTCTATAAATGGATAATTATAAACAATCATCGAATAATTACATTTTGATGAAGTAAAGTTGTTAAATCACTTGTACTTTCCTTTAGATGATTGAAAACATTCTTTCTCGTTCTAGTGCTACATCTACGTTA
Source organism: Albibacterium bauzanense (assembly GCF_004339765.1). Taxonomy (GTDB): domain Bacteria; phylum Bacteroidota; class Bacteroidia; order Sphingobacteriales; family Sphingobacteriaceae; genus Albibacterium; species Albibacterium bauzanense. Next base: position 290,182 of record NZ_SMGO01000003.1, on the reverse strand, counting down.
TTTATTTTAAAAAAGCTGAGATATAGCGCATGGATAGTGCATGAATACTTCTAAGACGTAAAGCAAGGTAAGATTAAGTATTATCTAAAGCTGCTTGAAGTCCCTTATTTTTATAAAGTCTATAAAAATAGTAGATTTTATTTTGTGGTGTGAAAAACTTGTTTTAATATTGTCGACTAATTCAGTAGACAATATATGAAAACAAATCGAAATCCAGTTTTAAACCCCGAAAAAGTCTTTATCGTTTATGATAGTTTATGTTGAAACAGCCCTGTAATTCAATTTAAACACAGTATTTATATCATAATTAATTTTTTATTTAAAGATCAAAGACAAGTCATGAAATCTATAATTACCTTATTTTTTATTTTAACCCTTGGAAGCACCGTGCTTTCCACAGGTTTTACTTATGCGCAAAGTCCTGTAACAGGTATAATAAAGCGCACTAATGGAGTTCCGGTACCACATGCGACTGTGGTAATAAGAGGCACTAATATTTCTGTAAGTGCAGATGAAAATGGAGCCTTCAGTATTACTTCAAGGCAAGAGCCTCCATTTTACCTTCAGGTTAGTTCTGTTGGTTACAAAGCCCAGGATTTTCAGATATTGCAAATTCAGGATACACCTGTCGAGTTAGTTTTGCTTGAAAGTTCTTTGCTGGATGAGATTGTTGTAACTTCAAGAAGACGTTCAGAAGCCCTGCAGGAAGTGCCTATCCCGATTTCGGTGATAGGAGGTAGCCAAATTGAACAATCAGGCGCCTTTAATGTCAATAGAGTAAAAGAGCTTATTCCATCGGTTCAGCTTTATACATCTAATCCTCGTAATACAGGAATCAATATTCGTGGAATAGGTTCACCATTCGGACTTACGAATGATGGTCTTGATCCAGGTGTTGGGTTTTACGTAGACGGTGTATATTATGCTCGTCCGGCGGCTGCAACCATTGATTTTATTGATGTAGAGCGTATTGAGGTATTGCGCGGTCCGCAGGGTACGTTGTTTGGTAAAAATACAAGTGCGGGGGCGTTCAATATCATAACGCGTAAAGCTAGTTTTATACCAGAAGCTACCTTTGAGACCAGTTTTGGGAATTATGGGTATATTCAAGCAAAAGCCTCCATATCCGGCCCATTGAGCAATAAATTTGCTGCGCGTCTTTCTTTTTCAGGAACACAACGCGACGGGCTGATTGAAAATGTAAAAACAGGATATTCTGTTAATGATATCAATAACCTGGGTTTACGTGCTCAGCTGCTTTACAAGTATTCAGAGAATCTTTCTATTACACTTGCCGGAGATTTTACTGATCAAAAACCTGATGGTTATGCGCAAGTTGTTGCAGGAGTTGCACCTACATTACGCCCTGCATATCGCCAATTTGATGCGATAACTGCAGATCTTGGTTATTCGCTGCCAAGCTTAAATGCTTTTGATCGTAAAATAGATCATGATACTCCTTGGAGATCGGGCAATCAATTGGGTGGTGTTTCTTTGAATTTGGATGCTAAAATAGGACCGGGTACTTTAACTTCTACTACTGCATGGCGTTATTGGAATTGGGATCCTTCTAATGACCGGGATTTTACAGGTTTACAGGCATTATCAAAATCACAAAATCCTTCGAAACATAGAAATTGGTCGCAGGAAATTCGTTATGCAGGTGAGCTATCTTCTAATTTAAGTGGTGTTGTTGGTGTATTTTACATGGATCAAGAAGTTAAAACTACGGGTACTGAAGAATCTGGCTCAGCTCAATGGCGTTTTTCACAGAACTCAACCAGTGAATTATGGAAAACTCCCGGGCTTTTTGAAGGGTATGGTATCTACACAAATGCTTCTATCAAATCTCAAAGTGCGGCAGTATTTGCTAGTCTGGATTGGGAAATTGTAGAAGGTTTGCATGTTTTGCCGGGTGCTCGCTTTAACTATGATAAGAAGGTTGTTGATTATAACCGGATTGCCAAAGGTGGTTTGGAAACTACTGATCCGGCATTGATTGCATTAAAAAATGCTGTTTATAGCAGTCAACAATATAAAGCAGATGCTGATGAAAACAACTTCACTTATCAGCTTACGGTAGCTTACAAACCTAGCAGACGTATTAATGCCTTTGCTACTTATTCTACTAGCTTTAAGCCTGTAGGAGTTAATGTGGCTGGTTTGCCAACTATTAATGGTGAAGCGGCAACAGATCTGGCAGTTATCAAACCTGAAGATACAAAGCATTATGAGTTAGGGATTAAGACTACTCCAACAGATAACCTGACATTGAATTTAACGTTCCATAATTCGGATATTAAGGATTATCAGACCAATGTTCAATCAGCAGAATTAGGTGTTAATCGTGGTTATATTGCAAATGCTGAGAAAGTTAACGTAAAGGGTATTGAGTTTGATGCTAACATTAGGGTAAATGAATACTTTTCTTTCTATGGAGCTGCTGCTTATACGGATGCAAAATATGTTAAATTCACAAATGCACCGCTTCCGTTGGAAGAAACAGGTTTAACAGTAGATGGGGTACAGGTAGCATTTAAAGATATTTCAGGAGGGGTACTTCCCGGTGTTTCAAAATGGGCCGGATCAATTGGTGGCGAATTTGCTATCGCAGCTAAATCTATCGGTAAAGATGTGAAATTCTTTATTGCGTTGGATGACTCTTTCCGTTCTTCATTCTCGTCAAGTTCATCTCCATCAACCTATTTAAATATTGACGGTTATACAGTGCTTAATGCCAGAGCTGGTTTTAAAGCTCCCTACGGCCTTTCAGGCTATATATGGAGCCGTAATTTGCTTGATAAGGATTATTTTGAACAACTATTGCCAGCAGGTGGTAATGCTGGTCATTATGCCGGCGTACTTGGAGATCAAAGAACTTTCGGAGTGACTTTACGTTATGGTTTTTAAGATTATTTTTGCTATCTATAACTAAAGGAAGAAGATTAGTTCTAGAGAACTGACGCTCAATTATAATAAAAAGCAGGGGTACTCATAAATTTATGAGTGCCCCTGCTTTTTTATTATTTGAATAACATTGGAGCAAATTCTGATAGGTAATCACGCCAATTGGTCCAGGTATGACCGCCTTCGCTTTCTCTGTATTTGTATGGAAAGCCCATTTGATCAAGCTTTGCCCGATAGGCTGTTACACGATCAAATAGAAAATCTGTTTTGCCTACAGCAATCCAATAAAGTTTGAATCCGTTTGCTTTTTGTTGTTCTAATGTTTTATCATATTCAGCATTTCCATCTGCAGCACCCGGAGCAGAAAATACGCCCATATAATCAAATGTATTTGGATGTAATCTGGAGATATTTATTGTATGTCCACCTCCCATAGATAATCCTGCAATTGCACGGTTAGCTTTATCAGCTTTTACGCGGTAATTGCTCTCAATAAATTTAATTACATCAGGGAAAGTTTCTTCCATTTTTCCTGGTGTATTTGCTACCTGCATAGATGGTTTATACATTCCCATACTTGATTCTCCCGGAGCTGCCTCTTGAGCATTGTTTCCGTTGGTCATTACTACAAGCATTGGTTTTGCTTTTCCTTGGGCAATCAGGTTATCCATGATTTGAGAAGCTCTTCCTAAAGCTATCCAAGCTTCTTCATCACCACCGGCACCATGTAATAAATAAAGAACTGGATATTTCTCGTTGGTATTTTCATAGTTTGGAGGAGTATAGATGGTTATTCTTCTTTTTTTATTATTTCCTGGCGAATCATACCATCTACGGGCAACGGTTCCATGAGGTACGTTATTTACTTGATATAGATCTGCCTTTCCATTTCCAACAATAAAGACATTGGTTACGGTAGCTACATCTCTTATCAAATAGACGTTATTAGGATCGGTGGTTTTAAACCTATCAACAAAGAAGGAGTACATATATAAGTCGGATGCCAGAGCAGAGGTAGTATAAGTCCAAATGCCATCTGCATTTTTGGTCATATCTGCCGAGCGGGGAGCAGGCATCCAATCTCCGGAAATTTTTACCTCTTTTGCATTGGGCGCCAGAAGCCTGAAAGTAACTGTTTGATTATTATGAACTTCTGGAGAGATAATATTTGTTGCACCTCCCAAAGCTTGTTGGGCGAAAGAAGCTATGCTCCATAAAGCTATAATAAAAGTTAGAATAATTGACTTTTTCATAATTCTTGAGTTTATTTAAATAATAAGGGTACAAATTCTGAAAGATAATCGCGCCAATTGGTCCAGGTATGGCCGCCTTCGCTTTCTCTGTATTGATATTTCATACCTATTTTATCAAGTTTCTCTCTGTACTCGGTTACGGTTTTGTAAAGAAAATCTGTTTTGCCGATAGCTATCCAGTAAAGTTTATACCCATTATCTTTTTGCTTTTGTAATGTGTTATCGAAGTCTGCATATGCAGGTGATGTTGTTTGACTGGGCATAATAGCAGCAGAAAATAGACCTACATAATCGAAAGTATTAGGATAGTATCTTGATATGTGTAATGAGTGATATCCTCCCATAGATAAACCTGCGATTGCACGATTCGCTTTATCAGCCTTTACACGGTAATTGCTTTCTATGAATTTGATTACGTCAGAAAAGGTTTCTTCCATTTTACCATCCATTGTGTTTTCAAGCTGCATGGTTGGTTTGTAGAAACCGAGGCTTGATTCTCCCGGGGCTGCTTCCTGAGCAACGTTTCCATTGGTCATTACCACGATCATTGGTTTTGCTTTTCCTTGGGCAATCAGGTTATCCATAATTTGTGATGTTCTTCCTAATGCTATCCAAGCTTCTTCATCTCCTCCCATACCATGCAAAAGGTAAAGAACAGGATATTTTTCATTGCTGTTTTCGTAGTTTGGCGGAGTGTAGATTGTTACTCTTCTCTTTTTGTTATTTCCTGGTGAATCATACCATCTGCGAGCTACAGTTCCGTGAGGTACATTGTTTACCTGGTATAGATCTGCTTTTCCATCCCCAACGATAAAGACATTGGTTACAGAAGCTACGTCTCTGATTAGATAAACATTATTAGGGTCTGTAGTTTTAAATCCATCAACGAGAAATGAGTACATATATAAGTCGGATGGCAGAGCAGAGGTTGTATAAGTCCAGATTCCTCCTTCTCCTTTAGTCATATTTACAGATCCAGGTACCCAGCCTTCCGCCGGCATCCAATCGCCTGATACTTTTACTTCTGTTGCATTGGGTGCAAGCAATCTGAAGGTTACTGTTTGATTGCTATTGACCTCTGGAGAAATGATGTTTGTGGCGCCACCTAATGCCTGTTGCGCATAAGAGGCAATGCAAAGTAGCCCTAAGAAGATTGTTAAAACGATTTGTTTTTTCATTGTTTGATTTGATTTGATTTATTTATTTGAATTAAAATAGGTAGCATACCTATATTTGATATGCTACCTGAATATATCTACCAATTGTTGTTTTGATCAATTTGTTTGTTAACGTTCATTTCATGTTCCGGGAAAGGGAGTAATTCATGTTTCCCTGTTATAAAACCAAAGACAGTATTTGTATACGGATATTGTACATCGAATGAACCGTCTCCTTTTACGCCAAAGAATACAGGAACATTTTTACCTTGGTTTTCTAATGCACTCTTTGCATCTCCCCAGCGAACCAGATCTTGAAATCTTACACCTTCAAAACAAAGTTCTAAACGTTTTTCTTTCTTGATATCATCTAAGGTAACCGATCCCAGTTTTGTTAAATGGGCACGTTCACGAACCATATTTACATAAGTAAGTGCGCTTGCTGGGTCATTTGATTTAATAGACGCTTCAGCGGCTAATAATAGAACTTCAGCATAGCGCATTACACGATAGTTGGCTGTTATTGTGAATCCAAAAGAAGTTGGGATTACTTCAGAGCCTATGTAACGTTGTTTCCAGTTGAAATAACCCTCATTTCCATATAATCCTGTTCCTGGATTAAGGGTGATGGTCATTGCCATTAAATCTTTATATGTTTTTATGGTGTTATTTAATCGATATCCGTTTGTACCTTCCATTTGTACGAAGGCATTATAAAGACCAACTCTAGGGCTTGCAAAACCCCATCCTGCTGGATAGATAGGCTGGACACCAGAATAATAACCTGTTAAATTTAATTTATCACTACGATAGCCTAACATGGTTCCAAGGATGGTATTGCCTTGATTCAGTGCATTATCAGGGTCATTAATAGAGTTAAATTCAAAAATAGACTCGTTATTGAAATCAGCTACTGCACGCAATACGTTTTCATAATCTGCATATAAGCTATATTTTCCAGGGTTTATTATTTTCTTCAGGGTAGTTGCCGCTTCTGCGTTTTTACCTTGAAATACTTGAGCTTTTCCAAGAAAGGCAATGGCTGCTTCTTCTGTTAAGCGCGCAGGTTCAGCTAAATTCTTAGCACTGCCTTTTTTCGGCAAAGCTCCACTGGCAATCGCTTCTGTATAATCTGTTTCGATCTGTTTCCAAATGTCTGCTATATTACCATTTGGTTGCTGATATTCGCTGGGAGTTAATTCTGCTGTTACTAATGGTACTGCACCCCATAGAGTAACCAGATCAAAATAAATTGCTGCGCGTACGACTTTTGCTTCTGCATTTGCTCTGGCTTTTATATCTGTATCTGTTTCTAAATTATTTATTACCTGGTTAGAAAGATAGATGATATTATAGTAACTTGAGAAAACACCGCTTACTGTTGTGTTTGCAGGCCCGAAGTTATATTCATTGACTTGCTCAAATTGAGCATTATCTCCACGAGCTCCTCCTCCAGTAATTATATCGTCGGAAAGAAGGTTCTTTAGAAAATATTGATTGAATTGTGAGCCTCTCCAAGCTGAATATACAGCCGCAATTGCTTCTTGTGCATCGCTATCTGTTTTGTAAAAGTCTTCAGTACTGGTTGCGCCTTTTTGTGGAACTATTAGTGAATCTTTACAGCTGCTAAGAATAATAAACATACATAGCAGGCTTGTATAAAATATTTTTGATTTCATAATTTCTAAAAATTAAAAAGTTAAATTTATACCTACAACTGCTTTCCTTGAAATAGGGTATGAACCTTTGTCTACACCCAATGCAGAAGTTGAACCTGCTGATGCTTCAGGGTCCATGCCTGGATATTTTGTAAATGTAAACCAGTCGTCAAGGGAAACATAAATTCTGCTATTGCTAAGAAAGCCTTTTGAGAATTTTTGAGGTAGACTGTAGCCTACTTGAATTTGTTTGATCTTGAAGAAAGAACCATCAAAGATTGCTGCATCGCTAATCCAATATTTATCTTCTCCATTTGCATTTGGACGAGGGTATTGTGCGTTTTGGTTCTCTGGAGTCCAGCGATCATCATAAAATATAGACAATTTATTTCCTCTAGGACGGTCTGTTCTTGTAAGAGCATTGAAAATATCATTTCCTTTAGAGCCGGCACCAAAAACAGTTAAATCAAATCCTTTATAAGCAGCTGATAATGTAATGCCATAAGTAAAGTCTGGGATCGCGCTTCCAATCATTACCTTATCATCATCGTTAATTATTCCGTCTGTTTGATCATTGATGCCATCTTTATTACTATCTACAGTCAGTTGATCTCTGAATATTGGATTACCGGTAGCATTGTCGATATCTTCTACTTGATATCCTCTAAAATACCATACTGGTAAACCTTCTTCAAAAGCTGTTATTCCTTGGTTTGTATGGTAAGAGGCTCCACTTATTCTTGAGATACTAGGATCTAAATAGGTTACTTTGTTTTTAAGGGTGGCTATATTTCCACGGATACCATAAGAGAAATCATTGATTTGATCATTCCAGCCCAGTTCTAATTCTAACCCTCTGTTAGATACATTACCTGCGTTTACTGTAGTGGTACTTACACCAGTTTCATAGGGTGGTGTAATTGCAACTAGGAGATCTTTGGTTTTTTTGTCGTAATAATCAAAAGACAACGATAAACGATTCTTGAATGCCCTTAGATCAAAACCAAAGTCTAATTGCTCTGAGGTTTCCCATTTTAATTCTGGATTGCTTAAACGTGAAGGTGATGATGCAATTTGATAGATAATATCATCTGTATACGGGTAGCTTCCGCCTGAAGTTATTGCAGCTCTGTATGCGTAACCTCCTAAAGGGCCTGTACTGCCATTTTGTCCCCAACTTGCTCTTAGTTTTAGGAATGAAAGGGCATTGATTTCTGGAAAGAAATCTTCCTCTGAAATTACATAACCTGCAGAAAAGGCCGGGAAAGTTCCCCATCTGTTTTCATAAGGCAATACCGATGTATCACTGGCATCTCTACGAATTGATGCCTGGAATAAGTACCTATCCAGGTAGTTGTAATTGATACGCCCGAAGTATGACATCTTACGAGAGTAATTGGAGCCTCCGCCAACAGTTTTAGTAGCTGAAGGTGTTAGATAGCCTAAATCCCAATATAAAGGATCATCTTTAGTAATTGCATTCCCTGCTCCATTTACAGATGTGCTTTCACTGTGCTGATAGGAGGTACCTAAGAGGGCTGTAAAGTTGTGATCATTTACGCTAAAATTATAATTCGCGAAATTTTCCCATTGGTAATAGATGCTGTTTCTTGAAGTACGGCTTACATTGATGTCATTTCTATAGGTTACGGCATTTGCATAATATATTTTTGCAAATGTATAGTCGTTGCCAAATGAGCCTCTATAACCCAGTTTCGATGTGAAAGTTAGGTTTTTGATGGGTGTAATATCGGCAAATAGAGTTCCTAAAAGATTTGAACCCCCATTGTTACCTACACTGTTATCGCGCATAATTCCCGGATGAACTTGCTCTGATTCAAAGATCTGAGATAAACCATAGTACTGGCCTTGTGGGTTTCTGAGCAATACTCTTCCATTATCGAGAAGGTTTTGCATAAAAGGAGGTAATTTGTCAGCATCGTATACATCCGGAGTTAGTGGATCCATCGTTAAAACGGATGCCAGCAAGCTACCATATTCAGAGTTTTCAGAAACCGATTTAGTTTCCCATTTTTCGAGAACATTTGTTGTTCCTATTTTTATCCAAGGCTTTATCTTGTAATCAGCATTGATCATTCCGGTTAGGCGTTTATAAACATCGTTATCGCCTTTGATGATACCATTCTGGTTTAAGTGTGATAAGGATACATAATAAGAACCTTTGTCATTTCCTCCTTGAAAACCTAGATTATGTCTTTGCATTACTGAGTTTTCAAAAGCTACGTCTGTCCATTTAGTACTTGTTTTACCATCCCATAATGAGGATATCTCATTTTCTGTGATGATGTTTCCTTCGGTCATGTAATTGATATATTCATTGGAGTTCATGATTTTAGGAATCTTGTTTAACTCATTTACTGAATACATATAATCATATGTTATCTTTCCGTTGCCTTGTTTTCCTTTTTTTGTAGTAATTAAGACTACTCCGTTTCCTGCTTCAGCGCCGTATATCGCAGCAGATGCAGCATCTTTCAGAATTTCCATGCTTTCAATGTTGTTAGGATCAATGGCACCGATATCACTTATTCTTAAGCCATCAACTACATATAAAGGTTCAGAGGCAGAGTTAGAACTATACCCACGGATACGTACGGTGGCATTTTTGCCGGGAGCTCCAGAAGTTTGTATAACCTGGATACCAGCAGCTTTACCTTGTAATGCTTGTTGTGCTGTAGTAACGGTACGGTTTTCTATATCAGCAGCTTTTACTTGTGATATAGACCCGGTTAAGTCGCTTTTTCGTTGAACGCCATAACCAACAACAACAACATCTTCTAATGCTGTTGCGTCTTCACTTAATGAAACGTTTATTCTATCTTGTCCATTAACATTGATCTCCTTTAGAGTATATCCAATATAAGAGACTTGAAGGATTGCATTACGGTTGCTTACTTCAAGGGAGTAATTGCCATTTACATCAGAAACCACACCATTGCTGGTTCCTTTTTCTGTAATATTTGCTCCTGGTAATACTAGCCCTTGTTGGTCGACTATAGTTCCTGAAATTCTAAACCGCTGTGCTTGAACATTAGCAACTAGGGTTTCTTTTGAGAGAACCATTGCTTTTTGTCTGATAACTACCTGTCTGTCATCAATCTTATAATCGAGGTTGGTGTTGTGGAAAACTTCATCAAGAATCTGAGGGAGTGTTGCATTTTTTAGATTCAGAGATACTTTCCGGTTTTTATTCAGGATACCATCTTTATAAAAAAAGATATATTCACTTGAGTTTTGAATTTGTTTAAATAAGTCCTCAATACCTACACTTTGGACTTTAACATCCATTTTGGTTTGAGAATATGATGCATTTGCATATGCAGAACTTAGTCCGATGCAAGTCAACAGTACAAATATTTTCATAGCGGTTAAAAATTTAAACCTGAAAATTCGGTGCCTCTCCCAATTATTGGGGGCAATACGATTTTTATTCATAATTTTGTTTTTCTAAAATTTTAGTATTGCTGGATTTCCAGCGATGTTAAATCGACTGTCAGAGGATGTTAGCGCATCTTCTGACTTTTTTAATTAGGTTAGTTGATGTTTATTTCATATTTCCTGGTTTTTAGTTAATAATAAATTGGTTATTTGTTGTCTTTTCGAATTCGAAATCCGATGTTTCTTTAATGATGTTCAGAACCTGTTCTACTGTTTCTTTTAAATCCAGTGAACCTGAGAATGTCTGATTTTCGAGCCGCTTGTTTTTAATCTCAATAGATGCATTGTAGTAGCGCGATAATTGTTTCATAATATCTTTTAGGTTATCATTTTTGAAGATTATGATACCATCTCTCCATGAAAAATATTTATCTACATCGACGGTAGCTGTTGAAATACTGCGTGAGTCTTTAGAATAGGAGGCAAACGTACCCGGCTTAATAATAAGACTTTGATCTTTGATTGAATTTCCTTTGTATTGGATTTTTACACTTCCATTTTTTAGAACTGTGTTGATGGAAGGGTCATCGCTATAATTACTTACATTAAATACTGTTCCCAGTACTTCAATTTCGAAATCTTTTGCAATAACCATGAATGGATGTGATTTGTCATGAGTAACTTCAAAAATAGCTTCCCCTTCTAGGTATACTTTTCTTTTATCTTCATTAAAACTAGCAGGGTAGGCCAGTTTTGAACCTGAATTGAGCCAAACGGTGCTTCCATCAGATAGTTGAAGCTTTGTTCTTTTGCCATAGGGAACGATTAAAGTATTCATGGTCACACGCGTATTGTCATCTACGATTTGTGAGTTGCCGATCTTGATCTTTTCACCTGTGGAGGAGTAGGAGATGCTTGAGTTATTATCTGCTATATCAATATTTTGGTTCTCATTTAAAACCAATGTCACATTTTGTAGGGTATCAGCATTTAAATTTTGAAGTAAGGATGTATATTTTTCATTATCTATTGATTGGAGGGGTGTTGAATGATTGTAATGAAGAAATAAACCTATAGAAAGAAATAGGATAAGACTAGCTGCGATGGCATATTTGATCCTAAGTTTTCTTTTATATGAAAATATAGAATGGGTAATACGTTTTTTTAAGTTGTCTTTTTCTTCTTGTGTTAGAGAAGGTGTTTCGTTTGTGTTACTGTCTTTCATTATTTTATATAGAGACGTGATGAATTTTGTCTTTATATATATAAGTAAGGAAGTAGGCTTTTATAGACAGTTATTTTAAAATAAATTTTTATTGCTGAATGTTTTTCTTTTTCAAAGAAGAGTTTAAGGAGGAATACTTGAGAGCTAGAGAGGAATACTTGAGATAATGATGCTAAGCAAAGTCAGCTTTTTTCTTAAAGATTTTATTCCTCTATAAATTGTGGTTCGCGAGGTTTGGACTGTAATGTTCATTGTTTTAGCTATTTCTTCGTATGATTTGTTTTTATTAAAACGGAGATATAAGCCTTGTTTTTGAGTTTTCGAAAGAAGATCTAATGCTTTTGTAAGTTTTAAGTCTTGCTCGGCAAAGCTTTCTTCTTTGATTAGTTCTTCTTCGATAGAACCTATATAAAATTCTTGATTGTAAGTATTAAGGATATCTATTTCTGGAAGATGAGTTTTGTTTAATTGAATGTTTTTAATGATTTTCCTTTTTAAGGATAGAAGCAAGTAATATTTTACATTGTCTGTTTTTGCTAAATTATTATGGTACTTGTATAGGTCTAAGAATAGATCATGTATACAATCTTTAACGAATTCTCGGTTCTGATGTATTTTAATTCCATAAGAAAATAACTCCTCGATATAAAGATCATATAAATTGCCCAATGCTGTGGTACAGCCTCCCTTCAATTTATTCCATAAAAATGCATCGTCTTTTTTATGAATGTTCAATTCTTAGTGATTTTTAGTTTAAAATGGTTTATATGGTGTAATAAGCAATGCTTATAGCTTTTAGTGTCTGTTAGACGCATTGAATGCTTAGACCGAAAATAGGAAAAATTTAAATAAGAAAGAATTTATTGTTAAAATAACCCTTTACGAAAAATGGCCCCAAAATTTTATGGAGCCATTTCTAAATATGATATGTTTAGTCTTAAGCCTTTATTATTGATTAACATCCTTTAAACTATTATTCAATGAATCTGCAGATTCTAAATGCTGCTTCAGTGTTGGTAAGGTTTTAGTAGCAAAAGCTTTTATATCTGCATCTTTTCCTTGCTGAGATGCTGTTTCAAATAACTGAACGGTTTTTTTATGATCTTTTACCATCATGTCCATATAATCTTTATCGAAGGTCGTACCGTTCTTGTTATTTAAATCTGCCATATGTTCGGAGTTTTCTCTACTAATTGTAGTTGGCAGGACGATGCCTTTTTCTTTTGCTAACGTCATTAACTCTTTATTTGCTTTGCCATGATCGGTAATCATTCTTTGTCCGAAATCTTTTACTCGCTGGTCTTGAGCATTGGTTAATGCAATTTTTCCTAATTGCTCTTCTGTCATTCCACCATCGGCAGCCTGAACGGCAAAGTCAGCATCATTATAACTCTCATTGGTTGCTACACCTAAGTCAGGAACAGTTCTATACACTGATGTATCCTGACTGGTGTTGTTAGCATCTTCAGCTAAATCAACGCTATCTTTACTACGGTTGTTACAAGCTTGTAATCCCCATAAAAGAATTGCAAAGACGATCAAATAACTTGACTTTTTCATAATTTTATTTTTAAAAATAATGTCATACTAGTTATCCACTTCAGCCTCCAAAGTTTGAGCTTCTTCAAGATGTGTTTTTAGAGTGGGTAGTTTTCCGGAAGCAAAACTTTTTAATTCTGTATCCATAACACCATTTGAACCTGAAGCGCTAGTAAAGAGGTCGACAGCGTCTTCATGAGATTCTACCATTATTTCAGCATATTCTTTATCGAAAGCTGTACCTGTTAAGGCGGTAAGAGTGGCTATTTTAATTTTGTCTTCTGCTTGTAATTCTGTTGATATAATCCAATCTTTTGATTCTGCAAGGGCTGATAATTCAACACCAACAGCCGTATGATCTTCTACCATATGATTTCCATAGTCTCTTACAAGTTCGCTTTCACCCTTAGACATTGCTAACGTTCCTGCAGCGATTTCAAAGTTATTGCTGCCTGAAGCTTTCGTTACAAATGTTTGATTATCCATTCTGATGTTATCTGCATCATCGTCATCACATGATTGAAAGGCTAGTACAGTTATTAAAGCTATAATTACAGTACTTAATAATCTTAATTTTTTCATAATATTCTTTTTAACCATTTTTATGAAGTAATAAATATCACTTCACATTAATACTATCATTATCAACTAATGAAGAAGTCTTATGTTTTCATATTTTATTTTATGGTAGAAATCGCATTTGTTATCAGTATAAATACGGGTAACGAAGTAAATTGTTTAAAGCTGTTCAATCTTACTTTCTAATAATATTTTATCTTTGAGAAAAGAACGATATGGCAATTGTTGATTTAAGTAAGGAATCTCAGAGTTTTAAATGGGTTGATGTTTCTAATCCATCCGAAGCAGAGATTAAACAGATAAGTAAGCAATTTAAGTTGCATAAATATACTTTACGTGATTGTTTGCAGCCTGATCATCTTCCTAAGAATGAAAACCTGGGAAACATGCAATTCGCAATTACACGTATATTGTTAGATGACATACCTGTTGAGTCTCATACGGTACAGGGTATAAGTAGCAAGGTTGCTATTTTCTATAATGCAGACTTGGTTGTTACCGTTCATCGTATTAAGCAACCTTTTTTAAAGAAGATATTTGAAGCAAGCAGCTATGATAGCAGTATTGAACTAGTAACGAAGATTAACTGGTATATTTTGCAGTCGTACGAGAACACCGTTTCCGCTCTTTCCAAAAATATTGACGACTATGAGGAGATGATCTTTTTGAAACCGCTGACTAAGGAAATATTAAAGGATTTATATCTTATTCGACGTAAGGCTTCTGTTTGTATGAAGTTGGTTTTATTAACAAAAGAAGTGATTAATAAGATACCGGTAGAGAATAATGACATTGTTGTTTTGCAAGACTTGAAAGATCTGCATTTAAAGCTCAACACGCTTTTTGAACAGGCTCATGAGGATTCCACTCATTTACTTGATATTTATTTATCGTTATCTTCTAAAAACTCCAATGAGGTAATGAAGGTTTTAACCATCTTTTCAGTATTCTTGCTTCCTCCGACCTTTATTGTAGGGCTTTATGGAATGAATTTCGCTTTTATGCCTGAATTACATTATAAATGGTCTTATCCGATAGTTGTTATGGTAATTATCGCGATTACTATTATAGTCTATCTTTGGTTTAAGAGAAAGAAATGGTTGTAGGATTGAATAATCTTTATAGAACGTTGCTTATTTAATAGTTTTTATATGAATTTTGGTCAAATAGAAAACCCGGGAGAGATAGATTTTACCTTACCGAAGGATCATGCAGATACTAAGAAGAATCTTGCATCAGGCAATAAGAAATCTTTTGAAGTTTATGTGGGATGTGCAAAGTGGAACAAGCAGGATCTGAAAGGTTTTTATCCGCGAGGCAATAAAGATGAATTAACTTATTATGCTACGCAGTTTAACTCGATTGAATTAAATGCTACATTTTACAAAACACCAAGTTCTGAGCAAGTGCGGGTTTGGAGAGATAAGACATCGAAAGGTTTTAAATTCTATCCAAAGGTAAATAATGCTATCAGTCATTTTGGAAGGCTTAGCAATGTTGAAGATAAAGTAACTGAATTTTGTGATGCGATCAGTAATTTCGAAGACCGTTTAGGGATAAGCTTTCTTCAGGTGCATGATAATTTTAAACCACAGGATTATGGTCGTTTAGAGAAGTTTGTGAAAGAATATCCTAAAGTAATTCCATTGGCAGTAGAATTGAGAAATAGTGAATGGTTTAGTGACTTGACAGTAACTGATAAAGTGTTTGAGCTGTTCAGATCAGAGAATACAACTCCTATTATTGTAGATACGGCTGGCAGAAGAGACTTATTGCATATGCGTTTAACCAGTCCGAAAGCATTTGTTCGTTATGTTGGAGCAAATCATGCGAGTGATTATACTCGATTGGACGATTGGTTAGAAAGAATAGAACAGTGGAGGGCAGAAGGTCTGGAGTCATTACATTTTTTTGTGCACCAGAACGTTGAAAAGGAGTCTCCTTTACTTTCAGCTTATTTCATTGAGAAACTTAATAAGAGGTTTGACCTGGATCTTAAAGTCCCTAAAATGGCTTAATTACTTTCTGCTATATTCTTGTCCGAAAGGTGTAAAAGCAAGTCCCATTAATTTGAAGTGTTGCATTCCGAAAGGAATTCCAATAATAGTAATACATAAGAGGATTCCAAAAAGGAGATGGGTAAGAGCGATCCATATTCCTCCGCAGAATATCCAGATAATATTTAATATGGTTGATACACACCCTGTTGGTCTTTCTGATGATTGAAATTCCATGCCAAAGGGAGCCAATGCAACGAAGGCTAACTTAAAGCATTGAATGCCAAAAGGGATTCCTATTATTGTTAAACATAAAATGAGTCCGCCAACCAGGTATTCAAGGAATACGAAAAAGCCACCAAAGATAATCCAGATTATATTGCCTATTAAGTTCATATTATTCTACAATTCCAATTTTAACCTTCTTGTTTTTAATCTTTTCGTTTGCCAGTAATTTTAATAGCTGATTAACTTTAGTGCGCTTAACCGCTGCATAAGCAGATTTATCGTGTACTTCGATACGGCCGAGGTCGTCTTTTGCAAGCTTACCTTTCTGTAAGAACATTCCTACAATATCTATTTTATTAATCTTGTCTTTCTTCCCTGCTGCAATATAAAGAGTTATCCATTCAGTTGCAGGTGGAAGAATGTTTTTATCTGGTAAGGTGGTTAAGGGTACTGCTTTTAGGTATTCAGGAAACTTTCCATCGTTTAATATTAAGAAAGCGGTTCCTTCTGCCTGCATTCTAGCTGTGCGGCCATTTCTATGAATAAATGTTTCTTCGTTGCCTAATTGAAAGTGAATGATGCAGGCAATTTCGGGAATATCAAGTCCGCGGGATGCTAAATCAGTGCAGATTAATAGATGATAGCTACCATTTCTAAACTGCAGCAATGCTTTTTCGCGATCTACCTGTTCCATTCCACCATGGAAAATGCCATGTTGGATGCCGCTATCTTCTAAGGTTTCACTAATCCTATTGACTGCATCGCGGTGATTGCAAAACACAAGAGTGGGTTTATTACCAATATAGCAGATTAAAGAAAGCAGGGTTTCTACTTTATCTTCTGCTGTTGTAGATACAGCTTTGATATCAATATTAGGGATATGTTCGTCTGCCTTTAGAAAGTTGACTTCAATAGCGTTCTCAGCAAGTTGAACGAAGTCAGGTATATCATTAAGCTTGGTTGCAGAAGTCAGTATTTTTCTTGAAAGCTTGCTTAAGTTTTCAAGAATGAAGCTCATTTCATCGTGGAAACCAAATTCTAATGATTTGTCAAATTCATCTAGAACCAGAGTTTTTACTTTAGCAGTATCAAAGCTTTCGTTACGGATGTGATAAGAAATTCGACCAGGAGTACCGATTAATAGAGTAGGAGGTTCAATAAAGCTGTTTTTTTCTGTTTTAGTAGAATGTCCTCCATAGCAGCAAAGAACTTTATAGCCCGTGCCCATTTGTTTCCAAACCTGTTCTATTTGTACAGCAAGCTCGCGAGAAGGTGTAAGGATAAGAGCTTGGACACCTTTTGTGTCTTTTTTTAGTCGTGCTAATAGAGGAAATAGAAAAGCAAGGGTTTTACCTGAACCTGTAGGAGCTAATAAGGTAATGTCATTTGTTGAAGCTGCTTGAATGCTGGCCATTTGCATTTCATTCAGTTTCTGGATTTTTAAGTTCTCAAGAATTAGCTCTTTTGTCATGCTGTAAAAGTAAACCAAACTTCTTTCAGTTCGAAATTTTTATCGACCCTTAATAAATTTGCCTTTCTGTCAATAGCAATACTGCCTAGCTCATTTTCTATACCGATAACTTGTGCTGGGATTTGAGAAGCCATCGCAAACGCTTCTGAAGGTTCTATTCCTACATTTTTAATGCAGTTTCTCACTCCTTCTAATAAAGTTATTGCTGAACCAGATAGAATGCCTTCTGGAGTTTCATAATGATCGATTTTCTTTTGGTGTTTATAGATCCCGCTTGTAGAAGAAGCGACCGCATCTGTAATAATAAAAAGTTTTTTACCTAACTCGCGTTTTGCTAAAGCGATCATAGGATAACTTACATGAATACCATCTGGAATAATACTTGCAAAAGATTGTTTTTCAAAAATAGATAGAATTAAACCGGGTTCTCTGTGATGGAGTGAAGGCATTGCGTTAAATAAATGAGTTGCAGTTGTGACCTGTTTATTTAAGAAGCCGTTAGCCTCCTGGTAACTAGCATTGCTATGTCCAACTGATAAAGTTACATGGTTATCTTGTAATAATTTTAAAACCTCCTCATCCTGAAGTTCTGGTGCAATAGTCATCATTTTAATCTCTCCCTTAGCAAGTTCAAGCCAATGTTCTACTTCCTTTAATTGAGCCTTTCTTATTAATGATTCTGGATGTGCTCCTTTTTTTATTGGGTTCAGAAAAGGTCCTTCAAGATGTAAACCTAAAAAGGCTCCTTTACTTTTAAGACGAAAGGCCTTCGCTGTTTCAATAGCTTTTAAGACAATATCATCAGTATTGGTCGCGATTGTTGCTAAAAAGCCACAAATGCCTTGTTGGATTAAATCATTTTCTAAATTTTCAAGATTTTGAATACTAGGTTCTCCACCAAAGAAATTATCCCCAGTTCCATATAACTGCAAGTCGATAAGACCTGGAACCAGGTAATCGCCTTCTAAATCAATAACTTTAAATTGCTCTAAGGGCTGTTTACCTTTCTCTGTTCGATAAATGCTGTCTATCTTATTGTTAGCTACAACAACTGTCAGATTATTATGGAATTTATTTTCAAATAAAATAGTTCCGTTTATAAATAATGTTTTCATCAGAGTGATTTCTTAAGAGACGAAGTTATGAATATTCATTTGCCTCTAATGTGAGTTTTATGAACTCATGATGGTTTCATAAGTTCAATATTAAGTGAAATTATGAATCATAAATGATTTAATTATAATTAAATGCAGATCGGGCCAATAAATTGTATTTTTGGATAAAAAGCATCGTTATATGTTTCGTCATCATGGAAAGGGAAGAACTCTTGCTCATAACCTTCGATTAGCAACCTTATTATCTTTCGTTGCTGGTATGGTAAATATCTGTGGTGTTTTTTCTGTGAAAACATTAACAACGAACGTTACGGGCCATTTTGCGTTTTTTGCAGAAGAGATGGTTTTAGAAAACTATACACTTGCCTTTGTTTTTATATTGTATGTGCTATGTTTTCTGTTCGGTTCGTTTTTGTCGGGTTTGTTAACGGAAATTACCTCACGAAGTAAATCAAATTTTTCGCCTGCCTTACCACCAATGATAGTGGAGATCCTTGTTTTGATTTTAGTATGGGTATATAGCTATTTTTACGGTACCACTGGAAATAATGTACATATAATAGTATCAGCGCTCTTATTTGCGATGGGTGTTCAGAATTCATTGGTTACACAGGTGTCTAAATCTATTGTTAGGACAACTCACTTAACAGGCTTGTTTACAGATTTGGGAATAGAGTTGGCTCAACTTATATTTTATCGGGCTCCTTCTGAAGTAAAGAGGCTGAAACAGAGTATCTATTTAAGGGTGGCCATCATCTTGTTTTTCTTTATTGGTTGTATTGTAGGAGGTTTCCTTTTCAAATATTATGAACTGAAGACTTTGCTTATAGCATCCTTCTTTTTGATTATTACTTTGTTCTATGATTTGATACGATACAAGCTTTATTTTTTGAAACGAAGAATATTTACTGATAATTAAGTGAAATGATAGTTTTTTTAACTTATTCCTTGCAATTTTAAAAATTATACAGTTACTTTGATAAAATTTACAAAAGAACGTGAGATTTAATTCAATTATCACATCCATTATTATTACCACCGGTATTATTAATAACCGAGGGGGCAGTAATGTTGTGATGTAATAAAGCATACTATAAACAGAAGCGCCTTCCTCTACACAGGGAGGCGCTTTTTTGTTTATTAGATTATTAAGATTAGGATAAAAAACAAAATACACTTGTAATATAGAAATAATGAAAGTACTGAAATTTGGAGGTAGTTCTGTCGGCTCAGTAGAAAGTATTAGCCGTTTAATGAAAATATTGAAGGATATTGATAGCTTGGAAGAAAGACCGATTATTGTTCTTTCAGCCATGCAAGGAGTAACTAATCTACTTTCAAAGATGGCCGAAGGTGCTGCAGTTGGGATTAATTTTGCAAGTGATTTAACAGCCTTAGAAAACCTGCATTTCAACGTGGTAAAACAACTAATCGCGGTTCGTGGTCAGAATCCGGTTTATACACAGCTTAAAATCTATCTCAACGAACTTGAAGATTTATTGCAAGGGGTATTCACTTTGCAGGAATTGAGCCTGCAAACGAAAGATCGTATCTTAAGTTATGGAGAACGTTGTTCGGTACTTCTGGTTAGCCATGTTGCTGCACAATATTTTCCTGATACGATGGTTGTAGATGCAAGCGACTTGATTAAAACAGATAGTAGTTTTGGAAATGCACGCGTAAAGGCCCTGGAATCTGGAAACCTAATCAGAGCTTTTAGGGAAAATAATCCAGGAAAGATGTTTTTTGTAACTGGTTTTATTGGATCTAATGCTGCCGGTAAAATAACTACATTAGGAAGAGGAGGAAGTGATTATACAGCTGCTATTTTTGGTGCCGCACTAGATGCAGAACAAGTAGAGATATGGACAGATGTTGATGGTATGTTGACTGCCGATCCACGGATTGTTAAGAAAGCTTTTTCATTGCCCATATTATCTTACACAGAAGCAATGGAGCTATCTTATTTTGGTGCTAAGGTGATATATCCACCTACCATGATGCCTGCGTTCCTGAAAGATATCCCTATTATAATCAAGAATTCCTTTAATCCTGCTTTTGCAGGAACTGTTATTCAGCGTGATAGTGGTCATTCTATATTTCCAATTAAAGGAATCTCTTCTATTGATAGAGTTAGTATATTGAATCTCAGCGGAAGTGGCATGATTGGGAAAGCGGGCTTTAGTGGAAAGTTATTTACACTCTTGGCTCAGAATAGCATTAATGTTATTTTAATTACGCAGTCATCTTCAGAACATAGTATAACCTTTGCAGTTCATCCTGAGGATGCTTTGCAAGCTAAAAGAATTATAGAGAGTGAATTTGAGTTAGAGATTGCTGCTGAAAAAATCAATGTTCCTGAGCTCGAAGAAAATCTGTCTGTTTTGGCTATTGTTGGTGAAAAGATGAAGCAAACTCCAGGGATATCGGGTAAGTTGTTTTATGCAATGGGAAGAAATGGTATAAATGTGCGCGCAATTGCACAAGGTTCTTCTGAATACAATATCTCGGTAATTATATCGCATACCGATCTGTCAAAAGCTTTAAATGCTGTTCATGATGCATTCTTCTCTGTATTAAAAACTACACTTCATGTTTTTTGTTTAGGTACTGGAAACATCAGTTCGACATTGTTCAATCAAATTCAAAAACAACATTTGTTCTTGCAAGAGAATAATGATATAGAATTGAAAATGATAGGTATGAGCAATAGTCGTAAAATGTATTTTGATGTCGATGGAATAGACTTGGGTAATTGGAAAGATACATTGGAAGGAGAGGGAGAAAAAGCAGATCTAGAAAGCTTTATTTCCAGAATGAAAGACTTTAACTTACCCAACTGTGTATTGCTTGATAATACTGCAAGCGAAGCTCCGGTTCGTTTTTATGAAGATGTTTTTAGTTCAAATATTTCATTAGTTACTTGCAATAAACTTGCAAACTCTGGTAAATATGAACGCTATCGTTCTCTACGTGAATGCGCACGAAAACACGGTGTAGATTTCTTTTATGAAACGAACGTTGGTGCCGGACTTCCTATTGTAAGAACGCTTAAGGATTTGATGACAAGTGGTGATCAGATTATCAGTATTGAAGCTATCTTATCGGGCACAATTTCTTATATCTTCAATAATTATCATGGTGATAAAACTTTTTATGAAGTAGTGAAAACTGCACAAGAGTTAGGCTTTACTGAACCTGATCCACGTGATGATTTAAAAGGTTCTGATTTTATGAGAAAGTTCTTAATTTTGGCACGTGATTCGGGATTGATTTTAGAGCCTGAAGATGTTCAATTGGAAAATATTTTACCAGATAATTGTCTTAATGCATCATCTGTAGATGATTTTTATGCAGAGTTGAAAGCTTCTGAAGATCATTTTAAGGCGTTGAAAGATAAAGCTGCAGCAGAGAATAAGGCTATTCGTTACATTGGTAAGTTAGAGAACGGCAAAGTCAATATTAGTTTGGCTCTTGTAGATAGTAATCATCCGTTCTTTACCTTGTCCGGAAGTGATAATATAATATCGTTTACAACTGAACGCTACTTCCACAGACCGTTGGTAGTAAAAGGCCCAGGAGCGGGGGCAGAGGTTACAGCTGCGGGCGTATTCGCAGAGTTAGTGAATGTAGGTCATAATGCATAAAGATAATAAATAATGGAATCTGTAGAAAGTAAGGCTTTACCGCATGTAGGTAAACAATTAAAAGAGGAGGTGCGTGTATTTGCACCTGCGACTGTTGCGAATGTAATTTGCGGTTATGATATTCTGGGTTTTGCTTTAGATGAACCGGGTGATGAAGTAATTATGCGCAGAACAAAAGAAGCAGGCGTTAAAATTGTTAATATTCAGGGCGACGATGGCCGTTTACCCTGGGCTGCCGAAAAGAATACAGTAAGTGCTTCAGTTCAGAACTATTTGGAATTAATTGGGAGAAATGATATTGGTGTAGAGATTGAACTTTTTAAACATATGCCAATAGGTAGTGGTTTGGGATCAAGCGCTGCAAGTACTGTCGCCGGACTTTATGCTATTAATCAATTGCTAGGGCAACCTATTTCTCAAAGAGAACTTTTGCCTTTGGCTATGAAGGGTGAAGAACTGGCTTGTGGTTATCCGCATGCAGATAACGTTGCTCCTTCTTTGTTAGGAGGCTTTACATTAGTTAGAAGCTATGAGCCCTTGGATGTCATACATTTGCCGGTTCCCGCGAACCTATATTGTTCAGTTATCTTTCCTCATGTTGATGTTCCTACAAGGGCTGCTCGTGAAATGATCCGTAAGAAGGTTTTGTTGAAAGATGCAGTACAGCAATGGGGAAATATTGCAGGTTTGGTAAGCGGTCTCTTTATGGAAGATTATGACTTAATCAGCCGAAGTATGGAAGATGTTCTAATTGAACCTACTCGTGCTATATTAATTCCGGAATTTTATGAAATGCGTAAAATAGCGATGTCTGCCGGAGCTCTTAGTTTTGGTATTTCAGGATCAGGGCCTTCCGTATTTTCTTTTACAACCAATAGAGAGTTGGCCCAGGAAATTAGCCATAAAATCAGCAAACATTTGAATGCTCATGGCATTGAGTGTAATACTTACGTATCGTCCATTAATAGTGATGGACCTAAAGAAATTTAATATTCTACATTAATTATATATTCGTTATGCGATTTTATAGTACCAATAGCAAACAATCATTTGTTCCTTTTCGTGAAGCCGTATTTGCTAGTTTACCCAAAGATAAAGGGCTTTATATGCCTGAATCTATACCAACACTTGATGAAGAGTTTATAAAAAATATTGATCAATATAGCTTTTCAGAGATTGCTTTTAAAGTTGCTGAAAATATAATAGGGGATGATATCCCTTCTGCTGATCTTAAAAGAATTATTGACGAAACCGTTAACTTCGATGCTCCATTGGTTGCTTTGAAGGATGGTTCGTATATTCTTGAATTATTTCAAGGGCCATCATTGGCTTTTAAAGATTTCGGCGCTCGGTTTATGAGCAGGGTTATGGCTTACTTCTCTGAAAAAAGTAATCAGACACTAGATGTTCTGGTTGCAACATCCGGAGATACAGGAGGAGCGGTTGCATTGGGTTTTACAGGAGTTCCTAATACCAGGGTAACTATTCTTTTCCCAAAGGGGAAAGTAAGTCCTATTCAGGAATTGCAATTATGTACCAATGATTCAAATATTCATGCATTAGAAATTGACGGTACTTTTGATGACTGCCAAGCTCTTGTTAAAAAGGCATTTAATGACGATGACCTAAATGAAAAGCTTAACTTAACTTCTGCTAATTCTATCAATATTTCTCGTCTTATTCCGCAAACTTTCTACTACTTTTATGCTTATAGCCAATTGGTAAAACAAGGTATAAAGGATGTGGTTTTCTCTGTACCTAGTGGAAACTTTGGAAACCTGACAGCTGGTCTATTTGCAGTAAGAATGGGTTTACCTGTTAAACACTTTATTGCAGCTACAAATGCCAATGATGTTGTTCCTCGTTTCTTAAGCGGTGAAGCTTATGAAACCCGTACTGCCATAGCAACTCTGTCAAACGCTATGGACGTTGGTAATCCGAGTAACTGGGATCGGATAATGGATTTATTCAATCAAGATATAAGCGCGCTTAAAAAGCAGTTAACAGCCGATACTTATTCTGATAAGCAAACTACTGCTGCTATTGAAGAGGTTTATTATAAAGATCAATACATTGTTTGTCCGCATACAGCGATTGCTTGGCTGGCTGGTCAAGCTTATCGCTCTAAAAATCCTGGAGATTATGCACTGGTTGCTCTTTCTACGGCGCATCCTTGTAAATTCCCCGACGTTTTTCCAAAAGGAATTGGTGAAAATATAAAGGTTCCCGAATCCGTAAATGAATTAAGAAAGAGAGAGCAGAAAAAACAATTATTAAGTACTAGTTATACAGAGTTTAAGAATTACCTTTTGAACTATCCGGCTTAATGTCATGGAATCAGATCCAATATCTTCCAGAAAAGCATCGCAAACAGTCTATCCGATCTTGTTTGCGATCAGCTTTTCTCATATGCTTAATGATACTATTCAATCATTAATACCCGCCATATACCCACTTGTAAAAGATTCATTCTCTTTAAGCTTTACACAAGTGGGATTAATAACTCTGGTTTTCCAGATGTCCTCTTCTATTCTTCAGCCGCTTGTAGGTAATCTTACTGATAAAAGGCCTTTTCCTTATGCTTTGCCTATTGGAATGGGCTTTAGCTTAATAGGTTTGGTTATTCTTTCTGTGGCAGGCAGTTTTCCTATTGTATTGCTTTCTGTGGGACTTATTGGTGTAGGCTCATCAGTTTTTCATCCAGAAGCTTCAAGGATGGCACATGCTGCCTCTGGAGGCAAGAGAGGATTAGCACAATCTATCTTTCAGGTAGGAGGAAATGCTGGAAGCTCTTTCGGGCCCTTGTTGGCAGCTCTTATCGTTGCTCCCTTTGGACAGTTCAATGTAATCTATTTTTCTCTGGCGGCTTTAATTGCAATAATTGTATTATACCGGATTGGAGGATGGTATAAGCCGAAGGCTTTACGTGCTCATGTTTTAAAGAAACATAAAGTGGAAGTTGAAAAATCTTCTTATCCCAGAAAGACAGTTATATGGTCAGTTGTTATTCTCCTTTTATTAATATTTTCAAAGTATTTTTACCTTTCTAGTATCACAAGCTATTTTACATTCTACTTAATAGATAAGTTTAATTTGTCTGTACAAGCATCTCAGATACATTTATTTATGTTTCTATTTGCAGTCGCTGCGGGAACTATGGTCGGTGGTCCGATAGGAGATCGGATAGGAAGAAAATATGTAATATGGGCATCCATACTAGGCGCTGCTCCTTTTGCATTGGCACTTCCTTATGCTGATTTATTCTGGACAACCATCCTTTCAGTAATTATCGGTTTTATCCTTGCTTCTGCGTTTTCAGCTATCCTGGTGTATGCTCAAGAGCTTTTACCAGGAAAAATAGGTATGGTATCAGGTCTGTTTTTTGGATTTGCTTTTGGAATGGGAGGAATTGGTTCTGCATTATTAGGACAATTAGCTGATTTAACTAGTATATCCTATGTGTACTATGTATGTTCTTTCTTGCCATTACTGGGTTTGATTGCAGGCTTTCTCCCTAATTTAGATCAGCACAAAGAGATCGGCTAGTGGGAATCTTTAGTCAGATATGGTGTAAACTAATGCGATATATAAGCTCTATTAGTATCTGATTGATAAATAATTATAAAATTGTATAGATAAAATCTATGGGTTTATTTGAAGCTAATCTGTCGATAATATTCCGTATATTTGATGATTTAAAATAAAGAGATGATAAATAACACGATTGATAAGTTAGCCGTATTAACTCAAAAGACGGAAGGGAAGTATAAAGCCTTTTTATACGATTGCGATGGAACCTTAGCTAATAATATGTTTTTGCATAAAGCAGCTTATGTAAAGGCAGCATCTAAATATGGGATTGATTTGGATCCCGATATCGTTGATGAATTGGCAGGGTTGCCAACTGTTAAAGTAGCTGAAGAAATCAATAGAAGATATGCTGCGAATTTAGACCCTAAGGTCTTTGGGAAAGAAAAATCTACTGTATTTGTAAATGAGTTTATTGAAAAAACAGAACCCATGCCTTTTGTTGTTGATCACTTATTGGCACATGTTGGGAAAGTCCGGATTGCAGTAGTGTCTGGTGGTAGCAGAAGTACTGTGCAAAAGACCTTAACTGTTTTAGGTATTTTGCCTTATATTGAAGTATTAGTCTGTGCAGGTGAAACACCCAAAGGGAAACCCTATGCCGACCCGTTCTTAAAAGCAGCAGAACTTTTAGGTGTAGAGCCAGAAAGTTGTGTGGTTTTTGAGGATGGTATACCAGGTGTTCAAGCTGCTGAAGCAGCAGGGATGGATTGGATACGGGTAGATGAGATTTAAAGGATTGGAATAGCCCTGAAATGTTTGATTTAAAAGCTTTCCTAGATGATAAGGTAGAACAATTCAATAAACCTGATTTTATTGAATTGGATCCGATTAGTGTTCCGCATCGTTTTACCAAAAAGGAAGATATTGAAATCATAGGTTTTTTTGCTGCTATGTTAGCGTGGGGTCAGCGAAAGACAATTTTAAATAAATGTGCAGATCTTATTGAACGTATGGATGGAAGTCCATACGATTACATTATAAACCATCAGGAAGGAGATTTAAAGTCGTTGCTGGGATTTAAGCATCGGACTTTTAATGATACTGATCTACTTTACTTTGTAAGCTTCTTTAAGCATCATTATAGTCATTATTCGTCCTTGGAGGAAGCTTTTATTCCAAAGGTAAAACAGTCAGAGTTTAGAGAAGAGTATTTGGATCTTCTTCCAGTAGGTGAAAGTATTGAATTAAGTTCTTCTGCTTGTCTTTTGCAAGATTTAAGACGTGAGCCGGTGATAATTGAAGAAGCATTAAATCACTTTCGGTCTTATTTCTTCAGTTTAGAAGACTATCCTCTGCGTACACGTAAGCACGTTAGCTCTCCATTACAAAAATCAACCTGCAAACGCTTGAATATGTTTTTGCGATGGATGGTTCGAAAGGATGATAAGGGAGTTGATTTTGGCATTTGGACAAAGTTATCTTCTGCAGCATTGATTTGTCCATGTGATGTTCATGTAGATCGTGTTGCACGTAAATTAGGCTTAATATCAAGAAAGCAAACTGATTGGTTAACAGCGATAGAACTCACTGAAAACTTACGTCATTTAGATCCAAAGGATCCTGTTAAATATGATTTTGCTTTATTTGGATTGGGAGTAGAGAAGGAAATGTAAATATAATTAAAAAGTATAAAAAAAGGCCTTGGATGCAAATCCAAGGCCTTTTTTTATACTGAGCGAAAGAATATGCCTCACTCTGCTGTTAATTTTATAAGTGAATTACTTCACCATAAGCATCAGCTGTTGCTTCCATTATAGCTTCACTCATAGTTGGGTGAGGATGGATAGCTTTTAAGATTTCGTGTCCGGTAGTCTCTAATTTACGGGCAACTACGATTTCCGCTATCATTTCTGTAACATTAGCACCAATCATATGTGCTCCTAAAAGCTCACCGTATTTGGCATCGTATATCATTTTTACAAAACCATCTTTTGCACCAGCAGCACTCGCTTTACCTGAAGCAGAGAATGGGAATTTTCCAATCTTTAATTCGTAACCGGCCTCTTTAGCAGCCTTTTCAGTTAAACCTACTGAAGCAATCTCTGGTGTACAGTATGTACAGCCTGGTATATTGCCATAATCGATTGCTTTAACATCCATACCTGCAATCTTTTCAACACAAGTAATTCCCTCTGCAGATGCAACATGCGCTAAAGCTTGTCCTTTTACAATATCTCCGATAGCATAAACACCTTCGATATTTGTTTTGTAAAAATCATCAACAATAACATGTCCTCTTTCAGTTTTAACACCTACTTCTTCAAGGCCAATGTTTTCAATATTAGGAGTGATGCCTACAGCAGAAAGTACAACACTTGCTTCCAGCTCTTGCGTTCCTTTTGCGTTTTTAACAGAAACTTTGTTAACCGAGCCTGATTTCGTTACTGCTGTAACTTCAGAGCTGGTTAATACAGTTATTCCAGCTTTTTTCAAGCTTCTTTCTAATTGCTTAGAAACTTCTTCATCTTCAACCGGAACAATTCTATCCAGGAATTCTACAATCGTAACCTTCGTTCCAATTGCATTGTAGAAATATGCGAATTCAACACCAATTGCACCAGAGCCAACAACTACAATAGATTCAGGTTGTTTTTCAAGGCTCATAGCCTGACGGTAACCGATGATGTTCTTACCATCTTGTTTTAAATTAGGAAGTTCGCGAGAACGTGCACCAGTAGCTAAGATTGTATGTTTGGCAGCGTATTCTTTGGTAGAACCATCTGCATCTTTAACAGCAATTTTACCACCTTTTTTAATAGTAGCTGTTCCTAGAATAACATCAATCTTATTTTTCTTCATTAAGAATTGAATCCCTTTACTCATTCCATCGGCTACTCCACGGCTTCTTTTAACAATAGCAGGGAAATCTGCCTCTCCGCCATTTACTTTAATCCCATAGTCTTCGGCATGGTTAAGGTACTCAAATACTTGAGCACTTTTTAATAATGCTTTTGTAGGAATACAACCCCAGTTGAGACAAATCCCACCAAGTGATTCACGTTCTACAATAGCCGTCTTGAAGCCTAATTGAGAAGCTCTGATAGCAGCAACATAGCCTCCGGGGCCGCTTCCTATAACAATAATGTCGTAATTCATGCTTTGATATTAACGTATAAAGATTTTCTTAATAATGTTGTTTCAGATGCAAACTTACATAATTTTTTACTTTTTATAGGATATCCTATATAGCAAACCAGCCTCATTGGCTCATCGAAGTTAGTTTATAATACTATTATTAAAACAAGAAATCTGAGGATGTGTTATTTCATTGACAAACAATGATACCTTATGAAAGATCAAGCACCTAAAGCTCAGAAACAAGACAAGCAACCAGGCGATCAATTTAAGATGAGTCCAAAGCCTGAATCTAAAGCAGATAATGCTCAGAAGAGAAAATTAGAAGGTAAAGTAGCTATTATCTCTGGCGGTGATAGTGGAATAGGAAGAGCTGTTGCTCTAGCTTTTGTAAAAGAGGGCGCAAAAGTTTGTATTACCTATCTGAACGAGAAAAGAGATGCAGAAGATACTGAGAAATTAATAAAGGAGGCGGGAGGAAACTGTTTATTGATAGCTGGAGATATTAGAGATGATAAACACTGTGAATTAATTGTTTCCAAAACGATTGACGTATTTGGGAAGTTGGATATTGTAGTTAACAATGCAGCTGTCCAATATTCTCAAGAATCTTTGTTAGATATTAGTAATGAACAACTTCAAAAAACATTTCAAACAAACATATTCGCTTATTTTTATTTAACAAGAGCTGCCTTGCCTTATTTAAAAGAAGGATCCGCAATTATTAATACCACTTCTGTAACAGCTTATCGCGGCAGTGCTCATTTAATTGATTATGCATCAACTAAAGGCGCAATTGTAGGATTTACGCGTTCTTTAGCTAATAATCTTGCAAAAAAGAATATTCGTGTAAATGGAGTAGCATCTGGCCCGATTTGGACACCTCTGATTCCTGCAAGTTTTAGTGAAGAGAAGGTTGCAGAATTTGGAAAAGATGTTCCTATGGGCCGTCCTGGTCAGCCCAATGAAGTTGCCCCATCTTATGTGTTTTTGGCATCTGAAGATGCAAGTTATATGACCGGTCAGATTATTCATCCAAATGGAGGAGAAATAGTAAATGGCTAAGAAAAACGCAGAGAAATCACTCTATGATAAAAATGATTTGCAAAGTATTGCTTCATTTTTGATTAAATCGAAGGCTACGTTATCGGTGGCCGAAAGTGTTACATCAGGCTGTTTACAAACTGCTTTTTCTTTGGCTGAAGGTGCCACCATGTTTTTTCAAGGAGGAATCACAGTTTATCAGGGCGGACAAAAAACCAGGATTCTTGATGTTGAACCTATTTATGGCGAGCACAATGAATTTGTTAATTCTCAAGTAGCTTGTCAAATGGCTTTGGGTGCTAATAAACTTTTCTTAAGTAAATATGCAATTGCTATTACTGGTTTTACTCAACAAATTCCTGATCATGAATTTAAAAACCCTTATGCGTATTATGCTATCGCCAAGGATCGGGAGATTGTATTAGAAGGTTATATAGAGGCAGTGAAGGATGACTCTTTCAGTATACAAGAATGTTATACTCAACAAATTTTGAAGCTATTTAAAAATTTATTGAACGGTGATTAAGTTGATTCAACACTCTATTTTTTTATACTTTGTTAGGATTATCGATACTGCCATTATCAAATAGTTCATCGTTTCTTCGTCTTACATCTTCTGTAATATCCGAATCTTCGTCTTCATCCAGATTGCTTGTTTCCTTTAGATCAGAAGTTGTATTTATACCTGCTGTTCTATCTGCATAATCACCCCTGTTATAAAAACGATCTTCGTCAAAATCCTTATTATCATAGAAAGTATCTCGATTATAATCTGCTATTCCTGATGTAACTCCTCCAGCAATTGTGCCTAAGAATGTATTACGAATTGCATACTCTTGTTCAGGAGTAATTTCATCCCCGGTATAAGTCGGTAAATTTGATAATTGTGCTAGTGTTAAATCTGAGATTACGACTTCTTCGGTGCTCGTATTTAATTGTGCTTTCCCAATAGGAATCAATACATCACGATTGCCTAAAGCTGAGTCTGAATCATTTAAATGCGTAATAATATACCTGACTTTTTGAGCTATTTTATCGAATAGCATATCTCGTACTTTACCTACTTTTTCGCCTGTATAATCTACTATTCTCCAACCCTGAATATCTGGCGCGCCTTCTGCGATTTTATAATCGCTTCCTCTTAGTTCTTCTAAATGATTTGATCTTGTATTATCCATAATATTATTATTAAATGTTCATTTTAAATGGTAACAATAATTCAACTAACTTATTGAGTCATAGCTATTGAGTCTGTTGTCGTTGGAGTGGTATTATTCATATCATTACCACCTCGTAAGAAAAGCCATATAAGTAATATTACTACAATTACTATCAGCCATATCCACCAATTGCTTTTTTTCTTGGGTTCTACATCTATTTGAGCCATAATTTTAGTTTTAATTCAATGATTTTATTTTTTTACATAATCTACTTATGCGTTAAATAATTAACCTATCCTGGTTAAAAAAAGTTTTATTTTTTGGAAATCATTTGCATACCAAAGCCTCTTGTTAGAATAAAAGCTTTTCTTGAGAATAAATGTGGGGGATTATTTATTCTTTAACTTAATATTACTTCTTGTGCTTCCCAAGTTTCCTTGCATATCACTGCCCTCTATTATTATCGAATAACTACCAGGGTTATCGGCAGTATAAAATGACACGGTCGCTTTGCCATCTTTATCTGTGGTGATAAATGGCTCCCAGTAAATAGTTGAGCGTATATCCGTCATATCAACTGTGCTGCTAGCTTTATATTTAGGGGAATAGAATTCTCTCGGCAGGGTAAAAGCCATGGGTTTGAATAAGTAAGTTCCTATACTTTTCTTTAAGAAAGGTCCGTGTCCCGAGCGTGTTGTTACTTCGATAAAGATATGATCAGTTATTTTCGCTAAAGGATTAAGAAATCTTTGAACATACGCAAGGGCATTTCTCGTGCTTGTCATCACTTCTATCCCTTTAATTTCTTCAGCATCGTAATAATCAAAATAATCTTTGAAGTATTCATATTGTGATGCAGAGTCGGACATAAAGAATTCAGTATCTGTACCATCTATAATGAGGTGAACGAATTTAGTATATACTGTATAATAACGTTCTCCGGAACTATTGGTTCTTACACCAAAGCCTTCAATGTTTTTATAAAGCAGATCGCCTAAGGTCATCCTGCCTACTTTTTCCAATACTTCTTCATCAATAACCACATCCGCTCCTCCGGGACCGTTTAGATTTTTGGAATCTTTGATTACTTTCCTTCCTTCAATAACCACTGCTTTAAGCAAAGTGCCTGACGTTGCCTCTTCCTGGTCTTTTTCAAGTTGAATTTGCTTATTTACAGACAGTAATTTAACAGTATCCGTATTGACATACCAAGGGACCATACGTTTGTTCAAAGGAGTAAAGTCAGGAGCGGAAAATTCTTCCATTTCTATTCCAACATTCGAACTTTTACCATTTTTATTTCTGGCTTGAATAAAGAAAACCGCTGTGTCTACTGGCTGGATATCCTTAAAAATAAAAAGACCTTGTTCGTTTGTGATGGTATCCAATGTTAAAAAAGGCTTCTTTGACAATAACACAATACCTGAGTTAGCAACCGGTTTGTTAAACATATTGACAACCTTCCCTTTTATTAAAAATTCTGGTTCGGCAGCATAAGGAAGAACAGGGCCTTCTTTGAATACCTTATCCCAATCATAGGATACCCATCCTTGTGCTAGAAGCAGTTGGTCCAGATCTTGCCATTTCTTAGAGTCTTTTGCAGATTGTGAATAATATCCTGGGTCTTCAACAGTTCCTTTTAAGTCGGCAGTTAATAGTATTTGACTGATGATAGAGCCGTTAGTAAGGCTATCTGTTTTCACCTGGCCATCATCAGTTACTGCAAGAGAAAAGCTTCCCTGTACAGGCATCCCGTTTTTATCTGTTACTTCAATAGCTAAGGAAACACTATCTCTTAATTGATAGGATGTTTGATTACTAGTAAGTTGAATACGTAGATTGTCATCGTGGTCAATAAATATAATCCGTTCGTTCAGCACATTATTGTCAGGTCCGATTAATGTGAACTTAGTAATCCCACTTGGAAATATATCTTTACTGATCTTTAACTTTAAAGAATCTTTACCTAGATTGAAAGAAGCGCCATAAAGAGCTATACCTCTTGCTTGACCAACTAAGAAATAAGGACCGGTTACCGTATTGGGTGTTGCATGAATGATAAGTTCACATGAATCGCTTTGAAACGAATTGTTAACAGCCATCGTAATGCCTGTGCTTTTTGTTGTAGGTAAGGGATAACTGTTATACAAGCCATTAGGTAATTCTATTCTGGCTGAATATACTTCACTTTCTAGAGGAGTAAAATTAAAAGTACCGATACCTCTATGTGTAGATTGAAATTCAGCAACTTCTTGCAAGCTACTATTGAATATTTTTCCAGATACATCAGTTCCCAAGCCATCTTCATTGATTGCTTTAAAAGCTATATGTGCGGGAAGACCAGCAACCAGGTTACCACCTTCAGGCATAAACTGCAAATCAATAAACTCCGGACGATTTAATGAAATGGGTATTGACAGCTTACGATTGCCCTCATTCTTTCGTAAATCCTGCAGGTTTAAGGTCAAGTTTTTTGAATTAACCTGCTGAGGAAGCTCGAAATCTAGCGTTAATAAACCATCAATATTGGTTTCTAAATTATTCTTGAACCATGTTTTCTTCTCATCTGCAATTTGTACCTGCAGTTCTCTTAAACCCAGAGGACTCTTATCAATCCGATCAAGCTCTAGAGAAAGCTGCATCTTTCCTTGCTCGGTATTGGTTAAAGGTTGAATACTATAATTTACTAACCAATCCTTGTCATTCGCATTACCAATATAAATAGGTTTCTTGACTATATAATCTTCTCCAAAGTTTCGCATCCAATTGGTATAGGCTCTTAAGGTGTAACCACCCTGGGGTATTTCCTGCTCATTTAGAGCAATCTGACCAGAGGCAAGACCGTTAAAAACTGGCAGCATAATTCGGGTTACTACTCTATTGCTATCATTCGCAATTTCAACATACATGATCCCGCTTTTAGTACTGGCATTAAAAGATGATGCATTAAATAAATATGCCTTAAACCATAAAGTATCTCCGCTGAAATAAGAAGGTTTGTCTGTTTGTAAGTATAGCTTCTCTATGGCAAGGCTATCATTCAAAGTATTAACAGAGGATATAATTTCATTAATATCTGTTTTTGGCGCTTCTTGTGCAAAAGCCATACTTGAAAGGAGAACAAAAAAGATTAATATATTTTTTGTCATTATTTGCTGGTTAGAGGTTACGGCTTAGATAAAGATAAATATAATTTGGTAGTTAACAAGATGTTAGAATAAGCATTCGTTGATAAGTCTTCAGTTGTTGATAAATACTTCGCTGATAAATATTGCATTCGATTTTTAAAACGATAGTTTTGTTATTGTAAAATCATAGCAATAAGGTATTGCACCTGTAATAAAAAGAGGGGAATCGTGTGTAATTCACGAGCTGTTGCGCAACTGTAAATAGAGAATTAATTCTAAAGCCAGGCTACCTTCCTTATCTGCTTGACTTTGCTTTCGCAAGAAAAGTAAATGTCCGAATGAATACAAGGGTATTCAACAAGAATCCCCTGCTTTCGTTTATCCGTTTGTACATATTACTTTTTTAGCTTTTGGATTTCAAAAAATAAAAAATTATTAATATGAGCATTTTCGACAAAAGGATAAACTATAAGCCCTTTGAATATCCTGAGATTTTAAATTTTACTGAGGCAATTAATAAGTCTTATTGGGTTCACTCTGAAGTAGATTTCACTGCAGACGTGCAAGATTTCCATTCTCATTTAAGTGTTAATGATAAGGAAGTTATCAAGAGAAGTCTGCTCGCAATTGCGCAGATTGAAGTTTCAGTAAAGTCTTTTTGGGGCAACCTATACACCCATATACCTAAGCCAGAATTTAATGGCTTAGGAACTACTTTCGCTGAATGTGAGTTTCGACACTCTGAGGCATATTCTCGACTTTTAGAAGTATTGGGTTACAATAATGAATTTGAGCAATTAATTCATGTACCTGTTATAGAGAAGAGAATTGCCTACCTCTCAGATGCCTTAGCTTATAGTAAATCAGAGAACGAAAAAGAATATCTTTTCTCCCTGGTTCTATTTGCTATGCTGATAGAAAATGTATCCCTTTTTAGTCAGTTTGCAATTATACTTTCATTTACCCGATTTAGAGGAGTGATGAAAAATATCAGTAATATCATTGCTTGGACCTCTGTTGATGAGCAAGTTCATGCAAACGCGGGAATGTATATTGTAAATAAAATTAAAGAAGAGTTTCCTGAGTTCTTTGATGATGCTACTAAAAAAAGAATTTCAGATATCGTTTTACACTCTATTCAAGTTGAATCAGAAATACTAGACTGGATCTTTGAACAAGGCGAGATCGATATTGTCAGCAAAAAGAATCTTCTCAATTTTATGAAGTACCGGGTTGATGATAGCATGTATAAAATAGGCTTGCAAAAGGTATTTAATGTTTCTGAGAGTGATTACCAACCGATGGTTTGGTTTGAAGAAGAGGTTTTTGCAAATAGTATGGACGATTTTTTTGCAAAGCGGCCAGTAGACTATACCAAGCATGATAAAAGTATTACAGCGAACGATTTGTTTTAAACTCCTAATAATTAAGATATAATGGAAAGACTTTGGTGGTTAAATGAAGAAAGTCAGCAAGTACTTAACCGAGGATACTTGTTGAAAGGTGAAACAACAAAAACTGCTATCGAAAGGATAGCCATGGCTGCAGCAAAACGATTATATAAACCAGAGCTCGCTGAAGCTTTTATCGAAATGATAGAAAAAGGCTGGATGAGTTTGAGTTCACCAATTTGGGCAAACATGGGTACAGAAAGAGGCTTGCCAATATCTTGCTTTAATGTATATGTACCCGATCATATTGAGGGTATTACTCATAAGCTTGGAGAGGTAATTATGCAGACCAAAATAGGAGGGGGTACCTCTGGTTATTTCGGACATTTACGTGAACGCGGAAGTGCTGTAACCGATAATGGAAAGAGCAGTGGTGCGGTAAGTTTCATGAAACTGTTTGATACAGCGATGGATACAATATCGCAAGGAGGGGTTCGCCGGGGTGCATTTGCTGCTTACCTTGATATTGATCATCCGGATATTAAAGAGTTTC
The DNA here is from genome assembly GCF_004339765.1 of Albibacterium bauzanense. GTDB lineage: Bacteria > Bacteroidota > Bacteroidia > Sphingobacteriales > Sphingobacteriaceae > Albibacterium > Albibacterium bauzanense. The sequence continues at coordinate 254,065 of NZ_SMGO01000003.1, read as the reverse complement.
TAGAGATTAAGAATATCGGCAATCCAATACAAAATCTGTTTAATGGAGTTTGTGTTTCTGATTATTGGATGCAGGAAATGATTGATGGAGATACCGATAAAAGGGTAGTTTGGGCTAAGGTTTTAGAAAGCCGGCAGCAGAAAGGGCTGCCTTATATTTTCTTTACTGACAATATCAATCGTAATAAACCACAAGTCTATAAAGATAAAAATCTTAAGATTTATTCAAGCAACCTCTGTTCAGAGATTGCCTTGCCTTCTAATTTTGATGAGTCATTTATTTGCTGTCTTTCTTCGATGAATTTAGAGCTTTATGATGAATGGAAAGATACGGGTGCTGTAAAGCTCGCTATTTACTTTCTAGACGCAGTATTGCAAGAATTCATTGCTAAAACAGAAGATAACTATTACCTGGCTTCCGCTAATCGTTTTGCCAAAAGGCATCGTGCATTGGGTTTAGGAGTTATGGGGTGGCATTCTTATTTGCAAAAGAATAAGATTCCGTTTGAAGGTATGGAAGCTAAAACTCTGACCAGTCTTATTTTTAAAGATATTAGCGAGAAAGCTGATAAAGCGAGTGTTGAGCTGGCGAGTATTTATGGAGAGCCAGAGATCTTGAAAAACTACGGCAGAAGGAATACAACTTTAATGGCAATTGCACCTACTACATCTTCTTCTGCAATTCTTGGTCAAACCTCGCCAGGTATTGAACCTTTTAGTAGCAATTACTATAAAGCTGGTTTGTCTAAAGGTAATTTTATGCGTAAGAATAAATATTTAAAGCAGTTATTGGTTGAGAAAGGGTTGGATAATGAAGATATATGGCGAAGTATTATGCTTAATCATGGTAGCGTACAACATTTAAATGAATTGTCTGTTGAAGAAAAAGCTGTCTTTAAAACGTTTAAAGAAATAAGTCAACTCGAGATTATACAGCAAGCCTCTATCCGTCAAAAATACATTGATCAAGCTCAAAGTTTGAATCTGAATATTCCTTCTAATCTTCCTATAAAGGATGTCAATATGTTGATGATAGAAGCATGGAAGCTTGGTGTTAAGACTCTTTACTATCAAAGAAGTCAGAGTGTGTCAAAGGAGTTTATTGCCAATATGGTTACCTGTGTAAGTTGTGAAGCATAAATTTTAATAAAGACTAAATAAAAAAGGCTATCTCAAATCTTGAGATAGCCTTTTTTAGATTATAAAACTTTCAAATATCTTAGTTAGAAGCTAAACTAATACTTCCAACTTGGTAAAGTTTCATAGCCTGCATTCTCCAAGGACTTTCATTCTCGGCGGTAGCTGTTTGGGTAATTTTTACATACTTAGCCTTAACTGGTTTAAATGGTATCCAGGTTTTTCTACTGCTACCTTTTCCTTGGGCCACCTGTGTCCAGGTATTTCCATCCATCGAAACTTGTATAATAAATTCGCGGGGATAGGTTTCAAGTGTAGTAGGAGGAGTAGTTCCTTGAGTTCTTGCCCCGGGCGAGTCAAATTCTAATCCAGATATTGTTGTCTCAACCGGCATCTCTATTTGGAACCACATCCCAGGTATTTGCTTAACACCGGTTGTCCAGCCTTCAAAACTAAACGCTCCACTTGCAGCAGCTTTACCTCCAACTAAAGTAGGTTGAGCATGACTGGCAGTAACATTCCAATTAGAATTAATCGTCAAAGCTTTAGGAATACTAGATATTAACTCATTGTAGTCATAGAATGCTTGTTGCGAAGCTGTTTTTGTTCTCATCTCTGCAACATCTTCTGTAGTTACAAAAGAACCACTATTTCCAAAGTTATTTCGAACATAAGATAATACAGATGCAACCCATTCGTCAGAGTTTTCTCCCATTGGAACCATTACACCACCAGCATAATCTTTTCCTTCGATTGAGCCTGATAGTCCTTTTAATAAAACCTTGGTTATGTATTCATGATTACCTTGTACACGTGGATTTCCAGCAAATGACGGAGCCATTAAAACACCCGGACTAATAAGAGTACCAGTACCATTATCGCCATGGCATTCTGAACATAATTCATTGTAGATCACTGCTCCACGCTTCATAACTTCTTGCTCAGAAGCATTAAAGGTAGCCATTGCATTGGCATTACCACCAGTAGTTGGTGGGTTCAGTATTTGCTCACCAATAAGCTGAATTCCTTTAGCTTTATTTGCAGCTATAACTGTTTTAATAGTTGAAGCAGCGTCCGGAACATCAAGCGTATTTAAAGTCATGATTGCCTGAAGAGCGATGTCTGTGTTGGTGTTTTTAGCAAAAGCTTTATAATCATTTTCAAATGAATGATCACCGTTTTTGTATAAAGATTCACTGGCACGGATTGCTTGAATCTGTAAACGAGGGTTTGATTCTTTCATCAATTCACGAACCAATTCAGGTTTCAAAGCACCCAAACCTTCCAAAGTCCACATTGCATGGAAACGTGCTAGTAAGTTTTTATCGGTACGAGCCATTTGCTCTAAAGTTGGAATAACTGATTTATCACCATTTAAAATGATCAATTGTTGAGCCATATCTCTCCACCATCCATTTGGATGATCAAGGTGTTTTACTAACTCAGCAGAAGTTTCGTCCAACATTCTTGGTTGAGTTTTATCTCTGTCCATTCCTTTGTAAGTCAAACGCCAGATACGGCCCATGTTTACAGCTTTATCCAATTGATATTGCTCAATTTTCGTGCGTAAATAGCTTCCTTTTGGAGTCCATTGACCTTGTTGAATAATACCATGATACATATCAGTAATGTACATTGTACCATCTGGGGCAGTGGTCATATCAACCGGACGGAATAATGGATCAGTTGAACGGATGAATTCTTGTTTTTGATCTTGGAAAACATTGTGAACCTGTGTAAGCCCTTCAGTTACAACCGGATTGATCTGACGAACGATACGAGCAACCACTTCACCATAGAAATATTGTCCTACTAATTCTTCAGGCAAACGAGTACCTCTGAATACATCATTTCCTGCACCTCCAGTTGTACTGTTAAGTGAACCGTCAGGCATTCTAATCTGATCCATACCACCTTGCATATCAGAGATTAAAACCGGCGATCCCCAAGGAACTCTAAAACCTTCTGCCAATTGATCCTCTACATTGAATCTTCCATAATGAATCGGGAATTGGAAATAGGTAGGTACACCACTTGCGCCACCCTGGAACCAAATTTTACCATCATTATCCTGCGTAACACCCCATGCCGCACCATTTGTTCCGGTTGATTCACGAGTTGATCCATCATAGCGTACACGGAATGCATTATAGGTACTATATAGCCAGTTGTCCATTCCCCAGTAAAGGAATGATTGCTGATGCTCTACATTACCTGAACGACCAAAGCGTGTGGTAAAGAGTTCTTTTTTGTCAGCTTTTCCATCACCATCTGTATCGGTATATTTGTAAACATCATCTGTATTAGATTCCATGGTTAAGATCGCATCTTTACCATAAGGCAATACAAAACGTGCAAACACAAGGCTATCAACGAATACAGTACCTGTTTCGTAAACACCATCGTTATTCTTATCTTCCCATCTTGATATTCTGCTTGTTGGCTCCAGTTCATCTGTTGCATCTGCATCCAACATGTAGCTTCTAAGTTCAAGAACGAACATACGTCCGTTTCCATCAAACGAAATTGCACCTGGTTGTTCAATTTGTGGTTCTGTTAAGATCGGTTCCATTGCATAACCCGGTTGCAAAACGAATTTTTTAGCCTGATCTGAAGGAGATAATGGAAGTACCGGAGCTTTAGGAGCTAAATCGATACCCTTCCAATCTGGTCCTTCAGGGTCAGCACCTTCAGGAAGTTCTACAGCAGGTCCAACTTTGCTATAGTTGTCAGCTCCCGGATTATAAGGAGTTCGACATGTCATATAGCTTGTCGCGACAATTAATAGCGAAACGCCTAGTAATAAAGGGTTTCTTTTGTAAGTAATTTTTTTCTTCATACGTCTAGATTTCTGTCAGTAATAATTAGTTAATAAATTGTATAATGTGGTTAATTGATTAATCGCTAAAGATAGATTTTTTTTTAATATTGCAAAAAAAGACTGCCCTACAATTAAGTAAGACAGTCTTTTTAGTTTGAGAGAATACTCTCGTTTTTGTTATTTCTTAGTTAGCAGCAAATTCAGTTTTTCCTGCTTGGTAAAACTTCATGCCCTGCATTTTCCAAGGACTATCGTCATTAGAAGATCCTGTTTGAGTAATTTTTACGAATTTCGCTTTAACCGGGTTAAAGGAGATCGATGTTTTTCTCTGTCCTTCTCCTGCAGCTACCTGAGACCATGTTTTTCCATCTGTAGATACTTGTACAATGTATTTATGAGGGGAAGTTTCAAGAGTTGTGACTGCAGGTCGGGTAGCAGGAGTTGTTCCTGCAGCTCCCATAGCCGGTGCAGCTGCACGAATTCTTGTTGCTGGAGATTCGAATTCTATACCCACCAAAGTTGTTTCAGTTGGCATTTCTACTTGGAACCACATGTTTGGTGCTTGCTTAACACCAGTTGTCCATCCTTCAAAATTGAAAGCTGAACTAGGTGTTGCTTTACCACCTATTACCGTAGGTTGCGCATGGCTGGCTGTAACGTTCCAGTTTGAATTTGATAGTAGAACGGTTGGAATGGTTGTAATCAGTTCATCATAGTTATAAAGAGCCGATTGCGAAGCTACTTTTGTTCTCATTTCTGCAACATCTTCTTTCGTTATAAAAGAACTGCTGTTATCAAAGTTATTGCGAACATAAGAAACGATATCTGCAATCCATTCATCTGAGTTCTCTGCCATAGGTACCATAACACTTCCAGCATAATGTTTTCCTTCGATAGAGCCAGTTAAGCCTTTCAAAAGAACCTTAAGAGTGTAATCGTGATTACCTTGTACACGGGGATTTCCAACAAATGATGGAGCCATTAAAACACCTGGACTAACAATCGTACCTTTACCATTATCACCATGACATTCTGAACATAACTCATTAAAAATAACTGCTCCACGTTTCATAGATTCTTGTTCAGAAGCAGTAAAGGCAGCCATTGCATTGGCGTTACCACCAGTAGTTGGTGGGTTCAATATTTGATTACCAATCAATTGGATACCCTTAGCTTTATTCGCATCAACGGTTGCTTTAATAGCAACTTCTGCATTTGGAACTTCTAATGTATTTAAGGTCATGATTGCTTGAAGAGCGATGTCTGTGTTGGTGTTCTTAGCAAAAGCTTTATAGTCATTTTCAAATGAATGATCACCGTTTTTGTACAATGATTCGCTGGCACGGATTGCCTGAATCTGTAAACGAGGGTTTGATTCTTTCATTAATTCACGAACCAACTCAGGCTTCAAAGCACCCAAACCTTCCAAGGTCCACATTGCATGGAAACGAGCTAGTAAGTTTTTATCGGTACGAGCCATTTGCTCTAAAGTCGGAACAATTGATTTATCACCTTTTAAGATGATCAATTGTTGAGCCATATCTCTCCACCATCCATTTGGATTGTCTAAATGAGCCACTAATTGAGCAGCAGTTTCATCCAACATTCTTGGTTGAGTTTTATCTCTGTCCATTCCTTTATAAGTCAAACGCCAGATACGGCCCATATTTACAGCCTTATCCAATTGATATTGCTCAATTTTAGCACGTAAATAGCTTCCTTTTGGAGTCCATTGACCTTCTTGAATAATACCATGGTACATATCGGTAATGTACATTGTACCATCTGGGGCAGTGGTCATATCAACCGGACGGAATAATGGGTCAGTTGAACGGATAAATTCTTGTTTTTGATCTTGGAAAACGTTGTGAAGTTGAGTAACCCCTTCAGTCACAACCGGATTGATCTGACGAACGATACGAGCAACCGGTTCACCGTAGAAGTATTGACCTACTAATTCTTCAGGCAAACGGGTACCTCTGAATACATCATTTCCTGCACCTCCGGTCACACTATTAAGTGAACCATCAGGCATTCTGATCTGATCCATACCACCTTGCATGTCAGAGATTAAAACAGGAGATCCCCAAGGAACATTAAATCCTTCAGCTAATTGATCTTGAACGGCAAATCTTCCATAATGAATCGGGAACTGGAAATAAGAAGGCACACCACTTGCGCCACCCTGGAACCAAATTTTACCATCATTATCCTGCGTAACACCCCATTGTGCTCCATTGGCACCAGTGTTTTCACGAGCTGATCCATCATAACGTACACGGAATGCATTATAGGTACTATATAGCCAGTTATCCATACCCCAATACATAAAACCTTGTTGATGTTCAACGTTTCCAGATCTTCCGTACTTCGTAGTAAAAAGTTCTTTTTTGTCTGAAACTCCGTCACCATTTGTGTCGGTATATTTGTAAACGTTGTCTGCGTTAGATTCCATGGTTAAGATCGCATCTTTACCATAAGGCAATACAAAACGTGCAAACACAAGGCTATCAACGAATACAGTACCTGTTTCGTAAACGCCATCATTATTCTTATCTTCCCATCTCGATATTCTGCTTGTTGGTTCAAGCTCATCTTTCGAATCTGCATCCAGCATGTAGCTTCTAAGTTCAAGAACGAACATACGTCCGTTTCCGTCAAAAGAGATAGCTGCAGGTTGATCGATCTGAGGATCAGTCAAGATCGGTTCCATTGCATAACCCGGTTGCAAAACGAATCTTTTTGCTTCATCTGCAGGAGATAATGGAAGTACAGGAGCCTTAGGAGCTAAATCGATACCCTTCCAATCTGGTCCTTCAGGGTCAGCACCTTCAGGAAGGTTTAATGCAGGTCCAACTTTGCTATAGTTGTCAGATCCCGGAGTATAAGGGGTTCTGCACATCATGTAAGTCATGGACACCATCAGCAGGGAGACTCCTACTTTAAAGAAGTCCCGTTTGTTTGTAAATGTTTTTTTCATTTTAATAGTGTGGTTAATTGATTTTGGTTATTTGGCTCTAAATGTAATAATAAAACAAAGTAACTTTTTATTTTATTTTCACTTTTTTTAGCCCTTATCTCCCTTTGTCTCAACCAACTTCTCTTCTAATTACAGGGGCCACTTTTGTACCAAACAGCTCAATAGACTTCATGGTTAGCTTATGAGGCACATGCCCGATACTGGCTTGTGCTAAGAAGCGGGTATTGCCAAATAGTTCATGTTCGTATAGAATCTTATCAATTACTTGTTGAACACTACCAACCATTAAAGCTCCTCTTGATGATCTCGAATTATCAAATTGCTGGCGTGTATGTGGAGGCCAGCCTCGATCGCGGCCTACACGATCCATCATCGATGCATAATAAGGATAAAATTCATCACCTGCTTTTTGAGAATCTTCTCCTATATATACATGGTTATTGATGCCCATTTGGAGTTTAGTTATATCTTGACCTGCATTTTTTGCAGTTTCACGGTACAGGTTTACAAAAGGCACAAACTGTTCAGGCATACCGCCAATAATGGCTAACATTAAAGGCAGGCCAAGAGTAGCTGCCCTCACAGCCGATGCAGGTGTACCACCGGCAGCAAGCCAGATTGGTAATTCTTGCTGATAAGGACGTGGATAAACACCTCTATTTTCAAACGAAGGTCGGTGCTTGCCTGTCCAGGAAAGCACTTCATTCTGATTGATCTTTAGTAACAGGTTTAACTTCTCCGTAAATAATTCATCATAATCTTTGAGGTTATAACCAAATAGGGGAAAAGACTCTATAAAAGACCCTCTGCCGGCAATTATTTCTGCTCGTCCGCTTGATATTAGATCCACGGTTGAAAAATCTTGAAATACACGCACCGGGTCATCTGAACTAAGCACGGTTACTGCACTTGCAAGTTTAATACGTTTTGTAATACTAGCTGCTGCGGCCAATATAATTGCAGGAGATGAAACCGCGTAATCTGGTCGATGATGCTCGCCAACACCAAATACATCCAATCCTAATTGATCTGCCAATTGAATTTCTTCTAATAAATCTTTGATACGTTGATGTGCATTTATTGCCCCTCCACTTAAGGTTTCTGGCAGCATATCAGCGAAAGTAATTAAGCCTAATTCCATATCTTCTGTGTTTCCTTGAAACTTAATAAATTATTCCTTATCTTCTTTTATTGATTTTAAGCCTTTTGTCCAGCGTACCAGTTGCTTTAACATATTATCAGCAGCTTTGTGTGAAATTTCATTGGCTTCAAATTCGTTCTGGTCATTTATGTTTTGTTGAAAGAAAGGGAAGTTTACTGCTTCAACTAAAGGGACAACCTTAAAGGTAGAAAGATCTGCCTTTAAACTGTTGGAAGCTCTTGTACCTCCAGAAACACCCCCGTAACTAACAATCCCGGCAGCCTTATATCCCCATTCTTGAGAAAGATATTCCAGTGCATTCCTTAAAGGAGCAGGATAGTTATAATCATACTCTCCTGTTACGAAGATGAATGCATCAGCTTCGTCTATTTTGGCACTCCACCATTTGGTATGTTCATGTTCGTACTTCTTTAATACAGGATGATTGGGCTCATTCATCATTGGCAAGTTAATTTCAGCAAGATCTAAAAGTTCTACATTGAAATTTGGATTCTGCTTCGCTAATTCAGTAATCCATGCTGCTACAATAGGGCCTTTCCGACCGGGACGAACAGTAGAAGTAATTATTTTAAGCTTGTACATATTGAAAATTATTTGTGGTTATCTAATGCAATGTATAAAAATTATAAATGATAAAATATACTGAGATTTATAGGCCTTCTTTATACCTCGTATTAAACTTGCTATACATTATCGGGTGGTTATCGGGTAATCCTTCCGTTGAGTCTGCGTTTTTTAGGCCTTTTTAACGGAGATACAATGGACGATATACTTGAAATTTTTTGAAGTGTATATAACAAGCTAGATTTTAAAGATTTTAAAGCGCTCAGGCACATAATTTTTTAGAACTAAATTAGGTGTTAGGTTGTTATAAGCACTGAAAGTATCATCTTATTAATAGCATCAGGGTTTTCTTGTGAAACATTCTTGTTATTATTTGATAATCAAGTTTGAAGTGCAATTAATCTACTGATAGATTAGTTACATTAGCTTTCTAAATCATAACAATTATTCATTTATTTAACCAATTTAAAAATGAAAAAGTATTTTATTTATCGCATGCTGATCATGGTCATATTTCCAATGTTGGCCTTGTCAAGTGTTACTTTAGCTCAGCAACAACCGCAGACTCCACCTCAAGGAGGAAGAATGGGCGGTGGCATGGGTGCCGATCCTGACAGAGTTGTTGAGGGCGGAGGTGTTTTTCCAACCGGATGGAGTGTTCGTACAGATGCTAACAGACGTACAGGTGAAGAACCGCCAGCTAATCAAGTTGTTTTTCAAGCTAAGGGAGATGGTTTTCATACTACATTAGGGCCAGCTTCTACGTTTTACAATCCGGCGTGGACAAAGAGTGGAGATTTAAAGTTTTCTGCTCGTTTAACCCAGCTTAAAAAACCAACCCATCAAATTGCGTATGGCTTGTATATTGGTGGAACTGATCTTGCTGGCCCTAATCAGGCATATACCTATTTTATGATTAGAAATACAGGAGAGTATTTGATTAAAACCCGTAAAGGCACAGAAACACCGGTTATTACTAATTGGACAGCCAATGATGTTGTTGTTAAAGAGGATGCAAACGGTTTGCAACAAAATGTATTGGGTATAGAGGTTAAAGGCAATGATGTAATCTTCAGTATAAATGGTAAAGAGGTTGCTCGTAAAACTAAGGCTGAATTACCTACCGATGGATTGTATGGCTTTAGAATAGATCATAATCTGGATGTAGATATTGACCAGATTCAACGTAATTAATTGATAATTATAGAATAAAAGGCCTCTTTTGCTTTATGTAAAGAGGCCTTTTGTTATGAATCTTGAAACCAATAAGATTATTATTTTATTTGACTTATAACTTTCTCGAGTACGGTATCTTTATGATCTAATAAATCTTTAGATGACATCGTTATTTTGTAATCTGGTAATACTCCTCTTGAGCCATCTTGAATTGGGTTTACATGCATGTAATAACCTCCTAATGGCATGGCTAATACCATTTTAGTCTTAGGCAAATTAACAAAACTAAAGATACCGCTATTATTTCCACTATATGCCCCACCAGCTTCTTCGCCGAAAAACAGACCGCGATTTTCTGATTTAGCCACAGATAGGAATTCGGCTGCTGAAGAATAACTAAGACCATCCATTAAAAAATAGGTTTTATGAGTATAGTTGTTCTTTGCTGGTTTCTGGATGCCAAAATTATCATGGCGAGTCCATAGAAACTTATTATCCTTCTTTTTAATAAATAGGGGCATCAGTCCAATAACTTTTGGAAAAGATGCATATGGCAAAAAGGAAAACTGTTTTTTCTTTTTTGCTTTAACTTCTATACGATCATAATAGAGGAAGTCTTTTAAAGCAATTTTGGAGAATAAATAAGCTCCTAATTTATCATAGCCACCCTGGTTTCCCCGTACATCAATAATTAAGTGATGAATATTTTTAGCTTTTATAGCTTGGAAAGCAGAATCTATAAACTTTTTAATTCCTTTCTTATTAGAATAAAAGTCGGCCATACGTAAATAAGCAATCGAATCCTGAGGAAAGGATAAGTTATTATTTGATTTAAGGATAGATGGAGATTCTTCCTTTAACTTATACCAAATATCATTGTTAATTCCTTTGGTTGTTACGGTAGACGTTGTATTGTTGTATTGGTATTCTATGGTATAGTTTGTGGGATTTTCAATTAGGTTTGAATATCTGGCACTAAATTCATCTGCCACTTCCCTTTCTTTGGCGCTTTCAATATTTCCATCAGAAAATTGCGCTTTGTATAATACCGACAGGATTGAATCGATTGGTTTGTTATTGATTTTTAATATTTGCGCTCCAATAGGTATTTGAGTTTGATCATTACTATTAATTATGGTTGCTTTATTAGCTCGTATATCCACAGTAAATGGTAAGACATTTTGATCGTTAAAAAAGAAAGGGTAGGAGCTGAAATAGTTAAAGCTGGGATGAAGTTTAGTATGTCCGCATTGTAAAGAAGCTATGATAGTATTTGCTTGTTTATAGAAATCATACATTGTCATTTTCTCAGGGAGATGATTGTAAACTTCATTAAAAACAGAGTCGAAGTCGGAGGAAAATCTATTATATCCTGGATGAGCTTGCGTAATAGCTGTTTTTAATATTTTCAAATCGTTCTCAATTTGGACTTTTGTATAAGTACTATCTTTATACTGAGCAGATAAAGAATTTGATATTAGAATAAAAAGAATAGCGATCTTGGTTTTCATGAGATTTTAAAATGTAGTTCTAAATGCTTTGTTTTTCAGCACAAAGAACAGCTATATTTTTCATTGTGTCGTCTAATCTTAGAAGGACAGACCTATTTGTTGTTTATGTTTCTTGTTCTTTAATATAAGTAGACGGAGTGATGCCTTCTTGTTTTTTGAAGACTGAATTAAAAGTAGCTTTTGAGTTAAAACCGCAATTTAGAGCTATTCCTAGAATGGATAAATGGTCATTGTCCAGGTCTTTTGCTTGTTTTTTAAATTCTTCTATTCTGTAACCATTTATAAACTCAAAGAAGTTTTTGTTAAATGAAATATTAATTGCCTGAGATAAATGATGTCTTTTTACGATCAATTGAGCGCTTAGATCATCTATGCTTAAATCTGGATTTAAATAAGGTTTTTCTTTAGCCATATATTCTTTTAATTTCAATTTTATCTTTTCAACTTCTTTAAGAGATAGGGCAGTCTTTGAATATTTCTTACCAATGTCTTCGGAGGGTAAATTGGTTGTATTAATAGTATTGCTTATCGAGGTTCGAGGATTTTTATAATTAGAATGGCTTAATAGGAGTTTATATGCAATCCAATAGATAAGGGGGACTACTAAGAGAAAGTTATAAGGATAAATTGCAGATAGGAAAGATGCGTTATGCTTTTTGGCAAAGAAAGCTATTATAGAAAAGATCATTATAATCAAAATTGCCCATAAAAACTGCTCTAACCATTTTATGTAAACTCTGCTGGGGTTCGAAAAATAAGTAGGTAATTTCTTCTTGCATGTATAAAATACCCATAGAGAAAACAATACAAATCCAATATGGATAAAACCCGTTAGACTATTGTAAATACCAAAATCAGCATTGCTAACTTGAATGGGGTCTTTTAAAAATTCAACTTTTTCATAAGCAGGTAGCGTGAAATATGGTGTCAAAGCAATACCATATATGATAAGAGGCAAGAAGTAAATTAAGTGCTTTTTTTGAAGTGTGAAATTTATTGTAACGATACATTGAGTTAACAATAATATAAGTGGTCCGTATGATAGTGGAATAACCCATGAAAGCCTGCTTAGATGCGGGAAACGAATGAAAAGGTCTTTAACATCAATAGCTATTAAGGAAAGATGGAATACAAGAATAACAATTAAGAAGGCTAATAACTTATTTGATAATTGTTCTGGCTTTTTTTTGAATAATAAATAAGCTAATAGAACTCCTTGTAAAACTCCTGAGAATAAGATTGCAAAAACTAATAAATTCATGTAACAATATTTCTGTATACAAATGAGAGCAAAAGTACGAATAGAAACAACAGCCATGAAGGCTTAATGGAAATTACATTTAGAAGTTTCATAAAAAAAACCGGCCCATGACCGGTTATATTGAATTCAATTTATTATTACTACTAAAAAATCTTACCGTTAAAGCTTTTCCTTAGGGTAACGCCATAAGTTACCGGATTGCCTAAATGTACAGCTCCAAAATCATAGGCATAATCAAGATAGGTGGTGTTTGCTAAGTTTTGACCCCATACCGTAACTGAATAGCCATTATTTTCATAACCTACATTCGCATTTAATAAGCTATACGCCTTTTGATCGATGGTATTATTCAAATCAAAATATTGGCGACCTAAAAACTGACCGTAAGTGTTTATGATGATGCTTTGAGATTTTTCTTTGCCGAATGAGTAAGTATATTTAGCACCTAACATGGATGTCCAATCAGGTGTATAAATAGGACGATTTCCTTTTAGTTGTACGTTTTCTCCTTCTTGTCCGATATTAAGATCAGTATAGCGAGCATGTGTATAAGCCAGATTGGCAAAGATATCTAAATTAGAAAGTGCTTTAGCATTTACTTCTAATTCTATGCCTTTGCTATTCATTCGTCCAGTATTTTGAGTTAAAGTAACGGCATCAGGAAGAATTAATGTTGGAACCTGTGCATCGTATACACGGGTATAGAAAGCTGCTATATTAACTTGTAGCTTATGGTCTAAAAATACATTTTTGCTTCCAATTTCGAAGTTGTTACTGTATTCAGGTTTGAAGGAGCGTAAGGCAGGTTGATTATCTTCGGTTGATGCTATTGGAGATAAGCCACCAGCTCTAAAGCCCCGGCTATAGCTTCCATAGATATTACTTTCTTCTCCTAAATCATAACGTAAGCTTACATTAGGAGTGAAAGCATGAAAGCTCGCAGAACCTGATATGTTTGGTTGAATGGTTTCAATATCGGAGTTAGCAAGCTCAAGTTCCTCACTTCCATTGTGTTTAACATGTTCATAATCATATCGGATTCCTGCTAGAATTTGTAAGTCGCTTAGTAGTTTATATCCTACCTGTCCGAATAAAGCGATTCCATTTCTTAACGATTTGTTAGTAAGGATTGAAGTTGTGCCAGCATCTTCAGGTGCTGAATCATTTCCTGAATGGATACCTTGTTTTTCAGGTTGATCTTGATGGAATAAATAAGCTCCTCCTGTCCAGCTTAAAGGTGAAATTGAATTAGTTACTGATGATAGTTTTAGTTCCTGAGTGAAAACCTTTACATTATTCCAGTCTTTTCCGTAGTTGTTGATGAGTGTTATTGCATCATAAGGAGAAAAATCACTATCAATTGGTTCTTTATAATAGCGTTGATTAGATTGATAAGCTGTTTGTGAGCTGAAATTCACAGCATTTCCATAATGATTAAGTGAAAGCGAGGCATTCGTTGTATTGTCGACCATCTCGGTTAAGGCATTTTGGCTTAAATGAAAAGGGTTGTTTAATGCATCTTCTTTTCCGAAAACTAGGGGGTATGCTCCATTATTTCTATTAGCTACCTGCTTGTAGTTTAAGGTCATTGTCCAATGTTCATTAGGTAAGTACTTTAGGAAGAAGTTTCCAAAAGTGGTATGTTGCTTATCATAATTTGAATCATTGAAATCATTGGTATAGAATCCATCAAGCTTATTGTATAGACCTGAAGCTCCGAAGAATAGTTTGTCTTTTACCAAAGGTGTACGCAGACCTAATAAATAGCGTTGTTGTCCATGATTCCCTAAATTTATTTCGGCAGAGATAGATTGTTGATTGGTTGGTTTTTTAGTGATGATATTGATCACACCTCCCATGGCATTTCGTCCATATAATGTTCCTTGAGGCCCTCTTAATACTTCAATACGTTCTACATCTTGCAAATAAGGGATATAGGTATCCAGATTAAACTGACTTACTCCGTCTACATAAGTAGTAATAGCTTGGTTGTAAGATGTTGTTGTAATTCCACGAATAGAAGTTACATTTCGGTTGTCGCCAGGATTTGAACTGTTTAAATTTGGCACCATAGCGGTTATATCCTTGATGTTCCAGATATGATGATCTTCAACTTTTTTCTCATCAAATACTGAAAGGCTTAGTGGCAGCTCCTGTGGGTCGTTTTCTTGTTTATAAGCCGTTACTACGGCTTCATCTAAACGATTACTTATTTGAGCTAACTCTACTTCGATAGTAATATTGTTGTCGATTGATATTGTTCTATTTTCTGAAGCATACCCTAAAGATGTAAATCGAATAGTATGGAAACCTTTAGTAATGTGATTGAATGAGAAATCTCCATTCTCATTGGTTTGTCCACTGTGATTGGAATTAAGAATTTGTACAGTGACATTGGCTAAACCAATGTTGTTTTCATTGACTACTTTACCGTTGAGGGTAAAGTTTTGTCCGAAGGCAAGTTGAGTGCTAATTAGGAATGCGAATAAGAAAAATAACTTGTTGGGTAATGATTTGATCATGATTTGATTCTTCAAAATTTAAGTAAAATATGGTATCTGTTTAAACGCCGTAAGTTATAAAAGTGTTTAAATAGGTATGTAAAACGTATATCATATTTGATATATTTTTATGCACCTGGTTTAAAAACAATTGGCTGAGATATCCTGTTGTTCTTGAATAACAATAAAGACAGGATCATGGATGAAAATCAGGAACAATATAACAAAGGGAATTTCCATAGAAAAAATTCTTCTGCTCAGCAAGGACAACAAGAGAATGATGAGAATAAAGATTTAGATTATAGTAATTTAGATATTGAAGAGAGTACTGGTGGGTCGGCAATGGAACAGGAAAATGAGAATGTTAGAGATATTGATGAAGATGAGATTTAATACAGTTCTTACTGCTTTTTTATAAGCTATGATATCTTGAAGGAAGGAGAGTGGATTGAAATAAAAAACGGGAAAGAACGAGGTTTATGTCGTCTTTCCCGTTAAGTACTGAAGGCGGGAATCGAACCCGCACTCGCTTTAGGGCGAACAGGATTTTAAGTCCTGCGTGTCTACCAGTTCCACCACTTCAGCATGTTTAGTATTCCTACTTAACATATACGTCTCTTAAACGTAAAATCCCTTGCAATAAGGGATTTGTGGAGCGAAAGACGAGGTTCGAACTCGCGACCTCAACCTTGGCAAGGTTGCGCTCTACCAACTGAGCTACTTTCGCTTATTGTTTTTGTTTTGGTGAATGCAAATATAGGCAGATTTGTCTTTTTGTCAAGCCTTTTTTGAAAAAAAGTACACTTTTGTTATAAGTCGTTGCTATTCAGGATATCAAAAATCAAATCTTTCTCAAAACCTCTGCTTATAGCATATTGAGCGAGTTTTATTTTGCGTTTATAGGGTTCTTTTTCTCTTAAAACCCGCGCTTTCTTTTCAATTATCTGCGTAAGTGTATGAATATACTCGTCCGGATCAATCGTATTTAAAGCTTCGTTTACTAAACGGGGAGGGATTCTTTTAAATTTTAATCCATTCGCTATTTTTATCTTTCCCCAATGTTTTATTTTGAATTTTCCAGATGTATACGCATGGGTAAATCGTTCTTCATTTAAAAAGTTGTCTGCTATTAAATCTACAATGATATTTTCTACGTCAGCCGGATATTGTCCCCATTTATATAGTTTATCCCTTATTTCTTGTTGTGAACGCTCTTGATAGGCGCAGAAGTTTTCGGCACGTTTTTTTGCTTGAAGTTTAGTTAAGCGAATTTCTTTCTGCTTTTCTTGGTCGAACATTTGATAAAATTGATAAATTTTTCTTCTTAACCCAAAAATTGATGAAATTCGTTGCATAATGGATAGACTTACCTATACTATACTTGATATAGCAACAATTATTACTAAACATGCCTTACTCAGAAATGAGAATGATTGTATTCGATATTTAATCTATGATAGCCGGAAGGTAAATGATCCTAAACATTCTTTATTCTTTGCTTTGAAGGGAAATAAGGACGGGCATAGTTTTGTTGATGTAGTATATAATTTAGGGGTGAGGAATTTTGTTGTTGCCGATGGTTTTGTTCCCGTTAGAGATTATATTGATGCAAATTTCTTGTATGTAGAAGATACGTTGGCTGCTCTGCAGACACTGGCAAAGTATCATCGTAAGCAATTTAATTATCCTGTTATCGCAATTACAGGTAGTAATGGTAAGACAGTGGTTAAAGAGTGGTTAAATCAGCTGCTTGCTATCGACTTTAATATCGTTCGGAGCCCTAAAAGCTATAATTCTCAGATTGGTGTAGCTCTTTCATTGTGGCAATTAAGTGCAGATAATAACTTAGCGATAATTGAAGCCGGGATCAGCAAGGTTGGTGAGATGGATAAATTAAGAGAAATGATTCAGCCAACTGTAGGTATTCTGACTAATATAGGGCCAGCACACAGTGATGGTTTTAGAAGTACGGAGGAAAAGATAGTTGAGAAATTAAAATTGTTTAAAGAAGCGGATAGGTTAATTTATTCGCCTAAATACATCCCATCAATGTTGATTTCAGAGGGGCCTCAATTGTTTACATGGGGCTTCGAAGAAACAGATCTTAAAGTATTAAGAAAAGAGCAAGATAAAGGATTCCTGACAATATATGCTGAGTTTAAGAAAAATGAGATCAGCATTGAGATACCTTTTAATGATGACGCATCTGTTGAGAATGCAATAATATGCTGGTCGGTAATGTTAAGCATGAATTACTCTCAAGAGATTATTCAGAAGCGGATGAAAGCTCTTCTTTCTGTTGAAATGAGATTGGAATTAAAGAATGGAATTAATAATTGTTCTATTATTGATGACTCATATAGTTGCGATATTGCATCGTTAACCATAGCTCTTAATTTCTTACAGCAGCAAAATCAGCATAAAAAACGCACTTTAATTTTGTCGGATATTCCTGGTATTGAGAAGGATAAGGCATCTATATATGAAACAGTTGCTTTGTTGTTGAAAAGTAATTCAATCGATGGACTGATTGGTATTGGACAAGATATTAGTAGTTTCTCAGGTTTGTTTTCTAAGAGCGCAATATTCTATAACTCTACAGCAGAGTTTATTAAGGCTTTGCCCGGTATGAACTTTTATGATGAGACTATCTTGTTAAAAGGTGCCAGATCTTTTTATTTTGAGAAGATCAGTAAATTGTTGACCTTAAAAACACATGATACTTCCCTTGAAATTAACTTAAACGCATTAGAATATAATCTTAATTATTATAAAAGGAAGCTGGATAACCAAACTAAATTAATGGTTATGGTTAAAGCTTTTTCATATGGTAGTGGTAGTTTTGAGATTGCTAATTTATTGCAATTTAATAGGGTAGATTATCTGGCAGTTGCTTATCCGGACGAAGGGATTGCTTTGAGGGTTTCGGGAATAAAATTGCCAATTATGGTTATGAGTCCGGATCTATTGTCTTTTGATGCTATTATTGATAATCATTTGGAACCTGAGATTTTCTCGCTTGATCTTCTTCGGTCCTTGATTGTATTATTAGAGGATCGGGGAATTAAAGAATATCCGATTCATATAAAGGTTGAAACAGGAATGCATCGATTGGGTTTTGATACACAAGATTTCAATGAGTTGATTGAAATTGTTTTAACAAATAATTCAGTTAAGGTAGCAAGTGTATTTTCACATTTAGCTGCATCCGGTTCTCCGAAACATGATGATTTTACTCGTGAACAAATTACCAAATTAAAAATATTTACTACGAAATTGAAAGAGGTTTTACCTTATTCATTTTTTGTTCATATATCAAATACAGCAGCCATTGAGCGTTGGCCAGAAGCAAGGTTTGATATGGTACGCTTAGGAATTGGTTTATACGGTGTTGGATCTGTTAATGAGGGTTCTTTATTAGAAACAGTAGCTATTTTGAGGACGAGTATTTCACAAATTAAGCAAATAAAGGAAGGGGATACAGTAGGTTATAATAGAAATGGGATTCTAAAAGATGGTGGTACTATTGCGACTGTGAAAATTGGCTATGCGGATGGTTATAGCCGGCGTTTCGGAAATGGTGTTGGAAAGTTATTGGTTCAGGGAAGGTTGGTACCAACGGTAGGAGATATCTGTATGGATATGTGTATGGTAGACGTAACAGATCTACCTGTTAAAGTAGGAGATGAAGTTATTGTGTTTGGAAAAACGCCTAGTATTGAAAGCTTAGCAGCATCTATTGATACCATTCCTTATGAGATTATGACGGGCATATCGCAGCGTGTTAAGCGAATTTATTTTTATGAATAAGTGCCTATCTTTAAATATCTTTAATTTAGCCATCGATGATTTTCTATCTTTGTTAAAATAATATTCAAATGATAAAAGCAGGTTTACGCAGGATCTTTAATTACTTAATAAAGGGAACTATTGTCCTCTTACCCCTTGTCGGAGCAGCATTTTTGATATATTGGCTGTTTTCTAGTTTGGATGCAGTATTGAATTTAAGCACTTGGATGTTTACGGATGAATTTGGAAATCCGATATATGTTCCTGGCCTGGGAATTATCAGTGTATTGCTTATTTTGATCTTTGTTGGGTTTTTGATAACAAATTTTGTTACTGAGCCCATTTATAACTGGTTTGGCAGAATCATAAATAAAGTTCCTCTTTTCAATACACTCTATACCTCTTTGAAAGATTTTACTGAAGCATTTGTTGGTGATGCCAAAAAGTTTAATGAACCTGTAATGGTTGAGTTTAACGACACGGGTTTAAAGCGGATTGGATTTTTGACTCAACGAGATTTGTCTAAGATAGGTTTGCAAGGAGAGGTTATGGTTTATTTTCCTTATGCTTATTCTTTCGCCGGTCAGGTTGCTATTGCAAAAGCAGAAAAAGTTACTCGCTTAAATATTAGTGCAACTGATGCAATGAAGCTGGTGGTTTCTGGCGGAGTTAGTGGTTTGGAATAGATTAGGCACGTTCTGCAAATATTGCGGATAGCTGATCATTGCTGGTTTTACAGAAGAATATAAAATTATTTTCACTTTCTTCTATTTTATGTTTTTTACGAAGACTTTCTGTATTCACCGGGAAATTTTTAGCAATAACGTTTGCTGATAAAATGGTTTTGGTTTTCTTGAAGTTTTTGTATTCAAGTACTTCTTTTATTTTAAATATTCTGCCAGGGAAAGATTTAATCCTTTCATTTGATGTATACAAATGAGTGTTTAGATTAAGTTTTTTGAGCTTATAACGTTGTGCAATTAGTTTAAAGCAGCCTGCTTTTAATAGTGCAACATCTGGATCGTAAAGATATTGCATGGGTTCTCCAATTTGATACGCAGCTTCTTTCTCCTCATTCTCAAAGAATGAAAATGTATATTCATTCTTGTCATTTAAGAGTGTAGCATGAATTAATGGTGTATCAGTGAAACCTTTTTCTAAAACGAAGAGCAATTCTTTGCACTCATTTTTGAGACTGATAATATGTGCTTCTTTTACATGATTTAATTGAGATATACTTAAGGAGATATCTAGTAAAGGAGATGTTTTAATAATTACTTGTTGGCTTTTATTAAGCAGTTCATTTTGGTATTGGATGATGTTTGGTTCACAGTCATCTAATTTAAAGACCTTTCTGGTATTAACCCGACGTGATGGGTCAACGAAGATTGTATTGTAAAAAGTGTTGTTGCTTACTATATAGTCTATGCCGTTTCCATTTATGAATTGGATATTATTTCTTTCCAATTGTTTAGCATTGTGTGCTGCAATTTCAGAAAGCTGAGTATTAATTTCACAATGAACAGCTGATTTTGCTCTTAAGGAGAAGTAAAAAGTATCTACCCCAAAACCTCCAGTCAGATCTATTACTGTGCTATTCTTAGGTATAAGTTTGCTTTTGTAAAGAGCCGTTGTTTCTGAAGATGCCTGTTCGATAGATATAGCAGGAGGGTAGTAAATAGCGTCGCTATTAAACCAAAGAGGGAGTTTTTTCTTTGCTTTTTGTCTTGATTCGATTTGAATTGCTAACTCTGAACTGCTCACTTTCTCATAGGGGCTCTTTGTCAAGGCTATTTTACGCGGATCTGCATTTGCTTTTTCTAATAGAAAGCGTTGTACCGCTGGTGTTAATACTTCGCGGTTCATAAATTAATTTAATGCTTTATTACCAATTAGCATTTGACAGGTGTACGAGTTTTTTACTTCTAAGATAATTTCTTTGTTTACTAATACTCGATCAATGGTATCTTGATTATAATAGCGGATTGTGGCTAATTCAAGATTTTCTTTATAGGAAACTTTAAAATCTTTACGAAGTTCTTCAATAAGTTTTGAAATCTTTTCAGAATCGTTATCTACACTAACTGAGAAATTAATAGCACTATTATGCATCATATTAATTTTCACCTTATACTTATAAAATAGACTGAAAATCTGACTTAGGTTATCTTCAAGGATAAATGAGAAATCTTTTGGTAGTATAGAAATCAAGACCTGGTCAATTTTGAAAATGAAAGAAGGAATTGATAAGTGGTCTTTGGTTTTACGGATGATCGTTCCTGCATTATTGATGTCGATAAAAGATCTGACATTAAGTATAATTCCTTTATTTTCTAGTGGCTTAATGGTTTTCGGGTGAATAACACTGGCTCCATAGTAGCTTAGTTCAATAGCATCTACATAAGATAATTCAGATATAAGTTCAGTAGAATTAAACCATTTTGGATCGGCATTTAGAACGCCAGGTACATCTTTCCAAATAGTAACAGATTCAGCATTTAAACAAGCAGCAAAAACAGCTGCCGAATAATCAGAGCCTTCTCTTCCTAATGTTGTTGTAAAGTTTTCTGACGTTCCACCTAAGAAGCCTTGAGTTATTGGAATGTAATTTTCTAATAGTTGAGGAATATCTTTTTGTATAGACTCCTCAGTTTTTAACCAATCTATATTTCCTTCCCGGTACGTATTATCAGTATGAATATAGTTTCGAACATCTAACCATTTGGTTGGAAGATTCTGTTGTTGCAAATAGGCATTCACAATTCTTGTAGAAACCATTTCGCCAATAGAGACTATCTGATCGTACAGATAATCATATTCATCTTGTGGTTCTTCTTCAATTATCCAATCGATTTCGACAAATGTGTTTGCTACATCATTAAATATTGGATTAGATTTATCATGGAAGAGGTCTTCTAGAATTTTGTAATGAAAGTTCTTTATTTCATCGAATATTTCATGAACGTTATCATGCTGATTGAAATATGCATTTAATAGATTCTCGAGCCTGTTTGTAGTTTTGTCCATTGCAGAAACAATGACAAGCAGGGCATCATCTTTATACATTTCAATTATTCGAGCCAGGTTCTTTATGCTCTCTGCATTTTTAACTGATGCACCACCAAATTTAAATACTTGCATTTGATTTATACTGCTTTTATTTGATTCCAAGGATCTCTTTTGCTTGTGGAGTTAGAAAGTTATTTATTTTACTAAAAGGAATCTCTAGTTTGGTTACACCTTCTACATAAGCTTTAATTTCGTATATATTATAAAGAAATAATATGCTGTTTTCTTGTAGTAAGAAATTATTATTCAAAGAAAATTTTCCGTCTTCGAAAAAGTAATTAGGAAATGAATTTTGAAGACTATCAATTCCTTCATTTTCCTTAAATATTTGTTCCGCAACTAGTGTTAGTGAATCCATTTTATTATTAAGAATAATATCCTGAATTGTTATTTCTTTTTTCGAAAGCAAATTGAAATTGCTAAAAATAGTTCCATAATTGCCGTGAGCACCACCCATAAAGTCTTCATGATATACCTGTATGCCTAGATATGACTTGTGATTTTCGGGAACGCTTGCTTTTATTTTACTATACCAGGCCCAAGGACTGCTATAATCAAGCTTTTGGTAATCTTCATAACCCTTAATAAAGCCTTGTCCGGCTTCTTCCATGGAATTATAATGTTTATCAGGGTTATCGTTTAGAGTGATTAGTTTATTAATATAACCGTTTATTGTATCATCTTGAAAACGTGGATAGGTGGCTTCAAAATAAGTTTTTTCGTTAACGGAATCTACTCCTTTGCTTTCAAGCTTACTTTCTAAGTAATAGTTTTCTATGCTGTATACTAACGTATCAGGCTGAGCATTAGAAGTACTATTTTCATCGTTGTTTGTATTACAAGAAAACAGAAGAATCAGAGCTATTGAAGCTATATATAGAGTTGATTTATACATAATGTATTATTTAATTATTAGTTATAGATCCATTTAACCAGCCTTTATCAAACTCAGCTTTATATTTTCTGTAAAAGTTTAAAGCTGGTTCGTTCCAGTCGAGTACTTGCCAGACTAATCCAGAATATCCATTGTCCTTACTTATTTGCAGAACTTTTTCGAAAAGTAACTTCCCAAAACCTTTGCCTCTGTGTTTATCAGTTACAATGATGTCTTCAAGATAAATTCTTCTCCCTTTCCAGGTAGAGTATCTAGTGTAATATAGAGCCATCGCCTCTATGTTTCCTTCTATTTCAATAATATATGCTTCCCAAACAGGATTAGATCCGAATCCGGCTTCTTCAAATTCTTCGATACTTACGGTTACTTCTTGAGGAGCTTTTTCATATTCAGCCAATTCTTTTACTAATTCAAGTAAGCGAGGACAATCTTGTTTCTGAGCTTTTCTTAATTGATGAACCATTCTTTAATTTTTGCTATAATCTCGAGCTCCGAAAATTAAACTTCCAATACGAACCATGGTACTTCCTTCTTCAAGGGCTATTTTATAATCTGACGACATGCCCATTGATAATTCTTTAAAGGAATCTTCATTTCTGAAGAAGCTTTCTTTAATCCCGTTAAAGAGAACCTTAAGATCATGAAATTCTTCTTTTATCATTTTAGTATTCGGAGTATTAGATGCAATCCCCATCAGTCCAATAATTCGAATATTCTTCATTTCCTGATATTCATCTGATCTCAGCAACTCGATGGTATCGGCATAATCAAGTCCGGATTTTGTGTCTTCATCTGATATCTGAATTTGCAAAAGACAATCAATAATTCGTTTTGCTTTTAATGCTTGTTTATTTATTTCCTGCAAGAGCTTTAGGCTATCCACAGAATGGATGACACCAATATAGGGCGCAATGTATTTTACCTTGTTTCTTTGTAAGCTTCCAATTTGATGCCAAATAATATCATTTGGGAGTTTGTCATATTTTTCATTTAATTCTTGAACCTGATTTTCTCCGAAATGACGCTGTCCTTCTTTATAGACTTCTAAGATTTCTTCAACCGATTTTGTTTTTGAAACTGCAATGAGTTGGGTGTCATAATTTTCTAACTCTTTGTTGATAACTTGTAGCCTTTCAAAAGTGTTCATGTGATTATATATTTATGCCCGAACAGCGTAATTATTTGTATTTTTGCTGCTAATTTAAGAAATGCAACGGTTTTTAGGAATTTTACTTTTTTTCATTTTTATAGTTGGCTGTAAATCAGACCGACCGGATCATATTATAAATGAGAAGGAAATGACTGGTTTGCTGAGAGATTTACACTTAATTGATGGGTATTTGAATACGCTGCCATCAGATTCTTCCAGGCGCATGTCTGCGAATTTGATTAAAGGTGTTTATATGCATTATAATGTAGATTCAGTAATTGTTCGTGAGAGTATAGAGTATTACTCGTCTCAGCCTCAGGTTCTTAATCGTATTTATTCGGATGTAGATAATCAACTGAAAGCTATGGGTGCTACGGCTCAAGAGCTTAACAGGAAGGTGCAAAGAGAGAAATTTGTTAGAGACTCTATTAAAAACGCTTATGTTGCTGATAGTTTGTTGAGATTGAAAAATGATTCGATAAGGTCTCAGATAGCAAAGTATTTGCTTTATTGGAAAGACTCGGACTCAACAGATTTAAAGCCAAAACCTTGGTCATGGGAGGAGCGTAGCAAGCTTCTTGAGAAGTTAAAACTCAAAATTGATATTTGACATGATCTATCCTGAAAATGCAGCCGAAAAATTAGGTTTTAATGAGATTAAATCTCTTATTAAAGCGAGGTGCTTGAGTGTTATGGGTAAAGATATGGTTGATAAGATTCAACCTATGCATCAGTTTGGGCAGATTGATAAGTTTTTAAGACAAACGAAGGAATTTAAAGATATTCTTGTTAATGATGCTCCTTTACCAATTGATCATTTATATCCAATAAAAAATCTGGTTGAAAAGATACGTGTTGAAGGCTCTTTCCTTTCAGAAGAAGAGTTTTTTCAAGTATCACTTTCTCTAAAGACTGTTTTTGCTGTTATTCATTACTTTCAGGAAAGGAATGGTCAATATGAAGCCCTGGAAGCTTTGTTTGAACATTTGCCTGTAGAGAAGAGCATTGTCAAAAATATTGATAATGTAATAGATCAGCATGGAAAGATGAAACCAAGCGCTTCTCCAAAATTGCATGAAATATACACTAGTATTTCACGCGCAGAACGTGAGGCTCGTAAAAGAATGGATTCTCTTTTCAAGAATGCACAGGATGCAGGCTGGACTGCTGATGGAAGTTTAACTATACGCGATGGTCGTTTGTGTATTCCGATCTTGGCAGAAAACAAGAGGAAGATAAAAGGGTTTATTCATGATGAATCGTCGACCGGACAAACGGTTTATTTAGAGCCGGAAGAGGTTTTTCAATTGAACAATCAGCTACGTGATTTAGAGTTTGATAAACGAAGAGAAAAGATCCGGATTTTGATTGAATTAACTACTGAGCTAAGACCATATACTTCTGTATTATTATCTTATCATGGATTATTAAGTAAGCTTGATTTTGTTCGTGCTAAAGCTTTATTTGCGATAGACATAGAGGCTGAAATGCCTGAACTTGACAATACACCTTCTATGAGCTTGAGGAATGCAAGACATCCGCTTTTATTCCTTAACCATCGAAAAGAAGGACTGACTGTTGTTCCTTTATATGTGAATATTAATGAAAAGCAGCGTATCGTTGTAGTTTCGGGACCAAATGCCGGGGGTAAATCGGTTTGTATGAAAACCATTGGATTATTGCAAATTATGATTCAATCTGGTTTACTCATACCTGCAGATCCTACTTCAAAGATGGGTGTTTTTAAATTAATTTTTGCTGATATAGGAGATGATCAGTCGATTGAAAGTGACTTGAGTACTTATAGTGCTCACCTTTCTAAGATGCGCTATTTCATAGAAAATTCTGGTGGAAAGACTTTGGTTTTAATCGATGAATTTGGAGCAGGTACTGACCCTCAGTTTGGAGGGCCTATTGCTGAAGCTGTATTAGAGAGTCTTAATAAAAAGAAAGCAAGGGGAGTGATAACTACCCACTATTCTAATTTAAAGCTTTTTGCTAATTCTACTGAAGGCATTGAAAATGCGTCTATGTTATTTGATAATGTAGTTATGAAACCTCGGTATATTCTTGAGATCGGTAAGCCAGGAAGTTCTTATGCCTTTGAAATAGCACATAAAATTGGTCTTCCAGATGATGTTTTGAATAATGCGAAACAGAAGATTGGTGTTCAGCAAAAGAAGGTGGATCATTTGCTAGTGGACTTGGAACGTGAAAAGAAGGAGGTTTTTGAAGCTAGGAGAAACTTTCAAAAGAGAGAGAGTCAGCTTGCTAAGCTCGTTGAAGAAAACGAGTCTATGAAAGCTTATCTTGAAGAAAATAAAAAGACGCTTCTGAAACAAGCTAAATTAGAAGCGCAAGAAGTGCTTCGAAATGCTAATAAATTGGTTGAGAATACTATTTCTGAAATCAAGGAGTCGAATGCTGATAAAGATAAGACCAGAGAACTCAGGAAAGTACTTAAAACAGAGTTAGATAAGAATTTGGTTAAACCAGCTAAAGTGGTTAAAACTGAAAAGAAAGAAGAGTTTCAAATTGGTGATTGGGTTAAAATCATTGATACCGGCACAATTGCCCAGATTATGGAAATAGCTAAAGACAATCTTATTTTAGCTATGGGAGATTTGCGTTCTGTAGTTAAAAGGAATCGCGTTGAAAAAACCGTTAGAAAAGATGTTCCTAAAGCTTTAAGAAAGCTGCATGGTACTGATATGACCGAAAGTATTGCCAGCTTTAGTCCGGAAATTGATGTTCGTGGTATGAGGACTGAAGCTGCTATTTCAGATATTGAAAAATACCTTGATAAAGCCATCATGATGAGTTTTCCTTCTTTGAAAATTATTCATGGAAAGGGAAACGGTATCCTTCGTAAAATGATTAGAGATTATTTGCGAAAATATAAAGAGGTTGATAGGATGGAGGATGAGCACGCTGATCGGGGAGGAGATGGAATTACCTACGTGTATTTTAGCTAAAATATTAGCATAAATATTAGATTGTTTTTTAAAAGAATGCTTGTCTCAAATAAGCAGAAATATCTTTGCTGATAGTATCAATGTCTTTCTCATTTTCAATACTGTTATTTATAATTTGATTACAGCTTTCTTTAAAAGGAAGCAGATATTGATGATACGCAGGAATGACATGGTTATTCCATTTATATAGAACGTCTTCTTCGTTATATCCTCTTTCAGTAAAATCCCTTTTTAATCGCCTTGCTAAAGCAGTTTTCTCATCTGTATGCATAAAGATACGATGATCTATTAATGTATTGATTTCTTTATAATAGAAAATGAATAAACCTTCAATTATAAGTATTGGTGAAGGTTTAATTTCGAGAACTCTTGGTTTCAATAATGGGTTATTAAAGGTATATTCTTCTTTTGTGATTGTCTTCCATTCTATTAATGACTTAATATCATTATAAAAAGCGTCCTTGTCAAATGCAGAAGGTAAGTCGAAATTATATCGTTTATTTTCCTCTTTTGTTTTGGTGCCAGCTGGAATATAATAATTGTCTAGAGATATTAAAGATATCTCTCCAGGTTTAAAGTGTTTTAAAAAGCAATTCAGGAAAAAGGTTTTTCCTGACCCGCTATTACCCGCAACCCCTATTATATAGGGTTTTTGGTTAGATTGCTTTGTCATTTTAATTTGCTGGTACGCCGTAGCTGATATCTATAAGAAAGCGCTTATCGAGTATTCCTAATAGATCGGCAGTTGATTTCGATATAACTATTACTGCATCACGCGTATTGTTATTATCAGTGTATTTACCTACAACTTTTGCGAAGGTAGTTTTATGTGTCATGGGGTTGGTTATTTTGACTACCGTACCGACTGGTGCCGTTTTATGAAGTGCCAACATATTTCCTTCATCGGCATTCAATCCATCCATCCAGACGCCTATACCTTTTTCATCTACCTGTCTTAGTCCATAACGACTAGAAGGGAGTGGAAGTGAAGCTGAAGGCTCTTCAATAATTTCGGTATCCTCAATTTCATCAGGTGTTTCTGCAATTACAGGATCTGGAGCTCCTTGTGGTATATTGATTGTTTGCCCGGCTTTTATATCCTGCTCATTCTTTAGTTTGTTCTCTTTAACTATTTCAGCAATTGAAACCTGGAATCTTTTAGAAATTGTGTATAACGTTTCTCCTGCACCTACCTTATATTGAATGTTGTTTTGGTTAGTTGATTCGGTGTTTTGTGTTGGAGCCGGCGTTGGAGTAGCGGTAGCGAAAGCACGGTTAGTTGGTATTTTTATCAGATCACCAATTTTGAGTGATTTGTTATTGTTGAATGCGATAATATCCTTGGGTTGAACCGAATATTTTCGAGAAATAGAGTAGTAACTTTCTTTGGCTTCTACACGATGTAATATGACTTGTTTTCCATTATTGTTTTCCACTCCAATTGAATCAATGGCCAAGGAAGAAGCTTGCAAGGTTTTAGCAAATATTAAAAACAAAACCAATATAAACCCTTTACTGATATATTTAATATTCATTTTATATTTCGTGTTGTGAATCAGATTATATATGCATTAAGAACGTCTTAAATATTGTTTTTGTATTTAGTCGTTTCTAATAATTATTAAGAATCTGCTGTGTTCCTATTTTAGTTTAAAAAGAATTGATCGATGATGTATTATAACGCATGATTTGACGTATATTTATAATCAAATTATCAATTTACAATTGGTAAAATTAATAATTAAAACTATACTTTATGAATTCTAAAACACTAAAAAGGTTTTGTTTATTGCTTTTAGGTGTGGTTTCTTTTATATTTATTTTTACTGAAAGAAGTATAGCTCAAGAGGAACAAGCTTCTGTATATCGTTTTTCTATACGTGAAGAGATTAATGCATCGGCATGGAGAACTACCCAGCAGGCTTATTTAAAGGCAGAAGCAGAGAATGTAGATGCTATTCTTATTGAGATGAATACATTTGGAGGCCTAATTAATTTTGCCGATTCTATTCGCAGTAGAATATTGGACTCTCCAATAAAAACAATCGTTTATATTAATCACAACGCTGCTTCAGCAGGAACCTTGATTTCTTTAGCATGTGATAAGATTTATATGACCAGGGGGTCTAGTATAGGTGCGGCAAGTGTAGTTGATGGGGAAGGGGAGATTATGCCAGAGAAATATCAATCTTATATGCGTGCTTTAATGCGGGCGACGGCAGAAGCTACTAATCGAGATCCGAGAATTGCAGAAGCATTTGTTGATCCGGATGTAGATGTGCCTGGTCTAAAGGAAAAAGGTAAGTTGCTTAGTCTTACTTCTGGTGAAGCACTTAAAGCGGGTATTACGGATGGCGAGGTTAATAGCATCAATGAGATATTAGATGCTGAAGGTTTAGGAAATGCAGTTCTGATTGATCATCAAATTACCTGGGTTGATTCAGTTATTGGTTTTTTAACTAACCCTGCAGTGCAAGGTTTTTTAATTGTTCTGATTATGGGAGGGATTTATTTTGAAATGTCTTCTCCTGGAATTGGCCTCCCATTTATTGTAGCGTTACTTTCTGGCTTGCTTTATTTTACTCCATTATATATTGAGGGGTTTGCAGCAAACTGGGAGATTTTATTGTTTATTATTGGTCTCATATTGTTAGTTTTAGAAATATTTGTCATACCAGGGTTTGGAATTGCAGGTATTGCCGGAATTGCATTTGTCATTTGTAGTTTTGCTTTCAGTATGGTACCGAATGATGTTTTTGATTTTTCATTAACAGGGCCAAACTTATTATTTAGATCATTTATGTTGGTAATTATTTCGATTGTTGGAGCTATTGTCTTGGCGGTTATTTTTGGCAGAAGTATTATAAAAAGCAGGACCTTTAAGAGACTAGTTTTAGAAGATGAGCAAAACTCATCAAAAGGTTATGTTTCTTCTGTGGTAGATTTTTCATTGATTGATAAAGAAGGTATAGCACGAACTGATCTGCGGCCATCTGGTAAAGTAGAAATAGATGGTAAATGGTATGATGCAGTAGCTTTAGGAGGTTATATCATCAAAGGAACGATGGTGACAGTAGAGAAACATGAGAATTATAACCTATTTGTCAGGCAAAAGTTTGAGGTATAAAGCTAAATCTTCTCTT
The DNA here is from genome assembly GCF_004339765.1 of Albibacterium bauzanense. GTDB lineage: Bacteria > Bacteroidota > Bacteroidia > Sphingobacteriales > Sphingobacteriaceae > Albibacterium > Albibacterium bauzanense. Next base: position 223,932 of record NZ_SMGO01000003.1, on the reverse strand, counting down.
TAATTCTAAACCTAATTTATTAAGAGTTAACAAGTTGTTAAACTCTAACAATTTTTGGCTTGAACTTTTATCAAGAAATTGAAAAATTGTTAGAATTTAATGATTTATTTTTTCTTTCTTTGTGGCCTGAAAAGAGGGGAAAGGGTGATAAGAAAGAAAATATTGTTTTAATTTTCTTTTGATTTATTACAACTTTGTATATCTTTGCAGTCCCTAAAGGAAAAGGTCTATTATAGACACTAAATAAATCTTTTAGGTTGAAATTGCCTCCTTAGCTCAGCTGGTAGAGCAACTGACTTGTAATCAGTAGGTCGCTGGTTCGATCCCGGCAGGGGGCTCACGTTAAAAAGCCGATTGGGCTTTTTTGAAATTAAGTGTTGGGGGGGTTCCAGAGCGGTCAAATGGGACGGACTGTAAATCCGTTACTTCGGTTTCGAAGGTTCGAATCCTTCTCCCCCCACAATGAAATTGAGACTACGTTGGGTCTTATTCGATCCCTTAAATGTTTGGGGTTGTCGAATCAAAATAAAACTAAAACAAGCGGAAGTAGCTCAGTTGGTAGAGCGATAGCCTTCCAAGCTATAGGTCGCGAGTTCGAACCTCGTCTTCCGCTCTTGAAAATTAAAAAGTTAATTCCTTGATATTGAGGTCTTAACTTTTTAGTGTTTCAAACAAGCCGATGTAGCTCAGTGGTAGAGCACTTCCTTGGTAAGGAAGAGGTCATGGGTTCAAGTCCCATCATTGGCTCGTAAGCGTAAATAATGAAACCAAAATAAAAAATTAACTTATCTACTAATTCGCATACAACATGGCAAAAGAGAAATTTGACCGCAGTAAACCACACTTAAACATTGGTACAATTGGTCACGTTGACCACGGTAAAACTACTACAACAGCAGCTATTACTAAAGTTCTAGCTGATGCTGGTTATTCGGAAGCACGTTCATTTGATTCAATTGACTCTGCTCCAGAAGAAAAAGAACGTGGTATTACTATTAATACATCACACGTTGAATATTCAACTGCAGGGCGTCATTACGCACACGTTGATTGTCCGGGACACGCTGACTATGTAAAAAACATGGTTACTGGAGCTGCTCAGATGGACGGTGCAATTATAGTTGTTGCAGCAACTGACGGACCTATGCCTCAAACTCGTGAGCACATCTTGTTAGCTCGTCAAGTTGGTGTACCTGCATTGGTTGTTTTTATGAATAAAACTGACTTAGTTGACGACCCTGAGTTGTTAGACCTAGTTGAGATGGAAATTCGTGAATTATTATCATTCTACGAATACCCAGGAGATGATGTTCCTGTAATTCGTGGATCTGCATTAGGTGCATTGAACGGAGAGCCTCAGTGGGTTGAGAAAATGTTAGAATTGATGCAAGCTGTGGATGATTTCATTCCAATTCCTGCACGTTTAACTGATCTTCCTTTCTTAATGCCAGTAGAAGATGTATTTTCGATCACAGGTCGTGGTACTGTAGCTACTGGTCGTATTGAAAGAGGTATTATCAACTCTGGTGAAACAGTTGATATCTTAGGTATGGGTGCTGAAAACTTGAAATCTGTAGTAACAGGTGTTGAGATGTTCCGTAAAATATTAGATAGAGGTGAAGCTGGAGATAACGTAGGTTTATTGTTACGTGGTATTGAAAAAACTGATATCCGTCGTGGTATGGTTATTTGCAAACCAGGTTCAGTAACTCCTCATACAGATTTCAAAGCTGAAGTTTATGTATTATCTAAAGCAGAAGGTGGTCGTCATACGCCATTCTTTAATAAATACCGTCCTCAGTTTTATTTCCGTACAACAGATGTAACCGGAGAAATTACTTTGCAAGAAGGTGTTGAAATGGTTATGCCAGGTGATAACGTTACTATCAATGTTAAATTGATTAACGCTATTGCAATGGAAAAAGGACTTCGTTTCGCTATCCGTGAAGGTGGTAGAACTGTAGGTGCTGGACAAGTAACAGAAATTACAGCTTAAGATTATAATCTGTAAAACATTAATAACAATAAAGTACCCGGCTTATTAGCAAGGGTACTTTATTATAAGTTACTACGGGCATAGTTCAATGGTAGAATAGAGGTCTCCAAAACCTTTGATCAGGGTTCGAATCCTTGTGCCCGTGCAAAATGTATATATTTTATGGCTAGTGTACTTGAGTTTTTTAAAGAATCTTATAACGAGATGATCCATAAGGTTACTTGGCCTACTTGGGGAGAATTGCAAAATTCTGCTGTAGTAGTACTGATTGCCTCGTTAATTATAGCATTGATTATTTTAGCAATGGATGAGTCTTCAAGTTCTATTTTGAAATTGTTTTATCAGTCAGTAGGCTAGAAATTATAACTAATGGCAGATCAAAAACTAAAGTGGTATGTAGTACGTGCCGTAAGTGGTAAGGAGAAGAAGGTGAAGCAATATATCGAAGCTGAAATTAATCGCTTGGGTATAACTCATTTGGTTCCACAGGTTTTAATACCTATGGAAAAGTATTATCAAATGAGAGATGGAAAAAAAATTGCTAAAGAACGAAACTTTTATCCAGGTTATGTGTTAATTGAAGTTGCACTTAATAGTGAAATTGAACACCTTATTAAAGGAATTAATAGTGTAATTGGATTTTTAGGTGATAAAGAAGGAAATGCAATCCCTCTTCGTTCAGCAGAAGTAAATCGTATATTGGGGAAAGTAGATGAAATGTCTGAACAAGCAGAAGTCATCAATGTTCCTTACTTCGTAGGAGAATCAGTTAAAGTTGTTGATGGTCCATTCAATGGTTTTACTGGTGAGATTGAAGAGGTAAATGAAGACAAGAAAAAACTTAAAGTTATGGTTAAGGTCTTCGGTAGAAAAACACCTCTTGAATTAAACTACATGCAAGTAGAAAAAGAATAGAGTACAAGTAAATGTTACGTTATATGCTTCCAACTTACTAACAAACATTTAGTAATTAAATTAAAATCAAAAATGGCAAAACAAGTCAGTGCTTTAGTAAAATTGCAAGTGAAGGGTGGTGCTGCCAACCCGTCGCCTCCAGTTGGACCTGCATTAGGTGCAAAAGGGGTGAACATCATGGAATTTTGCAAACAGTTTAATGCACGCACCCAGGATAAACCTGGTAAAGTATTACCTGTTGTCATCACTGTTTACGCCGATAAATCCTTTGATTTTATCATTAAAACTCCTCCTGTTGCAATTCAATTAATTGAAGCGACTGGATTAAAAGGAGGCTCTGGAGAGCCAAACCGTAAAAAGGTAGGTTCTGTTTCTTGGGAACAAGTAGAAACCATTGCAAAGGATAAGATGACAGATTTAAATGCGTTTACTGTTGATTCAGCCATGAGAATGGTTGCTGGTACAGCACGTAGTATGGGTATCACCGTGAGTGGAGATGCACCCTGGAACAATTAATTAACAGAAATCAATTTAAAAAGTGGCTAGATTAACAAAAAATCAGAAAACGGCACTTACCAAAATTGAAGCTGGTAAAGTATATTCGTTACAAGAAGCTTCGGCTTTAGTAAAAGATATTACCACTACTAAGTTTGATGCTTCCGTAGATATTGACGTTCGTTTGGGCGTTGATCCTCGTAAAGCAAATCAAATGGTTCGTGGTATTTCGACTTTGCCTCATGGAACTGGTAAAACCGTACGTGTTTTAGTACTTTGTACTCCTGATAAGGAAGAAGAAGCTAAAGCAGCCGGTGCAGACTATGTTGGCTTAGATGAGTACATCAGCAAGATTGAAGGAGGATGGACAGACGTTGATATCATTATTACAATGCCTAGTGTTATGGCAAAAGTTGGGAAATTAGGTCGTATTTTAGGCCCTCGTAACTTGATGCCAAACCCTAAGTCAGGTACAGTAACCCAAGAAGTTGGTAAAGCTGTAACTGATGTAAAAGGTGGTAAAATTGACTTCAAAGTTGATAAAACCGGAATCATTCATGCTTCAATAGGTAAGGTGTCTTTCCCTGCAGATAAGATTTATGAAAATGCGTTAGAAATTCTTCAAACCATTTCTAAATTAAAACCTTCTGCAGCTAAAGGAACTTACTTTAAAAGTATACACGTCTCATCAACAATGAGTCCAAGTATACAAGTTGAAACTAAATCAGTAGCAGGAATCTAATCATGAGAAAAGAAGAAAAACAAGAAATTGTAGAAGCTTTAGTAGATCAGATTAAGACCAATGGTAATTTTTATATTGCCGATACTGCTGATTTAACTGTAGTAAAAGTAACCGACATCCGTCGCAAATGTTTCGAAAGTGGTATTTCAATGCAAGTAGCTAAGAATACCTTAATTCGAAAAGCAATGGAATTAGCTGGTGTAGATTCAGAAGAGTTTAATGATGTTTTAAAAGGATCATCTACTCTATTGTTTTCTTCAATCGGCAATGCACCTGCTAAATTAATAAAAGACCTTAGAAAAACAGGCCCTAAGCCTATTTTAAAAGGCGCTTATATTGATAGTGCAGTGTTTATTGGTGACGATAAAATTGATTTATTAGCAAGCTTGAAATCGAAAGAAGAACTTGTTGGTGATATTATCGGATTACTACAGTCTCCTGCTAAAAATGTTATTTCTGCTTTACAATCTGGCGGAAACAAACTTGCAGGTATTGTTAAAACTTTACAAGAAAGAGAAGGTTAACGGACACCTATAAGGTTCGAGAAATTATTATTTATTATAAAGCACATTAAAAAATTTAAATAAAATGGCAGATTTAAAATCGTTTGCTGAACAATTGGTAAACTTAACAGTAAAAGAAGTTAACGAGTTAGCTCAAATTTTAAAAGACGAATACGGTATTGAACCTGCTGCTGCTGCAGTAGCAGTTGCAGGACCTGCAGCAGGTGGTGGTGACGCTGCCGCAGCTGAAGAAAAAACATCTTTTGATGTTATTTTGAAAGAAGCTGGTGGTTCGAAATTAGCAGTTGTTAAATTAGTAAAAGACTTAACTGGTCTTGGACTTAAAGAAGCTAAAGAATTAGTTGATGGTGCACCTAAACCAGTAAAAGAAGGTGTTGCTAAAGATGAAGCTGATGCTTTGAAAAAACAACTAGAAGAAGCAGGAGCTACTGTTGAGATTAAATAGTTCTCTAATATAGTACTTATGGCATTAGACTCCGGTAATCTTCCGGGGTCTATTGCTGTTTGGAGAAAAAAGTAATATTACTTGTTTTGACTTTGCAAGTTTCCTTTTAGGATAAAAAATATAGTCTAACGCGCAGTTTATTTAAACTAAATTCTTATTCCCTTGGCAAATAAAGATATTCGTAACGAAAGAGTAAATTTTGCTACCAGCAAAAAGGTTATTGATTACCCTGATTTTCTGGACGTGCAACTTCAGTCTTTTATGGAGTTTTTTCAACTAGAAACCACTTCTGATAACCGCCACCAGGAAGGGCTGTTCAAAGTGTTTTCTGAAAACTTCCCAATTTCCGATTCAAGAAACATATTTGTTCTTGAATTTTTAGATTATTTTATTGATCCGCCACGTTATGATATTCAAGAATGTATTGAGCGAGGCTTGACTTATAGCGTTCCGCTAAAAGCAAAACTTCGTTTATCTTGTAATGATGAAGAGCATGAAGATTTTGAGACAATTGTTCAGGATGTTTATTTAGGAACTATTCCTTATATGACTCCGAAAGGAACATTTGTTATCAACGGTGCAGAACGTGTTATCGTTTCTCAACTTCATCGATCGCCAGGTGTATTTTTTGGTCAGAGCCGTCATACAAATGGCACAAAACTATATTCTGCCCGTGTTATCCCTTTTAAAGGTTCATGGATTGAATTTGCAACTGACGTTAATAACGTGATGTATGCATATATTGATCGTAAAAAGAAATTCCCTGTTACTACTTTACTTCGTGCAATTGGTTATGATTCAGATAAAGATATTCTTGAATTATTCGAATTAGCTGATGAGGTAAAAGTTAGTAAGTCAGGTTTAAAAAAATTACTAGGAAGAAAATTAGCTGCTCGTGTTCTTAAAAAATGGGTGGAAGATTTTGTGGATGAAGATACAGGTGAAGTTGTATCGATTGATCGTAATGAAATTATTCTGGAACGTGAAACTATTCTGGAAGACGATCACATCGATATGATTATTGATTCAGGTACTAAGACTATCATTTTATCAAAAGATGATGCGGCTAGTAATGCTGATTATTCAATTATCTATAATACTCTACAAAAAGATACTTCTAACTCAGAAAAAGAAGCAGTAGAACATATATATCGTCAATTACGTAATGCTGAACCACCTGATGAAGAAACAGCTCGTGGTATTATCGATCGTTTATTCTTTTCAGACAAACGTTATGATCTAGGTGATGTTGGTCGATACAGGATTAATCGGAAATTGAAGCTTGATACTCCTGACGAGACTAAGGTTTTAACAAAGCAAGATATTATTGCAATTGTGAAATACCTGATAAACCTTATCAATTCAAAAGCTGAGGTAGATGATATTGACCATTTATCAAATCGTAGAGTACGTACTGTTGGTGAACAATTATATGCACAATTTGGTGTAGGTTTATCAAGGATGGCACGTACTATTCGTGAGCGTATGAATATTCGTGATAACGAGGTGTTTACTCCAACAGATTTAATTAATGCACGTACTTTATCGTCTGTTATTAATTCTTTCTTTGGTACTAATCAATTGTCACAATTTATGGATCAGACCAATCCGTTGGCCGAGATTACACATAAACGTAGACTTTCAGCATTAGGACCTGGTGGTCTATCTCGTGAAAGAGCAGGATTCGAGGTACGTGACGTTCACTATACACATTATGGACGCTTATGTACTATTGAAACACCAGAGGGACCAAATATTGGTTTGATTTCTTCTCTTTGTGTACATGCTAAAATTAATAATTTAGGATTCATTGAAACACCATATCGTAAAGTTAAAGACGGAAGAGTTGTTGTAGAAGAACCTGTTATTTATTTGTCTGCAGAGGATGAAGATGGTAAAACTATTGCTCAAGCGAATGCAGAATACGACGAAAAAGGTAATTTTATTACTCCTCGTGTAAAAGCCAGGTATGAAGGAGATTTTCCTATCATTGAACCAGAGCGATTAGATTTAATGGATATTGCGCCAAATCAAATCACATCTATTGCTGCGTCATTAATTCCTTTCTTGGAGCATGATGATGCCAACCGTGCTTTGATGGGTTCAAATATGCAACGTCAAGCTGTTCCTTTATTGCGTCCGGAAGCTCCAATTGTTGGAACTGGATTAGAGGGCAGAGTAGCGAAAGATTCTCGTACGCTTATTAATGCAGAAGGAGAAGGTATCGTTGAGTATGTAGATGCAAATGAGATCAAGATTCGCTATAACAGATCAGACGATCAAAAATTAGTTTCGTTTGATGATGATGTTAAAACATACAGACTTATTAAGTTCAAGAAAACCAATCAAAGTACTTGTATTAACTTAAAGCCAATCGTTAGAAAAGGTGAGAAAGTTACAAAAGGACAAGTTCTTTGTGAAGGATATGCTACTCAAAATGGCGAACTGGCTTTAGGACGTAATCTAAAAGTTGCATTCATGCCTTGGCAAGGATATAACTTTGAGGATGCGATTGTAATTTCTGAACGTGTTGTAAGTCAGGATATCTTTACTTCCCTTCATATTGATCAATTCGAGCTTGAAGTTCGTGATACAAAACGTGGAGAAGAAGAATTAACACCAGATATTCCAAACGTTTCTGAAGAGGCAACTAAAGACCTTGATGAGAATGGAATTATTCGTGTAGGAGCAGAGGTTAAAGATGGCGATATTTTAATTGGAAAAATTACTCCAAAAGGAGAGTCGGATCCTTCACCAGAAGAAAAGCTTTTACGTGCAATATTTGGTGATAAAGCTGGAGATGTTAAAGATGCATCTTTAAAAACACCTCCTTCGATTCAAGGAGTTGTTATTGATACTAAATTGTTCTCTCGTTCTAAGAAAACTACAAAAGCTGAAGAAAAAGCAGCCTTAGAAGAACTTGATAACCGTTTTAATAAAGCAGTTAAAGTCCTTAAAGAAAGATTAGTTGATAAGCTTTTTAATATTGTAAATGGTAAAACCTCTCAAGGTATATACAATGTTTATAAAGAATTGTTATTCGCTAAAGGAGCTAAATTCACTCAGAAAATTCTTGCTGATTTAGATTATGCGAATATTAATCCAACCAAATGGACTACAGACGATGATAAAAATGAGCTTATAAAACAAACATTGCATTTCTATAATATCAAACTTAATGAAGAATTAGGTGCTTATAAGCGTGATAAGTTTGCAATTAGTGTTGGAGATGAGCTTCCTTCAGGCATTGTTCAAATGGCAAAAGTTTATATCGCTAAAAAGCGTAAGCTTAAGGTTGGTGATAAGATGGCTGGTCGACATGGTAATAAAGGTATTGTTGCACGTATTGTACGTGACGAGGATATGCCTTTCTTGGAAGACGGAACGCCGGTTGATATTGTTTTGAATCCACTGGGTGTACCATCACGTATGAACCTTGGTCAAATCTATGAAACTGTTCTGGGTTGGGCTGGTCAAAAATTGGGAGTTAATTTTGCAACGCCTATTTTCGATGGAGCAACTACAGAAGAGGTTGAAGGATGGATTGATAAAGCTGAACTTCCTACTTCAGGTAGAACGTATCTTTATGATGGTTTAACAGGTGATCGTTTTGACCAACCAACTACAGTTGGTGTTATTTATATGTTGAAACTTGGACACATGGTAGACGACAAAATGCATGCTCGTTCTATAGGACCATATTCACTTATTACTCAACAGCCTTTAGGTGGTAAAGCACAATTTGGTGGTCAGAGATTTGGTGAGATGGAGGTGTGGGCACTTGAGGCATTTGGTGCGGCTAATATTTTACAAGAAATTTTAACCGTGAAATCAGATGATGTTGTAGGAAGAGCCAAAACTTACGAAGCAATCGTAAAAGGCGACAACTTACCAACTCCATCGGTTCCCGAATCATTCAATGTATTAGTACATGAATTAAGAGGTTTAGGTTTAGATATCACATTAGATTAGTACCCTTAAAAAAGAGCTATGTCTTACAAAAAAGATAGTAAAATTAAAAGTAATTTCACTTCGATAACCATTAGTTTATCATCACCAGAGGTGATTTTAGAACGATCAAGTGGTGAAGTTTTGAAGCCCGAAACAATTAATTATCGGACTTATAAACCAGAACGTGATGGCTTATTCTGCGAACGGATCTTCGGTCCGGTTAAAGATTATGAATGCCACTGTGGAAAATATAAACGTATTCGATATAAAGGAATCGTTTGTGACCGTTGTGGGGTAGAGGTTACGGAGAAGAAGGTTCGTCGCGAGCGTATGGGGCATATCAACTTAGTTGTACCTGTTGCTCATATCTGGTATTTCCGTTCTTTACCTAACAAAATAGGTTATCTACTAGGGCTTCCTACTAAGAAGCTAGATATGATAATCTACTACGAACGTTATGTAGTAATTCAAGCTGGTATTAAAGAAGATGATGGAATTAATTACATGGATTTCCTTACGGAAGAAGAGTACCTGGATATTTTAGATACCCTTCCTAAAGAAAATCAGTATTTAGATGATAAAGATCCTCAGAAGTTTGTAGCTAAAATGGGAGCAGAAGCTCTTGAAGAGCTTCTTAAGCGTTTAGATCTTGATCAGCTTTCATATGATCTTCGTCATCAAGCTGCGAATGAAACTTCTCAACAACGTAAAACTGAAGCATTAAAACGTTTACAGGTTGTTGAAGCATTCCGTGGTTCCAGAGATCGTATCGAAAACCGTCCGGAATGGATGATCGTAAAGATTGTTCCTATTATTCCGCCAGAACTTCGTCCATTAGTACCTTTGGATGGAGGACGTTTTGCAACATCTGATTTAAATGATTTATACCGTCGTGTAATTATTCGTAATAATCGTTTGAAGAGACTATTGGAGATTAAAGCTCCAGAAGTTATTCTTCGTAATGAAAAACGGATGTTGCAAGAAGCAGTAGATTCTTTATTTGATAACTCACGTAAGGTTAATGCTGTTAAAACAGAAGGTAATCGTGCTTTAAAATCACTTTCGGATATTCTTAAAGGAAAACAAGGTCGTTTCCGTCAAAACTTATTGGGTAAACGTGTTGATTATTCAGCTCGTTCAGTAATTGTTGTTGGACCGAACCTGAAACTGCATGAATGTGGTTTGCCTAAAGATATGGCAGCTGAACTTTATAAACCGTTTATCATCCGTAAGATGATTGAACGAGGAATTGTAAAAACAGTAAAGTCTGCTAAAAAGATTGTTGATCGCAAGGATCCTGTCGTTTGGGATATTCTTGAAAATGTTCTTAAAGGACATCCTGTGTTGCTGAATAGAGCACCAACACTTCACAGATTAGGTATACAAGCATTTCAGCCAAAGTTAGTTGAAGGTAAAGCGATCCAATTGCACCCTCTAGTTTGTACGTCGTTTAACGCGGATTTTGACGGTGACCAGATGGCTGTGCATTTACCTTTAGGAAATGCTGCAATACTTGAGGCTCAAATATTAATGTTGGCTTCACATAACATTCTGAACCCTGCAAATGGTACTCCTATTACTGTTCCTTCACAGGATATGGTTTTAGGTCTATACTATATTACAAAAGGTAGAAAATCTGATGAGTCCCGTATTGTTAAGGGACAAGGAATGACTTTCTATTCTTCAGAAGAAGTAATGATTGCATATAATGAACGTAGAGTTGATTTACATGCATTTATTAAGGTAAAGGCAAATGTTAAGAATGAAGACGGAGTAATTGAAAATAGAATTATTGAAACTACAGTTGGTCGTGTCTTATTTAATGAAAAAGTTCCTGTTGAATTAGGATATATTAATGAACTTTTAACCAAGAAATCACTTCGTGATATCATTGGTAAAGTTGTTAAGATATCTGGTATGGCACGTGCTGCTGATTTCTTAGATGATATCAAACAACTAGGTTTCCAAATGGCATTCCGAGGTGGACTATCCTTTAACCTTCAAGATTTAAATATTCCTGATGCTAAGGCTGAATTGATAGACTTAGCTACTAATGAAGTTGACGAAGTAATGAATAACTATAATATGGGTTTCATTACGAACAACGAGCGTTATAACCAAATTATTGATATTTGGACACGTATCAACAATCGTCTTACAGCTTCTGTAATGAAAATTTTATCTGAAGATAACCAAGGGTTCAATTCTGTTTACATGATGTTGGATTCAGGTGCTCGTGGTTCTAAGGAACAAATTCGTCAGTTATGCGGAATGCGTGGTTTGATGGCTAAGCCTCAAAAATCAGGTGCTTCAGGTGGAGAAATTATTGAAAACCCTATTCTTTCTAACTTTAAAGAAGGATTATCGGTATTAGAATATTTTATATCTACTCACGGTGCTCGTAAAGGTTTGGCGGATACGGCATTAAAAACTGCTGATGCGGGTTACTTGACTCGTCGTTTACATGACGTTGCGCAAGATATGATCGTTACTGAGGAAGATTGTGGAACTCTAAGAGGAATTTATACTACTGCATTAAAAGATAATGAAGATATAGTTGAACCTTTATACGATCGTATATTAGGAAGAACTGCTCTTCACGATGTTTACGATCCAGCAACAAACGAATTATTGGTTAAAGCAGATCAAGATATCAATGAAGAAGTAGCATATAAAATTGAACGTTCATCTGTTGAAGGTTTAGAAATACGTTCGGTTCTTACTTGTGAAAGCAAGAGAGGTGTATGCGGACTTTGTTACGGAAGAAACCTTGCAAGTGGTAAACCTGTTAAAATGGGAGAAGCTGTAGGTGTTATTGCTGCTCAATCAATTGGAGAGCCGGGAACACAGCTTACTTTACGTACATTCCACGTTGGGGGAACTGCATCTAACATTGCAGCAGAATCTCAGATTGTAGCTAAATTTAATGGACGTATTGAGTTTGAAAACGTTCGTTTTGTAGATCGTGAGAATAGTGCACAAGAAAAACAACACGTTATTTTAGGACGTTCTGGTGAGTTCAGAATTGTAGATACAGATACTAATAAAGTCGTGATGACAAATAATATTCCTTACGGAGCATTCTTGTTCGTTAACGATGGTGATATCTTGAAACGTGGAGACCTTATTTGTTCTTGGGATCCTTACAATGCTGTAATTATATCAGAATTTGCAGGTAAAGTAGAGTTTGACGCTATTATTGAAGGAGTAACTTTCCGTGAAGAGTCAGATGATCAAACTGGTCACCGTGAAAAAGTAATTATTGAAACACGCGATAAAACTAAAAACCCTTCTATTCGGATTTTAGATAAAAATGGCGAGGTGATTCGTAATTATAACATTCCGGTTGGAGCTCATATTTCAATCAGTGATAAAGAAAATGCGAAGGTGGGAGCGATTATCGCTAAGATACCTCGTTCTACAGGTAAAACCCGAGATATTACAGGTGGTTTACCTCGTGTAACTGAGTTATTCGAAGCAAGAAATCCATCAAACCCAGCAGTTGTAACTGAAATTGACGGAGTTGTAACTCTTGGAGGAGTTAAGCGTGCTAATCGTGAAATTTCTATCGAATCGAGAGATGGTCAAATCAAGAAATATCTTGTTCCTCTATCAAAACATATCTTGGTACAAGATAATGACTTTGTGAAAGCTGGAATGCCATTGTCTGATGGTTCAATCTCACCTGCTAATATCCTTAAAATTAAGGGTCCTGCAGCAGTTCAAGAATACCTGGTTAATGGTATTCAAGAGGTTTATCGTCTTCAAGGTGTAAAGATTAATGACAAACACTTCGAAACGATCGTACATCAAATGATGCAGAAAGTTCATATCGAAGATCCAGGAGATTCTATTTTCTTAGAAAAAGATAACGTTAGTAAGTGGGATTTCATTGAGGAAACCAATGATATGTTCGATAAGAAAGTTGTCGTTGATCCGGGAGATTCAAATGAATTAAAAGCTGGGCAAATTGTTTCATCACGTAAATTACGTGAAGAGAATTCAAGCTTGAAACGTCGGGATTTGAAATTAGTTGAAGTGCGTGATGCAATTTCGGCAACTTCAAGCCCTATTTTACAAGGTATAACCCGTGCTTCATTAGGAACTAAATCATTTATATCAGCAGCTTCCTTCCAGGAAACTACGAAAGTATTAAATGAGGCAGCTATTCATGCTAAGCAAGATAACTTGTTAGGACTAAAAGAAAACGTAATTGTTGGGCATTTAATTCCTTCAGGTACTGGTCTTCGTAAGTACGATAGAATGATTGTAGGTTCGAAAGAAGAGTTTGAAAAGCTTCTTGCATCGAAATACGATGAATAATAAATGAAATAATTTAAAAAAGCCTGTTCGGAATTTCTGAACAGGCTTTTTTTTAGCATATTTATTTAAAATTTAATTTATGAATGAACAAGAAAAACCTCAGGAGCTCAATATTGAACTTTCTGAAGAAGTTGCAGAAGGAACCTATTCTAATTTAGCTATTATTACACATTCGAATACTGAATTTGTATTGGATTTTATCAGAGTAATGCCAGGTATTCCAAAAGCAAAAGTGAAATCGAGAATTATCTTGACACCTGAGCATGCGAAACGCCTCATGAAAGCAATGGAAGATAATATTGAGAAATTCGAAAGTGTCCATGGTAAAATTAATACGCGCGATGGACAAGCATTTCCAATGAATTTTGGTGGGCCTACTGCAGAAGCTTAATGCCTTTTACCCTTTAGAACAAAACACAATATCAACTGTTCTTCACTATTGTAAAAAGACTGTTTTTAAATAATAATTGTTTTATTGCTTAATTGAAATTTTTATGAAAAAGCTAATTCTAGCACTATTTCTTTGCTCTCCAGCTTTGCTGTTTGCACAAAGTTTTCAAGTCAATTTACAGGGAGTGAAGCAATCTGCTATGGCAGGTGCTGGCGCAGCTCTGATTCTAGATGAGTCAACAGTCTTTTTTAACCCCGGCGCTATGAGTCTAGTGCATGAAAATTCAGTAAGTGTAGGTATGTATGCAGCAATGTTTAGGCCGTCATTTAAGGCCGATGGAAGTACTGATACAGAACATGTAAAAAATAAAATAGCTACGCCTTTCGCTGCATACGCACTTTGGGGACCCGATCAAGCAAAATGGAAAGTAGGATTAGGGATCTATACTCCATTTGGTGGATTAGTTGAGTGGGATAAATCCTGGTCTGGTAAGTATAGTTTGACCTCTGTGGATTTAAAAGCCATTTATTTTCAGCCAACATTCAGTTACCGAATTACAGAGAATTTTGGAATCGGTCTTGGGCTTATCTATAATTATGGTGAGGTTGATTTACGGCAAGCTATTCCTTTGGTCCTAAGCGATGGAAGTGATGCGAATGCCCAATTAACGGGTACAGGAAAGGGTTATGGATGGAATGCCGGACTCTATTATAAAACACAAAATGGGATATCTATCGCGCTTGTACACCATTCGAAAGTAACAACGAAATTGAAAAACGGAGATGCTATATTTAATGTGCCTGAACCTTATAAACCTGTTTTTCCTGAAGGAAATACTTTCGATTCAGAAATACCCTTACCTTCAACTACAACCTTAGCACTAGGTATTCCTGTTAGCGAACGAACTTCAATAGCAATTGACGGTAGTTTTGTTAATTGGAAAGTGTATAAAGAACTTGTTTTTGACTATTCAATGAATACTCCAGCCTTGCAGGACACCCGTTCTGAAAGAAATTACGGGAATGGAGGTTCAATAAAGTTAGGTGTTCAGCACTATACAACTGATAAGCTAACTTTAAGAGCAGGGACAGCGTATCTTTTTACACCAGTAAAAGACGGATATGTAACTCCAGATGCTCCAGATAGTGATGCTATAGTATTGAGTGCAGGCTTTGGTTACAAAGCGAGTCCTAATTGGGAAATAAATGCTAACATGATGTATGGTAATAATCAATCGAGAACAGGCGATTTAAATTCAGAGACAGGTATACCTGAAACATATAAATCCGGAACCTATAAGATACATGCTTTTTCTCCAGGCCTATCTGTTGCGTATCGGTGGTAAGCTGATTTATTCTAAGCTTTCTGTCTTAACATTAGTTCTAAATAGTCAGAAATAGCTTTCGAATCATTAGGCTCAAACCACTTTGTATTCTCATTCTTTTTAAACCAGGTTAGTTGACGCTTTGCGTACCTTCTGGTGTTTTGTTTTATTCTTTCAATAGCTTCATCCAAGCTATATTTATTATCTAAATAGTCAAATAGTTCAGTATAACCAACTGATAACAAGGGTGTCTTGTCACGATAGGGGTAAAGGTTTTTTACTTCATCAAGGAGGCCCTGTTGTATCATTAAATCTACCCGATGATTGATTCGGTTATATAAATTTTCTCGAGCAGTATTTAAGCCAATGCTTATTATATTGAACTTACGTAATCCGGCTTCCTTTTTTCGCCATACCGAAAATGGTACCTGAGTAGTTTCATAAACCTCCAATGCCCTGATAATACGTTGCGGATTATTAATATCTACTTCGTTATAATAGTTAATATCAACCTTTTTCAATAATTCCTGTAATGGAAGAATTCCATCCTCATGAAGTATTCTGGTTAAGTTTTCACGAATTCCAGGACCCGGTTTTGGTAAATTGTCTAATCCTTTGCATACTGCATTAACAAAAAGGCCAGAACCTCCAACCAATATTAGGGTATCAGTGGTTTTAAATAACTTATCAATGCAGTCTAAAGCATCACGTTCATAATCACCAGCAGAGTAATTATCATGAATGCTGTGTGAATTGATAAAATGATGGGTTACACTTTGTAGTTCATCTCCATCGGGTTTTGCTGTCCCAATATTCATTTCTCGATAAAACTGTCGAGAGTCAGCAGAAACTACATCTGTTCTATATTTTTTGGCTAATTCTATGGCTAAAGCAGTTTTGCCTATGCCGGTAGGGCCGACTATACAAATAAGATTTTTTGATGATAAATTAGTCATTAAAAATCATCATCACCACCAGATGGGTCTGAGAATTCATCAGTCTCTGTCTCTTCATCATCCAATAGGTCAACATCTTCTTCCTCAGTATCATATGCCATGTCATTTAAGAAATCGAATTCATTTTTGACATCATCATCTGATCCTAAATGTGCTTCCTGAATACCGCCTGCATTGAAAATTTTAGGAGCTTTTCCAATACTTTTAAATAAAAATGGATATTGTTTGCCTTCCTCTTCTCCTAGAATTTTGATTAATTGAACATGGAAGTCAAAAGGTCGTTCAAAGTTATATGTATAGTAGAATTTTTGATGAGGATCGTCTATGTGTTGATTTAAACGCGTATTATCCATTAGGAGAACTCCTTTACGCATCTTTATTTCAGATGGCAAATATGCAAATTCTTCACCCTTCTTCCACTGATCATTACTAATAAAGAAAGAGGATGGCTTCTCAGGGTCGAAACCAACTGACTCTAAAATAGCTCGATGTAAATCAAGAAATGAATGCTTGGATAGCACTTCAATTTCACGAATTACTTCATCGTAATCTTCAAATGTAACTCTAAATCTATAAATTGCCATGATCAATGAAATTTTATGCGAAGATGTTTAAAATTAAATGATTTTATAAATTTTTAAAAAAATATTTAGTTCTGCTTGCTTGAGTCCTTTGCCTCTAAACCTAATGATTTAGCTGTTTTAATCATAAACTCGGTTGCGTCCTTTTTGTTGTTTTTAATATCCCCATCTAAGATGGCTTCGCGTATTGCATTTTTTATAATCCCTACTTTTCTTCCCGGCTTAATATCAAAGAACTTCATAATATCCTCACCATCAATTGGAGGTTGCCAATTTCTTATTTGATCACGCTCTTCAACATCTTTGAGCTTTTGTTGAACCTGTTCAAAATTCTCTCGATATTTCCTTCGTTTATATTTGTTTTTTGTAGTTACATCGGCATGGCAAAGAATCATTAAACTATCAATATCATCACCGGCTTCAAAAAGCAATCTTCTTACTGCTGAATCCGTAACTACATCTTGTGCTAAAACAATCGGACGCAAATGAAGTAAGACCAATTTCTGTACAAACTTCATTTTTTCATTTAGAGGAAGCTTTAATTCGGCAAAAAGCTTCGGAACCATTTTAGCTCCACGGTCTTCATGACCATGAAACGTCCATCCTTGTATTTCGTCGAAACGCTTGGTTAAAGGTTTCGCTATATCATGCATAATAGCAGCCCACCTTAACCAAATATCCTCACTTTCTTTTGCAACATTATCCAATACCTCCAGGGTATGATAAAAATTGTCCTTATGACTTTTCCCATTGATAGATTCTACTCCATATAGATTAACCATCGCCGGAAAAATAATTCCAAGAAGTCCTGTGTTAAATAGATGCTCAAACCCAACTGAAGGCTTTTTTGAACCCACAATTTTCTGTAGTTCATCTATTATCCTCTCTTGAGATACAATTTTAATGCGCTCCTTGTTTGTTTGTATAGCATTTAATGCCTCTTCATCAATATCAAATTGAAGTTGAGATGAGAAACGAATGGCTCTCATCATGCGTAAAGGATCATCAGAGAAAGTCTCCGCTGGATTTAAGGGTGTCCTGATAAGTTTGTTTTTAATATCTTCTATGCCATTAAATGGATCCAGGAGTTCCCCATAGTTATCTTTATTTAAACCTAAAGCCATTGCGTTGATGGTAAAATCGCGACGCAATTGATCATCTTTTAAGGTGCCATTTTCTACAATAGGTTTACGTGAGTCTGATCGGTAAGATTCTTTTCTGGCACCAACAAACTCGATATCCATATTTTCATAATGAAGCATAGCTGTTCCAAAACTCTTAAATACAGAAACTTTTAATTTAAGAACCTCAGCAACCTTCTCTGCAAAAGCTATACCGCTACCGATAACTAAAATATCAATATCGTTTTTGGAATCCCGTTTCATAAACAGATCCCGAACAAAACCGCCTATAACGTAAACCTCAACTCCATTGGCATCAGCCAAATTTCCGAGGGTTTTAAAGATAGGATGTTGTAAATGTTCATTCATAGGGAAAGTCTATACCGGGTAAAAAAGCGTATTGGCCACAAAAGTACAAAATAGCTGCCACAAAATAATAAGGAGAACCACTGCTGGCATCTCTCGTAAAATGATTGTTGTTATCTATGATTTTCGAATCAAATCGAATTGTCCGGAAGGTCCAAGTTTAATAATTGTTGAGGCAGAATTCTCTTGTTGATCTTCCTGTTGATAATTGACAACGTAATCTACCCCCTTAATAATTTCTTCATCTATTTCACTGAAATTTTTTGGTGATGGATGGTTTGTTAAATTGGCAGAAGTAGATACAATTGGTTTTCTAAAACGATGTATTAATTCTTCACAAAAGTCGTGCTTTACAATCCGGATCCCAATGGTTCCATCAGGTGGAATTAAATTCGGACTAAGGTTTTTGGCGCCAGAATAAATAATCGTTAAGGGTTTATCCGAATATTCAATTAACTCATATGCTACATCTGGAATCTCACGTACATAGCTACTTAGTTTATTGTCATTATCTAATAATATAATTAAGCTTTTATCCTTAGCACGTCCCTTAAGTTGATTCACTTTTTCAACCGCTTCAGGATTGGTAGCATCGCAGCCAATACCCCATATTGTATCGGTTGGATACAATATGGTTCCACCTTTTCTTAATACGTCAAGAGCTTGTTCTATATCTTTTTTGAATATATGAAAATTGGAGCTCATTTATATCGCAACATTATGTTCTCTCAGGGCATCGTTTAAAGAAGTCTTTTTATCTGTAGACTCTTTGCGTTTACCAATTATTAAAGCACATGGAACCTGATATTCCCCTGCCGGGTATTGTTTTGTATAAGAACCTGGAATTACTACAGAGCGAGCAGGAACAAAAGATTTGTATTCTACAGGTTGATCTCCAGTTACATCAATAATTTTAGTAGAAGCTGTTAAAACAACATTTGCACCTAATACAGCCTCTGCTTCAACATGAACGCCTTCTACCACAATACAACGAGAACCAACAAAGCAATTATCTTCAATAATTACGGGCGCTGCCTGAATAGGCTCTAAAACGCCTCCTATACCAACACCTCCACTTAAATGAACATTCTTACCAATCTGTGCACACGATCCTACAGTAGCCCAGGTATCAACCATGGTACCTTCGTCAACATAAGCACCAATATTTACATAAGAGGGCATTAAGATCACACCTCTTCCTAAAAATGCACCATAGCGTGCAAGACCATGAGGAACTACCCGAACGCCCAATTCTTTATAATTGGTTTTTAGCTTCATTTTGTCATGGAATACAAAAGGACCTACTTCTATAACTTTCATTTTCCGGATAGGGAAATATAAGATCACAGCTTTCTTGATCCACTCATTTACATGCCAACGGTTACCAATAGGGTCGGCAACGCGTAATTCTCCTCTGTCTAATTTTAAGATAATAGTTTCTATCGCCTCTTGATATTCTTTATATTCTAATAATTGGCGATCTTCCCACGCATCTTCGATTAATTTTTTAAGTTCTGTGGCCATTTTAATGTTTATGGGACTAAATATTGGAACGAAAATAGATATTTTCCAATAAAAAGAATTAATAAAAGACAAAAATAAGTAAAACGGTTAAGACTATCTATTTGAATGCTATTTTTTGAAGATATTTCTTAAATTAGCGTTACTTACATTATAAAAAAATCACATATGAAAATTTTAAAAGTATCCACCGTTCTTCTCTTTGTTCTATGTCTTTCATTTGTGGCAAAAGCCCAAAGTCAGGTCGATGAAATCGTGAAAGATTGGGAAAGAGCAAAGGCTTATACAAAGGAATACCTGGATGCAATGCCAGAATCAGGCTATGGTTTAAAACCTACAGCTGAAATGCGTTCATTTGCAGAACAAATGCTGCATTTAACAGATGCGAACTACAGTTTTGCTTCTGCAGCAACCGGTGAAAAAGTTCCTGCTGATAAGGTAGGCTTAGAAAAAACGGTCGATAAATCAAAAGAAAACGTTACAAAGTTGGTTTTAGAAGGATATGATTTTATCATTAATAGTGTAAAGAAAATGACGCCTGAAAAACTAAATGAAAATACAAAACTGTTTGATCGTTTTGAGATGACAAAAGGCACGGCATTGGCTAAGTGTTTTGAACATCAAACTCACCATCGCGGACAAACAACCGTATATCTTAGATTAGCTGGAGCAACACCACCACAAGAAAAACTGTTTTAAAAGCATTAATCTATTGCCCCATTAAAGAAATTTATATTTTTGTGTATGGCGCAAGAATTGGAGAAACTACGTATTGATAAGTATTTATGGTCAATACGCTTATTTAAAACCCGCAGTTTGGCAACCGATGCCTGCAATGCAGGTAAGGTAAAACTAAACGGACAAAATATTAAGCCAGCCTATGCAGTAAAGGTTGGAGACACTTTTCAAGTTCAAAAAGGTATTGAAAGAAAGATTATAAAAGTGACTGGTTTGTTGAAGCAGCGAGTAGATGCAAAGACAGCTGTTCAGTTTTATCAGGATCTGACACCTGAAGAAGAAACTCAAGCTTATAAATCGGCTTTTAACATGCCTATATTAAAACGAGATCGAGGTGCCGGAAGGCCTACAAAAAGAGATAGAAGAGAGATTGATAATTTAAGAGACGAATGGCAAGAAGAGTAGCTTATTAATGAGCTACTCTTCTTTTTAAAGATATTCTTATTTTTTCTCTTTCTTGTATTCAGCATTTAAGCCATCTACAACTTCTTTAGTAACTTCTAAGCTTTTATCAGCATACAATACTGTTGGATTTGCAGTAGAGTAGGTAAGTACTAATTTATATCCTTTTTCAGCAGAGAACTTCTTAAGGTATTCGGAAATCTTATTGTAAAGTTTCTCGTTTTCTTCAGCTTCTTGCTGACCTAAAGAAGTACTTGCATTTTGATTAAGGCGACCAAGTTCCTCTTGTTTTCTAGCTAGTCTTTCTTCTGTAGCAGCACGTTGTTCTGCACTCATGTTTCCTGCTGCTCCTTGATATTCAGCAACTTCACGTTGAAAAGCAGTACCTTTTGCAGTTAAGTCAGCTTGAGCAGCTTTCGTTTTGCTCTCAAAGCTTGCAGTTACATCTTTAAAGTATTCGTAGTTGTGCAAAAGAGAATCAGAGTTTACATAAACGATTTCTTTAATTGCACTATTATTAGCTGATAAACTATCGTTTGAAGAGGCATTAGTAGCCGTACCTTTGCTATTACAAGATATAAGGGCTGTAGAAAATACGATTGCTAAGCCTGCGTTGAAGAGTGTGTTTTTCATTTCAATTTGATTACTATGATTGCAAAGATAAAATTTCCATGTTATTTCCCAACTATTTAAATCAATAGTCATGTAGATTATTATAAATAGGCTTAAATCGACTAATATAATGTGTTTTTAAGCCCTTTCAAATTGAGATTTAGCTTATTTTTTCGTATTTTTGTGAATTGTAAAATCAATTTATGAGCGAAGAAAATAAGAGTAATTATTCAGCCGATAATATACAAGTTCTTGAAGGTTTAGAGGCTGTTCGTAAACGCCCATCCATGTACATTGGTGATACGGGTGTAAAGGGATTACATCATTTGGTATACGAAGTCGTTGATAACTCTATTGATGAGGCAATGGCAGGCTATTGCGACACCATATCCGTTGTTATTCGTAAAGATAATTCAATCTCAGTTGAAGATAACGGTAGAGGGATCCCAACAGGTATTAATAAGAAAGAAAATAAATCAGCGCTTGAGATGGTTATGACCATGCTTCATGCCGGAGGTAAATTCGATAAGGATACTTATAAGGTATCAGGCGGATTACACGGTGTGGGGGTTTCTTGTGTGAATGCTCTTTCTACATTGCTTATTGCGGAAGTTCACCGTGAAGGCAAGATCTTTAAACAAGAGTACGAATGTGGTAAACCCTTGTATCCTGTTAAAGTTGTTGGTGAGTCAGAACGTACCGGTACAATAGTTACCTTTTATCCAGATAAAACGATCTTTACTTTAACAACCGTTTATAATTACGATACGCTTGCAGGAAGACTACGCGAATTAGCGTATTTAAATAAAGGTATTAAGCTATCCCTTACAGATGAGCGAGACGAACAAGAGGACGGTTCTTTTAGAAAGGAAGAGTTTTATTCTCAGGGCGGACTAAGTGAATTTGTTAAATACCTGGATGGTAACAGACATTCTTTAATTCCACAACCAATTCATATTGATGGTGTTAAGCAAGGAGTTCCTGTCGAACTTGCTTTGCAATACAACGATACCTATGCAGAGAATGTACACTCGTACGTTAATAATATTAATACCATTGAAGGAGGTACACACGTAGCTGGTTTTAGAAGAGGGTTAACCCGTACACTAAAATCCTATGCCGAGAAATCGGGCTTACTTAAGAACCTTAAAATAGAGATCTCCGGTGATGACTTTAGAGAAGGTCTTACTGCTGTTATCTCTGTAAAAGTGCAAGAACCACAGTTCGAAGGGCAAACAAAAACCAAGCTTGGAAACAACGAGGTAATGGGTGCTGTTGATGTAGCTGTAGGAGAAATATTAGGTAATTACCTGGAAGAAAACCCACGCGAAGCTAAGATTATTGTTAATAAAGTAATTTTAGCTGCCACTGCACGTGCCGCAGCCCGCAAAGCACGTGATATGGTTCAACGCAAAAGCGTAATGAGCGGAAGCGGACTTCCTGGTAAATTAGCAGATTGTGCAAACAATGATCCTGCAAAATGTGAAATCTACCTGGTAGAGGGAGATTCTGCAGGTGGAACTGCTAAACAAGGAAGAAATCGTGAATTCCAGGCTATTTTGCCTTTAAGAGGTAAAATATTAAATGTGGAGAAAGCGATGGAACATAAGATCTACGAAAGTGAGGAGATCAAGAATATGTTTACAGCTTTGGGAGTAAGTATCGGTACAGAAGATGATGCTAAA
Source organism: Albibacterium bauzanense (assembly GCF_004339765.1). Lineage (GTDB taxonomy): Bacteria > Bacteroidota > Bacteroidia > Sphingobacteriales > Sphingobacteriaceae > Albibacterium > Albibacterium bauzanense. The sequence goes on along the minus strand of NZ_SMGO01000003.1, from coordinate 200,844 downwards.
GCACTTAATCTAACGAAATTACGCTATCATAGAATCATCATTATGACGGATGCCGACGTCGATGGAGCTCACATTAACACGTTGATCTTGACTTTCTATTTCCGTTATATGAGAGAACTTATTGATAACGGATATCTATACATCGCCAATCCTCCATTATACATGGTGAAGAAAGGAAAGGAATTTGAATATGCATGGACAGAGGGTCAGCGCGATGCAGCGGTTCAACGCCTAAAAGGATCTGGTAAGGAAGACAGTGTTGGTATTCAACGATATAAAGGTCTTGGAGAGATGAATGCAGAGCAACTTTGGTCTACAACAATGAATCCTGAAACCAGAACATTGCGTCAGGTAACCATTGAAAATGCTGCAGAGAGCGATCGTATATTTTCTATGCTTATGGGAGATGAGGTAGCGCCAAGAAGAGAGTTTATTGAACGGAATGCACGATATGCTAAAATAGACACCTAGATTTAACCGCTTTAGACTATTTTTGTATCCCATTTAGATAGAATGAATTTTGTAGAAGAATTACGCTGGCGCGGCATGTTGCAAGATATTATGCCGGGTACAGAAGAGCAATTAAATAAAGAATTAACTGCCGGATATATAGGTTTTGATCCTACTGGAGACTCCTTACATGTAGGCCATTTAACACAAATCATGACGTTAATCCACTTCCAGCGTGCAGGGCATAAGCCTGTAGCTTTGGTAGGTGGTGCAACAGGAATGGTTGGCGATCCTTCGGGAAAATCGGCAGAAAGAAATCTCTTAGACGAGGAAACATTACGATATAATGTAACCTGTCTTCAAAATCAATTGAAAAAATTCCTTGAGTTTGGTGTCGAAAGAAACCAGGCAGAGATGGTCAATAACTACGATTGGTTTAAGAATTACGGCTTTCTTGATTTCATACGTGATGTAGGTAAACACCTTACAGTGAACTACATGATGGCTAAAGATTCTGTGAAGAAACGTTTAGAGAGCGAGAATGGTATTTCATTTACGGAGTTTAGCTACCAGCTAATTCAGGGTTATGATTACTACCATCTTTGGAAAAACAATAACTGTCTCGTTCAAATGGGCGGTTCAGATCAATGGGGTAACATAGTTACCGGTACTGAATTAATCCGCAGAAAAGATGCCGGTACAGCATACGGTTTAACAACCAAGCTGATTAAGAAAACAGATGGAACCAAGTTTGGGAAAACCGAAGGTGGTGCTGTTTGGTTAGATGCTGCAAAAACTTCTCCTTTCAAGTACTTCCAGTTTTGGTTAAATGCAAGTGATGAAGATGCAAAAAACTGGATCAAGATCTTTACTTTAAAGCCGCAAGAAGAGATTGAAGCTATCATCGCAGAACATGATCTGGCTCCTCATCAAAGACTCGTTCAAAGAAAATTGGCAGAAGATATTACGATTCGTACGCATAGTCAGGACGCTTACGATACCGCTATAAAAACAACTGATTTCTTATTTGGTAATGGTTCTCTTGAGTTCTTAGCTCAATTGAATGATACCGACCTCCTGGAAGTTTTTGAAGGCGTGCCTCAATTTGTGATTGCTAAGGATGAACTAAGCTCTGGAATTAATATAGTAGATCTGCTTTCTACGAATGCTTCTGTTTTCCCTTCTAAAGGAGAAGCTCGGAAGATGATTCAAGGTGGAGGAGTTTCTATTAATAAACAAAAGATCGATGAGCCTACACAGCTTATTAATACAGATAACCTGATTAATGGAAAGTATCTGGTTGCTCAGCGTGGTAAAAAGAATTACTTCCTGTTAATTGCTGAATAATATTTAAAAGAGTGATGTTATTGGATCATCAAGTTGCATCCACGAACATCACTCTGATCAAAGCGGCCTAATACTTCAAACTGTCCATTGGTATGCACTTTGCCTAAGTCTTGGGTAGATATAAAAGAGCATGAATTGATATTCGCCAGATCTATAATATTGATACCTCCCGATATTCCTGTATCCAAATAGCTAAAGGGGTCGTTAATATCTCTTATCAATATTTTCATCCAGGGCGGACAAGTAAATAAACCATTGCCTTTTGAGTAAGCTTGAGATAATAATTCGGTCATTCCATATTCAGCATGAATAGAAGGAACTCCGAATCCTGCACATAGAATCTCATGTAGTTCCTGCCGAATTATTTCTTTCCTTTTTCCTTTCATTCCCCCTGTTTCCATAACAATCAATTCTGGAAACTGAAGCTGATATTGCTCTATAAAATCCAAAAGAGCATAAGTTACTCCAAAAAGAATAGTAGGTGTTTTTTTAGCTTTTAGGGCTATCAGATTTTCATACAGCTCATCATGGTTATATAAAAAATAACCGCTCTCCGGGCAAGTGCTGCTTTTAATTAAATCATCAACCATGTAAATTAAAGAAGAGCCTGTTCGTTCCAAATAGGAAGGGAGCAAGGCCAAAATCGCTACATCTTTGGTATCCCCATAGAAAAGTTCAAAACACTTTCTGAAACTCTCTTCATAGATCGATACATCACTTACATAATGCTTGCTTGTTTGAGAACCCGTTGTGCCTGAACTGGAAAATACTTGTTCAGCCGGGCCATCTGTTGATACTACTTGATGGGTTTTAAAGAATTCAATGGGTAAAAAAGGAATATCGGATATATCTGTAATCTGATCAGGCTTAACATTTAAAAAGTGAAGGTAGTGGTTATAAACCTGGCATTCCTTTGCTTGTAACTTGAAAATCTCCAACGCAATATCATTGAATGCTGATTCAGTTTGTATAGAAAAGAATTTCTGTGTATTCATAATTAATACCACAAAGGTATCAATTATTGCTGAAAATCTTTCTTAACAGGAAGCCCGATGTGCCTGCAAAGCCAGCAGTTATTGCTCCGGGCAGGCTGCTAATTAAAGCTACCAATATCCAATTATAAGAGGCAAGTTTTAATCCCAACATTTCTCCCACACGATTAGATAGGATATGATCGTTCTGGAAACTCAAAAACATACTCATCATTAACCAAAGGATAAAAATAGCCATAAAGGAACTTAAAAAAGCCGATGCAGCGGAGTTAGCCTTTAGTCCGCAACAAATTATCGCTATCGGTATAATGATCCACCAAGGGAAGATCAGCTGACTGATAAAGGCTATTACAATTATGAGTAAAAAGAGAAACATGTTTAATCCTTTATTTTTTTAGTTCAATCTGCTTAATTATACCCTGTTGGTTCAGATCGCTATTCTCAAGAAATAGTAACTCATTGAGTTCTCCTTTTTCCCAGGTAGCAATTTGATTGTCGTAGAATTTACTACCCGGATTTCCAGATTGTCCACCAGGTATTACTCCAAAAGCCTTTGGCTTTTCACCCAATAGCACAATCATTCGCCAAGACGGTCCATTACTTTCACTCATGGCATTAACCGTGTGCTTTGATCCACCTACCTTCAATACCTTTGATCCAAATCCGCCGATATCAGCTAAATGCGGGACATGAGTTTTCTTTACCGATCCCCATTCCCAGTTACCGAACTCTCCATAGCTTTTTCCCAACTGCTTAATGGCATCTTTAAAAGAGGCCGACACTACTTCATCTCTTGTTAGTTTTGTAGAGTCATTAGAAAACCAGGGCGATGTTGGTTCGTATAATAATAAGTGAACCGTTCGGTCACGACTTGGATAGCGCATTAATTCTTCGTCACTGGCAAAGTCATCAATCCATATCATTCTGTTTAAGGTATTGTACCAGGTATCAAACACGCTGGCAGCTATAGAATTCGCTTCATAAAAACGATCCCATTTAGCTAGCAATGCTAATGCCTTTGATTCTGTGTCGTTTAATCCTTTATCGGTTTGAAGGATATGCACTAAAGTATCTAAAACATTCTCTGCCAGGATGCTATAATTGTCGGTCTGTAATGCTTCAAAGCTCTTTAGATCAGCAGCATGCATGGTTTCTAATTGAGTATTTATCCGATGCGCACGTTCATAACTGCCAAATTCCCATCCCAGATAATAAGGATAGCTTTGGTCTACCGGCCATTGATTAGCAGAACTGACATAGCCCCGTTCAGGATTTTTTACAGTAGGATTCTCCTCTGCCGGAATCCTGTTTACCCATAGATCAGTGGTATCATTTCCATCCAGCAGAAACTTTCCTTGTCTTTTCTCCTTTAATGGAAACAGCCCGTTCGATGTAATTGAAATATCACCCTGCCTGTCTGCAAAAACAAAATTCTGGGCAGGCGCAGAAAAGTAAACAAGCGCTTTTCTATAACCTTCGTAATCTTTTGCCTTATTCAATTCGTAAAATGTTCTAAGTTCATTAGAGGGTAGGTGTGCCACCCATTTTAAAGCATAATCTACAGGGATGTTATTCGCCATGCCGAAATCAGCCGGTTTCTGATTTTTTGCATAGCTTACTGGCCCTTGAAGGGTATAGTAAACCGTATCTAAAACAGATTTCTCACCACGGATTTTTATTTCTTCAACCCGCTGGCTCGTCTTTTCCCACTTATCATTATATAAATACTCCTGATGCGTATCATCTTTAAATTGAATCTTATACCAGTCTAATACATCAGACCCGACATTGGTAACTCCCCAGGCAATATTTTCATTAAAGCCAATAATAACATTGGGTGCTCCGGGTATAGAAACACCGTATACATTCACGGTGGGACTATGAAGCTGTATCTGATACCAAATAGAAGGAAGCGTTAAGTCAAGGTGTGGGTCATTTGCTAAGATAGGAAAGCCCGTGCTGGATCGATTTCCAGCTATTGCCCAATTATTGCTGCCAATGTTTTCTTCTTTGCTTGCTGTTAATAAGCGAGAAGATAATAGAAAGTCCTGCTTGTCCTTGTCCTTATTTTTGATTGAAGAAACAAGCGGTGACGGGCTGATCAAAGGCTTTGGAGTATCTTTATTAAAGTTCCAGGGTGTTCCAATCGGAACAATTGGATCTTCATTAAAAGGATAGTTTGGAAACAGATCATTGGTAACCTCTTCTCCATATTTTGCCAGGATATTGTTCATCGCTAATTCATTGGTGCCTCTGGCTAAAGTAGCCGACATCAATTTTAACAATAAAGCAGAATTCAGCGGAGTCCATTCTTCAGGCTTATAATTCAGGATCTTAAACTCAATCGGGTAATCGCGAGGAGATAGATCCTCAATATATGCATTAATACCCTCAGAGTAAGCTTCTATAATCAGCTTACTCTGAGGGTCTTTTAAACTTTCCTTAAGCATGGCTTCAGCACCATAAACCATGCCCATTCGTCTTTGATACCGATCTAGTTCAAGTGCTTTTTTTCCAACCACTTCAGATAGCCTGCCTGCTGCATAACGCGTCTGAAAATCCATTTGCCACAGCCGGTCCTTTGCAGTAATATAGCCCTGAGCAAAATAGAGATCATGCTCATTTTCTGCAAAAATGTGCGGAACCCCTTGTTCATCTATCAAAATGCGTACGCTATCTTGTAACCCGCTTTTAATGAAAGACTGATTTGTAATATCCTCCACGTCTTCAGCATTTTGCCAAAAACCCGTAAAGGGATTTAGAAATTTTCCAAGGGGAGGGATGTCACCTATTTTTGAATTAAATAAGAAAGCAAGCCCACCTGTAATCGCAATAAAAACAACTAATTTTACTAAGCGAGTACCTTGCATTGCGATTAATGGTTGTTTATGGGTTATATTGGCATCAAGAGCGTTTACCGCTGATATCGTTAATCTCTTGTTGTTCTTTTAATTTATCTACGTTGTTTTTTTCACCAAAGTTTTCTGTTTTATCAGAGAAACCATTCAATAATTCATTAATTGAATCAAAATTGTCGGCTGTACGCTGATGTATATCCGATAATACCTTCGCCAGGTTCTTATCATTTAAATCAAAATTATCAACCTCCAGTTTTCCAACTTTTTCAATGATTGCCTGCTGGCTGTTTTTCAAATCCTGCATCTGTCGGACAATCTTTTCCATCAACTCAAACTTCTTCAACTTATCCATAATTTTCTTTTTTGATTGATTATCAATATATTAAATAATACTTGATAAAACAACCCTTTAGCGAAAATGTTTTGTTCCTTTTCGCTAAACATCGATTATTATATTGAACTCAGTGTTCTTATAGATAGATGTATCAGTAGTTTATTATACTAATTTAAGAAAAAATTAAGCTCTTAATGACAAGAGTTTGGAAACATATTTCCCGATGATATCAAACTCAAGATTTACCTCAGTTCCAACAACAATGTCTTTGAAATTCGTATGCTCAAGCGTATAAGGAATAATAGCGACGGTAAACTCATTAAGTCCGGAGTTAAAGACCGTGAGGCTTACACCATTAATGCAAATAGAGCCTTTCTCTACAGTAATATTTCCAATAGATGCATCGTATCGGAAGGAAAATAACCAGCTTCCGTCCTCATCCTTCTTTGAAATACAGCTCGCTTTTTGATCTACATGCCCTTGAACAATATGGCCATCCAATCTTCCACCCACAGCTGTACATCGCTCCAGGTTTACCTTATCGCCAACTTTAAGTTGCCCAAGCGTACTCTTAAGCAGCGTTTCATTAATGGCAGTAACGCTATGCTCATCTTCATTAATGGCAGTTACAGTTAAACAAACACCATTATGAGAAATGCTTTGATCAACTTTCAATTCATTTGATAGGGAAGACTTTATTTTTAAATTACGATTACTTCCTTCTTGAGTCACCTCTGTGACGGTACCCATGGTTTCTATTATCCCGGTAAACATATTATTATTTTAATTAACTCTGTTTCTCTTCCAGTTAGAAGATACAGTTTTTGGTTCAGTTAATGTTTCGTGCAATTCTTTAGAAAAGATATGGCTGGCAATGATGGCGGCTACTTTAGCTTCCTCTTCATTATTAGGAGAAATTGTCCGTGTATTAAAATACGAATCAACGAAGTTGGTTGTATAGCTGCCTTTTTGAAAAACAGGATGATCCATTACAAATTTGCCAAAGGCTAATGTGCTTTCGATCCCTGTAATCTGATACTCATCAATTGCCCGCTTCATGCGCTGTATAGCTTCTTCTCGGGTAGCAGCCCAAACAACCAGTTTTGCGATCATCGGGTCGTAATAAACAGATATTTCCATCCCTGCCTCATAAGCATTATCTACCCGGACTCCCGGACCTTCCGGAAGTTTATAAGTTTTCAGGATACCACTGTCCGGAAAGAAGTTATTGGCCGGATCTTCTGCGTAGATCCGCAGTTCAATGGCATGCCCATGAATACTCAGATCTTCCTGGCGCAAAGCTAAAACCTCACCCCGCGCTATTTTAATTTGCTCTTTCACCAAATCTACGCCGGTAATCATTTCAGTAATGGGGTGCTCAACCTGCAAACGTGTATTCATTTCCAGGAAATAGAAATTATGGTCAGAATCCATTATAAACTCTACGGTTCCTGCACCTACATAATTGCAAGAACGCGCCACATTAATGGCACAGGCACCCATTTCTTCACGTATCTTGGCATCTAATGTTGGAGAAGGAGCTTCTTCAATGACCTTTTGATGTCTTCTTTGAATGGAGCATTCGCGTTCAAACAAATGAATCACATTTCCATGCTCATCAGCCAGAACCTGGATCTCAATATGTTTGGGAGAAGCTATATAGCGTTCTAAAAATACAGAATCATCTCCAAAAGCAGATTTAGCTTCTGATATGGCTGATTTTAATTCTTCCTTAAACTCGCTCTGAGTTTTCACAATGCGCATTCCCTTTCCACCACCACCTGCCGCTGCTTTAATCAAAATAGGGAACCCAATCTCTTCTGCCTGCACTTTTGCTTCCTCAATATCTCTTATGGGCTTCTTAGTTCCCTTAATCATTGGTATATTATAGCGCAGAGCTGCTTCTTTTGCCGATAGCTTATTTCCCATAATCTCCATAGCTTCTGACGAAGGACCAATTAACTTGATGCCCGCTTCTTGTAAAGCTTTAGCGAAAGTTGGGTTTTCAGAAAGAAAGCCATAGCCCGGATGAACGGCATCTGCATGAGTTGCCTTGCAGGCATTGATAATGTTCTCAATACTAAGATAAGACAGGTTAGAAGCTGCTTCGCCAATGTATACAGCCTCATCGGCATATTGTACATGAAGTGCTAAACGATCCGCAGCTGAAAAAACGGCAACAGTCGCGATTCCCATTTCACGGGCAGAGCGCATGATCCGGATAGCAATTTCACCACGGTTCGCAACTAATATCTTTTTCATTAGTATAATTTGTCTTAAATTTTATCTAAATTTCACTTGCTATTTTCTTCTATGCAAAGAGTCAAGAGTTTCCTGTGATTTTTAGTTCATTTACAAATTTAATAAATTGCTTTAACTATAAATAAATTACTTCTTTTAAGTAAAACTTGAATTAAACAGTGACTAATTGTAAAAAGTACACACTATTTTGCAACTTTAAATTTGTTGAAATAACGCATTTATAACCCAAGAACGCAGATTATCATATACGCGTGGAATAACGTGGAAAAAATAAACTGATAAAAATTTGTAAAAAATAAGGAAAGCCGTATTTTGCGAAAGAATTAACCATAATTTAACGCATAATAACAGGATTTATTTTAAATAAAATTTACATATGATCATAATTGCTGACGGCGGTTCAACAAAAACCAATTGGTGTCTTATAGATGGTTCGGGAAGAAATATCTATTTTAATACAGAAGGATATAACCCTTACTTTGTAAGCAGCGAATACATTCAGAGTTCCTTGAAAAAAGGGCTGCCGGATGACTTACAACTCGATCAGATTACAGAAGTTTACTATTATGGTGCCGGGGTTCATAATGAAGAGAAAGCAGAAATTATAAAAGATGCATTTGCACTTTTCTTTGAAGAAGCAAAGATCTTTATCGGTCACGACCTTTTGGCCGCTGCCCGCGCATTATTGGGTACACAAAGTGGTTTTGCAGCTATCTTAGGAACAGGAACCAATACCTGTTTGTATGATGGTAATGATATTACATTAAATATTGATTCTGCTGCTTATATCTTAGGTGATGAAGGAAGCGGATGTTACATTGGTAAAAAATTGCTGACAGATTATGTGCGTGGACTAATGCCTGTTAATGTTCGTGAAGAATTCTGGAATACCTATAAGCTTACACCTGATGAAGTAATGGACCGGGTTTATACTAAGCCTTTGGCTAACCGTTTCTGTGCTGGCTTTAGCAAGTTCGTTTATGATAACAACGTGAATATAGAATACTCAAGAAATATTGTTAAAACATCATTTGTTGACTTCTTTACTAACTTAGTTTCTAAGTACCCTAATTACAAAGATTATTCTTTCAATTGCATTGGTTCTGTAGGTTATAACTTTAGAAACGTTTTGGAAGAGACTGCTGAAGAATTCGGAATGAAAGTGGGTAAGATCATTCGCTCTCCAATAGATGATTTAGTGAGATTTCATCAAATGAAAAAATAAATAGCTCTTTAAAAAAGCTAGAAAAGGGACTCCATTCAGGGAGTCCCTTTTTTTGTATCCAATTTCTGGGATTATTAAATAATCGCTTAAATTTCATTTTAATCAAACAAGGACCAAACAGGGTTCAAACAGGGACCAAGCAGGGGCAAAGCAGTCCTATCGCCCGTGTCTGAACCCTGTTTGAACCTTGCTTGGTCCTTTTGAGATATTAACTAATATTGAAGATGCTTTGAAAAAAAATAAGGCTTGATAAATTAATATCAAACCTTGTTTTTGTGTGGATTTTATGGCTGTTGAAATAAAGCTCTGTCGTAATTAAAGAATGCGATAAATTAGCAATAAAAATATTTTAATGAAGTTCTTTATTTCTTAAAAGACAGATCGTTTTGGAAGATCTTAGCGTATTTACGTTTATCAAATTTATAAAGTTTTGCTGCCCGATAAGATACTCCTTGTTGTTTTTCATCCAGCTCTTTTAAGAAGTTATAGTTTAGCATTTTTTTTCTGAAGTTACGTTTATCGAGCGCGATACCAAGAATGGCTTCATACACTTTTTGGAGTTGGGTTAATGTGAATTTTTCTGGAAGTAACTCAAAAGCAATCGGAGTAGATTTAATATTTTGTCTGATTTTTTCTAAGCTGCGGTCAATGATATGAGCGTGGTCAAATGCCAGCTCTGGAAGGTTTTCGACAGGATGCCACACCGCTTGTCGAACATAAGTTGAATGCGGTTTTAGCGTTGATTGGCCTTTTAAGCGCAATAGAGCATAATAAGCAACCGTAATTACACGTCCTTGGGGGTGTCTTTTTAGATCGCCGAAGGTATACAGTTGTTCCATGAAAATATTCCTCAGACCTGTATGTTCGTATAAAATTCGCTCTACGGCATTGTCAATAGTTTCAGAATGTTCAACAAAGAAACCAGGTAATGCCCACCAGTCTTTGTATGGATATTCATTACGTTCTACTAGTAAAACTTTGAGTTCGCCTTCTTCAAAACCGAAGATAACACAGTCGGCTGTAAATGTTGATTGAAGGTGGGTTAGCTTTGAATACAAAATATTAGAATTTATATGGATATGAATATTAAACTACTATTTTTGTTATGATTGATACAAAAATGTAAAAAAAAATACAATTTTTTATGATAGTGTAAAAAATACACGTTATATTCGTATCTTATAATTTGGACGTGATATTTAATTTTTTGTGCAGAAAATAAAAAGAATAGGAGTTTTTACCTCCGGAGGCGATGCCCCAGGAATGAATGCATGTATTCGATCAGTTGTTCGAACGGCACTTTATAATAATACGCAAGTAAGTGGAATTTTACAGGGTTATCAAGGAATGATTGATAACCAGTTTATTGAAATGAACAGCCGCTCGGTTAGTAATATCATTCAATTAGGCGGAACTATTTTAAAAACAGCCCGTTGTTCTGAATTTCGGACTGTTGAAGGTAGAAAGAAGGCGTATGATAATATAAAAGCAGCAGGCATTGATGCATTGGTAGGTATTGGTGGAGATGGTACTTTTACCGGTATTGAAGTATTCTCTCGTGAATACGATATTCCTGTGATAGGAATACCGGGAACAATTGATAATGATTTATACGGTTCTGATTTTACATTGGGATTTGATACAGCTTGCAATACCGTAATTGAAGCTATTGATAAAATAAGAGATACGGCTGCTTCGCACGATCGACTGTTTTTTGTAGAAGTTATGGGTCGTGATTCTGGCTGTATAGCTTTAAATACAGGGATTGCAGGAGGCGCAGAGGCTATTTTGATGCCTGAAAAAGAAACGGCTATTGATGATCTTATCGAAAGGCTTGAAGGTGCGGTAGCAGGTAAAAAGACTTCTACCATTGTAATTATTGCAGAAGGCGATCAAAATGGAGGTGCTTATAATATAGCGAAGCACGTTAAGACCAAGTTTGATTTTTACGATACGAAGGTTACTATTTTAGGGCACTTGCAACGAGGTGGTTCTCCTTCTAGTTTTGATAGGGTATTAGCGAGCAGGCTGGGTTTTTCAGCAGTTAATTTATTACTAGCCGGAGAAACAAGAAGAGTGGTTGGATTGAAAGGTAATGAGATTCAACATGTTCCGATTGAAGAGTCTATTAACAATAAGGCTTTTAAATTGGCGCCAGATATGATTGAACTTTCTCATATTTTAGCTATATAGTTTGATAGTTAATTATGATAGCAGTTGTTTATAGTGGTTCACGTTTGGCAGATTGGCGTTTAGCTGAGAAGGGCAAAGTGATTGCAGGATTTAAAACGATGGGGATAAATCCTCATCATAATGATGCAGCCAGGATAGAACAATTGTTAAATAAGAATAATACATTGATTAATTATGCCGAAAAGATAAAGCGTATTTATTTTTTTGGAGCCGGCGCTTCGGGAGAGAACCGGGTTATTGTATCAAAGGCTTTTAATTCGTTCTTTCGCTTTGGGAAAGTCTTTGTAGGGCATGATTTAAAGGCTGCAGCTTTGGCCACTTGTGGAGATCATAGAGGCTTGGTTGGGATTGTTGGAAGCGGCTCTAATGCGGCCTATTATAATGGAAAAAAGCTTGAACAAAACAACTATGGTTTAGGTTATATATTAGCAGATGAGGGTTCTGCTAATTGGCTGGGTAGAAATATTTTGCAAGATTATATTACTCAGACAATGCCTCCGGATCTTGTTCTTAAATTTGATGAAAAGTATTCGCTTGATGCCAAGTTAATATTAGATAAAGTTTACAGGCAGTCGAATCCTGTGTTGTTTTTAAGTTCATTCTCGGAGTTTGCATTTGAAAACCGAGAGAATATTTATATCAGGAATTTGGTTATTAAAGGATTTAATCTTTTATTTAAAAAGTATTTTATCCCATTAAGAGAAAGGCACGACATAAGTACGGTGAGTTTTACAGGAAGTGTGGCCTTTGACTATCAGGAATTACTAGAAAATGTGGCAATTGGCCATAACTTCGAAATAGGTACTATCATTAGAGAGCCTATTCATAATCTTTTGAATTATTATTTAAATAAAAACAAGTAAAATGAAAATTGGAATTAACGGATTTGGAAGAATCGGACGATTAGCTTTTAGAGCTGCAATAGAACGTGGTGTAGAGGTTGTTGGAATCAACGACCTGGTATCTCCAGACTACATGGCTTATATGTTGAAATATGATTCAACACATGGTCGTTTTAAAGGAACTGTTGAAGAAAAAGACGGTCATTTAGTAGTAAATGGTAAAACTATTCGTGTAACTGCAGAAAGAGATCCAGGAAACTTAAAATGGAATGAAGTTGGTGCTGAAGTTATATTAGAATGTACAGGACTTTTCTTAACAAAAGAAGCAGCTCAAAAACACATCGACGCCGGCGCTAAAAAAGTAGTTCTTTCTGCTCCTGCAAAAGATGATACGCCTACTTTCGTTATGGGTGTTAATAACAAAGAATTAAGAGCCGACCAAACTATTGTTTCAAATGCATCTTGTACTACAAACTGCCTTGCACCAATGGTGAAAGTATTGAACGATAACTTCGGTATTGTTGAAGGTTTGATGACTACTGTTCACGCAGTTACTGCTACTCAAAAAACTGTTGATGGTCCTTCTCAAAAGGATTGGAGAGGTGGTAGAGGAGCTTACCAAAACATTATCCCTTCATCTACTGGTGCTGCAAAAGCTGTTGGTTTAGTTATCCCTGAAATTCAAGGAAAATTAACCGGTATGTCTTTCCGTGTTCCTGTTGCTGACGTTTCTGTTGTTGACTTAACCGTTAAATTGAAAACTTCAACTACTTATGAGCAAATTAAACAAGCTTTTAAAGATGCTTCAGAAGGAGAATTGAAAGGTATTGTTGGATATACAGATGAAGAAGTAGTATCTGAAGATTTCAAAGGAGATGCACGTACTTGTATCTTTGATGCAAAAGCAGGTATCGCTTTAACTGACACTTTCGTAAAAGTTGTTGCTTGGTACGATAACGAGTGGGGTTATTCAAATAAATTAATTGAGCTTGTTCAAGAAGTAGGCGCAATAAAATAATTATTGATTTTTCTTTAATTATTAAATAGTATAAATGAGAACACCGAATATTTCGGTGTTTTTTTATGTAATATTGTTTCGTTTATAGCTTCGAAAAAGAGATGGTTAATCTGTTAGATAATTCACATTCAGAGAGTTTGTTTAAAGATGGTTTTACCCGGAAAATGGGTAAGTTCACCTTGTATTATAAGCCCTATTCTCTTGAATTAAAGCATGTATTTACAGTAGCCAGTAATTCTCGTACATCTACTCCGGTGGTTTTGGTGGCATTGGCTTTTGAAAATTATATTGGTTTTGGAGAAGCATCGATGCCTCCTTACTTGGGAGAGAGTCATGAAAGTGTTTTAAGCTTTTTGGAAAAGGTAGATCTTTCCTCTTTTGATAGTCCGTTCTTAACAGATGATATCCTGACCTATGTAGATCATATAAAAACAGGGAATACAGCTGCAAAGGCAGCTGTTGATATTGCATTACACGATCTGCTGGGTAAGATAGTGGGACAGCCCTGGTATCGTATCTGGGGATATAATCCGGAAAACACACCCAATACGTCTTTTACAATTGGAATTGATGAGCCAGAGGTTGTAAGAAAGAAGGTAGCCGAAGCGGAGCCTTATAAATTGTTAAAGGTTAAGTTAGGTTTGGATAGTGATAGAAGGATGATTAATACGATCAGGGAATTGACAGATACACCGATCTGTGTCGATGTAAACCAAGGTTGGAAGGATAAAGAACAAGCTTTGGAAATGGCTTATTGGCTGGCAGAGAAGGGAGTTGTTTTTATAGAACAGCCCATGCCTAAAGAGCAGGTAGATGATAATGCCTGGCTTACTGAACGAAGCCCTATTCCTACCATTGCAGATGAAGCCATTCAGCGATTAAGTGATGTTCATTTTGCAAAAGGTGTTTACTCAGGTATTAACATTAAATTGATGAAGTGTACCGGTTTACGTGAAGCGAAAAGGATGGTAGAGCTTGCCAGAGAATTGGAGTTAAAAGTTATGCTTGGCTGTATGACAGAAACATCGTGTGCAATTAGTGCAGCGGCTCAATTGGCTCCTGTGGTAGACTGGGCTGATCTGGATGGGGCTTTATTGATTTCCAATGACTTGTACGAGGGAATGTGGATTGAGGATGGAAAAATAAAACTTCCTGAAAGACCCGGGATTGGAGTTCGTATATTGTAATTTTTTTATTGTGTATTGTTTTTATAAGATCATTGTGATACCTTCAACCTATAAATCGCTTTAAATGATTAACAAAACTCAACCTCAAATTAGAAGTTTATTAGTATCGGAGCCGTTTATGCTTGATCCTAATTTTAATCGCTCTGTTGTTCTTCTAGGCGAACATAATTCATCAGGTACAATAGGGTGGGTGCTTAACCAACCATCAGAATTAATTTTAAGTGATGTAATGGAAGATATTCCTAATGCCAACTTCCGTGTTTTTATTGGCGGACCGGTGGGGCATGATTCTATTCAGTTTGTTCATAAATGTTATGATCGGTTGAATAGTGGTATTGACCTGGGCGATAATATTTATTGGGGTGGTAATTTTGAAGTGCTGAAGGTATTGATAGCGAGTAATTCCATTAAAGAAGATGAGATTAAATTCTTTTTAGGATACTCTGGCTGGACTGCTGGTCAATTGGATCAGGAACTTCAAGAAAATACCTGGATAGTAAGCAATAGTTTTAACAGCGACATCATTTTTGTGAATGATGAAGAGAACTTATGGAAAGAAGTGGTTGTTAATTTAGGTCCTAAATATGCGCATATAGCCCAATTTCCTAAAAATCCAATGTGGAATTAGTTGTCGCGCTTTAATCCGTATTTTTCTATTTTGCTGTAAAGATGACTGCGTTGAATTTCTATATCATCAGCAGTTTTTGACACGTTCCAGGCATTCTTTTCTAACTTGTATTTTATGTAGTTTTTCTCGGTTTGGTCTTTATAATCCTGAAATGATTCGAATTTATCGTAATCGATTTCAGACTGACCATTTTGAGAAGGCGGAGTGCTATGACTTGGACTAGTATTGCTGTTATGATGTGCAGATGATGGATTTGCATAAATGATTACATCATTCTGAGTAATTACCTTGTCACTTAATATGATTAAGCGCTCAATCATGTTCCTTAGTTCACGAATATTCCCTGTCCACGGTAAACTCTTTAAAGCTTCTATAGCATCCGGTGCCAGTTTCTTTTCTGGCATTCCATAATCAGAGCATATTTCTGAACAGAATTCTTTCGCAATAATAGGAATGTCATCACTACGTTCAGCAAGAGGCGGAACATTAATTAAAATTACACTCAGGCGGTGATATAAGTCCATTCGGAATGTGCCATTCTCTATTTCCTGAAGCAGATCTTTGTTTGTAGCAGCAATTACACGAACATTAATTTCTATTTCTTTTTCTCCGCCTACACGTGTGATTTTATTTTCCTGAAGAGCACGCAATACTTTTGCTTGCGCAGATAGGCTCATATCTCCGATTTCATCTAAAAAGAGGGTTCCGTTATGAGCTTGCTCAAATTTTCCGATCCGTTGCTTAACAGCCGAAGTAAATGACCCCTTTTCGTGACCAAAAAGTTCACTTTCAATGAGTTCGGATGGAATGGCAGCACAGTTGACTTCAATAAGAGGAGCATCGCATCGGTTTGATTTTTCATGCAACCACCTGGCAACCAATTCTTTTCCACTTCCATTTGCACCGGTAATTAAAACACGTGCTTCTGTTGGAGCCACCCGGTCAATGGTTTCTTTAATTCGGTTGATAGGTTCAGACTCTCCTAATATTACCCGGGTTTTGCTAACTCTGCGTTTAAGAACTTTGGTTTCTGTAACCAGGTTGCCACGTTCCAGCGCATTGCGTACTGTAATTAACAAGCGATTTAAATCGGGTGGTTTTGATATAAAATCATAAGCGCCTTTTCTGCTTGCTTCTACAGCTGTTTCTACGGTTCCGTGACCGGAAATCATAATGAAGGGTAGATCTGGTTTGATCTTTAAAGCTTCAGACAGAACTTCCATTCCATCCATTCGGCTCATCTTGATGTCGCATAATACCAAACTGATATTATCTTTTTTGATAACTTCTAAACCGTCGATTCCATTATCTACATCGGTAACAATATAATTTTCGTATTCAAGAATTTCTCGTAAAGTACTACGAATTGCACGTTCATCATCAATGATTAAGACTTTAGTACCGCTTTTCTTGTTTGACATTTATACAGGATTCTAAGGTTTATATTACACAAAACTATTTGCAAGAATAAATATTAATGGGTAAGAATGCAACAATATTATTAAAATAAAAAGCAAGCCTATAAGCCGGATTCTGTTTTAGATTTGATTCTTTATCTGTCATTTATCTAGCCTTGCCATTGCTAGCAAGGTCTAACGGTCTACCCGTTTCAAATTTGCCGATGGCAAAGGGAGCGAGCAACTCCCGATTTGAAACCTATTTGACCTTTCAACTCTCGGGGTTTACCGCCATGCGTGTCACCACACACAACCGGGAGCTCTTACCTCTCGTTTTCACCCTTACCTGCTTACATGTAAGCAGGCGGTATATTTTCTGTGGCACTTTCCGTCAGTCTTTTACAACTGCCTTCCTGTTAGGAAGCGAGATGCTCTATGTTGCCCGGACTTTCCTCCTTAACACGATGTTACGGCGACAGCTCAGCTTGCTTTTTATTGTTTTATTCAAAGATATGAAATTAATGAGATTTTTAGTAATACCTGCAATTGAGATGGAGTCTCAACAGATTTGTTGTGAAGCTGTGGTTAAATAGCTATTTTTGCGTTTATTATTTTAATTTTTCTTTATGAGCAACCGCGCAAAGACCATTTTTCTTAGTTTATCTATTTTTGGATCGTTCTTTATCTATTGTGTTTATTACTACAGTAAAATGATTCAAAATGCGCCGTATCGTTCTTATGATCTGGAGTCTATCGTGTTTAAGTATGGTGAAGGGACTAATTTAATAAACCAGTTTGACTCAAGGACTAATACCTATCAATATTTAAATGCAAGTGACTCTTTGGTAAGTACTACCGTGCATTTAAATAAGGATGACTTTATTTATATTCACCATAAGGCAGCTGAATTGGGTTTCTGGAATTTCCCGGATGATATGACCTCGACAGATAATCCGGAGGATGCTCAGAAATCAACTCATTTCTATGTAGAATTCAATTATAAGGAGAAGAGTAAGCAGATGTTGGTGGATGTTAATTATAACGGGAACCCTAAATTATTGGATGCGGCTAAGTCTCTGGTAGGGGAGATGCAGCGTTTATTAAACGATGCACAAGATCGTTAATCAGGCCTAAAAACAAATCGATAATATTTTTTGTAGAGGAAGAATAAATTCTTAGCTTTGCGCTTCATTTTATTCATCAATTTAATTAATTAACAATGTACGCAATAGTAAATATAGCCGGACAGCAATTCAAAGTTGCAAAAGACCAAAAAATCTTTGTACATCGCTTACAAGGAGAAGAAGGCGCTAGTATTGAATTTGACAATGTATTGTTAGCAGAAGATGGTGGCAAATTTAGCGTAGGAACTCCTTCGTTAAAAGGTGCTAAGGTTTCAGCTAAAATTTTGTCACATTTAAAAGGAGATAAGGTAATCGTTTTCAAGAAAAAACGTCGTAAAGGCTATAAAAAGAAAAATGGTCACCGCCAACAATTTTCTAAAATAGAAATTACAGGTATTTCATTATAATTGATTGTAAAACGGGTATTTTATACCAAAAAAATATAAAAAATGGCACATAAAAAAGGTGCGGGTAGTTCTAAGAACGGCCGTGAGTCGCATAGTAAACGATTAGGTATTAAGATTTTTGGAGGTCAGGATGCTATTGCAGGAAACATTATTGTTCGCCAGCGTGGTACTAAGCATCATCCTGATAAAAATGTAGGTTTAGGAAAAGATCATACAATTTTTGCAATGATTGATGGTAAAGTTGTTTTCAAAAAGAAAGCAGATAATAAATCATACGTTTCTGTAATTCCTTTTGCACAACCTGAAACTGTTGAAGCAGCACCTGCTGCGAAAAAAGAAGTTAAAGTTGCTGCTGTAAAGAAAGAAACTAAAGCTGCTAAAGCAGAAGCTCCTGTTGCAGAATAAGTAGCACTAGCTTATACATAACAGAAAAGGCTCAATTCATATGAATTGAGCCTTTTCTGTTATGTAGGAATTGAATTATTGATTACGTACTAATAAGGTTTCAGCCAATCGGTGTAAAGGTTCTTTTTTGTTCTCTGCGATCGGGATTTCAGCCAGGGCAGAGAAAGCCATGTCTGTATATCGGTTCATTTCTTGCTTAATATAGCTTTGTATATTTAGCTTGTTGTATAGGTTAACGATGGAAGAGATCTTTTCTGCAGGGTTATATTCTTTTTTATTTAACCAGGATAGAATTTCAAGCCTGTCTTCTTCGTTTGCTAATTCCAGTGCTTTTAGGAGTAAGAATGTTTTCTTGTTTTCGAGGATATCTCCACCAATTTGTTTTCCGAATTTAGCACTGTCTCCAAAAACATCTAGGAGGTCATCCTGTAATTGAAATGCAATTCCTAAGTTTTCTCCGCATTGGTATAGAAGATTTGCATTGTTATTATCTGTTTTTGCAACAATAGCACCTAATTGCAGAGCAGCTCCGATAAGAACAGCGGTTTTTAATCGGATCATTCCAATATAGTCTGAGATATTGATGTTGGTGCTTTTCTCAAAGTCCATATCAAATTGTTGCCCCATACATACTTCGGCTGCTGTGCGATTAAAAACAGATAATAAGGATGGCAAGACTGCAGGGTCGTTTTGTGAAATGAATTGATAGGACTGAATAAGCATAAAGTCTCCTGAAAGAATAGCGGTATTCGTGCCCCACTTTTCATGCACAGTTGCTCTCCCACGACGTAAAGGAGCTTTATCCATAATATCATCATGCATCAGGCTGAAATTGTGAAATACTTCAACTGCCATTGCGGTAGGAAGAGCTGCATGAGCATCACAATCAAACATTTCGGCTGATAGAAGTGTCAAAGCTGGTCTTAATCTTTTACCACCTATACTTAATAGATATTGAATGGGTTCGTATAGATCTACCGGCTTTTCTGGAAATTTAATATTTCTTAAACCTTCATTAATAATATCTTGATAAAGCTTAACCTCCTGCATAGTTTCTGTCAAAAGCACAAAGCTAAACTTTTATGATACTAAGGTAAAATCTATTTGTCTTTTTGTTAGATCTACGTTCTTAACTCTTACCCGAACTTCATCGCCTAATTGATATTTTTTCTTTTTCCGTTGGCCGATGATTGCATAGTTCTTTTCATCAAGAGCATAGAAGTCATCAGTCATATCACGCAGTCGAATCATTCCTTCGCACTTATTCTCTTCAATTTCAACGTACATACCCCATTCTGTGACACCCGAGATAATTCCTATATATTCAGTTCCGATTTGATCTAACAGATATTCTGCTTGTTTATATTTTACGGAAGCCCTTTCTGCATCCGCAGCTCTTTTTTCCATTTGAGACGCATGTACGGACATTTTCTCATAGGCTTCCTCGCTTACGGATTTACCATTATCGAGATAATGTTCTAACAAGCGATGTACCATCATGTCTGGATATCTACGAATAGGAGAAGTGAAATGAGTATAGTAATCAAAACCTAAACCATAATGACTGGTACTTTTGGTAGTATAGATTGCCTTTGCCATGGAACGGATAGCCAGTTGGGTAAGAACATTCTGCTCTTTCGTGCCTTCCACTTCTTCCATTAAATGGTTTAAGGAGTGGGCAGTTTCTTTGCTAGACGTCATGTTTATTTTATAACCGAAGCGAGCTGCAAATTGAGCGAAATTAAGCAAGCTGGATTCTTTTGGGACATCATGAGCACGATAAACGAAAGTTAGTTTGCTTTTGCCTTTATGATTTTTTCCGATAAATTCAGCTACCTTTTTGTTCGCCAGAAGCATATAATCTTCAATGAGTTTATGCGCGTCTTTGCGTTCTCGAACATATACTCCTAGTGGTTTTCCATTTTTATCTAAATGGAATTTTGTTTCAGCTGTTTCAAAGCTGATAGCACCACTTTTGAAGCGCTTATCACGCATAATGTAGGCCAATTTATTTAAGAGCTCTAATTCTTGGCTTAGTTCACCCTGTTTGCTTTCAATCAGCTCTTGGGCATCTTCATAGCTTAAACGTTTATCAGAGTGAATAACTGTTTTTCCGAACCACTCAGATAGAATATTTGCTTTTTCATCTAGTTCGAAAACGGCTGAAAAGCAAAGCTTATCTTCATTGGGCCTTAAAGAGCATAGATTATTTGAAAGCCTTTCTGGCAACATTGGAATTACTCGATCCACGAGGTACACCGAGGTTCCTCGTTCAAAGGCTTCATGATCTAAGGCTGTATCCGGGTTTACATAATGCGTAACATCTGCAATGTGCACACCGATTTCGTAGTTGCCATTTTCAAGTTGTACGAAAGAAATAGCATCGTCAAAATCTTTGGCATCAAATGGATCGATTGTGAAGGTTAATTTATTTCTAAAATCTTTTCTTTTTGCTATTTCCTCAGCAGGTATTTGTGCAGATAGTTCTTCAGCTTCCTTTTCCACGGCAGTAGGAAATGATAAAGGAAAGCCGTAGTCAGCAAGTATAGCATTCATTTCGGTGTTATTCTCTCCTTGAGCACCGAGTATGTCAGTAACTTTTCCAACCGGGTTTTTACTTCCTTCAGGCCAGTCGGTAATAGTTACTACTACTTTTTCACCGTCTTTAGCCCCATTTAAATCTTCAATAGGAATAAAGATGTCATGAAGCATTTTACGATCATCAGCAATTAGAAAAGCGAAACGTGGAGACACTTTGAGCACTCCTGTAAAACTTTTTCGAGCTCTTTCTACGATTTCTACTACTTCACCTTCCTTCTTTCCTATACGCTTACTTTCATAGGCATGAATTTTTACAATATCACCATGGAGAGCGTTTCTAAGTTTTCTGGGAGCGATGTAGATGTCGTCTTCAAATTCATCGTCTGTGACAATATAAGCTGATCCATCAGCAGTCATATCCACTCTGCCGGTAAGTACAGTCCGCAGTTCTTTAAGAATATATTTTCCTTTGGCTACTTCTTTGAATATACCTGAGCGAGTACCCGCTTTTAGGATTTCTTGTATCCCCATCTTTGAGTCTTGATCGGGCAAGTTCAGTTTTGCACTTACTTGCTTGTAATTCAAAGCTTGATTACCGGATTTTTGTAAGACTTCGGTAATCAGTTGGGTGAGAATATTTTTAAATGTGTTATTTTTTGCCATTTGAGTTAAATTGGACGTAGGAATGCTTTATCTGCTAAGATAAAAACAATTATTTTAGAAAAGGTTTTATGAAAATAAAATGCTTAGGACATTTCTTTTTTATGAATGTCTAAGATGAACTGCTGTAATAGATTATCGATTTCTTTTATTTGATGTAAGGTGATTGATTCTCCGTTTCTGAGATCGATTTCCATCTTTCTAAGCTTAAAGGCAATATGATCTCCTCCCAATTGTGCTGTTCTTCCTGCCATGCGATGAATAAGTAGTTCGGTTTTATCGTGGTTCTTAGAATGAAAGCTATCATGTAATTCCTTTAAATCTTTTTCAGTATCGTTTGTAAAGAGCTTGATAATCCATTCTTTATCCAGTTCTTCCAGATTATCTTTAACTAGTTGATCTTCATCTATAACAAAGTCGTTTCTATTAACAAATATTCCTAAGGCTTCCAACAGGTCAGCTTCTTTAAAAGGCTTTAAAAGAAGTCCATCAAACCCGAATGAAAGAATATCTTTTCGTTCTTCTGGTAGTGCCTGAGCTGTGAAAGCAATGATTTTTACTGAGCCATCATATTTCTCCCGGAGTTTTTTATAGAGGTCCTTGCCATTAATTTCGGGCATACGCATATCTGTGAAAATATGACTCAGGTTTTCATCAAAGGAGTGATCCAATGCATCTTTAGGTGATTGGAAATACCGATGATCAATACCATACTTGCTTAAGATACTATGGCAGAGATCCAGGATAAAGTTATCATCGTCTATCAACCAGACTGTATTTTTGAAAGAAGATGCCGGTTTTAATGTTGGAAGGGCAGGAAGAGCAATTTGATCTAATGAGGCTGTTGGTAAACTAAAGGTTACTGTGAAAACAGAACCCTTTTCTAAAATACTTTTTACATCTATTTGGCCATTCATTGCCTTAACTAAGGTTTTTACAATAGATAGTCCTAATCCATTACCAAAATGAATGCCTGAGTCTGAGTTCGTGGATTGCTCAAATTCATCAAATATTTTATCAATATCTTCCGCTGGGATTCCTGGACCGGTATCTTGAATGCGGTAATTAATATCAGTATTTGTACCGTAATCTGTGGATGTAACCTGTAATAGAACTTCTCCATGGTCTGTGAATTTTATTGCATTCCCAACCAGGTTAAATAAGATCTGTTTTAAACGGAATGCATCACCTAGTACCAATCCATCACCCGCGATCCGTGTTGAAAGATTAAGTTCTATATTCTTTTGTTTGGCTTGCGGACGCATGGCTGTAGCTACTTCCTCTGCAAGATCCTGTAGGTTGAGTACTTCTTTCTGAAAATTAAATTTACCTGAATTAATGCGGTTGTAATCCAGTACTTCATTTACAATTTGCAATAAGTGTTGTGACGATTGGTATATAACATTGATCTTCTCTGCGTCTTTATTGGCGTATTTTAATTGTTCGGCATATCCAATTATCGATTGTAGGGGCGTACGCAATTCATGACTCATGTTTGATAGAAAGCGTTGCTTGGCAGCACCATGGTATTCGGCCGCATTCTTGGCATTTTCGAGCGCCAGACGGTAATTGGTTCCTTTTCTTAAGTCGGTTAATATGAAATAGATCAATACCGCAGAGATCAGAAAGAAAGATAGTAAGATAAAGCTAATCCGTCTTACACTTTGATTTACCACGGTTCTGGCCTCCAGGTTCTCAAACTCCATTTGGTGCATAGCTTCCTGTTCTACTTCATGCAGGATATTGAACATGTCACTTACCAGGATATTTCCTGCCAGGGTTAATTCCGTTTCGTGGTTTATAAATGTTGCACTTTTTTGTCTTTGTTTAGCTTCCAGGGCCTGAATGGCCTGATCTATTTTAGCTTCCGTATTTTCATCACGAACATTCTCTATCGTATCTATTTTAACATTTAATTCTTCGTGAACCGTTTGTGGAACGTCTGCTTGAGCATTGCTTTCAGGTTTGTTCTTAACACCAAAAAGCTTGGCAAAGAATCCGCGGTCATCGACTTGAGTGGAAGGGTCTATCGTTTTTGTTGTAACCTTTTTTTCAGTAGTAATGATCTTACTATCGCTCTTAGGGACCTCTTGAATTAAGGAACTAATGTTTTTAATTTGATTTGAGAAAGCTTGATTATCTACTAAGTTTCTTCTTACCTGGATGTAAGAATTGAATAGTTTATCTCGTTCATTTAGTAAAACTCGAATGGAATCAATACGTTTACTCTGTAAACTATTGATAGAATACAGACCTTTTAGTGTGTCTAGCGATTGGAGTATAAAGTTAGATTCGTTTGCAAAGCCGCTATAGTCTTTATGATTTAAAACCTGAGCTCTCTGCACCTGATCTATTTGTAATATATCACGCGAGATACGGCTCACCAAGCGAAGTTTTTCGTTTGGTGTAGAAATTATATTCACCTTATTTAGCATTTCATCGAAAGCAACTTTGCTGATAAAATATGCTAAACCCAATGCGATACCGCAGGAGATGATAACAAATACTACCTTTTGATATACATTGGAGCCGGATTGATTTTTTGTGTTATTATCCATTCTGTTGTAAATGCAAAAGGCACAATAAATGTGCCTTTATTAATTTTAACGAATAGTTGAGCCGTTAATTATTCAGGAAAACGAATTTATTATCAAATACATCCAGTTTTATGTTGCTATCCTTATTTATTTTATTGGCTAATATTTCTTTCGATAATTCGTTTAATACTCTTTTCTGTATCACCCGTTTAAGCGGTCTGGCCCCAAATTGAGGATCGTAACCTAATTGTGCTAACCAGTCTAAAGCTTCCGGACTTGCCTCAATTGTGATTCCCATCTCAGCTAATTGCTTTTGTAGGTTGTTGAATTGTAAAGCAACTATTTCTGCAATTTCATCACGGCTTAACGGAGTAAACATAATTACCTCATCAATTCTATTGAGAAACTCTGGTCGAATGGATTTCTTTAAGAGTTCAAATACTTCATTTCTGGTTTTAGCGATTACTTCTTCACGATTAAACTCATTTAAATCGGTAAAATTATCCTGAATAAGGTGAGAGCCGATATTAGAAGTCATTATTATGATGGTATTTTTAAAATTGACGAATCGCCCTTTATTATCAGTTAAATGACCATCATCCAGCACTTGAAGTAAGATATTGAAAACATCCGGGTGTGCTTTTTCTATTTCATCGAGTAAAATTACTGAATAAGGGTGTCTTCGAACAGCTTCAGTCAGTTGACCACCTTCTTCATAGCCCACATATCCTGGAGGGGCTCCAATTAACCTTGAAACAGAATGTCTTTCCTGGTATTCACTCATGTCTATACGAACCATTAAATGCTCGTCATTAAATAGAAACTCCGCTAATGCTTTCGCTAATTCTGTTTTACCAACACCCGTTGTTCCTAGAAATATAAATGAACCAATGGGTCTGCGTTTGTCACTCAGTCCGGCCCGGGAGCGGCGTATAGCATCGGCAATTGCATCAATAGCTTCCGATTGCCCTGCAACTCTTTTATGCAGCTCTTCTTCTAGTTTAAGAAGCTTTTCACGTTCACTTTCAACCATTCTGGTCACAGGAATTCCCGTCCAGCGAGAAACAACTCCAGCAATATCTTCTGCAGTTACTTCTTCTTTCAGCATCCTGTTTTCTGATTGGTATTCTTCCAGGTCTTTTTTGAATTTTGTTACGTTGTCTTGAGCTTCTTTAACTCTGCCATAACGAATTTCAGCAACACGGCCATAATCACCTGCACGTTCAGCCTGTTCTGCTTCCAATTTATAATCTTCAATTTTCTGCATCTCCTGGTTGATCTGATCAACAAGAGATTTCTCGCTTTGCCAGGCAGCTCTTAAGGAATCGCGTTCGCCAACTAAGTCTGAGATCTCCTGGCTTAGTTCTTTAACCATTTTCTCATCTTTTTCACGCTTAATAGCTTCCCTTTCTATTTCGAGCTGCATAATCTTACGCTCGATTTCATCAACAGCTTCTGGAACTGAATCCATTTCTATACGCAATTTAGAAGCAGCTTCATCCATTAAATCAATTGCTTTATCTGGCAAGAAACGGTCTGTAATGTAGCGTTGAGAGAGCTCTACAGCAGCTATAATGGCACTGTCCATGATACGAACTTTGTGATGCGTTTCATAGCGTTCTTTCAGACCTCTTAGGATCGATATTGCATCTTGTGTATCAGGTTCATTAATCATAACGATCTGGAACCTACGTTCTAAAGCTTTATCTTTTTCAAAATACTTTTGATATTCGTTTAAAGTGGTAGCTCCAATTGCCCTAAGCTCACCTCTGGCCAATGCAGGCTTTAAAATGTTTGCTGCATCCATGGCACCTTCTCCACCACCAGCACCTATAAGAGTATGAATCTCGTCAATAAACAGGATAATCTCTCCATCGCTTTCAGCTACTTCTTTTACAACTGATTTTAATCGTTCCTCGAATTCACCCTTATACTTGGCTCCGGCAATTAATGCGCCCATATCTAAGGAGTATACAGTTTTGGTTTTTAGATTTTCCGGTACATCGCCTTTGATGATTCTATGCGCTATGCCTTCTGCTATAGCTGTTTTACCAACACCGGGTTCACCCACTAATATGGGATTGTTTTTTGTACGGCGTGATAAGATTTGCATGACGCGCCTTATTTCTTCATCGCGCCCAATGACAGGATCAAGCTTACCTGATTCTGCATACTCATTTAAATTACGAGCATATTTATTTAAAGCGTTATAAGTAGCTTCGGCGTTCTGATTGGTTACTCTGCTATTTCCTCTTAATTCAGTAATTGCCGTCTTTAAATCCTTTTCCGTTGCTCCCTGATCTTTTAATAAACCAGAGACTTTATCGTTTGAATCCAGTATAGCAAGAAGTAAATGCTCTACGGATACAAATTCATCTTTAAATTCTTTTAAATAGGACTGAGCCTTTTGAAGAATGGAATTGCTTGAATTGGACAAATAAACATTGCTTCCGCTTACTTTTGGATAGCTATTAATTTGTGTGTCTAACAAATCACTTAAGTGATTAACGTTAACATTAAGTTTCTTTAGTAAATGATTAATAACATTTTCATCTACAATAAGTAAAGCTTTCAAAAGGTGCGCCGGTTCAATTGCCTGTTGTTGATTTCCTATTGTTATTTCGGAGGCTTTTTGAATAGCTTCCTGTGCTTTTATTGTGAAGTTATTAAGATTCATAGTATCTTTTTCTTTTCTAATATCAAAACATATACCATCATGGATAGTTTGAAATTAGCTGAAATAATGGCTGATAGAACTCAGTAGTGAATGAAAAAATGTCTGAGTTTAAGCTTTGTGTCTTTCTTTATTCTATATTTGCATTGCATTTGGTTAAAGATGATTAAATATCATACTTTATTAAAAGGGAATTTGGTGAAAATCCAAAACTGTCCCGCAGCTGTAAGCTCTATTAATCAGATCTAATTATTGCCACTGTTTGTTTCTCAAAATGAATGGGAAGGCTAGATCGGGAGGAGCAAGTCAGAAAACCTGCCTAATGAAATGAATTGTATAAAGGCTTTCGGGGATTGAAGCCAGATTCAGCTTGATATATTCATCATGCTTAATTTCGTTGCGTTCGAACCCCTGTATTTAATTGATTTTTGTGTCTAGAGTTTATTTGTATTTAATTCTTCTCTTTATTCCTTCTTTGCTCAAAGCTCAGGTGGATACTGTGCATTATGGGGATACCTTGAGGAGGGTTGAAATAACCCGGCCAACTTTCTACAAAGAGGAGGCTTCTACGATGCCTGTACAGCATTTGTCTAAAAAAGATCTGGATAATTTAAACAGTATCTCTGTTTCAGATGCTATAAAATTTTTCTCAGGTGTTCAGGTTTTGGATTATGGAGGAATTGGGGGTATGAAAACAATTGATGTTCGGAGCCTAAGCTCAAATCATACATCGATCTTTTATAATGGTATAGCTATTAATAATGCTCAGAATGGACAAGTTGATTTAGGGAAGTTCTCGTTAGACAATATTGAGTCGATTACCTTATTTAATGGGCAACAAACTAAACTACTCATTCCTGCAAAAGCTTTTTCATCAGCGTCAACTTTATTATTAGAATCACAAAAGCCTGTGTTTGAGGAAGGAAAAACTAGTCATCTTAAAGTAGGTGCACGAGTTGGAGATTTTGGCTTATTTAATCCATCCCTTTTATGGCAGCAAAAGCTTTCAAAAAATACAAGTGTGAGTTTTAATACAGAATGGGTTAAGGCTAATGGCCGTTATGATTTTTATTATGCAAAAGGTGATACCGATACACTGATTAATCGACAAAACTCTGATGTTGATGCTTTGCGATTAGAAGCAGCACTGATGGGTACATTAAAAGATAGTAGTATATGGGAAATTCGTCTTTATAATTATACATCAGAACGAGGGCTGCCAGGAGCTGCAGTTGATAATAAATACTATTCTAACGACCGGCAATGGGATAAAGATTTCTTTGTTCAGGGAAGATGGGAGAAGAAGTACAATGATATCTATAGTTTATTAATTAATGCAAAGTACGATCGCTTAAATTTGCGTTACAAAGATCCTGATTTCCACAATACACAGGGCTTTCTGGAAAACAACTATAAGCAGAAAGAAGCTTATGTTTCAGCAGCTAATCTGTTTGTTCTATCAAATACTTTAAAATCATCTGTATCAGTTGATTACTTCTACAATAAATTAGATGCCGATTTGAAGGATTTTGCTTATCCGGAAAGACATACTTTATTGATTAATGCGGCTATTGAATGGAAAAAGAATAACTTTCAAATTCAAGCTAATGGATTAACAGCAATATTAAAAGAAAATGTGCGCGTTGGCAATAGTGCAGGAACGAAGCAGATATTAAGTCCTTCTATCTCTGCATCATGGAAACCGTTTGCTGATCAGAACCTATATGTTCGCTCATTTTTTAAGTCTATTTTCAGAGCTCCAACCTTTAATGACTCGTATTATACCATTATTGGTTCTACCAGTCTGAATCCTGAATATGTAAATCAATATGATCTTGGTTTTACCTGGCAAAAAGCATTTAATAGTCGTTTTCAACAAGTAACGTTTAAGGCTGACGCTTATCATAATCGTATTAAAGATCGAATCACAGCCATTCCTTTAGCGAATTTATTCAGGTGGTCAATGGTTAATTTAGGTCGGGTAGAGATTAATGGCCTTGATCTTGGCGTATCAGGTAATGTGGCTATGGATGCGAATATTAATCTTGATTTAGGGGTTAACTATACCTACCAAAAAGCTTTAGATAAGACACCTAATGGTGCTAATTTTAATCAGTTTATACCATATGCTCCGCGAAATAGTGGGTCTGGTTTTATTGCAGCTTCTTATAAGGCATTCGGTTTGAATTATAATGTGCTTTATACAGGAGAGCGTTATAGTTTGAGAACCAATATTGCTGGGAATCAAATGGAGGATTGGTTTATTCAGAATCTATCTGTTTCGTATCAAAATAAATTGGCTAAACTGAATTACAAGCTTTTAGCTGAAGCAAATAATATTACAAATATCAACTATACCGTCATTAGAAATTATCCGATGCCGGGTAGAAATTATCGTATCAGTTTTCAAATTTCTTATTAAATAATATATATATATCACCATGAAAATTAATTTTAATATTTCCCGTTTAGCAGCTTTTGTGTTGCTGTCTGCTTTTCTTACTTCTTGTTCAAAAGATAAGCCTTTTACTCCGGATGAGCAGTCGGATCCGATAAGTGGAGTTTATGTGCTTAATGAAGGAGATTTTCAAGCAAACAATGCCAGCCTTTCTTATATTGATTTCTTAACAGGTAATATTACACTTGATATTTATGGAACAGCAAACTCTTCAGATCCAACTAAGCCTAAAGCATTGGGTGACATAGCTAATGACATGGGTATTTATGGAAGTTTGTTATATGTTGTTGTTAATGAGTCTAATAAAATTGAAATATTAAATGCTTCCAATGCTAAAATTGTAAAAACGATTAATGTTGATCAGCCTCGTAATATAGCTTTTCATAGTGGGAAAGCTTTCATTACTTCGTATAAAAACGATGTGTTTGTTTTGGATACTCTTAGTAAAACGGTAGTAGCGGAAATTGCTGTAGGCAGAACACCAGAACGTATTGTGGCATCAGGAAACAAATTATATGTTGCAAATGCCGGGTGGGCAGATGCGATAACAGGAGGAGAATACGATAATACGGTTTCAGTAATTGATCCTGTTTCATTAAAGGTAGAAACTACGATTACTGTTGCTGATAATATTGATAATATATTTGCCGATGGAAAGGATAAAATATATGTAAGTTCAGCAGATATTTACAATACAATTGATTGGACTATTGCAGTGCCTTCTCGTTTATATAGAATAGATACCAAGACTAATAAAGTAGATAAAACCTATGAATTTGGTGCACACCTGATGACATTTTATGAAGATAAGGCTTATCTGGTAAGTAGTAATTATAAAGCAGATAAAGATACCTTTTTAGAAATGGATTTGACAACTGAGACTTTAAAGGAATCTGACATTTTTAAAGGAATCGAACTGAATCATATTTACGGTTTGGCAATCGATTCTGATAATGGAAATATCTGGCTTTCAGATGCTAATTATTCAGAGTTAGGTAAGGTTCGCCGTTATAATAAGAAACTGAATAAAGTTGATCTTACTTATACTGCAGGAGCTTTCCCTTCTGTATTTGCTTTCAAAAGATAATCTTTAAGGTGCTAAAACAAGGAGGGGGATTGCTATTAGCAATCCCCCTCCTTGTTTTAATATTATATATAATTTATCTGCTATTCCTATCACTACGAGCTCTACTTTGGCTCGGCTGTGCACTTCTTCCAGAAGCAGCAGCTGATGAACCCTTTGACGGACTCGAACTTGTTACTCTTGTTACTGATGGACGAGCTGCTTGTGTAGCCTGACGAGCAGGCGTACTTCTTTGTGTTGTAGCACGGCTCTGCTGTGTTGCAGAAGAATTTCGTGCTGTAGTTTGTCTGGCAGGAGCAGTAGCCCTTCCTTGGGTATTGTTGTTATTATTGTTCTGACGCTGTACAGGAGCGGTTGAACGTACAGGACGTTGCGTTGTTGGACGAGCTGTAGCTGAAGAACCTTGATTGTTATTTGAGTTTCCAGAGTTGCCTCGTACAGTAGTTGCACGGCCTTGTTCTGGCCGGGTAGCTGCTGGTCTTCCTGTGTTATTCGTTGCATTCGGTCTGTTAGAACTTCTTGGTGCTACTGCTGTTGGGCGTTCATTTCTAATATCGCTGGTATTTGCAACACGAGATGGTCTGCTTGTTGTACGAGTAGCCTGATTGATCTGCGGACGGTAAATTGAAACCGATCTTGAATCAATAGTTGCTCTGCCGGGACGATTGCTATTATTTACATTATAGACTCTTACAGGTGTACGGGTTACGCGGGCTAAATCGTTCCTTCCTGGTCCGCCATAATAGTTGCGGTTATTATAAACATAAACGTTGTTTATAATGGTAGTTCGGTTGTAGAAGCTATTGTATCTATTAAATGGTGTGTAATAGCTATAGATCCTTGGACTAAAGAAGTAACGTTGCGGTACGAATATCCAGTGACTTAAAGGTATATTAATGCTAATACCAAAGCTTACTCCAGGTCCTAGAGGAGCCCAGCCATATTGTCCACCTCCTTGGCGCCAGGATACCCATGCCGGTCCCCATTCATATCCAGGAACCCAGGCCCAACCATAATTGTTGTTATATACCCAGTTGCCATAGTGGAACGGAGCCCATCCCCAGTCATAATCAGAATACCAGGTATTTCCGTATTCTGTATTGATCCAATGTCCATTTGTAGCATATGGTCTAAAATCTCCTCTCACATCGGGTATCCAAATATATCCGTATTGAGAATCATCTATCCACTGTCCGTAAGGAGAAAGTTCGTCATAGAAAAGTTGGAACGAAACTTGATCGTTTTGTGCCTGAACCTGTTTTAGGCCCGTAGCTAGAAAGAGGAAGATAAACGAAAGGCTAAGTATTATTTTATTGCTTATGTTTTTCATGTCTTTGTCGATTATTATTCAATTTTATTCAAAGTTTATGCCACTATGACAAAGTTCACCTGGTTAAGGTTTAATTTTAATTTAAAATAATAATTAATATTTGTTAAGTATTTATTAATAGATAAGGTTAAATAAGTTTATAATTTGTGCTGTTTTAATAATATAACTTTTAATTTTGCCAGATATTGCTGTAGAGCAAAAATTATCATTTCTAATATAGATAAATGATTTCAAAAACGATTGATAAATACCTTGTAGAGCTAGCTGAAATACACCGTTTTGTAATGCGCTTTTTTAGAGAGGTTTTTGTAGGACCTTTTGAGTTTAAGGAGATTATTCGCCAGTGCTATGAAATAGGTGTTAAATCCCTTCCTTTAATTTCTTTAACAGGTTTTATTATCGGGGTAGTTTTTACGAAACAATCTCGCCCTTCTTTAGCAGACTTTGGAGCTCAAGCAATGCTGCCTGCATTAATTGCCATTGCTGTTATCAGAGCTCTGGCTCCTTTGGTTACTGCCTTAATTGCTGCCGGTAAAGTTGGTTCTCAGATTGGAGCAGAATTAGGATCCATGAAAGTTTCAGAACAAATTGAAGCAATGGAAGTATCTGGGACAAATCCTTTTAAATTTTTAGTTGTTAGCAGGGTAGTGGCTACATCTATAATGATACCAGTTTTGATGTTCTATACTGCTTTTGTAGCCCTGATGGGTGCACAAATGAATATTGCTCAAAATGAAGCGACTACTATAACCGTCTTTTTTACAGAAGTATTTGATGCTATAACATTTAGAGATGTTTTCTCATCCTTGATTAAGTCTTTTGTGTTTGGATTCACTATTGGGATAGTAGGTTGTTTTCAAGGTTATACTTCTTCTAAAGGAACAGAAGGTGTAGGACGGGCAGCAAACTGGGCAGTGGTAATGTCTATGTTCTTGATTTTTATAGAAGAGCTGCTAATTGTTCAAATATTACAGTTAATACCTCAATAATGAAGAAGGTAAAAGAGTTTATAAAATACGATGAACCGGTTATTACGATTCGGGACCTCTATAAATCTTTTGGTGATTTGCATATTTTGCGAGGCGTAAACCTGGACTTGTATCAGGGCGAGAATTTAGTAGTTTTAGGTAGATCGGGAACAGGAAAGTCTGTGTTGATTAAGATCATCGTTGGTTTACTGCAGGCAGATAGTGGATTAGTTGAGGTTTTAGGGCATTCTTTGAAAGATATCCCTGTAAAAGATTTACAAGCATTGCGTTTGAAAGTAGGATTTTCATTTCAAAGTAGTGCGCTTTATGATAGTATGACCGTTCGAGAAAACTTAGAGTTTCCGTTGGTGCGTGTAAATCGACATTTAACACGTAAAGAAATAAACACAGCAGTAACAACTGTACTTGAGGCGGTAGATTTATTACAATCTATTGATCAAATGCCTTCTGAACTTTCCGGTGGACAGCGAAAACGGATTGGTATTGCCAGAACATTGATTTTACAGCCTCAAATTATGCTTTATGATGAGCCTACTGCCGGGCTTGATCCCATAACTTGTATAGAAATTAACAAATTAATAAATGAAGTTCAAGATCGCTTCAAGACTTCATCCATAATTATTACCCATGATTTAGCTTGCGCAAAGAGTGTTGGCGATCGTATTGTAATGTTACTTGACGGAACTTTTGAGAGACAAGGCAACTTCAATGATATCTTCGATACCGATGATCCAAGGGTTAAACCGTTTCGTGATTATAATTTTATAGAATAATATGAATTCAGCAGAAAGAAAACGTTCGATTATTGTAGGTTTATTTGTCTTTTTAGGCATTGCTATTCTACTTGCAGGAATCTTTATAATGGGAGGACAACAGAACCGATTTGGCAACGTAGTACATGTGACAGCAGTTTTTGACAATGTTGGCGGATTGAAAAAAGGTGGAAATGTTTGGTTCTCAGGTGTTAAAATAGGAACGATCAGAGAAGTGAACTTCACAGAAGATAGCCGTGTAGAAATTGATATGGTTATTAATGAAGCATCGAAAGAATATGTTCGTAAGGATGCTGTTGCTGTTATTAGCTCAGAAGGCTTTATTGGTAATAAAATGATTGTCATTGAAGGAGGAAGCAGCGATATGGCTTATATCGAAAATGGAGATCAGCTGCGTTCAAAAGAAGGAAATGATACAGAAGCCATGATGGCAACTTTACAGGTAAATAATCAGAACCTGGTTTCAATAACAGATGATATTAAGAATCTTAGTGAAAGAGTTAGAAGAGGAGAGGGTACTATCGGTGCGTTTTTTACAGATTCTATGATGGCTGTAAATATGAAGGCGATGATGTTGAACTTAAATCAGGCTGCTTTGAACTCCAAGAGAGTTTCAGAGAACCTGGAAAGGTTTACTGCTCAATTAAATAATAAGGGTGGTTTAACAAATGAACTGTTAACGGATACTGTTGTTTTCAAAAGTCTTAAGGCATCTGTTGCGCAGTTAGAAAGCGTTACTCAAAATACCTCTGAATTAACTAAGAATCTAAGTGATGCAAGTAGTAAGCTTAATGATAGTGATAATGCCTTAGGACTATTATTGAATGATCCTGAAACAGCCGATCAGTTAAAACAAACCATGGGTAATTTAGAGTCAAGCACTTATAAACTAGATAGAAATATGGAAGCTTTACAATCTAACTTTCTATTTCGTGGTTTCTTTAGAAGGGAAGCAAAGAAAGCTGAAGCAGCTTTAAAGGATTCTATTGAAAACAGTAATCAATAAGGAATTAAGGAATATTCATAAACTTATGGGTCTGTAATGAAACTTCCCATTTAGGATTGTTCATTACATACTCAATGATGAGTGGGGTCATTTTAGCAGCATTTGACCATTCTGGTTGTAAATAAAGCTTACAACCGGGAGAAACCAATTTCGCATAATCTTCTGCCCATTGAAAATCACTTTTATTGAAGACAATGATCTTTAATTCGTGAGCAAAGGGAGTAATATCTGGACGGGGTGATTTGAATTTTTTAGGAGACAAACAGATCCAGTCCCATTCTCCTGAAAGTGGATATGCTCCGGAAGTCTCGATAAAGGTTTGTATCCCATTTTCTTTTAACTTCCTGGTAAGGTAATCCATATTGTAAATGAGGGGCTCTCCACCCGTTACGACTACTGTTTTTGCAGGATGCTGTTTTGCGTGCTCAACAATCTTGTCAGCAGCAGTTAAAGGATGAATAGAAGCATCCCAACTTTCTTTTACATCACACCAGTGGCAACCAACATCACAACCTCCGAGACGAATAAAATAGGCAGCTTTGCCTGTATTATAACCTTCGCCCTGGATTGTATAAAATTCTTCCATTAAAGGAAGTAAAGTGCCATCTTCTGGGACTGAATTATTCATTAGTAGATTTCCTTTTTTGCTGACTTTAATGTGTTCTTTAATAATCCAACAATAGTCATTAACCCAACGCCGCCTGGTACCGGACTAATCCATGAACTTTTAGATGCAACATTCTCGAAATCAACATCTCCGAACAGTTTATAGCCTGATTTTGTTTCAGAAGATTGTTCTCTATTGATTCCAACATCAATTATGATAGCGCCATCTTTTACCATATCAGCAGTGACGAAGTTCTTTTTTCCTATAGCTGCAACAATAATATCAGCTTGTTTTATAAACTCAGGAAGATTTTTTGTTCTGCTATGTGTAAGTGTAACCGTACAATTGCCGGGCTGACTATTACGAGCAAGTAAAATACTCATTGGGCTGCCAACAATATTACTTCGGCCAACTACTACCGCATGTTTGCCAGAGGTTTCTATTTGGTAGTATTCAAGCATTAACATAATACCATAGGGAGTAGCAGGAATAAAACATGGTAAGTTCCGCATCATTCTACCTAAGTTGATTGGGTGAAAACCATCCACATCTTTTCTATAGTCTATTGTTTCTGTGACTTTTTCAGGATCGATATGTTTAGGTAAAGGAAGCTGTACAATTAATCCATCTACAGTCTCATCGGCATTAATTTCTCTTATTTTTTGAAGAACCTCTTCTTCAGAAACATGATCATCGTATCGCACCAGAGAAGATTGAAAGTTTACTTTTTCACAATTTCTCATTTTACTGGCAACGTAGGTTTCACTTCCACCGTCATTACCAACAAGAATAGCTACCAGATGTGGTTTTCTGCCATTCTTATTAAAAAAGTCAAGAGCTTCCGCAGCAATATCCTCTTTTATTTTTGCTGAAACAAGTTTACCGTCTAATAATTCCATTGTATCTTTTAGTCTAATTTTAATACTGCCATGAAAGCGGATTGTGGAATTTCCACATTCCCTACCTGGCGCATTCTCTTCTTACCCTTTTTTTGTTTTTCAAGAAGTTTACGTTTTCTGGAAATGTCACCACCATAACATTTAGCAGTTACATCTTTACGTAATGCCCGAACACTTTCTCTCGCTATAATTTTAGCACCGATAGATGCTTGAATGATAATTTCAAATTGCTGACGTGGAATTAATTCTTTTAATTTCTCACAGATCCTTTTCCCGAAATCATACGAGTTGCTTCTATGTATCAGTGAAGAAAGAGCATCTACAGGCTCTGAGTTTAAACGAATATCTAAACGAACCAGGTCAGATTGCTGATAGCCAATTTGATGGTAGTCAAAAGATGCATAACCTTTTGAAATTGTTTTTAATTTATCATAGAAATCAAAAACAATTTCTCCCATTGGCATTTCGAAAATTAATTCAACCCGATCAGAAGTCAGATAGGACTGATTTATAATCATCCCTCTTTTTTGAATACATAAAGACATTACCGGGCCAACATAATCTGATTTTGTAATAATGCTAGCCTTAATGTAAGGTTCTTCAATGTATTGAATTTTACTTATATCAGGTAAATCAGATGGGTTGTTGACTTTTATTTCACCATCTTTTGTTGTGTGTGCAATGTAAGAAACGTTAGGTACGGTAGTTATTACCGTCATATCAAACTCTCGTTCCAGCCTTTCCTGAATAATCTCCATGTGAAGCATACCAAGGAAGCCGCAACGGAATCCAAAACCTAAAGCTGCAGAAGATTCAGGTTCAAATACAAGCGATGCATCATTCAATTGCAAACGATGCATACTTTCTCTGAGTTCTTCATAATCTTCTGTATCTACAGGATATATTCCTGCAAACACCATGGGTTTCACCTCTTCAAAACCTTGAATAGCTACAGTGCTGGGCCTTGCTACATTGGTGATGGTATCTCCAACTTTTACTTCCCGAGCTTCTTTAATACCAGAAACGATATAACCAACATCACCAGTTGATATTTTATCCTTAGGTGCTTGAGTAAGCTTTAACGTCCCTACTTCATCTGCATAATATTCTTTGCCGGTAGCGATGAATTTTACGCGGTCCCCTTTTTTTATTTCTCCATTCTGAACTTTGAAGTAAGCCATAATTCCACGGAAGGAATTATACACCGAATCAAATATCAGAGCTTGCAACGGAGCCTCCGGGTCACCCACAGGTGCCGGAACCCTTTTTATAATGGCTTCTAAGATCTTATCTACACCTAATCCGGTTTTTCCGGATGCCGGAATAATATCTTCTCTGCTTCCACCTATTAATTCAATAATCTGGTCTTTTACTTCTTCTGGCATAGCACCAGGTAAGTCCATTTTGTTTAAAATAGGAATTATTTCAAGATCATGCTCCATAGCCAGATAAAGATTGGAAATGGTTTGTGCTTGAATACCTTGAGAAGCGTCTACAATCAATAAGGCACCTTCACAGGCAGCTATTGAACGTGAAACTTCGTATGAAAAATCGACGTGTCCGGGAGTATCAATTAAATTGAAAATATATTTTTGACCTTCAAAGATATAGTCCATCTGAATTGCATGACTCTTAATGGTAATACCACGTTCTCTTTCTAAGTCCATATTATCCAATACCTGGTTTTGAGACTCACGTTGAGTTACTGTCTGTGTATGTTCCAATAAGCGATCAGCGAGGGTACTTTTACCATGATCGATATGGGCAATAATACAAAAATTGCGAATATGCTTCATTTAAGGGAATAAGAAATGCGTTTTAAAAGGCAAAGATAAATCTTTGATTTGTAAAACGAGCAGAATTATTCTTTAGGTGGAATATTTCCTTGTTTTTTCTCAATCTTAGGTGCCTTTGTTTGCTTTCTTTTTATGTTAATAAAACTAGCTTGGGGCTTTAAATGGATTTTATCAGGTTCGCCAATTAGAAATCCGAAGTGTGAAAGGGATGGAATAGAATCCAAGATCACTTTCGTAATAGCAATTAATGGAAGAGCCAGGATCAAACCAGCCAAACCGAATAGCATCCCACCTAATAGTAGTCCAACGATAGACATTAGTGGGTTAATACTTACTTTACTGCCCACTATATTGGGTGTTATTAAATTGGCTTCTAGAAACTGAACGACTTGAAACCAAACAATTACACCTATTGAATACCATGCATTGTCCTTTGTAGCGATGGCAAATAATGCAGGTAAAATAGAGCCGATTGCTATACCAATATAAGGGATGAGCATTAATAGAGCAGCTAATA
Organism: Albibacterium bauzanense; assembly: GCF_004339765.1. Lineage (GTDB taxonomy): Bacteria > Bacteroidota > Bacteroidia > Sphingobacteriales > Sphingobacteriaceae > Albibacterium > Albibacterium bauzanense. The sequence continues at coordinate 162,304 of NZ_SMGO01000003.1, read as the reverse complement.
TACCGAAAAACCATGCGTAACCAATCCCCATTACCAGTAAGCCTATTGTATTTAATATTGCAACAATACCCATGACAGTAATTAAGCCTACCAGGTAATTTTGAACTACGCTATAGATATTATTCAGAATAGTGTGTACGCGTTCCTTTCCTGTAGATTTAAATGAAATTAAGAAGAACTCACGAAAGAAATCGCGATAGTAAAGCATAAAGAATACAAATAATGGAACTAAAACCACGCTTGATAAAATTCCTCCTATTGAACTAAATGCTGTTTGCAAATAGGTTGTTGCATTCGATAATGCATTGTCTGTAAACTCATGGAATTTCTGGGATATCATTACATCGGTCACCCCTAATTTCGTGTTTGCCCAGTTTAAAATGACGGTAAGTATACCCTGAAGCTTATCGGCCATGTCATCACCATTCTTTCCAATATTAAGAGCCTGATTCACAATTAGGTAAATAAGTCCTGCAATCACAATAATGCCAATGATAACAGCAATAATTGAAGATAGTAAGCGTGGGAATTTCCACATCTCCATTCTTCTTGCTAAAGGATATAATGTAATGGCAATTAACATACTAAAGAGCAAGGGTACCAGGACGCCTTGTAAGCAGTACATAATTAAAATAATTAAAACGATGCTAATTAACCGTGCAGCTACTGTAAAGACAGAAGTTTGTGAGAGAGGGTTTTGCTCCATATTTATTAATTCAGGTTAGAGTACTACGTAATATAATACTACATAAAAAAACTTGTGAAATGAAATTGAAAGTTCACTATTAAGGAATAGAAAGTAATAAGTTCTACGAACTGCTTGTGGAAATTGTTATATAAAGGTTTGAATAGTAGTTGTTTATTCATTCAATGTTTGTTAATTAAATCTAACGGATTATTTTAATTCATACTGTTTTATACAGAGTGTCCAATGCACTTTCCTAAACCTCAACAAAAGAGTTGTCTATTAGTTTTAAAAGAGAGGGATCATTTTTAAAAGGAATACAATGCATCGAAGTTTTATTAATTTTATTACATTGATTTCTAAAAGACAATTCAAGTATTATGATAAAGAAATTCATAAGTGTAATGTTGTTTTCCTTCTTATCCTTTGCTGCCTTTGCACAGACAGATTTACTAAGACAACAAATAGAACAAATTCTTATATCAAAAAAGGCAACTGTGGGAGTTGCTGTTTTTGGTTTTGAAAAGGGAGACACATTAAGTGTTAATAATCAGATCCATTATCCTTTACAAAGTGTTTTTAAATTTCATATTGCTTTAGCAGTATTGGATAAAGTAGATAAGGGAGAATTATCATTGAATCAAAAAATATTAATTAAGAAAAGTGACCTATTGCCTGATACCTGGAGTCCTATCCGGGATGATTATCCAAATGGTAATGTTCAGCTTACAATAGCTAAGATCCTTGAATATACCATTGCGCAAAGTGATAATAATGGATGTGATATTCTTTTAAGACTGATTGGAGGTGCAGAAGTAGTAAATAATTATATACATAAAATTGGTGTTAAAGACTTTTCCATTCAGGTTAATGAAGAAGATATGCATAGAGAATGGAACATTCAGTTTTTGAACTGGACCACACCAACATCAACTATTGACGTGTTGCGTAAATTTAATACAGGCAATATTCTGTCGAAAGAAAGTTATGATTTTCTGTGGAATACAATGGTAGAAACTAAAACAGGGGAGAAGAGAATAAAAGGGAAACTGCCAACCGGTACAGTAGTTGCCCACAAAACAGGTACCTCCGGTACAAATGAAGAAGGAATAACTGCTGCAATAAACGATGTGGGGATTGTTGTCCTACCTACTGGAGAAAAGGTTGCAATAAGTGTTCTCGTTTCCAATTCGAAAGAGAGTCAGGAAGTTAATGAAGAAATTATTGCTGATGTTTCAAAATTAGTTTGGGATTGGTTCCTGAATAAGTCGAAATAGGGTATTCTATCAAAGAAGTATTAAAAAAATAAACCCGTGTAAGTAGTTGTTTTAAAGCTACTTATACGGGTTATATGTGTCCCCGACGAGATTCGAACTCATATCATCAGAACCGGAATCTGACATTCTATCCATTGAACTACGGGGACGGTGCGCAAAGATAGAATAATCAACCGTTTATTTCAAGCATATAATAAACATCGAGACCAATCTAAGAAACTTTATTTCCATCCACCGCCTAGTGAACGATAAAGGTTTACAATGGCTGTTAGCTGTTGCAAACGATCATTAACACTTGAAAGCTGGGCTTGTAATAAACTTTGTCTGGCGGTAATTACTTCCGTATAATTCGCAAAACCATTCTCAAGTAACTCCTGAGAATAATCAGCTGATTTTTGAAGGGCATCCGTTTGCTTTGAACGAATCGCTATTTTTTGTTTAGCTGTTTCAAATGATGATAAAGCATTTGAAACCTCTTGTCCGGCCACCAAAAGGGTATTTTTAAAATTTAATCTAGCTTCTTCTTGTTGAGCTAATGCAACTTCTAAACGAGTTCTGTTAGCGCGTTTATTAAAAATAGGCTGCGTTAAACTTCCGCTTATGCTGGCTAGCCATGAACCTGGATCCAATAAAGTATTTAATACATCTGAACTAAAACCTGCAGTGCCGGTAATAGAAAGAGTAGGGTAGAATGATGCTCTTGCTACATTGGTTAATTCAAATTGTGATCTGAAATTTAGTTCTGCCTGCATTACATCCGGACGGTTGGCTAGCAGTTGAGCAGGTACTCCAGTATTAAGAGAACTTAATGTTTGTTGATTGATTAACTGACCTCTTTCTATACCTCCTGGCACAGAACCTATCAATATACTTAATGCATTTTCTATTTCTTTAATAGATTGTTTAAGATCAGGAATAGTAACTTCGGCTGCATAGCGCTGCGCTTCACTTTGTACAACAGCGGCTTCAGTAACAGTTGCTGCTTCTTTCAAAGCTTTCATCGTTGCTACTGTCGTATCCCAGTTTATAACTGTTTGCTGAGTAATTTGCAGTTGCTGGTCCATTGCTAATAAACGATAATAATAATTTGCAATGGATGATATCAGACCTGTTTGTATAGCTTTTGCAGCTGTTTCAGTTTGAAGTAAATTGGCAAATTCTGCTCTTTTACTACTGCTGAGTCTACCCCAGATATCAAGTTCCCAAGCCGATGACGCACCTAATGTATATTGAGTTTTCGCACTGGTAGCTCCTGCACCTAAACTCAGGCTAGGTAGTAAAGCAGCCTTACTTTGATCAAAATATGCTTGTGCTTGTTGGATACGGGTATAAGCTGATAATAGATCCAGGTTATAATCTAAACCTCTTTGAATCAGGTTTTGTAAGGCAGGATCGGTAAATACTTCATCCCAGCTTAAATGAGCAATTGTATTGGTATCTGTTGTAGTTACATCTCTATAAAGGCTATCCGTGCTAATTTCAGGCGACTGGTAGCGTTTAGTTACCGAGCATGAAGATAAAATGCCGATGAAAGACACGAAGAGTATTGAGCTTAAAACTCGCTTAGTCATAATCTTATTATTAAACATAATCCGTATTACTGTTTGAGGTGTCTTCAATTGCTGCTTGCGGTTTTCCACTAATACGTTCTTGCAAACCTTGAAAAATAACAAATAGGGTAGGAATCACAAATACACCAAAAATAGTTCCGATGAGCATTCCACCTATTGCACCAGTACCAATTGCCCGGTTACCTACAGCACCTGCACCACTTGATAGAGCCAATGGAACCAAACCAAATATAAACGCAAAAGAAGTCATTAAGATAGGTCTTAAACGAGCTTGCGCTCCTTCTAATGCTGCCTGAACAATCGGCATTCCATTTCTTCTTCTAGCTATCGAGAACTCTACTATCAAAATTGCATTTTTTGATAGTAATCCCACGAGCATTATTAAACTGATCTGGAGATAAATATTATCTGTAACACCGAATAGATTGGCAAAAATATAAGTCCCTGCTAACCCCATTGGTAGTGATAGCAGTACAGCAAATGGCAATATGTAGCTTTCATATTGCGCACTTAAAAGTAAATACACAAATACAATAACTAGTAAGAAGATAAAGACAGTTTGACTACCAGCAGAAATTTCTTCCCGCGTTAATCCTGAAAATTCAAAGGCATATCCTACTGGTAAGGATGTTGCAGCCACTTCTTCAATAGCTCTAATTGCATCTCCAGAGCTATATCCAGGATTAGGTGAACCTTGAATCCGGATAGATGTGTAAAGGTTAAATCGTGAAATCGACTGCGGTCCGTATACTTTATTAAGTGTAATGAAACTACTTATAGGAGCCATATCTCCATTTTTGTTTCTTACGAAGATGGTGTTTAAACCTTCCGGATTAGCTCTATATTCAGGTTCTGCCTGATACATTACCCGGTATTGTTTTCCAAATTGGTTAAAGTTAGAAGCATAAGATCCTCCATAATAGCCTTGCATAGTACCAAGAATATCATTCACAGTAAAGCCAGCTTCTTTGGTTTTCTCAACGTTCACTTCAATTTCGTATTGAGGAAAGTTAGGGTCAAAAGAAGTGGTTGCTGACTGTATTTCTGGCCGTTCGCTTAGTGCAGAGATAAAATCACTACCTACTTTGCTAAAAGTTGTTATATCAGAACCTGTTCGATTTTGTAATTGGAATTCAAAACCTTGTGAGTTACCAAAGCCTTGAATAGGAGAAGGGGTAAAGAAAATAACCCGGGCTTCTTTGATATCTTTTGTTTTAGCAATCAATTTCCCGATAATTGATTGAACATCTTGCCCTTCACCCTTACGTTGATCCCAGCTTTTTAGCTTAACAATTAACATGGCATAGCTACTGCCTTGTCCGCTAATTTGCCCATTTCCGGTTACTTTTAAAACATTCTCTACTTCGGGTATGGAGCGTACAATTTCTTCTACTTGAATTGCAACAGCTTCTGTCCGCTCGGAAGAGGATGAAGCAGGTAAGGCGATATCTACGTTGATAGAACCGGTATCTTCAGTAGGAACGAATGCAGTAGGCGTTACTAATGTGAGGTAATAGAATATTCCTCCAAAAACAGCGATTCCTGCTACAGCGATCCATTTTCTTTTAATTAATGCAGAAACAGATTTCTTGTATTTGTGAGTAGTTGCATCAAAAGCTACATTAAAAGCAGCGTAGAACCGTTCAATAAAGTTTTGCTTTTTATGCTCTTCTGCATGAGGTTTTAAAAAGAGTGCACAAAGAGCCGGACTTAATGTTAAGGCATTAACAGCAGATATAATAATAGCTACAGCCAGAGTTAACCCAAATTGTTGGTAAAATACCCCTGCAGACCCGGTAATGAAGCTGATCGGAACAAATACGGCAGCCATAATCAAGGTAATAGAGATGATAGCGCCTGTAATTTCACCCATTGCATCTTTTGTTGCAGCAAGGGAAGAGGTATAACCTTCGTCCAACTTGGCGTGGACCGCCTCGACGACGACGATGGCATCATCCACCACAATACCAATTGCTAAAAGGAGTGCAAAGAGGGTAAGTAAGTTAATCGTGAACCCAAATAAATTCAGGAAAAAGAAAGTACCAATAATAGCTACAGGCACTGCAATTGCAGGTATCAGTGTAGATCGGAAATCCTGCAGGAAAATGAATACAACAAGGAATACCAAAATAAATGCTTCAATTAAAGTTGTAATAACCTTGCTTATTGAAGCATCTAAGAAATCGTTCGCATTTACCAGAATCGTATATTGTATGCCTTTTGGAAACGATAGAGAAGCTTCTTCCAGTACTTTTAAACTTCCTTCAATAACTTCCTGTGCGTTTGATCCGGCTGTTTGACTAACGGCAACACCCACACTTGGTTTACCATTGGTAGTTGAAGAGGTTGCATAATTCATTGCTCCTAATTCAACTTTAGCCACATCTTTCAGACGTAGAAATTGCCCATCTCCACCTGCTCTGATCACCAGGTTTTCAAACTCAGTAACATTTTTTAATCGCCCGGTATATTTAATCGTGTATTGAAAGGATTGCAGGCCTTGTTCACCAAATTGGCCGGGAGCTGCCTCTATATTCTGTTCTGCCAGGGCTGCACTAATATCACTTGGAATTAAGCCATAAGTAGACATAATATCGGGCTTTAACCAGATACGCATGGTATAATCCATTTGTCCAAATGCTCTAGCTTCTCCCACTCCTGAAACCCGCTTCATTAATGGAACGAGGTTTATCTCGGCATAATTTTGTAAAAAGGTTTGATCATAAGTAGGATCATCACTGTATAAAGAAAAGATAACCAAGTTGCTACTCTGTGATTTAAAGGTAGATACCCCTGATCGGGTAACTTCCTGTGGAAGCTGGCTGGTAGCACGAGCAACACGATTTTGTACGTTAACAGCTGCTATATCCGGATCGGTACCTGTTTTAAAAACAATTGAAATACGAGCACTTCCATTATTACCTGCAGAAGAACTCATATAATCCATGTCTTCAACACCATTAATTTGTTCTTCCAGCGGTACAATAACACTTGTTAGAACAACATCAGCGTTTGCCCCTTGGTAAGAAGCAGATACTACCACTGTTGGAGGTGCAATAACCGGATATTGACTAACAGGTAAACTTATCAGCCCTAATATCCCCAGCAATACAATCATAATTGATATTACTGTGGCTAGAACCGGCCGTTCAATAAAGTGATTAAACATAATTTATTATTAAATATCTTAAATCCCTAAAAAAAGAGAATTTGGTTATTTGTTAATTGATTGATATAAGCTGTCTGTATTTACCATAACGGGTTTAATAACTAAACCATCTCTTAATGTTGCCAGGCCTTCCATCGCAATTTTATCACCAGCAGCTAAGCCTTCTGTCACGATATAAAACTGTCCATCATTATTGCTCAAAACTGTAATGGGTTTACTTACAACTGATCCATCATCCTGAACATTATAAACAAATCTTTTTCCCTGTATTTCATAAGTTGATTTCTGGGGAATAACAATCGCTGAATCATAAGTAACCGGGATGGTTACAACACCGCTGCTACCACTTCTAATCGTATTCTCCGGATTTGGGAAATTTGCTCTTACACTGATTGAACCCGTTGAAGTATTAATCAGACCACTGGTGGTCTCAATCTTTCCTGGATAGGAATATTCAACTCCATTTGCTAAAATAAGTGAAACTGGAGGCATTGCCGCTAAACTTGCATTGGTTGATGGGCCATTGAATCGGCCAGCCAGTTCAAGAACTTCTTTTTCATTGATAGAGAAGTATGCATAAATATTGGTAATATTTGAAACAACAGTTAATGGCTGAGCAGTATTACTGCTTACTAAACTTCCGATTTTATAAGGCAATGTACCAATCACTCCATTTACCGGGCTGGTAATCTGAGTATATCCTAAATTGGTTGTAGCATTTACTAAATCTGCTTTTGCTCTGGCCAATTGAGCCTGCTGAGATTCAAGATCAAACTGAGCACCCTCTAACTGATAGCTGCTTATAATTTTTTTATCTACAAGAGGACGTATCTTATTTACTTCCATTTGTGCAGAATTTACACCAGCTTCTGCTATTTGAATAGCAGCGCGTGCAGATCTTACACCTTGTTCATACTGTGGTGCATTAATTAAAAAAAGAGGCTGCCCCTTTCTTACAGTTGCACCCTCGTCGACGTATATTTTTTCGATAAAGCCATCCACCTTAGGCCGGATCTCAATATTCTGCTCACCCTCAATGGTTGCCGGGTACTTGCTATTTAATGTAATTGATTGAGGCTCTATAGTAATTACAGGGAAGTCCATGACTTGATTATCCGCTGCATTACCTGCGCCTTTATTTTCACCACATGAAGAAAGTAATAGCAAGGCCGGGATAATAAAGGCTGATAGTGGTTTTATCCTATTAAACATAAATGAACTGGTTGGTATAGTTAATATCTGATGAATTCAAATGTACAATAAAACAGGTAGTAAATGCGTTTAAAACAAATACCGATAGGTAAATATTGTGTTACAAGTCTACCGTTCTCTAATGATTTCAATCACACGATCAAGGCATATTTTAAACCAGGGAGTAAAATCCTCAGGTTTATTTTCTATTGCAAGCTCTAAATCAGTTGGATTGATATACTTAAAATCAGCGACTTCGTGATGGTTTATAATTGGTAAGGAGTCGCTGACTCCGAAAAATACATGATCGATCTCATGTTCAATTAGCCCATTCTCAAATGAAGCCTTATATTGAAATCGAAAGCGATGGGTTAAGTCACAACTTAAACCCATCTCTTCCATTAATCTTCTATTTGCAGCATCCTTAGTCTTTTCATTGCTGCGAGGATGGCTGCAACAGGTATTGCTCCACTTCCCGGCAGAATGATATTTATCAAATGCTCTTTGTTGGAGAAGTAATTCACCCTGTTTGTTAAAAATAAAAATGGAAAAAGCACGATGTAAAGCTCCCTTTTGGTGAGCTTCTATTTTTTCCATCGTTCCAATTGGATTGTCTTCCTCATCAACGAGGATTACATACTCATCCATTTTTTAAATTTAAATTGCTTTTAAGGCTGCAGAATAGTTTGGCTCTTGTGTAATTTCAGGAACTTGTTCTTCGTAAACAATATCCCCATTGCTATTAACCACTATTACAGAACGACTTAATAAACCTCTTAAAGGTCCGTCTGCCATTTGAACACCGTATTCTTCACCAAAGTTAGTTCTGAAATCGGATAGCATTTCTACATTCTTTATTCCTTGAGCAGCACAAAATTCTGCTTGTGCAAATGGTAGATCTTTTGAAATACAAAGCACTACAGTGTTTTCTAATTTTGCTGCTTCTTCATTGAATTTTCTTACAGAAGTTGCACAAACACCCGTGTTTACACTTGGAAATATATTAAGGATTACGTTTTTTCCTTTATAGTCTGATAAGCTTTTATCAGACAAGTCGGTTCCAACTAAAGTAAAATCTTTTGCTTTAGTACCTACAGCAGGTAGGTTTCCAACAGTTTTAACATCACTCCCTTTTAATGTTATTGTAGCCATGATATAATATTTTGAATTTTTAGTTTATGTATAGAAAGATTGTTTTTCAAATATATAATAATTACAAACCCTTTCCAATTAAGAACTGCACTATACAGGCTCTAAAATAGATTTGCAATCACATGATTGTAATCTTTCTCAGATCAACGCCCGCCTAACAGCTTTTCTATATCCCTAAAGGTCGTTAGCTGCCTATCGTCCATACATGCTATAATAGCTTCTACAACTCGTTTAGTTTCTGTAGGATTAGCAATATGTATGGAAGCTACACCCATTTCTTTAACCGGATAATCATTTCCGCCGGGGAATATAGCATCTCCTATAAAGATCATTTCAGAAAGATGGATCTTAAGAATATCCTGAAGTTTCTTAATGCCATATGATTTATCAATACCGGGTTTTGTAATGTCTATGGAGGTAGTACCTCCTAAACGAACAGAAAAATCAGGGATTAAAGTATCCAGGATCTCTTTAATTTTTTCTCTCTTAACAAAGTTAGGGTCCCACATTGTTTTCTCGCTTAAAGGTGCATGTTGGCCTAAAGCAGAAAAAGTGATCTGGCTTTCCCGATCTTCAATCTGTTCCCCCCAGGTTTTTTTAATCGTTAAGTTTGCTTGCGTTACGGCTTGTTTTAGAGAACTAAGTATTTTTGCCTTTTCTTCTTTTGTTAGAACATCAGAATAAAGCTCTTTCCACTCTGTTTCATAGCCATAAAATTTAGTTCCGCAGGTAGGTAAGATTGTTAGGTTATTAAAATTTGCTTCTTTGGGTAGCTTATCAACAACTTGCTTTTTAAACTGTGACCAATCGCCTCCAGAGATCACTGCCACTTTCAATATCTTTAAAAGTTCGTTTAAAAGAGCAGACATCTCTTCGTCAATTGATAATTTACTATCAGCAAGAGTGCCGTCGAGGTCGAAGATAATCAGCTTTTTCATGATCTAAATATTTAAGCTAACTTAATGAGCTTGTTATCTATGTTTTTTCCTAATTGAATATGGATTGTACGTCTTCCTTTATCGTTTAAAGACTTAAGGTCGCCTATAGCCTCAGCTAAACCCAGCGTTGCAAAACTATATTCCTCATCCGGAATTAATACATCTTCTTCACTTTCTCCGGTAAACAGAATATAAAGTCCTGAATCAGGGCCTCCTTTATGCAATTGTCCGGTAGAGTGAAGATAACGTGGGCCTTCAAGTAGAGTAGTAGCAACTTTAAAGCTATCTCTTATTTTTTTTCTCCACGATTGTAAAAGCTCTTTTCTTGATTCTGTTAACAAAAAATAGGGTAGTATAGCGATGTAGTCGTTTGCTTTGGCTTGCAAAAGAAATGTATGGATAGAACCCCGAATGTCTTCTGTTTCCCTTGTAGGAGCCGTGTTTTTTAAATCGCCTTTTGACACTTGAATTTTAAGTAGTTTCCGAGTATTCTCCTTACTTTCTTCTACATTGGGTTGATCAAACGGATTAATACCCATTACAATTCCTGCGCTGGCAACAGCTACTTCCCAACGATAGAATTCTCCTCCCAAATCTAATTTGTCATGCAGACTAATCCTTATAACCGGGTGTCCTGCTTTTTCAAGCAGGCTTATTTTCTTTGTATCTTCTGAATTATCATCCGAGGTTAATATGATATGTACAAATATTCGATCTTTTCCATAAACCTCAGGCGTACCAAGACTCTCTCCTTGAATTGGAATCAAACCTTTACCTTCTTTTCCTGTACTTTCAGCCAGTAATTGCTCAAGCCATAAACCGAAAGATTTAATAGAATTTGAGAGTACAAAAGTTACTTTATCACGACCAGCCTTTGAACTCAATCCAAGTATAGTTCCCAAAGATATCCCGACATTTTTATTAGCTGGAATCGTAGGATTACAGCTTGTTTGCATTCTTTGTGCACTTTGAAGAAGTGCTCCAATATCTATTCCCGTTAAAGCCATAGGTACCAAGCCAAAATCGGATAAAACAGAGTAACGACCACCCAAGTCAGATGGATTGACAAAGATCTTCCGGAATTTATATTCTTTGGCCGTTTTAACCAAGGCAGTTTCATTATCTGTAATGGCAATAAAGTTATTGCCAGGTTTTACTTTTCCTGTTGCTTTTAGTTTTTCAAAAAAGTATTTACAGAAGCTTAAAGTTTCCGTTGTAGTACCGGATTTTGAAGCCACAATGAAAAGAGTTTTAACCATGTCAATGTTTTTCTCTACTTCTAAAATCGCCATCGGATCTACATTGTCAAGAACTATCAGTTCCATATAGCCATCTGCAGTTCCAAAACTCTCTTTAACAACTTCAGAACAAAGGCTGCTGCCTCCCATTCCCAATAAAACCACATGCTTAAAACCTTCTGTTTTTATCTGCTGTGCAAAAGCATTCAATTCATCCAGCTTTTTCATCGAATCTTCCGGCAAACTAAGCCAGCCCAAACGTTCACTAATTTCTTTTATTTGTTCTTTATCTTTTTTCCACAGATTAGGATCCTGTTTAAACAAGCGTTTGCCAAAATGTAATTCATCTAAAGAAGCATAAACAGGTTTTGCATCCAAGCCAGCAAGAGCAATTTCTTGTGTAGGCACATGATCTCCCAATGCTTTTAATCTTTTTACCTCCAGGCCTTCTATAAGACTATTGTAAGAATCCATGAATTTTTGAATGCCTTCATTCTCAAGTTGCTGAGTTACAAACTTAAGATCAATATGCATTCTTTCTAGTTGATCGAATACCTGGTAGGCCTCTTCAATATTTTCTTCAATAGCATCCTTTTTTAAACTGCCATGATCGTTGAAATCTTCTATTGTTTCTTCTGGAAGCGTGTTAACTGTATCTTTGCCAATCAATGAATCAACATACAAAACATCCTTATAAAGTTTGTTTTTCGTACTTGTACTTGCCCATAAAACGCGTTGTATATTGGCCCCTTTTTCTACGAGTTCTTCCCAATCCTTACCCTGAAAGATCTCTTTAAAGCGTTTATAAGCTAACTTTGCACTGGCAATACCTGCCTTACCCATGAGTAGATCAGGACGCGAATCTGCGTCCGGATTATCGGATGAGATGATATAATGACTTAAGATCTGATCGACAAGAACATCAATTCTACTTAGGAAAAAACTAGCTACAGAAACAATGTTCGATAAAGACTTTCCTTCTTTCAATCTTCTTTTAAGCGCCCTTAGGTAGGCCAGAGCCACTGCTTCATAGTTTTCTATAGAGAATAGAAGGGTAATATTGATATTGACTCCCTCGTAAAGCATTTCCTCAATTGCTGGTACCCCTTCTCTTGTGCCGGGAATTTTTATATAACAGTTAACTCTGTTAACAGCTTGGTAAAGTCTTCTGGCCTCAATCATAGAGCCCTGTGTGTCTCTTGCAAGATAAGGGGAGACTTCTAAACTAACAAAACCGTCCGTACCCATTGATGCATCAAATACGGGTAATAATATATCGCAAGCATTCTGAACGTCGCTTACAGTCAGCGCTTCATAAATTTCCTGACTGGTTTTACCTTCTTTAGCTAGTTTTTCAATCTGGTTGTCGTATTCATCGCCACTGGTAAATGCCTTACTGAAAATACTGGGATTGGAAGTAATACCTCGAAGTCCCTGTTCTGTTACTCTCTCCTTGATTTCACCATTAATTATTTTTCCTCTTGTTAAATTATCAAGCCAATAGCTCTGTCCATAATCTAGCAAGCTAACTGTATTTTTCATTTAATTCTCCTTCATATTTATATCCTCTATAGCAGTTATTTTCGCTAATCTTCTTTTATGACGAGGCTCATCTGAGAATCTCGCATTCAGAAATGAACGAATAATGTCCTGCGCTAAGGCGATACCAACTACACGTTGGCCTATGCATAGAATATTTGCATCATCATGCTCTACAGATTGATGCGCAGAATAAGTGTCGTGGCAAACAGCCGCTCTTATTCCTTTAAATTTATTGGCCGCCACACTTACTCCAACAGCACTTCCGCAAATTAGAATCCCTCGCTCAGCTTCTTTATTTTGAAGAGCTTCCGCAACCTTGGCTGCATAATCAGGGTAGTCATCTTCAGCTATTTCAGTATAAGCTCCTAAGTCTTGAATAGAATAACCTTCTTCGGTTAGCATTTTTATTAAAACAGCTTTGTATGCAAAGCCCGCATGATCAGAACTTAAAACAACTTTCATGATTTCTTTTTAGTCATTTCCTTTACTTTTTGAACAACATGTTCAACCGTAAATCCATAATGTTTAAATAATTCCTTAGCGGGCGCACTCTCTCCAAATATTGAAATGCCAATTACATCACCCTCTTCGCCAACCCATTCTTCCCAGCCTTGTGCAGAGCCGGCTTCTACCGCAAGGCGTAACTTACAAACAGGGTCGAGTACTGAATCCTGATAAGTCTGCGATTGCTTTCTGAAAATTTCCCAGCTTGGCATACTAACAATGCGGGCATTGATTCCCTGATTGTGAAGTTCTTTTTGCGCTTCCAGAATAAGTTGAACTTCAGAACCTGTTGAAATTAAAATAGCATCAAGTTTATTTTCCTGCTCTTTCAACAAAATATATGCACCTTTCGATACCCCATTAGCATTAGAAACTACCTTCCTGTCAAAAATTGGCAACTTTTGTCGAGTCAACACTAACAGCGTCGGACCGTCTGTTTTTTCCAGTGCATATTTCCATGCCATCATTGCTTCATTGGCATCTGCCGGACGAATTACACACATATTTGGCATGGCTCTGAGAGATGCCAAATGCTCGACAGGCTGATGAGTTGTTCCATCTTCTCCGAGCCCGATTGAGTCATGTGTCATCACATAAATAACCGGCAACTTCATAATACAGGCCAGGCGTATAGCTGGTCGTGCATAATCTGTAAAAATAAAGAAGGTTGATGCAAACGGCCGAAGACCGCCATGTAAGGCTAATCCGGAACTCGCTGCACACATTAAATGCTCTCTGATTCCCCAAGCTATATTTCGATTTCCATAGTTTCCTTTTTCAAAATATCCCGAACTTTTAATCATGGTTAAAGTAGAAGGTTCCAAATCACCGCTACCTCCAATCAGCCAGGGTATTTCATCTGCGATTGCATTAATAAAGCTCGAGTTAATTTCTCGTGTTGCTTTAGGGCCGTCTTTCGGTAAATAAACAGGTAAATGCTTATCCCATCCATCGGGTAACTCTTGTCGTATACTGTTTTTTAATTGTTGATAAAGTTCCGGATGTTTTACCTGGTAGCTATCACGCAAGTTATTCCATTCTTTTTCCAATTGTCGTCCTTTATCTATCAGAGTATCCATATGCGCCTTTACATCATCCGGCACAAGAAATTTTGCATCTTCAGGCCAGCCATAAAACTTTTTAACCAGCTTTATTTCGTCTTCACCCAAAGGAGATCCATGCGCTTCAGGCGTATCTTGTTTATTGGGCGATCCATAACCAATATGCGTCTTAAGAATAATGATTGAAGGTTTATCCGTTACTTGCTTTGCATGTTCAAAAGCGCTGGATATAAGCCCTATATTGTTTCCGCCATCCGTTAATTCCTGAACATTCCAATGATAACTCTCGAAGCGTTTAGCTACATCATCTGAATAGCTGATTGAAGTATTTCCCTCAATCGTAATGTGATTATTATCGTATAAACAAATTAGTTTTCCCAATCCCAAATGACCAGCAATGGATGCTGCTTCATGAGATGCTCCTTCCATAAGGTCTCCATCGCTGCAAAACACATAAGTAAAATGATCAATTATTTTCTCTTCCTTATTATAAATTGCTGCAAGGTGAGCTTCGGCCATGGCCATTCCAACGGCATTCATAATTCCTTGTCCTAAAGGCCCGGTAGTGGTCTCTATTCCTGGAGTTAGTCTAAATTCAGGATGCCCCGGGGTTTTGCTATCCCATTGCCTGAAATTCTTTAGATCATCGAGTGAAATATCATAGCCACATAAATGTAGCATAGCATATTGTAACATCGATGCATGCCCGTTTGAAAGAATAAAGCGATCTCTGTTTAGCCATTGTGGATTTGTTGGATTAAAGCGAAGATGGTTCATCCACAATGCAAATGCTGCAGGAGCCAGTGCCATGGGTGTTCCCGGATGGCCAGAATTTGCCTTTTGCACTGCGTCCATTGCTAAACATCGGATGGTATTAACACATTTTTCATTTATGTTCATGAGAGTTTTATTAAGATTCATTATTTAAATTACAATTGTAATTATTTATTGTTTTTATTGTTGAACTATTCCAGACTTTCGCTGTAATCGCCCCGATTTGCCGCACTATTATTAGAAGCGCGATGAAGCAAAGCCTGTTGAGCGGCTTCGGTGTTTTCCTTTTTGCCGCCCCATATTTCTATTGCAGGGTATTGAAGGGCCCTTCCATAAGAAAAGCTAAGTTTCCAGGGTAGCAGCGGTCCGAAATTGGAATGCATTGCATTTAAATGTTGGGAAGCTAATTTGCCCGATTGTCCACCCGATAAAAAGGTAATACCAGGTACAGCAGCCGGAACAGATTCTAATAAGCAGTTGACAGTAAAATCAGCAACTGTTTCTATGTCTTTTTGTACCGGAGAATCTACACCCGGAACAATCATATTCGGTTTTAAGATCAACCCGCGAAGATCAACACGTTGTTTGTAAAGTTCATTGAACAAGGCATATAAGGTTTTTGCTGTAACCTCCCTGCATTTTTCAATGCTATGATCGCCCTCCATTAATACCTCTGGCTCTACCATAGGTACAATACCGTATTCCTGACAAATAGCAGCATAACGAGCCAATAAGTGAACATTTGCTTCAATACATCCCCAGCTTGGAATGTTCTCGCCAATGGTTATAACAGCTCGCCATTTTGCAAAGCGAGCACCCATGTTATAATAGTTAGCCATGCGTTCTCCCAATCCATCTAACCCTTCAGTGATTTTTTCACCGGGAAAACCAGGTAAATCTATAGTACCCAAATCTACTTTGATACCCACTAAGATTTCTGCTTTCGATAATATTTCTGTGAAAGGTATATGATCTTCTGTTTGTTGATGAATGGTTTCATCACTTAAGATTGCACCGTTAATGAAACGTGCTAAGCCAGGTGTAGTAATTAGTAATTGGCGGTAAGCCCGACGGTATTCTTCAGTCTGCGGTATATTTAATTTAGCAAAGAGTTTATTACAACTGGCAATGCTTTCGTCCATTGCTAAAATGCCACCATCTTTAGCAACCAGGGCGAGTGCTATTTCGGTAAGTTCTTTCGATTTCATTGATTTAATTAATGCGGGGAGTCCCGATCTCCTTTTTCTTTTTATTTAGGACATTTTCTTTTTTATAAACATTTTATACTTTACATTGTTTTGAAAATGCTTAGAATATCATGAATGTTTTATCTCCAAGAGTAATTTTCCTAGATGTCGGTGGTGTCCTCTTAAATAATGCTTGGGGGCATGAATCTAGAACAGTATTTTGTCAAAATTTTAATCTTAATTACAAAGAATTCGAAGTATTACATCAATTTGTCTTTAATTTGTATGAAATTGGCAAAATTTCTTTGGATGAATATATCGAAACAACAGTTTTTAACCATCCAAGAACTTTTGATAAAGAGGAAGTAAGAGAATTTATGTTTTCTCAGTCTGTTCTGTTACCCAATATGTTACAGTGGTTAATTGAATGGAAAGCGAAATATAAGATCCCTGTTTTTTCACTGAATAATGAAGGAAAGGAATTGAATAATTATCGGATAGAGAAGTTTGGATTGCATCGTTGTTTCGACGGCTTTATTTCTTCATGCGAAGTAGGCATGCGAAAACCTGACCCGGAGATGTATAAATTAGCGAGAGGTATTGTGCAGATGCAGCCACATGAATGTGCTTATTTTGATGATCGGATCATGCTAGTTAATGCAGCTGCAAAGCATGGCATTCATAGCTTTCACCATCAGGATTTTGAGTCGACAAAGAAGATTTTCGATAGTTTTACAATACAATCACACAATGAGTAATGAGTAATTCAGATAATAAAGAGTATGTATTAGGAATGATTGGTCTGGGAACAATGGGTCGAAACCTATTGCTCAATATGGCTGATCATGGATTCCCTGTGGCAGGTTTCGACCTAGACCCACAGAAGGCTGCTCAATTAGAGGAAGAGGGTGCTGGAAATAAGGTAAAGGGTTTTTCGACTATCAAAGATTTCGTTGCAAGCCTAAAAAGTCCAAGAACGATCATGATGCTTGTACCTGCCGGAAAGATCGTTGATAGTGTTATTGAAGAATTATTACCCTTAATAGATCAAGGTGATATCATTATTGATTCAGGAAACTCTCATTTTACCGACACCAATCGCCGGGTAGAGGATTTGGAAAGCAAAGGCTTTCACTTCTTCGGAATGGGTATATCAGGCGGTGAAGAAGGCGCACGCCGAGGCCCAAGCATGATGCCTGGAGGAGATAAAGTAGCCTATAAAGTAGTTGAACCAATTTTAGAAGCTATATCAGCTAAAGTTAATGGCGAACCCTGCGTAACCTATATTGGTCCGGGTGCATCAGGTCATTTCGTAAAAATGGTGCACAATGGCATTGAATACGGCTTAATGCAATTAATTGCTGAAACCTACGAGGTTTTGAAAAAAGGATTGAAGTTAGATAATGAAGCGATCCATCAGGTTTTTAAAGAATGGAATGAAGGTAAATTACAGTCATACCTGTTAGAAATTACACGAGATATTTTTGCTTTTAAAGATAAACAAACAGGTGAACTACTTTTAGATTTAATTAAAGATCAGGCAAAAGCAAAGGGAACCGGTAAATGGACCTCGCAGATATCAATGGATTTAATGCTGCCTATAACGGTGATCGATACCGCTGTAGCCATGCGTGATTTATCAAGATATAAAGAATTGAGAATTCAGGCTGCAGCCATTTATTCAAAGGATGAATCCAACGGGTTACAATCTGAAGATCAGCAGGCATTTATCGCAAAGCTAGAAGAGGCCTTTTATTTCAGCATGATTATTACCTATGCCCAAGGCATGCATTTATTGATGCAGGCATCAGAAGAGTACGCTTATGGATTAGATCTGGCTAAGATTGCTAAAATATGGCGGGGAGGATGCATTATCCGTGCTCATTTCTTAGACGCAATCTATAAGGCTTTTCAAAAACAACCAACTTTACCACATTTGCTGCTTGACAGCCAAATAGAATCTTTTATTCAGGAAAGTTTGCCATATATTCGTTCCGTAGTATCGAAAGCTGCAGAACAAGGCATCGCCATGCCGGCTTACGCAGCTTCCTTAAGCTACTTTGATACTTTACGGAGTGAAACTATGCCAGATAACCTTATACAAGCACAACGAGATTTCTTCGGCGCACATACCTATGAGCTTATAGGTAGCGAAGGAACTTATCATACTAATTGGGAAGAAAAATAATAAAACACGTTAAATATTAATAATAGCTCATGGCTTCAAAAATTGTTCACGAACAACCTACTATTTTCATTATTTTCGGTGCAACAGGCGACTTAGCCTGGCGGAAATTAGCACCAGCACTTTACAATCTATTTGTAGATAAATTCATGCCGCATAATTTTGCAATTATTGGAAATGCAAGAGCTAAAATGACGGATGAAGAATTTCAAGGCAAAATGCTTGAAGGAGTAAATCAGTTTTCTAGAAATGGAAAAGCAGATAAAACACTTTGGAAAGAATTTGCACAACACATCTCGTATCAAAGCTCTGATGTGCAAGATAATGCCAGTTATAAATCATTTGCCGATTTCATTGAAGCGTTTGAAACAAAGCATAAAAGTAAAGCAAGAGTAATTTATTACCTTGCAGTAGCACCTCGCTTTTTCCCGATTATTGCGTCTAAGCTTGCTGAAAACAATTTAGCGACCGATCCTAAGACTAGTAGAGTAGTTATCGAAAAACCATTTGGACATGACCTTGAATCGGCAAAAGATTTAAATGTTTTATTGTCGACTTTATTTCAGGAAGAGCAAATCTACCGCATCGACCATTATTTGGGAAAAGAGCCCGTACAGAATATCATGGCTTTCCGCTTTGCAAACTCTATTTTAGAGCCTATCTGGAATCGCAATTACATAGAGCATGTGCAAATTTCAGTTACTGAACAATTAGGAGTTGAAAACCGCGGAGGCTATTATGAAGGCGCAGGTGCGATGAGAGATATGATCCAAAACCACCTGTTGCAATTACTTTGTTTGGTTGCGATGGAAACTCCTATTAACTTTGAGGCCGATGAAATACGAAACCGTAAGGTGGATGTATTGCATGCCATGCGTAAGTTTGAGCCAGATGATGTTCAGAAGTATGTTGTAAGAGGACAATATGCAAAAGGATGGCTTGAAGGCGAAGATGTAGAAGGTTATCGCAAAGAAAAAGGGGTTGATCCGCAATCTAATACAGAAACCTTTGCTGCAGTTAAATTTTTTGTAGACAACTGGCGCTGGCAAGGCGTACCGTTTTATGTACGGTCTGGAAAACGGATGCATCAAAATACTTCGACCATTATTATCCAGTTTAAAGATGTTCCACATTGCGTTTTCCCAACTCAAGTTACCGACAATTGGCAACAAAACCGCTTGGTTATCAGCATTCAGCCCGAAATGAGCATCCGTTTGCAATTACAGGTTAAGAGACCTGGATTGGATATGGTTCTTAATACAGTAGATATGCTTTTCAATTACAAAGGAACCTACAAACACGGTGAGCCTGAAGCCTACGAAACGCTGTTGACTGATATCATGGAAGGCGATCAAACCTTGTTTATGCGTGGTGATCAGGTTGAAGCTGCCTGGGAATTGTTGATGCCAATCTTGAATGCATGGGGTAACCGTAAAAGCCTCAGTTTCCCGAATTACCAAGCTGGTTCTTGGGGGCCAGAGCTTGCTGAAGCTTTGATTGCTCAAGATGGTTTCCACTGGTTTACTCTGCCATTTGATAACGAATAATTAACTTATTTCATCTTAGTTTAAGCTTTATATGAGCCAAACTGTGAATAAATAGTATTTAAACAGTCCTTAAGCAGTCAATTTACCACTGCTTGAGGACTGTTCAACCACTGTTCAACCACTGTTTGACCACTGTTTGACCACTGTTTGATTAAAATAAAGTATCTTTAATTCTTTAACTTTGTTAGATTGTTAGAACTTGGCTTTTTAATTGATATTTTATTAAATGCATAATCATGAATAAACCGAATTTGAAAGTTTTTGAAACTGTTGATAATCTTCTTTTCTCATTGGCTGATTCATTTGTTGAGATCGGGAATGAAGCAGTTGAAGATAATGGCCATTTTAATGTAGTGCTCTCGGGAGGTAGTTCACCTAAGAAGCTATACGAATTGCTGGCGTCTCCGGCATATCGGAATAAGCTGGACTGGAGTAAGGTACATTTCTTTTTTGGAGATGAACGTAATGTCCCTGCAAATGATCCACAAAACAATGCGTTGATGGCGAGAAAGGCATTGTTTGAGCCTCTATTGGTTCCAGAAGCTCATATACACGCTATAGATACATCGTTAGCTCCGGATAAAGCTGCGGAGGCTTACATGGAAACCATTAAGAAACAATTTACAAAAAAACCTATTCATTTCGATTTAATTTTATTGGGTCTGGGTGATGATTCACATACAGCATCGTTGTTTCCTTATACAACTGTTTTGAAGGAGAAGGAAGCTTCTGTAAAGTCGGTTTTTGTTGATAAGCTAAATACTGATCGCATCACTTTAACAGCAGCTTTGATTAATCAGGCAAAACGCATTGCCTTTTTAGTATACGGAAAAGATAAAGCAGCAGCTGTTGAAACTATTTTTGGTGAAGTTCGCGATACTGAAAAATACCCGGCTCAGTTAATCCGTCAGGATAACCAAACTTCCTGGTTTTTGGATAAAGATTCAGCGAGTAAGATCATTGGCTAAATAGGTTTTTAGAACCAGTGCTTCATTGTGTTCTTCATCTTTGGCACCGTAAAGGAGCGTAACCGGATGCTTCCTGATCTGCTCTTTCAGTTGTGATACGGCATCTTTATTTTCTTGAAGTTCAGATAAGTAACGTTTTTTAAACTCTCCCCATTTTTCAGGGTCATGGTCGAACCATTTACGAAGCTCGGTGCTGGGCGCAATGTCTTTTAGCCACAGGTCAGCACCTGCTTTTTCTTTTGTCAGCCCTCTGGGCCATAGTCGGTCTACCAATATGCGTACACCATCTTCTTTATCAGGTTTTTCGTAGACCCTTTTGATCTTAACGGTCATTTTTATTTGATGTTTCTTGAATAACAAGGTACGTAACTTTTTGTTTAAAGGCTTGCTCATCCTTTCTTAATAAGAGAAGCCACCCTGAATGATCAAGGTGGCTTCTGCTATAATTGAAAGTAATTATCTCTTAGAAATGGAATTGGATTCCGATGCTAGGAGAGAAGAAGTCAGTTCCGATAGAGAAATCTTCTGAACCTTGTCCTTTGATTTCATTTCCATCAGCATCTTCCAATGTGTAGTGGTTATAAGATGCACCGTTTAATGCAAACTCAATTCCAATTTTCTTGCTTGGATAGTAAGCAAAACCAGGAGATAAAGCTACTCCGATGGAAGTAGATGATCCTGTTTTATCACCAACTTCTAAGTCAGCATCCGTTGCTTTTGTAGTTCCAAATGCCATTGGTACAGAAAGTTGTCCGAAGAATTTGAATTTTTCAGCAACAGGAACATAGTAACGACCGAAAGGAGAGATTACAAAAGCTTCTCTTTTGCCATAATTACCAGGGTTAGCAGATTTTGCTGATTGGTATCCTATGCCAGTACCGACTGCTATGTTATTATCTACGAAATAACCAACATTTGGAACGATTGAAAAACTGTGTGATGCTTTTGCATTATCTGCATCTGATTTGGAAGTGCTATATTGTACATTACCACCTACGATAAATTGACCTTTGTCTGTTTGTGCTTGAGATGTTAAAACGATACCTCCTAATAGTGCAATTGATAAGAAAATCTTTTTCATTTTTTTTGTTGTTATGTGTTTTTAAATAATTGAAATTATCTCATCGGCAATACATTTTTTGCCTTTTGATTAGAACAAATATCCTGCTAAATGGGAGGGTATACAAGGGTGGATTATCGGTTAGATTGGTCAATATGACTTATCTTGATAAGTTGAGAATTCAATGACAATTCGCGTTATAATAACAATAGGCCTAACATTCTTATTAAAAGAGTGTTAGGCCTATTGTTATTATTCAAGTCTGTTTTGTCTTAAAAGTCTAATTTGAAACGAGCTCTTACTCCCCACTCAGAAACGCCCGGATTATCCAGGTAAGAGAATCTTTTTACCAGATCTACCCGGAAGAGTTTGAAGATGTTGGCGATCCCTACACTACCTTCAATATAAGGCTCTTTGTTAAGTGTATAAGAGATTGGCATGCCGTTCTCATCTAATGGAAACAAGAATAAATTATTGTTTGTATTGTATGTTGGGTTGTTCTCATTTCTTAAGCTACCCCACAGTGATTTAAAGCTGAAAACCTCTCTGAGTTTTAGTTTTTTGATCAAAGGTATCTTGTTGAATAAAAAGCCATTCATATAATACTGAACATCGATGGCAGCATATTTATCACTCATAAATTCCATGAAGTTCATCAGGTTATAAGAGTTGAGCTGATATGCATAAGTTTGGTTTGCACGGTGTATGGTTAATAAAGGGAAAGGAATATTCTTTCCAAAGATATAGCCTCCTTCAGCAGTTACATCTGCATAACCCAATTGCGATAAGTATATACGTTTGAAAATGCTTCCACTTAATTTGTGATAGTTATATTCACCGTCCAAGAATCCCTTCATACCCATATCATAATTTAATGTAAAGATGGGGTATTTATTAAAGATAGGTGTGCGGTACAGTTTTCCTTGATAGTACTGCTCATTTGGTGCATAACGTATCTGGAAGTTTAACTCGCTGGTATTTAGTGATTCTACATTAACGCTGTTGCCTGCAGTATTTAACCGTTGGTACGTTAAGATCCCAGCCGGGGTTTGTTTCCATTTGGTAAATCCGGCATTAAATGATAAATGGTTTTCAAACTCGCGAACGTATTCTAAACGATAGATATCGTTATAAAGCCAACGCTGGTTATCACCACGTTTAAAGGATAACAGGAAGTTATCTTCCTGAACAAAGCGTAATTCTTGTCCGGGTATTTTTGTATCACGCTGGAAACTTGCTCGCAGGTAATTGCCTGGAAACTTGTAGATAGATCTCTTATTGAATGAGTAAGTACCGCTTAAAAAGTATTTCCATTTTTCATCTCTGAAGCCATAAGCCGCATAGGTTTCTGCATAGAAACGTTTATTAAACTCAGGAGTTGTTCTTCCTCCTATGCGTAATCTGAAACCTTCTACCGGGTTAAAGCTATAAAAAGTGTTAGCTGGTCCCATTTCAAACTTGCCGAAACTCTTATAGCCCGCTAAAACCAGGGTGCTGATATCCATAAACCGCCTGAAAGATTTGATGGTTTGAAGCGTATCGACATTTCTATAGATGGAAACTTCGTCAGCACTTAATGGGAGAGGGCGGATGTCATTCCAGTAATTTTCATCTTTCTTTTCTTCTACATTATAAGCGATTACTTCTGCCGGGCCTGAATAAATACTGTCGGGCTGCGGCTTGCCGAAAACATAGTTTTGATAGTCGACAGTACGCTCGCCGTACATTCCTCCACCTTTTTCTGTAATGGCGAATTCCATTGCGAGTGTACTTTTGCTTAAAGAGTAGCGACCATCATCATTCTTGTCGAATTCAAGATCGGCCTCTAAGCCGCGCATAAAATTAAGGTTGATATCGTTATTAACAGTTAAGTAAGCACCTTCTACTGCATAATTGCCTTCTAAAGTGATGTATAATTTTCCTTCAAATAACAGATCTGCTTTATTACGTGGAATAAAGCTTAGTTCCACCAGCCATGGATCATTGGTTTTGATGGTATCGGTAATAAAGAACTTATAGAAAGTAGGCGAATTATTTGCTATTGGACTCAATAATAGGTTGGTTGCAATAGAAATATTGTTGTCGTAGATATTGATATCTTCATACAGACGGTTAAAATAAGCAGATAGTCCGTCGTTATCAATAAATCTTGGATCAAACTCAGCCTTTTTATTCGCTAGTACATATTGTTTCTTCTTTTCCGGGTCTCCTCTATAATATACGTTTGATAGTTTCTCTTCCATATAGGCCGGAAGTGTAATTCTTCCTCCCATGTCGGTTGAATCCTGTTCGTTGAAGAGGAATTGATAGTTTTGAAAGATCTTTTTGTTCTTAAATTTTTCGCTTAGATTGCTTAGAGCAAAGGTGATCTTTTCATATTGTTCGTATTGAACGTATTCATGAGCGCCCATTTGGTTCTCGGCTTTATGCTCAATTACCTTTTTGATCAATTCAACAGCCGGATTATCGCGGTTTCTATATCTTCCTCTTTTTCCTGTAATTACTACAGCATCCAGCATATCTTCATTAACATCCATTTCGATGTTAATAACCTGATCTATGCCTGGTTTAACGTCTACTTCGACCGGAAGATAGCCGATAAAATTGAATTTTAGCTTAGTTTGGCTTCCTGATAGTTTAATTGTATAGCGACCATCATCATCTGCAGAAGTGCCGATGGTTGTACCAGGCACTGTTACAGTAACATAGGGAAGTGTTTCACCTGTTACGAGGTCTGTAATTATTCCTCGTACACTGGTGGTCTGTCCAAAAACAAAACCAGTTTGTAGAAGAACGAAACAGATGAAAGTAATGGATTTGAATATTATTGACTTTGTCATTGCATATTTATGCTTAACCTTGCTTAAAAATTCTGCAAGTATATTGATTTATTATATCATATAGGAATTGAGAGAAGGGGGATCTCGCTTTGAGATGCCATTACCCGGGTTTTACTTTTATGAACAAGCGATTGCCAAAAGCCATATCGTTGTGGAACCATAATAAGTAAATCTGCCTGAGTACGTTTTACTTCCTTCTTTATCTCTTCAATTATCATTTCTGATTGTATGTTCTTATAAGAGTGTGAAATACCTTCTAAACCTTCGCTTATTTGAGAAGAATTTTCGGATTCTGTTACATTATTTTCAAGTTTTCTTAAATTATTCTGAACGTGAAATATTTCGACTTCAGCATCCGTTAATTTGGCATACTCTTTAATCGTATTTAAAATCCGGACATTGATTCCTCTCAATACATCGCAGGCATATAGTATTTTCTTAATGGCTTTAAATTTAACTCCCATTGGCACGGCAAGTACCGGAAACTTTTGTTTCATGATTGCAGACGTTGTAGAGTTACCAAAAAGTTCCTGCTCTAATGAATAAGCAGCAGTACCCATAATAACCATTTCAGCATCGAACTTTAAAAACAGATTTTCCAATTCATCATTTAGCTCTAAAAAGCTTGAATCATATTCAACTTCTATTGAGTATTTTTCAGAAAGTTCTAAGGCTCTCTTCTTTAACATCAAACTATTATTGTCAAGAAGTTCTTTGAATACCGTTGCCGGTAAGCGAGCGTTGGACGCATGCAAGGGAATGTTAAATGAATTAAACAAAACAACCTTGGTCTGCGTATATTGTGCAGCTGCTCCAGCAAATTCCACAGCATTTTCAGCCTCTTTCGAAAAGTCTGTCGCAACAATTAAAGTTTTCATCAGAATAAATTATTAATGCGCTATTCACTTTTAATTGAATTAATGAGTGCTACGCAGTTGTTTTTAAAGGTGATGAAACTATCATGAGCGTTTATTTTTCTTTTTTGTGAATTATGTAAACTCATGATAGTTTTCATGGATATAAATTAATGCAGCATGTCTTTGTGGTCTTCCGGATTGTAGTTTGCCTGAAGTTCAGCAAGTTTCTTCTTGCCATAAGCTATTCTTGTTATTACTACAAACAGAACCGGTACTACAAATATTGCTAATATGGTGGCTACAGTCATACCTGATGCTACTGTCCAACCGATGGTTTGACGTGAAATTGCACTGGCTCCTGAAGAGAAAATTAAAGGAATAACACCTAAGATGAATGCAAGAGATGTCATCACGATCGGTCTTAACCTAAGTTTTACTGCTTCGATTGTTGCTGCAATTATTTCCATTCCCATATCAACACGTTCTTTTGCAAACTCAACGATCAGGATTGCATTTTTTGCAGATAGTCCGATCAGCGTAATTAACCCGACTTGTGCATAGATGTTATTATCCAGATATGGCAAGAACGTGAGTGCCAATATAGCTCCGAATAAACCTAATGGAACACTTAGTAAGATTGAGAAAGGTACTGACCAGCTTTCATAAAGAGCAACCAATAATAGAAATACTACCACGATGATCAATGTGAAAATACTAGCTGTTGCATCTCCTGATTCTTTCTCCTGATTACTCAGACCTGAGAAAGTATAGCTATAACCATCAGGCAATACCTGAGCGGCTGTTTCTTCTAAAGCAGTTAAAGCGTCGCCACTACTATAGCCAGGCATTGCTGCTCCACCTACTTGTATGGACCTAAATAGGTTGAAGTGATTTATAATAGCCGGATTTTCTTCTTTTTTATAAGAAACCATGGTATTCAAAGGCACTTCTGTACCTGATATATTTGGAACATACAGGTTGTTTAAGCTTTCAATAGAACTTCTATAATTCGTATCGGCTTGTGCTACCACTCTGAAGTTACGTCCGTACCGGGTAAAGTCATTGATATAGCTACTACCGAAATTAGAGGCGATGGTGCTATATACGCTACCAATCGATACACCCATTTTCTTAACCTGATCGCGGTTTACGCTTACCCGGTAACTAGGTGTTCTTGGATTGAAAAGTGTATAAGCCATGCCAATTTCAGGTCTTTGATTAGCAGCACCCAGGAATTGACCTATAACACCTGCAAAGTTATTGATATCGCCAGCCTGGTGTTCTTGAATTTCTAAGGTAAAACCACCACTTATACCTAATCCGGGAATAGGAGGGGGTTGTACAGCTTGAACGCTTCCGTCTTTGTCGTTTGCGAACTCTTGAGAGACGTTGGTTATTATATCAACGACTCCTCTTTCTCTTTGTTCCCATGGTTTTAACTGAACAAAGAATGTTGCTGCATTTGATACAAATGCACCACTTAACAGGTTGATACCTGTGATGGAAGTTACGTTTTCTATTTCAGGGTTCTTTTCACGAATAGTTTCGGATACACGATCAACGAAAGCTTGCGTACGAACGGTCGACGAGTTTTCGGGAAGTGAAGCACCAATAATAAATATACCTGCATCTTCAGAAGGAATAAATCCAGAAGGTTTTGCTGCAAATAAAGCGAGTGTGCCTACATAGATACAGATTAGGAATACAATTACCAATGGCGATCTTTTTAAACACCACCTAACATTCTCTGAATATTTAGAAGTAACTCTGGCAAACCAGGTGTTAAACTTATAGAACATTCCGCTTAATCCCTTCGATTCTTTATTTAAGGTAGTTGGTCTTAGTAAAAGTGCACAAAGAGCAGGTGTTAAAGAAAGAGCCACGAATGCAGAGATCAATACTGAGATTGCGATTGTAATTGCAAACTGTTGGTATAATTGACCTACCATTCCGGGGATAAAGCCCACTGGTATAAATACGGCTGCTAGTATTAAAGCAATTGCTATTACCGGAGCAGAGATATCCTTCATGGCCTTTTTCGTTGCCTTTTTAGGTGAGAAACCCTGATCAATGTAATGCTGGACGGCCTCTACGACGACGATGGCATCATCTACCACGATACCAATTGCCAGTACGAAACCAAACATGGTTAGAACGTTAATTGAGAAGCCCAGTAGAGTAAAGAAGATAAACGTACCAATAATAGATACCGGAATAGCTAAAACCGGAATTAAAGTTGCTCTCCAGCTTTGAAGGAAGATAAATACTACCAGAGTAACCAAAAGTATGGCTTCAATAAGAGTTTTAACAACCGAATTGATGGAGGCGTTTACTACCGATACGGTTTCGTAACCAATTACATAATCTATATCATTTGGAAATGAAGCTTTTAATTCGTCAAGTGCTTTGTAGATACCATCGGCAGTTTCAACAGCATTACCTCCCGGGGTTTGATAGATACCCATCATGGCAGATGTTTTTCCGTTTACTTTAGCAGCAATGTTATAGGCAAATTGACCTAATTCTACACGAGCAATGTCTTTTAAATAAACTGCTGATCCGTCTGGATTAGTTTTTACGATAATTTCTCTGAACTCTTCTTCGGTACTAAGAGCACCATCTAAGATTACAGAATATTCGAAGGTTTGGTTGCTCTGTTGTGGGGCGCCACCTACGCTACCTCCTGGAATACGTGTATTTTGCTCTTGAACGGCTGCTGTTACCTGTGCCGGCGTAATTCCAAGACTTGCCATTTTGGTTGCATCCATCCAAATACGCATACTAAAAGGCTGTCCGAATGCCATTACATCCCCAACTCCGGGAACACGCAGCATCGCATCTTTTACATAGATGTTTACATAATTTGCAAGAAACTGTTCGTCGTAAGTTCCATTTGGAGAAACCAGACCCAGTACCATTAGCATATCTGTATTGGCCTTTTTGGTTGTAACACCCAGACGCCTTACAGGTTCTGGCAAGGAAGGTTCTGCAATTCCTACTCTATTCTGAACATCCAGTGCTGCAATATCAATGTCGGTTCCTACTTCAAAAGTTACTGTAATGGTTGAACGGCCATCGGCAGTACTTGAGGAACTTATGTATTTCATTCCCGGCGTACCGTTGATCTGACTTTCAATAGGTGTGGTAACTGTTTGTTCTACGGTTTGAGCATCGGCACCTGTATAGGTCGCTGATACTGTAACAGTAGGAGGAGCAATAGTTGGGTATTGACTGATTGGCAGACCTGTTAAAACGATGGTACCAACCAAGACAATTAGTATAGAGATAACGATGGCCATGGCCGGTCGTCTGATAAAAATTTCTGATATCATATTCTTTGTGAATTAAATAAGACTAGTTTGTTGCAGCTGCAGTATCTGGTGTAACTTGAATGGTTGCACCCGGACGGAGTTTCATGGTTCCTTCAGAAACAATTACTTCCCCTTCATTTAAACCTTCTGTAACTACAATTTGGTCTTGAACTGTACTTCCCGTTTGTATAATCCGCTGCTCCACTTTACTGCTGTCGCCCACCACAAATACAGAGTATTTGCCGAGTTGTTCGGTTACTGCTTTATGCGGTATAACTATTTGAGGAACGCTTGATTTGTTTAAAACCTTCACATTGCAAGTCATTCCTGAGACTAAAATGCCGGAAGGATTTGGATAGCTGATCCTTACTTTAATAGTTCCTGTACCTGGATCAACAGCTCTGTCGATAGCAACAATGCTGCCATTTAGTGAATACGAAATGCCATTTTGCTCGATGCTAAAGATAGAATCGCTGATGCTTTGAGCCGGGTTTTTCTGCAACTCTAAGAATCGTTGTATATCTTTCTGATTAACGGATATATCAACTGCCATTGGATTATCTGTTGATACAGTATTTAATAATGTTGTTCCCGGACTAACAAGAGCACCTAATTTTACCTGCGAAATCCCGATCGTTCCTGTTAAAGGAGATGTGATTATCGAACGATTTAAATTAGCTTGTGCTGTTGCAAGGCTAGCTTGAGCGGCTGCTACTTGTGAAGATGCATTTGCTAGGTCTGTTAAAGCATAGTCGACACGTTGTTTAGCAATCGCTTCTTTTTCTGCCAAAGCTGTATAGCGTTGAGCATCTTTTTCTGCTTTGGCTTTATTAGCTAGTGCAACTTCTAAATTTGCTTTAGCAGAGTTGTAAGCCGCCTGATAATTGGTGCGATCAATCTCATATAGACGTTGCCCTTTTGTTACTTTTTGACCATCTTTAACATAGATAGCTGTAATGTAACCACCAACTTCTGCACGAAGCTCAACTTCATTTAAAGCAACTACAACTCCGGGATATTCATCGGTTGTTGTTACATTTTCCTTTTCAACGGTGTAAGTAGAAACAGCTGTTGGAGGAGGAGCAGTTTGTTGAGCCTGTTGTTCTGAACCTCCGCAAGCTGCAAGAAGTATAGAACCTGTTAATATTGTAAAACCTGATTTTATTGAGTTGAGATTCATTGCTATATGTTATTGATTTAATGAAATGGTGCCTAATGCTTGTTGTACGTCTAGTTTTGCTGAAAGTAAGCTGTATAATGTATTTAGATAATTTAGCTGAGCCGTTCTAAGATCGGTTTCAGAGGTCATTAGATCTAAATATGCTTTTATACCTTCATCATATTGTAATTTAATGGTGTTGTAAACTTCTTCTGAGATCTCAACATTTTCTTTTGCTGTTCTCCAGTCGTTTAAGTTTGCTTTGTAAGAAGCCATGGCTTGTTCGTATTGGCTATTGATTTGATTTTTGGTATTGATCAGATCTAAGTCGATGCGCTCTTCGAGAAGTTGTGATTTCTTAATTTCCTGAATTCGTTTTGTTCCCTGAAAGATTGGAATAGACAACCTTAATCCAACAATGGATCCTGGATAAGATTGATCATATAGATTTCCAAAATCGTTGTTATTAAAAGCCCAGCTATAATTAACAAAACCCGATAGGCTTGGTAAGAACTGTAACTTATTATAGTTGGTATTGATTTGTTGAAGTTGTTTTTGAGTTTGAAGCTCGCGGAATTCAACCCGATTTTGATAATTCAGTATATCGGTCGTATCTAACAATACATTTTGTTCCATTTCTTGTCCGTTGAACGATAAGCTTAAGTCTTTATCTGCATCGTAGCCTATAAGTGCTTTTAAGTAAGCATATTTATATTTCAAAAGCTCTTCTGTTCTTCTTAGATCTGCTTTTGAATTGCTTAAGCTAATTTGAGCACGTTGAAAATCAGTTTTATCTACTAAACCAACTTCGTATTGTGCTTTTGCGTCTTGGAATTGCTTTTCTAAGCGATTGATATTTTCAGAAACTATTTTAAGCTGTTCCTGGCTTGTTAAAATATCGTAATAAGCTTTACTTACACCGACAATGGTATTGATGACTTGCTTTTCAGTATTTAAATCATACTGCTGACGGTAGTATTTAACCGATTTAGAAGCTTGGATTAGTCCGGCGTCTAAGATTTTTTGATCAGCCTGCAAAGTAATATTGGATGAGTTTTTAGAACCCATACTTATATAGGAGGTCTCCCCACCAATGGTAAGCGGACTAACTTGTTGCTTTAATGTATGATTAAGATCAGCATTTGCCGTGATCTGCGGTAACCAACCCGAAAGAGCTGAATTGATATCGCGTTCTCCAATCTCTTCATCGATTAAAGCTTGTTTAATTTCAGGTTTGTTTTTTAAGGCATATTCTACAAGTTGTGGTAGCGTTGCATTTTGAAGAGTTGGGCTGTTGACTTGTGCTTGCGCCAGACCGGGTAATAGAAGTGCAATTAGTCCTATATATACGAAGATTTCTTTACGATTTTTCATTAATATGATTTGTTTCTTTAGATGTAATGAGACTATAAACTACTAGCCTTCCTATATTGTTTTGCTAAAAATGAAGCGCAAAGAACGCTAAAAATCAAAATTAAAAAAAGGCTTGCTTGTCGGTTGTTTTGGTCTATTTGACTTATTTTAACTAAAATTAGTTTCGGGTGACATAGGAGAAATAGACTATAATTGAAAAAATAAGTTATATAGACCAACTTATACGAATTATCAACCTTTTAGTGGAAAAGTTAGTTGATATCTTTGCACCTAAAAAAGAGTATAATAGTTAATTATATTAATGATTGGGTAAAAGTAATGAAAATTAACAGTCTACCAAAAATATTTTTTTGAGTAAAGGTATATTGTATTGTTAAAGCTTTGATAGGTATAAATGACCAATTTGATATTGAATTAACATTGTTAATATAATGTAAATTAATTTAAAGAGTTGTTTTTTTAGATCTATTGAAGAAGATTAAAGTATTTTTGCGAGATTGAATGATGGTCTAATTGAGAGATTTATGAATGATAGCACTAAGATTATGAACGAAGTATACCAGATGGCGGACTTGAACCATACTAGGGTAAAGTTTGGACATACGGTTATGAATGGCTTTTCAGTTATTGAAGAGTTTAATGTTTGTAGAGGAGCTGATTTAAAAGGGAATTTTCGTTCAGACTTTATGTCCATTTTTGTGGTAACCGAAGGGCAGGGAGAAATTAGCTTAAATATGGAAGATATAGCAATCAAAGAGAACAGTTTGATCCATATATCTCCTAATATGTTATTAGGGCCTTTACCTGAGAATCAATCCTTATCTATTTCCGGGCTTAGTTTTACAAGCGATTTTATTGCAGAAATTGGCTTGCCTGAAGGTACCTCTGAAGTATTTAGTTATTTTTCTTCGAAATTCTTTCCGGTATGGGACTTGATACCTGAAGATGCAGCTCTTGTTAAGCGACAGATCAGACTATTAGTTGAACGTACTAAGAAATATGCAATTCATCCTTATGGAAAGGAAATACTTATCCATGGGTTTTATATTTTTCTCTTTGAGATAGGGGCCTTGGCACAAAAGTATACACAAATGACGCGTTTAAGCTTCTCTCGCCAGGAAAGTTTGGTAATTAAATTCAGTAACCTTGCACAGCATCAGTTTAGAGAAATTCGTACGGTTAAGACCTATGCAGACCAATTAAATGTATCTGCCAAGTACTTAACGGAGGTGGTTAAAGAATATTCTGGAAAAAATGCTAGTGAAATTATAAATGATCTTGTTATCTTGGAGGCAAAGTTTTTATTGAGCAAATCTCAATTAAGTATTGGTCAGATTGCTGAACGGCTCCATTTTAGTGATCAATCTTTTTTCGGGAAATATTTTAAAAGACAAACCGGGCTTTCTCCCAAATCTTTTCGAGAGAGTGATTTTTAATATTTATGATGAAGTATATTAGACTGTTTTCGATTTTATCCTTACTTACTGTTTTTTGGCTTCCCGCATTTTCACAGCAGGACAGTATTCCGGTAACTACTATTGTTGAAAAAGTTAATAAGCAGGTTACAGATATCCCTTTAGAGAAAGTATACCTTCATTTTGATAAGCCTTATTATGCTGTGGGTGATACCATTTGGTTTAAGGCATATTTGACTTCAATTCAAAATATACCATCAGAATTAAGCAAGATTGTTTACGTAGATATATTAAGTAGCAAGGATTCGATCGTTGAAAGTATTAAGATCCCAGTAATGAATGGTGTTGCACCAGGTAGTATTCCGATTTCTGATGCATCTTTTAAACAAGGTAACTACCACATTAGAGCTTATACGAGATGGATGTTAAACTTTAATTCGAATTATTTCTTTTCCAAAAATTTGCTTGTTGGGAATGCGATTAATAAGGATATAAGTACAAATATAACATTTAATAGTACCGCTACTGATAAGAATGTAAAGGTGAATGCTCAGGTTTTATTTAAAAACGAAGATAATGTGCCTTTAAGTAACCGTAGAGTAAACTGGGAGGTTATTGTTGATTATGAACGTATAAGCAGGGGAAGAGGAGATACGGATGCTAAGGGTTTATTGAATATTGAGTTTAGTAGTTCTAAAGATGTGGATTTGAGAAGCGGGCAGCTTGTGGCAACTGTTGAAATAGGGAAAGCGAAACCTGTAAATGTTAGTTTTCCGTTGAAGACAGCTGTTTTACAGAATGATATTCAATTCTTTCCAGAAGGCGGCGATTTGATTGCTGACTTACCATCTGAAGTGGCTTTTAAAGCTTTACGTTCGGATGGTTTGGGTGTTGAATTGAAGGGTACGGTTGTGGATGCAGAAGGAAACTCGGTTGCTGAGATATCTTCTCAGCATTTAGGTATGGGTAAGTTCTTGTTTACCCCTGGGAGCAATAAGACTTATTTTGCAAATGTTGAATTTGCAGACGGAACTAAAGGGACCTTTAAGTTGCCAACTGTGAAAGCAGAGGGCATTAGTGTTTCGGTTGATAATAGTGATTTAACGAATTTGAAGTTTGTTATACGTGCTAATCGTTCCTATCTTGAGAAGAACTATAATTCAGGGTTTTATATTATTGGCCGGAATGGAGGCATTGTTTATTATGCAGCGCAGAGTGTATTGCGAAACCAAGAATATTCAGGCTCTATTCCAAAGAAAAACTTTCCAACGGGTATTGCTCAGTTAAGCATTTTATCGTCTTCTGGAAATATTCTTAGTGAGCGGATTGCTTTTATTAAGCAGGCCGATTCTCTTACTATGAATCTGACTTCGGATCTTCCAAAGTATACTCAAAGGCAGAAAGTTCAAATGAAATTGAATACAAGTTCAGCAGGAGAACCTTCTTTAGGAAGTTTTTCTGTAGCAGTTATTGATGAAAGCAAAGTGCCGGTTAATGAAGATAAGGAAACAACCATATTAAGTAGTTTGCTTTTAAGTTCTGATATTGAGGGCTATATTGAAGAGCCTAATTACTATTTTCATGATGTAAATAGTAAAAAGCTATCGGATTTAGATTTATTAATGCTAACTCAGGGTTATCGGAGGTATACTTACAATGATGTATTGACTAATAAGCCACCAGCTATTTCATATTTGCCAGAGAAAAGCTTAGCCGTTTCGGGAATGATTAGAAGGAAAGATGGAATGCCCTTAACGAATGGAAGGTTGCTTTTACAAATTCCTGAAAGATCATTTTATAAGGATGGAAAGACTGATGATAAAGGACGTTTTAGTTTTACGGATCTGGCTTTTCAAGATTCAGTTGAAGTGGTTATTAATGCCCGTAATAATTTGAATTCTGAGAATTTAATGATCATGACGGATGGAGAACCTTTTCCTCAACCAGATATAAGTGCAAGTGCGCCCGATGAGATTATAAATATTGACAGTGCATTGGAAACTTATCTTCAAAATAGTAAGCTTCAAAATAGTTCAGGCTTTTTGTTAAGAGAAGTGACCATTGAAGGAAGAGCTGCAAGAGCACCGAGTCATGCTGATTATGGAGCACTTACGGGCTTAAGTATGCAGGCAGATTATCTTTATAAGGGCGATCAACTTAAAGGTTGTAATGAATTAATAGGTTGTTTGACGGGAAGTATGGGACTCACCTATGTGGATAGATTATTATATTTAAGTAGATCTTATAATACTGGGAATAGACTTCCAATAGAAATTTATGCGAATGGTTTGCAGGTAGACGTTAATTACCTCATGGGTATACAGGTAGAGGGAATTGAATCTATAGAGGTTTTTATGAATGATGGTGTGAGTGGGATCAATTCTAGAAATAGGACAAATGGGGTATTGGTAATAAATATGAAGGAGATTAAGAAGACGAAGGTGAGTGCACAGGATTTAGCTGATCTTTTTCCTCCAACTAATATAATGACCTTTATGCCGAATGGATATAGTGCTGAAAGACAATTTTATGTGCCGAAATATAGTGGTCCTCAAACTACTTTGCAATCAAGAGATAACAGAACCACTATTTATTGGAATCCTTACCTTTTAACAGATGAAAAAGGGGATTTAACTTTTGAATATTTTAACTCTGACGGTAAGGGAACTTTTCGTGTAGTGGTTGAAGGTATTGATGAAGATGGCCACATTGGAAGGTCTGTTTATCGCTATCAGGTTGAATAAGAGGCTAAGAGAGTGATAAAGATATGTATTTGAGGGCTGCCATTTAAAATAGGTAGCCCTCTTCTTTTTCTGAATGTTCCAGTTCAAATCTAAGTAACCATTTTTTCTTTTCTACTCCTGCAGCATAACCCGTCATGGTTCCATTGCTGCCGATTACGCGATGGCAGGGAATGACGATTGCTAATCTGTTTCGACCATTGGTTGATGCAATTGCACGGATCGCTTTTGGGTTATTCATCATCTCTGCCTGTTCTTTATAAGAGATGGTTTTTCCATAGGGGATCTCTTGTAAAGTTTTCCAAACTGATTTCGAGAATTCATTGCCGGGTGTATGTAATGGTACAGAAAATGCTTTTAGCTCTCCTTTGAAATACTCATTGAGCTCACTTTCTAATTGATCCAGGTGTTTGTTTCTTCCAGGCAATATCGCTGCATTAAGCAATTCTTGTAGTTCAATAAATTCTTTTCCCAATTTAACCCGGTTAACGAATTCTAATAAACAAATGCCTTCTGATGTGGCACCAGCTAACATAGGACCTAATGGAGTAAGGATCTCTATTATAGAAATACTATTTACTCCATTTAAATATGAAGAATTGTTTTGAAATAAAGGATGATATTTATTTGCAAATTCGATACCGTTAGCTGCCAATTGGTTATTCATTCTCTTTAGTCTTAAGCTTAAAGTTAGAAGTTTGGTAAAATATATACAATTTATTTGTTGTGTATATTTTTAGTATTAGTAATTTTAACAAAAGCTCAAAGAATATGTTGACAGATATTAATCCAAAAATACCAATGCGGGATAAAGCCGCAACAAGGGAGTTTTACTTAAATAAATTAGGGTTTCAGGAATTTGGGAATGCTGACTATGATGGCTATTTAATGGTGCAAAAGGATAGCATTCAAATCCATTTCTTTGAATTTAGGGAACTTGATCCAAAAGAAAATTATGGACAGGTGTATATCCGAACAGATGATATTGATGCCTTATATCAGTCGATGCTTGATAAGAAATTAAGTATACATCCGAACGGGCATTTGCAAACAAAACCTTGGGGACAAAGGGAATTTTCGATGTTGGACCCGGATAGTAATCTACTAACTTTTGGTCAGAATATATAGCTTGATGTAAAACAAAAAGCTATTTCAATATATTATATAGTAAAGGATATAATAGTAAAGAAATTTAATAAGTCATGAGTTCAAAAAACATATCATATCTTCCTGTCTCTTGGGAATTTAAAGAGGCAATAGAAGAAGCAATAAATAAAAAGAACGAGGGTAAAGTTTTCTTTTTTGATAATAACGGTCAAGTTGCTGATGAAAAAGGTATCGTTCTTGAGATGGTAGAGGAAAAGAATGCCGGAGTCTATCTAATTCTAAATACCGGAGCTAAAATAAGGATAGACAGAATAATAACTCTGTTTGGTAAGATAGGTGCTGCCTACGATGAGTATGATTTATATGCTAATGCCTGTATGAGTTGTATGGGCGGATACGAAAATTAAGAGTGCTTGTTTCGCTGCATCATTCTTGAAATGAAAACTATGAGTAGAGATAAAAAGATAAATGCAGCGGTTATGAAGATGCTGTTTATGATTACCTGTGACCATCCTAGCTCTGTTACATTGATAAAAGGGTAGGGGTAAAATCCGGATAAAGAACCTGAAAAAAGTATAATAATAAAATAACCGAGCGGATAGTACAACCAGTTGAATATCCTGCTCCAGTGCAAATGAATTTTTGGGACGGCTATCAGCCAGAATGTTATATATAATATAGGGATAATAGTATGAAGGAATTCATCTGCAAGAAGTTGTAGGCCAGTAGGCGTCCATAACGCACGTAATATGAGGTTGTAAACACTTCCAACGATAGTTATATTAACAACCGTGGCAGCCAATACTCCTGGATTAGCAAAAAATGTAGTTTTATATGGTTCTCGCTTTATCGCTATCGTTGTAAAGCAACAGGCAACCAGGATGTTTGTAAGAATTGTAAAGTAACTGAAGAACTGGATAATGGTTTCTGGAACGGGGTAGGTGCGGTTTTGAATAATAAGGATAAACTGCAGAATTACTGTTGCCCACACAAGAAGGGCACAGAGAGTAGCAATAACGCGTACTGTTTTGTGTTGATCCATTTACAAATATAATGTAAAATCTATTTATATAAACAGCAGCTTCATGATAGTTAAGTTGTTTGTCTATCATCAGTTTATGAATATTTCTTACCTTTGAATTTTACAAACAGAAGCTCACCATGAAGAACATTGAAAACACATCGCTTGATGAGTTTTATCAGCAAGCAGTGGCTTTTACAGGTAAAGAGATTCATATGCTATTGCCGCCAGGCATTCATAAAGAGATTGGCCATTTTAACGTGTTTGATATTTTTGAAACTATCAGGCAGTTAAAGCAAAAGCAAGCGATGCCTTACAATCGGAGGGCCTACTACAAAATTAGTCTGATACGAGGTAAGAATAGAGCAGAATATGCGGATAAAGTTATTGATATAGCACATAATGCTTTGTTGTTTGCTTCACCTAAGGTGCCTTATCACTGGCTTCCGTTGGATGAAAACCAATCCGGATCCTTTTGTGTTTTTACAGATGCGTTTCTCATCAAAAACAAATCTGGTGTTATGCTGGACGAACTTCCTATCTTTAAATCAGGAGGTTATCCCGTCTTTGAAATCACAGATAAACAGGCAGAAGAAATTGAACTTGTATTCAGAAAAATGCAAAAAGAAATAGCATCAGACTATGAATATAAGTACGATCTTCTCCGCAATTATGTGCTGGAGCTTATTCATTATGGACAAAAGCTGCAACCTGCTACGCCTTTGCATTCCACCCAGAATGCTGCAACCCGTATCTTCGCTCTATTTATCGAATTGCTGGAACGACAGTTTCCGGTGGAATCTTCCCACCAGAGGTTGCAATTAAAGACCGCAAAGGAATATGCGGATCGGCTGGCCATTCATGTTAATTACCTCAATAAGGTTTTAAAGGAAAATACAGGAAAGACAACTACAGAAATCATTAGCAGCCGGATTACTCAGGAAGCCAAGATTCTGTTGAAACAAACGGATTGGAACGTCTCCGAAATTGCTTATAGTCTGGGATTTGAAGAGGTTGCACATTTTTCTAATTTTTTCAAGAAGCAAACCACCTTAACTCCACTTACTTTTCGCTCATAGTTCAAAATGTTTGAATTTTGCAAACATAGGATTGATGCTTGCAAACAAGCAAGCTGTTTTTTTACTGAATTTTGTTACATCAAATAAAAAATATAAGTGATGACAAAAGCAAAAAGTAAAATAGCCCTCGTAACAGGAGGAAGCCGTGGCCTGGGAAGAAATATGGCCTTAAGTTTGGCTAAAAAAGGAATTGACGTAATACTTACGTATCACAGTAATCAACAGAAAGCAGAAGAGGTGGTAGCGGAAATACAAGCGCTTGGCCAAAAGGCCATGGCTTTTCAGTTAGACGCCGGTAGTATTCAACTTTTTGATGGGTTTTTCAAGCAGCTAAGTGAACGTTTAGAAGAACAAAATGGTAGCAAGAAAATTGATTTTCTTATTAATAATGCTGGTACAGCGTTGTACGCGCCGTTT
The DNA here is from genome assembly GCF_004339765.1 of Albibacterium bauzanense. GTDB lineage: Bacteria > Bacteroidota > Bacteroidia > Sphingobacteriales > Sphingobacteriaceae > Albibacterium > Albibacterium bauzanense. Next base: position 122,934 of record NZ_SMGO01000003.1, on the reverse strand, counting down.
ACGGAGACTACAGAAGATCAGTTTGATGATGCTTTGAATATCCATTACAAAGGAGTGTTTTTCTTTACACAAAAAGCATTGCCTTTCCTCAATGATGGTGGACGTATTATTAATATTTCTTCCGGACTTACTCGTTTCTCTTTTCCAGGATCTTCTGTTTATGGATCTATGAAAGGTGCTGTTGAAGTATTGACAAAATACCTTGCAAAAGAATTGGGCGGAAGACGCATTGCTGTGAATGTAGTGGCTCCAGGAGCTATAGAAACTGATTTTGGTGGCGGTCGTACAAGAGATAATAAAGAAATTAATGCAAATATAGCAAGTCTTACTGCGCTGGGTCGTGTTGGCTTGCCAGATGATATTGGTGGTGTAGTATCTTTTTTATGTACAGAGGATGCAGGGTGGATTAATGGGCAACGTATCGAAGTATCTGGTGGAGTGGCTCTTTGATTTCTAATACCCCTAAACTTATTGGGCAGGTGAGACCTGTTTTTTGAACACCCTCTAAATGGGTGTTTTTTTATGAGAGGAGTAAAAGATATATTTGTGTATGGTTTTAACCCCGCACGAAAGAGATTTATTGAAACTTGTACAGAGGATTTAAATGAAAGCTGATAAAGATTTACCTAATACCGATCCTTCTGAACCGAACAAAGTTGGTTCTGATATATTCTATAAGGTGGATATTGTTGTAATCGGAGCTGGACAAGCAGGTTTGTCTGCAGCATACCATTTAAAAAAAGAGGGAATAGAACCTGGGAAAGGTTTTGTAGTTTTAGATGATGAGTTCGCGCCTGGAGGAGCTTGGCAACATCGATGGGATTCTTTAACGCTGAATAATGTAAACGGTATCAACGATCTACCTGGAATGGGCTTTGCCGATGCTATAAACATGAAAGATAAAGAATTACAGGCAAATTTTGCAATTCCGAAATACTACGAGCAATATGAGAAAGCTTTCGAACTTCCTGTAATTCGTCCAATAAGGGTCATTGATGTTACAGAAAGACATGGGCGGTTTATCATCAGAACGAATGGCGTTCAATTCAGTGCTCGTGGGTTGATTAATGCTACTGGTACCTGGAAAACTCCAAATTGCCCTAGGTATCCTGGATGGGAAAAATTTCAAGGGAGGCAATTACATACAGGTGAGTATAAAGGTGCACAAGAGTTCGTTGGAAAACATGTCATTATTGTGGGAGGTGGAATTTCAGCTGTTCAATTGTTGGGTGAAGTCTCGAAGGTAACTCAAACTACCTGGGTGGCACGTAGATCCCCTGATTTTAGAAAATATGAGTTTACTCCTGAATTAGGGCGCGAGGCTGTTGCGATGGTAGAGAAAAGAGTAAGAGAAGGCCTGCCTCCAAATTCAGTAGTATCTGTAACGGGTTTACCAATCACTCCCGCTATTGAGGGAATGTTGAAAAATGGAGTTTTAGATCGAAAACCTATGTTTGATGAAATTACAGAAACAGGCGTTCGATGGGCAGATGGAACGACTCTTGATGCCGATGTTATTTTTTGGAATACAGGTTTTCTTCATTCTTTAGACCATCTTACTCCTTTAAAGTTGATGAATGATAAAAACGGTATTGAGATGTCTGGAAAATTAGCTACGCAAGTTGCTAAAGACCCGCGGATCCATTTAACCGGCTATGGTCCTTCTGCTTCCACTATTGGTGCCAACCGTGCTGGTCGGGCTGCTGCAAAAGAGTTGATTGAGTTTCTGGAATTGTAGGTACAAAGTTTTGCTCTGAAAGATAGATTTTGATAATCAGTTTGATTAGCAAAAATATATAATCGGTCAAATCCTCTTTCGGTACGCTCGAGGGCTCATCCCCAGCACCTTTTTTACATATCGAGTAAAGAACGAATAACTAGAGAAATTCATTTTATCGGCTATCTCGGCAATACTTAGATTTTTATTCTGTAAAAGAAGGATAATCCGCTCTTTTGTATAACGTTGAATCCATTGCGAGGCTGGAATACTTGTGTTGGCTTTACAGACCTGGTTCAGATATTTCGGGGTAATATGCAACCGGTCAGCGTAAAATTTCACTTCGCGCTCGATCATACAGTGTTGCTGCACCAGCTGTACAAAACGTTCGTACAATGTGCCACTTTGCAAACTCCGTTTTCGCCGTTCGTGCTCTTCGGCAAAGATATGCCACATTTCTAGTAGAAACAGTTGCATCTGGAGTTTCAATGCTTCTTCGTAAAAACGATGGTCGGTTTCTTGCGAGCGATCGTATAATAGCTGAAAATTGCTAAAAATCTTTTTCTTATCCTGCTTGCCTGGATGTAAAACGGGGTTTTCCATGGAATAGAGAAGAGCATCGATGCTCCTGTTTACACTGGGCACATTATCGGTCAAAAAACTTTTCTCTACAAGCAGCACTGTGCCGCGAAAATTCGGCGAAAACGATACGTCCGAAACCTCGCTGCCCGCTAACCAGAAAATAAACTCGTCCGTTTTCCCTTGCCAGGATCCATTATTGAAGTTGAATTGTACACTTCCGCGCTCACAATAAATATGCGTGTGAAATTTCGATTGGAAATTCGGTGGAAGCTCTTCGGTAGAAGTGGCTTTAAATAAAGTTACTATTTGGTTTTTTGCGGTGACCATTTTTAAAAACTTTCAGCAAGATACGTAATATGTGACATTATTGACGTAAAACAGGCCTTATAAATCTGTATTTTAGTACATAGATTTGTAATGTAATTTAAGAACTTCAAAAGGATATGGAAACTAAGGATATTTTTGAAAGGCTTCGAAATGGAGAAACCATTTCGGCGAATGACCCGCAAGCCTATAAAATGCGCGAGGCTGCATTCGCCACAAAAAAGCTGCTACTAAAAATGAATTGTTCTGCCGATCCTGATGAAATCAGGAATCTGCTGGGCCAGATTACGGGCAATGAGATTGACGAAAGTGTTGCGGTTTTTACGCCTCTGTATATTAATTACGGTAAGCATACACGAATCGGTAAAAATGTTTTCATCAATTTTGATTGTGTGTTCCTGGATATGGGTGGAATTACAATTGATGACAACGTACAGATTGCTCCAAAAGTCAGTTTATTAACAGAAGGCCATCCCATCGAAGCTCAAGAACGGCAATTTCTTATTCCCAAACAGATCCACATTAAAAAGAATGCATGGATCGGTGCTGGTGCCATCATTCTGCAAGGTGTCACTATTGGAGAGAATTCAGTGGTAGCGGCTGGTGCGGTGGTTTCCAAAGACGTTCCGGATAATGTAATTGTAGGTGGTGTTCCGGCAAAAACCCTTAAAACAATTTAACACAAAATAAAATGAAACAGATCATAGTAACCGTAATAGTGTTCTTGATAGCAGGACAATTATTTGCATATAACAAGAAATCAGATCAGGAGGATATGAATAACACAGAACATTATACCTTTACCTTGAGCGACAAGGTAATTCGGCAAAAGGTAACCTTTAAAAACCGCTACGGCATCACGCTTATTGGCGATTTGTACCTCCCAAAAAATACAGAGAACCAAAAATTGCCTGCATTAGCAATCAGCGGCCCGTTTGGTGCGGTGAAAGAACAATCATCCGGTTTATACGCCAACCAGATGGCAGAACGTGGCTTTGCGGTTATCGCTTTTGACCCGTCTTACACTGGTGAAAGTGGTGGCGAACCTCGCAATGTGGCTTCACCGGACATCAATACCGAAGATTTCAGTGCAGCAGTAGATTTTCTGGGGCTTCAGAAACAAGTGGACAGAAATAAAATAGGCATCATCGGTATTTGTGGCTGGGCAGGTTTTGCTTTAAATGCAACTGCTGTGGACAAACGTGTAAAAGCCGTGGCCACAACAAGTATGTACGATATGTCGCGAGTCAACGCTAAGGGTTATAATGATGCAATGACTTTGGAGGAACGCACAAAAGCTTTGGAGCAAATGAGTTTGCAACGCTGGAAAGACGCAGAGAATGGAACACCAGCTTACCCTACCACTCATTTGCCAGAAAAGTTAAACGGCGATGAACCGCAATTCGTAAAAGAATATTTCGACTATTATAAAACCTCACGAGGTTACCACGAGCGTTCATTAAATTCAACCACCGGCTGGACAACAACCAATTCGCTGTCTTTTATGAATATGCCGCTGCTGACTTACATCAAAGAGATTTCGCCAAGGCCGATGCTTTTGATAGCTGGAGAAAACGCGCATTCACGCTATTTTTCTGAAGATGCTTACAAGGCAGCTATTGGGCCAAAAGAACTGATAATTATTCCAAATGGCGTTCATGTTGACTTATATGATAAAGTGGATATTATTCCTTTCGATAAATTGGAGCAATTCTTTAAAGAGAATTTGAAGTAGGAAACCGTATGAAACATTCATTTTCGCTCACTTTAATTTTTATTCTTATAATTTTTAGCAGTGCTTCAACTTACAAGAAAGAGGAATCTAAAACTCATGCAGAAAGTGCTAATACTATGAACAACGATAAAATCAAAATAAAGGTTAACTCACACGTATTCACAGCTACGCTGTTAGATAATAATACGGCTATAGCCTTTAAAGAATTGTTGCCTATGACAATTAATATGATTGAGCTGAACGGCAATGAAAAGTATTTTGATTTGACACATAGCCTAATCACAAATTCTTCTCGTCCGAAAACAATAAAGGAAGGTGACCTGATGTTGTTTGGCTCCAAAACGTTGGTGCTATTTTACAAAGCTCATTCAACAACATACAGCTATACAAAGCTAGGCACGGTTGATAATATAAGAGACTTATCCTCTGCATTGGGTTCAGGAAATGTTACTGTTACTTTCGAGTTGGAATAACCTGTGTACACCTGATAATCCTCCGACAAGAAAAACTAGAAAATTATAAAACGGCTAATTATTTTATGTTCAATTTCATAATGCTATGATTTAGTTAAATTTTGAAAACCTGCTTTCAATATCAGTCAGCCATTTTACCCTTTTTTTCTGACCGACCGACTTTACCATATTATAGCTAATCCACTGAATGTTTTTGTAACCCATAGTTTTAAAAACGCTTTTTATCATTGCTCTCTTTATTAAATTTCCAATGAGCAAAGAGTACATTATTTTGGGTTTATTCATTGTGGTGATTAGGGTTACACCCTTTAAGTTTTTCAGAAGTGGCACTAATCCGAAACCTCGGGGATGATGGTCATAAACAACCCCCGGAGTGAGAACTCTATCAATAAATCCTTTGGTCATTGCAGGCATCAAATCCCACCAAATGGGGAAAATAAAAATCAGATGGTCTGCTTTTTTCAAACGCTCATTATAGTCTATTACTTGTGGGTCTATAGGTTTGTGCTCTATAAAAGCTTTCAAATCAGCCTTTGACATTACAGGGTTAAATCCATCATTATCAAGATGCATCAGGTCAACCTCGTGATTTCCACTTTTAAGTCCTTTGGTTACTGAACTTAATATTGCATTGTTATAGCTCCCTTCGTAAGGATGATTAAATACTATTGCTACTCTCATTTTTTGCTTTGTTTAAATTTATTTAGCAAAATTGAGAAGTAGCAAATGCCTGAACGATAACAATTGTAAAGAAATGGGTTTCCTATCGTCTGTTGCGTATCCTGCTTAACGAAACAGATGTAATGCCTAAATAGGATGCGATATAATGTTGTGGAATACGCTGAATAATATGAGGATGCTCTTCAAGAAGTTCTTCATAGCGTTTTTGAGGATTATTTTTAAGATAGGAATAGAAAAGTTTTTGAGCCTGTAAAAGTCGTCGGAATAAATGCCCTTCCAATTCCTCTTTTATTTCAGGTAAGTTTTCTAAAGCGTTTTGGAAGTCTTGTTGTGAAATTGTCTGTAAAATACAGGGCTCTAAGCTTTCAATGCTATATAAACTCGGCTGATTTGTCCTAAAGCTTTCGATGGAAGCAACTCTGTCGTTTTCAAAGAAAAATTGAGTAGTTATCTCTTTACCGTCATTATTGACCCAAGTCCGTAAACAACCTTTTTCAATAAAGAACATTGTTTTTGAAATTTGTCCTTCCTGTAAAAGAGTTGTTTTTGCAGGAACTTCTAACCGTGTAAAAAGATGTTTTAATTTATCCATTTATTTTGTCATTACTTAGAGTTTTGTTACAATGTTACTAACGAGGAAACAGCTGCGTTTACCATGTTATACATGTCCCTGCTTTAAAATGTTATCACCATACTTCATGATATCCAACTACTATTCTTTAAGATTGGAATTAATTTAGCTAGCCAGAAATGACCGTTTAAAAACTATTTTCATTTTTTATATTAGTTTTACTCCATTCATTCACTAATGATATTATCTTTTTTTATGGATTTTCAGAATCAGTTAGCTCATTCAACCCTTGGAGGAACTTATGGGTAAACGATTCTATTTACTAAGCCGTCCTTTTCCAATTCTTTTATTTTAGAGATAAGTACCCGCGCTGAAATCCCAACAAGTCTATTTCTTAATTCGCTATACCCAGTTCTTGTTCGTTTAAAAGATAGCTGTATTCAATATTAATTTTTTTTAACAGCTACGGTTACGATATAAGAAACACTTAAGCCTTACTTTTCGAAGGTTTTCTCCCTACGTAATCTTTATACTCAACGCAACAATTTTAGGATCCGAAATCTTCACCTAGGTTAGAATCCTCTCTCCGCTCTCCTTCGAAAATATTCAAAATCTTTTCACTTAGCTTCGCTCTCGTTGATTCAAATAGAGTATTGATATCCAAACTAAAATCTAGCCCGGTGTTTAAAACCTCTAAACTAAGAAATGGAAGCTTAAATGCTTTAATAAATATTTTTCTGTTCCCTGCAAGAGTATCTTCGATAATAAAGCTTGTTGAGTTTGCCTGAATATCGTTCACTGTATTTGGGTAAAAGAGAATAATCTCATCTACTTCAAATCTGATTGCATATGCTATCATTTGATATAAGTCGCTTTGTGAAATTCCCTTCTTGGGGTCTGTTTCATTAGAATATACAATCTTATATTTTGTATCGGCTATGAGCGATTTAAATTCGGATTTTATGAATAGGTCAGGCTTAAGGTTAAAAAACTTATCGTGATCCAGGTAGACATCACTTCGTTGCGCTTTTGCAGTAATAGATTCAACCTCCTTTTCGATGAAACCGAAAATAAAATCTTCAAAAAGGTAATCCATAGGCAAGAGGAATGCGAAAAGCTTAAGATCATTTTTATAATCAAAGGAAATAGAATTAGAGAGAAACAGATGGCAAAAGTCTCTTACCGTGTCGAAGTTTTCTAGCATTGGGTTAAACTTAATAGATGCACACTGCTCAGCAGTGGCTCTTTCATCTGAAACCTCATCCAGAATGAAAAGGATTTCTCTTAAGTTCTTTTTATTATCTTGACTTGTACATGCATTAAACAGGAAGGTTGTTACATATTTTATTATTCTATTGAACTTATTATCAAATACAAAGGAATCATACGAGCAATTAAGTCTATGCCAGCGGCCAGTACTTAAATTTTGATTAATATAATCAGTTGCATTTAATCTGCCTTTTATAAAAGTCAATTCTTCATGTACTTCTTCATACTGTTGATAAATTGAATTACTAAGAAGTTCCCTGGTGTATTTTGAAAATAAATAGATAAGTACTTCAAAAAAATCACTTTGTTGGCTTCCTAACGCTGATTGATAATTTGGAAACTTGATTTTTCTGCAATAACTCAACCACCAGATTATATGATTCTGTATCTGAGTGATTTGTGTTGATGAATATTCTTTATTCGAGTCAAAGAAGATCTTGGGTAGCAAATTTATTTTATGGGCTCCATAATGTATTACACCGACGTATTTATTGGATTTAATTTCACCCGATTGATGCAAAAACTGAATAAAACGTTGGCTCTCGATCCTATCTTCTTCTCCATTTAAATAGAATTCTGATTTTTCTCTTTTCTTCCAAATTTCATCCAGAAACGCTTCAATATCTTGAAAAGAGTCAGGAAAGGGAGCTTTATTCTGATATTCAAATAGATTGATCACTTTTTTCTCTAATTTTAAGTGGCCATATATCCTTTACTAATTCAAGACCTGCATTCGTTAATATCGACTTTACTTCTTTTTCATCGTTCATATAATATTCAAGTAGTAGCGGAATTATTTTATTGTTTATTCTGGATACAAGGTCCTTGTTTTCACCCATAAAATAGGCATGACCAATTTGAAAGTCATGCCCTTTTGACTTTATAATCTGTTCATTGATTTTCAGCAGGATATCTGTATCATATATTTCGTGCCCAGGAATTTCATATTTGGGATACATCGATTCAAATTCAAACCTTCGTCTCAAGGCAATATCCAATAATGCGATGGACTTATCAGCCGTATTCATAGTGCCAATAATATAAAGATTAGAGGGTACGGAAAACTTATCTCCAGACGGTAATGTTGAAGACAAGGGGATTTCTCCTCCCGACCGCTTATCTGGTTCAATAAGCGTAATCAACTCACCGAAAACTCTAGAGATATTGGCCCTATTAATCTCATCAATGACGATAACATAGTTCTTGAGTTGTATTTGCTCTTTTTTCCCCGTAGTGTCCTTTCCTCTCAAAAGAAGTTCTTCGAGCAACGGAGCATAATATGATGACAGTCCTTGTATTTCTAACACTGATTCGGCATCATACATCTTTTTTAATGTTCCAATGCTTAATGTGTGAGCCGTAGCTCCACTCGTTTTTCTAAAATCGATTGACTTATTAGAAATTGAAGTAATAAAAAAAGATACCTTCTTCATCTTGACTTCAATTTCTTCCACTTCACCCTCAATTAGCGGGTCGATGAACTGGTTCCATACTTCCTCGAAAGATTTTTTAGAAACTATGGGTTTTTCTGAATCATTAAGGTTTTTTAATGCTCGATCTGCTAACCTTTTAAATACGCCATCTTTCCTCTCAAAGGTTAATTGATTATCATTTTCGGTATCTGGTCGAAGTCCTTGGATAAAGTCTTCGTAGCTGTAGTTTTGGTGAAACGTAATAAATTCTATTCGGTCATCGATATTCTCATTAAAGATTTTCAAAGCCATCTTATAGTCGTTTACCTGGTATCCTGTTACGATTTCTGCGGCTCTAATAAGGGTAGTATAAGTCTTCCCTGTTCCGGGAGGGCCGTAAAAAATTACATTTAATGGGTGAGGCTTCATTAGAGTTTGTTGGCTATCAGTACCTAAACTTAGAATAGGTTCTTTTACTTCTGTAATTCCGATAAGGTTCTTCAAAAATTGAATGTAATCCGGATATTTCGTTACGTCTGTTAACGTTTTAACTACAATTTTATGATCCAGCCCATCCCATACACCTCTCTTCTTCCACTTCACTTTTCTGCATTTTCTGTATGACTCTCGAGTATCGTCATAAAAATAATCAGATGAAACAATTCCATAGCCGAGATATTCACTTCTCCCTTTCTTAGCGATAATTACATCACCAACTGAGACGGTATTTTTAAAATCATAATTCGCATTTGCGGAGTTCATTTTTGAACCAGTTGATTTTTCTAGCTCGTTCAATCTGTCAGCAATTTCCCTTTTACTTTGATACTCATTTAAATCTCCTAGATAATCCCAACCTAAACCCATTATCCCTTTTTCATAGAATTCATCCCATAAAGAGGCTTTTTCACCAGGAGCATAAAGCCAAATTTTATTACCTCCCTTTTCTTTATTCAGTAAACGAGAATCAAAGGATATTTTATAAAAAGGATCACTTTTCTTTTGCTTTATATGTTTTAAAATGGATTTGTATTCCGAATAAGTTTTAAACTTGACATTAATCCCTAAATCATTCTCAATATATGGCTTAGTGGGACCATTTATAGGCAAATATTTCGTGGGGTTTATATAAAATAATGCTTCCGTGAGCTTTGTCAGTCCGATGCTATTTATCGATAGAAGGTCTTTAAAATCCTCATCTGTAATTTCGTCTGCAATTGCTTTTTTGAAGAATGTCCATAAACGTTCTATTTCATTGTTCTTTCTTTCTTCTTTATACGGGAAAAGCCAAACTTTTTGGGCTTGCGCGGAAGGCACTCCATCGGTATCAGTCGGAATGGATGCTGATATTTTTTTCGCAATCTCTTGTAGAAATTCTAGTCGTTTCGCATCGCCGTATTTATATATATAGCAGAAAAATGTAAAAGGATCAATTTCTTCCAGTTCAAGGGCTTTGCCCGTTTCATCTTTATCGTTAAATCCTCTTATTCCAACTGACTTCAATAGTTCAATCAATTCCTTTTGATTATCTTTCATTGCAGAAAGATAATTTACAATGTCAATATGGGTTTGAATCCATGTATATTTAGTATCTGACATATTAATCCAAGTGGCTATTAGGTTTTTATTTGGTATAGATGTAACAGTAAATAATGATTAATCTTATAAAATTTCTATAAATAAATAAGAGGTCAATTTAAAATTATTGTTGATCAATAAGATATGGTTTAACGGTATTTAGTCTTTGAAAGATAGTTTATCTTTTTGCGAAAAACAAATATAACAGTTTCGTTATGAGAGAAACTAAAAAGAGTGGATTTAACAAATGTTTAAAAATGGATTTTTTTGACCTATATGAAAAGATTATACCTGAATTCAAATTAAGAATAAAGAAATCCGGGGAACCAAGACATATCCTGACAGTCATGATATTTGTAGAGATAGACGATCATCGCTAACGGCCATATTTGCTTCAAAGGAAATCGTTATTCTGTTTCAAAGGTTTCAATGAAAATGATTTTGGAGAATAAAACAAAAAACTAATCGCTCATTTAAAAAGAGGAGATGGTAATCTATCCGATTATTAAAATTATTTTAATAATTTCTTCTAAACTGCGCCCAAACCCATGTCACTCTAATATGAAGGTCTCTAAGTCGATTGAGAGGTCTTTCTTGTGAACTCACTGGTACATAACTAGAACTCTTTATTAGAAGATTTAGACGATTGAACCTATTGAAAGATAATATAATTATCGATGATCAACGAGCACCTGTATTTTGCATAAACACAACATTTGGTCTTGATCTTCAGAAATACTAAAATGTGGATAAATTCTGCAGTCATTTCGATCTTTTAAAATCAAAATCCTAATGATTAATAGTAAATTTATATTATTATAGATTTTATTAAGAAAGGAGGTATGTAATGAGCATTAAGCCTGGTCCTAAAAGGATTGCAATATCAACAGGTAAACCTGATAGACGACAGCGGGATAATAAAGAAACTCCAGGAAATACGCCTTCTCTGAAGCCACATAAGCACACGAAAGGGAAGTAGTTGTATCTTTTTAATTTGGTGAAATTATCCACTACCGAGGTTTTTCGGTTACTTAAACACAAAAGGCGCTTTTATGGCGCCTTTCTTTGTGACCCCGCAGGGAATCGAACCCTGGACCCACTGATTAAGAGTCAGTTGCTCTACCAGCTGAGCTACGAAGTCTAATGAGGTGCAATATTAAGCATAAAATGCGAAATGAAAAGATATTTAGTGATTTTTTTCTAGTTCTTATTGAACTAAAATTACATTAAGGATATGGTGAAATTATTGATTATTCTATCGAGAAATCAGCATTAACAACAGCTGTTATTTCTTTTCTAATTGAAGAAACATCATTTATTCCCTGATCAGAAACCATATTGGAATTTTCAGGAGTTATTTGAATAACTCCCATTCTTGCACGTCTTAATGTGCCCAACTCTCGGCCAGTGGCTTCAGCTATTCTTTCTCCTCTTGTCATTGCGTCTTTTGCTGCTTCTGCTTGTATTTCAATCTTTATATCTCCTAATTTGGTGTAATAATATTCAGGTTGATTTACCATAAAACTTACTCCTTGTTCAACAAGCGAACTAATATCTAAAGACACATCCTTAATTTTATTTACATCTGTTGATGAAATGCTTATCATTTGTGAGGTAGAATAGGAAGATATTCCGATTTGCCGTCCATTTTGATCATAGCGGTAATTCGCATAACTATTAACAGTTTGGAATTCTACGCTATCTTCCTTAAAGCCTGCATTTTTTATATAAGAAATGACAATCGGTTTTTCAACTTGTAATTTTTGATAAGCTTCTTTTGGAGATGCTGCTTCAACACTTAAAGTTCCGCGAAGTATTCCTAAATCGGATACAATAACCTTTTTAGCAGAACCGGTTGTATTAATACTTTGATCTTCACTTTTTATATTCTTAACAGTAATAGCAAGAATTGTTATAGCAATGATTGCTGCAAGTGATATTATAAGAGCGGGTATAATAAAATGATTTCTGTTCATAATCTATAAATTGCTTAAGAAATAATCATGCCATCGTTTCTTAAGCAATTTATAGAAAATAAAGAAGATTTCTAAAAGTTTAAACGTTGAAGCGGAAATGCATAATATCGCCATCTTCAACGATATAAGTTTTACCTTCAACACTCAGTTTTCCGGCTTCTTTACAAGCGTTCTCCGATCCTAAAGCAACAAAATCATTGTATTTAATAACTTCAGCACGGATGAAGCCTTTTTCGAAATCTGTGTGGATAACTCCAGCTGCCTGAGGCGCTGTAAAACCTTGAGTGATAGTCCAGGCTCTTACTTCCTGTACACCAGCTGTGAAGTAGGTAGAAAGTTTCAAAAGTTTATAGGCTGCCTGAATTAATTTAGTTACTCCAGATTCTGATAAACCCATATCCTCTAAGAAGATTTGTCTTTCTTCAAAGCTTTCCAGCTCAGCAATTTCTGATTCTATTTTAGCAGAAATAATAAGTACTTCAGCATTTTCATCTTTTACAGCTTCTTTAACTAAGTCAACATATTTGTTGCCTTCAACTACAGATGCTTCATCAACATTACAAACATATAGAACAGGTTTTTGAGTTAATAATCCTAAGTCACTTATATACTCAAAGTCTTCTTCAGTTAATGGAGCAATACGAACAGATTTTCCGCTTTCCAGAGTAGCTTTTACTACAGTTAGAATCTCGTAAGTTTTCTTAGCATCTTTATCTCCACCGGTTTTTGCCATCTTTTCAACTTTCTGGATGCGTTTTTCTACAGTATCCAGGTCTTTCAGTTGAAGTTCAGTATCAATTATCTCTTTATCACGGATAGGATCTACAGAACCATCTACGTGGATAACATTTCCGTCATCAAAACAACGTAGAACGTGAATAATTGCATTGGTAGTACGAATATTACCCAAAAATTGGTTTCCTAAACCTTCTCCCTTGCTAGCTCCTTTTACCAATCCGGCGATATCAACAATCTCAATTGTATTTGGTACAATGCGTTGAGGTTTAACTAATTCGCTTAGTTTATTTAATCGATTGTCGGGTACTGTAATTACTCCAACATTGGGTTCGATTGTGCAAAATGGAAAATTAGCAGCTTGTGCTTTTGCATTCGATAAACAATTAAACAAAGTTGATTTCCCAACATTTGGTAATCCAACAATTCCGCATTGTAATGCCATTGATATTTTAGTTTAGATGATAGGATTTAACCTATTGTAAAATTGTCGCAAAGATAAAAATTTTAACCTTTTAACAGGTATTAATTTGTCATATCATATTTTTCATGCTACTTTTATAGATATAAGAAAAATATCAATATAAAACACAATATGGCTACGATAGACCCTCAAATACAACAAAGAGCGCAATTATGGTTAGAAAAACCATACGATGCTGAGACCATCGAAGCTGTTCAGGCGATGATCAATGAAAATCAAATTGGTGAGCTAACAGATTCCTTTTATAAAGACTTGGAGTTTGGAACAGGTGGTTTGCGTGGAATCATGGGAGTGGGCACCAATCGGATTAATAAATATACGTTAGGTAAAGCAACGCAAGGTTTTAGCAACTACCTGAAGGGGCTGTATCCAGGAGAAGAAATACGTGTGGTAGTTTCATACGATAGCCGTAATAATTCTAGAGACTTCGCCAAGATTGTTGCAAATGTATTTTCTGGAAACGGACTGATTGTCTATTTCTTTGATGAGTTAAGGCCAACGCCGGAATTATCTTTCGCAATTCGCGAATTAAACTGCCACGGTGGAGTAATGCTTACGGCTTCTCATAACCCCAAAGAGTATAATGGTTATAAAGCTTACGGGAGAGATGGAGGGCAATTAGTTGCACCACATGATAGCAATGTAATTGGAGAGGTTAATAAAATAGCTGATCTGAGTGATATAAAATTTGAAGCGAAAGAAGAAAATATTAGACACTTAGGTTCTGAAATGGATGATACTTACATTCAAGGAATAAAAGCACTTTCACTGAATCCATCGATCGTTGAGGCGCAAAAAGATCTTAAAATTGTGTATTCTTCCATCCATGGAACCGGGATTACAGTTGTACCAAAGACATTGGAAGCATGGGGTTTCCGTAATGTTCATTTGGTAGAAGAGCAGGCTAAACCTGATGGTAATTTCCCTACCGTAGTATATCCTAATCCCGAAGAAAGGGATGCCATGATGCTTGCAACTAATAAAGGAAAAGAATTAGACGCAGATGTGGTGATGGCAACCGATCCTGACGCGGATAGAGTTGGAGTAGCAGTTAAAGATACAGAAGGTGTATTTCAACTACTGAATGGAAATCAGATATTTAGTCTCTTAGCCGAATATGTACTTGGCTCTTATAAAGATAAAGGTCAGTCTTTTAAAGATCATTATATCGTTAAAACCATTGTAACGAGTAACCTGATATTAGAGATCGCTAAGAAATACGGTATCCAGTGTTATGATGTTCTAACAGGTTTTAAGTTTATTGGCGAGTTGATGACCCTGAAAGCTGGTAAAGAAGAATTTATACTTGGTGGAGAAGAAAGCTACGGCTTTTTAATAGGCGATCTGGTTCGTGATAAAGATGCAGTTGTTTCTTGTGCTTTTATAGCTGAAATGACAGCCTACTTTAAAAATGAAGGCAAAACTCTTTTTGAAGCCTTACTTGATATCTATTCACACTATGGCTATTTTAAAGAAAAGCAAGTGTCGCTTACTAAAAAAGGAAAAGCAGGAGCTGAAGAAATTACAGAAATGATGAATCAGTTTAGAGCTACACCACCGAAATATCTGGGTGGTATAGAGATCGTTAGTATTAAAGATTATAACACATCTCGTTCTTTAACAGTCTCTTCAGGACTTGAAGAAGTTATTGATCTTCCCAAGTCAGATGTATTACAGTTTATAACATCTGAGGGCGATGTAATATCAATCCGGCCTTCCGGTACAGAGCCTAAAATCAAGTTCTACTGTAATGTTAAATTAGCAAAAGGTCCACATATCAACTATAATGAATCGCAAAGGATTTTAGATGAAAAAGTTGACTTAATTATGAAAGATCTTATATAACTATGCCTTTACCCTTTATTAAAAATGCATCTGTTTTCGTACATTTGTCATAAACGAATATGGGTATGGATGCTGAAAGCAAGATTAAATTTTTACTGGAGAACGAACGTTTAGATGCAGGTTTAAAAGCCATTGCAAGTAAGGTGCTTGAAGGAGAACGAATTAGTTTTGATGAAGGTGTTCTGCTATTTGAAAAAGGTGAACTGGGTTATTTAGGAGTTCTAGCTAATTATATTCGGGAAAAGAGGCACGGTAATTACACCTATTTTAATCGGAACTTTCATATCGAGCCTACCAATGTATGCGTTTACGATTGTAAATTCTGTTCTTATTCACGGCTTATAAAAAATAGAGACGAAGGGTGGGAGATGGACGTGGATGCCATGATGGATATCGTGCGTAAATATGATAACGAACCTGTAACAGAAGTTCATATCACAGGTGGGGTAGTACCCAAACAAGATCTTGAATTTTATGCTTCTTTCTTTCGTGAGTCGAAAGCCCATAGACCCAACTTACATATCAAGGCATTAACTCCTGTAGAGTACTATTATATTTTCAAGAAGGCGAAATTAAGCCATTATGAAGGTATGAAGTATATGAAAGAAGCAGGACTGGATTCTATGCCTGGAGGAGGAGCAGAAATATTTCATCCGGAGATAAGAGAACAGATTGCGGCTGATAAATGCAATGCAGAACAATGGCTTGATATTCATGAACAAGCACATAAATTAGATATGCGCTCAAATGCTACCATGCTATACGGGCATATTGAGAAATACCATCACCGCATTGACCACATGGAAAGGCTGCGTCAGTTGCAAGATAAAACAGGTGGTTTTCAGGCTTTTATTCCATTGAAATTTAGAAATAAAGATAATCAGATGTCTTATGTGCCCGAAGTGTCTGTTATTGAAGACCTTCGCAATTATGCAGTAAGCCGTATTTACCTGGATAATTTTGATCATATTAAGTCATATTGGGCTATGATAGGCCGCGATACAGCACAGCTTTCCTTAAGCTTTGGTGTAGATGATATTGATGGAACGTTAGACGATACAACCAAAATTTACTCTATGGCAGGCTCTGAAGAACAAACCCCGAAAATGAGCACTCAGCAACTTGTTGAACTGATTCGTCATGTAGGCCGCCATCCAATTGAACGTAATACTTTATACGAAGTAATCACAGATTATAAAGATGTTGTATTTGAGGAAGAAGATGAAAAGAAAGCACGTTATTATCCACTTCCTGTAATTGGAGAGAAAATATAAACCCAATAGGCTTTAGCGAATTAAATTTGAAAAGATCACTTTACATTATAAGACACGGGCAAACCGACCTAAATAAATTGGGTATTGTACAAGGTCGTGGTGTTAACTCTCCGCTCAATGAACATGGAATTTTACAGGCAAAAGCGTTTTATGAGAATTATCGCCAAATCCCTTTTGATCGTATAATTACCTCAACTCTTAGAAGGACACATCAAACTGTAGAGAATTTTATTAAGGATGGTATTCCATGGGTTCAGCTTGCAGACCTGGATGAGATTAGTTGGGGAATATATGAAGGAAAACATCAGGATGAAGAAATCTTGACCGGATTTAACCGGTTAATTGAATGTTGGACCAATGGTGATTTAGATGTTTGTGTAGATGAGGGGGAGACGCCTAACGAGATGAAAATTCGCCAGAAAAATGCCATTAAAGAGATTCTCGAGATTACAGAAGGAGATAAGAATATCCTGATTTGTACACATGGCCGTGCAATGCGGATGTTGCTTTGTTTGCTTACTAATAAATCTTATTCATTCATGGATACTTTTCCGCATACAAATACTGCTTTATATAAAGTGGATTATGATGGAATTGATTTTAAAATTGATTTATTCTATAACATAGATCATTTGACTAATTTAGAAGGATAACATGAACAAAATAAAAATATCTGCCGTATCTTATATCAATACAAGCCCGTTTATGTATGGCATTAATCGGAATGAAGAGTTACTGGCAATCAGTGATATCAGTTTGGATATTCCTTCTATCTGTGCAGAAAAATTGATTGAAAATAAGGTTGATATTGGTTTAGTGCCGGTTGCTGCTTTATTAGATATTCCTGATTATAAAATTATAGCAGACTATTGTATAGGTTCTGTGGGTGCAGTTACTTCTGTTTTTATTTTTAGTAAAAAACCGATTGAAGAGATTCAAACTTTACGTTTAGATTCACATTCACGTACTTCTAATAACCTTGCTCGTGTTTTATTGAAAAATTATTGGAAGAGACCAATTACATTAAGCACAGATAAAAATGCAGATGCTTATGTGCTTATAGGTGATCGGACTTTTGGAAAAGTAGGGTCAGAGCCTTATGCTTATGATTTAGGAGAGGCATGGACTAACTTTACAGGCTTGCCTTTTGCCTATGCTGTATGGGCTGCTAATAAGGCTATTCCTGAATCTTTTGTCCAGTTATTTAACCAAACATTGAAATATGGCTTGGATCACCGCGATGAATTGATCGATGAGTTGCCTAAGGTTGAGAATTTTGACTTGAGAAAATACTTAACAGAATCGATTGATTTCGATTTAACCTTGGAGAAAAGAAACGCTATTCAATTGTTTCACCACTACATTAATGAATTAAATGCAGTGGTGATAGAATAATATTATTGCCAGGCGCTTTCTTGATCCAGGTATTCTACATCTTCTTTGCTTAAATCCAAGCTTGCCGCTTTTAACAATTCAAATAATTGCTCAGTATTGGTAGCACTTGCTATAGGAGCAGTTATTCCTGGTTTATGAAGTAGCCATGCAATAGCAATTCTAGCCTGAGTGGCGTTGTATTTTAAGGCTAAAGTATCCAGCGCACTTAATATCTTAAAACCACGTTTTCCTAAGTATTTTTTTATTCCAGGGCCACGCTCACTCAAGTTTAGATCTTTTTCGCCACGGTATTTTCCACTTAGAAATCCACTCGCCAGAGCGTAGTAGTTAAGAACCCCTAGCTCATATTTATTCACCAGCAAAGCATATTCTGTTTCAAACTTCTCGCGCTCGTATAAATTATAAAGTGGTTGAATGGATACATAAGAAGCCCAATTGTTTGCTTGGCTTACCTTTAAAGAGCTTTCAATACGTTCTGCACTTAAATTAGAGGCTCCAATGAATCGAACTTTGCCATCTTTAACCAATTGGTTAAATGCCTCCATCGTTTCCTCTACCGGAGTTTCTAAGTCGTCGTAATGAGATTGGTATAGGTCAATATAGTCTGTTTGAAGGCGCTTAAGAGATTTCTCAACAGCTTCCTTCATGTATTTCGCACTTAGGTCTTTTTTACCCTGACCCATATCGCCACCAAATTTAGTAGCCAAAATAATGCGATCGCGCTTATTGCCTTGTTTTATCCAGTTGCCAATGATGGTTTCAGATTCGCCACCTACATTTCCCGGAACCCATGTAGAGTAGGTATCGGCCGTGTCGATTAAGTTAAAGCCATTGTCAACAAACTCATCCAGAATCTTAAAAGATTCTTTTTCATTGAGCGTCCATCCGAAAACATTTGCCCCGAAAGCAATGGGTGCAACAGATAAAGTAGATTTTCCTATCGTTCTTTTCTTCATTATATCTTAATTAAAATGGAATCAAAAATATGTTCACATTAAAATTAAGCAATAATGATGCTGTAGACGAAAATAAGATTAAAAAATGATATAGCTCTTACTTTTGAAGAGCTATACTTTTTTTGAAGAAATCAATGCTAGGTATTTTCTTTTCCTTTTTAACAGGGCTTACTTTTACTTTAGCTGTTCTGCTTTGTACTACAATAACCCAGGCTACTACACCTCCCGTTAAGGCCATTAATGCACCCACTAATGATGGAGAAGTATAATCATAACCTGCTGCTAATGGCAAACCACCTAAGAAAGCACCTAATGCATTTCCGATGTTAAAACTTGCTTGACTGGTTGATGCTGCAAGCATTTCAGATCCTTTAGCTGTATTAATCATTAACATTTGTACAGAGGGTGCTAAAGCAAATGCTACTGCACCGGTTACAAAAGTCATAACAAGAGAAAGAATAGGATTAAAAGAAACGAAATATACAATTACCAAGGTAACAGCCATGGTAGAAAGCAATATTAAAGATGCTTTAGCAGGCGAAACGATGTCAGCTAATCTACCACCTATGAAGTTACCAAGTAACATTCCAAAACCAGCTACCATTAATATATAAGTAATTGAGTTTGCTGAAAAGCCAGATACTTCAGTCATTAATGGAGCGATATAACTATACCATGCAAATAAACCTCCTGTACCAATAGAAATCATAAGGATCATTAACCATGATTTCGAACTCTTAAAGAAGTTTAATTGAGTTTTAAGACTGCTTTCTTTGTTTGCAGGAAGATTTGGCATCCAGTATTTTAAGCTTATTATAGTAATAAGACCCACTAAAACAATAACAGCGAACGAAAGTCGCCATGAATAATGGTGACCAATATAAGTGCCAAGCGGTACGCCGGCAATGTTTGCTATGGTTAAACCGGCAAACATGATGGCGATAGATTGTGCTTCCTTACCTTTAGGAGCTATTCGGCTTGCTACTACAGAACCGACACCAAAGAAGGCTCCATGTGGTAATCCAGCCAATAAACGACTTATAAACAAGCTTGTATAGCCAGGAGCAAATGCAGATAGTCCGTTGAAAACTGTAAACATGATCATCAAGAAAATCAATATATTTCTTGGTGGGTACTTTCCTGCGATCAATACTAATAGGGGAGCGCCAATTACAACACCTAATGCATAAGCAGAAATTAAATGCCCTGCCTGAGGAATGCTAATAGCTAAATCTTTTGCAATGTCGGGTAACAAACCCATCATCACAAATTCGGTAATTCCTATTCCTAAACCACCGAGTAATAATGCATATAATCCTTTTTTCATATCAAATACTTAGTGTAACTAATACACTATGCAAAAGTATGAAAAAGATTGGTTTAATTCATACATTAAAGTGTAAAGAAATAATGAATTTATTGATAGGCTTTGTTTCGTAGTAGATGATCGGCTATTACCAATGCGGCCATAGCTTCTACAATAATTACTGCACGAGGCACCACACAAGGGTCATGTCTTCCTTTTCCTGTAATTTCCACATCGTTTCCTTCCTGATCAATGGTGTTCTGAGCACGCATAATGGTTGCTACCGGCTTAAAAGCTACGTTAAAGTTGATATCCATTCCGTTTGAAATACCACCTTGAATACCGCCTGAAAAATTTGTTAAGGTTTTTAAAGCCTTATTTGAATGTTCAGGATTGATAAATATATCATTATGCTCTGATCCGCGCATGCTTGAACCTTCAAAACCTGATCCGTATTCAAAGCCGTGAACAGCATTAATGCTTAACATCGCTTTTCCCAGATCGGCATGTAGTTTATCAAAAACCGGCTCACCTAAACCTACTGGAACGTTTTGAATAACGGTAGCTATCTTTCCACCAACTGTATCGCCTTCTTTTTTGATCACCCCAATAAAGTTTTCCATTTCCTTAGCAGTTGCAGGGTCAGCACAACGCACAATATTCTCTTCACGTATCGCCAGTAATTCTTTGATATTGTTGCTACTTAGATTAGGTGCTTGAATTTTTCCTACAGCAGAAACATGCGAGAAAATTTCAATATTATATTGCTTTAAGAATAGCTTAGCCAGAGCTCCGGCTGCAACTCTTGCAGCTGTTTCTCTTGCAGAAGAGCGTCCGCCACCCCGATAGTCACGAATTCCGTATTTAACCTGGTAGGTATAATCGGCGTGTGAGGGTCTGTATTTATCCTGAATATGTGAATAATCTTTTGAACGTTGATCCTCATTTGGAATCAAAAGCATGATAGGCGTTCCGGTAGTTTTACCTTCAAAAATACCCGATAGGATCGAGCAGGTATCGCTCTCTTTTCTTTGAGTAGTAATTTTAGATTGGCCAGGTTTGCGTTTATCAAGCTCCTGCTGAATAAACTCTAAATCAACCTCAACATTTGGAGGACAACCATCTATAATTACACCAATAGCTTTACCGTGCGACTCACCAAAGGTGGTAATCTTAAAAGCTTTACCAAAAGAATTTCCTGCCATTTTCTTATTTGATTATTCTCAATTAATTGATTTTAAAACCCACTTGTTCCAAATGCTTCCAGAATAATGGGTACGATTTTTCTACTACTTCCGGCTCTTCAATGATTAATTCCTTGAAGATCAAAGCAAGAGGGGCAAAAGCCATGGCCATGCGATGGTCTTCGTAAGTTTTTATAGTTATTGTATCCGGATTAAATCTTTTACTGCAATCTATTCGATACGTTTCTTTTTCTGCCTCATAAAGCCTTACGCCAAATTTAGCCAATTCATTCTGTAAAGCCAGTATGCGATCTGTCTCTTTTATCTTCAGCGTTTCTAATCCGGTAAATGATGTTTCATAACCTAATGCAGCGCAACAAACGATGACAGTTTGAGCAAGATCCGGACAAGAGATAAGATTATAGCTTTCTTTTAATTTTCTTCCCTTTACTTTGGTAAGTTTTAATCCTTCAGCGGTAAAGACCGAAAGAACTCCAAAGTCCAACATAATATCTTTAATTTCCTGATCGCCCTGTAGGCTTGAAGGTTTTAATCCAGGCAGTAAAATATCTGCTTCCTCAGCCAAAGCAACTATAGAATACCAATAGGAAGCAGCACTCCAGTCTGGTTCTATAAATAGGGTAGACGCTTTCGGAGTTTGTGGAGCAATATGAATTTGATTTCCTTGCCAACTGTGTTGGATCCCTGTTTCCTTTAACATGTCCAAAGTCATTTCGACATAAGGACGAGAGGTTAATTCTCCTTCAATATTAAGCTTTAACCCTTGTGGAAGAGAGTTGGATATTAACAGCAAAGCCGATAAATACTGACTGCTGATGTTTCCTTTTACAGTAACTTCGGCCGATTTTTGCTCAAAAGGCCCTGTTATTTTTAAAGGAGGGAAACCCTCATTATCCACAAATTCAATATGTGCACCCAAAGACTTCATCGCATTTGATAGAATACCAATAGGTCTTTGTTTCATTCGTTCACTTCCGGTAAGTACAAATTTTCCTGTATTTAATGGAAGAAAAGCACTTAGAAAACGCATGGCGGTACCTGCCGGGCCGATATCAACTGTGATCTCAGCATCTCCGGCATTTTTTGCTTGTTGCAATGCGCCTTCTAAGGCAACTGTATCGGCAGCTTCTGATAAGTTCTTAATTTCAACCTTTCCTTTGCTTAAAGCCTGAATAATCAAAGCCCGATTGCTCTCGCTCTTAGATCCGGTAAGCTGAATGGTATCCTTAATCGTTTTTGAAGAAGCTGTTAAACGGATATCTTTTGCTTCCATTTAAACTTCTACCGATGGTTTTGTGTTCATGATTTCGTTTTGTTTGCGAATTGATTCATTATGAACTAATTCTAAGAATTTAACAGTAAAGTCTTTATCTAACTTTAAAGCACTTGCCATTGCAGTTCTTTTTTCAACGATTTCATCCCAACGAGTGATTTGTAAAATAGTTACATTATTATCACGTTTGAAAGTACCGATTTTCTCAACAATCTTCATGCGTTCTCCAATTTTTTGGATAATCAAGGTATCTAGCTTATCTATTTCTGTACGAAGTGTTGCTAGTTGATCATCAAAAACCGGGTTGTCAGAATCTGCTTTACGAAGTGTTAATTTATCAGCCAATTCAGCAAGAGCAGCAGGAGTTAATTGTTGTTTAGCATCTGTCCATGCAACCGAAGGATCGATATGAGATTCAATCATTAAACCTTGCATATCTAAATCCAATGCTTTTTGTGCGATGTAAGGAATCAACTCACGGTTACCACAAATATGGCTTGGGTCATTGATCATTGGCAATTCTGGTGCAATTGCTTTTAATTGGATAGCAAGATCCCACATTGGTTCATTACGGAAAGAAGTTTTTTCGTAAGAAGAGAAACCACGGTGAATAGCGCCTATTTTAGTGATTCCAGCATTATTAATACGCTCAAGAGCTCCAATCCATAATGCAAGATCAGGATTGATTGGGTTTTTAACTAAAACAGGAATATCTACACCTTTTAAAGCATCTGCTATTTCCTGAACAGTGAAAGGATTAGCTGTACTTCTAGCACCTACCCATAAAATATCAACACCGGCTGCCAAAGCTTCTTCAACATGTTTTGCAGTAGCAACCTCAACAGCTGTAGGCAATCCTGTTTCTTCTTTTGCACGCTTTAACCATTCTAAACCAATGCTCCCGATTCCTTCAAACTCACCCGGACGAGTACGTGGTTTCCAGATCCCGGCACGCAAAACAGATACTTTACCTGTTGCTGCCAATAAATGTGCAGTAGCTAACAGTTGTTCTTCTGTTTCAGCACTGCAAGGTCCTGATATAATTAAAGGTTCTTTACCTGTATTTAACCAAGAGCTTAGAGGTACGATGTTTAAATTAAGTTTCATTTTTTTTATTGTTAAATTCTTATTGATTATTCTTGTTAGCTATATTTTATACTTTTTCGTTTTTCTGATACTCTCCTAAAATATTGAAGTTCACCGTGTGTTTCAATGTTTTTCGGATGGCTGCTTCATAGTCTGAAAGCTTCTTCCATTCAAAATCAACATGGAAGATGTATTCATTTCTTTTTCCTAGTACTGGCATTGATTGAATTTTGCTCATATTGATTTGATGTTCAGCGAAATAGTTCAATACTTTTGCTAAAGATCCAATAGAGTTGTCAGTCTGGAAAGATATGGATGCTTTATTGGCATTGGGATTTTCTCCAGGCTTAGCTGCAAGAATCAAAAAACGAGTATAGTTCTTTTTATTCGTTTCGATTCTACGGTCAAGGATTTCTAATCCATATATCTTAGCTGCCAATGCATTGGCTACAGCTGCCGTATCAGTTAATTTATTTTCACTAATTTTTTTTGCGCAGGCTGCCGTATCCATTCCTTCGCTTACCTTAATATCCGGATGTTCTTCAAAAAAATCAGCACATTGACGCAGAGCAATGGGGTGTGATTCTACAAACTTTATTTGTTCTAATGTAATCCCCGGTAAAGCCATTAAATGCAGCTGGATACCTAAGTAAACTTCGCCTATAATAGGAAAGCGGTATTCTTGAAGCAAATTATAGTTCGGCAGCAAACTTCCGGCTATTGAATTTTCGATAGCCATTACAACATAATCTGCTTTTTTTTGCTTTAACGCATCGCAGGTTGCTTTAAAAGAATCGCATTCAATTGTTTCGATATCCTCTCCGAAATATTTAAAAGCGGCTTCTTCATGAAAGGAGGCCTTCGTTCCTTGTATGGCTACGCGTATTTTATCCATTGTTTTTTTGTCAAAAAAAAAGCCCCGGGGTTTACCGAGACTTTTTATACATTTTATCTTTTATATATGCATATCAATCCCGGCTGTTACTGCTAAAGTAAAAGAAACCAAAATACCAATATGCTGTTGTTTGCTTCATTGTATTGCCAAAAGTACAAAAGAAATTCATTTTATCAACAAAAAATGTAAAATAATTTCACATACATGAATGCAGATACCTTTTTACGAATCAGAATATCAATAGAATGTTCTGTTTAATATGCTGGAATGATTTTGTTTGTTCTGTTTTTATGTTTTAATCTTCATTATTTCTGAAATACAATCCTTTTGGTTGGTTTCTTTTAAGTGTTTTGGTGTTTTGTAGCCTAATTTGGTTGTATTTTATCCAAATATTAAGATATTGTCTAGTAATTTCTTATTATATAACTATAAATTTCTACTTATAATTGAGTATTGTAATTATATGTTCGTTTAAATGTATAAATAGTTTATAATATTAACGTATATATGATATTTTATTGTGTAAATAGTGGCTTATTTAAATATTTGTTATGTATAAATAGAAATATTATATAAATAATTTGTTTTTTAAGGATATTTTTTAATAATTTTACATCATTACTAAGAAATAGTATGAAATATATTAATGATTAACCTTAAAAAATAGAAAAAATGAAAAAAATGCTCCTCCTTGTTTTGATTTCTCTACTTGTTGGCAACCTTTATGCACAAGATGATGAAAAGCTACAAATCTCTGGTTCTGTAGACACCTATTACAAATACGATTTCTCAAAGTATAAAACTGAGGATGGGTCTTCTAATATTCCTACCTATTTCGCAAATGAGCAAAATTCGATTTCATTGGGAATGATTAACCTGATTGCACAGAAGAAAGTAGGAAAGGCTTCTTTTGTTGGCGATTTGTCCTTTGGCCCCAGAGGGCAAAATGCTGGATTATTAAGTGGTTCTATTCCTAACAGCGAAGATGGTAATAGTTTCCATATCCAGAATTTATATGTAAACTATCAGTTTACTGATCAGTTTTCAATGACTGCAGGTTATATGGGAACCTTTATAGGATATGAAATTATCTCGCCTACAGGTAATTTTAACTATTCTACATCGTACCTCTTTTCATCCGGACCGTTCCAAAATGCAGGTATCAAAGCTAAATACGCCTTCAATGATAAAGTAGGGTTGATGGTCGGGCTTTTTAATGATTGGAATGTATACCAGGATTTTAATGGAGTTTCTGATTTTGGTGCACAGCTTTCTTTAGCTCCTGTAGAAGGTTTGAATGCTTACCTCAATTTCTTAACTGGATATCCATCCGGAACGATCTATGATTTAACTACTTCGTACGAAATGGCTAGTGGGTTAAAATTGGGTTTGAATGCTGCAGATTACAGTGCATCTAACGATGCCGGAGGTTATTCTGGCGGAGCGCTTTACGTTCAACAAGCTTTTTCTGAAACTGTATCATTGGGTGTACGTGGAGAATATTTTAAACGTAAAGATGTTATGGAAGATGCTGTTAATGTTGAAGGAGCAAAAACTCTGGCCTTTACTTTATCAGCAAATGTTCATGCCGGACCACTAACATTGATTCCTGAAGTACGGTTTGATAATAATTCAGACTCTGCCTTTTTTGATTCTTCAAATGCTGCTACAAAAAATGCATCTCAGTTTTCTTTAGCTGCTGTTTACGCTTTTTAATTTTTAAAATATATTGCTTTAGTCTTTGCATTAGATAAATAAGGATTAAGCTAGGTTCAAACAGGGACCAAACAAGGGAAATATGACTGTTTTGCCCCTGTTTGGTCCCTGTTTGAACCCTGTTTGATCCTTGTTCAAGTAAATCGAGATATGAAC
The DNA here is from genome assembly GCF_004339765.1 of Albibacterium bauzanense. Taxonomy (GTDB): domain Bacteria; phylum Bacteroidota; class Bacteroidia; order Sphingobacteriales; family Sphingobacteriaceae; genus Albibacterium; species Albibacterium bauzanense. The sequence continues at coordinate 96,293 of NZ_SMGO01000003.1, read as the reverse complement.
GTCTTATATTTGAGAAGAGAAACAAGAATGATTTGAAAAGTAGTCCCTGGTGGCAGTTTATAACTGTCATAGTGACTGATTTATATCTTTAAATAGCTATAGATTAGAATTGGAACATTCATTGATTAACAGGAGATAGACTAAAATTTATAAGATTCAATATGAAAGAAAAAGGTAATATTTCTATCCATACCGAGAATATATTTCCGGTAATTAAAAAGTTTCTGTACTCAGATAATGAGATTTTCTTGCGAGAGTTGGTTTCCAATGCAGTTGATGCTACTCAAAAATTAAAACGCTTATCTTCTTTGGGTAAAATAAGCGGAGAGGTAGGTGATATCACTGTAAGCGTTTCATTGGATGAAAAAGCTAAGACCATTACAATTTCAGATCGTGGAATTGGGATGACTGCTGAAGAAGTAAAAAAATATATCAATCAGATTGCTTTTTCGGGTGCCGAGGAGTTTGTAGAGAAGTTTAAGGAGGCTAAAGATGCTAATGAGATCATAGGACGTTTCGGACTTGGTTTCTATTCTGCTTTTATGGTTGCAGACTTGGTAGAAATTCAATCTTTATCGTATCAAGAGGGTGCAGAGCCGGTAAAATGGGAATGTGATGGAAGTACTTCATTTGAAATATCAGAGGGAAATAGAACAGAAAGAGGTACGGATATTATCTTACATGTTAACGCTGATTCGGAAGAGTTTTTAAACAAATCGCGTTTAGAAGAGATATTAACAAAATATGGTAAGTTCTTACCAGTTCCAATTAAATTTGGTACAAGAACGACATCTGAACCTGATGGAGAAGATGAAGAAGGTAAACCAAAATATAAAAGCGTAGAGGTTGATAATATTATTAATAATACTTCACCTGCATGGATAAAAGCACCATCCGAATTGAAGGATGAAGATTACCTTGCTTTTTATCGTGAATTATACCCATTTGCTGAAGATCCATTATTCTGGATCCATTTAAATGTAGACTATCCGTTTAATTTAACAGGAATACTTTACTTCCCGAAAATTAAGAATGAGCTTGATATTCAGAAAAACAAGATTAAGCTTTATTCCCGTCAGGTATTTATTACAGACGAGATAAAGGATATCGTACCTGAATTTCTAATGTTATTGCATGGTGTAATTGATTCGCCGGATATTCCGTTAAACGTATCACGAAGCTTCCTACAGGCAGATAGTAATGTAAAGAAGATCAACACTTATATTACCAGAAAAGTAGCCGATAAGCTAAGTGAACTGTTTAAGACAGATCGTAAAGGTTTTGAAGAAAAATGGAACGACATTGGTGTATTTGTAAAATACGGAATGTTAACCGATGATAAGTTTGCTGAAAAAGCAACTGATTTCTGCCTGGTTAAGAATACAGAAAACGAATACTTTACATTGAAAGAATATGCTGCCAAGGTGAAGGATATTCAGAATGAAAAAGAAGGTCAGGTAGTATATTTATACAGTACAGATACAGCCAACCAAGATAGCTTTATCGCATCTGCCAAAGATAAAGGTTATGATGTGCTTGTATTTGATTCGCCGATTGATAGCCATTTTGTTGGTTTCTTAGAGTCGAAAGTAGAAAAGACTTCGTTGAAAAGAGTTGACTCAGATGTTATTGATCAGTTAATCAAAAAGGAAGATAACGATCAGAAACTAACATTAACAGAAGAAGAGAGCGCTTCGGTTAAGTCGATTTTTGAGAAAACTATTCATAAAGAAACCTACCAGGTAGAAATTACAGCTTTAAAAGAAGATGCAATGCCTGTTACTGTTACCATGGATGAGTTTATGCGCCGGATGAAAGAAATGGCACAGAACGGTGGAGGAGGAATGGGCTTTTATGGAAGCTTGCCTGATAATTACAAGGTAACTGTAAATGGTAATCACCCGTTGATTAAGCGTATTTTAGAAGAAAAGGATGAAGCTAATAAAGAGAAACTAGCGAAACAAGCTTTTGATTTAGCATTGTTAAGCAGAGGGTTACTTACCGGTTCTGAATTAACCGACTTTGTTAAACGCAGTGTTAGTTTGATATAGAATAATATATTAAAGCATAAAAAAAGCAGTTACACCTTTGTGTAACTGCTTTTTTTATTTGGTATTAAATGGGTTTAGCTAGGATGACGGAACAGGATGCTTTTCAGCCTCGCATATATTAGCTTTATATAAACTTAATTATTAAACTTATGAAACTATCTCCACTTAATTTAAAAGTAACCAAGGCATTAGTTGTTACTCTTTTGATTTCTATAAGTTATGCATTTGCACAGCAACCAGCCGCACCAACCCCGCCCCAGACTGGAAGAATGGTTTTTACTCAACCTGATTCAATGGATTTTAATGATCATGAAGGGTACATTTCTATTTTTGATGGTCAGACCTTAAAAGGCTGGGATGGGAATCCGAAATTCTGGCGTGTGGAAGATGGAGCTCTCGTTGGTGAATCAACTCCGGAGAATCCAAGTGGCAACAATTATATTGTTTATCGCGATCTTGAAGCAAAAGATTTTACATTAAAATTTGAGGTAAAAGTAGAAGGAAGTGGTGGTACAGGAATGCAATATCGTAGCAAAACGGGCATTCCATGGCTGGCCTCAATTTCACCTAAGGTAACAGCCAATGTTGGTCCGGTAAATTTAAATTGGATGATGACTGGCCCTCAAGCAGATTTTTGGCCAAGCGCTCCATGGACTGGTCAGTTTTATTCAGAAAATACTCCAATGCGTATTCTTGCTTGGCGTGGACAACTTGTGGAAGGGTATGGAGATAAAAGCAAAAAGTTAATGGGTAATATCGGCGATAATGCCGAACTGCAAAAGCTTGTTAAAGTGAATGATTGGAATGAATATACTGTGATTGCAAGAGGGCCTGTTTGCATTCATATTTTGAATGGCCAGGTGATGGCAATTATGATTGATGACGATCCGGCTTCATCTAATAATTGGTCGGGTAATTTTGGTATAGAGATCGAAGCAACAACAAAAGTGTCATTCAGAAATATGTGGGTTAAGAAATTAAATTAAGTTAACTTCCTTTGCGCCCTCTACATAAAAAAGCAGCTATACTTTTGTATAGCTGCTTTTTTATTTGATATGAACTTGATCCTGTTTTAACCCAGGTAAGTTTTCAATATTTTACTTCTTGATGTATGGCGTAAACGCTGTAAAGCTTTATCTTTAATTTGACGTACACGCTCTCTTGTTAAATTGAATTGCTCACCAATTTCTTCAAGAGAAAGAGGGTGGTTAGAGCTTAATCCAAAGAACAATACAATAATTTCACGTTCTCTATCTGTTAATGTAGCCAATGATCTTCTAATTTCCTCTGAAAGGGATTCGTCAATTAGACTGTTATCCGTATTAGGATCATGGTTTTCAAGAACATCAAGTAATGTGTTTTCTTCTCCTTGAACAAATGGGGCATCCATTGAAACATGTCGTCCGGAGTTACTTAGTGTATCCGAGATTTTTTCAACAGTTGTTTCAAGTTGCTCTGCTAATTCTTCTGGCGAAGGTTCACGTTCAAAATCTTGTTCTAATTTTGAAAATGCTTTACTGATTTTGCTTAACGAACCTACTTGGTTTAAAGGTAAACGTACAATACGTGATTGCTCTGCGATGGCCTGTAGAATTGATTGTCTAATCCACCATACGGCATAAGAAATGAATTTAAATCCTTTTGTTTCGTCAAATCTTTTTGCGGCTTTAATTAAGCCTAAATTTCCCTCGTTTATTAGGTCTCCTAGGGTTAGACCTTGATTTTGGTACTGTTTCGCTACTGAAACCACGAAACGTAAATTCGTTTTTGTCAAACGTTCTAATGCGGCTTGATCGCCTTCTCTAATTTTTTGAGCAAGAATTACTTCTTCCTCTGCAGTAATAAGGTCGACCTTCCCAATTTCATGCAAATACTTGTCTAATGACTGGGATTCACGATTGGTAATCGACTGTGTAATTTTAAGCTGTCTCATTAAGTAATATTAAGGTGCTCCTCTGATGCAAAAGTGTGCAAAAATAGATAAAATATAATCAAATAACGATTAAAATGGTGAAAAGTTCTCTGATAAAGAGGGATTTATCAAGCTTTCATTACTGACTTTGGCGCGCAAAAACTGTTCCAACTGAGTATGTAATTCCCGCGATCAGTGAAAGATCTCGTAATGTGATTTTCAAATGAGAAATTAGGCATATAATTTGTGTTATGGGTGATGGTTTTTTAAATATAATACATATTTCGTATTAATAAAATATTCATTATTTAATTTTCATGTAAATAAATAAACTATGAAATGGCAAGGACGTAGACAAAGTTCTAATATGGATGACCGTAGAGGTATGTCGGGTGGTAAAATGTTACTAGGTGGAGGGGTGGTTGGTGTAATTGTTTTGCTTGTACAGATGTTTACCGGTACAGATCTTTCTCAGGTTATTCCGGCTGAATTAACACAGCCTCAACAAGGTACTGAAAGAACTGTAGAGTTAAGCGAAGCCGATAAGCAGATGGGCGAGTTTGTTTCTGTTGTATTGGCTGATACGGAGGATATTTGGGGGAAAATATTTCAGGAGAATAATTTAACCTATGAAAACCCTCAATTAGTTTTATTTTCTGATGCAGTTCAAACAGGTTGCGGTGGTGCAAGTTCAGCTTCCGGACCGTTTTATTGTCCTGCAGATCGAACAGTTTACATGGACTTAGTGTTTTTTAATGAGCTAAAAGATCGTTTTGGTGCAAAAGGAGGTGATTTTGCAATTGCCTATGTGATTGCCCATGAGGTTGGCCATCATGTTCAAAATCTATTAGGAACTAGTGGGCGGACTCAGCAGGCGATGCAAAGTTCAAATGCAACGCGCGCTAATCAATTATCAGTTGCATTGGAGTTACAAGCCGATTTTTATGCTGGTGTGTGGTCTCATTATAATCAGGATCAACTAGAAGAAGGGGATATAGAAGAGGCTTTAAGTGCAGCCAATGCAGTAGGAGATGATACTATTCAAGAGAAAATGCAAGGCCATGCCAACCAAGAAACTTTTACGCATGGTACATCAGCGCAGCGTATGTACTGGTTTAAAAAAGGTTACCAAGGGGGTGATGTAAACCAAGGAGATACATTTACCGAGTTGGGATTGCAATAAAGAGCATTAATACAGCAATACTGAATTGAGATTGATGCAATAATGCTCTTGTCTTATAATTATCGGGAGTAATTATAAGATAGAAGCAAGTGTAAAGGTGTCTTTTAATCGGACGCCTTTTTCTGTATGCTGCAATGTGCAACATTCGTTTACAGGATCGTGCTCTAAAAATAAGATATATTCATTATCCGCAATTTCTTTCCAGTATTGAGCTCTTTCTTCCAAAGTCTTTAATGGAAACATATCATAAGCCATGACATAGGGCAGAGGGATATGTCCAACCGAAGGGAGCAAATCTGCTATGTATAAGATTGTTTTCCCTTTATAATTTATCTGTGGCAACATCATCGCATCTGTATGTCCAAAAGCGAAACGGATGCTGATATCCGGATGTAGTATTCCTGATTCTTTATCCTCTACAAACTTTAACTTTCCACTTTCCTGAATAGGAAGAATGTTTTCTTTTAAAAACGATGCTTTTTCTCGCTGATTGGGTTCTGTGGCCCATTGCCAGTGCTTTTTATTACTCCAGAAGTTTGCGTTTTTAAAGGCAGGTACGAGCTGGTCGCCCTCCCTTTTAATTGCACCACCAACGTGATCGAAATGAAGGTGCGTTAAGAAAACATCGGTTATATCATCTCTGTTAAAGCCGTGTTTTTGTAGCGACTTATCCAATGTATCATCACCATGTAAATAGTAATGGCTAAAAAACTTTTCAGATTGCTTATCACCAAGGCCTGTATCAATTAAAATAAGTTGATCCCCATCTTCAATCAGTAACAGGCGCATAGCCCAAGTGCAAAGATTGTTTTCATCGGCAGGGTTGGTTTTGTTCCATATTGATTTAGGAACTACCCCAAACATAGCACCACCATCTAACTTAAATAAACCAGTATCAATGCTGTATAAATTCATAAACTGTTTTTTACGAAGGTACAATTTTCAGAATACATTGATATAGTTCTATCTTTGTTGATATGAATAACGTGCAAACAATTGTTGCTTTATCAACACCATCCGGAAGTGGGGCATTGGGAGTTATCCGATTATCGGGACCTGATGCAATTTTCATTATTAATTCGATTTTTAAAGGTAAGGATTTAACGAAACAGGCATCCCATACTCTTCATTTTGGGTTGATTATGGATAAAGATACTATTTTGGATGAGGTTGTGGTAGGATTGTTTCTTGCACCAAAATCATATACAAAAGAAAATGTAGTAGAGATATCATGTCATGGATCAAGCTACATTATTCAACGGATTATCAATCTGTTGATAGAGCAAGGTGCCCGTGCTGCAAAACCAGGAGAATTTACGCTTCAAGCTTTTGTAAATGGAGCGTTCGATTTAAGTAAAGCAGAAGCGGTAGCAGATTTAATTGCTTCTAATTCAAAGGCATCGCATGATATAGCTATGCAGCAAATGCGTGGAGGTTTTGCTAATGAATTACAAGGATTGCGGGAAAAGTTGATTCATTTTGCTTCCATGATAGAGCTTGAGCTTGATTTTGCAGAGGAAGATGTTGAGTTTGCTAACCGTGAAGAATTAAAGAATTTAGTTTTACAGATCAATAAAGTTATTGCACGTTTAATTGTTTCCTTTGAATTAGGGAATGTAATTAAGAATGGTATTCCTATTGTTATTGCCGGAAAGCCCAATGTGGGGAAATCAACCTTGTTAAATGCCTTGTTAAATGAGGAACGAGCCATTGTTTCTGATATTGCCGGAACTACGCGTGATACCATTGAAGATGAAATCAATATCGAAGGTGTAATATTTAGATTTATCGATACTGCTGGTATTCGTGAAACAGCTGATTTAATTGAAGCAAAAGGGGTGGAGCGAACATTGGAAAAAATGAAGCAAGCCAAGCTTATTATCTATATGGCAGATGCTCTTCAAGATTTCGATGATATTGCTAGTCAGATAGCTGGCTTGGAAAAACAAGATATCCCTTATTTGTTGTTGGTAAATAAATCAGATTTATTGACTGATTTGCAGAAAGAGCAATTGAAAGAGCTTCCAGTTCATTTTATCTCTGCCATGTCGAATATCGGTGTTGATGAACTTAAAGACAGTTTGCTTGAAACTGTTAACATCAAGAATCTGAATACCAATGAAACCATTTTAACCAATATTCGTCATGTTGAAGCTTTGAAAAATACAGAAGCTGCTTTGAATCGTGTTTTAGAGAACGTTGATAATCCTATTACTTCTGATTTTCTGGCAATGGATATTAAGCAAGCCTTGCATTATTTAGGTGAGATTGTAGGAGAGGTTACCACGGATGATTTGTTGGATAATATTTTTTCGAAGTTTTGTATTGGCAAGTAACCTTGTTATTCAATGTTATTTCTCGGGTATGACTAGGTAAAATTCTTATTTTGTACTATATTTTTGGCATAATGCTATGATGTAACTGAATTTTAACTAATGAAGAACCAAATTGAAATATATCAAGCCACGGATGGTCAAACACAGGTTGAGGTAACGTTCGATCAGGACACGGTATGGCTTACACAACAACAGATGTCCGCCCTGTTTAATCAGACTAAGCAGAATATTAGTTTACACATTAATAATTGTTTTAGAGAAAAGGAGTTGGTAAGAAATGCAACTGTCAAGAAATCCTTGACAGTTCAAAAGGAAGGAGTTAGACAGGTCAAACGAGCCATAGAGTTTTACAACCTAGATGTCATTATTTCAGTTGGCTACCGTGTAAAATCTCAACAAGGCACCCAATTCCGTCAATGGGCTACCCAACGTTTAAGAGATTACCTTGTACAAGGTTATGCCATTAACAAAACCCGTCTAGCTCAAAAACAGCAAGAAGTTCAGATACTTAAAGATGGTATTCGCATATTAAGCCGGGCAATCAAGGGTAAAATCATAGAGACGGAATTGGGTTGGTTAGAGCATTTTGCCAAAGGCTTGGAGTTATTGGATGATTATGACCACGAACAATTGGATGATAAAGGGTTAACCAAACGCTTGGCTAATTACCCCGAATCAGCTGATTACGAAAAGATTATTAATATGATGAGGGCAGATTTCCATTCTGCCATCTTTGGAAAAGAGAAAGACGGTAGTTTTCAGAGCGCTATAGCACAAATTTCCAAAGGGTTCAACAAAGAAGATTTCTATCCATCCATAGAGGAAAAGGCAGTTACTTTGTTATATTTAATTGTGAAAAATCACGGCTTTGTAGATGGAAATAAACGTATAGCAGCAGCTTGCTTTCTACTCTTTTTAGAAAAGAATGATTTGCTTTACGTTCAAAATCGAAAACCAATCGTAAGTAACGAAGCCCTTGCAAGTCTTACTTTGTTAGTTGCCTCAAGTAAACCCGAGGAAATGGAGACAGTAAAAAAAACTTATTATTAGCGTGCTCAACAGAAATCAATAAATAAAAGAAGTCCTGGTTGGTATCCACGAAACAAGAAGGTTATTAGAATGATTAGAGCCGCACATTTCTCTTACCTCACAGATTCATATATTCCTACATGCAATGGTTTAGTTAAAACGATATGCCAAAGGTGGTTTTTGCGCGAGCGGAAGGATGCTGCACTTGCACAAAGGAAATAGCGCCACATGCGATGAAAGGTCTCATCATAATTATGCTTAATGCTGTCCCAACTTTCTTCAAAGTTTTTTAACCATGCCAATAATGTCAGGTCATAATCTGGTCCGAAGTTATGCCAATCTTCTAAGACGAACAATCCTTGCCAGGCTTTAGAGAGTTGGCTTGCTGATGGAAGCATTCCATTCGGAAAAATATATTTATCTATCCAGGGGTCGGTGGTTTTAGCATCGTAATTGCCCCCAATAGTATGAATTAGGAATATGCCATCCTGTGTAAGGTTTTTTTCAGCTACTTCCATATACTGTCTAAAGTTTTTGTGGCCTACAGCCTCCAACATGGCAATGGATACTACCCTGTCAAACTTCTCATCTATATCGCGATAGTCTTGTATTCTTATTTCAACAGGTAATCCTTTATTAATCTCTTTAGCTAAGATTGCTTGCTGCTCTGATATAGTTATTCCAACTATTGATACGCCATATTTTTCGGCAGCATATTTAGCAAAACCGCCCCAACCGCAACCTATCTCTAATACGCGCATCCCTTTTTCCAATTTTAACTTTCTGCAGATGAGATCCATTTTAGCTTCTTGTGCTTCTTCAAGATTGGTTGCATCTTTCCAATATCCACAAGAATACATCATATGTTTATCTAACATTTTTTCGAACAGCTCATTTCCTATATCGTAATGTTTATAAGCAACTTGTTTAGCACGACTATGGGTTTGAAGATTTCTAAACTTAGCTCTTAAAGCGTAGAATACAGTAAAAATATCAATCGGGATTTTTTTATCTACTCGATGGTAAAGTACTCTGAAAAAGAAACCATCTAGGTCCTCACAATCCCACCACCCCGCCATATATGCTTCGCCAAAACCAATAGAACCACTACTTAAAATTTTATCGTAAAATTTCGTGTTATTCACCTGCATATCCCAAGGGTTATTGCCATTAATGGTAATGCCCACTTCTGCGAATGTGTTGAAGATGATTTGTCTAATTGATATCATATAGGGTTAATTATTTAATTCTAACTATAAAAATATGATTTTAAAACTATTTTGAATAGTTAAATTAGTCTTTTACGAAAATTTAAATAGAGAGTTAAGTTTTATTTTTCAATAAGCCTTTCTTTTAATAATGATGGCTACTTTTGCGATGAGAACAACTATTTTATGATAATGAAAGAAAAAAGAACCAATTCTATCCGAAGTATTTTTTTAATGGCTTTTGGCGTATTAGCAATTTTAACTTCGTTTACTCATACAAACGATAAACCAAAATACAGATTAATCCATAATAACGATGGGACAGATGCATTGGCAAATATGTGGTTTAATAGGAAGCCAGATTTAACCCGTGAAGATATAAATCGATATGTAGATATGGTTGCTGATGCGGGAGTGGTTACTACTTTTATGATGTGTACAGGGAGTGATTTTGTGTTTTATCGATCTAAATATGAACGGCCATTTGGTGACGACTTAAATGGAACTTTAAGTTGTGAGGGCAGTGAATCTGAACGTAATGCTTTTAAGAATTATTATAATAATTTCATTAACCTGGAAAAAGAAGGTACAGACATTATTGATGCTTCATTAACCAGGGCAAAGGAACGTGGGATGGAAGCGATTATAACTTTTAGAGTAAATGACCTTCATTTCGCTGATACAAGCAAGCGTTGTCGGGTTTCTTATCCGGATTTTTGGTATAATAATCCCCAATATTGGACAGGGGATGATACGCAGGGAATGAATAGTGCGCAAGCTTTGGACTTTACATTTCCGGAAGTGCGACAACATAAATTGAATTTAATTCGCGAACAACTAGAGAAGTATGAACAGATAGATGGTTATGATCTGGATTTTATGCGTTTTATTGTTTTGTTTAAGACTGGAGAAGGGCCTTCAAAAGCACATTTAATAACTTCGTTTGTGAAGGATGTAAGGCATATAGTTGATTCGGTTTCAACCAAGCGTGGAAAGAAAATTCTATTATCTGCCCGAGTTCCTATTACAGTTGAAGGATCTTTGGAAAAGGGCTTAGATGTGCGTGAATGGGTTAAACTGGGATTAATAGACTTTATTTCTATTGGCGCGCATTGGAGGGGTGAAACTGCTATGCCTATTTCTAAATTTAAAACAGATCTTTTCGGTGCAGGAAAACAAACTATTCCTGTATATGGTTCTATCGATGATGGGGGCTATCAGCCAAGAGAGCTTTTTTCTGATGGTATGTACAAAGGCATGGCCTCTCATATTTTGGGGCAGGGTGGAGATGGATTACATTTGTTTAATTTTTATTTCGCCGATTATGGTAAGGTGGATTATGAAAAAGCATTAAATAAGAGCGGGTTGGTTTGTAGAACACGATCGCAAAGATTACTTACAGAGTTAGGAACAGTAGATAAATTGCAAACTGCGAATAAAATATACTGTGCTTCAGATGGAGTGACAAATTCTTATGGTGTTTTGCAGGTTGCGGATTTACCTATGGCTTGTGGAAATGGTAAAAAAAGTAATGCCAGCATTTTTATAGGTGATGCTGTGGAAAGCACGAAACCTAAACAACAAATATTGTTTGTACGGACTGACCGTAAGGCAAGAATGGATATTTATGTAAATAATGTGAAATTAAGCAATAGCATACCAGATTATGCTGAAAAATATGATCGCTTACATGGTATGCAAGAAGGAGAAGAAATGTTTGCTTTTGAATTGCCTGAAGATTGTTTAACTCAAGGAGAAAATACAGTTTCCATCGTATCTAAATCCAATATTTTTGTAGTGAAACGATTAGAGGTTGCATTAAATTATGGGGATGTTTCAAGTAATGGATATTTTTAAAATACCCTGCCGCCATTAGGTGATGAGCATGGATAAGAAATGGTTTTATAGAATGATTTCGTAAAACTCTTAAAATATTTTCCCATTTTTGTGGTTCTAAACAATGGCATTCGGATAGTGCAGTGCCATTTTTAACTCATTGTCGCAATGATCAAAAAGTCTTTATTTATAATCTGTTTTTTATTGTTTTCGAGTCTATTTGCCAAAGCGAATTTCGATTTTAATTATAATTGTCGACAAGCTTATGACGCTATTTTTGACCTGCGTATGAATGAGGCGAAAAAATGGATAGCGACGGAAAAAAGTCAAAATGCTAACAATGGGATTATTGTTCTATTAGAAAACTATATAGATTTTTTTAGCCTGCTGGCTTCGGAAAATAAAAGTGATTATGAGCGTTTGAAGGCGCGAAAGTCAAGCCGTTTGAGTGCCTTGGAACGGAATGATAAGAATTCGCCTTTTTATTTTTATTCTCAGGCAGAGATAAACTTGCAATGGGGCTTGCTTCAGAGTAGATTTCAAGATTATTTCCCTTCAGCAATGGATATCTGGAAGGCAGAAAAATTGCTTCGCAGTAATGCGGAACGGTTTCCTGACTTTTCGCCGAATAAGAAAAGTTCCGGTTTGATTGATGTCATTTTTGGAGCAATACCGGCTAACTTGCAGCGTTTTACAAGTACTCTTGGATTAAAGGGTAATGTGACAAGAGGTATAAAAACATTAGAAGGATTGCTCACTACAATGCCAAAATCTTATGATTTTTATAAAAAAGAGGTTGCTTTCTTTTTGTGCTATATTGAAACAGATCTGGTACCTCATCAATCTGGTTATAACAAAATGATAAGCTATACCGAATCTTTTAATGATTCCAGTCTATTGAAAAGTTATCTTCAGGGATACGTGTCCATGAAATATTATCAGAATGATAAGGCGATTGCTTATTTACAGGGACGGCCGAAAGGATCTGCGTATATTGCTTTCCCATCACTTGACTACTTGCTCGGAATTGCTAAATTGAATAGAATGGATGCCGATGCTAACATTTATCTGGCGAACTTTATAAACAATACAGAAGGAGTTAATTATGTAAAAGATGCTTATCTAAAGCTATCTTATTACTATTATTTAAGAGGTAATAATACTCGCTACCGTGAGTTTCTTCAGTCCGTTAAAACCAAAGGAAATAATTACGATGAGAAAGATAAACAGGCTTTAAAGGAAGCGAACGATGCTGCACCAGATCCTTCGTTATTGAGTGCACGGTTTTTCTTTGATGGAGGCTATTATAATCGGGCGCTTGAGCAGCTGAAGACGAAAAATACAAACAGTTTTAAACTTCAGCGTGATAAGATTGAGTTTCATTATCGGTTAGGAAGGATTTACGATGAATCGGGCCAGGATCCAAAGGCGCTTTCTCACTATCAGCAAGCAATTGATTTGGGAAAACAGACATCTTATTATTATGCAGCGAATGCTGCGTTGAATATTGGTGATATTTATGAGAACCAAAATAATAAGAAACAAGCAGCAGCTTTTTACCGAATGGCCATTGCTATGAAAAATCATGAATACGAAAGTAGCATCGAGAATAAGGCAAAAAGTGCTTTAAAACGAATAGGCAATTAGGAACGTTAAGCTTTATCTTCTTGTGTAAATCGAAGTTGCCGCTGAATGGCTGCTTGATGATGAATATTGATTTGATTGCGAAACTGATCAAAATCAAAGTTTTCCGCAGTACCGCAATCAAGCATATCAAAATAAACGGAGGTTTTGAGGCTTTCAAAGTATTCGATTAATTGTGTGCTCCATATCAATTGACAATCGCCTTCTATTTTTGGAATTAAATAACTGATTCCATCTTTCATCTCTATTTTTCGAACATGGTTGGATTCGAGTTTTCCTTGAGGAAACATTAATACGACATGGCCTGGCTGACTTAGAAGCTTAGCCATTTGATCCAAACTTCTATTAACAGAAGGAGTGCCTGGTGCAATTGAAAAACCACCAAAGAAACGAAGCCAGGGTTTCATCTGTAATTGCTTTTTTAATATTAAGAAATGAAAACCTTTCATCTCTTGAGTTTTGAAAATGCTATTTAAGCAGAGATAGGCGGCGAAGAAGCCATCCCAAAAACTAAAATGATTGCACATTAGTAAGTAGGAGTGTCCAGGTTTGATGGGGATGTCTCGAATTACCAATTTATGGAAACGAAGTCGCATTCCGAAACTTAAAAGACGGAAGGCTCCTCGGACAATGAATAACGGAAAGGGTCTGGCTTTAATGATCATGGAGCAATTCTACTAAAAATTGCCCGAATTCCAAGTGAATCATATCGTGGTTAGCATCGATTTCCATTTCTTGGGCCGTAAGAATTCGAGGAACGATGGATCGGCCAATTTTCACAGGATAATTTTTGTCGCGCTTACCAAAAATAAAATAACTATTGATGGGATGCGTATTTAACCTCTCAACAAATTTTTCTGCGTTTAAAGTCAGAAAACGCTTGTAACGAATGCAAGCAAAGAAAGCAAATCTTAATTCATATGTACCTACTTCACGTAACAATATATTATATGCTTTTTTATCTATAACAGATAATCGCCTGAGTAGCCATAAAAACCGAGGCATGCCACGGCCAGTGTGTAGCGCTAAATACTTAAGCAGTATGCCACCCATTGGATGGAGGCTTAAAAAGGAGACGACTTTGCCAGGGTTAAAACAGGCCGGAGCGGCGACAATTAATTCCCGAATGCGATGAGGCATTTCTTCTACTAAGGTTGTCGCATAATGAGAACCCATAGAATAGGCGATAATAGAAAACTGAACAATGTTTTGGGCCTCACAAAATTCTAAAAACAACTGGCTGAGTTCCTCCTTTGAAATACCTTTCTTAACCGCGTTCAAGCTTGAATCTTTTAATTTGGTTTCTTTATGAAAGAATAAATCAAATCCGTAAAAGGTATATTGGTTGCCCAAAGCCGGTTCAAGAACAGTAAATTGCTTACCATGCATACCATAACCATGGAAACAGAGCATTTTTTTTGCACCATGACCAAATTGATAGTAATGCATTCGCACCAGTTTATTTTCAAAGTAGTGTTCGGTCATACGCTACTTATTTTTGATATTGCTATTGCCCAAACATAATCACCATCGTGGGTAATGCTTAAACTGACTTTTAAATGGGAAAATGATGCCGGCAATACAACACGAGGTATGCCTGCTATTTTATCCCGAATGATTGTGATCTTTGACAAACCAATCGGTGTGGGGCAAAGTTGTTTAATGCTTTTATAAATGGCTTCTTTTGCGGCCCAGGTAGAGGCGTAACGCAGCATGGGTTTATCGAATTGATCGCAATAAAGAATCTCTTCTGATGTGTAGATCTTTTTCTGAAACATGGGGTTAAAAGACAAAATGAAATCGGGTAGAAACACGATATCGTTTCCGACGGAAAAACTTTCTTCGGAAACTAATGGAATCGTTATCGCGTCGAATACCTTATTTTTCATCTTCTACTGCAACTCCCATAATGTTAAACCCTCCATCTACATAGTGGATATTTCCGGTGACTTTTTTTGACAGGTCCGAGAAATAATATAGAGCTGTATCAGCAATATCTCCAGCATCTACATTACCCAAAGGGGCAGTTTGTCTGCCGAGTTTGCGCAATTTTCGTACTCCATATATGGCGCCGGCTGATGTTGTCATGATCAGTCCCGCAGAGATGGCATTGACCCGTACACTGGTTTTTCTAAAATAACTGGATAGATATAGCATGATGTTTTCAAGTGCGGCTTTGCAAATAGCCATGCCTGCATAGGCCGGGAAAACACGTTGTGATGCGTTGTAGGTTAAGGTTAGCACTGAAGCGCCAGGCGATAAAAAGGGTTCTGCTGATCGACAGATTCGCAATAACGAATAAGCGCTTATATTAATAGCGTCCATGAAATCTTCAAATGGGATATCAATATAGGAAGGAGCTGGTTGTTGGCTGCCTGGAATGGTGTAACACAAAACCTGTTGATTCCCAAAAGCGACACCGTGTAGGATATAATCGATGGGACCCAAGCGTTCATAAACCTGACTTACGAAAGCTTGTATCTCTGTTTCATTTCGTACATCGACTGCCGCGGTGTTGGTTGTATCAATGCCTGCTTTATCCAACAGGTATAGCACTTCTTCCTTCGTGTCGGGAAGATAGCTTAGGACAACCTGACAGCCCGATTGATGTAATCGGAGCGCGATATGATAAGCGATTGAATGTTCGTTTCGAACTCCAAAAACAATCGCTACCTTGCCTTTGTTATCGATCATTGTGTATCTTTTGATAATAAAATAGAACTATTGGTACCTCCAAATCCATAATTCAAACAAACAACGGTATTGATCTCTTTTTTGAATGCTTCTTGTGGTATTAACTCTCTAAAATGCGCCATCGGAGTTTGAGGGCCTTCCCACGAATCTGCCTGTTGAAAATACTCAAGCTCGGTATTTAATTGAACCGAGTTGAGACAAGGCAATACGGTTTGTCGCTCAAGCATCAAAAGAGCAGCTATCATTTCAACAGATCCGGAGGCGCCAAGCATGTGGCCAAACTGTGATTTAGGCGCAGCAATATGATAACCTTTATCACCGAGCATATCGGCAATGCTGAAAAGTTCAATAGCATCTCCAACTTGCGTGGATGTTCCATGTACTTTAACAACATCTGGCACCATACCGGAATTTCCTAATAAACCCTTCCATAAGCGTTTTTGTCCATCATAGGATGGATGGAACATATTGCCATCTCCATCGGAATTATTGAAATAGCGATCAATCACACCCAGAATATTCGCTCCCCGAGCTTTAGCAATGTCGTAGGCCTCTAGGCAAACAATTCCGGCTCCAAACGAACAAACAAAACCATTTCTATTGATATCAAATGGCCGGGAACTTGCCTCAGGAGTAAACCCACGGCTTAGAATTTGCATTCCATCAAAGCCTATAAAGCTTTCTAAAGAAGTACCTTCTACACCACCTGCAACCGCACGATCTTGTATTCCATATTGGATTAATCGATATGCATGACCAATATTACCTAAGCCTGTAGCACAAGCGGAGCCGATTGATTCACATACGCCTTTATTTTTGATGAGACAGGAAATGTTGGCTGCTTCGCGATAGAACATGGATCGGTCAACAGTATGTGTTCCAATGGAACGACTTTTTTTACCTAGTTCAAAAAAATTGCGCCAAGCAGATCTGGCTATTTTAGTACCACTACCACCTGATCCAACTACCACACCGGTCAACTCGGATTGAATGTCATCCTCTTGCCAATCTGCCATTTTTATAGCATCCAGTGTAGCCAACATAGCCCAAATACTGCCAACGTCTGCTGTCGCTAAATGGGCATGTGGGATACGATTCAAATGATCTAAATATGTTTCAGGATAATCTTCGATATGCGATGAATAAATAGCTTCTAAGTGCATTTCTTCTTCTGTGACATAACCCGAAACGCTGGAACGCACTTGCTTTCCATGATGTTTGGCCTGATCCCACTCTCGGATAAGGCTTTGGTTAGAAAATAGTTTGTCAGCAAAATCATCCAACTTGGTACAGGTAGGAAAAACTCCACCCATTCCTACTACTGCAACTTTTCTTCCCTGGAGCTCCATCTTAAGCTTTTTCTTGGGTACGTACAATCAGATCGACTACATCTTTAACCTTTGAGCCTAGATCATCTATATCGTCGTCGTCAAATTCTATATCGAACTTTTGTTCGATTTTCGCGGCAATATTAATCATCTCGGTAGAAGGAGTGCCTAGATCGGCAATAAAATCGGTTTCTTCGGTTACCTGGGTTAATTTCGCAGGATCTACTGTTCGCACAGTTTTCAAAATTTCTACTAAACCATCAATGATGTCTTGTCTTTCCATATTTTTATTGATTGAAAAATTCTTTTTTTAAGGCTCGCCCTGTAATATCAAATAATTCGGCTACTAATATGAAGTCCGGCGGAAACATATATGTATGCAGCATATCTTCATTAAAATCATTGAAGTACGCAGAAAGGTCATATCCTTTTGGTACTTTGTAAATCCGACCATCGCACACCATCTGCCTGAATTTATAGAACTTGATCTGTCCCGCACAAATAAAGGTATCGCCTTCCTCCAGATAGTGATGAAAGTATACCTGTCCCACACTAATAAAGGCCGGAACAAAAAGATCTCGTAACTCAATTGGGGCACAGTTTCGCTTTTTAGCCTCTAAAAAGGTAGCACATGATACTGTTGTAGCTTGAGCAAACGCTTCAATTTGATCAACTCCACGAAAGATTCCAAAGTGATCCAAAGTGTCTTTCGCTTTGGGGCTGTAACTTGCTACAATACCGGTTTTAGGCAAATGCCAATGGTACTGGTCAATCAGTAGCTTACTGGGGCCGTGTAAAAGAATTTCATTTGGTGCAACGCCTACGAGACTGTTCATATTATAAGAGCCCTCCATTAATTTGAATGTTACTACCATTCATATAAGACGCTTTATCCGAAAGTAAAAAAGCGATTACTTCTGCTACTTCTTCTGGTTTACCAAAGCGCTGTGCTGGAATCATATTCAAGTATTTTTCTTTCTCTTTCGCCGGTACAGCATCGGTCATACGGGTTTCTATTAAACCTGGAGAAACCGTCAAGATCCGTATTTCGTGTTGTTCATATAAAACGGCAACTTCCTTAGCCATTGACTTAGAGAAAGCAATCAGACCAGCTTTGGTTGCTGCATAAACCGATTGAAAAGCGTTACCCGTTTCTGCAACGCAAGAACTTACTTGTATAACAACACCACGTTTTCTTAATCCAAATAATTTTACAACGGTTTTGGTGATCATGATTGGTGCCTTTAAATTGACCATGAGCATGGTGTCGATATCCGTTTCTGGTTGATAAACCAGCGATTTATCGAAGGTGACTCCCGCATTATTAATAACGGCAAATAAATCATCGCCATGCTCAGCTTTAAGTCGTTTACAGAATGCCTTGAGCTCAGCAGGGTCATTGAAATCAGCTGCTAGTACCGAGTTGTTTTCTCTTAATTCTTTAACATGTTCTTCTTTTGATGCATGCAAGATTAAGTGGTAAGTACCGTTGAGTTTTCTAGCAATTGCTAATCCCAAGCCAGAGCTGGAACCTGTAATCAATACTTTGAGTTTTCTCAATGGATTGTTGAATAAGTTTATAATGATTACTCAAAATTAAAATATTAATCGGACAAAACAACTTAAATTTGCTGTAAACGTAGTTTCTGATTTTCTGTGATATTTTATTGAGCGAAGTACGCGTTAACTATATATCGCTAAATTTTTGTATTTGTACGTCAATATTAAATACTTCATTGTAACTGAATGAACATCAAAGAAAGACTTTCGCAACGTATCAACATGGATGATATGCAAGAAATTATTTATCGGATTCAAGATAACGGTTTAAAGAAACAAGAGTTATTCAGTTTACTCTTTGACCCCAATGATAAGGTTGCATTTCAAGCTGCTTGGGTTATGAGCCATTTTTCTTTGAAGGAAAACGAATGGTTATTTTGTAAACAAGATGAAATGATTGACGAGGTTTTGATCTGTCAACATACTGGAAAGCGTAGATTAATACTCACTCTTTTATACAAGCAGCCTTTAGTGAGTCTTCTAAGAGTAGATTTTCTTGATTTTTGTCTGGAGCGAATGATTACAAAGAAAGAACCTTCAGGAATTCAGTCTCTTTGTATGAAAATCGCTTTTGAACTTTGTCGTTCGAGCTCTGAATTGATGCAAGAGTTTAAAGCTGCATTGGAAATGATGGAAGGGGAAAGTTCACCCGCAATACATGTTGCTAGAAAAAATATATTAAAAGCAATGCAAAGGGAAAGTCTGTAAATTATTAGATCTCATCAGATGTATATTGCTTCAAATAATATTCGTTCATATTATTTCTGTTTTAGTTGATCAGATAATTTTCATTTGCTAAGTCAAGAGGTTGAAATACTCTATTAACGATAAGTAAGTGTATATCGGTGAATTTTTCATTACACCATTGTTTAAGTTGTATTAGTTCGTCTTTTTTAAGCGTTTTCAAGCTTTTAATCAGTTCCCTTTCGAATAAAGTCTTGTCAAAACTTACCTTCGATAAAATCAACTTTACATATTCCAGCATGATCATGATCTTTATAAAATTAATTACAGCTATCTTGTTTGCATTTACAAAACTAGTGCACTAATATTAAACGATCATAGAGCTACTATTATGATTTTATCAAGTAATTAATTAAACAATATTTGATATTTTACAATTATTAAGTCCGCTCATTAGTTAAAAAACCTTAGTATATTTATAGCACAGTGGGGTTTTATGGTGAAATGTAATTAAAGCTAATATAATGGAGCAAATAAAAATAATTTCAATCGAAAATGACACACACAATGTGGTACACATTAAAACGAAAAAACCACAAGATGTTTCATTTGTACCCGGACAGGCAGTAGATGTTTCTGTAAATAAACCTGGTTTCGAAGAAGAGTTAAGACCTTTTACTTTCACCTCTTTACCTTCAGATAATCATTTAGAGTTTTTTATAAAGACCTATCCTGAACGTAATGGTGTTACAAAGCAAATAGGAAAGCTTAAGCAAGGCGACTCACTTTCTATCGGCGAAGTATTTGGCGATATTCAATATAAAGGTGAGGGGATTTTTATTGCAGGTGGAGCAGGTGTCACACCTTTTATTTCCATTTTTAGAAGTCTCGAAAAACAACATAGTGTTGGTAAAAACAAACTCATATTTGCTAACAAAACTTCAAATGATATTATTAACCAAGCATTTTTTAATCGTTTGCTGGGTGAAAACTTTATTAATGTTCTATCTGAAGAGGAAATGGCAGGGTTTGAACATGGATATATAACAAAAGATTTAATTAAAGCACAAATGGAGAGCTCCGACACTTACTTTTATCTTTGCGGACCACCACCGATGATGGATGCTGTATTGATTTTTTTGCAAGAATTAGGCATAGACGACACACATATCGTAAAAGAACAATTTTAAGAATAGTAAAGATTGTTCTGAATTGGCTAAGGCAGATAAGCTCCATCCGAGTATTTTATTATATTTAGCCAAATCGCTTAATTATTTTTGTCAGATCTGAGTAAACCATGAACCAATTTATCCAAATGAACCGCTATTTGTTTGCTGTTATAGCTGTTGTTTTTGTTGTTAATTTCAATGCTTTGGCACAGCGTACCATTGCTGTACCCCAAATTATAAATTATTCTAATGAGGTTTATAAAGCTGGATTACAGAATTGGAGCGTTGATCAGGATTCTGAAGGCATCATGTACTTTGGCAATAATGAAGGGTTAATGACTTTTGATGGTTATTACTGGTCAGTATTTCCATTGCCAAATAGCACAATTGTGCGCTCGGTAGCTGTTGATAATAAAAATCGGATTTATGTTGGCGGGCAAGATGAGTTGGGATATTTTGAAGCGGATGAGACAGGAACCTTACACTACCATTCGCTTGTGCCTCTGATTATCAATACAGAGCGTGAATTTGCAGATGTATGGCGCATCACAATTGTTGATGATGGTGTTTTCTTTATGACGAACAATCGTATTTTTCGATATAATGGAGAACGTATTACTGTTGATAAACCGAAGAATACTTGGCAATATATGGGCGAGGTTGATGGTAAATTATATGCTCAATCTCAAGAGCAGGGTTTGATGCAGTATGATGGCGGGTTTTGGAAACCATTAGCTAATCATGCAGATCTCAATGTTTCTCCTGTAACCCATATACTTCCTTATAATCAAGATACCTTATTAGTTACAACATTAAAAAATGGTCTTTTCTACTTGGTAGGTAATCAGTTACTTCCTAAAATAACGGAAGTTGATAATATGCTGTATACTAGTAGGATATATAGTGGTGAGAGAATTTCGACAGATCTATTCGCTTTTGGAACGACAGCATCAGGTTTACTGGTGATGGATAAACAAGGTAGAGTAGTACAGAAATATATGTATGGAGAGGGACTGCAGAAAAATAATATTCGAGATGTATTTATTGATCGGGATGAGAATATTTGGCTTGCGCTGGATGATGGAATAGACTTTATAGCAATTAATAGTGCTATAAAATACATTCATCCTGATAAAGATAATCCTATCAGTACTTATACAATGCGCATATTTGATAATAAGCTTTATGTTGGTACATCTAACGGGTTGTATGCAAGTAGTTTTCAGTATAAAGATTTGGGAGATATCGGAATGGCTAACTCGAGATTTGTTAAGATAGCAGACACAGATGGTCAAGTATGGATGTTGAATGAGATCAACGAAAATTTGTTGATGGGACATGAAGATGGAGCCTATAGTATTAATGGATTTAACGCAAAGAAAATTTATTCAACACCGGGAACCTGGTTATTTACACCAGTATCGAGAGTATATCCTTCACAAAGTATTATTGCGGGAACATACTGGGGACTTCAACATATTTCATTTGATAATGGTCAGTTTTCTAATCCGAAAGAGGTAGAGGGATCAGAGGAATCATTACGTTTCATTCATTTTGATGAAAGAGAAAATGCAGTATGGGTATCTCACCCTTATCGGGGAGTCTTTAAATTATTTCTATCGAAAGATTTAAAGAAGGTTGTGACGCAGAAAGAATATGGAATGAATGAAGGGCTTAGTTCGCCATTAAATAATTATTTATTCTATATCAGAAATAACATCCTTGTTTCAGCCCGAGATGGTATTTATGAATATGATATATCTCAAGATAAATTTGTGTTGTCGAATTTATTTAAACCTTTAAAAGGTGTTTCGCCGGAGTATATGTATGAAGATAAAACGGGAAATATTTGGTTTGTAAGTAAGAAGAAACTTGGTGTGTTGGATTTTTCCAGATCAAACGGTGAAATACCTTATACCCTGGTTTATTTTCCGGAATTAGACGGAAGAGTATTGGGTGGCTATGAGTCTGTTTATGCTTTTGATAATAACCATGTATTTGTTGGAGCAAATAAGGGAGGTATTCTTCTCAATTATAATAAATATAGGGAACGAATATTGGAGCCTAATGTACTATTAAGAACTGTGAAAGCTCTTGATGCGGAGAAGAATGAAACGATATTGTATGGTGGACATGGGCAGTTTCCGCAGGATCTGGCAGAATTAAGTTATAAATTGAATTCATTTCAGTTCACTTTTTCAAGTACACTCTATGATCAGCTTGGTAATGTTGAGTATAGCTATCTAATGGAAGGTTTTGATAAAAACTGGTCCACCTGGAATAGTAAAAGTGATAAAGAGTATACTAATTTGTCACCTGGTAAATACACTTTCAACGTAAAATCAAGAAATAGCAGTGGAAGTGAATCAGAAGTCCTTTCATATTCTTTTTATGTATTACCAGCATGGTATGCAAATACATTCAGTTATATAATATATGCGCTTGTCTTTTTGATGCTTCTATATTACTATATAAAGAGGCAAAAACGTAAATTGACATTGAAGCACGAAAATGAATTATATCTTCGACAGCTTGAATTAGATCATCGAGAAAAAGAGGTAGTCCGACTTAAGAATGAGAAATTGAAAGCTGATCTTGATTTTAAAGATAGAGAGTTGGTGAGTATGACAATGCATTTAGTTCAACGCGGCGAGGTTCTATCAAAGATTAAAGACAAAATACATGAAATTGCAAAAAAGGATGATGCTGACTGGGGTTCAATCAGTTTTAGGCAGTTAATGCGATTGGTCAAATCAGGAGAACGTACGAGTGAGGACTGGGAAAAATTTAGTGTACATTTTAATAATGCAAACGAGGGATTCTTTTCTAACTTGAAAGCAAGGCATCCTGATTTAACTTCAAATGAATTGAAAATATGTGCATACCTACGTATGAATTTATCTTCAAAGGAAATCGCACAATTAATGAATATCACTATAAAAGGAATCGAAGTTGGTCGTTATCGGCTACGAAAAAAGCTAGAAATTAGCCCTGAGACCAATCTACACACCTACCTATTACAGTTCATAGCAGAATAAGATTTCATGATTTATTAATTAATTGATATATAGCTATATACAAATTAGCTGTAGTGGTATTGTAGTGGCTTTTACATCACGAAATATTCCATTGTAGGGGTATTGTAGATGGCTGATAATTCTGGTTTTCTCATTATCTATCTACTTTCATACCTAGCACTCCGCTATCTCAAAGGATTGCTATAACTAAATTTTTAAACCATGTTAAATAATTTCATTCTATGAAACAGAGAATTCTACATGTATTCATGTTATTAAGTATGCTTATGTTTGCTTCTGAGCTATCTGCTCAGACTTTGCAAGTAAGCGGTAAAGTTATCGGGGCTTCCGATAACGCTCCCATTCCAGGGGTCGTCGTTTCTGTAAAAGGAACTACAACTTCGACTGGTACGAATGCGGATGGCCAGTACAATTTAACTATTTCCGGGACCAGTGCAACTTTGGAGTTCCGACAAATAGGGATGGCGACTCAAGAAGTCGTTGTAAATTCGTCGGGTATTTACAATGTATCTCTACGCGAAGACTTGACCGAACTTGAGCAAGTGGTTGTAGTAGGATATGGTACTCAGAAAAAGAGTGTAGTTACTGGAGCAATTAGTAGTGTAAAAGGGAGCGATCTTGAATCGATGCCGGTAACCCGAATAGAGCAGTCATTACAAGGTAGGACTTCCGGGTTGACCATTGCTAGTAATTCAGGACAACCTGGTTCATCAGCCACAATCCGTGTTCGTGGTATTACTACTTTCGGAAACAACAATCCATTATGGGTAGTCGATGGGGTAGTTGTTGACGCTGGCGGAATCAGCTATCTTAATCAATCGGATATTGAATCGATTGAGGTTTTGAAAGATGCTTCTTCTCAAGCTATTTATGGTGCAAGAGCAGCAGCAGGGGTTATTCTGGTAACGACTAAAAAAGGTGTTGCAGGAACAATGCGTGTAAATTACAATGCCTATTATGGAACGTCGGCTCCGGCACGTAAACTCAGTCTGTTAAATGGAACAGAGTATGCAACGCTGCGAAATGAGTCAGCACTTGCTGCTGGTAAAGCATTGCCATTTGCTAATCCGCAGGAATTTGGTGAAGGAACCAACTGGCAGGATCAGATTTTTAATAATAATGCACAACGACATAATCATGAGTTGAGTATTAGTGGTGGAAATGACAAGTCAACCTTTTACGGTTCATTTGGATACCTTTCACAAGACGGTATTGTAGCAACTGAAATTTCCAAGTATAATCGAATTAACATACGTCTTAACTCAGAGCATAAAATAAAAGACTGGTTGAAATTCGGACAAAACCTTGGTTATTCGCATGAAAAAAGTCAAGGACTTGGAAACACAAATAGTGAGTTTGGAGGCCCTCTTTCAGCAGCGATTAACCTGGATCCACTAACACCTGTTGTTGAAACGGATCCAGCTATCATTAACAGTAAACCTTATTCAGATAATCCAGTAGTACGTGATCAAAATGGAAATCCATATGGGATTTCAGAATCCGTAACTCAGGAAATGACCAACCCGCTGGCATATATCCAAACGCGTCTTGGAAATTACGGATGGTCGGATAATATTGTTGGAAATGTTTATGCAGAGATTTCACCTATCGAAGGCTTAACATTCCGTTCTACATTAGGATCTAAGCTTTCCTATTGGGGCAACGAGAGTTTTACGCCAGTATTTTATTTAAATGCAACTAATCAGAATGCACAGAATAATTTTACAAGAAGTAGAAGCAAGGGATTTGATTGGAATCTGGAAAATACAGTATCCTACTCACGATTAGTTGGCGATCATAGTTTCCAGGCCTTAATAGGACAGGGAGCTTATTATGATAATCGTTCTACCGGGTTGAATGTAACTTATTTCGATATTCCTGTAGACAATTTTGATGATGCCTCCATGAATTACAATATTCCTACAGATCAACGAAACTCGTCTGGATATGAGAATGCGGGACATACAGTGTCTTCACTTTTTGCACGTTTAAATTATAACTACCAAGAGAAATATTTGGCTGAAGGTTTAATTCGTCGTGATGGATCGTCTCGTTTTGGTTCTAATAATAAATATGGTGTGTTTCCTTCGTTCTCTCTTGGCTGGGTAGCTTCAAAAGAAGATTTTCTCGCAGATGTTGAAAGTATTAATATACTGAAAATAAGAGGAGGGTATGGTGTTGTTGGTAACGATAATATTGGCGATTTTGCTTACATCGCTACTGTAAGTGGAGGTAGAAACTATACAATCGGTCAAACTGATATGTATACAGTAGGATATAGTCCGAATGCACCTTCAAATCCAGATTTGAAATGGGAAGAAACAAGTCAGACAAATATAGGTTTTGATTTAACTTTCCTTAATCGGTTGAATGTTACGTTTGACTGGTATAACAAGGTAACCAAAGGAATACTACAAAATCCGCGTATACCATATTACGTAGGAGCAATTGGCAACC
This sequence comes from Albibacterium bauzanense, assembly GCF_004339765.1. GTDB lineage: Bacteria > Bacteroidota > Bacteroidia > Sphingobacteriales > Sphingobacteriaceae > Albibacterium > Albibacterium bauzanense. The sequence continues at coordinate 70,164 of NZ_SMGO01000003.1, read as the reverse complement.
CTGCTGCGAATGTCGCAGACATGAAAAACACAGGAGTTGAGTTAGAGTTGGGTTATCGTAATAAATGGGGAGATGTAGATTTCTCAGTTAATGGTAATGCTTCCTATGTACGTAATGAAGTGACTAATATAGGTGCAGGTGTTAGCTTTATAAACGGTGCTGGCTTTCAAGCTTCCAGTTACAACATTACACGTACCATGGTTGGTCAGCCTTATAATTCTTTTTATGGTTTTAAAAACCTGGGTATTTTTCAAACTCAGGCAGAAATTGATGCTTATACCAATGCTGAAGGAGGTTTGATTCAACCAAATGCAAAGCCTGGTGATTTTAAATGGGCAGACCTTAGCAATGATGGAGGAATTGGTGAAGACGATAGAACATTTATCGGTGATCCGACACCTACCTGGGCATTTGGGCTTACATTTAATGTGGCTTGGAAAGGTTTTGACGCAGTTGTCTTTGGACAAGGTGTTGCAGGAAACAAGATTTTCCAAGGTTTAAGAAGATTGGATATAGGTAATGCAAATTATTCTAGCAAAGCTTTGGGAAGATGGACCGGTGCAGGTTCTTCAGAAACTTATCCTAGACTTAGCGATAATGACCCGAATAATAACTTCGCATATCCATCTGGCTTCTATTTAGAAGATGGTGATTTCTTCCGTCTAAAAACCTTACAATTAGGATATACTATTCCGTCTTCAATGACACAGCAGATCGGTCTTCAGAAGGCTAGAGTTTATGTGATGTCAGAAAACTTATTTACGCTCACTAAATATTCTGGTTTCGACCCTGAAATTGGAGGAGGTATATTAAGTATTGACAGAGGAATTTACCCTCAGGCAAGATCATTTATGGTAGGTCTTAATGTAACATTTTAAATTATGACAACAATGAAAAATACGATATTCACATCAATAATAGCGTGTCTGATTCTTTTTAGTCTGCAGGCATGTAAAGATAGTTTCTTGGAACTAAAGCCGAAAGGAACAGATCTAGAAGATAATTATTACCGCAATAGACAAGAAGCTTATAATGGTTTAGTAGCTATTTATGACATAGTTGGTTATCAAAGCGGTTCCTATACAACAAAGCTTTTAGCAACATCAGCAGCTTCGGATGACCATTATGCCGGTGGTGGAAATTCATCTGATTTACCTAATCTTCAAGCATGGTCAAGTTATACCTTAAATCCAGCAGTGGGTCCACAAGAGGATTTATGGCGTCGGAATTTCATGGGTATCAATCGGGCAAATATATTATTGTCAAAATTGCCTGATATCCCAATGGACGAAATTGAGAAATCAAGATTTGAAGCAGAATCAAAGTTTCTACGTGCCTACTTTTACTTTGACCTAATCCGTTACTTTAAAAATCTTCCTTTAATAGATCATCCATTGGTAGGAAACGAACTATATGAAGTGACACAAGTAGCACCTGCAGATATATACGCATTTATTGAAAGCGATTTGACAACAATAATGGAAGACCTCCCTATAAAGGTTGTTGCAGCAACAGAAGCTGGCAGAGTATCACAAGGTACAGCCAAAGCCTTATTAGGAAAAGTGTATTTACAACAAGAAAAGTTTGATTTGGCTGCACAGCAGCTTGCTGCCGTGAATGGAGAGCCAGGACAAACGAGCCAATATGGTTATCGCTTATTAGACAATTTCGCAGACTTGTTCGAAGTAGATAACAAATTTAATAGTGAATCGATTTTTGAGATCTCATTTACAAATACTTCTGTTGGAGATTGGGGATGTATTACCTGTACTGAAGGTAATGTTTTGAATATTATGGTTGGTCCGCGTGGCTACAGTGTTGGTGCTGGTGGCCCGGATTATGTATCAGGATGGAGCTTTCTTCCCGTTACTGCTGATTTAGCAGATCTGATGAAGAATGACCCAAGATACCCATATACCATTATAGATATGCATAAATTGGTTGACGAAGGTAAAGGTACTTATACTCCTGGATATATGGATACAGGTTATTTTCTTGAAAAATTCGCAGGAAGAGAATCTAACCGCTGGACCGGTGCAGGATCATTTGAGTTGAATTTTCCACAAAATATCTATGATATTCGATTGGCAGATACTTATTTATTAGAAGCAGAAGCAATTGTTAGAGGCAGTGGAAATTTGGTCCGTGCTGCTGCTCTTTTGAATGCTGTTCGTGCAAGGGTCGGTTTAGGTCCTGTAGCTGCAACTATGCCTAATATTAAAAGAGAACGTCGAATTGAGTTAGCAGGTGAAGGACACCGATGGTTTGATCTTGTTCGTTGGGGAGATGCAGCTGCAGCTTTAGGCGATCGCGGTTTTGTAGTTGGTAAGAATGAAGTATTGCCTATACCATTACTAGAATTGGACAATACCAAGTTAGAGCAGAATAAAGAATATGGTGGAACCAAATAAATACGGAAATTATGAAACTCAATTATAGAAAATTACATTATTTAGTCTGGGTCTTGATGGGAACGATGGTTCTGAATGCATGCAAAATCGAAGGAGATAACCTGCATTTAGAGAAAATTGCACAACCAGATTTCGAAGCAGTTGATCTTACAAAAGGTAAGGTTAGACTAGTTAACACAACCAGCACACCTTCTATTGCACAATGGACAGTTGTTAGTACAGGTCAAAAGTTTACGGGCGATACAGTTGAATTGAACCTCATTTTTGCTGGTCAATACGATATACAATTGAATGTTGTTTCGCAAGGTGGTATGGCAAATATAACTAAACCAGTTACTGTGAGTGAAAATGACCCTGAAGCTTGTGCAGATACAAGAGCTCTTGGTTTTATTGCAGGTTGCGATGCCAGAACATGGAAATTGAATCCAGAAGCTGGAGCTTTTAAAGTTGGACCCGGACCTGATAATGGCGACTGGTGGTCAAGTGGTGCCGGCGATATTCAAGTTCGAAGCTGTGAGTTCAATGATGAGTATAGCTTCTCATTTAATGCTGAAGGAACCTTCAATTATGATAATAAAGGCGATTTCTTTGCAGATGGATATCTTGGAAATAAGACTCAAGGATGTGAACCTGCCACTAATTTAACAGGGGATCAGAAATTATGGGACTCAGGAGAATTTAGTTTTTCAGTAACTGAAGGCACAGGAGTTAAAAATTTAGGACAATTAAGAGTAGTTGGAAAAGGTGCTCAAATTGGTGTGAAAAAAGCACATAATGGAGGTGAGACTGCAGAAGGACCGGTAGGCGAATCTATCTTATATGACATTTTAGAAATGAAGAAAAATGTTGACGGTAAGGGATATGACATTTTGAAAATAGGTGTTAATATAGCTGGTGAAGGATGGTGGACCTTTACTTTACGTTCTTTTTAGTAATACCAACATATAAATTATCCATAAAACTATGAAATCCATGTTAAAAATAATTCCTATTCTATTACTTTCTCTTGCTTGTTCTGAGAGTGAAAATCCAAAACCTAATATACCACAGCCAGAACCAATTGGGCCAAAAGAGTATTCATTCTCTACGACACCTAGCTGGGCAGACGAGTTTGATTATGAAGGCCTTCCCGATGTTAAGAAATGGAGTTACGATGCTGGCTCCCAAAATAACGGTTGGGGAAATAATGAACTTCAATATTATACTGAAGCAAACTTAGAAAATGCTCGTGTTGAAAATGGGTTGCTAACCATCACAGCAAAGCGCGAGAACTTTGAGGGCCTAACATATACCTCTGCTCGTCTTGTAAGTAAGGGAAAAGGCGATTTTTTATATGGTCGTTTTGAAGTGCGTGCAAAAGTTCCTCCTGGAAAAGGAACCTGGGCTGCAGCATGGATGTTGCCTACTGATTGGGCTTATGGAGGTTGGCCGGCTTCTGGAGAGATTGATATTTTGGAACATGTTGGCTATGATCAAGACGTAGTACATATCAGTATGCATACGGAGGCTTACAACCATAGTATTGGTACTCAGAAAACATCAACCAAAAAAATTCAAAATGCTACAACAGAATTTCATGTTTATCGGGTTGACTGGACACCAGATTATATAAAAGGTTTTGTAGACAATGTTGAAATTTTTCATCTAGCGAATGAAGCTAAAGGATATACTGTGTGGCCTTTTGATAAACGTTTTCATTGGTTATTAAACTTAGCTGTAGGTGGCGATTGGGGAGGACAGCAAGGTGTTGATGAAGATGCATTTCCGGCAAAAATGGAAGTAGATTATGTACGTGTATATGATTTACAATAGTAAAGTTAAATAAAGTTCTTTCTCGTTTCTTTGTCAAAACGGGAGTGGTTGGTTGCATTTGGCGGTTGATATCATTTTTAATGATATTAATCGCCTTTTGTTTTTAATTCAGATACTAATCAATTACTACAACATCTAAAGCTACTGCAACAAGAGATTTGCAACATCTGCATGAGATTGGTGTTTTTAATCAAGAAGGAGCAGGAAGATCAGTGAGGTATCAATTAAAGTTGTAAATTTATTAATGTAATCACTTATTTATTAATTCTTTAAAAAAGATATATTTTGTACTTTTAACGATATATTTTTATGAAAAAAGAAATACAATCTAAAACCCCAACATTATGAAAAAAACAACAAACAAAGTATTCAGTTATTTAGCATTTACATTTTGTATTGCAGCCATTGTATCGTGCAACAATACGAATCAAAATGATAATAGCAACAACGATGAGGTTGTTCAGGATACAGTAGCTAGCCTTACCCAAGTTTGGAAAACAGATTCTACATTTACAGGGTCAGAATCCACATTATATAACCCTGCTAATAATACCATCTATGTTTCTTGTGGTAATACAGATCCAAGTGCAAAAGATGGCGATGGTTTTATTGCTTTGCTTAATTCCGATGGTTCTGTTAAAAACATGAAATGGGTAACAGGTTTGAATGCACCTAAGGGTATGGCCATTTTAAATGGAAAACTTTACGTAACAGATGTTGATGAAGTAAAAATTATTGATTTAGAAACTGCAAGCATTGAGAAAACCATCCCTGTTGAAGGAGCAAAATTCTTGAATGATCTTGCAAGTGATGGAACAACTGTTTATTTCTCAGATTCTGATGCAGGTACTGTTTATTCATTAAATCAGGCAGGAAGTACAATGGCTGTAATTAATAATGCCGATGGCATTAATGGATTAGAATTGTATGAAGGAAGCTTATATACTCTTGATAAACAAGGATTGAACAAATATGACACCACAGAGTACAAAGGAAGCCTTCTTAATTCTGAAGTTAAAGGTGGTGATGGACTTGTTATTCTTAACGATAGTACATTCGTTGCAAGTCGCTGGGCTGGCGAAATTTATCTGATTAAAGGTGATAAGGCAACCTTATTGGTTGATACCAAGGCTGAAAAATCGAATACAGCTGATATTGGCTTTATTGCAGATCAAAACCTAGTGATTGTACCTACTTTTATGAAAAATGAAGTAGCTGCGTATAAGTTAAATTATTAGAATAATAATATTGGTACTATTAGAAAGTCTGATAGTACCAATATTAATAGATAGTAAATTTAATTTTTGAATTCCTGGGTAATCATCAACCCATATATACCTCCATCCAAAACACCAATTCCTACCCTTCGAAACGAAGGATTAAGAATATTAGCCCGATGTCCGGGCGAATTCATCAATCCTTCATGAGCAATGGGTATAGTTTGTGCAAGAGCTAGATTCTCTCCTGCAGTTAAAAATAAAATATTTGCTTTTCTAATCCTGTCAAAAGGAGATAGCCCTTCGGGACTTATATGTGAAAAATACGATCGTGTAAACATATCACGACTATGATCTCGTGCCACATTTGTTAATCGGCTGTCAACTTCAAGTGGGGCCAAGCCATGCGCTTTACGCTCAACATTAATCATGTTCAGCATTTCCTTTTCTAAAGGCTCTCTGACTTTCGGGAATTTAACAGAAAAAGGAAGTTTAAGTGTTTCTTTAGAACCTTCCTCAATGGTTGTCATTTGCATTGTCTGACTAATGGTTTCCTTAAATCCGGGCTTCAGGCGGTTTTCAACTTTGTCTAAACCAAGAGTCAGTTGTTGGACTATTTTACTATTACGGGTTTCATTAGAAATCCTTTCTGAAAGTGGAAGTATCAATAGCAGCAATGAAAGAAGTGCAGCATATAAAAGACCAGTAATAGCTCCGGGGAAAACACCAGCAATTTTGTTTACAAGATTATCATGTGCCTTTATCGGTATAAATCTTAAAAATTGGTTGAATAATAAAGACATAAATAATCCTGTAACAATGAGACTAATAAAAACCGCAAAAGGCATAATCCAAAGGTTATCCTCCATTATTCTTTTTAAGAAATCCACAACATATGGATAAAGAAAAATCATCAGCAAAAGACTTCCTAGCCAGGAAAGCAAGCTGGTAAAACTTAGGATAAAACCTCTCGTTATTCCATTAACTGTACTCAGTAATAAAATTATAATTAATATGATGCTGATAAAGTTCATCTCTTTAATTGCTATAACTTTAAATAAAACAAGCAGTTTATCTTAAAGTTTAGTTTATAAATAGATCAGCTCTATTTCAGGTCAGGGCAGGATAGTATTACGATTGATATATTTTATCTTTAGATAACTTAACGGAAAAACTCGTTTTAGCGAAAAAAATCGTTTATTTATATTACAGAATGGGAGTGTAACCACACAAAGAGCGTTAGGTCACTTATTATAACCCTTTAACCAACCATGAAAAGAAACATAATATTTAGAAAATTCTCTTTGCTCTTAGGAGCCTTATTAGTTCTTTTTAGCATCACTCAGTGCACCAATTCAAATAAAAACGTTGTTCAATTAAAAAAAGGATCTCGTATTGTTTTAATTGGTAATAATCTAGGATCAAGAATGATGAATTACGGTCATTTCGAGACTGAAATGCATCTACGCTATCCAGACAGCTTGTTATTTATACGAAATATGAGCGATGGAGGAAATACACCGGGGTTCAGACCCCATTCTGCACGAAAATCGCCATGGGCCTTTCCTGGTGCAGAAAAATTCCATCCTGAATTAGCAGACTATGCTGATAGCGAAGGTCATTTCCCTACCGAAGATGAGTGGCTTTTTAGCCTTAAGCCTGATATTATAATCGCTTTTTTTGGATATAATGAGTCATTTGATGGCGAGGAAGGTTTAGCAAATTATAAAGCAGAATTGGATGCTTTCATAAAACATACCTTATCACAAAAATATAATGGTGACACTACTCTTCAATTGGCTATTGTTTCACCGATTGCATTTGAAGATCTTTCTGCTAAAATCGATCTTCCAAACGGCAAAAAGGAGAATGTAAACCTTGAGCTGTATAGCAATGCAATGGAAGAGGTGGCTGCACAAAATAACATCCTTTTTGTAGATGCTTTTAATCCATCAAAAAGATGGTATAATTCCTCTAAAGAAGACTTAACTATTGATGGTTTTCAGTTAACAGACAATGGTTATGTCAAGTTTTCAAAACTCCTTGCAGATGAGATATTTGGAAATGCTTCTTTAGAAGCAGAAGAATACAAAGACTTAGTGCACGATGCCGTGCTTGAAAAAAACTGGATGTGGCACAGCGATTTTAAAATTCCTAATGGTGTTCATGCATACGGACGTAGATACGATCCTTTCGGTGCAGATAACTATCCGGCAGAAGTCGCTAAATTACGTGAAATGACTGCTATCAGAGATGAGGCCATATGGAAAGCTGCGAAGGGAGAGAAGATGGATTTAGCGCTTGCCGATCAAAAAACATCTGTATTGCCACCGGTTAAAACCAATTATGATCCGAAAGTAAATGGCGATCCTAATTATTTATATGGTCAGGAAGCGCTTGATAAATTCCATGTCGCGCCAGGTTATAAAGTAGAGCTATTTGCTTCAGAAGAAGAATTCCCTGACTTAGAAAACCCTGCTCAAATGTCCTTTGATAATAAAGGTCGTCTCTGGGTTGCTACCATGCCAACTTATCCTCATTGGAGGCCGGGAGACCCTAAGCCAAATGACAAGCTTATTATTTATGAAGATACAGATGGTGATGGAAAAGCAGATAAGCAAACTGTATTTGCAGATAAATTACATCTCCCAATTGGTTTTGAAGTTACAGAAGAAGGTGTTTATCTTTCTCAAGGAACTAATCTGGTAATATTAAAAGATGTTGATGGTGATGATAAAGCAGACACCAAAGAAATCCTGTTAAGTGGTTTTGATGATCATGATACCCATCATGCTCACAGCGCCTATACGGTCGACCCCGCAGGAGGAATTTACATGGGTGAGGGCGTTTTTCTGCATACCAATGTTGAAACTCCTTACGGCCCGGTTCGTGCAACTAATGGTGGATTTTACAGGTATGATCCTCTGCGCCATAAACTGGATCGTGTAGCTCAATTACCAATTCCTAATCCATGGGGAATTGCCTTTGATAAATGGGGAGAGAACTTCTTTACAGAAACCTCAAGTCCGGCTGTTCGATGGATGAGACCGGGATCTATTAAACTCCGGTTTGGACAATCTAATCCCAATTCCAAGGATTTAATTGAGCCAGATCATCGGGTTCGACCAACTTCAGGTCTTGAATTTATCTATAGCCGCCATTTTCCGGATGAAGTTCAAGGAGATTTTCTTTTAAATAATACCATCGGTTTCTTGGGTACAAAACAACATACATTAGACGATGATGGAACCGGTTATAAAAGCAGGCACAGACAAGATCTTCTTTGGTCAGATGATAGAAACTACAGGCCGGTAGATCTTGAGTTTGCACCTGATGGCTCTTTATATATAATTGATTGGCATAATGTCTTAATTGGCCACATGCAACATAATGCCCGTGACCCACTTCGTGATCACGTTCATGGAAGAATTTATAGAGTAACCTATCCATCTCGCCCTTTAGTTAAACCTGCGAAAGTTGATGGTGCTACAATTGAAGAGCTATTAGAGAACTTAAAACTTCCGGAAGCCAGAACGCGTTCTCGCTCCAGAAATGAATTGAGAGGCCGCAAGGTATCAGAAGTTTTGTCCGCTACAAAAGCATGGGTGGCAAAACTTGCTCAGAATGACCCCAACTTTGAGCACAACCTGTTAGAAGCTCTATGGGTAACCTGGGGAATGAATCAAGTAGATCAGGAATTGCTGGGACGTTTGTTAAATGCTAAAGATTATCATGCCAGAAGTGCTGCAGTTCAGGTGTTAGGGTATAACGGTCATCAAATACCTAATCAAACAGAATTATTAATGAAGGCTGCTCAAGATGAACATGGACGTGTTCGGCTAGAGGCAATCGTTGCAGCATCGTGGTTAGAAAAAGATCAAGGTTTAGCAATTGTAAATGAGGCTGGAAAAATGCCTCTTGATGATTGGATGATGCCTTCCTTCCAAACCGCATTGGCATCACTAAGAGGAGAAATAATGAAAGAGGAAGAACCAGTTGTAACAACGAGTCTTGAGGGTGCTGAAAGAGATCTTTACATTAAAGGGAGTGCTATCTTTGCTCGCGATGGCTTTTGTATTACCTGCCATCAACCCGATGGAAAAGGTCTTGAAGCATCTGGCTTTCCTCCAATCTCAGGATCTCAATGGGCATTAGGTAATGAAGATCGTTTAATTAAATTAACGTTAAAAGGTCTGCAAGGCCCCATTGAAGTATTAGGTAAAAAGTATCCCGGTCAGGTTCCAATGACTCCGTTTGGAGGAATGCTGAACGATGAAGAAATTGCATCAGTATTAACCTATGTTAGAAACTCTTTCGGTAATAAAGCACCAGCTATTTCTCCTGCAAAGGTTAAAGCTGTAAGAGCCTCCATTGAAAATAAAACTGGTTTTTATTCACCAGAAGAATTACTTAGTTTGCATCCATTAGAGAAATAGATAAAGAAAACGTTAGATAATAGCCACCCCAAATTGAATAATGGAAATGAACAAAATTGGATTTAATGTATTGGTATGGTCTGCTGTCATGTCGGATGATCTTTTTCCGATAGTTGATCGATTGAAAAGCATTGGTTACAATGGTGTTGAGTGTTTTATAGGAGATGATGATACCCCTGCATATAAGCAATTCGGTGATTATACCCGTAGTTTAGATCTGGGTGTTACAGCAGTTATGGTGGGCACGAAAGATGAAAATCCGATAGATAAGTCAGCTATTGTAAGGAAGAAGGCTATTGATCGGATTAGGCGCGCAATTGATAAAGCTCATGATATGAATGCAACCATTATCTGCGGGCCATTCCATTCGGGCCATTCCATTTTCTCTCATATGCCTCCTCAAGAGGAAGAATATAAATGGGCGGCCGAAGTATTGTATGCAGCAGGGAATCATGCTGCACAAGCAAATATTACTTTGGCTTTAGAAGCATTAAATAGGTTTGAATGTTATTTGTGCAATACCATGGAGCAGTTATCTAAGTTAATTAATCTGGCAGATCACCCTAATGTGAAAGCGATGTATGATACCCATCATGCTAACGTAGAAGAAAAGAAGATTCCACAATCCATTCATACCATTTCGCCAGTCTTAGCACACGTTCATATTAGTGAAAATGATAGAGGTACACCAGGTGACGGACATGTAAGATGGGATGAAACCTTTTCAACCTTAGCTGAAATCAACTATGATGGATGGCTCACTATTGAGGCTTTCTCTAGAAATGACCCTGCTTTTGCCAATTCTATTGGAGTTTGGAGAGACTATTCTGAACCTTGGGCAATTGCCGAACAAGGATTTAAATTTATTAAAGAAATGCTTAAAAAGCATGAAAATAAAATACCTAATCAATAGAACAGATATGCGTAACCTGATTTTAACAACCTGCTCTTTAATTGTTTTTCTCTTTATTCAACTAGGTTGTGCTAATGCACAAGAGAACCAATGGCTGCAATTTCAGCCAGTTCAAGCCAATGGTAAACACATTGTTTTGATAGGAGGGGATGAAGAATATCATTCTGAAGAATCTTTGCCGATGTTGGCCAAGATCCTTGCCACCCACCATGGTTTTAAGACAACTGTTCTGTTTTCTATCGATCCTGAAACTGGTTATATAGATCCTACTTATCAAAATAATATTCCCGGATTGAGTAATCTTACTTCAGCCGATTTGATCATCATAGCTACTCGTTTTAGAGAGTTACCTGACGAGCAAATGAAGTATATTGACGAGTACTTAAAGGCTGGTAAACCTGTAATTGGTTTAAGAACGGCTACACATGCTTTTAATTTTGGTAATAAGATGAAAGATAGCCCTTATGCAAAATATGGCCATTCAAGTAAACAAGCAGGTTGGGAAGGCGGATTTGGAAAGCAAGTTTTAGGAGAAACCTGGATTGATCATCATGGTGAGCATGGAAAAGAAGGAACCAGGGGACTTATTAACGGTTTATCTAAAAGAAAAGCCAACCCAATATTAAACAGTGTAAAGGATATTTGGGTGCCTACAGATGTGTACGGTATCAATGATTTAGTGACAGATGCTGAAGTTTTAGTTTGGGGGCAAGTAACCAAGGGGATGACAGCAGAAAGTGAGGGAAGCTGGGAAAAGGAGATTCTGCCAGTTGCATGGACAAAAAGCTATTCCATTGAATCTGGAAAGAAAGGCAAGGCTTTTGCAACAACCATGGGGTCTTCAATCGATTTATTAAACGAAGATCTTAGAAGGCTCATCGTCAATGCTTGTTATTGGGCTGTTGATTTAGCTGATAAAATACCAGAGAAAAGTAACGTGGAATTTGTAGGTAGCTATGAGCCTTTAATGTTCGGCTTTGGAACTTCCAAAAAAGGTTTGAAGCCTAATGATTATAAATAAATGGCCTCAGAATAGGCTAAAACACACCTTCTAATACATTTTTAAGAACTTTTAAAAGAAGAGTCCGTTGTATCTGCGTTGTTTTACGCAAAATAACGCAGATACAACGGATGGATCACTCGGTGATAACTCAAATATGTAAAGCAAGTCTAATACCAGCTATATCTGATGTATTATCTTGCAATGAGTTTTTATAATAAAAGAGCATCTATTCTGTGTGCGTGAACCATTTTAAGCTCATCTGACCAAACAAAAACAGTAAACAGACCATCTTGCGATGCAACCATAGCCATGGCGTCTTTTTGATCATGAACAAATTGTGCGGCTGCTAAATGCCTTGTTCCTCCTATTTGGGTGCTGTCTAGTAGTTCAGGTTTCCCATTTTTAATGGGTTCAGACAGTAGAATTTGCGCAACCGGAAAACCAGCATCTGATCGTGCGACTTTGGCTCCGAAGGCTAATAATTTATGGTCGTTGGATATGACAGTAGCTCCATCGACAGCAGAAAAGCCACCGATAGAATTGATTGCCCGATGCAATTGGGCTTCATATTCTTCATACAAATCCATCTCATCTTCCGGGTTATCAGGCAGCAAAGCATAGGCCGGATTTAATCTGTAGCCAATTGGCTGAACGATGGATTTCATCCATGCAGAACTATTAGCAGGTGTAATGAGCATTAATGCTCCACGGCCATGTCTGCGCATAGCCAAAGCCAATTCTACTAAAATATTGACCGACTTGCCGGCAAAAGCTGGTATTGGTAAACCCAGAAGAGAAGATAAAATATCTGGTTTTTTACTAAAACCCCATTGACGTTCGTCAATCATTTTAATTTGATTCCCCTTTAGCACAGCTAAGTTGATAAACTTGCGGCCAACTGCCTCATGCTTTTGTTTTACTACAAGTAAACCAGCTTCAACTACTTCTAGCACAAAGCAAGATGCGGGTACATTATGCGTAGTTCCCCAAATACACAAGTTCTCTCCATCGTGCCAAACTCCTAAATGAATACCGGGCTCAATTACAGCAGGCGATAGTTTAACTAAATGATAAGGAGTGAGACGTTGAGAATGCCTTAAAATCAGATTATTCTGACCTGCCTGAGGCGGTAAATAAGCGATTGATATTTTAGGGGTATAGCCTTCTTCATGGCGCAAGCTTGCCCAAAATGCGGTGTCGATAATTGCTTCAATAACATACGTATCAGGTACCAGAGATGTTTGAGAATCTCTATGCTGATGAGATTTCTGCTGCTCAATAAAGTGTTCTTTGATCTCAGTTGAGACCATTTTAGCTGCTAAATAAGTAGGTTCTGAAATCATGCTTCTCTTGTATGTTTTAATTTACTTGTATAGTAATAGCTAAGCAGGGGAGCAAATTACAAAAAAGCGATTTAATTATTGCGTGTTTTTGTGTTTATCGCAGGTTTTTGTTTGGCTGTTAATTTTAATAAATGTTTGTTTTCTAATAAAAAATACTAAATTAGAAACACCATACATCCTAATAATAAATCATTCTGCTTTTAACCTGTATAAATATTATTTACTTTAATACGCATGGATAAACAAAAACACTCTAGACGTGGATTCTTAAAGAATGCGGCTATTGCAACAGCTGCATTTACAATTGTACCTCGCTTTGTTTTAGGAGGCCAAGGTTACCTGGCACCTAGCGATCATTTAACAAAAGCTGTGATTGGGGTTGGCGGTATGGGCCGTGGCCACTTTAATTATGGCGGAACAAAGACTATCGCAATTTGCGATGTAGACAAAAGGCATCTCGCTCTTGCGGCTGATATGCTGAAAAATGGTGCTAAGCAATTTGCAGATTATCGGGATTTGATTCAAATGCCTGATTTAGATATTGTTCATATTGCTACTCCACCTCATTGGCATGGTATTATGGCTGCAGAAGCTGCGAAAGCAGGGAAAGATATATGGTGTGAAAAGCCGATGACAAGAACTATTGGAGAAGGAAAAAGAGTTAGGGAAGCTGTTCAGCAACATGGCCGTATTTTTAGGTTAAACACCTGGTTTAGATTTGATAGTAATTTTTACGGGATGGGTGTTCCTGTTAAAAAGATTAAGAAATTAGTAGACTCTAAAATGCTGGGCTGGCCTTTAACAGTTACAGTTGGGCGTCATACTGGTTTTGATTGGAAGTTTTATTGGGTGGGTAAAGAGAACCTGCCTGTTGACCCGGTTCCTGCTGAACTTGATTATGATATGTGGCTAGGGCCTGCTCCTTTTAAACCTTATAGTGAACATCGTGTGCATACTACTTTTAGAGGATATTGGGATTATGATGGTGGTGGATTGGGTGATATGGGGCAACATTATTTAGATCCGGTTCAATATTTTTTAGGAAAAGATAATGAAAGTCCGATATCGATAGAAGTTGATGCACCGCAACAACACAGTGATGCAGTAGGTACCTGGCGTAAAATTACGTATACCTACGCAGATGGATGTAAGATTATTTTAGATGGTGAGGGGGCAATTGAAAATGTACCTTATATTGATGGCCCGGACGGGAAATTATTCCGTGGTTTTGTTTCGGATATTCCTAATATGGAGCAAAAATTAGCTTCTTTCCCTGAGCCTGAGGCACAGGTTACGGATTTTATAGAAGCTGTAAAAACACGTAAGAAGTTTGCTTTAAATGAAGAGAACGGGCATCGTTCTTGTACATTGGTTAATATGGGCCTTACTGCTGTAAGGCTTGGAAGAACACTTAAGTATGATGCGGTTAAGGAGGAGTTTATTAATGACGAAGCAGCTAATCGTTTAATTGATCAGCCAATGCGCGGACCATGGACCATCTAATATTATTTCATAAAGCCAATAAAAGACTCATGAACAAATTATTATATTTAGTATTATTTGCAATTTTTATTCAGCAATCACCGGTCTATGCTCAACAGGTTGATCAACGGACTACCACAACAAAGATTGCTGATCTTCTTGCTCAACAGCCTTCGCTGAATGAGCAGAAATTAAATGAGGCCATGAAGCAAATGGATGCTTTTCAAGCTTCTGATTTTACTGCTTTATTAAAGACATTAACTCCTCCCGGACAGGGAAATAATTCAAAACTTGAATACGCTACAAACAGTTATGCTTTTTATGTACAACAAGCAGGTAAAGAGAGTCAACGTGCAAAATATGTGCAAGGCCTTAATGCTGCTTTAAATGAAGTTGCTGATAAAGATAATAAGGGATATGTTATTTCCTTATTGCATAAGGCTGGAAAAGATGATGCAGTTGTGGCTTTAACTCCTTTTTTAACAGATGAATATCTTTCTGAAAAAGCATCGCGGGCATTAGCAAGCATTGGCTCTGAATTGGCATCTAAAGCTCTTATTGGTGCTTTGCCTTCTGCAAAAGGTCATGCATTAATTTCTGTTATTGAAGCTTTGGGTGATTCGAAGTACGCAGCAGCTGAATCGGTATTATTGCCAATGATTGGAAACAGTAATCCGGATGTACAAAAGGTGTTATTATATTCACTTTCTAATATAGCCGGGCCGGCATCTGCAAATGCTCTTAAGAATGCAGCTTCAAGCGTGAATTATGTTTATGATGTAACGAATGCTACAGGTTCTTACATTCATTATATTTCACAATTGGTAGGGAAAAATAATGCTTTAGCTGAAAGTTTAGCGAATGATTTACTTAAAAACACGAATAGTGATTTGCAGGTAGATTCTCGTATTGCTGCATTGAGTATTTTGACAAAAATAAACGGTGAGAATTATACAAAGAGTCTGGTTAAAGCTGCGAATGATAAGAATTTGGAATATCGTGTGGCTGCATTAAAATTAGCTTCTCCATTTTTAAACCAGTCTACTATCAATGATTGGGTTAAAGGTTTGAAGAAAGCTGATGCAGATGCCAAAGCTGATTTTATTACATTTTTGGCTAGAAGCAATAACAGTTCAGTTGTTTCTTCAATACAAAAGTCTTTAAAGAGCAAGTCGGGTGCTGAACGCGCCAGCGCTATTGCTGCTTTATCAAAACTAGAGGGTGATAAAGCTCTGCCTGTTTTATTAAACTTATTAGCAAAAGGAGATACAACTGATAGATCTGCGATACAAGAGGCTTTTTTAACCATGAGAGGAGAGCAGGTTCAACCTTTATTAGTTGAAGCTCTTCCGACAGCTACTGCTCAAAATAAAGTAGTTCTTATTGAGGTACTTTCGCATCGTGCTTATCCTGGAAGTTTTTCTGCTATAAAGGGTTTATTAACCGATAATGATACTGCTGTACAAAAGGCAGCTTTTGAGGCTCTTCCTCAAATAGTGCGTTCTACTGATTTACCTGTTCTATTAGCTTTAATGAATACAAACGGTGATAATAAGAATGTTCAACAAGCTATTATAAATAGTGTAGAAAATAGTGCGAATAAAGATCAAGATATATCAAGTATTCTTAGTCAGTATAATAGCCAGAATGATCAGCAGAAAGTTAAGTATTTAACAGTTCTTTCAGGTATCGGTGGTAAAGATGCGTTAGAAGCTGTTATTGAAACAGGCAAAACGAATAATGCAGATTTAAAGAATGCGGTTATATTGTCGTTAGCAAACTGGAAAGACCAAAGTGCGCTTCAAACGCTGATTGATTTAAGTAGAACAACAACAAATGCTGCCCAATTAGATGCTATAGTGAAGGGTTTGGTTCGTCTTACTGCAAGTTCTGACATTACTGGAGAAAGAAAGCTTTTGATCTATCGTGATTTAATGGAAGTAGCTCAGACTGCTGCACAAAAGCAGAGTATTCTGAGAAATATTGAGGCAACGAATACCTATAATGCATTGAGGTTTGCTGGAACCTTTTTAGATGATAAGGAATTGGGAAGGGTTGCTGCAAACACGGTTATGAACATTGCTTTGCTAAATCCGGCTTATAATGGTGAAGATGTTAAAGGCCTGCTTAATAAAGTTATTGAGCTTTTAAGTGGCAGTGAGAGTGGGTATTTGAGAGAAGCAGTAATTAAGCATATTGATGAAATGCCAAAAGGAGCAGGTTATGTTTCATTGTTTAATGGTAAAGATTTGAGCGGTTGGAAGGGATTGGTTGCTGATCCGATTAAAAGAAGTAAAATGAGTGAATCGGAATTGGCTGCTGCGCAAGTAAAAGCTGATGAAGAAATGCGTCAGGGCTGGATTGTTAAAGATGGAATATTGGCTTTTACGGGAAAGGGAAATAATATTGCAACTGTAAAGCAATATGGTGATTTTGAGATGCTTGTTGATTGGAAGCTTGATAAAAATGGAAAAGATGGAGATGCGGGTGTTTATTTGCGCGGAACTCCTCAAGTACAGATGTGGGATATTTCGCGTACAGATGTAGGTGCTGAAGTTGGTTCCGGAGGTTTGTATAATAATAAGGAGAATGAAAGTAAGCCATCGAAGGTTGCTGATAATCCTTTGGGAGATTGGAATACCATGAAGATTAAAATGGTAGGGGAGAAAGTAACTGTTCATTTAAATGGAGAGTTGGTTGTGGATAATGTTACATTAGAGAACTATTGGGATAGAAATCAATCTATTTTCCCTGTTGAGCAGATTGAGCTTCAGGCACATGGAACTTTAGTGTATTATCGGGATATCTTCTTAAAAGAACTTCCACGAAAAGAGATTTTTCAGTTGAATGAACAAGAGAAAAACGAAGGGTTTAAAGTTTTATTTGATGGAACTAATTTAGATTCATGGCAAGGTAATACATCGGCTTATGTTGTAAGTGATGAAGGAACTTTAGCTATTTATCCTACTAAAGATTCAGGCGGTAACTTATATACCAAAGAGGAATTTGGTGATTTTGTTTATCGTTTTGAGTTTCGTTTAACGCCGGGAGCTAATAATGGAATTGGGATTCGCAGTCCTTTAACCGGTGATGCTGCTTATGTTGGAATGGAAATTCAGGTATTGGATGATGATGCTGATATGTATAAGGATTTAGAAGTTTATCAATACCATGGTTCTGTATATGGTATTCTTGCAGCAAAGCGAGGTGCTCTTAAACCAATGGGTGAGTGGAATCAGGAAGAGATTTATATTAAAGGAAATGATATTAAAGTAACTTTAAACGGAAAGGTAATTTTAAGTGGAAATCTAAGTGAAGCTGTGAAGAATGGTACACTGGATAAAAAGGATCATCCGGGCCTAAAAAGAACTAGCGGTCATATCGCTTTTCTAGGACATGGATCTGAAGTTCATTTCAAAAATATCCGTATTAAAGAACTGTAAATGTTTTTACATTGTTTGTTGAAGTGTTCTGTTTAAGAGGATATTCATCTTTTCTTTCATTAATTCAATAAGTTCGATTAGATCTTGAGCATTAGAATCTATTGAGCTTATTGATTTAGAAGATATTAAGTTTGTGATTTGTGAATCAGTAATGTACTTATCTGTCTCATCTGTTTCGCTATATTTAACCAGGTTAGCTAATTGAGCTAATAGTTCATTGTGAAGACTATATAGTACTGCTACGGTTTTTAACAAGTTTTTATTATAATCAACCTCTATTGGTTTTTCGAGTATTTCCATCTTTTCGGTTTTAATATCTCAAAATACCGCTAATAAAGTTTAATAAAACTGACATTTGAGTGAACAAAACTGACAAAATATATAGTTAATAAACATTCTATTGTTTTTTAATATTTTTAGCCATGGAAATTGCCTTATAATGAATGATTCGCCTTCGATAGATAAATCGGCAGTTAATACACCTGATTCAAAAGGTTCTTTTGACTTGGAAAAATTCTTTGAATTATCGCCCGATCTGTTATGTATTGCGGGCTACGATGGGTATTTTAAAAAAATAAATGCGGCTGTTTCAAAGACCTTAGGTTATACGAAAGAAGAGTTATTTGAGAGGCTAATCATTGATTTTGTACATGTTGAGGATAGAGAGGAAACTTTAAGAACGCGAAGGCTTATAAGAAATAATGACCCTCTTTTACGTTTTGAAAATAGGTATATAACAAAGAGCAACGAGATTGTATGGTTAACCTGGACTTCCATGACTATTGAAAGTGAGAAGGTTATTTTTGCAATTGCTAAAGATATCACCTATAGAAAGAAGTTGGAAGAATATAGAAGGATAGCAGATATTTTGGGTAATTCTTCTCAGGAAGGAATAGGTGATGAGTATTCTGCAGCCGACCAGGCATGGCTTTCTGAGTTTGAAAAGCTGATCAGGAAATATACCGGTAAAATTGAGTTGAATATAAATATGCTGAGTAATGAAATGGCAATGAGTGAAAGGCAGTTATTTAGACGTACAAAAGCCATTATGGGGATTACTCCTAATCAATATATCCGTATTATACGGCTACAAATAGCTAAAGAAGCTATTAAAACAGGCAAATATCGCACTGTTTCTGAGATAGCCTATCTTGCCGGATTTGAAACGCCAGCCTATTTCAACAAGTTATTTAAAGGAGTTTATTCGTTTGATGTCGGAGAACTTCTATAAGTTGAAGATAAACTTAAGTACAGCCATTCTCCCTCTTAATTGATAACTGCTATAAACGGAGCTATTAGCTGAAATACTTTGAGTTTCATAGGAGGTAATATTTGCCAGGTTTGTTAAGTTAAGCTCTATATCTGTGCGCCATTTGGCTATTTTATAGCTTGCATTTACGTCGGCAAAGAAATAATTAACGTTTTTAGTTCCTGGTTGCTTAGTAAGTTGATGCCTGCCGCTTACTCTTAAAAAGGTGTTTTTATATGGAGCGTAGGTGAGTCCTATAGATTGATCCAGGTTTTGAATTTGACGATCTGGAAGTATAGCGATGTTGTTTTTTGTTTCCGATTTACTGGTTGTCCAGGTAGCTATACTGCTATAGTTTATACTAATACGGTTTATTAATCGTGCCTCCAAGCTTGGATTAAGCATAAACGAAATGTTGTTAAAAGGAAGAAGGTCATTATTGAAAAGCTGATTAAAATGTGTGTATCCCCAAGATGCCTTTAAGTCGGCTGTAGCTCCCAAGCTGAAAATGTATTTACTGATACCTCCATGAATGTTGAAGCTGTTTACATGATTAATTAAGGGTAAGAGGATTGTTTGAGAGATGTTATTTGAGATTATATTGGAGGTGATGGTAGTTGACTTTGTGGTTACATAATTAACTCCAGCATTCATAAATAACATATTGATAGAACGTCTGAAATTATAATCTAAGTTTAGATTGTGTTTATACTGTTTTTGTAAATCTGCATCATTGGCTTGCAGACTGCGGTAATTACTGAGTATTGCTCCGCGAAATACATTATTGATATTTCCTGTTTCGTTGCTGAATTTGTAATTGAAAGACAGGTAGTTTTCAGAACCTGTCAGATATTTTATTCTTAGAGTTGGAGTGATGAGTAATTGTGTTTCTGATTTATCTAAATTAAAACTTTTGTCATCATAGGAGATTCGTTGTAAAATTACAGGAACTGAAAAGACGGATTCTAGTGCGCCCTTTTTATATTCATACGATCCGTTAACAAAGAATTGGTTGCGATTCCAGTTTAGGTCATTATCATGATCGGATTGATAGGATGTTTCTGAGCCATCAAACTGTTTAAATCTTAGTTGAGAATTAAGGTTTTGAAATTCATTTACAATACCTGCTTGATAGCTTTGCTTTATTCTTCCTTTCGTAAGTTGATAGGCTATAGAAACACGATTATCCAATGTAGGAGTTTCTGCAAATTGATTGATAGCTTCAAAAGGAATTCCTTCATTGAAAATAGCTGCATTAATACCAGGTCGGATAGATAAAGTTTGCGGCTGATTAGAATAGCTGAGATGCCAATTGAAATGTAGGATGTTTTTATTCTTAAATTCAGGCACATATTCTAATTCATTGGAAAAGCTTTGAACCTGATTCTTTAATCGCTGATTCATGTTTGCCTCATTACTGAGCAGGGAAGAAGAGCTTGTTTCTTTTGAATAAATGAGTTTTAAAGTGTTATTAAAATAGTATTTTTCCTTATTAAATTGTGCATTTAAGTTTATATCGGTTAAGAAAGGGTGATTGTTAATATTTTGCTCTTCGCTGTATTGAATGGTATCGTTAGTGGAGTATAGATTGGTTATGCTATTATACTTCATTTCGTTTTTGTCTAACAGCATGTTGATCCCAACTTTTAATTGCAATCCATTTTTATAGTTAATTAAATTATTGGCATTGGCAGATACAGAATTATTAAAGTAATACCTGTTTTTCGCTAAGCCAGGGTTGCCCACAGTGCCAGATGATAGCAATCCGGCTGGTTGAGAATCTGAAGATAGATCTTTCCCAATATTGTTGCCTTTTAAAATATTAAGCATTTTATATTTCTTATTGAAAAGGATGCTGTTTAGCTCTCCATCATACTGTTTAGGGAGGCCTAAGCCTAGTTTTGCCTGACCGCTAAGTTTTAGCTTGGCTTCTTCTTTAATGACAAGATTTATTGCAACCTTATCACTAAGCGTTTTATTTCTTAATACTTTTAATGGTTGATGATTTTGTAATACTTCTAGGTCTTTCACCATGTTATATGGAATGGTTTTAGTTCCTAAAGCATATTTTTCATCCAGTAAGTCATCACCGTCAATATAGAGATTAGAGATATCCTGGCCGTTAAATTTTATTTTGCCATTTTCATTTACCTCCATTCCTGGTAAGCGTTTAATTACATCGTTAATTGATCGATCTTCATTTTTAGCGAAAGAATCGATGTTGTAGGATAATGTATCGCCTATACTTCGAATGATAGGTTTGCTTTTTATTTCCACTTCTGATAAATCGATGGCTTGCTTTTCCATTAAGATCTCGTAATCTAATATGCCTTCTTTTATATCTTGATGGATCTTCTTATAGCCAAGGTGATTGATCTCAAGTACCAATTTGTTTGCTTCTGTAGTTTTTGGTATTGTCAATGTAAAAGCTCCGTTTGAATCGCTTGTTTTGAAAACCAGAACTTTGTTCTCCGGATCCTTAATTAATATGCTGGCAAACGAAACAGCCTCACCGTCTTTAGTTTTAAGAGCGCCCGCTATTGAATATTCTTGAGCATAAGAATATTCAATAGAAAGGAATAAAATAAATAGAAGGATAATTCTCATTGAGCAAGCTTTTGTATCGTTTTATTAATCTTCAAGCTCAATTGGATTATTGGTAATGGGCGATTTTGAAACTGCATCTTTCGTTATTGAAATACTTTTTATTTTAGAAGGATCTATTATCGAGTCTAAAGGAGAAGCTGAGCTACTACCACCACCTTGTGAACTAGCCTTCATTGCTGCTGCGGGATTTTTACTAACTGCTTCTATTAGATTAGTTAATGCTTTTTTGTTCGTCTTAATGGTGTTTTCGGGTATGCCTACTGTTAACCCACTGGTTTCAATTTTATCAAAACCTGCATATTTGAATTGAACTTCGTTTTTGCTGTCAGCTGCTTCTAAAATCAAACCAGGTAAGCCTTGCAGTTTCCAAGGGCCTGCTTGAAAGGGAATATCTGTTGTAAACCAGGCTATATAATCACGACCTTTAAAATGGGTTTCAGCTCTTTGACAATTATATCCTCCTATTATTTTAGTTTCTTGTCCTACTTTCCAGTTTAATTCGGGAAATTCTTCATCTACTAAATAATTTTCACCGTTTAGGCTATATGTTTGCTGAAGTAGATTTCTAGCTGGGACCGTATAATAGGATTCTGGCGTTCCTGATCCAATGCCTGTAATGGTAAGGCTTCCGTCGAAACTAGGACTTTCAACTTGTTTTCTGAGAGCCTCTTCCATACGTTTATTGGTATAATCTGTATAGAAAGAGGAGTGTTGACCTAAGTATAGGACCATTTCACTGTGATGGTTTTTATCAAGCTGCGTGGTATCATTGATATGTACAAAGTTATAATGAATCTTAGCTAAGGCTATTTCATTGTCTTGTGCTATAAGATTTTGACTTAAGAACACTATCAGTGCTAATAATAGGATGTATTTTCTTTTCATAATTATATAATTTCTTAAAGGTTCGTTATGCTATTACGAATGTATCATATTATTACGAAATATTCGTAAATAAAAATATTTTTTTATTGAAGGGTTTACTTCGTTGGTCAGATCGAACTCCTTTATATAATAATACTAAAATCTTATTATAATATCGAGATTTTAATGATGATTAAGTATTTTTGATAGGAGCAAATTAGATGTTGGACTTTGATGTTCGAATTTAGGTTGGGTTTGTGTTTGCTGTAATTCAATTTTGAACTGTGGCGAATTATCTGAGGGTTGAATTTTAACAGCAATTAATGGATTTATTATTAAACGAACAGATTGTATATATTACATAGAAATTAATAAATTTAAGCCAAAATAAATTAACCAAAATTATACGACGATGAAAATTAAGAAAGTATCCTTTATGCTTGCATTGCTTATCTGCTCAGTTTCAGTTTTTGCACAACAAGCAGCCCAGGTAAGAACACCGCCGCTAACATTAACTTCAACAGCATTTCCTGATGGAGGTATCATACCTAATAAATTTACTCAGGCTGCACCAGGCGCTGCTCCTGGAGGTGGTGCTTCACCTCAGTTAGATTGGACAAACGTACCTGCAGGTACACAGAGCTTTGTTCTTTATATGCATGATTTAGATGTTGCAATTAACAAAACTACCAATGATAATTTGCATTGGATTGTTTGGAATATTCCGGCTACCTCAACTTCTTTAGCAGAAGGATTACCTGCTGGTTCACAGCTTCCAGATGGTAGTTATCAAATTAATGGTTCTACAGCACAATATCGTGGTCCGGGTGCACCAGCTACTGGTCCTTTGCATCATTATGTATTTGAGCTGTATGCACTTGATATAAAATTGGATTTAAAGCCTGCTGAAACAGGGCTTCAAACTAAAATAAATATTTTTAATGCAATGGAGGGACATGTTATTGGTAAAGCTGCTTACGTAGGTTTATTTAAACGTCCGCAATAATTATTGAATAATACTAACCATTTATAAACCTAAATTAAAAAGGAGCCGCTTCGTTATGGAGGGCTCCTTTTGCTTTTCCCATATCTGAGCTTTTCTTTCATTTAGGAAGTTATTATTATTTCTTGTCACCCCAATATTAAGTTTGCGTGTCTTTATTGTAATGAAAGGAAAACCATATTATATCGCTCAATTAATAAGTAAATATCTTCAGGGTATTATCTCTGAAGAAGAGGAAGTAATATTAGAGAAATGGTTGGGAGAGAAAGATGAAAACAGACAACTCTTAGATTCATTTAAAGGATATTCTGCGCAAAGTGATATTGATTTTATTAGTAAAGTTAATGTAGATGAAGCATGGGAAAGAATTTCTCATCAAAAGAAGCAGGATAGATTGAAAATGATGATTCGTTATACGGGTTATGCTGCAGCGGCGGTTTTAATCGTGTTCTCATCAATAAGTCTTCTTAGATTATCAACATCGTCTATTCAGAAAGTCACGCCTGATGCAATAACGGAACTTAAAGATGATGTATTACCTGGCAGTAATAAAGCTCAATTGGTATTATCGGATGGAAGCTCAGTTGGTTTGGAGGGGCATCAAGGTGCATTCAGTGAACAAGATGGAACATTAATTATGGGTAGTGATGGTCAAATAAATTATTCAAATTCAGGTTTAGCAAGTGGAGGATTAATTTATAATACGCTGATAGTCCCTAAAGCAGGAACGTATAGTTTAATATTGTCTGATGGTACTAAAGTGTGGGTAAATGCAATGTCTGAATTAAAATTTCCCGTAAATTTTGATAACGATGAGCGCATTGTTTATTTGAAAGGCGAGGCTTATTTTGAAGTTGCACATGATACTGGTAGACCTTTTATTGTGAATGTTAATGGTACTCAAGTAGAAGTATTAGGCACACGTTTCAATATTAATTCATATGATGCCGTAACGACTACTTTAATGGAAGGATCAGTGAAGATAGCAAGCCAGACAGATCAACGATTGTTGAAGCCAGGACAAGAAGCTATTGTTAGAAAAGATATTACTATCCAGCGGGCCGATACGCTTAAAGCTGTTGCATGGAAGAGCGGAGATTTTTATTTTAAAAATGACAATATCCTTCAAATTGCAGAACAGCTATCTCGTTGGTATGATATAAGTATAAACTTTGAAGGACAGATTCCAAAAGATAAGATGTTTAGTGGAAGTATAAGCAGGAATGTAAACTTATCAGAAGTTGTTGAAATGTTAACCTATATAAGCGGTTCTACTTATGATATTTCAGGAAGAAATATTACTATACAATTTAAATAATTAACCAATAGCCTATGATGAATATATACAATTATTACCCCCCATAACCATTAATAAAAAAACGGAGGTGTTCGTAGCACCTCCGAATAGCTAAGGCTAACCGAATAACCATTTAAATAACTTATTAATTAACCTTAATCCAGTAAAAGTATGGAATACTTTTTATTTGACAAAAAGCCAGAAGATTCCTCTGGCTTTCCAACCACCAATAGAATCATACTAATCATGAAGATGACCCTTTTTCTATTGCTAATATTAGTGACGGGTGTAAGAGCCGAGAGCATGGCTCAGAAAGTAACACTTTCATTTAAGAATGCAAAAATTGAGCAAGTTTTCTCAGAAATAACCAAGCAGACTGGTTATCGGTTTCTGTATAGTAATGAAGTATTAAAGCGAGCCTCATCTGTAAATATTGTCGTGAGAAATGTAGATGTGGACGATGCGCTTAATCGACTTACTGAAGATAAGCAAATGAGATATAAATTAATTGCTGGTACTGTTACTGTTGATGTAATACGGGGTAGCAGTGATTTTCCAGCTCAGAGTGTATTGATTGCTCAGCAGGACGTGCCAGTTTCTGGCGTAATTATAGATAGTGATGGTAATCCTTTACAAGGCGCATCGATTAGTTTAAAGGGAAGGCGCGAGATTGGTACTACAACCGATGCCCAGGGTCGTTTTTCGTTAAATATACCAAGTTTAAATGAGTCCTTGATCGTATCTTATATTGGATATCTTGAACAGGAAGTTCCTTTAGATGGGAAAAACTCAATCAATGTTGTTTTAGAAGAGGCAGAATCGGAATTGGACGAGGTTGTCGTAGTTGGATACGGAACTCAAAAAAGACATGAAATTACAGGTTCTGTGACAAGTGTTTCTCCAGATGAATTTAATGGCGGTGTAGTTTCTTCGCCAAGTCAATTGCTTGTCGGGAAAGTTGCTGGTTTGGTAATTAATAGACCAGGAGGTGATCCTACAGCAGGGTCGACCATTCAGTTAAGAGGACCGTCTTCATTAACAGCAAGTTCTGAACCTCTATACGTGATTGATGGCGTGCCGGGTGCTTCCATTGATTTGCTTGCTCCTGAAGATATCGCTTCTATTGATATATTAAAAGATGCTTCTTCGGCTGCAATTTATGGATCAAGAGCAGCTAATGGAGTAATTTTAATAACCACTAAGAAAGGTAGGTCTGGTAAGGCCGTTTTAAATTATAGTGGATATACTGCATTTGAAAGCATCTCAAAAGGTGTAGAAGTATTAAGTCCTGGGGCTTATAGAAAATTTGTTGCTGATAATAATTTAGTGGTAAACGGATTAGAGAATGGATTTAATACGGATTGGCAAGATGAAATATTTAGAAAAACAGTTTCTCAGAGTCATAGTCTTTCATTAAGAGGAGGTGGTGAATCATCTACTTACAATGCTTCGTTAACTTATTTTAATAATCCTGGTATTGTAAAGAATAACGATTATGAGCGTATGGTTGGAAGACTTGCTTTGACTCAGGATCTTTTTAATGATAGAGTGAAATTTGGACTTACATTAAGTACGAGTATTAATAATTCCAATCATATAGATTATGGTGTCTTTGCTAATTCAGCTCTTTATTTACCTATATCACCTATTACTAGCAATGATCCACAATATAATATGTATGGAGGTTACTATCAATTGGTTGGAGTAGGAGGTTCAAACCCTGTTGCAATGCTTAATCAGAGACACCAGGATCGGCAAAGGAATGTCTTTTTAGGTAATACAAGTCTTGATGTTAAAATTCTTCCCGATTTGAATCTTAACCTTTCCGGAACATTACAACGAGAAGATTATGATAGAAACTATTATATGGAAAGGGGAGACGTCTCTGTTCAGGCGAATGGAATGGGGTACGCTGAACGCTCTTCTATTAAAAATACTGATAATACTTTTGAGTCTGTATTGAATTACTCAAAGATATTGAATGATGACCATGATTTTAAAGCGCTACTTGGTTATTCTTATCAACAGGTAATTATCAATGATGGAATTAGCGGAAGACAAAACACTTTTTCATCTGATGCTATAGGAAGCGGCAATCTGTCGTTTGGACAAGGGGATGCTACACTACATTATAGAGATTTTCCTGAAAAAGCAAAATCACAGTTGGTATCTTATTTCGGCCGCATTAATTACAGTTTTAAAGGAAAATATATTTTGAGTGGTACATTACGTAGAGATGGGTCATCTAAATTTGGGATAAATAATCGCTGGGCAATGTTTCCATCGGCAGGGGCAGCTTGGAGAGTTTCTGAAGAAAACTTCTTAAGGGATCATGATTGGATCAATAATTTAAGCGTTAGAGCTGGGTTTGGAGTTTCTGGTAATCAAAATATTCCACCATATCGATCCATGACTTTATATGGACCACAAGACTCTCAATTCTTATATAATGGAGAGTGGACGAATAGCTACTCTGTTATTCAGAATCCTAATCCTGATTTGAAATGGGAAAGTACACAAATGTTTAATATAGGCTTAGATTTTGAAATTTTTAGAGGAGTTTTAGGTGGAACAATTGAATACTATTCAAAGGAGACAAATGATTTGTTGTATACCTATGACGTTCCTACTCCTCCATATCAATATAATAGATTACTTGCTAATGGTGCTTCGATGACCAATAAGGGAATTGAGGTAGCATTAAATGCTAAAATAATAAATAAGGAAGACTTCAAATGGAATTCTTCCGCAAATTTCGCATCAAATAAAAATCGAATTGGTTCTTTAAGTAGCAATATCGGAAACTTAAATGTAACACAAAGATTAGAAGGTGGTGTAGGTCTTTCTGGATGGACCGGACAGTATGTTCATCTTGTTAAACCAGGTTTAGCTGTGGGCACTTTTAATACTGTGAAATATTTAGGTTTTGATTCTGACTTACAGAAAACAATTTATGAAAATAGCAATGGAGAGATTGTTACTTCAGATAAGCTAATTACACCGAATGATTATCAGGTAATGGGGAATGCCTTACCAAAGTTTACTTTTGGCTGGTCTAACTCTTTTCAATATAAAAGGTTTGATTTAAATATCTTTATAAGAGGTGTTTATGGTAATAAGATATTTAATGCTACTCGTGCAAACCTTTCTAGATTGGATCAGATTGGCACCTATAATGTGCTTGAAATTGCCGCTGACGAAGGGATATTTGAAACTCCGGTAGCTTCAAGTAGGTGGTTAGAAAACGGGTCTTTTTTACGGTTAGATAATGCAACATTGGGATATAATTTTGATATGACAGGTATAAAAGGTTTTAGTACCGCTAGAATTTATGTCACCGCCCAAAATTTATTTACAATCACTGAGTATACAGGAGTTGATCCAGAAGTATCACTTGGAGGTCTATCTCCAGGTATAGATAACCAGAACTATTATCCTAAGACTCGTTCTTATACTTTAGGAGTAAATCTTAGTTTTTAATTTACAGAAATTTAAATCTAAAAGCAGATGAAAAATATATTTATAAAAGGGTTATCTACATTCATGGTACCCCTATTAATGCTAACTTCTTGTACGAAGTTGGATGAAGATGTTTATTCGGTGTATACCGACAAGAATTTTCCGAGTACTCCTGAGCAGTATGCAGTATTAACAGGGCCAATTTATGTTGCGGCCCAAAAATTCTTTGATAATAATTATTTTGATTTGCAATCAACTGGGACAGACGAAGTCTTGATTCCTGCACGTGGAGGAGATTGGTTTGATGGAGGTAAATGGAAGGTTATGCACTATCATGAATGGACAGCTTCTCACGAATTAATGAAAAATTCATGGAATTGGGGATTTGGAGCTATTGCTACTTGTAATAGAATATTAAAATCTTTAGAAAGCGCACCAGAGTCACCAGAAAAGGAAAGGACTTTTGCAGAAATCAAAATTATGCGGGCTTGGTATTATTATTCTATGTTGGATGCATTTGGAAATATACCTATTGTTACCACTTTTGATGATAAGGCAGAAGCACCATCTCAATCATCTAGAGCAGAGGTGTTTGAATTTGTTGTAGGAGAGATCGAGGCTAACGTTGATCTTTTATCAGAAGATGTAAATGCTACAACCTATGGTCGTCCTACGAAATGGATGGCACATACTTTATTAGCGAAAATCTATCTCAATGCTGAGGTTTATGCAGGTAAAACTTATTGGAATAAAGTAGTTGAGCATAGTGATGCAGTTATTGGTTCGAATGCGTATACATTATCGTCTTCAGCTAACTATTTTGATATGTTCAGTCCTACTAATGGACCTGCGAATAAAGAGATAATTTGGGCAATACCTTTTGATGCGCAAAAGGCTACTGGCAATTGGTTATTTAAGAAAATGCTGCATTCGGCACATCGTTATACTTTTGGATTGCAAGCAGGTGGTTGGAATGGTTGGTGCACACAACCTGCATTCTTAGATTCTTATGATGATGATGATATTCGTAAAAAGCAGTGGTTGTATGGACAACAATATAATGAAGATGGTACACCATTGGTATTTAATGGTGTTAATATAGTTCTTGATCCCTATTATTTCCCTGCTTATGATGTAGGAGGTGCAGATAATTTAGGTAAACTAGCTGGAGCAAGGAATATTAAATATGCTCCGGATAAGAATGCTTTAGGGAATAATGCAAACAATGATGTTGTAATATACAGATATTCCGATATATATATGATGAGGGCAGAAGCTATATTAAGAGGAGCTACTAATGGAACTATGGCTGAAGCCATTAGTAATGTTAACCTTATCAGAGGTAGAGCATTCAATGACGATCCTTCAAAGTTATATACAACTTTAACATTAAAGGATATTTACGATGAGAGAGGTAGAGAGTTTTCTTTAGAAATGACCCGTAGAACTGATATGATACGATTTGGTACATTTGCTGATCCGCAATTATTTAAAGGGAAAACTGATTTTATCACAGAGAAATTGTTTCCGATTCCCTCTACAGCAAGGGCAAGTAATCCGAACCTTGACCAAAATCCAGGATATAATTAATTCAAGGATGTTATTGTAGATGTATCCCAATTGAATTTGAAGCATTTACAAAGTCAATTGGGATATTTTGATCTCATACAAATTAACCGTTAAAAGATGAAATACATTAAATTTATAGCAATAATACTAGTGAGTTGCTTCGCTACCATTTTATATTCCTTTAATTATAAGGGAAATAATGTGGACAGACCCAAAGATTGGATTGTAAGATCAAATCTGGACTCGAGAATGAGGATGATAAGCATAGGATTGAATGATAAACTTTGGGTTGCTTATAGTACAGAAACTGGTTCATTATATAAGGTCTGGGTAGGTGGTGTACATTTAGGAGGTGCAGTATATGGTAAAAGTGGTCTGCCTATCTCAAATGGTAATACCTATATGGAAGAGCCAGAAGGAAATCCATGGATTATTATTGCCAATGGTTCTGAAATTACACCTGAAATACATTATAAAGGTCATACTGTTCTTAATGACCAAATTACTCTGAAATATGAGCTGCATTATAATAATGGGATTATTAAGGTGGATGAACAACCTGAATTTTATCCTAAGAGTGACAATAAGGTGGGATTTACAAGGGTATTTAAAACCTCGGAAATACCTGAAGGTATTAGCGTAGGATTAAAGATGAATGTTAGCTCTATTGAGTCTAAGGAGCAAGTAAATACAAATGGGAAATTTGTATTACACAAAGAGGAGGTAGAGAATATTTCGGGTAAGAAATATTTGCTAATGAATGGCACCCTCTTTTTAAAGAATAATGAAGAGACTTCGATTTCTATTAATATCACACCAAAGCCTATTGCTCCTCTAATTGTAGAAACAGTAGAAAAGGAAGATGTTATAGGAGCTTTATTTGCAAGCCAGAGTTGTTTAACCTGCCATGATGTTGACAATAAAATAATTGGACCATCTTTTCGTTCGATTGCTTCGCGTTATAGAAATACTAAGGCCAATCATGATTTATTAATTGAACATGTAATTAAAGGAACTGTAGGTAATTGGGGTGAAGTTCCGATGATCCCTCATTCTGAACTATCAATTGTTGATGCTAATGCAATGATTTCTTATATTTTGAACATTGATTCAGCGAGTGAAAATCGATTGAGGAGCATAATGCCGGATACAAACCAAGACTTTGTTTTTCAACAACCAACCGCTATTAATAGCGTATCGATTGAAAAGCCAGGTGTTGCTCTTAATCTTTATAAACTAGATTATGAATTATATGGGTTTCCTCAAATTACAGGAAATAACATTCCTGAATTAACTGGTTATGCAAATATTTTGCATGCATATAATGATGATTTTGAGAAAAACTTTAAGGGTTTCGAAAGAAATTTTGCTATTCAAGCAAGTGGATATTTAAATATAAAAGAAGATATAAAGGTAGAATTCAGACTTGCAAGTAATGATGGGACTAGACTTTTTATTGATGACAAAATGATAATTGAGACTGAAGGAAATATGGCTGCTGTTAAGGAAGGTGTTATTGATTTAAAGGCAGGCAAACATCCTTTTGTTTATGAATATTATAAGCGAGGTGGTGAAAAAAGGATGTCTTTACAATGGCGTCCATATGGTACAGATACTTATACTGTTATTCCTGCTGAAGTTTTTACATTTAAAGATACGCAGATTAAAGCAACAAATAATCGGCCAGAGGTTTTAGCTAAAAAAGTAATTAATTTTCCGGGAGATGGAGCTTCTCTTAAAGATCTTCATCCAAGTTTTACATTATTCCAAGCTCGACCTGATAGTTTTGAACCAAAGGTAGCTGGTATGGATTTTATGTCAGATGGTAAACTAGTTGTAAGTACGTGGGATTCTGTTGGAGCAGTGTATGTTTTAGATGGAGTGAAAGGTAATAATCCAGATCAGATTAAGGTAACAAGAGTTGCTTACGGCTTACAGGAACCTTTGGGGTTAAAAGTGGTAAATGATGAGATTTACGTACTACAAAAGCAAGAGTTGACTAAGTTGATTGATTTAAATGGTGATGGTATTATAGATGAATACCGAACAATTAATAATAGTTGGAAAGGTACAAACAACAATCATGAATTTGCTTTCGGTTTGGAATATAAAGATGGATATTTTTATGGAACATTGTCATTAGCTTTAAATGGTCCTGGACCATCGGCTCCAGTTCAAGCAGCAGATAGAGGTAAGGTTTTTAAGATTTCAAAAGATACAGGTGCAATAGAATTCATTGCAACAGGTTTGAGGACACCAAATGGTATTGGTTTTGGTATTGATGGCGAAATGTTTATCGCAGATAATCAAGGAGATTGGCTACCTGCAAATAAAATTGTTCATGTGACTGAAGGGGCATGGTATGGTTCACGTGCAGGACATATGGAAGAAACAGCTAATATGAAAGAAACACTTCCTGTAGTTTACTTGGAACATGACAAGATTGGTAATTCTCCAAGTCAGCCTGCTAAATTCAATGTTGGACCTTATAAGAATCAAATGATTCATGGAGATGTTACGATTGGAGGAATTAAACGTGTATTTGCTGAGAAAATTAATGGAGAATATCAAGGAGTTGTATTCCGGTTTACTCAAGGACTTGAAGCTGGTGTAAACCGTATAATATGGGGGCCAGATAGTGCTCTTTATATTGGTGGTATAGGGAATGGTGGCAATTGGGGACAAAATGGAAAATTGCGATATGGTTTGCAAAAGATTGTTTTTAATCATAAATCTACTTTTGAAATGCTCTCGATCAAAGCTAAATCCAATGGCGTTGAAATTGAATTTACTGAACCTTTAAAGCCAGGGGTTGGTACTAAGGCAACTGATTATAATATTCAACAATGGAGGTACGAACCTACTGGAAATTATGGAGGACCAAACTTAGATGAAGAGACTTTAGAAATAAAGAATATTATTGTATCGCCCGATCGAAAGAAGGTGACTTTAGAATTACCAACAATGAAAGAAAAATATGTTCTCTATTTCCGTCTCAATAGAGAAACAATGGTGAATGAATCTGATACAACTCTTTGGTCAACAGAGGCATGGTACACAATGAATAATATACCGAACGAATAAAAGCACATCATTTTAAATGAATTTTAATAATAAATAATATGAATAAATACATTAAATATATATTGGTTTCATTGATTACACCATATGTAATCAACACTTATGCGCAAACGAAAGAAGTAGCTGAGGTTCCGAAAATGGTTCCGGAAATGACTGAAGTATGGGAACCCCAACCGCGAGTAGTTACGCCAGGTATTGGTCAGGAGGCTCCTTCGGATGCCCTTGTTCTTTTTAATGGAAAAGACTTGTCTCAATGGAAAACTAGAAATGGGGAGATACCAAAATGGAATATTACAGATAATGTCCTAACTGTAGTGAAGAGTGGAGGTTCTATTTATACAAAAGATGATTTCCGAGACTTCCAATTACACATAGAATGGCAAACGCCTGCTAAAGTAGTTGGTGATGGTCAGCATCGTTCAAATAGTGGAATTATAATGCAGGGAGGATATGAGTTGCAGATCCTTGATTCATATAATAATGAAACTTATGTGAATGGGATGGCCGGTAGCTTATATAAACAAGTTCCACCTTTAGTAAATGCGATGAAAATGCCAGGGGAATGGAATGTTTATGAAGTAATATACATTGCCCCTCGATTTAAAGAGGATGGTGCTTTATTTAGTCCTGCTCGTTTGACTTTACTGCATAATGGGGTACTTGTTCAAAATAATTCAGAATATAAAGGGAATAGTGCTTATATAGGTATACCAAAATATAAAGCACATGGAGACGGTCCTATAATGTTACAAGATCATGGAGAAACAATAAGTTTTAGAAATATCTGGATACGTAAGCTTTAAAGCGAATTGTTATTAAGAAGAAAGCCAAGAACAGTCGTTCTTGGCTTTCTTCTTAATAACATGATTTACCCTTCTATAAATACAAGAGTTAGAAGAGAGAATAGTTCAGGACTGAGTTTACTCTTAATGATTTTTAGACCTCGTTGTTTCTGAGTTTTTACTGTGTTGATACTTATATTCAGTTGCTCAGCAATTTGAGGGTTTGTTAATCCTTCTAAGTATCCCAATCGAAATATCGATTGACATCCATTTGGCATAGTTTGGATAATTTTATAAATCTCATCCATTACTTCAGCCCGGATAATTTTTGCTATTGTTTGGAGCTCTTCAACAGTTTCAGTTTGATTGAGCAGGTGGTATCGCTGTTCTACTTTTTCTCGACGAATGATGTTATAACAGGCATGTCGGACAGAAGTATAGAGGAAGTTTTTTATAGCAATATCATTATTTGCTATGGTATGTTTATTGTTCCAATATCCCATAAAAGCATCTTGTACAATATCCTCAATTAGCTCATTGTCGCTGAGTATTTGCCAGGCGAAATGACATAATCGCGAATAATGTTTTCGAAACAAATACTCAATGGATAGGTCAATCATATTACTTTATATTGCCTTCTATGGTTTATTATTATGTATAGAAAACAATATAGCAATAATAATTAAGTTACAAAAATATAAAAATGCTTCATATAATTGGTTCTAAAGCAAGAGGAGCCAATCAAAATGATTGGCTCCTCTTGCTTTTTTAATATTGTCTTGCTTATTTATTGTTGTACACCATAGCTTCAATTTTCAGAGCATCGTCTTCAGTGTCTTTTAAGCCTTTTACCCAAATGGTATATATTTTTCCAGCTTTAATATCCACATCTTCTAAAGTAAACAATACAGCATTGCTTTCTTGATCAACTACTTCGAAAGATTGTTTTTCTGCAGTGATTTCTTTGAACTCAGTGGCTGATTTGAATTCTTTATCTGTAAATAGGTCTTCACCACCAGTTACAGCTAGGTTAAGCTTTCCTGCATCTGGAGAAACGTGTACAAATCTTATTTTTGCTTTTCCTTCAGCAGGGTTTGTCAAGTCATCAGTGATTTGTACATATTCTGCATCATCTTTGTCTTTTTCATTTGTTATAAACAATGAATAGGCTTTGTCTTTTTCGAGCTTGATCGATTCTTTAAAGATAGACGCACCGTCTTTTCCTTTGATTTCTGCAACGCGGTCGCCAATAAAGGCTTCTACATAATTGATACTATCGCCAAGACCGACAAGTTTTGAGTTTACTTTTTTAGCATCAAGGTAGAAATCTAATGAATCTGTACTTGGTGATGCATGATATACAGATACAATAGCAGTATCAGGATTAGGCATAGGATTATCATCATCACTACAAGATGAATAAGTAACCGCTAAAGCCAAGCAAAGGATTGGCAGTTTCATTGTTTTTAAAAGTGACACGTTTTTTAAGTTTTGATAGAAATTCATAATTATTGTTTTTTGTTAATTAATAAATACTGTTTGCTGCCAAAACACAGTAGAAATCTAATCTGCTACAAAAGATTTCAAAAATATTATTCATGAATTTTCATAGACCTAAATAATATTTTTTGTAGCACTTTCCTTAAAAATGGGTTTTATAATGGTAAGAGCAGATGATGCCGGCTTATATCATTAATACTTATGTTAAGCAGTAAAATTGAGTGCTGAAACCGATTTAATACGAGATATTTCGAAATGCTTGAAGGAGGCTGATGAGCGCCTAAAGGAACGGATATATAAACACTATTGGGGTTACCTTATGGGTGTGTCATTGCGGTATATAACCAGTCGTGATATAGCAAAAGAGGTTGTAAATGATAGTTTTATGAAGGCATTTAATCATATGGAATCTTTTACTTGTGATGATGAAAACAACTTTAATAAGGTGTTTAAAGCATGGTTGGCAAAGATTACGGTTCGGACGGCTTTGAATGAGATTCGTAAAAGAAAATCTACACTTTATTATGAAGAGTTGTCGGATGAACATGAGAGATCTTATAGCCAAAGTTACGATGATAGCTTGAATGTGGCAGATATTATGGGTCTTTTAAATAAGCTTTTGCCTATGCATAAGACGGTTTTTAGTTTATATGAAATTGAAGGTTTTAATCATGAGGAGATAGCAGAGATGCTTGAAATCCCATCCAGTTCAAGCAGGGTTTATTTAACAAGAGCAAAAGAAAAACTTAGGGGCTTATACCTCAAGTCAGTTGTAAAATAGATATGGAACCATCATGAGTTCAGTAACTTACAAATAGAAGATGATGAACACTCATGATAGCTTCATCGCTTAAGAAAACAAATTATTCTGATGAAAAACAAAGAAGATAGAATAATTGAAGAGATCAGAGAGACTCTCATGAATTATGAGCTTCCATATGAGGAAGGGGCTTGGGAAAAGTTTTGCAAAAAAAAACAAGCCACGGAACTGATATCGATACCTGCAAAAGATTTTAATAGAACGTCCTTTTTAGGCATTAGGAGAATAATGGCTGTGGCTGCATCATTGATTCTTTTAATATCAATTGTTTCAGTATTTAAAGCGTATCATTCAGATAGTCAATTAAAAATAACAAATATTGAAAGGGAAAAATCTAATGATAGGGAGAGTAAGGAAAGTACAGATTCATCTTCTCCAATAACTCAGATGGAAGAAGAGAATGAGAAGATAGAAGTTCATAAAGGAGTTAAGGTTCAAGATACTCGAATAGCACAGCAACATTTTAATGCAGAATCTAAAATTAAAGGTATAAAAGAAGAGAATATAAATAGTATTGCTGCATCGGAAGTGGAGGTTTCTAAAGTGGAAGAGAAAGAGCAAATAGTGGAAGCTGAGAGGATGCGGCCTGATAGCAACAAAAAAGAAATTGAGTTAATTAGCCCTTTTGAGAGTCCAGTATTCCTCTCTGAAAACATAGGAAATAGAGAAGGCAATCCTAATAATGATGAGAATTGGAAATTTGGGGTTGAACTTTCTTCTTCCTTTATTTCAGATAAAATGAATTATGGTGGAGGTGTTTTCACAGAACGCCGACTTTCTGATAAAGTATCACTGACAAGCGGATTGGTTTTTACCAAGATTAATGCAGCTAATGAAATGAAGCCCGTTGAAATTTCTTCTTCAACCCGAAAGGTTGGTGTTGAATCCTCTATGCAGGCTCTAGATATTCCATTGTCGATTGTATATCAGGTAAGTGATGGGTTTTATGCATCTATGGGAGTATCACTTTTGACGGTTTTGGATGAAAATAAGTCCTATCAATATGAAACAGATGTTGTTTCACAAAGCTTTGTGAAAGATCCAAAAACAGGGGTAGAGTCAACTGTTTATTCTACGGTTACAAGACAATACACGGAACCTGTTAAAGAAGCAGATTCTAAAGGAAACAATAATATTGGTTATTTTAATCTCTCTATAGGTAAGAAACAAGATTTTTATGGTAAAACAAAACTTCTTCTTGAACCTTTTCTTAAAGTGCCGGTAGGTAAACTATCAGACAGGGAAGTAAAATTGATGAATGCAGGATTGAAGATAAAAGTGATGTTTTAAAGACATGAAAGGAAGGTAGAATGCCCTAGATTTGTATCTTTGCAATTATTGTCAATTTTAGAGATTAAAACAGATTAAATGAAAAGAGTTGTTGTAACAGGAATAGGCGCTTTAACACCAATAGGGAACGATATTCAAACTTTTTGGGATAGTTTAACAAATGGTAGAAGTGGTGCTGGAAGAATTACAAAATTTGATCCCAGTGCTTTCCGCACACAGATAGCATGTGAATTAAAAGGTTTTGATCCTTCATTATTTCTTGATCGGGCTGAATTAAAAAGAACAGATCCCTTTACACAATATGCTCTTGCAGCCGCGAAAGAGGCTATTGAAGACTCTGGGTTAGATTTTGGCAGCATGAACCCATATGATACAGGTGTTATTTGGGGTTCTGGCCAAGGAGGTATGCTTACATTCGAAGAGCAGGTTAGAGAATATGCCGACAATGATTACAAACCACGTTTTAGTCCATTCTTTATTCCAAAGTTGATAGCCAATATGGCTTCAGGAATGATCTCTATAAAATATGGACTAATGGGTATTAATTATACTACAGTTACAGCTTGTTCATCAGCGAATACTGCTATAATGGATGCCTTTAATTATATCCGTTGGGGAAAAGCTAAGGTAATTGTTACTGGTGGATCGGAAGCTCCTATAACTGAAGCATCTGTAGGTGGTTTTAGCTCTATGAAGGCTATGACAACAAGAAATGATGATCCTCAAGCTGCATGCAGACCTTTTGATACGGGAAGAGACGGCTTTTTAATGGGCGAAGGCGCTGGTGCGCTTATATTGGAAGAGTATGAACATGCGATAGCAAGAAATGCAACCATTTATGCAGAAGTTGGTGGTGCAGCTATGACCGCTGATGCTTATCATATGACATCTACTCATCCTGAAGGCGAAGGTGCTGGTACTGCTATGCGTTTTGCTTTAGAAGATGCAAACCTGAACCCTGAAGATGTAGATTATTTAAATGCGCATGCAACTTCTACTGCAGTAGGCGATATTAGCGAAATAAAAGCAATAACTAAGCTGTTTAAAGATAAATCAAAGAATTTACATATTAGTGCTACAAAGTCTATAACCGGTCATTTGATGGGTGCTGCAGGTGCTATTGAAGCAATTACCAGTGTTTTAGCAATCAAACATTCGGTTGTGCCACCTACAATCAATCTAACCGATTTAGATCCTGAAATTCCTGCTGATATTAATATCGTTAGACAAGAAGCGCTTGAGAAGAATATTGATGTTACGATGAGCAATACATTTGGCTTCGGCGGACACAATGGAATTATTGTATTTAAAAAGCTTAAATAGATTTTAAATGTCTTTATAAGGCAATTAGCTGTCACAGAACTTTTACATATTCTGTCCATATTTAGAATACTATAATTTATATTTGAGTATAGCAAATTTTTGTTGTCAAATATTATTGTAAACCTCTAATTCTAAATTATGAAACGGAATACACGTTTAAGCATTTGGGCGGTTGTTATAGTCGCTGTTGTTGGCATTCAATTTATTAAGAAATCGCCACGTAACGTTCAGACGACAAAATTAGCAACTGATATAACCAATCTATATACTGTTCCGGCAGATGTAGAGAGTGTTTTGCAGAAATCGTGTTACGACTGTCATAGCAATAATACCGATTATCCATGGTATATTAATGTACAGCCTGCGGCAATGTTTTTAGAGGGGCACATTAATGATGGAAAAAGACATTTGAACTTTAGTGATTTTGGTTCATATAATAAGGAACGACAGCTTAAAAAGGCAGAAGACCTGAAAGAAGAAATGGAGAGAGATGGGATGCCGTTGACATCTTATACAATTCTTCATAAGGGTACGAAATTAAATAGCGATCAGAGAACTCTTTTAACTGAATGGGCTAACAGCTTAATAAGTGAAATAAATTTAGCTCAAATCAATTAATAAGCATAAAATTTAATGATGTGCTTAATTGATATATGATTAAGGATTCATTAAATGGAAATTAGCAAGCAATTATTTAAAGATGCAGTTTATTTGCAATGTCTTGAGGCAATAAAAAGCCGAATAGCAAATGCGGAACATGCTTTATTGCAAGCGCGCGAAGCGAGCCAGGATGACACAAAAAGTAGCGCTGGGGATAAGTATGAGACAACGCGTGAAATGATGCAACAAGATATTGATAGAAATAATAGTCAGCTTTATGAGGCTAAAAAAATCCTTTTTCAATTAGAACAATGTAGGGGCGTGAAAGTTAGTGAACGGATTAGTGCGGGTTCACTGGTTAAAACCTCCAAAGCATTGCTTTATATAGCCGTTAGTATTGGTCAGCTGCAAGTGCACGGACAATCTCTTATGGCAATTTCTCCAGCCACACCTTTAGGGCAGGTTCTTATTGGAAAAGAACGCGGCGATGATTTCGTTTTCAATGGCGTTTCTCAGATAATAGAAGAGGTATATTAAACTCTATCAGGATTTAAGCAGATCCAAACCGGGAAATAATTGAGGATATTCTCTCAATTTACCTTAGGCATTGAACTAACAATGTTCTTTCTGCCATTCATATTTTATTCTCCCAGTATTTGTTTTTCTGCCAGATTATCGTTTATTTTAGTGAATTACAGTAATTATAATAGCCAATTATTTATTAAACACGGAATTATGTTCGTAATTAACAACTTAAACAATGAAAAGAACTGAGTTTTTACAAAAAGGACTTTTGGCAACAGGAGCCTTACTGACCAGCAGTGGTTTGGCTGTGGGTGCTACAGAAATGCAAAAGGCTGCCGAAGGGCAACCATTTAATTTAAACTATGGCCCTCATGATGGAATGTTTAAAAATTTAGCAGGGAACAATATGCTGGATCAGATACAATTTATGTATGATCAGGGCTTTCGTGGAATTGAAGATAATGGCATGGCGGGAAGGTCGCCAGAAGAGCAAAAGAAAATAGGTGATCTGTTGGCTAAGTTAGGAATGGCTATGGGTGTATTTGTGTTGGATAAAGGGGGAAATGGCGCAAATACATTAGCTGCCGGAAAGCAAGAAAATGTGGATATTTTTTTAAAAGGATGTCGGCAGGCAATAGAGGTATCAAAACGATGTGGTGCTAAGTTTACCACTGTGGTGCCCGGATCTTTTTTTCGTAATCATTCGTTTGAAATTCAAACAGCAAACACTATTGAAGCACTTAGAAGAGGAGCTGAGATATTAGAACCACATGGTATTATTATGGTACTTGAACCGTTAAGTGATTCGCCTGATTTATTTTTGAGAACATCTAATCAGACGTATATGATCTGCAAAGCAGTAAATAGCCCTTCTTGTAAACTTTTGTATGATGTATATCATATGCAGCGTAATGAGGGAGATTTAATAGCCAATATGGAAAGAACATGGAGTGAAATCGCCTATATACAAGCAGGAGATAATCCTGGAAGAAAAGAGCCTACAACCGGCGAAATAAATTATAAAAATATATTTAAATATTTACACGGGAAAGGATATAAGGGTGTTGTTGGCATGGAGCATGGTATATCAGGTACTGGTAAAGAAGGAGAACAACGTCTTATTGAAGCATATCGAGAAGTAGATGCTTTTATGTAGACTTTCTTTTCTACTGTTTTATCCACCCTTTTATTGATTTGTTTTCTATAAAATAAAAATCATTATATTCTCCAGCTACTGTAAGCTGGATTCCGGATTGATATTTCTGTTTATGGGCAGAGGATGAATCGGGTTCAGCATACAGTATCTTAGATTGTTTTAAAGTGATAGTTCTTAATGGCTTACTTATGTCTGTAATTTGATTTTGTAAGATGAACGTTTTGCTTTTGTCTGGAAATACAACCCGATAACTATTTTGAACAACACCATTTATTACCAAAGGAATATTGGCCATCATACTGCTGTTAATTGATCGAACGGTGTCTCCAATGCGTTTTGTATCAGCAGTGATTTTTGAAGGGTTAGATTTACCTGGTCTAATAAATGGGAGTGGATCAACTGCACCTTGCCGGGTATATATTCCAAAATGAAGATGTGGTGGAGTTGTACGTGCATTACCAGTATTTCCAATTAATCCTAAAGTATCTCCTAAAGTTACTATTTGCCCTGTAGTTACAAGTTGGCTATCTAAGTGTGCGTAGTATAAGTTTATTGATTGACCTTCGGGTCTTAAAAAGATTATTTTCCCTCCTAAATTGTTTGTTCCAACCCTGCTTACTATACCATTCGCTGCAGCAACAACGCGAGTGAGTTTTTCAGCGAAAATATCAATTCCTTCATGTCTTCTTGAATTGGCATCTCTTCCATCACCGAAAAAACTGCCAATGTTCTGTTTGGCTCTTGACTCAACTGGATTTGCTAAAGAAGGTTCCGCGGTGATTTGAAGTTTATAAGAAATATCAGATAATAATTCAGGCTGAATACGAAGCAGATATCTGCCATCATCCTGAATGTTATAAGTTATTAATGAATCGCGTGTATCTGCTGAATAGATAGCAGATTGTTGCTCAATTGTATCTACTATTGTTTCAAATAAATCAATAAATAACCTTGTACTATCTAGTGTCTGTAGTTCTAATTCTATTTGTAACTGCTCGCCTTTTCGGGCATCAAAAATAAAAGCTACAGCATCTGGTTTATCAGCTGCAAAGTAAGCTTCTTCCAGATAAGGTACATCAATGGATATAGGTTGAAGAATGCTTTGTTTTGAAGCATTTACCCATTGTTTGAATAAAGCGGTACCATTTAAGCCGGCATCCATTAACTGCTGTTCGTATTGCTGATGAGGAGTTTTGCCTTTAAATAACGTGTTAGTGAATTTGTTATTACAGGAAAAAAACATCGTAATAACAATTGATACACAGCCTATAAGAAAAATGCTTTTATTGCTCATAAATACAGAACAAGTTATTTGATTAAATGTTGAGAAATCATACCTGTTTTTATATTAACTATTGTGCTTAGACATTATGGAATGGTTTTTGGTATTAGAATGTATTTTAATTAAAGGTCAAAAATTTATTCTTAAAATTAGTAAAATGAAGAAAATCTTACTTTCTATTATTAGTGCTACGTTAATATTTAATGCAAATGCACAAGATATTGCTTTGCCAGATTCAAGCTGGAGTATCCATGGTGAAAACACCTTTTTAATTAATCAGAGTTCTTTTTCGAATTGGGCAGCAGGAGGTGAAAATGCTTTTGCAGCAAATTTAATGTTGAATTATGATTTTAATTATAAAAAAGATAAATGGAGCTGGGATAATAAAGTAATTATGGGTTATGGTCTTAATAAACAAAAAGATAGGGATTGGAGAAAGAATGATGACCAGGTTAGTTTAAATAGTTTATTAGGTTATAAGGCCTCGGAGAAATGGTTGTATACCTTTTTTGCCGACTTCAAAACACAGTTTACTGATGGTTATATATACGATGATGCAGCCGGTACAAAAGAGCTTATTTCAGGTGCATTTGCTCCTGCTTATTTAAGCTTTGGGCCTGGTATGGCTTATAAGGAATCTGATAATTTTCATTTTAATGTATCTCCAGCTGCAGCCCGTTTTGTTTTTGTAGGAGACGATTATCTTTCAAGTATCGGTGCCTATGGTGTTAATCCTGGTGAAAAATCACGCTTTGAGTTTGGTGCTTCTTTTAATGGTTATTATAAAAGAGAAATTGTAGAAAACATA
The DNA here is from genome assembly GCF_004339765.1 of Albibacterium bauzanense. Lineage (GTDB taxonomy): Bacteria > Bacteroidota > Bacteroidia > Sphingobacteriales > Sphingobacteriaceae > Albibacterium > Albibacterium bauzanense. The sequence goes on along the minus strand of NZ_SMGO01000003.1, from coordinate 26,889 downwards.
ACGTTCGAAAATATATTAAAGTTATACTCTAATTATTTAGAAGATCCACAAAATGTGGATGTGGATTATACTGCAAATTTGTTGATGAAAGTGAATAGGTTCGTAACAGTAAATGCTGGTGTACAATTAATTTATGATGATAATACGATGCTTCCTTATGAAGAGGATGGAGTATCAGGAACGCGCCCAGCTTTACAAGTTAAACAAATATTGGGTGCTGGTGTTACTTATAAATTCTAGTAATGTTTTTATAAGAGAAACAGCTTTGAATGAATATTAATTAGATAATCCGTATGAATACGAAAAAAACGACTTTGGTTTTATTTCTTTTAGTTGGCGTGATGATCAGCTCTTGTAATCTTTTGAAAGGTCATTCTGCCAATAAGGATGATACTGCATTAGCAGGAACATGGGTTCTTAATTATATTACAGGCCCTAGAATAGCCTTTGAAGGATTATATCCTGAGAAAAAGCCAACTATTACCTTTGATTTAGATAAAAATGAAATTAATGGTAATACCAGCTGCAATTCTTTCGGTAGTGCAATCGTTAGGGATAATGATAAAATAAAGTTTGATAATCCACTTTCTACAATGATGGCTTGTCCGGGAAATGGAGAAGCTACTTTTGTAAGCACGCTTCTGAAAGTTGAAACCTATAAAGTAAATGGTGACACCTTAAGTTTTTATACAGATGGTATAGAAATGATGCGATTTGCGAAACAATAGTTAATATAGTTTGTAATAAGGAAGGGCTGAATAATTTAATTATTCAGCCCTTCCTTATTATTTGAATTGGAGTCTTAATTCAATCCTCTTGCTTTCAACAGAGGCTCTATTTTAGGTTCACTACCTCTCCATGTTTTGTACATTTCCTCTAAATCTAATGTGTTTCCACGAGAAAGAACCATATCGCGAAAACGCTGACCATTCTCTCTGGTTAAACCACCATTATTTTCAAACCAATTATATGCATCATGATCTAACATTTCTGTCCATAAATAGGAGTAATAACCTGCTGAATAGCCGCTTCCAAAGATATGGGAGAAGTAAGTTGAGCGATAACGTGGAGATACTGCATGCACAACATCTAGTTTTGTTTTATGCAATGCATCTTTTTCGAATTGATTTGCATCGGTTATTTTTAAATCAGCAGGAATCATATGCCATTGCATATCAAGATCGGCAGCTGCCAAATATTCTGTTAATGCATAGCCTTGATTAAAGGTTCCTGCGTTTTCAATTTTATCAATTAATGTTTGAGAAATCTGCTCGCCTGTTTTATAGTGTTTAGCATAATTTTTTAATACATCAGGATATAATGCCCAATTTTCATTGAATTGAGATGGAAACTCAACAAAATCACGAGCCACAGAAGTGCCTGATAAACTTGGGTACATTTGATCTGCAAAGAATCCATGTAAAGCATGTCCAAATTCATGGAACATGGTAACTACATCGTCATAGGTCAATAAAGCTGGTTCACCCTCTGAAGGCTTGGTAAAGTTGCATACATTGTATATAACAGGCTTTTTATTGAATAATTTGGACTGGGTTACTAAATTACTCATCCATGCACCACCTCGTTTGCTTTCACGTGCAAAGAAGTCGCCATAAAACAAACCTAAGGGTTCTCCATTCTCTTCAAATACTTCGTATACCAGTACATCATCGTGATACGTAGGTATATCTGTACGTTGCTTAAATGTTATTCCATAGAGCTTTTCAGCGGCAAAGAAAACACCTTTTTCCAATACTGTTTTTAATTCGAAGTATGGTTTAATTTGATTTTCATCAAGATCAAATTTTGCCTTACGTACTTTCTCTGCATAGAAATTCCAATCCCATGGTTCTAAATCAAAATCCTCACCGCTTTGTTTAATCATAGCCTGTATAACGGTAGATTCATTTCGGGCTTTAGCTGTAGCAGCAGGAATTAGACCATCAAATAAATTCATTACATGGGCAGGAGTTTTAGCCATTGTTTTTTGCAAGCTCCATTCAGCATAATTAGAAAAGCCTAAAAGTTTTGCTTTTTGAGCACGTAATTCAGCTAGTTCAATAATGGTAGCTCTGGTATCGTTTTTAGATCCATCAGCTCGATTCCAGGAAGCCTTGAACAGTTTTTCGCGAAGATCTCTGTTTTCCAGGGATTGCAATAAGGGCTGTTGGGTTGTGTTTTGTAAAGTTATTTTCCAGTTGCTTGAATCTTTCAGCGCGCTTATTTCACTCTCTGATAGACCGGCTAATTCAGCTTTGTCTTTTATTATGATAGCACCTGCGTTATTTGCTGCTAGTAAAGTTTGATTGAATTTGGTTGTTAAAGTAGCTTCTTTCGCGTTTATTTCTTTTAGCTTCTCCTTATCGGATGCAGATAAGTTTGCTCCGGCTATTTCAAAATCCTCATAATAGTTTTCTAATAACTTAAGAGATTCTTGATCTAGTCCTAGTTCTGAACGTTTGGTATATAAAGTTTTTAAGCGTTGAAATAAAGTGTCGTTAAGATAGATAGCATCGTAGTGCGCAGATAATTTTGGTGCTAGAAATTCTTGGATTTCCTCTAGTTCGTCGTTTGTATTGGCGCCGGTTAGAGCATAAAAAGGATTACTTACACGTTCTAATAATACACCACTTTTTTCGATAGCGAGTACTGTATTATCAAAGGTGGGTTCCTCACTATTGCTAGTAATTTCATTAATAGCTTCAGTTTGTTGCCTCATTGCTTCAATAAACGCAGGTTTGAAGTGTTCATCCTTGATCTTTGAGAAATCTGGAGTAGAGTATGGTAGTGTGCTTTCCTCCATTAAGGGATTGTTTTGTAAGTCTGCACTGGCATTCGTTCCGGCTGATTGATTATTACAAGCGGAAACGCTTAATCCAGTTATTAAAATTAAGAATAGTGGATTTTTTTTCATAAGAACGATTTTAAGAAGGCAATTTATTAAAATTATCTTGCATCATTAACTTCAATCCAATGCCCATCGGGGTCTTGAAAGTATACTTGTTTAACACCGTCTACACGAACAGTAGGAGCTTTTTCAGTACCTGGCCAGTTAGTATATTCGATTTTTTGTTGATCTAATCTTGCAATGAAATTATCAATAGAAGGTACACTAAAACACAAATGATCGTTCTTATCGTGTTCAATTTTCTTCTGTGCACCTTGAATTAAATGCATTTGTCCTGCTGCACCTAGTGTGAACCATACGTGTTTTCCATCTTTAAAAGGCTCTTCAATTTCAGTCAGTTTTAAGACAGCTTTATAAAAGGCTGAACTCTCTTGCAGGTTAGTTACATAGACAGCAATATGTTCAAGTCGTGCGCTTTCTGGATCAGGTGTAGTTTGAGCTGATGCATTTGAAAAAATAAAAGGAAGGATTAGTGTTAGCATTAGAGCAAATGTTCTCATACTTAAATTTTAAAGATTAATGTGTAAATGATTAATGGTGTTTTTTGCAGAAAATACTGCTATTGATTTTTAAAGATAAAACATTAAATATTATTTATCCTAATAATTGCGGCTAATTGAAATTTTATTGGATATTTATAATAATGCAGATTCTCTGGAAATATTTCAAGCAACAAAGATGGTGGGTGGTTCTGGCATTGGTATTGGCTGCCATAGCACAATTATTGAGTTTAATTGATCCCATAATTTTTGGGAAAATAATTGATGAATATGCAAACAATCCGAATAATCTAAGTCAGCAGGAATTAATTAATGGAGTACTTTATTGGCTAGGAATTGCGATTGCAATTGCTGTAGCAGCGAGAATCATGAAGGCTTTTCAGGAGTATTTTACTCGATTGGCAGTTCAGCGTTTTGGTATGCAAATCTTTAATGATGGGTTAAAGCAAACACTTCGGCTTTCTTTTCAAGAATATGAAGAACAACATAGTGGCGAAACTTTATCAATTCTTCAGAAGGCAAAAACAGATACAGAACGCTTTCTTAATTCTTTTATTAATATTTTATTTTCATCCATTGTAGGAATGGGGTTCTTGATCTGGTATTCGATTACAAAAAACTGGATGCTCGTTCCTGTGTTTGTGATCGGTATTTTATTGCTTGGCTCGTTAACTGGGCTATTAAGCAAAAAGATCAAAGTTTTTCAACGATCTATTAATAAAGAGACCAACAAGATGGCAGGAGTAATTACTGAATCTTTACGCAATATAGAATTGGTAAAAAGCCTTGGACTTACTTTCCCTGAAATTCGAAAACTAAATACCCAAACGCAAAAGATATATGATCTGGAGATGTTGAAAACAAAACGAGTGCGTACGCTTTCTTTTCTTCAAGGAACGACACTTAATTTGTTAAAGCAATCGGTATTATTTATCCTTCTTTGGCTAATATTTCGTGAAGTATTAAGTACAGGTGAACTAATCGCTATGCAATTCATTTCTACTTCTATTTTTGGACCACTACAAGATTTAGGAAATATAATCCTTAGCTATCGGGAAGTAGAAGCATCTATTACTAGTTTCGACCAGTTGATGCAAAAACCTATTGAACGAAGACCTGAGTCGCCAAAGGAAATAGGGTTGTTAAAAAGCCTGTCTTTTAAAGATGTTGTTTTTAGCCATCGAACAGCCAGTATGAATGCGATCGATGACATCTCTTTTAGGGTGAGCTCTGGTGAAACGATTGCATTTGTTGGTCCCTCAGGATCAGGTAAATCAACCTTAGTTAAATTATTAGTAGGTCTTTATAAGCCAGTATCGGGTTCAATTCTTTTTAATAGTATTCCTTCTACAGAAATACGATATAATGAATTGCGTAGACAGATTGGTTTTGTTACTCAGGATACGCAATTGTTTGCAGGAACAATTAAAGAGAATTTATTATTTGTAAAGGGAGACGCAAGCGACGATGAAGTAATCGAGGCATTGAATAAAGCATCGTGTGCCTATTTATTGAAAAGATCGGAAAAGGGTATTAATACTCTATTAGGAGAAAATGGGTTAAAGCTTTCTGGAGGAGAGAAGCAACGAATATCCATTGCTCGTGCTTTATTAAGGAACCCTAGGTTGCTTATCTTTGATGAAGCAACTTCTGCATTAGATTCACTCACCGAAGAGGATATTACAAATACCATTCGTGAGATATCAACAAGTAAAGAAAGAATTACGATTCTTATAGCTCATAGGCTTTCTACAATTATGCATGCAGATATGATTTATGTTTTAGAGAAAGGTAAGATCTCTGAAACGGGATCTCATGAAGAATTGCTTGCGCAAAAAGGGTTATATTATGCTATGTGGCGGCAACAGGTGGGAGAAAGAAAATAATATGGTCTACTTAGTCAGGAACATTTTGAAATAAATCATTTAATGCTTCTGTCATTGTCGGGTGAGTATAGATCGTATCTCGCATTGCAGTATAAGGTATCTCATGTTTGATGGCCAATTGAATAATGTTAATGATTTCATGAGCCTCTGCACAGAATAATGTACAGCCTAAGATTTTGTTGGTATCTGCATCTATAATAGCTTTTAGTATCCCTCTGATCTCCTTTAAAATGGCCGCTTTGGGAATTGCATTTGCAGGAAGCGTGGCGACTTTAATTCTATATCCTTGTTCAATAGCTTCTTTTTCGCGTAAACCTGCCTGCGCTAGTGGAGGGGTAATAAAAACACAGGACGGAAAATCTCCACGTTGTTTGATAGAGGTATACTTATGGTTTGTTAATTGGTTTTTGATAATTCGGAAATCGTCTAATGATATATAGGTAAATTGCGGCCCGCCATTAATATCGCCAATAGCCCATATATTAGGAATATTCGTTTTTAACTCTTCGTTTACTATAATATATCCTCTTTCATTGGTTTTGATGTCAGCAGCTTGTAAGTTCAGCCCTTCTGTATTTGGGTTTCTACCTGTAGCTAACAATACAGCATTGGCATTGATAGTCATATTATTACCTTCATGATTAAAATGGACCTTTACAGTATTGTCATTTATGTCTTCTATTTGTTGTAACTGTATTCCGTTTATAATATCAATTCCCTTGTCTGTAAGTACTTGATATATGGCTGCTCTTACATCGTCATCTTCTTTTGGTAAAAATTCATCAGCAACATCTAATATGGTTACTTTGCTGCCAAATTTTGTAAACATATCTGCAAACTCCAACCCAATAAAACCTCCACCAACAATTATTAGTTTCTCGGGTTTCTGTTGTTGTTCCATTATTGACGTACTCGTAAATATTTTCTTTGAATCAATACCTGCTATTTTAGGGAATCTCGGTTCAGCACCTGTATTGATAAAAATACGATCTGCTGTAATAAATATCTCCTCGCCCGATAGAAAAACTACTTTTATTTCATTACTGGACACGAAAGATGCTTTCCCTGTAATTACATCTGCAGTACCTTCTTGGTTTAGTTTATCGTAGTTTTTTTGACGAAGGCTAGAAGTGAGTTTATCTTTAATGGCTAATGCTTCATTATATGGAACACCCTTTTCAGCATTTACAATGAGTGATTTAGTAGGAATGCAAGCTATATTAATACAGGTGCCACCGTACATTTTATTTGATTGTTCAACAATAGCGACCGGTTCCTTTTGCGAAGCTAAAAAACTAGCTAGAGTTTTACCCCCTTTACCGAAACCTATAATTAGATTTTTATAATGTCTTTTGGTGCGATCCATGTCAATGTTTGCTTTACTTAAATTAGCCCTGATTTATATTAGAGCAGTATCTTTTGTTTAAACAGAGATCAAGATATACTGTTTTTTAGTTATGAATGAATTTCTCTTTATAACGAATAGGAGAAAGGCCAGTAGATTTTTTAAAGACATCCCGAAAGGATTTAGCATCTGAATAACCCGTTTCATACATTACCTCATTTACATTCTTGTAGCCTGTCTCTAATTGTTTTTTAGCGACTTCTATTTTTACTCGTTGAATGTATTCAATCATTGTATTACCAGTAGCTTTCTTAAATCGGCGCTCCAGAGTTCTTCTTCCAATTGCAAATTGATCGCAGAGCTGATCCACGTTAATTTTTTCCTGGTAGTTTTGTTCCATCCATTCTTGGGCCTCTAATACAATCTCATCGTTATGACTTTTTTGACCACTAAAAATAATAAAAGGAGATTGGCTGGTACGGTCAATTTCTATTTCAAAAATCTTAGAATGTAAGATAGCCATTTCTCTGCCAGCAAATTTTTCTATCAAATAAAGGTTTAGATTTAAGGAAGAGTAAGCTCCACCGCTTGTATAAATGCCATGCTCATCTGTAATTATCTTATCGTCCATTAAATTTATTTCAGGAAACATTGTTTTGAATTCAGCAGAAGCCATCCAATGAGTTGTACAGTTCTTTCCGTTTAATAAACCTGTGCTTGCTAGTAAAAACGCTCCAATACATAAACTTGCAACCTCAGTTCCTTCTTTATAACATTTAATGATCCAAGGTGCAAAACGCTTGTTTGCTTGTATGATTTCCCTGTAATTTCCATGAATTGCCGGAATGATTATTAAATCAGTCTTTTCTATTTGTTGTATTGTTTTTGTAGGAGAGATCGTAAAAATACTATTGCTGCTTTGACCTCCCATTTCGAGAGCTACCAGGTCTATCTCAAATAAAGTAGCTTTGCCTTGTTGTATAAGGAAGTCATTAGCCATTGTAAACATCTTATAAGTAGCTTCTAAATTACTTAGACTACAATTGCCTTGTGGAATTAACAAAGAGATATGTTTCATCATTAATAATTTTATCAATCTCTATTAAAGCCAGATATGTATTATGCATATCTTAAACGCGATCTATTGAAATAGCCTGTATAAGAGATTAATTATGCAACAATATATTAAAATTATTTTACAAATAAAGGGAGGTCTGAAGTATGATAATTCAATGGGGAAATGAATTATCAGCTACCTATAAGTTGTTTAGGAGTAACTCATAGATAGCTGAAATAGGAGATTTATCTGTAAGCAGGTGCTTTTCTGCGATTTTCTTGCTTAAAAGCTTTGAAAGGTTTTTTTGCTTGTGTATTCTTTTTCTTAGCTGAAACTACAATGGTATTTCCAAACGTAATTGCATAAGGGTGGTCTTCAACCAGAGGGATCTTTTGTGCAGTAAGTTTAATTATATCTTGCAAAAAAGGTCTTTCTTCATGATCACAAAATGATAAAGCATTTCCGCTCAATCCTGCTCTCCCTGTTCTGCCAATCCGGTGAACATATGTTTCGGCTTGATTAGGAAGATCAAAGTTTACAACATAACTAAGTTGATCGACATCAATTCCACGAGCAGCGATATCAGTAGCTACTAATACGCGGATTTTTCCTTCTTTAAAAAAGCTTAAGGCCTTTTGCCTTGCATTTTGTGACTTATTTCCATGAATTGCTGCAGAAGAAATAGAAGCACGACTTAAAACTTTTACTAGTTTATCTGCACCGTGTTTGGTTCTGGTAAATACCAAAACACTGGTCATCTTTTTATCTTTTAATAAATGGATCAGTAAAGAAGGCTTATCTTTTTTCTCAACCGGATAAACAGCTTGAGTTATTTTCTCAACAGTAGATGAGATTGGTGTTACCTCAACTCTAATAGGATTATTTAAAATGCCATTTGCTAATCCAGATATTTCTGAAGGCATGGTAGCAGAGAAAAACAGAGTTTGTTTCTTTTGAGGAATTTTAGCTGTTATTTTTTTTACATCATTAATAAATCCCATATCCAACATACGGTCGGCTTCGTCTAACACAAATATCTCTATATGCGCTAAGTTCAATGCCCGTTGGTTTAGCAAATCGAGCAACCTGCCCGGAGTAGCAATCAGAATGTCAACACCACTTCTTAAAGCGCTGATTTGACTGCCTACAGGTACACCACCAAAAACAACAGTATGTTTTAGTCCAGTATGTTTTCCATAAGAGGCAAAGCTTTCACCTATTTGAATAGCTAGTTCACGAGTGGGACTTAAAATCAAGGATTTCAGCGTTCTCGGGCTTGTACGGTTACCATGGAGCAATTGTAAAATAGGAAGAGCAAATGCTGCTGTTTTACCTGTACCGGTTTGCGCTATGGCTAATAAGTCTTTTTTTTCTAATACAACAGGGATAGATTGCTCTTGTATGGGAGTAGGATTTGTGTATCCTTCTGTCTTAATTGCCTTTAATAAAGGTTCAATAAGATTTAATTGTTCGAATGTCAAATTGTTTTTCTTAAGTGTCATTTCTCTTTTTAAGAGAGGCTCCTTAAAAAGAATCAGTAAACCTGCATGGTTAACTAAAATGATTAATTTTTTTGCAAAGGTACATAAATATATTAGGTTTGAATATGAAGACAGAAAAAGAAAAGATGCTTGCCGGAGAACTATATAACGCAAGTGATCCTCAACTTGCTGAAGAAAGGGTCAAAGCCAGATTACTTACAAAGAGGTTGAATGATAGCAGAAAAGATGAAGAAGAGCTACAAGCTGATATAATAAAAGAATTGATACCAAATGCCGGACCTGGTATATGGATAGAAGCACCCTTTTATTGTGATTATGGGTCTAATATCATCACCGGAGAAAAAGTATTCTTTAATTTTAATTGTGTGATACTTGATGTGATGAAAGTGACTATTGGAAGTAGAACCATGTTTGGTCCGAATGTTCAGATATATACTGCTACTCATCCACTTGATCCTGTAGAAAGATCTTCCGGTCTTGAGTTTGCAAAAGCTATTACAATAGGTGAAGATGTATGGGTAGGTGGAAGTGCTGTAATTTGTCCGGGTGTGACCATCGGAGATCGAACCATCATTGGGGCGGGCAGTGTGGTAACTAAGGATATTCCATCTGATGTAATTGCCGCAGGTAACCCTTGTAAAGTCATTCGGAGGTTGTAATAGATCTCAACATTTAGTATCTTGCAGAACAATTGCACGGGGTGCTTAATCAAAAAGATTAGGCTGAGATAAAACCCGATACCTGATTTGGATAATGCCAACGTAGGGATGCAGCTAAGATATTTCCATTTTAGGCTCCATTATCTTTTGGTATTAAAAGAATTTGGGGCTTTTGTTTTTTAACAAAATATGAAATGGAAATACAAAAGAAAGATTTCGGACTTATTCCTCAAAGTCATCAGAACTGGCAAAACAGGCCAGAGTGGTTTTTTAATCGTGAAAATACGGACACGTATGAGCAATGGTATGAAGGACGTTATAAACGTGCTGAAGTATGGCAAAAGAAGGTTATGGAACAGCTCGTTTCCAAAGATAGTCGAATAAAAACATTATTGGAATTTGGTTGCGGTACAACACGTTTCACCAGATGGTGGAAGGAGATAGGAATTGAAGCAACCGGTGGTGATATTTCGCCTTTAATGCTTTCACAGGCTATTCATTTATTTGAAGGTGATTTAGTGATGGCAGATTCCCATCATATGCCTTTTAAAGATCACACGTTTGATTCTTTGGCTTTTATAACCACTTTTGAGTATTACAAAGATCCTGTAAAAGTAATTCGAGAAGCTGCAAGAGTAGCAAAATATGGCATTGCTATGGGAATGATGAATCGTAATTCTCCAAAAGTGCTTCGCAGGCGTGTGCAACAAGTATTTGGTAAAAATCCATTTTACGTAACTGCAACTTTTTATACTCCTCAACGATTAAGCAATATTATACATGAGGCTTTGAAAGGAAGAGATTATTCGATTGAGTGGACATGTACTGGTTTGCCAAAATGGTTCCCAGTACAGCAGTGGAGCGTGCCTTATGGCGATTTCTTTGGATTGTATGTCAAGTTGAATGATGTAGACTATTAGAGATGAAAGAGCTTGGTAAAATTCAACACAATTTTTTTGAAGATACAATTCTTAAGAACTGTGGATATAATCGAAAAGAAGTTAGTTGTGGACCCGGTTTTGGCGTTGATGTAGCCGTTATTGATTTACCGAATGGATTAGCAATGGCTACGGCTAGTGATCCATTATCGTTAATTCCTTCCTTGGGTCTAGAAGAGTCTGCTTGGCTCTCTGTTTATTTAATGGCAAACGATATTGCAACTACGGGCCATTCTGCTATGTATGCTCAATTTGTATTAAATCTTCCAGCACATTTCTCTACAGCAGATTTTAAAACATACTGGAATTACATTCATATGTTTTGTAAAGAAATACAGATAGCTATTACAGGTGGGCATACGGGCTTTATTGAGGGACAGAATTCTACTATTGCTGGCGGTGGAACATTAACTACCATTGCACCTAAAAAGGATATACTTATTTCTAAGAATGCTAAGTCAGGTAATGTATTATTAGTAACTAAACAATGTGCTATTTCTTCATCAGCAATTTTAGCAATGAGCTTTCCTAAAACAGTAAAGAATAAACTAGGTAAAGAAATATATGATGATGGTTGCGGTTTATTTTACAAAACCTCATCAGTTAATGATGCTTTAGTGGCAGTTGGTTCAGATATTAATAATTCTGGAATAACAGCTATGCACGATGTTACAGAAGGAGGTGTTCTGGGAGCTATTTATGAATTGGCCATAGCATCCCAAAATGGAGCATGTATTTATAATGATTGCTTACCTATGGGTGAAGCTCAAAAGCAAATATGTGATTTGTTTTCAATTGATCCACGTTATTGTATTGGAGCAGGTTCAATGATTATTGCAGTAAAGAAGGGCTTCGAAAAGGATGTTATAAACCGACTTAAAAAGCAAAACATAGATTGTGCTATTGTCGGTGAATTAACAGAAAAGGAGAGGGGAATTAAATTAATAGAGGATAGTAAAGAAAGCGAATTGCTTTATTCAGGGAAAGATCCCTATTGGACTGCATTTTTTAATGCTTATAAGGAAGGATGGAAATAATTATGGAAAGAAATAAGATATCGGGTGGAGTATACTTGGTTATTGATCCTTCTATGAATAGAACAATGCTTTTGAAAAAACTTGAAGAAGCCTTATCTGCAGATATTTCAGTAGTCCAGATTTGGGATAATTGGCAAGGGATTATAAACAAAGATGAAGCCATTCGTGAGATATGTAATTTATGCCATCAATATCAAGTTCCTGTAATCATAAACAACGATTGGAAATTGTTAAACTCATTTCCACTTGATGGGGTTCATTTTGATGTAATTCCAGAAGACTATGATCAAATTAAGCAGAGCATAGAAAGGGATTTCTTAGCAGGCATTACTTGTAATAATGACCTGTCTGTTATTGAATGGGCAGATCGAAATCAATTGAGCTATATTTCTTTCTGTTCAATTTTCCCTTCTTTAACAAGTAGTAGTTGCGAGTTAGTTTCATTTAAGAATATACAAAGAGCGCGACAAATAACGTCATTACCCATATTCCTGGCAGGAGGAATTCAGTTAAATAATATGCAGGAACTACAAGAATTAAATTACGATGGAGTAGCCATCATTTCAGGAATAATGGGGGCTGAAAACCCAGCTCTAGTCGCAAAACAATATTTAACACTATTAAAAAATAAGAATAATGAAACCAGAAACTATCAATAAACTTTGTTGTCCTTTTGATAAAGCCGACTTATCACTGCAAGTTATTACTCAAGACCTTGAAAAAAATATATTAGAAGGAATGCTTAGTTGTAAACAGTGTAATCGGTATTATCCAATTATTAAAGGAGTTCCTATTATGAGTCCTGATGAGTATAGAGAATTTAATTTAGAGCAGCCAGTGATTGAAAGTTGGAATAACCAATTGCAAGGGAAAGAATTTAAGAATTTTCGCTTAATTGATTCTGAAAGCAAATAAGCTATTACAGCTTATGATGATCGTAAATACCTCAAAAGTGTTGAGGCATTGTCTAATGCATGACCATTGACATCATTATTGAAGAATGCCCAAATGCGATGCCCTTCTTTTTTCCATGAGAGGAATTTATCAGCATATTCTTGTAAAACTCGATCATTATAAGAGGAGGCATATAATGCTTTGGGGCCATGAAAGCGAACGTAAATGTTTTTTGCTGTTATAAACTCTTTATATGGAAATTGCTCTGATTGTGCGATTACAAATGCAATATTATACCTTTTCATTAGGTCTAATGATTCATCACTAAACCAGGATTTATCTCGTGTTTCTATTGCAAATTCATATTCAGGGTGTTTCCTCATTAATGTTTCGTAAAATATTTCCTCAGTTGCTGCATCAAACCTAACACTTGCAGGAAGTTGGATTAATATAGGACCCATTTTTTCTTTCATTGGTTTGAAAATATCAAAAAAACGTTCTAAGGGTTCTTCCGGATCATGCAACTTTTTCATATGGGTTAAATAGCGGCTTATTTTAGGGCAAAATAAAAAGTCGTCAGGAACTTGTTCAACCCACTTATGAACTGTGGAAGCTAGAGGTAAATGATAAAAACTGCTATTTATTTCAGTTACCTTGTAATGTTGAGCATAGAAAGAAAGATAATCGGTTGGCTTAAGTTTTTCCGGATAAAATTTTCCTTTCCAACCTTTATAACTCCAGCCCGATGTGCCTATATGTATATTATTCATTTTTGACCCTATAAGGAGCTTAACAAATTTCTATGACATCAGTTTTTGAGCACTAACGGCCAAACTTAAAATACGGCAATAGTTCATGTTCTTTTCTTAGTAACATATCGGAAATCATTTGCATTCCAATTGCTGAAAACGTAATTCCATTTCCACCAAAACCTAATACAAAATAACTATGTTTAAAACTCTTATGATCGCCTACATAAGGGAGACCGTCTTTTGTTTCTCCAAATGTACCGCACCAAGAAAAATCAATCGTAAAGTCATAGTCAGGAAGGTGTTTTGCTAAATATTTTTCAAGTCTTTTTGCTTTCTTATCAACCAGGTTGTTTCGTTTTTGCAGGTTACTATACCTTTCATCTTCGCCACCAATTAATAATCGGTTATCATCTGTAGTTCGCATATAGATATAAGGAGAGGCTGTATTCCAAAATAAAGTATCGTTTAATTGAGATTGATCATCTCCGTGTCTTTCACCAACCATGGCATAAGTGTTTAATAATTTTACGAAGTTTTCTTTGATGATAGCGGTTGTTTCATATCCTGTACAATAAATAATCTTTTCTGCTTCAATAAATACTCCTTCATTCACCTCTGCAATTATTCCTTCATCAAGATACTTTATCTTTTTTAGTTCAGTTTTATCGTATATTTTTAAGCCTTTTTGGTTGTTATATTTTAATACATCATGTGTAAATTGAAAAGCGTCCATACTTGCTCCTTGTGATGAAAGAATACCTCCAAATGTTTGATGGATGTTGTAATTCTCTAAAATATCATATGCTGAAAGCCATTTTACGTCTAAACAATTCTGCTTTCTGACTTCATATTCTTTCTTTAGCCACCGTGCTTCTTTTTTGGAATTAGCAAAATAAAGAGAATCCTTCTTTTTGAAACCACATTTTGATTGTATTTCTGCCACTATTCCTCTTATTGTGTCAATAGATTGATAACAAGCCTTGTAGCTCTTTACAGCTCCTTCTTTACCAATCATTTCAATTAATTTATATAGCGGTACATCAATTTCATATTGTAACATCGATGTTGTGGCAGAGGTACTTCCATGCGCAATTTCTCGTTTATCTATTAAAATAGTATTGTAACCATCAGTTATGCATTGGTGAGCTATTAAACTCCCGGTTATTCCTCCACCAACAATAAGGATATCGGTTTTTAGGTTTTCTTTGAGGGAGGGATACGACTCAATAATTCCATTTTTTATTAGCCAGAAGGGTTCGTAAGATGTTAGTTTCATAGTTCAAATGAATATATATTAATAGAGCACTATAACCGAACATAGACTGTTCGAATATGAACACTTTTAAAAGCCGCTATGTTTGTAAGTTTCTGTTTATCTTGATATTATATATATGGCACAAGCTTGTCTATAGATAGAAGAGCAGATGATTATATCTGATAATTTACTATGGATAGAGTACTAATTAAAAAGAAGTGGAACAATAAGCGCATCGCAACCGTTGGAGGTGTTGTTGCCTTGTTACTATTGATAACAGCAAGTTATTATTTTACATCGGGAAATTCAAAACTGAATGTCGATAGAGAAAGAATCTCTATTGCGGAAGTGAAAAATGATTCTTTCAGAGAATACATACCCGTTAACGGGATGATAATGCCTATCAGTACTATCTATTTAGATGCCTCAGTGGGTGGTCGTGTAGAAGAAAAGTTTGTAGAGGATGGCGCCATAATGAAAAAGGGAGACGCCATCATGCGTTTATCGAATACCGATCAGGAATTAAGTTTGGTTAATCAGGAGACTCAAGTATTAAATCTCCTTACTCAAATGGAGATTGCCAAAACCAATGCTCAACAAAATACGGTCATACATTTAAATCAAATGGCAGATGTAGAGAATGCATACAGAGAGGCGAAACGGATATATGATATGAATAAGGTCCTCTATGAAAAAAAGGTGATTAGTTCTCAGGAATATCAAAAGACACTGAACGATTATAATTATCAAAAGCAAAGAAAGGAACTTGCTCAACAAATTTTAAAGCAGGATTCTATTTCTACTAAACAATCCTTAGATCAAAGTGAACAAACCTATAATCGTACTAGAAGTGCGCTTGAACTTATGCGTAGAAAAGTAGGAGATTTAATTGTTCGAGCACCTGTTGATGGACAGTTAACTTCTTTTGATGCTGAAATTGGACAAAGTAAAAGTTCTGGTGAACGATTAGGGCAGATCGATGTATTGAGTGGTTTTAAAGTTCGTGCAGATATTGATGAACATTATATTTCGAGAATATACTCTGATCTGGAAGGTGAATTTACACTATCCGAAAAAACTTATAAATTACGTATAAAGAAAGTTTATACTCAAGTAACTAATGGCCGTTTTCAGGTTGATATGGAGTTTGTTGATGAGATTCCTAAAGGTATACGACGTGGACAAACTTTGCAAATACGTTTAGCTTTAAGTGATGAAACAAAGGCTTTAGTTGTTCCAAAAGGAGGTTTTTATCAACAAACAGGAGGTAACTGGATATTCAAACTGGATAAAGATGGTAAAACAGCTTATCGGGTTGACATTCAATTAGGAAGACAAAATCCTGATTATTACGAGGTATTACAAGGATTAAATCCAGGTGATAAAGTAATTACATCAAGTTATGAAAGTTATGAGAAAGTTCAGGAGCTTGTAATTAAATAACAGATTAAATATTAAGAATAAATTTTGAAACCATAGAAACAGTAGCTAGATATTAACATGATAAAAATAACTGATCTTCAAAAACTATACCGCACAGAAGAAGTAGAAACTGTAGCCTTAAATAACCTATCAATGGAAGTTAAAAAAGGTGAGTTTATAGCTGTGATGGGACCATCTGGTTGTGGTAAATCAACCTTATTGAATATTGTAGGCTTATTAGATGATCTAGATGGTGGAAGCTATCTCTTTAATGATATTGAAGTAGCCCAATTTAATGAGCGTAAACGATCTGACCTGCGTAAACATAATATTGGGTTTGTTTTCCAAAGCTTTAACCTTATTGATGAGCTTACCATATTTGAGAATGTAGAACTTCCATTAATCTATACTAAAGTTCCTGCTGCCGAACGTAAAAAGAGGGTAGAAGAGGTTCTTGAAAAAGTACAGATCATGCATCGTCGTAACCATTTCCCACAACAGCTATCTGGTGGACAACAACAGCGTGTTGCAGTTGCTCGTGCAGTGGTGAATAATCCTAAATTAATTCTTGCGGATGAGCCTACAGGTAACCTTGATTCAAATAATGGAAGTGCAGTTATGGAATTACTCACAGAGCTGAATGAACAAGGTACCACAGTTGTAATGGTAACTCACAGTGAGCATGATGCTAGATATAGCGATCGGATAATTAGAATGCTAGATGGGCAAATAGTAATGGAAGTTGTAGGGTAGATCAATCTCTTAAATTAAAGTAAATCAATATGATACGGAACTATTTTAAAACAGCTTGGCGAAGTTTATGGAAGAATAAGTTCTATACTTTGATCAATATTAGTGGCCTAGCAGTAGGTTTGGCAACAGGTATCATGTTGTTATTATGGGTACAGCATGAGTTAAGCTACGATAAGTTCAATAAAGACTATCAGGATATTTATCAACTCAGTACTCATTTTCAAACAAATGGTGATGATATTACTTGGGAAGGAGTGCCAGGTCCTTTAAATGTATTTGCACAATCTATTCCTGAAGTTCAGTCATCTGTAAGGGTACTAAGCGAATTCGATCAAGTTCTTTCCGACAAAGAAAAGAAGAAGATGTTGGATGGTAATATAGTTGCATTTGTAGACAGTGGTTTCCTTTCTATGTTTGATTTTCCCTTGGTACAAGGAAACAAAGCTACTGTCTTTCCTAATAATAACTCTGTTGTTATTACCCAATCTACTGCTCAAAAACTTTTTGGTGATTCAGATGCAATAGGTGAAACTATCATATTTTTTGAAAATAATTTTACGGTGACGGGGATGTTACAAGATTTCCCTGAAAATTCCTCGATGCACTATGATGCATTATTTCCAATGGGTATTTATGCCCAACAATTTACTATAAATGGTGGAAATGGAGATTGGAAAACCATTGATGAAGATTTGGGGAATTTCAGGTATGATACATTTGTAAAACTGAAACCTAATGCAAGTTCCGAAAAAATAGGAGAGGCGTTTTCGGCAGCTTATAAAAAAGCTCGAAATGGTGATAGTGACGTTGCTTTTCGATTGCAGAATTTGGCTGATATTCACTTGACAAGTGCAGATGGGAATAATTCTGCACTTAGAATGGTGCAGATATTTATGTTGGTTGTGATCCTGTTGCTTGCCATTGCCAGTATTAATTATGTAAACCTTTCTACTGCACGAGCCTTATTGAGAGCAAAAGAAACCAGCGTTCGGAAAATTATAGGTGCAAACAAATGGCAATTATTCTTTCAGTTTATGACAGAAACTGTCGTTCTGTTCTTCCTGGCAACGTTAATAGCAATTGCTTTAATCTTTTTGCTAATGCCTCTCTATAATACACTTTCGGGTAAAGTGCTCTTTTTTAGTTTATCAGATGTTACTGTATGGAAAGCAATAACTATAGCCGTTTTAGGTACACTGCTTGCTTCAAGTATTTATCCTGCTCTGTTATTATCCTCTTTTAAGCCAATTGAGTCTTTGAAAGGCAAATTTACTTCAGGTTTGGGAACTGCTTCATTTCGGAAAGCACTAGTTATTTTCCAATTTTCAGTATCTATTATTTTACTGGTTTGTACTATAATTATGAGTAACCAGATGAGCTTTTTAAAGAAAAAGGATCTGGGTTATGATAAAAGTTATGTTTTTACGGTCCCATTACCACAACAAGTAGTAGATCATTTGGATGCTATAAAAGCCGAATTGAATAATCAACCCGGTATTTTAAATATTGCTACTTCTGATGCTTATAATTTTTCTAACCTTGAAGGTTCAACAGGTGACATTGATTGGGAAGCTAAGCCGGCAAATAGCAATATGATAATTACACAGCTTGTAATAGATAAAGATTTCATTTCCACTATGAAGATTCCATTTTTAGAAGGAAAAGATTTCACCGGTACACCAATCGATAGTTCCCATTTTATTTTAAATGAAACTGCAGTTAAGCAGATGGGGTTAAAACAACCTTATGTAGGACAGCAGATTTCTTTCCATAGTAGAAAAGGGACGATTATAGGTGTAGTAAAGGACTTTAATTTTAAGTCTTTAAAAGAAAAGATATCTCCTATAATTTTCTTTACCTGGTGGAAAGGAAATATATTATATATCCGTACTACTGCTGAGAATGCACAGCAAGCTATTGCTGTTGTAGAAAAACAGTATAAGAAATATGCAGATAATAGTCCTTTCTCTTATAATTTTATTGATAAACAATTCGAAGCGCAATATCAATCAGATCAACGTGCGGGAACACTTTTTCGTGTATTCGCAGGTATTGCCATTTTTATTTCCTGTTTAGGGCTCTTTGGTCTGACTACTTATACCATGCAAGTAAGAATCAAAGAGATAGGAATACGTAAAGTGTTAGGGGCAAGCATTTCTAGTATTGTTCAACTGTTATCTAAAGATTTTTTAAAGTTAGTTTTTATAGCTTTTGTAATAGCCATACCAATTGCCTGGTGGGCAACAAGTAAATGGTTACAGGGATTTGCTTATCGTATAGATATTTCATGGTGGATATTTGTTGTGGCTGGTATTTTAGCTTTATCAATAGCATTGGTAACCATTAGTTTTCAAGCAGTCAAAGCAGCAATTGCTAATCCTGTCGATAGTTTAAGAGACGAATAATTTACAATCTGTAAAACACAAGATATGTTAAGAAATTACATCAAAACAACGCTTCGTCATCTTTGGCGCCAAAGATTATTCACAATCTTGAACGTATTAGGGCTTGCAATTGGTATCAGTGCTAGCTGGATCATATATCGCATGGTCGATTATGAATTTAGTTTTGACAAAGGGCAACCAGATTCTGAGCAGATCTTTCAAATTGTAAGCAGGGCTTCGAGTTCTGATGGAACAGAGGGTGGTTTTGCAGGAGTCTCCAAAGGGCTATTATCTCCCTTATTGAATGATATAAGTGGGTTGAAAGCAGTTGTTCCGATGTATTATAGATACAGTGAAACTGTCACGATAAATAAAGACCAGGAAAAGCCACTAAGTTTTGACAATCCGGAGAAACAAGTAGGTACTTTATCGTCCTATTTTGAGATGATTCCATATAAATGGTTAGCAGGGAATTCAAAAACGGCATTGGATGCACCAAACAAAGTTGTCCTTACTCAGAAACGTGCGCAAAGGTATTTTCCTGATACGCCTGTGCAAAGTGCATTAGGTAAGACAATTATATACAATGATACATTATCGGTAGTCGTTTCAGGGATAGTTGCTGATTTGGAATATCCTAGTAGTTTTGATGCGCAGGAATTCTTTGCTATATCATCCCAAGATTTAATAAGCGATGATTGGGATGAAAAGAATTCAGATAACTTATTGTATATAAAATTGGCGAACGGTGGAACTCCAAATGCTGTTCTTCAACAGCTTAATACTATAAATGAATCATATAATAAGAAGAATTTTGAGAAATATAATTATAGAACCTGGTATGACGCTCTTTCTTTAGTCGATAAACACTTTGCTGTTGAGTATGGTTCAAATACTCGTACAGCTAACAAAAAAGTATTATACGGACTTATTGGTATCGCTGTTTTTTTGATAGCATTAGCCTGTATAAATTACATTAATCTAAGCACTGCACAAATACCTCAAAGAGCCAAAGAAATAGGAATTAGAAAAACTTTAGGCAGTACACCAGCTATGTTAATCAATCGTTTTTTGGGTGAAACATTGACAATCACTTTATTGGCTATACTCTTATCCTTTTTATTTTCCTTTTTTGCCTTCCGGCTATTCAGTGATTTTATTCCGGAAGGTATGCAAGACTTTGTCAATTATAAAGGAATGATAGTCTTTGGCGTCTTACTTATTTCAATAGTTACTATCCTTTCTGGTATTTATCCTGCATGGCTCATTACTCGTGTACAAACCGTGAATGTACTTAAGGGACAGGTTGAAAAGACAAACGGTGGGATAAGATTTAATTTACGTAAGTGCCTCATCGTATTTCAATTTGTTGTAGCACAAGTTTTTATTATTAGTGCTGTCATTATCGGACAGCAACTACGGTATTCTTTAAATAAAGACTTTGGCTTTAATCATGAAGCTGTACTCACTATTGATGTTCCATTTAAAATACATATTAATGAGGAATTTAAAGGTAGGTTATCTGTCTTGAAACAGGAATTGGAGAAACACCCGGAAATTACAGCAATTGCACTTGGCGAACTTCCAATGAGCGATAATATGATGGCTACTATTCTTACTTATCAGAGCGATACTGGAAGAATTCAACAACAGGTCATGTTTAAAAACATAGATACAGATTATATTGACTTGTATAATATTCCCCTTCTCGCCGGACGTAATTTGCAGAAATCTGATACAACGCGTGAATACATTATCAACGAGGTGGCATTGAAGGCATTTGGATTTCCAACACCTGAATCTGCTATTGGTAAACAGCTAACCAACTATAATGATAAAAATTTACCGATTACCGGGGTGGTCCGAGACTTTCATGAATTCAGTTTAAAAAGTGGTATAGAGCCTGCAGCCTTTATTTCAGAGAAGAATAACTTCAGAACTCTAAATATTAAACTACCTTCTTCACAACCAGATCAATGGGGAAAAGCGATACAAGTAATTGAAACAGAATGGAAAAAAATATATCCGGGAGTGCCATTTGAATACAAGTTTTACGATGAAACTATTGCTTCACTATATCAACAAGAACAAAATACATCAAAACTCGTTGGAGCGGCTACTGGGGTTACCATTTTTATTAGCTGTCTTGGTTTATTCGGACTTGCAACACTCACTGCTTTTCAACGAACCAAAGAAATAGGTATTCGTAAAGTATTAGGTGCTACAGTAACAGGAATCGTGAAAATTCTATCTAAAGACTTTGTAAAATTGGTACTCATTGCCATTGTTATAGCTTCACCAATCGCTTGGTGGGCGATGAATCAATGGTTGCAAGACTTTGCCTATCGTGTACAAATCCAATGGTGGATGTTCGTGATGGCAGGAATAATAGCCGTATTTATTGCTTTGCTCACAGTTAGTTCTCAAGCGCTAAAAGCTGCAATAGCCAACCCTGTAGATAGTTTAAGAGATGAATAGGATTTTTGATAAGTAAAAACAAGAGATAAGATTATGATATCCTACTATATTAAAATAGCCTGGCGAAGTCTGTTAAAGCAAAGGATGTACTCTGCTATTAAAATTGGTGGCTTTGCTTTTAGCATAGCGGCTTGTATTTTAATCTCCTTATTCATTCATAATGAACTAAGTTATGATAGATCGTATCCTAAGGAGAATCAGATATACAGAATTATAGGTGTATTTAAAAATGATGGGAATCCATATAAAGGTACCGCATTACCCGCTCCCTTAACAAAAGTAATCAAGGAAGATTTTCCTGAAATAGAACTAGCTGGGCGGCTATTACCTAATTCATTGTTTGGTGCAGGTAGTAATCAAGTAATGACAGCAGATAATAATAAAAGCACATATGAAGAAGGATTCACTTTTGCCGATCAAGGGCTTTTAGATATATTACAGATACCAATGGTGTATGGTGAAAGAGCACATGCTCTGGATGAACCCAATACAATTGTTATCTCTGAAAGTAAAGCACAGAAATATTTCCCTAATCAGGACCCAATAGGTGAGGTGATTTATTTGAATAATGATAAAAGTAAGCCCTATACTATCAAAGGAGTAATGGTTGATTTACCAGCTACTTCTCATTTATATTCTTATGATTTTCTGTTAACGATGACCGGAGTTGAGTTTTATCCTGGTGAGCAAACAAATTGGGGAGCAAGTAATTATGTTGGCTACATACAAGTTAAAGAAGGAACGGATATTAAACAGTTTGAAAAGAAACTTACCGCAGGATTGTTAACAAATCATGTTATTCCAGAAATGAAGAAAGCTGGAAATAAAGACGCAGATGAATTAATCAATTCCACTAGCCTGCAATTACAACCAGTACATGATATTCATCTGAAATCTTTTGATATTGATGATTATAAAACAGTGCCAAGAGGAGATATTCGTTTTGTATGGCTTTTTGGGGGTATTGCTATTTTTATACTCCTCATAGCATGCATTAATTTTATTAATTTATCTACTGCAAAATCGGCAAATCGAGCAAAGGAAGTTGGTATGAGGAAAGTAGCAGGGTCCTACCGTAGCGGACTTATTTCTCAATTCCTGACAGAATCTATGCTATATAGTTTTCTTTCCTTTTTATTGGGTTTAATAATTGCTTGGTTAATGTTGCCACTTTTTAATGAATTGACAGGTAAATCGTTGGCTTTCCCTTGGACAGATTGGTGGCTTATCCCAGCTATTATTTGTTCAACTATAATTATCGGATTGTTTGCTGGTCTTTATCCTGCTTTTTATTTATCTGCTTTTAAGCCCATTAGCGTATTAAAGGGTAAGTTAAGTAAAGGAACAAAAGACCCGTTTCTCAGGAGTGGTTTAGTTGTATTTCAATTTACAACTTCTATAATTCTTATCATCGGTACCTTTATCGTTTATAGTCAGATGCAGTTCATTCTGAATGAAAAAATAGGCTATAACAAAGAACAAGTATTGCTTATTCAAGGTACGAACACTTTAGATGGACAAGTTAAAACCTTTAAGAACGAGTTACTCAAAATCCCACAAGTAAAGAGTGTTTCAGTTGGTGATTATTTGCCGATACGAGCTAATGGAGTAAAAAGAAATGGCAATGGATTTTCAAATGTTGAAGATGTGTCAAACGGAAATTCAGTATCAGCCCAAAGATGGGAAATCGATGAAGACTATATTCAAACAATGGGAATTGAGTTGCTTCAAGGTCGTAATTTTTCAGCGCAAATGACTACTGACTCTCAGTCAGTTATTATTAACGAAGCTTTGGTAAAATCGCTTGGTTTAAAAGAGCCTATTGGAGCGCGTATTACCAATGGCGATATTTATACAGTGATAGGTGTAGTGCAAGACTTTAATTTTGAATCTTTAAAAGATGATATCGGTGGTCTTTGCATGGTTTTAGGTAATAGCCCTTCCATCATCTCGGTCAAATTAGATGCAGCAAATATGTCTGAAGCTATGCAGTCGGTCTCTTCATTATGGAAAACCTTTTCTCCAAATCAAACCATTCGATTTACTTTCTTGGATCAAGTATATGCTAATATGTACGATGATGTGCAACGGATGGGTTATGTTTTTACCTGTTTTGCTGTATTAGCAGTTATAATAGCATGTCTTGGTTTGTTTGGCCTGGCAGCTTTTTCTACTGAACAACGTGTTAAAGAAATCGGTATTAGAAAAGTGCTAGGAGCCAGTGTAAATAGTGTGATTCAGTTGCTATCTAAAGATTTTATAAAGCTTGTCCTAATTGCCATTTTAATTGCTACTCCCATCGCTTGGTGGGCTATGAATAAATGGCTGCAAGATTTTGCCTATCATATTGAAGTTCAATGGTGGATGTTTGTATTTGCAGGATTATTAGCAATTGCGATTGCATTGGTAACAGTGAGTTTCCAAGCAATAAAAGCTGCAATAGCCAACCCTGTAGATAGTTTAAGAGATGAATAATTAAATCACGACAATGATTAAAAACTATTTTAAAATTGCCTTGCGCAACTTTTGGAACAACAAAGTTCTCTCGCTTATTAATATATTAGGATTGTCAATTGGCATCAGCGCAGCATTAGTAATTTTTTTAATCGTTAATTACGAGTTTAGTTTTGATAGATTTCAAAAGGATGCAGATAGAATTTATCGTGTAGTTCTTGACGTAAAGTACAATGGTGGTACCGAGGGGCATTCTGCAGCTGTGCCCTCACCGCTTAGTACTGCAATTCAAAATGAAGTTACAGGTATTGATGCAACAGTACCTGTAATGCAATTTCAGGGTGATGCTACAGTGAAGGTATCCGTTCTTGGTAACTCTGAAAATCCTGTTATTTATAAGAAGCAATCGGATATTGTGTTTACCAATCAACAGTATCTTCAATTATTGTCTTATCAATGGGTTGCCAATTCGAAACAGGTATCACTTGAAGACCCTTTTACTGTAGTACTTACTGAAAGCAGGGCAAAACTTTATTTCCCTGGCGTTGCTGCAACAAATATCATTGGTAAACAACTTACTTATAATGATATCAATGTAACTGTTTCGGGTATTGTAAAAGATTTGAATGAACAAACTGCCTTTACAGCACTTGAGTTTATTTCCTTTCCAACTATTTCAAAAACTAACCTTCAATATCAGTTTATGATGGACGTATGGAATGATTGGATGTCGTATTCTCAATTATACATCAAAATATCAAAAGGTAATACAGCTGAAAGAGTAGAGATGCAGTTAAAAGATATTTTGAATAAATATGATAAAGAGGCTAATAATGCTGATAGATCTATGGCCTATCACCTGCAGCCTTTGAATGATTTGCACTTCAACAACAAATATCAAGGTGGTGGAAACAGAATTGTGCATAAGCCAACACTATACGGTTTGCTTTCTATTGCAGCTTTCTTGTTGTTATTGGGTTGTATCAATTTTATTAATCTCACCACGGCGCAGGCTTCACAAAGGGCAAAAGAAATAGGTGTCAGGAAAACAATGGGGAGTTCAAAAAAGCAATTGGTATTACAGTTCTTAAGTGAAACCTTCTTCATTACATTAATAGCAACCATAGTCTCAGTTGCTCTAACTCCATTGTTGCTTAAGATGTTTGAGGATTTCATTCCTTCTGGATTGCATTTTGATCTTTTGAATCAACCTTCGTTTGTATTATTTTTGTTGTTGCTTATAATATCAATAAGCTTCCTTTCAGGTATATACCCTGCATTTATATTATCTAATTTCAAGCCTGTTCTGGTTTTGAAAAATCAAATCTCCGCAGGTTCTGTTCAAACACGTAATGCTTGGATAAGAAAAACACTTACTGTCTCCCAGTTTGTTATAGCTCAGTTTTTTGTTATTACTACATTAATGATAAGTAAACAGATCAATTTCTCGCTTCAGGCAGATATGGGTTTTAACAAAGAAGCAATTATCAATTTTAATCAGCCACGAGATAGCATTACTACACATGGGAAGTTGCTATTGAATGAAATTAAATCTTTGCCTGGTGTGGCCAATGCAAGTACAGGATTTCTTGCTCCGGCAGATAAAGGAATGTCTTTTACCAATTTATCGTTTATTGATGGTAAGGAAGAGATAACACCCAATGTAAATGTACAATTACGCTGGGGCGATCCAGATTATATAGATGTTTACAAGATTAAAATTCTGGCTGGTAGAAATGTAGAAAGAAGCGATACTATAAAAGAATTTCTTATTAATGAAAGCTATGCTCATGAATTAGGATTTCAACATCCAGAAGAGGCTCTTAATAAGTTTCTGAAATGGAATGGGAGCAATATGCCCATCGTAGGTATAATGAAAGATTTTCATTTCCAGTCTTTGCGCGCATCTATAGGGCCTGTTGTTTTCGGTGGTAGTAATGGTCAAACTTTTCATATCCAATTAAAAGCGAATAATGTTGATGGAACCTTATGGAGAAATACCATTGCTGAAATACAGAAAATATATAAAGGAATGTATCCCGATGAGGATTTTAATTATACATTCTTGGATGATACAATAGCTAATTTTTATGAAAGCGAGCAACATACCGCAAATCTTTTAAGATGGTCAACAGTATTCGCTATTATTATCAGCTGTTTAGGCTTGTTGGGACTAGTAATTTATACAACAAACTTGCGAGGTAAAGAGATCGGTATAAGAAAAGTATTAGGTGCTTCAGTTGCACAAATCGTTTCTATTTTATCGAAAGATTTTATGCAACTTGTGTTGATCGCATTTGTCATCGCAGCGCCTATTGCCTGGTGGGTTTCCTATAAATGGCTTGAAGACTTTGCTTATAGAACTCCTATGAGCTGGTGGATATTTTTATTGAGCGGCCTTGTGATGATGTTCTTTGCTCTTATAACCCTAAGTATGCAAACTGTAAAAGCTGCACGAGCCAACCCCGTAGATAGTTTAAGAGACGAATAATTAAATGAAAGTAATGAATAGAACCTATTTTAAAATTGCATTTTCCATATTATGTTTGCTTTTTTCTTTTTCGAGCCAAGCACAACAGGTTCTGACTGTTCAGGAAGCATTGAACCAGGCGTTGAACAACAACCTGCAGGTAAAACAAGCCTTGTTGCAGGCTGCTTTAAGTGA
>NZ_SMGO01000002.1:780000-1202438 GCF_004339765.1 Albibacterium bauzanense | reverse complement strand
TCACTTAAAGCAGCCTGCAACAAGGCTTGTTTTACCTGCAGGTTGTTGTTCAACGCCTGGTTCAATGCTTCCTGAACAGTCAGAACCTGTTGTGCCTGGCTCGAAAAAGAAAAAAGCAAACATAAAACTGACAAGGCAATCGGTAGCATCTTTATAAAACCATGTTCTTTCTTCATTCGATTATATTATTTTATCATTGCAAATTAGAGCTTTCAACTAAATTCCTATCTTTGACCAACATGTGGTATCCAATAAAATCTCCCTTTTGGCTGCGTTGGTTATATCCGCAGCTCACATGGCATCGTAGTCGTAAGCATCCCTGCTTATATTTAACGTTTGACGATGGACCTATACCAGATGTTACACCCGAAGTTTTAAATATTTTAAAAAACTACGGCATAAAAGCTACTTTCTTCTGTGTTGGAGACAATATCAGGAAACACCCCGAAATATTTAAACGAATTACTCAAGAAGGGCATCGAATAGGAAACCACACCTATAATCATTTAAAAGGATGGCGAACTTCTAAAGAAGATTATTTAAAAAATATTGAACTCAGCAACACACTAGTAGAAACCAAGCTATTTCGCCCCCCTTATGGGAGAGGCACACGCGCTCAATATGCACAATTAAAGAAGGATTATGAAATAATTATGTGGGATGTTATGAGTGGCGATTTCGATGAGAAACTAGATCCTGATACCTGTTTAGATAATGTTATAAATAATGCAGAGAATGGCTCTATTATAGTTTTCCACGATAATATTAAAGCCGCCCCCAGGGTTACCTATGCTCTTCCAAAAGCTATTGAATATTGGTTAAACGCTGGATACACATTTAAAACTTTATAATTACTGAACCGTAAAGTACATACTGCTTACTGAATAAGCAGAAAAATAACCTAATGCACCGTTTGAAAAATTGGATACAGGATTTCCAGGAGAAGCAGATGAGCCATTTTGGGATTGAATTCCTTTCCAATAGTTAAAACTTGCTTCATCAATATTACGTAGTTCAACAATCACATCATCATCATCTTTGAGATCCAATGAAAAATCATCCAAATCCTGAATTGTATTCTTCCCATCTGTATACTTATCATTAAAAACAAACAATGAAGTATTGACTTCACCATTTATAATTAACTGAAAATAATAATAGTTCTTTATTCCTGGTGGATCCTGAAATGATACGATAGGAGTTTTGCGCGAGTTATCGAAAGTGTTTATCCTCACTCCTATTGAATCAATTTGAACCAATGGAGGCATAGTTGATTCAGCTTGATAAGTTTCGCCAGCATATTTCACAGATATACCATAAGTACTTCCTGGCCTTCCCCAAAAATTATCTATAATATACCTTCCGGCTTCTACTTCCCTTAGCTTGCGCCATGGTTTACCATCTTCATTTAAATAAACCTCTGCATCAACTACAGGCAATCTTCCTGATTCTGAATTGAAAGGCTGCATTTTTGATATTAATACTTCTTGACGAGTGAATAAATCATTCACCTTACCCTCAATCACTAAAATTGGTTCAACTTCTTTCAATGGTAATTCTATTACCTCCTCGCAAGCAGTTAGAGAGATCATAAAAGCAAAAAGAAACAATAATTTAAATGGAGCTTTCATAATTTAGAATTTAAAATTCCATGTAACAGATGGGATAATCCCAAATAAAGAGATTTTATACGCTTCTGTTAGATTTCTATTATCCTCGTTTTCTCTGAAATCAATCATATAGGCATTTTTATGATTATAAGCGTTGTACAATCCAAAATCCCAGGTTGATTTAAACTTTGATTTAGGCTTAGGTTCATATGTAAAGCCTAAATCTAAACGATGGTAATCAGGCATCCTGTATCCATTCCGCTCTGAATAATACCAAACTGGCTTGTCATCAACGATATATTTCCCACTCGGGAAAGTAACTGCATTTCCGGTGCTATATATAAATGTACCAGAGAAACTCCACTTATCATTAATCTGATACATAGCAACCAGTGATAAATCATGGATTCTGTCTTGCCTGGCAGCAAACCAATTACCTTGGTTAATCTCATCAAATTGTCGCTCACTTCGTGATAAAGTATAGCTAATCCAACCGTTCAATTTTCCTTTACTCTTTTTCAAAAACAATTCCACCCCATAAGATCGTCCCTTCCCGTATAGCAGATCAGCTTCTACATTCGGATTTGCCTGTACATCAGCATTCGTTTTAAAATCAATTTGATTTTTCATATCCTTATAGTAGAGTTCTGTTGAAAACTCTAACTGATCGTCATTAATTGTCCTGAAGTAACCAATAGCTCCTTGATCTGCTAATTGTGGTTTAATATTATGGCTACTCATCATCCAAACATCTGTTGGTAAAGAAGCCGTTGAATTGCTCAATAAGTGTAGGTTCTGGCTATTTCGATTATAAGATGCTTTTATACTAGACACCTGATCTACCTTATAGTTAATAGAAAAGCGAGGTTCGATTATAAAATAGCTTTTCACAACTTGTGAGCCTGTATACTTTCTACTATTGACGATATCTCCATCAGAGTCATATGTATTAAATGTTCCTGGTCCGGTTGCCAGGAAGCTTGAAAGACGAAAACCATATAACATATTTATCCGATCAGACGGGCTCCAATCATGAGATAAATAAGTATTAATCTCAACACCTGATCGAGACTCCGACTCTAGACTAGTGAAAGTACTTGTATCTCGGGAAACGAAATTAGCAGGACTGACTTTTTGCTTTAAAACATTTAAACCAAAACGGAATATATGATCAGACTTTGAATAAAATTGAAAATCTTGTTTTAAGGTATAGCTACGAATTAATGATGCAATATTGAAATTAGCATCATTATCAAAAACATCAACATTATAATTAAAATCTCCATAGATCAATGAAGTGTTTGAAAATAACCGAGGATTATAAACATGATTCCATCTTAGGGTAGCTGTTGAATTTCCCCAATCGAACCCGAATGATTCAGCATAGCCTAAAACATCTTTTCCAAAATACCCGGATAGATATAAAGTATTCCGTTCATTAAATTGATAATTGGTTTTTAAGTTTAAATCATAAAAATATAAGGAGCTGTTATTAACTGTAGAATCCTTGGATAATTTCAAGAACATATCAGCATACGTTCTACGGGCACTAATCATAAACGATCCTTTATCTTTTTTTAAAGGGCCTTCTAATGCTAACCTTGATGCAATAAGTCCAATACCACCCTGAGCTTTGAATTCCTTCTTATTTCCATCAAGCATATTAATATCCAAGACCGAAGACAAGCGCCCTCCATACTGCGGCGGCATTCCTCCTTTATAGAGAGTTACTTCTTTTATAGCATCAGAATTAAACGTTGAAAAAAAGCCAAAAAGATGAGAAGCATTGTATACAGTCGCTTCATCTAAGATGATCAGATTTTGATCAATGGCACCGCCTCTAACAAAGAAACCACTATTTCCCTCACCACTTGATATTACTCCAGGTAAAAGTTGTATTGTTTTTAAAACATCCTTTTCACCAAACAAAACGGGAACCTTTAATATCTCCCCCATCTGGAGCTTATTAGCTCCCATAATAGGTGAGTTTAAGATTTCTCTTGGGGAATCAGCATTGATCTGTACAGCATCCAAAGTATTACCAATATCCAAAAGGATGCTTATTGATGTATCCTTATTTAATGTAATTTCTTGTGTTTTACTTTGATAACCAACAAAGGAGATGGTTAGATTGTACTTTCCTGGAGAAGCACTTAAAGAGAAAAAACCATAGCTATTGGTTCTTCCTGTTGTATTCTCTTTGTCGGCAATATGCACCGTAGCCCCTGCTATTGTTTCACCCGATGCAGAGTCCCGAACCGTTCCACTTATTGAATAAAGTTGTTGACCAAAAGAGTCACTCAAAAACAAACTAAGAGTAAGTATTAAAACAAGTCGAAAAACTCCTAATATCTGTACCATAGTTATTTAGAACTTATCGTACAATTCAACTAATAGGAAATAATTGTTTACTCTCACGGTTTTTATAACTATTTAAAATATGCTCAAGAATATCTTCAACTTGGTTTTCATAATTTACCTCAATTACATTATCACTATTAATCCATCGCTGGATAAAGATGTCATTTTCAGGTTTAATATTCTTGATTACCGGAACTCCAAGTTCTTCCAAAGCTGCGGCATTTAAATGTTGCTCATATTGATTCTTCATTGGAATCACCAATAGCTTTTTCTTAAGAAATAGCGCTTCTGCAGGAGTCTCAAACCCAGCACCACATAATACTCCTTCAGAAGAAGCCATGCTTGCAACGAAACTTTCATTATCAATAGGTTGAATTCTGATATTTCCGGAAACGATCAATGTTTTATTATGCTTGGAATATACATCCCATTTAACTTCAGGAAAACGTGAAAGATACTTCATTAATAAATGATCATCATAAGAAGGCAAGTATACTGTATAATGTCCACGATTTGAAATTTTCTGATCTCGAATCTGTTTGCGGATTATAGGTGTATAAAAATTAGGAGCATATGATTTAAAATGAAAACCATAGGTTTCATTGCTTGGAGCATAATGTTTCAAAATGAATTTTCCTAAGCGATCTACCTCTTCAGGCTTTGGTGCCAGATCATGTATTGCGGCTGCTTGGTGACTGAGACTTATACAATGTTTATCTTTTAAACTACATGCCCATGCAGAAACAGGTTCAAAATCGTTAATAACCAGATCATAATCATTAACCGGGCAAGCGTTTACTTCTTTAATAAATAATCGGAACTGTGAATGAATGAATGTTTTCCATAAATCTACTCCACCTGACTTACCAAAGATAAAACTTAAACCTTTTAATCTGTATTTTACCTCAAAAGGCAATTGAATATCGGCTTGAGTTCCACTTAATAAAATGTCAACATCCGCAATCTTTTTTAAGCAAGGAACAACATCCATCGCCCTACATAGATGGCCATTCCCAGTTCCCTGTATGGCATATAAAACTCTCATCTTCTCTTTCCTTAACAAAGAAAAATATTTAAATAGGGATCCTGACCTTCTTATAGACCTTAGCTAATAACCATATTGGCCCTATTAATAAAAATTTCAAATCAGTTAAAAATGAAGGTTTCTTACCCTCAATCTTGTGCCCAATAAACTGTCCAATCCATGATAAAATAAAAATTATCAAACATACCAACCAAAGTGCCGGACCGCCTGCTAATTCCCAATATTCTAACTGCACAATAAAATAGCTAAATAATCCTATTATCAATAACATTCCATACGATAAGGTAGGAGATAATTTCAAATAATAATAAATGGAAAACGCAACAAGAAAGGAAGCCCAATTGATGAAGCCATTATATTTACCTAAGAAATCGATATGAGGAAAAGGAATACTCCATACTAAACCAAAAATACCAAATACAATAAGTGGAACACATATCCAATGAATCAGAATGTTCGTTGAGTTCTGATGGCTATCAGCATATTGAAGAAAAAGCGCATCAACCTTACTCACTGGCTTCTTATTCCGAATATTCTTTTTATTCATAGCACTTTATTTCGCGAATGAAACGGAGCGGGTTTCGCGGATTACGGTTACCTTTATTTGTCCCGGATAGGTCATTTCAGTCTGAATACGATTAGAGATATCTGCTGCTAAAGTCTCAGATTGTGCATCAGTGATCTTTTCACTTTCAACAACCACCCTTAGCTCACGTCCTGCTTGAATTGCAAAAGTTTTTTCAACACCAGGATATGATAATGCCAGTGATTCCAAATCTTTCAAACGTTTAATATAGCTTTCTACTACTTCTCTTCTTGCTCCAGGTCTTGCGCCGGATATAGCATCACAAGCTTGGACAATCGGAGAAATCATCGATGTCATTTCTATTTCATCGTGGTGAGCACCAATAGCATTACACACATCTGGGTGTTCTTTATATTTCTCTGCAAGCTGCATACCTAGAATAGCATGTGGCAGTTCAGGATTATCATCTGGCACCTTTCCAATATCATGAAGTAAACCTGCACGCTTAGCCATTTTCACATTTAAACCAAGCTCTGCTGCCATGGTTGCACAAAAATTCGCTACCTCTCTCGAGTGTTGTAACAAGTTTTGGCCATAAGACGAACGATAGCGCATTCTACCCACCATTCTAATTAATTCAGGATGCAAACCATGTATGCCCAAATCAATTACTGTTCTTTCTCCAATCTCTACAATTTCATCGTCAATTAGTTTCTTCGTCTTGGCCACAACTTCTTCAATACGAGCAGGGTGAATACGTCCGTCAGTAACCAATCTATGCAATGCTAAACGGGCTATTTCACGACGTATAGGGTCAAAGCCGGATAAGATAATTGCTTCAGGAGTATCATCAACTATAATCTCAATGCCTGTTGCAGCCTCTAATGCACGTATATTTCTACCCTCTCTTCCAATCACCCTACCCTTAATCTCATCGCTTTCAATGTGAAAAATAGAAACGGTATTTTCGATTGCACTTTCTGTAGCTTGTCTTTGAATTGTTTGAATAACGATTTTCTTTGCCTCCTTGCTAGCGGTTAATTTAGCTTCTGCAACGATATCTTTTATTTGACTAAGAGCCTTTGTACGAGCTTCTTCTCTTAGATTATCAACCAATTGATTTTTTGCTTCTTCTGCAGATAAACCAGCAATAGACTCTAATTGAACAATTTGCTGAGATTTTAGATTCTCAACCTCTTCTTGTCGTTTTTCATTAAGCTCAACTAATCTATCAAGATTCTTACGCTGATTCTCTAAATCCTGAGATTCACGATTAATCTTTTCCAAACGTTGGTTTATAGATTGCTCTTTCTGACGTACATTATTTTCTCGCTGATTAAGCGTATTATTCCTTTGACTTACCTCAGTTTCATGTTCCGATTTCAATTGAAGGAATTTCTCTTTAGCTTCTAACAGTCTGTTTTTCTTCAGATGTTCTGCATTCAGCTCAGCTTCTTTTAATATCTTCTTGGCTTTATTCTGAACAGCAATCTCCTGTTTCTTAAATATATTTCGAAGGAGGTATCGGCCTATAACTACTCCTATTGCGAGACCTAAAATGATGTATAGTATTGATTCCATATTTATTTTCAAATATTATGAGTCTCTATCTGTTTAACTCAAATCTCATTTATATAATTATCAAAAAAAAACCGCAGGAAAACAAGGGTTTCATATATTAAAAACTTCATCTATACAGGATTTGCGTTTTGATCATTTCTAGATGGAAACCAAATAGAATACACCTATTTCACGCATGTAATATTGAAGCGTTAAGTTTTAAATAGTGAAACCCACATTTAACTGCGGCTAAACTTTTATGGCTCTATTTTAAAGAACGTTATATTTAGCTAAAAAAACCTGACAGCAATTCATCTAACTGATGTACCTTTTTTGCAACTTCTTTATCTTCTTGTTTTGAAGAATCATCCGCTTTCAACGTAGCTGTTGCATAATGTAACACACACATAGATAGCAAATCTTGCTTATCCCGAACCGCATAATTGTCTTGAAACTCTTTCATGCGATCATTTATTAGCTTTGCAGCTCTTCTTATAACCTCTTCTTCTTCAGTTGCTATCCGAAGAGGATAAATTCTATCTGCAATATTTATTTTTATGGAAATCTCTCCCATTTGAGCCTTGTTTGCCGGCAATCTGCCGTTTTATTTAAGTAACAAAATACACTTGTCAATTTCACGCACAAAATCGTCAATTTTTTGCTTTATGCCAATATTTTTCTCATTTATTAATTCAACACTCTCATTTAGACCATCTAAAGATCTTGCTACGGTAAGTGCCTTTATTTTTTCTTCTAAGTTCTTTATTTTTTCTGTACTTACGTCTACAGCAACTTTTAGTGATTGATTCTCAAGCTTTAGTAAGTCATTCTCTTCCTGTAAAGTAACACATAAGTCAATGATTTTGGTTGATCGGTCAACTATACGGGTTAATTGGTCAGAAACAGTTGGCATGCGTTTTTTCTTATTTTCTTATTTCAGCATTAAGTTCTTTCTCAAAGTTAAGTATAAATTTTTGAATCACTAAATCAATTTGTTTGTCTGTCAATGTTTTTTCTTCATCCTGGAATATAAAGCTTAAGGCGTAAGACTTCTTACCTTCTGGCAATTTATCACCTTGATAAACATCAAAAACATTAACTTCATGCAAGATCTTTCGCTCTGTCTTCTCTGCTATTCCCTTTAAAGATGCAAATGAAACCTTTTCATCAACCAAAATAGCAAGGTCTCTTCGTATTGACGGGAATTTCGAGACCTCTTTATAGACTATCTTATTATTCGTTATACTTTTCAAGATGATATCCCAATTAAAGTCAGCATAGAATATCTCCCCTTGAACATCCACCTGCTTTAAAACCTTTTTGTCAATAGCCCCAAAATTTACAAATATCTGTTCACCTCTAGCATAAGTCAACCCATAAGAAAAGGCATCTATTGTTACATCTCTTGTCTGAAATTTCTTAATATTTAACCGGCCCAATATTCCATCAACAATACCCTTTAGATCAAAGAAAGAAGCTCGTTCATCAATATTATTCCATTGTTCACGATGCATATCTCCTGTTAAAAACACACCTAAACGTTTATTTTCATTATAACCATTAGGCAGTTTATAATACACCTTTCCAAATTCAAAGAGCTTTAAATCAGGAACTTTCCGTTTTTGATTATAAGCAATGACTTCCAGTCCAGAATACAATAAGCTTTGGCGCATTGTATCCAAATCACTACTTAAAGGGTTTATAATGCGCACAGCCTCATCTGGCTTATCAGCATATGCAATCTTAGTTAAAGAGTTATTTAAGATTTCATGAAATCCGTTTCCAATCAGAAGATCGGAAATCTGGTTTTCAATCAACTCTCTATCTGGCTTAGGAGAAGTGTTCAACGAAGCCTTTATTTGCTGGCTGATTTCAATATTATTATAACCATAAAGACGCAGTACCTCCTCAACGATATCCACTTCACGTGTCACATCTACGCGGTAAGGCGGAACTTCTACTTCTAAAACCTCTCCGTTATCTCCTAAAACGCGGATTCCTAATGATTCTATAATTGCTTTAATTTCCTCCTTAGGAATCTCTTTACCAATTAACTTCTGGACATTTCTGTAAGTAACCGACACATTAATCGGCTTAATGGGATTTGGATAAATATCAGATATTCCACCGATAATCTCTCCTCCTGCCAGCTCCAAAATTAATTTAGCAGCTCTCTGTAGAGCAAAAACTGTGATATCAGGATCCGTTCCCCTTTCAAAGCGAAAAGATGCATCCGTTTTTAAGCCATGGTATTTTGAAGTCTTTCTAACAGAAACTGCATTGAAATAAGCACTTTCTAAAAATACAGATGTTGTAGATTCTTTGATTCCAGAAGAAAGTCCACCGAAAACCCCGGCAATACACAGTGCTTTTTCTGTATCACATATCATTAAATCGTTTGAAGATAGCTTTCTCTCAATTTCATCTAGCGTTATAAAAGATGTTCCTTCTGGTAAAGTCTTAACAATGATTTGTTTTCCAACTATCTGATCAGCATCAAAAGCATGAAGTGGCTGGCCAAGCTCATGCAGAACATAGTTTGTAATATCAACAATATTATTGATCGGTCGAACTCCAATAGCTAATAAACGATTCTTCAACCACTCTGGTGATTCTTTTACTGTTATTCCCTTTATTGTCAATGAAGTATATCTTGGACATGCAGCTTCATCTTCAATAGAAACTTTAACCTCATTCTGACTGTCATCAAAACCAACTGCCGAAACATCTGGCAATTTAAAATCCTTTCGCAAAAAGGCAGCTACATCACGCGCAACACCTAAATGAGATGCTGCATCAGAACGATTTGGAGTCAGGCCAATTTCAAAAATAGAATCTGACTGTATATTAAAATGATCTTTTGCTAATACACCGACCTTCGCATCAGAAGGTAAAACCAAAATACCATCATGCGACTTCCCTAATCCAATCTCATCCTCAGCACAGATCATCCCTTGTGAAAGTTCACCACGTATCTTAGATTCTTTAATCTTAAAAGGTTCACCTTCTAAAGGAAAAACAGTAGTACCCACTCCGGCTAGTATTACCTTTTGTCCTTTAGCCACATTAGGAGCACCGCATACAACCTGTAACGGGCTTTCATTTCCATTATTGACTGTGGTTATACGCAAACGATCAGCATTTGGATGTTGCTCACAACTCAACACCTCTGCTATAACTAAACCTGCAAGCCCACCTGGAATATCCTCTACCTCTTCTACACTTTCAACTTCTAGTCCAATATTTGTTAATATTTCGGATAGTTCTTCAGGTGATTTATCTATTTTTAAAAAGTCCTTGAGCCAATTATATGATATTCTCATGCGAGTGTCTTACTGTTTTAGAATTTATGCAAAGATATAAATTCGCATCAAGTTTGCAGAATTTACAGAAGCCCTTCGTCAGAAAAACTATAATAAGTATTATTAGAAAATATCAGATGATCTAAAATTTTAATGTCAAGCAATTTTCCTCCTTCAACCAGTTTTTTAGTTAAAATCAAATCCTGATCACTAGGTGTTAAATTTCCAGAAGGATGATTATGGCTTAAAACAATAGCGCTAGCCTTATTCTGCAATGCACTCTCAAAAACCATCTTTGCATCAACTACCGTACTAGATCTTCCTCCTTTACTAATTAGTTGTTTACTTTGAACCCTATTCGCTTGATTTAATATTATAATCCAGAACTCTTCATGATTTAAATCCATATACAACGATTTTAATTCATCATAAGCATCTTTACTAACAACAATCTGCTTTTTTTTAATCTCAAGTGTTTCATCCCTCCTTCGTCCCAGTTCTAAAGCAGCAACAATAGCCATTGCTTTTGCTTCTCCAATACCTTTATAAGAAAAAAAGTCCTCAACTGAGAGTTTAGCTAACTGATTTAAATTATTCCCATTCTCATTCAAGATACGTCTACTGAGTTCTACTGCTGATTCATTCTTACCTCCACTTCCAATAAGGATAGAAATCAGTTCCGCGTCACTTAGAGATCGTCTTCCTTGAATTAACATCTTTTCCCGGGGTCTATCTCCTTCTGCCCATAGATTAATTGAAATATGTGGTTTATATTGTGATTCCATGCGGTCAAAATAGAGATAGTCTTGCAATAAGAAGAAGAAACACCAAGTATGATAAAGAAATTAGGAATTAACGTATCAACTAATAACTAATAAGAAAAAATTAATTACTACTTTTAAATAAATGACTAATTCAACCGAAATGAAAATAATTAGAAAAACAGTAATCTTATCCATTTTAGCGGTTATAGTAATTGCATCATCCAGCATGTTAATAAAACGTTCCCAAGACGATGTAAATTGGATCTCCTTATTTAATGGCAAAGATTTAAACGATTGGACTGTTAAAATTTCCAAACATGAGCTAAATGATAATTTTGCCAATACTTTTCGTGTAGAAAACGGTGTCATGAAGGTATCATATGATGGATACAAAACTTTCGATAACCAATTTGGCCATATCTTCTACAAAAAACCATTTTCAGCTTATCTGCTACGAATTGAATATCGATTTGTAGGTGAGCAAGTAAATGGTGGTGAAGCATGGGCATTACGCAATAGTGGAGCTATGTTACACGGGCAAGATCCTAGAACTATGTTAAAAGATCAAGACTTCCCGATCTCAATCGAAGCTCAGCTTTTAGGTGGAGATGGTGTTAATGAACGTACTACAGGAAATCTCTGTACACCAGGAACAGAAGTTGAAATTGATGGAAAACTTTATACTCCTCATTGTATAAATTCAACCAGTAAAACGTATAGTGGAGACCAATGGGTACGAGC
The DNA here is from genome assembly GCF_004339765.1 of Albibacterium bauzanense. GTDB lineage: Bacteria > Bacteroidota > Bacteroidia > Sphingobacteriales > Sphingobacteriaceae > Albibacterium > Albibacterium bauzanense. The sequence goes on along the minus strand of NZ_SMGO01000002.1, from coordinate 1,190,529 downwards.
AGAATTTTTAGTATTAGGTGATTCAATCATTCACCATATTATAGAAGGCGATACAGTATTAACTTATGAGAAGCCACGAATTGGAGGTGGAAGTGTATCCAATTTCGATCCGGCAGTTAAAAAGGATGGACAGCCACTTAAATCAGGATATATATCTTTACAAAGTGAAAGCCACCCAATAGAATTTCGAAAAGTTGATTTACTCGACTTAGAACCTTACATGCACGATAAGGCAAAATTACAAGAAATACTTGCTAAAGTAGCTAAAGAGGGTTAACACAAAAAGGGTTACTGTAAACAGTAACCCTTTTCTGAAAACCAAAAAGGCTTTAATATTTTATGATAAGGCGTTAACGAACTTAGTTAACTTAGATTTATTGTTTGATGCTTTTTTCTTATGAATTACATTCTTCTTAGCAAGACGATCTATCATAGAAACCACTTGTGGCAACTGTGAAGCCGCTTCTTCTTTAGAAGTAGTTAAACGTAATTTTTTAATTGCATTACGCGTTGTTTTTGCTTGGTAACGATTTCTTAAGCGCTTTGCAGCGTTTGCTCTAATTCTTTTTATAGCTGATTTATGATTTGCCATTTTTTTAGCTTTTATTCCTTTAATGTTTTTCGGACTGCAAATGTACCATGAAAATTTTAAATTATCAAACCTTTTAAAAAAATATTACCCCATTATCAAGTCGTCCTCAATATTGGGTTTTATATCAATAAATCCATATGTTAGATAAATGCGGTGGTTTTTATCATTGGGTTTATCATTCTTCCTGATCATTTTATTCAGTTCATGGGGCTTTTATGCACATCGAATGATTAATGAGGCTGCCGTATTTACTTTACCTGTCCCGTTAGCCAGTTTTTACAAAAAACATATTACCTATATAAGTGAACATGCTGTTGATGCTGATAAGCGTAGATACGTTAATTCTGAGGAGGCTGAGCGCCACTTTATTGATATAGATGCTTACGGTAAAAACCCATTTGACAGTATCCCCATATATTGGCAAGATGCTATCAATAAAATACCAGAAGACACATTAAGAACGAATGGAATATTACCCTGGCAAATCCATTTCAGTTATACTCAATTAGTCAATGCTTTTAAAGAAAAAAACACCCAACGTATTTTACGTATCTCTGCAGATATAGGACATTATATTGCCGATGCTCATTCTCCTTTACATACCACCAAAAATTATAATGGCCAATTAACTGACCAAGAGGGCATCCATGCTTTCTGGGAAAGCCGCCTACCCGAGATCTATGCCTCAAGTTACAATTTCTTTGTCGGGAAAGCACAATATATAGACGCACCACTTTTAAAAGCCTGGGAGATTATAAAGCATAGTTTTTCACTAACAGACTCTGTCCTTATAATCGAAAAACGTTTAAATCAAGAATTCCCGAATGATCGCAAATACATTTTTGAGAACCGAAACAATATTTTAATAAAAAGCTATTCACAAGCTTATTCAGAGGCCTATCACCAAGCATTAAATGGCATGATCGAAAGGCAAATGCGAGGTGCCATTATCACATTAAGCAGCTTTTGGTATAGTGCCTGGGTAGACGCCGGTCAGCCTGAACTATAAAAACGCTATTATTTTTATATACTTTAAAGTTACTTCGCCTTATCTACCAATATAATAACTACAGCATATATGCAGATATGCAGATGCAATTTGACTTATTATCGAGAGCTAATTTCCAATCGTCTCTTGATAATAAGTCAAAGCTGACTTTATTTTATTCTCATCTAAGTAATGATTAAAATCGCAGCTTCCTATTTCTGTTAATAAGGCAAAACCGATTTTATCATCGCTATTCTTTTTATCATTCTTCATGATATCAATTAAAGCAGAAAAACTCTCTGACTTTAAATTATAATCAGGAAAAATATTTCTAATAGCTTCAACTATCTCAGTGAGTTGGCTCTCTTTCAAACCATTATATTGATAAGAAAGATAAGCTTCACAAATCATACCTATGGCTATAGCCTCTCCATGTAATAATGGATTTTTATCCTTGTCTAAAGAATTTGTTTCAACAGCATGACCAATAGTATGTCCAAAGTTTAAAATCTTTCGCAATCCCTTCTCCTTTGGATCTTGTGTTACAACCTTATTTTTAATTCCAACTGATCGATAAATCAGCTCCTCATCAATATGGTCAAAATCAATTTCCTTTACTTCTTGAAAGTAATCAGCATCAAAAATAAAAGCATGTTTCATCATCTCAGCATATCCAGAAATCAACTGTCTTTTATCAAGCGTTCTTAAAAAATCAGCATTAATAAATACAGCTTGAGGCTGAGTAAATGTTCCAATGATATTTTTCACCGAATCCATATCAATTCCTGTCTTTCCACCGACAGAAGCATCAACCTGTGACAATAAAGTAGTAGGTATTTGAACAAAATCAATTCCACGTTTAAAGGTGGATGCTGCAAAGCCACCCATATCAGTCACTACCCCACCTCCCAAGTTAATTAATAAAGAATTTCGATCTGCTCCGAAATCAAGCAACATTTTCCAGACTCCTATACAGAAATCTATATTCTTATTCTCCTCCCCCGGATCAACTTCAATAATGTCATACTCAAAGCCTACAGGCATACCAGCAGTCAATATCGGCAAACATTGCTCTCCCGTATTTCTATCTGTTAGAATAAATATTTTAGAATAAGTCCTTTCGTTAAGGAATTGGATCAAACTATCAAATCGATTTTCAAAAAATATGGTGTAACCTATACTGTCTATTGTCTTCATTTTAACCGGGTAACCTAAATATTCTATACCTATTGTTTATATAACCTTAATTGTATGTCCTTCAAATTCAACAGAAGTGCCCGGTCTAACTTTAAACCGTTTACGCAGTTCTACTTCACCATTACAAAACACCATGCCCTCAGAAACAACTGCCTGTGCCTCTCCACCATTTTCCACTAATCCTGTTGCTTTTAATAATGATATAAGAGGGATATATTCTGTTTCAATCTTAAATTCAATCATAAGGCCGAAGTTACGGCTAATCTATAAAAATAACCTAATAATATAATGGGAGTTTTAACAATGAGTACCTTACTCGATTACAAAAAGAATATCTTGAAATTTATCAGGATTAAGCTTGTTCTCTTTTGTGAGATCCCTATCAAAAGGCCGATTTAAATTATTCCCAGCTAAATCTTCTAAGCGCGACTGAACCTGAATCTTATATTGTCCTGCTGTCCAATTGTTTAATGGAATAAAATCGACATACCTTTCCTTATCTCTGACATTAATTTTTACAGGAAGAACCTTATTCTTTTCATCTAATACTTGAATCGTTTCATTCAATAAAAAGTAATCCAACGACTCTTTCAAATACACTTTTAAAGGATCTTTAGATCCTGAACGGGGTAGTTCCAAAGCCCAATCTATTATATCTGGCGACAAGCTATCTCTCTCTGAAACAAAGAATGTTTTTACAAAGCTTTCTTTCAATTTCAGCCCCTGTGCATTAAGCCAATTCTCGGATACCACAATACTATATTTCGTATGATTTACCAACGGTGCACCCAAAGTTAAATTTGGAATCAAATCACGTTTTATTCTTCCTGGATCAAGCCAAACTGTCAATACAGTTCTATCTTCATTCCATAACTCCGGGTCTAAATTCAGAAAAACCCCCGAAACAGTATCCTTCTCATTTTTTATAATGGCTATATATTTTTCCGACTCTCCTGTACGCATAGGCTTAGAGAACTGAAGATATATTTTTAAAACATTCTCTGGTAATGTATCAGCTGTTGGGTATATTTCCTCTAAAATAGAGGCTTCTGAAATATCAGCTAATGGAACTTCAACAATACCTATACTTTTATCCTTATAAAAAACTTCATAATGCAATCCTCTTGAAAAAGGAATTACCGGTTCAAAAACAATATCATCATCGTTATATTTATAATTTCCAAGTATAGATACAGAATTATTATCTTCCACAAGCCGAACCTGCAGATCAGATTTTGACGGGTCGATCTCATCTTCAATCAAATTCTTTGATATCGAAAGGGCAACTGGCCTCTGTTGATCCCATATAAGGTGTATATCACTAGCTTTATTCTCTTGATTACAAGCAAATAAAACTAGAAGTGCAATGAATACTAAGCTATATCTTACATATAACTTAATCTTCATTGCACTTCCAAACAATTGTTTAATATTCACTAAAGCGATCTTTCATTCGAAGTTAAAAGATCTAAATCACCATTAGCTTTGCGCTGAATCATTACCATTTGTGTATCATCTAGCTTATCAAGTTGAATCACATTAACCATATTCATAGATCTAAAATCTACACCCGCTGTCTGGTAGTTTTCAGGAACCGGTGTAGTTAATGAACCTTGATAACCTTCAATATCTTTATAATCTACTATAAAAACAGGTCTATTAGTATTAGACATTACTAACATAGATTCATCACCCTTTTTCATAGTAATCATATCCAATGGAGAATTCCCACTTCCCATTTCGGCAACTGTTCTTCCTTTAACATGCGCTCCTGACTTCAATTCATCTAATGGAAACAAAACCAATGGTGTACATGTATAACTAGCTACAAGATATTTCTTGCCACTTATCTCTGTTGTTGTAAATGTTCTAATTGGAGAAGTTGTTTCATATCTAGAATGAGCCGCATGATAAATTTCTAACGAAGCTTGATCCTGGCTATCAGTAAATGGGAAAGGGATACTGCGAAAAGAAGAGCTAAACTCTTTATTAGACAAACCACTTACCATTAACTTTCCATCAGAAAATCCAATATCAGAAATAGAAGAAATACGCAATGAATTTCCTCTCTGATCTTTTGCATCCGCTGCCGGTGCATCATTTAAGGCTACAGTAGCATAACCTACATTGTTCAATGAAACAGAAGAAATCTTATCTCCATCAACTGTAAGTAAAACCGGAGTTCCATCGCCGGACTCTACTGCCAAATATATTTTTTTCGAGATAGGATTAACAGCCATATCGCGAATAGTTATATTCTGTACTTGAGTTCCTAAAGCCGCTGCAACTTTTTGATCAATATTTTTCATCGCAACAGCTTCTGCCTTTTCAACCGGAGTGATATCTTTTGTTTCTAAAGCTACAACAGAAGCATTTTTAGAATCTCCTAAAAACAAGGTTCCATTCGGTCCAAAAGCAAGAGATGTTATTGATTGAATCTCAGGCTCACCGGTAACAAAACCGTACGACGGCTTGTTAGATCGATTAACTGTGCCGGCAAACAGGATAGTTCCTGCAACCAAAGCACCAATAAGTAAATAAGGCTTTTTCATAATGTCTTTTATTTTAGGTTAATGTATATTATTAAATATATCTAGTTTCAAATTCACAATGAAAGATACAACATATGATCAAAAGTTTTTGTAATAATTTTATGGTAATTGCCTCTTTATTAGCTGAAAATCTATTCAAATAAATGAATTTTGGACTCAATTTATATTTACTTTTGCTGAATCAAAAAAAATGATTATCGTGGATAAGAGAACAAAAGTACTTTCATTCGAAAATACAGAAATAGCCTTTAAAAGTAAATCTAATACTGACCTTAAACGAGCATACTGGTTATTTAAGCTTATCTCAATAAACCCCTTAGTGAAGTTTGGTAGCTATGTAACTAATTTCGCACTTAAAATTGGGCTACCTATTCAAGGAATCATTAAGAATACTATTTTCAAACATTTCTGTGGCGGTCAAAATATAACAGATTGCGAAGCAGCCATTCAACATCTGGCATCTTATAATGTTCATACCATATTAGACTACTCTGTTGAAGGTGAAGAGACAGAAGCCGATTTCGATGCTACGTGCGAAGAAATATTACAAACAATTAAACGCGCTCAAAAAGACAATCTTGTGCCTTTCTCTGTATTCAAGGTAACCGGATTAGGTAGATTTGAATTACTCCAAAAAATTAATGCAAAAGAGAATTTAAACACCAAGGAAAACCAAGAGTTTGAATATATTAAACTTCGTATAGATCGTATATGTAAAGCTTGTTTCGAAACAGACCTACAGGTTTTAATAGATGCTGAATTTTCATGGATTCAAGATGTAATAGATAATTTAGCATTAGAGATGATGCAAAAATACAATCGTGAAAAACCAATTGTATTTAATACCTATCAATTATACCGTCATGATAAGTTAACCTCCTTAAAAAATGATTTCTTATTGGCACAAACTAACGGATTCTATTTAGGAGCCAAACTTGTTCGTGGGGCCTATATGGAAATTGAACGTGAACGTGCACAAGAAAAAGAATATCCCTCACCTATCCAATCTACTAAAGATGCAGCAGATAGAGATTACAATGAAGCAATCCTTTTCTGCTTAGATCATTTAGACCGAATTGCTTTCATGGCAGGAACACATAATGAAGAAAGCTCCCTTCTTTTAGCCTCAGAAATTGATAAACAGAACCTATCACGCAACCATCCCGGAATATATTTCGCTCAGCTTTTAGGCATGAGCGATAATCTTAGTTTCAACCTATCAGCTTCTGGTTACAATGTTGCCAAATACATGCCCTATGGTCCTGTTAAAGCAGTAATGCCCTATCTATTAAGACGAGCACAAGAAAACACTTCAGTTAGTGGACAAACTAGCAGGGAATTAAACTTAATTATAAAAGAAATTAAAAGGCGTAAACATTCTAAATAACGCAAACACCTTCAATAAATAGAACTTAGCCCTTTAACTTAAAGATCCAATCTTTTAATAAGCTCTTGAAGCGTATCAGGTGAAGTTAACAGCACCGTTTGAAGCCCCAATTCTTTTGCCGTCAGCAAATGTTGCGGGCTATCATCAATAAACAAGGTTTGCTCTGGCACCAAGTTCTGTTCCTTAATTACAAATTCAAATATATCACGATTAGGCTTCCTCATCCCCATCAAATGAGAGTAATAATCCTTTTCAAAGAACCCAGAATTATCTGCCAAACCAAAATCTCTCTTTAAATAATCCATCAAAAATTGATAGTGAATCTCATTATTATTACTCAATAAAAATGTACGATATTTTGACTTCATCTCTAACAGAATATCATGATTTCCTTGTGGAACACCTATCAATAAAGCGTTCCAGGCATCTCTGATTTGATTGTCAGAAAGCTCTTTTTGCCCGGAAATCTCTCTTATACCTTCATAAAACTCAACAGCAGATATCTTTCCCATATCCAGTTTATCAAACAGATTATGCTGCTCCTTATGAGAGAAAAAAGCATCAGCATCCTGAATTCCAAGTGCTTGAAAAGCCTGTCGTGTTCTTAAGAAGTCTATCTGAAAAATGACATTCCCGTAATCAAAAATGATATTGTGTATATTTCGCATATTTTTTTCAAATTATAGTTACAAATATGTACATTTGCCCTCTCAAAACCCAAACTGAATTCTGCGCCTATAGCTCAGTTGGTTAGAGTAGAAGACTCATAATCATTGAGCTAAAGAGTTGAAAGCAAGCTTTTTAAGCTAAACATTTTTGAAAATCTTGGGGGATTCTCCAAAGAAAGAAAAAGATGTTAAAAGCATGAAAAATTTGTCTAAATTTGTCTCACGCAGACAGCAAAAAAATGCGTAAGGGCCTATAGCTCAGTTGGTTAGAGTAGGAGACTCATAATCTCTTGGTCGCTGGTTCGAGCCCAGCTGGGCCCACTAAAAAACCGTCTAACGAAGAAATTCGGAGGCGGTTTTTTTGTTTTCTGATGCTGATTACCGTCAGCAATCATGCTTTGAAGAAATCCCTTTAAAGCAGGTTTTACATAATTTTTTGTTAAACTCTACGCAAAACCGTAACAAATACGTAACGGAAATTTTTGCGTGCTAAAAAGAAAATTATGGCAACCGTAAGCGCGAAAGTTTATGAACACCACAAGAAAGCAGATGGCACCTACAACGTAAAAATCTGTGTCCATCACAAAGACCAAAGAAAGTTTATTGACACTAACCATTATGTAGTCAAGAAACAATTAACGGCAAAACTAAAGATCAAAGACAATTTTGTAAACGATCTGATCGATGACCAGCTGAAAGGCTACCGCAAAATTATCAGTGAACTTGGCGAAAAGCTCAACTTCTTTAATGCAGAATCTCTAAGGGATTATCTGCGGGACAAAGATGCTCATGTAGATTTTATTAAGTTCTGCCAGCTGCACATTGAGCAGCTGAAAAAGGAAAACCGTACCGGAACGGCGGGCACCCATCGTACAGTACGAAACAGTCTGATCGATTATTTCAAACGGGATTCTGTATCTATTACAGAGATCAATTCAAATATGCTGGTTTCCTATGAAAGATTTCTAAGGAGCAGGCGTACCATGACCCGTATTGTTACCGAGGATGGTCAAACAAAGGAGAAGACAATTGACGGCCTGTCCGATAGCGGTCTCCATAATCACATGCGTGACCTGCGTACGCTGTTCAATGCCGCTTGTAATATGTATAATAACGAAGACCTGGGCATTTACAGGATCAAGCATTATCCGTTTAAAAAGTACAAAGTCGGTTCCGCCCCACTTACCAGGAAAAGAAACAATAGTTTGGAAGAAGTTAGGGCGATAAGGGATTGCGTAACCAAAGCTGGCAGCCGGGCCGAATTAGCAAAAGAGATTTATATACTTTCGTTCTATTTATGCGGGATGAATGCAGTAGACTTTTATCATTTAACAAGAAAAGATGTTAGGAACGGAAGAATTGACTATAACCGGGCAAAAACACAAGGCCGAAGAAAAGACAATGCGTTTATCAGTATTAAGGTTATTGAAGAAGCCAAGCCCTTGTTAGAAAAGTACATTGAAAAGTTATCTGTCCGTTATTCTACGTACGGTGTTTTCGATACGGCGCTAAGCCAGGGGATGAAGCAACTGAGAAAGATGACAGATATTCCTGGAGCAACAATTTATTGGGCGCGGCACACATTTGCAACAGTGGCACGAAATGCCTGCCGCATAAGTAAGGATGACGTTGCATTAGCTCTGAATCATGTGGACGACGAACACCGCACAACAGATATTTATATTGAAAAAGATTGGAGTATCGTTGATGAAGTACAGATTAAAGTTATTGGCCTATTAAGAAGGTTAGATATGAAGATAGCAGCGAAACAAAAGAAAGAAAGATCAATAAAAAATGCTGCGTAAAACTGACGCCTGCATGGTTTACTTATTGGACCATGCAGGTTTATTAATTAATTGAAAACCTTAAATTTGAATATCATGAAAAATCTGATTTTATTTTTCCTGACTTGCATTATTGCTACCGGAGCATTTCTGGCAGGTACAACAATGAAAAATCCGCTACCTGCTTTTATTGTGGCGTTTGGAGTGTGGATGCTGTTTCTCTATCGAATCGGAAAACGATAAGTAGAGATACCATGGACTATTACTGTGAACCTCTAAGTATGATGGATTGTGAATACATCGCACCTTAGTATTCATATAGCATTACTTACATGTTGGCAAAGCCAAAACTACACCGTTCAGTTTAAAATCTCTCGAAAAGAAACATGAGATTAAGCAAGATTGCTGCAATCAGCACCTATCACAGGTGTATGAAGGAAATGATCTGCTTTGGTTATTTTAAATATGAACCGGAGTATGATTGCTATGAAGGGAGTAAGTGATTTTTACATAATTGTCAGCAATAGCCTTCGTCTTAAATTTTCTCAATTAATATAAAAATAACAAATCATGGAAACATTAAAATTTAAAACCAATATCAAATGTGGCGGATGTATAGCTGCCGTAACCCCTCATTTAAACAAGCTTTCGGATATCGAAAAATGGGAAGTGGACACCCAAAGTCCTGATAAAATATTAACAATTGATGGTAAACCGGGAATAGATGACCAGGAAGTGATCGATATCCTGGAGGATGCCGGCTATAAAGCAGAAAAGCTTTAATTGAAAAGTTAATTAACTAAACTCAACATCAAGTCGATTGTTCGGCTTGATGTTTGTTGCTTATAAAAACTAAAATTTTTAGAACAAAACATATAATTGACTTGTCCTTAAGGTAGTTACCTGATAATGAGAAAAACCTGTGCCATAAGTTTTGCAGCATTCTACCTGTTATTAACAACAGGGATGTTTGTCTGTATTGTTCATTGTGCAGGCGAATATTTACTTAAACCGCAGGTAAGCAATAATCATCATAGCGAAGAAACCAAATCCCACGATAAAGCCAAGCCACATTCCCATGAAAAAGAACCGTGTTCTAAAGACAAGGATTGTAAGTGCTGTGACCAGCATGGAGAGTATGCCATCAGCGAAAATATCCAGAATGGTGGCAGCCCACTTTTCTCTGCCATTGCAATTTTAACTTTTCCAACCGATTCCAATGATCTTTTTATACCTTACAAGGAAGTAAAATCTATGGATTGGCCAAAGGGCAATGCACCGCCTGGCATCTTAAAAATACCACTTTATATTTCCAACCGTACCCTTCTGATTTGATCAAGCTTTGACTATTTCTTAGTCCAGGAACGCTCTGTGTCCTATTTTTCTCATTTAGCTTGATCTTTAAAAATGTTATTACATATAAAAAATATGGTTTGCGACCGTTGCATAATGGTTGTACGCCAACAATTAGAACACCTGGATCTACAGGTTTCAGAAATCTCTCTTGGGACGGCTCTTGTCTATCCTGACCCTTCGGAAAATAAATTAACAGAAATCGCTGCTTCACTTAGAGTACTCGGCTTTGAACTGATCGATAAGGATAAGGACAAATTGATTGAAAGTATCCGTAACACTATTATAGAAATCATACATCATTCGGATTTAGTTGAGCACGTTACCTTCAGCCAGGTTTTAACTGATCGCCTGCATAAAGATTACAACTATCTGAGCCGCTTATTCTCCGAAAGCGAAGACCTTACAATTGAAAAATTCATTATACAACAGAAGGTTGAAAAAGTAAAAGAACTGCTTCAATATGGTGAACTCAATCTTAATGAGATTGCCTGGAAAATGGGTTACAGCAGCAGTGCGCACCTTTCTAACCAGTTTAAATCAATTACAGGTTTGTCCCCGAGGGAGTTTAAGAGTATGAAATCCAACAGCAGGAAATCACTGGATAAAGTATAAGCTGATATAATAACTCAATAATTATTCATTAATATCTACAATTATGAAAAACACAGTAAAAATGTTATCACTTGCCTTACTATTGATTTTTGCACAGGCATGCAGTAAAGATGATGACAACCAGATCACCATCCAGGAACACGACAAAAACCAAATGATGAACATCATGCACCAGATGATGGACAAGATGAATGCTATGCAGATGACCAAAGACCCCGATAACGATTTTGCAATGATGATGAAAACGCATCATCAAGGTGCAATTGACATGGCTAATGCAGAACTAAAGGACGGTACCGATGCGACCATGAAGGCGATGGCGCAAAAGATAATCGCCGCCCAGACCCAGGAGATAGCGCAACTCAGTACATTTTTGCAGGGACATGCCCCACACCTGAATATACCGGAGTTTGATACCAAAATGATGATGGGGATGGAAAAGATGGGTCGTAATGCAGATCTGCAAATTATTAACGGAAGAGCTGACCATGATTTTGCGATCCTGATGACAGGACACCATCAAAGTGCTATTGAAATGGCTAAAATGGAACTGGATTACGGAACCCATGCGGAGATGAAAACAATGGCTTCCAAAATTATTGAAGACCAGGAAAAGGAAATCAAAGAGTTCCAGGAGTGGTTATTAGCAAATAACAATAAATAGTTCACCATTAAACAGTAAAATTATGTCACATCAAAAATTTCAGGACTGTATTCAGGCGTGTGTAGCCTGTGCAGTAGCTTGTAGCCATTGCGCTACTGAATGCTTAAAAGAAGAGGATGTAAAAATGCTTTCTCGTTGTATCCAGTTAGATATAGAATGCGCTGCAATCTGCCGTTCAGCGGCAGAAGTAATGAGTCTGGGCAGCAAATACAGTGAAGCGTTATGCCGAATATGTGCCGATGTCTGTAATGCCTGTGCAGAAGAATGTAATAAACATGCCCAAATGGGTATGGAGCACTGCAGGGAATGTGCGGAGGCTTGCCGTAAATGCGCACAAGCTTGTGAGCAGATGGCAACAGCCGCTTAGATCTTTCTGATAATTCTTACCTGTCTTAAATGATGGGTAAGAATTATGTAAGTTTTTTACGAAATTTTGTAAGTTCAGAAATAGAAGTTCGGCTATCTTTGATGGATAGTACGCAATTAAGAATAATAGTTTACTTTTATATAAATGAAAACCTGTTCATCCATACAGTTTAAAGCGGCCTTTCTAACTTTTGTATTTCTTTTGAATACAATAGTAAGCCTTGCTTGTGCGGTAGGAACTGATATGGACTTTAACAAGGAGCATCACAAGGAGCAAAAAAAAGTTCATTCCAGTGAACATACTCACAAAAATAATAAGCCTCATGACCATGCTGAGCATGATCATGATATGAGTGCCACCAATCATCATGCATCCAAGAGCTCAAAAGACAACTGTTGTAAGGAAGAAGTAGTAAAACTAACCAAAGCTGATAAGTTATATCAGCCAGGGTTTGACTATAGCCTGCTATCCTTGTCTTTTTTCATATTGCCTTCTACGGTGTATCGTATAGGTAATCCAGATACTTTTCCAGTAAACGTTCCCAATGCGTATTTTGTCCGGCATTGCCGTCCTCCCATTCCTGACGTACGTATAGCCATACAAAGTTTTCAGATTTGATTTAAGGTTTAATCTTTTCCGGATAGAATTATCTATTCAGGCTAAATAATTATTCAATTAAAATCAATATAATGAAAAAGATATTTTTAATAGTTGCCCTTATTGCAACTGCCTTCGTGCAAACCGGGTTTGCACAACATGACCATGCCGCTACTCAAGCACAAACACCCGCATTGCTTCCTTTATATTATGGCGTTAAAGATGCCCTGGTAAGTGGTAACGTCAACCTTGCGGCATCCAAAGCCGGGGAATTGGTCAAAACTTTAAACGGTGCCGATGCCAAAACCATAACTAATCGGGACGGGCTGTTAGAAGATGCAGGCAAAATAGCCGCGAGTAAAGACCTGAAAAGTCAGCGGGAGTATTTTGCCGGTCTTTCGACCGACATGATCGCTTTAGCCAAAGCTTCAAAACTGTCTGCTGAACCTGTTTATCAAATGTATTGCCCGATGAAAAAGAGCAATTGGCTAAGCAGTGAAAAAACGGTAAAAAATCCTTATTACGGCAGCGCTATGCTGACCTGCGGAAAAGTAGTAGAAACGATAAAGTAATTCTTGTCATTTTAAATGCCCTAAGCGAAAAGCTTAGGGCATTACCTGTTTTCACTTTTTAGCTATGATTAAAATAAACAGTATTCTGAAAAAGATATTCAAATTTTTATTTGTCAAGAGTGCTGCAGGTAAACAATCGGTGAAAAACTTAAAAAAGAACAACATGAAAATAACATTATTGAGCATGGCTATGTCCATCCTATTATTTGCCGCTTGTAATAGCGGTACCAAGACAGATAATACCAGCATGGCAACTGATACAGCCAAAACCGGGGCTTCTGAGGAAACTAAAGCTGCCGGAACTTCCACCAAAGGGATTGTGACAGCTTACCTGGAACTAAAAAATGCATTAACTAAAGATGACGATAAAAATGCTGCTCAGGCTGGTAACAGCCTGGTTGAGGCAATAGCAGCAGTAGACAAGACTTCGCTAACCGCTGAACAATCTAAAGTGTTTGCGGAGGTTGCCGATGATGCAAAAGAACACGCGGAACATATCGGTTCCAATGCCGGAAACATCAAGCACCAGCGGGAGCACTTTGAAATGCTAAGCCAGGAGGTTTATGATCTGGTTAAAGCAGGAGGTAGTACCGGACAGAAACTTTATTATGATAACTGCCCGATGTATAATGATGGAAAGGGCGGTAGCTGGGTCAGTGAAACCAAAGAGATACAAAACCCATACCTGGGTAAGGGAATGCCAACTTGTGGTAGTGTTAAGGAAGAACTGAATTAATTATGGGCAGGGTACAAAAAGGGCTTTTGTTTTTATTAGGTGTGCTGGTACTCATCCAGTTCATCCAGCCTGCCCGCAATACAAGCGGGCAGGCTTACCCTGCCGATATCAGCCGCATTTACCCTATGCAAGAAAAAGTGCAGGGGATTTTAAAAATCTCCTGTTATGACTGCCACAGTAATAACACCGATTATCCCTGGTATGCTAATATCCAGCCCGGTGGATGGTGGCTGGCCTCACATATTAAAAACGGGAAAGAGGAACTCAATTTTAATGAGTTCGGCAATTATTCCTCACGTAGACGACAGAGCAAGCTAAAAGCAATTGCGGGTAGCATAAAAGATGGCACGATGCCTTTAGCCTCCTATACGCTGATTCATAATGGGGCAAAACTAAACAGTGCGGATAAACAATTGTTATTGAATTGGGTGCAAAGAATGACAGACAGTCTTTCACATAATAAATAAAAAATGAAAAAAATAGTATTATATATATTGCTGATGAGCACCTATGGATTTGCTCAGGCACAGCATGAAGGACATACTGCACCTGCGCAGAAAAAAGCGCCGTCTGTTGTTTATACCTGCCCTATGCATCCTGAAGTTCAGAGCACGGGGCCAGGTAACTGCCCTAAATGCGGAATGAAACTGGTCGTTCAAAAGAAAAAAAGTGTTCAGCCAAAAAACGCTGCACCAGTCAAAAAAAACCCTCCCGCAAAGATGGATGGCATGGAAGATATGAAAATGCCTCCTCAGAAGCAAGCCACGGATAAGCCTGCCCAATCGCTAACCTATACCTGCCCGATGCATCCGGAAATCCATGCTGCCAAACCAGGAAATTGTCCCAAATGCGGAATGAAACTGGTAAAGGAAGCTCCCAGGACAGCTCCTGCTAAGCACGATGGAATGGATATGCCGATGAAAGAGGACGCTAAAAAGACGGACAATATGGAGGATATGAAGGGAATGCAGATGGGAGATGACAATGCCACAATGGAGAATATTAAAAAGGCAAAAGCGCAATTAGGCCAGATAAAAACCATATCAAGCAACACGCCTCCACGCACCGTCCGCTATGATCTGTACATAGCCGATACCACAGTAACCTATGGAAAAAAATCAAAAAGGGCAATTGCGGTAAATGGGCAAATTCCCATGCCTACATTGACCTTTACTGAAGGTGATACCGCATTGATCTACGTTCACAATAATCTGGATGAAGAAACTTCATTACACTGGCACGGCTTATTCTTACCTAACAAAATGGACGGTGTCCCCTTTCTTACACAAATGCCGATTAAACCACACAGTACCTATATCTATAAGTTTCCCATCGTTCAGCATGGCACGCACTGGTACCATAGCCATAGTAAATTGCAGGAACAGATTGGGATGTACGGCGCGTTCATCATGAACAAAAGAAAGGAATGGGATATACCAACCATCCCGGTAGTGCTGAGCGAATGGACGGACATGAAACCTGAAGAAGTACATCGAAGCCTGAAGAATGCCACCGATTGGTTCGCCATACAAAAGGGCGCTGCCCAAAGTTATGCCGAGGCCATCAAAACAGGCCATTTCAAAACCAAAGTGAATAATGAGTGGAAGCGAATGACTGCAATGGATGTCAGCGATGTCTATTATGATGCCTTCCTGATCAATGGTAAGAACCAGAACGAGCAGCCCCAGTTTAAAGCGGGCGATAAGGTAAGGCTGAGGATCGCAAACGCCGGTGCTTCAGATTATTTCTGGCTTACCTATTCTGGCGGTAAAATAACGGTAGTAGCTACGGACGGTAATGATGTTGAACCTGTAGAGGTGGACAGGTTAATTATAGCTGTGTCTGAAACATACGATGTAGTGGTGACTATTCCTGATAATAAGAGTTACGAATTTTTGGTAACACCTGAAGACCGTACCAAATCGGCTTCTCTGTGGCTGGGTAAAGGGGAAAAAGTACCCGCTAAGAAGTTGCCAAAACTGAAATATTTTGCCGGAATGAAAATGATGAATGACATGATGGACATGCAAGGCAACATGATCGAAATGGAAGGTATGAACATGCAGAATCAAATCATGGACATGAATACGGTCATGTACCCGGAAATAACCGGTGCGGAAAATGCAAAAGCGGATAACAAAAAAGCCGATATGCCCGGCATGCAAATGCCAAATGACCAAAGCATGTCAAGTATGAATATGGCAGAAGATAACCCGGATATCGTAACCCTCAATTACAATATGCTTCGTGATCCCAAGAAAACAACATTGCCTAAAGGACCATGGAAAGAACTGAAGTTCGATCTTACCGGCAACATGAACCGCTATGTCTGGACGCTGGACAATAAGACCGTTTCGGAAAGTGATAAGATCCTGATTAAAAAAGGAGAAAATGTACGGATCATCATGTTCAACAACAGCATGATGCGCCACCCGATGCACTTGCATGGACATGATTTCAGGGTGCTAAACGAGCAGGGAGAAAATGCACCGATGAAAAATGTGCTCGACATTATGCCGATGGAACGTGACACTATTGAATTTGCGGCTACAGAGCAGGGAGGTGACTGGTTTTTCCACTGCCATATCCTATACCACATGATGAGCGGCATGGGCAGGGTGTTTAGTTATCAGGATACGCTGATCGACAAAACTGATATCACGGACACAAAAGTAGCTAAGCGGGGATTAAATTCTGATGACAGGGCATATCATCCAATGGCCACAATTGGTCTGGAGAGCAACGGAAGCGATGGTGAATTTATGATGGCCAATACCCGTTACCGCTTTTCGACAGAGTGGCGACTTGGCTTAAAGGCACATCATGGCAATGAAAGCGAAACTTATTTCGGACGATATATCGGCAGGATGCAATGGCTGTTTCCCTTTATAGGTTTTGATTACCACTACAACAGTATGAACAATGAAAGGGAAAATAATCTATTTGGACAAGTCAGCAACCAAAAGAACCGGAAGGCTGCGGTTATAGGGGTTCAATATATCCTTCCGATGCTGGTCACTGCCGAAGCACGACTAGATAGTAAGGGCAAGCTGCGCTTTCAGCTCATGCGGGAGGATATTCCGCTAACCAGTAGGTTAAGGATGAATTTTATGGCTAATACCGATAAAGAATACATGGCAGGGTTCAGATATATTGTTACCAAGTACTTCTCTCTGTCCACACACTATGACAGTGATATGGGCTACGGAGGAGGGATTACAATTACCTATTAAATTGATAGCACATGAAACATACTTATAGAGTAACCGGAATGAGCTGCGACGGCTGCCGGACTAAAGTTGAACAGGCACTGA
This sequence comes from Albibacterium bauzanense, assembly GCF_004339765.1. Lineage (GTDB taxonomy): Bacteria > Bacteroidota > Bacteroidia > Sphingobacteriales > Sphingobacteriaceae > Albibacterium > Albibacterium bauzanense. The sequence continues at coordinate 1,173,143 of NZ_SMGO01000002.1, read as the reverse complement.
ATAAAGTAAAAGGGATTTCTGCGGTAGTCACGCTTGAACCACCTGAGGCAACTGCTACAATGGAAAAGCATATACCAACAGAAAAGTTGCAGGAAGCATTGTCGGCTACTGGAAATTACACCATTGAGATGTCAGGCCATCATCATGCGGATGAGCATAACCATCAGCGGACAAAGTCTCATGATGCTCATCCTAATGCCCCCCATCATCATGGAACAATAGCAGAACCATTACCGAAAGATAGCGGGGGAAAATATTATTGTCCTATGCACTGTGAAGGCGACAAAACCTATGATAAACCTGGCAATTGTCCGGTCTGCGGAATGGATCTTATTAAGCAACCGTCTTTAAGAAAATCCGCCAAATACACTTGTCCTATGCATCCAGAAATTATCCGTGACAAGCCGGGTGCCTGTCCGATATGCGGAATGGATCTGATACCGATAAGTGCAGATGTTGAAGAGGAAGATAAAACGTATAAACAATTACTGCGCAAGTTTAAAATAGCCACTGTTTTTACGGTTCCTATTTTTATTATTTCTATGTCGGAGATGATCCCTAGTAATCCCCTGTTTAAACTGATGGATCTTAGATATTGGAACTGGGTTCAGTTTGCTTTTTCTATTCCGGTGGTGTTTTATTCCACTTGGATGTTTTTTGAGCGTGCATGGCGTTCGGTTATCACCTGGAACCTGAATATGTTTACCTTGATCGGTATCGGTGCAGGGGTTGCTTGGCTTTTCAGTATACTGGCCTTATTATTTCCAGGCATTTTCCCAGATCAGTTCAAGACCCATTCAGGAACCGTCTATGTGTATTTTGAGGCAGCTACGGTAATCCTTACACTTGTACTGCTCGGGCAGCTTTTAGAAGCCCGTGCACATGGAAAGACTAATAGTGCCATTAAGGAACTATTGAAACTGGCACCAAATACTGCCACAAAAATTGTAGGGGAAAAGGAAACGTCCGTTTCCATCGATGATATTCAGAAGGGCGACCTGCTGCGCGTTAAGCCCGGTGAAAAAGTACCCGTGGATGGAAGTATCAAAGTAGGTGAGGTAACAATCGATGAATCCATGATTTCCGGAGAACCCATTCCGGTTGATAAAAAGCCAGGTGACAAGATAAGTTCCGGAACCATAAACGGCAATAAAACGTTTACCATGCTTGCAGAAAAAGTTGGTTCAGAAACCCTGCTGTCGCAGATCATTGAAATGGTCAATTCTGCCAGCCGCTCGAAAGCGCCCATTCAAAAACTGGCCGATAAAATCTCCAGCTATTTTGTGCCCGTCGTGGTGTTGATCTCTACCGTAACTTTCATTATCTGGGCGGTCTATGGCCCCGAACCTTCATATGTCTATGGTTTTGTAAATGCAATAGCGGTGCTCATTATTGCCTGTCCCTGTGCGCTTGGCCTTGCCACACCCATGTCGGTCATGGTTGGTGTCGGGAAGGGCGCAAAATCCGGCATACTCATCAAAAATGCAGAGTCCCTTGAAAAAATGAATGCAATTGATGTGGTTATCATCGATAAAACAGGAACGGTGACCGAAGGAAAGCCTTCGGTTGAAAAAGTCATTAGTACTGATGCCGGTCTTACCGAAAATGATATCCTTCAAAGGATCATATCATTAAATGGCAGTAGCGAACATCCATTGGCGCAGGCTACGCTGCGTTATGGCGAAGAAAAAAAGATAGATGTCCAGCCTGTTTCCAATTTTGAAGCCATTACAGGGAAGGGTGTTATCGGGGTGCTTGGAAAAGAAAACCTCGCCCTTGGAAACGAAAAGTTAATGGAACAGGTCAAGGCAAAAATTAACCCTGATTTGGAAAAGCAGGTAAAAGCAGAGCAAAAACAAGGCAAAACAGTCTCTTATTTGGCTATAGGAAAATCTGCCATTGGTTTTGTGGTGATCTCCGATAAAATTAAGGAATCGAGCAAGGAAGCCATCCAAAAATTGCAGAAAGAAGGTCTACAGGTGATCATGTTTACGGGTGATAACGAGGACACAGCAAAAGCGGTAAGCGAAACATTGAACCTCGATGGATATAAGGCCCAGATGCTGCCGGAAGATAAATTGAAAGAGATAAAACATTTGCAGGCTGAAGGGAAAAAAGTAGCAATGGCTGGCGACGGTATTAACGACGCCCCGGCATTGTCGCAGGCAGATATTGGCATTGCAATGGGAACCGGAACCGATGTGGCCATTGAAAGTTCAGCGATTACCTTAGTGAAAGGTGATCTGAACGGGATTGCCAAAGCAAGACTTCTAAGCCACAAAGTAATGGGGAACATTAAGGGGAATTTGTTTTTTGCCTTGGGCTATAATGTTTTGGGAATCCCTATTGCAGCGGGCATTTTATACCCGTTTTTTGGCGTCCTGCTTTCGCCAATGATCGCGGCCCTAGCCATGAGTTTTAGCTCGGTATCCGTTATCCTTAACTCGTTAAGGTTAAGAAGTGCGAAGCTGGATTAAATAAAAAATCAAATATATATAAATGAAAGACGATAGTAATTTTAGAATCTCGGTGACATTAAATCGTATCGATCAGACGACACACCTAAAGGTGCATCATAAAGATGAAACTTTTGAGATAGAATTGGATGGAAAAATAGTAGCCATATTAAATAACGGTGATAATTCATGGAGCTCAGTTGACGGAGACCTCGACCAGTTAACTGTCAATTTAATTGGCGATGCAATTGAACAATTTTATAAAGAACAAGGTTGGTAGATATCATCTGTCATAAGTAATAAACAAATTAATTTAAAACTTTAAACATGAAAAACGAAAATCAAAACAATCAACACGTAACAATGGAACACGGCGGCAGTCCATATAAAAAATTCCTTCTAATGCTGGCCATATCCTTCATCCTGATGTATGGAATTATGTTCCTGAATGTCGATGAGGCAAACCATATTTATTTGAGTATTACAAGGACTTACATGTCAATTCTCATGGTTTCTGCAATGGCGGTATTTATGCTGCCGATGATGGGCAAGATGTATCCAAATAAAAGATTGAACAAGATAATTTTAGCATCAGCAGTTGTTGTATTTATTGCTGTTTTGACCTTTTTAAGGCAGCAGACATTTGTTGGAGATATCCAATATATGAAAGGCATGATACCTCATCACTCATCCGCTATCATGACAAGCAAAAATGCCACCATCAAAGATCCCGAAGTAAAGAAACTATCAGAGCAGATTATTAAATCACAGGAGGAAGAAATCGCCCTGATGAAAGCTTATTTGGAAAGGCTGAAATAATAAGCGGAAACGTTGAACAACATGATGCCACCTTCAAGAATCAGCAATCTCTGACTATGAAATTAAAACAGATGTCACGTTTTAAACTGAGATTGGCGCAGCATATCATTTTGGCGTTGGCGAGCGGTATATTATTAATAACAGGAGCAGTAGCTTTGCCGCCAATCAAAAAATTAATTATAGGAACAAGTAACAAAGAATTCCCGCCACCAGACAATGTGGAAATTAAATATGCAATAACTCCTGAGAGAAAAATCACTACTTATATTAAATAGCTGTTTGGTAAGAAATCGGGCATTTATTTTATTAAAGATTTAGTTTTTCCAGGCACTTTCATTCTTCTCTTCATAATCGGTAAAAGCTTTTTGGATCCCGATAATAACTTCAGCAGAAACTTCGAACAATGCCTTGGCTGCCGGGTCATTAACCTTTAATATGTCCTGACGTAACTGCTCGGTAAGTGCTGATAACTCTTTCTTTATGTTAGCAGTGTGTTCAAGAGGATTACTACTTGTGTTTGCCATGATATTGTTTATTTAGTAAATTATTTTTTTAACAATGAGGAGTGTGGTTCTTGTCTATACTTTTGGTGTAAACTGGGTCAGTTCGTAAATACCTAATTGCTTTTCTATATCTGCTACCTTATTGACCATAGTTTCAAAGCCGTCTTCTCCAAAAAGCTTGTGTTCATTCTTCTCAAATTCTTCACCTAAAGAATCGTATTCATGCTTTGAGACTATTTTCCGAAACGCAGGGAATAATATCGTGTCTTCTCTTGCTTCATGGGGGCGGTACATCGTATTGAAATCACTGAGCAACTGTATTAATTTTTGATGTTCGCCTGCCGATAAATTTTGTATTTTGCCTAACTGCATGATCTGACTGGTAATTGTACGTCCGGCATTATGTTGAATAAGTAAAGTCTGCACCAGATCTACTAACTGATTGGTTTTTTTAAATCGTGGGAAAAGATAATTCTCTTCCTGTTTTTCATGATAATCCTCTACAAATGTTCTAATAATATTTGCCGAATTATATAAGGCTTCTTTTGGAAATGAACTTTTGTCTGTCAGATGCATTCTACAAGTATCATAAATGAGCAGCACCCGGTTTAACAGTCCATGTTCCTGCATCAGATCTTCTGGTGGGGACACTTCTTTTTCTTCCCCTTCCTGCTCTTCTTCCTTGCCTTTACATCCTGAAAAAAGGGATATTCCGCCAATGCTGGTAATTGCAGCAATCTTTAGGCTCTTGTCAAGGAAGTTACGTCTGTCGAAATTTCCATCTTCCAAAAAATCATTTTCTGTTGTTTTCATAGCTGATATTTTGATTTGTAGATTTTATAGTCTAAAGAATTAATACCTGCTCCATAAACAAGCAGATAGATCAGAAGAACCGTCATTAAAAGATCTGTTCGGTATTCGTGGGCAAAGGGCCAAAATCCTTGTTCAATTAGTATTGGCCATTTTGTTTCGATAAATGCAACGGCCATAATGACGATCAACGGGATAATTGCAATCCGCATTACTAATCCCAATAAAACAAGAAGACCACAAAAAATTTCAAAAATCCCGGTAAAGTGCGCCCAAAATTCAGGATTTTCAAATCCTATTTTGGCAAATCTTCCTAAACCAACTTCTTCCGGCCTAATAAATTTCTGAATACCTTCAAAAAAGAATATCAGGCCAACGAGTATCCGCAATGCCACGATAAAAGTAGCTGAGGTTTTAAAAATATCTTTCATGATCCGAATGATTAACAAGCACTCATAAAGCTACACCGTATTAAGTCAAACCAATGGTATATTTGCAATATGTATGGTATTTAGAAATAGCAATTAAACTTAACACACACATTTAAGTCTCAAAAATAAAATCTATTGTTTAACCCGAAATATATTTGATGAGCAGTTCAATTGTTATTAAGAACAAAATAAAGGAAGATAAAGTTCTAAAAGTGTCCTCTTTTAAAAAGGAGGTGAGAGTTACAAAACCACATAAGCATAACAGCTACTTTGAGATTATTTTTCTTTCGAAAGGCAGCGGCTATCACTATATAGATTCCCAACGTTATGAGGTTGTTCCTCAAAGTGTTTTTTTTGTACGTAAAGAACAGATCCACTACTGGGAACTGGCTTCAGAACCCGAAGGCTATGTTGTCATTATCAAGAAAAAGTTAATTGATCAAAGTATAGATAAAGAAATAAAATCATTACTCTATCAGTTAAGTAAGACTGCAATACTACATCTTAAACAAACCGATTCGATTAACAAGTTATTTGAAATATTTATTGATGAAGATACCTTAGAAGGCAGTTCTTCTAAGGTACTTGTCGAAGGGTTACTTAAAGCTTTACTGGCCAAAATTTTAAAGGAAGGAAAAAACCCCCACACAAATAGTAGAATAATTGAAAAAGGCCTCTGCCATAATTTTCGTGAGATGCTTAGCTATGAAAAAACGATAAAAAATAGCGTAGCCTATTATGCCGAAAAGCTTAATACCTCGCCTCAAAATTTAAATCTGGCCTGCAAAAAAGAAATGGATACGTCAGCTTCAACTATTTTATCAGAATTTATTATTAATGAGGCAAAGCGTTTATTAATCTATACCGACAATACTGTAGCAGAGATTGCATTTATATTAAGCTTTAATGATCCATCGCATTTTAATAAATATTTTAAGCGGTTTACGGGCATCACTCCTCAATATTACAGGCTAAATTCACTTTAGTACCACATTATTTTCAAATATGCCGCAAAACAGTTTTTTTTACTGTTTTTTTTTGTTTTCAAATAGCTAAAATTGCACCGGTTATATTAATTATACTTAAACTTCCATGAATTTCCAAAAAACAATTGTACTCACTTTTTTATTATTTTTAATAAAAGTAACGTTAGCTCAGAATTCTTCTATCAAAGGCATACTAAAGGATCAACAAGATAATCAACCCATTGAGTATGCCAGTGTTGCACTATTGAAAAGCGACTCAACAGTTATTGCTGGTACGATTACCAAAAGCAATGGTTCTTTTGAATTTTTAAAACTACAGCCCGGATCTTATATTCTAAAATATGTATTTATCGGGTATGAAAATAAATATTCGCCAGTGATAAACCTGGCGCTTTCTAAAAATGTAAATGTTGGCAGCATATCCCTGAATCCCGGATCGGAACTGCTTAACCAGGTAACTATAACCGGCGAAAAAATAAATGCATTAAATAAAATTGATAAACAGTCTTACCGGGCTGATCAGTTTGAGAGTGCAAAAGGTGGATCAGCTATAGATGTATTAAAGAACCTTCCATCAGTTTCTGTAAATGGCGAAGGACAGATCAGTGTCAGAGGATCCACAGGTTTTCTGGTTCTGGTAAATGGTAAACCTGTATTAACAGATGCGCAAACAGTTTTAAGCCAATTGCCCGCAAACAGTCTGGAAAACATAGAGCTGATCACTTCTCCATCTGCTAAATATGATCCCGACGGGAAGGCGGGTATTATCAACATTGTTACCAAAAAAGGCGCTAATGACGGATTTACTTTGTCTGCAAATGCACAGGCGGGCTTACCAAGTACAACAGATTATGATAATAAAGAACAGCCAAAGCGTTTTGGAGGCGATGTAACCCTGAATTACAGGAAAGGTAAATGGGATATTTCGGTTGGAGGCAATTATACCAGAAATGATAACGCAGGTTACCGCGAAGGTGATGTATTTACAAAGAATTTTAATAACAATACGATAACTCGTTTTCCTTCGAATGGGGAAAGAAGTTTTGACAAATATAACTATGCGGGGAGGCTTTCTGCGATTTATTCGGCTGACAAAAATAATTCATTCTCCATAGGTTTTTTTAGCGGAAAACGCTATCAGGCCCGATTGGCAGATCTGCTTTATAATAATACTACCTCTGACTTATCTACCGGTTCCTTAATAAAAAGTACGACTTACTATAATTCAAATTTACAGACCAAAGAAGGTAACTTTACTTTGGGGAATTTCGATTACACACACACGTTTGCCAATAAGTCAAGTTTAACTGCTTCCGTTCTGTATGAAAATGCTGATCTTTTCGGGAACACAAAAAACCGTAACCTCAAGTATCCAAATACGGCAGATACCATACAGTATGTTTACAATCCCTACAAAAATCCAATTAACGGGTATCGTTTTAAACTGGATTATGTCGTAAACATTGGCGAGGGCAAGCTGGAAAGTGGTTACCAGTTTAGATACGATACGCAGGACGGTCAATTCGATTATTTTGTAACCCCAGCGACATCGCAGCCTGATGCGGACAGGTTCAGGGGAACCGCAAAAGCAAAAAACCAGATCAATTCTGTTTATAGCCAGTATTCCGGTAAGGTGAATAAGCTAGAATACATTGGCGGTTTGCGTTATGAATACGCTGCGCGAACAGTAGATCTTTCCTACGACCCTGTTCCGCATAAATTAAATCTTTCAAACTTGTTTCCATCGCTGAATTTATTATACAATTTTTCTGATGGCTTGAAAGGCAAGGCCGGCTATAGCAGGAGGATCCAGCGAACGAACAACTATGAGTTGAACCCCATCCCGGAAAGAGAGCACTCTGAAACACTGGAGCAGGGCGACCCCGATCTTTTGCCATCCTTTATAGATTTGGCCGAATTGGGATTGATCAGAACATTTAATAAAGGCTCATTCTTTACAACTCTGTATTATCAAAATATTAAAAACCCAATTCAACGGGTAAATAGTGTGTACGCAGATACCATTTTAAATAGGGTATTCACAAATGCTGAAAGGGCTCATACCTTTGGTATTGAGGCCGGTACTAATTTACAGCCTGTAAAATGGTGGAGCCTGTACCTGGGTGTGAATGTTTATAATTATAAGATTGATGGCGATTTAAACATTTTGGGTAAAAACTCGGTAATCAGCAATGATGCCTGGGTTTATTCCATAAACGGAAATACCAATTTTAAACTCACTCCAACCTGGAGTTTGCAGGGAAACCTCAATTACTTATCTAACCGGCCAACCGCACAAGGAGAAGATTCAAGGTTCCTGATACCAAATGCATCCTTGAAGAAAACATTTATGGCTGGACGTTTCTCTGCTACATTACAATGGCAGAATATCGATCTTGGCATGAATCAATCTAATCGTCAGCGGATAACCACCAGTGGAAGAGATTTTTATACGACCACCAACTACATTTATGAAACGGATGTATTTTTACTAAACTTTAGCTTTAATTTGAATAAGTTAACTGGAAAATCAAAGCTTCCAAATAGTGAATTCGGCGATAAAGAGTTTTAAATTGATTAGAGTATATCAATAAATTTTCATGGCGGCCCAAACTGGATATCTGGGGAAATGTGTATGGCAGAGGCTCAGGAATTGATGCAATAGGAAATATTAATAAATCGGAAGGGTTTAACCTTACTCGAAACAACATGGGCGTCGGCATCCAGTTAAGTTTCCCTCTGCTTCAATTTCATCAGCTAAATGCCAGGAAAAAGCAATATGAGCAACTGCTAAAAGCGGATGAATACCGCGTAACTCAAATTGAGTTGGATCTGAATAAACAGATTGACAAGCGATACAGTAATACCAATCGAACGTGGTAGTAACTAAAAAGATGGGTGAACGCCTGAAAAGTGCTTCGGATGCTTTTAACAGTTTAAAACTTAGTTATGAGGCGGGATTGGTGGATTTTACACGCTTGGCGCAATCCCAGTATGAACTACAGCAAGCCGAAATAAACAATGCGGGCGCACAATTGATCTTACAGCGTTCGTTGCTTGAAATCAGTGTTGCAAAAGGAGATTTGAATTTATTTTTTAATTGTTAAAAAACAGCATGAAACTTATTATAACAGCACTCAGGCATCCGATAACGATATTGGCGATAAGGTACGCAAAGGGCAAACCTTTGCAATTATCGATGCACCGGAAGTAAGAACGAAATCCGCAGAATATCAATCCGCACTTTCTTCCGCCCAATCCAGATTTCAGTCAAGTAAAGATGTTTATGAACGGTTGTATAAAGCATCACAGGCAAAATCGGCAGGTATAGTTGCTCCTGTAGATCTGGAAAAAAGCCGAAACCAAAAATTAGCCGGCAGTGCTGCTTATGAAAGCGCAAAAAGCCTGGCAAAATCCTACAGGGAAGGAGCGGCTACCTGGTAATCACCGCCCCTTTTAACGGCGTGGTTACGGCCAGAAACGCTGACCGGGGAGCTTTGGTTGGACAAACCGCCCCAATATTTACCGTTCAAAACACAAACACACTAAGGTTAAGGGTGGCCGTCCCGGAATTGTATGTATCGGCTGGAACTGCCGATAAAGAAGTAAAATTTAGAGTTCAGAGTAATCCCAACAAAAGTTTTGGCGCACAATTGGTGAGGAAAAGTGATGCTATAGACCCCAAGAACAGGACAGAAACCTGGGAATATCGTTTTATAAATCCGGATAATGAATTGAAAGCTGGAAGCTTTGCTTATGTAAAACTTAATCTGCAAAGAGGCATACCCTCATTTGTTGTCGCACCAAGTGCAATTGCCACCAACCAGGAAAGGAAGTTTGTAATAGCTGTTAAAAATGGAAAAACAGAATGGGTAGACGTCAGACAGGGAATGAGTACGGAAAAAGGAATTGAAATCTTTGGAGATCTTAATAATGGAGATACTTTGGTGGTTAGAGCAACAGATGAAAGAAAACCGGGGTCTGATGGGTATTGGAGGATGATCAAATAGAGTTTGTGAATATTAATCAATATATACCATAATAGATATTTACGGGTAAAAATTAAATGAGCAGAAAAGTGGAAAATTTTTGGCTTTCAAAAAGCTTCTTAAGGAAACCTCTTACGTAGTGGCTTAATTTATTGGTTTTATTTATCAATTAATTCCAGCAACGCATTCTGCAAAAAGACAACGCTTACAGTGTTATCGGTGGATGGTTAACGTGTTTTTGATTATAAAAATGGAATTAGTTGCTAGCTAAATAACTTTTTATATATTTGAGTAGGGAAATGGTGTCTTCCTTTTAAAAACCGCAATAGCTGATGGCGCCTACAATATTAATCTCCATATAGAATGGTCTATATGGTTAATAAGACTATTGTAGATGGCTATTTATCTAAAGTTTCTTAAACAGATACTCTATCATACCCGCTGGTTTCTCTTTCCTTTAGCGTTTTTTCTAACCGCGGGTACTTTTTTTTTGTTGCTCCACAGAAATTCCAAAGCATTTCTTTTACTAAATGGCTTGAATATAGCTTTGCTTGATCGCCCTGCTATGTGGCTGACTGAGTTGAGTAGTAGTTTGATCCTAACCGCTGTTTTCGTGCTAATAGGTGCACGAAAATATCCAAAGGAAACTTTACTTGCCTTAGCCACAGCCTTTACAGCTTGGTACATCAGTATTGCCATTAAATATAATTTTTTCCAATCCTGGCATAGCCCTTCAATGGTATTCAAGCCTATTCAGGCACATGTACTCGCTCCTGTTTTGCAACCAGAGTTAAATCTACCCTCTTCACATGCAGCTGTCATCAGCGCATTATTTTTTGCTGTTGCTGCCTTGTTTAGCTTAAAACGATCCTTATTAGTATCGATGGCTCTGTTATCAATTATTTTCATGTATACAAGAATATATGTTGGCTGGAGTTATTTAGCTGATATACTGGCAGGCTCCCTAATTGGCATAATAAGCTTTTTGTTATTCTTTGACATGTTCCGGCACCTGATCTATAAGTGGTATTACAAAAGAACAGAGTGGGCACAAGGACTAGTTATTGCCAGTTTAAGGACAGCTGCCATTTGCACTATTTTTGTGAATTTAAAGCATGCTATCTTATGAAAATTGCATTATTCAGTGATATACATGGCAATCTTCCAGCATTAGAAGCAGTATTTGAAGACATTGCAAAACATCAGCCAGATGAGATTTATTGCCTTGGCGATCTGGATCGTACCATTAAGGCATCAAAGAAAGTTCAATCCCGGATATATATACAACTCCTATTTCAAGCAAAATAATTCACATGGCCACTAAAGATTTAAAAGAACCCCAACACAAATCACTCCAATCATTAGCAACGGTCATTGAAGAAAAGTTGCAGGAAATCGAAGCTTTACTCTGTCTCTGTTCCATGCCAATAGACAATAACCGACAGTTAAAAATTGAGAACGACCTTACAACACAGGAAAAAAACATATTCGTCAATAAGCTGGCCGTTATTCGCAAGAATACGCTTGAATTTGCAAAAGCCTATGGGCTCACGTCCACAGAAAGTTCGCTAAAAAAAACGCTAACCGTCAAAGCCGCATTTTTATGGGAAGAAATTTCAGGCGTAACATTTGACCGTTTAAAGGGCTATGGGGAAATTGATGAAGGCATGCGCCAGGAATACGAAAGCTATGCCAATTCGCTCACCGATTTAGCGAGTGATTTAATGCACATAAGTTCTAATCAGGATAATAATTAATTTAAAAAATCTATGAAAATAAAAAAAATAATTGGTAGAGAGATACTGGATTCCAGGGGCAATCCTACAGTGGAAGCAGAGTTAGAATTTGAAGATGGTTCAAGAGGAAGAGGCATTTCGCCTTCGGGCGCAAGCACAGGAGAAAAAGAAGCCGTTGAACTACGCGATGAAGATCCGAAGCGCTATGGTGGAAAAGGTGTAGAAAAAGCCGTTGCAGGAATTAATAAAGAAATCGCCAACGCCATAATAAGTTTGGATTTCAATGACCAGAAGAGCTTAGACAACTGGCTGATTGAACTTGACAGTACAGAAAATAAATCACGGCTCGGTGCCAATGCGATCCTGGCTTTATCAATAGCTTTTTCACGTACAATGTCAGTAAGCAAGAATATTCCTTTATACAGGCAACTAGTGGACAGAGAAAAATATATCATGCCTGTACCATGTATGAACGTGATCAACGGGGGAAGGCACGCAGACAACAATGTCGATTTCCAGGAATTTATGATAGCACCACATCATGCACCCTCTTTTAAGGAAAGTATCCGCATGGGTGAAGAAGTATTTCATACCCTAAAAACGCTCTTAAAAAGTAAAGGATACTATACAGGTGTCGGCGATGAAGGCGGTTTTGCACCCAACCTCAAATCCAATGAAGAGGCTATGGAAATCATTTTGGAAGCCATTCACAAAGCTGGGTATGCGCCTGGAGATGATATCTCGATTTGTCTGGATCCTGCTACCAGTGAAATGTGGCAGGACGGGAAGTATATCTTTTATAAAAGCAGTCAGAAGTCCATTAATACCGAGGAAATGATCATGATGTGGGATAAATGGATTAAACAATATCCTATCGTATTGCTTGAGGATGGCCTTGGTGAAAACGACTGGCATGGCTGGAAAGAGATGACTGCTGCCCTTGGCAAAAAGGTTGAACTGGTTGGTGACGACATTTTTTGTACCAATCCTAAAATAATCGCCGACGGTATCAAAAAAGGAATAGGAAATAGTGTGCTCATCAAATTAAACCAAATCGGTACCATCACAGAAACCCTGGAAGCTGTACAATTAGCCAATGATAACAATTACAATTGTTTCATTTCACACCGAAGCGGGGAAACAGAAGATACCACCATTGCCGACCTGGTGGTAGCAACCAATGCCGGTCATATCAAAACAGGAAGCGGCTGCCGTTCAGAACGCATATCAAAATTCAATCAGCTATTACGAATTGAAGAAGAATTAGGAACTGCCGGATCATTTGCGGGATTTAAAACATTTAAAAGATGATAGGCACGGCACATCCATGGAATGATATTGATCCTGGGGAAAATTCCCCAGAGATAGTTAAAGCGGTAATTGAAATCCGTAAAGATGAAATAAAACCAACCTTGAATAAATAATGAGCACCTTGAACACAAATAAAGATAATAGCAGCATATCTCTGAAAGAGCATTTTGCTATTATCAAGCACCTTTGCCGCTGGACAATTTTAGTGGTTCCAATTGCTATTGCAATTGGCAGTATGGTTGCCCTTTTTTTATGGTTATTAACCGGGGCTATCCATTTTCGTTTTGACCATAAGTGGTTACTTTATTTATTGCCAGTCGCAGGGGTAGTCATTCATTTCATCTATCAGTCCGTTGGTAAATCGTCAGAAAAAGGAAATAACCTGATCATGGAACAAATTCACCAGGAAGGTGGTGGTGTGCCTAAAAGAATGGCTCCAATCATTCTGCTCACCACGGTCATTACCCATTTATTTGGCGGCTCGGCTGGGCGTGAAGGAACTGCTGTCCAAATAGGCGGTAGTATTGCCGCTATGTTCGGAGGATGGTTTAAATTAAAAGGATTAGATATGCGCATGATCCTTACCGCCGGAGTTGCTGCTGGTTTTGGCGCAGTATTCGGTACCCCCGTAACAGGAGCCATCTTTGCAATGGAAGTATTGACCATAGGCAGAATACAATATGATGCCTTAATCCCTGCATTAATAGCAGCTGTTCTCGCCGACATGACAGTCTCAGCTTGGCACGTTTCCCATACCCATTATCACATTGCTGCACTCCCAAAAACGCCCTATATCTTTAATGATTTCCTGCATATGGATATTCTGTTACTTGGAAAAGTGATCATCGCGTCAGCAGCCTTTGGCCTGGCCAGCTACTTATTTGCGGGAATGGTACATGAAATAAAAAGTATCTGCCTCAAAGTATTTAAGTCCAAATGGATGATACCAGTTTTTGGTGGTCTTTTCATTATAGGACTCACATTTATTAATGGAAAACCTGATTATTTAAGTCTTGGTGTAGATGCGGAATACCCTGGTGCTGTAACCCTTCCCTCGGCCTTTCATTCTGGTGGATCAGACACCTGGAGCTGGCTTTGGAAAACGGTATACACTTCTATTACACTTGCCACAGGATTTAAGGGTGGTGAGGTAACTCCACTATTTTATATTGGTGCTACCTTAGGAAATACATTATCATCGTTGCTAAATGCACCGGTTGGCCTGTTCGCAGCACTCGGTTTTATTGCGGTATTTTCAGGGTCGACCAACACTCCTCTTGCCTGTACTTTTATGGGCATAGAGTTATTTGGAGGCGAGCATGCGCTCTTGTTTGCCGTGGCCTGTTTTACAGCCTATTTTTTTAGCGGACATTCGGGTATTTATAGTGCTCAACGAATTGGGATACCCAAAATTTTTGATGGAAATTTTGCAGATGAAACATCCTTGTCGGAGGCACTGCATCGAAGAGGTTACCTGCATCAAAAATTACGAAAATATAGTTTACCATTTAGAAAGAAAAAAAATGACTGAAAATCCAATTGTAGAGCAAGCTTTAGGAAAGCTTCAAATTTACGTAAAGCCGAAGGAAAAAGTACAAGCTACCAGCATTATAAATAGCTTAAGATCAAGACAGTTGTACAAGGAACTGGTTAAATATGCAAAAGAAGATCAATTGATGAACGCTTCTGTTTATCAAACACATCATGGCTATTCAATGCATGGAAAAATAAATACTATGCATGTGGAACTGGGTAATCAGGATTTGGCTGTGTGTATAGAACTTATCGATCAACGGCAAAAACTTGAGGCGTTTTGCCAGAAACATGCAGAATTGCTGCGAGGAAAGATGATTGTTTTTAAGCTAGTTGAATTTTGGGAAATCAAATCATAAGCTATGTGGGTATTATTGATCATATTTTTCGGAGGTGGACTTGGAAGCCTCTTTAGGTTCATAGTTAATCGCTGGATGACTGGACTTATCACTTCAGCCTTTCCCTACGGTACTTTTATGGTTAACATTACAGGCTGTTTTCTGATTGGGTTTCTGGTTTTTTATACTGAAAAGTTTGGTGCGAGTTCTTTGAACTGGCGCTTGTTTCTGGTCACCGGCTTTTGTGGGGGCTATACGACCTTTTCCTCTTTTTCTTTTGAAAATGTGCAGCTAATGAGTGACTATCAAATTTTTACCATGTTACTGTATACCCTTGGAAGTCTGGCCCTGGGATTTATAGCGACATACGGAGGTATACTTGCTGCAAGAAATTTATAAAATGATATAATTATGAAGACTGAAAGAATTTTAATCGTGGCTGATGATAGCCCGTCCTCATTAAAAGCCGCTAAATATGGTTTTTACCTTGCTGGGAAATTGAAAGCAAAAGTTGCCATGATCGGAGTTATCGACGGGGCGCTTGCCATTGGAAATGTAGATGCCGGAGTTTTCCCGGAACATGCAGCTTTTGAAATGAAAAAGCATATGGAAGATTTTCTTAACCATATGGTTCGGGATTACGCAACTGGCATAGAGGTCGAGCTGTTTACCCCCGAAGGAGAAGTAAAGGAGACCATTCTTGACCTTGCAAGGGAATGGGAAGCTTCATTGATCGTTGCCGGAACACATGGACGTAAGGGGCTGAACCGATTGTTGATGGGCAGTGTCGCAGAAGGGATTCTAAGGGATTCCAAGGTGCCTGTAGTTGTTGTACCAATGGATAAGGAACATTAATCGAAGAATGGTAATATTAATTGTTAAGTAGCTTCGATATCAAAGCATAAAATGTACATAGAAGTCATGATGGATATAAAATGAGTAACTTCAATAGACATCTAAATTAATGCAAAATTAAGTGCGAATTTACAGGTATGAAAATCCTCATTATAGAAGACGAAGAAGAAATCAGGGAAAGTATTGCCAGTTATATGCAAACTGAAAAATACGTCTGTGAATTTGCCGATACACTGAACATTGCTATTGATAAAATTGTTACCCATGATTATGACTGCATTCTTTTGGATTTGATGTTGCCAGATGGTAACGGATTGAAGGTTCTAGAAAAAATCAGAGCATTGAATAAACAGGATGGGGTCATCATTATATCTGCCAATGGTTCTTTAGAAGATAAAATTAAAGGTTTAAATATTGGTGCTGATGACTATCTCGCCAAGCCGTTCCACCTGTCAGAACTGAATGCCCGCATCTACTCAGTAGTTCGTCGAAAAAAATTCGATAGTAAAAACCTAATGTATTATAATGAGCTAGAAATTAATTTGCAATTTAAAGTAGTTAAGGTAAAAGGCAAAGAAGTATTGCTGACAAGAAAAGAATTTGACCTCTTGCTTTTTTTGGTTGGAAGCAAAGATATGGTCGTTTCTAAAAACGCTATTGCCGAGCATCTTTCTGGCGATATGGCTGATATGATGGATAATATTGATTTTGTTTATGCCCATGCTAAAAATCTTAAAAAAAAATTAACAGAGGCAGGTTGCAATAATTATATCAAAACAGTTTATGGAGTCGGTTACAAGTTTCAGGTATGAAAAAGCTTTTAAACAAAACGCTTCTTTATTACCTGATTTTGTCTTCGGGGGTTTTGATATTGAGTGGACCATGCTTTTATTTTTTAATAGAAAAGCTCTACTTAGACGATGTAAATGAAGCTGTTCTTCTACGTAGAGATGAATTCTTTAAAAAAAATCTACCTGATTTGAAAATTGAGGAGATTTCTGTTTGGAATAAGTTTAATAGAGATACCCGCATTTTAGCAGATACTGTAACTGCATCAAAAGACCAAATTATACTGCAAATATTTTATGATGAAATGGTGCCCGAATGGGAGCCTTACCATGTGTTATACAAAAACATTCAAGTACAAGGTAAGCCATTTGTATTGATGATTAGGCTTAACTTGGTAGAATCGCAAGACTTAATGCTCACCCTAACTTGGTTATATCTTGGTACATTATTTCTTTTGCTTTTAGCCAATTTTTATATAACCCGACTAATTTCTAGTAAATTATGGCATCCCTTTTATGACACCTTGCAAAAAATAGAGAAATTTAATTTACAACATCAGCAAGTCCCTGTTTTTGAGAAAGTCAATATCATAGAATTTGAAAAACTGAATTCCGCCGTGAGTAAACTGATTAATGATATTGTAAAAGCTTATCAGATACAAAAAGAATTCACAGAAAATGCTTCGCATGAATTGCAAAACCCACTTGCTATTTTTAGAAACAAGCTGGATCTTTTGTTACAAAATACTTCTTTAAATACAGAACAAAGCGAAATTATCCAGTCCTTATATCAAGTTTCAGGTCGTTTATCACGAATCAACAAAAACCTACTGTTGTTAAGCAAAATAGAAAACAAGCAGTTTAGCGATACCGAACGTATTGATATTTCAACCATTTTCCAACAAGTAATCCCTTATTTTAAGGAGCAAGCTTTGGCTAAAAACATTAATATCGTCTTTGATAAGCAGACCACCAAATTATATATTATCGCAAATAAAGGACTTACTGAGATTCTAATCAATAATTTGTTGCTAAATGCAATTAGTCATAATAAAGAAAATGGTACAGTCACTATTGTGTTAATTGATAATAGTTTGGAAGTTTGCAATACCTCAGCCAACAATGCCTTAATTAACGATATACTCTAATTAATTACAAGTTTTTGGGCCACTTTTTTTTCGGAGCCGGTTAAATTTCTCTCTCTTGGGTCAAGACATATATGGTCTTGTGTGTATGGTATTCTGCTTTTTACCACACTATAAATTGTTCTTAGCAATTTGTTTGATACATTGTTCATAATTAAATAATGAGGTTTACCTTCTAGTTGTTTCTTTTGATAATACAGCTTGTATTCTTTGTTGTGCTTGACTGCTGACTTTGCCCCCATATAAAGCAAGCTCTTAAGTTTCTTATCCCCAAACGGGCTTATTTTCGTTTTCAGTACCATTTTTCCCGAGCTGTTTGGAAAAGGACAAACACCGGCATAAGAGGCCGCTTTACCTGCAGTATCGATGTCCTGGAAGTTGCCCGTCTTGATGATTAAATCGGTGGCAATAACAGGCCCTATACCTTTCACACTTACGGCCAATTTATAAGTCTGTTGAAGTTCAGCATAGCTTTCTATGATGCTTAGCATTTCCTGCTCAACTCCTCTGATATGCTCTTCAATACCAGCCACAGAGGCTTGCAGGCACCTATTTGCCGCTATACTCTGCATTGGCATAACAGACCGGCCATGTTCACCTGTCTTTAACACCTTAACGCTCTTTACCAGTTGCGAACGCAGGCTGTAAAGCTGACGCAGCTCGCTCATTTGTTCACTTTGATAGGTTTTGAAAGATAGTTTATCAAAGAAACGTTCGCCGTACTCACGCAATCGGCCAGCATCTACTTCATCTGATTTGCCTTTTACAAGACCAAGACTATGCTTAACATTATAGCCCGGAACCAGAGCAATGGAAATGTTAAGCTGGTTGCACAGAAAGACCAGCA
The DNA here is from genome assembly GCF_004339765.1 of Albibacterium bauzanense. Classification (GTDB taxonomy): domain Bacteria; phylum Bacteroidota; class Bacteroidia; order Sphingobacteriales; family Sphingobacteriaceae; genus Albibacterium; species Albibacterium bauzanense. The sequence goes on along the minus strand of NZ_SMGO01000002.1, from coordinate 1,154,596 downwards.
GATCCCCATAAGATCCGGTATTCTCTGCACATAAAATACTGTCTTTTGGTACAGCCGATAAAAAAACCGATATAGCTGATATTCCGTTTTTCACTGTTTTCTTCTTTTCTTTTTCGTTTACATCCAGGAAGTTCACATCGAACTTGTCCTTTGATAAATCAATTCCATATACTTGCATAAACTTTTGTTTTATGCTCCGTATTGAGTGGCTAACATCGTGCTAATGGGTTCTACCCTAAATACTCTCTGGCTTTAACTCAATGAATCTGCTGTCCTTAATATGAAAAATAGGTTCTGCCTAATGTTTTAATAAAGTTAGGGCAGCAGATGGAGCTGTTTATGCCAAGATAATACCTCACGACATTATGTTATTTCTTGTATTTCATTTTTAAAGTTTCAAACTAACGATTGTTATTAATCTTTTAGTGTCTGCATATGCCGGACGTACTGATATTAAATACGTTCGATTTGCCCTTCTACATTTTGGCTCATATCCAAGTGATATCGAATCGTTTAATATGGCTATAACACCCCCCACTAAAATTAGTTTTCAGTTTCCTTTTTAAATCATTGTTAACTAAGGCAAACGGCGCATAACGAGCATTCGTATTTCTTCGTTATCTTTACAGAAATCTCAACTTTTTACCCATGACTCCAAACGATTTCCTCCAAACCCTCTTCCCGAATTTTGAACCAGAACTTAAAAAGGTGCTGGCTGAAAATGCCGTCATTAAAAAGTTTAATGCTGGGGACATGCTTATGCAAACCGGACAAAACATGCGTTCAACTGTGCTGATCGTTGAGGGGATGGTAAAACTTTACAGGGAAGGGGAAGAAGGTAAAGAATTTTTTATGTATTACCTTCAGCCGGGCAATGCCTGTGCGCTGTCGATGATCTGTGCGACAAAGCAGGAAACAAGCCAGGTGATGGCCATGGCGGTGGACGACACAAAGGTGCTGATGATTCCCATTGCGCTGATGGACACGCTGATGAAGGAGTACAAGACCTGGTACTATTTTGTGATGGAAACCTACCGGATGCGCTTTGAGGAACTACTGGTGGTGATCGACCACATCGCATTCAAGGGTATGGATGAACGCCTGGAATTCTATCTGGATAAACAGTATCGGGATCTAGGGACAAGGGAACTCGTCATTACACACAATGAAATTGCCACCGACCTGAATTCTTCCAGGGAGGTGATTTCAAGGTTGCTCAAAAAAATGGAACAGCGGGGCGAGGTGGTGCTTCACCGCAATTTTATCGAGTATCTAAAATAGCCCTGTGTGACTTAGGTCACCATTCCATGGCTTTAATGACTGCATCTTTGTCTGAGAAATCACACCATGGAAATCTTTGCATACCTTGCCAGTGCGTTAATCGGTGTTTCCCTCGGCCTTATCGGCGGAGGGGGATCAATCTTGACCGTCCCGGTGATGGTGTATCTTTTCGGCGTCAGCCCTTTACTGGCTACTTCCTATTCCCTTTTTATAGTAGGTTCAACGAGTCTAGTCGGAGCCTTCCAGAATTTTAGTAATGGTTTTGTGAAAGTAAAAACAGCTTTGATGTTCGGCGCCGCGTCAATAAGTACCGTCTTTTTAACCAGAAAATTCCTCATACCGTCAATTCCAAAACACCTATTTTACATCGGCAGTTTTGAGGTTACCGAAAACATCATGACTATGGTGCTTTTTGCCATCCTGATGCTGGCAGCAGCTGTTGCAATGATCAGGGACAACGATTCGTTGGGAAAGGAACATGTCCCAGCTAAACCCGCTGGTCTGTTCACCCTTTTGTTTTATGGGGTGGCAATTGGAATCGCCACCGGACTATTGGGTGCGGGCGGCGGATTTCTGCTGATCCCAACCCTGGTGCTGCTGGTTGGCTTGCCCATGAAGGAGGCGGTAGGCACTTCGCTTTTGATTATTGCGCTGAATTCATTGATTGGTTTTACCGGTGATCTGGGGCATTTTGCCATCAACTGGTTTTTCCTTTTAAAAATTACTGGTATCGCAATTGCAGGGATAATTATTGGAGGACAGATCAACAAAAAAATACCTGGAGCCAGGCTTAAAAAAGGATTCGGATGGTTTGTGCTGCTGATGGCTTTGTATATTCTTACCAAAGAATTATTTCTTAAATAGCTGACTGATAAATGTTTGAACACAGCAGAGGAAAAGACCTGATATATGTAGCCACCCAGCTCTGTTTACTGGTAGCTTTTATTTTAATGCCGCCGCTGGTTAAGATCGGCATTGCCGAGTCTTATCGCAAACTTGCGCTGATTCCCGCAATTTCGGGGGTACTCATATCCTTGGTGGCCATCCTGCAACTCAAAAGTAACCTTACGCCGTTCCCGTCCCCAACCAAAAATGGCACCCTGATACAAACAGGTCTGTATAGGTACATGCGGCATCCCATCTACACAGGTATCATTGTCTTTATTTTTTGTTATTCCCTGTTCTCAGACAGTTTATCCAGACTGGTTGTTTCCGTGTTGTTAGTCGTGCTATTTTATTTCAAGTCCCGTTATGAGGAAGGGCTTTTACTGGAAAAATTTGCTGAATATCCGGCTTATAAAAGCAGAACGGGAAGATTCTTTCCTTTTTTGTAGGTGACTTTAGTCACAAAGAAGGCGGATCTGGATGCATATTTTTGTATAAATTAAAAATGATGTTAGAACTCATTAAACAACCTTGGCCCTGGTATACCTCGGGCGCAATTATCGCCCTTATTATGGTGGTTCTGCTGTATTTCGGGAAATCGTTCGGATTCTCGTCAAACCTGCGTACCATATGCAGTATGGCCGGCGCAGGCAAAAAAGTGAAATTTTTCGTTTTCGACTGGAAAGCCCAGCGATGGAACCTGCTTTTTTTAGTTGGCGCTGTTATAGGTGGATTTATATCCGCCACTTTACTTAAAAGTGATCAGCCGCTACAGCTTTCAGCTTCAACCATCAGCGATCTTGCTGGGCTAGGTATTGCTTTTGATGGCGGATTGAACCCGGAAAAGCTTTTTTCAATTAGTTCACTTACTTCTCCAAAAGTCGTGTTTTTGTTGCTGTTTGGAGGCGTGATGGTGGGTTTCGGATCACGATATGCTGGCGGATGCACATCCGGCCATGCGATCAGTGGCCTTTCCAACCTCCAGGTGCCCTCGCTGATTGCGGTAATCGGTTTTTTTATCGGCGGACTTGCCATGACCCATCTTTTATTTCCTTTAATTTTTTAGCCATGAAGTTTTTAAAATATATACTCACCGGAATTTTGTTCGGTATTGTGATGGCAAAGTCCGAGGCCATTTCCTGGTTCAGGATACAGGAGATGTTCCGCTTCCAATCCTTCCATATGTTCGGGATCATTGGTACGGCCGTCACCCTGGGCGTGATCGCGGTTTACCTGATTAAGAAATTCCATTTAAAGGATCTTAGCGGCGAGGTGATCAAATTTCAGGATAAGGATATGGCCTGGAAGAAGTATCTGATCGGCGGGACAATTTTTGGTTTGGGCTGGGCGCTTACAGGTGCATGTCCAGGGCCTATTTTCGTCAACATTGGCTATGGTTATCTCGGAATGGTTATTGTAGCTTTCGGTGCTGTTACAGGTACTTACCTGTACGGACTGATTAAAAATAAATTACCACATTGATAAAGACCCATGAGAAAGATCCTAACTAGAACATTTGCCGCCTTCGCCCTCTTGATATCCACCGGACTGAGCAGCTGGGCGCAGGTAAGTCCTGCCCCAACTTTACAATTCAACCCCTGGACGAGTGCCCAGTTGATGCAACCTGCCCAGCTCGCCTCAATGATTAAAAAAGGTAAGAAAGTTCGTATCTATAATATTGGAGTAGTGGACGATATCCCCGGAGCAATCAACATGGGAGCGGCAAGTGAAAAAGAAAACCTTGCCAAGTTTAGCCAGGTCGTTAAAACCCTGCCTAAAAGTGAACTGATCGTTGTGTATTGCGGCTGCTGCCCATTTGATCGCTGTCCCAATATCCGGCCGGCATTTACCTTATTGAAAGCGCAAAAATTTTCAAAAGCAATGCTTTTGAATTTGCCGACCAACTTAAGGACCGACTGGGTGAGCAAGGGGTATCCGCTTAAGTCATCGACAAAATAAATATGAGCAAGTTACTGGCCGTAATCAATCACAAATGCCCCAGGTGTCGTCGGGGAGACATCTATGAAACTTCTATGTTCAGCTATAAGTATTCAAGGATGCACAGCCATTGTTCCAATTGCAACCTAAAATACGAGATCGAGCCAGGCTTTTTCTGGGCGGCAATGTATGTTAGCTATGTGCTGATCATCGCTGAACTCGTTACAGCTGGGTCATAGCCTTTATGGTATTTGACAGCAGCCAGCAGTGGAGTATAATCGGCTTGACAGTATCTCCGGTAATATTGCTTTTTACTTTCAATTTTAGGTACGCCAGGACATTACTGCTTCATTTCTTATCACCTATAAAATATGATCCGAATTACCGCAGGTCTTTTTAGCTGGTAAATGGCTGTGTGACCAAAGTCACCAACGATCAATCCTTGATGTAGTAAATTTGTTTGTAGTCAAAAATTTAAGCAATATGAAAAACAACATGGGCATCCTCGACCGGTCAATAAGAATAGTGATTGCCCTGGCAATCATCGTACTTTATTTTACACACGTTATTTCCGGCACAACGGCCATTATCCTACTGGTGATTTCCGGGATTTTTATCCTGACAAGTTTTATGAGCTTTTGTCCGCTCTATGTGTTATTAGGGATCAATACCTGTGGAGTAAAAAATAAAAAATAAAATATTTCAGAGATTATGAAGATAAAGCAGTTTGAAGACAAATTTTTATCCCATTATAGTTACGCAATTTTAAGTGAATGCGAAAGTAAGATGATCCTGATTGATCCGGCGCGTGATCCTAAGCCTTATTATGATTATGCCATTGAAAATAATGCGGAGATCATCGGCATAATAGAAACCCACCCGCATGCGGATTTTGTGAGCTCGCACCTTGAGATCCACAAACAGGCCAGTTCGCCCATCTATGCGAGCAAGCTGACCCGGCCAGATTACCCGTTCCTGTCGTTTGATGAGGGCGATGTACTGGAGATAGGAAAGATCAGGCTAAGGGCACTGAATACCCCGGGCCATTCGCCAGATAGTATCTGCATCGTGCTGGAACATGAGGGCATTGACAAGGCGCTGTTTTCTGGAGATACCCTGTTTATCGGGGACTGCGGCAGGCCTGACCTGCGTGAAAGCGGTGGCGATGTAAATGCTGAGCGGATGCACCTGGCATCCCAGATGTACCATTCGTTGCGGGATCAGCTGATGAAACTGTCCGATGATGTGGTGCTCTATCCAGCGCATGGGGCAGGAACGCTTTGCGGCAAGGCGCTTAGCGAGGCCAACAGCAGCACTATGGGTGAAGAAAAGAAGACCAACTGGTCATTGAAAGAGATGACCGAACAGGAATTTGTCAAAGAGCTGACTTCCAACCAGCCATTTATACCAGCCTATTTTCCTTATGATGTAGCGTTGAACAAAAAAGGTGCGGCTGATTTCCAGCCTTCGGTAGCTCAGGTAGCGATAAGCGAAGGCAATCCCGAAGAGCAGGAGAATATCTGGATCATTGACAGCAGGAAGGACACGGAGTTCAAAGCCGCTCACCAGCAGCATTCGGTCAATATCATGGAAGGTACCAAGTTTGAGACCTGGCTGGGGAGTATCATCAGCCCGGAAGAACCCTTTTACCTGAAGGCTAAGGATGAGGCGACACTAAAGGCATTGATTGCCCGTACTGCTTCCATCGGTTACGAGGGACAGATCAAGGGCGCATATTTTGCCGGAGGTGGCGAGCTCAAAATGGAAGCGCTGGATCTCCAGGACTTCCGAAATGATACCGGGAAATACACCATTGTCGATGTCAGAAATGAATCCGAGGTCAAGGAACACAAGATATTCAAGGACAGCATTCCCATTCCGCTTGGTGAGCTAAGAGACCGGATTGATGAGATCCCGAACGGTAAGCCCATCGCTGTACATTGCGCAGGTGGATACCGGAGTGCGGCAGCCAGTTCGATGATCGAGGCTGAAAAGAAAGGTAAAGTGCCGGTATTTGATATTGGTGAGGCGATCAAACAATTCAGTTGATCATCAAAAAGCGATGAAATTTTGACCGTTCCAACAAAACGGTCTTTTTATGGTTTATCAATACATTAGAATAAGTCCAACGCAAAAATGAAATATTTTAAAGCCCTTTTATTCAGCATTGCCCTGTTATGGGTGTCAAATCCCCTTTTCGCACAAACAGCTGCCCCCTTGGACAGCTTTCAGGGTGCAAAAGCAACTAAAAAGCATTATAAGGCATTGTATGTGCTCAATAGCGGCGAAGAAAAAAAGATTACTGGGATCATCAGGAACATCAACAATGCCCTGAATGATCCGCGCCTGAAAGGCAAGCTGGAAATTGAACTCATCGTATTCGGTGAAGGGGTGGCAGCTTATTACAAAACAGGCAATTACCAGGAGCCCCTAAAAGACCTTTCCCAGAAGGGTGTAATTCTCGCCCAGTGTGAAAATACGCTCAGGGAGCGAAAGATCGATAAGAAAGACCTGTTTGATTTTATCAGTTATGTGCCCAGTGGAAATGGGGAGATTATTATTAGGTCTGCACAGGGCTGGGTAATTGTTCATCCTTAATCAGCAACCTATGAAACTATCAATAGGTTATTTGAACGATGTACACGGATACCTCGAGCCACATCCGGAACTTTTTTTTGAGGGGGAAGAGAAACTGATCAGAACTGCAGGCGGATACGCCAGGATCATGACGCTGGTTAAACAGATGAAAGCCGAAAATCCGCATACGCTCGTCTTTGACGGTGGGGATACTTTTCATGGTACACTCCCATTGATCCAGAGCAAGGGTGAGGCCATAATGCCGCTGCTCAAAGCATTTGGATTCAGTGCGATGGTGGGGCATTGGGACTTTGCCTATGGAGCTGAACAATTGCTGAAACTTCAGGCCGGGATGGGCTATCCGGTTCTGGGCATCAACGTTTATAAAAAGGATGCTGGCCTACTGCTCGATCCATATATAATCATTGAAACAGGTGGACTAAAGATTGGGGTGATCGGGATTTGTTCAAACATTATTGACAAGACCATGCCCAAAGAATTCAGTGATGGGATTACTGTAACCGATGGGATGAAAGAACTTCCTGGTGCGATTCAGGCCGTGAAGAAAGAGGGTGCTGATCTGGTGTTTTTGTTGTCGCATAATGGCTATCCTCAGGATATCAAAATGCTCAGCGAAATTCCTGGTATCGATGTGTGCCTGAGCGCCCACACCCACAACAGGTTATTTGAACCAACGCCCGTCGGAGAATCTATCATCATCCAGTGCGGATGCCATGGTGCGTTTCTTGGAAAACTTGATCTTTTCATTGATAAAGGAAAGATCAGCGACTACAGCTATCAGCTGGTTCCGGTTACCGATGCCGTAGCAGAAGATTTGCAGACCAAAGCGATGATCGAGGAGATCATGAGACCTTATCAGCAGCTAAAGGAGGAATTTGTCGGTGAAACAACCTGTCTTTTAGACAGGTATGATACACTCGGTTCCTCTATGGATGACCTGTTACTTCGATCGGTCTGTGATGCCGCCAAAACCAGTCTGGCGTTTTCAAATGGCTGGAGGTATGGCAGTCCGATTTCACCGGGTAAACTGACCAAATGGGACCTCTATAATATGGTGCCAATGAACCCGCCGGTGTCTGTAGTGGAACTGACCGGATCGGAGATCATCAAAATGCTGGAAGAAAACCTGGAAAGGACATTTTCGGCAGACCCCATGCTCCAGATGGGCGGTTATGTGAAACGGGCTATCGGGATCAGTGTTTATTTAAGGATCGAGAATCCCAAGGGGCATCGTATACAACAGCTATTTATTGGAGAAGAACCAGTTGAAAAGGACAAGACCTATAAAGCGGCCTTTATCACCAGCCAGGGCGTGCCGGAAAATCTGGGACGTAACCGGGCAGACCTTGGTGTCGATGTGGTGGAAGCGATCACAGTATTTTTACAAAAGCATAATCCCTATGAGCCGCTGAAAGGAAGCTCTTATCAGCTCGTTTAAAATTAAAACCCTATCTTTGAATAAATGAATATCGTAAACCAATATCAGTCAGGCAGGAATAAGCTCAGCATTTACAAGCTGGCGGGTGTCATCGTATTGATTTTATTGGTTGCAATTTCATCCTGTGGGGTTAAGAAAGGTTTACAATATTTGTTTTCAAGCCAGCAGACTACATCCACTAATGCTACAAAATCCGGTAAATCGAATCTTTCCTTACAATCTGAAAGAGTTGCATGGAACCAGGTATGTAGTAAAATTCAGGATATCGTAGGTAGCACTGTTTCCGGGATGGATGCTCATAATTCCGCATCGTCAAATCTCGCCCTCTATTTTATCCTGCTGCCTGCCTTTCTGATTTCACTGCAGTTGGTGTACAAAGACCGGATCCACCTTTCGGTTCCTCGTGCTGTATTAAACTGGCGTCAGCTTCCACTGTTCATCCAGAACAGCATTTTCTTGATATAGAATTAATTGTAAAATACCGACCGTACCTTTTTTAGAAGGTACTTAGATACTATTGCAATTTTTTACTATCAAATTTTTGAGAGAATGAAGTATACCCTTCAAACGGTCTGTTTGATCATTATGGCATTTGCAAGTGCCGCGAAAGCTCAGCAGACAAATATATTGACCCTTGGCGAAGCGTTTACAGAGGCAGACCGAAGCTATCCCGGACTTAGTGAACGCAGGACTATCGTAGAGGAATTTCAGTTCCGAAAAAAAGAGGTTCAAAGCAGATCAATTCCCCAGATACAATTCCAGGCGCAACAGTCCTATGGAACCTACCAGGGCAGCGGTGGTGCATTCTTCCCGGTACCCGGAGTATTTAACGTAACAGGCAACAGCATTGGATCGGAAACTGCTGCACAAGCTACCGGAAATGCTTTTGGATCGGTACTTATGGATTGGAAATTCTTTGAATTCGGAAAACAAAGAAAGGCAATTGAATCCGCAGAATATCAGGTTCAAGGTGCCAAAAGTAGTTACGACGCATCCAGATTGTCTTTACAAATTAAGATTAGCAGGTTGTACTTAGAGACAACCTATAGTAAATCGAGCCTCCAATTGTCGGAAAAAAACGTCGACCGTCTCCATCAGGTACTTGAGCTCGCAAAAAGCCTATCATCCGCAGGATTAAAACCCGGTGCCGACACATCGATCGTTGCATCTGCATATGCTAAAGCTTTAGCCGCCCGTTACGAAAGCCTTGGAAGATACCAGGCAGGCAAAGCTAGTTTTAAAGAAGTGGTTCCATTGGAAAACTTGTCCTTTCCGGATCTTTCTTTGATGAATCCGGGTCTTTCTGATCTTAGTTTAGACACCATAAATTCTACACATCCCTACCTACAGGTCATTGATAAGCAACTTTCTTATGAAGGAGCACAACTACAGGTTACTGCGCGAAAAGCATTGCCGTCCCTATCGGTTTTAGGTGGACTCTCATCCAGGGGAAGTGGTATTGGGCAGAATGGTTTTGTTGATCGTGGGATCAATTCGGGCTATCAGAATATGGCGGGCAACTACCTGGTTGGCGTTGGGATTACCTGGAATATCGGTAACGCTTATACCAGTTCGCTGGAACGGCGGAGGGCCCAGAAAACTGTTCAGGGCGTACAGGCAAAGCTGGACCTTCAACGGCTCCAGATGAATACCGCCCTATCTGCTGTTGCTTCCAGGATAACCCAACAGCGAAAGTTGCTGATCCAGACCCAAACAGCTTTTACTAAAGCCTCAGATGCCTATGAACTTTATCTTGCACGGTATGAAGGTGGTCTGATCAATCTGACCGAGTTGCTTCAGATACAGGCGCTGCTCCAAGAAGCGGAACGTGAGAACCTTAAAGCTGTCCAAAACTATTGGAACCTTGTTATTTCGCAGGCAGAACTAAGCGGAGATTTTTCTTTATTACTTAACTATTTTAAATAAGCGCTATGAATATGATCAGGTTTGCTTTAAAAAAGCCACTCAGCATAATGGTAGCGGTCATTGCTATCGCTTACTTTTCCTTTACCGCCATTCGCAGCATCAACGTCGATATATTTCCCAAGGTGGAACTACCGGTGATTTATATAGCTATGCCTTATGGAGGGCTTACCCCAGCCTATATGGACGGTTTTATGGCCAATGAATTTCAAAAAGTACTTATTTTCGTCAGTGGTGTAAAGGACATCGATTTTAAAAGCGTTCAGGGCTTCACGCTGATGAAGCTTACCTTTTATCCCGGTACCGATATGGCCCAGGCATCCGCAGAAGTCTCCACACAAGTGTCCAGAGCAATGGGGTTTTTGCCGCCAGGTGCAGTACCTCCACAGGTGGTACGTTTTGATGGGAGTTCGTTGCCGATAGGTCAGCTCGTATTTGAAAGTCCAAAGCGCTCGATCACGGAACTACAGACCCTGGCGCTCACCAAGATCCGGCCCATGTTCGTCACTATTCCGGGAGTAACCGCTCCGGCACCATTTGGCGGTAATATCCGCACCATGGTGGTAAAAGTGAATCCTTCTTTGATGCAGTCCTATGGACTTTCTGCGCAAGAAGTTACGATGGCAATCGCCAAAAATAACTTTCCCTCGCCTGCTGGCAACATTAGAATAGGCGACCAAAATCTGATGAGTCCGTTAAACTCGGTTGCCAAAGATCCTGAGGAATTCCTAAACATTCCGGTCAAGCTGACCGAAGGAAATACGATATTTATTCGGGATATTGCCTCCGTGGAAGATGCTGCAGATGCTACCACAGGCTATGCGATCATCAATGGCAAGCGCTCTGTTTACCTTCCCGTGATCAAGAAGGCGGACGCGTCCACGCTAAAGGTGGTTGAAAATCTAAAGGCTGCGATCCCGAAACTCAAGGCCGCAATGCCTGAAGATGTAGACATCAAATATGTATTTGACCAGTCTGGCTACATTGAAAGATCTTTGGAAAACCTGGTCCACGAAGGCATACTTGGTGCGGTGCTGACGGGGATCATGGTTTTTCTCTTTCTGGGGGATGCCAGGGGTTCTTTAATTGTGGTGCTAACCATCCCAATTGCTATTCTTTCCGCTGTAATCATGCTGTATCTGTTTGGTCAAACGATCAACGTAATGACCCTTAGCGGTCTTGCCCTGGCCATCGGAATTCTTGTCGATGAGGCTACTGTTACCATTGAGAACATCCATCAGCATTTTGAAATGAAAAAGCCCAAACAGCGCGCAATCCTGGATGCCTTATTGGAAATCTCTATTCCAAAGATCCTGATCTTGTTTTGTATTCTGGCCGTATTGATTCCCTCTTTTATGATGAGTGGCATACCCAAGGATATGTTTATGCCGCTTTCGTTGGCAGTAGCTTTTGCGATGTTTGCCTCATTCATTGCCTCACAGACCTTCGTGCCGATACTGGCAAACTGGCTAATGAAACCAGAATTGCTGATCCATCACAAACCTAACAATCAGCCTAAGAAATTGACCAGGTTTGAAAAGTTCAAGCGTCGCTACCTAATCCTGACCAGATATGGACAAAACAGAATGGGCAGGATAATCCTGATCTATGTGCTCATTGTAGTAGTGCTTATTGGTGTAGGCGGGAGCTTCATAGGAACAGATATACTTCCAACCAGCAATAGCGGAGATATACAACTGCGAATTGTGGCGCCAGAAGGAAGTAGGCTTGAAAAATCCGAAGCTTACTTGAAAAAGGTAACGGAAATCGTTAAAGGAAAGCTACCGGCAAATGCCATAAAGATCACCTCTGCTTTTGTAGGGTTACAGCCCTCGGCAACGGCGATCAATCCTATCTTTTTGTTTACCAGTGGCACACATGAATCGGTATTGCAGATTTCTATTGATCAGGATGTGTTTACGGGTTCTATTGCTGAACTTAAGGAATCGATCCGAAAGGAAATTTTAGCACGCATTCCTGAAGTAAAGATAGATTTTGAGCCCATTGAGCTGGTTGAAAAGATTATGAGCCAGGGTGCCATGACTCCTATTCAGATTAAGGTAGCAGCCGGACAGTTGAAAGCGGCAGAAAAATATGCGAAAAAAATCGAGAAAGGAATGAGGACGATTCCCTCGCTCCGGGATATTCGCATCGCAGAACCGGTCAATTCACCAAGCCTCCAAATTAACGTGGACAGGGAACTCGCAGCACAATTTGGACTGACGATGGAAGATGTTGCACGAACGCTAACTATAGCCACCTCATCTACCAGGTTTACGAATAAAAATCTTTGGATTGATCCAAAATCCGGACTGGTCTTTCAGGTACAGGTCCAGATTCCAGAGGCAGACATGTATTCTCTAGATAAGCTGAGGTCGTTGCCATTAAAAGCAGGAGCCTCAAGACCTGTACTGGAGGATGTAGCCACCTTAACCATGGTAAAGCTGGCTGCACAGGTTAACAGACAGGGGCCAAACCGGTACGTGAGTGTACTGGCCAACACCTATAACTCAGACCTTGGAACGGCCTCGAAAGCGGTAAAAAAGGCAATTGCAGATGCCGGAGAACCGCCCCGCGGCACCATTGTATCTACAGAGGGCCTGATGCAGTTATTGGATGACACACTTTCAGGTCTGCAAACAGGACTCCTGATGGCTATAGTTGTCATATTTTTAATGTTGACTGCCTATTATCAATCTTTCGCAGTTTCAGGTTTGATATTGTCTGTTGTTCCGGCAGTTATAGGTGGAAGTCTGATCATGTTGATTTTCAGCGGCAGTACACTGAATCTTCAGAGTTATATGGGGATCATTATGTCTGTAGGAGTTTCTGTCTCTAATGCGGTTTTGATGGTGAACCAAGCCGAGGTCAACCGATTAAAGCATGGCCTGGGAGCAAGACAATCTGCGCTTTTAGCTGCCTCTTCAAGGTTAAGGCCGATCATTATGACAACACTTGCGATGATTGCGGGTATGGTGCCCATGTCTTTAGGGATGGGCGATGGCGGAGAACAGGTTGCTCCACTTGGTCAGGCGGTAATCGGTGGATTACTATTATCTACGCTAACCGTGCTGCTCATTTTGCCACACCTATATGCGCTAATTATGAAAAACAAAACCAGGATCAATCCGACACTTGATCCAGATGATCCTGAAAATGCTAATCCTGATAATTTAATCCAAACGAACCACTAAAGAGTTATGAGACATATAAATTTCAACAAATACATGAAGGTGTTATACTTCATCCCCTTCATTCTTCTTATAAATGCCTGTGGAAATGAGAAGCCGGTAGCCAAAGATTCCCAAAAAAAACAACTGCAGTCTGTACAAATCGTCAGACCTGTAGAAGATCAGGCCGTCTATTTACTGGAACTGCCTGGAGAATTAAAGGCTTTCGAGCAGGTTGTACTTTATCCCAAAGTCAAAGGCTTCGTCAAGCAGCTTTTTGTGGATAGGGGGTCAAATGTCCATCGTGGACAACTGCTTGCTTTGCTGGAAGCCCCGGAAATCACCCAGCAATATCTTTCCGCAAAGGCAGATGAAAATAAATTTTATCAGGACTATCAATACAGTCGCCAATCCTATGAAAGGCTTAAAAGAGCTGCTGCCAGATCTGGCGCTGTTGCAGAAATTGAACTTGATAGGGCTAGCAGCAAGTTTAGAAGCGATAGTGCTGCATACGCTTCGGTAAAAGCAAAAACAGGTGCTTCCGCACAACTCCAGCAGTATTTGAAAATCACTGCGCCCTTTGATGGCATTATAACTGACAGAAATGTTTCAGTTGGGGCCTTGGTCGGTGAGGGAACTCAAACATCCTTATTCTCCTTATCACAGACGAAAGACCTCAGGCTAACGGTCGCCATTCCTGAAAAACATGGCCCATCCCTTAGTAAAAATACAAAAGTTTCTTTTACTGTCGCTGGTCATCCGGGGAAAGTCTATCCATCGGTACTTTCCAGAAAAAGTGGAGTGCTTGATCAGCAATCAAGGTCTATTACTGCAGAATTTGATGTCAGCAATTCCAGGGGTGATTTATCCGGTGGTGATTACGCGCAGGTAAAACTGTCCTTGCAAAGACCAGTGCGCACATTATGGTTGCCCACAAGCAGTGTGGTCAATGCACAATCGGGTATTTTTGTAGTAAAAATCGATCAGAACAGGGTTTTCAGGGTACCGGTTACCTTGGGTATCCGGAATGGTGAACTGCAGGAGGTTTTTGGTGAGCTGTCCCAGGAAGACGAGATTGTAAAATCTGCCAGTGAAGAGTTAACAGAAGGAATGAAAATTGTAATTAAATAAAAGTCATGACAATATCAACAGAGAATAACAATCAGAATACCAGAGAGGTAAAAAAAAGGTGGTTCACGTTTTCAAACATCAGTACAGCTGTGCTGATGTTATTTTTACTTGCGATGTTTTTTAGCCCTGATCTAAAGGGTGCTGTAATTCAGGGGTTAATGAAAATAGGGCTCTTTCAACCTGATATTCCGGAGAAAGTGGCCACCAAAGATTCAAATGCTGCTGTGGCGGCCCAAATCCCGGAGGTCTCCTTTAGAGATGTTAAGGGTAAGACCATCAGCCTTTCAGAACTTAAAGGCAAAGTAGTCTTCATGAATTTTTGGGCTACTTGGTGTCCTCCATGTATTGCAGAGATGCCCTCGATTAATAAATTGCGGGCTAAGTATAAGAATAATGAGAAAGTAGTTTTTCTTTTGGTAGATGTGGATAGTAAAATTGATGCTTCAACTGCATTTATGAAGAAGCGAAAATTCGATTTGCCCGTGTATGTACCAGCTAGTGAGATTCCGCGGGAATATTTTTCCGGCTCTATGCCTACTACAGTCATTTTAGACAAATCTGGAGCTATTGCATTCCATCATTTGGGTGGTGCAGATTATGAAAACCCTGAAGTTTCTGCTTTTATAGACAAGCTCAGCAAATAGCTGTTTTAAACTTTCAACCGTTAGACTTGTTTAATGATCATGTCGGATAAAGCCGACATGATCAATTTAATAATATGGATGCTCCTGATAAACCGTTTCGAGGAAATGCTGGTGATCATTTGGCCAATGAAAGAACATTTCTGGCATGGATACGAACTAGCATAGGCATAATGGGCTTTGGTTTCGTAGTCGTGAAATTTTCACTTTTTGTAAGACAGGTCGGGTCCGCTTTAGGAACTTCATTATCTGTGCCTCGGACAGGTTATTCGCATATTATTGGGATTATGTTGGTTGCCTTGGGGGGAATTACAATTGGGTTGTCTTACTTGAGATATATTCAAACTAAGAAGCAAATTGATATTGGTGAATATTACCATTCCACTCTCTTTGCAAAGATTATCACCGGACTAATTGTTTTAGTCTCTGTTACCTTGATGGCTTACCTGATGAAGACATAGTAATTTTTTCTTGATTTTGAATGCTGTTTCGGAACAATAAGATAATTTACTGATGTAGCGAGGAAGTGCTCCAGCTTTTCTATGGGCGATTATTTATCATCTGGGGTGGTAGGAATAAACAAGGCTGACAACACGCCTGCGATAGTGGCATGAATGCCAGAATTGTGAACAAAGTACCAGAGTGCAATGCCGAGTATGAGGTATGCTGCCAGGCTTTTCACTTTCAAACTATTTAAGATGAAAAGGATTGCGGTTATAATTCCTGAGTATAACGGATATGTAGTCTGTAGTTCTCCAAGGTAGAATATGGCAATACCCGGATCGCTACTAGATCATCCACGATAGCGAGTGCTGCCAAAAATATCTTTAAAGAGGTAGGTACACGTTTGCTGAGCATTCCGATAATTGCAAGTGCAAAGGCGATATCAGCCGCCATGGGAATCCCCCATCCTCCAGCGGTAAGTTAGTCTTTGTTTAGCAATGCGTAGATTATTGCTAGAATGACCGCGTCACCGATTGCACAAAGAATGAGAAACAGTGCCTTCTTTGGCGTTGATAATTTTCCCTCAGCCATTTCCCTTTTTTTTCCAGCCCTACCATAAGAAAAAAGATAGTCAATAAACCATCATTAATCTATAGTTGAATTGGATAACGGAGGTGTAGTTTGTCTGACTCGAAACCAAGATGCGTATCCAGCAATCCTTGAAATGAAGAAGCGAGAGTTGTATTGCGATAATAAGTAAAAGTATAACAGAACCAAAAATCAAGATGCCAGAAGCGGAGCTGGACTTAAAGAACTGTTGAATATATTAAGATTTATACGCTACATATGTAATGGTTTTTTCGGCAATAATGGCGAATATAACGCTCACGCTTCGTTTGGATTTTTTTTATTTGTCAGTTGCCACTATGTACTTCGGATCTTCCATGATGTTTACATCAATGACAGACCCTGCGTTATGAAGCAAGGTGCGGCAATCTTCGCTCAGGTGACGCAGATGCAATTTTTTACCTGCTTTCTGATACCTCTCAGTGAGTTTGTTTAATGCTTCAATTGCACTCATGTCAGCGACTCTGCTTTCTTTGAAATCTACAATAACTTCCTCAGGATCATGGTTTACATCAAACTTTTCATTGAAAGCAGTAACCGAACCGAAAAACAACGGTCCAAATATCTCGTAGTGTTTGATCCCACTCTCATCATTATATTTTCTTGCACGTATTCTTTTTGCACTTTCCCAGGCAAAAACTAATGCTGAAATGATTACCCCAATAAGAACCGCCAGGGCCAAATTATGTAACCAGACGGTAACTACTGCAACTAGAATACCTACAGCAATATCATGACGGGGCATTTTGTTGACAATTCGCAAACTGATCCACTCAAATGTACCGATTGCGACCATGATCATTACACCTGTTAAAGCTGCCATCGGTACCAGCTCTATAACAGGAGCGCCAAAAAGGATGATCAAAAGTATGGTTATAGCAGCGACAATACCGGAAAGCCTTGCTCTGGAGCCTGCGGCCAGATTGACGAAAGATTGGGCGATCATGGCACAGCCCCCCATTCCGGTAAAGAAACCATTCACAACATTCGCTGTACCCTGTGCTACCGCCTCTTTGTTTCCACGGCCTTTAGTTCCTGTTATTTCATCAACCACATTGAGGGTAAGCAGGCTTTCAATTAAACCTACTCCTGCCATTACCAGTGCGTATGGGAAGATAATCTTTAGCATATCAAAGTTAAATGGCACTTCAGGAATGTGAAATGGCGGGAAACCACCGCCGATAGAAGCAATATCTTTTACAGTTTTGGTGTCAATGCCAAAGCCTAACACAATTAAAAAGACAACAATAATGGCGACCAATGAAGCTGGAACGGCTTTGGTCAATTTAGGAAAGACCACTACAATTGCGATGGTGAGCATTACAAGTCCAAGCATGATCCATAGTGCTGATCCTGAGAGCCAGGTCGTGCCGCTGGCTGTAACGACTTTAAACTGCTCAATCTGAGCCATAAAGATGATAACTGCCAAGCCGTTGACAAATCCATACATCACTGGTTGTGGTACGAGCCGTATAAACTTACCTAGGCGAAATATTCCTACTAGCAACTGTATGACACCTGCAAGTACAACAGCGGCAAAGACATATTCTACTCCATGTGATTGCATGAGCGCAATCAGCACAACTACTGTTGCACCCGCCCCGCCGGACACCATGCCCGGACGACCGCCAAGGATAGCGGTGATTAATCCCATCAAGAAAGCAGCGTAAAGACCGGTTAAAGGGGAGAATCCTGCTAAAATTGCGAAGGATAACGATTCAGGAATCATGGTCATAGCCACAGTTAAGCCAGCCAAAACTTCAGTTTTATAGTCGACCTTTTGAGAAAAGTCAAATAGATTTATACGTGAAAACATAAAAAATGTAATGAAAAAATTAAAAATATAGGACATTAAACCACTAAGAATTTAGCGGCAAAGAGAATAACATACTGATCTAAATCAGTGGTATGTCACAGGGTTAAATGAAACTTTAGCTTTTTTTCTCATTTCGATTGCGGCAAAGATAAAAAAATGACCAGCAAAAAAGCACTAAAACCAATTTGAAAACATAATCCCCATTTTACGATTGGAATATTTGGAAATTTGAATACGATATCGTAATATTGCGATATAAAATTATGGGACTTACAAAATCAGAAATATTCACCGACGAGCAGAACCAGCTTTCCACCTTGCTGAAAGCCATTGCACATCCTGCCCGTATCGCCATCCTGCAAAGAATCATCATTTCCAATACCTGTATTTGCGGGGATCTGGTAGGAGAATTGGGCTTGGCGCAAGCAACGATATCTCAGCACCTTAAGGAACTGAAAACTGCCGGGATCATTCAGGGAACGATCGAAGGCGTAAGTGTCTGCTATTGTATCAACCCTAAGACCTGGAAATTACTGGAAGATCAGCTTGGTGCTTTTCTAGGCTCTTACAAAGGAGAGCTTAGCTGCTGCTAACCTTTTTTTAGTTATATCAATCGTTAAATTGCAATAATACTTTAAATATATCATTATGAGACTATCAGAAATAAAAGAAATCCTGGCTACGGCCGAAAGCGTAAATTTTAAACTGGAAAATGGCAATGCTGTACCTGAGCATTTTCATGTAACAGAGGTGGGCATCATCACAAAGGATTTTATAGACTGCGGCGGAACGGTTCGCCATGAAAAAGTGGCCAATTTCCAGTTGTGGGATGCCAACGATTATGAGCACCGCTTAAAAGCTGGAAAACTCCTCAATATCATTTCTCTCTCAGAAAAAGTGCTGGGAATGGAAGATTCGGAGATTGAAGTAGAGTACCAGGCGGAAACCATTGGTAAATATGACTTAGGATATGATGGAGAGAACTTCATTTTGATCGCAAAAACGACGGCTTGTTTGGCGATGGATAAATGTGGTGTTCCACAAGAGAAACAAAAGGTTGAAATGGTAAATCTGGTTAATGGTTCAAGCTGTACTCCAGGCGGAGGCTGTTGCTAATATGATGAGTAAGGAAACTAAGAAAATCTTGGTGCTTTGCACGGGAAACAGTTGCAGAAGCCAACTTGCAGAAGGTTATTTAAGGCATTTTGCCGGAGACCAGGCTGAAATCTATAGTGCCGGAATTGAAACACATGGTGTTAATCCAAAAGCCATACAGGTTATGGCGGAAGACCATATTGACATTTCCCACCATACCTCTAACAATGTGGATGAATATGCAGGAATACATTTTGATTCGGTGATCACCGTTTGCGATAATGCCAATGAAGCCTGCCCGTTCTATACAGGGAAAGTAGACCGCTTTCACCAGAATTTCCCTGATCCTGCAAAAGCTACTGGCACACCAGAGCAGGTAATGGATGAGTTTAGAAGAGTGCGCGAGCTGATCAAAGCCTTTTCAGCAGATTTTGTAAGTCAATATATAAACAAATAAACAATGAGTGCAAACAATTGTGCCCCCGTAGCAGAGCGAAAAAAACTGGGCTTTCTTGACCGTTACCTAACCCTATGGATTTTTATAGCCATGGCCATCGGTGTTGGTGTTGGCTACTTTATCCCGTCATCCTCCGGCTTTATCAATTCCTTTTCAAGCGGCACGACCAACATACCCTTGGCCATCGGCTTGATCCTGATGATGTACCCGCCACTTGCTAAAGTGAAATATGAAAAGATGGGTGAAGTATTTAAGGACACCAAGGTATTGAGCGTTTCCCTGGTATTGAACTGGGTGATTGGCCCGCTGTTAATGTTTTTCCTTGCAATCACATTTCTAAGGGACTATCCTGAATATATGGTTGGTCTGATTCTCATCGGCCTTGCACGCTGTATTGCAATGGTGGTGGTATGGAACGAGCTGGCTGAAGGAAACCGGGAATATGCAGCTGGCCTGATCGCCTTGAACAGTATCTTTCAGGTGTTGCTATACAGCGTATTTGCTTACGTTTTTATTACCGTGCTTCCACCTTACTTCGGACTGAAAAGTCTTGAAGTAAACATCACTATTGGCGAGATCGCTAAATCGGTAGGCATCTATCTAGGATTGCCTTTTGCAATGGGTATCATCAGCAGGTATGCACTGATTAAACTGAAAGGCGAAGACTGGTTCCAGCACAGGTTCGTACCGCTGATATCACCGATCACTTTAGTTGCTTTGCTCTTTACCATTGTTGTTATGTTCAGCTTGAAAGGTAACCTGATCTTACAGATTCCAATGGATGTTGTGCGGATTGCCATACCGCTGGTCATCTATTTCTCGATTATGTTTGTGATCAGCTTTTTTGCGGGCAAGTACTTCGGGGCAGATTATTCCAGAAGTACTTCCATTGCCTTTACCGCTACTGGAAACAATTTTGAACTGGCCATTGCAGTTGCCATCGGTGTATTCGGGATTAATTCGGGACAGGCTTTTGCAGGTGTAATAGGCCCTTTGGTTGAAGTTCCTGCACTGATCGCCCTGGTGAACTTAGCCTTCTGGTTCCGGAAAAAATACTACAATACCGCGGAAATTACCAATTAATAAACCAACAAAACATACCATACTTTACTTTATGAAAATTGCTTTATTCTCTGATATCCATGCCAATCTTCCGGCACTGGAGGCATTCTTTAAAGACGTTGAAACAAGAAATACGGATGCTATATATTGCCTTGGCGACCTAGTAGGCTATAACATTTGGCCTAATGAGGTGATAGATGAGATCCGAAAACGAGGTATCCCAACCATTGCGGGAAACTACGATTGGGGCATTGGCCGTTCAAGTGATGACTGCGGGTGCGCCTATAAAACCGACGAAGAGAAAGCAATGGGCAAAGTTTCTATATCCTACACCAATGAAGTGGTAAAAGATGAACAGCGTGCTTACCTAAGAACCCTGCCAGCTCACATCAGGCTGGAATACCAGCTGAACCATGACAAACGAAATATCCTTTTTGTGCATGGCAGCCCAAGAAAGGTGAACGAATACCTTTTTGAAGACCGTGATGAAAAAAGCATGCTGAGGATTATGGAACAGGCCGATGCCGATATCATGTGCTTTGGACATACCCACCAGCCTTATCACCGCATTTTAAATTCAGGTACCGACGGAAATGATCATTTCAGACATGCTATAAATATCGGTTCTGTCGGTAAACCAAAGGACAAAGACCCACGGGGTGGGTATGTGATCCTAACCATTAACCCTGACAGCACGATTATTGATAAGGACAGCATCAAAGTTGAATTTATTCGCTTTGAATACGATATAGAAAAAGCGGTAAAAGCGGTTGAGGACAGCCCACTGCCTAATGAATATGCAGACATGTTACGTCACGGATAAGCTATGAGGATCGCACTTTTTTCAGACATACACGCCAACTTGCCCGCTTTTGAAGCTATGCTGAAGGATATGGATAGCCAAAAACCGGATGCAGTTTATTGCCTCGGGGATTTGGTGGGTTACCATATTTACCCAAATGAAGTCATCGATGAAATCCGAAAACGTGGTATTGCAACCCTTAAAGGCAACCATGATGAAAAGGTAGAAAACATCACCACAATACCTGAGAGTTTACCTGAACCGGGCAAAAAATATGCTTATCATCTGATCCGTGAGGATAACAGGAAATACTTAAGAACTCTTCCGGCACACATTAGATTGGAGTATAAAATTAACGGTGAAAAACTGAATCTTGTATTTGCTCATGGCAGTACCAGAAGTATCGACGAGTATGTACTTGTTGATACAGATGAAAGTTATGTTTTAGAACTATTAAAAGAAGCTGATGCAGATCTTCTTTTTGTTGGCCACTCCCATAAATCGTATCATAGGATTTTAAAAGCATCGAATGGCGAATTCAAACATGTGGTCAACTTGGGTTCAGTCGGAAAGCCTAAAGATGGAGATCCAAGGGGCTGCTATGTTATGTTAACTGTACATGAAAATAGTTCAACGTCGATTGCTGATGGGGTAACAGTCGATTTCATTAGAGTGAAATATGACGTGGAGGCCTCGGCTGCTGCAATTGAAAACAGTCTACTTCCAAAAGAATTTGCAGACGCATTGCGCCTTGCCAAATAAAGCCAACAAAAGCAATGCTGTTCAGGAATTTCGGGGCATGTAGATGATAATGCATGCCCCGATTAGTGCTATTGTAGCTCCAATAATATCCCATTTATCCGGTTTAAATCCATCAACTTTCCAAGCCCACAGTAAAGCTAGAACAATAAATACCCCTCCATAAGTCGCATACACCCTGCCAAAGTTTGCCGTCTGCCAGGTGGCCACAATGCCGTAGGCGATTAGGATTATTGCTCCAATAATACCGTACCATAGTGGCTTACCTTCTTTGAGCCAAAGCCAGATCAAGTAGCCACCGCCAATTTCACAAAGGCCAGCCAAAATAAATATTGATAATGATTTTATAATCTCCATGGGTCAAATATATTCATTAGGTACAGGTCGGGGAACAAAAAAAATCGACGATTTCAGCCGTTGATTTTTTTAGAGCTGGGTTAGCTTACTTACACAGGAGTAAAACTTGACATGCGTTGTTCATTTTACGCAGAATCCATTAAACCTGAAAAAACCGTAACAAATACGTAACGGAGCAAAATTTCGTGGTTTCAAAAAATTGATTATATTTGCCTCTGTAAGTCAGAAACGAAGATTTTTGTCCCATATAGGACGGTCAGACTAGAAGACTCATAATCTTTTGGTCCCTGGTTCGAGCCCAGGTGGGCGCACAAAATACTAGTTCACGCTAGTCCGAAACCCTGTAAATAGTCTGATTTACAGGGTTTTCTACTTTTATTAGTTCATATTAAAACTTCAGAGTTTCTGTATAAACCCTAAAAATCTGCTACATTGCAAAGCAATACATCTCAATTAAAGGCAAATTCAAGACTTAATCAAAAAAGCGTCTCTCGCCTTCAACGCAAGAGACATTGATACCGCCCTTTCAACCATGCATACAGATATTCAATGGCCAAAAGCATTCGAAGCGGGTTATGTAAATGGGCAGTAACCTGCAAAGCCGATGTAATAACAGTCAATGTTCCTTTGACTTTAATGTGTCTCGCAAAGTTTAAGACTGTAGTTTCTGATGCTATAACCACCGAATCATTCTCCTCAATCATACTTTTTTAATAATTCTTTCATATTATTGTTAAAGGAAACCTCAATTGAAAAAATAATTCAAATACATTTAATTCATTTCAAATATTGAATATGACCAGTAAGCAACAATTTAACAGGGCTAGCTCTATTGCTAAGCTAAATGAGGGTTCGAACTGGGATATTCTAATTATTGGTGGTGGAGCTACGGGACTAGGTGCGGCTGTTGATGCCGCTTCAAGAGGTTATAAAACCTTGCTTTTAGAACAAGCCGACTTTTCTAAAGGCACCTCAAGCAGAAGCACAAAGCTTGTTCATGGAGGTGTACGTTACCTTGCCCAAGGCAATATAAGTTTAGTAAGAGAAGCACTTAAGGAAAGGGGGTTGCTTTTTAATAATGCTCCCCATTTGGTTAAAAAGCAAAAATTTATCATTCCATGTTACGATTTCTTTTCAAAGGCAAAGTACCTAATCGGCTTAAAAATATACGACTTATTAGCAGGTAAGTACAGTTTTGGAAAATCGACCCTACTTTCCAAAAAGGAGTTACTATCGGAAATGCCTCAAGTAGAACACATGGGACTGACGGGAGGCGTGGGATATTTTGATGGGCAGTTTGATGATTCACGACTCGCCATTAATCTGGCACAAACCTGTGCTGAGCAAGGAGGAACATTGATTAATTATGTGAAAGTAATTGGTCTGCTTAAAGATAAACAGGGACTTATTTGTGGGGTAAAGGCAGTAGATGAAGAAACTAAAGAAGAATATACCATCCACTCTAAAATTGTCATCAATGCGACAGGCGTATTTGTGGATGAGATCCTGCAAATGGATATTCCAAATCGGAAACCATTAGTTAGACCTAGCCAGGGCACTCATATAGTTCTAAACAAATCTTTTCTTAGAGGAGGAAAAGCCATGATGATCCCAAAAACCTCGGATGGAAGGGTCTTGTTTGCTGTTCCATGGCACAATCATATTATTCTAGGCACAACCGATACCCCATTGAATCAGCATAGTTTGGAACCTACACCCTTAGAAGAAGAAATTACCTTTATATTAAAAACAGCTGATCAATATTTAACCAGTAAGCCGCAACGGTCAGACGTGCTTTCGGTTTTTGCAGGATTAAGACCATTGGCTGTTCCTGATAAAGATACAAACACCACAAAAGAAATATCAAGAAGTCATAAGCTCATTGTTGAGAATTCCAAATTAATAACCATCACAGGTGGAAAATGGACTACCTATCGAAAGATGGGAGAAGATACCATAAATAAGGCAATTAGTATAGGAAAATTACCTTCAAAGGCATGTCAGACAAAGGGTTTGAGAATTCATGGATATAATGCGATAAAGCAGGATACCTACCGCGGAATTTATGGCGCTGATTCAATTCATATTGAACAATTGGAAAAGGAAAACCCACAATTAAGTAAACCCTTACTTAAAGGTGAACCTTATACACTTTCTGAAGTGATATGGGCGGCACGTCATGAGATGGCACAAACCGTAGAGGATGTATTAGCACGACGAATGAGGTTACTTTTTCTGGATGCTAAAGAGGCTGCAAGTGCTGCAAAAATGACTGCAGAAGTTTTAGGAGAAGAATTAGGGAAGTCAGCTGAATGGAAACAGCAGCAGGTGAATAATTTTGTAAAATTGACGAAAAAATATACCTTACACTAACCATATGGAAAACTATATACTGACTTTAGATCAAGGTACGACGAGCTCCAGAGCCATCCTATTTGACCATGCGGGTAAGATTGTATCGCTTGCGCAGAAAGAGTTTCAACAACATTATCCCGAACCTGGATGGGTGGAGCACGATGCAATGGAAATCTGGTCGAGCCAAGCATCAGTTATTACTGAAGCAGTTTCAAAGGGGCATTTCAATACAACTCAAATCGCAGCTATTGGCATTACCAATCAGCGCGAAACAACCATCGTTTGGAACCGAGAAACCGGCAAACCCATCTACAATGCCATTGTTTGGCAAGATAGACGAACAGCTGCATATTGCGATGAATTGAAGAAACGAAACTTATCTCAATTAATTAAAGAGAAAACCGGGCTCATCATTGATTCTTACTTTTCTGCCACTAAGATCCGCTGGATCTTAGATCATGTCCAAGATGCGCGTGAACTAGCCATGGAAGGAAAACTTGCTTTTGGAACCGTAGATTCTTGGCTCATTTGGAATTTAACAGACGGTGAAGTCCATGTAACAGATGTAAGTAATGCTTCCCGAACGCTATTGTATAATATCAATGAATTGAAATGGGATACCGAATTGTTAACCTTATTTGATATCCCAGAAAGCATGCTTCCTGTTGTAAAAAGTTCAAGTGAGGTGTATGCACATACCGCGGGGAATTTATTGGGCAGAAAAGTAGCCATTGCTGGCATTGCAGGAGATCAACAAGCAGCTCTTTTTGGGCAATTATGTACCGAAAAAGGAATGGTTAAGAACACCTATGGAACGGGCTGTTTTATGCTCATGAACATTGGAAACCAACCCATATTATCAAAGAACAATTTAGTAACTACCATTGCATGGAAGATTGGCGACCAGACAGTCTATGCCTTTGAGGGAAGTATTTTCATTGCCGGTGCCATTGTTCAATGGCTGCGCGATGAGCTGAAACTGATAAAAAATTCTGAAGAGATAGAAGCTTTGGCAGCTATGGTTCCAGATAATGGTGGTGTTTATATTGTGCCAGCATTTACAGGCTTAGGAGCTCCTTATTGGAATCAACATGCACGCGGTACGATATTTGGAATCACCAGAGGAACAAATGATAGTCATATTGCTCGAGCTGCACTCGAAAGCATTGCCTTTCAAACAATGGATGTATTGACAGCTATGCGTACGGATGCAAATTTAGAAATAAAAGAGCTTCGCGTAGATGGAGGAGCCACCCGGAATAATCTTCTTTTGCAATTTCAGGCAGACATCATGAATGCTAAGGTCATACGGCCAGAAATTACTGAAACTACTGCTATTGGCGCCGCTTATCTCGCCGGGCTTGCAGTCGGTTTTTGGGAAAATCTGGACGAAATTAAAAAACAATGGCAGACCGACAGGGTTTTTTCACCACAAGAAAACAATACCAAGGAGCTCATAGGAAAATGGAATGCTGCAATAGCTGCTGCGCTGTTTTGGGCGGAAAGTGAATCCAATACCACTAAGAACTAATTATTTTAAACCATTTAATAAATTTGGCAATGACTCCTTTTATAGCAGAACTTCTTGGAACAATGACATTGATTTTATTAGGGAACGGTGTGGTAGCAAATGTAGTTTTAACAGGCACAAAGGGTAATGGTGGAGGCTGGATTGTTATTACTACCGGTTGGGCATTGGCTGTATTTACCGGTGTGGTGATTGCCGGACCAATTAGTGGAGCACATTTAAACCCGGCAGTTAGTATTGGCTTGGCCATGGGTGGAGCTTTCCCTTGGGAAAGTGTGCCTGCATATATTTTGGCCCAACTCCTGGGGGCGATGTTGGGCGCATGCCTGGTATGGCTCATATATAAGGACCATTATAAAGCAACAAAAGACTCGGGCTTAGTATCTGCTACATTTTATACCAGTCCTGCCATTCGCAACTTTTCTACAAATCTGATTTCCGAACTTATTGGCACTTTTGTTTTAATTTTCGTTATCTTTCATTTCACAGAGGGCTACATCTCTTCTGATGATACGCCCATCGGTTTAGGATCTATTGGAGCTATTCCTGTAGCATTCTTAGTTTGGGTAATTGGTCTTTCATTAGGTGGAGTAACAGGATATGCTATCAATCCGGTTCGGGACTTAGGACCAAGAATTATTCATTCCCTATTGCCGATTCCAAATAAAGGAAAAACAGATTGGACCTATGCTTGGATTCCCATACTAGGTCCTGTAATAGGGGCGCTTCTGGCTGCGTGCTTGTACCTTGCTTTAAATTAATAATTTTAGTAGTCTGGTTTTACCTAGGAATACACTGGCTTTACACAACTGTGTTAATACTGCAGTATGAGTGCGCTATGTCAGTGCTAATTCATGCATTTTAGCGCAGACTTAATGCACGAACAACACTAAAAAAACACTGCAATGTAATAGCAGTTTAATTAAATGACTGCCTGAACTCCAGTGGTGATAAATCTGTTTTGTTCTTGAATAATTTGCTGAACGATTGCGGATGTTCAAAGCCTAATTCATATGCTATTTCACTTATAGATAGATTTGTAGTTGATAATTTTTCTTTAGCCTTTTCAATCAATTTATTGTGAATATGTTGCTGCGTGCTTTGTCCTGTCAGTACTTTTAGCAATCCGCTCAAATAATTAGGTGATACGTTTAATGTTTCAGCAATGTGTTGGACGGTAGGCAACCCCTTTTCCATTAAGTCATTATCGTTAAAATATTTTGAAAGAATTTCTTCCAGACGATTCAGGATTTGATGGTTAGTTATTTTCCTTGTAAGAAATTGGCGATGATAAAACCTATCTGCATAATTTAACAACAGCTCTAATTGAGCAATGATGATATCCTGACTGAATTTATCAATGTTCGAATGATATTCTTGTTGAATGTTTTTCATAATATCAGCAATAATTGTTTCTTCTTTCTCTGAAAGAAACAAAGCTTCATGTACCGTATAATCAAAATACTCGTATTGCTTTATGTTTTTTGCTAAGGATGTATTCCATAAAAAATCAGGATGAATAAGCAACATCAATCCTGATTTTTTAGAGGTTTCACTTTTATCCTGTTCAATTCCGAAAACCTGTTTAGGCGATATAAAGAACATCGTACCTTCATCAAAATCATATTGTTGTTGCCCGTATTTATATTTGACGTTACAGTTTTCTTTCAACGCAATGAAATAAAAATCATAGACAAAATTGTTTGGTTCGTTGTCGTGTAAACGTTTAATATCTATAACATTTATTACGCTGATTAATGGATGCTCTGGCTTAGGTAATCCTCTAAACTGGTGAAACTCATTGATGGTTTCAATCCTATACGGTTGTTTATTCGGCATTTGTATATTTTTTATTCAAGAAACAGCATATCTTCTTCGTTCAATTCTATTTCAGTTGCTTTTAAATTTTCTTCAAAATGCTTTAAAGATGAAGTGCCGGGTATGGGCAATATCCAGGGAGATCGATGCAGCAGCCAGGCTAAATTTATTTGAGCATTAGTAGCGTTATACTTTCTTGCAATGGCTAAAATCCTGTTATCCTTTTTCGGCATGGATTGAAATAAAGAAAAGAAAGGAATCAATGGTATTTGATGTTCCTCACACATAGCAAGCACTTCTTCACCGCCTCTAGTTTCACCTCCAAATAGGTCTATTGTACTGCGCTGCGCATGCCCATACATATTTTCTACTGTGGCAATATTTCCCATAGTCATAGCCGTTTCCAATTCTTCAGGACTAACATTGCTCAGCCCTACATGCAATATTTTCCCTTCTTTCTGCATATCAAACATAGCCTGCATTGATTCTTTAAAAGGCACATCACTTTCAGGCATAATCCTGAAATGAACAAGGGTTATCTGATCTGACTTCAATGTACGCAAATTATTTTCTATACTGTTTCGTAAATCTTCCGGGCGATTAAATGGCACCCAGCTTTTATCGGGTTTTCTTGCACCACCAACTTTCGTACATATCACCAAACCGTCTGGATAAGGATACAAGGCTTCTGCTATCAAACGATTAGTGACATCTTCGCCATAAAAATCGGCTGTATCTATAAAATTAACATCACGTTGAATGCATTGCTTTAAAATTTGCAACGCTTCTGGACGGTTTGCAGGCTCTCCCCAAATACCTTCACCGGTAAGTCGCATAGTTCCATACCCGAAACGTTTTACTTTCAACGGATGTTTGCTTTCTCCTGCAATTGTAATTTCTTGCATATTCATAATTTTCTATTTATTTATTAGGATTTAAAAAAAGCATCTGCAAAGTCCTTCCCAAAATCTCTCAGCTTCACTTTCCCCAACACAGGTCTATTGCGGTAATAGTCTTCATATAACACACCGCCAAATCTACTAGCATTCATTTCTGTTAAACCTTTCGCACTTTTTAAACCGAATCCTGCTGATATCAATCCCTCCTTAAATTGTTCATCAGAAATAACAAGCCATTTTAAATCAGCTTTACCGATAACCTCCCCCAAAATTTTTGCCACTTCATTTGGCGAAACTTCATCACTTGCTATGTAACGGATTTCCCTGCCATCAAATGGTTTCTCAATTTCTTCGGCAATCACAGCTGCAATATCCAAAGGTGAAACCCAGGGCTCCTTTTCATCGCCTCCATAGTTTTGAACGATTATACCTTGTGCTTTTATAGTTGGCAAAAAAGCAAACATATTATAGTAAAAACCAACAGGACGCATAAATTTAATGGAAATATTGTTCGGCAATTGTTTCAAAATGTTTTCTACATAATGATGAGTCTCTAGCATTCCAATGCCTTTGTCGGTGTGAGCACCAATACTGCTGAGGTGCACCACTTTCGTTACGCCCGATTGCTGAATAGCTAGTAAATAGCTTTGTACAATGTTGCTCCATTGCTTTTCAGGATCTGCTGTGGGGTTTAAGAAATACACAGGAGGTTCCATAAGATAAACAATGTCTGCTCCGGTAAAAGTTTTTGTTAGAAACGAAACATCTTCTAAAGAACCGATTGCAGCTTTTGCACCCAGTTCTTCAATGTTCGTTTTCTTTTCGGGATTACTGCTGATAACCGTAACAGAATGTCCTTTTTCTATTAACTCTTGTGTTAATGGTTTGCTGATGTGGCCTAACGAACCTGTAATTATAATTCTCATTTTTTCTTCTTTTGTTAATCCAAAGTTGCGCACAAACAAAAGAGCAGATGTAGTCAAATCTATGCTTATTGTAGCCAAAAAACAGCAATGGCGTTATCCACCATATGAAAATCTTTTAGCTTCATAAAGTAGATTCCGATCTGTATGCTGATTTATAAATACAGATTCGCGGTAAGTTTTAGGAGAGATCCCTGTTTGTCTTTTAAAATATTTACCAAAGAAAGATTGATCACTGAAATATAGTTTATAGGCAATTTCTCCAATACTCAATTGGGGGTCTTTCAATAAAATCTTCGCTTCTTTTATTACTTGCTCAGTTATCATTTCACTTGCGTTTTTCCCAGTAAACTGTTTTACGATTTCGGTAAGATGCTTTGCTGATACATTCAGTTGTGATGCATAATCTTTAATTGCTCGAACTTTTCGAAACTGCTGTTGAACAAGCTTCATAAATTTATGGACATGTATCTCCTGACGAGAAAAAGGGAAATATGTTGAACCCGAGTATTTCATACGAAGAGCCTCAATCTCAAAAAGAAAGACATAAAAAGTATGGACAAGAATCTCTTTTCCGTAAGGGTGTGTAGTAAAATTATTGGCATACTCTGCTAATAATCGGATTTGATGTTTGATCGTATTTGTATCTTCAGGCTTCAGATTCCATGCAAGAAATGAACCCGAGGAGAAAAAACTAAAAATATTTGGCAAAAACTCGGTCATGATTCCCATCTCTTCAATAAAATCTCTTGTAAAACTCACACCTGAGATTAATAATGATTGACTTTCAATAAATACCTCGTTGATATTGCCTGTAACCAGCTGAACCAAACTGTTTTCTTGAATATCCACCTCCTCCAAATTAAGGTTTATTTTCCCACTTCCATTGGTTACAATAAAGATGGACATTGCCTCTGGGCAGGTTTCACTTTTCAAGTAAGCCTCTTGAGTTACATAAAGATCTTCTATTACGGAGAAGTTATTTAGAGCAGGGTCGCAAACTTTCAACTTTTTATCATTGAAACGTGTTAATGTCAATACTTCGTTTAAGCTTCTTTTATTGTTCATGATTCATCTGATTTGGTCTATTTTCATCCGATCTAAATGTAGGTTTGCCCCAGGAGCATCTTTCTTGATCAATATATTGTTGAAATTTTTCTTTCTCTGCTTCAGTAAGCTCAGAAAGATCTTTATCCATGTATCGTCTTTTCCAAGGGGGGCCTCCACGTTTTGGGCCTTTTCCAAAACCAAATAAAAGCTTGCAAAGAAGAAATAAACCCATTGCTTGCCACAAGGTAATGGTTGTAAATCCGAAAATAGATGGCAAGGTATAATTCCATAGAAGCATGACCAGAAAGCTTACTAGAAATACAAAAGCAATTGCCAAAATAGGGATAAAAATAAATCGTTTTCTAAATCTGAAATTCCTGTTCATGATATTTTAATATTAATTTATATGCTTTTAAATTGTGATTCCTTAAACTCTGAATAAAATACTTTTAAACGTTTCCGTAGATGCAAAACAGCATAGTGCTTACGTGATATCAATTTCCCGATAGACTCTCCCGTATCTGCCGATATCTCTGCAAACGATACACGGTCTAACTCATGCCAGATAAAAACATCTCTTTGTTCCGTTGGCAACTCTTCAAGAGCCTTAAATAATTCCTGCCAAAGAATGCGATCCTGATATTCTGTTTCAGGTGTTTTCTCCGTTTTTAGAAATTGATCATACAAACTCGATTCTTCTTGCTCCTCCTCCTTATATATCCAGGATGATTCACTTTTCTTTCTACGCTTATCAATAATCTTATTAGTTGCTACCCGATAAAGCCATCCGCCAACCTGTTCAACCGGTTGCGAATTAATAACAGAACTTAACTGAAACCATACATCCTGCAAAATATCTTGAGCATCTTCTTCATTATCAACTCGTTTCCGAATAAAGCCCGATAAACCTTTACTATAAGATTTTATAATTGTTAAGATTATACTGTGCTTTTTATCAGCCATCGATTTTTAAAATTGAGCTTGTTTTCAACCTCTAACATAATAGACGGACGAGTGATTAAAATATTTCAGAATAATTTCATTTTATTTAAAATATTTTAACCTTATAACTTTCTATTTTCTTGTTACCCCGCTCTATTTATTCACACACTCTGGTTCTAAAAAAAATAAATAATATCTTTAAGAATAAATATTCAATTAAAGATTGATAATGTTCTTAAAATAACCCGTTAAATTATGAGCCAGAAATTTAAAACCCTATTAATTATTTCATTATATGTCATTATTTCAGCTTTCACTTTTCCGCCAAAAACCACGTGGGTAGCTATAGGAGATTCAATAACTTATCTTAATGATCATTTAAATGAAACCGGCAACAGAGTAACGCAAGGCTATATGTCATTGGTTGTAGATAAAATACCAGGCTTAGAATATGAAAATCAAGGTCATAATGGCTGGACAGTAGTGCGTATAGCCAAAGAAATTGACAAGCTTAACTTAAAACCGGCAGATGTATATACCGTATTTTTAGGAACCAATGACTGGTGGGGCAGTCAAACTTTAGGAACTATGGATGATTATAAAAATAGCACAGGAACATCAACCGTATATGGTTCTTATAGGATAATTACTGACAAACTAAAAAACTTAAACCCAAAGGCCGCGGTCATTTTAATTACTCCACTGAAGAGACTGGATTTTGTTTACTACAATAATATGAAAAACAATGCCTACGGATCTTATAAAACTAAGAATGGAAAAGACCTGGCCGAATTTGCAAACGCAGTCATTGAAATTGGAAACTTCGAGAATTACAAAGTGATTGACCTCTACAACTCCAACGATTTCAATTATAAGAACATTGTTAATTTTAAAAGGCTGAAAGATCCTCAAACTGGAGAGTATAAAAACTTCAAATACCCTGATTTTATTGACATCCCTTTTAATCCTGAAACTGACGAATATCCTTATCCGCCTGAAGCGATTAATACAACCTACGATGGATTGCATCCTTCTGATAAAGGAAACAAAATAATAGCAAAAAAGATCATTAAAGTAATAAAACCTGCTATTAAATAGCATATTTCTCAGGCTCGTTTGTATAATAATTAAGTTACTTAAAATGAGATAATTAAATTATATGAGATAATTGTTTTTGTTTATATTTACATTAAGATCAAAGCAAACACTCTAAACTTAATTATCATGAAAAGGACCTACTATGCTATTATTCTGAATATTGCAGGACTAATAGCCCTAAGCAACCTGGCATTCGCTCAAGCCGTTATAAAAGGTAATGTAGCTAGCCAGGATGGAGAACCTTTAAAAGAAGTTCTAATCAAAATAAAGGGGACGGATTTACAAACACGATCTGCTGCTGATGGAACTTTCTCCATAGAGTCTCCTAAATCAAAAGGAACTCTTGTATTCGTAACCCCCGGTTATAAGGATACTCAGAAAAAATTCAATAGTAAAAGTGACCTTGTAGTATTCCTAAACGGTTCTAATCCATCTGAAACAACTGTTTCTAATGGTTACACTTCTACTTCGCTTAGTGCATCGAAGTCCATTTCAAAAGATGATATGAAAAAATCATCCGATGTTAGAGAACAATTGCAAGGCCGATTTCCGGGAGTAATTGTTTCTAATGACAACGGCACATTTAGAATTCGGGTTCGGGGCGTCAGTTCATTTAATTCGGGTAAAAATGGAGAAAATACAACAGAACCTTTATATGTGGTAGATGGCATTTCAATGGATGATGTATCTAGTTTAAACCCCAATAGTATCAGTAAGATATCCGTCTTAAAAGATGCTGCAGAAACTTCAATCTATGGTACTCGAGGAGCAAACGGTGTAATCGTTATTACGACACAAAAATAATTACCATAAAATATTAATACTTCAATCCGTAATTATCAACTTACATTACGGATTGAAGTAAAAGTATAATACCGATAGCTATTAAACCATAGTGAACATACCGAAAGAAAGTATCTCCATGTAAACGATGGTTGATCATTCTACCCAGGAAAATTGCAGGGAATAAGAAAGGCAGGCTCCATAAATAATAATAAGTAACGGCAGGAACCCAAAGTCCGCTTAGCCAATAGCCAATCATACCAATGGTGCTTGCAGGCAAGAAATAACCTTGTAAAGTCGCTCTAAAATGTTGTGCGGTCCAACGACGCATAGATCCGTAAATTACCAAAGGTGGTCCATTTAAGCCATATGCTCCACCCAATACTCCGGCAAATAGCCCACATAAGAAAAGCCACAACCAGCTTTTTGATTTTAACTCTATAGATTGGTAAAATAAAGAATAGACTGAGAATGCAATAATCACTACTCCTAAAACAATTTTTACAAGCTCTTCATTGGCGGTTACCAATAATAAAAGGCCAAGTGGTATTCCTAACAAAGTAAAGATAAACAAGCTTCCGGCACTCTGTATATGAACTTTCTTCCAATCTTGTATTACCACAACAGCTGCAATGGTAATAGAAACCAACACTGAAACAGGAACTGCAATTTCAATTGGAATGTAAAAAGCAAGTAATGGAACTGCAACCAGCGATTCGCCAAATCCAAAAGCCGAACGGATTAAAGTTGCTATAAAAACAACGACAATAACATAGAGTAATAGCAAGCTGGTTGTCAATTATTTAATGGATAATTATAGTTTTACTCGATTTAGATCTGACACAAACGTACAAAAATCCTGTACAAAAGGTATCTCCATTAGCATACTCATTATCTTCGCATAAATCACTTTTTTAGTATTAATGTCGAAATAAAATATCCTAAAATGATTTTTAGTTTTCTATATTTGAGTTACCAATACCATATTTAATCTCGATTACCATATCAGTTCAAGCATAAAAACAATAACCACAAATAAATAATCTAATATCTTAATCTATGAAAAACTATTTAAAAATGTCAAAAAACTGGATACTTTCTTTCCTGTTAATTGGAACAATCGTAACCTTATCATCTTTTAATTCTCAAACTCCTCCCAAAGTTTTAGTGTTCAGTAAAACCGCAGGATTTAGACATAGCTCCATTGAGCCAGGTCAGGTAGCATTATTAAAATTAGGTCAAGAACATGGAGTTACTATCGATACCACAGAAGACGCTAGTAAATTTACTGATGCAAACCTAAAACAATACAAAGCCGTAATATTTCTGAATACTACTGGTAATATTTTAAATGAAGAACAACAAAAAAGCTTCGAACGTTATATCCAATCAGGAGGAGGTTATTTGGGTATCCATGCTGCTACTGATACTGAATACAGCTGGCCTTGGTATGGTCAATTAGCTGGTGCATGGTTTGCAGGCCATCCAGGCCCGGATAACGTACAGAAAGGAACTTTCGTAGTTGTTGATAAGAACAATCCGGCTACCAGCTTTCTACCAGAAAGATGGGAAAGAGAAGACGAATTTTACTCTTTCAAAAACATAAGTAATGACATCCACGTTTTATTGAAAATTGACGAAAAAACTTACCGTGGTGGAACAAATGGCGATAATCACCCAATGGCCTGGTACCACGAATTTGATGGCGGAAGAGCATTTTATACTGCTGGAGGCCACACAGATGTTAGTTTTTCTGAGCCTCTTTTCCTTAGACATCTTTGGGCTGGACTTCAATACGCAATGGGAAAATAAACCCATTGAACGGACTGTTAAATTATAATAAATTATAATGATTGTTTCATAATTTTATTTAACATTGTAGGTCAATAAAACCAAATAACAATTAATCATTAAATTATGTCCAACAGAAGATCATTTTTAAAAACTACTGGTGCACTAGCTGCTGCCAGTATATTACCAGGATTAAGCCGAGGAAATACATTATTTACCGGACTTGCAGCTAATTATCCACCCGTAGGTTTACAAACTTATACGCTAGGTGTTTTATTTAACAATAAAGACTTAAGCACTAAAGATGTACTAAAGCAAATTGCTGACATCGGTGTTAAAGAATTAGAAACTGCAACAGGAAGTACAACCGGACTTTACTATGGTCATAAAGCTAAAGAATTTGCTGCGATGGTAAACGATTTAGGTATGAAATGGATCGGTAACCACGTAGGTGGATTACCTCGCACCAGACCAGCTAATGCAAATGCTCCAGCTCGTCCCGCTCCTAGCCCTGAAGCTGCTGCTGCAATGGCTGCAGCCGGACAACGCACCAATCTTCGCGATAATCTACAACAAATAGTTGATGAAGCAGCGGAAGGTGGATGTTCATGGGTTATCTGTGCAAGTTCTGCGGAATCAAACATGGATGAAATCAAAAAAACCACTGAAATCTTTTCAAACGCAGGAGAGGCAGCAAGAAAGAGCGGAATGAAATTCGCTTATCATAATCACCAATCAGAATTTGATGAAATTGAAGGTACAAGTGCTTATGAATATGTATTAGGGCAAACTAATAAAGATGAAGTATTTATGGAAGTCGATTTAGCTTGGGCTACACAAGCAGGAATGGACCCTGTAGAAATGTTCAAACAATATCCAGGACGATTCCCACTATGGCACGTTAAAGATATTGATCCTACTTCTAACCGTCCAACTTCTGTTGGAAAAGGAAAAGTTGACTTCAAACGCATCTTTACCAATTCTCAACTTTCAGGCGTTCAACATACGTTTATAGAGCAAGATGGAGCTAAATCTATTACAGATGTAGCAGATAGCGTAAAATGGTTAAAAGCAAATATCTATGTTTAATTAACATTCATATTATAACAAAAAAGCCTGTTTGGAAATTCCAGACAGGCTTTTTTGTTATAATATCTTTCCTTCTGCTATCCCATCTAAAAACTAGATAATAAATTAATTCTTTAAATAGCTTAAATTACACCTAAATAAAAATTTGAAATATTAAGATTTTGATTACTTTTATTGTGTCTAACAAACGCAATAATTAATTAATACTAACTTACACCTATTTATTATGAAAAACTCAACCATTACAAAGAAATTCGGGCTTGTAATTGTGGCATTCATATTATGCCTTTCAATCTCAATCAAAGCAAATGCACAAGCTCCATCAACTTATTTTATAGGCTCATGGAATGTTTCAGTTGCAGACGTTCCTATTGGAGATGTAAATCTTACCATTAAATTAGAGAGAAAAGATGGAAAATTAGTAGGTGTAATAACCGATACTGCCTCTAAATCTGAAGTTGCAAAAATTGATGCTGTCGATGAGCTTGAAGATGCAATTGTAGTTTATTTCTTTGCTTCAGAAACCGATGTTGACCTATATTTAAAAAGAACAGATCAAGACAATGTAGAAGGGTCGATGATGAATCAGTTTCCCGCAAAAGGCAAACGCGTTAAACTATAAACATA
The DNA here is from genome assembly GCF_004339765.1 of Albibacterium bauzanense. Classification (GTDB taxonomy): domain Bacteria; phylum Bacteroidota; class Bacteroidia; order Sphingobacteriales; family Sphingobacteriaceae; genus Albibacterium; species Albibacterium bauzanense. Next base: position 1,117,269 of record NZ_SMGO01000002.1, on the reverse strand, counting down.
TAAACAATTCAATAAAAAAAGGGAGCAAATATATTTGCTCCCTTTTTTTATTGAATCTTTTTTCATTATCTCCCTAACTATTTTAACGTCTGGATTGTTATGGTACATAGAGTCAATCAAAGGGTCCTTCGGATCTATATGGCTCAATAATCAATAAAAATGGCTATCTTTAGAATCCTAGTGCAAATAATATCATCTATCTCCATTTCGGAATCTCTCTTTTCTAAATTACTATGAAGGTTAAAACTAGTACCGTTTTCGATATCTTGTCACGTATGCGTGTTTATTTCCAGGGAAGCAATTCCATTGGAAACTCACGTAATGAAGAACCATTTCGATCAGAATTGTACAACTCCGATCAAATGGAAGTCCATGCTAAAGTAGTGGCTCGATCTCACAAGCTGCTAAAAGGAAAATCTTCTGACAAGCTGTTAAAGAGGCTCGGAAATAATGAGAAAATATTATTAGATGTACGAAACCTGTTGGTTGAAAGTATCCGATCCGGGCAAACAATAACTCCAGGTGCAGAGTGGTTACTTGATAACTACTATCTTATAGAAGAACAAGTAGTAATAGCCCGAAAACACTTACCAAAAGGATATAGTGAAGGTCTGCCTTACTTAGAGAATGGAAATTCAGCCGGCATGCCAAGGGTGTATGATATTGTGCTGGAAATCATATCACATAGCGACGGACGTGTAGATGTAAAAAGTCTAAGTGGTTTTATTGCTGCCTATCAAACTGAGAAAATATTAACATTGGGTGAGCTATGGGCAATCCCGATTATGCTCAGACTCGCTGTTCTTGAAAACCTGCGGAGAGTTTCAGAACGGATAGCTTTGGATATGATCGACAATAATCTGGCAGATTATTGGGCTGAAAAAATGATGACCACCGTAAAGGAAGAACCAGCTAATCTGGTTCTAACAATTGCGGATATGGCACGCTCCAGACCAGTGCTTAACAGTCCTTTCGTTGCTAGCTTTACACGCAAATTACAAGGTAAAGGACCTGCTTTGGCATTGCCCCTTAATTGGATGGAGCAACAGCTATCAAGAATGGGTATTGCAAGCAATGATTTAGTATGGCAAGAAAATCAAAAGCAGGCAGCCGATCAGGTATCTGTAAGAAACAGCATAGGAACATTAAGATTCATTGGCAAAACAGACTGGCGTGAATTTGTTGAAACTCTTAGCAGCGTAGATCAGGTTCTTCGTCAAGATGTTACTGGTACTTACCAAAAGATGAATTTTGCAACACGCGATAGATATAGACATGAAGTAGAAGCTATTGCCAAAGGCACCCTCCTATCCGAGACAGAAGTTGCACAAAAAGCCTTAGAAATAGCGCAGAATTATATAGTACCCGAAGGAGAAGACAATAGGCGCAAGCATATAGGTTATTATTTAATTGATAAAGGAAGAAAGCAAACCGAACAGGCTGCCGGAATGCGCTATACCTTTAAACAGAAGATCACTAATTTCACAAATAGAAAGCCTGTATCCATCTATTTCCTTTCCATTACGATCGTAACCTTATTGGGCGCGTCTGCCATGTTCTTATTGGCTTATCGACACGGCACTTTCGACTGGGAAATATTAACCATAGTTGGTTTTTTATGCATTGCAGGCTCTGCCCAATTAGCTATATCCTTTATAAATTGGCTAGCCACGATATGGGTAAAACCGACACTGCTTCCTCGAATGGATTTCTCAAAAGGAATTCCTAATGAATGTCGTACCCTGGTTATCATTCCGACCATGCTATCCAGCAAAAAGTATATTGAAGAGCTGGTTGAAGCACTTGAAGTTCGTTTTCTGGCTAACCGCGAAGCTAATTTACATTTCGGACTGCTAACTGATTTTATGGATGCAGATACCGAGACTATGCCACTGGATAATGCCTTGTTAGAACTGGCCAGCGAAAGAATTAAAGAACTAAACGAGAAATACAATCAGCCTGAACAATCCGATATTTTCTTTCTCTTCCATCGTCCAAGACAATGGAATGCAAAGGGAAACAAATGGATGGGTTACGAACGTAAAAGAGGGAAATTAGCAGCGTTAAATGCTCTGTTACGAAACCAGGAAAACAGGTTTTCTCATATCGTTGGCCAATACCAGGTATTAACCAATGTCAGATATGTAATCACACTCGATTCAGATACCCAGCTACCTCGTGAAGCTGCATGGAAGCTGATTGCATCCATGGCACATCCATTAAACCATGCCGTATACAATCCTCAAATGGGACGAGTTATCGAAGGTTATGGCATCTTGCAACCTCGCGTAGCATCAAATTTCCCGAAAGGTGCTACCTCTCTGTATCTTCGTATGCAAGGTGACGTTTCCGGCATTGATCCTTATACACGGGCATCGTCTGATGTGTATCAAGACATATTTCGTGAAGGTTCCTTTATTGGAAAGGGAATTTACGATGTTGATATATTTATACGCACATTAAGCAATACCTTTCAAGAAGACCGTATCTTAAGTCATGATTTATTAGAAGGCTGTTACACACGTTCAGGACTATTAAACGATGTAATATTATACGAACAAAATCCTGCTGAATATGAAACAGATGTTCAGCGACATCATCGTTGGATCAGGGGCGATTGGCAGATAGGCGCATGGATAATGCCCTTTGTTACCAGAGCAGACGGCCGTTTTACAAGAAACCATCTTTCAACTCTATCCAGGTGGAAAATATTCGATAACCTTCGCAGAAGTATCTTACCTCTATCTTTATTACTCATATTATTGTTTGGATGGTCAATTCTACCCTATCCGTGGTTCTGGACATTAGCCGTTACCATTATTGTGCTCCTGCCAGTTATGGCAGCAGCAGCGCTGCGTTTAATTCATAGGCCCGAAGACATTGATTTAAAAGCACACATATCTGATGTGGGCCGTTCTGTAAGAGATGTATTAATTCGCTTTATGTTTGATATGGCGGTTCTACCCTACGAAACTTACCGTTATACACATGCTATCATACTTACCAATTGGCGTATGATATTTACCGGTAAAAAACTATTGGAATGGACTCCTTCGGCACAAACATCGCGTCATTCAAAAAACACGATTCTATCAAACTACCTTTCTATGTGGATTGGCCCGGTAGTAGCCGCTATTTGTACTATCTTATTTCTTTATTCTAATCATCCGGCATTTTATGTCGCTTCACCTATTCTTATACTTTGGATAATATCACCAGCGCTTGCATGGCGTTTAAGTATTCCGGAAGAAGAAGAGGCTCCTGAATTAACCGAACAACAGACTCTTTTCCTGCACAAGTCTGCTCGCAAAACGTGGTCATTCTTCCAGCAGTTTGTAAATGCAGAAGAAAACTGGCTGCCGCCTGATAACTTGCAAGAGCATCCTGATAAAATTGTTGCACATCGTACATCTCCAACCAATATCGGATTGGCTTTACTTGCCAACTTAGCAGCCTATGATTTTGGGTATATACCTGCTGGTGAGTTTGTTACTCGTTGCAACAACACCCTGCAAACTATGTTGAGAATGGATCGATATAAAGGACATTTTTACAATTGGTACGATACAACCACCCTATTAACTTTGCAACCAAGGTATGTATCTAGTGTGGATAGCGGCAATCTTTTAGGTAATTTATTAACACTCAAACAAGGCCTTATCTCACTTCCAAATGAGCCGATCTTCAATTACCGGAGCTTCGAAGGACTAAGAACAACGGTTGAGATAATAAACGACTTACTTAAGATTCAGAAAAATGAACTGATAGAAAAGATATTAGAACTATTGGATACCATTATCCAGGAAAACAGTCATTCTTTAAGTACCATAAAAAAACATCTCGATAACCTGGCCCTCATTACTGACGAATTAGCTTTATGGGAAGAAGAAAATGAAACAGATCTGCCTAAGTGGACAAAGAGATTGTCTTTGCAAATAAAAAGCATTCGCGATGACCTGGCAACAAATATTCCATGGTTAGATATGTTACCAGTTCCCAATCAATTTATTCAACTGGCACTGTTAGACTACAATCTTTCTCTCAAATCCATCCAAGAAACATCGGATGAGTTTATACAATATATCAACCACTATAAAAAACAAGAGAATAATGCAGAGGATAGAGAATGGCTAATTAAGCTACAAGCATCTTTTACAAAAGGCTATACTGCGGCTGTTTCAAAGATAATTTTCTTAAAGCAACTGGCAGATCAATGTGAGGAGTTAAGCACAGTAGAATACGACTTCCTATTCGATAAGTCGACTAACCTATTAAGAATCGGCTTCAATGTCGACGAACAAAGAAAAGATGATAGTTTCTATGATATGTTAGCATCCGAAGCGCGTTTAGCGGTTTTTGTGGCTATTGCACAAGGAAAACTACCTCAGGAAAGTTGGTTCTCTTTGGGTCGTCTGCTTACTAATTCTAATGCCGGACCTATCCTGCTATCCTGGAGTGGATCTATGTTTGAATACCTGATGCCGCAACTAATAATGCCATCTTACGAAAACACCTTACTCTATCAAACAAATAAAGCCACTGTAAAACGGCAGATAGAATATGCCAAAAAACGTGGAACTCCATGGGGTATATCAGAGTCGGGCTACAACAATGTAGATGTTAATTTAAATTACCAATACCACGCTTTCGGTGTACCTGGTCTCGGACTCAAACGTGGTTTGGAAGAAGATCTTGTTATAGCGCCCTATGCCGCTATGCTTGCATTAATGATATCACCTGCTAAAGCTTGTGCTAACCTGCAATTTATGTCGCTCGAAGGTTTTGAAGGTGAATATGGTTTTTACGAAGCCATCGATTATACAACAAGCCGTCTCCCACGAGGAAAAAATTATGCGATCATTAATTCGTATATGGCACATCACCAAGGTATGGGTTTCTTATCACTGGCTTACGTATTGTTAAACAAGCCTATGCAACAGCGCTTTGTATCTGAATTGCGATTCCAGGCCACCCTATTATTATTGCAGGAACGTATTCCTAAAACATCCATTTTCTATGCACACACTGCTGATATCAGTGAAATGCGTACTACCGATGCCGATGTGCAGGTAAGAACTATCAGCACAGCAAATACAGCCATTCCTGAGATTCAACTGTTAAGCAATGGCCACTATCAAGTAATGGTTACAAACTCGGGTGGCGGATACAGTCGATGGAAAGATTTATCCATTACGCGCTGGCGGGAAGATGCTACCAAGGATGATTATGGAATATTCTGCTACATTAAAGATGTTAATACGGGTAATTTCTGGTCAAATACCCATCATCCAACCATGCATCCGGCAACGAACTATAAAGCTACCTTCTCTCAAGGGCATGTTGAATTCTACAGGCAAGATTATGGAATAGATACGAAGACCGAAATTGTAGTATCTCCTGAAGATGATGCTGAAATGAGACGGATACGAATAACAAATAAGTCTCAATCTGCAAAAACTCTGGAAATTACAAGCTATACTGAGATTGTAGTAGCGAGCCAGGCATCTGACGAAGCACATCCGGCATTTAGTAATCTTTTTGTACAAACTGAGATAATGCCTGAATACAATGCAATATTCAGCACTCGTCGTTCTCGCTCTGAAGCTGAACAACCACCTCACTTATTCCATTTAATGGATGTACACGGTGTAGAGATTCAGGAGGTTTCCTATGAAACTGACCGGATGGAATTTATTGGCAGAGGAAAGAATATAGCACATCCGCAAGCCATGGAAGTAAGCACCCTGGCTGGTAATCAAGGATCAGTTTTGGATCCAATTATGGCTATTCGCTATAGAATAGTCATAAAGCCGAATCAAGTAGCTACGATTGATCTCATTTACGGAATCAGTGAAACCAAAGAAAGCTGCGATGCCCTGATGCATAAATACCGGGATCGCAATCTAAAGAAACGTGCATTTGAACTATCCTGGACACATAGTCAGGTATTGCTCCGACAAATTAATGCAACCGAGGCTGATGCTCAGCTATACGGAAAATTGGCAGCTTCTATCATTTATGCTAATCCTAATTTAAGGGCAGATTCAACTACGATCAATAGCAACTTTAGAGGTCAGTCCGGACTATGGAGTCATTCTGTATCCGGCGATTTACCAATCATTCTTCTTCAAATAGACAACCCGGATAGCATTGAATTAGTAAGCCAAATGATTCAGGCACATGCCTACTGGCAATTAAAAGGATTGGCAGTCGATCTTGTGATATGGAATGAAGATCATGGTTCTTACAGGCATGAGCTACAAGATCAGATCTTAGGAATGATCTCGTCTGCAGCCATCACAACCTTCACGCATAGCAACCCGGGCAATGTATTTGTAAAATCAGCCGATCAGATATCATCCGAAGACCGCATACTTTTTGAAAGTGTTGCACGAATAATCATTCGCGACAGCGAGAGCACTCTTTCTGAACAGATCAATCAGCATAATACAGAAAAAGTGCTGCCTCCTTTATTAGAGCTTAAATCAATTATCTCTCAGGAAAGTGAAACCAAACAAGAATTAGATCTTCCAGATGACCTGCTTTTCTTTAATGGCACTGGAGGCTTTGCACCAAGTGGTGATGAATACAAAATAATAACAGATAAAAAGAAAGGTACCCCTGCCCCTTGGGCAAACATCATTGCTAATCCTATTCTCGGAACAGTAATTTCAGAAAGTGGCTCAGCTTATACATGGGCTATTAATGCACATGAATACCGAATTACACCGTGGAGCAACGATCCGGTAAGTGATATCGGTGGAGAAGCATTCTATCTGCGCGATGAAGAAACCGGTGCATTCTGGTCACCTTCTCCTTTTCCTGCAGGAGGAAAAACTCCTTATATAACTACACATGGTTTCGGTTATAGCACCTATGAACACATCGAAAGCGGTATCCATTCAGAGATGTCCGTATTTGTAGATAAAGACCTGCCTATCAAGTTCATTGTTCTAAAAGTGAAAAACCAATCAGGCCGGATACGCAAACTTTCTTCAACAGGCTTCTTAGAAATAATACTTGGCGATGTGCGTTCAAAGACGAATATGCACATTCTTGCAGAACATGATACACCAAGCGGTGCATTATTATTCAGAAACCGATATAATACAGCCTTTGCAGAACAAGTTGCCTTCTTCAAAGTTAACGGGGGCAATAATTTCAGCTTCACTACAGATCGATCTGAATTTATCGGCAGAAACAGGAACTTAGTGAACCCGCAAGCGCTAAATCGCAAAAAACTATCAGGCAGAGTCGGTTCAGATATGGATACTTGTGCTGCCTTACAAGTACGATTTGATCTATTAGACGGAGCAGAAAAGTTAATTATTTTTCAAATAGGTAATGAAGCTGGTGGCACTCAGGCACTAAACCTCATTCAACAATTTACAGAGCACGATCGGGTATTGGAATCACTGCAACAGGTAAAAGAATACTGGAAAGATACATTAAGTACGCTGCAAGTAAACACGCCCGATCAATCGCTTAATTTACTGACAAATGGCTGGCTTACTTATCAAACCATCGCCTCCCGTTTATTTGCTCGTAGCGGATTCTATCAGTCGGGCGGAGCATTTGGCTTTAGAGATCAACTGCAGGATGTACTTTCACTATTGCATAACAAACCTGAATTGGCAAGAGCACAAATCCTTCTCAATGCCTCCAGACAATTTGTTGAAGGTGATGTTCAACATTGGTGGCACCCACCTGAAGGAAGAGGTGTACGAACCAACTGTTCCGATGATTTATTATGGCTGCCTTTCGTAGTTTCTCGTTACATCAATACTACAGGAGATACAGGAATATTGGCAGAATCAGTCGGTTTCCTTGAATGCAGACTTCTTCATGAAGGAGAAGATTCCTTATATGATCTACCGGTTAATGGTAACTTAAATGGCGATTTATACGAACACTGTGTTCGCGCTATCAAGCATGGCCTCAGATTTGGAAAACATGGCTTACCATTAATGGGTTCAGGCGATTGGAATGATGGTATGGACTTAGTAGGTAATAAAGGAAGTGGAGAAAGCGTATGGCTTGCCTTTTTCCTATACACCATACTCATCGACTTCGCAGACACCGCATTAAATCACGGTGACGCTGCTTTCGCAGAAACCTGCAAAAACGAAGCTGCTAAATTGCAAGCTAATATTGAAGCATCAGCCTGGGATGGAGAATGGTATAAACGAGCTTGGTTTGACGATGGAACGCCTCTAGGTTCAAAAGAAAACACAGAATGCAGTATCGATGCTATTTCCCAAAGCTGGTCTGTATTATCTACTGCTGCACCAGAGGAAAGAAGAAATACAGCCATGGATTCTTTAGACAAGCGCCTTGTAAAAAAGGATATGAAAATTATCCAATTGCTAGATCCTCCTTTCAATGTCGCCAAACCGAGCCCGGGTTATATTAAAGGCTACGTTCCTGGAGTTCGTGAAAATGGAGGTCAGTATTCACATGCTGCCATCTGGACACTCATGGCTTTTGCTGCTTTAGGCGATCGAAAAAAGGTGTATGAATTGTTTAGCATGATTCAACCCATCAACCATGCATTGGATATGAAAGCTGTACAAACTTACAAAGTAGAACCTTATGTAATGGCTGCCGACGTTTATGCAAACGAATCGCACTTAGGAAGAGGAGGATGGACCTGGTATACTGGCTCTGCCGGATGGATGTATCAATTTATTACTTATTCAATGCTGGGAATAAACTTGCAAGTCGATCGACTAAACTTTGCACCTTGCTTCCCGTTAGAATGGCCATCTATCTCCATGGTTTACCGTTATAAGAGTTCAACCTATAAGATTACAGTTTATCAAATAACAGAAGGTAAATCCTGGTGGAAAGCAGGAGATTCACGAGGTGAAGGAAACAGTATTCAATTAGTAGATGATGGAACCGAGCATACAGTAGAAGTACATGTTGCTATTTAGCTATATGAATAACTTCATTATTAATAATTACATAATTGATACCTTCTTCTGAAAATTCTGGTATAAAAAGACCAGTAAATCTGCCAAACGCAGGAAGTATAAAAACATTTCCAGATTGATAAAAGCAAGGTAAACGAAAAGTTTGCCTTGCTTTGCGCTGAACCACATAACCAGGATGCACATGTCCAATAATATAGAAACTATCAGGTTCAAGATTTACAGGAAGCTGATGCCTTAAAGTTATTTTATCCTCAAGAATCCTTTCCTGAATAATATCTATCTGGGCATTATTAAAAAACTCTTCGGGAATAATATCATGATTGCCCTTTGTAAGAGTAAATCTAATATGAGGAAACAAAGCGATCTTTTTTAAAAAGTAATCAGAGTCACTGTTTAGTTCACTATGAAATAAGTCGCCTAAAAACACAACCTCATCAGGCTTATATTCTTCAATCAAGCTTTGCATCGTTTCCAAATCCTCATTAATAGAAATACTAGGAGCAAATATCCCTTTCTTTCTAAAATGAAGCAGCTTGCCCAAATGCATATCTGCAATGACCAATATTTTATATTGAACCAGATAAATCGCCTTTTGCGATAACAACTGAATCTCTGTACCTCGGATGCTTATGGTCATAATTCTTCCAATTGTTGTTTAATCTTTTCAATCCTCGATAGCCAATCTTCATTTGAATATTTTTCGCGAAAAGACTCCGTAAATAATGGAAAAGAAAAGGGTGTTAAATGCTGCAAGGTTTGCAAAACCTTTTTATGTGCTTCAATTCGTTGAAATGCTGCATTCATCCTTACAATCTCAAGTTGAAAAATAAACACCTCATCATAGGCTTGCCGGAGCAAAAGATTATCCCTGTCATAATCTTCAAATACAGAAAAGAACAGACCAGAATTAGCCTGCAAATGTTTAGTCTTTATCTGTTTCCCCGGATATCCCTTAAAAACCAAACCCGAGATGCCTGCAATTTCACGGAATTGGCGACGAGCCATTTCCATGGTATTAATCCCCTCCTGAATATCTCTATATAGCTCCTTTGTAGAAAACAAATCTTCCAAAGACATTTCAGCAACAGCAATCTTTTCATCACTCAAAAGCTCAATACCATATTCATTGGTAGCAATGCTAAAGGTTGATTTCTTGATTTTAGAAAGCCGATAAGCTAATACAGCAGCCATCCCCTCGTGAACCAATTTCCCTTCAAATGGATAAACAAATAAATGATAACCATATTTTGTATGAACATATTCTATCAACAACTCATTCTCTTTTGGGAGATAACTTAACCGGCTCTGTTCTTTAAATAAAGGCATTAAAAACTTTACTTCAGGCGTTTTACTCTCAACAGATTTATAATGTATTTCTTTAAAAGTGTGACGGATAGCCGCACCAAGATTCGCAGAAATGGGAAGGCGCCCGCCCATCCATGAAGGAATTCTACCTCGCTTCTTATTAGATGAACGCACAATAACCTGCATATATTTTACCATGATCAACTCCAGGCTCCTACCCGAAAACCAGAAAGTATCGCCCGGCTTAAGTCTTGAAATAAACCATTCTTCAATAGATCCCAGGTATTTGCCATTTAAAAACTTCACCTGCATCATCGCATCGTTCACAATAGTACCGATTGACATCACATGCCTTAAGGCTATTTTTTTATCAGTTACCTTATACAGACCATCAATAATTTTAACCTTATGAAACTCATCATAGGCATCCAATGTCTTTCCACCCTTATAAATTAATAAAAGGCAATCATCAAATTCCTGACGATTAATACTCTCAAAGCAATGGGTCTTTATTACTTCCTTAAAGATAACATCAGCATCAAAACCTTCAGATACTGCCAGCGTAGTTAAATACTGTATCAATACATCGAACGATCGGATAAAAGGAATCCTATCTTCAACCATTCCTTTGGCAACTGCATATTTCAGACTCGCGCCTTCCATAATTTCAAGCGAATGTGTAGGAAGAAAGTAAATCGTACTCAATGCTCCCGGCTGATGGCCGCTCCTGCCAGCACGCTGTAAAAAACGCGCAATACCTTTCGGTGAACCTACTTGTATAACTGTATCAACAGGCCTGAAATCTACTCCCAAATCCAGGCTACTGGTACAAACCACTATTTTCAAGATCCCCTCATGCAATGCATTCTCTACCCAATTTCGCAAATCTTGACTCAGACTGCCATGATGCAATGCCATTACACCTGCTAAATCGGGAGCTATATCCAATAATCGTTGATACCATATTTCCGCTTGTGCGCGTGTATTGGTAAAAAGCAACGTACTGCTACCCTGCTGAATTAAAGGTAAAACCTTTTCAGCCAATGTTAATCCCATATGGCCGGCCCAGGGAAACTTTTCCAATGAATCAGGGAGAATAGTATGAATATCGATCTTCTTATCCAACTCTGCTCGCACCAATACACCTGCATTCATCGTACCTAACAAAATAGCTTTTGCCTGTTTTAAATTCCCAATGGTGGCCGATATTCCCCAGATTATTAATTTAGGATTTAAGGCCTTTAACCTGCTTAAAGCCAATTCAATTAATACGCCTCGTTTACTGCCCATTAACTCATGCCATTCATCAACAACAATAACAGAAAGTTCTGCAAAGTATTCAGAATAGCCTTTCGTAGCCAACATAATATGAACACTTTCTGGTGTAGTAATTAAAGCATTCGGAGGTTTTGTTTTTTGTTTCTTACGTTCAGTAGCAAGTGTATCCCCGGTTCGAAGTCCGATGGTATAATCTATTCCCAAATCATCGCTAACTGCGTTTGTAGCCTGATGGATCTCTCTTGATAAAGCACGCAAGGGTGTGATCCATAAACAGTGTAATTTCTTCGCCTTTCTATTATCAGTTAACTTAGGTTCAACCTTTAAATAATAATGTTCTAATACGCCAAACCAGATAGCCATTGTTTTTCCAAAACCAGTTGGAGCATTTAACAGGCCTGATTTACCTTTTGCCATTTGATCCCAGCTATCCTTTTGAAAAGCGTAAGGTTGCCAGTTTTGAAGCTTAAACCAATGTTCTGCTAGTTCATTCACTGTTGAATTGAATTTAAAATGGCTACCAAATCTTCTTTTGTATTTGCTTCAATAGCAGGTTTATCTTCACGCCATCGCGCTATTCTTGGAAAACGTAAAGCAACACCTGATTTATGCCGCGTACTTTTATTGATCCCTTCAAAAGCTATTTCAAACACCAGCTCTGCTTTAACACTTCTAACCGGTCCAAACTTCTCAAGCGTATTTCTTCTAACCCACTTATCCAGCTTTAAAATTTCCTTATCCGTCAGTCCGGAATAGGCTTTAGCGAAAGGAACCAGCAAGTCGCCATCCCAAACCGCAAAGGTATAATCCGTCAAAAGATTAGCACGTCTGCCAGAGCCACTTTGTGCATAAATCAACACTCCATCAATGGTCATAGGATCGGTTTTCCATTTCCACCAATTCCCTCTCCTCCTCCCTGTTTCATAAGGACTGCTTTTCCTTTTAATCATTAATCCTTCACAGAATTCCTCTCGTGCGTTTCTCCTAAAATGAGCCACATCTTCCCAAGTATCCAACTCTACCAACGGTGATGGAATCAATAGAACCTGTAACGCTTCCTGATTGATCAACTCCAATAGCTTCTTGCGTCTTTCCGACAGTGGCCAATGTCGGATATCCACACCTTCATACTCCATTAAATCATAGCAAACCATAACCAACGGTGCTTCTGCCAATGACTTTGCTGACAAATTCTTTCTGCCAATCCTTGTTTGCATAATGCCAAAAGGTAAAGGAGCACCCTCCTTCCAGGGAATAATCTCTCCATCAATTACCGTCCCATCCGGCAAATGCATATGCAATATATGAAACTCAGGAAATTTATCTGTAAGCAATTCTTCCCCACGGCTCCAGACATATACCTGCGAATTTCTAACAATAATTTGCCCGCGGATACCGTCGTATTTCTTCTCTAAAAACCAATCATCAATATTACCTAAAAACGCAGATGGAGCCTCTTCTAAAGGATAAGCCAGAAAAAAAGGATAAGGCAAATAGTCTTTCGAGACAAGCGAATCTTCCGAAAAAAGCGACTCCATAGTCTCTTTTGCCGGATTCCATTTACCCATTAAACGATGAGCAATTTCCTTCTCTTCCCTTTCTAAATAAATAGCCAAAGCTTTTATTACCGACTGCTTACTTAATCCTATTCTGAAATTCCCGGTAATCAGCTTATTAAAAACAAAGTTCTCATCCTTATTCCCTTTTCTCCAAAAAGCCTGAATAAACTCTCTCTTTTCTTCTATCGATGCTGTAAACAAATCTTTCAATTGAGTTACAACAACATGAAGAGGAATTTCTTCCTGCTTTACAGCATCACTATTTCCTACAATATGCGATAAGGTTTCCGCTAAATCACCCACCACATAGTAAGATTCCTCTATGATCCACAATGGAAGATCTGCAATTTCGGATGCCCATAAACGAAGATCTGTTGCCTTAACGGGTCTTTTAGGTTTATTGCCAGTCAATATTGCAATGGCCCAAACTTTATCAAGATCTTCTGCTTTCCTAAAATACTCTATTAAAGCCGTTATCTTATCGTTCGTTTTGGTAGAAGCATCTATTGCTTGAAAGATTTCTGTAAAATACCTCATAGCCCTTCCTCTATTTCTTCCAGCGGATTGGGTTCAAACATGGTTTTGATTTCTATGGCATTAAGGCCATAAGATTCACGAAGCCATTTGGCATAAATGGATTGATAACCATGCGTTACATAAATATTTTCAGCACCTGTTTCTTTGATCGCATAATTCAACTGCTTAAAATCACAATGATCTGATAATACAAATCCTTTATCAACACCATACCGGCGACGCGCTCCACGAAGGGTCATCCACCCACTGCATACAGCAATCCGGTAAGGTAGAAACTTACGTAACCACGGAGAACCAATTACACTCATAGGTGCAATAATAATATCTCCGTTTAGCTTTTTCCGATCAAATGCCTCCCCTAATCTTTCACCTTTAAAATCAAAACCTGAAAGACGAAGAGCATCGTTAATATTAGCTACCGCACCATGCAAATATATTCTTGTATCAGATGCTTGCAAATGCTGCAAAATGTTCTGAGCCTTGCCTAAAGAGTAACCGATAATTACACTATTAAAGCCATCTTTTGAATTGTTTTGCCACCAATTATTCATATCGGCATAGATCTTTTCGAAAGGATCAAAATCATAAATAGGCAGGCCAAAAGTACTTTCGGTTACAAAACTATTGCACTTCACAGCCTCGAAAGGTGCCGATACTCCATCATTTAACACCTTATAATCGCCGGAAATTACCCAGACTTCTCCTCGATATTCTAAACGCACTTGCGCAGAACCAATAATATGTCCGGCTGGATGCAAACTAATTTTCACACCATTTATAGAAATAGCTTCATTGTAAGCCAAGGTCTGAACAGATATATCTTGTCCTAATCTTAATTTAAGGATCTCTTTTGAAAGCGTATGACATAAATATTCTTTATGCCCTGGTCTTGCATGATCACTATGACCGTGAGTAATAATTGCTTTATTTACAGGGAGCCATGGATCAATGTATACATCGGCTTGCGGACAATAAATTCCTTCCGGTTTGAATTGAATCATATTTGAACTGATAGAGCAAAAAAATTTGTACTCTTTTCAGGAAAAATATCGCCTGCATTACCTCATTGCAAACAAATAAGGTTGTGATTTTACACCATAAGGACGAAGATGCTTTTTCAACATAATACGCGCCATACGAATCCGGGTCTTTACAGTCCCTATGGGTATCTTCAAATAATCTGCTATTTCCTGGTATTTATATCCTTCAAAGTACATTATAAAAGGAACATAATACTCTTCAGATAGTTTGTTCAGGGCATCTTTTATATCATCCATTATGAACTTGTTTTCTCCCCGGTTCACAGTAGAGCTGTACATTAAATTTGAAGATGAAATCTCTTCGTACTTTACAACAACACCGCTTGTTCTTACTATTTTCCGGTAATTATTAATAAACGTGTTCTTCATGATGGTATACAACCACCCTTTAAAATTAGTCCCATCTTGAAATTTATCATGATAGGTAATTGCTTTCAAAATAGTGTCTTGCACTAAGTCTTCAGCATCTTGCTCATCACGGGTAAAATTCAAAGCATATACTTTTAACGCCGCAGCTTGTTTTGATACCATCGATTCAAATTCATAGTCAATCATTTCCTTAAAATTTAGATTCTAAAATAATTCGTCTTCTAGCTTGATTTGGTACCAGCATTAACGATTGAATTATCTCCTTTGATTGCTCATTTACGCAAATCAGGTAGTATTTGCTAACACTTAGGTATTTATACCAGAGCAGGGTAAGATTTAACGCAATGAATTAGATTATGAAATAAGGGGTTTATACTAGGAGTTTGTATTTTTTAATACCACACGTGTTTGAGATAAACTTTCTGGGTAATTATTTTTAATAAAATCTATCATATTTTCTCTTACATAACAACGAAGATCAAAAGCATCGCCCGAATTACGGCAACTCATCAAACAGCGAATTTCCATAACATCAGTCTTGAAATCTGTTACTTGTAAAACGTTTACCTTACCATCCCACAGAGAATTGCCTTTTAGCAATCGGCTTAGTTCTTCTCTTAAATGACCGACAGAAATTGTAAAGTCTGTATAAATAAATACAGTCCCCAGTATTTCAGCCGTTGTACGGGTCCAGTTTTGAAAAGGTGTTTCTATAAAGTATTGTATAGGAAGAATAAGCCGCCGTTTATCCCAAATATTAACCACTACATAGGTAAGCGTTATTTCTTCTACCCTTCCCCATTCCCCTTCTACAATAAGAACATCATCAATTCTCATTGGCTGAGTAAATGCGATTTGAAAGCCTGCCAAAAGATTCCCAAGCGATTTCTGTGCAGCGAAACCAATAATAATACCGCCAACACCAACACCCGTTAATAAGCCTGCGCCAATTTTGCGCATACTATCAAAGCTCAAGAGTATTATTGCGGTAGTAATAATAACAATAATTGCTACCAGCAATTTCCTTATAAACTGAATCTGCGTTCTTAACCTTCTTTCACGTAAGTTATCTGCCTTCGTATAATCATGGCGATAATAGAGATAATCTTCAATTATACGGATGGTACGTATAAATATAATTGCAAAACAAACTGTTAAAGCAATCTCGACAGTCTTTTGAAAACCAGCACGAGTTAAGGCCTCTATCTTCATTAAGGGCAATAATGCATTGAAGATCAGCAAGGGTATAAAGAAAGTAAAAGTTAAGCGAAAATGCTTAATTGATGACCGTATAATTGAATAATTTTGATCTGTGCTTGAATACTTTCTTATTATGGGAACAAGAATGTTTTTTATAAGAACACCGATCAATATGGAAAATAAAATAATAGATAAATTCCAAATCAGGTCAGGAGTTCTATCAGACAATCTAGTCAGGAAATCAATCACAATTTAAGTATTTGTTCATCTAACTTTAATTTATTCTATGGAAGATCCTCTTCATTCATATCATTCTCAGCATAATCTATGTTGTCTTGAGCTCTATCCTGAATTTCTTCAGGAGGATCTTGATAGGGATCTGCCGGACTTTCAGCTTCATACCTCTTTTCAGTATTTTTAACAGATTTCTTACGCTGTTCCTCCTTTGAATCAGCTTCTTCTGGCAAGCGTATATCACGTTCTTGTGATTCTTTGGCTTCTTTATTTTCTTTTGACATAAGCTCCATTCATTTAAAAAAACAACAACAGCCTATCTAGTTTGTTTTTTTATTCCTAAAACCATTTTTCATACAGCGGGTTATTTTGTATTGGCATCTATTAACAATTAAATGTGTGGAGATTAAAACCAAAACCAGAGCTAACAGAAAGTGAGGTACAAAAAGGTTTAAAAATGGTTATCTGGGATGGATTAACCGCCGAAGTTATGACCTCTTTTACAGAAGGCGCATTCCTTATAGCCTTAGCCATCTTATTGGGTGCTAACAATCTTCAGATCGGTTTATTGGCGGCCCTGCCTATGTTTACCAATGTTTTTCAATTACTATCAATATGGCTCGTACGAAAATACAATAACAGGCGTGCGGTGGCAGTATATTGTTCCTTTTTAGCAAGAATTCCGCTCATCATCATTGGATGTATGATCTTATGGCTATCAAATGAGTCGGTCAATATGCTTCTATTTTTCCTGTTCTTTTATTATTTCTTCGGTTCTATTGCTGGTCCCAGCTGGAACTCCTGGATGAAGGATATGGTTCCTGAAAAAATACTCGGCGAGTATTTTTCACGCCGCAGCAAATACACTCAAATACTAAATATTATATTGAGCATTTCGCTGGCAATAATACTTGACTTTATTAAAAACTCTTATCCGGGATATGAGCTGACTGCCTATGCAGTGTTTTTTCTTATTGCCGGCACAATTGGTATCGTTGGCGGACTTTTATTGTCTAAAGCACCTGAACCCCAATCCTATTTATCCAATGCCAATATTATAGCCTTATTTAAACAGCCTTTAAAAAACGATAATTTTCGATGCTTACTAATATTCAATTCAATGTGGGTTCTGGCCTTAAATATTGCCACACCTTTCTTCATCGTATTCATGATGAAAAGTATGGGATTGCCAATCTCTTACATTATTATACTCGCAACCATCAGCCAGCTTTTCAGCATATTAACATTGCGGATGTGGGGTACACTTTCTGACCGCTACAGCAATAAAAGCATTATTTCCATTAGCGCTCCAATTTATATATTGTGTATTATAGCCTGGTGTTTTGTAGGCATATATTCTCAACTCTATCTAAATATTGCTTTATTGGTAGTTATTCATCTCTGCAGTGGTATTGCTACTGCCGGCATTAATCTTTCAACCGCTAATATTGGTCTAAAGCTTGCACCCAAAGAAGATGCTATTGTCTACTTATCTGTTAAGAATATTATTACTGCGATATTTTCCTCCATCGGACCATTAATAGGTGGCTTGCTGGCCGATTTCTTCGTAAATAGAAGCCTCATAATTTCTGCACAATGGATCAGTCCTATACCTTTATTCAATAAAACAGTGCGCCTGGTCTCCTTACATGAATGGAGCTTTCTTTTCTTAATTGGAGCTCTGCTTGCAATAGTTGCCTTAAATCTGTTAAAACAAGTTAAGGAAGTAGGCGAAGTTCATAAAGATGTAGTTAGAAGAATATTACGTACCCGCATTAAAAGTAACCTAAAAGAATACTTCATTATCGGTGATATAATAAACCTGAATAACCAGTTAAAAGCCATTGTAAAAGGAAAAAGAAAAGTTATCTCTAAAACCTGAAAAGCCATTTTCCTATCTGTTATCTGTCCGTTTCTAAAAGGAGTTTACATAAGAAAGTTCTTCAAATAAGATTTATTCAAACCAAACAGTGGTCAAACAGTGGTCAAACAGTCATTATACCACTGTTTAACCATTGTCTAATTACTGCTTAATTAGTGTTTAAGCTCTGAATGTCATTAATAAACTGTATATTAAGGATTTAGCAATATTATATTAATTTTCACCTTATTGTATTAAAGATTTCGGAAATGGCAAAAATGAAAAAGGGTCTGCTTGGACCAATCTCAGGAAAAATCGGAGACATTGTAGGAAGCTCCTGGAGAGGTATTGTGTATGTTAAAAGTAGACCAAAACGGACAAAACCTCCAACGGAAGGAGAATTAGGAAATCGTTTTGTTTTTGCATATACTCAACTTTGGCTGCAACCCATAAAGGAATTCCTTAAGGTAGGTTTTAAAGATGATAATCATACCGTTTATGGGGTAAATGCAGCCAAATCATACTTATACAAAACTGCACTTACAAAGGATGGCTTTAATTCTATAATCCATCCGCATTTAGTGAAAGTAAGTATAGGTACTTTGCCTTTATCGGATGATATTAAAGTAGAAAAAACCAGTCCGACCGAATTAACTTTTACATGGGAAGGAGGACATATAGCCGACAGCCATCCAAATGATCAAATAATGTTACTAGCCTACAATATCCAAGATGAAGATAAGGTAATTGTAGGCGATGTTTTTGGCACCGTTGCAGGACAATTCCGAAAGAACGGAATTGATAGGATACAAGTTACACCTAATCCGCAAAAGCCAGATCTTGACTATCATGTTTATGTAGCCTTTTCTGCTATGGACCGAAGCAGGCAATCGGATAGCATTTACCTGGGAACGGTAACAATTTAATGGATAAGGCTTAATAAATTAAAACTTCTGTTTCTGATCGGTGTTTTCTTATTAAACAATTAATAAAACGAAGAAGATTATGGCACAGAAAAAGCACGAATGGGATGGTAAGGAAGAAAATGAAGGTCAGAATGCCCTAAGAAATTCAGCTAATAAAACAGATGAAGGGCAATACAAACCAAGCAGACATTCTAATAAGAAGGATGCTGAAAAAAACCGGGAAGATCTGGGTGATCGCGGAGAAGATGAAGGTAAGAATGATGCTAATGAAGAGTAAGGTTTCTGTTTCTTCTTTTAAAATGCAATTAGATAGTTAAGTATATATACGAAATTTTAGAGCGTATAATAACTGTTTATTTAAGATAAATACGTAGAAAATATTTTTTTGTTTATTAGAAATACGTGATATGCAATTTCTTTTTTTCTTTTGGTATTAAATGCTTAAAATTACGTTAAGATGTAAGTTAATGGAAAAAAGTGCCAACATCAGCCAAAGTAAACCAGCATTCCAGCCGCAAGTTTTAGGTCAGGATTATCTAGAACCAATTTCTGTATTCTCACATCTGCCAATAGCTTTTTATACTTGTGATGCTGATGGATACATTAACTTTTTTAATAATGCTGCTGCCGAGCTTTGGGGCAGGACCCCAGAAATAGGCAAAGATCTTTGGTGTGGCTCCTGGAAATTATACTATCCGGATGGAATGTTTATGCCTGTAGAGATTTGTCCGATGGCTATGTGTCTTCATTTAGGAGAGGCACATGCAGGTGTAGAAATTATAATAGAGCGTCCGGACCTGAGCATCCGCAATGTTTTAGCATACGCTAAACCTATTTTTGATATTGATAATAACATTATTGGTGCACATAACACCTTGGTTGATATTACCAAACAAAAAAGAGAGGAAGCAATGCAATTAATGCTTGCTAATATTATCACTTCTTCTGACGATGCCATTATCAGTAAAAATTTAAATGGAGTAATTACCAGCTGGAATGAATCTGCAACTAAAATGTTTGGATATAAACCAGAGGAGGTTATAGGGAGATCTATCAAACTGTTAATTCCTAAAAACAGGTATAATGAAGAGGATGAAATTCTGGCAAGTATAAGCAGAGGAGAACAGGTGCGCCATTATGAAACCGACCGGCTTACCAAAGATGGCAGGATTATTAAAATTTCACTTACCATTTCTCCTATAAGAAATCAAGAAGGAATGGTTATAGGTGCCTCTAAGATCGCTCGTGATATTAGTGAGCAGGTTGCTTCGAGAAAAAAGATAAAGAAGTACACCAAGGAGCTCGAAAACCTTAATCGACAAAAAGATGAATTTATGAGCCTTGCCAGCCATGAATTAAAAACACCGCTGACAAGTGCGAAGGCTTATATCCAACTTCTTAATAAAGCTATAGAGGCTAATCCAAGAGAAGAAGATCTTATAAAACGTGCATTACAAAGCATTTCACGTTTAGAAAATCTGATCAATGACTTATTGGATGTTTCTAAAATAAAGGCTGGGAAACTTTCTTACAATATGGAGCTTATTCATTTCAATGAAGTTATAAGAGCGAGTGTGAGCAATGTACAGCTGTTCTCAAATACTCATACAATTGTTGTTAAAAAAACAGCCGATGTAGTCATGATTGGCGATAAAATACGATTAGAGCAAGTACTTAATAACTTACTGACAAACGCAATAAAATATTCACCAAATGCTAATAAAGTTGAAGTTGAATCTGTAAAGGAGGGTAACAACTTAGTAGTTTCGGTGAAAGATTATGGTATTGGTATTCCTAACGAATACTTAGAGCATGTTATTGAACGTTATTACCGGGTTGATAACAGTACCATGCGCTTCCCGGGATTAGGAGTTGGTTTATTTATTTCAACGGAAATTTTAAAAAAACATCAAGCCAAGATGTTCATTGAAAGTGAAGTGAATCAGGGTTCAACTTTCAATTTCATAATCCCTATTAGAACTGAAGTTTAAATCCATAAAGTTGGTTCACTTTCATAGGTTTTACGTATTTCAATCATCGTATCAATATACTTTTCGTATTCTATTTCTTTATTAATAGCTCGTTTCTTCATCTTACGATACAAGCGCTTTTTAGTTTTAAGAAATCTAAGGAACTTTGGTTCGAGTTTTTTATAGGTTATAACGAGAATAACAATAACTGCTGTAAGACTAGCTGTAATTGTTAATTTTTTCTTTACTGAAACTTTCAAATCCTTAATAGCGTGAATTCTCATGTCTTTTGATTTTATATATAATAAGACCAAAGACTATGCCGTTGCTATTAAGTTTGATTACAGATGCCTTGTTATTACCTGTTACAGCACTTTTCAGGTATTTTTTACACAAGGTATTGAGTATAAAAACAATGCGATACGTACTTATTGCACTATACCATTTAGTACAGCATAGCGAATTAGTGAAGCTGTATTTCGGGAACCGGTCTTTTCAATCAGACTTTGTCTGTGACCTTCAATGGTACGCTTGCTGAGGAATAATTTTTCGGACATTTCATGATTCGTTAAACCTTGAGCTATTAAATTCAGAACTTCAATTTCGCGGGAGGAAAAATCTATATCATCTTCAAACGCCGATTGAGATGATATAGAGGAATTTATCAATCTTTCAAGCATCTTAATTGATAACTCTGAACATAAGTATTTACTTCCAATACTTACATGTTTGATAGCAAAAATTAATTCGTCTGAGCTTACGTTCTTAAGTAAATAACCACACGCGCCTTCGGAGAATGCCTGAATTACATATTTCTCACTATCAAGCATAGAGAGAATAATCAGACGAACTTTAGGATATGTTGCTTTTAATTTTTTAACAAGTTCGATTCCATCCATCACAGGCATATTAATATCGGCTAATACCAAATCAATATGATTTTCTTTAGATATCATATTAAGGACTTCCTGACCATTTTTTGCTTCTCCTACAACACTAAGCCCCTCTTCAGACTCTAAGAGAACCTTTATTCCATTACGAACAATATTATGATCTTCTGCTAGTATAATCTTTATCATCTTTATATTTTAACTATGGATTTAATATTCTTCTAAGCCTATACCGCTAAATGAATATCTTTATTAAATGTTATAGTTATAGTTGTTCCCTTACTTGTAGTTTCAAAATCTATATTTCCATTTAAAAGAAAGACCTGATTTTTAATTCCTCTTAAACCAGAGCCATGTCTTAAAGCATGTGTTAAATCTGTTTTAAACCCTTCTCCATTGTCAAATACGACGATTGTTATCGAATCATTTTTGAGACGTACAGTTATTTCGGCCAAGGTAGCATGCGCATGTTTTATACAATTATTTATCAATTCCTGTATAATTCGAAAGGCATAAAGCTGAATAGTAGGGTGAATTTTATCAATATTTTTACTAATACTGGTTTTGATCAAAAATTCTGGAGTACTCAAGCGGATGGTCATTTCTTTAATGCCTGCACAAAACCCAAAATCTTTAAGTACAGATGGAGTAAGCTCATAAGAAATCTCCCGCGTCTCACGTATTGCTTGGTCCAATAGTTGATCTACATTTTCAAAATCTCTTGTATGGTTTTTATAGTGCCTCAGGCTCTGTAAATTTAACCTGATACCATACAATATCTGACAAATACTATCATGAAGGGCTCGGCTAATTTTGAAACGTTCATTTTCTTGGGCATCTAACGTTGCAGAGAGCACTGCTCTTTGTTGTTCCAATTTTAAATCTTCAGCTTCTCTTAATAATTTCTTACGCTCAGTAATATCCATAATAATACCAGCGAAGAATTTATGATCTTCTGATACAACTATTTGCTGGCCTTTGGTTGCTATATCTTTTATGGTACCGCTCTGTGTAAGTATCCGAAATTCAAGATCCATTTCGGTAAGGTTATTCAGACTATACATATAACTGTAGCGCACTTTAGACTGATCATCAGGATGGATCAGTAAAAAAAATGATTTTAATGTTCCATTAAATTTCAAGGGATCTAGATCTAATATATCATGACTATACTCATCTAAAACGATTTGATCGCTTCCATTCTCAATACTCCAGAAGCCCATTGATGAGGCTTTTAAAGTCATCTCCAGGCGTTCTTTTGTTTCCTGCAATAATTGCTGGGCATTGCGACTTTCTGTAATATCAATAACAGTTATATAATATTTTATATTGGAAGAACTAAAACTTGGGATTACTATTCCTTCCATCCGTACATATAAAACTTGTTGATTGGCCAATATTAATTTAACCTCAGTATTAATTTTTTCATTTGAATTTTGCATTCTATTCAAAAAGCTATAAAACTTTTCAAGATGCTGATGACAGATAAAGCTTTGAAATCTTTTATTTCTTAAGATAGGCCCAGAGAAACCAAGAAGGTTAATACCTGTTTGATTAACTTCTTCTATCATGCCTAAATGGTCTATTATAAAGTACCCTATAGGTGCAAAATCGTACAGGTCGGCAAATTTTCCGCGCTCAGCATCGAGCGTTTCATATGAAGTTTGAAGTTCGTTACTCTGCATCTCAAGTTCAACCTGATAAACATTGAGTTCATTTAAAAGTGTAGAAATATCGCCATTAGTTAAGATTCGCTTTATACTTTCCTGCCCATTATTACTAAGTTTCATCCTTTCAGAATTTCTTAATAGTATAGCTTTGAGTTTTTCCTCAGAAATATGATATTGCTTAGCCACTACTGATTATTAAAAACAGATTTTTTTATTCCTCTTAACATTCACTGTTTATGAACAATTGCAATGAAAGAATGTTCTATTGGTTAATAATTTTATAAGCAGGCAGGCTCACCTGACTGTAATTCTAAAAGAGAGGAAGATGTATACATCTTCCTCTCTTTTAGAATTGTTCCCTCTCGTTTTTATAAACTTCTCTTACAAACCTCTTCCAACGGTATCTAATTGATTGGTACTGTCTATAGAATCCCTCATTGTACCCATACCTGTTGTATCAACGGGTGGTACATCCATATTATCATTGTTATAAAGACTGTCCGAATTATCCATTTCATCATTTCTATTCGAACTATTACACGCCTGTAAGCTCCAAGCAAGGGCGCCAATTATCATACATAAACCTAATTTTTTCATTTTTATTTATTTTTAATTTAACATTTTTAATTACCAACATCCAATCTATCAATTAGTTATAATAATAAATAAAAACGGGTATTTACCCCCTTGTTACGTAAATATACTGTACACCTTTTCATATAATACCTAATTTGTAAGGAAGAGAAACCAAACGTTCTTTTCCAAGTTATTACTAAAAGTCAATTATATTTTAATTAGAAATTAATAATCTTTTTATGAAAGATCCAACTCCACCACAATATGCAGGAAAGCAATTAGACCTGCATGCTGAAACTTTATTAGATAATGAACAAGAGGCCAAAGAATTCTTTCAGGTTGTAAGAAAACGTTTATTACGATCTTTTGAATGGTATGATATTGCTAAAATACCAGCTGCTACATTTGTTTTAACAGATCATTTGGGACGAGAATTAATACGGGAGATGAAGGAAAATGATTTGATTCGCATTGATATACCAGGACCGGGCAACTCATCAGGAAATGGTTTTGATTGGGTTAAAGTTGAGAAAATAACAGAGGAAAAAAATGAAAAGGAAGATCTATGTTCAATAACATTGAGACCCACTTCAAACCCAGAAGAAAATAATGATGAAATAGCGCATTTTTTCAAAAGTATGGCGACCTCTACATTGTTGGCTAAACGACAAAACCTACATGTGAGAGCAGAGTATCATGGCAGAAATGAATTAATAAATGAAGATGCAACCAAGCTCACAGATAAATTCCGAAATATTATTGTAGGCTTAGCTGCGAAATTAGGACTATCTTATTCTCAATGGAAAAGTTTGATTGAAGGGTTAGTTGATAAACAACGTAATATTTTATAAACAGCTATTTTTTAAAGCTATTTTTTAATTTTTCGAGAAGATTCGTTCTTCTTTTTTTATCTGTACCTATCAAATAACCGTAAGGCGCTAAAACAGGAATATTATCACAGATTATTTTAACAATGCCTAGTAAAGGAATGGCCAGTACCATTCCTGCAATGCCCCAGACTAGTTCTCCTCCTACTAAAACCATAATCGTAAAGAGTGGATTTATATTGACCTGTTCACCAACAATTAATGGTTCTAATAGATAGGTTTGAAGAAACTGAACAATCAAATAAACAATAACAACTCCAATAATCTGATCTGTTTGACCACCTTGTGCTATAACAGCAAGAACAGTTATGGAAGTGCCGGTTATATTGCCAATAAATGGGACAATTTCTAATATACCACAAAGGATGGCAAAGAACAGGGCATTTTCTACACCCATGAGCGTAAAACCGATGCCGTACATGATCCATAAAACAAGGATCATTACAGCCAATCCGCTTAAATATTGTTGAGAAACATGGGTAGCTTGTTGAAGTATTTTTTTAGCTTTCGCTTCTTGAGTAAGCGGAACAAGTTTCAATAGAAACCTTTTAATACGAGATCGGTAATATAAAAACAGATAGATATACACCATGATTAATATGGCATTAACTAAAGCTCCAAGAATACTTGTTGCAAAACTGGCAAGCATATTCCCTGTTTCTCCAGAACTGTTTCCTTGTTCTTTTAATATTTGTTCTTGCTGTTTTGATGATATACCTAAAGTTTCATTGATCCATTCTCTTAAACTTTGAAGGAATGACATACCTCGCTGCTTCATTCCTTCAATATTTTTTGTTAAATCATTAAGCTGCCAGGTAAGAAGAAGAAGAATAGTACTGATTACGGCTAATAATATTATCACGGCAATGAGTGCAGAAAGAGCGCGACTTATTCCATATTTTTCTAACTTATCACATAAACGAACAAATAGCATAGATAAAATACCTGCTAATGTTAAAGGAATTAAAAATGCACTGGCGATGTATAATATACTAACACTTAAAGAGATAAAAAGCAATCCATATACGGAGAGTTGTAGTTTTCCAATCATATTTAGATCTTTTTCTCTATAAACAAAAAAGTTTACATAGTGTTATATGAATGGTAAAAACTAATAATAATTATCGTGCCTTCATCAGTAATAGCTTCTTTTAATTATGACAAAAAGAACTCGAAGTTAGAAATTCGTTTTGTCTCCGGGTTGAAATACAGCTACTTTGATGTGCCTGTTAATATCTATGAAGGAATGAGAAGATCAAGATCTAAGGGTACTTATTTTAATCAAAAAATAAAGGACAAATACAATTTTGAAAGAATGTCGTAGAATTAACTCGTTTTCTATTCATTAGATTCCGCTTAGAAAAGAGAATAAGACAGATAGAATTGATTGCTATTCTATCTGTCTTATAAAATGAACCTACAGTTTCTCACTATCACGCAAAATTTTCACCTTATCATGAGAAGACTTCAATTCTAGTTTTTGACTGGTTATTAAAGCTCGCGCATTTGGCAAGAGATCGTCGGACTTTTCAGCTTCTTTATAAGCCTTCTGGGCTGCATCTTCTCCAAATTCGCAGTTGTTTAATACAGTTTGGCGATCTTTTCCAGTAAAAACAGATTTTACATCCATCCATGTACGGTAAATTTTACCGGATACGGTTGTACCTGTATCGACTTCTTCGCCAAGTAAAGATACTTCACTTTGTAATGCAGATTTCAATTCTTGACTTTGAGTTATGAAACTATTGAAAAGATTATTCAAATCAGCATCTACAGAATCTAATTCTTCTAATGCTTTTTGGTATCCTTCAATTCTATCATTATTTATCTGAATCAGATCATTTAATACTTCTGCTGTATTGCTTGCTGTTGACATGTTAATTATGATTTTGTATTGTTGATGGAATTATTAATTACTCTTCGGAGGCCTTTTCGTTGATATGCTTCACTGCAATTTTAGTTAAAGCAACGTCAGTATCCTTCTCATTTTTCAATGTTTGGTCTAATAATGTAGTAACCTCTTGGTGCCCCATTTTTTCAGAAAAGGTTCTCAATGTACCATAAGTGGCAATTTCATAATGTTCGACCTTTTGCGCAGCCAAAATAAGTGCTGCATCTCTTAGCATGGTACTCTTGGTTGTATCAGCAATAATAGAATTTGCTTCTTCAATCAAGCCTTCCATAGCATCACATTTCTTAGCAGTTGCTTTTTCTCCTAATAATTCAAATACCTTTTCTAAGGTTTCGATGTGAGTTTCTGTCTCTTGTGTATGTTTTTCAAAAGCCTTAGACAACTCATCGGTAGTAGCAGCTTTTTTTAATTTAGGTAATGCTTTAGATAAATGCTTTTCTGCCCAATAGATATCTTTCAGTTCGTCTATGAAAAATTTATGGAATTCAGAGTCTTTCATTTTTTTATCAGACGATGACTTTTTACTATTGGTTTGCCCTTTCTTTGAGCTCATTGATTTAGAATCAGTTTGTAAACCTTCTAATCCCATTACTTTCTTAGATGTGGGTGACTTTTTAGTTATTGGTGCCATGTTTCTTATTTTTTTAAATTAAACCTCGTTTGTATTCTTTACTAAATGCAACGCTTTAATTAAAAATAAGTTTCAATTATTTCGCCTTCTCTGTAGGCGTGCAATTGTACATGTTGCTGTTAAACAAATAGTGATGAAGGTTGTTAATAATTATTAACTTATAGTTATTCAATATGAAAAATCTACAGCTTTTTATTTTTGTATTATTTCTATTGCCTCTTTTAATAGCATGCAAAACCTCCTCTTCTCAAACTAATAATACAGACTCTGACAGTCTCTATTTTAGAGATGTCACAGAGACTCATATACCGATAGACCCGGAAGCTCATATACTTAATCCTGTTTTTGCTGACATTGATGATGATGGAGATTTAGACGTTATCTCTGCCCTGGAAGCAGATGTTAATCGTCTTTATTTAAATGATGGAAACGGAAAGCTATCTTGGAAAAAGGACGCCTTTAGTAATGTTAAGAATGATACTGAGCATGTGAGAGTAGCCGATTTTGACAATAATGGCACTTTAGATGTTATTTTTGTTGCTGAAGACGATCAGAACCATGAGTTATATTTAGGCAATGGAGACGGCAGCTTTCAAGATGTAAGTGAACGTTTGCTAGCAAAAAGTGAAGGCAATGGTTTAGACGTAGGAGATGTTAATGGGGATGGCTTGCCAGATATTATAATTGGAAATTCGGGTGAAAAAGGTCAAAACTTCTTATGGCTGAATGATAAAAATAACCCTGGTCATTTTATCGATGCTACGGAACAAAATTTACCAAAAGTCAATGATGCTACTCAAGGTATTGCCTTAGCCGATTTGGATGGAGATAATGATCTAGATATGGTAATAGGAAATGAGATACCTCCAAACCGTTTATTAATTAATAATGGAATGGGAGTTTTTACTGAGAAAGCTGAAGGTTTAGATTTGCCTATCCCTCTTGAAACACGTACTGTGCTGCTATTTGACGTAGATGGTGATGGCGATAAGGATATCGTTTTTTCTAACCTAACGAGCAATGGAAGGAATTACGAAAAAGATCCGCAAATGAGGATTTTAATTAATGATGGAAAAGCGAATTTTAAAGATGAAACTTCTACCCGAATGCCGAAGAACACATTCTCATCTTATGCATCTAACTACATTGATTTTGATGATGACGGAGATTTGGATCTGTTAATTAGCACCATTGAGATTCCTGGTTTTAATGCTTCAAAGGTACATGCATATGAAAATGATGGTAAAGGATTCTTTAAAGATATTACGGAGAAGGCCATTCCCAATACTGTAATTGGCCGTGGATGGGATATAGCTATTGGTGATTTAAATGGTGATGGTATTGACGATGCTTTAATTGGTGGTTGGGGAACGCAGGCACGACTTCTTTTTGGAACGTTAAATTAATTGATTTACATTTAATGTAGAATTTTATAAACCAGTTCTTTTAATAAGGGTCCGATATCGTTGTTTGCAGTATCTACACCTTTTGATTTAAGATCATACTCTCTCAAGAGACTGATAATTTGAAAGGTTTTCCATTTATTATAATTACGGCCAGCAACCAGGTATTCATCTACAAAGAAAGAATGGACTCCTATTAATTTAGAAATTCCTGCCTTACTTTTATCTTCAGCATAATGACATTTTAATATCTTTATAAAATAGGTACCTAATGCACCTAACACTACCGGGGCAGGGTTGGAACGTGGATTGGCAGTAAAATAATCTACGATTTGGTTTGCTTTTAATACATCTTTGTAAGCCAATGCTTTGTTTAATTCAAACACATTGAAATCTTTTGAAATACCAATGTTATTTTGAACATCTTCATTGTTTATTTCACGGGTTTTGGGAACGTTCAGAAATATCTTATCCAGTTCATTAACCAATTTTGACAAGTCTGTACCCAAATATTCAGCCATTAAGGAAGCAGCGGCAGGATGTACTTTACGCCCGGCACTTTCAGTATAATCTGTAATCCAACCTGCTACCTTATTATCATAGATCTTGTTTGACTCAAGAACAACGCCTTTATCCATTAGCTTAAAGATCTTCTTCCGCTTATCAAACTTGGCATATTTATAACATAGCACGAGAATGGTGCTACGCAATGGGTTTTCTAAGTAAGCCCGGAGTATTTCAGCACTGTCTTTATTCCATTCTAAATTCTGTGCTTCTTTAACTAAAACCACTTGGTATTCTGCCATCATCGGATATCTTTTGGCATTATTAACAATGGTTATGAAGTCTGTTTCCTTTCCATAAAGAATGGTTTGGTTGAAACCTTTCTCGGCTTCTGAGAGAGCATTTTTTTCAATATAATTACTTACAGCATCAATGTAATAAGGCTCTTCACCATGTAAAAGATAAACGGGACTGAATTTTCGATTTTTTAAGTCGGTTATTAGCTGTTGAAAAGTCATATAGTAAATAATCGATTGTTGATTTCTTATGTATGGAATCTTTCAAAATTAAGCATATTTTTGAAAGATGTTTAAAGGAACTCCGTTAAATCTGCCACCCTACCCTTTCCAGCTTCAGAGGAGAAATGAGAAAGTTTATATCTTTGATGAACTTCGAAAAAAATATCTTCTTGTTACTCCAGAAGAATGGGTACGGCAGCATTGGATACAGCATTTGATTAATCAAAAAGGAGTTTCAAAAGGATTGATTCAATCGGAGGGCGGACTAAAATTAAACAATCTGCAGAAAAGAACAGATCTTATTGTATTTAATACTGCTGGTGAGCGAATATTAATTGCTGAATTTAAAGCACCGGATATAAAAATAACACAAACCGTGTTTGACCAGATTGCACGTTATAACTTCGTTTATAAAATCCCTCTATTGCTTGTCAGTAATGGATTGAACCATTATTATTGTCAGGTTGATTTTGAAAACGAAGCCTATCAGTTTATTGAAGACCTACCCCTACTAACATACGTTTAGTTCTTTCTCTACAACAGTTGCTTTACTTTCTTAGCAAATAATGAAAACTTTTACTTGAAAAGGTTTTTAAAGAACTCTGAAATACCGGTGAAAATATCTTTCTTGTCAGCATCTTCAGAAGAATTAATATTCGCCGTTTGGGAAGTAGAAACTGGTAACCATGATTCATTCGATCCCCATTCAAGATTAGCCTCTGCACCCATTTGAAATGTTATTTTACCACCGTTTAGAAGATCTTTATGAGAAAAATAACTCTTCTTATAGATCACGCCATTCAACTTAACAGATTGCACATATTTGTTTACAGCACTATTGTTTATTACTTCGATCTGTAGTTTTGCACCTCCCTTTAATTGTAACGTAGCTGCATCTACTAAAGGACTTCCAATCATATAATCTCCACCAACCGGATTGGCAGGATAAAGTCCTATAGCATTCCAGATTGCCCAGGCATTGGTCTGCGCCGAACTTAAACTATTTAAATAGCCATCTGGCTTATCCTGATATATTGAATCAAAAAGCTGACGCACTTGATTCTGAGTTTTCCAGGGTTTACCCAAATAACTATAAATAAAAGGAGTATAATAAACAGCTTTACCCTGGATTTCTGTTGGAGAACTAATTGAGAACAAAGAATCAAGTTTAGACTCCAGAGCTCCTTTTGCATAAAGGGATTCAAGTCCGCGGATATCGTGAGGTACAAAGAATGAATTTCGCCATGCATTTCCGTTCTTATAGGCTAATGCCCTTTCAGAGAAAATTGCATAATCATTTAGTTTTCCTAATTTCTTTGCAACAGTTGCTATGCACCAATCATAATAAGCATATTGTAGAGCAAATTTAAGAGTGTCTCTTTCTTGAAATGCACTTTCTCGCATAGCAGAATAAGCTTTTTCTGCATTTATGCCTGGCCAATCTTTAAGGATTGCATCACTTAATATTGGTATGGCAGGAAAGATTCCAGTTGTATCAACTTCTGCTGTACTCAAATCCCAAACAGGCAAAGATCCGTTTTCATTATAGAAGGCCAGGAGGCTATTTAACATAGCAGTATAGCGTGTTGGCTGCGTGATTGTAAACAATGGATTTAAAGCACTATAAGTATCTTCTAGTGGAAAAGATGTATATCTCATTTCTCCGTTTGCCATGCGATGAGTTTCATCCTTAGCATTTTTGTACTCACCATCTGCATCTGAATACAAAGTTGGAGCAAGCGCAGTATGATAGAAAGCTGTATAAAAAATGTGTTTTAACTGCGGATTACTACTTGTTATTTTTACTTTTTCAAGTTCTCTCTCCCATTTTAAATCTGCCTGATCTTTTATTGCGTCGAAATTCCATCCGGGTATTTCATTTAAAGCAAGCAACGCTTTATCCATACTGGTCATAGAAAGTGCCACCTTTAATTCAATAGTTTTTGGCATGTCGGCATGATCGAAGATTAGCTGGGAAACAACTCCTTCTCCTTCTTCTTTTGACTCTAATCCAATATTGATGGTACCTACCTCTACATTTATTTCACTCTTTAGGAAAAACTCCTTTACAGGTTCAGAGGTTTTTGCCGCAAAATACACCCGTTGCGTATTTGCCCAACCCTTGGAGTAGCGATAACCAACAAGTGTTGAATCGTTCACTTTTTTAATGAGTGTTTCGGTTGGTATATCAGGTTCTTGATGAAAGGCCAGGTCGAAACGGATAGAAGGATCAGACTGTGCTGGGAAAGTATAACGATGATAACCGACACGCTCTGTTGCTGTTAATTCTACCTGAATCCCATTATCCAATTCGACTGCATAATAGCCAGGTGAAGCTTGTTCATTTTGATGAGAAAAGCTTGCCGCTTTAAAAGTAGTATCTTGATCTTTTAATGGATTAATTAAAGGCATCACAGAGACATCAAGCCAATCACTGATATTAGAACCGCTTAAATGCATATGGCTGAATCCAACAATTTCAGTACTATTATAACGATAACCGCTTGGAGAGCCGGTAGCTTGTCCATTATCTGGACTTAACTGTACCATCCCGAAAGGCACTGCTGCTCCGGGAAAGGTGTACCCTTGTCCATCGGTTCCAATTAATGGATTAACGAATGATGTTAGTTTTTCTTGAGCAAAAGAGCTATTAATGACGAAGAGACTTATTATAAAACAGAGGAGTGTATTTCTCAAAACAAAATTATTTAATCCATTTATATTAAAACAAAACGTTAAAAAAAAGAATTCCGTACTTTATAGATTTCTAAAAGTACGGAATTCTTTAAAATAGATAAGATGTATGTCTTTATGTAAAATGTATTTTACATAACTGCATCGGGTACAAAGTTCATAGAAACTGAATTTACACAATGGCGTGTATTTTTATCGGTAAAATGCTCTCCAATAAATACGTGCCCTAGATGACCGCCGCATTTTGTACATACAATCTCAGTACGTACACCATCTGCATCAGGTATATGTGTTACTGCACCTGCTATTTCATCGTCAAAACTTGGCCATCCGCATTCACTTTCAAATTTGTCTTCGGATCTATATAATGGTGCATTACACTGTTTACATGTATAAGTTCCTTTAGCAGTATTTTCTAATAGATCACCTGTAAAAGGGCGTTCTGTACCTTTTTGAAGAATTACATATTTTTCTTCTGCTGTTAATTTATTGTAATGGGTAGTATCCATTTTCGTAGTATTATATGTTGTTAAACTTTCACTCGTTTCTTCACTTGGCGCAACCTTGGCATTTGTATAGCCACATGCACTGATAATAAAGAAGAAACTTATGCCTACTAAACCTAATTGAATTAAACGTTTCATTTTATTAGCTTTAAAGAAATGACTATACAATGTACGAAAAATGCCTGACGTTATTATTCATCAGGCATTTTTTATTGTAAAAATATTGTAACTTATTTCACAAGTTTGCTTAGTTCTTCAGCCATTGCCTTTCCAATTTCTGCAGGAGATTCAACAACGCGAATACCACACTCACGCATGATTTTCATTTTTGCTGCTGCTGTATCATCAGCACCTCCTACGATTGCACCGGCATGTCCCATACGACGTCCGGCAGGAGCTGTTTGGCCGGCAATAAATCCTACAACTGGTTTTGTTCCATTTGCTTGAATCCATTTAGCAGCTTCGGCTTCCATGCCTCCACCAATTTCACCGATCATAATAATACCTTCGGTTTCAGGATCGTTCATAAGCAGTTCTACAGCTTCTTTTGTAGTAGTACCTATGATTGGATCGCCACCAATTCCTATAGCTGTGCTAATACCTAATCCAGCTTTTACGGTTTGATCAACGGCTTCATATGTTAAAGTTCCTGATTTAGAAACTACACCAACTTTTCCTTTTCTGAATATAAAGCCTGGCATAATACCAATCTTAGCTTCATCAGCAGTTATAACTCCCGGGCAGTTTGGTCCGATCAGGCGAGAATTTTTATCACTTAAGTATGATTTTACTTGAATCATATCCTTTGTTGGGATGCCCTCTGTAATACAAACAATTACTGCTATACCTGCGCTTGCAGCTTCCATAATTGCATCGGCAGCAAAAGCAGGGGGAACGAATATAATGGATACATTGGCTCCTGTTTTATCAACAGCATCTTGAACAGTATTGAATACAGGTCGATCTAAATGTGTTTGACCACCTTTTCCAGGTGTTACACCACCTACAACCTGAGTTCCATACTCAATCATTTGTGATGCATGATAGGTGCCTTCGTTGCCGGTAAAACCTTGAACGATAACTTTTGAATCTTTGTTTACAAGTACACTCATGGGCTATTTTTTTGTTCCGCAAAAGTAACGAATAGCACAGAGAGTATCAAATATAATCTAAAGGATTATCGATTTCTAAGAAAACCTTTTAAATACCTACTGAGTTGAATTGGAGATCGTATAGCCGTTTATAGTAGCCGTTCATCTTTAATAGCTCTTGATGACTGCCTATCTCTTTTATCTCACCCTTATCAAGCACAATTATTTTATCGGCCTTTTGAATCGTTGAAAGTCTGTGGGCAATTACGATGGCACTCCGATTTTCCATTAATTTTTCAATCGCCTTTTGTATTAGTTCTTCAGTCTCCGTATCAACAGAAGAGGTTGCTTCATCGAGAACAAGAATTTTAGGTTCGTGTACCAAGGCTCTAATAAAAGAGATCATCTGAGCCTGTCCGGAAGAAAGGGTAGCTCCTCTTTCTTGTACCTGATAATCATATCTGCCAGGTAATTGATCAACAAAGGTATCAGCACCTACTGATTTAGCTGCCGATTCTATCTGTTCGATTGTAATCTCAGTATCTAATAAATTAATATTATTGGTAATACTATCTGAAAACAAGAATACATCTTGATGAACTACTGCAATGCTTTTGCGCAGGTAATTCAAATCAAACTCACGGACATCCACTCCATCGATTTTTATGACTCCTTTATTAATTTCATAAAATCTACTCAGAAGATTAATTATAGACGATTTACCTGCTCCGGTAGCTCCTACGAGTGCTAAAGTTTGTCCGGCCTCCAATGTAAAAGAAATATTTTTCAATACCCAATTTTCATCATCATACGCAAACCAAACATTTTCAAAATCTATCTTTCCATCTAATTTTGCAGGCTTTAAAGTACCGTTGTTTTGGGTCTTTTCATCAGTATCCAATACAGAGAATATCCGTTCAGCACCAATTATCCCCATTTGCAAGGTATTAAACTTATCAACAAGTTCTCGTAATGGCCTAAATATCATATTAATATACATGATAAAAGCGACCACAACACCCAAGGTTGTATGCCCTTCTAATGCTGACCTGCTACCATACCAAACCACAAGTCCTAATGCAATTGCCATGATAATTTCTATAACCGGATAAAAGATAGAGAAATACCAATTGGAGCGAATGTGTGCATTTCGATGCTGAGCATTGATGCCAATAAATTTATTGTATTCTTGCTTCTCACGAGCAAAATATTGAATAACACTAACTCCTGAAATATGCTCTTGAAGAAAGGTATTGAGACGGGATACCCAAGTACGTACATCTTGAAAAGAAGACCTCATTGCTCTTTTGAAGAAATAAGTAGCAATTAACATTATTGGCATCAAAGAAAGCACGATTAATGTTAAACGCCAATCTGTATAGAACATGACGCCCATAATGACTACCAATTGCAGGATATCTCCAACGATTTGAATAATTCCTTGTGAAAAGATATCAGATATGGTTTCCAGATCTGAAACAGTTCGGGTAATAAGTCGACCAATGGGTGTTCTATCGAAGTATTTTAAACGCAAGTGAGTAATATGGTCAAACACATCGCTTCTTAAATCACGAATTACAGATTGCCCTAAAATGTTTGTATATAAGGTTTGAAAATAACGGACCACAGTGTCTAACACTAAAAAGACCAGCATCAACAATGCCATCATACTCAAGCCACTTGTATCTCCTTTTAAGATATAATTATCAAGTGTGTACTCAATAAGCACCGGCATTAATGGTGCTGTTGCGGCCATTGTTATGGTTAGAATAATTGACCATACAAAAGCTCTACGATATGGTTTCATATAAACCAATACCCTTCGCAATAATTGTATATCGTATGAACTATCTGATGATTTATTTTGGCTCATATTTCATTTTTAAATCAGGGTATACAACTTCACTTAAATATAAGCCACAAGCAGGAACAGATGTTCCTGCCACTGAACGATCTTTACTCTCTATGATGGAACGAATGGATTCTACTGCATTCCTTCCATTACCAATTTCAATTAATGTACCCACAATGGCACGCACCATGTTTCGCAAAAAGCGATTAGCAGAAATGTTAAATACCAGGCGACCATCATTAATCCATTTCCATTCTGCGTTATAGATCTCGCAGTTATTGGTAAGAACCTGAGTATGTGTTTTACTAAAGCAACTAAAATCTTGGTACTCCATCATGATTTTTGCAGCTTTATTCATCTCAATAATATCTGGCTTATCTCTCAATTGCCAAGACAGCCCATCAAGAAAGGGGTCTTTTTCAAAATGTATATAATACTCGTAACTTCTTGATATAGCACTGAAGCGAGCATGAAAGTCATTCGGAACCTGAAATATTCTCTTAACAGCAATATCATTAGGCAGAACCGCATTTAAACTCTTTACGATGGTAGCTGACTGCCTTTCTACATTTGCTTGAGGACAGTCGAAATGTGCATAAAGTTGTTTAGCATGGACTCCTGTATCAGTGCGGCCACAACCAAGCGTTCTGATTTCTTGCCGCAAGATCATACTTAAAGCATCATCAACCACAGACTGAACAGTGATTGCATTAGTCTGTATTTGCCAGCCATGATAACCAGTGCCATTAAATATTAATTCGATAAAATATCGTTGAATTGCATTTCCCACTAAAGCAAAGATAAGGAATTAGGGGATTTATGTATATTTGTTAAAAATTAATATAGGATGATACAACGAATTCAAACAGTTTGGCTATTACTTGCCAGCTTAACACTTTTTTTATTATTCTTATTTCCCTATTTGCAATATTTCGATAATTTCGGAACAGCAATGGGAATAAAAATTACCGGAATCTATCAAGGTGTTTCAGAGGGCGTTGTACAAGTAAAATCGTTTATTTTACAAACTATTGTAACCGTAGTATTAGCTTTAGTACCACTTGCAACCATTTTCAATTATAAAAACCGAAAAAAACAACTTCAGATAACCTATCTGAATATTTTTCTTGTAATTCTTTTAGCTATTTGGTTCTATATTTCTTCTAACAATGCTGTTTTAGAACTAAATAAAACTTTAGCATTAGAGAACATTGGAATAGGTGCTCTTTTAGCTCCATTGGATATAGTTTTTCTTTTTTTAGCCGCAAAAGGAATACGCAATGATGAAAAACTAATCAAATCTGTAGATAGACTACGTGGATAGCCTGAGTGACAAGCAAATAAATAAAAATATAATTAATATTTAATTATAAAAAATTAACCTTATCTTTGCGCCGCCTTAGGCAATTAGGCCTATCGTATTTATTACATCATGAACCCATTTATTGAACTGGGGATCCGTCATGATATTGTTAATGCCTTAACAGAATTAGGTTTTGAAAAACCTACTCCCATTCAGGAACAGTCCGTTCCCGTCTTACTTGCAGGCAGCAACGACTTTGTCGGATTAGCCCAAACCGGAACCGGTAAAACAGCAGCCTTTGGCTTGCCTTTGTTAGAATTACTCGACTTTTCAGAAAAACACCCACAGGCAGTAATATTATGCCCAACACGTGAATTGTGTCTTCAGATCTCTAATGATTTGAAAAAATACGCAAAGAATCTGAACAATGTTAATGTTGTTGCTGTTTATGGCGGCGCAAGCATTAGCGATCAACTACGTCAAATTCGTCGTGGTGTGCAAATTGTTGTTGCAACACCTGGAAGAATGCTTGATATCCTTGGCCGTAATGCCATTGATTTTTCGCATATCAAATACGTTGTGCTAGATGAGGCCGATGAAATGCTAAACATGGGCTTTCAGGAGGATATTAATAATATCCTGTCTACCACGCCCGAAAGCAAAAAAACATGGTTATTTTCTGCAACCATGCCACGTGAAGTGCGCAGAATAGCAAAACAGTATATGACTGATCCTGTGGAATTAACCATGGGTACTGAAAATACTGGTAATGCAAACATTAATCACGAATACTATGTTGTTCGCGCATCAGATAAATTTGCAACTTTTAAACGTATTATTGATTTCACTCCTGGAATATTTGGGATTGTTTTCTGTCGTACAAAAATTGAAACACAAGATATCGCTGAAGCACTGATTAAAGATGGTTATAATGCCAATGCTTTACACGGTGATTTATCGCAACAACAACGCGATAAAGTTATGAAGCAATATCGTGATAAAAGCATTCAGTTATTAATAGCAACGGATGTAGCTTCACGTGGAATCGATGTTAAAGACGTAACACACGTAATTAACTACTCTTTACCTGATGAGCTTGAAAGCTATACTCACCGTAGCGGACGTACTGCCCGTGCAGGAAAATCTGGAGTTTCTATTTCTATCATTAACGTGAAAGAGTTAGGTAAGATTCGTCAGATAGAACGCACATTGGGTAAAAAGTTTGTAAAAGCTGAAGTTCCTAGTGGTTTCGATGTTGTTGAAAAACAATTATTCGGAATGATCAACAAACTTCATAACGTTACAGTAAATGAGGAACAAATTGCTCCTTATATGCCACGCATTATGCAAGAGTTCGGTGAATTAAGCAAAGAGGAATTGATTAAGAAATTTGCTTCTGTTGAGTTTAATCGCTTTTTAGAATACTATAAAAATTCGAAAGACTTAAACGTAGATACAAACAATATCAATGTTAATGAACGTAATGGAAGACCTGATCGTTCTAGACGTGACGAAACTGAGGCTGGATTTACAAGGTTATTCATAAATGTTGGTTCAGTTGATGAATTCAACAGAGGTGATCTTCTAGGCTTTATTTGCAACAGCACTCAAATTAGCGGAAAATCAATTGGAAAAATTGATTTAAAGGGTGTTTTCTCTTTCTTTGAAGTAGAAAATGACTTAGTTGAAAAAGTGTATGCCGGATTTAAAACTGTAGAGTTCAACGGACGTGAAGTTCGAATTGAAAATGCAGGAGCCAGACAAAGAGAATCTGGTGGTAGAAGTGGCGGTAGCAGCAATGGCAGTCGTAATCGTAGCAGCTCTTCGCATCATTCAAGACCTCGTACTGGAGGTGGCAATGGTAGTGGAGGCAACGGTGGATACAGAGGTGGTTCTGGTTCAAATGATAGCAGCAGCCGTCGCCCTCGTGAAAAACAAGATTCAGGATTTCGTGACTTCTCAGGAAGAAGCAAAAGCGAATCAAAGAAACGTTGGTAGACTAAACATACAATAACAAAAAAGGGATCTCAAATTGAGATCCCTTTTTTGTTATATCTAAAATCAATTAATAACCTGATGCTGTATCGTCACCTCGGGGATCTGCTCCTGCTGTTAACTCACCTGTTGGAGAAACAAGGATTGCATCTACTCTTCCAATGGCACCTCGATCTACTATAGAATATCCTTTATTTTTTAATTTATTACGCAATTCAAGTGTAAATGATTCTTTCTCAACAGCAACTTCATCTGGAAGCCATTGATGGTGAAAGCGCGGACTGTTAACAGCTTCCTGCATATTCATATCCCAATCAATTACATTTAAAATTGTTTGAAAAACCGTGGTTATAATAGTCGATCCTCCGGGCGAACCTAAAACCATAAAAAGCTTGCCATTTTTCTCTAAAATAGTTGGAGTCATCGAACTCAACATTCTCTTTCCTGGTTCTATACTATTAGCAGCTCCTCCAACCAATCCGTACATATTTGGAGTACCTGGTTTTACAGAAAAGTCATCCATTTCATTGTTCAATAGAAATCCTGCACCGTTAACAACTACTAAAGAACCGTATGAACCATTCAACGTTGTTGTTAATGAAACGGCATTCCCTTCTTTATCAACAATTGAAAAATGCGTTGTTTCTTCACTTTCCCTATTATTACCAGCATCTCCTGCTTTTATAGAATTGCTAGGTGTTGCTCTATCGAAATTCATATCGCTCATACGAATCGCATTATATTTTGGATTTAGCAATTCGTTTTGCGGAACCTGATAGAAGTCAGGATCTCCTAAATGAGTGGAACGATCTGCATAAACTCTTCTTTCCGCTTCGATCATAACCTGAACAGAAGAATCACGCTGAAAACCCCATTTCTCTAATGGAAACTCCTCTACACTTTTTAATAACTGAATTAATGCTATCCCTCCGCTTGAAGGAGGAGGCATAGAAATAACATTATAATCACGATAGGTTCCTAATACAGGCGTTCTCCATTTCGCTTCATAATTTTTGAGGTCTTCTAGGCTGATTACTCCATTACCTCGCTTCATTTCAGCAACTATTTTTGAAGCGATTTCTCCATCATAGAAACCTGCACGACCTTTATCACGAATTAATTCTAATGTTTTGGCAAGATCCTCTTGAATCAAAACATCTCCAGCCTTCCAAGAAGCTTTACTAGTGAAGGAAACTCCTTCAGGATTATATTCTAAAAAACTTGCAGCCTTTGAATTAAGTTCC
Source organism: Albibacterium bauzanense (assembly GCF_004339765.1). GTDB lineage: Bacteria > Bacteroidota > Bacteroidia > Sphingobacteriales > Sphingobacteriaceae > Albibacterium > Albibacterium bauzanense. The sequence goes on along the minus strand of NZ_SMGO01000002.1, from coordinate 1,076,378 downwards.
CTTGCTTGAGCAGCAGTAACTGGAAATCCATTTCGCGCCAGATCGATTGCAGGCTGTATCAGTTCTTTCCATACTAACCTACCATATCTTTCATGAGCTTTTACCATACCATCTACAGAGCCGGGTACACCTGATGCCAATCGTCCTTGTAATGAAAGGTCAGCTATCGGCTGACCATACATATCCAGGTACATATCTTTGGTTGCGTTTAGAGGAGCTGTTTCTCTAAAATCCAATGTAGCAGTCTCACCCTTCGCAGAGCGATATACCATAAAACCTCCTCCTCCTATATTTCCTGCTCCAGGATAAACAACAGCTAAAGCAAACTGTACAGCTACCGCTGCATCAATAGCATTTCCGCCTTTTTTCATTACCTGTAACCCTACTTCAGAAGCGATTGAATTAGCTGAAACAACTAAACCATTCTGATAAATTGCAGACGATTTTTCAGATACTGGTCTAACGGCGATAGTTCCAGACTTCTTAAAAAGAGTACATGAAGTACTCATTAATATTAAAGAAATCAGGATTGTTGATTTAACAGTAGATAGTATAGGCAGAGAATGCTTCATATTATGTCAATAATTCTGATAATAATTTGATTTCTAAAAGGGCTGAATGCTTTTCATATAAGATAGAATAAACGGCCCTGCATATGGGAAGATCTACCTTATACTTTTTGTTAATTTGATGAATGCAATTACTAGCATAATAACCTTCTGCTATCATATTCATTTCTAATTGTGCCGACTTAACCGTATATCCTTTGGCAACCATATTTCCGAAAGTACGATTTCTGCTAAATTGAGAATAGGCTGTTACCAACAAATCTCCCAAATAGGCCGACTCCTTAATATCTCTATTAATAGGATGAACTACCGACAGGAAACGAGCCATTTCTCGAATAGCATTTGATATTAAAACAGCTTGGAAATTATCCCCATATCCTATTCCATGGCAGATTCCGCTAGCTATAGCATAAATATTCTTTAAAACTGCGCCATACTCTGTTCCATAGATATCATCAGAGATGTTTGTTTTAATATAATTAGTATTTAAATAAAAAGCCACAAACTCTGCTACCTCAAGCGACTGAGAAGCAATGGTTAAATACGATAACTTTTCTTGGGAAACCTCCTCTGCATGACAAGGTCCACTTATCACAGCAATATTATTCACAGATACTTTGTAATTAACCTGCAAGAATTCTCCGATTATCTGATTGTTATCAGGAACGATTCCTTTGATCGCCGAAATAATGATCTTGTCTGCTAATTGCTCCTTTGTTATTCCAACAAGTGCATCTCTTAAAAAAGCTGCAGGAACGCACAATATAATAACATCTGCATTCTTAAGAACATAATGAATATCTGTACTAATATTGTTGACTTCCAGATTAAGCTTTATAGCGCTTAAATAGTTCGGGTTACGTTGATCTTTCTGGATAATCCGGACAGTTTCTTCATTCCTCATCCACCAGAATACATCTTTTGGCAATACATTATCATTCAGCATCTTAATAATTGCAGTAGCCCAGCTTCCACCTCCAATAACTGCAATCCTTCGCTTTTCTGTTTCCATATAAATCTGATTAAAGAAAATTTAATGTTTACAACTCAACTTAACAAGTAAACCTAGAATAATGTCCCGTTAAGAATATACGTTGCTACTGAAAAATAAATGATTAATCCGGTAACGTCAACTAAAGTTGCAACAAAAGGGGTAGAAGATGTTGCAGGGTCAGCACCAAACCTTCTTAAGATAAAAGGCAGCATTGACCCCATTAATGAACCCCATGTTACGATTCCCAAAAGTGACAAACCAACAACAAGTGCGATTAAATTCCAATGTTCTCCTAAATCGCCAAATGCTACATGTTGAACATATAACCTTAGATATCCTAAAACACCTAATATTATTCCTAATAATAAACCTGATAGTATCTCTCGTTTCATTACACGCCACCAATCTCCAAGTGAAACTTCACCTAATGCCATAGCCTGTATAATCAATGTTGAAGCCTGAGAACCACTATTTCCTCCACTTGACATAATTAAGGGGATAAAAATCGCTAGTATTAATGCACCAGCCAACTGGGCTTCAAAATGCCCCATGACAGAGGCAGTAAATAATTGACCTAAAAATAAAAGAACTAACCAACCTGCTCGCTTTCTAACCAGGTTTATAATTGACATATCCATATAAGGTTCATCTAACGCTTCAGTACCCCCTATACGCTGCATATCTTCAGTATACTCTTCGTTAGCTACCCATAAAATATCATCGACTGTTACAATACCTAACATAATCTGTTGATCATCAGTTACAGGCAATGCAACTCGGTTGTTCATTCGGAAAACATTTATCGCATCCTCTTGTGGGTCATTAGCTTTAAGAGAAATTAATCGACTATCCATTAAATCTCTAATAAGAACATCGGGCTTAACCAATAAGATTTCACGTATTCTAATATCATCTAACAAGATTCCATTAGAATCGATTACATAAAGAACATCAATCGTTTCCGAATTTTTACCATACTTTCTAATATGCTCTAATACTCTTCCTACACTCCAATGTTCCTTTACTGTGATATAATCAGGAGTCATCAACCTTCCAACACTTTCTTCGGGATAACCTAATAAAGAAAGAGCTTCTTTTCGGTCTGCCGGAGGAAGTAGGATGATCATCTTTTTTACCGCATCTCCATGTAACTCACTAAAGAAGGATGTTCTATCATCTGGAGGCAGCTCATTAATTAATTCAGCAAGCTTAGGGCCAGATAATTTTTTAACAATTCTTTCCTGAGTAGGAAAGTCAAGGATTCTAAAAACATTGACTGCACGATTAATACTTAACGTTGAAATAAATGTGTCTGCGTATTCAGGAAGTTCATCAATTAAACCCTCAACTTCAGAAATGTTTAGATTGTCTAAATATTCATTAAGTTTAACAGGGTCTCCTTCGGCAATCAACAATTCGATTTGATCTGTCAACACTTTCATTTCATCCATATGAAGTAATTTTGAGCTTTACATAAAATATGATGGGATAATTACAAAAGTCGGTTTTTTATAATAGAAGAACGAAAAATGAGAAGAGTTTTTTCGCAATAATAACCAACAAAAAAGGCCAATATGCTTTACACAATTGGCCTTTTCAATTAATAACTTTCTGTAGTTATACTTTAATTTCTACTTCAACACCGCTAGGCAATTCAAGTTTCATTAAAGCATCAACAGTTTTAGAATTCGAACTATAAATGTCTAATAAACGTTTGTAAGCACATAGTTGAAATTGCTCGCGCGCTTTCTTGTTTACGTGCGGGGAACGCAAAACTGTATAGATCTTTTTCTCTGTTGGCAATGGAATAGGTCCACTAACAACTGCTCCTGTAGGCTTTACAGTTTTTACAATTTTTTCAGCCGATTTATCAACTAGGTTGTAATCGTACGATTTTAATTTAATTCTAATTCTTTGGCTCATTTTGTTATTTATTTAGTCGGCTATTAGAGCTATTTTTAATAGTCGATGGTTAATTTAATTATTCGGAAGCGCTAACTTTTCCTTTTGCTTTAGCAACAATATCATCCTGAACGTTTCTTGGAGCTGGTTCGTAATGATCAAACTCCATTGTAGAAGTTGCACGACCAGAAGTGATAGTACGCAATTGAGTTACATAACCAAACATTTCTGAAAGAGGAACTAAAGCTTTAATTACTTGAACACCATTACGAGTATCCATACCTTGTAATTGGCCGCGGCGACGATTTAAGTCACCCATAACATCACCCATGTTTTCTTCTGGTGTAAGAACCTCAATTTTCATAATCGGCTCCATTAATACAGGTGAACATTTTGGCAATGCTGCACGGAAAGCTGACCGACCAGCAATTTCAAATGATAATGCATCTGAATCGACAGCATGGAAAGATCCATCAATCAAACGAACCTTCATATCACTTATAGGATAACCAGCCAAAACACCATTATTCATCGAAGCTTCAAAGCCTTTTTGTACTGAAGGAATAAATTCACGGGGAATAGAACCACCAGTAATTTCATTCACAAATTGAAGACCACCTTTTTCAAAGTCAGCATCAACCGGAGAAATTATAACCTGGATATCAGCAAATTTACCACGACCACCAGTTTGTTTCTTATAAGTTTCACGATGTTGAGTTGTGCCAGTTATAGCTTCTTTAAAAGCAACCTGTGGAGCACCTTGATTAATCTCAACCTTAAATTCACGTTTCAAACGATCAATCAATACATCAAGATGTAACTCTCCCATTCCTGAGATTACTGTTTGTCCAGTCTCCTCATCACTCTTCACTTGGAAAGTTGGATCCTCTTCAGCTAATTTCGCTAAAGCCATACCTAGTTTATCAACGTCAGCCTGTGTTTTTGGTTCAATTGCTAAACCAATTACCGGATCTGGGAAATCCATTGATTCTAAAATAATAGGATTCTTTTCATCACAAAGGGTATCACCTGTTTTAATGTCTTTAAAACCTACAACCGCAGCAATATCTCCAGCTCCAACATTTGGAATAGGATTTTGCTTATTAGCATGCATTTGGAAAATACGAGAAATACGTTCTTTGTTTTCAGAACGGGCATTATAAACATATGATCCAGCTTCTAAGTTTCCAGAGTAAACACGGATAAAGCAAAGACGTCCAACAAATGGGTCAGTTGCAATTTTAAAAGCCAATGCAGCAAATGGTTCCTTAATATCTGGTTGACGAACTATTTCTTCTTCTGTTTTAGGATTAATTCCAGTAATACCTTCAACATCTAAAGGTGAAGGAAGTAATTCCATCACGTAATCTAACATGGTTTGAACACCTTTATTTTTGAAAGATGAACCACAAACCATCGGTACGATTTTAGCATCTAAAGTTGCTTTACGAAGAGCATCTAAAATTTCGCGCTCAGTTATTGATTCCGGATCATCGAAGAATTTCTCCATCAATGTATCATCATAATCAGCTACTGCTTCTAATAACTTTTCTCTCCAAAGCGCAGCTTCCTCCAACATATCATCAGGAATAGGCACTTCAGTAAAGGTCATTCCTTTATCTTCCTCATTCCATACAATACCTCGGTGGTTTATTAAGTCAACTACACCTTTAAAGGTTTCTTCAGAACCAATAGGTAATTGAAGAGGAACAGCGTGACTTCCAAGCATTTCTCTTACTTGTCCTACAACTTTAAGAAAATCAGCTCCTGAACGGTCCATTTTGTTAACGAAACCAATACGAGGAACTTTATAGTTGTTCGCAAGTCTCCAGTTAGTTTCAGATTGTGGCTCAACACCATCTACGGCTGAAAATAAGAACACTAATCCATCTAATACCCGAAGAGAACGATTCACTTCAACAGTAAAGTCAACGTGTCCAGGAGTATCTATAATATTAATATGATATAAGTTATTCCTGTATTTCCAATCAACGGTTACTGCTGCTGAGGTAATAGTAATACCTCGCTCTTGCTCTTGCGCCATCCAATCGGTTGTCGCTGATCCTTCGTGGGTTTCACCCAATTTATGGTTCGTTCCTGAATAATACAGAATACGTTCCGTAGTTGTGGTTTTACCGGCATCGATGTGGGCAGCGATACCAATATTTCTAGTATATTTTAAGTCTCTTGACATTATTTATATATTATATCGTTTTTCGTCAAAAATATTACACCGATAGCCATTCTCAAAAGAAAAACTATCGGTGTAATTATATCAGACATGGTATTAATCTTAGAATCTGAAGTGAGAGAATGCTTTATTAGCTTCTGCCATCTTATGAACATCTTCTTTCTTTTTCACAGCTGCACCTTCACCTTTTGAAGCTGAAATAATTTCACCTGCTAATTTTTCATGCATAGTTTTCTCACCGCGTTTACGTGCATAAGAGATTAACCATTTCATACCTAAAGCAATTTTACGTTCTGGACGTACTTCAGTAGGAACTTGAAAGTTAGCTCCCCCAACACGACGAGATTTAACTTCGACTGCAGGCATTACATTATTTAGAGCTTTTTTCCAAGCTTCTAGGCCATTCTCACTAGTTTTCTCTTCAACTAACTGTACAGCATCATAAAATATTGAGTAAGCGATAGATTTCTTACCGTCATACATCATGTTATTTACAAAACGGGTTACCTGAGCATCATTAAACTTCGGATCAGGCAAAATGATTCGTTTTTTTGGTTTTGACTTTCTCATTTTTTAATATCTCCTAATTTAATTATTTCTTTCCTTTTCCCTTAGCTGGTGCTGCAGCTGCTTGTCCTGGTTTTGGACGTTTCGTTCCATATTTTGAACGACGTTGATTACGACCTGCTACTCCGGAAGTATCCAATGCACCGCGGATAATATGATATCTTACTCCTGGTAAATCTTTTACACGACCACCACGTATTAATACGATGGAGTGTTCTTGCAAGTTATGTCCTTCTCCTGGAATGTAAGCATTCACTTCTTTTCCATTTGTTAAACGTACACGTGCAACTTTACGCATTGCCGAGTTAGGCTTTTTTGGGGTAGTGGTGTACACACGTGTACATACACCTCTTCGCTGCGGACAACTGTCCAAGGCTGGCGACTTACTCTTGTCAACCAAAGCTACTCTACCTTTTCTTACTAATTGTTGAATAGTAGGCATTTAGTGTTTTTTAGTTTTGTTAATTCTATACTTTTTTAGGACTGCAAAGATATATCAAATCCCTTTATATATCAAGCATTAAATAAAATATAATCAATATATTATCATAGATACGAAAGAAACTCAAATTCTATGAATAATCTATTTAAGTTCCTTACCTTTTAAAGGTCAATCTAATAGCAAATAGGATTTAATAATATTTAGTTTAAAATAAATTTGATAATTAGAATAACCGTGCTACTTTTGACTAATTCCTTATGGAATTCATAAACAATAATTTATCCTACAATATTTACTCTAAACAATAATCGATTGATGGAACTTTTACAGAACAACCTTATTTATCTTATCCCCCTTATCGGCCTTATTGGCATAGCGATAATGATTTCCAAAAGTGCTTGGGTAATTAAACAGGATGCTGGAGATGAAAACATGAAAACTCTCGCTGGTTACATAGCTGACGGAGCAATGGCTTTCTTAAAAGCAGAATGGAAAGTACTCTCATACTTTGTAGTTATAGCCGCTGTATTACTTGCTTATTCTGGCACTTTGATAGAAAGCTCGAGTTGGGTAATAGCAGTATCATTTATTATCGGTGCCTTTACTTCAGCCTTGGCTGGTTACATTGGTATGAATATAGCAACGAAAGCTAATGTGCGTACAACACAAGCTGCACGTACAAGTTTAGCAAAAGCACTAAAAGTATCATTCACTGCAGGAAGTGTAATGGGTATTGGTGTAGTAGGATTAGCGATTCTGGGCCTTGGGGGATTATTTATTGTTTTCTATCAGGTATATGTTATCAATACAGGCGGGGAAGTAAATGGCCTTGCTATGCAGAAAGCTTTAGAAGTTTTAGCCGGATTTTCATTAGGTGCAGAGTCAATAGCTCTATTTGCACGTGTAGGTGGAGGTATATATACTAAAGCAGCAGACGTTGGAGCAGATTTAGTGGGTAAAGTTGAGGCTGGGATTCCAGAAGATGATGTTAGAAACCCTGCAACTATTGCAGATAATGTTGGTGACAACGTAGGTGATGTTGCAGGAATGGGCGCCGATTTATTCGGATCTTTCGTTGCTACCTTGCTTGCCACAATGGTATTAGGTCGTGAAATTAACTCTATTGACAACTTTGGTGGCATTGCTCCCATCTTACTTCCTATGGTTATTGCCGGCTTAGGTCTTCTTTTTTCAATTATTTCAACATCCTTGGTTCGGATAAAAGAAGAAACAGATAGCGTTCAGAATGCTCTGAATTTAGGGAACTGGTCATCTATCATATTAACAGCAATAGCTTCTTTCTTCGCTGTTAAATGGATCATGCCAGATAATATGATATTAAGAGGCTATGAGTTTACAAGTACAGATGTTTTCATGGCTATTATAGTAGGTTTGATTGTGGGTGCCTTAATGAGTATTATTACAGAATACTATACCTCTATGGGAAAGAGACCTGTATTATCGATCATTAAACAATCTTCTACTGGTCACGCAACTAATATTATTGGCGGCCTTTCAGTAGGAATGGAATCAACCGTATTACCGATTTTGGTTTTAGCAGGTGGTATTTATGGTTCGTATCATTTTGCAGGTTTTTATGGCGTTGCTATAGCCGCTGCAGGAATGATGGCAACTACCGCTATGCAATTAGCTATTGATGCTTTCGGACCTGTTGCTGATAATGCAGGTGGTATTGCTGAAATGAGTCAATTACCTGAAGAAGTAAGAAATCGTACTGATAATCTGGATGCTGTAGGAAATACTACAGCAGCAACAGGAAAAGGTTTTGCTATTGCTTCTGCAGCCTTAACTTCACTTGCCTTATTCGCCGCCTTTGTAGGATTAGCAGGAATAGACAAAATTGATATCTATAATGCAGATGTACTTGCAGGATTATTTGTTGGTGCAATGATCCCTTTTATATTCTCTTCTCTTTGTATTTCTGCTGTTGGCCGGGCTGCAATGGATATGGTAAAAGAAGTTAGACGTCAATTCCGGGAAATTCCGGGTATTATGGAATATAAAGCAAAACCAGAGTATGAAAAATGTGTAGCTATTTCAACTAAAGCGTCTATTAGAGAAATGATGTTGCCAGGTGCAATAGCGTTATTAGTTCCATTAATTGTAGGTTTTACATTTGGCCCGGAGGTTCTTGGAGGCTTATTAGCGGGCGTAACCGTTTCTGGTGTATTAATGGGTATGTTTCAAAGTAATGCCGGTGGAGCTTGGGACAATGCTAAAAAATCTTTTGAAAAGGGCGTTGAAATTGATGGTGTTATGCACTATAAAAATTCAGAACCACATAAAGCATCTGTTACCGGCGATACCGTAGGAGACCCTTTTAAAGATACTTCAGGACCTTCAATGAATATTTTGATTAAATTAATGTCAATCGTATCTTTAATCATAGCTCCTCATATCAATGTAGGAACTAATCTGGAGGCAAAAAATATAAAACAAGATACACAGAAAATAATCATTGTAGACAATCAGGAATCGAAGATAGTCAGATACTAAGTTTTTTACCAATTATAAACCCAATGTAAGAGCGACCTAATAAATATTTAGGCCGCTCTTATTATTTTAACTAGAAATTTGTACGTTTGATGTAATACCGAACTAAGTATCCTATATTGTTTATTGTTAAAAATAACAACATGCTCTTCAAAAAATCAATATCGAAATTAATTGCTGAATCGAATGAGATTGGAACAGGAACACTGAAAAGGACGTTAACCAGCTACCATTTAGTTGCTTTAGGTGTAGGAGTCATAATCGGTGCTGGACTATTTTCACTTACAGGAATAGTAGCAGCTGAGAATACCGGACCAGCAGTGACTCTATCCTTCGTTGTTGCTGCAATTGTTTGTGCTCTAGCAGGTCTTTGCTATGCCGAATTTGCTTCGATGATTCCCGTAGCAGGAAGTGCTTATACTTATTCCTACGCTACTATGGGTGAATGGATGGCTTGGATTATCGGTTGGGATCTCGTATTGGAGTATGCCCTGGGAGCAGCAACAGTAGCAGTGAGCTGGTCTCAATATTTAAACCAATTCCTATCCGAATACGGTCTCCATATACCTCAGCAATTTCTCCATGGCCCTTGGGAAACTTACCAAACAACAGGTGGTAGTATAGAAACTGGTATTGTTAACTTACCTGCTATTATTATTGTATGTCTGTTATCCTTGTTATTAATACGAGGAACGGCAGAGTCTTCTTTTGTAAACAACGTTCTTGTTGTAGTAAAAGTAGCTGTTGTTCTAATCTTTATCAGCCTGGGCTGGTCATTTATGAATCCTGCTAATCATACTCCTTTTATCCCTGTCAATGAAGGAGAAGAGTTATTAAAATCTGGCAAAATAGGTTTGTTTGATTTTTTCAATGAAGGATACTTTGGACAGTATGGTATAACAGGTATATTAAGGGGTGCCGGTGTGGTTTTCTTTGCATTTATCGGTTTTGATGCGGTAAGTACTGCAGCACAAGAAGCTAAAAACCCTCAGAAGGATATGCCTATTGGGATTATTGGTTCACTATTAATATGTACCATATTGTATTTTTTGTTTTCCTACGTTATGACAGGATTAGCAAACTATACAGAATTTGAGAATAATGCTAAACCTGTTACAACAGCATTTGCAGTAACAGGTTATACTTTCTTAAATCAATTTATGATGATAGCAATTTTGGCTGGCTATACTTCAGTAATTCTGGTAATGTTATTAGGACAAAGCAGGGTATTTTACAGTATGAGTAAAGATGGCTTATTACCGAAGATGTTCTCTGATTTATCAAAAAAACAAACTCCTTGGAAGACCAACTTAATATTTATGGTTTTCGTTAGTCTTTTTGCTGGCTTCGTTCCAATTCTAGACTTAGGTCATATGGTAAGTATTGGTGCATTATTTGCATTTACGCTAGTATGTATCGGAATTATGGTCCTACGAAAAACAGAGCCAAACATTCATCGACCATTTAGAACTCCATGGGTTCCTTTCGTACCAATATTAGGTATAATAGTATGTGTTATTTTAATGGCGTCATTGCCAGTGGAAAGCTGGGAAAGACTAGCTATATGGATGATAATAGGTATTATTATCTATTTATTATATGGTAAAAAACATAGTATTATTCGAGCCGAAACTAAAGCCAAACAAGAATAAAGAATCTAATCGAAAGCATGAGTACGTATTTCAATTTCAAAGAAATTCTTTCAGTATCAATGATATTATTTGCCATCATTGATATACTAGGGTCCATTCCAATTATCATTGACCTTAGACAAAAGGTTGGTAAAATCCAATCTGAGAAAACATGCCTTGTTGCGTTGGGAATAATGCTGGCTTTCTTGTTTATCGGAGAACAGCTTCTAAATATTATTGGAGTAGATGTAGCATCATTCGCAATTGCAGGTTCTTTGGTAATCTTCTTTATTGCGATGGAAATGATTCTGGGGATTACTGTCTTTAAAGATGACAGCTACGAAACTGCATCTATTATACCTCTTGCATTTCCATTAATAGCAGGTGCAGGTTCACTTACTACGCTTCTTTCATTAAAAACAGAATTCGAAACCCAAAATATTATCATAGGAATCTTTCTGAATTTCATGGTGGTTTATTTAGTACTAAAGAATACATACCGGCTAGAGAAGATGCTTGGTAAAACTGGCTTAAGTGTATTAAGAAAAGCTTTCGGTATTATTCTACTAGCTATAGCTATTAAGCTATTTCGTTCAAATACCGGGCTTTAAATAGCAACTAGTCGGGCAGCAAAGAGTGTATCAGCGCGATCAGCCGTGCCTTCAAAATAAGTCATTTCTTCTAATTTGAAACCCTTAGTCTCAAGAAAGGCGACTTGATCCTCATTTTCTTGTTTATATATTGAACAAGTAATATAAATTAACGGTTTACCTGGTCGAATATGTTTAATTACATTTTCAATTATCTGTCTTTGTAAGTCTGAATAATATTTTAATTTTTCTTCAGAGAAAGATGTCATTCCTTCTGGTGAACGACCCCATGTTCCAGATCCGGAACATGGAATATCTAATATAATTCCATCAAACAATTCGTTGCTAAGCACCGATACAGGATTTTTCGTTAAGTCGATGATTTTTCTTCTGTACTCAGTTATATTCGAATTTGCTAAGCGACTATCCAGGTTTCTTAATATTGTATTTCGCGAATCGGAAACAAGCAATTTAACCCCAGAATGTAACTGTTTTAATAAAATAGATTTACCTCCGGAGCCAGCACAAGCATCCCACCAACTCTCACTATCTACAGCTTTAAAAAGATTCCCTGTTTTTTGAGAGCTTAGATCTTGAACCTCATATTTACCTTGGATTGATTTTATCTTATCCAGTTGACTCCCATTAACAAAGCTTAAAGAGTTTTTTGATATTTCATTATAATCAATACCATTTTCTTTAAGAGCTCTTTTAACTGTCTCTTCTTGACCAGAATGAATACGGATAAACAGATCAGGTTGTTTAAAATGACCTAATATAAACCTATCCAGATCAATCATATTCGAAACCTTATCTATGAGAGGAAACACAGTATTTATAGAAAACTTATACTCCTTTTCTAAGTAACTAAGCTTCTTATCTAAGCTTTCTTCAATATAAGGTATTAATTTAGGTTCTATTAAAGCTATAAAATCAGATGAACTTGTACAAAGAAATTCTGAGATCGCTAAACGTGTAAGTATAGATAAATCTTGAAGCCCTTTTCCGAGTCGAAAATAATTATAAAGCAATCTACTCGCTACTCGTCTATCATTTGAACCCATTTGTCGATTTTGCTTATAATAGCTAGTCAAAAATCTCGACAGTGGCTCTTCAAACTTATAGCTTAGAAGAATTCTTTCAAAGGTACGGAGCTGTTGCTCCAACCGCTTCTCATTAATCATATAATTATATTCTAGGAAAATAAAAACTAATTAACAGGAGTATACTGCGACCCATCAAACTGGAGTATACGTATATAAGAATTAACATACCCCCACTTAGAATTCTTCTCGAATCTGTAATTAGTTTGCAAACCGCTATACTCTTCAGAAATTAAATACTGAGGATAGTTAACACCATATTTTCCTAAAAGAGAACCAAAGAAATAACCTGTATCAAACCCTTTATATGCATACTCAGAGGGTTTTATCTTAAATTCCTCCAAATACTTTCTTTCAAAGTCGCGCACATTAGATTTATCAGGGCTTACATAAAATGAAGTAGTAATTTTAGTTTTAAGGGTGTTCAGATTGAAATCGTCAAAAGATGCTCTACTCCAATTAGGATGACCGAATAGCTCAATAGAGATGCCTAACTCAGCTTGTATCTCAACCAACCTGGAAAGTATTGAATTTACCACATATCTATCTAATGATCCTAATACAACAAGATTCTTTCCAGCAGAGCTAAATTTATCTGTGATCTGATCAATATCAGTAATTTCTGAAAAGCTAATCCCTCTTTCTGTTAAACTCTGTTTTAATGGGTTTAAAAATCCATTACTATCATCATCTAACTTATTAATAATAATGATATGATCACTTGACTTTTTAACGTCTTCTAAATAACCTGCAAGACCCTGGCTATGAAGATCTATTGGTGCAACTAAACTCACCAAATTAGGAATATTAAATTGAGATGGTCTTGAAGCTGCAAGAGGAGAAACCTGAAGGCTATATGTTAGTTTGCTGGCACTAGCAAATGCAGAAATTTCTTTTGGAAAAATAGGTCCAACTATTAAATCTGCAGATTGAACTTCAGGGGTAACTGCTAATCGAGCATTTTGCGCAATGTTGTCTCGCGTGTCCAGTACTGTTAATTTAAAGTTATATCCTTCCTGAACCAAATTATCCAAAGCTATTTTGAAACCCTGATAAAAGTCAAGTGGTACTTCCACATGTTTAATATCAGCCCGCGTAGGTTCAGATTTAATCTTCTCCAATTCAAATGGCAGCAACAATACAATGGAATTTACCCCCTCATTTATTGGTTTTGCAATATCTTCTTCAGGAAGTTCTGACTCAACAGGTTTTTCATCAGGTGGAGTAACCGGAACAGAAGGTCTAGGTTTTAATATAGAACAACTACTTATAAAAACAAGTAGTATTAACAATCCAACTAACCTACTCCCACTCAATCGTTGCTGGCGGTTTTGAACTAATGTCGTATACAACCCTATTGATTCCTTTAACATGATTAATAATTTCGTTAGATATCTTTGATAATAAATCATAAGGTAAATGAATCCAATCTGCAGTCATTCCATCCATCGACCCTACAGCACGTAAACAAATAACATGCTCATAAGTTCTCTCATCTCCCATTACCCCTACTGATTGTACAGGAAGAAATATTGCACCAGCTTGCCAAACCTGATCATACCAACCTGCATCTCGTAAATTACGTATGAAAATAGCATCCGCCTCTTGCAAAATCCTCACTTTATCAGCAGTTACATCTCCTAATATACGAATTCCTAATCCAGGACCAGGAAAAGGATGTCTACCCAAGATAATCGGATCCATTTCTAATGCCTTTCCAACTCTACGAACTTCATCTTTAAATAAAGACCTCAAAGGTTCTACAACCTTTAATTTCATAAAATCAGGTAAACCGCCAACATTATGATGAGATTTGATAGTGGCTGAAGGGCCGTTTACTGAAATAGATTCAATAACATCCGGATAAATTGTTCCCTGCCCTAACCACTTAACTTCTACTCCCTCAGGTAACTCTTTACTTATCTCGTGTGCAGCATCATCAAATACTTCAATAAATCCGCCACCGATAATTTTACGTTTCCTTTCAGGATCTTTTACCCCTTCTAATTGCTTATAAAACTTAGTCTTAGCATCTATCCCCTTTATATTTAAGCCCATATGCTTATAAGAATCAAGAACTTGCTCAAATTCACCCTTTCTCAACAATCCATTATCAACGAAGATACAATGAAGATGCTTTCCAATTGCATGATGTAATAAAATTGCAGCTACAGAAGAATCAACGCCTCCTGAAAGTGCTAATATAACATGATCGTCTCCTAATTGTTCACGAAGGTTTTTTATACTAGTTTCAACAAAGATATCGGCAGTCCAATCTTGCTGACATCCACAAATACCAATCAGGAAATTTTCTATTACAGTTTTCCCTTCAATGCTATGAGTTACCTCTGGATGAAATTGAATACCATAGGTTTGAGTATCATTTATTTGATAGGCTGCCACTTTCACATGATCAGTGCTGGCAATTATCTTAAAGTTATCAGGTACCATCGAGATAGTATCTCCATGTGACATCCAAACTTGAGAATTAGGCGATATATTCTTCAATAAAAGATTACTATCGTCCACAAACTGAAGATTAGCTCTTCCGTATTCCCTAACATTCGATGCTTTAACCTCACCACCAAGGTGTTGAGCTAAATATTGTGCACCATAACAAACGCCTAATAAAGGCAGGTGTTTATATATTGTCGAATAATCAAAAACTGGTGCATCTTCCTGATGAACGGAAAAGGGACTTCCAGATAAAATAACACCTTTAACTGATGAGTCAATTTTCGGTGGATTATTGTAAGGATGAATCTCACAATAAACACTCAATTCTCTAACTCGCCTTGCAATTAATTGTGTGTATTGGGAGCCAAAATCAAGGATAATAATCTTTTCTTGCATGGCCCCAAAGTTAGGAAATCATATTGAATTTTATGGCAACTAGATTTATGGAATTAAAGGTAATCTCACCAATCTAAAACAATTTTTCCAAAATGAGTTCCACTCTCCATTAATTGATGCGCCATAATTACATCTTTATAGGGAAAAGACTTATAAACAATAGGTTTATATAAGCCTGCAATGATCTTTGGCCAAACATTGATCTCAATTTCGCGAGCAAGATCAGCTTTAAATTGAGCATTTCTATTTCTTAATGTACTTCCAGAGATTGTTAACCGTTCCTTCATGATCTTTCCAATATTGAGATGAACGTTTGCTCCTTTAATTGCATTAATATAAATTAATCTACCATCAGGCTTCAGTATATTTATATTTTTTTCAAAGTAAGAACCCCCTATAATATCCAGAATTACATCAACCTTATTAGATCCCAATACTACTTCAAAATCTTCTGTATTATAATTAATAGCAATCGATGCGCCTAAATCAATACATTTCTGACACTTATCATCATTACCAGCAGTTACATAAACCGGATGATCAAAAATACGAGCAAGCTGAATAGCTGCAACTCCTATTCCACCACTTCCCCCATGAATAAGAATACTATCATCAGGTAACAGCTTCCCACGTTGAAAAACGTTATGCCACACTGTAAAAATCACTTCTGGCAATGTAGCAGCCTCTGTAAAAGTTAAATTCAATGGCTTAGGTAAACAATGTCTCTCATCTACAACAACATAACTTGAGTAACCACCACCTGCTAATAATGCACATACCTGGTCCCCTATTTTCCATCTGGTTACTTCAATTCCACATTCTTCAATAATGCCAGACACTTCCAATCCAAGGATATTCTGAACTATCCCATCAGGTGCATTATAATTTCCTTTACGCTGAAAAATATCCGGCTTATTAATACCCGAAGCAAACACCTTTATCAGAACCTCATTACTATCGCATCGCGGTTTTTCTCGTTCTACGATTCTCAATACCTCGGCATTGCCAGGCTCGTTATATATGATCGCTCTTATCATTTCATATCTGGAAATTTCTGTATCCTAAAATTAAATGAAGCAAGGAAATAGCGCCCTAAGCGATTATTACGAGTTTGGTAAATATCATTTCCCAAAACTTCATGAGTAACACCTGTATTTTCATTGAAAAGATCATAACCTTGAATACGAAAGGTTCCTCTCTTATTTTTCAAAAATGAATGCTCTATATAAACATTTAATAACGTTGGGTTTGCACTAATAAAGTCACTAAATCCATTGTTTATACGTTGAGATATATCAAAACTAAGAGACCATTCTTTAAAATATGTTTTACCCCCCAAACCAAATGTCCAGGTATAGGCATCGTTATCTATCATTGAGGATAATGTATTCCTAGTTTGATTTAATGTAAACGAACTTCTTAATCCTAGATCTAACCAATCCCCTAAATTATATGAGACATCAGCTGACTGTGTATAGACCAAATAACGACCGCTATTTTTTCTGAAATTAATGAAGGATATATTATTACTATAATTTGCTGAGCCACTTACATTAATATTGAATACCTGCTCTATCATAGATAATGAATAAAGATAGTATGCATTTGCATCGAAATAGCCTGATGTGTTTAAGAAACTAGTTTCCTGACGGGTACTATTACTAACAGAAACCCGATTAGTTACAATTTTATTTTTAATGTTCTGAAATGATAAGTTACTAAAGAAAGTATTACCAGATTTAAGGTTAAAGTTTCTAAACTGAAAACTTACATTATTTACAAATTCACTTTCAAGATCTGGATTACCAATAATTAAATTCTGAACGTTTGAGAGATCCCGAATAGGCTGAATCTGTGAAAAATCAGGTTGGTTGTTCCTTCCCATATAGGTAATTGAGAAATTACTAAATTTATTAACCTTATAAGAAAAGCGGGCACTTGGAATAAAATTAATGAATTTCTTATTTGTAGAGATATCACGATTTAATGTATATCCAACAATATTAGTGGGTTGTAAACCAAATCCGACTGTATAACTTGTTTGCTCATCATTATATTGATAGTTAAACCCAATCTGATCGCTTTGAAATTGATAAGCATACTTCATATAAGTAGAATCAACTTCTAATGAATTAGACTGTAAATTTCCAGTATTAAAGGTTTCGTGTTTATTCTTATTCGAAACATAATTATGCTCATAATTCAGTTCGATAAAGCTATTCTTATTAATTGGTTCTACATAAGAACCAAGAACATGAATATTCCCTGAATTCTGATCATTTAATAAAAGCTGCTGAAGTTGCTCGGTTTTTTCCAAGGGTTCAAATAGACTAGAATCTGTGTTTGTACGATATTCATTAATCCGATCTTTCTTTTCATTTCCTGAAATACTACTCTGAATGTTTATACTAAACTTCCGACCCGCTTTCTTAAATCTATGGTTCAATATAAAACTAATATCTCCATCAGGAGAAAAGACATTATTTTCCGAATTTAATGAACGATGCGTACTTAAATATCTGTTATTTATTGTGCTCACACTTGAGGAAAGACCGTTGGTAGAATAATAAGATAAAGTAGGGCTTATTTTAAAATAGGTCCTGCCACTAGCATTAGACTCAAAATTCCAGATAAGACTATGTCGGCCATTTTCTGTATCTGTATTCCTATTTTCCTCACTATTAATCGTATTATTCTGAAAAACACTGGTTAAATTGGTTGATCCTTCTGTATTATTTTTTCGATTAGTATAAATATAACCTCCATAAGTACTAACCGTCTCATTTAAATCATTTCTAAAATTAAATCCAAAGGAGTTAGTTCGATTAATACCATCATCTAATTCTATTATACTACTAAGGTCTGATGGATTACTTTCTCGGCCACCGCCGGTAACATCTCCGAAGCTAAATAAACTAGAGTTTGTATTATTTATAGAACCGAGTACTGATAACTGACGATCATCACTGAAACTATTTGCAGAAGCACTTGCCAAATATCGATAATCGGTTCCAACACCAGTAGTTAACTGGCCAAACATTCCTTGATTTCTATCTTCTTTTATTGAAATATTAATAATCTTTTCTGAAGAAGACTTTCGCATCCCTGTAAAATTCGACTGTTCGCCATAATCATCTATAACTTGAATATTTTCAACAATTTCAGCAGGCAAATTCCTGGTTGCTGTCAAAACATCTCCGCCAAAGAAATCTTTTCCATTTACCTTTACTCTGGAAATCAGACTTCCCTGAGCTCTCACAGCGCCTGATCTATCAACTTCTATTCCGGGTAACCTCTTTAATAATTCTTCCAGAAGCGCCCCCTTAGCCACTTTAAAAGCAGCAGCATTATATTGAATCGTATCCTCTTTTATAACAACTGGGACTCCAAAAACAACAACCTCATCAAGAACATTCTTTTGAGGTTCCATAACGATAAGAAGTTGGTTATCTACATCTAATTTATAATAGTCATCATGCACCTGATATCCTAATAAACTAGCGTTAAGACGGAACTCCGAAGATTTAACATTTCGGAAAACAAATCGGCCTGTATTACTTGTAGAAGTCAATAAACTATCCGTTTTAGAGATCAATCTAACATTAACCCCAGCCAAGCCTACACCTGCAGAATCCTGAACTACTCCACGAATATCCGCCGTTTGCTGGCCTTTAGCCAGAAACGAAATAGAAATTAGTGTAAAGACCAGAATTAACCGCATAAAAGATGATATATAAGGTTACTTTCCTTTTAAATTCTTAATCAACTCCCAAGAAGAATATAAAGTATATTTACCGAAATATAGAACTTTCTCCGAGTTAATACAATAAAATAGGGTTACCATTTTACAATGATAACCCTATTTTATTTAGTTTTTATTAAAACTATTCGCCAGAATACGATACCTTCTGAACATGTTTATCGATCTCCCAACGACCAGTTCCTTCTTCTCCAACTACATCGAATATTTCTAGAATTCTTCTAGCAACATATTCTTCTTCAATTTGTTCTTCCAGGAACCATTGCAAAAATTGAAAAGTAACAAAATCTTTACTTTTCATGCATTTATCAGCAATGTTATTGATTTGTTGTGTTACATGCATTTCTTGTTCTAAAGCCATTTCAAACACCGCACGGAAAGATTCAAAATCCTTAGGAATGTTTTTTATCTCAGGTGATATTGCACGGCCACCACGATCATTTACATATTTAAAAAATTTCATCATATGTACACGTTCTTCTGCTGCCTGTTTTTCAAAAAATTGAGCGCTATAATCCAATCCTTGATCATCACACCAAGAAGACATGGCTAAGTATATTGAAGAGGAATGAGCTTCTACCTTGATTTGCTCATTTAAAATATTCTCGATTTCTTCTTTCAAAGAAGTTTTTAAGCGAAGTAAGTCTTTCATGATCCTATATATTTATCTTATCACAATTCCGTGATACACTTCAAAAATAACAATTATAGGATTACATTGTTTGAGAATCTACAATACAAATTCAATCTAAATTAATAGAAGAGAGGATACAAGAAAATTGCCTTAACCTATTTTACTGAAGTGGATGGAGAATAGCTTAAGCACTCTTGAATTACACTGTTTAATTCAATCATAAAGCGAGCAGCGCTTAGCAGGTCTTTGAGTTGTAATATTTCAACTGCGTTTAATACAAAACAGCGTCTTGCTCTATACGACTGTAAAACAACTACATCTGAATGTCTAGAGGAATCTACCAGCATAGATACAATATCGATAGAATCAACTTCCTTCTTAAAAAATAAAAAATCAGAAACATTCAAGGAATACCACTCACCCGCAAACTCCAACCAATAACAGTTTTTTAAATTACATTGATAAACAGCTCCGAATTCTGTTCTATATAACTCATCTAAACAATTAAAATTTCTACACATATTGTACTTCCACTCTTAAGACATGCGAAGATATGCATTATCTATAATGAGTCCAAATAATAATAAGAAATATTTTTTTAGATTATACCGTACAAAGATTTTCCTTTAATTCCCAAACGGTTGATTCTATTCTCTACTGCTTCATCCTTCACTAATTCAGGAGCGTGGTGAGGCTTTTTGCGAGCATCAATAATAATTGGCCCCTTACACCCCCAGTGTTTATGAGATATAAAGCTTCCTACTCCATATATATCATGTGAAGGGTTACTGCGAGTAAACGTTACCCATAAAAAATTATTCAAGCTTTCAGAGGCAAAGAAAGCATCATCGCACAATACAATTAAACCAATACCGGTTAAATTATAATTCTCTAATACAGCTGCATATTCATTAATTATCCTACCATCTGTCTCATAATCTTTAAATGCTATCGTTTCAACTGCAATAATTCCCGGCATTACGAACTTAGAATTTATGAACCCTCTTAACTCTGGAAAGTCTAAAGGTTTATCGGTAATAAGTTCTCGTAGTTTATCTCCAGCTGCAGCAAAAACCACTTTCGATCCTGAATTAATGTCTTCTCCTGAATAATCAAGAGTATCAATGGATGTTTGAGTATGAAAATGTAAATCACGGCTTGGATCCAAACGTTCTAGTATATGTTGAAAGAATTTTGGAACATCATAAATGTCAAGATCTGGTTGATCTTCATACGCTGAAATAAAAAGATACTTAGCCAGGCTTAATTGGTTCGTACCTAATATTTGGTTTGCTATCGTCAAAATCTCTTGAGGGCGTTTTAATTTCAGATAAGGAGTATAACGCTCGCTTCCAATAGCCAATAATAAAGGATGAACTCCTGCTGCATCTACAGCATTTACAGCATGTAAACCGTTAATTTCGTTTGACATTGCCGAGCCTGTAATATCATGTATTAAGGCACCGAAACTTGTATCTTCTTGTGGTGGTCGGCCTACAACCGTAAAAGACCAAATAGGATCTTTACGATGATAAACGTTATGAACACGCATTAATGGAAAAGGATGAACCAAACTATAATAGCCTAGATGGTCTCCAAATGGCCCCTCAGGCTTATTCTCATTTGGATAAACGGTCCCTGTTATTACAAAATCTGCATCTGCTGAAATACAAAAACCTTCTTTATCATAAAAATAACGGAAATGTCGATTTCCTAGAACTCCAGCAAAAGTAAGTTCAGACAAACCTTCCGGCAAAGGCATTACTGCAGCCAATGCATGAGAAGGTGGACCTCCTACAAAAATACTCACTTTTAATGGCTTCCCTAATTCATTGGCTTTAGTTTGATGAATACCAATACCTCGATGTAATTGATAATGTAGCCCAATCTCTTGATCTTGTATATAATCATTTCCATTAAGTTGAATTCTATACATCCCTAGATTGGCTTTCATTGGGCCTGGATTATCAATATCCTCTGTATATACTTGAGGCATGGTAACAAAAGCTCCTCCATCCATAGGCCAATTTACTATTTGAGGTAAACTGCTAATTTGAATCTTAGCGTAGTCTATAGGAGTACTTGATCGAGATTTAATAGGAATAGCAGCAACCCCGGCACAGGCAGCCCTAAACGACTGAATAGGTTTCTTAATAGCATTAAAAGGATCTGAGCGAAGACTTACTAATCTCTTTACATTCTCTAATGTGTCGCGAAACATAAAATGCGACCGCTCTAAAGTGCCAAACAAATTAGAAACTGCGGGAAACTGGCTACCCTTAACATTTTCAAAAAGCAATGCAGGGCCCTGCTGATCATAAACACGCATATGGATGGCCGCCATTTCGAGGTAAGGATCAACCTCTTCCTTTACTCGGATTAAATGTCCATTCCTTTCTAAATCCTCTACACAATGCGCTAAACTTTTATATCCCATAGATTATTACCTTTTCACCAATAATACCTATTTAAAAACGTATTGTCTCTACTCCAAAGCGATTTAAAAAATCAATACCTTCATCTTCCGCCAAACCCTTATATTCTGCATAAGAGTTTCTATAGAAAACCTGTACAATTCCTGCTGAGAAAATTAACCGTGCACAAGGTAAACACGGAGAAAGTGTTGTATACAAAGTGGCCTGCTGCAAGTCTGCACCATTCTTTACGGCATATAAAATCGCATTCTGCTCTGCATGCAATGCAAGCGAACAACTTCCTTTACTATCTCTATCACATCCAACACCTGGCCACTCTTCATCGCAATTATGAGTTCCTGCAGGTGGACCATTATAACCAATCGAAATGATCCTGGTATCCTTGGACAGAACTGCACCTACTTGGGCTCTTACACAATGAGATTTTAGTGCAAGTTCCTCTGCAAGGTTCATAAAGATGTCATCAAAACTTGGCTTTCTCAAATTCAAAATCGGTTAACTTTAAGCAGAAAAATATGCTCTTGCATTTTTACCTTCCATCCAATTCATATATGCTTTATTAACCACTTTATTCCCTCCAGGTGTTGGATAGTCGCCAGAGAAATACCAATCACCTAGATGATCCGGACAGGCTATATGTAAATCTTCAAGCGTTTGATATATTACATCTACGTCAGCATTAATATCTGAAGGTGTAATTATTCTAGCAATTTCCTTAGATATTTCATCATAGGTAAAAGGTTCATAAATTTCCTTCACATAGTTTATAACCTTCTCTTTATCCATTTCCTGAGAAAGCAAACATTTATGATATACATCGTCTATAATAGAATGCATATTTCTCTGGCGCAATAATGAAATTGCTGCTTCAAATGCTACAAACTCTCCCATACGTGACATATCAATCCCATAACAATCAGGATATCTGATTTGAGGAGCAGAAGAAACTATAATAATCTTTTTAGGCTCAAGACGGTCCAAAATTTTAAGAACACTCTGCTTTAAAGTAGTTCCCCTTACAATGGAATCATCAACTGCAACAATGGTATCAACCTTTGGTTTAACAACACCATACGTAGTATCGTAAACATGGGCAACCATATCTTGCCTATCTGCGTCTTGTGTAATAAATGTACGCAGCTTAGCGTCCTTGATAATTAGCTTCTCAAAACGAGGAACAATGTTAAGAGTCTTACTCATCTCCTCATCAGAGATCTTATCTGCCCGGTGTAGAAGACTATTCCCTTGCAGTTCTCTCACATAACTATTAATTCCGTCATGCAAACCTTGAAAAGCAATCTCTGCAGTGTTCGGGATAAAGGCAAAAACAGTATTTTCTATATCATAATCTACTTTCTTCAAAACAGGTTTACATAGTAACTGTCCAAGCATTTTTCTTTCCTGATAAATTGATGCATCGCTTCCACGAGAAAAATATATTCGTTCAAAAGAACAAGCTTTCTTTACTGTAGGAGTAATAAATTGTTCGACAGATACTGTTCCATTTTTCTTAATAATCAAGGCGTGTCCAGGATCTATTTCCTTAACATCGTCAATTGAAACATTAAATGCTGTTTGAATTGCTGGTCGTTCAGATGTAACAACAACAATTTCGTCATCTTGATAATAAAATGCTGGGCGAATACCTGCAGGGTCACGCATAACGAAAGCATCTCCATGACCAAAAATTCCATTTATTGCATACCCACCGTCCCAGGTCTTTGCTGAACGTCGAAGAATTTTAGCCACATCCAGATTTTTAGCAATCAACTCACTTATTTCAACATTTGTATAACCTTCTCTTTTAAATTGATCAAACAGAACATCATTTTCTGTATCCAAAAAGTGCCCTATCTTCTCTAATACAGTTACTGTATCAACTTGTTCTTTCGGATGTTGACCTAACTCAAACAATTGTTCCAATAATTCATCAACATTGGTCATGTTAAAATTCCCCGATATAACAAGATTTCTAGTCTTCCAGTTATTCTGACGAAGAAAAGGATGGCAGTTTTCAAGACTATTATTACTCTGTGTAGAATAGCGCAAATGCCCCATCAATACCTCTCCGGTAAAACTAACATTTTCCTTTAACCAAACACTATCAGAAAGTTTCTCTGGGTTAGTTTTCTGAAGATTAGCAAACTTCTCCTGAACATGTGCAAAAATCTCCGAAATTGCATTCTTACCTAATGCACGATATCTACTAATATATCGGTGTCCTGGTTTTATATCAAGCTTTATGGTAGCAATACCGGCACCATCCTGCCCTCTATTATGTTGTTTCTCCATAAGTAAATACAGCTTATCCAATCCATATAAGGATGTGCCATATTTTTCTTGATAAAATGATAGGGGTTTTAATAAACGGATAAGTGCTATACCACACTCGTGTTTGATTGAATCACTCATAGCTGAAAATGAATTACAAAATTACGTAATTCTTAACGCCATTTAAAGTATTATTTCATTTGTCATCAATAATATTAATTCACTAACAAAAAAAGCGAATCTAATTGATTCGCTTTTTTTGTTAGTGAATGTTTTACTCAACTGCCTTATAAAACAATAAAGATTATTCATGTATCTTAAAAGGACATTGTTGTGGCTTTATAAAGCTTTGCCCTTATGTCTTCTACAATGTCCCTTAGATTTGGTTTATTGTATACCTAATTTAGTTTTAACTAAAGCTGTGATATCCTGTCCACCATCAAAATAAACTATTGCTTGATTTTGTGTATCAAAAACGTAAGCAAAACCTTGCTCTTTAGCAACAGCCTTGATTGCATTTCCAGCCTTATCTAAAATAGGTTTGTAAAGTTCTTCTCTCTTTTGTGTAAGGTCTGTTTGAGCTTTCTGATCTAAATCATTAATTCTCTGCTCTATATCCTGAATTTCTTGATTTAATGCTTCAAGTTCTGGACCAAGTGCAGCTTGATTTGCTTCAGTAAGTGTTTTATACTTCTCTTGAAATGTAGTGATTTTTCCTTGACGCTCTTTATCCATCGCTTCTAATTCACTTAGTTTTGTTTGACGAAATGCTTCAAAGGCTGCATCAGCCGTTTTTACTTCAGGCATTGCCTGTAGAATCTCACCGGAATTAATATGTCCCAATTTCTGTTGAGCATTAGCAACTCCAGCAGAGAAGAAGATCACGGCAACTATAGCGATTGCTTTTATTAAATTTTTCATTTTAAATTGTTCTTTTTTTATTATTATTTATTCTAGTTTATATCTCGTTTGTTAAAATTGTTTCGATTTGAAAGATACTTAAGATTACCTTCATACAAAGGTAAGTCTTGATTATTTAAAATCCTCCTATATTTTGTTGAATACTAAAAGTAACATTCTGTCTCCACTGACTCTCTGCTACTCCAGGAATTGCATCAAACCCATATCCGTAATCTATACCTAACATACCAAAAATAGGTAAATATACACGTGCACCAACACCTAAAGTACGACGAACCTGGAAAGGATTAAAATCTTTAAAATTATTCCAAGTATTACCTGCTTCTCCAAATACCAGACCAAAAGCAGTAGCTTGATCAGTTACCATAATTGGATAGCGAAGTTCTAACTGATATTTAGTATAAATTGGGCTTCCCGAATTTTGCGCAACTCCAGGATCTGATCCTTCAGGAATAATGTATCCATTTGCATAACCACGCATGGCAATGATTTCAGAACCTTGAATAAAATCAAAACCTTGCATTCCATCTCCTCCTAATTTAAACCGCTCAAATGCAGGTTGGCCAGTTGCACTGCTATAAGTTCCTAAGAACCCGAATTGTGCCTGTGCCTTCAATACCAGCTTACCAGCAATTCGTTGAAACCACTGAGAATCAAATTTCCATTTATGATACTCTGTAAATTTATAGCGTTCCTTATCAGATGCAGTTAAATAATTTGTATTATTAAATAAAGAATAAGGTGGAGTAGCCTGAATTGTAAACTTAATGTTCGTTCCTGAAGTTGGATAAATTAAGGCATCCAATGAGTTCCGGCTTATTTCTTGTGTTAAGTTAAAGTTATAAGAAGTTCCTGTTTCAAATAAATATCCTCTCCAGTTCTGAAGCTTATATTGTTGAACATTCGCTGCATAATTTAGTCTAAAATAATTATCCGGCCAGTTTAATCGCTTACCTAAGCTTATTGTAAATCCATTCATTCTAATACGCTGCATTTCCTCATCAGGAACAGTTTGCTTCCCTGTCCATGGATTATATCCATAAGATGATGATGAAGTAAATGCACTTATACCAAAATAGATAGGTTTTTTACCCCCTAACCATGGCTCTGAGAATGAGAAGCTATATGACTGATATTGTTTACCATTTGTTTGACCCCGAAGGCTCAATTTCTGTCCGTCTCCTCTTGGTAATGGTTTCCAGGCACCTTTATCAAACAATTTCCTGGTAGAGAAATTATTAAATGTTAATCCTAAAGTACCGATGATCCGGTTTCCACCAAAACCTCCAGAAAGTTCAATTTGATCAGAAGGCTTCTCAACCACATTATATTCCATATCCACAGTTCCTTCAAGTTGATTTGGAATTGGAACAGGATTGGTTTTCGTTTCATCAAAATTACCTAATTGTGCAATGGTCTGTACTGTACGCATTACCAGATCTTTAGAGAATTTCTGACCTGGCTTATTAGCTATTTCTCTTAAAATTACACGGTCATTCGTTACATCATTTCCTTTAACACTCACCTTACTAACCGTATACTGTGGTCCTTCATACATACGAAGCTCCATATCAATGGTATCTCCGTAAATTTTGGTCTGAACAGGGTCAACACTGAATGTTAGATATCCATCATTCAAATAAAGAGATGAAACATCTGCTCCGGAACGAGATGGTCCATAAAGCTTCACCATCAATTTATCCTCACTAAAAACATCCCCCTTCTTAATTCCCAGCACTGTGTTTAGAACTGTATCACTATATTTTGCATTTCCAGACCAACTAATATTTCCGTAATAATATCTCGGACCTTCATATAATTTAATATCAATATCTACTCGTTTATTACTCACTTTACGTACTGTATCTGATAAAATTTCAGCATCGCGGTATCCTTCTTCATGAACCTTGGTAATTAGATTAACCTTTGCTTCATCGTATTTTTTATTATTAAACTTACCAGACCCCCAAACTCTCCACCATGTACGCTGCTTGATCTTCTTCATAAACTTCCGAAGCTTACTATCAGAAAAAACACTGTTTCCATCAATATTGATTCGGTTTACTTTTACTTTACTATTACGATCGACATCCACTACTAGGATCTGATTATTTACTTCAGTAGTGTCCTTCACCTGAGACATTTTAATTTCAGGATAAAGGTACCCCTTTTCAGCAAGGTATCTTTCAATCGTATTTTTGGTTGTACTCAATAAATTTTCATTCAATATTTTACCAGAATTTCCATTAACACGTTCTTGGATATCTTTAATCTGAGACTTATTTAAACCTGTTATATCAATTCGTGTTAAACGAGGCCGCTCAACCACCGCTATATCAAAGAAAATCGAATCTCCTTTAACAGATTTCACATTGATAGCCACATCATCAAATAAACCTTGAAGCCAAAGGTTTTTTATTGCGTTAGAAATTGCTTCACCAGGTACTTCGATACGATTGCCGACACTCAATTTAGATATCGTAATTAAAACATCATTATCTAAATACTGAGTCCCACTTACTTCAACACCACCGATAATATATTCTTGCGGTCTTATATAACTGAACCCATCATCTTGAGTTAACGAATTTGTATTATTAATATTTCCGGACTGGATCTGACCTAAAGAAACACCGCTTCCCAGTAACATCAAACAAAATATAAAAAGTAGTTGCTTCATTGATATAATTTAACGCTGCTAAAGTAGCGCAAACAGTTGTTAATTTTTGTTAAAATATTATTTTGCAAAAAAAGTAGAAATAATCCACAATATCGCATTTTTCAAGCTATATCTTTTTTAGGATACCTGCTCACTTGTAAGTCCGAACCTTCTTTCCCTCTTCTGATACGCTATTATAGACTCGTAGAAATCATTTTTGTTAAAATCAGGCCATAATTTATCAACAAAATATAATTCAGAATAAGCAAGTTGCCATAGCAGGAAATTACTTATTCGTTGTTCTCCACTTGTTCTAATCATTAATTCTGGATCTGGTATATCTACAGTTTCCAAATTATTAGAAAAAACATCCTGATCAATCTGATCAATACTTAACGTCCCATCACATACTTGCTTAACAATCTTTTTAGTAGCTTCTGTAATTTCTTGCCTGGAACTATAGCTCAATGCAAGAGTTAAAGTACAACTTGTGTTTTTGGATGTAAGATCAATTGCTTTTGATAATTGTTTATAACAAGATTCAGGTAAATGTTTTAAATCTCCTATTGCATTTAATTTCACCCCATTCTTCATTAACGTTTTAGTTTCTTTATTAATTGCCGAAACTAAAATTTCCATTAATGCTACAACCTCAAGCTTCGGACGGTTCCAATTCTCTGTTGAAAATGCATACAAGGTAAGATATGGAATACCGACCTCAACTGCTGCTTCAACAACCTGACGAACAGAATCTACACCTTTACTATGTCCAAATACTCTTAATTTTCCTCTTTCTTTCGCCCATCGGCCATTCCCATCCATAATAATGGCAACATGTTTCGGTAACTTATTCAGGTCTATCTGTTCTTTTAGTTCCATTTATAATGTAATTACCTATTTATGCATATAAAAATAAAAATCTTACCCTGAAGAGCTTTTTATTAAAATATTTTTCCAAAAAAAGCAATAAATCTTTAATACTTAAATTGAAATTAAGAGCCAAAGGTAAGCAGAATGTTATAAATTTCTGAAGATTTAATAGTTTCTTGTATCTAATCCCCACAATAACTTTTGACGAAGGGTAGAAAAAAAGCTCTCATCTTTCAATCTGATAAGATTAATATTAAAATTAGCTTTCGTTATTTTAAGCTTCACACTTGTCTTTAGATCACATGTTCGTGAGTCACATGATAATAGATAGGTTTCACTTCGACTTTCAATCTCAATAGTTAACTCATCCTTATCAGAGATTACCAGTGGTCTTACATTTAAATTATGCGGAGAAACAGGTGTTATAACAAAATTTCCAGAGCCTGGCAGAATGATTGGTCCGCCACAACTTAATGAATAGGCAGTTGATCCTGTAGGAGTCGCAAATATCATCCCATCTGCCCAATAAGCATTTAAAATCTCTCCGTTTAGATAAACATTGACAGTGATCATAGCTGATGAATCTCTTTTAAGAACGGTAACATCATTCAAAGCAAACCTATCGCCATTAAACAATTCCATACCATCTGCCTCAACAGATAAAAGAGTTCTTTTTTCAATACTATATTCTCGATTCAATAATAGTTCTAAAGCTTGTTCAATATGGTTTTTATTTATGCTCGCCAAAAAACCTAATCTGCCTAAGTTTATCCCGGTTATTGGAATTTCTGAATCGCGTAAGATTGAAACAGCAGAAAGCATCGTTCCATCTCCTCCAAGACTCAGCATAAAATCAATATCATGAGGCAAATCAAACCTATCTTTATAAGTATTACGTGAACCACACTCCATAAAGGTGGATAGAAAAGAATCAAACTCTTTAAATACCCAGATCTCAACATTCCTACTCTTCAATAACTTAAAGAGCTGTTCAACATATGGAATTACTACTTTTTGAAACTCTATACCGTAAATTGCAACTTTCATTCTATTCTTAAGGGTCTTGGCATTACAAAGCTATCTGTTTATAGACGGCTAAGTTACATATTTAAATAATTAAGAAGCTGTTCATACCTATCACGAGAAGTGTCATAAACCCGAACATCGTTGAAGGTAGCTTTCACTTCATAATCATATCTTAGAAATGATGCTACAATAGATGCAATATCTGTTCTATTGAGCTTCAAAGTAATTTCCATCCTTGTTGAGTCAGGGAAAGATCGTGCATAGGAACTCATAATCTGAGCATTGTCTGATTCAACAATCTGAGCAATTTGTGATAAAGAATTATCACGATTATTTACTTCGAGAATAATAATTCCACCTGGTTCATCTGACGTGGTAATCATTGCAACCTCATTGAGGACGTCATGTATAGTAATACACCCTACATAATACTGTTTTTCGTCAATAACTGGTAATATATCAAGTTGATGAATGTAGAACAGTCGTACTACATCATAGATATGTTGATTTTCATATATATAAATCAACTCATGAGGAAGGTCCTTAAGTTTAGAGTCATCCTTTCTATCAATAGCTGCAATAACATCATCTTCGTGTATTAAGCCAACTAATTGATTATAACGAATAAGCGGTAAATGTTCAACCCGATATTCTTGCATACGGCTCAACAATGCCCGCAAGCTATCGGAAGTCTTAGCAGGGTAGATAGAATTTGATACTATTTCTTTTGCAGTCACCGTTGTTTTCTTTATAGATTAAACGATTAATATTGCTTTTAGTTTAATTTACTTAAATATTCCTTTAATACAATATTAAACTCTACCGGCTGCTCCATCATAGGAGCATGCCCACATTTATCAATCCAATGTAATTCTGCATTAGGCAACAATGCATTAAATTGCTCTGCCACATCTGGCGGTGTTACCTTATCTTGTTTTCCCCATATTATACAAACAGGTATTTTTATCTTTGGAAGGTCTTTAGCCATGTTATGACGAATGGCCGATTTAGCATTTGCCAAAATACGAATCACTCTCTCTCTATTGTTTACCGTAGCAAAAACTTCATCGACAAGCTCTTCACTAGCTGTCGCTGGATCATAAAAAGTAAACTGAACCTTTTCTTTTATATACTCATAATTACCTCTTTTAGGAAAAGACCCGCCAAATGCATTTTCATATAAACCAGAACTTCCTGCCAATACTAATGCTTTAACATTTGACTGATTGGATGCAACATACATCAATCCTACGTGCCCTCCTAAAGAGTTACCAACAATAATAAAATCCTTAAGCTGCATGTGAGTCACAAATTTCTTCAAGAATTTTGACAGGCTTTTTACACCGGTAGTTAGAATGGGCATTTCATAAATCGGTAACATGGGAATAATTACCCGATAATTATCCTTAAATTGATTAACTACATATTCCCAATTACTTAATGCGCCCATTAACCCGTGAAGCAATACAATTACTTCTCCTTCCCCTTCATCAACGTATTTAAAACCTTTATCTTCTTTTATGGTAAAATCCATAGAGTATCTTTAACTATTTGTTATTTCCTTTAGACTACATTTAATGCTTGCCCAATTTTTTCTAAATGTAATAAAATTAGGTTAAATTTATTATTGTTTATTAAGGTGCCAATACTTCTTTAACTATTTCTGAGATAGTTTTTCCATCTGCTTTTCCAGCAAGTATTTTATTCGACATACCCATAACTTTACCCATATCTTTTATACTGGTAAAACCATTTTCTTCAATAATTGAAAGAATGATTTTTCTGATTTCATCTCTATCTAACTGCTTCGGCAAATAGCTCTCAATAACATCCTGCTCTTCTTTCTCAATTGCATATAAATCTGGACGATTCTGCTGCTGATAGATCTCTGCTGATTCTTTTCGTTGCTTAATAAGACGTTGTAAAACTTTTATCTCTGATTCTTCATTAAAAACACCAGCATTCTTTTCTGTTTCAGCCATTAAAATTGCCGATTTTATAGCACGAAGACCTCTTAAACGTGCTTGGTCTTTTGCCAACATAGCTGCCTTTATATCTTGGTCAATTTGATTCTTTAGTGCCATATAAAACTAAATTATTAAAAATTCTATTCTACTAATATTTTACTGCAAACTCTTAATTAGATTCCTTATTAAAAAAAACACTATTTGCCTGACTTGTCGGCATAATTAACATTTCATTGATATTTACATGCTGTGGTCGCGAAACAGCATACCATGCAGCATCGGCAATATCATTTGCTAAAAGTGGGTCAAATCCTTCATAAACCTTTTTTGCCCGACCTGCATCTCCTTTAAAACGCACTACCGAGAATTCTGTTTCAACTGCACCGGGATGTAAAACTGTTACTTTCACAGAATAGGGCAATAAATCAATTCTCATTGATTTACTTAAAGCATCTACAGCATGCTTTGTCGCACAATAAACATTGCCATTAGGATATACTTCCTTTCCGGCTATTGAGCCAATGTTAATTATATGACCAAATTTATTTTCTTTCATCCCTGGAATTACCATTCTGCTAACATATAATAAACCTTTTATGTTGGTATCAATCATTTTATCCCAATCATCTATTTCACCATTATAAATAGGTTCTAGCCCAAGGCTCAAACCAGCATTATTAATCAGGACATCGACATGTCTCCACTCTTCCGGCAATTTATCCCAATTATTAATCACATCCTCTTTATCCTGAACATCAACTTCCATTATCTGTATAAGGATGCCATAATCATTCGATAACCGTTTAGATAGTTTTTCAAGACGACCATACCGCCTTGCAGATAAAATGAGATTATAACCATTCTTAGCGAAAATTTCTGCGCAGGCCTCTCCAATACCGGCGCTGGCTCCTGTAATCATTGCTATCTTTGCCATAACTGATTATGTATTCGTTGAGATCAAATAACCTCCTTAGTAGGAATGTTAAAGATCTTATTTAATTCCAATATATATAGTGCATATGCCAAAAGTTTGCGGTTTGCATGAAACCTGCTTAAATCCGGCATTTAATAATAAATCAGTGAAATCATCACCATCAGGGAATTGAGCGATTGATTCAGGAAGGTAAGAATAAGCCCTATTATCTTTAGAAAACAACTTCCCTACTTGTGGCAAAATATTTTTAGAATAGAATGTATACAATTGCTTTATAGGGAATCTCCTTGGCTTAGAAAACTCTAAAATAACCACTTGCCCACCTGGACGAATAACCCGACAGATATCATCTAATCCTTGTTGCAAATTTTCAAAATTACGAACCCCAAAAGCTACTGTAACGGCATCAAAAGTATCATTTGAGAAAGCCAGTTTTTCAGAATCTCCTAATTGAACTTCGAAACAATCTGACAATTTACGATCTAATATTTTGTCTTTCGCAATAGTTAACATACCTTCCGAAATATCAATACCGATAACCTTTTTTGGTTTTAAAATTCGAATTGCTTCTAAAGCAAAATCGCCTGTACCTGTAGCTACATCTAACAAAAGCTGAGGCCTCAACGTTTTCAAAGTAGAGATGGCTTTTCTTCTCCATATCTTATCAATTCCAAAAGATAAAACACGATTCAAAAAATCGTATTTCTTTGAGATATTATTAAACATATCAGCAACCTGTTGCTTCTTGCCTATATCTTCTTGTTCGTACGGTGTAATAATTCTTGACATTGCTCAATGCAAATATACAAAGCTGAATCCACAAAAACCTATAAACAAAAGCTTGATTTCATACGACCGAATGAACATTCAATTTCTCGCATTAATGTTTTAACTTTGCAATATGAATGTTAAAAGCGCTGAATTTCTATGTAGTAATACAAGAACCGACAAATTACCTGAACTTAATTTACCTGAATACGCTTTTATCGGCCGTTCAAATGTTGGTAAATCCTCGCTTATAAATGCACTTACTAACAAGAAGAATTTAGCAAAAACCTCTCAAACGCCCGGAAAAACTCAATTAATAAATCATTTTATAATTAACAATGAGTGGTATTTAGTTGATCTACCTGGATATGGATATGCAAAAACCTCTCGTTCCAATCGAGATGAATGGGAAAAGTTCATTCGCAAATACTTACGTGTACGTGAAAACCTGCAATGTCTATTTGTGCTAATTGATAGTCGGCATGAACCACAGAAAATAGATTTAGAATTTTGTCAATGGCTTGGAGAAAATGGCATTCCTTTTTTACTAATTTTCACGAAAGCAGATAAACAGTCGAATTTAAGGTCTACTCAAAACATCGCTAAATTTAAAAAAGCTCTATTAGAGTGGTTTGAGGAGGTACCAGAAGTATTTCTTTCATCTGCAGAAACACATTTGGGCTGTCCTGAGATATTAATTGCTATTAATGATATTAATAAGAATTTCCAATCCTAGTTGAAACATTGTCTTCGTTTAATATATGAAAAAGTATTTTTCATTGGTTCTTTTTGCTCATAGTATTTTTGCACTTCCCTTTGCTATAATTGGTTTCTTTTTAGCTATCTATACTACCGACGCAAACTTTACCTTACTACTCTTTATTCTAATGCTTTGCTGTATGGTTTTTGCACGAAATGCTGCAATGGCTTTTAATCGATACCTCGATCGTGATATCGATGCAATGAATCCACGAACAGCGATGCGGGATATTCCTGCTGGAAAAATTTCAGCATCTCAAGCCCTGACGTTCACTCTTCTGAACTGCGCATTATTTATAGCTACTACATGGTTTATTAATCCTCTTTGTTTCTATTTATCTCCAATAGCCTTAGCTGTTGTTTTAGGTTACAGTTACACCAAGAAATTCACAGCTTTATGCCATATTGTCTTAGGAATTGGTTTAGGCTTGGCTCCTTTAGGCGCTTATCTTGCTGTAACAGGAACATTCAACATTGTACCTGTCTTCTATTCTTTAGCGGTTATTTTTTGGGTTAGTGGCTTCGATATTATATATGCTTTACAAGACGAAGAGTTTGACAAGGATCACGAATTAAATTCTATACCTGCTTTCTTTGGAACGAAAAACGCTTTGCATATATCTGAAATCTTTCATATTCTATCAGCGATTTTTATCACATTACCTATATTCTATTTAGATCTAGGATGGTTATATTATATAGGTGTATTGTTTTATATTTTGCTATTGATTTATCAACATATAATTATCAGTCCTACAGATCTAAGACGAGTGAATAAAGCTTTTATGACAACCAACGGAATAGCATCCGTTATTTTCGCTCTGTTTTTCTTATTAGATATCTGGTTTTAAATAATAAAGAATGAAAAAATTGACACTAAATAAAAAGAAAAGACATTTTGTACCACAAGGTCTTCAAATTATTTGGGAAGAGTTACATCCTCTATTTCTTGATCTACTAAATAGACCTATCAATTCATTAAAAGAACTTGAAGAATGGATGCTAAACCGTAGCGAACTAGAAGCAATTTTGGAAGAAGATGCCGCTTGGCGTTATATTAGAATGACCTGCAATACCACCGATGAGAAACTTCTTCTTGATTTCCAATATTTCGCAACTGAAATTGAACCTAAAATAGCTCCCATCAATAATCAATTAAATAAAAAATTGGTCGATTCTCCTTTTGTTAAAGAACTCGATTCTAAGAAATATTCTATTTACTTACGCAGTGTCCAAAAATCTCTTGACCTTTTTAGAGAAGAAAACATTCGTCTCCAAACTGAGATTCAGCTAGAACAACAAAAATATCAATCAATTACAGGTTCTATGTCTGTATTGTTGAATGAAAAAGAATACACATTAGAACAAGCAGCTGTTTTTTTAAAAAGTATTGATAGGTCCATCCGAGAAACAACATGGAATGCAATTACTACTCGAAGACTGGAGGATAAAGCAGACCTTAATAAGTTATTTAATAAATTAAGAAGTCTAAGACATCAAGTTGCGAATAACGCTGGTTTTACTAATTTCAGAGACTATATGTTTGAAGCAATGGGTCGTTTCGATTATTCTCCAGAAGATTGTTACCAGTTTCATGATGCTATTGAAAAAACGGTAGTGCCTGTCCTGGCCATAGAAGCAAAGAGAAGAAAAGAAAAACTTGGACTAAAGAATCTAGAACCATGGGATATGGATGTTGATCCTTCAGGACAAACTCCTTTAAAACCTTTTAATGATGGGGAAGATTTAATACAAAAAACTCAGCAATGTTTTTATAAGCTTGATAGTTATATCGGCGAGCGTATTAAAATAATGAAGGCCAATAATTTGTTCGATTTAGAAAGTCGGAAGGGGAAAGCTCCAGGTGGATACAACTACCCATTGTCAGAAAGTGGGGCTCCTTTTATTTTCATGAATTCTGCTAATACTTTTCGCGACCTTACCACAATGGTACATGAAGGGGGTCATGCTTTACATACATTTATATCAGCAGACTTAGAACTGAACGATTTTAAACATCTACCTAGTGAAGTAGCAGAACTGGCTTCAATGTCTATGGAACTAATTTCTATGTCACACTGGAATGTTTTCTTTAACAATGAAGAAGATTTAAAACGCGCCAAACGTGATCAGCTTATTGATGTGTTGAAAACACTACCATGGGTTGCTACAATAGATCAATTTCAACATTGGATCTACACTCATCCAAACCATACTGATTTAGAAAGAGAGCAAGAGTGGGAAAAGATATTTATACGGTTCGGACATAGTTTTGCTGATTGGGATAAACATCCAGCTGCACTCAAGAATTTATGGCAAAAACAACTGCATATTTTTGAAGTGCCTTTTTACTATATAGAGTATGGAATGGCCCAATTGGGAGCCATCGCCATATGGAAAAACTATATCGAAAATCCAGAAAAGGGTTTAAATAACTACTTAAGTGCCCTGAAGCTCGGTTATACTAAAACTATTCCAGAAATATATGAAACCGCCGGCATCACATTTAAGTTTAACAAAGAGTATGTAAAAGAACTTGTAGATTTCGTTAAACTAGAACTTGATAAGCTAAGTTGATCTTTCGAAAAAAATTGTCAATGACTCAAACTAAAAATAATAAGTTTTTAATTATATTAATGCTTGGTCTATTATCAGCAATTGGACCATTTTCTATTGACATGTACCTTCCTGGCTTCAAAGCAATAGCATTAGATCTACAAACAAATATTGAGCATATTCAATTGTCCTTAACTAGTTTCTTCATAGGAATTGCTGGTGGTCAAATGATTTATGGTCCCCTACTAGATCGGTTCGGAAGAAAGTCTCCTTTACTTATTGGGTTGTTAATTTATATTGGAGCTTCTATAGGTTGTGTTTTTATACAATCAGCAGATGGACTTATTTTTCTTCGCTTCGTTCAAGCCTTAGGTAGCTGCGCCGGAATGGTTGCCTCAAGGGCAATGGTTCGTGATTATTTTCCACCAACCGAAACTGCAAAGATTTTTTCTATGCTGATGTTAGTAATTGGTATCTCACCAATATTAGCTCCTACAATAGGAGGATATATCATTGAAATATGGGGTTGGCATTATATTTTTGTTTTTCTTACAGTATTGACGATCTTAATTTTATTAGGTGTTATCTTTGTACTTCCAAAAAGCAAACCTAACACAACTATTTCTTTATTGCCTGCTCCAATTATGAAAGGCTTTTGGAAAGTTCTTAAAAACCCTCAATTCCTCATATATGCTATAGCAGGGGGAACAGCATCATCAGGATTATATGCTTATCTTTCAGGATCTCCATTTGTTATGATGGAGATATACGGCTTGAATGAAAAACAATATGGATGGGTCTTTGCGCTATTAGCAGCAGGTTTAATTACAACAAGTCAGTTAAATACCCTAATGTTAAAAAGATTTAGCAGTGAAAGTATTTCTAAATACGCTTTAATGGCTCAAGCTATTGCAGGATCTCTGATGCTAATTCTAGCACTCAGTAACTCTTTAACATTATATGGAATTATTATTCTTATTTTCTGCTTCCTAGCTTGTCAGGGTTTCGTATTTCCAAACACATCGGCTTTAGCTCTTAATCCATTTTCTAAATCTGCTGGAAGCGCCTCGGCATTATTAGGTACTATTCAGCTTTCTATTGGAGCAATTGCATCTGTATTAGTAAGTATTGCTCATAATAGAACAAATATACCTATGGTTTCAATAATGGCTGCTTGTGCAATTGTGAGTTATTTGATTTTACTATTTATTCCAAAAAATAAAACAATAAATACTGCTAGTCTAGACCTTAATTAATTCTCTGAATATTTAACTTCGTATTTATGGTTAGTTCAACAATTCAAAAGAAAATTGAAACTTTACGAGCTGAGTTAAAGAAACATAATTATAACTATTATGTATTAGCACAGCCAACTATTTCTGATTATGATTTCGACCAAAAGTTAAAAGAACTTTATGAATTAGAGAGCGCTCATCCAGAATTTTATGATAATGATTCACCTACTCAAAAAGTAGGTGGCGATATTACTAAAAAATTTGAGGCAGTAGCACATACCTGGCCGATGCTTTCTCTAAGTAATACTTATAACGAACAGGAATTAAAAGACTTTGACGATCGGGTAAAAAAAGCTGTAGGTGAAAATATAGAATATATTTGCGAACTTAAGTTTGATGGCTTATCAATAAGTATTCGATACGAGGATGGAAAACTTGTTAGAGCTATAACGAGAGGGGATGGCACTAGAGGAGATGATGTTACAAATAACGTTAAAACTATACGTAGCATTCCTCACCAACTAAAAAAAAACAACTACCCAGAGGTCTTCGAAGTCCGCGGAGAAATCTTTATGCATCGTGCTGCATTTCTTCGTTTAAATAACAATAGGGCAGAATTAGGAGAGACTACTTTTGCAAATCCACGAAATTTTGCAGCTGGAACCATTAAACTCCAAGATTCAACAGAAGTAGCCCGACGTCCGCTCGATTGCTATTTCTATTTCTTATATACAAACAACCGCGACAAATTCTTTAAAACACATTCTGAAAGCTTAATAGCATTAAATGAATGGGGATTTCCAGTAAGCAAATATTTTTCAACTTGTAAAAACATTGAAGAGGTTTTAGAATTCATCTCTTACTGGGAGAAAAACCGAAGCTCTCTAAGTTTTGATATCGATGGTATAGTTATCAAAGTAAACAATTATATCCAACAAGAGGATTTAGGGTTTACAGCTAAATCTCCAAGGTGGGCAATTTCGTATAAATTTAAAGCTGAAGAAGTTCAAACAATCTTAAATAAAGTCAGCTATCAAGTAGGTCGTACAGGCGCTGTAACACCAGTTGCTAATTTAAAACCTGTTTTATTAGCAGGCACAACCGTAAAGCGCGCAACGCTTCACAATGCTAATGAAATAAAACGATTAGATTTACATGAAAACGACACAGTGTTTATAGAGAAAGGTGGTGAAATCATTCCTAAGATTATTTCTGTTGATTTAAGTAAAAGAAAACCAGATTCTTTACCCATTCAATACCCAATCAATTGTCCAGAATGTAACAGTCTTTTAGAACGAGAGGAAGGTGAAGCTATTTATTACTGTCCAAACGATCAACATTGTCCTCCTCAAATCATTGGTGGAATACAACATTTTGCAAGCAAAAAAGCCATGGACATAAGCGGCTTAGGAAACGAAACTGTTGAAGCATTATACAAAGCAGGGATTATACAACATATAAGTGATTTATATACTTTAGATAGCCACTATGATCAACTAGTTGAAATGGAAAGGTTTGGAGAGAGGTCGATCAGCAATATGCTCTTAGGAATTGAACAATCAAAAGAAAAACCATTTCACCGAGTGCTCTTTGGCTTAGGTATCCGGCACATTGGTGCTACTATAGCAGAAAAGCTTACAGAGCATTTTGAAAATATAGATTCCTTAATTTCAGCAACTAAAGAAGAAATCACTGCAGTACATGAAATTGGAGATCGAATTGCCGAAAGCCTAATTAATTACTTTAACAATTCAGAACATATAGAACAAATCACTCTTTTAAAACTATCAGGCTTAAAGTTTCAAACAGAGAAAATAGAAAAACAATCTACTGGAATAAAACTAATTGGGAAAACATTTTTAATATCCGGAGTCTTTGAAAACATAAGCAGAAATGAATTAACGCAGATAATAGAAATGAATGGGGGAAAGATGTTAAGCAGCATTTCAGGGAATTTAGATTATTTAATTGCGGGTGAAAACATGGGTCCTGCTAAATTAGTAAAGGCTCAGAAATTAAATATTAACATAATTTCTCAAGAAGAGTTATTTGAAATGATAAAATAGCCATATTTGTAAAAAATAAAAGAATAAAAAGAAGTTAATGAAAGCTCTTACTGGCTCTGGAGTTGCCTTGATCACTCCATTTAATGAAGATGACACCCTTGATATTCCATCATTAGACAAATTGATCGAATATCAAATAACAGGAGGAATAGACTATATTGTTGTTCTCGGTACAACTGGTGAAACAGCAACACTGAACAAAAAGGAAAAGCAAGAGATATTTAAAACTATAGCCGAAAAAGTGAATGGTAGGGTTCCATTAATTGCAGGAATTGGAGGAAACAACACCAAAGATATTCTGGATGAATTCGACTATTTTGACCTAACCGGATATTCGGCAATTCTATCAGTAAGCCCTTATTACAATCGACCTACACAAGAAGGTTTATTTCAACATTATAAAGCTATAGCAGAAGCATCACCTCTTCCAATAATACTGTATAATGTTCCTGCCAGAACAGGCAGTAATATACAAGCTGAAACAACCGTTCGATTAGCAAATACTTTTAAGAATATTATTGGTATAAAAGAAGCTTCTGGAAACTTCCATCAATATAGTACAATAATAAGAGATACACCTGCTGGCTTCTTTTTAATCTCAGGGGATGATGCGCTTTTACTACCAATGGCTGCACTTGGTGCATCAGGAGTAATATCAGTGTTGGCAAATGCCCTCCCTACCCAAGTTAGTCGTTTAGCCAAAATGTGTAATGAAAACAACTTTGAGGAAGCACGTAAAATACATACCATGCTTTCAAAGATAATAGATCTATGCTTTATTGAAGGGAATCCTGCAGGAGTTAAAGCAATTCTAAAACAGCTGGGTATTTGTGGTGAAAAAACTAGGTTACCTCTAACTTCAGTAAGTGATGAAACTAGGA
Source organism: Albibacterium bauzanense (assembly GCF_004339765.1). Lineage (GTDB taxonomy): Bacteria > Bacteroidota > Bacteroidia > Sphingobacteriales > Sphingobacteriaceae > Albibacterium > Albibacterium bauzanense. The sequence continues at coordinate 1,035,280 of NZ_SMGO01000002.1, read as the reverse complement.
ATAATATAATTAGAGAATTAAAAAATCTCTAGAAATATTTTAAACTAAATAAAAAAAGAGATTGGCTTTGGAGGTCAATCTCTTTTTTTATTTAGTTTCCTATTTAGAACCAGCGTTTTTCGACTCTTGGATTTTCAAACGAAGATCTTGAGAAAGATTCTTCAGTTCTTGAAGACCTTTTCTTACACGTGTACCTGCAGCGCTATTTCCTTTATTAAAGAATTTATCTGCGTCAGATTCTAGACCTTCTAATAGGCTTTTTAATTCATTGAATTTTTCGATAGTTGCCATAATTAATTACTCCTTTTAATTTGTAAATTAAGTTAATATGAATATTAATCTAAAAGTAGAATCTTTTTTCGAAAAAAAAAACTAAATATGCTATAAAATACATTAATAAGTGCATTTATAATGCAAATAGAGCGAAAAAACAAATACTACAAACCTTAAAAACCCCTTTTATGTAGAAGATTGGAATTAGATATGGACAAGGTTCTGTTGCTTATAGTACCCTTCTTTTAGCTTTTTACCAATTTCAGTATAAGCTTCAAGAGTACGCTGAACGTCTTCTAAAGAATGCATAGCTGTCGGTATTAATCTAAGCTCTATTAGTCCTTTAGGAATTACAGGGTAAACTACAATTGAACAAAATATACCGTAATTTTCTCTTAAGTCCATTGTCAGAGATGTAGCCTCTGTCAAATCGCCTTTTAGAAAAACAGGTGTAATAACCGTATCTGTTGTACCTATATCAAAACCTCTGTCTCTCAATCCTTTTTGTAATGTAGTTGCGATATTCCATAACCTCTCACGAAATTCCGGATGGTTTTTCAATAGCTCAAGCCTTTTTCTAAGACCGATAACCATCGGCATCGGTAAAGATTTTGCAAATGTTTGAGAACGCATGTTGTAACGAAGGAAAGTAACAATCTCCTCTGTCGAAGCTACAAAAGCACCAATCCCAGCCATTGACTTCGCAAAAGTGCCGAAGTATATATCAACAGTATCTTTACAATTCTGAGCCTCATGCGTTCCGGCACCAGTTTCTCCCATTGTTCCAAAACCATGAGCATCATCTACCAGCATACGGAATGGGAATTCTTTCTTTAACTCTCCTAATTCTTTTAATTTACCTTGCGCGCCCGACATTCCAAAAACTCCCTCGGTAATTAATAATATTGAACCTCCGGTTTGCTCAATAAGTTTAGTTGCGCGTGCTAATTGCTTGCGACAACTCTCTATATCATTATGTTGATAAACAAAACGCTTACCCATATGTAAACGTACTCCATCAATTATACAAGCATGCGATTCGGCATCATAAACTATCACATCATTACGGTCCACTAAGGCATCAATAATTGACACCATGCCCTGATAACCATAATTTAATAAAAAAGCATCTTCTTTATCTACAAAGGCTGCTAAATCTTGCTCTAATGCCTCATGATGATTGGAGTTCCCTGACATCATTCTTGCTCCCATCGGGTAAGCTAACCCATAATCTACAGATCCTTGTATATCTGCCTCACGAACCTCGGGATGATTGGCCAATCCCAAATAATTATTCAAACTCCACACTAAATGCTCTTTCCCTCTAAATTTCATATGAGGCCCAATCTCACCTTCTAGTTTTGGAAAAGAGAAATACCCATGAGACCATTTATGATGTTGACCAAGAGGCCCAAGGTTGTTCGATATCTTTTCAAATAAATCCAAAGTATAGTTATTTTTTGTTAAAACAATATTAATAGATTCACAAATATATGATTTTTAATCATAAGACTAGACAGTCCCAATGGGCATACTTCTATTTATTAGAAAGACTTTACTAATCTACATTGTCATGTAAGAAACTATTATTAGGTCTTATGCCACCCTCTTCATCATCTTTTGAAAGTGTAAATCTTGAAACATGTGATTCTGACGAATGCACTACATTATCCAATGACATTTGTTTACGACGAAAGGCAGGTTCGCTTTCAATCTCTTGTAAACCACTTGCAGACCTAAGCTTAATACCCAAATCCCTAAGGCGCAAAATACGCTCTTTTGCTTTTCTCAACTGTTCTTCTACAGACTCTTCGGTACGATTAGCATCAGGGTTAGAAACAGGCACATCAGGCGATGCACCAGAATATGAATCATCTTGTTTGTCAAATATTACTCTTTCTTCCGAAGCATATTCATCAGTAAGTTTAAAGTGAAACTCTGATTCACTTTCCTTTAAAACATACTCATCTTTAACATTTAACTCCTCTTCCTCTACTACTTCTTCTTCCTCAATCAGAGTATGACGAACTATTGGTTCCTTAGCTTCATACTCAGCTTTTGGATTATTTGATTTTTTTGAAAACGTGCTAAACAGATCAATAGGTTGAACCTTTACAGTTTCCTGTTTCTCAGCCGTTGTTTCAACCTCTACATTCTTCTGATCTTTTATTTCTTGCAGCTGAGATACTGGATTCATTTGATTAACCGGACGAACTAAAGGTGTTTCCTCAAAAGGAATCTCAACACGCTGATTTTCTTTTTCTTTTATCCGATCCTCTGAAGTCTGAAACCCTGTTGCAATAATTGTTACAGACAAATGATCTTCCAACGACTCGTCCACACAATTACCCCAAATAAGATCAGCAGTCATTCCTGCCTGGCTTTGAATATAATCGGTAATAATAGTCACTTCATCCATTGTTACTTCTTTCTTACCAGAAGTAATATTCAATAAAATATAACGAGCACCTTCTATCTCATTATCTTTTAATAAAGGTGAAGCCAAAGCTCCCTCAACGGCTTTCTGCGCACGATCCTCGCCCTCAGCTTTATCACTACCCATGATAGCTACTCCACTATCATTCATTACAGTTTTAACATCTTTAAAATCAACATTCACATAACCAGGTATTGTAATAATTTCAGCAATACCCTTGGCTGCTGTTGTTAAAATATCATCGGCCTTTGCAAATGCAGCACCCATTGTTAAGTTACCAAAAATCTCTCTCAAACGATCATTTGAAATAACCAGATACGAATCAACATATTTCTTCAATTCGGATAAACCTTCTTCAGCTTGCAAACGTCTTCTCTTACCTTCAAAAGTAAAAGGAGTGGTAACAATCGCAACTGTTAAAATACCCAACTCTCTTGCAGCCTTCGCTAAAACCGGACTCGCTCCTGTTCCTGTACCACCACCCATTCCAGCAGTAATAAACAACATCTTAGTATTAACGCCCAGCATGCGCTTAATATCTTCAATACTTTCTATAGCAGAGTTTTCACCCACATCAGGATCAGAACCAGCACCCATACCTTCTGTTAAACTGGTACCTAATTGAACTTTATTAGGTATCGGACTTAACTCAAGAGCTTGCGCATCTGTATTACAGATTATGAAATCCACACCACTAATTCCTTGCTTATACATATGGTTAACAGCGTTACCACCTCCACCTCCAACACCAATTACTTTTATAATCGATGATTGCTCTTTGATCATTTCGAATTTTAATTCTGCCATATCAATCCTTATTTAACTCTTGCTGAGCGATATAAATATTATTATTTTATTCAATTATTCTAATGTAATAATAAGGTTTTTCCACAAATGTTTTCCACAAATGTTCAAACTGTGGAAAAATTGGCAAATGTGGAAAATTACTTGGTATACTCCTTATCATCCACGTTTACATTGCTATCATCACTGATAAATTTAACTATACGATCTAAAAAACCGAAACGAGAACGTCCCCTTTCAGATATACCCACCACATCCAATTTACCAGGTTTTTCTTTTGAATCTGCATTGTATTCTGCAGCTTCAATCCCTTTAATTAACAATCCAATTCCAGTAGCATAAAGCGGGCTCTTTAGTTCATCAAAAACCTTCTTTGGTAATTCTTCATTTTTGGCCAAATGCTCATTTGGAAAACCTATACGGCAATCCAATCCCGTTACATATTCAACCAGTTGAACCAAGTGTTTTAATTGTGCACCGCCACCAGTGATTACGATTCCTCCAATTAATTTACGTTCATACCCAGACGATTTAATTTCATAGTAAACATGCTCGATGATCTCTTCCATTCTTGCTTGAATAATGTAAGCAAGATTCTTTACTGAAATTTCTTTATGATCTCTTCCTCTTAAACCAGGAACACTTATAATCTCATTATCGCGATTTTCATCAGCCAGAGCTGATCCAAATCTGATCTTTAAAAGCTCTGCTTGGTTTCTTAGAACAGAACAGCCTTGTTTAACATCTTCTGTTACAATATTCCCACCTAAAGGAATTACTGCAGTATGCCGAATAATTCCTTCATGGAAGATCGCTACATCTGTTGTACCGCCACCAATATCAACGAGCACCACACCAGCATCTTTCTCTGCTTCATCCAAAACAGCCTCTGACGATGCAAGAGGTTCTAATATAAGTTCTTGAGCTTCAAGATTGGCTTTAGCAACACATTTCTGAATATTCTTTACAGCACTTACATGACCAGATATGATATGAAAATTGGCTTCCATCCTTCTACCTGCCATACCAATAGGATCTTTAATTCCTGGCTCATTGTCAATCGTAAACTCTTGAGGTAAAACATGGATAATTTCTTCACCTGGAGGTAATACTAATTTATACATGTCTTCAACAAGCTGCTCAATGTCTTTGCGGTTTATTTCAGTATCATCCTTTCTGGTCAATATCCCGCGATGCTGCAAGCTTTTGATATGCTGACCGGCAATTCCAACATGAACAATATTTATATTCACATTCGATTGAACACTAGCCGCTTCAACGGCCTGTGTAATGCTGGAAACCGTCTTTTGAATATTAGCAACCATGCCCCTATTAACTCCTGAAGATTCGGCATAACCAACACCTAAAACTTCAATCTTATTGGTTCCACTACGTCTGCCAACCGTAACACAGATTTTTGTAGTGCCAATATCAAGTCCTACAACAATTGGTGTTTCATTATTGGTTGTAATTCTTTTTTCCATATCCCTATTAATTAATACTGTTATTAAGTAAATTTTCTTTTTTAGTACATACTAGCTGATTCGCGAAGCTCAGATTCACTGTTTTATAAACATCCCAACCAACGGTCGGTGCTATATGTTTATAGAACAATAATAATTTATTGAACTTAGTTTGTAACGAATCTGCATTTCCCAAGATGATCTGCTGTCCTCCAATCCGCGGAACCATCTCTATCTCCCTATTTGCATTCACATATAGCTGTTCTATCTGATCATTCCAAAGAGAATCGCTTTGAATAAACTCAGCTGTTTCAAATAATTCCATTAACAAAGCAGTTTGAACGCTATCAGTATTTGCTCCAAACCTCTCTTCTATATGGCCATTAGCTACCAAAACATTAGGTGCGTAGTGTTTAGACAATGGGAACTTCACTGCATTTTCATCTATATAAAAATCTTCACCTTGTGCATTAATAACACGCAAAGCAGCTATTCTTTGTTTAATATTAACAGTCATCATCCCATTCATATCAACATTCACCATAGCCTGTTCAATGAACGGTATTGCTTGTAAATCTTGCTCAATTTCATGAATAGGTAGCGATGTCAATGTTCTACCTACAATTTCACCATGTTTCTTCATTAATAACTGATCAATATCTTCACGAATAACAAAAGACTGCTCCCCAGGAATCAGAACGCGCAAGTCATTACAAACCAAACTATTACTCTTAATAGATATAAAGCTCATCAAAAAAATCAAACCGCTTAAGCAACCCAACCATAAAATGCTGAGAAATACCCTTCTCCACCTTATATTTTTTATCCAGCTAATCATTAGTCAAAATTTCTTTTATAGGTTTAACCAAACGATCAATATCTCCAGCGCCCACTGTTAGAATTAGTTCAGGACGCTCTTCTTTAATATATTTCAAAGCACCTTCAGGCGTTAATAAAACCTTATCAGACAAATCTATTTTATCAAGCAGCCATTCTGATGAAACACCTTCAATAGGTTTTTCTCTTGCCGGATATATAGGTAATAGAATTAATTTATCAATTCCATCAGAACTTAATACCTTAGCAAAATCGTCGGCAAAATCACGTGTTCTTGAGAATAAGTGAGGTTGAAATAAAACCGTCAATGTACGATCTGGATAAATACTTTTTACAGCCTCAAAACATGCCTCTAACTCTTTTGGATGATGGGCATAATCATCAATGTAAATACCATTCTCATTCTTTACAATATATTGAAAGCGGCGTTTTATGCCTCTAAAGCGAGCCAAAGCATTTTTAATTGCTTCATCAGGCACTCCACACACCTTCGCTGCTGCTATTGCTGCTACTGCATTACTAACATTATGCCTGCCTGGAATCCCTAATTGAATGTCCTTAATAATCTCTTCCCCATGATGGTAATCGAAGTGAAATTCACTTTCAATTATTCGGATATTAGATGCATATATATCTGTTCTTTTATCAATGCTATAAAACGAAGTAGCTGGCAGATCCAGGCCATCATAAATTATGCGGGTTCCGCCATCTTTAACTTGATCTATAAATAATTTAAATGAATCAATAAGATGTTGGTGATCTCCATATATATCTAAATGATCAGCGTCCATTGAGGTCACAATAGCAACATCTGGATGGAGCGTTAAAAATGAACGATCAAATTCGTCCGCTTCCACGACCATAATATTGCCTGAAGAAAATAGAACATTCGAATTATAGTTAATAGAAATACCACCTAGAAATGCCGAGCAATCAAAACCGCTGTCTTTTAGAATATGTGCAACAAGTGTAGAAGTAGTGGTTTTACCATGAGTACCAGCAATTGCAATTGTAAATTTACTAGAGCTTAAAAAGCCCAGAACTTCCGATCTTTTATGAAGAACATGTCCTGAGTTCTTGAAAGCCTGAACAATCTTCGAATCCGCAGGCACTGCAGGCGTATAAATTACAAGAGTTTCATCAATGTTTTTAATAAATATCTCAGGAATAAGATTTTCTGAATCCTCAAACACAATGCTTATTCCCTCAGCAATTAGCTCGCTTGTTAAAGGAGTCTCTGTCTTATCATAACCATTCACCAAATAACCAAGGTGATGAAAATAACGAGCAAGACCGCTCATTCCGATACCACCAATACCAATTAGATAAACATTTTTAATTCGATCGATATTCATTTTCAATTCTGTTCTGCTAATTTTAACACTTCATCTGCTATTACCTCATCAGCATTATAAATCGCCATTCGCATAATATTCAAAGCTAAATCTGTACAATGCACTTCGTTATTCAACAATTCTATAACTACATCTATCAAAAACTCCTGGGCATTATCATCTGTTACCACAACAGCGGCATCTTTATCAGCCAAAGCTCTTGCATTAATAGTTTGATGATCTTCTGCCACATTTGGAGAAGGAACCAAAACCACAGGCTTTCCAACAACACACAATTCAGCTATAGTCCCCGCACCAGCTCTTGAAATAATTACATCAGCTGCAGCATAAGCTAAATCCATGCGTTGCAAGAATGGAAACAACTTAATTTGATCTTCAGACCCTTGAAGAAGCTTGTTTTTAAACAGCTCATAATAGTAACTACCACATTGCCATATTAGTTGAAGATCGCGATCAATAATTTTATTGATTGCTCCAAAGGCACTATTATTTAAAGTCAAAGACCCTAAACTTCCTCCAGTCAATAAAATAGTCTTTCTCTTTGCTGATAAATTAAAAAACTCCAAGGCCTCTTCTCGCTTTCCTTGTATATCAACAGACTCCCTGCGTATCGGATTTCCGGTTAAAAGTATTTTATTAGCTGGAAAAAACTTATCCATATTTTCAAAGGCCACACATATCTTATTTGCCTTCTTGCTTAATTTTTTATTAGTGATACCAGCGTATGAATTTTGCTCCTGAATAATATAAGGGATATTCTGATTTCCTGCTGCATAAAGAAGCGGACCTGAAGCATACCCCCCTACACCAACTGCAACGTGCGGTTTAAAATCACTCAAGATTTTATTTGCTTTCCTCAGACTACCTAACAATTTAAAAGGCAAATTCCAATTTTTCAATAAAGACTTTCTATTAAATCCTTGAATATCTAAGCCAATAATTTTAAATCCACTCGCAGGAACCTTCTCCATCTCCATACGTCCCTGAGCTCCTACAAATAAAATCTCAGTATCAGGCGCAATCCGTTGTAAAGCACGTGCAATCGATACAGCCGGAAAGATATGTCCGCCTGTTCCACCTCCACTAATTACTATTCGTTTGCCTGTTTTCATAACCATTAACCCATTGCAGGAATCTCTCCCACAACTACTTTTTTATTAGATTCTAATTTTGCTTCTTCAATATTTCTACTAACACTCAATATAATTCCTAAAGCAACACTCGTAAAGAGTATAGAAGTTCCACCCATGCTCACTAATGGGAGCGGAACCCCTGTAACCGGACCTAAACCTACAGCAACAGCCATATTTGCTAAAGCTTGTATAGTTAAACTAAACCCTAAACCGGCAGCCAGCAAAGCACCGAATGCCTTCGGGCTTTGTGTTACAATCCTTATACATCGATACATAAAAACGATATATAAGGCAATCAGCACTATAGCTCCCAAAGCACCATATTCTTCTACGATTATTGCAAAAATAAAATCAGAATATGGATGAGGAAGCACATTTCTCTCTGTACTATTTCCAGGTCCCTTACCAAAGAAGCCTCCTGTAGCAATTGCTATCTTAGAGTGATCGGCCTGATAAGATTTATCAGGATCAGCCTCTCCACCATTCATGTAAGTATTAACCCTCGAAACATAAGTATCTCTTCGAGGACCCACAAAAATCACTAATAAAAGAAGCAATCCTCCTCCCACACAAACCAATGCGATTTGCTTTAAACTAATTCTGCCAATTATTAATAGTAGAATACTCACACCAAATAACATCAAGGCAGTCGATAAATTAGCCCATGCAATCAATACGAAGATGATACAAACAGAACCCATTACAGGAATAAAACTTTTCTTTACATCCTTGATATTACCCTGCTTTCGAGTTAACATTCTTGCCAGAAAAGTTATCAAAGCTAACTTTGCCAAATCCGAGGTCTGAAACGTCTGATTGATTACAGGGATCGTAACCCAACGATTAGCGTCATTAATGGTTTCTCCAAAAATCAATGTATATAACAAGATTGGAATGGTTACGATCATTAATATTTTTGAAATTCCGGCATAGTATCTATAATCAAGCAAATGTGAGAAATACATCAATGCAAAACCTCCAACGATCATAGAAGTGTGCTTTATAAGATATACCTCTGACCCTTTACTATTCTTATAAGCCAAGGTTCCTACTGAACTATAAACAGCAAGCATGGACCATATAGATAGAATAATTACAATTATCCATATCCACCGATCACCCTTTAATTTGCTAAATACTCTGTCTATCATTGTCCTAATATTAAATAATTCTACAATTCGCGAACCGCAGCTTTAAACTGATCTCCACGATCTTCATAATTTTTAAATAAATCAAAACTTGCACATGCAGGAGAAAGTAATACGGTATCTCCTTTTTTCGCTAAATGATATGCTAACGTAACGGCCTCTTTCATTGAGCTTGTATTTACAATCACATCCGTTTCATCATCAAATGCTTCATGAATGCGTGCATTATCCTTACCGATACAAACTATTGCACTTACCTTACTATGAATTAAATCCTTTAAAATATTGTAATCATTTCCTTTATCTACACCTCCCATAATCAAAACAACATTTGCAGGCATACTTTCTAAAGCATACCAAACAGAATTTACATTGGTTGCTTTAGAATCGTTTATGAAATTTATACCGGCAATCTGAGCAACATGCTCTAGCCGATGTGCAATATTTTGGTATTCCCCCATACTCTCACGAATAGATTCATTCCGGAGCTCTAATACTTTCGCCACAATACCTGAAGCCATATTATTATACACATTATGTTTCCCTTGTAGGGCCAGTTCATTTATTGACATAGCAAATGTAGGTTGGTTAGTAACTTTTATAATTATTGTACTATTTTCATCCAGGAAAGCACCTTCGCTTAGTATTTTCTGCTGACTAAACGGAATATAAGTTGCTTTACTTTTATATTTTCTTAATCCATTAAGGATTTCTTCATCGTCTATATCATAAATAAAGAAATCATCTTCGCGTTGATTCTGAATTATCTTAAACTTAGATTCAACGTAGTTCTCCATTTTATAGTCGTATCGATCCAAATGATCGGGTGTTATATTTAACAGCACTGCAAAATCAGCTTTCAATTGAGTCATATCATCAAGCATAAAACTGCTTATTTCCAGGACATAATAATCAAAACTCTCATTAGCTACTTGTAAGGCAAAACTTTTTCCAATATTGCCAGCTAAACCAACATTTAACCCGGCCTTCTGTAAAATAAACCAAGTCAAAGTAGCCGTAGTAGATTTTCCATTAGACCCAGTTATACAAATCAACTTTGCTAAAGTATATCGAGCTGCAAATTCAATCTCAGACAACACTTCGATACCTTTCTCTCTTACTTTTTTAACGATTGCAGCTTTCTGTGGAATACCAGGACTCTTTACAATTATATCTGCATTTAATACTCGGCCCTCCGTATGAGACCCTTCTTCAAATTCGATATTAAGGTCAATAAGCTGTTGTTTATAATCTTCAGCAATAAGCCCTGAATCCGACACAAATACATCATAACCTTTTTGTTTAGCAAGCACAGCTGCACCAACGCCGCTCTCTCCTGCTCCCAAAACGACCAATTTCTTCTCAGACTGCTCCATATGTTGTTGTTCACTTAACATAGTTTACCGAATCTTAAGAGTTACAATAGTTATGATCGCCAACAATATCCCAATAATCCAGAACCGGGTTACAATCTTAGATTCATGATAACCCTTCTTCTGAAAATGATGATGCAGAGGCGACATTAAAAAGATCCTGATTCCCTCTCCATACTTTCGCTTTGTATATTTGAAATAAGAAACCTGAACAATTACCGATACTAATTCAATAAGAAATACACCGCAGAGAACCGGAATCAATAATTCCTTCCGAATCATAATAGCGAAAGCTGCAATAATTCCGCCGATGGCCAAGCTACCCGTATCGCCCATAAAAACTTGAGCAGGATAAGAATTATACCAAAGGAAACCTACGCATGCTCCGACAAAGGCTCCCGCAAAAACAACGAGCTCTCCTGAATCAGGGATATACATTATATTTAAATATTCGGCGAAAATAGTATTACCCGAGACATAAGCGAGTATAGCGAGCGTTATACCGATTATAGCCGATATACCGGTAGCTAAACCATCAACTCCATCTGTAATATTGGCACCATTGGAGACCGCTGTAACAATAAAAACGACGACCACCAAAAATAAGGGAAACACAAATTTACCTGAAGGAACACCGAATATTGTAAGTACATTTCCATAATCAAACTCATTCTTCTTATAGAAAGGAAGATTGGTTTTCGTCGACTTTACATTCTCTGTATAATAACTCTGTCCGTTCGCCCCTACTTGTTCTTCTAGTTCCGACTGTGCTTCGATGGGAGTTTGACTAACCACTACTTTTTGTCGAACTAAAATATCAGGATGATATTGCATTGTACAGGCTATAATTATTCCCAATCCCACCTGTCCGATTATTTTAAATCTTCCTGCTAGACCTTCTTTATTCTTTCTAAATACTTTAATATAATCATCTAAGAATCCAATCGCTCCCATCCAAACCGTGGTTACCAACATCAGAATCACGTATATATTTTCAAGCTTGGCAAATAAAAGTGTAGGAATCAATATACCTCCCAGGATGATCAAACCTCCCATTGTTGGTGTACCTTGTTTTTGGCTTTCACCTACTAAACCAAGATTCCGAACAGTTTCTCCCACCTGTCTATTTTGTAACATTCGGATTAAACGCCCCCCATATACAGTTGTAATTATCAACGATAGAATCACAGCCATAGCCGTTCTAAACGAAATATAATTAAACAAACCACCCGCTGGGATGTGGACATATTGTTCGAGATACCTGAATAAATAGTATAGCATATATTTCGCCTATTATTGTTCCCTAAAAGTTTCCTTCAATACTTCTCTATCATCAAATGGGTGCTTAACTCCCATAATCTCTTGATAGGTTTCGTGACCTTTACCAGCTACTAAAATAATATCACCTTCCTGGGCCAAATGACAAGCAGCACGAATAGCCTCTCTTCGATCCGAAATCGTAAAAGACTTACGTTTCATATCCGCAGGAATTCCTGCTTCCATATTCTTAAGAATTACCAAGGGATCCTCACTACGAGGGTTATCAGAAGTCAAGATCACCTTATCACTTAAATCAACTGCCACCTTTGCCATAACCGCACGCTTACTTTTATCCCGATCTCCGCCACAGCCAACTACCGTAATTATCTGTACTTCATTCATTCGTAGCTGCCGAATAGTTAATAATACATTTTCTAATGCATCTGGTGTATGGGCATAATCAACAATAGCAACTTTACCATCAGCTGAAATCATAGTCTCAAATCTTCCTTCTGCCCCCTTTAAACGGCTCAAAACAGTAAGCACCTTTTTACTGTCTTGGTCCAACAGCATAGCAGTACTATACACTGCTAATATATTATGAGCATTAAATTCGCCAACAAGTTTTACCCAAACCTCTTCCTTATCAATGTTTAACAGCATTCCACTAAAATGACTTTCAATAATACGGGCATTATAATCTGCCAACGACTTTAATCCATAAGTTTTCTTGTAGGCCTTCGTGTTTTGCAACATAACCACCCCATTCTTATCATCAACATTGGTTAAAGCAAAAGCATTTTTAGGAAGTGTATCAAAAAACATTTTCTTTGCTTTAATATAATTATCAAAGGTTAAATGGAAATCGAGATGATCATGAGAGATATTAGTAAACAAGCCCCCTGTAAATTTCAAACCCGAGATACGATGTTGAACAATTGCATGTGAGCTAACCTCCATAAAACAATAATCACAACCATCCTCAACCATTTCATAAAGTAAAGCGTTCAAACTTATAGGATCCGGCGTAGTATGTGTTGATGGAATAATATGATCTCCAATCCTATTCTGCACCGTAGATAGCAACCCTGAATAATAACCTAAACCCTCAAACAACTGATATAAAAGAGTGGCTACTGTAGTCTTTCCATTCGTACCGGTCACACCAACCAGTTTAATCTTCTCCGAAGGTTTATCGTAATAATTATGAGCAATAACCCCTAATGCAAAAGCAGAATCAGCAACTAAACAATAGCTTATTGCTTTATTTAATTTAACCGGTAATTCTTGACAAACAATAACTTTCGCTCCTTTTTCAATTGCCTTCTCAATGTAACTATGACCATCTGTTTGAGTTCCTTTTACGGCAATAAATAAATCCCCTTTTGTAATCTTTCTTGAATCGAAATTAATTTGATTGATAGAAACATCTAACGATCCTTCTAACTGTAAAATCGTTACTCCTGTCAATATATTATTCAGCTTCTTCATTTCAGTTCAATTGAAATTAAAAGATTCTTTGCCAATTGCTCACCAGCTGCTAAAGATTGATTTACAACCTTACCTTTACCATTAACTGATACCTTAAATCCGGCATTACCCAAAACATGCAGCGCATCCTTCAGGCCCATACCAATTAGATCCGGCACCTTACCTATCTTAATATCCTTATCTTCAGATGGCGTTGTTTCAATCGCATTATTTCTGGTCACACCAAATTCTGCATATAAACGATTAATGGCTTCCTGTGAACCTCTCTTTGTCTCAGGCTGCACATTATTATTAGCCGACTTAAACGAATTATAACTCTGATACATAGAAATATCTCCCGCATAAACACGTTGAGCAATTTCATTAAATACCGGTCCGGCAACAGTAGCCGCATAATAACCATTCCGAGGGTTCTGTATCACTACAATCATCGAATACTTAGGATTACTTGCAGGAAAGTAACCTGCAAAAGAGGCTTGATATCTTACATTTCCACGATAGCCTAATGCTCCATCTGCCATTTGAGCTGTACCAGTCTTACCTGCAACTTTAAACAATGCATTTTTTGCTACAGTACCTGTTCCATGTTCAACTGTTCCTACCAACATCTCTTGCAATTTTTTAATGGTAGTAGCAGAAGCAATGCTTTCATCAATAACGCGTGCTTGATATCTTTCTATTGTATTCCCCAATCGACGAATTTCTCGCACGAAAAGAGGAGCTATCATTTTTCCATCATTAGCAACAGCATTATAAAAGGTTAACATCTGTAACGGAGTCATCAACAGCTCATAACCATAAGATATTTGTGTTAATGATAATTTGCTCCATGATTTTGACTCCGGTGTTTTAATTAACGGACTACCTTCACCTGGAAATTGCAAACCCAACTTTTCGTTCAAATGAAGTCTGCGCAAGTGTTTAGTAAACTCTGCCGGATTATCTTTATAATGTGTGTAAATAAGCTTTGTAATAGCCGTGTTAGACGAAACCTCAAAAGCTCTTTTAGCACTGATCTTTCCATAACCCCCATTATGAGAATCCCGAATAGTTTTACCAGCAACCCGGTAAGTACCATCTTCTGTATCTACAACTGTTCCCGTATCTATTTTCCCATCCTCAATTGCCACTAAAAATGAGGCTAATTTAAATGTTGAACCAGGTTCTGCACTTTGTGCAATTGCGTAATTAAATTTCTCTTGGTATACTCCTTCCGAAACTTTTGTATAATTAGCGACAGCACGGATTTCACCAGTTGCTACTTCCATTAAAATAACACAACCATTGTCAGCATTACTTTTAATCAATTGATTTTCCAGAGCTCGCTGTGCAACATCCTGCATCCCAATATCAATTGTCGAAATAATATCTGCACCATCAACAGGTGCAACATCCATATCTGGATTTACCGGCATCCAAACTCCTCCTGCAATACGTTGAACCAAACGCTTTCCTCCTTCACCATCAATATAATTTGCATATGCTCCTTCCAAACCTACCGGCTGAACATGCTCATTTTTATAACCAATCGTACGTTCAGCTAAGGTTTTAAAAGGTAAAATTCTTTTATTCTTCTGTTCTGCTATCATCCCACCCTTCATTATACCGAGATTAAAAATCGGGAACGCTCGCATTTTCTTCATTGATTGATAACTCACATCACGCTTTATAAGGAAATAACGATTCCGCTGAGTTCTTGCTGATCGTAATAAACGAGTATATTGAGCCGAAGATTTATCGCCAAAAAATGACGATAATGATCTAGCCAGAGAATCTACCTTCGAGTAAAAAACATCATCGTCTATGATACCCGGGGCAAGCAAATCCATTCGTATATCATATTCAGGAACTGATGTAGCTAACAAACTCCCATCTACTGAATATATATTACCACGGGCAGGTTCTATATCTACATAACGCGTGGATAAACTATCAGCCATAGCAGCCCATTTATCACCTTGAACCAATTGAATGATAAACATCTTATACAACACAGCTAACGCTATCACTACCATAATCCCGAAGGAAATATAGGCTCTTAGCAATATGTCAGTCCTAATATTCATGTCAACCAAGTATTTCTATTTCTTACTTTCTTTTTTTACAATAATCTTTCTCGGTGGTGCAACCAGCTCCATTAAACCCACCGTATCAACCTGTGCCAATATCTCAGACTGTGTACTCTTAAGCATTAAGTCTGCTTTTAAGGTTTTAAATTCCCAACTCAAAACCTTTACTTCTCCATTTAAGTTAGATATCTTACGTACAGTATTCTCTGCATAATGCCT
Source organism: Albibacterium bauzanense (assembly GCF_004339765.1). Taxonomy (GTDB): domain Bacteria; phylum Bacteroidota; class Bacteroidia; order Sphingobacteriales; family Sphingobacteriaceae; genus Albibacterium; species Albibacterium bauzanense. The sequence continues at coordinate 1,019,418 of NZ_SMGO01000002.1, read as the reverse complement.
GTTAGCGATATATACTATACCCAAAAAGGCAAAAAAGAGCAAAAAAGGAATACTATTTACCACTGTCACAGAAGACATCTTTCCACCAGTCAATACTTTATGTACAAACTCCTCAGTAGCCGATGCTTTCGCTTCAACAGAATCTTGCATTTCCTGTTGTGCTTTCTCACTCAATGGTTGTTTCTTATACGTATTCGCCATAGCTTTAGATCCTTTCTGCAATCCTTAACTTTGCACTTCGAGCACGATTATTCCTTTCAACTTCTTCAGCCGAAGCAACAATAACTTTCTTTGAAATCACTTTAAAAGGCTTTATCTCATTCCCATAAAAATCTTTCTCCACCTCTCCTCTAAACTTACCTTTCAACATATAGTTTTTCACTAGTCGGTCTTCAAGTGAATGGTATGACATTACAACTAACCGCCCTCCTGGTTTTAAGACAGAAACCGACTGTTGTAAAAAAGCCTCCAGCGCTTCAAGCTCCTTATTTACTTCAATACGTAAAGCCTGGAAAACCTGAGCATAATATTTATTCTCTTTATTTCTGGGTGCTACTCTACTAATAGAAGATTTTAATTGATCGATACTAACAATAGGTTCTTGAGACCGGGCTGAAACGATTGCCCTTGCCAATGTTTTAGCATTTTGCACTTCTCCATACATACCAAATATCCGATGCAACTCTTCTTCCGAGTAACTATTAACAACTTCTTTTGCATTCAATTCTCCTACTTGATCCATCCGCATATCCAATTGTGCATCAAAACGCGTTGAGAACCCACGTTCACGTTCATTTATCTGATGAGAAGAAATACCCAAGTCGGCTAAGATTCCATCTACAGTTTCAACACCATGAAGTCTTAGATTATTCTTCAAAAAGCGGAAATTTTGCTGAATCAAGGTAAAACGACTATCCAGAATTACATTTCTCTTTGCATCAGGATCCTGATCAAAAGCATACAATCTTCCTAAATCACTTAATTTTGCTAGTATCTCCCTTGAATGCCCTCCACCACCAAAAGTTACATCAACATAAATTCCATCCGGATTTATATGAAGTCCTTCAATACACTCATTAAGCATTACCGGTATGTGATACTCATTCTCCATCTTCCCTCCTTCTCAGATTACCCATAACCTCCTCCGCAAGAATTGCAAAATCATCCCCTTCATTTTCCCATTGCTCATCATATTTTGCTTTCGACCAAACCTCAATCTTGTTAAATTGACTTGCCAGAACAACTTCGGAAGATATATCAGCATAAGCCTGCAAAGATTTTGGAATCAATACACGACCCGATGCATCCAATGTCAATTCAGAAGCTCCACGCATAAATTTCCGGATAAACTCTCTGCTCTTTCTCTCAAACTGATTCAAGCGGCTCAGCTCGTCCATTATTTTATTCCACTCCCGACGAGTATAAATCACTAAATGGCTTTCCAAACCTCGGTTAATAACAAGCCCCTCTCGCTCAACATCAGGCATTTGCCTCTTGAGCGCAGCTGGCAACACCATTCTTCCCTTGGCGTCTAACTTGCATTCATATTCTCCGAGAAAGTGTTCCATACTTTAGAGATTTCAACTAATCAAATGTAAAAGTATGAATTTCTTCCACTTTCTCCCACTTTCTCCCACAAAAAAGTTTTCCACAGCTATATCCTGACAAAAGGCCCCTCATTATAATAATAACAAAGATTATTAGAAGAAAAATTGAGAAGAGTTCTTTCATTTTAGACCAACAACGCTCTTATCACTGCTAATTATCATAACAGAAAAATCAAAACGATGTGAAAATGCATTGGCATAAAAATCTAAAGCACAAAAAAATCCCTGATAACGAAGCTATCAGGGATTAAAAATATAGGGTTATAATCAGTTGTTATTCAGTTATTGCTTTCACACCTGGTAATTCCTTACCCTCCATATATTCTAAAAGAGCTCCACCACCTGTACTAACATAACTCACATGCTCTGTCATTTTAAACTTAGATATCGCAGCAGCAGAATCTCCACCGCCAATTAATGAAAAAGCTCCTCCTTCAGTAGCAGCCACAATTGCACTTGCTACTAATTTAGTTCCATTTGCATAACTATCCATTTCAAAAACTCCCATCGGGCCATTCCACAAAATAGTATTAGAAGCCTTAATGATCTGAGCAAAATGTTCAGCAGACTTAGGGCCAATATCTAAACCCATCTTATCATCAGGAATTTCATTATTCGCACCAGCATAATGCGGTGCATCATTCGAAAAAGAATCAGCTATAATTGCGTCAGTAGGAAGGATCAGATTAACCCCTTTTTCATCTGCTTTTTTCATTAAATCAAGAGCCAGATCTAATTTATCTAATTCAACCAATGAATCACCTATCTTACCTCCTTGAGCTTTAATAAATGTATAAGCCATTCCTCCGCCAATAATCAGATTATCAACTTTATTCAAAAGAGATTCAATTAACTGCAGTTTATCAGAAACTTTCGCACCACCCATAATGGCTGTAAACGGCTTATCTGCATGTTCTAAAACTTTTTGTGCATTCTCCAATTCTGCTGCCATTAAATAACCAACAACTTTATTATCAGCAAAATTACTTGCTATAATTGAAGTAGAAGCATGTGCTCTATGAGCAGTACCAAAAGCATCGTTTACATAAACATCACCTAATGCAGCTAACTTTTTAGCAAAATCAGCATCTCCTTTTTCCTCTTCTTTATAAAAACGAAGGTTTTCAAGTAATAATACTTCACCTGATTTTAAGTTAGAAGCTTTTTTAACAGCATCTTCACCAATAGAGTCAGTAGCAAATTGCACAGGTTTACCCAATGCTTTTGAAAGATGATTTACAATATGCTTTAAGGAATATTTATCAGTAGGACCGTCTTTCGGGCGACCGAAATGCGACATTAAAATAACCGCTCCACCATCATTTAATATTTTCTTTATTGTTGGCAAAGCCCCCTGAATACGTGTATCATCCGTCACATTAAACTGTTCGTCTAAAGGAACGTTAAAGTCTACACGTACCAAAGCCTTTTTACCCGAAAAACTTATATCATCTATTGTTCTCATTATCTATAATCTTTGTAAAATATTCTATTCGCGCAACAAATTTAGAATAATTCACGACAGAAACAAATTCAGACAGAAAGCAGTAAATACATTTTTCGATGCGGGCCGGCAGTAGGTATTTCAAACTCATCTGACATATACTTAAAGCCCATCTTTTCATAAAAAAGATAAGCATTTCTTCGCGCATTGCACCAGATATAGTCAACCCCTTTACTTTTTAAATCCTGAATAGCGAATTCTATTAAAGATTTGCCAAGTCCCTTCTTATAATAATGAGGATGAGTTGCCATCCCTCTCAATTGAAAACCTTCGCCTTGTAAACCTTCATACCCCTGCGGGTGCAATGATAAAACGCAAACTACCTCATCATCATTGATCTGTGCTAAATGAAAGGCTCCTTCTATCTCATCCGAATCAAAACGACATCGCTCCAATTCCCAGCCATCTCTTAATTGCAAGCTTCTTAAATGCAGCGTTTCATCAGCAGTAATAAATGCTATTTTCATTCCCTGTTAATTTGATTCTCTTTGTTCAATTAAACTTAGCAAATCAACTAAGCGATTAGAATAGCCAAATTCATTATCATACCAACCTACCACTTTAATTAAACCCCCAACCACAGAAGTCAATAACGAATCAAAAACGCATGAATAAGAACTATTCAAGATATCCACCGATACAATAGGATCTTCTGTATATTGCAATATTGTTTTCAAAGAGCCTTCAGATGCTGTTTTAAAAGCAGCATTAATCTCTTCTACAGTTGGCTGTTTTCTAAGAATACATGTAAAATCAGTTAGAGAACCATTCAAAACAGGAACCCGTATTCCAGCTCCTCCTAACTTACCCTCCAAATGTGGAAATACATTGGTAATTGCCTTAGCAGCTCCAGTACTGGTAGGAATAATAGAAGCAGACGCTGCCCGAGCCCTTCTCAAATCACGATGCGGCGCGTCATGCAAATTTTGGTCACCCGTCATAGAATGAACCGTAGTAATATATCCATCGATAATCCCCCAATTATCATCCAATATTTTCACCAAAGGAGCAACATTATTAGTAGTACATGAGGCATTGGAAAGAATAGGCAAACTCAGATCAACGCTGGAATCATTAACTCCTAAAACAACTGTTGGTATCTCTTTATCAGGAGACGGGGCCGAAACTACTACTTGTTTCGCCCCCGCCAATAAATGCTTTTCAGCATCTACCCTATGAGTAAAAAAGCCTGTTGATTCAATTACAACATCTATATTCAATTCACTCCAAGGCAGCATACCAGGGTCTCTTTCTCTACAAACCTGGATTACATTGCCATCAATAATTATTTTTCCAGGCTCACTAACAACTTCACCGGGATAAGGACCATGCACAGAATCATATTTAAATAAATGAGCCAATGTTTTACTATCACTTAAATCATTTATTGCAACAACTTTTATATTTTCTTTCCTATTGAGAATAGTACGAAGAGTATTTCGGCCAATCCGGCCAAAACCATTTATTGCGACACGAATCATTTCTGTTAAAATTAGATACAAATCTAATCCATTTTTTTGTGTAAAAAGTTATTAAATGAAATCAAAGGTATATATAGCGCTTAAAACACAACGACTTATAAGAATTGGAGAAACCAATTTCTACATAGTTGGAGAACTTAGAACCTTGCAATAAGCTTCGTAAAGCAATCTGACGGCTTCCTCCATATCTTGTTGATTAAGATGGGCGAAGCTCAACCTTGCAGCGGTTATTGTTCGATTCTGATAGAGACAAATACTAGAAATTACCAACCCATCCTCTCTTGCTTTTTCTTGTAACCGAATCAATGAAAAAGGATTATTAAATCTGATCCAAAAGGCCAGTCCAGAATCTGGCACATGAAAAGTAATTTGGTTTTTAAAATAGCCCTTGAGCAACTGAGCAAACATCTCCTTTCTTTCGACAATTACTTTTTGGGATTTCCGTTGATACCTGAACATATCCCCCTGACTAATAATTTCTCCCAGAGCTTTTTCCAGCATAAAATTAGGTTTACCATAGATATTTAGGTATTTCTTTCCTTCTTCCAACAGATCCTTTGAAGCAATCAAAAAATTCATTTGAAAGCTAGAATTCAGAAATCTTCCGAAAGCTCCGATATAGATTACACGACTTCCTCCATCTTTCCTAAATAAAGATTCTCGCTTATCTTTTACCATTGAAAATTCAAAATCGACATCATCCTCAATCACGATAAAATCGTAAAGATCTGCTAAACTCAGCAATTGAGTCTTTCGCTTTTCGGATAGGCTGACCGTTGTGGGATATTGGCATTTGGTGTTTATATAAACACACCTTATCTCACCGATTTTAAATTGTTTCTGAATATAATCAATATCCATCCCTTCCTCATCTACCGGGACAATTTTCAACTTTGCACCTGCTTGACTAAAGATCATATTTGGCAAAAAATAGCTCAAACTTTCTACCAATATGACATCCCCTGTGTTTATCAATAAGCGCGATAAAATAGAAAAAACTTGTTCTCGACCAGCTATGGGCAATAAAAAATTTCTGGAAAGATGAAACCCCCTGGTTAAATTCAGATAATAACTCAATTGATCCCTAAAAAACAAATTTCCATCAGTATTATTCGTCAATTCACTGGTTCCCTTTTTTCTCTTCAACACCGATGCGTAAAAACGGACTAATTCTTCGGTTCCAATAATTCTATAATCTGGCGTACCATCAGTAAAACACAACCGTTCTGGAATTTCCAATATAGGAATATCCAAAATTGATTCTCTTCTAAATTGAAATAGAGCCTTTTCGGGAGGCTGTCTAAAAACTCTGACGTTCAATGGCTTAATTGAAGAAAGATCGGGATTTTTTACAAAAGTGCCAATGTTTGGAATAATATCTACCCACCCTTGTCCCTCTAGTTCCATCAAAGCAGCTACAATTGTTTTTCTGTGAACCTGCAATTCTTCTGCAATCTTTCTACTTCCTGGAAGCTGGTCGCCGTCTTCTAAAAGGTTTTTTTTTACAGCATTGATAAACTGATAAACAATTTGCATATAGACCGAATCCTCTTTGCGGCGATCTATTTTGATGAAGGAATGAAAACTAATACCAACCGGACTACTCATTATAATTAATTCGGACTATCAAAGTTACCATTTAAACTTTAATCTTTGCGCCGCAGTTTTTAAATATATCGGATAATATCAAATATGAAAAAGATAATAGTTATTTTGGGAGTAATAATAGCTTTACCTGCCTTTGCACAACAGAAAGATTTATTCCCTAATCGAGAAAATTCAAGCAGTGAATTGGAAGAAGTTATCATTCAAGGAAATCGGATACAAATTCCCTTTAGTCAAACAACTCGGGACATTCAGATCATTACACAGAAACAGATCGAACAGTTTCCTGCAAAATCGATCAATGAAGTTTTATCCTATGTCAGTGGAGTGGATATTCGCCAGAGAGGCCCATTTGGAACACAGGCTGATATTTCTATTGACGGAGGAACATCCGAACAAACCTTGGTTTTAATAAATGGTGTAAAAATGATTGATTCACAGTCTGCCCATAATATGATGAATATCCCCATCCCTTTGAGTGCCATAGATCATATTGAAGTATTAAGAGGCGCTGCAGCTCGAGTTTATGGAATCAATGCTCTTACTGGTGCCATTAATATCGTAACCAAAAGAGAAAAATACTCCTCTATTATCGCGGATATACAGACCAGCAGTTCTTTTAAGAATAAAGAGGAGAATGACGGTTCGGGTATATACGGTGGCGGAAGCGCTGAGTTTACGGGAAATTTCGGAACGGAACAACAAAGTCATCTTTTTTCGATTGCTCAAAGCAATTACAACGGTCAGCGTTACAACTCGAAATCCAAAAATACACGACTCTTTTATAATGGCAATTATAATTTCGATGCTAACAACAGCATTCAGGCAATGGCTGGTTATGCTCGAAGCCATTTCGGAGCCAATGGTTTTTACGCAGCTCCAGGGGACATCAACTCAGAAGAACTCGTCGAATCTTCTATGTTCAGTCTCTCCTCAAAACATCAATGGAATAACTTTACAATATCTCCAAGAATCAGCGACCGTTATAGCGAAGATGACTATCGGTATTTTAAAGACGACTTAAGTAAAGGACGGTCTTTACACTATACCAACGCCTTGATGCTCGAATTGAATAGTACTCTTGAAACAAGAATAGGAACCTTTGGTTTTGGAGGAGAATCACGTTTGGAAAAAATCAACAGCTCCAATATTGGAGAACACAATCAAGATAATCATGGGGTATACGCAGAGTTAGAAACCACTTTGGGAAAGAAGATAAAAGGCATTGCTGGTTTTTATGCCAACTACAATACCAATTATGGATGGCAACTATATCCGGGTATAGATTTAGCCTACCTTATCAATGATTATTGGAAAATTTCTACTAGCATTGGTTCTGGGCAGCGAATCCCTTCCTTTACAGATTTATACCTAAACCAAGCTCCGGGAAACGTAGGAAATGAATTTCTTAAATCCGAAAATGCTTGGAATTACGAAGGAAATATCCAGTATAACAAGGCTAATTTGAACTTTCAAACCGGATATTTCTTCCGCAATATAACCAACTTTATTGATTGGATGAGAGAAGACCCGTCACAACCTTATTCTCCAATTAATCTTAAGAGTAACAAAATGCAAGGCATTCACGCTAGAATAAGTCAGAATTTTGACTTAGGCAATAAACAATCATTAGGTTATCATGTAAGTTATAATTATTTACATCCGACAGTTAAAACTTTAAAGGGAACCCAATCTAAATATGCTCTAGAATCTCTGAGACATCAATTTATTACAGGAGTTAATTATACCATAAATAACCTTACCTTTCAAATAGAAAATCGATTATTAAAACGTGAACTTGGCAAACTTTATAGCATTGCAGATATCCGAATAAATTACCAAGTGAAAAAACTCCTTCTATACACTAACGTAACCAATCTGTTCGATGCCGAATATAAAGAAGCAGGCGCAGTGCCTATGCCTACACGTTGGTTCAGCTTAGGTATAAAATATGGCTGGAAACAATTATAAATTACGATAGAATATCCACAAAACAGGAGTCTAAAGAATTTTACTTATTAAGAAGTTTCTGATTTCTCCATTAAAGCGTACCGGATTCTCCAGATTAGGTAGATGTCCACAATCTGGAATTTCGATATGCTTTACATCTGGTATTAATTCTTCCATACTTTCCACTTGCTCCATAGAAACAATACTATCCTCCTCCCCACGAAGTATCAAAACGGGAACAGATATATCCTTCAGAACAGCTGTCGTATCTGTCCTTGAAGCCAAAGCTAATAAGGTAGCACATATGCTTGATTCCGTATTTCTGCGAATAGAACTTTTTATAAGATCTACAATCTCAGGCTTCTCATCAATAGATTTCTTAGAGAATATATTCGCTACGAACCCGATTGCGTAAATTCTTTTTCCATGCTTTAATACCGACTCAATCGTAGCAAATCGCTTAATCTTTCCTGCATCTGTATCTGCAAAAGAATGGGTATCACTTAAAATAATGCCCGAAAACAAATCAGATCTCAATTCAAAAGCCCTTAAAGCAATATAACCGCCCATAGAAATCCCACAGACTACAACTTTGCCTAACTTTAAAGTTTCAATAAATGCGATTAAATCTTTCGCAAATACATCAATATTAAAAAATCCATGCCCGCTTGTTGTGTTTCCATGACCACGAACGTCCATTGCAATCCCTCGAACCTCAGATGGTAAGGCCTCCAACTGACCAATCCACATATTCTTATTAAATGGGAAACCGTGAATAAAAATGATTGTAGATTCTGCTTGAGGGTTATCTTTAAGTAAATAAGAAATACTTATATCCCTGACGCGAACCGTTTTACGCTTTATCGTAACTTTTTCATTAAATTGCAGATAACTGGAAATTTTCATACTCCTAAATATAACATTAAAAGTGAAGAATAGTGTCAAAGAATTTCAATCTGATTTAATTACACTGAAAAATTACGATAAAGAAAAGCATTAATCAACTGAATGCCAAGCACAGCCGTTATTCATTCTGGAAGACTAAAAAATTAATTCAATATTTTAGTAGAAATATTTTCGGATATTAGATTTGAATCATATCTTTGCATTCCGATTCAGGACGCACTTGTAGCTTAACTGGATAGAGCACCTGACTACGGATCAGGAGGTTAGGGGTTCGACTCCCTTCAAGTGCACAATTTACATTACAAAGCCTAATCTAACAGCTGATTAGGCTTTTTAACTTTATACTACTATGCTAAACTTAGTATTATTTGGCCCACCAGGAGCTGGTAAAGGAACTCAATCACAAAAGCTAATCGAGAAATATCAACTGATTCATTTATCAACAGGAGATATACTTCGAAATGAAATAAGCAAAGGCACCACATTAGGCTTAGAAGCAAAAAAGCTAATGGATGAGGGAAAATTAGTCCCTGACGAAGTGGTAATAGGAATGATCAGCAACAAATTAACTGAAAACCCAAATGTTAAAGGTTTCATTTTTGATGGTTTTCCAAGAACGGTTGCACAAGCAGAAGCTTTGGATGCTCTGTTACAAAAGCATAACGAGCGGATTGCCGGAATGATTTCTCTCGAAGTAAACGAAGATGAACTGGAAAAGAGATTGCTTTTACGTGGAAAAGACTCAGGAAGAGCTGATGATGCCAATCCGGAAATAATTCGCAAACGTATTGCTGAATATCAATCAAAAACCACACCCGTTGCTAATTTTTATAAACAACAGGGAAAGCTTAATACAGTTTATGGTATTGGCTCAATCGACGATATCTTTAAAAAGATATCTGAGGTTATTGAAAAATTAAATTAAAAAAGAAAAGAAATGTCCCAAGGCTCCAATTTTGTTGATTATGTAAAGATATGCTGCCGTTCGGGACAAGGAGGTTCTGGCTCTGCGCATCTCCATAGAGATAAAAATACAGCCAAAGGTGGTCCGGATGGAGGTGATGGTGGTCGTGGTGGACATATTATATTAAAAGGAAATAAACAACTCTGGACCCTGCTCCATTTAAAATTCAGAAAGCACGTAATTGCTGAAAATGGAGAGAATGGCGGTAAATCACTTAGTACAGGCAAAGATGGAAAAGATGATATCTTAGAAGTCCCTTTAGGAACGGTTGCAAAAGATGCTGAAACAGGTGAAATACTTTTTGAAATCACTGAAGATGGCGAAACGAAAATCTTAACCCCCGGCGGTCGTGGCGGTCTTGGAAACTGGCACTTCAAAAGCGCAACCAAACAAACGCCGCGTTTCGCACAAACCGGAGAAGCAGGTCAAGAACGTTGGATGATATTAGAATTAAAAATTCTGGCAGATGTCGGATTAGTTGGCTTCCCGAATGCTGGTAAATCTACGCTTTTATCAGTAGTATCTGCAGCTAAACCAGAGATCGCAGATTATGCCTTTACCACACTCGTGCCAAACCTGGGAATTGTTTCTTATCGTGATAACAAATCTTTTATCATGGCAGATATTCCCGGAATTATTGAAGGCGCTTCAAAAGGCAAGGGATTAGGATACCGATTCTTAAGACATATCGAAAGAAATTCTGTATTATTATTTACCATTCCTTCTGATACAGAGAGAAGTATTACTCAGGAATATGAAATTCTATTAAAGGAACTAACAGAGTATAACCCTGAACTTATCGATAAACCACGCGTTTTAGCAATCACTAAACTTGATTTATTGGATGATGAGCTAAAACAAGAAATGGAAAAGGAACTTCCGAAAGACGTACCTTATGTTTTTGTATCTGCGGCTACGCAAAAGAATTTATCGGAATTAAAAGATTTAATCTGGAGAGCAATACAAGATTAGCTCTGTTGTTGTAATGAATGAACAACTAACCGCGCTTCATCACCCGGTCAAGCTCGCGTTTATTTTCGCGATCCTTAATGGTATCTCGTTTATCAAAATCTTTTTTACCCTGCGCTAAAGCTATCTCCAATTTAGCAAAACCGCGATTACTAATAAACATTCTTAAAGGAATGATCGTATAACCTCGCTCCTCTCCCTTAACTAAAAGCTTTTTAAGTTCTTTTTTTGTCAATAGTAATTTCCGGTCTCTACGTGCCTCATGATTATAAAATGACCCATGAGAATATTCCGAGATATGCATATTACGAATATACAGGTCACCATCCAAAAAGGAACAAAATGAATCATTGATATTAACCTTACCCGATCTGATCGACTTAATTTCCGTACCTAACAAGGAAATACCAGCAATATATTTATCGAGTATATGGTATTCAAAATAAGCCTTTTTGTTCTTTACATTAATGTCTGACGACAAATTCATAATTATCTTATATATATATTCTCAGCTATCTTTTGCGAAACGCTGACCTTATTATCATCTATTTGCAAAGAAAGTGTTCCATCAAAATTTAATTTATTGATCACTTCCACTTTGCTATTAATCCCAATACCAAGAGAACCTACATACTGCAAGAAATCGGTATCATTATCCTTTACAGATACAACCTCACATATAGAACCTGGCTTACAATCGGCTAAAGTCTTTTTAACTTCAATTTTAAACTTACCATTTTTAGAAGGAATTTCATCTCCATGTGGATCATACTGCGGATAATCCAAAAATTTGTCCAACTTCTCAATTAGCTTTTCAGACTGAATATGTTCAAGCTGTTCAGCTACTTCATGTACCTCATCCCAGGTAAAATCAAGCTTTGTGAATAAGAAAGTTTCCCACAACCGATGCTTTCTGATAATCTGTACAGCCAGCGCTTTACCCTTACTTGTAAGAGATATCTTCCCATACTTCTCAGAATCAACCAACTCTTTATCTCTCAACTTCTTAACCATATTATTAACTGTAGCCGGACGGACATTTAATTGTACTGCAAGTTGATTCGTTCCAACACCTGGATTCTTTATTTCACGAGAAGAAAGATGCAGCAATGCTTTTAAATAGTTCTCTTCGGTTATCGTTAACATACGAACAAAGATAGCAAAAAATGAAATGAATTATTTACATTTGTGTTATGTCTGAACACAAAGAAATGAAACGCATCAGCACTTCTGTCATCATGGAGATGAAGAATTCTGGTGAAAAAATAACGATGTTAACAGCTTATGATTATTCAATGGCGACTATCCTGGATCAGGCCGGCATTGAGATAATATTGGTGGGCGATTCTGCTGCCAATGTCTTTGCAGGACACAGTACAACACTACCAATCACCTTAGATCAAATGATTTACCATGCTTCATCTGTTGTAAGAGCAGTAAAACGAGCCATGGTAATTGTCGACTTACCTTTTGGAAGTTATCAAGGTTCATCAAGCAAAGGTTTAGAATCAGCAATCCGGATTATGAAGGAAAGCGGAGCACACGGTGTTAAATTAGAAGGAGGAGCAGAAATCCAGGAAACAGTCGAAAAAATAGTTTCAGCAGGCATCCCGGTCGTAGGACATCTTGGGCTAACACCTCAATCAGTCAATCAATTCGGAGGATTCGGAGTACGTGCAAAAAGTGAATCAGAGGCTCACACCTTGAAAAACAACGTCCATATCCTTCAGGAAGCTGGATGTTTTGCAGTCGTTCTGGAAAAAATACCGGCCAAATTAGCTGCCGACTTATCAAACCATTCACGAATTCCATTAATTGGTATAGGAGCCGGAATGGGTTGTGATGGACAAGTATTGGTAGTAAATGATATGCTGGGGCTGACCGAAAACTTCAAGCCTAAATTTTTAAGGCAGTACTTAAATTTACATGGTGAGATTAAAGGTGCCGTACAACAGTATATAAGCGATGTGAAAGATAACACCTTCCCAAATACAGACGAACAATATTAACTAAGAAATATCAATTACCAGGCTTCATCGCCCACAAGAGGAACAAAGCGAAAGGTATCTAATTCTATCCGATCAAAATCATCTTCTCCTACTCTCAAAATTGTCACCATCTTTTGCTGCTTCTCATCACCCACAGGTATCACAAGAATACCCCCTATTTTGAGTTGCTTTAACATAACCTCCGGCACCATGGGCGCACCGGCAGTAACTATTATCTTATCGTAAGGCGCGTGCTCTTCAATTCCTTTCGAACCATCCCCATAAAAGAAAGAAGGCCAGTAACCCATATGAGGTAAAACCTGGATTACACGTTCATAAAGATTTCTTTGTCTTTCTATGGTATAGACCTCCGCCCCTAATTCCATAAGAATACAAGTCTGATAACCCGACCCCGTGCCTATTTCAAGAACTTTGTCCCCTTTTTTAATATGCAGCAACTCGGTTTGATAAGCCACTGTATAAGGCTGAGATATTGTTTGGCCATCGCCAATAGGAAAGGCAATATCCTGATAAGCTTTAATCCAGAAAGTTTCGTCGAAAAAGAAATGCCGTGGAACTTTTCCTATCGCTCTCAAAACACTCTTGTCTTCAATACCACGCTTTTCGAGCAATTTCACCAGCAACTTTCTAGCTCCTTTTTCCCGGTAATTATCAATAAACTTATAGGCCATAACTAGCCAAAAATACACAAAAAAAGCCTTTCTATTGAAACAAAATACACTTAATAAATAAGAAAGAATTAATAAGGATCTACATCCACATGCAAGAATGATCCTTTGTTCAGTTTATCAGTATGATAGCTCTCAAGAGTATTTCTAAGAACTTCTTTCACTTTGGAAATACTGACAGTAGCGCGTTCCATTTTCAACAATAAAGTGTTGATATAGTAATTCCTAATCCGCCCAATTAAAGGCTCTTCAGGCCCCAATACACGTTCACCAAACTGTTGACGTAATTGTATTGCCAATCGGTTTGCACAATCTACAACCCGAAGATTATCCTTATGCTTAACTTCTATTTTAATTAACCTGTAAAATGGCGGATAACCATAACTTTTACGTTCAGTTACTTCAGTCAGAAACATCGTTTCATAATCATGATTCACCACTTGCTCCAAGATACGATGACCAGTAGCATAAGCCTGAATAATTACCTTTCCCTGAATATCCCGGCGCCCGGCTCTGCCACTTACCTGAGATAACATCGAAAAGCTTCTTTCAAATGCGCGGAAATCAGGATAGTTAATCAAACTATCAGCATTAATGATCCCAATTAAGCTAACTTTCCCAAAATCAAGACCTTTGGCAACCATCTGCGTACCGATCAAAATATCATAACGATGCTCATCAAAATCTGCAAGTATCTTTTCAAAACTATACTTAGAACGTGTTGAATCTAAGTCCAGCCTTGCCATCTTTGCATCCGGCAATAAATAACCAAGTTCTTCTTCAATACGCTGAGTACCAAAACCCTTATTCTGAAGATGAGTAGAGCCGCAAGCAGGACAAACATGGATAAGATCTTCACGAAAACCACAATAATGACAATGCATTTGTCCGCTGCTCTTATGGTATGTTAAACTCACATCGCAATGAATACATTTAGGAGAATAGCCACAGGTAGCACAAAGCAAAATTGGTGTATGCCCTCTTCTGTTCTGAAACAAGATAACCTGCTCTTTCTTTGCCAGCGTTTCTTCAATATTCTTGATCAAAGTTGGTGTAAAATACGGATTAGCAGCTTTTTGCTTTACATCCGATTTTAAACTGACAATTTCAATAACAGGTAATTGAGCTGTTCCATAACGTTGATTCAAAGCTACCAACGTGTATTTCCCAGCCTTAGCATTGTAATAACTCTCGATAGAAGGTGTTGCTGAACCTAATAAAACTTTAGCCTGATGCAAATACCCCAAAAAAATAGCTGTATCCCTTGCCTGGTATCGCGGTGCCGGATCAAATTGCTTATAAGAAACCTCATGCTCTTCATCCACAATCACCAGTCCTAAATCACAAAATGGAAGAAACACAGAAGAACGAGCTCCCAATACAATTTGAATTTCTCCATCAAGCACTTTCTTCCAAACCTCAGCTCTTTCATTCTCACTTAAACGAGAGTGATATACACCTATCTTCGATCCAAAATGAAAACGCAGCCTTTCTATTATTTGAGTAGTTAACGCAATTTCAGGAAGCAGGTATAAAGCACATTTACCTTCATCCACTACCTCATGAATAAGTTTAATATAAATCTCTGTTTTACCCGATGCCGTTACACCATACAACAAAGCAATCTCTTTATTGATAAACCCTTCTTTGATTTCATCAAACGCCTTCTGTTGCGCTTCACTTAATATTACCTCTTTTAAAAACTCATCACTGTTCTCAGAAATCCGACTAACTACCTCCTCCTGGATATTGAAAACTTCTTTATTAACCAGAGCAGTTAAAGCTGAACTTCCGCAGCCCGATTTTTCCAACAATTCAGCTTTTGAAATCTTTTCCTGACTTCTTTTAAAGTGAATATAAGTCATCACTGCATCCAGTTGCTTAGGAGCCCTGTTTAAGCTTTCAAACAACTCACGCTTTGCCTCCTGATCTTCATAAACAGGGTTTAAGCTGACAAAAGCTTTCTTTTTTGGTTTATAGCGTTCAGCTATCTCCTCCGAAATACGAATAACACCCTTGTCCAGTAAACCTTTTAGGATGGGTAAAACTGTCTTCTGACCTAATAGTTTGATAATATCACTGACTTTTATTTCAGGCGATATCTCCAATGCATCCAATATCAGATATTCCTTCTCATTTAATTCATTACGATCAATCGTATCCAGATCGGCAGCAATGATCTTAGTTTCACTTGCCAGTTTCAAAGCCGAAGGCAAAGCAGCCTGCATCACTTCACCTAACTGGCATAAGTAATAATCAGCAATCCATTCCCACAAAGCAAGTTGCTCAGCCTTTACAATAATCTTCTCATCCAGTACATCCAATATGTATTTTGCTTCATAGCGTTCAGGAGCTTTCTCATGAACATTATGAATAATAGCCGAATAGATCTTTGTTTTTCCAAACTGAACCACCACCCGCTTACCTACCGCTATTGAATCATTAAATTGCTTGGGTATACGATATGTATAGGTTTTCCCAATTGCAAGGGGTAAAATTACATCTACGAAATAAGTCTTCAATTATTTATGCCTTATGGTTGCTATAAACAAACTTATCCATCCCAAAATAAAAAACAAACCACCTAATGGAGTTATAGGGCCCAGGAACGAAACAGAAAGTCCGCTTATTTCCCGCGTTGCTAATAAATAAAGAGAACCGGAAAAAAGAATAATACCCAGCGAAAAAGCGATGAAAGAAAAATTGATCAAGCCGTTCTTAGCTCTGGAGAAAGTAGATAGGTATAATATAGCAAATGTATGATAGAACTGATAACTAACAGCAGTTTTCCAATTATCCAAGCTTATAGCACTCACTTTGCCCTCAAGTCCATGTGCCCCAAAAGCTCCGAGAATTACACCCGTAAGACCAAATAACGTTGCGATAAGAATAATACGTTTGTTCATAATGCTAATTTCGGTTAAATTTAATAAACCTTTTAGATTTTCGTTCCCTTCGCTCTTAAATATTTAACTTTGTTAGCAAACATGAAAAAAACAATCTTTCTTATAGTTTTCTTATTAATTGCAATAATCATTGTTTCAGGTTTATATTTTTCGCGATTAAATGAAGGTCATAATGCTTCAAAGCAATACCTGGCCGCCATTCCTGCAAATGCTGCACTATTGCTATCATTCGATAACGATTCAACCTTTTACGATCTTTTCAAAGATTATAAAGGCTTTGAATTTATACTTGGAAAAGAAGAGATAAACGAACTTAAAACTCTTAAAACAACCTTTCTTGAGAATAATAATTTTATAGCTGCTACAAGCCAGCAGCCCATATATCTTTCTTTTCATAATGAAAACGATAGTTTATACTGGCTACTAAACATTCCTCTTAAAACTGTCGATGACTTTGATCTTTTTAAAGCTAACTTTAGTTCAACGGCAAATTCAAGGCTGATTGAAAATGGCGATATCAGCTATTTTGAACTATCCGTACCTTCTATCTCTAAAAAGGTCTACGCCTCCATTCAACCGGATAGAGCTATGCTTAGCTTTTCAAAATCACTGATCGAACACTCATTAGATAAAGAATCGGAACACCTTTCTGAGCTTTTTCTGGAAAAGTTTCAGGAGAACAACCTTAAAAACAATTCCCCCTTACAACTCTATATTAACCACAGTCAACTAAAGTCATTTCTTTCCTTATTCGCTAAAAGACAAACAGGTGCTCTTCCTTTATTTGAATCTCTGGATGGTGTATCGACACTCGATTTAAATTATAAGTCTGACGTACTTATGTTCAGCGGCACAAGTTCTGTCTCTTCCTCCGATTCATCTTATTTAAGTCTCTTTCTTTCACAAGAGCCGGTCACTCATCAATTAAAAAACTGGTTACCCGGAAATACCGCTGAAGTCGCGACTTATGGCATTTCAGACTATACAGATTTCCATAATAATCTTGAAAAGATCTTAGAAAAACGAAACGAAATAAAGCAGCTAAAAGAGCAGATCAGGTATATTGAAAGTGAGAATGATGTCGTTGTTGACGATGAACTGCTATCTATCTGGGGAAATGAATTTGCCAAACTTACTTTGAAATCAGGAGAAGAGATCGGATTAATTGCTATTCGTGATTCATTAGAATATTCTCAAATTGCCAATAAAATAAGTACAGCAAGCAGTGATAGCAGCAGTCGCCAATTCGACAATTCCAATCTTCTATATTACTCCCTGGGAGATCCATTCAAAGATTTTAAAAGACCATTCTTTACCTATGCAAACGGATACCTTGTATTAGCAAATACAGAATCCATTTTAGCCGCGTACTTAGAAAACATTAATGAGAATGACCTTTTGATTAAAGATGAAAACTACATTCTCTACAATGAACTTCAAGCTACATCATCTAACTTTTCACTTTTTATTCAACGTGAAAACTCAGATGCTGCCATCGAAAGAAATCTAAACGCACCTTTTCTAAAAAACTATCAGAATTCAACTAACTTTGGGTTCAAAAAATTCTATGCCTTCTCATTACAGCTATCCGGAAACGGTGATCAGTTCATTACCAACCTGTATGGCAGGTTTCTAGCTGAATAACCCTTATAAACCATACATAATTTTTTAATTCTTCTAGCACAGATTTCTATATAATTGTCAAAAAATAAAACTTCTCCACAATTATAAAAACACAATTATCTTGTTATCAACATATTAACATTAAATGTTTGTAAACATTTACACCAATCTTCATTTTTGAGTTTAAAATAAAATTATAAAAAGGTATATTTGTTTATACTATTTTATTCTCAGGTATATTATCAATATAGTTCATTAAATAATACAAAACCCCAAATTGATATGGAAATAACGAAGCCCACCGAAAAAACTAAAACCTACACCTTGGATGAAGCATTCGAGGCTTCCCTCAAATATTTCAAAGGCGATGAACTTGCTGCTCGCGTTTGGGTAAACAAATATGCATTAAAAGATTCTTACGGAACTTTATTTGAGCAAACTCCGGATGATATGCATCGGAGAATTGCCAGTGAAATAGCCAGAATCGAGAAGAACTATTCAAATCCATTAACAGAAGATGAAATATTCGATCTGGTAAAGGATTTCAAATACATCATACCTCAAGGCAGCCCGATGACAGGAATTGGAAATCCTTTCCAAATCGCCTCTCTTTCAAACTGCTTTGTAATTGGCTCAGACGGCCCTTCCGATTCCTACGGAGGAATTATGAAGATCGATCAAGAACAGGTACAATTAATGAAACGAAGAGGAGGTGTTGGTCATGACCTTTCTCATATCCGGCCAAAAAGCTCACCTGTAAAAAACTCTGCGCTAACATCTACCGGACTAGTTCCTTTCATGGAGCGTTATTCTAACTCTACCCGTGAGGTAGCACAAGATGGCCGACGAGGAGCTCTCATGCTGTCAGTTGCTATAAAACATCCAGATGCAGAAAGCTTTATAGATGCCAAGATGACTCAAGGTAAGGTTACAGGTGCCAATGTATCCGTTCGTATAGACGATGCCTTTATGCGTGCTGTAGAAAGCAATACGCCTTATACACAGCAGTATCCTATTGAAAGCAACAATCCTAGCCATCAAAACCAGACAGACGCTGGCAGAATATGGAAAAAGATTGTTCATAATGCATGGAAATCTGCTGAACCGGGAATTCTATTCTGGGATACCATCATCCGCGAATCTTTACCTGATTGTTATGCAGACTTGGGTTATAAAACTGTTTCCACCAATCCTTGCGGAGAAATACCTCTTTGTCCATATGATTCATGCCGCTTATTAGCTATCAACCTATTCTCTTATGTTGATAATCCTTTTACAGAAAAGGCAAGCTTCAACTGGGATCTGTTCAAAAAACACGTGCATTATGCACAGAAAATCATGGATGACATCATCGATCTTGAATTAGAAAAGATTGATGCCATCTTAAAAAAGATTGAAAACGACCCGGAAGATATCATTATTAAGGGAGTTGAACATAACTTATGGTTAGAAATCCGTAAAAAAGCAAAAGAAGGTCGCAGAACCGGCATAGGAATCACTGCAGAGGGTGATATGTTAGCTGCCTTAGGCTTAAGATATGGAAGCGATGAAGGAGTAGAATTTTCAGTTAACATCCACAAAACATTGGCTATCGAAGCATACCGTGGATCTGTTTTAACTGCAAAAGACCGTGGTGCATTTGCTATATACAATACCGAAAGAGAAAAAAACAACCCTTTCGTATTGCGTTTAAAAGAAGCTGATCCTGAACTTTATTATCAGATGACCGAGTATGGCAGAAGAAACATTGCCTTACTTACCATTGCGCCAACAGGAACCACCAGTTTGATGTCACAAACTTCATCTGGAATTGAACCAGTATTTCTTCCTGTTTACAAAAGAAGAAGAAAAGTTAATCCCAATGATAAAAATGTGCGCGTTGATTTCGTAGATGAAGTAGGTGATTCTTGGGAAGAATACGTAGTATTCCACCATCGCTTTAAAGAATGGATGGAAATTAATGGACACGATATTACCAGGAACTATACTCAGGCAGAGCTTGATAAGTTTATTGAAATATCTCCTTATTATAAAGCTACATCCAATGATGTAGACTATCTTAAGAAGGTTAAAATGCAAGGTGCTATTCAAAAATGGGTAGATCATTCCATTAGCGTAACCATTAATATGCCGAACGATGTGTCCGAAGATCTTGTAGGTGAGCTTTACATGGAAGCCTGGAAAGCAGGATGTAAAGGGGTAACCGTTTATCGCGATGGATCTCGTGCCGGAGTTCTTATTTCAAACGAAGAAAAGAAAGAAGAAGAAACCATAGGAGGTCTTTCTATATTCCCGACCATTCGTCCAACCGTTTTAGATGCTGACATTGTCCGCTTCCAAAACAACAAAGATAAATGGATAGCATTTATCGGATTAATAGACGATCGTCCTTATGAAATATTTACGGGTCTTACAGACGATGAGGATGGAATAATTATCCCAAGATGGCTGAATAAAGGACTCATCATCAAAAACTACAATGAAGATGGAACTTCCCGTTATGACTTCCAATACGAAAACAAACGTGGATACAAAACAACCATTGAAGGACTATCCTATAAATTCAATCCGGAATACTGGAATTATGCAAAACTAATTTCAAGCACATTGCGTCACGGAATGCCTATTGAAAAAGTGGTTGACCTGATCAGCAGCTTACAATTAGATGAATCTATCAATACCTGGAAAAATGGTGTTGCCCGTGCCTTGAAACGCTATGTTCCGGATGGTACTGAAGCAACTAAGCAAAAGTGTCAGAACTGTAATTCAACAAACTTACACTACCAGGAAGGATGCCTGACCTGTAAAGATTGTGGCTCATCTAAATGTGGGTAAACAAGATTGACATTAGATAAATAACAAGAAGAAGGAGTATATATTTATACTCCTTCTTGCTTTTTCTTAGGTTTCATAGGAACGAAATCTTTCAGATAAAAAGGCTCAAAATAAGCTACATCTTCGAAATCAGAATTAAGAAATGCCTCATAAGCCGGCTTGCTAAGAAAAGCGGCAGATTGTCTGAAATCAGAAACTACCCGAATATTCTTCTTATCAGCAAACATCTCTTTAAACTTATCTGCACCGTCTCCAAACAAAACTAAGGGGATATCCGAAGGCAAGGAATCAAAATAATTTACATCAATGATCTGAGCTTTAGTAGGCTGCTGTAATACCAGATCTTTATTAAAAACTGCTGTATATACCTCTAAACGGCGTGCATCAATCATCGGACAAACCAATGCATTTGCAGGCAAGCTTACATTTTTATGCACAAAGCCAGCTGCCAACGAGTGCAATGAGTCAATGGCTATTAAAGGAATCTCCAGTCCATAGCACAATCCTTTTGCCGTAGAAACACCAATACGCAAACCCGTATAAGAGCCCGGCCCTTTACTCACTGCTATAGCATCCAGATCAGATAAAGTCAACGATGCTTCCTGCACAACCTGTTCAATCAAACGAGTTAGCTTAGCAGCATGCGCATTGGGCTCATCCAATTCAGCCAAATGAGTCGTTGTCCCAGAAACAGACAAAGCAACGGAGCAAACAGAAGTAGCGGTTTCAATCTGAAGGATTTTCATGCACAAAGATATTTATTATTTATAAATGTGTTTTAAGGAACAGGGTCATGGCCATGGCCACCCCATGGATGACAGCGGCCAATTCTTTTCAGAGCCAGCCACCCCCCTTTAAAAGGGCCATATTTTTTAATGGCGAGAAGGCCATACTGAGAACAGGTTGGTGTATAACGACATGAAGCACCAAAAAGAGGAGAAATAAAGATCTGATAGATTCGGATGATCAATAAAAACAACCACCCAAAAAACTTCTTTATAACTTTATCCCATATGAACTTTGCTATATTCATCGTGCAATTTAAGCATAAGTGCGTTCATCTTGCTGAAAATATAATCATAAGGCTCAATCTTATTTCCTATATATTGAATAGAAAGCAAAATGTGATTATCTCCCAGAGATGGATATATTAAACTGTTCTTTTGTAAACGATAAGCTTCCCGGATCCGGCGCTTCAATAAATTACGATCAACAGCACGCTTAAACCTTCGTTTAGGTACAGATATCAAAACTTGCACAGGTACGGCAAGCTCGTCGGTCGGATGGAATACTACCTTATAAGGGTATAAAATAAAAGAAGAACCGCTTTCATAAAGGACATTGATAAGTCTTTTATTACAAAGCCGTTCTTCTTTTTTAAATTTATTTTTTTTCATTTAACAGGTACTTCTCAAATACACTCAAACCCTAACGGATAATAAGGTAGAAAAGCAACCAGCTAATAATGAATTAAGATTTATGACGACCTTCGTCAGATACAGATAATCTTTTTCTTCCTTTAGCTCTTCTGGCAGCTAAAACTCTTCTACCGTTTGCAGTGCTCATACGCTCTCTGAATCCGTGTTTATTTCTTCTTTTACGCTGCGAAGGCTGAAATGTTCTTTTCATGACGTTATATTAAAACTCTTGTATATTAATTCTAAAAAAATTGAGAATGCAAATGTAAACCTTAATCGTTATATTATCAAATAATCACACGATAATATTTTACATCTATTTCTTTAGCAAATCCCGAATTTCAGCAAGTAGTTCTTCTTGGGTCGGTCCAGGTATAGGTGCAGGCTCTTCTGCTTTATTCTTTCTCTGTAATGAGTTAATCCCTTTTATCACCAAAAATATGACGAAAGCAACAATCAGGAACTGAACAACTACATTGATAAAATTACCATACATAATGGCCACATCCGGAACATTATTAGCGGCATCACCCTCCTTTATCACATATTTCATGTAAGAAAAGTCGATTCCACCAGTAATAAATCCTACGATTGGCATAATCATATCATCAACTAATGATGTTACGATCTTTCCAAAAGCAGCACCAATAATCACACCGACAGCAAGATCTACCACGCTGCCACGCATGGCAAACTCTTTAAATTCTTTAATCATTCCCATTGTTTCGTCGTTTAAATGAATAGATAAGAAAAAATTGTATTACAATATTAGAAAAATTAAAACTCATTTTTACCAGAAAAGAAAATTAATATAAAGATACCGACAAGATTTTTTATATTAACACTAATAACATATATAACAGAAACTGCATTTTTGTCAAGCAGCAAATTTTTACAGTTTTTAATGTAAGTTTGCCCTGTATAAAGAATATGCTTAAACAAAGTCTACAACAAAAACTATTACAAAAACTATCACCTCAGCAGATACAGTTTATCAAACTACTGCAGGTGCCTACCGTTTCATTAGATGCAAGAATCAAAGAAGAGCTTGAGGAAAACCCCGCTCTCGAAGATCTCAGCCTTGCAAATATGAACGAGCCGCAAGAGGATTATCCCGACAAAGATCCGGGCGACCAAGCCACGCAGGAAGAACAAACCTCGGATAACGAAGAATTCAATGTCGAGGAATACTTACAAGATGACAATATCAATGATTACAGCGGCTCAAGCAATCATAACAATGACGATGAAGACGACCGCAAAGAAATTCCAATAGCTATTCAGCATTCATTCTTTGAAAACCTGAAGCAGCAATTAGATTTACTGTCTCTATCAGAAAAAGATTCACTGATTGGCCATCAGATTATAGGAAGCTTAGACGATGATGGTTATCTGCGCCGCCCGATCGAATCTTTAACAGACGATCTGGCTTTCTCTCAAAATATCATTGCCAGCGAGGAAGAAATCCTCAATGTGTTGGAAAAAGTTCAGCGCTTTGATCCTCCGGGTGTTGGAGCCCGCAATCTGCAAGAATGCTTACTAATCCAATTAAGAAAGAAAGACAGCGATAACATAACCATACAAAAGGCTATACAGCTTATAGAAAATCACCTCGAAGAGTTTACAAGAAAACATTATGACAAGCTAGAAAGAACTCTGAACATCAATTCAGAAGAACTGAAAGCTATTATCGATGAAATCTTAAAGTTAAACCCCAAACCGGGCGATTCCGGAGCCGCTGCAGGAAAACAACTTCATGTTATTCCCGACTTCCATATTCAGAACAACGACGGTGTATTAATTCTGACTTTAAATTCACGCAATGCGCCCGAACTCCGGGTAAGCAAATCCTACCAGGAAATGTTTCAGCATTATGAAAAATCAGATCAGAAAGATAAGAAGATGAAAGAAGCTGTTCAGTTTGTAAAACAGAAACTAGATTCTGCAAAATGGTTCATTGATGCCATCAAACAAAGACAGCAAACGCTCTTAAAAACCATGAGTGCCATCATGAACTATCAATACGAATATTTTCTTACAGGAGATGACCGAAATTTACGTCCCATGATCCTGAAAGATATCGCAGACCGGGTTGATATGGATATATCCACTGTTTCACGTGTGGCAAACTCAAAATATGTACAAACAGAGTTCGGCACCTTCTTATTAAAATCTTTTTTCTCAGAAGCCATTCAAACAGAAAGTGGAGAAGAAGTATCTAATAAAGAAGTCAAGAAAATATTAGAGGAGTGCATTGCCAATGAAGACAAACGAAAACCTCTGGCCGACGAAAAGTTAACTGATATATTAAAGGAAAAGGGCTATCCCATTGCAAGAAGAACTGTAGCAAAATATCGGGAGGCTATGAATATCCCCGTTGCCCGATTACGTAAAGAACTTTAATTAAAAAAAGCTTAAACATATATTAAAAAATTCTTACCTTTGTCCTTTGTGAAAATTGAAGTCTTTTACTTCATTCCCCAATGCAAAGATACTGTCAAAAACAACGGTATAAATCATCTTTTCCATTTATTTGAGGCCTTCAATGGCCATTTTTTTTATCCGATAATTTCTGAAAATTTTCACGCCTTACTATTTAGAAAAAGAAATAATTAAAAGAATGACTACTTACACAAATCTACCAGCTATTTTATTATTAGAAGACGGCACTGTTTATTATGGTAAAGCAGCCGGAAAAATCGGAACCACAACAGGCGAGATTTGCTTCAATACTGGAATGACCGGTTACCAGGAAATTTTTACAGACCCATCCTATTTCGGGCAAATCATGGTAAGCACCAATGCACATATTGGAAACTATGGTATAAGCGATTATGAAGAGGAATCGGCGAAAATTCAAATAGCAGGTCTGGTATGCAAAAACTACAACATTACACCGAGCAGAAAAATGTCGAGTAAGTCTATTCAGAACTATTTTGAAGAAGAAAACTTAGTCGGTATTTCAGACATTGATACACGCTCACTTGTTCGTCATATCCGCGACAAAGGAGCAATGAATGCTATCATATCCTCAGAAATCCTGGACATTGAGGAGCTAAAAACACGCTTAAAAGAAGTACCATCCATGGAAGGTCTTGAGCTATCTTCAAAAGTATCGACAAAAGAAGCTTATTATTACGGAGATGAAAACTCTGAATACAGAATAGCTGTATTAGATTTAGGAATAAAGAAAAACATCCTGAGAAACTTCGGCAATCGTGATGTTTACGTAAAAGTATTCCCTGCCAAAACTACCTTCGCAGAAATGGAAGAATGGAAACCTGCAGGCTATTTCGTATCAAACGGCCCCGGCGACCCATCAGCAATGCCTTATGCGCTGGAAACCGTTAAAGATATCATCGCTTCAGAAAAACCAATGTTTGGTATTTGCTTAGGACATCAATTACTTGCACTGGCAAATGGAATCGGAACAGAGAAAATGTTTAACGGGCATCGTGGAATAAACCACCCTGTTAAAAACATTATTACCGGCCAATGCGAAATTACCAGCCAGAACCATGGTTTCGGTATCATAGCCGCTGATGTAGAGAAATCAGACAAAGTAGAGATCACACATAGAAACCTGAACGATAATACCATTGAAGGTATCCGGGTTAAAGGAAAGAAAGCATTTTCTGTACAATATCACCCGGAAGCTTCACCAGGCCCACACGATTCAGTGTACCTTTTTGATAACTTCATAGATACAATACGATAACTTCATAAGCACAACAGATTAGTTAGATTGTATTATATTTAGAGAAATAATATTTTAATTAAAATATCCTATATTTGACATTCCTTTTACTAGGGTGCTTTTAACACTAAGAACCTTTATAATAAATAATAATAAAAATGAGTTTAATTATTGATGTACATGCGCGACAAATTTTGGATTCGCGCGGTAACCCAACAATCGAAGTTGATGTTACAACCCAAAATGGATTTGTAGGACGTGCAGCAGTTCCTTCTGGTGCTTCAACCGGAAGTTACGAAGCAGTTGAACTTCGTGATAACGACAAATCAACATACCTAGGCAAAGGAGTTTTACAAGCAGTAAAGAATGTAAATGAAACCATTGCTCTTGAATTAAATGGAGCTGACGTTTTTGAACAAAATGCTATCGACAAATTAATGATCGAATTAGATGGCACTGAAAACAAAGCAAAATTAGGAGCAAACGCAATATTAGGTGTCTCTTTAGCAGTTGCAAAAGCAGCAGCACAAGAAAGCGGACAACCATTATACCGTTACATCGGTGGTGTAAACGCAAACACATTGCCAGTTCCAATGATGAACATCTTAAACGGTGGTTCACATGCCGACAACAAAATAGATTTTCAGGAATTTATGGTAATGCCTGTAGGGGCAGAATCTTTCTCTGAATCACTTCGTTGGGGAGTAGAGATTTTCCACCATCTGAAAGATGTATTAAAGAAAAAAGGTTACTCAACAAATGTTGGAGACGAAGGTGGTTTTGCACCTAACATCGGATCAAACGAAGAAGCTGTTGAAACTGTATTGAAAGCAATTGAAACTGCTGGTTTTAAACCAGGAGAAGATGTTTACATCGCTATGGATGCTGCTTCATCTGAGTTCTACGATAAGAAAACCGGACTATATACCTTCCACAAATCTGACAACAAGAAAATGACCACTGAAGAGTTGGTTAACTATTGGGTTGATTGGACTAAGAAATACCCTATCATCTCTATTGAAGATGGTTTGGATGAAGATGACTGGGCTGGCTGGAAAGCTTTAACAGAAGCTATTGGCGACAAAACACAATTAGTAGGTGACGATTTATTCGTAACTAATGTTACTCGTTTACAAAGAGGTATTACTGAGCATATCGCTAATTCAATCTTAGTAAAGGTTAACCAAATTGGTAGCTTAACAGAAACTATCAATACAGTTTCATTAGCTCAAAACAACGGTTATACATCAGTAATGAGTCACAGATCTGGTGAGACTGAAGATTATACAATCGCAGATCTTGCAGTAGCTCTAAACTGTGGACAAATTAAAACTGGTTCTGCATCTCGCTCAGACAGGATCGCTAAATACAACCAACTTCTTCGTATCGAAGAAGAATTAGGAAGCAATGCAAGATTCTTAGGAAAGAACTTCAAATTTGCAAAATAATTAACCTGTTTAAAAAAGAAGAGGTCGGTGAATTCACCGACCTCTTCTTTTTTAAGATAGTTTGGTCTTGTATAAGCCTGATTTATGTAGGTTAACGTTGATATCAACTTTTCGCTATTTATAAAATGCAAAGTTATTATCTTGCTGGTTTACAGGTAAATATTATATTTGCAAGAACACATTACGTAATACGGATATAGAAGCGGTTTAGCGAAATTCCGTTTCGTTAATTGTGTTGTTGTAATGCATTAAAGAAAAAAACAAAATGAATATATACGAAATTGATTCTGACGAAGTAATTAACGCAATTGTCGTTAGTGGCTCAATCACTTATAAGGAGGCAATTGAAAAGTTGGTTCCTCTAATTAGTAAGACCGAATTTCAAAGAAAACTTCAAGACAAAAAATTCTATGAAAAACTGGAACGAGACATTGTAGACGGCTGTATTATGCCATCATTAACGATAGCTTTTGTGGATAAGACAATTTCTAAAGCTTCTAAAAAAGACGATATCGCTGCGTACTTTGAAAAAAATCATAAAAAATCATTTGTATTAGATGGTATTCAACGATTAAATACTCTTTCGAGAGTGAGTGACTCTAAGGAGATAGACCTGGAAAGAAAATTGTATCTAAATATTGTGTTCAGTGATTCAGTAGACAAACTGCTTTACCGAATGATTACTCTGAATAACGGGCAAAAACCAATGACACCTCGACATCAAGTTGAAGTGATGATGGCAAATGTTTTCGATTTTAAAGAACTTGGGATTGAAGTTCAAACTGAAAAAGAAAGAGCTGTTAAAATGAAAATGAATTCTTTCAATAAATCAGACTTTGTTCAAGCCTATCTGGCATACATGGCTGACAGCCCTATGGTTGATAATAAGAAAATTATACAAGACAAAATGGACGAACTTATAGTTAGTAAGATCGTTTCTGCAGAAAAAGTTGATAAGGATTCTACGTTTGAAAATGTAATAAAAGCCATAGCCAAATTTCAAGTAAGTCCAATTTCTTTAAAATGGTTGAAACAAGCTAACAACTTGGTTGGTTTTGCAGTAGGAATGAAGACATCTTTTAAAACTATTCAAGAATTGTCTGTAGACCAATTTGAGAATTCAATTAAAACATTCGACCAGGCTTTTTCAGACTTTAATCCTTCAAAAATTAAATTAGGAAAACTAAGAAGAGAACTTTCATATGATTACTTCAAGAATTACTCTAAGCTCAGAGAATTGGATAGTTTGGAGTTATTGGAATATTTCAGCGAGTTGACCAATGATTAACCGCTATACATATGAAGACCCAATTTTTAAATCGACAACTAAACATCAGAATTTAAGAATTGAGAGTGCAAATAAGATATTAAACATTTTCCGTTTGATCTCAGGCACAATTAATTGTACGGACACCTATGACAATAAGGTGTATAAGTTTAGAGTAAACTACTCAAACTTTCCATTCTCAACTAATGACAAGATTAATCAGTCGGTTGTTCTGAATAACTACCCAAATGAAGTTAAATTAAAAGATTTGAACGAGTACTTTAAGCGTTCAAGATTTAACTCAAAATTCTATGGCTCAATTGAGCCAGAAATCATTAAATGTCTTATTGCTGTTGAGAAGAATAACCACTTAGAAGCCTTTTTTTACCTATATAGAGTGATTGAGGGGATTTCATATTCCATACCGCTAATTTATGTTTCAAAACATAAGAATTATGATAAAACATACAAGCAGCTTCAATCATTCTTTAACAATGAACAAGATGGGGAGTTAGCGTTTTTTAAACGGTTTTTATCAGAGACATTTAAGGAAGAAGATTTTTTTAAGTCAACTATTGATATTGATTTTGATTCGATTG
Organism: Albibacterium bauzanense; assembly: GCF_004339765.1. Taxonomy (GTDB): domain Bacteria; phylum Bacteroidota; class Bacteroidia; order Sphingobacteriales; family Sphingobacteriaceae; genus Albibacterium; species Albibacterium bauzanense. The sequence goes on along the minus strand of NZ_SMGO01000002.1, from coordinate 989,962 downwards.
ACAAAATAGACTTGAGAGAAGCATACTATAAAATTTATATTGATAAAATCTCTGGTAAACCTATGTCAGGAAAAGGACTAAAGGGTCAAACTTTAAATCAAGAAATCAAACTATCCTTTATCGGTTTCTATGATTTTATGATTTTGATAAGAAATCGATTTTTCCATCTAACAAAAGGTACTTGGCAAGAAAACCTAAGCTCGACAGAAATTTTATATCCTGATTACTTTTTTAAGCCTATTATCAATCATGGCCTAAACTGGATTGCATTAGTAATTTTTGAAATAATAAAAGTTGACTTTGAGAAGGGAATAAAATGAAAAACGCATTACAATGAAACCTATACGCAATGCCCTTCGGGACACTGCGCATAGCCAAAACGTTAGCGGTAATGTTAAACAGATCCCTAAAGAAATATTGAACAGATGAAATTTGTATATAACAATTTTGAATGTAGAGTTGACAATCCAAGTCAATGTCCGCATTGTCATAACGGAATAGAACCAAGACATATTTCCCAAAACATTGAACAAGGAATAAACTATTCAGTTTGGAAGTGCACTTTTAGAGAATGTGGTAAACAATTTATTGCAGTGCATCAAGTCATAGGACAAGGACAAGCAAAGTTTGTTGGATTTTTAGATGGACAACCAATTGGACCATATTGGCCTGAAACAATAAAAAAACTTAAATCAAAATTCATTGAAACGTACAATCAGTCATTAAAAGCCGAATATTCAGGTCTTGATGAAATTGCTGGTATGGGTTTTAGAAAGGCGATTGAATATCTTGTAAAAGACTATTTAATTCAAAGAGACAGTTCTCTTGAAGGGAAAATTGAAGATAAATTACTTGCAAGTGTAATCGGTGAAAATTTCAGCACTCCACAGGAAGCTGATTTAAAAGATTTGTTGCAACGGGCAACTTGGCTTGGCAATGATATGACACACTACTTACGTTATCACGACAACTTTGATATTAACGATTTGAAAGAGTTAATTCAATTAGTTATGGACGAAATTCACAGTATCGAACAAAAGCGACATTACATTGCTAACATTCAAAGTAAGTATAAAAAATAAAAATATTTGTAAATAAAATATAGAAATTATGAGCGGAAAAATTAGACAAGGAAGTTCTTTAATGGGAGCCGTTTTATTTAATTGGGACAATAAAAATTTAAGACAAGGGAGTTCTACAATGGGATCTGTAATTTTAAATTTTGACGGAAAAAATTTCAGAAGTGGAAGTTCTTCGATGGGGACCGTTTTATTTAATTGGGACGGCAAGAATCTTCGCAAAGGAAGTTCTTCAATGGGAACTATTTTATATAATATCGATGGAAAAAATATAAGACAAGGAAGTTCTTCAATGGGAACAGTTTTGTACAATCATGACGGGAAAAATATGAGACAAGGAAGCTCATCAATGGGAACAGTTGTGTTTAATATTGAAGGCAGCGTTCCTTTACCATTGTGCGCATTGTTCGCTACTGGAAGTATCTAAAATAGCACTACCGCTAACAAGGGTTTGGCGAAATGGCGGGTTAAATGCTAAATCAAGGTTAGTAATTCTTTATCCGCATAAGCCATTTATATTTCCTTTTTTTATAATTTAGTAAATAGTAATTGGCTTATCCTAAGGTTGGTATATAATTGAAAGTTTTTGCTTTCTATTCCGCCACTGTCGTCAAGCCCCGAAACGTTATGTGTCAGCATAAACCGACACTACGCCTGAAACAAACACTAATAACAACGGATTGTATGAAAACATTTTTTTGACATCGATTTTTGTATTAACGACAATGCTAACTTTTGCTCAAAGCACATCCCAACCTCTTATTCAAAATATTTCTACGGATAGCACTGTTGTCTATCGGCTCTTTGCTACAAATAATACGTATAATTTTATCAAATTAAATACAAGAAATGGACAAATGTGGCAAGTCCAATGGAGCCTAAAAGACAATCAATTTGAGACTACACTATCTGACATTTCACAGGTAACTAAAGATGAAGAGAAGAATGGTAGATTTTTTCTTTATCCTACAACAAACACATATAACTTCATTTTGCTTGACCAAATAGACGGTAGAGCGTGGCAGGTACAATGGAACTTTGACGCAGGAAAAAGAATGGTAGCTCGAATATATTAAATATTTTGATTTGTAAATAGTTTAAAACAATATGATTGAAGTATGTTGACATATAACGAACGTATCGAATTAAAGGAAAAGTTGACTGATGGAGAAATCTCATTAGAACTTGCCAAGGAACTATATTGGAAGGATTACAGAGAAGGACAACGGTCGTGGCACACAAAAGATTGGAAAGAAAGACGAGCTAAAATTCTTAAAGAAAAATGCGAAATATGTGACAGTACAGACACTTTAACAATTCAGCATCGTTCTCATCCAAAAAAATATTCCGACTACGAAAGAGAAATAACAAGAAAACACACTCAAATTTTTAAAGAAACTAATTCTGACATTGATAAATCAGAATTTAAGAAACATATTGTAAAAAACTATGATTACATAGCTGTTCCTTTATGCACAAATTGTGGAGACAACCGTCCTAACAAGAGAGTGAGGAAACTACCACAATATCGTTGTGCAGTATGCCAACACGAGTTTGATGAACCAATTTATAAATCGTTAGAAGAACTCATCACAATTTTTTATGCAGACGAAGAAGCTCTTGATGTTCGAGACAAGTGTTTTGTATCTAAAGACAAATGGAAAAACAATCACAATTTATCAAATATAAAATATTGGTTTCAAAGAGAAAAAGCTAAAACCAAAAATGAAGAAACAATCGGGAAAGAAGCATTTTTACTCTATTTAACTGACGACATAAAATATCTTTCATTTGCAGACACAATAACTGCTTGTAGAAGATGTGCTTCTAACTATGATTTAAAAAATATGGAGTTATGCCCTAATTGTAAAGTACATTACAAAGGCATTCAGTATCCAACTTGCATACAATGCCTGCCCGAAGACAAACGAAAAGCTGCATTAGAGATGATTGAATTTGGAAAAGAATGGCACACAATGCACAAAGAACTTGGAATTAACTAACAACAGAAAATACCGAACACATAACATCGGTTTGGCAATATGCCGGCTGAAGTGCTTCTATGAAACATTTGTATAAGGTTCAACAGCAGTAATTCTATTGAACTTTTATGCAAAACCGAACATTTGTGCTTCGATTTCCGCCACATAGCCAAGCAGAAAAATCTTAGCGGCAAGGTAAACAGACGACAACAAGTTGATATCAGTGTTAATCTGAGTATAAATCAGGCTCATATAAGACCCATCTATCTTAAACGAAAAAGAGAGATTATATCATTCAGAAAATGATCAACCTTTTCTTTTTTACACGTTTTTTTGTGCTTTCTCAATTCCAAAGTTTATATTTGTTTTATGCATCGGTTATTGAATATCATCAAAAACAAATATGTAATTGCAAGCTTAGCTTTTGTAGTGTGGATGTTGTTCTTTGATCGCAATGATCTTTCTTCTCAATATCACTACCAAAGCCAGTTAAGAGAACTTCAGCAAGAAAAGAAATTCTATACACAGGAGATCGAGAAAATCCAAAGCGATCTGAATGACTTAACCTCCGATCCTAAAAAACTTCAGAAGTTCGCTCGCGAGAAATATTTCATGAAAAAAGATAACGAAGATGTTTACGTTATCATTCATGAAAAATAACGTAAACAACCCTGATTAAAGCATTCCGCCATCAACCGGTATTACTTGTCCGGTAATATAAGCACTCATATCTGAGGCCAAGAAAACACAAAGATTAGCAACATCTTCTGGTTCACCAGCACGTTTCAATGGAATAGCCTGCTCCCATCCTTCTACTACCTTCGGATCCAATACATCAGTCATTTCTGTACGGATAAATCCTGGAGCAACCACATTGGTGCGAATATTCCGAGAACCCAGCTCTTTCGCAACTGATTTAGAAAAGCCGATTATACCAGCTTTCGAGGCTGCGTAGTTTGCCTGACCAGCATTTCCCTGTACCCCTACTACCGAACTCATATTGATAAAAACACCTTTTCGGTTCTTCATCATAATTTTTGAAGCAGCTTTTGTAACGTTAAATACCGATTTCAGATTGATATCAATAACGTCATCCCAATTCTCCTCACTCATCCGCATCAGCAAACCATCTTTTGTGATACCTGCATTATTTACCACAACATCCAACGTTCCAAAATCACTTACAATAGACTGAATTAATGTCTCGGCTTCATCAAACTTAGAAGCATCTGATCGGTAACCCTTTACTTTTGTTCCAAAAACCTGAAGCTCCTGCTCCAATGCCTCTCCCTTTTCAACAGATGAAAGATAGGTAAATGCTACATTCGCACCTTGTTCAGCAAACATTTCTGCTATTCTACGTCCAATTCCTTTAGACGCACCTGTAATTAAAGCAGTTTTTCCTTCAAGTAATTTCATAGTATCAATATTCGTTTTTTCGTCAATTTAATAATTTTTAAAAATAACAATTAATCAGCAATCCTTCCCGCTTTTAATTTGATTTATTCAAACAAGGGTTAAACAGGGTTCAAACAGGGACCAAACAGGGACAGAACAGTGGTATTAGGCCTATTTGTTCCTTGCTTGAACCTTGTTTGAATCGTGTCTGATTCTTGTTTAACTAACAGAGTTTTAAAGCTTGATCCAAGCTTTTATTGATAAGAAATGAAATGAAAACAATCGAGAAGTGAAATGAAAACAGGAAGAGCTTATTGAGCTTTTGGGAATAGTCGTTGAATATACAATACAACCCAGGTTGCAAGAACAAAAGCCGAAGTTAAGGTGATAAATCCAAGGCTTCCTATACCCAGATTAAGAATAACAGATAAAGCAATTGCTAAGGTAGCCCATAAAAAGGACGACAGCTTTTTGTCGCCTAAAGCAATGGCACAGAGAACTGCATTATAACCAAAAAGTCCGGCATTGATCATAGAAATAGGCTGGGAAAGCAGCATGGCTATCAAAGCACCCAATGCAGATCCGTATAATGCATAGATAGCCGAAGTGCGTGAATTAACTGCCAAAGCAAGCAGGAAAAAGATTCCGGTTACTATATTATCCTGAAACCAGACTTGAGAAAATCCTTTACTTAAGGTAGACAATAAATCGAAAGAATTGCTCTCCGAAATTGGCGGAGCTACTAAGGGTACTTGTAAAACAAAAAGAAGAAGGAGGATCATTAACCAGGTAACCAGCACAAAAGGCGCAGTAAATGGAGGAACGAATTTCTTCATTCCATACATAAGAAGAGTAGAAAGTGCGGCACCTGCTATTAAAACAGCAGTAGTAATGATGCTAAAACCAAAGAAGAACCAAATAGCAACGCCAACCAAAGCACCATTAAAACCATAAATGCCATCATCAATTTCGCTTTGCGAATATTTTAAAAGCTGAGCGGTTGCCGTACTAATAACTGTACCCAAAACTACAGCTAAAGCTAGTAGCCACGAATTATAGAATATACCGGCAAGGAACAGCAGACCCGACAATGCATTGTTTTGGAACATAACTTGTCCCATACCGCGCAAGATTACTAATACATAATTCCGCATACAGAATGAATATAGATTTAAATGTGGATTCCTATTTTTTTCAGAAGTAAGGATGCATTAAATATTGTACAAGCACCGTCTTTTAACAGATAATCAAACAGCATATCTTCTCCTTTAACCTGAATATCAAAATGGAAGTTCCTTACATAATCAGGGTATACTTCTGATAGATCGGCTAGCTTTAAATCATGTGTTGCCACCATGCCGACTCCTTTATTGGCAATCAATTTTTCGATAATTGCTTTTGAGCCTAGATATTTATCAACTGAATTCGTTCCCCGTAACATTTCATCCAATAAGAAGAACGTATTTGCATTGATTTCCACTTCCTCTAACACTTGTTTAATACGGTTTAACTCAGCCTTAAAGGTAGATGTGCTTTCATTAATAGAATCGCGGATACGCATATAAGTAACCATTTGCATAACCGATATTTCCATAGACGAAGCGTTGACCGGAGCTCCGGCATAAGCCAATACAGCATTGATACCAACAGTTCGAAGAAAAGTACTTTTACCTGCCATATTAGAGCCTGTAATCAGGGCAATACAATGGCTTTTTAATGAATAATCATTTGCTACAACCTCTTGATCGCTGATAAATGGATGAGCTAGCTGACTTGCTTCGAATACATGCGTCTGATCGCTATTAATACGAGGAAAAACCCAATCGGGGCGATTAAAATGCAAGGTTGCCATACTACCAATCGCTTCAAATTCTGATAGTAAATCAAATGCCTCTGAGATGCCTGATGATTGCGTTTTACGCCATTCTTCCAAAGCAAACACCTGTTTCAGATCCCATAACAAAAACACATTCAATGCCGTTCCGACAAAGACATTTAAACGTACATCCAGTCTTTCGCAGATCTTGGATAGGTTTTTAATGGATAGCGAAACCAGGTTATTCGTTTCGGCCTGAATGTTATTAAGCAAAGATTTAGCTAATGTACTTTTCCACTCTCTTTGTTCAATAGATTGAAAAACGGAAGAAAAGGATAGCAATGCACTACCGGCAATGTTTACATCGACAATAATTTGGTTAACCTTTCCGGCAAAGAAAATACTCAATAGCAGATGAAGGATACCGACAATTATAAATAGCGCCAATAGCTTAGAGGAAAAGAAACTTCCTGCTAATAAGGCAAGCATTAAAAACGGAGTGATCTTTACATAGGTTCTAAGAAACGTAATTGACGTTATAGGGATCGTCTTAGAAAGATATGTTTCTAATTTCTTTTTATAATCAGTAGGCTTGTCGAGTGTAAAAATCAGTTGAGCCTGAATATTTTGCCAAAAGTTAAAATCAGCGGATAGCTCTTCAACAAACTCCTGTCGCGCTTCAATATCTTGTTTCCCTGAAGGCTTATTGAGCCACTCTGCCAGCTTTCGAATACCACCAATGCTCGAGCATCTATTAACCAGTTGAAACAGCGAAGAATCGCCGTATATATCCAAATCAGAGCTATATAAATGCTTATCGTCTACATAGCTTTCTCCATTGCTATAGATATTGCTGCTGCGATTGTTATAGACCGCGATTTCATTTTCGTTTATTTTCAAAAAGCGCTCAAGTACTTCTTTGCTTTTAACCAGTTTACTTTGAACGAAGACCAACCAGAAAAACAAGATTACTATTCCAAAAAAGGTAATTAAAGTAAGTGTTAGTTGTTCTGATTGTATTACCTGAAACAAAGCAAAGCCTCCTACTAAAATCAAAGCCAGCCGTAAAAACGAGAAACGGTTGATTTTGCTATTCAACTGTTTAATGTTAGTAGCGGTACTTGTTATATTATTCTGGTAGTATTCTTCTTTCTGAAAGCTCATATTTATAATAAATTCCGAATTTAATCTTTAAGAACGGCTTTGAAAAATTAACTTTACAGTTATTTCAGGTTATAAAAAAGCAGCCTTCATGAAGATAAGCCTTATTTGTATTGGTAAGACAGACGATTCCTACTTAATTGAAGGTATTGACAGCTTTCAAAAACGCTTAAAATTTTATATTAATTTTAAGATGATTGTTATTCCGGATATAAAGAACAGTAAAAACTTGAGCAAGGAGCAGCAAAAGGCAAAAGAATCTGAACAAATATTAAAACATATTAACAGTGGAGATTGTGTTATATTATTAGATGAACGAGGCAAGGAATACCGATCGGTAGAGTTCGCTAATTTTCTAAGTAAGAAAATGCTATCAAGTACTCAGCATCTTATTTTCGTTATTGGCGGTCCCTATGGTTTTGATGCAAGCATTGAGGATCGTTCTGATGCTAAACTTTCTCTTTCGAAAATGACTTTTTCGCATCAAATGGTTCGCTTATTCTTTAGTGAACAATTATATCGTGCATTTAGCATTTTAAAGGGCGAGCCTTATCATCATGAATAGATATACCAGCTTTTATTTATGGAAAAATGTCGTTATATTCATCATATGGGTAGATTGATTAAAATAATGAAAGGAAATTAAGCTATGAGTAATTTTGGAAAAAGAAACTATCGTTTTAAAGGTGGCAACCAAGTCAGCGAAAGCAAATCAATGACCATTGCAATTATTATAGGAGTTGCTATTATTGCTTTGCTTATTTATTTTACTAACTAAAAAAGGTGCCTGTAAAGACACCCTTTTATTTTTTATGTTAGTTTTTTGTTATTCTTCTGACGCAGCTTTCTCTCTTCCTGCATCTAAAGGCTCTGGTGCCTCTTCATGAAACAAAGGCAGCTCTTTTAAGATCTTGAACCAACTTACGATTTTCTTTATATCAGAACTATAAACACGGGTTTCATCGTGATGAGGAGCTACAACTCTGAAGAAATCACGTAAATCACTTCCTGTAGCTGTTTTAACATCCGGCAGGTTTTCTTCAGACTTCATCTGTTCAAAAACATCAGGCAAACGGATATCATCCTCATCGCCAAAAATAGTAATGTCTTCGAGAGAAGCCATTTTATTGGCAGATAAACTTACTACCGTTTTAATCTTTTGAGCATCCAGACTTTCAAGTACATAACCTGCTTTATTCTGTCCTACCAACTTAAAGAGACCGGGCTTTCCCGATACTGCAACAATTCCTCTTAAATTCATCTATGTTATTTATGGATTCAGTTCTAACGATTCAGAACCCGTTATTTATTCTTCTATAATTTCAATGCCTGTGATTTTATCTCCCTGACGGATATCATCAACTACATCCACGTTTTCAACTACTTTACCAAAGCAAGTATGGTTTCTGTCAAGGTGAGCAGTATTACTGCGGCTATGACAAATAAAGAACTGAGAACCACCTGTATTTCTACCGGCATGTGCCATCGATAAAACACCGCGGTCGTGGTATTGATTTTCACCATCAAGCTCACAGTCAATTGAATAGCCCGGGCCACCTGCTCCTGTTCCTGTTGGATCACCTCCTTGAACTACAAAATCAGGAATTACACGGTGGAAAGTTACTCCATCGTAATAACCAGACTTCGCTAATTTCAGGAAATTCGCTACCGTATTAGGGGCATCTTTATCGTAGAACTCTACGGTCATATCTCCTTTTTCAGTTTTTATTATTGCTTTACTCATATTTTTCAATTTTAATTGACAAAGATAATATTTCAAATAACTTAATCATAAAACTTCCATGTTAATCCAAATCGAAGGTTTGCATCTGCCATTGGGTAACGTCTGACTGTATAATAGCCGTTCGAAAGCAGTCCTTGATTGGCATAATCGTATCGAAGAAAGAAGTTTGTACGCTTAAGCGTTGCTGTTAACCAAACATCAACAACGGGGTATGTTGAGAATTCAATATCTGCATTATCATTGTAAAACTGGCCAACATTAATGGCATAAGAAGGTGCCACAAACGGTGTGTTAAAACGCACATCAAAGCCAATATTAAAGTTTACAACTTTTACGAGAATGTTATTATAATAGAAACTATGCCAGGTGTACAATTCCGGAGTTTGCAGTACGCTCATATAATCAGACTTCTGATATACGGCATAATTATCAAAATGGAACCTGCCAAATGTGAGCTTCTCTCCCACCGAGATTTTCAGCATATTGATATTAGCTGTTATTTGAGTGGGTTCTATCTTCCGCATCAGTATATCAGTAAAATCCGGATTATCAACTTCCTTATAATAGTGATAATTATTCATCAGGAAATACTCTGCTTTACCTGTAAAGCCCAGTTTGGTGTTTTCGTAAGTAAAGGAAAGGTTGTTGATCTTGGTTTTATCAAAATTGAATGCTTCGTCTGGATTCTCAGGCCACTTATGGTATTGGTAGTTAACATGTTCAAAAAGGTACTCAGGCGATTTGTTTTGTATATAACCTCCCAGGATGATACGGCCAACGGTATTGCTAAGCAAAAAGTTTGCATTTGCTTCATAGAGATAGTCGCCAAAATTTCTGCCTGCAACAATCTGATTAAGGTCTCCTACAATGTTTACACGATCGCTAAAGCGATAGCCAATACCGGCTTTAAGGGTTGTATTCTGGAAGCTAAATTTATCATCTTTGGCATTAAACCATGATATTTCATTCTGAAGACGTAAATCAAGCTTCACCTCATTCTTTATAAAGGAAGTTGATTTACCCCGCAAATAGAAGCTATACCCAAACTCATTGCTGATTGATTTTAAGCGGGTCGAATCTTTGGTTAGAATAGCCGGATCTTGCGTGAATGGGAAGGCACCATTTGCATCATCCTCATTTTTATAAAACTTAAACTTTTTACTGCTTAATCGTAAAGTATGTGAAACACGTTGGGTAGGTAAGATCTGTACCTCCTGCGTGCCCGGATTAATAGAATCTATTCTGCCGATAAAGAAGCTTTGGCGAAGAAAGAAACTATAATCTTTCCAGGTTTGTCGTGGGCGTTCTTCCCTTTGCCCTACTAACCGAACAATTTCAGCTTCACTAGGCTGCCTTCCTTTAACGTCAAAAAGCGTGTCGTTTAAGACCGATCCATTTTCGGTCGCGACCAAGGTATTAAACACCAGATTGGTTAAAAGATTATATCGGTTATTATCAGATTCATACCAGGAAAAAACCGCTGATTTTGAATCATTGTATCGTTGATTTTGATAAATGCCTTTTGCAAGGGCAAAGTTTATTTCACCGCCAATGCTCCAATTAGGAGTAATATTCTGGGCAACCGTAGCTCGAAAAACCTGGTCGCCAGTTACAAAACCCAGCTCTGAAAAAGGTGAACGAGCCCGATAGTAACGAATAGAATCCGGGTGAAGCAAATAACGCTCAAGACTGTGAAAGCCGGTCTGAAAACCTATGGTTTTTGATGGACTAAAGAGCAGATCGCGTGTTGCTAAACCATAACTTCCATTATTGATACTGGGGTTGTAGGGGTTATTTTGAGGGTTATAATATTGAAATCCTCTTAAGCCGGTATCTATCTGAACGGTATAGGTACCAAGCTTCATACGCTCTAATGTGGTATAGCGAATGTAGCTTGCATTGTAAATAATTGAATCTTCCTTTAATTCCTCTGCATTTCGAAGAGAATCAAGATCCTCACCCCATTGTTCTCCACTTCCTATTGGAACCTGTGCAAAAAGGATTTGCGAGGTGAGACATAAAAGGACTCCAATTATAAAAAAGCGGAAGTTCATCATTCTTTACAAAGCTATTAATTCTTTTAAAATCTCAGTCATATATGGTTCTGTTTGTGATGCAACTTCGACGATTTCTTCAAAAGAAACCGGCTGCAGGTCTTCATGAAAGCCCTCATCTGTAACAACTGATATGGCAAATACTTTTAAGTCCATATGGTTGGCAACTATTACCTCCGGCACTGTACTCATACCTACAATATCACCACCGATGATACGCATATAACGATATTCTGCACGTGTTTCAAGATTGGGACCCATAATTGCAACATAAACACCTTGATGCATTTTTATGTTTTTCTCAGCAGCAATTCGTATGGCTTCTTTCTGCAGATTTCTGCAATAAGGCTTACTCATATCAGGAAAGCGAGGGCCTAATTTATCTAAATTACTGCCACGCAACGGATTATCAGGAAGGAGGTTTATATGATCTTCGATACAGACCAAATCGCCCTTTTTTATGGCCGGATTTAATGAACCGCTGGCATTTGAAACAAATAATCGTTGAATACCCAACAGCTTTAAAATACGTACCGGGAAAGTTATCTGCTGCATGGAATAGCCTTCGTAATAATGTAAACGGCCTTGCATAGCAACCACTTTTTTACCGTTGAGTGTACCAAATATTAATTTACCGGAATGAAACTCAACCGTAGAAACAGGGAAATTAGGGATATGAGCATACATCAATTGCTTTTCTATCTCAATTTCACCAGCTAGTTTACCAAGGCCGGTACCTAATATGATTCCAACTTCTGGTTTAAAATCGCCGACATGCTGGTTGATATATTTTAACGTTTCTTCTAGCTCTCTGTTCATAATCTTTATTTTTTACGAAAATACATTTATCTCTTCACTTTACCTTTTTGTGGCAATAGTTTAAAATAAGAGAAGTGAATTGCCGGCTATCTTCTTCGTTAAAACAGGCTTCGACAGGTATAATCCAGATGGGTAAATTGCTTAAAAGAGGGTTGTTTAAAAATTTCCTTAAACGCTGAAGGTCTTTCTCTGTACTGACTATGATTTTATTCTTAGCAGATAGAGCTGTATACTTTTTAACAATAAACTCCATATCCTTTTCTGTATAGCTGTGATGATCAGGATATGAAACTAATTCAATTTTATGGCACTTACCTTCTAAATAATTCAATAAAGGTTTTGGGTTGGCAATACCGGTAACCAATAAGATATCGCTTTCCTGATTAAGCAAATCGTCCTTGGTTTCTGATGCATTAAATATATTATAAGGGCTTCCATAGCTTAATGAAGAAAACAAAATTTGTTGATTAGCATTTACTGCCATTCTTTTAACTGCTGCTGTTTTCTTTTCTTCGGAAAGCGAAGACGGTGTTTTTGTTATGATAATCAGATCTGCCCTTTTACGCTGTGTAAAGGAATCGCGCAAATTACCGGCAGGCAACAACAAGCGAGGTTTAAACAGGCTTTCATAATCAAATAATAAGATACTTAAACCAGGAGTTAATGCCCGATGCTGAAAGGCATCATCTAAAACAATAACATCATGGGTGTCTTTTAATCGCTTCACCCCTTCTACCCGATCTTCACATACCGCAACAGTAACTTCAGGATATTTGGTTTTAAACTGCAGGGGTTCGTCTCCAACTTTTGTGAAGCTATCCGTTGTTTCTACGTATATAAATCCGGTTGTTTCTCTTCCATAACCTCTGCTGAGGCTTGCTACTTTAAAAGAATCTCTTAATAAACGAATCAGGTATTCGGTTAAAGGGCTTTTACCAGTGCCGCCAACCGCCAGGTTTCCAATTACAATGACAGGCAGGTCAAACTTTTGAGACTTAAAAATGTTCTTGTCATACAGGAAATTACGAATGGCAATCACCAATCCATAAAGCAGAGAAAACGGCCATAAAAGTAATCGAAGGGTATTAATCATTTCAGATCAAAAATAAACAATAATTTAAGTTTACAATGATATAACTAATTACAAACGATGCGTTTTTATATAAAACAGTATCTTTGTACCTAAAGCTTTTACTATGTCAAAGGGATTTTTCAAGGTACCCATACCTATTAATGAAACGGTTCTCTCATATGCACCAGGCAGTACAGAACGCAAATTACTAAAAGAAGCCATTGAGGCTGCACGCTCTTTTGAAGTAGATATTCCAATGTATATTGGAGCTAAAGAAGTACGAACAAATAATAAAAAAGCTTTACGGCCTCCACATGATCATCAACATATTTTAGGCTATTATCATCAAGGTGATAAGAGTCATATCCATGCGGCTATTCAAGCAGCATTGGATGCCAAAAGAGATTGGGAGAAATTAGCATGGCAGGAAAGAGCCTCTATTTTTTTAAAGGCTGCCGACTTAATTGCCGGACCTTATAGAAACAAACTAAATGCCGCTACAATGCTTGGACAATCAAAAAATGCCTACCAGGCAGAGATTGATTCTGCTTGTGAGCTTATTGATTTTCTCCGCTTTAATGTGGAGTATATGAGTGAGATCTATGCTCAGCAACCACCAATATCTCCGCGAGGGGTTTGGAATAAAGTTGAACACAGACCTTTGGAAGGCTTTGTATTTGCACTAACGCCTTTTAATTTTACTGCCATTGCTGGTAACCTGCCAAGCAGTGTTGCTCTTATGGGAAACGTGGTTGTATGGAAACCGGCAGATACGCAGATTTATGCTGCTAATGTAATTATGCAGATATTTAAGGAAGCCGGCTTACCAGATGGAGTAATTAATTTAATTTATGTAGATGGCCCGGAAGCTGGAGATATTATTTTTAAACATCCGGATTTTGCAGGGATACACTTCACAGGCTCGACCGCCGTTTTTCAAAATATATGGAAAACAATCGGCGAGAATATTCATCGCTACAAAACCTATCCGCGAATAGTTGGAGAAACTGGTGGAAAGGATTTTATTCTCGTTCATCCCTCTGCTAATATAGAAATTGCAAATACTGCAATTATACGCGGGGCTTTTGAATATCAAGGCCAGAAATGCTCGGCCGCTTCGAGGGTATATATACCGGCGAGTTTATGGCCTGCGCTAAAAGATGCCATGATTCGCGATATCTCATCTTTTAAGATGGGTGGAGTTGAAGACTTTAGCAATTTCATCAATGCAGTTATCGACGAAAAATCATTCGATAAATTAACAGGCTATATAGATGCTGCCAAGAATGACCCCGATGTTTCTATTCTTATCGGAGGGAATTACGATAAAAGTAAAGGTTATTTTATTGAGCCTACAGTACTTGTCGCCTCAAAACCAAACTATATTACCTTATGCGATGAGCTATTCGGACCTGTTCTTACTATTTTCGTTTATGAAGACGATCAATTTGAGGAAACTTTAAAGCTTGTTGATGAAACTTCTATTTATGCTTTGACAGGAGCAGTGATTGCACAAGACAGGTATGCCATTGCTCAAGCTACGGAAAGCTTGAAAAACGCTGCCGGTAATTTTTATATCAACGATAAATGTACAGGAGCCGTTGTTGGACAACAGCCTTTTGGTGGTGCCAGAGGGTCTGGAACCAACGACAAGGCTGGGTCAATGATAAATTTATTACGATGGGTTTCTCCACGTACAATTAAAGAAGTTTTTGACTCGCCAACAAACTATCGATACCCCTTTATGGAAGAAGAATAACCTTGGTTAATCGAAAGAAAAGAATTCCTCTAGTCTGTTATCTGATTGAGTAGCTGTCACGTTTAAGTCAACAAGTTCACCGGTTTCTACTTTGATAATCATACCATGAATGGCAAGGTCATCTCGTTCTTGCCATGCATTTTGTACTATTGTTGTTTTACACAGGTTAGCAACCTGCTCTACCACATTAAGCTCTACAAAGCGGTCTTCTCTCTTTTTTAAATCTGTAATGGCATTTAATTCATCGACATGAACCCGGTAAACATCTTTTAAATGGATTAACCAATTGTCTAGCAATCCATATTGCTTTCTATTCATAGCGGCTGTTATACCACCACAACCATAATGACCGGCTACAATAATATGTTTTACCTTTAGAATATTTACAGCAAAATCGAGTACGCTTAACATGTTCATATCTGAATGCACGCATAGATTTGCAACATTACGATGTACAAATACATCGCCCGGGCGAGTGCCCGTTATTTGATTTGCAGGAACCCTACTATCAGAGCACCCTATCCATAACAAATCTGGATGTTGCCCCTTAGCTAGTTCATGAAATAGGCCTGTCTTATCATTCTGTACTTCTTGTGCCCATTCTCTGTTTCCAGCCATAATTTTTTCAAAACTCTGAGCGAGTTTTTCATTATCAAATTTTTTAGTACACATTATTTGGAGGGTATTAATTTTAGAAGAATTATAAAATTGTTGTAATATTAAGAATTTATGTGCGGCTTTGTAAGAAAAATATCAAAATAAAAATCTGATTTTGATTTCCTTTTATCAGTCAGGCTTAAACAAACAAATTTCTTACCTTTAGCGGAGGTTATCAATAAAACATTTCTGTAATTCAAAATCGATTAAATTGAAAGATAAATTTCAACTATTAAAAGATAGAACGGCCCTTGCTATGCTGGGCGGAGGAGCTGCACGTATTGAAAGCCAACACAAAAAAGGAAAGCTCACCGCACGTGAACGACTTCTTTTTTTACTCGATGAAGGATCATTTCAAGAGATTGGAATGTTCGTCTCACATCGAAGTACTGACTTCGGTATGGAGAAAGAAAAATACCCCGGCGATGGTGTTGTTACAGGTTATGGAACGATCAACGGGCGTGCGGTATATGTGTTCTCGCAAGATTTCACTGTCTTTGGTGGCTCTTTATCTGAAACCTATGCTGAGAAGATTTGCAAAATAATGGATCTTGCTCTTCAAAACGGAGTTCCAATTATTGGATTAAATGATTCAGGAGGTGCCCGGATTCAAGAAGGCGTGGTATCATTGGGTGGTTATGCAGACATCTTCTATCGGAATACCCTGGCATCAGGAGTTATCCCACAAATTTCTGCTATTATGGGCCCTAGTGCCGGTGGTGCTGTATACTCCCCTGCCATCACAGATTTTACTTTAATGGTGAAAAACACTTCCTATATGTTTGTAACGGGGCCAAATGTAGTGAAGACAGTTACTCACGAAGCTGTGACGGCCGAGGAATTAGGCGGAGCTGATACACATGCCAGTAAATCGGGCGTAACCCATTTTGCTTGTGAAAATGAACTCGAAGCAATTAACAAAATAAAAGATCTGTTAAGCTACATGCCTCAGAATTGTGAGGATGAACCTGCAAGAAAAGAATATCAAGCCAAAGATGAGTCGCGGATAAAACTAAACAGCATTATTCCGGAAAATCCTTCACAACCTTATGATATTCGGGAAGTTATTCAAGAACTGGCTGATGAAAAGTCATTTTTAGAGATCCATAAAGACTTTGCAGAAAACATTGTTGTTGGCTTCGCCCGAATTGCTGGCAGAAGCATCGGCATTGTTGCTAATCAGCCGGCTTCTCTGGCAGGCGTTTTAGATATAAAGGCTTCAATTAAAGGGGCACGATTTGTACGCTTTTGCGATTGCTTTAACATTCCATTATTAGTGCTTGAAGACGTTCCTGGTTTCTTACCCGGTACCGATCAAGAATGGAATGGCATTATTACACACGGAGCTAAATTATTATTTGCCTTTAGTGAGGCCACGGTTCCAAGAATTACCGTAATTACACGAAAGGCCTATGGGGGTGCTTATTGTGTAATGAATAGTAAGCATATTGGTGCAGATATGAATTATGCCTGGCCAACAGCCGAAATTGCTGTTATGGGTGCTAAAGGTGCTGCTGAAATTATTTTCAAGAAAGAAATTACTACAGCTGAAGATAAACAGGCAAAATGGTTAGAGAAAGAAAAAGAGTATTCAGATAAATTCGCTAATCCTTATCGGGCTGCTGAAAGGGGTTTCGTTGATGAGGTTATTGAACCTGCTCAAACCCGGCAAAAACTAATCCATGCATTCAAAATGTTAGAGAATAAAGTTGTTAATATCCCCAAAAAGAAACATGGTAATATTCCACTATAATTTTTAAATCTTTATGAGTAAGAACAAAAAAATACAAAGCAAAATTGTTAATCAAAAATCTATTGACTTTTTAGAAAATTACCTTAATAATCCTTCTCCTACGGGGTTTGAGTGGGAAGGTCAACGGATTTGGTTAGACTATATAAATAAATATGTAGATGAATCTTTTACAGATACTTATGGCACAGCCGTAGGTGTAATTAACCCGAAGGCTAAATACAAGGTTGTATTAGAGGCTCATGCAGATGAAATTTCGTGGTTTGTAAATTATATCAATAATGAAGGCCTGATCTATGTAATTAGAAATGGTGGATCTGACCATCAAATTGCACCATCAAAAAGAGTTAATATTCATACTGACCAGGGAATTAGAAAGGCTGTATTTGGCTGGCCGGCTATCCATACCAGATCAGGAAAAGAAAAAGAAGAGAATCCTAATCAAAAGAACATTTTCCTGGATTGTGGATGTACATCTAAAGAAGAGGTGGAAGCTTTGGGAATTCATGTAGGTTCTGTGATAACTTACGAAGATGAATTTATGATTTTAAATGATCGTTATTATGTTGGACGAGCATTGGATAATCGCATTGGAGGTTTCATGATTGCTGAGGTTGCCAGACTTCTAAAAGAGAACAAGAAAAAGCTGCCATTTGGTTTATATATTGTTAACTCGGTTCAGGAAGAGATTGGACTAAAGGGTGCTGAAATGATTGCCGAACGTATACAACCAAATGTAGCGATCGTTACAGATGTAACGCATGACACCACAACGCCTATGATTGAGAAGAATGTACAGGGTGATTTAGCATGTGGATTAGGGCCTGTGGTTTCTTACGCTCCGGCAGTTCAGATCAACCTAAACAGACTGATTGTTGATACGGCAAAGGATAAAAACATTCCATTTCAACGACAAGCTTCCTCAAGAACTACAGGAACTGATACAGATGCATTTGCCTATTCTAATATGGGAGTAGCGTCAGCACTAATTTCACTTCCTTTGCGTTATATGCATACGACAGTGGAAATGGCTCATATCGATGATGTTGACAACGCAATTCGCTTACTTTATGAGGTAGTGAGTTCTTTGGAAGCGGATAAAGACTATCGGTCTTTTGCCAAATAAGTTTTACTTTTATTAACCAAAGGATAATAGAGATATCTGTTTAGTTATTCGTAAATTGTGATTCATGGAGAATAAAGAGCTTTTTATTGAAAAAATAACCTCCTCATACAAACCGAAAGGAGCGTTTATTTATTTAGGATCAGGGATTTTAGGTAAAGAAATCATTGCCCCTGCACAGGTAAATTTAGCACTGAAGATGATGAACCGTCATGGTTTAATTGCTGGTGCAACTGGTACAGGTAAAACTCGGACCCTCCAACTTATCGCTGAGCAATTATCGGACGAGGCTGTTCCTGTTTTTATGCTGGACGTAAAAGGCGATTTATCAGGACTGTATGAAGCCGGACAAAGCAATCCTGCTTTAATTGAGCGAGGGGAAATTCTTGAAAGACCTTTTGTTCCTGCCGGATTCCCTGTTGAGTTATTTTCACTTACCGGGGACAAGGGCATACCTATGCGAATAACCTTAAGTGATTTTGGCCCTATTATGCTCGCGAGGATCCTTGAACTCAATGAAACTCAAACGGGAGTTCTGACAGCTCTTTATAAGTATGCGGATGATAATAAAATGGCTCTTGTTAATTTCGCTGATTTAAAATCTCTCTTAAGCTACCTGTCTCAAGGCAAGGGTGCTGAGGAAATTAAGAACGATTACGGTAAAATTAGCAGCAGTACTTCAGGAACCATTCTACGAAAGATTGTTGGAATTGAACAACAGGGCTTGTCGACAGTTTTTGGTGAACCATCCTTCGATATTAATGATCTTTTTCAAAAGGTTGACGGCAAAGGGGTGATCAATCTATTGAATATCTCTGATATACAAAATCAACCTATCTTATTTTCTACATTTTTATTGAGTCTTTTAGATCAACTATTTAGAAAGTTACCTGAAGTAGGAAATCCGGATAAGCCAAATCTGGTCTTCTTCTTTGATGAAGCACATTTGCTGTTCAAGGATGCTTCTAAAACTTTCTTATCTCATGTAGATCAAATTATTAGGCTTATACGCTCTAAAGGAGTGGGAGTATTCTTCTGTACGCAAGCTGCTACAGATGTTCCTGCCAATGTATTAGGACAATTAGGAAACCGTATTCAACACGCCTTACGAGCTTTTACTCCAAACGATGCTGAGGCTTTAAGACAAACTGTTAAAACTTACCCGAGGTCAGAGTTTTATGAAATCGATCAGGTTTTAACGCAGTTAGGAACCGGACAAGCTTT
Organism: Albibacterium bauzanense; assembly: GCF_004339765.1. Lineage (GTDB taxonomy): Bacteria > Bacteroidota > Bacteroidia > Sphingobacteriales > Sphingobacteriaceae > Albibacterium > Albibacterium bauzanense. The sequence continues at coordinate 970,324 of NZ_SMGO01000002.1, read as the reverse complement.
AATTACTGTCTTAAACGACAAAGGAATTCCGACAGAAGTAGTTGCCACGCACTTAATTCCACCGAGGGCAAGTATGGAGCCTTTAAACGAAGCTACTTACCAACAATTAGTGAAGTCTTCTGATCTTTCCAGAAAGTATTCTGAGCTGGTTGACAACCACAGTGCAAGTGAGATTGTAGCTGAAAAAGTCAAACAAGATACCTCAGATACTATCCGTGCTGAACAGCAACACGATAAAGTAAAGACAACAGGAAGAACGAGTAACAGACAAACGTCTATGGAAGCAGCGCAAAAAACTTTGATCAGGACGTTAGCTGCAGGCGCAGGCCGGGTTATTCTGACAGCAATTTCTGCCTTCCTGATCGGAAAGAAAAAGCGCTAAAACTTTAAATAAAAATTTACAAAAATTAAATATGAAAAAACCTACCCTTTTAATTCTGGCAGCAGGCATGGCAAGCCGCTATGGCAGTATGAAACAAATTGACGCATTTGGCCCTAATGGAGAAACAATAATAGACTATTCAATATATGATGCAATTCGTGCTGGTTTTGGAAAAGTGATCTTTATAATAAAAGAGGAGTTTGAAGAAAACTTTAAATCTATTTTTGAGCCCAAACTAAAGAATAAGGTTAAAACGGACTATGTTTTCCAGGATTTTAACCTTAAGAAATATGATATAGAAAGAGAAGTAGAAAGAGCAAAACCATGGGGTACAGCCCATGCTGTATTGGCCGCAAAGGACGCTATCAATGAGCCTTTCTGCGTAATTAATGCAGATGACTACTATGGTTATGATTCTTTTAAAAAGATGGCAGACTTCTTAACAAAGGAAGTAAGCGATAATTCATTTGCTTTGATGGGCTTTAGAGCCGACAAAACATTATCTGATTATGGATCGGTATCCAGAGGTGTTTGTAAAGTGGATGACGAAGGGAACATGACTGAGATTGTAGAACGAACAAAGGTCTATTTCAAGGACGTAGATGATGAAAAGAAAATCTTTTTTGAAGAGAATGATCAGGAAGTTGAACTACCTTTAGACGCACGTGTATCCATGAATTTTTGGGGCTTTAATCCGGCAATTTTCAATGACACATTGGATCTCTTTAAAAAGTTTGTTGAAGAAAATCATACAAACCCGAAAGCTGAGTTCTTTATTCCTTTAGTGGCAGATGAACTAATCAAAGAAAATAAAGCTACGTTTAAGACTATTCCTACGTCTGAAAAATGGTTTGGAGTTACTTATAAAGAAGATAAGCCAATTGTTCAGGAGAGCATTTCCAAATTGATTCAAGAAGGAGTATATCCTGAAAATCTGTGGAAGTAATATTATAATTATTATCTATAAAAAGAGAAAGGGTTCCAATAATTGGAACCCTTTCTCTTTTTATAGATCGAACTTATTTTTGATCGTCTTCTTTTACTTCTTCAAAGTCAACGTCAGTTACATCGTCTCCACCCTGACCCGAAGCTCCTTCAGATGGATTTTCTGGCTGCTGTGCGCCTCCTTCTTGCGATGCCTTATACATCTCTTCAGATGCAGCATTCCAAGCTTCTTGCAATTCGGTTTGAGCTGAATCTAATGCATCAAAGTCACGTGCTGCATGAGCATCCTTTACCTTTTTAAGGCCTTCTTCAATTGGAGCTTTCTTATCAGCTGAGATCTTATCTCCGTATTCTTTTAGCTGCTTTTCAGTAGAGAATATTAACGCGTCAGCAGCATTGATCTTGTCAACCTCTTCTTTCGCTTTTTTATCAACTTCGGCATTTGCCTCTGCTTCTTCTTTCATTCTCTTGATCTCATCATCTGTCAAACCAGAAGATGCTTCAATACGTATTTTCTGTTCCTTACCAGTAGCTTTATCTTTAGCAGAAACATGCAAGATACCGTTTGCATCAATATCAAAAGTAACCTCAATTTGCGGAATACCTCTTGGTGCAGGTGGCAAACCATCTAAATGGAAACGTCCAATTGTACGGTTCTGTGCAGCCATTGGCCGCTCTCCTTGCAGAATATGAATTTCTACCGAAGGTTGATTATCAGAAGCTGTTGAGAAAACTTCAGATTTCTTACTTGGTATGGTCGTATTAGATTCTATCAACTTCGTCATAACACCACCCATGGTTTCGATACCCAAAGAAAGAGGTGTTACATCAAGTAATAAAACATCCTTAACTTCTCCGGTTAATACACCACCCTGGATAGCAGCACCTAAGGCTACAACTTCATCTGGATTTACACCTTTAGACGGCTCTTTTCCAAAGAAATTCTTAACAGCTTCCTGAATAGCAGGAATACGGGTTGAACCACCAACTAAGATAATTTCGTCAATATCAGACTTATCATATCCGGCATTCTTCAATGCAGAACGACAAGGATCAATAGTACGTTTAATTAAACTATCTGCTAATTGCTCGAATTTAGCACGAGAAAGATTACGAACCAAGTGCTTAGGTCCGGTTTGATCTGCAGTGATATAAGGCAAATTAATCTCAGTTGCAGTAGCACTTGACAATTCAACTTTTGCTTTTTCAGAAGCTTCTTTCAAACGCTGTAAAGCCATAGCGTCCTTTGTTAAATCAAAGCCGTTGTTCTCGGTTTTAAATTCTTCTACCAACCAATCAATGATTACCTGGTCAAAGTCATCTCCACCTAAGTGTACATCACCATCCGTAGATTTTACTTCAAATACACCATCACCCAAATCAAGGATTGAAACGTCATGCGTACCGCCACCGCAGTCAAATACTGCAATCTTCATATCCTTATGAGCTTTATCTAAGCCATAAGCCAGAGCAGCAGCAGTAGGTTCATTAATAATACGCTTAACAACCAATCCTGCAATTTCTCCAGCCTCTTTTGTTGCCTGACGTTGTGCATCATTAAAATAAGCCGGAACCGTAATAACGGCTTCAGTTACTTCCTGACCTAAGAAATCTTCGGCAGTCTTTTTCATTTTCTGCAAAGTCATTGCAGATATCTCCTGAGGAGTATATTTCCTGTCATCAATAACAATACGAGGTGTATTGTTATCACCTTTAACAACTGTATAAGGAACACGTTTTATTTCAGATGTAACCTCATTAAAAGTTTGTCCGATAAAACGCTTAATAGATGAAATAGTTTTAGTTGGATTTGTAATAGCTTGACGCTTAGCAGGATCTCCAACTTTTCGTTCACCATTTTCTACAAATGCAACAATAGATGGTGTTGTTCTTTTACCTTCATTGTTAGAAATTACAACAGGCTCGTTCCCTTCCATTACTGCAACACAGGAATTTGTAGTCCCTAAGTCGATTCCAATAATTTTTGACATATGTTTTATTTTTTCAATTTATTTAATAAGAATAACATTAATAGCTTATCAAACCTTATACCAAGCAACAACTTTGATCCATATTACTTATAAAAACACATGTTTTAATCTCTACTGGTGTCAAAATGGCACGATGTCACAATTTTGCCATAATAATTGAAAGTTGTCAAGAAAAATTGACCAAAAAGAAAACACCCAAACCTATAAGATTTGGGTGTTTTCTTTGTTGAATTAAACGTATTGTTTAATCTTATTTTTTATCTTCAGTTGGTTCTGCATCATCTGCTTTTTCAACTTCTTCTACATTTTCTGTCGAAGCAGCTTCTACAATTGTAGCTTCTTCAATAGCTTCTGCCTTTTCAGGTGCATCTGCTTTTTTCTTAGAAGAAGCACGGCGACGTGTAGTTTTCTTCTCAACTTTAGCCTCTCCTTTATTGTAAACCTCGTTGTAATCAACAAGCTCAATAATTGCCATTTCAGAGTTATCTCCCAAACGATTAGCTAATTTTATAATACGAGTATAACCTCCTGGTCTGTTAGCAACTTTTTCAGATATCTCGCGGAACAAGATAGTAATAGCGTCTTTATCTTTCAAGTAAGAAAAAACAGTACGACGAGAATGAGTTGAGTCTGTCTTTGATTTAGTAATAAGAGGCTCAACATATTGACGCAAAGCTTTTGCTTTTGCTAAAGTTGTGGTAATACGCTTATGTTTTAAAAGCGAAGTAGCCATGTTTGACAACATTGCCTGGCGGTGGCTGTTGGTGCGGCCTAAGTGATTAAATTTTTTTCCGTGTCTCATTTTTATTATAATTTGTGCATACCGTCTCGACTAATTTTAGGAGGGAATTATGCAGCAGGTCGCTTATTAATTGAAGATCTAGTCTTCGTCTAATTTAAATTTATTCAGATTCATCCCGAAAGACAATCCTTTTGATTTTACTAATTCTTGAATTTCAGTTAATGACTTTTTACCGAAGTTTCTGAACTTTAACATATCAGCAACGTCGTAAGAAATCAATTCAGCTAATGTACGTATATCAGCAGCTTTAAGACAGTTCAATGCGCGAACTGAAAGATCTAGATCTACCAATTCTGTTTTTAAAACTTTACGCATATGTAAAATCTCTTCGTCTACTTCTTTAGTTTCTTCCTTAGCTTGAGATTCCAATAAGATGTTTTCATCAGAGAAAAGCATAAAGTGATGAATCAAAATCTTAGCTGCCTCTTTTAATGCATCTTCAGGATGAATAGACCCATCAGTAGAAATATCCAAAAGCAATTTCTCGTAGTCAGTTTTTTGCTCAACCCGGAAATTCTCAATAGTATATTTTACATTAATTATTGGTGTAAAGATTGAATCAATGGCGATTACTCCAAGTGCAGAATCTGCAACTTTGTTCTCTTCAGCATTAACATATCCTCTTCCTTTACTCACTGTTATTTCAACTTCTAAAGGAATATTATTATCAAGATTACAGATCACTAGATCCGGATTAAGAACTGTAAAGTTAGATGAGAATTTAGTAATATCACCTGCTTTAAATTGTTCTTGTCCATTAATCACAATGAAAATCTTCTCTGTGTCACCTAGTTCACCAGTCTTTTTGAAACGTACTTGTTTCAAATTAAGAATAATTTCCGTTACATCCTCTACAACACCTTTAATGGTAGAAAACTCGTGGGAAACTCCGGAAAACCGTGTTGCAGTAATTGCATATCCTTCTAGTGAAGAAAGCAAAATACGACGTAAAGCATTGCCTATGGTTATACCAAATCCTGGTTCTAACGGACGAAATTCAAATTGACCATCAAAATCAGTCGATTTCTGCATGATAACTTTATCCGGTTTTTGAAATGCTAAGATTGCCATTTATTTCTATTTAATGTTGTTGAAATGATTATATCAAACGAAAAAGCATGATACATTAAGTATATGCTTTTCTCGCTAAAAAGATTATTTAGAGTATAACTCGACGATTAAGTTTTCCTTGATATTCTCAGGAATCTCATCACGGCTAGGGAGATTTAAAAACTTACCACTAAGTTCTTTTGACTCCCACTCTAACCATGAAAACTTATTAATCTGCTTACCAGCAACAGAGTTCGTGATAGCCTCAAGTGATTTTGAACGCTCTCTAACAGCAACAACATCTCCAGGACGAAGGCTATAAGATGGAATATTCACCACTTCACCATTCACTGTTACGTGCTTATGACCAACTAATTGGCGAGCAGCCGAGCGTGTAGGAGCAATCCCTAAACGGTAAACTGTATTATCTAAACGAGCTTCCAATAATTTAAGCAACTCTTCACCTGTAATTCCTTCTTTCGAAGCAGCTTTAGTAAATAAGTTTGCAAACTGACGCTCCAATACACCGTAAGTATATTTTGCTTTTTGTTTTTCTAACAACTGAGTTGCGTACTCAGATTGTTTACCGCGACGTCTGGCGTTACCGTGTTGCCCTGGTGGGTAATTCTTACGATCTAAAACCTTATCAGGACCGAAAATAGGTTCTCTGAAACGACGTGCAATTTTGGACTTTGGTCCGATGTATCTAGCCATGTTGTTGTTTTTAAAGTATCTTCCCGCCTTAAGCGAGAGAATCTTAGCTTTAAAATAATTTAATTAAACTCTTCTTCTTTTAGGAGGACGACATCCGTTGTGCGGAAGCGGTGTAATGTCACGAATAGACGTTACTTCAATCCCTGCAATTTGTAAAGTACGGATTGCAGATTCACGACCTGAACCTGGACCTTTTACAAATACTTCAACTTTACGTAAACCTAAATCATACGCAACTTTACCACAATCTGCTGCTGCTTGTCCAGCTGCATAAGGTGTGTTCTTTTTAGAACCTCTAAAACCCATTTTACCTGATGATGACCAGGAAATAGGTTGACCTTGATTGTTAGTTAAAGTAACAATGATATTATTAAATGTAGCGCTTATATGTGCCTGACCAACAGGCTCAATTGTTACAAGACGCTTTTTGGTTACTTTTTTACTCTTAGCCATTATATCTTGTCAATTATTATTTAGTAGCTTTTTTCTTGTTTGCAACAGTCTTACGTTTTCCTTTACGTGTACGTGAGTTATTCTTAGTACGTTGTCCACGAACTGGCAAACCTTTACGATGACGAAGACCGCGGTAACATCCGATATCCATTAAACGTTTTATGTTCAATTGAACTTCAGAACGTAGAGCTCCTTCAACTTTGATCTCATCATTAATAAGCGTACGTATAGTCGCTAACTGATCATCGGTCCATTCTTCAACTTTCACATCATAGCTAATACCAGCTTCGTTCAAAATACGTTGTGCTGTTGAACGACCAATACCATAAATGTAAGTTAGTCCGATTTCTCCTCTTTTGTTTTTCGGTAAATCTATACCTGCTATCCTTGCCATATATTAATTTAATATTGTTATCCCTGTCTTTGTTTGAATCTAGGGTTCTTTTTATTGATTACATACAATTTACCATTACGACGAATGATTTTGCAATCGGCGCTACGTTTTTTTATGGATGCTCTAACTTTCATCTTAACTTGATTTTTTATTTATACCTATAGGTTATCCTACCTTTTGTCAAATCATAAGGAGACATTTCCAACTTTACACGGTCGCCCGGCAAAATCTTAATGTAATGCATCCGCATCTTACCAGAAATATGGGCAACAATTTCATGTCCATTTTCTAACTCAACACGGAACATAGCATTTGATAATGCTTCTCTAATAATTCCATCTTGTTCAATCGAGGCTTGTTTAGCCATATTATACTGATTATTATCTGTTAATACGTAATACAAACAGGGTTGCAAAAATACTAATAAATAAATTTAATATCAATGCTTTTCATTTAAAATATCTTCGATATAAGAAAAACTTGTTAAAATATCAGGTTTTCCTTTTGAAATAGCCACTGTATGCTCATAATGAGCAGAAACTTTCCCATCAATGGTACTAACTGTCCAACCGTCATCCCAGAATTTCACCCCTGATTTTCCTAAGTTGATCATAGGTTCAATTGCAATGACCATACCTTCCACTAATTTTGGCCCCATACCACGGCGACCATAATTAGGAACCTCTGGTTTTTCATGCAATTCTACCCCAACACCATGTCCTACTAATTCTTTTACAATACCATAACCATATTGATCAATATGATCTTGTATTGCAAAAGAGATATCGCCAACACGTCTTCCTGATACAGCTTGTTCAATTCCTAATCTCAAAGATTCTTTCGTTACATTCAGTAAAGTCTTAATCTCTTCACTTACTTCTCCTACTGCAAAAGTATAGGCCGAATCGCTAATATAGCCATTCAAAGTAACTCCACCGTCTACTGATATCAGGTCACCCTCCTTAAGAACATAATCACTTGGAAAACCATGAACAATCTGATCGTTCATAGAAATACATAATGAATAAGGAAACCCGCTGTAATTTAAAAATGCCGGTGTACCTCCATGATCCTGAATAAATTCAAATGCCAATTTATCCAAGTCAATGGTACGTACACCCGGCTTTATTTCTTTTGCTAACTCGCCTAGTGTTCTTGATAATAAATCACCACTTTGTCGAATTAGTTCAATCTGTTCTTTGGTCTTAAAAATTACCTTTGACATGATTCTATATAGGCGAACTTGCAGTACTACTGCTACTCACAGCAGTACGTCCTTTCATACGGCCCGTTTTCATCAAACCATCGTAATGGCGCATCAATAAGTGACTTTCAATTTGTTGAAGTGTATCCAAAACAACCCCTACCAGGATAAGTAATGACGTTCCGCCATAGAAATGAGCGAACTGACTATTTACACCTAACAAAGTAGCAATCGCTGGAAAAATAGCGATGATCGCTAGAAATACAGATCCGGGCAATGTGATCTTCGACAACACTCCGTCAATGTATCCACTGGTAGCAATACCTGGTTTAATGCCTGGTATAAAACCACCATTCTTCTTCATATCATCAGCCATTTGCTGAGGATTAACCATGATAGCTGTATAAAAGAACGTAAATCCTATAATCAGGAATGCAAACGTAACATTATAAGCAACCGATGTATAATCGCTCAATGAAGTGATGAAGCTTGATTGAAGATTAGGGAAAAATTGAGGAATCGTCATTGGAACAAACATAATTGCCTGAGCAAAGATGATAGGCATTACACCAGATGTATTCACTTTTAAAGGAATGTACTGACGAACACCACCATATTGTTTATTACCAACTATTCTCTTCGCATATTGAACAGGTATTTTACGAACACCTTGTACAATCAAAATGGTAAATACCACAACAGCAAACAAAGCTACCATTTCCAAAATAAATGGAATCGGACCACCATTGCCTCCCATTCTGGAAGCCCACTCTTGGATCAAACCACCTGGCAACTGAGCAATAATACCAACCATAATGATTAGTGAGATACCGTTACCAATACCTTTATCTGTAATTTTCTCACCTAACCACATCACGAACATAGTTCCTGATGTAAGGATAATAGTTGAAAGAACTGTAAATAATGGCTCAGCCATCATGATAGCTTCCGGGCTAATCTGCGAGCGAATATAAGCTACTGATTGGAGCAGGGTAATAACCAACGTTAAATAACGCGTAATCTGCGTCATTTTTTTAGTTCCGCTCTCTCCTTCTTTCTGTAATTTCTGGAAATATGGAACAGCTATACCTAATAATTGAATAACAATTGAGGCTGAAATATAGGGCATAACCCCCAATGCAAAAATTGCAGAACGTGAAAAAGAACCTCCAGCAAACATGTTTAACAAACCTAGTAAACCTTCTTTCGCTTCTTGATCTAAAGCGGCAGGGTTAACACCAGGCAATACAATATGCGAACCAATACGATAAATTAAAAGAAAAAGAAGCGTATTTAAAATACGCGTCCTTAAATCTTCAATCTTCCAGATATTCGTTAATGTTGAGATCAGCTTCTTCATTTACTAAAGTTTAACGATCGATCCACCAGCGGATTCAATAGCTTTCTGAGCCGAAGCAGAAAAAGCATGAGCTTTAATTTCTAATTTTGAGGTTACCTCTCCACGACCCAATATCTTAACAAGGTCATTCTTTGAAACAAGACCATGTTCTTTCAAGATATCAAAATCAACTGCAGTCAGACTAAATTTATCTGCTAAAGCTTGAATAACATCTAAGTTAACACTTGCGTATTCAACACGATTGATATTCTTGAAACCGAACTTAGGCACACGGCGCTGAAGTGGCATTTGTCCACCTTCGAAACCAACCTTTGTACTGTGACCAGAACGAGATTGAGCTCCTTTATGACCGCGGGTAGATGTACCACCACGACCAGAACCTGTACCACGACCAATACGTTTTTTAGCTTTAATAGAACCTGCTGCAGGTCTTAAGTTACTTAAATCCATTGTAATAACTTTTGTTGTTTATGCCTTCGCTTTCACTGTACAGGCATAAAGATTAACGTAAAATGCAGGGTAGCCTTATTCAGACAACCCTACAATATTATAAACTCTCTAGAGCTACTAAGTGGTTTACTTTTCTAACCATCCCAATAATAGAAGGCGTAGCTTCAACTTCAACAGAGTGGTTGATTCTTCTCAAACCCAATGCCTGCATTGTTCTTTTTTGACGCTCACTTCTATCAATGATGCTCTTAATTTGTGTAATTTTAATTTTTGCCATGATGATTATCCGTTAAAAACCTTACTTAATTCCACACCACGTTGTTGTGCTACTGTATAAGCATCGCGCATTTTAACTAAAGCATCAATTGTTGCTTTAACCACGTTATGAGGGTTAGAAGATCCTGTTGATTTTGCTAATACATCAGTAATACCAGCGCTCTCTAAAACAGCACGCATAGCACCACCTGCAAGAACTCCCGTACCACTAACAGCAGGTTTAATTAAAACTCTACCACCAGAATATTTACCATTTTGGGTATGTGGAACAGTTCCTTTAATTACAGGAACCTTAATTAAATTCTTTTTAGCATCGTCGATACCTTTAGCGATAGCTTCAGTAACCTCTTTAGCTTTACCTAAACCAAAACCTACAACGCCATTTTCATCACCTACAACAACAATTGCTGAAAAGCTAAATGTACGTCCACCTTTGGTTACCTTGGCAACGCGCTGAATACTTACTAAGCGATCTTTTAATTCAATATCGCTTGATTTTACTCTCTTTATACTACTTGTTGACATCTCTCTTCTTATTAAAAATTAAGACCGCCTTCACGAGCACCTTCAGCCAAAGACTTAACTCTGCCGTGATATAAGTATCCGTTACGATCAAAAACTACATTATTAATTCCAGCGGCGATAGCCTTCTCTGCGATAATTTTACCAACCGTTTTCGATTGCTCAATTTTATTGCCTGATCCACTGAAATCTTTAGATAAAGAGGATGCCGCAACCAGTGTTTTACCATTAATATCATCGATGACCTGTGCATAGATGCCTTTATTGCTTCTATAAACAGACAGACGAGGACGTTCGGTTGAACCTGATAGGCGTTTTCTAATCCCTCTTTTGATTCGCTCTCTGCGAGATAATTTTTTTCCTGCCATGATGATTATTTTTTAGCTGCTGATTTACCTGCTTTTCTTCTTAACTCTTCACCCACAAACTTAATACCTTTTCCTTTGTAAGGCTCAGGAGCACGTAGTTGACGAATCTTCGCTGCTACTTGTCCAATAAGTTGTTTGTCAATAGACTCTAATGTAATTGTTGGGTTTTTACCTTTTTCAGAAGCGGTAGTAACCTTAACTTCTTTCGGTAAGACAAACACAATATGATGTGAGAAACCCAATACTAAATCCAAGGTATTTCCTTGGTGTGAAGCACGGTAACCAACACCCACTAGTTCTTGTGTTGTTTTAAATCCTTCTGTAACTCCTGTTACCATATTGGCAACTAAAGAACGGTATAAACCGTGAAGAGATTTATGTGTTTTTTGTTCAGTTGCACGCCTAACTATTAACTCACCATTTTCTTGAGAAAAAGTTATAGCAGAATCAACTTGTTGACTTAATTCTCCCTTAGGCCCCTTAACTGTAACTAGATTCTTATCAGAAACAGTTATAGTTACTCCGGCCGGGATAGCGATTGGCGCTTTTCCAATTCTTGACATCGTGTTTTCTCCTGATTAATATACGTAACATAAAACTTCTCCACCGATATTTTGCATACGAGCTTCTTTATCTGTCATTACTCCTTTAGAAGTAGACAAAATTGCGATGCCCAGGCCATTCAAAACACGTGGAATATTATCTACACCTGCATATTTTCTTAAACCAGGTTTACTCACACGGCTAAGCGTGCGAATAGCAGGAACTTTAGTAATCGGATGATATTTCAAGGCAATTTTAATTGTTCCTTGAACTGTTTCGTCTTCAAACTTATAGTTCGTAATGTAACCCTTATCAAAAAGAACCTTTGTTATTTCTTTTTTAAGGTTTGATGCAGGAATTTCTACAACCCTGTGGTTGGCCTTCATGGCATTCCTTACTCGTGTAAGGTAATCTGCTATTGGATCTGTATTCATTTTATATAGTTATGATAATGGTTTCCGGACCAGCATAGTCTCAGACCTTTTATCGGTTAAAATTTATTTGCTTATTGGTATTAAATTACCAGCTAGCTTTTCTTACCCCCGGGATCTTACCAGCTAAGGCCATCTCACGGAAAGTAACCCGTGAAATACCAAATTGGCGCATATACCCTTTAGGACGTCCAGTTAATTTGCAACGATTGTGCAAACGAACAGGTGAAGCATTTCTTGGTAATTTATCTAAAGCCTCATAATCACCTGCTGCTTTTAATGCAGCACGCTTCTCAGCGAATTTGGCGACTAATTTCTCACGTTTTACACCACGAGCTTTAATTCCTTCTTTAGCCATTAGTATTTTGATTTTGATTTTTGAAAGGTAATCCAAATTGCTTTAATAATTCCAAAGCTTCAACATCGTTTTTAGCTGTGGTTACAAAAGTAATATCCATACCCGTAATTTTATTGATTTTATCAATGTTTATTTCAGGAAAAATGATTTGTTCAGTAACACCCAAAGTATAATTACCATGGCCATCAAATCCTTTATCATTAATTCCTCTAAAATCACGAATACGAGGTAGTGCAACTGCAATTAAACGATCTAAAAACTCATACATTTTAACATCACGAAGCGTAACACGAACACCTACTGGCATTCCTTTACGTAACTTAAAGTTAGAAACGTCTTTCTTAGATTTAGTTGAAACTGCTTGCTGACCTGTAATGGTTGTCATTTCATTGATAGCGCTTTCAATTAATTTCTTATCAGTAGTAGCACCACCAACACCTTGATTAATTGAAATTTTCTCCAATTTAGGAACTTGCATTACACTCTTATACTGAAATTTCTCTTTCAGTGCTGTACGAATCTCTTCGTTATATTTGGTTTTTAACCGAGGTACGTTAACGTTACTCATTACTTAATTTCCTCCCCTGATTTTTTAGCAACACGAACGAGTTTATCTTCGCTGTTTCTCTGACGTCCGATGCGTGTAGGTTTTCCTGACTTAGGATCTACAAAAGCAACGTTAGAGATGTGTATTGGAGCTTCTTGTTTAACAATTCCACCGTTTGGGTTTGTGGCATTAGGTTTTGTATGTTTAGAAACAATGCTTGCACCTTCCACTGTTACGCGGCTGGTTTTCACATTTACTTCTAAAACTTTCCCTTGTATCCCTTTTGAATTACCAGCGATAACTTGTACCAAATCACCTTTGCGGATCTTCAATTTTGGTTGTGTTATTTGTATCTTTCCCATTTTATAATACCTCCGGTGCTAATGAAATAATTTTCATGAACTGTTTTTCACGCAATTCTCTGGCAACAGGGCCAAAAATACGTGTTCCACGTGGTTCATTTTGATTGTTTAACAATACTGCAGCATTATCATCAAAACGGATATAAGAACCATCTTTACGACGAATCTCTTTTTTCGTTCTAACTACGACAGCTTTAGAAACTGTACCTTTCTTTATATTACCAGAAGGGATTGCACTTTTAACGCTCACAACAATTTTATCGCCAATAGACGCATAACGCTTACCGGTACCTCCTAATACACGGATCACTAAAACTTCTTTAGCTCCGCTATTGTCGGCAACATTTAATCTTGATTCCTGTTGTACCATTACTTAGCCTTTTCTAAAATTTCTACCAATCTCCAGTTCTTTGTTTTACTCAAAGGACGTGTTTCCATAATTAATACCTTGTCGCCGATACCGCAGGTATTAGACTCATCATGAGCCTTGAATTTCGTAGTAGTTTTAACGAACTTACCATACATTGGGTGCTTCACTTTACGTTCAACAGCCACAACAATAGACTTGTTCATCTTATCACTTACCACCAACCCAATTCTTGTTTTTCTTAACTTTCTTTCCATTTGGATTTTAAATTATTGAGCTTCAGTGGCTGTTTCACCTTCTGTAGAAGCATCTGCCGATTTACGATTTGATAATTCTGTTTGTAAACGTGCAATTGCTTTACGTGCATATTTAATCCGGTTAGGATTTTCAATAGCCGAAACAGCATGAGCAAATTTTAATTTGCTGAGTGTAGTTCTCTCTTCTGCGATTTGATCTACAATCTCTTCAGTTGTCAGATTTAAAATTTCTGAATTTTTCATTTTATATTTCAGTTAATCTCAGCTCAATTTTTTGTTTTAGATACAATTGCCCGGTAACGGCTAGGCAATTTAAACAAAAAAACCTTGCCAATGTTTATGCTTCTACGTAATCTCTACGTATAACAAACTTAGTTTGAACCGGTAATTTCTGAGCAGCAAGGCGTAAAGCTTCTTTAGCAACTTCTAAAGAAACACCTTCAGCTTCAAATAACATACGGCCTGGGCGCACAACGGCTACCCAGTATTCTGGTGCACCCTTACCTTTACCCATACGAACCTCTGCAGGTTTCTTTGTAACGGGCTTATCAGGAAATACACGAATCCATACTTGTCCTTCACGTTTCATAAAACGTGTAACGGCAATACGCGCAGCCTCTATTTGACGGCTGGTAATCCAAGCAGGTTCTAAAGACTTAATACCGAATGAACCAAAAGCTAGCTCAGCCCCACGGCCTGCATTACCTTTCATACGTCCCTTCTGCATTTTTCTGAACTTTGTTCTTTTTGGCTGTAACATGTTCGTATTATTTAATTCCGTATTAAACGGAGAATATTGTTAAAAATTAATTTCTTCCTCTACCTGCACCACCACCGCGGTTTTGACCACCATGTCCACCACCTCTGCGATCATTACGATCATTTCCACCGCCACGACGACGATCAGCATTACCAGCACCAGCACCTGCCTCAGGAGCACGTCCTTTAGGACCGCTTGTTTGACCGATGTTAGGAGACAAATCACGTTTACCGTATACTTCACCTTTACAGATCCATACCTTAACACCTATTTTACCATAAGTAGTATGAGCTTCTGCTAAAGCATAGTCAATATCAGCACGGAATGTATGCAATGGAACTCTACCTTCTTTATATTGCTCTGTACGCGCCATTTCAGCACCGCCTAAACGACCAGAACACATAATCTTAATACCTTCTGCACCCATTCTCATGGTAGAAGCGATTGAAGTTTTCATGGCTCTACGGAAAGAAATACGAGCTTCAAGCTGTTTCGCTACTCCTTCTGCAACCAATTGAGCATCTAATTCAGGACGTTTAATCTCAAAAATATTGATTTGAACGTCTTTCTTAGTGATCTTCTTTAATTCTTCTTTGATCTTATCAACTTCTTGTCCACCTTTACCAATCACAATACCCGGACGAGCAGTATGAATCGTAACTGTGATGCGTTTCAATGTACGTTCGATAACAATCTTCGAAACGCCACCTTTAGCAATACGAACAGAAAGATACTTTCTTATTTTTTCATCTTCAACTAATTTATCGGAGTAGTTGTTGCCACCGAACCAGTTAGAATCCCAACCTTTGATGATTCCTAATCTGTTACCTATTGGATGTGCTTTTTGTCCCATTTCCTTAATTAGTTTGTGCTTCTACCAAGTTCTTACTACTATCTACAACTACTGTAACGTGGTTAGAACGTTTACGAATACGGTAACCACGACCTTGCGGTGCTGGTCTTAATCTTTTCAACTGACGGCCTCCATCAACAGAAATTGTCTTTACATACAATTCACTTTCTTCAGGACGCTGACCTTCGTTTTTTGATTCCCAGTTCTTAATAGCCGATAATAAAAGTTTCTCAACTCGAATTGCGGCTTCTTTATTCGTATACTTTAAAATGTATAGTGCCTTCTCCACGCGCTGACCACGGATTAAATCTACTACTAAACGCATTTTGCGTGGCGACGTAGGGCAATTATTTAATTTTGCTACTGCTTCCATTGCTTATCTTTTCTTTTCAGAGTGACCCCTAAATGTTCTGGTTGGGGCAAATTCTCCTAATTTATGGCCAACCATGTTTTCCGTAACGTAAACCGGAATAAATTTGTTACCGTTATGTACCGCGAAGGTATGGCCAACAAAATCTGGTGAAATCATTGATCTGCGTGACCAAGTTTTAACTACTGATTTTTTGCTGGTTTCATTCATAGAAAGAACTTTTCTCTCTAAGTTATGGTCTATATAAGGACCTTTTTTAATTGAACGTGCCATTATTTCTTCCTTCTCTCAATGATGTAACGATTCGATACTTTTTTCTTATCACGTGTTTTAAAGCCTTTAGCTAATATACCGTTTCTTGAACGTGGGTGACCTCCAGATGTTCTTCCTTCACCACCTCCCATAGGGTGATCCACAGGGTTCATAGCAACACCACGAACGCGAGGACGACGGCCTAACCAACGCTTAGCACCAGCCTTACCCATAACCTGATTGGCTCTCTCATGATTCGAAACCGAACCTAAAGTAGCTAAGCAAGTAGCTAAAATCATTCTCGTTTCTCCTGAAGGCAATTTGATAATTGCATACTTGCCATCACGAGCAGATAATTGTGCATAAGTACCAGCACTACGTGCAATCGTACCACCTTGTCCAGGGTTCAATTCAATATTATGAATAATAGAACCCAAAGGGATGCTTTTTAAAGGTAATGTATTTCCAATTTCAGGAGCAACATCATCTCCAGAGATAATAACTTGTCCTACAGCTAATCCTTCAGGAGCGATAATGTAACGCTTCTCACCATCTGCGTAATGCAATAATGCAATACGAGCAGAACGATTTGGATCATATTCTATTGTAGCAACTGTAGCGGGGATATTCTTTTTATCGCGTTTAAAATCTATCAATCGGTATGATCTTTTATGTCCCCCACCGAGATTACGCATAGTCATTTTACCGGAATTATTTCTTCCACCTGACTTCTTGATCTTTACAACTAATGATTTTTCAGGAACATTTGTTGTAACTCCAGAATAGTCAGCGCCCACTCTAAAGCGAGTACCAGGTGTTACCGGTTTGAATCTTTTAACTGCCATGTTTTATTGTATAGTACTGTAAAAGTCAATAATATCGCCATCATTTAAAGTGATGATAGCCTTTTTATATTTTGCAACGCGGCCAGATGCAATCCCTGTTTTTGTTTGACGAGATTTCATTTTACCAGTAACCACTGCTGTGTTTACTGCTTTAACCTGAACTCCAAACATTTTTTCAACAGCGGCTTTAATTTGCAACTTGTTTGCTCTATGATCTACTTGAAAAGCATAACGATTTAACTTTTCGGTTAAAGCAGATGCTTTTTCTGTTAGTATTGGTTTCCTTAATATTTCCATCTTACTTGGCCAATGCCTCCTCCAAAATTTTAACAGAATCCAACGTAAGTAATAATTTACCTGCATTAAGAACATCATATGTGTTCAGTTCAGCTGCAGTAATAACTTTTACTTTCTTAAGGTTTCTGCTGGATAAATAAACGTTGTTATTAATTGCCGGCAAAACCATTAAGGTTTTTTCGTTAGAAACGTTTAAGTCAGCAATCATTTTAGCATAGTTCTTAGTTTTAACTGAATCGAAGGTTACTTCGTCCAAAATTAAAATATTACTATCCTTAGCCTTATAGCTTAATGCAGATTTACGAGCAACAACTTTCAATTTCTTGTTAAGTTTGAAGCTGTAATCGCGTGGTTGCGGACCAAAAATACGTCCTCCACCATTAAATAAAGGTGATTTAATGCTACCAGCACGAGCACCACCAGTACCTTTTTGTTTGTGTAATTTACGGGTTGAACCAGCTATTTCATTACGTTGTTTAGACTTATGAGTACCTTGTCTTTGATTTGCAAGATATTGCTTAACATCTAAATAAATAGCATGATCGTTAGGCTCAACACCAAATATTGCTTCAGGAAGTTGCACCTTGGCACCTGTTTCTTTACCTGATATGTTTAAAACTTTAACTTCCATCTTCTTATTTATCTACGATTACGTAAGAACCTTTCGCACCTGGAATAGAACCACTAACTACAATAAGGTTTTTATCTTCATAAACCTTAAGTACTTGTAAGTTCTGAATCTTTACACGATCACCACCCATACGACCAGCCATTCTCATACCTTTAAATACGCGCGAAGGCCAAGATGCAGCACCTACTGACCCTGGAGCACGTAACCGGCTTTTCTGACCGTGAGTTTGAGCAGAACCGGCAAATCCATGGCGTTTTACAACACCTTGGAAACCTTTTCCTTTTGATGTACCAACCACATCAATAAAATCTCCTTCAGAGAAAATTGATACAGTTACAACATCACCCAAATTCTTCTCATCGGGGAACGTTCCAATTTCAACTAATTTACGCTTAGGCGTTGTATTTGCTTTAGCAAAGTGCCCTTTTAAAGAAGCCGTTGTGTTCTTTTCTTTCTTATCATCGAAAGCTAATTGAACAGCAGAGTAGCCATCTTTTTCTTCCGTGCGTATCTGCGTTACCACGCACGGGCCAGCTTCGATAACCGTACAAGGAATATTCCGTCCCTGTTCGTCGAAAATGCTGGTCATTCCTACTTTTTTTCCAATAATTCCTGACATTTTTCTTTTAATTTCTGTTTGTGTCCATCGAAGCAGTAGGGCTTCGCTCAAGACATAGTAATTCCCTAAGGGACGGCAAAGATAGAAAAATTACAATAAGTATCAAATACTTAGAGAAAAAATTTCAGCTATTTAGAGAGATTATTATTGGGCTTTCTTCCTGTTACGAAAAACCTCAATAATGGGGGGAATAATAGAAAGAATAATAATAGCGAAAATAACAACCGTGAAGTTATCTTTTATAATAGGCAAGCCTCCAAAGAAGTATCCTAAAAACAAGAAACTGGTAACCCATAACAAAGCTCCTATTATATTATAAGAAGCAAATTTAGAATAGCTCATCGTCCCGACACCAGCAACGAAAGGCGCAAAAGTGCGCACTATAGGAATAAACCGAGCATAGATGATCGTTTTACCTCCATGCTTATCATAAAAAGCCTGAGTCTTATCTAAATACTCCTTTTTTAGAAATTTAACCTTACCATTAAAAGCTTTCGGACCAACATATTCTCCGATATGATAATTCAACCAGTCGCCTAAAAAACCGGCACTGACAAATATGGCCCACATCAAGAAAATGTTCAAATCAGTCTCCGGTTTTGCAATAATTGCACCGGCAGCAAACAACAAAGAATCACCCGGCAAAAAAGGAGTCACTACAAATCCTGTTTCAGCAAAAACAATCAAAAAAAGAATAAGGTAAGTCCAGGTCTGATAGGAGTTAACAATTTCAACAAGATGTTCATCAATATGAAGAACAAAATCTATAAGCGTTTGGATTATTTCCACTTTATATGATGTATAAGAAAAGGATGCAAAAGAAGGCCTTTATTAAGCCTGATTATTAAGCATAACTGGCATAACTAACATCAGCACATCTTCATTTTCCTCAGAAACAGAAGGCGTTAATAAACCCGCACGATTTGATGTACTCATTTCCAGCTGCACTTCCTCACAATCTAAATTGTTAAGCATTTCAATCAGAAACTTAGCGTTAAATCCAATCTCCATATCCTCGCCTTCAAACTGGCAGCTTAAGCGTTCATGAGCTTCGTTCGAAAAGTCCAGATCTTCTGATGAGATATTCAATTCGCTACCTGCTATCTTTAATCGCACCTGATGCGTTGTTTTATTAGCATAAATAACTACTCTACGCAATGAATTTAAAAACAATACACGGTCAATGGATAATCTATTTGGATTTAAAGTAGGAATAACCGCTTCATAATCTGGATAGCGCTCATCAATTAAACGGCAGATCAAATTAATATTACCAAACTTAAAGAAAGCACTGGTAGCATTGTATTCAATAGAAACCGTAACATCTTCTGAAGGAAGCGATGCCTTTAATAAAGACAATGCCTTTTTAGGCAAAATCAAAGAAGCTTCCACCTCAGAGCGTACATCCGTTCTGCGGTACCGAACCAACTTATGAGCATCCGTACCTACAAAGGTTGTACTCTTTGGTGTTAGGTGACAGTAAACACCCGTCATTGCTGGCCTTAACTCGTCATTACTTACAGCAAATATTGTTTTATTAATTGATTCAGCTAAAACAGATGCAGCTATCGATACAGAAGAAGCATTCTCAACCACTGGTATCTTCGGAAAATCATCTGCGCTTTCTCCAGTCAGTTTATACTTACCATCGCCTGCGCTAATTTCAATAGCCGAAGTTGTCGGATCTACTGTAAAAGCGATTGGCTGATCAGGCAAAGTCTTTAATGTATCCAGAAGTATTTTAGATGGAACCGCAATTCTACCTTCCTCCTTAGACTCTACTTGCAAAAAAGTAACCATACTAGTTTGCAAATCCGTTGCTGAAATCGTTAGAATACTGTCTTTAATTTCAAATAGGAAGTTTTCAAGAATAGGCAACACTGTACTACTGCTTGATGCACCATTAACGGCCTGTAACTGCTTTAATAAAACTGAGGTAGATACGATGAATCTCATAAAAAATATTTATAGCACAATGATAAGCAAAATTGCGATTATTTAATAAAGGAATTTAAAAAAGCTCTCTTCTAAAACAAGTATCACTTAATAAAATCAGAACTCAAACGATAGTCGGTGCGATATTTCTGAAGCTGAATTCCAGCTTCAACCGGGCGGTCTGTCGATAATATATCAGCACCCCTGTCTATCATATCAAAATACAATGCATCTCCCCTTGCCTTTGCCTGTTCGTCTAAGTTACCCATCGTTCCCACGATACATAAAATACCGTGCTCATGTAAAAATTGATAGGTCTCTGGCTGGGCTTCACTTGTTCCCACAAAAGCTACCAGGCGATTGTCAGGCACACCATAATCATTCAGTCGCAACAGATCTTCTGGTTTAGAAATAGATGCCGATATCATCAACTCTGGCGCCAGCTTATGAACCTTGGCAGCCTGCGTAGCCGAATAAGTAATAAGTATTGAATAAGGAGCTGCTTTCTTTCTACGAACTAAATCGATCACCAATTCATAAGGAACATTTCTCTTGATATCCAAGGTATAAATCACTTTACCTGCTCCCCACTCCAACGCTTTTTCCAAACTTGGGATCCGATAAGAAGTCAGTTCACCATCAGTATCCTTCAATCGAAATTCCTGCAGCTCTTTAAAGGTATAATCCTTCACATATCCTTTCCCATTACTTGTCCGATCCAGCTTATCATCATGCATTAACACCAAAACAGAATCTTTAGTGAGAGCAATATCGCACTCAATAATTAAAGGTTGTCTTTTAGCCGACTTTTCAAAGGTTTCAATTGCATTCTCCGGATAGCCCGGCTCTGGCCCTCCCCGATGAGCGCTAATTAACGGAACCCTATCAGCTGTATGTGTCAGAAATTGATACAGGTCATCAAGAGTCTTTATTTCAATATTAGTTTTATCAGCTGATAAGGTTGTAAACGACCCGGTCATGGTACAAGAGCCCATAACCAATAAAAGCATGGTTAATTTTAATAAAAGCCTCATAAAAAT
This sequence comes from Albibacterium bauzanense, assembly GCF_004339765.1. Lineage (GTDB taxonomy): Bacteria > Bacteroidota > Bacteroidia > Sphingobacteriales > Sphingobacteriaceae > Albibacterium > Albibacterium bauzanense. The sequence continues at coordinate 948,946 of NZ_SMGO01000002.1, read as the reverse complement.
ACGTTCTAATTAATCACCTTCTTTATCTTCACTGCCTAAAACATGAGTTTCCTCATTGTATTTTCCTTTCAACTCATCCAATACCGAGTTCTTCCAAAGCTTCGTACCTGTAAAATACGAAACCCGGCCTATCAATTGAGCACCAACCGGTGAAGTCAGTAAAAGAAAAAGAATAATTGCTAAAGACTTGGTTGTAACAGACAGGTCTCCAAAATATATAACTGTACTTAATAGAATAAAGCCTACCCCCAGCGTTGTAGCCTTTACAGTAACAGAAAGCCGAAGGAAAAAATCCGGCATTCTAACAATACCAATAGAGGCGATTAAAATAAACAAAACACCCAAGCCGCTAAATATCATTATCAATACATCATTCATTCTTCTCCTTTTTTTCAATATAATAAGAATAGGCTACCGTTCCTAAAAAAGCTATCAGAGCCAAAATCATTGCCACATCAAGAAACGTAGCATTATCGCTCACAATGCTAAAAACGGTAATAGTTGCAATCCCAATCGAAATAAGCAATTCAAGCGCTACAACCCTATCCATCACATTTGGGCCAATAATAAACCGATAGAACACCAACAAAGTAGAAATACTTAAAGCAGGCATAATAACGTAAGATAAAAAATCATATAAACTCATCGTAATATTTCTAATAACCTTCTTTCCAACCCGTTTTTCACTTCCTCTACAAACTTATCTCTATCTTCTAAATACATTACATGAACAAAAATTGCTTTACGATCATCACTCACCGCTATAATCAATGTTCCAGGGGTTAATGAAATACAATTCGCTAACAATGTAATTTCCAGATCCGTTTTAGCCGAAAGCGGAAACTTAACAATTCCGGGTTTCATAAAAAACCTGGGAGTAATAACATCGTAAGCAACCTGTAAATTAGCTTTCAACATTTCATACAAAAAGAAAAACAGGAAGCCTATTATTTTGGGTATACGATTAAAATAGCTTACTCCACCATTCTTAACTGCAGCACTACGCAGAATAAAATAACTCAGTAAAAATCCAAAAGCATAATTACCTAATTCGAAATCGCCGGTAAGTGCAACCCAAACAAAAGTAAGTAAGATGTTAATCAAAAATTGTTTTAGCATAGTCTCACTGTATATTTAATGCTTCATTTCCTAAAACTGCCTTAATATAAGGAGAAGTATCCATCATCTGCGCAGCAATATGCTTAGAGATTACCATAATATTTTCTGCGCCAAAACCGATATATAAAGATACCATCATCAGCATTACTACCGGAAACACCAATAATAATTTACTAAATGGCCTTAAAACCGTAAAGCCATCAATATAAGCTTTCTCATCCGGATCTAAAGGAGGAGCGGTCTTCCAGAAAGCTTCTGTCCACATTTTCGCAATCACATATAAAGTCACAAAGCTTGCTATGATCATAGCAACAATTAACAGGTAATTGCCACCGAAAAACCCGGCCTGAAACAAGTTTATTTTAGGCCAGAAACCCGATAGAGGAGGAATACCCACCAATGAAAAGAAGACAATAGCCATGATAAGACTGAGCTTTGGATACTCAGCATACAAGCCTCCCAGCTTAGGCATATTCATGGTTCCCTTAATCCGATAAATAATACCACTTACTAAAAACAAATTCGTTTTAACGATGATATCATGAAACAGATAAAATAAAGCCCCTGCCAATGCTACTTCTGTAAACAACCCCAGCCCGGCAATCATAAACCCGATATGGCATACAATCAGATAAGAAAACATCCTTCGCATATCGCGTTTTATTATTGATCCCAAAGCACCTGTTATTAACGTAGCCACAGCAATTAGAGAAAATGCTGTTGTAATAAACTCATTCGGAATAAAAATCAATGTGAAAAATCGAAATAATGCATAAATACCAACCTTGGTGAGTAAGCCTCCAAAAATAGCCGCAATTGCAGAAGGTGGTGTATGATAAGAAGAAGGCAACCAATAATATAAAGGAAAGACTGCTGACTTGATACCAAATCCTATAAAAAACAATAAACCGGTAATATTAACCAGACCTCTATTTTCTATTTGTGCAATCTTTATAGACAAATCAGCCATATTCAAACTTCCTGTAAGTCCGTATAGAATTGCAATAGCTGTTAAAAAAATAACCGATGCCAGCATATTCATCGCAACGTATTTTATCGCACTCTCCATCTGCGGTTTCTTACCACCCAGAGTCATTAATACAAACGATGAAATAATTACTATTTCAAACCATACATACAGATTAAAAACATCGCCTGTCAGAAAAGCACCGTTCAAGCCCATGAACAGAAAATGAAAGATCGGGAAATAACCGTATTTCATCCTTGCCCGATTTATTCCTACGGTAGAATAAATGCTTACCGCCAATGCAGAGATAGAAGTAAACAAAACCATGGTACTGCTAAAAACATCGGCAACAAATGTAATTCCAAAGGGGGCAGGCCAGTTTCCTGCTTGCATGGTAATAATCCCCGTTTTCCAGGTTTGCATAAATAGCAGGATGCCAACGATCAGGATCACTATATTTGATATAACACTAATAATTCGTTGGGCAGTTATTCTCTTCCACAAAAACATGAGCACAATGGCTGTCGCCATGTGTAGCAATAAGGGTAGAATAATAAAATTACTCGTCATATATCTAAATCGTGTGTATTAAGATCATCTAAATTATCTGAGCCCGTAGCCAGATAAACCTTCTTTAATAGAATAATAGCAAAAGACTGCAAGCCAAAACTGATAACAATGGCAGTTAGAATTAAGGATTGAGGAATTGGATCTGCATAAACTGCAGTAAATACACTTGAATCTGGAGAAATTACCGGAGGATTTCCTTTTACCAGATCACCCAATAAGAAAATAAGCAAATTTGCCCCATTACCCAATAAAAGCAAACCAACTAAAAGCTTCACCATACTTCGCCGAAGCATTAGATAAATGCCTGTACCGTATAGCACTCCGATTAATACAACAAATAATAATTCCATAATCTATCTAAACGCTTTCAGAAATTGTAAATAAAATGGTTAGCGTAACTCCAATTACTACCAGGTAAACACCTATATCAAAAAACAAGGCCGATCCTATCAAACCAATAACCGGCAGAGGATTCTCAAACCACAATACCGTCATAAATGGCTCTCCAACAAACAAAGGAGCAAGTCCGCTTAAAATTGCAATGCTTAGTCCAAATGGAATAAAATAAAATGGAGAATACTTTAAAAGAGCTTTTGTACTATCTAAACCATTCGCTAACGAATGCAGTATAAAAGCAATCGAAGCTATCAGTCCTCCTACAAAACCTCCACCTGGTTCATAGTGCCCTCTCAATAAAATGAATACAGAAAAAAGCAGCAATAGTGGCAACAGATAATTTGCAGCTGTCTTCAATAATATTATCTTCATAACTATTCTATTTCTGATGATTGAATTTTAAGCATGCTGTAAACACCAATAGCGGCAATAGTAAGAACGGTAATCTCAACAAGCGTATCATAACCTCTAAAATCAACCAAAATAACGTTCACTACATTTTTCCCTTTACCTAATAGATATGCATTGTCTGCATAAAATCTGCTGATATTCTTATTAGTAGGTTCATTCAATACCTGTAAAGCAATAACAGATATCAATATACCGAATGCCCCGGCCAGGAACCCATCTCTTACTTGCGCTGCTTTATCCTTTATTCTAAGATATGGTGGCAGTTTAAGCAACACCAGAACAAATAATACGGTCGTTAAGGTATCAATTGTGAATTGAGTCATAGCTAAATCAGGAGCGCCATAATAAACAAAAAACAAGCACATACAATAACCCATCACACTCAGTGAAATGATAGCGACAAAGCGTGAAGGGGAAAATACAATGGTAAAAATTGCCACGATCATGATCGAAAACACAATGGCTTCGTACATACTTATCGCAGTATGTTTATCTGTATATAATTGAATATCTACATTTCTTATAAGATAATAACCTATCAAACAAACCAGGAAGAAAATGATTTTGGTGAGATAGGACCTTAAGAAGCCATTATGCATAAACTTTGTATATCTCAAAGCGATAAACTTAGTTCCTTTTGCCAAAGACATAAAAATAGTTTGAGGAGAAAAAGAATCTAATTTCCCGATTGCATTTAGTCTCTTTAAAGATGGCTTTAAGATCAAATACAGAATAATACCGCATACAATTGTAAGGGCACTTAACATCAAAACAGTATTGAATCCATGCCATAGCTTTAACGATACAACAGTATCATTTGCACCCATTGCATGAATTACCGGCTGAATCAGAGAGCTATCTAATAAAGAAGGAAATAGCCCGAACAGCAATCCCCCCAACCCAAGGAAAAGAGGAGGAAGCCACATAAAACCCGATGGTAAATGAACTTCGCTAAACTTAGCAGGCAAACTTCCAACAAAAGGTTTTATTCCTGCCAGGTATCCCGAATAAGATAAAAATATATTGGTTAAAATAGCGATCAAAGTAAACAGCAAGGCGCTGTTTCCACTGTTCAATGTAGCCTCATAAATCAGATCTTTACTAACAAAGCTCAATGTAAGCGGAATACCAGCACTTGAAAGAGCTGCCAAACCTCCGGCAATTGCTAAAGGAGCCATTACTTTCCGTAAACCGGCTAATTGGCTGACATCTCGCGTACCTGTTTCATGATCAATTACCCCGGCAATTAAAAATAACCCGGCCTTATAAAAAGCATGCACAAGTATAAAAACAGATGCGGCTAATAGTGCATCATGAGTTCCTATTCCAAGCAAAAATACGAGTATACCAAGAGCAGAAATGGTAGAGTAGGCTAAAATACCTTTCAAATCAATTCGAAATATGGAATGAAAAGCTCCATACACCATGGTAATGCCCCCAACTATTAATAAGGTATTATTCCAATAAGGATGATTGCCGAGAATAGGTGTAAAGCGAGCAATAAGATATATACCGGCCTTCACCATTGTTGCAGAATGCAAATATGCCGATACAGGCGTAGGTGCTTTCATGGCACCCGGAAGCCAGAAATGAAAAGGAAATTGTGCTGATTTTGTAAAAGCCCCTGCAAAAATCAAGAAAAGCATAATTGCATATAAAAAATGGCTCTTTAACAACTCACTCGAAGATAACATCTCCTGCAGCGAATAAGTCCCTGAGACGTTTCCTATTAAAATAAATCCGGCCATCAGGAAAAAGCCTCCTCCTCCGGTGATTGCCCAAGCTAAAAGAGAACTCTTTCTTGAAGCTTCATTGTCATTATTAAAACCAATAAGAAAAAATGAACTTATTGCAGTAAGCTCCCAAAACACAAACAGCACCAATAAGTTATCAGAAAGCACCACGCCAAGCATCGATGCCATAAAAACACAGAGATAGCCATAAAATCGGCCTATATAAATATGCCCTTTTAAATAAGACGAAGAATATAGAAATACCAAGGATCCTATCCCTGTAATTAACAAAGAAAACAAGAGTGATAATCCATCTAGCTTAAAATCAAGATGAATTCCCATAGAAGGTATCCATGGAATATGCTGAAAGAAAGTTTGTCCCTCACCTATCCCTGGCAAAAATGTACAGAAATATACAAAAAGTGTGATGGGTAAGATAGAAACAGCTAATGGTAGATTTCCTTTAAGCTGCTTTCCAAGAAATAACAAACAAATAGCAATTAGGAAACCTGACAGTATAGCTAATAGCATTAATTAAGATAATTATTAAGGAATTTAAACGATAAATTGAGTAACTTAACAAATATAAATAAACCATGCGTTATAGCCCCTATATTATTCAATAAATCATCTTTAACCCTTGTTAAAGATCCTTTAAAGCTCCTTTCGTACTTCCTCCATTGAATCTGCGCTATTTTAGCCGAAAAAACGCAGACTTAACGTAGGAATAACGCAAGAACAATGCAGATGTGCAAACCAAGGTATTTACAATATACATCCAATACTGCATGGATATATAATTTTGTAGGGCGATTTATTATGAATATGCATAAATCAGATTATATTTGTCGCACTATGAGCAAAACTGATGATATTTTAAAAAATGTTGTATCGCATGCCAAAGAATACGGCTTTGTATTTCCGTCGAGCGAAATTTATGACGGCTTAAGTGCAGTTTACGACTACGGACAATTGGGTTCTGAATTAAAGAATAATATTAAAACCTATTGGTGGAAATCAATGGTGCAACTTAATGAAAATATTGTCGGGATAGACTCAGCTATTTTTATGCATCCAAAAATATGGAAGGCTTCGGGTCACGTGGATGGGTTTAACGATCCGATGATCGATAATAAAGATTCTAAGAAACGCTACCGTGCAGATCAATTGATCGAAGATAAAATAACGCGCTATGAGAGAGACGGCAAAACGGATAAAGCAGCGCAATTGCAAAATGACCTCGATCAAGCAATTAAAGATGATGATTTAGGCCGTTTAAAGGCTATCATTGAAGACCATGGTATTGTATGCCCTATTTCAGGAACAAAGAACTGGACCGATGTTCGTCAGTTTAATTTAATGTTCTCTACCAAAATGGGTGCTACAGCAGAAGGTGCTGAAGATGTGTACCTGCGTCCGGAAACGGCTCAAGGTATTTTTGTTAACTTCTTGAATGTTCAGAAAAGCGGAAGAATGAGAATTCCTTTTGGAATTGCACAGATCGGGAAAGCTTTCAGAAATGAAGTTATCGCGCGTCAATTCATTATGCGAATGAGAGAGTTTGAGCAAATGGAAATGCAATTCTTTGTGCGCCCTGGTACGGAAATGGAATGGTACGAAAAATGGAAAGCTGCCCGTTTAAAATGGCACTTGGCATTGGGTTCTAATTCAGAAAGATATCGTTTCCACGATCATGTTAAGCCAGCTCATTATGCAAATGCGGCGGTTGATATTGAATTCGATTTTCCTTTTGGCTTTAAAGAAGTTGAAGGAATTCACTCAAGAACGGATTTCGACTTAAAACAACATCAGGAATTCTCGGGTAAGAAAATGCAGTTCTTCGATCCGGAAATTAATCAAAGCTACATTCCTTATGTAATCGAAACCTCAATTGGTTTGGATAGGATGTTCCTTACGGTATTATGCAATGCTTTTGAAGAGCAAGATTTAAGTACAGAAGATAAAAAAGACAGTCGTACCGTATTACATATTCACCCAGCTTTGGCTCCTGTTAAAGCAGCAATTCTACCTTTAACAAAGAAAGACGGCTTGCCAGAAAAAGCAAGAGAGCTTATGGATGAATTGAAGCTCGACTTTAATATCCAATACGATGAAAAAGATTCTATCGGGAAACGTTACCGCAGACAAGATGCGATTGGTACCCCGATTTGTATTACGATAGATCATCAAACACTGGAAGATAATACAGTTACACTTCGCCATCGCGATAGCATGGAGCAAGAACGTGTAAAATTAGATGACATAAACGGTATCCTTCAAAAAACAACAGGCTGGCATAGCCTATTGAAGAAGTTTATCTAAAGATATCCCTTTTTAATAAAAGAGCTCTGTAGATTGATTTCTACAGGGCTCTTTTATTTTTAGCCATTATTTCTTTCACTCTAGCTACTAATTAAAATAGTTTTACTATTATTGTTAGCTAAATGAACTAATGATTCGTAGCTTTGCTAAAGAAATTATGGAAAAGCATATTGTACACTGTGATCTGGATACATTCTTTGTATCGGTTGAAAGACTGCAGAATGCTGAATTGATAAATAAGCCTGTATTGATTGGCGGAAGTTCAGATCGCGGTGTAGTGGCATCTTGCAGCTATGAGGCAAGAAAATACGGAGTGCATAGTGCCATGCCTATGCGCTTAGCCAGACAACTTTGTCCGGAAGCTATTCTGGTAAAAGGCGATATGGATCAGTACAGCAAATACTCGGCCATGGTAACTGAAATTATTTCTGAGAGAGCACCCATTGTTGAAAAGGCCAGCATTGATGAACATTACCTGGATGTTTCAGGGATGGATAAGTTTTTTGGCTGTTGGAAATGGACTCAGGAACTCAGGCAGCGGATTATTAAAGAAACCGGCTTACCCATATCTTTCGGACTTTCTATTAATAAAACGGTAAGTAAAATCGCTACCGGAACCGCTAAACCAAGTGGTGAGCGACAAGTAGAAACGGGTACTGAGAAAAGCTTTCTGGCACCTCTTTCTATTAAAAAGATCCCGATGGTAGGTGCAAAAACTTATACACTGTTACGGAATATGGGGATCTCAAAGATCAGAACTTTACAGGAAATGGAAGTGCAGACGATGCATCGGGTAATGGGACAAAATGGAGTAAGTATTTGGAAGAAAGCCAATGCCTTAGACAATGCACCTGTAATTCCCTTTTCAGAGCAGAAGTCGATGAGCAGCGAACATACTTTCGAAATAGATACCATTGAGATGACTCTATTGCGAAAAATTCTTATCACCATGATCGACGAGCTGGCTTTCAATCTTCGTAAAGAGGGAAAATTAACTGCTTGTATCACCTTAAAAATACGTTATAGTAATTTCGATACGCATACCAGACAAATGAAAATCACGTATACGAATTCGGAGAAAATATTGACAGAACGGGTACTGGAACTGTTTGATAAACTATATAGCCGTCGGATGCTGATACGACTTGTTGGAGTTAAACTAAGTAATCTGATAGCAGGAAGTCATCAGGTAGATTTATTTGATGATGGAATTAAGGAACTGAATCTGGGTGTAGCCATGGATTATATCAGAATGCACTTTGGTACCGATAAAATTATGCGGGCAGTAAGTTTGAAGGAAGAAGTTCAAAGGAAAGAGAAAAGATGCTATTAAATGTACATAGCTATTATAGCTTGCGCTATGGCACGCTAAGTATTGAGCAACTGGTAGAAGGTTTGCTTTTAAATGGCTATGGTACAGCTGTCCTGACAGATATCAATAATAGTTCAGCATCCTTGGCGTTTATCAAAGAGTGCAGAAAACGAGGCTTAAACGGATTGGTGGGAATGGAATTCCGCAATGCTGATGAGCTGCTATTTATTGGCATTGCAAAAAATGAAGAAGGTTTTAAAGAGCTTAATGAGCTCATGACAGCAGCTAATAAGAAAAACTCACTCCTACCCTTTGTAGCTCCTGAGTTTAATCATGTTTTTGTAGTTTACCCCTATGGAAAGCAACTTATCAGCCCTCTTCGTGATTATGAGTATATTGGTGTTCGCCCGGATCAATTAAACCGGATAGCGCTGGGGCCCTCATCTGCATATCAGCGTTATGTGATATTAAAACCGCTTAGCTTTCAGGATGAACAGGCACACTTGCTGCATCGGCAATTACGGGCCATAGATCATAATCTTCTTATTTCTCAATTGAAACCCAACCAAATTGCTGCAGCAGATGAAGTACTAATATCCAAAGCAGCTTTACTGCAACTTTATAAAGATTTTCCGCAGTTGATCCGTAATACGGAAAATTTACTGCAGGAATGCTCTTTCAGTTTCAACTTCGAAGAGGTTAAAAATAAAGAGAACTTTAGAAGTAGCCGCTATGAAGATAATCAATTGCTACATCAATATGCAATGGAAGGTTTTCTACGGCGCTATGGAAAAAACAATAAAGTAGCTATGGCTCGGGTCTTGAAAGAATTGGAGATCATTGAAAATTTAAACTTTGCGTCCTATTTCCTGATTACAGATGATATTTGCCGGCATGCACGTTCTCGTAATTTTCATTATGTGGGAAGAGGAAGCGGCGCCAATTCTGTAGTAGCCTATTGTTTGGGTATTACTGATGTTTGTCCTATTGAACTGGATCTTTATTTTGAGCGCTTTTTAAATCCCAAGCGGAAAACTTCACCCGATTTTGATATAGATTTTAGCTGGAACGAGCGGGATGAGATCTATAATTACATCTTTGATAAATATGAAAAGGGTACGGTAGCATTAATGGGTGCCATTAGTACATTTCGTTCACGGTCTATCATTCGGGAATTGGGAAAGGTATACGGATTGCCCAGAAGTGATATTGACAGATTGGTGCATGAGCCACAGCATATGCTCAATAAAAACGAGATCACGAATATGATCTTGAGTGTCTATGATCAGATGGCCGATTTTCCAAACCAGCGAACCATTCATGCCTCGGGTGTATTGATTTCAGAGAAGCCTCTTAGTTATTATTCGGCTCTGGACTTTCCTCCTAAAGGCCTGCCTACTATACAATTCGACATGTATGTTGCTGAGGAAATTAAATTTGAAAAGTTTGATATTCTTTCTCAGCGAGGCATTGGCCATATCAAGGATTGCAGGGAGATTGTTTTTCAAAATCAAGGGTTACGCATTCAAACAAATGACCCTCAACGTTTCTTTAAGGATGAGAAGATTGCGCATCAATTAAAAACTGCTAATACCATTGGGTGTTTTTATATTGAAAGCCCGGCTATGCGCCAGTTACTGACCAAATTAAAATGTGATGAATATCGGGTACTGGTTGCAGCCTCATCCATTATTCGGCCAGGCGTGGCATCCAGCGGCATGATGAAAACTTATATCGAAAGGCATCATGATCCTGAGAAGGTAGAATATATGCATCCTGTTTTTAAAGAGCAACTTGAAGAAACCTATGGAGTAATGGTGTATCAGGAAGATGTGATGAAAATCGGTCATTATTTTGGTGGCTTGGATTTAGCAGATGCTGATACATTGCGGAGAATGATGAGTGGAAAAAAGCACTATGAAGACGACCTGAAGGATATTCATCGTAAGTTTTTTCATCATTGTAAGGAAATGGGTTATCCGGAAGATATCTCTCAAGAGATATGGCGGCAGATGGAAAGTTTTGCAGGTTTCTCTTTTAATAAAGCACATTCAGCTTCTTTTGCAGTAGAAAGTTACCAAAGTTTATATTTAAAAACCTATTTTCCACTGGAGTTTATGGTTTCTGTACTGAATAACTATGGTGGATTTTACCAACGAAAAGTATATGTAAATGAAGCAAGGAATTCAGGCGGCACGATTTGTTTACCCTGCGTAAATAAAAGTAAATACAATACCAGTATTGACGGCAAGGACATTTATCTGGGATTTGATTGTCTGCTGAACTTAGAAGAAAAGCTGGCACTTAGAATCATTGATGAGCGAAAACAGAATGGAAATTACCGGAGTTTAGAGAACTTTATATTGCGAACCGGGGCAGGATTAGAACAACTGGTCGTGCTGATTCGTTGCGGCGCTTTTCGATTTACAGGAACAGGAAAGAAAGAGCTATTATGGGAAGCACACTTGCTAATAAGCGGGAAACAGCAAAAAGCAGGCACGGCAACCTTATTTGAAACTCTTAACACAAAACAACCTGTATTACCTAAATTAGAGAGCTCGCTTCTGGAAGATATGTATGATGAGATGGAACTGATTGGTTTTCCTATTTCAGCTACCATGTTCGATTTAGCGAGATCCAGCTTTAGAGGAGAAGTAATGGCAAAAGATCTTTGCAAATATGAAGGTAAAACTGTGCGCATGGTCGGCGATTTCATTGCTGAAAAGAAAGTTCGGTCAAGAAATGTAAGTAATATGAAGTTTGGTACTTTCCTGGATGCTGAAGGTCGTTTTTTTGACACAGTGCATTTCCCACAATCTTTAAAATCTTATCCTTTAAATGGTAATGGTTTATATTTGATTCTTGGAAAAGTAACTATTGATTTTGGATGCCCGTCTCTTGAAGTACAGAAATGTGCCCGGATGCCCATGCTAAGTGACCCAAGAAGTGAATAAGACAATGGAATATGCAATTGTAGATATAGAAACAACAGGCGGTTATGCATCAGGAAGTGGTATAACTGAAATTGCCATCTTGATACATAATGGAAAAGCGATTATAGATCGTTATCAGACTTTAATTAATCCGAAAGTTCCGATACCAATTTATATTCAGGCATTGACCGGAATTACAGATGATATGGTTTACGATAGTCCTGATTTTGGACAAGTTGCAGAACAAATCTATAAAGTTTTAGAAGGTCGTGTGTTTGTGGCACATAACGTAAATTTTGACTACTCCTTCATCAAGCATCACCTTGAACGTGCAGGATATACTTTTAATGCTCAAAAACTTTGTACGGTACGCTTAACCCGTAAAATAAAACCGGGACTGCAATCCTATAGTCTGGGTAAACTCTGCGATGCATTAAAAATACCATTGACAGACCGTCATCGCGCTGAAGGAGATGCCCAGGCCACAGCGATTCTTTTTTCTCGTTTGCTTGAATGGGATACAGAAGGGCATATTGTTACTATGCTGGGCAAAAAATCAAAGGAGCAACAACTACCGCCCAATTTGCCACATAAAGATTTTGAAAAGCTGCCCCATTGTCCGGGAGTATATTATTTCAAAGATCAAACAGGAAAGGTTGTATATGTAGGTAAAGCAAAAGACATCCGCAAAAGGGTTTCTTCTCATTTTACAGGCCATAATCCTAAACCGCAACGCCAACATTTTCTACGGAGTATCCACTCCATTCATTATGAAGCTTGTGGTACTGAACTAATGGCCCTCTTGCTTGAAGCAGTAGAAATTAAACGTTTATGGCCTGCATTTAATAAAGCCATTAAACGACAAGAGCCTAAATTTGCTCTTTATTCCTATGAGGATCAAAGCGGCTATCTACACCTCGAAGTTGGTAATCATAAAAAGGGGCTGGAGAATATTCATACGTTCAATTTAAAGACTGAAGCTCTTAATTTACTTTTCAAAATGATTCGCGACTTTGAATTACGTCCTGATTTATGCGGATTTAAATCAGCTATTGGGATTGGATCAGAAGTTAAAGAGCCTGAGATAGGAATTAATAAATTACCTCCGGCAGCATATAATGATCGGGTACAAAGTGCTATTGAACATTTGCATCTTACTATGCACTCTTTTATAATTTTAGATAAAGGGAGAAATGAAGAAGAGCAAAGCTGTATTTGGATAGAAAAAGGATGTTCATATGGTTTTGGATATATTGAACAATACTCAGATATAAAAAGTATTGCAGATGCTAAAGAATCCATCAAGCGATACCCTGCTACCCATTATATTATGCAGTTAATCTATAACTATGCAGAGAGGTTTCCGGAGAAGGTTTTATCCTTTTAAAGAAAATTTATCTTCTTTTTAAACAACGCTATTTCAAACATTCGTGTTAAAACTATGTTCTATTGCAATAGAACCTAAGAATGAATAGCACAACATACGAAATTGCAGAAATAGACTCACCTATAATAGCCGTTGCCTTGCATGACGGACATTTTATAGCGCCTGAGGTTTTACCACATATTCACCTTCAGGAACATGAACGTTTTCGCGAAGAGGATCCGTATACGGCCTATATAATAGACCTGCCTGTAAGCAGGGTTACAGTTCATACTTCACGTTTTCAAGTCGATTTAAACCGTCCCCCAGATAAGGCTATTTATATGGTTCCTGAAGATGCCTGGGGTTTAAAGGTTTGGAAAGACGGATTTCCTGAAATTCTAGGCAGTGCTTTAATGGAATATTATCAGGAGTTCTATGTAAGAATAAGCGAACTGATTGAAACAGCCATCCGCAAGTTTGGGTATTTCCTGATCTTGGATATCCATTCTTATAATTACCGCAGAGAAGGTCCGGGTATAGCAAGTCCGGATATTTATAATCCTGAAATCAACATAGGTTCTGCAAACAACCATCCAAAGTGGCAACCCATTATTCATCATTTTATGCAATATCTTTCTGCCTGTACTATCAATGGAAGGCATCCAGATGTACGAGAGAATATTGTGTTTAAAGGTGGTGGCTTCTCTCAATGGGTTAATCATAATTTCGGCGAAGAAGGCTGCGTTATATCTGTTGAGTTTAAGAAAACTTTTATGGATGAATGGACAGGCAGAGTCTTTATTAATCACTTGCAAGACATCAGAGGAGCTTTATCTGGCTCAATACCTATCCTAAAACATCAACTGAATGCACTAAGAAACAATCGGTTATGATAACTACTCCTGAGAAGAAAGTAATTAATCGGATTCTGGATAAAATTAAAAAGAAGGAACCTCTACGAATTAATATTCCCGGTAATGGTTTAGTTAATATGGAGAAACCTGTGCCTTTTATGGTGGTTTACAGAATTCCTCCGAATGGAAAAGATGGCTTTACATCGAGATTGGGCAAAACGGAATCTTCCTATCTCTATGCAGAAGACTGTCCAGAATGTAGTGAAGTAGTTAAGAGTATTGCGACCTATTTATCTGATCAGTTTAAAGGATTTCTATTATTCGAAGTTTGGCTCTCTGAAAAAGAAGAAACCATTCCATTTACAGTTCATGTAAGTCAAAAAAGCGGATTGGAAGTAGCTCAGAAACTGAAAGATGAACTTGGTAAGATCAACATCCTTGGCAGTTCTATGCGAACGGAAATAAACAAGGGTAAAAATGTAGTTGCTCCCCCCTATTATAAACCTTTAATCAATGACAAAGACGCTAATAAATCAGCAATAACACTTATAGGGCTTGAAATTGCACCTATTTATATGAATGTTTCTACCGGCAGGGCTTACCCGCTATTCTTAAGAGATCTGCGTTCAAAATTCAGCAAGGCTATTCGCAAAGGTTTCTTTGAGTTTGTTAGAATACATACCTCATATAATGCTAGTAATTTTCAAATGCTGGGAACCACCAGTCTGGAGAAAAATGTATTTGATATTGATGAAGAGCTAGGTAATTGCAGCAATCTTTTTGATTTCCTGTTATTGATTACGCCTATTAATGTAGACGATGCCTGGCTGGCTTTTCAAAAATCGAATTACTTAAAACCTCCGATCTTTCATTATAGGCCGATGCCTATCGACCCTGAATTAGTCAAAAGAAAACTTTATAATTTACCGATCGAAGATATCTCTGATCCGACGCTGGCTTTTCTTTTTCGGGATAAAAGAAAAGAGGTTGATAGAATGCTGGATATGATGATGGAGCGTGAGAAACCTGATTTTTTGCTTACCAGCATGCAGCTATTTGGGCCGATTGATGAGAAATTATTGGAAACTGCGAAAGCTCTTTTAGTAGCTATTGATGTGCCGGAAGAACCTCCTGAAAAAAAAATGATAAAAGCTCCTGAATTCGCAAAAATGGCCGAAAAGGAATTAGAATGGCTGAAGTTACAGGACCCGAATATTTCAACTGCCGTTCGGATCAGGGATGATATTGACGGCATTTTGGTTAATCGGGGAACATTAAATATCAATAAAAGCTTTCAGGTATCTGAAGGCAGGGCCTTTTCTCTTTTACAGCATGAGATAGGTACCCATGTAGTAACTTATTATAATGGTAAGGCCCAACCATTAAAGCTGTTTTATATAGGTGTTCCCGGTTATGAAGAATTACAGGAAGGACTGGCTGTTTTTTCAGAGTACCTGACCGATGGTTTAACGCCTAATCGTTTACGAACCATTGCTGCCCGGGTTATTGCTGTGCAACAAATGATATCAGGCAGTTCTTTTATAGACACCTTTTATGTTTTGGTAGATAAATACCAATTTAGCAATAAAGCTGCTTTCACTATCACCATGCGTGTTTATAGAGGTGGTGGTTTAACAAAAGATGCCGTTTATTTAAAAGGATTACTCAACATTATTGAATACATCAAGAAAGGTAAAAGTATTGAACCTCTGTTAATCGGTAAAATCAGGCAAGATTATATCCCGGTGGTACAAGAGTTAATCCATCGGCAGATATTGGCTAAAATTCCTATAAAGCCTCGCTATTTAGACAAAAAATATGAATCTAGAATCGAAAACATTCGATCAGGAGGAAATGTTTTCAATTTGATCAAGCATTAATTAAACACCTTAACTTAAAGAAACAACAATGAAAATAGGATTTGTAGTAAATCAAACCCCTAAGGAAATACCTGCGTATACAACAACAGGCTTAGCCATGCAAGCCATGAAAATGGGCCATGAAATTTATTATATCGGTGCAGGCGACCTCGCTTATATGAAAGATGAACAGATGGGAGCACATGCTCGTAAGGGCCCTGACAAACAATATCGCACCAATGAAAACTTTCTTGAAGCAATAAAGAAAACTCAAAAAGAACTTGTTACCGCAAAAGAATTGGATATTCTTATGCTTAGAAACGATCCTTCTGTTGACTTTGATCGCCGGCCTTGGGCTCAAAATGCGGGTATTGTATTTGGACAATTAGCTCAAAGACATGGTGTTGTCGTTTTAAATGATCCGAATACATTGGCTAATGCTTTAAATAAAATGTATTTCCAATATTTCCCGAAAACTGTAAGGCCGGAAACAATTATTACACGAAATATTGAGGATATCAAAGCTTTTTATAAAGATCGGAATAAACACATTATTTTAAAACCCTTACAGGGTTCGGGGGGAAAGAATGTGTTTATGATAAAGAATGATATTAAAAATTTGAATCAGATAGTAGAAGCGATTGCTCGTGATGGATTTGTGGTGGCACAAGAATATTTACCAGAAGCAAAAAAAGGAGACATACGATTGTTTCTTTTAGATGGGCAGCCCATTGTTGTTAATGGTAAAACTGCTGCATTGCATCGCACTCAAGCAGAAAATGACATCCGAAGTAACATTCATCAGGGTGGAGTTGCTAAAATTGCCAAACTAACAAAACGCTGTTATGAGATTGTAGAAGAGGTTGCACCCAAACTTATTAAGGATGGCATGTTTTTAACAGGATTAGATATTGTAGGGGATAAACTAATGGAAGTTAATGTATTTAGCCCGGGTGGCTTGGGGAATGCGGGAAGATTAAATGGTGTAGATTTTTTTGAACCCGTTATTAAAGCAATGGAAAGAAAAATTGTTTAAGAGCTTAACTAAACACTTCTTCTAATATATAATGTGATTTTATATTTCCAAAATTCTCGATATGCAGGGCATAATAATCCAGAATATGATTTAATAAAACCCGTCTGTCTTGTAAAGAGATCTGCAAGGAATAAATATCATTGAAGGAGCTCAACATCAGATTTATCCATTGTTGAGTTTCTTTATCTGCTAAAAAAAATTGGTGATAGGGAGGGAAATTGCAAAACACTCCATCTTTTAAATCGAAATAAGTTTGATTGCCTTTAGTAGGCAATACCGGGTAGAAACCCATAAACTTACTTAGCCTGATTAAGAAGTAAAGATGAAAATTAGGAGACACCTCAGGTGTACTGTCTAACCAGGAAACAGCATAATAGATATATTCAAAAAGTGGTTCATCAGCACTTTGTTGCTTTAAACATTTCTGAAGAACTTCGGTGATAAAGATGGCAAGCGATCGTTTCTTATCATCGTAAGGTATGCTTTGAAAGATCGGTAGTTGCCGGGCTTCAGAAACACGTTGTATTCCGCCTGAATTCTTATGATAAACTACTAAATCTAACAAGTGTAAGGGCTGCAAAATATTGATATGTATTTTTGCTCTATTCCTTTTAACACCATTGATTATATAGGATTGCAAACCAAAACTTTCAGTAAATATTTGGCAGATCACACTGGTTTCACGGTGATTAATTGTTCTTAATACAATTCCTCTGGTTTTGTGTAGCATGCTAAAAAGCTTCGATCAAATAGGGGATAAAGATAACCATTCCACATATGAAGGCAAATAATGCAGCAATGAGCACAGCCCCTGCAGCGGCATCTTTCGTTTTCTTAATTAAAGGATGATATTCTGGAGATACCACATTAGCTAATGATTCAACACTGGTGTTTATCAATTCGGTAAGCATAACGATGGCAATGGATAAAGCAATCCATAACCACTCATACGTAGTAAGTTTAAAAAATAAACCCATACCAATTGCCACCAGAGCGGCCACTATATGAAATTTGAAATTCGCCTCGCTTTTTATCGTGTTAATGATACCTGCAATAGCAAAAGAGAAGCCCTGATATGGTGATGGTTTAGGTTGTTTCATCAGTATCGTTGTGCTGCTCATTACGTTCTTCAAGAATGCTCTTACGTTCAATTTTACGAATCAGACTGTAAAGAATGGTAAGGAACCCTATGCCAAACACAACAACAGATAAAGTGAGCACCCATTTGTATATACCATACTCTTCTCTTTGTAAAAAACTGCCGAGAATCCCTATTAATATTCCTAAAGCTGTTATTATGAGACCTCTACTCAAAAACTTATTCATTCTCATCGTATCCTAATTTTTATGGTGTAAAAGTAGGCATAGCATTTAAATATCTTTATTAAGCAACAATGCCAATTTGTTCTTTTCTTATCCATTTCTAATTTAAGCATTTATTCTTAACTTTGCATCCTCAATTTTAGCTGCAAATACCTGATGTACAAAGAATATAAACATTTAAACTTATCTGAAATAGGAAAAGAAGTTCTGGCTAACTGGAAGCAAAATGGAATCTTTGAAAAGAGTATCCAAAACAGGCCTTCTTCTAAACCATATACTTTCTATGAAGGCCCACCCTCAGCTAATGGCATGCCGGGTATCCATCATGTTATGGCTCGCTCTATTAAAGATATTTTTTGCAGGTACAAGACACTCAAAGGCTTTCAAGTTAAACGCAAAGGTGGCTGGGACACACACGGTTTACCCATTGAATTAGCAGTTGAGAAAACATTAGGAATTACAAAAGAAGATATCGGGAAAACGATAACCGTTGAAGAGTATAATGATTATTGCCGCAAAGAGGTAATGAAATATACGGATGTATGGAACGATCTGACTGAGAAAATGGGATACTGGGTGGACCTGAAGAATCCTTATATTACCTATGAAAATGAATACATTGAAACCTTATGGTGGATACTAAAAGACTTCTACAAAAAAGGTTTACTCTATAAAGGATATACAATTCAGCCTTATTCTCCTGCTGCAGGTACAGGTCTTAGTTCGCATGAGCTTAATCAGCCCGGTACCTATCAAATGCTTAAGGACACGACGATTGTTGCAGAATTTCGCATTCGTAAAGATCAGGTTCATCCCCTATTGAATACTCTATTCGAATATGAGGAAGAAGATACAGCGATTATTGCCTGGACCACAACTCCATGGACATTACCTGGAAATTCAGCTTTAATTGTTGGAAAAAACATTGACTATGTAAAGGTTCGTACCTTTAATGCCTATACCCATTTTCCTGTAAGTGTTGTTTTAGCTAAGGTATTAGTTGGAAACTTCTTTAAGCAAGAAGCATTTGAAGCTGATTTCAAAGCTTATAAAGCAGGCGACAAGCTGATTCCATGGGAAATTGCTGCTGAATTTAAGGGTGAAGATCTGTTAAATCTTCGCTACCACCAGCTGATGCCTTATGTAAGTTCAGAGGAACTTGAGGAAAATGCTTTCCGTGTTATTCACGGTGATTTTGTAAGTACGGAAGACGGAACAGGTATTGTGCATGCTTCACCAACTTTTGGTGCAGATGACTTTCGTGTTTGTAAAGAAAATAACATTCCGGGCATCTTAGTAAACGATGAGAATGGCAAGGAGGTTCCAATTGTGGATCGCCAAGGCCGGTTTGTAAAAGAAATTACGGATTATGCGGGTGACTTTGTAAAAGAGGAATATTACACACAGGAAGAACGCAATCAACCAGATTTTAGAGCAACGGATGTACGTATTGCCATTCAGCTGAAAGAAGAAAACAAAGCTTTTGATGTTAAAAAGTACGAACACAGCTATCCACATTGCTGGCGAACTGATAAACCGATCCTTTATTATCCATTGGATAGTTGGTTTGTCAAAACTACCGCTGTTAAAGAAAAACTGGTTGCGCTTAATAACACTATTAACTGGAAACCTGAAGCTACCGGATCGGGTCGTTTTGGAAACTGGCTTGAAAATTTAGTAGACTGGAATTTATCTCGTTCTCGTTTTTGGGGTACACCACTACCGATATGGAGAAGTGAAGATGAAAACGAAGAAATTTGCATTGGTTCTATTGCTGAACTAAAAGAACATATTCAGCGAAGTATAAGCTCTCCTGTTTTATCAGATGAAGAGAAAGATTACCTGAAGGCATATCTTCAAAATATTGATCAAAAGAACTTTGATCTTCATAGGCCTTATGTTGATAATTTAGTGTTGGTATCAGAAAATGGACAAAAACTTGTTCGTGAGCTGGATTTAATCGACGTTTGGTTTGACTCGGGCGCTATGCCTTATGCTCAATGGGGTTTGGATCAGGAAAAGCTTGCTGCCGGAGATAAAAATCCTTTTAAGGAAGGCTTTGAATCTGCCTATCCTGCAGATTTTATTGCAGAAGGTGTTGATCAGACTCGCGGATGGTTCTTTACGCTTCATGCTATATCAACCATGCTGAATGGATCTGTGGCTTTTAAAAACGTGGTTTCTAACGGCTTGGTTCTCGATAAGAATGGTAATAAGATGTCTAAGCGTTTAGGAAATGCTGCTGACCCTTTTCTTACAATTGAAAAATACGGTGCTGATGCAACTCGCTGGTATATGATTAGCAATGCATCACCATGGGATAATTTAAAGTTTAACGAAGAAGGTTTAGATGAGGTTCGTCGTAAATTTTTCGGGACACTTTATAATACATATGCGTTTTTTGTTCTATACGCAAACATTGATAAGTTCACTTATTCAGAAAAAGAGATTCCTATTCAAGAGCGACCAGAGATTGATCAATGGATTATTTCTCTCTTAAACAGCTTATGCTTAGAGGTTGATCAATATTACACTGAATTTGAGCCTACAAAGGCAGCTCGTGCTATACAAAGTTTCGTGGACGAAAATCTAAGTAACTGGTATGTTCGACTATCACGTCGTCGTTTTTGGAAGGGCGATTATACTGCGGATAAAATTTCTGCTTATCAAACGCTTTATACTTGTTTGACTACAATTGCAAAATTAATGTCGCCAATTGCGCCTTTCTTTAGCGATCGTTTGTTCCTGGATTTGAATAAAGTGACTGGAAAAGACAAAGCGGAATCTGTACATCTTACAAATTATCCGGAAGGAAATACTCTTCTGATAGATAAAGACCTGGAAGAAAGAATGGGTTTAGCACAGGATATTTCTTCTCTTGTTCTTTCTCTTCGTAAGAAGACAGGAATTAATGTACGTCAGCCTCTTAATAAGATCTTGCTTCCTGTTTTAGACTCATCTTTTATAGAGAAAACTGAAAAAGTTAAGGATTTGATCCTTTCGGAAACCAATATCAAGAATATTGAGTATATTAAAGACGCAGCCGGCATTATCCGGAAAAAGATAAAACCGAATTTTAAGGTTCTTGGCCCGAAAGTTGGAAAGGATATGAAAGCCGTAGGTTCTGCTATTTTAGAACTAAATGCGCTTCAAATCCAAGAGCTTGAAGAAAATCAAACATTCAAACTGGCTGCATTGGATTACACAATTGGGTTGGAGGATGTTGAAATAGTTGCGGAAGATGTTGAGGGATGGCAGGTTGCTAATCTGGGTAAATTGACTGTTGCTCTGGATGTTCATATTTCTCCTGAGCTAAAACAAGAAGGAATTGCAAGGGAACTTGTAAATCGCATTCAAAATTTACGAAAGACTTTGGGACTAGAAGTAACTGATAAAATAATTGTTAATATTAGTTACCAAACTGAAATTTGTGAAGCAGTTGAAAACAATTTAAGTTATATTCGCAACGAGATTTTGGCAGAAGAGTTATCTTATCAAAATGACCTCAATATCGGCGAGGAAGTAAGCATAGAGGACTGGAAGATAAAAATCAATATTCAAAAGAAATAAATTATGGCAAACAAAGAAAAGACACGGTATAGTGACAGCGAATTGCAAGAATTTAAAGATCTTATTATGGAGAAGATTCGTGTTGCAAAAGAGGAATTATCGTCATTAACTCAATCACTTAGCAGTCCAAATAGTAACGGAACTGACGATACAGCAGGAACATTTAAGACTTTGGAAGACGGATCAGCAACGCTGGAAAAAGAACAGATTAACCAACTGGCTGCACGTCAGAAGAAATTTATTGAAGGGCTGGAAGCTGCTTTGGTTCGTATTGAAAATAAAACATACGGAATATGCAGAGTTACTGGAAAGCTAATTCAAAAAGAACGTTTACGTGCGGTTCCGCA
Source organism: Albibacterium bauzanense (assembly GCF_004339765.1). Classification (GTDB taxonomy): domain Bacteria; phylum Bacteroidota; class Bacteroidia; order Sphingobacteriales; family Sphingobacteriaceae; genus Albibacterium; species Albibacterium bauzanense. The sequence continues at coordinate 926,828 of NZ_SMGO01000002.1, read as the reverse complement.
TGCAACGTTAAGTATGGAAGCGAAGTTAAATCAACGTAATTAAGAGAACGTTCCTAAATACACAATGAAAGGCTTTACCAAACCTCTAATACTTATTTTCGTTACTTTATTTCTGGACCAAGTCCTTAAATTCTGGATTAAGTTAAACATGACGCTGGGACAGGAGTTCCATCTGATTAAAGATCGTGCAATAATCCATTTCACGGAGAACAATGGAATGGCCTTTGGTTTGGAACTAGGTGGGGAAACAGGTAAACTTATTCTTTCATTATTCAGGATTATAGCAATCCTGGGAATTGCTTACGGATTATTTTACATGATCCGTAATAAGTTTCATCGTGGTTTAATTCTAAACGTGGCACTGATATTTGCCGGCGCAATGGGCAATATTATTGATTCAGCCTTTTATGGTGTAATATTTAGTGAAAGTACTTGGTATGAAAGAGCTCATCTTTTCCCTCCTGGAGGAGGCTATTCAAGCTTCTTACACGGAAAAGTAGTTGATATGTTTTATTTCCCGATTATTAGTGGAAATCTTCCTACCTGGTTGCCTATTTGGGGAGGTCAGGATTTTACATTCTTCCGCCCTGTTTTTAACCTGGCAGACACTGCTATTTCGGTTGGGGTAATTTTAATCTTAATAGGTCAAAAACGATATTTCAAAGAAGAAGTTGCAGAGACCTCTCATATAGACAGTGAAATAGTAGAAGAATAACTCTTTTAACTTATAAAAAATTTAATGTATTGCATCTACCTTCTAAAGGCTAGATGCAATTTTCTTTTATGGAAAAACCAGACCCTTGGTGTCGCTATTTAAAAACAATTTGCTTAAATTGAGCATTATTGTTGTACAACAAAATCCATAATCATGAATTATAAAATTGCCTCCCTTAAAAAGCTTCAGGAAGAGGGTAAGAATATTCATCGTCTTCCATTTTCTATTCGTATACTATTAGAAAATGTTCTTCGTAATCATGATGGCTTCGCCATCACGGATGAGCATCTGGATACATTAATAAACTGGAAAGCAGAAGGTACAGATAAGGATATCCCCTTCAAACCGGCGCGTGTTCTAATGCAAGATTTTACCGGCGTTCCTGCTGTAGTAGATATCACTTCGATACGAGCGGAGGTTGTTAGAAAAGGGGGAGACGGCTCAAAAATAAATCCAGCGATACCGGTTGATTTGGTAATTGACCACTCTGTTCAAGTTGATTTTTTTGGGACAGATTATGCTTATCAGAAAAACGTTGAGCTGGAGTATGAACGGAATGCTGAACGTTATCAATTATTGAAATGGGCACAACAAGGTTTAACAAATTTAACAGTAGTACCTCCAGGAATGGGTATTTGCCATCAGGTTAATCTGGAATACCTTGCTAAAGGCGTGGTTGAGAGAGATGGCTGGGCATTTCCAGACACCCTGGTTGGGACAGATTCTCATACTCCCATGGTAAATGGAATTGGTGTTTTAGGCTGGGGCGTGGGCGGAATAGAGGCAGAAGCTGCCATGCTGGGACAACCTATTTATTTTACTTGTCCGCAAGTTGTAGGTCTGAAATTACAAGGAGAAATTCCTCAAGGATGTACAGCAACCGATATGGTTTTAACAATCACAAAATTGTTAAGGGATACTGGTGTGGTGGGCAAGTTTGTTGAGGTATTTGGTGATGGATTGAACAAATTAACAGTTACTGATAGAGCAACAATCTCCAATATGTCTCCTGAATTTGGTTGTACAGTTACCTACTTCCCTATCGATGATCAAACGCTTGATTACATGGATCGTACCAACCGTTCTAAAGAACAAATAGAATTGGTTAAGGACTACTGTCAGGAAAATATGCTTTGGCGCACAGGTAAGGAAGAAATTGAATACTCCCGAATTGTAGAGTTGGATTTAAATACATTAGAGCCAACAGTATCCGGGCCTAAACGACCACAAGATAAAATATTAGTTAAAAATCTTGATAAGGCTTTTACAAGTATTTTAGAAAAAGACTTTTCCAGAAGTTACATTCCCTTCGATAATAGAAGAGAACATGCCTGGTTGAATGAGGGTGGCTCTGGAACGCAATACACACCACAAGAGCATAGTAATGTAAATACGACGGTTGAGATTGAGCCGAAGAATGGCTTAAGATCTGTCAAAATAAAACTAAAGAATGGCGAATACCGCTTAAGTGACGGAAGTATTGTTATTGCTGCAATTACAAGCTGTACAAACACCTCCAACCCCACTGTGATGGTTGGTGCAGGCCTGGTAGCTAAAAAAGCTGTTGAGCGAGGCTTAAGAACGCGCTCATGGGTAAAGACTAGTTTGGCTCCCGGATCAAAGGTAGTTACTCGTTATCTGGACCGTTCTGGCTTATCAACCGATTTAGAAGCCCTTCGTTTTCATACTGTAGGCTACGGATGTACTTCTTGTATCGGGAATAGTGGTCCGTTACCACCGCATATAGCAGAAGCTGTAGATAGCAGTGAAATGGTGGTTGCTTCTGTATTATCTGGAAACAGAAATTTTGAAGCAAGGGTACACTCGCAGGTAAAGATGAATTTCCTGATGTCGCCTATGTTAGTAGTGGCCTACGCTCTTGTAGGACGGGTAGATGTTAATTTATTAGAGGATCCTTTATCTCATGATCCAAATGGTGAACCTGTTTACCTAAAGGATATCTGGCCATCGCAGGAAGAAATAAATCAAACGATTCGTGAAGCTATGCGAAAGGAAGATTTTAAGGAAGTATATGATGTAATATTTGATGGAGAGGAGGAATGGAAAAAGCTTCTGGCTCCACAAGGAAAGGAATATACCTGGGATGATGCTTCTACCTATATACGTGAAGTTCCGTTCTTTCAAGACATCAGTGTAGACCCCTTAAACCCTCAAGATATTTACTCTGCTCGTGTATTACTTTTCTTAGGTGATTCTGTTACAACTGATCATATCTCTCCGGCTGGTTCATTTAACGAACACAGTGCTGCTGGTGAATATTTATTGAGCAAAGGTGTACAGAAGAAAGATTTCAATTCATACGGTTCGCGCCGGGGAAATCATGAAGTAATGATGAGAGGCACTTTCGCCAACGTTCGAATCAAGAATAAAATTACCGATCGTGAAGGAGGGTTTTCTACCTACTTTCCAACCGAAGAAACGTTAACAGTATTTGATACTGCAATGAAATATAAAAGCAGCAATACTCCTCTTATTGTTTTAGCAGGCAAGGATTATGGAAGCGGTTCATCTCGCGACTGGGCTGCAAAAGGGCCTAGCTTATTAGGCATAAAAGCAGTTATTGCTGAAAGCTTTGAAAGAATACACCGAAGTAATCTTGTTGGTATGGGTATTTTACCTCTTGAATTTCCGGAAGGTGAAAGTGCTGAATCACTTGGTTTATCAGGAAAAGAAGAATTTACTATCACTGGTATTAGAGAAAACCTTACTCCATTTAAAAAGATCAAGGTAAGTGCCCTTAAAGAAAATGGCGAAAAGGTAGAATTTAATGCAAAAGCCAGACTTGACTCTGAAATTGATGTTGAATACTTTAAACATGGAGGCATTCTTCAATATGTATTGAGAGGTCATTTAAAGAAGGGTCATTAATATAGACGCTTACAATAAAAAGCAATGCCCAAGGCTTTAAACAAACTTGGGGCATTGTTTTTTATTATAATTCAGAATAATCTTAATCGATAAATTCAAACCGGGTATATGCTTGTAAAGCCTCGGGAACCCTTACTCCATTCTCTGTTTGAAAATTCTCAAGAATAGCAGCCACAATTCTAGGCAATGCCAAGGCACTTCCATTTAAAGTATGCGCTAATTGCATTTTTCCATTTTCATCCTTAAAGCGTACTTTTAAACGATTGCTCTGGAAAGTTTCAAAATTAGAAACGGAAGAAACTTCTAACCATCGTTTCTGTGCAGCACTCCATACTTCCATATCATAAGTTAAAGCAGAAGTGAAACCCATATCTCCACCACACAAACGCAATACACGGTATTTAAGTCCCAATTTCTTAAGAAGAGTTTGTACATAAGAACTCATCTCTTCCAAAGTTTGATAAGATTGATCTGGATGAGTAATCTGTACCAATTCTACTTTATCGAACTGATGAAGACGATTTAAGCCACGTACATGTGCACCATATGATCCTGCTTCACGTCTAAAACAAGGAGTATAGGCACAATGTTTAATAGGAAAATCAGCTTCTTTGACAATGGAATCTCTGTAAATATTAGTTACAGGTACTTCTGCAGTTGGTATCAGAAACAAGTTATCTTGCCCGATGAAATACATCTGCCCTTCCTTATCAGGAAGCTGTCCGGTACCAAAACCTGAAGCTTCATTAATGACAATTGGAGGCTGTACTTCTATGTAACCTGCCTTTTCAGCTTCATCTAAAAAAAAGTTAATAAGTGCACGCTGAAGTTTTGCGCCCTTACCTTTATATACAGGAAAGCCTGCTCCTGCAATTTTTGTCCCTAACTCAAAATCAATGATATCGTACTTAGAAGTAAGCTCCCAATGAGGTAAAGCCTCTTGGCTTAGATCAGGATCTTCTCCATATTGAAACACAACTTCATTCTCTTCAGCCGTTAAGCCTGCCGGAACTGACTCATGAGGAATATTGGGAATAATCACCAATATATCATGTATTTTTTGATCAAGTTCGGCAATATCTTCAGCGAAGGCTTTAATTTGCTCTTTGTAATTGGAAGAGTTTGTTTTAATTGCTTCTGCTTCTTCTCGTTTACCTGCACGCATTAATTCACCAACTTGTTTTGCGGCAGTGTTAGCTTGCGATGCAATAATATCCGACTGAGATTGAATGGAACGTTTGCTTTCATCTAAACGTATTAATTCTTCTATTTTTTCAATCTCCCTGAAGCCACGTTTCTGGAGTGCTTCAATAACTTTTTCTTTGTTTTCTCGGATATAACTAATCTGCAACATATCTTTGTGTTTAGTGGCAAATATAATAGTTAATAAATAAACTTATTAAAAAACTGCAAAATGCTATACCTCGTGCCTACTCCTATCGGAAATTTAGAAGATATTACCTATCGAGCAGTTCGAATTTTAAAGGAGGCGGACATTATCTTAGCTGAAGATACCCGTACAAGCGGCCCTTTGTTGAAACATTTTGGAATTGATAAACGAGTATTTGCTCATCATCAACATAATGAACATAAGGCTCTGAATGAGTTGATTCGCCTTCTAAAAGAGGGACAAACCATTGCATTAATATCAGATGCTGGTACACCTGCAATATCAGACCCTGGTTACCTGCTAGTAAGAGAAGCAATTAAAAATGATATTGAGGTAAATTGTCTGCCAGGTGCAACTGCTTTTGTACCTGCCTTGGTAAATTCAGGATTGCCAACCGACCGTTTCGCTTTTGAAGGGTTCTTGCCTGTAAAAAAAGGCAGACAGACGCGTTTAAAATCGCTTTTACAGGAGGAAAGAACTCTTATATTCTATGAATCACCCCATCGCATTGTTAAAACCTTAAAGGAATTTAGTGACTTCTTTGGAGAGGATCGACAAGCTTCAGTTTCAAGAGAAATAACGAAGATTTATGAGGAAACTATTCGAGGTACGTTAAAAGAAGTACATCATCATTTTGAAAATAACATCACAAAGGGAGAGTTTGTAATATGCGTACATGGCTATATTCCATCTGCAGATTCAAATCAAAATAAGTATATTAGTAGGGAATTATTATCAAAGAAATGAACATAGATCGATACATCAATGAAGATCAGGACCCAAAAACAGTTGAAAGAATTTTGGGGAAACTGCAAGATATGCTTGACTCAGGTGAACTGGTTACCTATATCGCCGTTCAAAAGAAACCTGCTGTAACGTTACTTCCAGATTGTATAGTTCTTACTAATAAGCGTATTTTTTTATGTGAAGCTACCAATCTTGGCTTAAGTACGAATTTCGAAATCTTTAATTGGGCTGATCTAAAAACAATTACTTTCAAAGAGGAGTTCTTTGGTGCTAAATTTACCATTGTACCTACTGATAATGAAAACTTAACGGTTGATTATATTCCAAAAGTTCAGGCTAGAAAACTGTATCAATTGGCGAAGGAAGCTATGGAAAAACAACAAAGCCAATCGCAAGTAAATGATAAAATATCTGCAGTTATTGAGGATCGGGAGTTAAACGATTATCAAAGTTTTAAATTGCAACCCGAAGAAGAACCTGTTATAAAAGAAGATCTTATAAAGGTGGAGGAAGAAGATGAGCTGACTCTAAAGCTTAAAAAACTTAAAACCCTTTTTGATAAACAGCTAATCACTAAAGATGAATATGAAAGCAAGAAACTTGAACTATTAAGTCAGCTTTAACCGTGAAAAAAAACTACTTGTTAGCATTATTAAGCGCATTTCTTCTCTGGTTGGCCTGGCCTCCATTTTCTTTTACAGCACCCCTTCTCCTTATTGCATTTATACCTTTACTTTTTGCGCTCGAAGATATTATGCGCAATAACTATTCAAGAAAGGGACAGAAGGTTTTTTTAACTGCCGGACTGACCTGTTTAGTATGGAATACTGCAAGCATTTATTGGGTATTTAATGCTATGAACGCAATATTGCCGACTATAATTGCGATGCTAATTTCTCTTATCCCTTTCGGATTAGGTGCTCTATTAATGACCTTAGCATTCCGTTTATATTATCAACTTCGTAAGAGAAACAACTTTATCATTTCTGCCGCCGGGCTTCTTTCCTTCTGGATAAGCTACGAGTTTTTACATCAAAGCTGGGATTTAGCGTTTCCTTGGATGACGCTTGGAAATGGTTTTGCAAGTATGCATCAAATCATTCAATGGTATGAGTATACAGGTGTATATGGTGGAACAATCTGGATATGGTTGAGTAATCTTTTCTTGTTTCAAATCATATACAATTACCGATTTAACAAACCGACAAAAGTTTTAGTGCCTGTTATAGGCTGGGGAGCGTTAATAGTAGTTCCTATTGCATTATCATTAACAATTTACAACCAATATACTGAGCATTTAAATCCCAGCGAAATAGTAGTTGTGCAACCTAACGTAGATCCATATGCTAAATATGGAAGTATGCCCGTCGAAGCTCAAATTGAAAATCTAATAAGGCTATCTGATTCCATTGCAGCACCTAACACTGAATTCTTTATCTGGCCAGAAACTGCTATTCCAGAAATGACTAATGAAGAAGATATTTACGGTTCACATATTTACTATCGTTTACAAGATTTTTTGAATAAATATAAAAATGGAAATCTACTATCTGGAATAGAAAGCTATTTACTATATGATTCAGCCAAAACTACTACTGCAAGGTCATTAGAAAACGGGCAATTTGTAGACTATTTTAATGCTGCTGCTATGTTTGAAAATGCAGGGAAAGTGCAATTCTATCACAAGTCGAAACTTGTACCTGGGGTAGAACAATTACCTTTTGCTGGTACTCTTTCATTTATGAAACCTTTATTTGCTGCTTTCGGTGGCACTACCGGTGGTTATGGAAGGCAAAAAGAACCTTCTGTTTTCTATAGCCAGAGTGGAATTGGTGCTGCACCAGTAATCTGCTATGAATCTATCTGGGGAGATTATGTAAGCAAATACGTAAAAGAAGGCGCCCAGTTTATTGCAGTCATCACTAATGATGGCTGGTGGGGAAATACATCAGGAAAAGATCAACACTTAGATTATGCAAAGCTAAGGGCTATAGAAACACGAAGATGGGTTGTACGTTCTGCAAACACAGGAATTTCTGCATTTATTAACCAAAGAGGAGATATTGTTCAACAATCAAAATGGTGGGAACCTACGGCCTTAAAACAAGAAATAAACCTAAACGAAGAGATTACTTTTTATACAAATAAAGGAGATTATCTGGCCTATTTAGGATCAGTGGCCAGTATCTTATTTTTAGGTATGATTCTTATTAAATTAAGAAAACGTCAGAGCAATTAAAAGAAGATAGCGAAGTTAAAAGCAACGTAAGTACTCTTAGGCTTTCCATCATCTAACACCTTCATAAAACCATTATTAAAGGACAAGCCGGTCATCATTTTCAAATTATGATCCAGTTGCCACTCAATTCCTCCTCCTACCTGAAGACCTAACCTAATAACATTCGCACTGGATCCTAAATCTTCTTTTTCTTCCTGTCCAACCGTTTTATCACCACTTAATTTGATTCCACCAGTAAAGCCGAATTGCCCGTAATAACTACGATAATACCGTTGGGTACTTTTTAGTTTCAACCCAAATGGGATCTCCATATACTGCAAATCGTAAGTAGTAGGAATTTGTTCTGCTCCAACTACAGCTTCTGATTTCAAATTATTGATAATAAATCCAGAGGAGAAATAGTAGTTCTCAGAAAGAGCAAAATCTGCTAATAAACCATAACCATAGCCAATTTTAGGGTCTCTTTTAACATCAGCACGATTCCCATAACGCAACCAACTTACATTTGGAGAAAATGTTATACCTAAACTTACAGGTTTCTGAGAGTATTTTGACTCGTAATAGTCTTGTGCTTTCAATAAACTAATAGAAAAAAAAGACAGTAGAAAAATCAATAAAAACTTTGTTCTGGCTTGGCTAGGGTTCATCATTTCAAAAATGGATTAAAGCATGCAGCAATCAAATAAATACTCGGGTCTAATTTACCCTTTTTAGACTTAATTTCTTAAAATCCATCAACTTCTTTTACTTCACTCTTACCATCTTTTCCTGGGGATCCTGAATATACCTGACCTTCTGGCAATTGCCCCAGCGGACGAGTACCTGTACCTATTCTACTAAAAATACTATATATATCGGAATTGGCATTTCCAACCAATCCCCCTCCCTTTGTGCCAATCTCTAAATAATGATCTTGCTTACTGTTTACTTGTTGTGGGGTTATACCATCACTCAAGTAATTAAACACAACTGTACCTCCATTACCATTTGGATACGTCTTAGTACCATTAAAAGCATCACGTCCGGCTGCGTATACATACAAAGCTCCAAGCTCTTTAAAACGTACAGTCATGGTTATGTTGGAAGCATTATTCTTACCATCTGTTCCGGATATGTATGCACGCTTAGGAATAAAAGCATTTTTAATCTGTAAGTTAACATTCTTCTTACCGAAGAATTCCAGGTAAGAACGATCATGCATAATCAGTGTATCGATGATCACAGTTATACTTGAATCACCTTCTGAAATGCTAACTCGTTTTTTCTTTTTTATTTCCAAATGCGGAATATGTTGAACAGAATCGGTTTGGGCAGCTACAGTTCCTGCCATAAAAGCGCAAAGGAAAAAAACAATTAAATATCTCATGCACATTTAACAAAAGGGAATAAAAAAGGTTTAATTTTTGTTTGAGATTTCTACAAACAGAAATCCCCATTATTTTGTAAATAATGGGGATAAACACTTAACAATTTATGTTAAAATTCTATTTGATTATCTGTAAAACAGTTTTAACCGCATAAATCACTGCAATTACTAATAAAATATCTGCAATGGTATTAAGCCAGAAGGAATTATAGTCAATAAATCTTACAAATACTCCCGTCAAACCAACTACAATAGCGATTACCAGGGATATATAATAATGAGTCTGATTAGCATTATTATCAGTCTTCACATGCACATGAGGCTTTCTTTCTAATTCTGATGAGTTCATAGTATTTGGTTTGAGGCAAAAATACAAAATATTTGAATGATTGAAAATCTAATTATTATTAACCATTGGATAAAGCTGCTGCACCACTTACAATTTCTGTAAGTTCAGTTGTAATTGCTGCTTGTCGGGCCTGATTATATGATAATTTTAGAGCCTTCAATAAATCTCCGGCATTCTCTGTAGCTTTATCCATTGCTGTCATACGAGCTCCATGTTCAGAGGCATGAGAGTCTAATACAGCTTTATAAAGCTGTATTTTAATAGACTTTGGAATTAATTCTTCAGTTATTTTTTCCTTAGATGGCTCAAATATATAATCGATTTCTGTAATAGAATCCTGACTATTATCTTTCTCTGCAGGCTCTATTGGCAACAATTGCTCTGTAGCAATAAATTGTATAGCTGCATTTTTAAATTGATTGTAAACAATCTCAACCCGATCATAATCTCCATCCACAAAGCCTTTCATAATCACATCCGTAATTACGGATGTATTTTCAAAGTTCAGATGTGAGAACAATTCAGTATGATTACCAATCAAACTATAATTCTGTCTAAAAAAATAATCGTGACCTCGCTTACCTATTGCTAAAATACTAACATTTCCTTTGGAATGTTGAGTAGCGTACTTTTGAGAAATAAGCAAGTTAGTTGCTTTAATTACATTTGCATTAAAAGCACCGGCTAATCCTCTATTAGAAGTAATAACTACCAATAATACTTTCTCCGGACTGCGTGCTTCCAAATATGGGGATGCATTTTCTTCCATACTCGCTGAAAGATTTGATAATATATCTTTTAGCTTACTAGCATAAGGTCGTAAGTCCACGATAGCATTGGTAGCACGTTTCAACTTAGCGGCCGACACCATTTTCATAGCATTGGTGATCTGCTGAGTTGATGATACCGATGTAATTCGATTTCTTACTTCTTTTAAATTAGCCATTTTTGTATTGAATAAAAGCTTTTATCTTTTAATATTTAGATGCTAATTCCTTAGCAACCTTATCTAGAACGTTGGTCAATTCATCATTAAACTTACCAGCTTTCAGGTCCTTTAATACTTCAGGGTAACGAATTTCAAGCTGTTGAAGATATTCTTTTTCAAATTCTCTAACTTTATTAACCGGTACTGATCTAAACAACCCTTTTACTCCTGCATATACAATTGCTACTTGTTTCTCAACAGAAACAGGAGAGAATTGCGCTTGTTTAAGGATTTCAACGTTACGAATCCCTTTATCTAATACCGCTCTGGTTGCAGTATCCAAATCAGAACCAAATTTAGAGAAGGCCTCCAGTTCACGGTATTGAGCTTGATCAAGCTTAAGCGTTCCTGCTACCTTTTTCATTGATTTAATTTGAGCATTACCCCCTACACGAGATACTGAAATACCTACGTTAATAGCTGGACGAACACCTGCGTTAAATAAATTTGATTCTAAAAATATCTGACCATCAGTAATGGAAATCACGTTTGTCGGGATATAAGCTGATACGTCTCCTGCCTGAGTTTCGATAATCGGAAGTGCTGTTAAAGAGCCCCCTCCTTTTACAATCTCTCTCATAGATTCAGGAAGATCATTCATCGTTTTTGCAATTGCATCATCTGATGTAATTTTCGCTGCACGTTCTAATAAACGACTGTGAAGATAGAACACATCTCCTGGATAAGCTTCACGACCTGGTGGACGACGAAGTAATAAAGAAACTTCACGATAAGCAACAGCTTGTTTAGATAAATCATCATAAACGATCAATGCAGGACGTCCTGAATCTCTAAAGAACTCACCGATTGCAGCTCCAGCCATTGGTGCATAAAACTGCATAGGTGCAGGTTCAGCAGCAGAAGCAACAACAACAACAGTATAAGGTAAAGCACCATTTTCTTCTAATGTACGAACGATATTAGCTACAGTAGAGTTTTTCTGTCCGATAGCAACGTAAATACAAAAAACAGGCTCACCAGCTTCGTAAAACTCTCTTTGATTAATAATTGTATCAATACAAACAGCGGTTTTTCCAGTTTGACGATCACCAATAACCAATTCCCGTTGTCCTCTACCTACTGGAATCATAGCATCAATTGCTTTAACTCCTGTTTGCAAAGGTTCTGTTACCGGTTCGCGGAATATAACCCCTGGAGCTTTACGCTCAATAGGCATCTCATATGTTTTACCGGTTATAGGTCCTTTACCATCAACAGGTTGGCCTAATGTATTTACGACCCGACCCAACATACCTTCACCAACTTCAATTGAAGCAATTCTATTTGTACGTTTGATAGTATCACCCTCTTTAATTTCATCAGAAGCACCTAACAACACAACCCCAACATTATCCTCTTCTAAATTTAACACGATACCTTTAAGTCCGTTCTCAAATTCAACAAGCTCACCCGATTGAACTTTTGTTAATCCGTAAATACGGGCGATACCATCACCTATTTGTAATACGGTACCAACCTCTTCTAGTTCGGCCTCTGATTTGAAGTTTGACAATTGCTCTCTGAGGATTGCAGATACTTCATCTGGTCTTACATTTACCATAACTTTATTTTGATGTATATTTTTAAACTCTTTTTAGCTTAATGCTATCTGTTTATACTATTATTTTAAAAAATGCTGCTCCAACCTATTCAATTTACCGGCAATACTAGCATCAATCTGTCTGTCTCCAACTGTTAAGATAAAACCACCGATTAGTTCAGGATCTATTTCATTTGAAAGAATAACCTGACTTCCGTATTCTTCTTTAACTAAAGAAATAATCTGTTCTTGCTGTTCTGAAGAAAAAGGTGATGCAGAGAGTACAGAGGCTTCTACAATGCCTTTCTCCTGATTAAACTCAACGATGAATTCTTTTGCTGTAGCAAACAATACTCCAGCTCTTCCTTTTTCTATTAATAATTTGAAAAATGAAATCAATACGGGATGTGCACTTTTTCCAAAAATATTACTAAGTATACTTTCCTTTTTATCCAATTTAATGATTGGATTTTTAAGAACAGCCTGAAGTTGTGAATTCGATTTTATAACTTCAATTACTTGAAGCATATCAGCATATATTGCATCTAAGGCATTTTGCTCACGAGCTAAATCAATAAGCGACTTAGCATATCTTGAAGCTACTCTAAATTCCGACATAGGGCTTAATTTAACTTAATGTCTTTCAATAACTCATTAACCAATTGCTCCTGGTTGCTCTGCTCTTGAAAGTTCTTATGCAGAACCTTGCGCGCAATATCCAATGCTAATGTAGATACTTCGTTCTTAACTTCTGCCAGTGCCAACACTTTTTGGTGTTCTATTTCCTGGCGCGCCTTTTCAATCATTTTCGCGCCTTCTGTTTCAGCAGCAGCTTTTGCACTAGACACAATTTGATCTTTTAGCTGTTTTGCTTCTTTCAAAATTGTGTCACGCTCAGCACGCGCCTGAATCAATAAGTGCTCATTCTCATTTGTCAAACGAGCCATCTCTTCTTTTGCCTTTTCAGCAGAATCTAAAGCTGCTTCAATTGAACGCTCGCGTTCACTGATTGACTTCATTACAGGTTTCCATGCAAATTTTGTTAGAACAAACAACAAAATCACAAAGCCGATAGTCTGCCAAAATATTAAGCCAATCGCTGGGGTAACTAATTCCATTATCTTTAAATTAAATCTTTATTATTACTAAATATAAAAAAGACCTGTTGATGGCAATCCCATCAACAAGTGCTTTATTTCTTAGTTACCTAAGAAGGCAACAACTACTGCGAATAATGCAACAGCCTCAATTAGGGCAGCAGCAATAAGCATTGCAGTTTGAATTTTTGAAGCAGCTTCGGGCTGGCGGGCAATGCTTTCCATTGCAGAACCACCAATTTTACCGATACCAATTCCGGCGCCGATTGCGGCTAATCCGGCTCCAATTGCAGCTAATGTTCCAGTCATTTTAATTTAATTTATATATTTAGTTTAACAATAATGTTCAAAAATTAATGATGCTCTTCAATGGCCATTCCAATGAACAGAGCAGAAAGTATCGTAAAGATAAAAGCTTGAATAAATGCTACCAGCAATTCTATTAAGCTTATAAACAGAACGAATAAAATTGAAGCAGGAGCAACAGCTACTGACTCAAAGACAAATATTAGCGATATAAGAGCAAGAACTAAAATATGTCCGGCGGTAATATTCGCAAATAAACGAATCATCAAAGCAATAGGCTTTGTAAAAACTCCTATTATCTCAACAGGAATCATTAAAGGATATAACCACCAAGGTACATTAGGTCTAAAAATATGTCCCCAATAAGCTTTATTACCACTAAATAGAGTAATTAATAAAGTAATTGATGCCAATACCATTGTTACTGCAATGTTTCCTGTAACATTAGCTCCTCCTGGAAAGAATGGCACCAAACCAAACATATTATTAAACCAGATAAAGAAAAATACAGTCAATAAATAAGGCATATAACGTTCATACTTATAACCTAAATTAGGTTTAGCAATATCGTCGCGAACAAAAATAATGATTGGCTCAATAAGAGATTGCAAACCCTTAGGAGCTTTGCCTTCACGTTTTTTATAAGAATTTGCAACACTTATGAATATAAAACATAAAGCAGCAATTGAGAGTAGAATGGTAAACACATTTTTAGTGATTGAAAAATCCCAGGGCTTTGCATTTGAAACCACATGTTCACCTTTTTCATTAGTAGTCATGCTTAAGAAAGAACCATGTTCAGCTTCTTCCGAGGCATAATAGATCTTATTATGGTATCTAACAAAACGTTGACCATTCTTTTCAACTACTACTACTCCATCATGATCTAATTGAAAATTCTTAGCAGAGAATGTCACTAACCCTTGGTCTGTCAATAAAATAATTGGGAAATAAATACCTTTCCAATTTTCACCCTCGCCAAAGAAATGAAATTCATGAGCATCGGCAATATGATGCAGAATAAAATTATTGATATCAAGCCCATTTTCTTTCTCTAATTCTTGAAGAGATTCACTTTCAACAGAGCTTGTCGATGCTATGTCATTTTGTGCACTAGAAGTAGAAAAAGTGAAAAGAAGCGCGAAAAACGCAATAATATTAGCACCCCTTGAATTAAAAATATGGCTGAATTCCATCTATTCCGTGTTTTTTACATTTTATTTTGGTCGCGCAAGTTACGCAACAAACAGATAACTTCAAAGAGAGTAAATAAGAAATATATATAAAAAAAGTTTCCAGCTAAAACCTTTTGATTTTCAGTAGTTTTAAGAAATAACAGCAATATCATCGCTAAGCTAAATATCATCTTTACTGTTAACCCTCCTAACACACTTAAAACAGAATTTTGCCCCCCTTTTTTTATACCTAAATACGAAATAATATAAACGATAATAGTAAGAAAAAAAAGAAAAAAGGCAATGAACAGAAACTGTTTACTTAGGAAAGAAATAGAAAAGAAATATTCAACGCCGTAAGGAAGAATAACTATCAAGCCTGCAAAAGCTGAGAATAGAAGAAGGAATTTTAAAATGCTCATCTATGGTTTTAAAATTATTGCTTTTTAACAGACTTTATAACCGAATATAAGCTTACACAAACTCCCAGCAAACTCAATATAGCCGTAAAGACAGGCTTTTGATTATCCATATTCTGATCTATCTTGTATCCAATAAATGTGAAAACTCCAATAATAGCAATCATTTGAAACCCTAAGCCTGAATAATAAGCATATTTGCTTAAGTTATTCTCATCTTCTTTCTGGTTTGAGCTTCTTTTAAAAAATGCCATATATACTCCCCCTTAGTCTAATTCCTTCCCTTTTTTACTAACAAGGCAAATATAGAGGTTAATTGGGAACTATAATTTATGAAAGTGCTATTTCCAGATAAGTTTCAAAGAAAAATAAAAGACCGTATCTTTGTCACGAGAATCAGGCGATTAAATTAGGCACGAAAATCGCTATAAGATTAAGAACGAAATAAAACGCTAATATTTAAATGCAGCGACAAACAAAAAAAAATCAATTAACGACCGAAGACATTAATAGATATACCCGTAATTTCTGGAAAATTCTAGTTGGACTTCTAGTATTCGGTTTTCTATTTATACTTTCTGTTAGGTTAGGGCTATTCGGCCCTTTACCTTCTTTCGAAGACCTTGAAAACCCGAAGAACAACTTAGCTAGTGAAGTAATTTCAGCAGATGGAAAGGTACTGGGAACTTATTTTTCGCAAAACAGATCCAATGTTACTTATGAAGAACTATCACCGGATTTAATTAATGCTCTTATCTCAACAGAAGATATCCGGTTCTATTCTCATTCGGGTATTGACTTCAAAAGAACCTTTTCCATTATTCTATACAATTTGGTAGGGAAAAAACAAGGTGCAAGTACAATTACTCAACAGTTAGCTTTAAATCTTTTCTCAGAAGGAAGATCACGAAATACAGCAAAAAGAATTATCCAGAAATTCCAAGAATGGATTACAGCTGTTCGACTGGAAAGGAACTACACAAAAGAGGAAATCATTACCATGTACTTTAACACGGTTGATTTTGGTGCTTATAACACTTATGGCATAAAATCGGCTGCAAAGACTTATTTCGGTACTACTCCGGCGGAACTTACCGCAGAACAAGCAGCCGTTTTAGTAGGTATGTTAAAAGGTACCTGGCTTTATTCTCCAATAAGCAATCCGAAAAACGCATTTAACAGAAGGAACACAGTTCTTGAAAACATGCGAAGAGCGGGTTTCCTAAACAGAGAACAAGCAGAAGCGATAAAGCAAAAACCTCTAGTCTTATCCTTTAACCCTGTTAGTTACGGAGAAGGTCTAGCCCCTTATTTCCGTGCAACTCTAAAAGAAGAATTAAAAAAGATATTTGCAGACAACTCACGAACAAAAGCAGATGGCACAGCCTATGACCTAGATAGAGACGGACTTAAAATATATACAACCATCGACTCTAGAATGCAGAGATATGCAGAAGAAGCTCAACGTGAATGGCTTCAGAAGCTACAAGATCAGTTCAATAGAGAAAATAAAAACAGAGATCCATTTAAGAATTATCAAATCCTGCTTGATCAGGGCATCAAACAATCAAGCCGCTATAGATGGCTTCAACAAGATGGACTATCCGAGGATGAAATCCAAAAGAACTTTACAGAGCCTACCAAACTATCCGTTTTTAGTTGGAGAGGAGTGATTGATACTGTTATGACTCCGTTAGATTCTATTCGCTATCACAAGTTAATTCTTCGTAATTCAGTAATGTCTATGGAACCTAAAACAGGATTCGTCAGAGCCTGGGTTGGAGGGATTGATTTCGAACACTTTAAATACGATCAGGTTAAAGTAGGAACTCGTCAGGTTGGATCTACGGCCAAACCTTTCACATATGCTGTAGCAATTGACAATGGATATTCCCCTTGCTACCAGGTACCCAATCAGCCGATATCTATCGGAGACTGGACGCCTAGAGGTACATCTATAGGCAGCCCTATTACTTTACGAGCAGCACTTGCAAATTCACAAAACTTTGCAACAGTAGATATAATGCAGCAAGTTGGACCCGTTCCTGTTGCTAACCTCATAAAAAACATGGGAATAACAAGTCCGGACCTAAAACCCTTACCTTCTATCAGTCTAGGATCTTTTGATGCATCCTTATATGATATGGTAGGTGCCTATTCTGCGTTTGTAAATCATGGTGTATGGACAGAACCAACTTATGTTTTAAGAGTAGAAGATCGAAATGGAGCTGTTATTTATGAGCATAACCCAAAAATATCAGTTGTTTTAAACGAACAAACTGCTTATGTAATGGTGGATATGTTAAAAAGCGTTGTAGATGCCGGAAGCGGTAATCGCTTACGATGGATGTTCAATTTTAAAAACCCAATGGGCGGAAAAACAGGAACAACCAATAACAATTCAGATGCATGGTTTATAGGAATAACGCCTGATCTTGTAACTGGCGTATGGACAGGTGCAGAAAACAGAGCAATTAGTTTTAGTTCTACTGCTATTGGCCAAGGTGCAAATGCAGCCTTACCAGTATATGGATTATATTTACAGAAAGTATATGCAGACAAGACACTTAAATATACACAAGGAGATTTCGAGCTACCAAAAGGTGGTTTACAAGTCACGTTAGACTGCAGCCAATATTATAACCAGTATTATCAAGGAGAACAAGAACAGGAAACAATCGAAGATCGTTTAGGATTCTAATAATATATATCTTTTAATTGAAAAAGGGCAGTAATTTATAATTACTGCCCTTTTTCAATTTTATAATAGCTTATTAATTACCATTTCTAAAAACAACTTCTAAGCTTTCAAAAATTGCTCGTTTAGCTTTTTCTAAATCAGTCTTTGTATGTGCATTTGATACAAAACCTACTTCATACCCTGAAGGGCCAAAATATATTCCCCGATTCAATAGCTCGCGGTGCATTACCTTGTATTTCTCCATACTTTGAGGATCAATCTCTGAAGCAGCGCGAATATGTTCTTTATCAGTAAATGCTATCCAGAAAATCGAGCCTGCCGAAAATATCTTCACTTTATAGTTCTTTGCAGAAACGTAACGCTGCAATGCTTCTACAAATGCTAATGCTTTACTATTTAATGATTTATAAACTCCGCTTTTAAGTACGCTCAATTGAGCAATACCGGCAGCCATAGCTATCGGATTACCTGACAAGGTTCCAGCTTGGTAAACATTACCATCCGGAGAAATACGACTCATAATTTCATTAGAGGCACCATAAGCACCTACTGGCATGCCTCCGCCTATAATTTTACCATAGGTAATAATATCAGGCTGCACATCGTAGTAAGCAGCAGCCCCCTCAAATCCTAATCTAAAGCCTGTAATAACCTCATCAAAAATTAACAAGGCATTATTTTGCTGTGTAATCTCCCGTAAGAAATGAACATATTCTTTTTCCTGAATCAGTAAACCATTATTAGCTGGAATACCTTCAATAATTACAGCCGCTACCTGATCTTTAAATTGAGAAAAAGCTTCCTCAACGGCTTTCCTATCATTCAATGGAATAACAATCGTTTCTTCAGCGAAGCTTTTTGGAACTCCTGCTGAAGAGGTTTCACCAAATGTAACTAAACCTGAGCCAGCTTTTACCAACAAAGAGTCTGAATGGCCATGATAACAGCCTTCAAACTTGATAATCTTGTCTTTATTTGTATAACCTCGCGCTAATCGAATAGCAGACATTACTGCTTCTGTACCCGAACTAACGAATCTTATTTTCTCTATAAAACGGTTGTTCTTTAAGATTAACTCTGCCAGCTCATTTTCTAAAGCAGTAGGAGCTCCGAAACTTAAACCATTCTGCAATGCTGCGGTAACACTTTCACGTACCTTCTCATTATTATGCCCTAAAATAAGCGGCCCCCAAGAGCAACAGAAATCAATAAACTCATTTCCATCTGCATCCCAGATTAAACAACCATCACCCTTTTCAATAAATAAAGGAACCCCATGAACAGATTTAAAGGCTCTTACCGGAGAGTTTACTCCTCCTGGAAAATACTGCTTCGCCTTTTCGTATAACTGAGTCGATTTCTCTCTAGAAATATCAGGTTTTGACTGGCCAGAAAAAGACTCCTGATCTGTTGAAGAAAATATCTTTTTTAAAGAATCAATCATTATCACTATTGCTTTATTTAATTAAATCCAACTCTTTTCTACTAAATCCCGAGCATGGTAGGTAATAATTATATCTGCACCGGCTCTTGCAAATGCATACATATTTTCAACAACTATTTGCTGCTCATTAATCCAGCCAGCACGCGCTCCTGCTTTTACCATAGAATACTCTCCAGACACATTATAACAAGCTAAAGGCAAATTAGAATGTGCTTTAACCTCTTTAATTAGATCCAGATAAGCCAATGCAGGTTTAACCATTAATATATCAGCACCTTCTTGCTCATCTAATAAAGCTTCCTTGATAGATTCACGAGAATTCCTGAAATCCATCTGATAAGCTTTTCTATCACCATTTGATGGGGACGAATCAGCAGCCTCACGAAAAGGCCCATAATAAGCAGATGCAAATTTCACACTATAGCTCATGATTCCTGTATTTACGAAACCATTTGCATCTAACTTCTGACGAATTCCAGCTATCCTGCCATCCATCATATCAGAAGGCGCCACCATATCAGCCCCTGCCTCTGCATGAGACAATGCCATTTTTGATAAAACTTCTACCGTTTCATCATTCTGAACATATCCATCCTTTAAAATCCCACAATGTCCGTGAGTTGTATAAGCACAAGCACAAACATCCGTTATTATATATAAATCGTCTGAAAACTCTTTCTTTAGTGCTTCTATAGCCTTTACGACAACAGAATTATTATGGTAACAAGAAGAAGCATCCTCTGTTTTATCTTCTCCTACACCAAATAACAAAACTTTATTAATACCTGATTTTAAAGAAAGCTCCGTATCTTTTATAAGCGCATCAACAGAGAAATGATGAATTCCTGGCATTGCATCAATTTCATGTTTAACATCTTTACCAGGTACTACAAAATAAGGATAAACAAGCATATCTTTCGATAAGCGCGTTTCTGCCACCATACTGCGTACAATGGCATTCTTTCGTAATCGACGTGGTCTTACTATCATTATATTATCTATTTATATATCCTGATGTTTAGGGAATAAATCTACAAACCTAACGCAAATACAGCTTCAGAAAGTCCAAGTTCGTCCGGCGAATAAGGTAACGTATAGGAAACTCCGTACTCATCCAATTTGCGACCAGTAGAATAGCCTATACTAATAACTTTTTGCTCTGGGTCAATTAGATTATTTGCGAAATATGCATCTACATTACTAGGGCTTGTAAAAATTAAAACTTCTGCATTTGATTTAGACACGTTATCCACCAAAACAGTTTCATAAACGGGTAAATCAATTATATTAATATCTTCAGACATTTGATTCTGAATAGTTTGCAAAGAACCCTTCGCTCTCGGAAATAATACCGTTGCCTTTGGATTTTCTTCAGCAAAAACCTTTCCTATCTCTTCTGTATCAATACCTTCATCTTGCCCTGTATAAGAAGCAGCATAGCCATATTGTCTTAACATATCTTCAGAGCCTCTTCCAACTACTGCAAACTTGGTTTTCTTACTTAAGCGTGGTTCTAGTTTAAAGAAATGCTCAATTCCATTTTTACTGCTAAAGAATATCCAATCTACATGTTTCAATATAAACGGATCAAGCTTATTAATGGTAGGATAAATTTTGATTAAAGATTCTCCTTCTAATTTAATAGAATGCTTTTCTAAAGCACGATATAGATAACTACTCTCTGTAATATCCCGACTTATAAAAACAGTCTGAGGGAATGAATGTTTATTATTATAAAGGGCTACTATTCTTTCAGCTAATCCTTCTGTCTTTTCTGCAGAAACAAAAATACGGTCCGGGAAATCATCTCCTGATTCAGCTTTCGATGTCCATACTTCATACTGTTCTTCTTCATAACGACAATAACAGCCCAAAGGCATATGGCAGCCGCCTTCAAAAAGATTTAGAACCATACGCTCAACAGCTATTGTTTTAGCAACTTCTTCATTATTTATACCTTGTAAGATCTGTTTCAATTCATCATTACCATCACGAATCTGAACGGCTAAAACTCCTTGAGCAGGAGCAGGTATAATTTCTGTAGGGTTAATCTCTACAACATGAAACTCACTGATATCAATATTAATGCGTTCAACTCCTGCTTTCGCAATCATAATAGCATCGTACTGTTCATCACGAAGCTTCTGTATACGTGTATTAATATTCCCTCTTAAATCTTCAATCTCTAAATCTGGTCTTAATGATAATAATTGAGCCTTCCGACGATTAGATGAAGTACCAACAATTGCATTATGTTTAACACCAAGTTTCTTTTTAAAGTCAACACAGTCTTTTAAAATAAGAAGTAGTTCAGATGGATCTTCGCGCTCAGAAACTGCAGCGATAATTAAACCCGGAGGGTTTATTGTAGGTAAATCTTTATGTGAATGAACAGCAATATCAATGGTGCCGGCCAAAAGTTCCTCTTCTAATTCTTTTGTAAAGAAACCTTTTCCCTCTAGCTTATCCAAACGTAAATGTTGGATATTATCTCCTTGCGTTTTTATGATTTTAAGCTCAGCTTCAAAACCTGACTTTTCCAGGCAGCCTTTAATATAATTGGCTTGCCAAAGTGCTAACTCACTACCTCGAGTTCCAATAATAAGCTTCCTATTCACAATAATTCTTTCTTATATAAATGGATCCAAAATGGATAAATCACTGTAACCCGCTGTTTTTTACTAAAATCTCTTTTGCCATAACCATAGGAACACTAATATATTTTTTCTCCATATAGTTCATCACTTTTTCTAAAACAGCGCGCGAATCTTCGTCCATAGAACTTACCTCCTGTGCAAACACTGTATTAAGCGCAAAAGATTTTATTTCCTTTACTTTTTGAGGTACTTCCCGCATTGCAATTTCAACCTTACGTTGTTTTAGAAGAGGAATAAATTCCTCAATATTTTCTTCTATTATACGTTCAGCATGAACAAGCTCCTCATATCGATCTTGAATATTTCTATTCGCAATTGCCTGCAAGCTACTCACTTCAATATAATTAATAGAATTATTTTTTATAACCTCCTCAGCAGTATCATTCGGGATTGCCAAATCAACAATCGTTTTCTTAGATTTATCTCCATTTAACAACTTCTGATACAAGTCGTTATCTATTAATGGAGAAGTTGAACCAGTACAAGTAATTAGCACATCAAAACCTCCCTTATAATTCTCGAGTTCTGATAAAGGATAGGCTTTACCGTTCAATTCTTTTGCTAAACTCTCAGCTTTCTCTAATGTCCGGTTAAAAACCACGAAATTAGAATCTTTATGTTTTTGAATATATTTTGCTATGTTTTGATTAGTCTCTCCTGCTCCAATAATCAAAAAACGCGGGCTAGTACCTAGACCCGAGTCACGTAAACTACGATAAGCCAATGAAACTACCGAAACAGGCTTTCGGGAAATATCAGTTTGAGTATATACCTCCTTAGCTGTTTTCACTAAGCTACTCATCAACATGCGCATAAAATCACCAGTAAAACCGGCACAACGACAACGTTCATAAGCTTTACGCACTTGGGAAAGAATTTCTTTTTCACCAACCACCAAACTTTCAAGAGAGCATGATATACGGAAAAGATGATTTATAGCTTCTCTTCCATCATAGGTATTAACCTGATTCAAAATAGAAAGGCGTTGGCTTTCTGATGCAACAAGCCCTAATGAATCAATAAATTTGTTCTTAAATTCATCATTAAGATCCTGCTCTCCATAGAAAACAAACTCTACACGATTACATGTTCCGATATAAAATATTTCTGAAGTGTTGAATATAGCTTTCAATTGCAATAACCTAGACTCCAACTCCTCATCACAAATTACCAAATTACCCAAGTCCTTTAGGTCCACATTTTTATGTGTAAATGCAATTACTTTAAGATTTTTCAAGATTATAGGATCGTGCTTAACTGATCACAAAAGTACAAAATAAGGTAGCTGTGCATTGTCAAGACTTTGTAAAACAGAAATATTTAGAATGCTTATAAATAGTATCACAGCTTAAACGTCCTCAATATCAACCCATTTGCCATCTTCACGGATGATTTCTATCAATTCATCCAACGCATTTTTTGTATCAACATTTTTCTTTACAACCTGTTTTCCACGGTAAAGAGTGATTTTTCCAGGGCCTGCACCCACATATCCATAATCAGCATCAGCCATTTCTCCAGGCCCATTTACAATACAACCCATAATACCAATCTTCAATCCTTTCAGATGATTGGTCCTGGTTCTTATAAGTTGAGTTGTTTCTTGTAAGTCAAATAACGTTCTGCCACAACTTGGACAAGAAATATATTCCGTTTTGGAAATCCGGGAACGAGTTGCTTGTAAAATCCCAAACGAAGTAGAAACAATCCTATCAAGATCACTTGCTTCAGAATCTATCCATATCCCATCTCCCAGGCCTGAAGTCAACAAACCTCCTAAGTCCGTTCCGGCATATAATTGAAGCTTCGCTACAGGCTCTTCAACACTCATTAAATCGCCTAAGGGCCCCTTAAACTCAGAAGGATTATAAGTCCTTTTAATCACTACAGGTATATCAATTCCTAATTCTATAAGCTTACAGAAAAACTGTCTTTGATCTGCCATTCCATGCTCTGAATTCGTCTCTAAGATAAAAACCAAGGTTTTATCGATCTGTAATGAACCAAAAGCTTCTCCAGCTATATCATCATTATTAATGACAATAAAATTAATAGCAGGATCATGATTAGATGTCGACACATATTCTTCAAGACTAAACAAAGGATGAATATTCGTCTTATCCTTCAGTCCAACCCATGTATTATAATTATATACTTGTTTTAAATTAGCCGGCATCGTAAATGAAGGCAAAGAATCAGCCAGATACACAAAATCTACAGACTGATCTCCCATATGATATTTATCAAGCAATATATCATACCTATAACCAACGCTCATCAATGTATAAGGATCCCTTAAATTCTGTCTCGAAATATCTACCAGCACTCTTGGAACCATACTTCCGCCAATAAAATTATTAACTTCTTTAGTCTCACGCTTAAAGTATGTTGCATAAGGAAGCACAACACCTTCATTTTCTGAATAAGCCTCAGCAGGCATACTGCTTTCAGCACGTTTCACATAACGATTAACCAGAGCCATCGCAACCGGAGCCTCAAATTCTGGTTCTTCAGTTAATGAAACCCGCACGGTATCAC
Organism: Albibacterium bauzanense; assembly: GCF_004339765.1. GTDB lineage: Bacteria > Bacteroidota > Bacteroidia > Sphingobacteriales > Sphingobacteriaceae > Albibacterium > Albibacterium bauzanense. Next base: position 902,268 of record NZ_SMGO01000002.1, on the reverse strand, counting down.
CTAATCCATCTTCTAATAAAGTGCCAATTCCAACCGCAGACTTTATACGACCATCTTCTCCATCACCTGCCTCAGTAACTCCCAAATGCAGTGGATAATTCATCCCCTCTTCAGTCATCTTTTCTACCAATAAGCGATAGGCTTGTATCATTACCTGAGGATTGCTGGATTTCATTGAAATAACCAAATTATAATATTTCAGATCCTCACACATCCGGATAAATTCCATTGCTGATTCAACCATGCCCTTAGGCGTATCACCATATTGGCTCATTATTCTATCCGATAAAGACCCATGGTTGGTTCCAATTCGCATAGCAGTACCATATTCCTTGCAAATCTTCACAAGCGGTGCAAACTTCTTATAGATTCGCTCTAACTCATTCTGATATTCTAATTCTGTATAAGTTAGTTCATTAAACTTCTTCTTATCTGCATAGTTACCTGGATTAATACGCACCTTTTCAACAATCCTTGCAGCAGCCTCTGCTGCATTTGGCGTAAAATGAATATCTGCAATCAAAGGGACATTATAACTCCTTAATCGTAGCTGCTTCTTAATTTCTGCTAAATTATTGGCTTCCTTAATACTCGGAGCCGTTATTCGCACGTAATCACATCCTGCATCCACCATACGAATTGTTTGCTCAACAGAGCCCAACGTATCCATAGTGTCTACTGTAGTCATACTTTGAATACGAATCGGATTATTCGCGCCCATTGGCACATCACCAATAGTAACTTCGCGAGTTAAATACCGGGAATAATGCGACAACGAATTGCAATAACCTCCAGGAAGTAATTTACCTACATCTGTATTCATAATCATTTTTGTTATACAAAGTTATGAAAATACACGATAGGCTGCCAATTAAAAGAATTGATAAAAAGAATCAGATGCTTTTTCTTAACTTACAGAAAAAAGAATTTGAACTTCCTATCGCATTATTACTTCGTTCAATCTATCAATAACCCCTATTACACTTTAGGGGCCATACTTCCTGACCTATTCAGGAACCATCATTACGACTGGAAATTTCGCCCCGAAAAAGAAAATTTACTTTTTAAAGATAATTCAGATCTACAACTTCTTTTCGAAGGATGGAAGCACCATGTTCAGGTAGATGCAATTTTTCATAACTCTGCCCCTTTCAAGATACATACTTCACAATTACGAGAAGATTTAGCAACAGCATTTACCCAGTTGCCAAAAAGGCCTTTTTTTTTGGCCCATGTAGCTTATGAACTAATTTTAGATTGCCTACTAATTCGTAATAAGAATGTAGACACTGATCTTTTTTATAAAAACCTGGATTCGTGTGATCCAAAGATACTGGATATCTTTATGAACAGGCTTGGCATAACTGAAACCAAAGGCTTTCATAGGTTTCTAATTAACTTTATTGAAAGTCGCTATTTAGAAACCTATGATAAACCTATAAGCATAGTGCATGCACTTGACCGTATCGGCCGGAGGGTATGGATAGAACAGTTTCGAAAGAAAGAAACTGAACAAGCATTAATCATTTTAGAAAAAGCAATCAACGATCTCAACCCCGAATTCTTAACTGTTTTTAAACTGGTTGAAAAAGAGATTAAAATAAGCTATAATCAATAACTTAACTCTTATCGTTTATTATGTTTGGTCGTCAGTAATTGCATTTGGCGCATTCTCTTTTACAGATTTAATGCCATTATCTCTTCCACTGGCACTTTCATACATTTCACTTGTTCCAATAATTTGTCCATTAGTAGCTTTCAAGTTAAAATACGATTTTCCATTTGATGAATTCTTACGTTCAAAACGGGCATCATCCTGCGCATTCTTCTTCACTGATGCAATCCCATTTTCACAACTAGTCTTTGCGGTATAGCCTTCGCTACTCAAAATTGTCTGCCCATTATTGGCTTTCAGGTTAAACTGGTACTCCCCGTTTTTTCTTGTTGTAATTACAAATTTTCCCATAATTTCTTTTTTATCGTAAGTTAAAAATTATTTCTTGAAAATTATATTCCTTTCTTGATGCTTTATCGATATTATTTACCATTTACCTTAAGTAATTTTCCAGCTATATCCTCCCATCTATAAAGATGAAAAGTCTTATCATCACTCATTGCAACAAAAAGTCCATGCTTAAAATCATCATTGAGTGGAACAGAAACTATATCAGAACCATCACTCTGATTCGTAGAGACTTTAACAGAAGTAACCAATGTATGATTATGTGAACGACCTTCACCTTCACGCTTATAAACCTTAAATTGATTAGCACTTTGATCCGAAACCAGGATATAGCCTGTGCTATCAGAAGTTTTATAGATACTAATACCCTCATTATCTTCTACATAACCCTCAGTTGCAAATAATGCAAGTTCTTCATTTCCTTTATCCGGGTCTGCATAATATTTATGTACTCCAAATTGTTCATCAGAATAATAAATATAACCAAGTTCATTGTCTACAGCAATAGACTCAATTTCCTTTTTACCACTATATTCTCCAAATTTTCTAACCAATGTAGCCTTTACTTTACCCATACCATCATCGCTAAGCAAATACTGCCATAGATACGTTCCGTCAGTAGGGCCAGTTTTTCTACCAACAATTGCATATATATTCCCTTTTGGATCTGTGTATAAAGCTATTCCCATTAAATCCCGGTACTCAGTTTCGGTCTCGCCTTCAAAAACAGGAAGTCCACCATTATCAATAGCTTGCATGTCTGGCAGCGAAAAAACTCTTAGTTTATGTGTAAAACGCTCGGTAGCTACAGCAATATCAACTGTTCTATCACCTAGCTTTAGTCCATATGCAACATCCACATTATTTGGTCTTTTCAGACCTTTAACCATCTTGTCTTTTATAATCTTTCCTTGTAAATCATAAACATATAACCCGCCATTTTCGTCTTTATCTGTCCCAATAATTAAAGACTGTGCAGGATCAGAAGGATTTATCCATATAGCAGGATCATCCGTATCATACTCTACCGGTTCAGTAACATATAAAGGCTTAACAACATCTCCAGTTGCATTATCCGGTGCTGTTTTATTTGTACATGATGTAATTGATAGTATAATGATCAAAGAAGCAAGTAGCTGGTTCAATATTAATCTCATGATGAATAGTTATTTACGTTATTAATTATTACAGATCTAATTTTATCCCCACAGTATATCTGGGTCTATAATACTCGGCTTGCATAGTCCGGGTAGAAACCCCTTGATAATATCTCAATGGCTGATTTGTTAAATTATTTGCTTCTGCAAATATTCTCAATGTGGGCGTCACTTTATAAGAAGCATTCGCATCTAAAAACAACTGTTTATCGTAGTAAGCATCACTAAAATCAGATTCTCCTAACTGATCCAAATACGCTGCTGTATAATTCAATGACAGACGAGCCAGGAACTTCTTGTTTTCCCAAGACAATGAGCCATTCAACATATGCGGACTAGTTCCAGGCAAAGTTATATCCTCTCTAAAATCACCGTCTTCATTTGATATGCCTTTAGCAGAAGATTTTGTATAAGTATAATTTGCATAGACTCCAAAGCCACTTAAAAATTTGCCTGGAAGGAAATCCAATTGACGTTGAGCAGCCACCTCAAATCCATAAACATCTACGCTCTCACCATTTCTTGCCTGAGTCAATTTCCAATTTGCATCAGCTGGTATTGGGTTATTGATATCTGGGAAGTCTTGAGAAAATTTCGCTTGCGTATACGACTGGTCAAAATAAGTGTAAATAAAATCATTCAATCGTTTATAGAATACTCCACCTGATAGAATACCAACAGATTTAAAGTACTTCTCTACCATAAGATCAAGGTTATAAGCAGATGTAGCTTTTAAATCCGGATTTCCAGCAGAGATTTCCTCATCTTCAGGAAGGGTAGCAACAAAAGGGCTCAATGCATAATAATTAGGTCGGGCAAGTGCGGTAGTCGCAGCCAAACGGAATATTAAATTCTCTTCAGGAACATATTTAAAGGTTATACTTGGCAATACATTTACATAATCATTTTTTACATTCCGGGTACCTGTTAACTCCTCTTCATCCTGCACCAGGTTACCCGTATAATTTATACTGGTAAATTCTACACGAGCACCTGCGATCATTGAGAATCGCTCGTTAAAGTCTTGGTCCCAGCGCAAGTATCCTGCATATATTTTTTCATCTGCAGAATAGTTTACTGTTAAATATTCATCTGGAACTGCTTCTTCTTCAAACAAAGACGGATTCTTTAAATCAAGATTTCCTAAAAAGCTAGGACTAGCAAACAAACCTGGTACCATATGAGATCCCGGCTGAAAGTTTTTTCCATCCCAGAACACATTATCCACTTGTCCTAATGTACCGAAGTCTCCAACTGGCGAATACTCATTGAACATGTTATTGCGATCTTTTGTTTTTATTCGCAATCTAGCACCAAAACGCAATCTTCCTTTCTGACCATCAATTACAGATAAAGGAACTCTAAAGTTGAATTTAGCCCCAAACTCTGTTTCTTCTGTAAAGTCATTATTTTCTGATATTTCATTTAACTCTATCTCTCCGGCATCCAAATCCCTGGTAGTATACAATGGAAACTCTGAATTATTATTAAAATCCAATGCTACTCCTTTTTCACGAAATGACATATAACGTTCATTCGGACGATCTTCACTAGCTGTTGAATAACTAACAGACCAATCCAAATCTAAGTTAGAAGCAATTAAATGTTCTCCTCGAAGCGAATAATTCTGCATACGCTGATCTTCCAAACGACGCATATCATTTCTACTATTATCTATTCCACCTTTCGTTTCCCTATTTACCCTTCCTTCATAACCGATAATCTTATCACTTGCATCCAAAATGGGCTCAATATCATCAATCCTGGCCCTAAACCTATTTTCCCAATCGTCACGCCAGTTATACATCGCACTAGCATATAAGCTATTATTGTCATCAATCTTATAATCAAAAGCTCCGGAGATACTTCTTCTTACACGTTTAACATCATACTTACGAATATCATAAGATTCAATAAAAACATTTCCATCATCTTCCTTCCATTCTGCTTCTATATTATCTGATCCATAATCGTTATTATTATATGAACCACTCAGAATAACCCCTAAAGCGTTATTTGCAAATCTATTTCCATAAACAAACGCTCCAGAATAAAGAGGTTGCTCACGAATCGGATTATAACCAGAAGCCAGAGTAGCAGAGATACGTTGGCCATTTGGGGCTGCTTTAGTTAATAAATTTACAGACCCTCCAATTGCATCTGCATCCATATCAGGTGTTAATGTTTTATTAACCTCTATTGATGCAATCATATCAGAAGGAATTAAATCCATCTGCACCTTTCTATTATCGCCCTCTGCGGATGGTATACGGTCTCCATTCAAAGTAACGGAGTTCAGTTCTGAAGCCAGACCACGAATAATTATATTTCTTGCTTCCCCCTGATCATTTTGCATGGTTACACCAGGAACACGTTTTAAAGCATCACCAATATTAGCATCAGGGAATCTTCCTACCTGATCAGAAGAAATTATATTAGAAATATTAGGATTGCTTTTCTGTTGGTTCAGCGCACGAGCTTGTCCGCGTAAAAGATCGCCCATTACAACAACCTCTCGCATCTCTAAGCTCCCATCCTCAAGAACTAACTCAATCGAAGTGTTAGATCCAGCCGAAACCTCAACCGTTCTTTTCAAAGAATTATATCCGATATAATCAATAGAAACCTCATAATTACCAGCTGGTACATTCAGAAACTCGAATGATCCATTTTGATTAGAAACCGTGTACCTATTAGTTGGAAGCAACTTAATTGTCGCCCCGGGCAAGGAAATATCCTTAGAATCCTTCACTTTACCTGATACGACACCCGTTTGGGCCATAACAGTTGAAGAGAAACATATTGCTAAAAAAAGAGTAAAAAACTTGTGCATATCTATTATTTAAATTTTGCACAAGGATACAGTACGTATATTAACTGTAGATTAACATGTAGTTATATCTTTTCTCTTATAATTTCATCTTTCGGCTAACCTTCATATCACTTAAAATTTTCTTTATTAGAGAAATCTGCCCAAGGTGATAATGCGTATGTTCTATAATTCCAAGTATATTTCTATAATAATTGCCATATTTAGGGTCTACAAAATCTTCAATTAATTTTGCTTCTTCTAATTGCTCAATTTGCAAAGCAAATAATTCAGCTTCATTCATAGCTTTAATTACTAATCCTTGCCACTCACTAGAGGAAGTTATAGGAGCGAGATCAAAGCTTAACTTATCGCTCGCATTTAATGGCCCTCCTTGTAATACTTTTAAAACAGAACTCACATAATAGTTGCTATGGAAAACCAAGGCTGCAATAGTATTTAAACCATGAACTTCTGTTATCGCCTCTTCCCAACTTATATCAGCTAGTGTGTCTTTAAGATTGACTGCCGTCCAATTACCTCCAAAATAAACATCTCTAAAATGTTTGGCTATTTGTTCAATTATACTCATTATACTAAAATCTCCTTAGGGATATTACTAACAATTTTTTACTAATATTTGGTAGTTTAAGAAACACTGAAACTATCATTATCTTTATTCTCTATCCAATTATATTCAATTTGCTTAATTTTATCAATGAGTAAAACGTTATCAACTTCTTTTCGTGTACCTAAGCCTCCAGGGATTAAAAAGATTTCCACCCTTTTGTCAGCCCTTTCAAGCTTTTCTGTCAAAATTGAGACATTGTGACTATTCTTAATCAGTCCTCCATACAGCGAATAAAAAGTTATTGTATAGAAATCTTTAAGTCGTCCTAAAATTTCTACAGGCCCAAAAACATCCAAGGTTTCAAAATCTTCAAAAAGCAAAACTCCTACATTCATAAATCTCTTTTTACATTTCTTGCAATTCGAAATCCAAGATCATCAATTTTAAAAGTTGGGTGGCTACGTCTTCGATTAGTTGCCATACAACCTCTTTCTTCATCACACCAACCACCTCCCCTAAAAATACGATATGAACCATATACTTCTGTATCATATAAGTCCGAGCACCATTCCCAAACGTTGCCCAACATATCATATAATCCCCATAAATTTGGCTCCTTCATTCCAACATCATGAGTTACTTTTCCTGAATTACTTTTATACCAGGCAATCAAATCCAAATTACCGTATCTAACTCCTGTAGTTCTTGCTTTACAAGCATATTCCCATTCTGCTTCTGTTGGTAATCGAAAACCATTAGAGTTTAAATCGGATTTCACATATTTACTATCCTTATCAAGAATATAATAGGGTTTTAATTTTAACTTCCTTGATAATAAATTACAAAATACTACCGCATCTTTCCAGCTAACTGTTTCAACAGGTTGTCTATTTCCTTTAAAAGTACTTGGAGACTCTCCTGTCACTTCAAAATATAAATCCTGTGTCACTGGAAATTTTGATAGTAAAAAACTATCCAGTACAACAGTCCATTTCTGCTTTATTCTGTCATCTTTTAATTCAATCTCTCCACTTGGTATTTCTACCATTTGGTCATCTATTATTGGGATATGTGATGTTCTAGTTGTGTCTTGAGTCATTTTTAGGTTACAAATTTTCAACCATGATTAATCTCTTTAGATCCGTTGCGCTATTGTTAATAACTCGCTCGTTGTTTTCCAGTTTCTTGTTGTAGCAATAACCTTAAGTTTTGTCTCTAAAAAATTATTTGATAGTTTCGTCCTTCCATATCCATTCGGACAATATAAATAAACAACATTGTCCGCATAGTCGATATCCTCCCCATCTTGCTTTTTTTCTTCGATATCTTTTTGATTATAGCTCAGGGGTTTGGAACCTAAAAAGGTTGCATGCAAAAAGGCAACATCCTTGCTTGAGTCTTTCAAAAATGGATTGTTATCGACTATCTCTTTCAGCCTATCAATCGTTAACACAATTACCGACACAACGAATCCAAAATCTTTCTCAATTTGTTCAGAAATAATTTTCTCTAATTCATTAATCTCAGAATCTTCCGCTGTAAAAACCATATTTCCACTCTGCTTATAAGTCGTTACATTCTGAAATCCTAGACTTTCATATGACCTATGTAAGGCGTCCATTTTAACAAGATTATGGCCACTTACGTTAATTCCTCGCAATATTGAAATATATACCTGCATTATGATAAATTTTCCAGCTTATAATATATACTACCAAACTATGATACTTTTTCAAACTTAGGCGATATACCATTGATCGAATTTCTCAAATTAGAATAAATTCAAATTCACTTACCTCCAAAGCATCAGACATCACAAATCTCTACTCCTTGTTTCAAAGATGCCAGTATATCTTTCCGTTTCGGAATAAATTCCTGGGCAATATAGCCTTTGAAACCGGTATCCAAGATCGCTTTCATGATTGCAGGGTAATACAGTTCCTGTGTAGTATCAATCTCGTTTCTTCCGGGTACACCACCTGTATGATAGTGAGAAAAATAGGTGTGATACTTTTTTATGGTGTCAATTACATTCCCCTCCATAATTTGCATATGATAGATATCATACAGCAATTTAAAGCGCTCTGATCCAACTCCATCACAGACAGAAACACCCCACTTGGTGTGATCACAATGGTAGTCGGCATGGTCAACTTTACTGTTTAATAATTCCATTACCATGGTCACTTTATATTTTTCCGCTATTGGCATCAATCGTTTGATTCCTGCCACACAGTTTCGGATTCCCTGCTCGTCGTCCAATCCATTTCGATTACCGGAAAAACAAATGATTTGACTAAAGCCCGCTTCGGCAACTTTGGGAATGATATCTTCATAACTTTTCACCAGTTCATCATGGTATTGAGTATGGTTAAAACCTTGCCCGATACCTTTTCCTGCCCCTTCTGCCAAGGCCACCGTTAACCCGTGTTTTTTAACAGTCGCCCAATCTTTAGGTCCAACCAGATCAATTCCTGTAATGCCCATTTCTTTCGCAGACTTACAAAGCTCATCCATAGATAAAGAATTGTAGCACCACCGGCATACTGAATGATTAATGTTCCCTTTCAAGGAATTGTCCCCTGTGAGCTGAGCACTTGATACCTTTGCCAGAAGCTCATTTCCTACCAACAAGGTGAAAGAAGTTGCGGCTACTTTTTTGACCATTTCACGTCTGGAAGATGGTTTGTTGAAAATTTCCATTGTTCGTATATTTAGATTTAGGTTAATCTTTTCTTTTGCAACTAGAGCAGCGAGCATTAGTTCTGTTTTACCTGTACCTATCAGCTTACTACAATCGCGATTCGTTTTCGCAACAAAATAATAACTTTCTAACACTTGATGAAAGCTTTATGTATATAGCTTTCATTGACACATAGATTTTAAAAGTTAAAAAATATTTTGTTACTCAAAATAGTTAATAAGTAACAATAATAACGAAAAAAATAATAATGAAAACTGTAGTAAAACATATCAATGTTTCGCCATCCAGAAAAACATAAAATAGCTATCTTTATGATTCACAAAATTATTGCTAATTTTATATATGCGCATTACGCAATACGAATATAGAGGCGGTTTAGAGAAATCTGTTTTGCTAATTGTGTTGTTATACGTCACCCTAAATGACATCTTGTGCATAAACATTTATAAATTGCCGACAAGAATACTTAATTATTCCAATGTATCATTAATATAATGTTTGACATTTTCCGAAAATATTTAGAAGATAAAATTACTTTAACCAACGAGGACTATAAGTTGATTGAATCGGTTTCGTCATTTAAAAAATTACGAAAAAGACAATATCTTTTACAGGCAGGAGATATTTCCCGCTTTCATGCCTTTGTATGCAAAGGTTTTCTGCGATATTATTATGTGGACGAAAAGGGTCAGGAACACATTTTGCAGTTTGCTCCCGAAAATTATTGGACCGGCGACTCCGAAAGTATGAACTCAGGCCTGCCTTCAAAATATGATATTGATGCCATCGAAGAAAGTGAAATCTTATTGTTGAAGAAAGAAGATTTTGAAATGATCCGCAAGACTGTTCCGGCTTTCAATGACTTTGTAAATGAAACACTTAGAAAAAATGCTGTGGTTTTGCAGGAGCGTATCCATGTTAACATATCTCTATCTGCTGAAGAAAAATACAGCAACTTTATTTCAAAATATCTTTCCATCAGCAATCGTGTGCCGCTACACATGATTGCATCTTACCTCGGCGTATCTGCTGAAACTTTAAGCAGGATAAGGAGCCAATCCGCAAAAAAATAATTGGACTTTAATGATTGCTCTTGACAAATGTCAAGGCTTTTTTCCTTCAAATGTCATTGGAGAAGGTTGCTTCATGCCTATATCTTTGAATCATTAAATAATCAAAAAAACTATAGAAAAATGGAAACAACAAAATGGTTACTCGACTCTGCACACAGTGAATTGACTTTCAAAATCAAACATCTTATGATCAGTAGCATTTCCGGTGCGTTCAAGAATTTTAGCGCAAAGGTGGAAACCGAAGAAATGGATTTCAGTAAGGCGAATATTAATCTCACTGTCGAAATGAATTCTATTTCTACCAATAATGAACAACGGGATGAGCACTTGCGCAGTTCAGATTTTTTTGAAGTGGAAAAATTCCCTCAGCTAAAGTTTACATCTACTGAAATTGAACAAATAGACGATGAATCGTTTAACCTGCATGGAAATTTGACCATGAAAGGCGTTACAAAACCAGTAAAGCTTAATATGGAATTTAATGGAATAATGAAAGATCCACAAGGGCAAGAAAAAGCAGGATTCTTGGTGAGCGGAAAAATTAATCGCAGCGATTGGGGAATTAACCTTAATGTCGCATTGGAAACCGGCGGATTGATGCTCGGAGAAGATGTAAGAATCCAATGCGAGGTACAATTTATTAAGCAAGAAATCAATGTGCCGGTAGGATGATTTATGGAAGTCAAACCTTCAAAATCTATAAACCTTGAAGGTTTCTATATGCAAAAAAACAAAAGGAACGAACTAAAAATAAAATGAAAAAGACAATAGGAATTATCGGAGCAGGTAATATTGGCAAGACAGTTGCAGCACACTTGTTAAAAAAAGGGTACTCTGTAAAAATCAGTAACAGCAAACATCCTGACTCATTAAAGGAAACCATTCTACAGTTAGGAAATGGTGCAACGGCGGTTACTGCTACTGAAGCAGCGCAAGAAGACATTGTTCTCTTAGCATTGCCGTGGATACAAGTAAAAGCACTGACACCAATTGCAAATTGGAACAATAAAATTGTAATTGATGCCACCAACCATTTTATAACACCTGATTTTCAGGTTGCAGATTTAGGCAACCGTTCTTCCAGCGAGGTGGTACAGGATTACCTTCCGGGTGCAAGAATAGTAAAAGCATTCAACACACTTTACTTTAAAATACTTGAAGAGAATCCGGTTGTAGCAAATGGACATCGTGTACTTTTTATGTCGGGTGATGACCAAGAAGCCAAGGTGCAGTTGAGTGATATGATAAGGGATATCGGCTTTGCCCCAGTTGACTTAGGTTCATTATCTGTTGGCGGTAAACTTCAACAGGCAAAAGGTGCTTTATCACTTGTGAATTTTATCAAACTATAATTCAACAATAGTTCGTTAAAAACTTAAGCGGCAATAAGCAAGATTACAAGAAACTCACAATTTCCTCTACCTTTGCCTTATGGCCGGTATTTACATCCACATCCCTTTTTGCAAACAAGCATGCCACTATTGTGACTTTCACTTTTCAACCTCTTTAAAATACAAAGAAGAGCTGCTTTCAGCGCTGCAAAAAGAGTTAATCCTACGTAAAGGTTACCTTAAAGAACAATCCATAGAAAGTATTTACTTAGGCGGTGGTACACCTTCTCTCCTTTCAGCTAGTGAAACTAATCATTTGTTAGATACAATCTACACTCATTTTAATGTTGCACCCAACCCGGAAATTACCATAGAAGCCAATCCGGATGATCTGACAAAAGAAAAAGTAAGGGAGCTAAGAGAGTCACTCATCAATCGATTCAGCATTGGGGTTCAATCCTTTTTCGAAGAAGACTTACGTTGGATGAATCGTGCACACAATGCCCAGGAAGCAGAATCTGCCATAAAAAGAGTCCAAGATGCCGGATTTGAAAATATAACTGCCGATCTTATTTACGGATACCCATTGCTTACTAATCAAAAATGGATAAACAATATCCAGCATATCATCGATCTAAACATACCTCATCTCTCTGCCTATAGCATGACTATTGAACCTCAAACAGCCTTAGCCAGTTTTATCAATAAGGGAGTTCAGAAGCCAATGAACGAAGGGCAAAGCGCCGATCAGTTTCTCATATTAACAGAAATGATTACCAATAATGGCTTCGAACAATACGAAATCTCAAACTATGCTAGAAACGAACGCTACTCCAAACACAACACCAACTACTGGAAAGGAGTTCCTTATTTAGGAATCGGGCCATCTGCCCATTCGTTTGATGGTACAAGCAGACAATGGAATATCGCTAACAATACAAAATACATCTCTGCTATCATCGATGGTAAAATCCCAATGGAACAAGAGATATTGACAGAAGCAGATAAATTCAATGAATATATCATGACTTCCTTACGCACAAAATGGGGCATTGACACACATTACTTAAACCAACACTTTCCCTCAGAATTTATGGAAGCTATGTATGAGTATTTGCCTAAATACATAGGAGAAGAGAAAATAAAGCAAGAGGAGAACATTTACACTTTAACCCAAAAGGGTAAATTATTGGCAGATCAAATAGCATCTGAGTTTTTTATAACCAATTAAGCTAATTACTTTTCTACAATTTGGTTAATACATCAAATACCCTCTAAGTCCAAATTTAACTATCCTTTTTTAAAATATTGAAACATGTATTTCTTTAAAGAAAACATGATTACCCTTTCATTGTTTTTTAACCTTTAGTTAACATACCCAATCTTCCTCCGATATGCTGTAGTATTAAATAAACTGCCAAGAAATATCCCAATACTCTGCCTTACAATTCATTATATAAATAAATATTGACCTTTATAACTATCGTTGCATATACAAAAATATTTTTTAAAATAAATTTGCAATATCAACCAATTACGTAACTTAGGTGATACAATCATATAAAATCGGAACTAAACCAAGAACTATATGAATAAACCTATCCACCACTCCAATTAATTCTTAATTTATAAACCATTTAAATCGATAATCATGAAGAAAGCCAAACAGTTTTCTAACGTTAATCTTTTTAATAAAAGAATAACGTTAAAGCAATCGTCGTGGATTCTTAGTGCCCTCTTACTCTTGAGTAACACAACACTAGCAATACCGCACTCAATTCCCTACAATCTCCATTCTATAGAATGGAATTCGAATAAACATCAGGATAAAATCATTACAGGAACCGTTAGAGATGCGAATTCGAACACTCCTTTAGCTGGAGCCACCATTAAGGTATTAGGAAAAGCCTCAGTTACCTCAACCAATGAATCTGGTGCTTTCGAAATCGGCGCTACAGTAAATGATGTTTTGGAAGTCAGTTATGTTGGTTATCTAAAAACTGAAATAACAGTTACTACAACCACTAGCAACCTTAACATTAATTTGACAGAAGACATCAGCAACTTGGAAGAGATCGTTGTAACAGGATACAGCACGCAGCTAAAGAAAGACCTAACAGGCTCTGTCGCTGTCGTTAATGTTACTCAATTAAAAAGCACACCTGCTGCCAGTGCTGTTGAATCTCTACAAGGACGCGCCACAGGTGTACAGGTTGTCACTGATGGTGCGCCAGGGTCCACCCCTCAAATCAAAATTCGAGGATTTAGTACAATTAACAACAACGAACCGCTTTATATTATTGATGGAGTACCCTTTGAAGGTAAACTAAGTTGGTTGAACCAAAATGACGTAGAATCGATGCAAGTATTAAAAGATGCGTCCGCTGCCTCTATTTATGGTGCACGTGCAAATAACGGTGTAGTCATTATTACCACCAAAACTGGAAAGATTGGGAAACCCCAAATTAATTTTGATTCTTATTATGGCGTTCAAGTTCCTAAAACCAATTCATTTCCGAAGATGATGACGCCTCAACAAGTATTGGATTTAGATAATATGTTGAATGGAACAAGTGAAACCTTGCCTGAATATTTACTGGCAGGAGGTATTTCAGGAAACAACATTACCTCATCAGATGCGGATATGTCTAAGTATAATTACGATGGGAAAGACAGAGCCTCATTTTACCAAATCACAAAAGCCAATCAAGCGGGCACGAAATGGTTTGACGAATTATCCCAAAATGCTCCTACTCAATCCTATCAAATCAGTGCTACTGGTGGAAGCGAGAATGCTACTTATGCAATGTCTGGAGGTTATTTAGGTCAAAAGGGTTCCTTAATCCATACCGGATTCGAGAAATTCAATATTCGAACTAATTCACAATTCAAAGGATTTGATGGTAAACTAAGAATTGGAGAAAACTTACAATACAGTTATACCGAAGGATTCGGTATGGGGGTTAATCCAAATGTCGCTGGAGATTACCAAGGTGAAGGCAGTGTATTGGGATTTGCATATCGTATTCAAAACATCATACCAGTGTATGATGAGGGCGGACATTTTGCTGGATCATACGGTGGCTGGGGAAATGGCGAAAACCCAGTAGCTATAGCTTACCGCGCAAAGGACGATAAAAACAGAAGTAATTTCTTTTTTGGGAACGCGTTTGCGGAATATGATCTCATCCCTGAACTAATGTTGAGAAGTAATTTCGGAATGCGCTATGAAAACTATAACGGTATCAACCTGACTTATCCTAACCCCGAATTTTCTGAAGGAAGTTTCAATAATGGTATGAGCGAATATCAAGGGTACTTTACTGAATGGACTTGGACAAATACCTTAACATATAAACCTTATTTAGGAGATCAACATAGCTTAAGTATTTTAGCAGGTACAGAAGCCATTAAAAGTCGAGGAAGAGATCTTTCCGGTAACAGAAATGGCTATTTCACGTTAAGCAGCTTAGACTATTTCTACTTAAATGCAGGTACCTCAAACATTGGAAATGCGAGCTCTGGGTCAGTAGGTTCTATGTTTTCAATTTTCGGCAAGGCTGACTATTCGTTCATGGATCGCTATTTATTAAGCGTTACGGTCAGACGCGATGGTTCTTCAAACTTTGGTTCTGCTAACTTATATGGAACATTCCCTGGAGTAAGTGGCGCCTGGCGTATTTCCCAAGAAGAGTTTATGCAAGATGTAAGCTGGTTAACTGATTTAAAAATACGTGCAGGATATGGCATTACCGGTAACCAACGCATCCCTGGTTATCAATACCTGAACCGCTTTGCTTCTTCTTTGACATCCTCTTCTTATCCAATAGGTGGAACAACAGAGTCAGGAATTTGGCAAAGTTCATATGCGAATGAAGATGTAAAATGGGAACAAGTTAAATCATTAAACTTAGGATTTGACTTTACCATCTTGGAAGGAGATATTGATGGGTCGTTCGATTGGTATGATAAGACAACTGATGATATGTTGTATCGATTACCATTGCCAGCAATTGCAGTAGGCCGTGCCGAATCGCCTTATGTCAATATCGGCAGTATGAATAACAAAGGTGTAGAGTTCTCTTTAGCTTATCACTATGGCCATCGTCAAGGTAATCCTTTCACCCTAGATCTAGCCGCCAACATATCAAAAAACAACAATAAAATCGTTTCTTTAGCACCTTCTGTAGATCAGCAAATCTTCGGAGCCTTTAGAAGTATGGAAACATCTATTCTAAAAGTTGGACAACCTTATGCTTCCTTTTTTGGATATAAAACGGTTGGCATTTACCAAGATGCGAATGACGTTGCAAATAACCCATCATATCCTGGCGCCAGACCTGGAGGTTTAAAATATGCCGACATTAATGATGATGAAGTTATCGATGCAGCTGACAGAACAATTATTGGCAATCCGCATCCGGATTTTGTATACTCGTTTAATATTAACACTTCTTATAAGGATTTTGACTTAATGATGTATTTGTATGGATCGCAAGGAAATGACTTATATGAAGCTACTCGATATTTTACGGACTTCGGTGTGTTTAAAGGACAGAAGAGTACTCGATTATTAGATGCCTGGAGCCCTACCAATACAGGAAGCGCTACCCCTTCGATTACCAATGAAGCTGCAGCGGAAGAATATGCTTCTTCAAGTTATTATATTCAAGATGGTAGCTTTATGAAGTTAAAAAATATACAACTGGGTTATAACATTCCAGCACAAAAAATATTTGGAAACAATTCTTCTTTTACCAAACTAAGGGTTTATATGGGAGTTACTAATGTCTTTGCTCTTACTAAATATGAAGGTTTGGATCCAGAGATTTCAGCAACAAGTTCAGATTATCCTGCATTAGGAGTAGATTTTGGTATCTACCCACAAGCAAGACAATATATGCTTGGTTTAAGTTTAGGGTTCTAAGAAGAAATATTGATTTTTAATTCTAGAAATAAGAAAATGAAAAAGATACATATATTATCCATAATTGTGGCCGGAATGCTGGTAGCAACTTCTTGTGGCAAGGAGTTTCTACAAAAGCTGCCACAAGGACAACTTTCCGAGCCTCAAGTCGCAAGTAAAGATGGAGTAGAGGCAGAATTATTAGGAGCCTATGGTATTCTAAATGGAAATATTAGCGGCTCATGGGGAAATTATGCAGCCGCTCCCAGTCAATGGCTTTTTGGCGAAGTAGCCTCTGACAATGCCCATAAAGGTTCGGAGCAGACTGATCAGCCCAATATGAACATGATCGAAAACTACACCTCTAACAGTGCAAACGACAATTTAAGCACCATGTGGCAGGTTTACTATGAAGGAGTGTTAAGAGCCAACAGCACTCTCAAATTATTAAAAGCAGATCAAGAAGGGGCGAAACAAATCACTTCAGCAAGAGCAACCGAAATTCAGGGTGAAGCGAGGATGCTTAGAGCACACTATTACTTCTACCTGTGGCGCATCTTCAAAAACATTCCCTTCATTGATGAGAATACTACACTAGATGAGGCAAAAGTAAAACCGAATAATGAAGATATCGTACCGAAAATCATTGATGATTTAAAATTTGCAATAGACAATTTACCTACTACAAAAATCAATGGTCAATCCGGTCGTATGGACAAAAACATCGCAAAAGCCTATTTAGGTAAAGTATATCTCTACCAAAAGAAATGGGGCGAAGCTTTGCCGTTGTTCACAGATGTTTTAGGTGGAAAAGATATCACAACAATGCCATTTGAAAACAACTTTGACGTAACCAAAGAAGATGGTGCTGAAAGATTAATGGTTTCAAAACATGCAATCAATTCAAATGGTGATGCTGACAATGCGAATGTTGGCGATATGTTAAGCGGTCTATACGGTAGCTCTCCAGTGGGTTGCTGCGGATTCTATCAACCAACTATCGACCTGGTAAATGCTTATAAGGTTGATAACAACGGTCTGCCTTTATTAGATAACTCCTACAGAACCAATGAATACAAGTCAGATTTAGGGTTAGCTGGAGCAGCTAAGACCAATTATAAATTAGACACTACTTTAGCCTTCGACCCTAGACTAGACTATACCGTTGGTAGAAGAGGTGTAATGTATTTAGATTATGGTGTAATGCCAGGAGACGCTTGGATTCGCGATGCCACATATGCAGGTCCATTTGTAGGCATGAAAACAATGATTCCACAAAGTCAATTTGCTGCACATGCAGTTCCTGGACAAAATTATGTTACAGATTTAGATGTGAGCATTATTCGTCTGGCTGATGTAGTATTGATGGCTGCAGAATGTAATATAGAGCTTAATAATTTGCCAACAGCTTTAAACCTGATAAACAGCATTCGTAACCGCGCTGCTAAGCTTGCTCCTAAAAAGACACGCTATGGAAACAATGCAGCTAAATATTCAGTAAAACCTTACACCTCCTTTCCTAATCAAGACTATGCTCGCAAGGCTTTACGTTTCGAGAGAAGGTTGGAACTAGCGATGGAAGGTCATCGTTTCTTCGATCTGGTAAGATGGGGTATTGCTAAACAAGCCCTCGAAAGCTACTCATCCTTTGAAGGCAGTTTACTTCCTGCTTATAAGGATTTAGTATTTAATTCAAATAATGAATACTGGCCAATTCCGCAAAGTGAAATTGATAGAAGCAATAACACCTTAGAACAAAATTAGGTCTAAGAATTATAGCTTTTATAATTTATTAGAACAGCCTGCAAATGCAGGCTGTTCTTCATTTAGGAATATTAATCCAAGAAAATCATATTCACAGAATATGCTCCTCTATATAATCTAATATCCGATCTGTTGCTCCGGCCTGCTGCTGAACATAGCCAACAGCCCGATTTCCTGCTTCAATACGAACCTGATAATCCATTAACTCTTCAACTACCGATATCAACTCCCTTCCATTGGTAATAAAGAAAGCAGCCCTGGCTTGTATTAAATCCTTTGCTTCTTGAAACTTCTGGAAATTTGGCCCGAAAATAACAGGCATTCCATAAGCTGCTGCTTCTAAGGTATTATGAATACCTGCACCAAAACCTCCTCCTATATAAGCTATATCACCATAACCATACAAAGAAGACAGCATCCCTATGTTATCGACAATCAATACCGGCGATTTATGTTCAGGAATCAAATCAGCTTCCGTATCTGTATCCTGATAGGCTAAATCCATATCAATATTTCTCTTCTTCTGATTCTCGCTTTCCAAATGCCGCTTATGCATATAATCGCTTAGGTCCGAAAACAAAATACCCGAAGAAAACACATCGCATGCATATTTAATATTTTGAGGAGTAATATCGTGAGGAGCAATGATTATCTTCCAATCGGGAAAAACCTGATGAAAAGTTAACAGGCGTTCCAGATCTTGGGGCCAGGTACTACCTGCCACCAAAACCCGATTCCCTGTAGCGAAATAAGAAATAACTGGTAATTCGCGCACAGTCTTTGCAATCTCTACCACCCGATCAAAACGCGTATCACCAGATAAGGTGACATTGTTAAATCCAATGGATCGAAGCAACACAACACTTTCCTGGTTTTGAACAAAGAAATGTGTAACACAAGATAGCATCTTTCGAAAGATACCACCATACCATTTAAAGAACACTTGATCTGCTCTAAAAATAGAAGACACCATAAATAAAGGAATCTCTCTTTGTTTTAATTCCCTAAAGTAGAAATACCAGAAATCATACTTCGTAAAGAAGACAATCTCAGGATTAATAAGGTCAATAAATCTTTTCGCATTGAAAGCAGAATCTGCAGGCAAATAAAACACATGATCAGCTAGCGAAAAATTCTTACGGGTTTCATAACCAGAAGGAGAAAAGAATGTGATAAGAATCAACCTATCCGGAAAAAGCTTCTTGTATTTTTCTAATACAGACCGCCCTTGTTCAAACTCGCCCAATGAAGCAAAATGAAACCAGGTATGTTTTTTTGTTGAATCAACCTCTTCTCTTATTTTTTCAAAAAGACCTTTACGGCCTTCCGCCCATTTCTTTGCTTTACCACCGAAAACTGCAGCAATCCAAATAAGTAAATGAAATAAATAAATACCAATGCTATAAATAAAAGTCATAAAATGAGCTTATATAAAAATGCTATTGAAAGAATAGCTAAAATACGACATGTTTCTAGAAATTTGCTATTTGTTTTTAGCAAATTAATTACCTTCGTCAAAGGTAATCTTTAAATTAAATATAGAATGGGAAGGAAACGTATACTTATAACTGGTGCTGCAGGCTTCCTGGGTTCACACTTATGTGATCGATTTATAAAAGAAGATTTCCATGTAATGGGAATGGATAATCTTATCACAGGAGATATAAGAAATATTGAACACCTGTTTCCTCTAGAAAATTTCAATTTCTATAATCATGATGTATCCACTTTCGTACATGTACCCGGCGAACTTGATTATATCTTGCATTTTGCATCTCCGGCAAGTCCGATTGATTATCTGAAAATTCCTATCCAAACATTAAAAGTAGGATCCTTAGGAACTCATAATCTTCTAGGTTTAGCACGCTCAAAAAAAGCCAGGATTCTCGTTGCATCCACTTCCGAAGTATATGGCGATCCTACCGTTAGTCCACAAAGCGAAGACTATTGGGGAAATGTAAATCCTGTAGGTCCTAGAGGAGTGTACGATGAAGCTAAACGCTTTCAGGAAGCTATTACAATGGCCTATCATACTTTTCATAAATTAGAAACAAGAATTGTACGTATATTCAATACATACGGTCCAAGAATGCGCTTAAATGACGGACGAGTATTGCCTGCTTTTATCGGTCAGGCGCTTCGTGGCGAAGATCTTACCATATTTGGTGATGGTAAGCAAACACGTTCCTTTTGCTATGTCGATGATCAGGTGGAAGGTATATTTCGTCTATTAATGAGCGATTATCCCTATCCGGTTAACATCGGTAATCCCGATGAAATAACCATCAATCAGTTTGCTGAGGAAATTATTAAACTAACAGGAACAAAACAAAAGGTAGTTCATCAAGACCTGCCAATCGACGATCCCAAGCAACGTCGCCCTGACATCACAAAAGCAAAAGAACTTTTAGGCTGGGCTCCAAAGGTGAGCAGAGAAGAAGGCTTGAAAATCACCTATCAATATTTTAAATCTTTACCTCAAAGAGAAATCAATCATAAAGATTTTACCTATTATAACAAATAAAAGCCTTATACAGACATGAAGAAAATTTTGGTTACCGGAGGAACAGGGTATATAGGATCTCACACTGTAGTTGAGTTATTCGAAGCCGGTTATACTCCAATCATTATTGACAATCTATCCAATTCAAGCATTGGAGTCTTAGATCAGATTAAAAAGATAACTGGTATAAAGCCAGAATTTCACAACCTGGATCTCTGTGACGAAAAACAAGTCAAAGACTTCATTAATAAAAATCCGGATATTGAAGGTGTAATCCATTTTGCAGCTTCAAAAGCAGTAGGTGAATCTGTAGAAAAACCATTAAAATACTATCACAACAATCTATTCTCACTTATAAACTTACTGAACGCTTTTTCTGATCGCAAAGTTAACTTCGTATTTTCATCCAGTTGTACTGTCTATGGCCAACCAGATGAATTGCCTGTAACAGAAGCAGCTGAAGTCAAAAAAGCTGAATCTCCTTATGGAAACACCAAGCAAATAGCCGAAGAAATTCTAAAAGAAACAGCTACCAGCAATCCAAATTTCAATATTCTTTCTTTACGTTATTTCAATCCGGTAGGTGCCCATAAAAGTGCTTTAATAGGTGAGCTGCCTTTAGGTGTGCCCCAAAACCTCGTACCTTTTATAACACAAACAGCCATTGGTAAAAGAGAGAAAATTACCGTTTATGGAGATGACTATAATACAGCAGATGGCTCGGCTATACGTGATTATATTCACGTAGTAGATCTTGCAAAAGCACACGTTGCCGCTCTTAAATACTTAAACGAAAATACCATAACTGATCATTACGACGTTTTCAATATCGGAACCGGCAACGGCTATTCAGTATTAGAAGTGATCCGCGCTTTCGAAAACACCACGAATGTGAAACTTAATTACGAAATTGGTGAGCGAAGAAGCGGCGATATTGAGCAAGTTTGGGGTGATATAACAAAATCTAAGCAAAAGCTTGGTTGGACAGCCAAACTTGGAATTGAAGAAATGATGCGCTCTGCCTGGGCATGGGAAGTTTACTTAAGGGATGAAAATCCATTTGAATTATAAAAAAATGAAGAAAATTATCGTTACTGGTGGTGCCGGATTTATAGGATCACATGTTGTTAGAAGAATGGTCAATACTTATCCAGATTATGAGATCATCAACCTAGACCTGCTAACTTATGCCGGAAATCTTGAAAATTTAAAAGACATTGAAGATAAGCCTAATTATCGTTTTATAAAGGGAGATATTGTAGATGCCAGCTTCATCGAAAAACTATTTGAAGAAGAGAATCCTTACGGAGTTATCCACCTGGCAGCAGAGTCGCATGTAGACCGATCCATCAGCAATCCCATTGAATTTGTAATGACCAATGTTATTGGTACAGTAAATCTATTAAATGCTGCACGCAATACATGGAAAGGAAATTATGATAAGCATCGCTTCTATCACGTTTCAACCGACGAGGTATACGGTGCTTTAGGTGATAGCGGTTTATTTACTGAAGAAACAAGCTACGATCCACATTCTCCTTATTCTGCTTCAAAGGCAAGTTCAGATCATTTTGTCAGAGCTTATCACGATACCTATGGAATGGATATCGTGATCTCAAATTGCTCAAACAACTACGGATCACATCATTTTCCTGAAAAACTAATTCCACTATCCATCAATAACATCAAACACAGAAGATCCATCCCTATTTACGGAAAAGGTGAAAATGTTCGCGATTGGCTATGGGTAGAAGATCATGCACGCGCTATTGATGTAATCTTCCATAAGGCAGCAACCGGTACTACTTACAATATCGGAGGAAATAATGAGTGGAAAAACATTGATTTGATCTATCTATTATGTTCAATAATGGATAAAAAGCTAAATAGACAAGAAGGAGAATCTGCCTCTCTTATTACGTTCGTTCAAGACCGTGCCGGACATGATCTGCGCTATGCGATCGACTCTACAAAATTGCAACGTGATCTGGGCTGGAAACCTAGCATAACCTTTGAAGAAGGACTTGAGAAGACAGTCGATTGGTTTTTAGAGAATGAAGAATGGTTAGATAATGTAACCAGCGGTAATTACCTGGCCTACTATAAGAAACAATACAGTTAATAAAAACCTTTACTCGTATCTTAAGGCTTCAACAGGATCCAAGCTTGAAGCCTTAGATGCAGGGTAATATCCTGATATTACTCCAACTAGAATACAAACCGCGATTCCCATAACCATCCACATCCAAGGAATAAGAAAACTTGCCCCCAAGAGCAATGCCACACCGTTTCCTATAATCAACCCCAGTAAAATACCTGCTACCCCACCCATCATACAAATCACAATAGCTTCTGTTAAAAACTGCTGCCGTATAAGATGAGGCGTTGCGCCAATTGCCTTCCTTAAACCTATTTCACGTGTTCGTTCGGTAACTGAAACCAGCATAATATTCATCAACCCGATGGATGCACCTATCAGCGTAATTAAACCAATAACAACCGCTCCCAGGGTAACATAAGTAAGGTTACTCAATAAAACCTGGGCAATGGCATCACTCTTCGTAATTTCAAAATTACTTTCCTCCGTGGCACTCAAATTACGTATCTTCCGGAATAAAGCTGTCGCCTCCCCAATCGTTGCCTCCGTCATATTGGGCACGGTATTCATAACTGTAATAACATACGAAGGAATACCTCCGGTTATTAAGGCTCTTCCTTTCACCAGTGGTATAATTGTAGTATTATCTCCTCCAAGCCCGGAACTTGCACCCTTACTCTCCAATACTCCAATCACAGTAAAACGGGTACCACCAATCGTTATAATTTTATTAATAGGATCCTCGTTTTCTGTAAACAAGCTTTCCTGTATTTTTGCACCAATAATTACAACATTGCTTCCTAAATCAAGTTCTCGTTCTGTAAAATTCCGACCGAGACCAAGCTTATATCCGCCAGTTTCTAAGAAATTGATGTCAGATCCTTGAACACTAATATTAGGATTAGTTTTTTTACTCTCAAACTTAACAGTAGCACCACCACTCACCCGAACATTAACAGAAACAAGTGCCGGAAAATCAAATCGCTCAGTAAAAGCAACAGCATCCTGGTAAGTTATATTCGGATAGTCTTTTGGCTGCGTACCTTGTCCGCCAATACGGATATTTAATCCACGGTTACGAATGGTAAAAGAGTTAGAGCCTAAAGCTGAGAAAGATTCAGTTAAAGAAGTTTGTATAGCATCAATAGATGTCAATATACCTACTAAGGCGGTGATCCCAATAGCAATAATTAAAGCTGTCAGAAACGTACGTAAGCGATTCGCATTAATAGATTGCAGTGAAATTTTAATCGTTTCACGTTGAGACATCTTTACCGCCATAATAATCGTTGTTTTATCTTAGACAGATCTAATTAAGGAATGTTACAAATTAAAGAAGGTTCGCAATCGTATTTCTTAGGAGGGTTTATCACCACTCATTAATTCAAAGATAGTTATCTCAGGTAAAATTCCAACACGGCCAGGATAACCTAAGAAGCCATAACCGGTATTGACATAGAGCTGTTGTTTATTTTCCTGGTATAAACCTGCCCATTCTTTATAGAGGTATTGAACAGGGCTCCATTGAAAGCTCTTTAATCGAACACCAAATTGCATACCATGTGTATGTCCGCTAAACATAGCGTCAATTTCAGGATAAGAAAGAACTTGAGCCCGCCAGTGAGAAGGATCGTGAGAAAGCAGCAATTTAACAGGCACATCTTCACTGCCCTTAAGTGCTTTATCTAAATCACCATACTTAGGGAAACGAAATCCTGCGCCCCAATTCTCAATACCGATAATGCCTATTTCTTCATTATCAACTTTAATCTTCCTGTTTTCATTCAAAAGCAGATCCCAACCCATTTCATGGTGGCTTTGCTTTAATAATTCTAAATTTCTGGACTTAGCGGCAGATGGCTCCAAACCAAAATGATATTCTCCATAATCGTGATTACCCAAAATTGAATAAACACCCAAAGGAGCTTTCACTTTACTAAATATATCTTTATAATCTCCTAGCTCAGATGCCAGGTTATTCACCAAATCTCCTGTAAAAAATACCACATCCGGTTTCTCTGCTAATAGCATATCTACACCACCCTGAACGGCTACTTTATTATAGAAACTTCCAGAATGGATGTCAGATACCTGACCGATCTTCATTCCAAGAAACGCCTTTGGCAGATTAGGCAAATAGAGCTTTTGCCTGCGTATACGATAATCGTAAGCTCCTGAAACAATACCCCAGGTTAAGGTAGTAAAAGGCACAGCGGCCAATACAATTCCAGATTTAGCTAAAAAGTCAGACCGGGATATTTTGCTCTTTCCTTTTTCAACAACAACTTTATTTTCAACAATAACTTCATCTTGTGCATTCTTCCTCCTAATAACCTTTCTGCTTAGCCAAACCCCACCTCTTCGAATATCATCGATGATCATGATCAATGCAAAAACAAACTTGGTAGCAAAGGTTATAAAAAGAGCAACTAGAATAACAGAACGAAGATCAAGCCGTACATCAAAGAAAATTGTACTCAATAAGCCTAAATATAAAACAGCAGAATACCCCCACCATAAAACAGTAAAGATTTTACTTCTTGCCCATTTAATCTTGGTAGCTCTTAAAGCCGTATAAATATATACATCAAGTAAAATGAGTATAATGGAACTTAATATGATAGGACTCATCCGCATCTTTCTTTTTCGAGATTTTAATTTAGATAGATCGTACCAGGGAATGTTACAAAAGAAATGCCAGTCACGTTTCTAGCTTGGGATAAGCGTATTATTCTCTTGCTTTACGATAAAACCTTTCAAGACTTCTATCCAACGAGGGTCGCTATTTAAACTTTCTACTAATTGAACTTTCTCTCCTCCTGCCGCAACAAATTCTTCATGGTATTCAACTGTAATCTCATAAAGTGTTTCAAGACAATCAGCAACAAAAGCCGGACAAAAAACTAATAAGCGCTTTTTACCTTCCAGGGCTTTTTCATGAATGATATCACTGGTAGAAGGAACTAACCAAGGCTCTTTACCCAAACGGGATTGAAAGCTTATGGTATATTGATCACGTGTAAGACCCAAATTCTCAGCAATCAATTTAGCCGTATCATAGGACTGTGCAGAATAGCAAAAGTGATTTTTATCATTATAAGTCTGACAACAAGATTTATCTTGTAAGCAGTGTGTTTTAGAATCATCAGCTTTAATTAACTGGCGCTGAGGTAGGCCATGAAAACTAAAAAGGATGTGGTCATAGTTCTCAATGCCGTGTTTACGACCATTGTCAGCAAAAATCTGAATCATATCAGGATGATTGTGAAACGAACTAATAAAGCTAATATCTGGAATAACCAGCCATTTGCTTACAATCTCCATCACTTTCTGATGAACCGAACCAGTAGATGCTGAAGCATATTGTGGAAATAAAGGAATTACCTGAATAGACTTTACCTTTTGAGCCCTTAATTCATCCAAAGCACTCTGAATACTCGGATTTTGATAGCGCATCCCAAATGCAACCACATATTCATCGCCCAGGCTTTCTTGTAATAATCTTTTATTTTCCAAGCCATAAATAAGCAATGGAGAACCTTCCTCTGTCCAGACTTCTTTATATATTTTAGCAGATTTAGGCGCTCGGAAAGGAACAATAAGACCTCTAACCAACAGGTTTCTGGGTATAGGCTTAATATCAATTACACGTCCATCCATTAAAAACTCATCAAGATAACGACGAACGTCAGGCACAGATGGACTATCAGGTGTCCCAAGATTTACAAGTAAGATTCCTTTTTTCATTAATATATTACACAGAGATTTTTCCAAAGAAACAATTTACGAAATTACTACTTTCAAGATAGCATTGTATAGAGAAGGGCATTTTATGACGGTAAATCAATATTCCTTTAGAATATCACGTACTTTTTCCATCAGCCACATCGGCGTAGAGGTTGCTCCACAAATGCCAACTGTATCGTTCTCTTGAAATAATTCAGGTTTTAACTCTACAGGATCAGATATAAAATAGGTGTTTGGATTGCTCTTCAGGCAAACATCATAAAGAACTTTTCCGTTGGATGATTTCTTACCTGAAACAAACACAACCTTATCAAACTTCTCTGCAAAACTACCCAAATCTTCATAACGGCTCGAAACCTGGCGACAGATTGTATCATTCGCACGAACATTATATCCTCGGTTAATAAGTTCTTCTTTAATCTCGTAGAACTTATCTGTGCTCTTCGTCGTTTGACTATATAAGGTAATATTATGTGGTAATTCTACATGATCCAACTCACTGATATCTTGAAAAACCAAAGCCTCACTATTAGTCTGGCCTTGCAATCCGATCACTTCTGCGTGACCATGTTTTCCAAAAATGAGCACCTTCTCCTTCTCATCATAAGAAGTCTTGATACGGTTTTGAAGCTTTAAAACCACCGGACAAGAGGCATCAATCAATGTAATATCATTATCAAGGGCTATCTTATAGGTTTCCGGAGCTTCACCATGTGCCCGAATAAGCACCTTTTCATTATGTAAGTTAATCAGCTCTTCATGTCCTATAATCCGAAGACCTTTTTCTTTTAAACGAAGAACCTCTTCATCATTATGCACAATATCTCCCAAACAGTATAAATAGCCATCCTCTTCCAGTATCTCTTCTGCCATTTCAATGGCATAAACAACGCCAAAACAGAAGCCTGAGTCTTTATCTATTGATACATCTAAATTGTATTTCATACCACACAAAGATAAGAATTTGAAACTAATTTCTGCATGCCGGCTATTTCAGAGAATCCAACACCCTGAACATTTTTTGTCGCATAGATGATGCTCTACCTTCATGATTATTAACCAGAAAGGCAAATACCAAAGGTGTTCCATCCCTGGAGGTATGATAACCCGCATAACCCAAAACTCCATCTATAGTACCACTCTTCATCTTCATATTATTAACCAAAGGAATGTTCTCATAATAGCTATTAAACCAAGCTTGCTTTTTAGCTGCGTTCAGAACTTGAACCATAGCCAACGTACTGACCCTATTTTCAGGAGAAAGCCCACTGCCATCCATAATTTTTAAAGCACCTAAATCAATCCTCAATCTGCTTGCCCAAAACTTCTGCTCCCAGGCAGAAGCATCCGAAGTTTTAGTTGCAATGCTCTCATGAAAAGCAGCCGTTTTTAAAAGTGCTTCGCCATATAAATTAATACTTTCTTTTAAAAACCAATAAGACAATCGACCTAAATCAGGAGACAGATAACGATCTAATAATTTTGTATTCGTTGGTAAATCTTTACCTTCAGATTGCAATAAAAATGCTGTATTCACCTTTCCCTCAACAGCAATCCGCTGGTTGACCAAAGCAGCTTTCAGACTGGATGCAGCTTCGTATGCTCCATCTGGCAAAGAGATTTCAATTTCCTTATTTAAATCAATAGCATAAGTTCCTCTTAACATAATCTTAGATGAATAAGGCGCAGAATATGCATAAACCTGATCGCCGCTACCCGTAGACCCAATAGTTACCTCATTAATAATTTCTACATCTGAACTCATCGGCACCGTCCTTACAAAAGTTGCTTTATCTCCCACTCTACCTTTAGCAGCAAAAACAACCCGCATTTTATTCTCTTGCCAATTTAATGCAGAAACCCCGGCACCATAATATTGTCCCATATCAGACCAGATCCAGCCCTCCGGAGCCATCTGCCCTTTAAACATTGAATCGTCGGCAATGACCGTCCCGTTAATTTTCTTGATACCTGCTGCTTTTATGGCATCAGTCCACCTTTTCAACAAAACAGCTGCTTTCGTTTCTTGATAAAGATCACTCCCCAAAGAAGGATCACCAGTACCTTTAATGATAATATCTCCCTCTAAAACCCCATCTTTAATCACACCACTATACAACAGATCAGTTTCGTATCTAAAGTCCTTGCCCAAAACCTCATAAGCAGTAGCAAGCGTAATCACCTTTAATGTGGATGCCGGTGCCATTCCTAGGTTTTCATACTTATTATAGATAACTTCACCTGTACGAGCGTTCATAACAGTTAAAGAGGCGATACCATATTTCAGATCACGATCAGCTTCAAAAACAGTAAAAGATTTACTTATCTTTTCTGCTAAAGATTGTGAGAAAGCGTTAAACTGAAATGAGAAAAATAAAACTACAACCGCAAAGTAGACTTTCATAAAAGGAGGCTATTTTTTCTAGCTATAAAACTAATTAATTTTATAGCATATCCCAATATACAATCTTCTATGGATAACAAATAGCTTGTTTTACATAGTCAAGAGGTAAGACAGTTAATCTTTTAATATATCTGTGTTAAAACGGCCAAAAAAGCGCAGACACAACCCGAGGATCACCCGATAATAACTCAAGCATGTAAAGCAACTCTATACCATGTTATAAGCATGGTATATACATTAGGCATAGAAATTGCCTTATTAACCTGATTTTAAAAATATAGATCATGAATGTAAAACGAACCTTTGGAACAATCCTTACAATACTGGGCATTATTGGTTTAATATATGTGGGAGTACAGTTTGTTCAACGCAGTGAAGCTTATCGCGAATTAACTGTTGTCGGCGTAATTGGTATTATATTCTTCTTTTCAGGAATTGGCTTAGTCAGGAACACAAAAGACGAAGCTTAACTAGGTTAAGCGATCTTTAATAACCAGCGTATTTGCCAGTTTATCGTGCCAACATTGCTGTTTGCGGCTAAAGAAACCAGCGAAAAAGCCGATCCCTAAGCTAAGGAAACCAAGTATCTTGCAGATGTTTCTCCATAAAGATCTGGCAAAACCTATCGGCAAGCCTTTTGTGTCGCATACTTTAATTCGAAGAATTAACTTACCGATCGTTCCCTGATATTTCGAGCATTCTAAAAAGATAGTAGAAATAAATTGTATTGGAAAGATAGCCAATAAACCAATAAGAACATACATCGTTCTTGTAGAGCCGCTGGTAAAAGCTAGAATAGGCAATAGAATAAATATGCAATACAATGCAAAAGCAAAAAAGAAGTCGATTGCCCAGGCCAGCAAGCGAATATCCATGGTGGCAAAGTATTGAGGCAGGGTAATTTCATGTTTTACAGAAAGCAGCTTACTCAATTCAGGCAGTTCATGAATCTCATGAAAATCGTCGGCACCCTCTTCCTTTACAAAATCATTCGATTTTAGATTGAGGAGCTTAAGCTCCTCCAAAGAAAAAGGACCCTCAGGCTTTCCTTCTCTCACATAAAAATACTTCTGATTGCTCACCGGATTAATATCGTTTAACACTAAAACTTGACAAACCGCTTTCCATGTTTACAATAAACTTCTTATCGGTTGTATTGTAATTATCAGTAATGTAAGAACCATCTTGCTGCTTGTTAAAGCCTTGAAAATCCTGAGAGGATAAAGCAGATTTAGAAACAATTCTACAAGCTGCATCATTCGGGATATAGAGCTCAAAGCTTGCTAAACCACCCTTAAACTCGATGGCTGATTCAGCTTCAAAAGGCATGCCCATACGTATCTTTACACTGGAAACTCCTCCGTCAACATCTACTTTTCTTACTTTATAATTGCTCAGGTCAAAGTCGGCAGCACCTGCCCCGATCTTCAGATCAAGATCCCAAATCAGGTCTTTATTTAACCGGATATTTGCATTATTCTGGATATTGCTATCCTTAAGATCTACTTCCTCTTTACCACGCATTACAAAATCGATCGTGCTTTTTTCACCGTTGGTCTTATCTGAAAGTGAGAAGCTATTTGTATTACTTCTTGTTTCTGCATAGAAAAGCTTATCGGTGCCTTCATTAATGCGAAAGCTGATAGCTCCCCCTTCTATATTAAGGGTAGCCGACTTTATTCCCGGGTCTAAATCTCGTGAAAAAACAGCAGTACCATTCGTATTATCTGACCCAAAGTTTTGCTCCTCACCTACAGATTCTAAGCCTTTATAGGCAAAAAGCGCCAAGGTAGCAACGGTAGCAATAATCATAATATACTTGCTTTCCGGCTTGTAGGGAAGCATAAAGCTCAATCCTAATAATATTAAAAGAACAGGCCACAGGGAGAAAACCGCCAGCCAGTTAAAATCAATATAATCCAGGTTGGTAAGCAACAATATCAAACCAATAAACAGCACAATTAAGCCCCAGCTAATTCTTCTATTATTCATGACCTAGCATTTTATAATTTCTAATTGTTATAGATTGCCCTTAACAGGTTTAATAATTATTTCATCAACATTGGCTCCGGCACTCATATTTAATGCCGATATCAGCGCTTGAGCGATGTCTTCGGCCTGTACAAATTCTTCTTCCGGAATGGTTGTTCCTTCCCAGGAAGACGTTAAAGTAGAGCCGGGAATGATCTCTGTAACCTTTACATGATCATCCTTTAATTCCTTGCGTAATACAGCTGTTAGACCTGCCAAAGCATACTTTGTTACAGAATAAGAGCCTGCTGTAACCACAGCACTTCTGGAGGCAACGGAAGTAATCATAAAAATATGTCCGCTTTGATTTTCACGCATTTTTCGTCCAAAATGAACAGATAAAAGATGAGGTGTAAACACGTTTACCTGTATATGTTTAGCCAGCATATCTGCTGGTTCTTTTAGAAGATAACCCGGGATAAAAAGACCTACATTGTTTACCAATACATTAACTTGCAAAGAACCCTTATCTACCCATTGCAATAAGTCTTCTACCTGGGCAGGTTTTGAGAAGTCACAAGCTTGAATAAGAACATTTGCATCAGGGAAAACATTCTTAATATCATTTTGCAATTGCTCTAATGTATCTTGCTTTCTTGCACAAGCAATTAAAGTATATCCCTCTTTTACCAATGCAAATGATATTGCTTTACCCATACCTTTAGTAGCGCCGGTTACGAGTGCTACCTTATTTTTATTCAAACTCATTGTTCTTTTATTTGTTAACGAAAATACGAAAATAAAAAGGAAACGTTATATTTACGAGATATCCACATTATATGTTTTTTACAGACTTTGGCAAATACCTTCTTCTTATAAAATCGGTTTTTAAGAAACCAGAAAAATGGAGAATCTATTGGAAGGAGATTTTTCTAAGCATGGATAATATAGGAGTTGGCTCGCTGAGTTTGGTTGCCATTATATCTACCTTCATTGGAGCTGTAATGACGATGCAGATTGCCTTTCAATTAGTTTCTGATTTAATTCCTTCTTCTATTATCGGACAAATTAACCGCGATTCAAGTATTCTTGAATTAAGTCCGACGATAACTGCTTTGGTTCTTGCAGGTAAAGTGGGCTCATCCATTTCATCACAAATAGGCTCTATGCGTGTATCTGAACAGATTGATGCCTTAGAAATTATGGGAATCAATGCTCCAGGATATTTAATCCTTCCTAAAATAATTGCTGGAATTACGATGGTTCCCTTATTGGTTATTGTTTCGATTTTCCTGGCTATTTTTGGTGGACTAGCTGGTGGTGCTATATCGGGTGCTGTAACTCCAGCCGATTATATTATGGGTATTACAGGCGATTTTAACGGCTATACAGTTACGGTTGCCATGGTGAAGGCTTTCGTTTTTGGCTTTGTAATAACTTCTATTTCTGCCTACCAGGGTTTCTATGTTCGTGGAGGTTCTTTAGAAGTAGGATTGGCAAGTACAAAAAGCGTAGTAGTAAGCTGTATAACAATATTGGCATGTGATTATATTATCACTGCCCTCATGCTTTAAACATTGAAGCTTCTAATTAAATTTGAATTAAATGATTGAAGTATCTGATATCTACAAGTCTTTTGGAGAAAATGAAGTTTTAAAAGGTATTTCAGCAAATTTTGAGCCCGGCAAAATCAGCTTGATCATAGGAGGCTCAGGATCGGGCAAGAGTACACTTTTAAAATGTATGGTAGGATTGCATCATCCTGATTCAGGTAAAGTAATCTATAACGGCACAGAGTTTACCAGGCTATCATTTGAAGATAGGATTCCGATTCGAAAGGAAATAGGAATGCTTTTTCAGAACTCTGCTCTTTTTGACTCCATGACCGTTGAACAAAACATCATCTTTTCATTGGAGATGTTTACAGATATGAGCAAAAGCGAAAAGATTGACCGTGCAAACTTCTGTTTGGAACGGGTAGATTTGGCTGGCACAAACGCTCTTTATCCATCGGAACTTTCCGGAGGGATGAAGAAGCGGGTAGGAATAGCACGAGCAATTACCATGACACCTAAATATCTTTTCTGTGATGAGCCCAACTCGGGGCTCGACCCTCAAACATCCATCCTTATTGATGAATTAATTCAGGAGCTAACAGATGAATTTAATACAACTACGGTTGTTGTTACGCATGACATGAGTTCGGTAATGGGAATTGGTGACTATATTTTATTCCTTTACCAGGGAAAGAAAAACTGGGAAGGCTCTAATAAAGAAATAGCGCATACTGATATTAAAGAACTCAATGAGTTCGTATTTGCAAGTCCGTTTATGAAAGTGGCGAAGAAAAGTTTTTAAGTAAGATTGCATAGAAATGGACCAGAATAGAGTTAGTTTCATAACCATTCCTAAGACCTGGAAGGATTATGAATTGATTGACTGCGGCGGAGGAGAAAAGCTTGAGCGATTTGGAGATCGGATTTTAATCCGCCCCGAACCTGCAGCTGGCTGGCCAAAAACATTGCCAGAAGCAGAATGGATAAAGCAGCATGATATTCGTTTTATCAGCCGTTCAACAACCAAAGGCGAATGGGTAAAAAAATCTAAAAATATTTCGGATGAGTGGTTTATTGGCTATCAGAATAAAGATGTTCATCTTAAATTTCGTTTAGCCCTAACCGCCTTTAAACATGTCGGGATATTCCCCGAACAGGCTGCAAACTGGGATTATATTGCATCCAGCCTTCGCTCTTTTAAAAAAGCACAGCCAAAAGTATTAAATCTTTTTGCCTATACAGGAGGCGCTTCTTTAATTGCAAGAGCTTGTGGGGCAGAAACGACACATGTTGATTCCATTAAACAGGTCATTACCTGGGCAAATGAAAATCAGCAATTGTCAGGGTTAAAAGATATTCGCTGGCTGGTAGAAGATGCATTGAAGTTTGTTAAGCGTGAAATTAAACGAGGAAACACTTATAATGGCATTATTTTAGACCCGCCGGCCTATGGTCATGGTCCGAAAGGCGAAAAATGGAAGCTAGAAAATCAGATTGAAGAAATGATTCATGACGTTGTTAAGCTTTTGGATAAAGAGGAACACTTTTTGATTTTAAACACCTATACATCGGGTTTCTTTTCAAAAAATATAGAAACACTGTTAAGAGAAGCTATGCCACAGATTAAAAACCTGGAAACCGGAGAATTATACCTCCCCGCAGCAACTGGAAAGAAGCTACCTATTAGTGCTTTTGGAAGATTTAAGAAAGCATTATAATACATAATAAGAACAAAGAAATACCGTATATTCCATTTTTGAATAAATATAACCCTCTATGATAAAAAGAAGCCTATTGAAAGCAGCACCTGTATTGTTCTTCTTTCTTGTTCTTTATTCTTCATGCAACTTTAGTAATGGACAGGCTGCTATTGATAGCGCTGAAGCAGATTCGCTTAGCCGGCTAGACTCTATTGAAAAGGCTAAAGAAGAAGCTATCTTAAACAATCCATTTGTGGATTCAAACCTGTATCGTAGTCAGGTTTTAGCACTGGCAAATGGAGATACAACTGGTAAATGGCCCGTTAAAAATCAGCCAATACCTTTAGCCGGAGCTATCCTGCCGGCTAAAAGGATTATAGCTTATTATGGAAATTTGTATTCAACCAGAATGGGTATTCTAGGAGAACATCCACCTGAACTGATGTTAGAGCACCTGGATGCAGAGATTAAAAAATGGAACGAAGCAGATAGCACCACAGAAGCTATTCCGGCATTGCATTATATTGCTGTGGTTGCTCAGGGATCTGAAGGAAAGGATGGCAAATATCGTAACAGGATGCCTGACTCACAGATTGATTCTGTATTAAGCATTGCGAAGATGCGAAATGCGCTTGTTTTCCTGGATATTCAAGTAGCTTTAAGTACTATTGAAGATGAACTGCCAAGACTGGAGAAATACTTAAAACTACCGCATGTTCACTTGGGGATTGATCCTGAGTTTTCAATGAAGGATGGTTCAAAACCGGGTAAAAAAATTGGCTCTTTCAATGCCAGCGATATTAATTTTGCCACTGAATATTTGCAGAAGCTGGTGCAGGACAACAACTTGCCACCGAAGGTATTGGTGGTACACCGTTTTACACAAGGAATGGTAAAGAACTACAGCGATATAAAACTTCGTCCGGAAGTACAATTTGTAATGGATATGGATGGATGGGGACCTCCCGAATTGAAAAAGGGAACCTATCGTCATTTTATTCACAAGGAACCGGTAGAGTTTACAGGTTTTAAATTATTCTACAAGAATGATATTAAAAATCCGCCAAACCGGATGTTAACGCCGGAGGAATTATTAAAGTTAAAACCCATTCCTATCTATATTCAATATCAATAAATTAAAACAAAGTTATATGAAAGCAACATTGGCTGGTGGCTGTTTTTGGTGTACAGAGGCCGTATTTCAACGATTAAAAGGAATTAACACCCTTTTACCCGGATATATGGGTGGCCATACTGAAAACCCGACTTATGAAGAAGTGTGTACTGGTAAAACAGGTCATGCAGAGGTTATTCAAATTGATTATAATGAAGATGAATTGAGTTTCAGAGACCTGCTGGAAGTCTTCTTTAAAACACATGATCCTACTACATTAAACCGACAAGGAAATGATATTGGTACGCAATATCGTTCTGAAATATTTTACCATAATGATTTGCAAAAAGACGAAGCAGAACGTTTTATTGCAGGCTTAACAGCAGAAGGTGTGTTTGATAAACCGATTGTTACAAAGGTGTCTCCGGCAGGAGTATTTTATGAAGCAGAGGATTATCATACAAACTACTTTCTTAGAAACCCGAATCAGCCTTATTGTGTAGCGGTTGTTAAACCTAAAGTGGATAAATTTATAAAGGCCTTCGAGTAAGATCGAAAGCCTTTATAAATTGTATTGTAGAATTTTATTGTAATTCTCTAAAATAGATTTATCTGACCTTTATTATCAATCTCGATTTCATCGGGGTTGGTGATTTCAAGATCTAATTTAGGCGCTATTTTCTTTTCAGGGATTACAGGCGACTCTTCACTATTCTCTGCTGTATTCTTGCTATCTTCTACTATATTCTCTTCAGCAGCTTCTTCATTTGCTATATCTTCTACTTCTGTATCATCATCATTTTGAGAGGAAGGGTTAACGCTAGTTTGAGAGGAAGGCCTAGTGCTAGAAGAATCCACAAGATCTTCCTGATCATCATCTTCTTCTACTGAAAGCAACTCGACCTTTACAATATCATGAGGACTTAAGCGATTACCTTGAGCTTTCATCCCTTTAACATCAATAAATGCAGCTAAATCTTCTTCATAACTTTCCGGGGTTTTAGCTTTGCCTTTGGTAATATCTATCTTTACAACCGGTTTTGAAGCAGCCGTTATTAAGATCATTTTCGAGCCCGGCTCTTCATTTATTAAAGAGGTGCGCCTTCCAATGGCGCTGGGTTCAATCAGGAAACGTTTTACAAAGAAAA
This sequence comes from Albibacterium bauzanense, assembly GCF_004339765.1. Taxonomy (GTDB): domain Bacteria; phylum Bacteroidota; class Bacteroidia; order Sphingobacteriales; family Sphingobacteriaceae; genus Albibacterium; species Albibacterium bauzanense. Next base: position 865,749 of record NZ_SMGO01000002.1, on the reverse strand, counting down.
CACCTGATTTCCCATCGCGATGAACCAGGGTATAAACTTTCTCCGGATCGTATTTTTCAATTCTGGACAGGTCATTATCAAAATGCGTACTTAAATCAAATGATCGTAATTCATAGCTACCATCTTTCAAGAGAATGAGTATTTTATCATCTCCATCGAACTCACCTAAATAAAGTCCTCTGCCATCTACATTTAAACGGCTTAATGTTTCATCAAACCAGATCTTTCTGCCTGAAAGGGTAGAAACACCTTTTGCCTTTAAAGTTATTTTTTTGATTGGATATTTGGTAACAATATTACCTTTGGCTCCCCTACCCTTAATTACTACTTCAGCAAAATCAAGATCAAACTGAAGCTTTCGAAGTTTTGAATGAGGGCGTAACTGGATATTGATTACTTCTGCCTCGCCATTCGGATTGGCAGTAAAATACAACACTTTAGACCCTTTGGCACCACCGGTAAGATCATATTCTTTATCTCTGGTAACACCTAAAACAGAAAAACGTTTAACATAGGAAACACCTGTTTTTCCGTCGCGGTAAATTAGATTATAAACGGTTCTATCATCTCCTTTTCTGAAAACAGCAACATGGATGATTCCTTTACCAACAAAGATTTTATCCTGGATCTTGGTTACTACAAACTGACCATCTTCTCTGAAAACAATGATTTCATCCAGATCAGAGCAATCTCCAATGTATTCATCCTTACGTAATCCGGTTCCAATAAAACCATCAGCACGGTTTGCATAAAACTTGATGTTGGCCAATGCAACCTCAGCTGCGGTAACTTTATCAAAAGTTCTAAGCTCTGTTGTACGCTCTCTGCCTGCACCGTATTTCTCTTTTAATTTTTCAAACCAGGCAATCGCATAGTCTGTTAAATGTTTAAGATGATATTTTACCTGCTTAATTTCATTTTCATATCCCTTCATCTGTTCGTCTGCCTTTTTAACATCGAAACGGGTGATGCTACTCATGGGCTTATCGATAAGCTTCTTATAATCTTCGGGGAGAATGGTTCGATAGAACTGAGGGAAAAATGGTTCAAATAAATTATCTAAAACCGCTACAACGGCCTCAAACTCACCTGCATTTTCATAATCAGGATGCTTATACATCCCCTCTTGAATAAATATCTTTAATAATGAACTGAAGAATATTTTCTCCATTAATTCATTTAATCGTATTTCTAACTCTTGTTTTAAAAGACCCTTTGTAATCTCCGTATTTTCAATAAGCACATCATTAACGCTCATGAAATAAGGCTTATCATTCTTGATTACACAGGTATTAGGAGACACGGATGTCTCGCAATCGGTGAAAGCATACAAAGCATCAATGGTGACATCAGGCGACACACCGGGTGCTAAATGAATGATAATTTCAACATCTTTAGCCGTATTATCTTCGATCTTCTTGATCTTGATCTTACCCTTATCGTTGGCTGCAATAACATTCTCAATAATGCTACCGGTAGTGGTACCATAGGGAATTTCTGTTATGGCAAGGGTTTTACGGTCGCGCTCTTCAATCTTTGCTCTAATCTTAACCCTTCCGCCTCTCATTCCTTCATTATAGGCAGAACAATCTGCCAATCCACCAGTAGGAAAATCGGGCATTAAATTAGGTCGCTCACCCTGCAGGCACTTGATCGATGCATCAATTAACTCATTAAAATTATGAGGCATAATTTTAGTGGCTAAACCTACAGCAATACCTTCTGCACCTTGAGCCAGTAACAAAGGAAATTTAACAGGAAGTGTTACAGGTTCTCTGTTTCTACCATCGTAACTTAACTGCCAAACTGTAGTATCCGGATTAAATACCACGTCGAGTGCGAACTTCGACAAGCGTGCTTCTATATAACGGGGAGCAGCAGCCGAATCGCCGGTAATAGGATCGCCCCAGTTACCTTGTGTATCAATCAGCAGGTTTTTTTGGCCGATCTGCACCATGGCATCACCAATAGAAGCATCACCGTGTGGGTGGTACTTCATGGTATTTCCGATTACATTGGCAGCTTTATTATACCTTCCATCATCTAATTCTTTTAAGGAATGCAGGATTCTACGCTGTACAGGCTTTAGTCCGTCATTGATATAAGGAACCGCCCGATCAAGAATAACATAGGATGCATAATCTAGAAACCAACGTTCATATAAACCTGAAAGTGGGATTACCCTACTGCTTGTTAATTCTTCTTCTTCTCCGCCTTGTAACCCATTATTTTGATCTATCTCTTCACTCATATGTTTCTAATAATGCTTTTAATACCAATTGCTGTAAAAATACAAATGAATTTCCTTTTATGATAAAACATTCTCGATTTCTATTGCATTCATCATATTTATAGTAATTTTAAGGCTCTGAACATATCTTTGATCGTTTAAAAATAAATAATCTAATGAAAAGACTTCCTTTTATTCTTCTAATTGCAGCAACCTCTTTAGTTGCCTGTAACAGTACAGAAAATGAGTTAGACGCAAGCGATCCTGCTGCACTTAATAGCATTAGCGAGGAAAGCTTCGTTAATACAGTTAAAACCTTATCATCTGATGAGTTTGAAGGCAGGATGCCTTTCACTGAAGGGGAAACAAAAACCATCAATTATATAAAAGAACAATTTGAAGGTCTGGGCTTAGAACCGGGCAATGGTGATAGCTTCTTTCAAGAAGTACCGCTTGTAGAAACTAATTCAAGTCCGATGGAGGAATTAGTGCTTAAGGGCACTAATGGAGAGGTGCGGTTCAAGCTTTTAGACGAATTTGTTATGGGTAGCCGGCAGGTTAAAGAGTCTGTTACTGTAAATGATAGTGAGCTTGTATTTGCAGGCTTCGGTATTGTTGCTCCGGAGTATAGCTGGAACGATTATGCAGATTTGGATGTAAAGGGAAAAACGGTTGTAGTCATGGTAAACGACCCTGGGTATTATGATAAGAGCCTTTTTAAAGGAGGAACCATGACTTATTATGGACGCTGGACCTACAAATATGAAGAAGCAGCAAGACAAGGAGCAAGTGGGATAATGATTATCCATGATACAGGAGCTGCTAGCTATGGCTGGAATGTTGTTCGTTCTGGCTGGAGTGGACCGCAAATGAATTTATTAACAGCTGATGATGGTGCATCTTTGGCTGCTTTTGAAGGTTGGCTTAGTGCAGATGCCGCAAAAAGGATGTTTAATTTAGCAGGGGTTGATAGTAATGTTATTGAAGCTGCGAAGAAGCCAGGTTTTAAGGCAGTTGATTTAGGTCTTAAAACAAGTGTGAGTATTAAAAATAAAATTAAGAAAGATATTTCTAATAATGTAATTGGAAAACTAGTGGGTACAAAACGCCCGGATGAAGTGATTATTTATGCTGGTCACTGGGATCATCTTGGGGTAGGCGAATCGCTGGAGGGCGACTCTATTTATAATGGAGCAAATGACAATGCCACTGGGATTGCTGCAATTATAGAAATTGCAAAAGCGTTTAAGCATGCAAGTGTTCCACCAGAGAGGACAATTCTGTTTATTGGGCTTACCGCTGAAGAACAAGGCTTATTAGGTTCAGAATATTATGCTACGAATCCTATTTATCCTTTATCAAAAACGGTTGCTAATATCAATATTGATGCAATGACTGCATCGGGTGCTACAAAGGACATTACAGTTATTGGTTATGGGCAATCTGAATTAGATGCCTATGTTGCAAATGTTGCAAAACTACAGAATCGGACTGTTAATCCTGATCCGCATCCTTCGTCCGGATCTTTCTTCCGATCAGACCATTTTAATTTTGCAAAGGTAGGAGTGCCTGCTTTGTATGCTGGTGGTGGAGTTGATTTTGTTGATACAAGTCAGGAAGCTCAAAATAAAAGGGATCAATTTGAAGGTAGATATCACACGCAAAGAGATGAATACGATGCCTCATATTGGCAATTGGACGGCATTATGAATGATATAAAGTTGTTTTACCAAATTGGCTATACTTTAAGTATGGAAACAAATTTTCCTAAGTGGAAAGAGGGATCAGAGTTTAAAGAAGCTGGAGAGAATAGATAAAGTTCTTTCTCTCTAGCTGTTAATGCAGCTTAATTAAGCGATTGCTTCTTTTGCTAAATCTACATCGAGCTCGACACGCAGATTATTAACAATATGCTTTTGTCGGTCGGGTGTATTCTTACCCATGTAATAGCCTAAGATTTGCTGTATTTTATTGTCTTTTTGCAACATCACCGGCTCTAAACGAATGTCTTTACCAATAAAGAGGCCGAATTCTTCCGGAGAGATTTCACCAAGACCTTTAAATCGGGTTATTTCTGGTTTGGTTCCAAGCTTTTGAATGGCATCCAGTCTTTCTTCTTCGCTATAGCAATAAATGGTTTCTTTTTTATTTCTTACGCGGAATAAAGGAGTTTGTAAAATGGATACATGACCAGCTTTAACCAGGTCTGGAAAGAACTGCAAAAAGAAGGTCATTAGTAGCAAACGAATATGCATACCATCGACATCCGCATCGGTTGCGACCACAATATTATTATATCGCAAGCCATCCAGACCATCTTCTATATTCATAGCATGCTGCAGCAAGTTGAACTCTTCGTTTTCGTATACCACCTTTTTGGTAAGTCCGAATACATTCAAGGGCTTACCTTTTAAGCTAAATACAGCTTGGGTATGAACATCACGCGATTTTGTAATTGATCCACTCGCTGAATCTCCCTCTGTGATAAATAACGTAGTTTCTTGATTACGTTCATGCTTATCGTCGTAATGGATCTTACAATCTCTTAATTTGCGGTTATGAAGTGAAGCCTTTTTGGCACGTTCATTTGCTAGTTTCTTAATGCCGGCAATATCCTTACGCTCGCGCTCTGACTGAAGGATTCTTTTTAACAGCGCATCGGCAGTATCTGGATTTTTATGTAAATAATCATCCAGTGCCTTCTTTACAAAATCATTGATAAATGTCCGAACGGTAGGCCCTTCCGGCCCCATACTTTGAGACCCTAACTTGGTCTTCGTCTGCGACTCAAAAACGGGCTCCTGCACTTTAATAGCGATAGCAGCAATGAACGATGCTCTAACATCTGAAGCATCAAATTCTTTCTTAAAAAATTCGCGTACTGTTTTTACGATCGCTTCTCTGAATGCAGCCTGGTGGGTACCCCCTTGTGTAGTATGCTGGCCATTTACGAATGAATAATATTCTTCACCGTATGATTGACCATGTGTAAGAGCGATCTCTATATCTTCACCTTTTAAATGAATAATAGGATAGCGCATTGCTTCAGCTTCTACATTTCTTTCCAACAGATCACGAAGTCCATTTTCTGAAAAGAATTTTGTGCCATTGAAGTTTATAGTTAGCCCTGAATTAAGGAATACATAATTCCAGATCATGTTTTCTATAAACTCTGTTCTGTATTTATAGTTGCGAAAGATGCTTTCATCAGGAATAAAGGTGATGGCTGTTCCATTTCTTTGTGTAGTCTCTTTTTCCTGATCGGTTAATAATATTCCTTTGCTAAATTCTGCAGTACGGGTTTTTCCGCCCCGATACGATTGAACAATAAATGTATTGGATAAGGCATTTACTGCTTTTGAACCAACACCATTTAAGCCTACTGATTTCTGAAAGGCTTTACTATCGTATTTACCACCTGTGTTTATTTTAGAAACGACATCAACCACACTGCCCAGAGGTATTCCTCTACCATAATCGCGTACGGATACTTTGGATTCGCTGACATTGATGTCAATAGTTTTCCCCGCACCCATTACAAATTCATCGATACAGTTGTCGACAACCTCTTTTAAAAGTACGTAAATACCATCATCGTAAGCTGCACCATCTCCTAATTTTCCAATATACATTCCGGGCCTGAGCCGTATATGTTCTTTCCAATCAAGCGATCGAATACTATCTTCGTTATAATTTGTCATCCTATTATTTATCTTCCAAAATCATCTTGAACTCTTACAATATCATCTTCATCTGATGGATTATTTGGATCAGTATGTTGCCATATCTCCGCCAAAACACTCCAATCTTTGAGACCCACCAAACGATGGCGTTCGCCCTGCTCTAATTTAACTAAATCTCCTGGCGTAAGTTCTTCAATATCTCCTTCAATATCTGTATCGCTGCAAATAACGCCAACCTCTCCCTGATAAACCTGCCATATCTCTGCACGACGGTTATGATATTGCCAAGATAGTCTTTTATGAGGTGCTACAATTAATATTTTCGGGCTTAATTTACCAGAAATCATTAGACTTTTAACGTTAATACCATCAAAGAAGGTATCTGCAAACTGCTGAGCTTGCTCTTCTTCAATTACGAAAAAACCACCCCAAGGGCGTGTATCATCTCTTTGCACAATCGCGAAGCCCTGATGGACTAATATATTCTCAATATCTTTAAACAAATCTTCTTTAGAGGTACTTACCATTATGCTGTTTTTATAGATTACACCTTGCTTTAGGGGTTTTACTAGTTTTTTGTGCTAAGATAATGAGTTATTTTTTCTTATGGCAAAAAGACCGTACTTTTAAAACAAATCCGATTATTTGACTGCTTTTTATAGTCAAAGAGATATTTCCGCATGAGAATTGATATTGAGCCAAATGAAACTTTTTTAAAAGCTGCATCCTTCGTAATTCATACCGACCGACCGATATTCTTAACAGGTAAAGCAGGAACAGGAAAGACAACTTTTCTTAAATATATTCAAAAAAACTGTCCGAAAAAGATGGCGATTGCAGCACCAACCGGTGTGGCTGCAATTAATGCCGGCGGAACAACACTTCATTCTCTTTTTCACTTACCCTTTGGAACTTATTTAAAAGATTATGCCCTTCGGTGGGATGAAAGCGATAATCATATTTACAACCGACATCGTTTACTATCTAAACTAAAGTTTTCTGCAGAAAAGCGAAGCCTTATACAAGAGCTGGATCTGTTAATTATAGATGAAGTTTCGATGCTTCGGGCGGATATGCTGGATGCTATAGATGATATATTAAAATCTGTAAGACGCGATATGCGCCCGTTTGGAGGCTTGCAAGTTTTATTTATTGGCGACCTATATCAATTGCCACCGGTAGTTAAAGCTTCGGAATGGACCTTTATGCAAGAAATTTATCGAAGTCCTTTTTTCTTTGATGCAGTAGTTATGACTGAGCTTCAACTTATTCAAATTGAACTTAAAAAGATCTATCGTCAAAGCGATGATAATTTCATTAACCTATTAAATAGCATTAGAAATAATTGCTGCTCTCATGAGCAGATGTCGCTTTTAAACAGTCACTATCAACCCGATTTCAAATATACCGAGCAAGAATCCTACATTACATTATGCTCACATAATGCGCAGGCAGATCAGATAAATAGAAAAAAGCTTCAAGAGTTACCTGGAAGTACAATTGCTGTAGAGGCTTTGGTTAAAGGAGATTACTCAGAATCAGCCTACCCAACCGAAAACATCCTGCAGTTGAAAAAGGGAGCACAGGTAATGTTTATAAAAAATGACAAGGGTTTAGATCGCCGATTTTACAATGGAAAGATTGGATATATAAAGGCGATAAGCTCTGATAAAAAGATAATTCATGTCAACTTTACCGACGGAAGCCAGGATGTGGAAGTTAGTAAGGAAGAATGGAAAAACATTAAATATAATTACGATACAGCTGAAGATAAAATAAAAGAAGAGACTTTAGGTACGTTTAGCCAATTCCCACTGCGCTTAGCTTGGGCTGTTACAATCCATAAAAGTCAAGGTTTAACCTTTGATCGTGCAATAATTGATGCGGGGGCTGCATTTGCTCCCGGACAAGTGTATGTAGCACTGAGCCGTATAAGAAGCTTGAACGGATTAGTATTAAAATCTCAGATCAATGCTAGTAATATCTTTACCAATAAGGATGTATTAACTTATTCGGAAAACATACTGCCAGAAAACAAATTCGATAGTGTACTCAGAGAATCTCAACAGATTTATCTTATGAATTTATTGTTAGAGACATTTGATTGGAGTGAACTGGTAGAAAGAACAGAGGCAATTATTGAAAATTCAAAAACTAGTAATATAGCTGATAAGGATACGGCATCAGAATTTCTAAAGGTACTCTTAATAGCAATTAACATGCACCAGGAAGTTGCTGATAAATTCAAAACCCAGCTGAGGAAATTAATTACAGATTCTGCCAATATCGATTTTAATCAAATTGAGGATCGTACTCAAAAAGCTGCAGATTGGTTTATTAATAAACTGGAATCACAAACAATTAACCCCTTAGAAAATCACATTAAGCTATGGGCAGCTAAAAAGCGAACAAAGAAATATATAGAAACACTGAAAGCTTTATTAGTAGACAATTACAGAAAGTTAAGTCGGTTAAAAAAGTGCCAAGAAATCAGTGTAGCATTAGCTAAAGACACTGACATCTCAACTATTTTAAATCAGGCAAATGAGTTTCATTCTATTGGTATCACGGTCGACCAATCAGTTGAAAAGGTTACAAAAGCAACCAAAGGAGAAACAAAGAACATTAGTCTTACATTCTTTCAGGAAGGCAAAAGTATTGAGGAGATTGCGAAAATACGTGGATTTACAGAAGGAACTATAATTAATCACTTAGCAAGCTTTATAGGAACCGAAGTTCAAGCAGAACAGCTTATGGATGCCAAAAAGCTTGAAATAATCTTAGATTATATGAGTAAAAACCCTACTCACAAGACCGCCGATATAAAGAATGAATTAGGGTTAGATTACAGCTATACTGATATAAGAATTGCACAGCAAGTGCGATCTAGTGCCCATTCTCCTCTTTAGAAGGATCATTAATTATACCTGTAAACAGAATTAAACCACAATTATTCTCACGAATAAAGAACACAAAAGGGCGGTCAAACTTTAGGGTATGTATCATAGGCATGGAAGTGACCCTTACTCCGACAGATGTAACTGCAGCAGCTTCCGTACCTTCTTCATTTACTTCAATAAAAGCCTTTTGTTTAACCTCATCAACCAGTAAACTCTTTTCTGAGATTCCGGTAAAATCTGCTTTTTCTGTAAATGCAATACCCATTCCTAATTTGCTTAATTCATCATTCAGTTTATTTTGATAGTTAAACTTGAACTTAGGGAAGAATAGATTAGTTTCTGCTTTAACAAACTCACTGTAGATCTCACCCAGCTCATCGCTGTCTTTTAATCCCTTTGCAAAATCATTAGCCGATTGTTCTTTGGAAGGCAGCAATACGAACATACTAAATTGTCCGTCTCCATAAGGTAATTCAATACCTTGTAATTTATCATTATCAATGATATTGAAATCTTTGCTAATATTCATGAAATCAGTATTCAATACGGATCCGTCATTTCTTAAGAAGGGCATTTCGCTTGTTTTTGATGCATCAAATTTCTCTTGCCAACTTCCTTTAAAATAAATGGCATTGATAAGATACATAACCATATCAGGAGATATTTGATCGACAATTGTAGGAATCTTACCTTGTGTACTTTCGCTTACCCAATCGTTAATTATATTAGGAGAATCTGGGGCAGCAAAATCGAGCGCTGCGATTTTTGCATGATAAAAGTTTTCATTTGCTTTTAGGAATGATGATGATACATCAAAGCCTTGATGATACCAGATTGAATTAGCAATTTCTAATTTGGTCTGTGGATCAAGATTGGGAAGTATTTGTATGATCTTTTTATAGTAAGCATTAATTTGTTCTTCAGTAAACCCATCAAATACCAATGCTTTATTTATTGAATCTTTTGTTTGGCCAATAGCTCCATTATTAAGCATTGCTAAAGCGATACTCGCACTAATTGGAGACAATAATACATTATCATTCGGGCTTGCGCTCTCAAGTGCTGTTCGAAAAAGATCAATACTGAACGAATTATCCTGATTAACTTTCCTTTCTTCTATTGGTGTTAATGTTAAGGTCTGTTGTTCATGATTTAAATTAAGGTTTGTATCCTTACAGCCTAATGGGGAAATTAACAATAAGCCAATAATACTTAAGTATAAAACGCTAATAGTATTCATATCAAATTAATTATTTAAAGGAATTTAAGAAAAGACTATGCCAAAGATTCTTAAATGAGTATTTATAATACAATATACTTATAGATAAATTTTAACTCCAAAACCAATACTAATTTATCTATTCGATTCAATTAGTTCATTAGACGAGTCGCAATTTTATGCACTTGTTTTGATAACAATGGGGAAGAATAATTTTCCAGGTTTCTATTAAAAGATGAGATTAGATTAAACACAATCGATTGTGTAAACAATCAGGACAAAATCATTTTGTATAGAAAAAATTCATTCTTTTGGATTTTTGTTCAAGAAAGTATCAGACATGGTTAAAAAAATGCTAATCCAAATACAACTATCTCAGTAGATTTGTTTACCAATAAACTCATTTTCACACTTAATCAAATCTAAATGGAATCAAATCTCTACAAAAAATTCGGTGGGAAGACCTTAAGATTAGCGCTGAAATGCTTCGGCATTCAGCTGATATTCTTGTCTCTCTCAACCGGTTTGTATGCTAGCAATCTAGCAACTGAACTAAGGGTGCGATCAGAAATCGTGCAACAGATCATTACAGGCACCGTTTCTGATGAAAACGGCGAACCTTTACAAGGAGCAAATGTTGTTGAGTCAGGCACTACGAATGGCACGAGTACCGACGCTAATGGTCGATTCTCTTTAACGACTAACAATGCCAACGTTAACCTAACTTTCTCTTATATTGGGTATAAAAGTCAGAGCATTTCTGTTGGGACACAACGTTCAATAAATGTCACTCTAATTGAGGATATAAATACTCTGGAGGAACTTGTGGTTGTAGGTTATGGTACTCAGAAGAAAAAACTGACTACAGGTGCTACGATACAAGTAAAAGGCGAAGATCTGCAAAGACTCAGCACATCAAGTGTAATTGGTGCCCTACAAAGTCAATCACCCGGAGTACAAATTACCCAAAGTTCAGGAATGCCAGGCGAAGGCTTTAAAGTAACAATCCGTGGTTTAGGAACGATTGGGAATTCTTCCCCTTTATATGTTATCGATGGAGTTGCAGGTGGTGATATCAACACATTAAACCCTTCTGACATTGAATCGGTGGATATCTTAAAGGATGCTGCATCCGCTGCTATTTATGGATCCAGAGCCGCTAACGGAGTTGTTTTAGTTACTACTAAACAAGGTAAAGCAGGTAAGTTAGTTCTTTCTTATGATGCTTACGCAGGATTTCAAAATGCTTATAAAATACCTTCTTTACTGAATGCAAAGGAATATATGACCATCATGAACGAGATCCGCTTCAATGAGGGGCAAAGTCCTTACGACTGGGCAAGTATAATTCCAAAGCAATATGAACAGATTGAAGCGGGTACTTGGAATGGTACAAACTGGCTGAAAGAGATTCATAATGATGATGCATTGACACAAAATCACGCTTTTAATTTAAGCGGAGGAAACGAGCAATCAAAATTCTCTCTGGGTTACTCTTTGTCGGATCAGGAGGGAATCTTCGGTAAACCGGTTGAGCCTAAGTTTACAAGAAATAACTTCCGGATAAACTCTGACCACATTCTTTTAAAGAATGATGAGTTTGATATTATTAAAATCGGTGAAAACCTAACTTATTCTTATAGTGAGAAGTCGGGTATCGGGATAGGTAACTTGTATTGGAATGATATTCATAATATGTTGGTAGGAAACCCGCTTCTTCCGGTATATAATGAGAATGGTGGTTACTATGACCTGGCAAGTAAAACGGCTGATGGCTGGGCACTTGATGGAGCAACAGCAAACCCTGTTGCAAGCATGGATTATAGCCGTGGTCAGAACTTAAGTAAGAATCACTCGCTGCTTGCAAATGCTTATCTGGAAGTTCAACCAATTAAAGATTTAAGGTTCCGCAGTAGTTTTGGATATAAAATGGGTGCATCATCATATAGACAATACACGCCAACCTTTGCTTTATCAACAACCTCTTCTAATGCTGAAGATGACGTTACTCAAAATCAAGGAAGCGGTTACAGTTACACCTTTGAAAATACTTTGTCTTATTTGTGGTCTATTAATGATTTACACAATTTTGACGCATTAGCTGGGGTGTCTATGGAAACATGGGGTATGGGTGGAGATTTAAATGTAACTAATTCAGGTTCTCTATTTCCAGGTTCTTGGAAAAATGCATGGATAACTAACACACCAACTATTTCTGGTACCAATACAATTATAGGTGGAGCTCCATGGGGAGAAGGAGGTCTTTCTTCCTACTTTGGCAGGTTAAATTATAATTATAATGAGACCTATATGGCTACCTTAATTATGCGGGCAGATGGATCTTCTAATTTCGCAAAAGGAAACCGTTGGGGTTATTTCCCTTCAGCTGCTATAGGCTGGGTAGTAACCAATGAATCCTTTATGGAGGGTTCGAGCAATTGGATGGACTTCCTAAAATTAAGAGCCAGCTGGGGACAGAATGGTAACGCAAGTATAGACCCTTTCCAATATTTAGCTACTATTTCTTTTGATACAGGAAATGGCTATTATTTCGGAAACAATAAAAATAGTTTATTAACGGGTGCTTATGCAGACATTTTGCCAAATCCAGATATTACCTGGGAAACTTCTGAGCAGTTGAATATAGGTTTGGATTCAAGGTTTGCAATGAATCGTTTAGGAGTTACGCTAGATTGGTATAAAAAAACAACAAAAGACTGGTTAGTACAGGCTCCTGTATTGGCATCTTATGGGACAGCTGCTCCATTCATCAATGGCGGTGATATTGAAAACACAGGCTTTGAAGTTGGTTTGACCTGGAACGAAACTCGAAACGATTTTCGATATGGAATTAGCTTAAATGGTGCATATAACAAAAATAAAGTAACCCGGATTGCAAATGCAGAAGGAATTATTCATGGTCCTGAAAATGTGCTTAGTCAAGGAACTACTGAAATGTACCGTGCACAAGTAGGTTACCCTATTGGCTATTTCTATGGGTACGAAACAGCGGGCATTTTCCAGACTGAAGAAGAGATTGTCGATTATAGAAATAGAGGACTAGGTGTATTAGCAAGTGCTCAACCTGGAGATGTTATTTTTGTTGACCGAAACGGTGATGGTGCTATTTCGAATGATGATAAGACCATGATTGGCAATCCTCACCCTGATATTACTGGTGGATTAAACCTTAACTTCGGGTACAAAGGATTGGATCTTTCGATCACTGCAACAGGTGCATTTGGACAACAGATCGCAAAATCATATCGTTCTTTTGCAGATAGTCCTCTTCAGAATTACACAACTGATGTGTTTGAGAGATGGCATGGTGAGGGAACCTCTAATCGCTTCCCACGCTTAACTATGGGAAGCCATACCAATAGTCAATATATCTCAGATATCTATATTGAAAATGGCGATTATGTAAAACTTCAGAATATCACATTGGGATATGACTTGAAGTCCTGGTTACCGAAAATGCCTTTTGGACAGGCAAGGATATATGTTACAGGTCAAAACTTGTTTACCATAACTGGATATTCTGGTATGGATCCAGAAATTGGGTATGGTAATGATCAGTCTTGGGTTTCAGGAATCGATTTAGGATTCTATCCTACCCCAAGAACTTATCTGATTGGTTTAAATCTTACATTCTAATACGAAGACAATGAAAAAAATTATAAGTTTAGTAGCGCTGGTCATCTTTTTTTCTGCTTGCGAAAAAAACCTGGACTCAGAAAACTATACCAAGAAAAACACGGGAAATTTTCCTACAACTGTGGCTGATGCAAATCAGACTATCATCGGAATTTATTCTACTTTAAGTGCTGCCATTTCGAACTCTCAGAATACTAGTTTCTATATGGCTGAACTTGCTTCAGACGATCGCTTTGGTGGCGGTGGAGAAAATGACAAGGATATGCAAGGATTGGATCATCTCATGAACACAAAAAGCAGTCGTTTTGAGTCATTCTGGACAGCCCGCTATCAGGGAATATATAGAGCAAACACGGCACTTGAAAACTTAGATAAAGTAACCGGTTGGGAGAGTGATGCTCAAAAAAACCAGTTATTAGGAGAAGCTTATTTCTTAAGGGCCTTATTTTATTTTGAACTTTCAGAGATGTTTGGTGAAGTTCCTCTAGTTATTTCAACAACAGCAGCAAACTTACCTAAGTCTCCTGCAGAGGAAACCTATGCACAGATTGCATATGACCTAAACCAGGCAATTACACTCATGCCTTCTACTCCATATACCAGCATAGCATCTGGTCATGCTACTAAATGGGCTGCTCAGGCATTGATGGCCCGAGTATTTTTATTCTATACAGGCTATTATAATAAAACAGAATTGCCCGTAGCAAACGATGGCGGTTCTATAACTAAAACTCAGGTAATTACCTGGATAGATGACTGTATAAATAACAGCGGACATGGTTTGGTTGATGACTTCCGCAACCTTTGGCCGTACACCAATGAATTTACGGCAAAAGATTATGAATATGTTCAAGATAATGGATTGCAATGGGTTGGAGATGGTAATAAAGAAACGGTATTTGCTGTAAAATTTGGTACTTCTGTAGACTGGGGTGCTAACTTCCAATTGGGATATGCCAATCAATACGACCTACATTTTGGTTTGAGATCAAATAATGGCTTAGCTGATACTTTCCCATTTGGTCAAGGCTGGGGAGCTGGTCCGGTGAATAGTGAATTATGGAATGAATGGAAACAACGTGAGCCCAATGATATCAGACGCACAGGATCTATTATGAATGCTGAAACCGATGTAGAAAACTACATCTATGGTGCTGATTCCCAAATGGAAGAAACAGGTTTCTGGCAAAAAAAGTACATCCCTATTACAGCTTACAATGATGCAGGGACTTTAGTTCCATCTTATGCTATTTTGAAAGATGCAGCTCCTGCTGATATGCAGCTTGCCCATACTCAAGACTTAGTATTAATCCGCTTTTCAGATGTATTATTAATGCAATCGGAATTGAAAGAAGATCCTAGTGGCTTGAACAAAGTGCGTGGACGTGTGGATCTTCCACCTGTACCTTACTCATTGACAGCTTTAAAAAGAGAGCGTCGTTGGGAATTAGCGTTTGAAGGACTACGTTATTTTGATTTAATGCGCTGGGGTGATGCGGCCAATGCTTTGGCGGCACAAGAAGGTGTTGCCATTAAAAACAAAGGGATAGATACTCAAATGAAGGGTTTTGGTGGAGGTTACAAGGCCAGATACGAAGCTACAGGAGGGTTTTGGCCTATTCCTGAATCCCAGATTCTTTTATCTGAAGGCGTATTGGTTCAAAATGCGGGATGGGGAACTCCAGCCGCTGAATTCACAGGATGGTAAATATTAAATTAGATATTATGAAACGAATTACTGCATATATAATGATCCTGCTTTCAACTATCGCACTAGTGAGTTGTGAGGCAGTTGAAGACAGGTTAGATATTGGAGGTTTTATTAGCGCAGAACAGCTTGACATTACAGCAACCCCAGTAATTGTTGATGGAAAAGCCACTAATAAAATAATCCTGAATAATTCAAGCCCGGTTCTATCTTCCTGGGATTTCGGCACAGGTAAAACTCAAAGAAAAACAGATACCGTTCTTATGGTTGTTGAAGGAGAAAGTGAAATTATCTTCACTGGTAGAAACCCTGATGGATCTGAGATTAGTAAAACCTTAACTGTGAATGTTGAGGATATGTATTTCCCTGTACCACCAGAATGGGGCTTTTTAACCGCCGGTTCTGAGAAAGAATGGGAATGGGATGATACAGCACCATCCGTCTGGGGGAATGGAGGTTATTTAGGAAATATGGCACCTGCATGGTGGACGCTACAGATAGCAGATATCAATGGTCAATCTGCAAAAGAAGGTGCAGGAGCGAAGATGGTTTTCTCATTGAGAGGAGCAAAATTCGCCAAAGTAAAGTCTGATGGAACAACAGAAACCGGTACATTTTCATTTAATATGAATAACAAAACCATGGATGAAAGTGGAGCAGTATGGGCAAAAGGAAAACTAACTTTAAAGGGAACTACTGTCTTGAATGGTATATCACCAAACGAAGGAGGTGCCAAGGTTTATGAGTATGATATTCTGGCATTAGACGATGAACATATGGTATTAAGCCATCCTGAGCCGGGTGCATCGGCTTGGGGAACAGCATGGTTCTGGGTGTTTAAAGCCGCCGATTAAAGCTCCATGCTAAATAAGAGGCTGTATTAGCAACAAATTAATATACCTCTTATTTGAAAACTCTTATAAATTGATTAATCTCAATAAAAACAGAAAACCTGCAATCCTATAGATTGCAGGTTTCTGTTTTTATTACTTATAGTTAGTTGACTTTAATTTGATTTTGTAATATCTCTAAACAGGCTCTACTATTATGATAAGGGCATTTCCACATTCCTACTTTGTCTTCATTCTGAAGAAGGTTACCATTTTCATCTCTTCCCCAAAACCACTCTCCTTTATCAGGATCTCTTATTTCCTTATTTACGTAATTCCATATACGATCAGCGAATTGAAAATATTGTCGATTTTTTGTGCGTAAACCCATATAATGAAACCCAACCATAGCTTCAGCCTGAACCCAACAATGACGCTCTTTATTAATCTTATCATTTTCCTTTTCATTCGCTAAACTCCCATCAGACAATAGCCCATGAACTGTTATTAAAGCTAAGGCATTGCACGCTTCAATAAGGTGTTGTGGTATACCTTTTCCATACACCAATTCAGCAGCTTTCATTAATAGCCAGGAGGCTTCTATATCATGACCATAAGATTGAATGGAAGAAAGTGATTTCCAATTTTTAGTAAAAAACAACTGTAGATGTTTACTCTCTGAACAAATTATCTTCGTTGTAAAAATATCCAATAACTTCTTAATACAGCCTCCTACCTTTTTATCTTTTTTTATTGCATATAAATTAGTGTAGGCCTCTAATATATGAAGATGTGTGTTCATAGTTTTTATAGCATTTATATCTTTATCGCTTAAACGCATATCTTTTATTGGCTGCCAATTTTGACTCAATGCTTCTAAATATCCACCTTCCTCTATGTCATAACTATACTCTTCTATTAAATCAACCAAGGCAAAAGCTTCATTAATTACCTTTTGCCTTGGTTCAATTTTATATAATTCCGCCAATGCATAAATTACAAAAGCTTGCGCATAAATTTGTTTTCTTGTTTGTAAGGGTTCACCATTAGGCAGAATAGACCAATAGATACCTCCTGCTTCTTTATCAAAAAAACCATCTTCTATTACTTTATAGGCCTGGAGAGCACGCTCCTTATATATTGGTTTTTTGGTATAAGCGTATCCCGCAGAAAAGGACCATAGAATTCGAGCATATAATACTGCTCCTAAAGGAGCTTCCGGATAAGCATTCCCTGAATTATCAATACGCCCAAAAAACAATTTTCTTTGTTTATCATAAACAATATTTGACCAATAATCCAGAATATTATTTAACTCTTTGCTCAGTACTTCTTCATTCATAGTAATCTATATTCTTGGCGATAAGATCCTTGATTCTCTCAACAGAAAGAGCCGAATAATAACCGTCTGAAGGTGTGTTTTTAACATAATCGAGCAATTGATCTACAGAAGTAAGAGCAACATGCATTCTGGTATCTGATGAGGCATAATAAATAAATACACTTCCTTCTTCGTCCTTAATCCAACCATTTGTAAAAACAACATTCCCAACATCACCTACAAATTCGTCACCTGCAGGCGCTAAAAAGTATCCAGCAGGTTGATAAATAACCTTTGTTAAATCTTCCAGGCTTGTCATAAATAAATACAATACATAACGCAACCCTGCAGCAGTATTTCGCACACCATGAGCTAAATGCAACCAACCTTCCTGAGTTTTTAATGGAGTCGGACCTTGTCCATTCTTTGCTTCGTAAACCGTATGGTACTTCTTTGCATGAATAATCTTCTCATCAATTATAACCGCATTCATTATATCTTTTGTTAAACCAAAAGCAATTCCTCCACCTTTTCCTGCCTCAATAAAATTATCTTGAGGACGGGTATAGAAACCATACATTCCATTTACAAATTCGGGATGTAAAACAACGTTTCGCTGCTGTGGAGAATTGGTAATTAAATCCGGTAATCGCTCCCATACCTCCAAATCTTTAGAACGAATAATACCACATTGAGCAATTGCTGCTGATTGATTTCCAATTGGTGCAGACTCATCTCTTCTTTCTGTACAAAACACTCCATATATCCATCCATCCTCATGTGCAGTAAGCCGGATATCATATACATTTACATCAGGATCACTTAGCTGAGGCAGAGAAACAGGTTCTTTACGAAATCTGAAATTATCAATACCATTCTCACTCTCCGCAAGTGCAAAAAAAGATTTACGATCAACCCCTTCCACTCGCACCATTAGTACGTATTTATTCTTCCATTTAATGGCTCCAGCATTAAAAGTTGCATTAACACTGATGCGCTCCATAAAAAAAGGATTAGACTTTTCATAAAAGTCATAACGCCATTCTAATGGAACATGCTTTGCTGTTAAAACAGGATTTACAAATCTAATATATACACCATTTCCAGGTAAAACCGGATGGTTTTCCATTTCTATCAAAGCATTATATTCTTTTATTATTGCTTCTTTTCTTCGTTCAAACACTTTAATCATATTTAATTAAGAGTAAAAAAGTATTTAATTTTCTAGTTTATCCCACCAAGTCTTTTTAAGAATAGAAATGATTAGAATTAATATCAAAACAGTAAGGTATAGAGGCATCTGAGCTTTTAAGATCAAATACATCGGCAATAGAGTCAGACACAGTTGGCCAATAATACCCAATACGACATTGAACATATCTCTTCCAAAACTCTTGTTATGTATCTGTATGCTATCTTCCTCTTCTATTATTTCACGAATAGGTTGCCATAGACCCCATGGTTTTACAGTCCTATAAAAGCTTTTTAGCACTTCTACATCACTAGGAGGGGCAGCGTAAGTTCCAATGATGCAACCTAAAAACGATATAAAAAATAACAGCGGAAAATAATACAGATCGAGCGTATCAAAAATTAAAGGAAATATTAATGCAGGAACGATACCAGCCACCATACCCCAAAAGAAACCATTTGCATTAAAGCGCCACCAATGCCATTTAAGTACATTTGCCGCAATATAACCTCCGTATAAAGCAGATACAATCCATTGTAAAATAGAATTTACATCTTTCACATAAAGCCCGAGAACTACTCCTAATAAAGCAACTACAATTCCTGAAAAGTAATTCATATTCCTAATCAAAATGTTAGATGCTTCAGGCTTAAAATATTTAAGATAAATATCATTTACAATATATGCTTGAGCCGCATTTAAAGTCCCAGCAAAAGTTCCCATAAAAGCCGCTAATAACCCCGCCAATAGTAATCCGGTTAATCCAACTGGAACAAATTGCACAATTGCTGCGGGTAATATTTTCTCAAAATCAACTCCTGTGGCTGATGATAGATCGAGCTGGTCGTAATACATAATTCCCAAAACTGCGAAGCCCATAATCATTGAATAACGAATTGGCAACAAAATCACCGATACTAAACCACTCATTTTTGCCGCATCTTTTGGGGATTTGGTAGAAAGTATTTTTTGCATATCATAATTAGGTGCCGGACCTGCTAGTGATGCAAAAATGCCCTTAAAGAGCATCATCATAAAGAAAATACCAAATAAAGAAAAGCCATCATCCTTTATCTTCTGATTCACTTCCGCAATATGGTTTGTCCAATCCAAGTTTAATTTCCAACCGAAAAAAGGATTCAACCAGCCTTCAGGTACATCCAATTCTTGCCCAACTAATCGGTCTGCAGCTATAACCGCAATGACAATAGCAGCAATAGACATAATAACATATTTAACTACATCTCCAATTACTATACTTGTCATTCCTCCCATAATTGCATACATCATGGTTATTACAGAAAATATAATTCCATAAAAATGAGGAACAAATGAAGGAGTTACAGAAAATGGGATATATGCCTTAATGCTTTCCCAAGGCACAAAGATCTCAACAAACTTACCTAGACCAATAAAACCATAAGCAAGGAAACCAAGACAACTGATTAAAGCAAATAGCACAACAATAGCATGTGACGATCGTACCCCTTTACCTATCAAACCAAAACGGGTACTGAGCCATTCTGCACCTGTCGTAGCATTTGATCTTCTTAACCAAATGGACAAGTACATCATCATAAATATTTGATTAAAGACAGGCCATAACCATGGGATCCAAATGCTTTTTAGGCCATAAACAAAAGCAAGTGTGACCATCCACATGGTACCAGAAATGTCAAACATATCAGAAGCATTCGATACTCCCAGCATATACCAAGGAAGTTTTTTACCCCCCAAAAGATAAGATTCTTTGTTCCGCTGAGCCCGCTTCTTTAAAATGAAACCCAAAAGGATCATCATTATTAAATAGACTAGAATCACAATAATATCAATAGTTGAAAGCATCATATTTTAATATAATTTAGAATCCATAATATAGCTCTTCTATTTTTTCTTTACTGCAACCTGAGTAATAAACCCCATTAAGCTTTACCTTAACAGCACAACTAGAAAAACTGACAATCAAATATTGTAAGTTCTGCATTTAATTTATAACTGGGCTAAACAAACTTAGGTTCCTTAAGACAAATTGTATAATACTATTTTAGCATATACTTAACCAAATCAAAATAATTAGTTAAATTCACTTAACCAATACCTTTATGAAATGAATCAAAAAATCGTTAGAGAAATTACTCCCCTAACTGATAGCGATTTCTTTACTCTATTCTCACGGAAGAAAAAGGAATTCGATTTCCCTCTACATTTCCATGAAGAATACGAATTAAATTTAATATTAAATGCTAAAGGTGCCAGGAGGATTATTGGAGATCATGTTGAGACAATAGATGACTTGGAGTTAGTCTTTGTTGGTACAAACTTATACCATGGCTGGTTTACTCATGAGTGTAAGAGTGAAATGATTCAGGAAGTTACTATTCAATTCAATAATGAAATACTAAATGCTCAATTTCTCAATAAAAATCAATCAAGCTATTTAAAAAAGCTTTTTGAGGATTCTAAAAAAGGAATTCTTTTCCCTGCGGAAACCATATCTGCTATTAAAGACAGGATACTTATTTTAAAGGACAGCCAAGGCTTTAATTCTGTATTAAATTTCATGCAAATCTTCCATCAACTATCTCTTTCACCATATAAGACTTTATGTAATGAAGGATTTCAAGAAACATCTCCCAATGCCAACAGCCGAAGAATAAAACAAGTATTTGATTATATGAACCAGAACTTTAGAAATGATATCAACCTTAATGATGTTTCTAAGTTGGTAAATATGCACGAAGTATCTTTAAGTCGATTTATAAAGAAACGTACCGGAAAAAATTTTATTGACTGTTTAAACGAAATCCGCATTGGACAGGTATGTCGCCTAATCATTGATACTACTCAAAGCATTTCAGAGATAGCATATACCTGTGGCTTCAATAATATTTCATACTTCAATCGTGTTTTCAAAAAGAAGAAAGGTTGTACACCCAAAGAGTTTAGAGAAAACTTTTCAGGAATAAGGCTATACGTTTAATTTCTTTGATTCTTTTGTATAAAGGTATCTCACCAAAAAAAGGTTAAGAACGCAAAAAACCCTGTCTCGCGATGAGACAGGGTTCCTGTAAGATTGGGCGCCGACCTACTCTCCCACCTGTTACGGCAGTACCATCGGCTCTGGCGGGCTTAACTTCTCTGTTCGGTATGGGAAGAGGTGGTCACCGCCGATATAGGCACCTAAATATTTTATTATGTTTCTCTGATCATTAATAGAGTCAGCTAAACAATGACATGTACTGGAAGAAAAAAAGAAAGAGGAAGACAACAGTTCTATCTGCTTGAGAAAGCTTCGGGCAATTAGTACTGCTCGGCTTTGGTATTTCTACCTTTACACCTACAGCCTATCAACGTCGTAGTCTACAACGACCCTCAATGGAAGTCTCATCTCGTGGCTAGTTTCGCGCTTAGATGCTTTCAGCGCTTATCTATTCCCAACGTAGCTACTCTGCAGTACAGCTGGCGCCATAACAGATTCACCAGAGGTTAGTCCAACCCGGTCCTCTCGTACTAAGGTCAGCCCCACTCAAACTTCCAACGCCCACAACAGATAGGGACCGAACTGTCTCGCGACGTTCTGAACCCAGCTCGCGTGCCACTTTAATGGGCGAACAGCCCAACCCTTGGGACCTTCTCCAGCCCCAGGATGTGACGAGCCGACATCGAGGTGCCAAACCTCCCCGTCGATATGAGCTCTTGGGGGAGATCAGCCTGTTATCCCCAGAGTACCTTTTATCCTTTGAGCGATGGCCCTTCCATGCAGAACCACCGGATCACTATATCCGTCTTTCGACCCTGATCGACTTGTCGGTCTCACAGTCAAGCAAGCTTATGCTATTGCACTCCACGTACGGTTACCAAGCGTACTGAGCTTACCTTTGAAAGCCTCCGTTACCTTTTTGGAGGCGACCACCCCAGTCAAACTACCCACCAAACAATGTCCTCCGCTTTGCGGAGTTAGAAACCGAGTACAGAAAGGGTGGTATTTCAAGGTTGATTCCACGACCCCTAGCGAGGCCGCTTCACAATCTCCCACCTATCCTACACATCCTGTACCCAATTCCAATGTTAAGCTATAGTGAAGGTTCATGGGGTCTTTCCGTCCCGTTGCGGGTAATCGGCGTCTTCACCGATACCACAATTTCACCGAGCTCATGGCTGAGACAGCGCCCAGATCGTTACACCATTCGTGCAGGTCGGAACTTACCCGACAAGGAATTTCGCTACCTTAGGACCGTTATAGTTACGGCCGCCGTTTACTGGGGCTTCGATTCAATGCTTCGCCTTACGACTAACATCCCCTCTTAACCTTCCAGCACCGGGCAGGTGTCAGGCCTTATACATCATCTTTCGATTTGGCAAAGCCATATGTTTTTGTTAAACAGTCGCCTGGGCCGTTTCACTGCGGCTTCTCACACATTGCTGCATGAGGAAGCGCCCCTTCTCCCGAAGTTACAGGGCCATTTTGCCGAGTTCCTTAGCCATGATTCACTCGAGCACCTTAGGATTCTCTCCTCGAACACCTGTGTCGGTTTGCGGTACGGGTTTTTAT
Source organism: Albibacterium bauzanense (assembly GCF_004339765.1). Taxonomy (GTDB): domain Bacteria; phylum Bacteroidota; class Bacteroidia; order Sphingobacteriales; family Sphingobacteriaceae; genus Albibacterium; species Albibacterium bauzanense. The sequence continues at coordinate 842,457 of NZ_SMGO01000002.1, read as the reverse complement.
AACCTGAAGCTTAGCGGGTTTTCTTGGAAGTCTGATTACCTGCACTATCAGCGCACCCGAAGGCTTGCTGTACTGTCGGGCTTCAGCAGGAACGGCGGATTTGCCTACCATTCCTATACCTACACCCTTCAACGAACTATTCCGTCAGTTCGCGGCAGTGTCACTACTCCGTCACCACATCGCAGTTATAAAAAGTACTGGAATATTAACCAGTTGTCCATCGGATTCCCCATTCGGGTACACCTTAGGACCCGACTAACCCTGATCCGATTAGCGTTGATCAGGAAACCTTGTTCTTTCGGTGGGCAGGTTTCTCGCCTGCCTTATCGTTACTTATGCCTACATTTGCTTTTCCAGAAGATCCAGCACAACTTACGTCATACCTTCAGCTCCGCTGGAATGCTCCCCTACCACTTGTACAACTTAATGTACAAATCCATAGCTTCGGTGATACACTTAATGCCCGTTTATTATCCATGCCCGATCGCTCGACTAGTGAGCTGTTACGCACTCTTTAAATGAATGGCTGCTTCCAAGCCAACATCCTAGCTGTCTGTGCAATCGGACCTCGTTAGTTCAACTTAGCGTATACTTGGGGACCTTAGCTGATGGTCTGGGTTCTTTCCCTCTCGGCCCTGGACCTTAGCACCCAGAGCCTCACTGCCGGTTATATTTCATAGCATTCGGAGTTTGTCTGGATTTGGTAGGATGTGACTCCCCCGCACCCAATCAGTAGCTCTACCTCTATGAAACTCTACACCGACGCTGTTCCTAAAAACATTTCGGGGAGTACGAGCTATTTCCCAGTTTGATTAGCCTTTCACCCCTACCCACAGATCATCCGGAAACTTTTCAACGTTTATCGGTTCGGTCCTCCAGTACGTGTTACCGCACCTTCAACCTGTCCATGGGTAGATCACAAGGTTTCGCGTCTACCTCCCCTGACTATGCGCCCTATTCAGACTCGCTTTCGCTGCGGATCCGTGGCTGAACCACTTAACCTTGCCAGGGAAGAGTAACTCGTAGGCTCATTATGCAAAAGGCACGCCGTCACGGAACAAGTCCGCTCCGACCGCTTGTAAGCACACGGTTTCAGGTTCTATTTCACTCCCCTGTTCGGGGTTCTTTTCACCTTTCCCTCACGGTACTAGTTCACTATCGGTCTCTCAGGAGTATTTAGCCTTACCAGATGGTGCTGGCAGATTCCCACAGGGCGTCTCCGACCCCGCGGTACTCAGGATACTGCTAGACCAGCTTCGCTTACGTATACGTGGCTATCACACGCTATGGCCCCCGTTTTCCACCGGGATTCTACTTCACTATGCTGTAATCACATCGCAGTCCTACAACCCCGACCTTGCCGTAACAAGATCGGTTTGGGCTCTTTCCCGTTCGCTCGCCACTACTTAGGAAATCATTATTATTTTCTTCTCCTCCGCTTACTTAGATGTTTCAGTTCAGCGGGTTTGCTCATTATATGTGACATGTCTTCAACATGCCGGGTTGCCCCATTCGGAAATCCACGGATCAAATCATATGTGCTGATCCCCGTGGCTTATCGCAGCTTATCACGTCCTTCATCGCCTCTGAGAGCCTAGGCATCCACCGTGTGCCCTTATTTACTTTCTTCTCCGCATACCCTTTTGCTAGTATATGCGGATGCTTTTTATTATCAGCCGTTGTTGATCCTGGCATTACTGCCCCTCTCAACAACAGCGTCTCTACTGTTGTCTTCTCTTAAATTTTTTTCTTCCAATATGTCAAAGAACGTTCCGGATGGGATTATACGCATCAGTCCAAGTGTTTAGCCCGTACCAATGGATCACCCTCCATAGGTGGAGAATATCGGAGTCGAACCGATGACCTCCTGCGTGCAAGGCAGGCGCTCTAGCCAGCTGAGCTAATTCCCCAAGATCTGTAGTCCCGAGCAGATTTGAACTGCTGACCCCTACATTATCAGTGTAGTGCTCTAACCAACTGAGCTACGGGACTAGCTATTATCTCTTCTGCTAAGGTACCTCTATAGGGATAGGTACTTTATTCTTCATTCTGTTTTTTTATAAGAAAATTACATGGCGTAACGAGTATCAAATACTCGGTCTTCTCTAGAAAGGAGGTATTCCAGCCGCACCTTCCGGTACGGCTACCTTGTTACGACTTAGCCCCAATTATCGGTTTTACCTTAGGACGCTCCTTGCGGTTACATACTTCAGGTACCCCCAACTTTCATGGCTTGACGGGCGGTGTGTACAAGGCCCGGGAACGTATTCACCGCGTCATTGCTGATACGCGATTACTAGCGAATCCAACTTCAAGAGGTCGAGTTGCAGACCTCTATCCGAACTGTGATCGGCTTTTGGAGATTGGCATCCTATTGCTAGGTAGCTGCCCTCTGTACCGACCATTGTAGCACGTGTGTAGCCCCGGACGTAAGGGCCATGATGACTTGACGTCGTCCCCACCTTCCTCTCCGCTTGCGCGGGCAGTCTGTTTAGAGTCCCCACCATTATGTGCTGGCAACTAAACATAGGGGTTGCGCTCGTTGCGGGACTTAACCCAACACCTCACGGCACGAGCTGACGACAGCCATGCAGCACCTAGTTTCGTGTCCCGAAGGACGTATCCATCTCTGGATACTTCACTAACTTTCAAGCCCGGGTAAGGTTCCTCGCGTATCATCGAATTAAACCACATGCTCCTCCGCTTGTGCGGGCCCCCGTCAATTCCTTTGAGTTTCAACCTTGCGGCCGTACTCCCCAGGTGGAATACTTAACGCTTTCGCTTGGACGCTGACTGTATATCGCCAACATCGAGTATTCATCGTTTAGGGCGTGGACTACCAGGGTATCTAATCCTGTTTGATCCCCACGCTTTCGTGCCTCAGCGTCAATCATACTTTAGTAAGCTGCCTTCGCAATCGGTGTTCTGTGACATATCTATGCATTTCACCGCTACTTGTCACATTCCGCCTACCTCAAGTACATTCAAGCTCGTCAGTATCAAAGGCACTGCGATGGTTGAGCCATCGTCTTTCACCCCTGACTTAACAAGCCGCCTACGCACCCTTTAAACCCAATAAATCCGGATAACGCTTGGATCCTCCGTATTACCGCGGCTGCTGGCACGGAGTTAGCCGATCCTTATTCCTCAGGTACATTCAGCCTTCTACACGTAGAAGGGTTTATTCCCTGGTAAAAGCAGTTTACAACCCAGAGGGCATTCTTCCTGCACGCGGCATGGCTGGTTCAGAGTTGCCTCCATTGACCAATATTCCTTACTGCTGCCTCCCGTAGGAGTCTGGGCCGTGTCTCAGTCCCAGTGTGGGGGGTCATCCTCTCAGATCCCCTAGACATCGTCGCCTTGGTGTGCCGTTACCACTCCAACTAGCTAATGTCACGCGAGCCCATCCTTGTCCCATAAATGTTTGATCATTAAGCAATGCTGCTCAATGATGTTATGCGGTATTAATCCGAATTTCTTCGGGCTATCCCCCTGACAAAGGTAGGTTGCTCACGCGTTACGCACCCGTACGCCACTCTCATGAGGAGCAAGCTCCTCAATCTCGTTCGACTTGCATGTATTAGGCCTGCCGCTAGCGTTCATCCTGAGCCAGGATCAAACTCTCCATTGTAAATGTTGTTTGACCTGACCCTATTACTCAAATTGTTAATAGAATCGGTACTGTTAATTATATCTATCAACCGGTTTTGACTTGGTTTGAATTTTGCCGATCTGATTCGATCGGACTTCTAACTTTCGTTGTCTTTCAAACTACTCGTTACGCTACATGTTAATCTTCTTTAAAAGAACTTGCTTGCCTTGCCTCGCGGTTCGGCTCTTATTATATCTCTTCAGGTTTGTCCCTCCCTGTTCAGTTGGGCCCCTGTTTCAATCTTTTCTGTTTTCATTTTCACCTCGGCATCGCGCCTCGGGTGACCCCTTCGTTTCGGGATTGCAAAGGTAAGAGAAGTTTTGGATTATGCAAAATAAATAATTTTTATTTTTTTGCCCTTTCTTTCACTCACTTTCGGGGTATCAAAGTTCGGGTTTTTTTGCCGCTCTCGCAAGCTTTATTTCCCCTTCTTTTTCTGCTCCCTCCCACCGGCTTCCTTCGCTGGCGGGCTGCAAAGGTAACAAGCTTTTTGGTTCCCGCAAAATAAAAATGAAATTCTTTTTTAATCCCCTTTTTCCCTGCTTTATAAACCCTTCGCTACCTCTATCCTTCAACCAAATTCTCAATGAACAACCCGCTTCCTTTCTGGTTGCGGAGTGCAAAGATACGCACTATTCACTCCCATCCAAATCTTTTTGTACCTTTATTCCTCCCAAACACCCAATGTCCTGGAAGACAAACAGATTCTTTTTGATCGAAGCTGAATGCGATGCAGACAAAGGCCTCCGGAAGCAAGTGGTTCTGCTGAACAAGCAGCCCCTTCCGGGCTGAATCCTCCAGCAAGCACGCATCCCCCTTCCACCATCCACGGGCAGTATCTGCGCCCGAGCATGCCAAAAAACGCAGACACAACCCATACATAACGCATAAACAACGCAAACAACAATACCAAGACAATGCCCTGCCCTTTACAAAACCTCTTCTAAAAGAACCCATCCTTGCAAGAACGAATCCTTGCAACAAGTACTTCTAGACAATAACTACTTCCAGATGATAACTACTTCTAGAAACTACTTCCAGACAAGAACATAACCTTCTAAAAAAACACCTAAAACAATTTTTGTACTTTTACAATACTATTGTATAATACAACCATGGGAACAAAAGATATTGAAATATCAAGGAAGAAGCCAATTTATCCTGTAATTCCATCTTTGCAAAAGTATTTGCATGTTTATCAGCGTGACGAAAAACTACCGTTAACCTATCATGACTTACTGAGCTTCGATGAAACAGTTCCTGTATTAGATAAAACCGGGAAAGATACTTTATGGGAAACTCCACTTTATCCTTCTTCTGAAATTGAACGAATCCATTCTGGACTGAAAATAATATATGCAATTTTAAAGGCTTCTGGAAATATTCGGATCGTTGAGCATAAATACATTGATCGGATTGACTATTGCACTTTCGGGAATACACATCCATTCCGCATTCGTATAGTAAATAGGTTAAACGATGTGTACGATTATTTTTATGTTAAACAAACCGATGCATCACGAATATACGGGTTAGAGCTTGAACATATCTTATCGCCAAACCAAGTTAACTATATAGTAGATAGAAAGACCTTAATAGAAGAACATACTGCAGGTATACCTGGCGATGTTTTTGCAAACTGGCATTTTGACAAATCAGATTACAATCCTATTCGCATTGCAAAAGAGTTTGTTAAATTCAATGAGCGATGCCTAATAACCTTATTAGGAGATATGCGTTCATATAACTTTGTTATGCAGATTACGCCTGACTTTGATGATTTTCAATTCAGGATACGGTCTATTGATTTCGATCAGCAATTCTATGAAGGCAATATAAAGATATACCTACCACAATACTTCAAAGATAATTATCCTTATGTAAGGTTAGGAATCGACAACTTAACAGAGCAATCCGTACTTCAGTATCAGCAAGAAGAAAGATCGTCAATCGTACATCGCGCACGAAGTGAACGCCACCGAATTGCTGCATTAAGAGATGCTTCTGCAAATGACCAAATATCAACTCCAGAGAAAATGGCTGAATTAAGGCAAAATCTGGCTGAGCATTTTAAAGATAAAAACTATTATAAATGTAAGTCGATGACAGACTTAGTTGAATTGAACGTTAAAAATGTAATCCGACAAATTAAGCTGTGAGCCCTTTCAATAAGCTATCTTTGTTTTTTAACAGAGCAGTTTTTTCGCAATATTAACAGAGCAGCTTTTCGCAATAAAAGCTAAAACCGTTAAGCTTTTGACTGAAGAATAAATACAGTGCTATATTATAGCCGTGCAGTTAATTGTTAAACTTTGTTAAAAGGCAGGTATTCTTTCTTTAGTTTAAGTTTTACCTAATATCTTGGTATCAAAAAAATATAATTGCTACATATTTTTAATTCAACTATCTTTGCAAAATGTTTAAAAACAAACGTATAATACAAACGCTTGCAATATTGCTGCTTGTTGCTGTTGGATTCTCGGGATGCAAAAGCAAATTCGAGAAACTACGAGCAAGTAATGATACAGGCAGAAAATACCAGGAAGCGATCAGACTTTATAATAATGGTAAATATACCAAAGCTCTTGTTTTGTTTGATGATCTCGTAAAACTGTACAGAGGCCGTCCAGAAGCAGAAGATTTAAATTATTATTTTGCTTTTACCAATTATAAGTTAGGAGATTATACGACCGCTCGTTATAATTTTAAATCTTTTACAGATACTTATCCTGGTAGCCCTAAAGCAGAAGAATGCCGTTACATGGGAGCCTATTGCTATTACCTTGAATCTCCTGTTTATTCATTGGATCAGGATAATACGTTAAAGGCTATTGAAGCGCTGCAACTGTTTATAAATATCTATCCTGAAAGCGAACGTGCTGAAGAAGCATCAGGATTAATCACTACTCTTCGTGATAAATTAGAGCGTAAATCTTACGAGAACGCTAAATTATATTTGGATATCGGAGATTATTTAGCTGCTGTAATTGCATTTGAAAACTCATTACGTGATTATCCAGATACTAAGTATGCTGAACTTCTTGAGTATTACAAGATAGAAGCACAATACAAATATGCATTAAATAGCTCTGACCGTAGAAAGGAAGAACGTTTTAGAACAGCTATTGAGTTCTCAGAAGATTTTGTTTCAGACTATCCGGATAGTAAATATATAAAAGACGCCAACGAATTTAAAAGTGACTCTGAAAAAAGGATAGTTGCTGTTAAAGAAACATTATCTGCTTTAGCTGTTCTTCAGAAAGAAGCTGAAGAAAGAATAAAGAAACGTGAAGAAGAACAGACTTTAAAAGAAACACCAGTAAGTCCGCAAGGATAAAATACCCAAAAAGCCGCAAGGATAAAAAATAAAACCATGGAAAACAATCAAGAAAAAGCAATAGTTCCAACACCTACTACTACTGTTACACGCGATTTACGTACGTTAGATGTAAATACAGATAACATTTACGAATCAATTGTAGTAATCAGTAAACGTGCTAATCAGATAGCTTCGGATGTAAAAGAAGAATTGCATTCTAAACTTGCTGATTTTGCGACTGTAAATGATAACCTGGAAGAAGTATTTGAAAACCGTGAGCAAATTGAGATTTCAAAACACTACGAGCGTATGCCAAAGCCTACTCTACTAGCTATTGACGAATTTCTAAACGACAAGGTTTACTACAGAATTCCAACTCCTGAACAAGAGTAAATCTTAACGCTATGCTTAAAGGCCAAAATATTGTCTTAGGCGTGTGTGGAAGCATAGCAGCTTATAAATCAGCATTACTGGTTAGGTTATTAGTGAAAGCACAAGCTAATGTGCAAATAATAATGACTCCGGATGCTGTAAACTTTATTACCCCTTTAACACTTTCTGTGCTTTCAAAGAATCCCGTTTTGGTGGATTCTTTTGACTCAAAAAGTGGTGTGTGGACCAATCATGTTGAGTTAGGCCTGTGGGCCGATGCACTCATTATTGCTCCGATTAGTGCCAATAGCCTGGCTAAAATCTCGAACGGCCTTTGCGATAACCTGTTAACAGCTGTATATTTATCTGCACGCTGCCCGGTTTATTTTGCACCAGCCATGGATTTAGATATGTGGGCACACCCTTCCACTCAAACCAATGTTAAGCAACTTTTGTCTTATGGCAACAAGTTAATTGCACCTGCTAATGGCGAGTTAGCCAGTGGACTTGAAGGAGAAGGCAGAATGGCTGAACCCGAAGAGATTGTTCAATACTTAAGCAATACACTTTTAGAAACCAACGCTCCATTAAGTGGCAAAAAGGTGCTTATAACAGCCGGCCCAACTTATGAAGCTATTGATCCGGTTCGCTTTATAGGAAATCACTCCAGTGGTAAAATGGGTTTTGCACTTGCTGAAGTATTTCAAAAGCTTGGCGCAAAAGTTACATTGATTAGTGGGCCGACTTCTTTATCTACCCCTAACTGCGTTAGCAGAATAAACATTACTTCTGCAGCAGAAATGCTTCAAGCTTGTTCAGAAAACTTTGAAGAAGCAGATATACTTATCATGAGTGCTGCAGTGGCCGATTACCGCCCAAAAGAAGTTGCTGCAGATAAAATAAAGAAGGATGAAGACTCTTTAATCCTTGATTTAGAAAAAACAACCGATATCTTAAAAACACTGGGTGCTAAGAAAAGAGAGAATCAAATCATTGTTGGTTTTGCATTAGAAACCACCAATGAGCTTGCAAATGCAGAAGCAAAACTTAAGAGAAAGAACCTGGATCTGATTATACTCAACTCTCTTAAAGATGAAGGAGCAGGCTTTGCTGGCGATCAAAATAAAATAACGACTATTGATTCGTCAGGGAATAAGCAAACTTTCGATTTGAAATCGAAAGTTGAAGTTGCAAAAGATATCGCTCAGGAAGTTCTTTCTCTGCTCTCAAAAAAGCAATAATACCACCTTTCACTCTATCCACAATTTAAGCTTCTTTATGTATCTTTGACCGAAGCGATTAATCTAATCTTTTGATCTGAAACCTATTTCTACATGCTTGCACGTTTGTCTATAAAAAATTATGCATTAATTGATGAGATCGATATCCAGTTTGCCACGGGATTAAATATCATAACAGGAGAAACCGGTGCAGGAAAGTCGATCATTTTAGGTGCGCTATCGCTTATCTTAGGACAGCGTTCAGAAAGCAAATACTTTTATAATCAAGATAAGAAATGTGTAATTGAAGGTTATTTCAATATCGATAACTATCAGATCAAGCCGTTCTTTGAAGAAAACGATTTGGATTATGAACCTCAAACGATCTTAAGACGAGAGATATTCAGCGATGGCAAATCAAGAGCTTTCATTAATGACACACCTGTCAAACTTAGTTTATTAAAATCAATAAGCGAACTCTTAATTGCTATACATTCTCAACATGCAACGCTGGAAATCAATAAAGAGTCTTTTCAGTTATTAACCATTGATGGCGTTGCGGAGAATAGCGACCTGCTAGCCCGCTTCCATAAAACATTTACAAGCTTCAATAAGGCGAAAGAATCTTATAACAGACTTGTAAAAGAATCAGCACAGCTTAAATCAGAAACAGACTATCATCAATTCTTATTTGATGAACTTCTAGAAGCAAACCTGGAACCTGATGAACAAAAACTATTAGAAGAAGAAGTAAACAAGCTTAGCCATGCAGAAGAGATAAAGCGAAGCTTACAACAGGCAAGTTTTGCACTGGATGCACAAGAACAGTCTGCATTACAGCTTCTAAAAGAAGGCCTATCTCAATTGCAACAATGTGAAAGGTTTCTACCCAGCATTCATGAGTTATCTGCTCGTTTAAATAGCAGTATCATTGAGTTGAAAGATATTAATGAAGAAATCTATCAATTAGACAACGATACATTTGTGGATGGTGAGCGTATGCTTATTGTTCAGGATCGTCTGAGTTTAATTTATAAACTTCAACAAAAGCATCAGGTTAATACTGTTGAAGATTTAATTAAGTTAAGAGATGAGCTTGATGAAAAGATCAACGCCGTATCAGTCAATGAGGATAATATATTAAAGCTAAAAGCAAAAAAAGAGTTGCTGAATCAACAGGCTTTGGCCTTGGCCGATGAGCTTTCACAACGCCGGCAAGAGGCCATTCCTTTAATAGAAAAGGAAATCGTTTCTTCATTAACGAAGGTTGAAATGCCGCAAAGTATTTTCAAAATAAAGCTTAATGCGCTTCCGGCAGAAGAACTCCGCAGCAGTGGAAAAGATGAAGTAGAGTTTCTCTTTACTGCGAACCTGGGCCAGGAACCACAATCAGTAAGTAAGGTTGCATCTGGCGGAGAGCTATCGCGGTTAATGCTGGCTATCAAATCACTAGTTGCTAAAACATCTGCGTTACCAACCATTATCTTTGATGAGATCGACACCGGGATTTCAGGCGAGGTTGCTATTAAAGTTGGTGACCTGATGAAGAAACTCACAGAGAACCTGCAAGTAATTGCCATTACGCATTTACCTCAGATCGCCTCGCAAGGCTCTTCTCATTTCAAAGTTTTTAAAGAAGAAAAAACAAATCATACCCAAACCAATATTCAATTGTTAAATCCAGAAGAACGTATTCAGGAGATCGCACAAATGCTGGGCGGTAAAGATATCAGCGAAACAGCTTTCTTGCATGCGAAAGAACTACTTACCTTAAATAAAAACTAATACAGAATAAATACCGTTAATAAACAGACAAAAGGTTCATGTAATTTGGCAGATCAGCAACTTTTTACAACCTTTGGTACAAAATCGAAAATAAAACAATCCATTATGGCATACAACTTATTAAAAGGAAAAAAAGGAATCATTTTCGGTGCGCTAGATGACCGTTCTATTGCATGGAAAACCGCATTAAAATGCGTAGAAGAAGGAGCTGAGATCATTTTAACTAATGCACCGGTTGCTTTAAGAATGGGAACAATTGATCAACTTTCAAAAGAATGCAATAATGCACCGGTTATCCCTGCAGATGTAACAAGTCAGGCAGATATTGACAATTTATTCGATAAAGCTATTGAGCATTTTGGTGGAGGCGTTGACTTTATCCTTCATTCAATCGGGATGAGTATTAACGTTCGTAAAGGAATTCATTATACCGAAAACAATTACGATTATATGCATAAGGGATTTGATATCTCTGCAATCAGTCTTCATCGTATCTTGCAAACTGCTATGAAGAAAGATGCTATCAACGAGTGGGGTTCTGTTGTTGCACTTAGCTACATTGCCGGTCAACGCGTATTCCCGGATTACAACGATATGGCGGATGCCAAAGCTTTGTTAGAAAGCATTGCCCGTAATTTCGGATACCAATACGGTGTTAAGAAACACGTTAGAATCAATACAATCAGCCAGTCGCCAACTCGTACAACAGCAGGTTCGGGCGTTAAAGGTTTTGATGGTTTCGTTGATTATGCAGATAAAATGTCACCGCTAGGAAACGCAACTGCAGACGAATGTGCTAACTACGCCGTTTCTTTATTCTCAGATCTGACCAAGATGGTTACTATGCAAAACCTTTTCCATGATGGAGGTTTCTCTTTTACAGGAGTAAGCCAAAGAATCATTGACGATATGACTGAATAACATTTAAAAAAGATAAAAGAAAAAGCGGAATCTTGATAACCTCAGGATTCCGCTTTTTCTTTTATACTTAATACTAATCTATATATCTGCAGCTAATATTAATTTAACTCAAAAGATTGATGGCGTTCAGGAATTTCTACCTGGTATCCCTGTCCCATTAACTTATTCTTAAAGATAAGTTGAGTGTCAGGATCTCCATGAACCAAGAATATTTTCTTTAGCTGAGCAGGGTTTTGCTTTGAAATAAACTGAAGCAAATCATTCTGATCTCCATGCGCACTCATCGACTGAACACTCTCCACCTTCGCCTTTACAAAAAATTTCTCACCGAAAATTGATACCATTTCTACACCAGCCTTTAACCTTCCGGCTAATGACCCCGGCTCACTATAGCCCACAAGTAATATTGTATTCTTTGGATCTTCAATATTGTTTTTGATATGATGCTTTACTCTTCCTGCTTCCGCCATTCCTGATGCAGAAATAATAATACAAGGCTCCTTTCTAAAGTTCAATGATTTAGACTCTTCTGCATCTTCTACAAAATGCAAGCCCGGAAAATCAAAAGGATCATCATCACTCTTCATAACCTCCTGAACCTTTTCATTAAAACTCCAGGGATGTGATTTCACAACTAAGGTAGCTTTCTCTGATAGCGGGCTATCTACATATACAGGAATTTTAGGCAGCTTATTACTCAGGCCTAAATTATTCAAATGGTATAATAGCTCTTGCGTTCTACCCACGCTAAAAGCTGGAATAATAACCTTCCCTCCTCTTTGTACGCATGTTTCTTGTATAACCCGGTTTAGCATCTCTTCTGTAGATACGATCTTTTCATGAATTTCGTCACCATAGGTCGATTCTAATAAGATGTAATCAGCCTGTCGAAACTCTTCTGGAGACTTCAAGATAAGATCACCATAACGGCCCACATCTCCAGAAAAAGAAATCTTAGTCAGTTTTCCATCTTCCATAATATCGAGGTGCACAGCCGCGCTTCCTATAATATGGCCAGCATCCGTATAAAGCAACTTTACTCCTTTGCACAGATCAAACTCTGTATGATATTTAACTGTACGGAAAAGTGAAAGAGCCAAATGAGCATCCTCCGTATCATATAAAGGATCGACAGGTTTTTTACCCTGCTTCAATAAATTCTTATTTAAATAGCGAGTATCTGATTCCTGAATATGGGCAGAGTCCAGCAATAATATCTTGCATAAATCTCGCGTAGCCGGCGTACAAATAATCTTCCCACGAAAACCTTCTTTTACCAACAAAGGCAACAAACCAGTATGGTCAATGTGGGCATGAGATAACACAACATAATCAACCTCTGACGGAGTAAATCCAAAATGTTTATTTAGAATATCGCTGTCAGAGCCTCTTCCTTGAAACATCCCACAGTCTAATAAAATGGTAGTGCCGTTCTTCAAAGTAATTAAATGTTTGCTACCGGTTACAGTTTTTGCAGCACCATGAAAAGCTATTTGCATAGTATATTAATTTTATTTTCTCTAATAATTCAATTTAACAAAAAACCATTTCTAACTGCAATTAAAACGGAAATAGTTCTTAAACATATTATAAAAAGTAAAGGCAATATTTAAAAATATTGCCTTTACTTTTTATAATACAATGAAAATGATTTATTTCAATTGTTTAAACTTTACTTCCGGAGAATTGAACATTCCCTGATAATCTAAATAATCTGTAGTCGACAATATAATTTTCGCAATGATATCGCCCGTAGGGAATGTTGTCGTCACACCATCATCAGCTAATGGATCATCAGCGTAAATAGTTACCCATCCAATCGCATAGTTTACAGAATAAGCTAAACCTTCTGAAGTTGTGGGTAGAATCTCATAAGAATCTTCATCGTCAAAGCTCAATGCTACAGCAACTCCACCTTGAAGCAAGTAGTATTCTGTTAAATCTTTTAGTGGTATATCAAAAGCAATTTTTGCATTTGATATACGTTTCCAACCACTTGGATCTAATGTCACAACAAATGCTGTATTAGGATTCTCATATGTTGGTTGAACGTCGTTCGTGTCATCACATGCTGTTAACCCGATCATTAACAATGCACATAAAAATAGTAATGGCTTTTTCATATAAATTAGTTTTATTATTTTATTAAATAGATTCTCAAAATGTATAAAGGTTTAACACAAACAATAAGCCAAAACAGAAAAAGGCGCAATAAAATATTATTTTATCGCGCCTTTTTCTGTTTTTATCTTAATAGAAAGATTATTTTTCTTCTTTCTTATCGTCTTTCTTAGCCGCCTTCGGACTTACATCTGTCGGTTTCGGTGGTTTTGCTTTACCATCTTTCAAGCTTTTCACAACAACCTCATCTTTATCCTTATCGTAAGAAACCTCCAGTGTGCTGCCGTCAGCCAATTCACCTTTCAAGATTTCTTCAGCTACCGGATCTTCCAGATACTTCTGAATAGCTCGTTTTAAAGGACGGGCACCAAAGTTAGAATCAAATCCTTTTTCAGCAATGTAATCTTTAGCAGAATCAGTCAATTTAATGGTATAACCTAAGCTCTCAATTCTTTCAAACAATGTTCTAAGTTCAATATCAATGATCTTAAAGATTTCTTCTTTTCTCAATGAATTAAATACAATAACATCGTCAACGCGGTTTAAGAATTCAGGAGCAAACGTACGTTTCAATGCATTCTCAATAACACTTCTTGAATGCGCGTCTGCTTGTCCGCTTTTCGCACTTGTAGTAAATCCTACACCTTGCCCGAAATCTTTCAATTGTCTTGCACCAATATTAGAGGTCATGATAACAATTGTATTCCTAAAGTCTACTTTCCTTCCTAAGCTATCGGTCAACTGTCCTTCATCCAATACTTGAAGTAAAATATTAAATACATCAGGGTGTGCTTTCTCAATCTCATCCAATAAAACTACTGAATAAGGTTTTCTGCGTATCTTTTCAGTTAACTGTCCACCTTCTTCGTAACCAACATATCCTGGAGGCGCGCCCACTAAACGTGATATCGCAAATTTCTCCATATACTCACTCATGTCAATTTGAATAAGAGCATCTTCACTATCAAACATAAACCTGGCAAGTTCCTTTGCAAGTTCGGTTTTACCAACTCCTGTAGGTCCCAAGAAAATGAAAGAACCGATCGGCTTTTTAGGATCTTTTAATCCTGCACGAGTACGTTGAATAGCACGAACCAATTTCTGAACAGCCTCATCTTGTCCGATGATCCTCTTCTTCATGGCTTCACCCATTCCAAGAAGTTTCTGACTATCAGTTTGTCCTACACGCTGTACAGGTATACCAGTCATCATTGATACAACTTCTGCTACATTATCTTCCGATACTGTATAACGTTTAGTCTTAGTTTCAGCTTCCCAAGTATTTTTCTCAGCTTCAAGCTCTTCTAATAGGCGTTTTTCAGTATCGCGTAATTTTGCAGCTTCTTCGTATTTCTGACTGCGAACTACTTTGTTCTTTTCGATTTTAATCTCTTCGATCTTTTCCTCGATATCGATTATTGTCTGCGGAACATGGATATTGTTCAAGTGAACACGAGAACCCGATTCATCCAATGCGTCAATTGCCTTATCTGGTAAAAAACGATCTGTAATATAACGAGTAGTCAATGCCACACAGGCCTCAATAGCTTCAGGAGTATACGTAACACCATGGTGTTCTTCGTATTTATCCTTAATCCTATTTAATATCTCTATTGTTTCTTCCTGTGTTGCAGGCTCAACTAAAACCTTTTGGAAACGACGATCCAATGCACCATCTTTCTCAATAAACTGACGGTACTCATCTAATGTCGTTGCTCCAATACATTGAATTTCTCCACGCGCTAAAGCAGGTTTAAACATGTTAGAAGCGTCTAACGAGCCAGAGGCTCCACCTGCACCAACAATTGTATGAATTTCATCAATGAACAAAATCACATCAGGCGATTTCTCGAGTTCATTCATAACAGCCTTCATACGTTCTTCAAATTGTCCACGGTATTTTGTTCCAGCAACTAATGAAGCCAGGTCTAACGTAACAACGCGTTTGTTAAAAAGCACGCGAGAAACCTTACGTTGAATAATCCGTAATGCCAATCCCTCTGCAATAGCAGACTTACCCACACCTGGCTCTCCAATCAGAATTGGATTATTCTTCTTCCGACGAGAAAGAATCTGAGAAACACGTTCTATTTCTTTTTCACGTCCAACAATAGGATCCAATCTGCCTTCCTCTGCAGCGCGAGTTAAATCTCGTCCGAAATTATCCAATACAGGGGTCTTCGATTTAATATCTGATACCTTTTTAGGTTGTCCGTAATCTTCTTCCCTATAATCTTCATCGCCGGCAGCAGAACTTGCCTGATCAGATATTTCTGTACGATTTTGCTCTACTTCAGCCTTAAATACATCGTAATTAATATTATATTGTTGAAGTATCTGAGAGGCGATATTATCTTCGTCTCTTAAAATAGACAGCAATAAGTGTTCTGTACCAATTACTTCACTCTTAAATATTTTTGCTTCTAAATAGGTAATCTTCAATACCTTTTCAGCCTGTTTAGTTAATGGGATATTGCCTAAATTGGCACTGGTTACTGAAGTTCCTTTTACAGCCTCCTCAATAGAACGACGTAAACGTGATGTATCTACTCCATTACTATCGAGTATTTTAATCGCCATTCCATCCCCCTCTCTGATAAGGCCTAATAATAAATGCTCGGTGCCTATATAGTCGTGCCCAAGTCTTAACGCCTCCTCCCTACTGAAAGAGATTACGTCTTTTACACGTGGCGAGAATTTCGCATCCATAAGTTTCCTTTTTTTAATTGCTCTAATATATTAATTATTCAATTAAACAATTACAGCTTTTAATCATTCATCAAGAATTGAGCCACAGCGAGAACAATGGCATTTAATTGGCAGAATTCTAAGTTTTAGGAAAAAAATGGCACTAAATTGCTAAATATCACGATATTTGAACTCAAAATATCAGAAAATATGTCAGAAGAGAAAATCATTTTTTCGATGGCTGGAGTAAATAAAATCTATCCACCACAGAAACAAGTTTTAAAAAACATTTACCTGTCGTTTTTCTATGGTGCCAAGATTGGCGTCATCGGACTTAACGGATCAGGAAAATCCTCCCTTTTAAAAATCATTGCAGGCATCGATAAATCTTTTCAAGGAGAAGTCGTCTTCTCTCCAGGCTTTTCAGTTGGTCTATTAGAACAAGAACCACATCTGGATCCCGACAAAACAGTTCGCGAAACTGTTGAGGAAGGCTGTGTAGAGATCATTTCGATATTAAAAGAATACGAAGAAACAAACGAAAAGTTTGGACTGCCGGAAGTGTATGAAAACCCTGACGCCATGGATAAATTAATGATCCGACAAGGCGAACTGCAAGATCAGATTGATGCAATGGGTGGATGGGAGCTTGATAATAAACTAGAGCGTGCTATGGATGCGCTTCGCTGTCCGGAACCTGATACAAAAATTGCAACCCTTTCAGGAGGTGAACGTCGCCGTGTTGCTTTATGCCGGCTTTTACTGCAAGAGCCCGATGTTTTATTACTGGATGAGCCAACCAACCACCTGGATGCCGAATCAATCGATTGGCTTGAACAACATCTACAACAATATAAAGGAACAGTTATCGCTGTAACGCATGACCGCTATTTCTTAGATAATGTAGCAGGCTGGATCCTGGAGCTTGATCGTGGCGAAGGTATTCCATGGAAAGGCAATTACTCATCATGGCTTGATCAAAAAGCAAAACGTTTAGCACAAGAAGAAAAAACTGAAAGTAAAAGACAGAAATCACTGGAGCGTGAATTAGAATGGGCACGTATGGCTCCAAAAGCCCGTCATGCTAAATCAAAAGCCAGATTAAACAACTACGAAAAACTAGCCTCAGAGGAAACAAAAGAGCGCGAAGAAAAACTAGAGCTCTTTATCCCTCCAGGTCCGCGCTTAGGAAATATTGTAATCCAGGCTGAAAATATCAGCAAGGCTTATGGACATAAAGTCTTGTTCGAAAACCTTAGTTTCTCTTTACCACCTGCTGGTATTGTTGGAATTATCGGCCCTAACGGAGCTGGAAAAACCACCTTATTCCGACTAATTACCGGACAAGAGCAGCCCGATACAGGAACTTTTAGAGTTGGAGAAACAGTCGTTCTGGGTTACGTTGATCAAATGCATAATGATCTGGATGCTGAAAAATCTGTCTGGGAAAACATAACAGACGGTCTTGACAACATCCAATTAGGAACTAAAACGATCAATTCAAGAGCCTATGTTTCGAAGTTTAACTTCAACGGTGCCGATCAGCAAAAGAAGGTAGGTGTAATTTCAGGAGGAGAACGCAACCGTGTTCACCTGGCCATAACATTGAAAAAGAGCTCAAATGTGCTCTTATTAGATGAGCCTACCAACGACATTGACATCAATACCCTGAGAGCTTTAGAAGAAGGATTGGAAAATTTCGGAGGATGTGCCGTAGTTATTTCTCACGACCGTTGGTTCCTCGATCGTATCTGTACTCATATATTGGCTTTCGAAGGAGACTCGCAAGTTTACTTCTTTGAAGGAAACTATTCAGATTATGAAGAAAATCGCAAGAAACGACTTGGTGACCTTATACCGAAAAGAATTAAATACAAGAACATCGTTTAGAAAATAATTCGTCTAAACAGACAAAATGCCAGTTATTTAGGACATCCTATATAGCTGGCATTTTTTTATTATACTTCAAATTGAACCCAGGATTCACCATTTCCACCAAAGGTCAAATATTGAGGATAAATAATTTCTGCCAATATTTCCACATCTTCAGCTATTCTTGAGCTATAGCCTCCAAAGTTATTTTCGCCATTAATCAAATACATCCTGTTTTTCTTAACGGCATTGGTATTCTGCCACTCCTCCATAGATAGAAGAACTCCAACTTCACTAAAGAGGCTTTCCATCTGGTCAGAAATTATAAGCAGGATATCCGGATTAAAAGCTTCTTCTTCATTTGCACTGTAAATTTTAGAACCAGCAATCTTTAAAACCTCTTTCAGATAGTCATTTGTCTCAATAACAGCAGGAACTACTCCGGTTAAAACCAATACTGCCGGCTTTTGATCCTCACCAATAAACTTAAGTTTATGCTGAACTAAATTAATACGTTCTTCCAAATCAGCAACCAGATCAGCCGCAGCTTCAATTTTTCCAGCATCAATACCGATTTGCTGTATCCATTGAAACAAATCTTCTTTGGATGCAATCGAATCGTAGTCCTCTATTAATTTTTCGCTCAAAGGTTGCGATAAATCCAGACTGGCAACTATATCTGATACGTGAGAAAGTGTTAAACTCATTTCTTAAAATTAGACAACAAATGTACAAATTCACACCTAGCATTAAAATTATAACGCAAAACAAAAAACGTCTTCAGAAATTCTGAAGACGTTTAGCACTACATATCATTAACCTTTAAACAGGTTTTCTAAGTATTATTTTAATGTTACTGTACGATTGATCGATACATTATCACCCGATAAGGGATTACCATTTTGATCAACCAATGACAAATTCACTGTTAACTCACCCTTTGGTGCATTCAAAATCTCATATGGTCCCCAATTATCTAACAAGAAATCAGTTCCATTAATAGTAGCCTTTACTTTTTTACCGTCTTTCAAATCTGTATTCCATACATAGAAATCCAATAATACACGTTCTGTATCAGCACCTGTATATTCTCCTTTTGGTCTGCTATAGAATAAAGATGCGTCTTTAGGTAGAGGCAGATCAGAAAGAGTTCCATTTTCATCAATTCTAAAATGTTTTAAAACTGCAGCTCCTTCTTCTTTAATTGATTCATGGTAAGAACGTGATAAGAATGACAGCAAATAATGTTCTGTTCCCAACTTAACCATGGTTGTATTTTCTGGCTTATACAAAGCAGTATACGGTGTATTATCTAAAATAAAGTGGATATGCTGCCCCTCTTTAGAATTCGCCATATGATCTGCATTCATATCATCCGTATGCTCAGTTAATGTAAAGTTCTTTACATCATATTTAACTGTAATACGAGCAGAGTCGGTTCCAACTTTTTCAGAAGTAATCGAACTAATTTCTAAACTTGCTCCAGGAAAAGCTTTCGAGTCTGCAACAGGAACAACTTGTATCTCCTGTGTAGCAACTGTATCAGCAGCATCTGCATTATTTTCAGTATTCTGAGATCCAGAATTACAGGCTGTAAAACTAGTTGCAGCCAATGCCAAAGCCACCAAACTTAAATTCAATTTCTTTCTCATTTTGTATTGTTTTTTACTGTTATCATTTAGAGGTAACGCGTAAAATTAGGAATTGTTCGCTAAAGGAGGACAATTTCGACTAAATTATTTTGATACATTTCTGATAATTAACCTTTTGTTTACAATTTAACAACAGCCAATAAAGAAAAACAGTCCTCAATTAAAGGTATATTTATAACGCTTTAAGGAATTTAAATGAATAGAGATAAAAACAGGTAAACGATATAAATACTATATTTAATAAAATCTTTTTCAATCTCTATTAACATTATAATATCTGTTATGAATACACGTCGTAATTTTTTAAAGAATATCACTGTTTCTGCACTTGCTTTACCATTATTATCTACTTATAAATCAACAGGTTTAGAAGGGATATCCACTTCCTTATACCAAGGACCCGTACTTCGGGTAGCTATAATGGGCCTAGGCAGCTACGGTACCCGGGTAGCCGAAGCTATGCAATCATGCAAAAGAGCTAAATTAGTAGGAGTTATAAGTGGCACCCCTTCAAAAGTTAGTGACTGGCAAAAGAAGTACAATATTCCAGAAAAAAATTGCTACAACTATGACAACTTTGATCTTATTAAGGACAATCCCGATATAGATGCAGTATATGTTATAACCCCTAATTCTCTACACCACGATCAAGTTATAAGGGTTGCCAAAGCAGGGAAACATGCGATTTGTGAAAAACCAATGGGAATAAACGCCAAAGAAGCACAAGAAATGATCGATGCTTGTAAACAAGCAAATGTTAAATTATTGGTGGGATATAGAATGCATTTTGAAGCAAATACCTTAGAAATCATTCGCATGAGAAAAGCGGGAGATTTTGGTAAAATTATGTTCTTTCAAGGATTATGCGGCTTTAGAATAGGCGATCCGACACAATGGCGTTTAAATAAGCAACTGGCAGGTGGAGGCTCTATGATGGATATCGGAATTTATGCTATCAACGGTGCAAGATACCTTATCGGAGAAGAACCAATTTGGGTTACAGCACAGGAAACAAAAACAGATCATGTGAAATTTAAAGAAGGTGTTGATGAAACCATTCAATTTCAATTAGGGTTTCCAAGTGGCGCAGTAGCCTCATGCCTGTCAACTTACAACATGAATTACCTGGATCGATTTTTCTTAAACGGAGAAAAAGGATTTGCTGAATTAAACCCTTCTACCGGATATGGACCTATAAAAGGCCGTACTAATAAAGGTGAACTAAACATACCACACGTAACCCATCAAACGGTACAAATGGAAGAAATGGCAGGTATTATTTTAGATGGAAAATCACCTGTAGTTCCTGTTGATGGGGAAGAGGCTTTGAAAGATTCAAAGATCATTGATGCAATCTACTTAGCTACAAAAACAAACCAGAAAGTTCCTTTAAAAATATAAGCTTTGTAACTAAACTGCCTTTATTTAAAGAAACAAAGAACTTGAATGATATTATATTAAACTAAAACTATTATAAATCAGAACTCATGACTTGGAAAAAATTTAATGGCGAGGTATTACAACAAGATATTTTAGAAGAAGTAAACAATGTAATTTTAAGAGAGAATGAGGTTGGAAACAAATTAAAAGTATGTATCGGTACCGACTCGCAGGTTAAAGGATTAGTAACTGACTTTGCCACTGTTATTGTCTTCCTGCGAGAAAAAAAGGGTGCCTTTATGTTTATCCACCAAGAACGTACCAGAGAGAGGATGAGCATCAAAAGAAGAATGCTATCCGAAGTGCAACGTTCCATTTCCATAGCTTATGACCTTTGCAGTATGCTGGATAAATATGATATCGGACTAGAAGTACATGCTGATATCAATACCAATCCTAAATTCAAGTCAAATCAGGCATTGCATGAAGCCATGGGTTATATTCTGGGAATGGGCTTTGTTTTCAAAGCAAAACCAGAAGCGTTTGCCAGTTCAGCCTGTGCCAATAAAATGGTACAGTAATCAAGCTAAAAGAGAAGGATCCTTATCGGTAATAGGCGTCGATTTCAATATCTGACAGTTTACCCTATCTCCCTTTTTCAACTGCCCGTGCTTCATATGGTATACGCGAAGATACAGATGTGAGTTATGAATAATCAATTCTTCATAAAAGCCCCTGAATAAAACCATCCTCACTTCAAAGCGGCCTCTTTTGCTGGCTCTCACCTTGATCCATTCAGGATGAATAGCAAAATTGTCCCCTTCTTCTGTAATATTTAAGTCCCTAACCTGCTCTGCGGTTAAAATATTACTCTTTGCTAGCATACGGGCCACATATTTGCTGGGCGGATTATTATAAAGAGCTACAGGCTCGCCAAAGGCAACCAAAGATCCGTCTTTTAAAATAACCAATTGATTTGCCATCCCTAAAACCTCTGAAGGATCATGCGAAACTAAAATCACAGACAGATCCGTTTCTTCTACAATCTCCTTTAAATCTCTTTGCAACTCATCTCTAAATGCAGCATCAATTTGATTAAAAGGCTCATCCATCAAAAGCAACTTAGGCTGGGTAATTAAAGCTCTGGCAATAGCTACACGTTGTTTCTCCCCTCCACTTAAATCACTAATTCGCTGATTCTTTAAATGATCGATCCGAAGACGCTTTAGAGTAAGAAGTGTTTGCTTTTCTTTATGATCAAGGTCCTCATTACTAAGTTGCGAAGCAACATTGTCATATACATTCGCATAGGTATTCAGATCATCAAAATGCTGAGAAACCATGCGCATAGCCGGGTGTCCCGGAATTAATTTATCAGTTGGCCCAATAACTTTCCATCCTTCAAAACGAACTTCACCTGCATCAGGCTCCAGCAAACCATAAATCAAACGAAGCAAAGTGCTCTTTCCACTGCCGCTTTTACCTATAATAGCTGTAATCTCATTCTTATTTACAGAGAAACTGATCGACTTAAGTCCTCCCGAATCAGGTTTATCAGAATACTTTCTTGATAAATCATTTATTACCAACAAAGAAGAATCAGCCACGTAAACATCGCCAGGCACAAATTCACAGGAATTATCTTTTGAGGAATTCGACATTTTATTAAAATAAATTCCCCACGAAGGTATGAATTTTAAGAATCTTGTCTATCTATCATTTTTAGCAAAAATTCCCTTTAACCCAATTTTGATAATACCATGTTCATTTTCAGTGAATTCCAGTCTTCTATCTCCGCCAATCTGAAGATTAGCGGCAACAAAATTTAAGATACCACTTACAAGGTTCTGCCGCTCTTCGGGTTTAGTTTCTGCCAATTCTGGCCCTTGATACAAAGAATCCAGACTCACATCTTTAATATCCGGCGTCTTATTCAAAGGAGAAATTGCACTCGCATCATCAATAATTGAGGAATTATCATTTTCAACCGATGCATTTACAGCCATGATCGGCTCTCTGGGCGCAAACTCTTCTGTTTTTTCCTCAATTGCTGTTTGAGAATCTTGCTGACGCTGATCATTATCATCATCATTCACCACAGCTACCGATACAGGTTCAGGAGCTTTAATTAAAACAGGTTCCTTTTTTTCTTCAACCACTAACGGACTCAACTTTTCATCTGCCGATTGCTTAACCTCCGGTTCCTGAACAAGCGCAGTTTCTTCTACAGTTGCTTCTCCACTAAGAAATATCTTCTCTTCAGGCTGAATCTTCCAAATCGTAAATCCAATGATTAGTGAGGCAGCAGCAATACTTATATAACGGTAGCGTTTTAAATTAAACACCTTCTTAATTTTAACCTCTCCAGGTTCAATCTCTTTTTCAATACCAGCCCACAAAGAAGAAGGAACTTCTGCCGAAAAATCCTCAAACTTCCTTTTAACCTGCTTATCAAAATTTTTATTATGACTTGATTCCATTTACCTCTCCTTCCATTAATTTAATCTTCTCCTGCAATCTCATTCTCGCTCTAAATAACTGCGATTTTGAAGCACTCTCACTTATATCCAATGCCTTAGCAATTTCTTTATGAGAAAAGCCCTCAATAGCATACATATTAAATACCAAACGATAACCAGGTGCTAAATCCTGAATCATCTTCAATAAATCCTTAACCTCCAGTCCATCGATTTCAAACAACTGCGAATCAATTATCGTGCTCTCATTAACCGCATCAATATCTTGAAGGATCACACTTTTCCGAGAAAACTCTATCGCAGTATTCACCATAATTCGCCTTACCCAACCTTCTAAAGATCCCTTATTTGCAAACTGATTTATATTTTTAAAAACTTTAATAAAACCCATTTGCAGAATATCTTCAGCCTCAAACTGAGAACTCGCATATCGTAAACAAACTCCCATCATTTTAGAAGAAAATGCTCGGTAGAGCATTTCCTGCGCCTTCCGATCATTTAATCTACAGCCTTCTAAAAAGGACTCCGTATTCATTTCTTTCTAAATGTCGATCTATATTTCTATACAATTCTTGTTTATTAAAACATAAACATCAAACCAAAGCTAAGGTTCTTTACTCCTTCCTGATCCGGACTATCCACAAACATATCGTTGAAATAATATTTAGTGTATACACCTAAACTTCCATACCATACTCTTGCAAAGGCACCATAAGTTATAGGTGCAAAGTTAAAATCATCTTTCACTTTATGCTTGCCCTCTGCCTCACTTTTCACCTTCTGGCTTCCCTGCAATAGTATTCCGGCCATAGGGCCCACTGCCACATTTAAACGTTTTGGCAAAGCACCTGCCTTGGTACTCAATGTAAAAGTTAACGGAATGCGCAAATAGCTTGAGGTGAACCGATTTTTACTATAATCAATATCCGATTCAACATAAGTCAAAGGGCGTGTATCTTCCAGAAATAAAATATCCTTTTTTAACCGAATATGTGTCCAATCAAAGCCGGCAGCAATTTGCATATTAAACTGATCGGTAAATTTATAGCCCATTTTAAAGACATCAAAACCTACATTAATAGTTTTCCAAGTCTTATAATCCAGAAACTCATTTGTAGGAGAAAGGCTGATTTTACCGTTATCAAGGATCTTCGTCAAACCTAAATCAAAATGAGAAAAGGTTAAACCAATAAAGAAAGGATTGCTTTTCTTAACCGAATCCCGCTTGTCCTCTCTATTTATCGAAACTTTAACAGGTTTCCCTATTGAATCACTTCCATATTCAAAAATCAATTTAACCCGCTTTTTTTGTCCGTCATTTTTTATTTCAACGACTGTGCTATCTGCAATAACACGCACCGTATCGGTCCTTCTTACTTGTATAACCTGCTGATTCTGTGCGTTAACACCTGCTGCAATAAATGCAATATTTAAAAATGTTAAGAGAAGTGATTTCATCTGATTCTTATTATTAGTGTTAATTTAAAAATTTTTTAACCGGAATTAAATCTTAAAGCGCTATTATGTCTGATATTCCATTTTACTTAAGACGGTACATTGGACTGAAAGGTTGCATGGAAAGGAAAATATTTTATACTTTTACTATTTAAATCGCATATTTTGAAAGGAATTATTTTAGCAGGAGGCTCAGGAACCCGCCTACACCCACTTACTTTAGCTGTCAGCAAGCAATTAATGCCTGTTTACGACAAGCCGATGATTTACTATCCTTTATCAACGCTGATGCTTGCAGGGATTAATGAGATCCTAATCATTTCCACACCTTATGACTTACCTAATTTCAAAAAATTATTAGGTGATGGATCCAGCTTAGGATGCTCATTTTCATATGCCGAGCAATCTGTACCCAATGGTTTGGCGCAGGCTTTTGTTATTGGTAAAGAGTTTATCGGAAACGATAAGGTGGCTTTGATCTTAGGTGACAATATTTTCCATGGAGATGGAATTGCGAATTTACTGCAATCCAAAAAAGATGTTGATGGCGCTTTAATATTTGCTTATCAGGTTTCAGATCCGGAACGTTATGGTGTGGTAGAATTTGACCATGCTAATAAGGTAATTTCAATTGAAGAAAAACCAGATGAACCTAAATCAAATTATGCGGTTCCCGGACTTTATTTCTACGACAACTCTGTCATATCGATTGCTGAAAATCTGAAACCTTCTCCAAGAGGAGAATACGAAATTACGGATGTCAATAAAGCCTATCTTAATGAGGACAGTTTAAGCGTTGGCATTTTTGGCAGAGGAACTGCCTGGTTAGATACCGGAACTTTTACATCCTTAATGCAAGCCGGACAATTTGTACAGGTAATTGAAGAAAGACAAGGTCTAAAAATTGGCTGTATAGAAGAAGTTGCCTACCGCATGAAGTTTATTGATGCTGAACAATTAGAAAAAATAGCGAAACCTTTAGTAAAAAGCGGATACGGAAAATATTTACTGGAAACCGTTCTAAAGCAATCAAAAATATATAACCCCAATTAATGAAAACGGCTTTAATAACAGGTATAACCGGACAAGATGGAGCATATTTAGCCGAGTTCCTATTAAGAAAAGGCTATATTGTGCATGGAGTAAAACGCAGAAGTTCCCTGTTTAATACAGATCGTATAGATCATCTTTACCAAGATCCGCACGAGAAAGACAGACATTTCACCCTGCATTATGGAGATCTGACAGACTCTACCAACCTGATCCGAATTGTTCAGGAAACACAGCCCGATGAGATTTACAATTTAGCAGCTCAAAGCCATGTACAAGTAAGCTTTGATACGCCAGAATATACAGCAAACGTAGATGGTTTAGGCATGTTACGCCTTTTGGAAGCGGTTCGTATGCTTGGATTAAAAGATAAATGCCGCATCTATCAAGCTTCAACTTCTGAACTTTATGGCTTGGTTCAGCAAGTTCCACAAAATGAAAACACGCCATTTTATCCGCGTTCTCCTTATGCTGTAGCAAAACTTTACGCCTATTGGATTACCGTAAATTACCGCGAAGCTTATGATATGTATGCCTGTAACGGCATCTTGTTTAATCACGAAAGCCCTATTCGGGGAGAAACTTTTGTAACCCGTAAAATCACACGTGCAGTCAGCAAAATCGCATTGGGCTCACAAGATTGCTTATATCTGGGAAACCTTTCTGCGCAACGAGATTGGGGGCATGCAAAAGACTATGTGGAAGCCATGTGGTTAATGCTTCAGCAAGAAAAAGCAGAAGATTATGTAATTGCAACCGGGGTAACCACTACCGTGCGTGAGTTCGTTAGAAGAAGCTTTGAAGAAGTAGGAATAGAAATCGAGTTTGCCGGTAAAGGGAAAAATGAAAAGGGCGTAGTAATTGATTTTGATGAAGCACAGCTCGTATCTTTAGGCCTAAATCCGGAACTTGTGAAAATAGGACAAACGGTAGTTCGGGTAGATCCTCGTTATTTCAGACCTACAGAAGTAGAGCTATTAATTGGCGATGCATCAAAAGCCTTTAAGCAATTAGGTTGGAAACCTAAATACAGCTTAGATGCGCTGATTCAAGACATGATGCACTCAGATTTAAAAGAAATGCAAAAAGAAGACTACTTGAAAAAGGGTGGTTTCAATACTTTAAATTACTTCGAATAAGTCTGATTCTCTTTTTTATTCACATTCCGTTGGTAGATTAATTCATTGTTATGGGAAAAACCGTTCAAGTCAATTTAGAAGATCTTCGTTTTTATAGCTACCATGGCTTTTATCCGGAAGAACAAATACTCGGAAACGAATACTTTGTGAACATTAAAACCTTCTTCGATAGCTCCGGCCTTGGCGATGATCAACTAGAGCACACTGTAAACTACGAACAGCTTTACTCCATTGCGACCACTGCAATGAAAAATCCAAGAAAGCTTCTGGAAACCGTAGCCGACGAAATATTAGAAAATATTAAACTAGAATTTCAGCATCTAACTCGTATCGAGGTTAGTATAAGCAAAATAAATCCTCCATTCGGTGGAGATAGGGCTCAGGCGAGAGTCACTATACAATGGCATAAGAAAGATTAAAAAATGGAATTCAATCCTATAACTCCTGAAATACTTGCCGAAATAATCAACGTTACCGGCAGCGATCATACCTTCTTTGAAAAAGACGACCTATTCCGCTTTTCGCATGATGAAACGGAAGATCTGCACTTCTACCCAGAGGTTGTAGCACTCCCGAAATCTGCAGAAGAAGTTTCTGAACTCGTAAAAATCTGCTCCAATAATCAGATTCCAATTACTCCCAGGGGAGCTGGAACCAGTTTAAGCGGAGGAGCCTTACCCCTTCACGGCGGATTAGTAATTTGCATGGAACGCATGAACCAACTGATAGAGATTGATGAAAGAAACTTGCAGGCAACAGCAGAAGCTGGTTTAATAACTCAGGTTCTTATGACTGCGGTTGAAGAGAAAGGCCTGTTTTATCCGGTTGACCCGGCAAGCAAAGGTTCTTGTTTTATAGGGGGCAACGTTTCTCATAGCAGCGGTGGCCCACAAGTAGTAAAGTACGGCACCATCCGTGAGTACATTTTAAACTTACAGGTTGTTCTGCCTTCAGGCGAAATTATATGGACGGGAGCCAATACCCTAAAATTCTCATCCGGATATAACTTAACTCAATTATTTATCGGTTCTGAAGGTACCTTAGGAATTGTAACCAAAATTGTGGTAAAACTAATTCCTAAACCGGCAGAAAACATGGTGATGCTCGCTTCCTTTCCAAGCAATGAATCGGCCTGTGAAGCAGTTTCTGCTATTTTCAGAGCCGGACAAACTCCTTCTTCTCTTGAATTTATTGAACGCAAAGGAATAGAATGGGTCATGGAGCACGATTCTATTAGCTTTGATCTGGTAGATGGTATTGAAGCATTCTTGCTAATACAAGTAGATGGAGATAACCAGGACTCTCTTTTTCAGCAATGCGAAAAAATAAACGTAGTATTGGAAGAGAATGGCTGTACGGATGTTTTATTAGCTGATACCACCGCACAAAAAGAAGCTCTTTGGAGCATGAGACGCCTGGTTGCTGTTTCTGTAAAATCTAACTCCATTTATAAAGAGGAAGATACCGTAGTTCCACGAGCCGAACTACCCAAATTAATAAAGGGAATTAAAGAGATCGGCAAGAAATACGGTTTTGAATCTGTATGTTATGGCCATGCCGGCGATGGAAATCTGCATGTAAACATCATCAAATCAACCATGACAGATGAGGAATGGAATACTGTTCTTCCACATGGCATTACAGAAATTTTCAATTTAACAGTCGCACTTGGTGGCACCATTTCAGGAGAGCATGGCATTGGCTATGTTCAAAAAGGATACCTACCTTTAAAGTTCTCTGCTACCCACATTGATCTCATGAAAGGGATCAAAAAGGTATTCGACCCCAAAGGAATTATGAATCCCGGCAAAATATTTTAAACTTCCAGTTTCTGCGAATCAAGCATTATTCAATATAACTTGATAATACCTTGCTTTACATATACGAGTTATTAGCGAGTGATCTATCCGTTGTGTCTGCGCTTTTTCGGCCAAAACAACGCAGATACAACGGAAGAACAAAGATTATAGTAATCTGGAATCTTAATCAAGGCTATGCTAATGTAACCTAAAGATCCATGCAAAGGGGCTTAATAACCTTCAGAAGGCTATTTCAAGAGCAAATAAATTGAAATGAAATGAACTAAAGCTTATTAACTAAGCTTTAATTTCTTCTGGATGTCTTGTACGTAAGATTTGAATTTCTTATCGGTTTCAATAAGATCAACTACAGTCTGACAAGCATAGATCACAGTAGAATGATCGCGCCCTCCGAAAAAGGCACCTATTGATTTTAGGGAAGTCTTTGTATAACTTTTAGCCAGATACATCGAAATTTGACGAGCCTGAACGATCTCACGTTTACGGGTTTTTGATTTCACCATTTCTACAGGAACTTCAAAATAATCGCAAACTAACTTCTGGATGTATTCAATCGAGATTTCTTTATGGCTATTCTTGATAAAGTTTTTCAGCATTGATTTAGCAAGATCCAAATCAATTTCTTTCTTATTCAATGTAGATTGTGCTAATAGCGAAACCATGGCACCCTCTAATTCGCGGACATTGTTATCGATGTTATTCGCAACGTACTCTACTACTTCATAAGGCAATTCAATTCCGTCAGAGTACATTTTCTTTTGAAGGATAGCCATTCTGGTTTCCAAATCAGGTATTTGCATATCTGCAGAAAGCCCCCATTTGAAACGGCTTAACAAGCGTTCTACCAATCCGGATAAATCTTTTGGTGGTTGATCTGATGTTAAGATCACTTGCTTTCCAGACTGATGAAGGTGATTAAAGATATGGAAGAAGATATCTTGTGTCTTTTCCTTACCGGCAAAATTATGAACATCATCCATAATAATGACATCCATTACCTGATAGAAGTTCACGAAATCATTGATGGTCCTATTCTTTAATGAGTCTACAAACTGCTGGCAGAACTTTTCGCATGAAACATAAATAACCAGTTTATCAGGAAAGTTCTTCTTTATTTCGTTTCCAATAGCTTGTACCAAGTGTGTTTTACCTAGTCCAACGCCTCCATATACCATTAATGGATTAAAGGAGGTTCCGCCTGGTTTCTGTGCTACAGCATAGCCCGCAGAGCGTGCCAGCCGATTGCAATCACCTTCTATGAAGTTATCAAACGTGTAATTTTGATTTAATTGTGGGTTTACCTGCAATTTCTGCAAACCTGGAATAACAAAAGGGTTCTTAATATCTCTGTTTAATGCTACAGGAACCGGAATTGATTGTTTGCTTCCGGCTGCACCATTCCCATTAGATGGGATATTGGTTGTATAAGGATTACTATTAGAAGATTTTTCAACAACAATATTGTATTCTAATCTCGCATTCTCTCCTAATTGTTGTTTAACGGTTTTACGCAGTAGGTTAACATAATGTTCTTCAAGCCATTCATAGAAAAACAAACTAGGTACTTGTATCGTCAGTACATCCCCTTCTATTCTCAAAGCTTTTATGGGTTCAAACCAAGTAGCAAAACTCCGGGCAGGTATGTTATCTTTTATAACCTGAAGGCAATTATTCCATACGTTAGTACACGTTTTTTCTATACTCATTTTGTTAATATTCTGATTTACAATACTAGTGGGTGTAAATGTTAATAACCCATCGGAGTACCGAAGGTCACAAAAAAAATGTATTAAAAAAAGATAAATCTCATTTATTGATCATATCATTAATAATCAACAAGATAAGCCACTTTTCTACCTACAATTTAATCTCTTCGGATTGTCTGATTTAATTATTAACATTTGATTTTTTCACCCTCGACAATAATTAATAACCGGCTTGAATCACTACAATTTCTGCTTTTAAGGTAACAATTTTAAAGGTGATTTTCCAAGAAAAAAATAGAATAAATTGTAGTTGATTGAATCTCATTATTTTGAAAGGCTTAACCTTAAGTAACTCTTCTTTTCATTATGGTCTGAACTCTCCGAAAACTCGTCGCAGAACATCTGAAATTTCACCCAGCGTAGCGTAACTTTCTACCGCATTCAAAATAAAAGGTATTGTATTGACACTTCCCTTAGCTGCCTGCTCCAAATCCGTCAAAGCTTTTTCGACTGCTTCAGCAGACCGCGTACTTTTTAAGGTTTGTAGTTTTTGAATCTGCAGCTGACGGATGCTATCATCTATCCGGAACACTTGCTTTACAGCCGGCGCCTCTTCCGTATATTTATTTATTCCTACAACAATTTGCTCTCCGCTCTCAACTGCTCTTTGGAAATCGTAAGCGGCTTTAGCAATCTCATCCTGCATGTATCCTTTTTCTATTGCCCACACGGCTCCACCCATTTCATCAATTCCTTTTATATATTCAAAAGCTGCCGATTCAATTTCATCGGTTAAGGTTTCGACAAAGTAAGATCCACCCATTGGATCAACTGTATCCACTACTCCACTTTCATAGGCGATAATTTGCTGCGTTCTAAGAGCCGTTTTTGCGGCTTCCTCTGTTGGCAGAGAAAGAGCCTCATCGTAGCCATTGGTATGAAGCGACTGAGCACCACCCAATACTGCTGCCAAGGCTTGATTGCTGACACGAACAATATTATTCAAGGGTTGCTGAGCTGTTAATGTAGAACCTCCTGTCTGTGCATGGAAACGCAAAGATTGTGCTTTTTCACTTGTTGCGCCAAGATCGCGGGTTATTTTAGCCCACATTCTGCGGGCTGCCCTGAATTTAGCAATCTCTTCAAAGAAGTTATTATGGCAGTTAAAAAAGAATGAGATACGCGATGCGAAAACATTAATATCCAACCCTTTTTCAAGAGCCGCCTTTAAATAGGCCTTACCATTGGATAAGGTGAAAGCCAATTCCTGTACTGCTGTAGATCCTGCTTCGCGAATATGATAGCCCGAAACAGATATGGTATTCCATTTAGGAAGCTCTTTACTGCAATACTCGAATATATCGGTTATTAAGCGCATGGAAGGTACTGGAGGATAAATATAGGTACCACGAGCAACGTATTCTTTTAAAATATCGTTCTGAACGGTACCTGAAAGCTCTCTGAGATCAGCACCCTGCTTTTTTGCTAAGGCAATATACATAGCCAGCAAAATAGCTGCTGTAGAATTAATAGTCATGGACGTAGTGATCTTTTCGAGCTCGATACCTTCAAATAGAAGCTCCATATCTGCTAATGAATCAATCGCTACTCCTACTTTTCCCACTTCCCCGTCAGCCATGTCATGATCAGAATCGTATCCTATTTGAGTAGGTAAGTCAAAAGCGACAGACAAACCTGTTGTTCCCTGGCTCAATAAATAATGATAGCGCTTATTAGATTCTTCGGCAGTTGAGAAGCCCGCGTATTGGCGCATTGTCCATAAACGGCCTCGGTACATATCTTTTTTTACACCCCGAGTAAAAGGAAATATTCCGGGAAGCTCTTCCATGGGCCTGCAGGTTTTATAAACCTCTTTTATCTCTATTCCAGAAGATGTATGCTTTTTACTACTCATAGTATTGATCTAATCTGATTAACCAGCTTCGGTAAGCGAATGTTTGCATTTGGTCAAAATGCATCTTTGTAAACAAAAATGAACATTTAGCTGTATATTTGTATATAAATTAATGAAATATGGTAAAAGAAACTTCAGCAATAGCTCCTGTGAGTTTTACAGGAGGTGCCGTTAAGGAATTACTAAAATTGAGAGACCAGCAAGAGATCGGTGAAGATTTTGGATTAAGAATAGGTGTAGACGGAGGTGGTTGCTCTGGATTAAATTATGTTTTAGGCTTTGATCAGAAGAAGGACGGCGATTCAGAATTCTTTATTGATGGTATTCGCGTATTTATGAATCAGGCTCACGGTATGTATCTTGCAGGAATGCAGATAGATTTTCAAAGTGGATTAAACGCAAGAGGTTTTATTTTTAATAATCCGAACGCAGAATCAACTTGTGGTTGCGGAACTTCTTTTTCGGCCTAGGTAATTAAATTGCGAATTCTATAAATCCTAATTTCTACGTATCCTAATTTTTCACGGATATTTTGAATAATGCGTTATACCTGGCTTACGCGACCTTTAGACTTTATTCTATTTAGCAATTTATTTATTGCCTGTTGCGCTATGGCACAAGGAGCACTTACTTACATGCTCCTTAAAACACCCCTAAACTTTGTTGTAATTGCTATACTTGGGTGTGCTACTATGTTCTTGTATAACTTTAGCATGATACTGGCACGTCCTAAAGATCCTTCAAATTCGCCGCATCGCCGCGTACATTGGATTTATTCGCATTACAACCTGGTAGTAAGTTTGACTGTACTATCAGCCATTGCTTTAATTCCTTTGACCTTGCAATTGAGCATTGGCACCATTACCCTCTTATTTTTTATTGGGCTGTTGGCGCTTTCTTATAGCTTCCCTTTATTTAAGGATAAATCAAAACGCGTAGGATTAAGGAATCTGCCGGGAGCTAAATTGTTTATTATTTCAATGGTATGGGCATTAAGCTGTGTTTGTGTTCCTATTATCGAGTTAAAAAGCTCAGGGATATCGGTATCCTTGATTGCTCTTTTATTATTGACAGCCAAACGATTCCTGTTTATTACAGCCATAACAATCCCTTTTGATATCCGTGATTTATTTCAGGATAAACAATATAATTTAAAGACATTGCCGGTAATTTTAGGAGAAAGGAAGTCGACTTTATTTTGTCAAGCCCTATTAATATTATACATTATCCTCTTGCTTATTTTTGTACCCAAGCTTACGCTTGCTATAGCCGGATTAATAGCAGTGACCCTGTTAACAGGCTGGTTAATTTTTAAATCAAGATGGAAAAAAGATGAATATTATTATTTCTTCTACCTGGACGGAACACTCATACTCCAGTTTTTAAGCGTTTTTATCTTACAGTATTTCTCGGTTAGCTTCTAAAGCAACTTCAATACTTTCTCTGCAAGCACCTTGGAAAGCTTATAATAAGATTCTACTGACCAGCCGGCAACATGGGGAGTAAGAATAACATTATCAAATGTTATCAACTTTTTATACCAGCTTGTGTCATAGAGTACCGGAAATTTCTCTTTCGGCAAAACATCAAACGCAGCGGCAACGATCTTATTATTTTCTAATGCTTCTATTACGTCTTCTACATTTGCTACCGGGCCTCTTGATCCGTTCAGAAATAGGATCTGCTTTTTAAAACGCGATAAGAATTCTTTATTGATTAGATTTTTGGTTTCACTCGTTAAAGGCATATGCAGACTTAGTATATCAGCTTTTGAGAATATCTCGTCCATTTGAACCTCCTTAGCATAGGCGTCACTAAAATTCGATCTGTATTTATCGTAGGCAAGTACTTCTACATCGAAGCCAGATAATTTTTTAGCCATTGCCTGACCGTTATGCCCGTATCCAATAAGTCCGACTGTTTTACCACCCAACTCATTTCCTCTATTCTTTTCACGCTGCCATAAACCGTTTCGAACCTCTTCATTTCCAACAGTGATTTTATTTAATAGTGCCAAAAGGAGACCCATCATATGTTCAGCCATTGCATCACAATTCCCTTCTGCAGCTGACAATAAATGGATGGATCTTTTTTCAGCATAAGCCTGATCAATATTATCAATTCCAGAACCTGACCTGCCAATAACTTCTAAATTAGGAGCCGCATCGATCATTTCCTCATCTACCTGAAATTTTGAACGGATAATAAGTCCGTTATAATCTTTGATAATAGGAAGCGTTTCTGCCCTTGAAATAGCGGGCCTATAATCACATTCTACGCCGGCAGCTTCAACCATTTCCATAAAAATAGGATGTAGATCGTCTACTATCAATAGACGAAGAGGGGTTTTGATTAAGGAATTCATCGTGTTTCTGATATTGAATTAGTAAGGGTAACAAAATCTTGAACGGACAATCGTTCGGCTCGCAACTCCAGAAAGGGATTTTCTTTCATTGCCTCTTTATTAATTAAGGAAGAGAGTGCATTGCGCAATGTTTTACGACGTTGGTTAAATCCGGCTTTTACAACCTGCCAGAACAGCTTTTCATCGCAATCTAATTTCTCAACCTGGTTTCTTTCTAAACGAATAACACCCGACAAAACTTTGGGTGGCGGATTGAACGCACCGGCTTTTATAGTAAACAAGTATTCCAGTTTGAAAT
Organism: Albibacterium bauzanense; assembly: GCF_004339765.1. Lineage (GTDB taxonomy): Bacteria > Bacteroidota > Bacteroidia > Sphingobacteriales > Sphingobacteriaceae > Albibacterium > Albibacterium bauzanense. The sequence goes on along the minus strand of NZ_SMGO01000002.1, from coordinate 807,250 downwards.
AAGCTTGCAAGAAAACGCTTAATATTCCATACTCTTTGGTACCCGGGCTTGCTACACAACGCTGGGCAACTTCTTTCTGAAACATGCCCACAACTTCAACTACCTGGTTGCGCTCTTCTAGTACTTTAAATAAAATTTGAGAAGAGATATTATAAGGGAAATTGCCAATAATGGCAATCTTCTCGTCGAAGAGCTTTTTGAAATCCAGGTTTAAGAAATCGCCTAAGATTAATCGGTCTCCTAATTCCGGATATTTTTCTTTTAAGTACTGGACTGATTCTGCATCGATATCAATCAGCCAGGTTGTATACTCTTTTTTCGCCAGTAAAAGATCAGATAGAATTCCCATACCGGGACCAACCTCCAGAACTTTATTAAATCGACCTTCATTTTGCAATGCATTAACAATTCTATTTGCAGCATTTTTATCTGTTAAAAAATGTTGCCCTAGATGTTTCTTTGCGCGAACCGTCATTCAGTAAGTGTTAAATTTCATCAAAGGTAATTGAAATTTACAAATCAATAAGATGATTAGCTCGTGTAATATTGAATTAATCTATCCTTTTTCATACTTTTGGCATTCCTATGCAAAAGATTATGAGCGATAAAAAGATAAAAGTTGGTATTTCTATTGGTGATGTAAATGGCATCGGCATGGAAATCATTATTAAAACATTCGCTGATAATCGCATGCTTGATTTTTGTACACCCATTGTTTATGGGAACACGAAAGTAGCTTCCTATTTCCGCAAAAACGTTGGTTTATCTGATTTCAGCTTTAATGTGATCGCTTCTGCCGATCAGGCCAATGAAAAGAGAGCAAACATTATTAATTGCTGGGAAGAGGATGTAAAAATTACACCGGGCGAAGCAAATGAAACCGGTGGAAAATATGCTTTTATTTCTTTAGAGAATGCTGTCAATGATCTTCTGGCAGAAAAGATTGATGCATTGGTAACAGCACCTATTAATAAAAAATCAATCCAAAGCGAATCTTTTAACTTCCCGGGACATACTGAATATCTTCAATCAAAGGCCTTGACAGAAGAATCTCTTATGTTTATGATCGGTGATGATTTGCGTATTGGAGTAGTAACAGGCCATGTTCCTGTAAAGGATATCGCTCAGAACATTAAACTGGAAACCATCGTTTCTAAGTTAGTTCTAATGAATCAGAGCTTAAAAAACGATTTTTGGATCGAGAAACCTAAAATTGCTGTATTGGCATTAAATCCGCATGCCGGAGATGACGGTTTAATTGGCATGGAGGAAAAGGAAATCATTGAACCTGCAATAGAAAAGGCTCATGAAGAAGGCGTGTTTGCATTTGGCCCTTATCCGGCCGATGGTTTCTTTGCGGGCGATGCCTATAAGAAATTTGATGCTGTGTTAGCTATGTATCATGACCAGGGTTTAATCCCTTTCAAACATATTGCATTTCATAATGGCATTAATTATACAGCAGGCCTGCCTTTTGTGCGCACCTCACCTGACCATGGAACAGCATTCGACATTGCAGGTAAGAATCTGGCGTCTCCCGAGTCTTTTCGTGAAGCTGTATTTGCTGCTATCACGATTGTGAAACAACGAAGAGAGCAATTGGAGCTTCTATCAAATCCTTTAAAAGTCAGAAGGTTGTCGCGAGATCGGGATTAAGGCCCAATTTGATTGATTTCGCCTTCTATAAAATTTCAAAAAAAGGTATTACGTAAAATACTTTCACAAGTTATAAATATTCCATAAATTTGCAGGCTCAAATATCGTGCTTTGAACTATTTACAATACTATCATATTCCATATACCGGTCTGAAGTTAGGTCAGCATATTTTCGAGTATGAGATAGATAAGCGTTTTTTTGATGAGTTTGAATACTCTATAGTTAAAGATGGCAAATTAAAATTGTCGGTAACTCTTGATAAACAGGAGACCTTAATGATTGCAAACTTTGACATTAAGGGATTTATTCACCTGGATTGTGATCTATGTTTAAGCAGATTTCCTGCAGAAACAGCAATTAACGAGCGGGTTATTATCAAGTTTTCTGAGCATGAAGATATAAGTGAAGACACGGAAGAGATACTGATCTTATCAAAGAAGGATCATGAATTAGATATATCGCCTTTAATATATGAGTATATTAATCTGGCAGCTCCTTTTAACAGTCGCTGCGATGATCCGGGCAATAAATCAACGTGTGATAAAGAAATGATTGACAAAATCAATTCTTTATCAATTCATAATAAAGAGAGTGAACAAAAAAGTATTGACCCACGATGGGACGTACTAAATAAGATTAAGAAATAATAATTAATAATTTAAACTGAGATGGCACATCCAAAACGCAAGACCTCTAAGTCAAGAAGAGATAAAAGAAGGACACATTACAAAGCTGTAGCACCTAGCCTTACAACCTGTCAAACAACAGGTGCTGTACATTTGCCACACCGCGCTTATGATGTAGACGGTGTTTTATACTATAATGGCAAGGTACTTATTGAGAATACTGCACTTGCATAAATTTATTTTTTCTAACGTAAAGCATCCTCAGGTTCACTAAAAAAGTGTTACCTTGGGGATGTTTTTTACTATTTTTAAAAAAATAAATAAAATAGAATGAAGATTGGCTTAGACATTATGGGGGGTGATTTCGCCCCAAAAGCAATTGTTTTAGGAGCCATAGAAGCTCAAAAAGAATTATCGTCAGATCAAAACCTCGTTCTCATCGGTGATAAAGACCAGGCGCATTCAATTATTAAACAGGCAGGTGCAAATCCAGACCTATTTGAATATGTTCATACAACCGAAACGATCGGAATGAATGAACACCCTACCAAAGCTATTACACACAAGCCAAACGCCAGTATCAGTTTAGGGTTTCAATTACTTAAAGAAGGAAAGTTAGATTCTTTTGCTTCTGCAGGTAATACAGGAGCTATGTTGGTTGGAGCTATGTTTAGTGTTAAAAGTATTCCAAACCTAAACCGCCCTGCTATTGCATCTAATATTCCAAAAGAAAAGAGTGGTTATGGCATTCTACTTGATGTGGGAGCAAATGCAGATTGCAAAGCTGAAACGTTAGTGCAGTTTGCCGTTTTAGGCAGTTTGTTTGCAGAACATATTTATAATATTCCTAATCCGAAAGTTGGCTTGATTAACTTAGGAGAGGAAGAAGAGAAAGGTAACAACCTAACACATGCTGCTTATCCTTTATTCAAAGAGAAAAAAGGCATTAATTTCATAGGCAACATTGAAGGCCGGGATTTATTTAACGATAAAGCCGATGTAATGGTATGCGATGGTTTTGTAGGCAATATTATGTTAAAACTTGCCGAATCTTTTCATAATTTGGTGGAGGAAAGGAACTTCAAAGATGACTTCTTTGATCGCTTTAATTATGAGCAATATGGGGGAAGCCCTATTTTGGGAGTTAACGCTCCTGTTATCATTGGTCACGGCATATCTAGTCCTGAAGCCATAAAAAACATGATTTTACTATCGCGGCTAATGATTGAATCAAAAATAACCGATAAAATAAGGGCTGCCTTTAATTAAATTTATAAAATAGAAATGTCTAAAATTCGCGCTGCAATAACAGCTGTAAATGGCTATGTTCCTCCTTATGTCCTCACCAACCAGGAGTTGGAGACGCTTGTTGATACCAACGATGAATGGATCGTTTCAAGAACAGGAATTAAAGAACGTCGGATTCTAAAAGATGCTGATAAAGCAACCTCTGATTTAGCTGTGCCAGCCGTAATGGGCTTGCTTGAGAAACGGGGTATTTCAGCTGAAGAGATTGACTTAATAATTTTCGCGACGGCAACGCCTGATATGGTATTTCCAGCTACAGCAAATATTCTGGCCGATAAAATTGGTGCTTCGAATGCTTGGGGCTATGACTTACAGGCAGCATGTTCAGGATTTTTATATGCCTTAACTACTGGTGCTCAGTTTATTGAAACAGGTCATCATAAAAAAGTATTAGTGGTTGGTGGTGATAAAATGTCATCCATCGTGGATTATACAGATCGGTCGACATGCATCCTTTTCGGTGATGGCTGTGGAGCTGTTTTACTAGAGCCGGATACAGAAGGAAATGGTGTTATGGACTCGGTATTAAAAAGTGACGGAGCAGGCAGACATTATTTATATCAAAAAGCCGGAGGTTCTTTGAACCCGGCTAGCCATGAGACTGTTGATGCCAGAGAGCATTTTATTCATCAGGAAGGCCAGCAGGTCTTCAAATTTGCTGTTACCAATATGGCAGATGCAGCTGGTGAAATTATGGAGAGGAATAATCTTAAAGGAGATGACGTTACCTGGTTGGTACCTCATCAAGCAAATAAGAGAATTATTGACGCCACAGCTAATCGGATGGGTATTGGCTCTGAGAAAATCATGATCAACATCCAAAAATACGGTAATACAACCAATGGAACGATTCCTTTATGTTTATGGAATTGGGAAAACCAACTTAAAAAGGGCGATGTTTTAGTATTGGCAGCTTTTGGTGGTGGATTTACATGGGGATCTGTTTACTTAAAATGGGCTTATTAAGAAGCGATTTACTATATTTAAATATAACATTGTTAAACGATTATAATTAATACATCAATGGATATTAAACAAATTCAAGATCTAATTAAGTTTGTTGCCAAATCAGGCGTGAACGAAGTATCTATAGAAGAGCAGGATTTTAAAATTACTATTAAGACAAATAAGGAACCAACGTATGTAAATGCGACCTTACCTGCAGCAGTGCAGGCTATACCGGCACCTGTAGCTGCGCCAGTTGCAGCAGTAGAGGTAGCACCGGCTGCTCCGGCAACAGATGACACATCTAAATTGATTACAATCAAATCTCCGATGATTGGTACTTTCTACCGTTCTTCAAGCCCTGACAAACCATTGTTTGTAAATGTTGGTGATTCGATCTCTGCTGGTGATGTAATCTGTATTATTGAAGCAATGAAGCTTTTTAACGAAATAGAATCAGAGGTATCTGGTAAAATAGTGAAAGTTCTGGTTGAGAACGCTCAACCTGTTGAATATGATCAACCCTTATTCCTGGTAGATCCTAGCTAACAACATTTGATGACTTACTGCTATTAAAAAAGCAAAATAAAATTTATTATGTTTAAAAAGATACTTATTGCTAATCGTGGTGAAATTGCACTGCGCATTATTCGTACCTGTAGAGAAATGGGCATAAAAAGTGTAGCGGTGTATTCTACTGCTGACCGCGATAGCTTACATGTTCGTTTTGCAGATGAAGCCGTATGTATTGGCCCACCGGCAAGCAAAGATTCCTATTTAAATATCCCTAATATATTATCGGCTGCAGAATTAACAAATGCTGATGCCATTCATCCCGGATACGGTTTTTTATCCGAAAATGCCAAATTCTCTGCGACATGTGAAGATTATGGTATTAAGTTTATTGGAGCAACTGCGGCTCAGATCAATGCCATGGGTGATAAAGCTTCGGCAAAAGAAACCATGCAAAAGGCAGGTGTTCCTACCATTCCTGGTTCTAAGGGATTAATTAAAGATATAAAAGAAGGCGTAAAGATTGCAAATGAGATTGGTTATCCGGTTATTCTAAAAGCTACTGCAGGTGGTGGAGGAAAAGGGATGCGGATTGTTTGGAAAGACAGTGAATTTGAAGGTGCATGGGATTCTGCCCGACAAGAAGCTGGAGCATCGTTTGGTAACGATGGTCTTTACCTTGAAAAATACATTGAAGATCCACGTCATATTGAGATCCAGATTGTTGGTGATCAATTTGGCACAGTTTGTCATTTATCTGAACGGGATTGCTCGATACAAAGAAGACACCAGAAATTGGTTGAAGAGGCCCCCTCTCCTTTCATTACAACTGAATTGAGAAGACAGATGGGTGAAGCTGCTATCTTAGGAGCAAAAGCAGTGAATTATGAAGGTGCCGGAACGATTGAGTTTTTGGTCGACAAGCATAGAAACTTCTACTTTATGGAGATGAATACACGGATTCAAGTGGAGCATCCTGTAACAGAAGAGATCATAAACTTTGACTTAATAAAAGAACAAATTAAGGTTGCTAGCGGAGTTCCTATTTCAGGAAATAACTATGAGCCTACAATGCATGCTATTGAATGCAGGATTAATGCAGAAGATCCGTTTAACAATTTCAGACCTTCTCCTGGAACAATCACTAACTTCCATTCACCCGGAGGTCATGGTGTACGTGTAGATACGCATGTTTATGCCGGCTATACCATTCCTCCATATTATGATTCAATGATTGCCAAACTAATCTGTACAGCACAAACCAGAGAAGAGGCTATTTCTACTATGGAAAGAGCATTGAGTGAATTTGTGATTGAGGGGATCAAAACTACTATTCCACTGCATTTACGTTTAATGGCAGATCCTAATTTTAGGGCCGGCAATTTTACGACTAAATTTATGGAGACTTTTGATCTATCCGAATAGCTTTTTTGACAGATGATAAATATTTTTAAAATACCATTCTTTATTTTTAGAATGGTATTTTAGCTTTTTAACAATTATGAGCGATACAAATAGTAAAAAATTACTCGATGCTATAAAGCAGAAAGGCAAGAATCTGGAAGCCGAAATGTCCTTTTTTGAACATTTAGAGGTTTTAAGGTGGCATTTGATCCGTGTGGCGATTGCCGTTTTTCTTTTTATGGTTCTCGCTTTCGTCTTTTATGATTTCATCTTTGATGATCTTATTATGGGACCATTGAGAACTGATTTCTGGACTTATAGAATGATGTGCCTGTTAGCAGATAAATTCAGTTTGGGTGCTGATTTTTGTGTAACCGAAATTCCTATTAATCTTATTAATACGGAGCTTGCCGGACAATTTACTTTGCAGATAAACTCATCACTACTTATTGGTGTAATGGTTGGTTTTCCTTATATGTTATATGAGATCTGGCGCTTTGTGAAACCTGCTTTATCAGATATAGAACGCAAATCTGCGCGCGGATTTGTATTTTTTGCCAGCTTTCTTTTTGCTACTGGAGTATTGTTCGGATATTATATAATTTCGGCATTATCAGTAAACTTCTTAGGAAACTTTCAAGTAAGTAATGAGGTTACGAACCAGATAACCATTACCTCTTACTTATCATCTATTGCCACAATTTCATTGGGATCAGGTATCGTTTTTGAGCTACCAATCATTATCTTTATATTATCTAAAATTGGAGTTATGACTCCTCAGTTTATGCGTTCTACAAGACGATATGCATTTATTCTTATCTTAGTAATTGCAGCAATTGTAACACCTACACCAGACGTAATTACGATGCTAGCTGTTACATTCCCATTATTACTATTGTATGAGATCAGCATTATTGTTTCAGAGAACGTACAAAAACGTAAATTAAAAAAAGAAAAAGAATTCTTTAATTCATAAAATATGGAAACCTTAAAAAATATTGCTTTAGGTGCAGATCATGCAGGGTATGAATATAAAGAGGCTCTAAAAAACTATATTCACGAACTAGGATATACATCAAAAGACTTTGGTACTCATAGTAATGAATCTGTAGATTATCCAGACTTTGCACATCCTTTAGCAGAAGCTGTAGAAAGCAAAGCTCAAGGATTTGGGATTTTAATCTGTGGAAGTGCTAATGGTGTAGCAATAACTGCTAATAAACATCAAGGTATACGAGCTGCAATCTGCTGGAATAAAGAAGTTGCAGCTCTGGCCCGGCAACATAATAATGCAAATGTTGTGTGTGTGCCTGCAAGGTTTGTGACGATTGAAGAAGCGAAAGAGATTGTTAAAACTTTTCTTGCAACTGCTTACGAAGGTGGACGTCATGACAACCGGGTAAATAAAATATCTGCTTGTTAAGAGGTCTCGCTTTCTATAAATAATTCTGCTATGTATTTAAAAAATCTGATGCTTTTATTCATTGGACTTGGCATGCTTTCCAATGCGTGTGCACAGGACAATTCTCAAAAGTATGCGAACGAAATTAATGAAAACTCTGCAAGAGAACATTTAACGATATTAGCATCAGACGATTTTGAAGGCCGTGATACCGGAAAACCAGGCGGTCAGAAAGCAGCAAATTATATCGCGAATGAATTTAAGAAACTCAATTTGACAGCTCCTGTAAATAACAGCTATTTTCAACCCATTGAGTTAATAGAAACACAGTTTAAAGTTCAGAGCTTTACTGTTAATAATGAAAGTTATAAGGCTGGTCAGGATTTCTATATGATCGGTTCTGGCAAGGAATCTACCGTAACTACAAGTGATATACTTTTTATTGGCTATGGCATCAGTAGTAATCAATATGACGATTTAAAGAATATTGATATAACAAACAAGGTTGTTTTGTTGATAAACGAAGGTGAGCCTGTAAATGAAAATGGAATATCGTATATTACAGGTACCAAACAACTTTCAGATTGGTCAACACAACCGAACAAAAGGCTTCAAACTATTTTAGCTAAGAACCCCAAACTCGTTTTGGCGATCTCCCCTAATGCTTTCAACTCATTGCAAAGCATGGGCGAAAGTATTAACAGGTCGAGACTTGTTCTGAAGGAAGATTTTAAAGAGCCTGAAAATACTACTCCGGTGGCTTACATTGCATCTGATATAGCCGATCAACTATTAAAACAATCGGGCACATCTTTAGCAGACTTAAAGAATAATATCAATAAAGCAGGAATACCTTTTACAAAGACTTTACCTGCCAATCTATCTACCAGCTTTGGAACTCTTGTCAAAAACGTACAATCGCAAAACGTTTTAGGCTATCTGGAAGGAACTGACTTAAAAGATGAACTAATTGTAATTTCAGCACATTATGATCATGTTGGCGTTACAAATGGAGAAATATATAATGGTGCAGATGACGATGGCTCTGGAACTACTGGTGTATTAGAAATGGCCAGAGCTTTTTCGAAGAGTAAGAAAGAAGGTAATGGGCCGAGACGAAGTATACTTTTTTTGACCGTAACAGGAGAAGAGAAAGGTTTACTGGGATCTGATTATTATACACGTCATCCTGTTTATCCATTGGAAAACACAGTAACCGACTTAAATATAGATATGATTGGCAGGATAGATCCATCACATCAGTCGCAACCAAACTACATTTACCTGATAGGTTCTGATAAGCTAAGTTCTGAATTACATAAAATTAGTGAGGAAGCAAATGCTGAACATACACAGCTGAATCTAGATTATAAATATAATGACCCGGATGATCCGGAAAGAATATACTATCGTTCTGACCATTATAACTTTGCTAAAAATGGTATTCCTGTAATCTTCTATTTCAATGGTGTTCATGAAGATTATCATCAACCTACAGATACTGTTGACAAAATAAATTTTGATTTGTTAATTAAACGCGCCAAATTAGTGTTTTACACCGCTTGGGAAATAGCCAATCGTGATAAAAGATTGGTAATAGATTCCAATAAAAGATAAGACCATGGCTTCCAATCCAGCTAGTATTTTTCAAACTGAAAGTGAATCAAAAGCATTCGATTTAGATCACAGAAAGATTATTAATTATAATATTAATAAATACGATTCGGCTGTTAAAGTTGGTACTGCACGTTTTAATAATCTTGAAAACTCCAAAAGAAAAGGTTATAGCTTAAAATGGAAGGTAATGGAGAACCTGGATAAGTACTTACCTGAGTTTGAAGCAAATTTTCAACGAAAGGGAGGAAAGGTTATCTGGGCGAATAATGAGGAAGAGGCTCAACAAGAAATCTGGAAGATACTCAGTGAAGTAAATGCCAAAAAGGTGATCAAGTCGAAATCAATGACCACAGAAGAAGTTGATTTAAATGAATTTCTTGAAAAACATGGCGTTGAATCTATTGAAAGTGATCTTGGGGAATATATAGTTCAACTCTTAGGGCAAAAGCCTTATCATATTGTGACTCCGGCAATGCACCTGAACCTGGCAAGCATTTCTAAATTATTCAACGAAAAGTTTAATACTCCAATTGATGCTACTCCTGAACAGTTAACTTTAAAAGCAAGAGAACTTTTACGGGATAAGTATTTACAGGCGGATGTAGGCATTACAGGTGCAAATTTTCTTATTGCCGACACAGGTAGTATTGCTTTAACAGAAAACGAGGGCAATATCAGACTAAGTACAACTTTTCCTAAAATACATATTGCCATTGTAGGGATCGAAAAGATAATTCCATCTCTGTCGGATTTAGATCTTTATTGGCCTTTGCTATCAAGCCATGGTACTGGTCAGAACTTAACAGTTTATAATAGTATCATTGGTGGCCCAAGACAGGCTGGAGAAACTGATGGTCCGGAGAGAATGTATGTTATCCTTTTAGATAATGGAAGAACCAATGTTTTAGCACAAAAAGATCAGCGACAAGCTTTATATTGCATACGTTGCGGAGCTTGTTTGAATGCATGTCCTATTTACAAAAATATAGGAGGACATACGTATAATACGACTTACAGCGGACCAATAGGATCAATGATTACGCCCCATATGAAGGGTATGGAAGCTTTCAAACATCTAAGCTATGCATCTAGCCTATGCGGAAAATGCACTGAGGTGTGCCCTGTTAAAATCGATATTCACAATATGCTTTTGGCGAATCGGCGCGATGCGGTAAAAGCAGGCTTAACTCCTACAATGGAACGCATTGGCTGGAAGGTTTTCTCGAAGACGATAACCCGCAGAAGTTTGCTTGATAAATTTGGAGGGAAGACTAAGAACTGGTTTCTAAGGAACTTCTTTCGAAAGAGTTGGGGGAAACACAGAGATCTTCCTGTTGTTGCTGAGAAATCGTTTAGCAAACAATGGAAAGAAAAAAATCAGGAAACTCCAACCTAAGACAGCATTTTAACTTCAGCCAAGGGATTAAATAAATAAACCTTACCGCTGGGTTTTTCAACACAACGGTATCTTTTTCTCAGCTTAGGCCCTTTTTCGAAAACTCTACCAGATGATAATGCAAATAAGCGATCTTGTGGAAGATGCTCTAATACAATATGCCCATCTTTAACCGTATCATATCTCTGAAGAGCACGATAGAGGTTAAGATCAGTACAGCTTGATGCACTTGGATTTGACAAATAAGCGGAAACGGCTTCCTTGATATCTGTCGGGAAGATCTCTAATGCAAAGAAGGGCTGCATCAATTCCTTGAAATTATTCTTCCAAACCAAGCTATGTGGCTTAAATTTATTCTTATGCTCCTTCCAGGTCTTTAAATGAGCGAATTCATGTACGCTTGTAATGAGGAAAGCATACTGATTAAGATTATTGTTAATTGATATTCGATGACCTTTGCCACCATATGGAGGACGATAATCACCGAATTTACTTTTTCGGCTGCGCGAAATCGTAAATTGACAAGGACTATCTACGATCCATTGTGCAATTATTTGAGCGGCTTCTAAGGGTATGTATTTTGCAAGGACTGAAACGCGTTCCATTTACCTCAATAGCTGATATACAATTAAACTGGCAAGGTAAGCCATCACGGTCATATAACCAAACTGTATTGCAGGCCATTTCCAACCATTTGTTTCACGCTTTACCACAGCAATTGTACTTAAGCATTGCATTGCAAATGCATAAAACACCATCAAAGAAAAGGCCGTGGCTGTTGTATAAACCTTTGCTCCGGTTTGAGGGTCTTTAGCTGCAGCCATAATTTCACGAATATTTGCTGTATCATCGTCTGAGCCTTCAACGCTGTATATAGTTGCCATGGTACCTACAAAAACTTCTCTTGCGGCAACAGAGGTAATCAAAGCAATTCCGATTTTCCAATCAAAACCAAGTGGACGAATAACCGGTTCGATTGTCTTTCCAAGAATACCAACGTATGAATTTTCTAATCTTTCTGAAGATTCCATTCGCTCTAATTCAGCTGCTGAATGACTATCAATAAGTTCAGGAGACTCGTATTTCGCTGTTATACTATCCATTCTACTAGGAGGGCCATAACTGGCTGCTACCCATAGTACAATGGAGATTGCTATAATTATTTTACCGACCTCAAAGATAAAAGTCATCACCTTATCAAACATAGTAAGGAAAACATTCTTCCATCGTGGTTTACGGTAAATGGGTAATTCCATAATAAAATATGACGCCTCCTTACCTTTAATGAGGCGCTTCATAATCCAAGCAACAAATACAGCTCCTACTGTACCTAAAATATATAATGCTAATAAAGTTAAGCCTCGCAAATCGAAAAAGCCCCATACCTTATCATCGGGAACAACCAGCGATATTAATAAAATATAAACGGGAAGCCTGGCTGCACAACTTATTAATGGAGTAACCATGATTGTGATTATGCGGTCTTTCCAGTTTTCTATATTCCTGGTTGCCATAATAGAGGGAACAGCACAAGCTAATCCACCGATCATAGGCACCACTGACTTACCACTCAAACCAACTTTACGCATTAATTTATCCATAAGGAATGTAATACGCGCCATATAGCCCGTATCTTCCAAAATAGCTATAAAAGCAAATAGAATGGCAATTTGAGGAACAAAGACGATCACTCCTCCTAAGCCGGCGAGTATTCCATTTAATAATAAGTCAGCAAAAACTCCTGCAGGTAAATATTGATGACCTACTTCATCAATCCATGAAAATAGATTCTCAATCAAGGCCATTGGGTATTCTGCCCATGAAAAAACAGATTGAAAGATCACCAATAAGATCAAAAAGAAGATTGCAAAGCCCCAGAACTTATGGGTTAATACATCATCAATTTTATCTGTCAGACTAGGCTCGATAGGCTTAGGAGCTATCTGAACACATTCTTTTATCAATTTGTCAATATATGTATATCGCCATATGGTTTCTTCTACCTGTTGATCTGCTGAATGAAATTGTTGTTCTTCAATAAAGCTGTCTAATTTATCAGTTTCATTTTTAGAAAGATGTTTGGCAGCCGAATACTGATGGGCTAATAAAAGGCTTGCATATTCATTATCATAATCAAACTCATGAGATATTTTATCAACTAAATTCTGAGATGATTGAGGTATGGAATAAGCAGAAGAATGAATAGCAAAACTTGGAGCATTAGAAATCGCCTTTTTCAGATCTTCTATATGTTCATTATTACGAGCACTGATCTTAATAACTTGAACACCTAGCAGCTCTGATAACTTATCAGCATCTACAGCTATCTGTTCCTTTTCTGCTAAATCATTCATATTCAGCGCCAAGATCAGTGGGATTCCAAGATCGGCAACCTGGCTGTAAAGTAAAAGATTACGCTTTAGATTAGTAACATCAACTACGACAATCACTAAATCAGGGTGGAATTCATTTTTCTTATCAGATAAAATATCAGAAACGATTGCTTCATCCTGAGTTTTAGGATATAAACTATAACAACCTGGTAGATCTATAATAGACACAACCTGGTTATCTGCAAGCTTACAAAATCCCGATTTTTTATCTACCGTAACGCCGGGAAAGTTTCCTATTTTCTGATTTAATCCGGTAAGTATATTAAATAATGAAGATTTTCCAGTATTTGGATTCCCTACTAAAGCAACTTTCAAGTCATATAAGTTTTAGATATGCAAAATAACCTTTGAAGCTTCCTCCTTACGTAAGCTCAACTGGTAACCAGAAACTTTAATAGCAATTGGGTCTCCCAATGGAGCTATACGCTCAAGACAAACAGATTCTCCTGGTAAGCAACCCATCTCCATCAATTTAACCGATAATGCTAAATCAGTAAATTCCTTAATTATGCCATGCTGGCCAATTTTCAAATCTGATAGTTTCATAGTTTTTAATTGTTTCCAAAAATACAATTATTTAGACTCATTACAAGTAACAAAAACAATAACTATGTAACAATTATCCTTTAATCTTGCTAATACTAAGCACAAGGACCAAATAAGCGAAATATCCCATAGCAATACCTACATGATCTGCAAAAATATCCCAATATTCAAAACTTCTATAGGTGAAAAAATATTTCTGAATAAGTTCGGTTAGAATAGCAAAAAGGCTCCCGGTTACCAAGATCAAAACACTTGGCCAATGAAACAAGGTATGTTCCTTTGTATTCATAATGGAACCGAAAAACATAAGAATAGTGAAAACGAAAAAGAAACCGGTATGAACCAGCTTATCTATGCCAGGAAAGATATCTGGTGAGTGAGACACATCAGGCATCGGATATGATACTAAAAATAATACAAGAATTGCCCAAACAAGGGCCCAGAGATAATGCTTCATTTTAAACTATTATAAAAACAAAAAGAGACGCAGCAAAAATGATGCTGAGTCTCTAATAATTATTTCTACCAATAAATTGGAATCTTATTTACCAATTAACTCCTTATAAGCATCTGCCGATAGCAAGGATTCTACATCTGCTGGATTATCCAACTTAACACGTATCATCCAACCTTCTCCATATGGATCTGTATTAACCAACTCCGGGCTGGCATCTAACTGATCGTTTATAGAAAGAACGGTAGCTTTTACAGGCATAAACAGGTCTGATACTGTTTTAACAGCTTCAACAGAACCGAAAAGTCCATCTTTATCGACTTCATTCCCAACGGTATCAATATCAACAAAAACAATATCTCCCAATTCGCTTTGTGCAAATTCAGTGATACCAATAATAGCTTCATCTCCTTCGACACGAATCCATTCGTGATCTCTTGTGTATTTCAACTCAGTTGGAAAATTCATAGTCTTCTATTTTTATTCAAATTTATAATTCTAAACGACAATTAACAATTAACTGAAATATTAATAAACACTCACTATAGCTTTTTTAGTGCCTGCTTTATTAAGTTCTCTACGTTGATCGTATTATCGGTCATATAAATATTTTGCAATACTTTTTCAGCTTTTATTTTAACAAAGCCTAACATAACTAACGCGGAAAGAGCCTCATCTAATACAGTCTGATTTTTAGGAACATTAATTAAAGTATCTGGGCCTTCTTTTTTCAATTTATCTTGGAGTTCCAAGATCATGCGCTGAGCACTTTTAGGTCCAATTCCTTTAATGCGCTGAATAAGATCTACATTTCCTTGAATAATGGCACTTTGTATTTCAACAGGTGTAATGGACGACAGAATCATACGGGCTGTATTAGCACCAATACCTGAAACGGATAAAAGATGTAAAAAGAGCTTCCTCTCTCCCTCTTCGTAAAAACCATATAATGTATGGGAATCTTCCCTTACCTGAAAGCTAATATATAACTTACAATGTTCGTCAGCTTTAATTTGTTCATATGTATTTAAAGAAATAACAACATGATAACCTACTCCCCCAACATCAAGAACAACATAGGTTGGCCCTTTATAAACTAACTTACCGCTTAAATAATCATACATAATCTAATTATAAGAATTATTTCACAACACTTTTATTATTCAAATTCAATTTTTCATGAGATTGAACATCAACAACTGCAATAGTAATCATATTTACAATTTCCCTGACAGAGCTATCTAATTGCAAAACATGAACAGGTTTATTCATCCCCAACAAAATTGGTCCGACGGCTTCTGCATCTCCTAATTCCTGTAAGAGTTTATAAGCAATATTTCCGGATTCAAGATTCGGAAATACCAGGGTATTAGCCGCCTGTCCTTTAAGATCACTAAATGGGAAGTTATCTGTAAGCATCTCATTGTTAATGGCAAAATTACCCTGCATCTCACCATCAACTACAATATCTGGATATTCCTCATGAAGCTTCTTAACTACTTCACGGGTTTTTAGAGGGATTGCAGCATCACTTGAACCAAAGTTACTATAAGATAGAACTGCTAAACGAGGCTTAATATTGAATCGCTTAACAGCTTTATTAAGCAACACACTAATATCAACCAATTCATCAACAGAAGGGTTTTCATTGATAGTTGTATCTCCAAAGAAAACAGGACCTTTCTTAGTTAACATCATGTACATTCCTGCAACACGGCTTCCAGGTTGCGTTCCAATTACTTGCAAGGCAGGTCGAATAGCTGTAACGTAGTTTTTGGTTAATCCGGAAATCAATGTATCTGCTTCACCAAATTCAACCATGCAAGCGGCAAAGTAATTGCGATCAAGCATTAATTTGCGGGCACCTGCTTCTGTAATTCCTCTTCTTTGTCTTTTCTTAAACAGGAATTGAACGTATTTATCAAACCGTTCTGTTTCTTGCTCCTCGAACGGATCAATAATTAGGACATCTTCAATATCTAAAGCATTATCTCTAATTAAACGAGCGATCTTATCACGATTACCCAAAAGGATAGGATTAGCAACTCCTTCTTCCTTAACAATTTGAGCAGCTTTTAAAATTTTATAACTATCTGCCTCTGTAAACACAACGCGCTTAGGTCCACTTTTAGCAGCGGTTGTTAAGTCTCGGATAATCCGATCATCCAAGCCCAAACGGCTCCGCAATTCTATGATATAAGCATTCCAATCCTCAATCGGTTTTCTAGAAACACCAGTATCCATTGCAGCCTTCGCAACTGCTGGCGCAACAGAGGTAATTAAACGAGGATCTGTTGGTTTAGGAATAATATAATCTTTTCCGAATTTTAAATTATTATCATCATAAGCCTGATTTACTGAATCAGGAACAGTCTTCTTGGCTAGTTGAGCAATTGCATAGACTGCTGCAATCTTCATTGCCTCATTAATTCCGGTAGCCCGGACATCCAAAGCTCCGCGAAAAATGTATGGAAAACCAAGAACATTATTAACCTGATTAGGAAAATCAGAACGACCTGTAGCCATGATGATATCTGATCGGGTATTAACCGCTAGTTCGTAGTCAATTTCTGGCTTTGGGTTGGCCATTGCAAAAACAATAGGGTTTTTATTCATGGATTTTAACATGGGCACAGAAACTACATCTGCAGCAGACAGGCCAATGAAAACATCAGCATCTTTCATGGCTTCTTCCAATGTATGAATATCGCGAGTAGTTGCGAACTGAGCCTTTGTCGGCTCCAAATTTGAACGATCGGCCCGAATTACTCCAGAGCGATCAATCATTACTATGTTCTCCGTTTTCGCTCCTAAGGATATATATATTTTTGTACAAGATACTGCTGCGGCTCCAGCCCCATTGACAACGATTTTTGCCTTTTCTAATTTTTTCTTTTGGATCTCACAGGCGTTGATCAATGCTGCACCAGAAATTATTGCTGTTCCGTGCTGATCATCGTGCATAACCGGAATAGACATCACTTCTTTTAACCTTCTTTCAATCTCAAAACATTCCGGCGCTTTTATATCTTCTAAGTTGATTCCACCGAATGTAGGTTCCAGCGCTTTTACAATAGTTACAAACTCATCTACATTTTTCGTGTCTAATTCCAGATCGAACACATCGATATCAGCAAAAATTTTAAAGAGTAAACCCTTTCCTTCCATTACTGGCTTACCAGCATCTGGCCCGATATCACCCAAACCAAGAACCGAAGTTCCATTACTTATTACAGCTACCAGATTACCCTTAGCAGTATATTTATAAGCATCGTCTTTATTTTCGGCAATCTTTAGACATGGTTCTGCAACGCCTGGAGAATATGCTAATGACAGATCACGCTGAGAGTTGGTTGGTTTTGTTGGAATTACTTCAATTTTCCCAGGCCTTCCCTTACTATGATAGTTAAGGGCATCCTGCTTTTGATTTTCTTTCCTCATTTTAGTGATTATTTTATTACTGGATTAACAAAGGTATAAGAATAAACGTCAAATATGGAGGCTAGGAGATAATAATGCATGCTGAGAAGCAACTTTAAAATCACGGTAAACTCGACTAATTTCCGTGTCTGTAAAGATGACTTTCATTCCTAAATAAGGATACAAAGTATCTACTAATTGCCTTGTAGCTTTTGCAGCTTCTGCAATAGACTCACTAAATTGATCACTTAAATCTGATGCTATCTGTCTATCCGAACAAACTTCTTGCCATAGTTTGTCTAATAGAACAAAGACATTCCCTCTATTCTCCAGAAAGGCCGATGAAACTTTATTTAAATCCTCTTTAAATCTAGGAAGATTTGATAATGGAATTTGCTTCGAATTCTTTTCACCTACCATTTTCTCCTTTGCATACTCTTCTACTAACTCATAAAAATGAATAGCGAGCCCACTTGTCATCACTAACATATTAATTTCTGCTAACAACATAAATGGGAATCGATACAATGGAGACTGAACCGCCGATGAGGGTTTTTGAAGATCAAAACGATAACTTTTCGATACCCAAACATTGCTTACACTAAAATCACAACTTGAAGTGGCTTTCATTCCAAAAACCTTCCATGTATCAATTACTTTAACATCTTTGGCTGGAACAAGAAAAGAAGCATATTCATCTTTTTCAGAATCTACCAGCTGAGCGTTTAGCGAAAAATAATTCGCGTGTGCCGAACCACTTGCATATTTCCAATTTCCATCGATAATATATCCTTCATCTTTTATCTTAGCAGTTCCTGTAACTGCACCACTACCTGCGACACAGGCTCTCTCGCTTTTAAAAGTTTCAGAAGCTACATTCTGCTCCATAAAACCTGCGAACATATTGGCTCCAGCACCCAAATTCACATTCCACGCAAAACTCCCATCAATCGCAGCTAGCTTCTCCATCATCGCGGCAAATTCAGGAAGTGGCATTTCTGCACCTCCAATACTTTGCGGTACTAAGAGATGAAACCATCTATTTTGATATATAATATCTAATTGTTTACTGGTCAGTTTACCAAGCTTTTCTGCCTTCGGAGCTTCCTTATATAAGGTTTCTTTTTCAGGAATATCTATCCTATCAAAAACATATGTCATTGCTATCAAATTATGTATATTAAGTCTATCTCTGGCTAGCTTTCTTCTTCAAAATTACATGTTAATTTGCTTACCTTTGCACTCATTAATGAATCCCAGTTTATAGCTTTCAAGGGCTAATTTATTATAAAAATATTCTCTTAATGAAAATAGATATCAATTTCCAGGAGAAGTTTGAAAAGAGGCATATATCTGTCCGCAAATCAGACCTTTCAGCTATGTTACAAACAGTAAATGTAGAATCATTAGATCAACTAATAGAAAAAACTGTTCCTGCAAACATTCGTCTTAAGAAATCTTTAAGTCTTCCATCAGCTTTGAGCGAAGTGGAGTATTTAAAAAAGATGAAGCAATTAGCTTCAAAAAACAAGGTATTCAAATCGTACATCGGACAAGGCTATTATGATGTTAATACACCTACTGTAATTCTTCGAAATATACTGGAAAATCCAGGCTGGTACACACAGTATACTCCCTATCAGGCTGAGATTGCACAAGGTCGTTTACAAGCACTGCTTAATTTCCAAACAGCTGTTATTGATTTAACCGGGATGGAAATTGCCAATGCCTCTTTATTAGACGAAGCAACCGCAGCCGCGGAAGCTATGTTTATGCAGTACAATTTACGTAAAAACAAGGAAGCCAATACATTTTTTGTTTCTGAGAATATCTTTCCACAAACATTAGATGTTCTTTGTACTCGTTCAGAATCATATGGAATTGAACTAAAAATTGGAAATCATCAAGATATTGAATTGACCGATAATATATTTGGCGCTATCGTTCAATACCCAGCAGCTTCAGGGGATGTTTTTGACTATAGAACTTTTGCTGACGCCCTACATGCTAAAGGGATGACTTTAGGTGTAATAGCTGATATTATGAGCCTGGCTCTTTTAACTCCGCCAGGAGAATGGGGTGCCGATGTGGTTGTAGGTTCTACACAACGCTTTGGAATACCAATGGGTTTTGGAGGTCCGCATGCAGCTTATTTTGCGACAAAAGATGCTCATAAAAGAAATATACCCGGACGTATTGTAGGCGTTACTATTGATGCTGCAAACAATTATGCCCTAAGAATGGCATTACAGACGCGGGAACAACACATTCGCCGAGATAAAGCATCTTCTAATATATGTACTGCGCAAGCACTATTAGCTATCATGGCCGGATTTTATACCGTTTATCATGGCCCTCAGGGAATTAAAAAAATAGCTAATCGGATTCATAGCATTACCACCTTATTGGTTAAAGCTTTAACAGAATTAGGCTACAAAATAGAAAATCAAACATTCTTTGATACGATTACTGTACAAGTAGGTGATTTAATCGAATCTATCCATGCTGAGTCTATTAACCAGGAAATAAACCTGAAATACGACAGCTCTTCTACTGTTGGAATTTCTATTGATGAAACAACAACCATTGAGGATATTAAAAACCTAATAAAAGTTTTTGCTAAAGTAAAAGGAAAGGGTAATAACGAGGTAGATATTCAAAGCTTAGCAGAAAACCTCAGCTCAAGTATTCCAGATTCTTTACAAAGAGATTCAGCCTTTCTAACTCATCCAATCTTTAATTCTTATCATTCAGAGCATGAAATGCTTCGCTATATAAAGTCTCTGGAAGCAAAAGATTTATCGTTATGCCATTCTATGATCCCCTTGGGATCATGTACTATGAAGCTGAATGCGAGCACTGAAATGATTCCTTTAACATGGACCGAATTTGGTGATCTTCATCCATTTGCTCCTGCTGATCAAACGGGAGGTTACATGCAATTATTTGATGAATTAAATCATTGGTTATGTGAGATTACCGGATTTAGCAGAATGAGTTTCCAACCTAATTCTGGAGCACAGGGAGAATATGCTGGCTTAATGGTTATTAAAGCTTATCATACCTATAATGGACAAAGTCAACGTAATGTTGTTCTTATTCCAGCATCTGCTCATGGAACAAACCCCGCATCTGCAGCAATGGCAGGATTAAAAATTGTTATTGTGAAGTGTGATGAAAGAGGAAATATTGATGTATCTGATCTAAAAACTCAGGCAGAGAAAAACAAAGATCATTTATCTTGTTTAATGGTCACTTATCCATCAACACACGGTGTTTTCGAGGAAGCTATTATAGAGATGTGTGAAATTATTCACGCCAATGGTGGTCAGGTTTACATGGATGGAGCGAATATGAATGCTCAGGTAGGGTTAACTAGCCCGGGCTTTATCGGAGCAGATGTATGCCACTTAAATTTACATAAAACCTTCTGCATCCCTCACGGAGGTGGAGGACCCGGAATGGGCCCTATCGGTGTAGCAGAACATCTTGTCGATTTCTTACCAGGACATTCGGTAATAAAACTTGAAGGGTCTCATCCGATAAATGCAGTATCATCAGCGCCTTGGGGATCGGCATCAATTTTAGGAATTTCACATGCTTACATCGCCATGATGGGTCCGGAAGGGTTAACGAATGCAACCAGATATGCAATACTAAATGCCAATTATATAAAAGCTCGTTTAGAGAACGATTACCCTATATTATATTCAGGAGCGAATGGCACCTGTGCCCATGAAATGATATTAGACTGTCGTTCATTCAAATCTGCAGGTATAGAAGTTACTGATATAGCAAAACGATTAATGGATTATGGTTTCCATGCTCCAACCGTTTCGTTCCCTGTAGCAGGCACACTAATGATTGAACCAACGGAATCTGAATCAAAAGCAGAGATTGACCGTTTTTGCGATGCTTTGTTAGCTATTCGTAAAGAAATTGCAGCAATTGAAAATGGAGAAATTGATAAAACGAATAATATATTAAAGAATGCTCCTCATACCGTACAAGCTATTAGCTCAGAGGAGTGGGATAATGCTTATTCTCGTGAAGCAGCAGCTTTTCCATTAGCTTATTTACGTACAAATAAATTTTGGCCATCAATAAGCCGTGTCAATGATTCTTATGGCGACCGAACCCTAGTATGTTCTTGTCCACCAATAGAAACTTACATGGAAGTGGAATAATCAGATTGTATAAAATTGACTAAGACAAAAAAGGCTGCAGAAATTATCTGCAGCCTTTTATATTAATAACGATTATTAATCTTCTTCTTTTTCCACCTTTTGATCAAGCTTTTCACCGGTAACTTCTACACGGATCTTATTCTCGAGTTCATCCATAAGGTCCGGATTATCTAACAAAAGTCTCTTAACAGCATCTCTACCCTGGCCAAGTTTGGTATCACCATAGCTAAACCATGAACCAGCCTTCTTAATGATATTAAAGTCTACTCCTAGATCGATAATCTCACCAACCTTAGAAATACCCTCTCCAAACATAATATCAAACTCAGCAATACGAAATGGAGGAGCTACTTTATTTTTAACAATCTTTACTTTAACCCGATTTCCTGATACTTCTTCAGTATCCTTAATCTGCGATATTCTTCTAATATCCAACCGTACAGAAGCATAAAACTTCAAGGCATTACCTCCTGTTGTTGTTTCAGGATTACCGAACATGATACCAATCTTTTCACGTAATTGATTGATAAAAATACAGCAGCAATTCGTTTTTGCAATGGTACCAGTCAATTTCCGCAGTGCCTGAGACATCAATCGGGCTTGTAATCCCATTTTTGAATCACCCATCTCACCTTCAATCTCTGCTCTTGGGACCAATGCAGCAACCGAGTCAATAACAATAACATCAATTGCTCCTGAGCGAATTAAATTATCAGCTATTTCAAGGGCTTGCTCTCCGTTATCAGGCTGAGCAATCAATAGATTCTCAATGTCTACACCTAACTTACTAGCATAGTATTTATCAAAAGCATGTTCCGCATCAATAAACGCTGCAACACCGCCTTTTTTCTGTGCTTCAGCAATAATATGAGTTGCTAAAGTTGTCTTACCAGAAGACTCAGGACCATATATTTCTATCACACGTCCTTTAGGCACTCCTCCAATTCCCAAAGCAATATCAAGGCCCAATGAACCTGTCGATATTGAATCAATCGGCTCAACTACAGAATCGCCTAATTTCATTACGGCTCCTTTGCCATAAGATTTTTCTAATTTATCCAAAGTAAGCTGTAAAGCTTTCAATTTTTCAGTCTTCTCATTCATAGTCAATACCTAATAAAATAATATAACGAATAGTTTAAACAAATGGTCTACTAATAATATTAGCCAAAGTACAACAAATATTTCGAAATAAGAAATAATGCTAATATATTTATACTTCAACTGCTTTAGATACATTTTTCTCGTAATAACGACAGAAAGCTGTGAGGGGACAGATCTCACATTTTGGCTTTCTTGCTACACAAATATATCTTCCATGTAATATTAACCAATGATGAGCAATATATATCGTATCTTCTGGAAGGTTTTTTATCAGATCTTTTTCTACAGCCAATACGGTCTTCCCATTTGTAAGTCCGATTCTCCGCGATACTCTAAATACATGAGTATCTACAGCCATTGCTGGTATGTTAAACACAACAGATGCAATTACGTTTGCAGTCTTCCTTCCAACTCCTGGTAAACGCATCAATTCCTCAGTAGTGTTAGGAATAATTCCATCAAATTCTTCTACCAGCATCTTTGCCATCCCCACCAGATGTTTGGCCTTATTATTAGGATAGCTTATACTTTTAATATAATCGAATACGATATCCGGAGTGGTATCAGCTAATATACTAGGGTTAGGAAATCGCTCAAATAAAGCTGGCGTTACCATGTTAACCCGCTTATCTGTACATTGGGCAGATAGAATAACAGCTATTAGAAGTTGAAAAGGATTGTTATAATGTAGCTCTGTTTCAGCATTAGGCTGATGTTCAGAAAAGTAATTGACGAACGCTTTATACCTATCTTTTTTAAGCATAACCAAAGATAAGGATATTGCACGCATTCTCTAAAGTCAATTACATATTCCTTTTCGAGAATTCCAGAATTTCATCGATAATTTGCTTTCGAGGATTAATCAATTCTTTATCTAATAAATCAGCCAAACTTTTTTCAAAAGGGTCATCACTATTAACCCATGCATGTTTTGAAATGAATACGGTTTTTTGCTTAGATTTAAATTTCACTAACTTAGGAGTAGACGTTTCATCCATATGCATAAGATTATATATTTTGGAATATATATAACGTCACATACAATACATTAGTATTGCCAATCAACGAATTAAACATTCCTCCTATAAATTTATTTCTTATTCTTATATAATTTCTCTGCTAACTCAATAGCATTATAAGCATTCACAACCCCTCCACTAATACTTATATCACTTAAAAGAACCCTTTTATTAGTACCTCCTTCATTAATTCTAACCTTCTCGTCAGTTTTAACTACAGATTGCATAATAATATCTTTCACTTCTAAAGCACTGAACTTAGGGAAATATGAACGAATAAGTGCAGCTAAACCAGCTACTACTGGCGAAGCCATACTTGTACCGCTCTGTTCCTTATATGAAGAACCAGGCATTGATGAATAAATATCAACACCAGGAGCGAATACATCAACAGTACGTTTACCATAATTAGAGAACGAAGCAATTAGGTTATCTTTCTCCCAAGAGGTTGCTCCAACTTCAAGCCACGCTTCTCCTTCTCCTTGATTCATACCCAAACTGTCTACATAACGACGGTTTGGAAAATTAGGAGCATTATCTGTATTAGCACCATCATTTCCAGCAGCATGCACTAATAATACATCCTTCTCCATCGCATATTTAACTGCATCATCCACAATCTGCTTATTTTTAACATAACCCTTGCCGAAACTCATATTGATCACTTTTGCACCATTATCAGCTGCATATCGAATTGCATTAGCAATATCCTTATCACGTTCATCTCCGTCAGGCACCATCCTCACTCCCATTATCTGCACATTGTTTGCAACACCTTGTAATCCCAATCCGTTATCACGCACAGCACCAATAATACCAGCTACATGTGTTCCATGCCCAGCATCAGGTCCTTCTACATCGGAATTTCCATAATTATGATCATTGTTATCATCATAATTATCACCAACAATGTAACGAGAATCATAAGCCATATTGAGATGATACTTTACTTGATTTGTATAGTAGTCAAATCCCTCCATAAAGTCTTTGTAAAAAGCTTCAAAACTCATTCCATCACTCATGGCATCTTTAACAATTCTGATAGCCCGCGATTCATCCCTATTTTTAGGCTTATAACGATCAATATCAGCTTTTGATGGATTCTGATTTCCAATAGATACAACAATACTATCTAACTTCTCCTTCAAACTTCTGTAATTAAGCTCTCCCATTTGGGCTCTTTGAAGTCTATTCATGTAATCAGTTACCATCTTCTGATATTCTTGAAACTCGCGCTTTCCACTCTCAGAAAGAGGTGTAGATGGTAATACAGAAATATATTTAGGTTGAAGATCCCTTAATAGTCGCGTAATCTCCAGATTATCATATCGAACATTCTCTCCATCAGCATTCCCCAAATAATTCCAGCCATGAATATCATCAATGTATCCATTTCCATCATCATCAATTCCGTTACCTGGTATTTCATCCTTATTTACCCACATTACAGCCTTTAAATCTTCATGATCTGCTTGAACACCACCATCTAAGACGGCTACAATAACCATAGTATTAGGTTTCTTTTTAAGAAGCTTGTTATAGGCCTTTTCTGTGCTTATACCAAAAACACCGTCGTCCTTAAGATCTAAATTCTGCCAGTTAGGCTTTCCTGCTTTAAACTCTTGTGAAAATGCAAAGAAAGAAATAAGGGTTAAACCTAAAATCGGTAATATCTTCTTAAAATTCATAGTCAGTCTTTATTTGATTAACAAATATAAAATAATATTAAGCAATACGAGCGTAAGATGCACAAAGCGTTTTAAAAAGTGAGTTATGAGTGTTGGTTAATGCCGGGTTGAGCCTTCAGCCCGCTTGTTCTGAAAAAAAAGGTTAAGAACGCAAAAAACCCTGTCTCGCGATGAGACAGGGTTCCTGTAAGATTGGGCGCCGACCTACTCTCCCACCTGTTACGGCAGTACCATCGGCTCTGGCGGGCTTAACTTCTCTGTTCGGTATGGGAAGAGGTGGTCACCGCCGATATAGGCACCTAAATATTTTATTATGTTTCTCTGATCATTAATAGAGTCAGCTAAACAATGACATGTACTGGAAGAAAAAAAGAAAGAGGAAGACAACAGTTCTATCTGCTTGAGAAAGCTTCGGGCAATTAGTACTGCTCGGCTTTGGTATTTCTACCTTTACACCTACAGCCTATCAACGTCGTAGTCTACAACGACCCTCAATGGAAGTCTCATCTCGTGGCTAGTTTCGCGCTTAGATGCTTTCAGCGCTTATCTATTCCCAACGTAGCTACTCTGCAGTACAGCTGGCGCCATAACAGATTCACCAGAGGTTAGTCCAACCCGGTCCTCTCGTACTAAGGTCAGCCCCACTCAAACTTCCAACGCCCACAACAGATAGGGACCGAACTGTCTCGCGACGTTCTGAACCCAGCTCGCGTGCCACTTTAATGGGCGAACAGCCCAACCCTTGGGACCTTCTCCAGCCCCAGGATGTGACGAGCCGACATCGAGGTGCCAAACCTCCCCGTCGATATGAGCTCTTGGGGGAGATCAGCCTGTTATCCCCAGAGTACCTTTTATCCTTTGAGCGATGGCCCTTCCATGCAGAACCACCGGATCACTATATCCGTCTTTCGACCCTGATCGACTTGTCGGTCTCACAGTCAAGCAAGCTTATGCTATTGCACTCCACGTACGGTTACCAAGCGTACTGAGCTTACCTTTGAAAGCCTCCGTTACCTTTTTGGAGGCGACCACCCCAGTCAAACTACCCACCAAACAATGTCCTCCGCTTTGCGGAGTTAGAAACCGAGTACAGAAAGGGTGGTATTTCAAGGTTGATTCCACGACCCCTAGCGAGGCCGCTTCACAATCTCCCACCTATCCTACACATCCTGTACCCAATTCCAATGTTAAGCTATAGTGAAGGTTCATGGGGTCTTTCCGTCCCGTTGCGGGTAATCGGCGTCTTCACCGATACCACAATTTCACCGAGCTCATGGCTGAGACAGCGCCCAGATCGTTACACCATTCGTGCAGGTCGGAACTTACCCGACAAGGAATTTCGCTACCTTAGGACCGTTATAGTTACGGCCGCCGTTTACTGGGGCTTCGATTCAATGCTTCGCCTTACGACTAACATCCCCTCTTAACCTTCCAGCACCGGGCAGGTGTCAGGCCTTATACATCATCTTTCGATTTGGCAAAGCCATATGTTTTTGTTAAACAGTCGCCTGGGCCGTTTCACTGCGGCTTCTCACACATTGCTGCATGAGGAAGCGCCCCTTCTCCCGAAG
>NZ_SMGO01000002.1:0-775000 GCF_004339765.1 Albibacterium bauzanense | reverse complement strand
TTCAGATAATTTAATTAACTTATTTCCAGGAGGTTCTGAGGCTAATGTAGCTACATCCTTAGGTCAGTGGAATATTCCTAATTCATATGTAAGCTGTATTCCTGATAATGAATTAACCAGGCAGATACTTAAAAACATATCAAACAAGAATGTTAAGACCGATAAATGCATCCTTAAAGATGGCAGACTAGGCTTATACTTCCTGTTATCTGCTAATGGTTTAACAAAAGGAGAAGTAATTTATGACCGCAGCTATTCATCGTTCTTTAATTTACGTCCGGGTGAAATTGACTGGGATACTCTTTTAGAAGGACATACCTGGTTTCACTGGAGTGCGCTTACTCCGGCATTGAACGCTAATTTAGCAGATGTAATGGAGGAGGCTTTAATTGCTGCAAAGAAAAAAGGGCTAACAATATCTGTGGATTTAAACTATAGGAACCGACTTTGGAACTATGGAAAATCTCCAAATGAAGTAATGCCAAAGCTTGCGCAATACTGCGATGTGATTATGGGAAATATCTGGGCGGCTAATGAAATGCTATCCATCCCTGTTGATAATACATTAAACAGAGCAAGCTCTACAAGAGAAGATTACATACTAGGTGCAAACGAATCGGCAAAATCGCTCTTCAATCACTATCCAAATTGTAAACATATTGCCTACACATTTCGATTTATGGACTCGCCGGTCCACAATTTACTATATGGCACTTATCATACGCCAACTCATGATTACGTATCGGATAGTAATGAAACTTTCAAAGTAATTGATCGAATTGGAAGTGGGGATGCATTTATGGCGGGATTAATTTATGGTCTGAGTACAAATAAACAAGGACAGGAGCTTATTAATATGGCTACATCGGCAGGATTTAAAAAGCTTTTCGTAAAAGGCGATTTTGGAAACGGAGATATCTAACGAACAATTAAAAATTACAAAATGAAATCTATTAAAACAACATTAAATCATATTCAGAATTATCCTATCATCCCTGTTTATTACAACGACGATGTAGATCTATGTATTTCAATTATACAAGCTTGCTATGAGGGAGGAATCAGAGCATTTGAATTTACTAATCGTGGTAAAAAAGCGATTGATAACTTTGCAGCCCTGGTTGATTATAAAAACAAACACCTGCCTGAACTATATTTAGGAATCGGAACGATTAAAACAGTTGAAGAAGCTAAACAGTATATCCAACTAGGAGCAGATTTCATAGTTAGCCCTGTTGTAAATCCAGCAATCGCTGAAATCACACTTAAAAAAGATATTCTATGGATTCCAGGATGTATGACACCAACGGAAGTTTCGGTTGCAGAAAATGCAGGTGCCCCATTAATTAAGCTTTTCCCGGGAAGCATTGTTGGTCCTGACTTTTTAAAGAATATCAAGCCATTATTCCCTTCATTGTTATTTATGCCTACAGGAGGTATTGGATTAGAAAAGGAAAGTTTAGATGCCTGGTTCTCTAAAGGTGCGGTTGCTATTGGATTAGGATCGAATCTTTTTCAAGCTCCGGCCAATTCTTCTACGCCTGATGATTTTCAATGGTTGGTTAAGCGTTGTAAAGAGATTTTCGCTACACTATAATATACATAAACAAAAAAAGCTGAAGGGATCACTCCCTCCAGCTTAATCAATAAACCTAATCAACAAACTAACTTAATCTAAAAATTGAAATACTTTTTGGCGTTATTATAACATATATCCTGAACCATCTTTCCTATAAATTCAATATCTGCTGGCAGTTCCCCGCTTTCTACATCCTGTCCAATTACATCACAAAGTATCCTTCTGAAATATTCATGTCGAGGGTACGATAAAAAGCTACGTGAATCTGTTAACATTCCTACAAAATGACTTAGTAAACCCAGATTGGAAACTGTATTCAATTGATTTATTATTCCAATCTTCTGATCTAAAAACCACCAGGCTGCTCCATATTGCATTTTACCTGCAACAGAACCGTCGTTGAAATTAGCGGCCATGGCTGCAACAACATCATTATCGGCAGAGTTCAAGTTATAAAGAATGGTCTTCGTTAATGAGTCTGTAGTGTCCAACTTATCCAGAAAACGTGATAATTGAACAGCTTGTTTAAAATCTCCAATAGAATCAAGCCCTGCATCCACCCCTATATTTTTCAATAAGCGGCTATTGTTATTTCTCAACGGACCTAAATGAAACTGCTGAACCCAGCCTTTTTCATGATTCCATAAAGCAAAATTATATAACATAGCAGATTTAAATTTCAATTCTTCTGTATGATCAATAATTCCACCATTTAACACCTTTTTGAAAATAGATTCTACCTCTTCTGCTGTGTAGCCTGTAGCATACATGTGCGATAGACCGTGATCTGAAACAGAGCAACCTCTTTCTGCAAAGAAATCATGCCTAGCTTTTAACGCTTCCAAATAATCTGTAAACGTAGCTATTGTGCCAGAACTTAAACTCTCTAATTGTGCAACTGTAGTTCTAAAACTCTCCGCATTGTCAATAGCCATAAAGTTATCTGGCCTGAAAGAAGGAAGTACGCGTACTTCAAATCCATCATCTTTAATCTTCTTATGTGAAGCCAAATCATCAAGAGGATTATCTGTAGTTCCTACTACTTTCACCTTCATTTTCTTCAATAAGCTACGTACTGAGAATTCAGGAGATTGTAATTTTTCTGAACATTCGTCATAAATCTTTCTAGCCGTTTTTGGCGTTAAAAGTTCATGAACATCAAAATAGCGTTGTAATTCAAGATGAGTCCAATGGTATAATGGGTTCCTCATTGTATTTGGAACTGTCTCTGCCCATTTCTCAAACTTCTCATAGTCGCTCTTCTCTCCGGTTATATAAGCTTCAGGAACTCCGTTTGCACGCATCCCTCTCCACTTATAATGGTCGCCATATAGCCAAATTTGAGTAAGGTTCTCGAATTTGCTGTCATTAGCAATTTGATCGGGAGGAACATGACTATGATAATCTATTATAGGCATATCTTTAGCATATTCATGATATAATCTGCTCCCGAATTTATTATTTAGCAGAAAATCTTCATCTAAGAATTTTTTCATTAGTTCGTTTCTAAATTTCTAATAATTCCATATTCAAGTCCTCGTAATTCTGCTAACCCTTTTAATCTGCCAATTGCAGAGTATCCCGGATTTACAACCTTGCCTAAATCATCCAACATTTGATGTCCATGATCTGGCCGTACAGGGATACTAATCTTATTTTTTTGCATACAAAGAACAACCTCTTTAACTACAGCATACATATCTGCGTTTCCATCAAGATGATTATCTTCATAAAAGTCGCCTAGCTCATTTCTTCTTGTGTTGCGTAAATGCAAGAAATAAATCCGATCACCAAACTGTTTTATCATTGCTGGCAAATCATTATCCGGACTTACGCCCAATGAGCCAGTACAGAAACAGATGCCATTATTTTTAGAAGGAACATGGCTTATTATATGTTCATAATCTGAAGTTTTACTTACTACTCTTGGCAAGCCTAAGATTGGATAAGGAGGATCATCTGGGTGAACAACCATCTTTACACCATGCGCTTCTGCTGTCGGAATTATCTGTTCTAAGAAATAAACCAGGTTCGCTCTTAGTTTATCAGCATCTATCCCTTTATAAGTAGCAAGTGCAGATCTGAATTTCTGAATACTATATCCTTCTTCACTTCCAGGCAAACCAGCTATAATCGTTGCTTGCAGCTTATCTTTCTCCGCCTGACTCATGGCTGCAAACTTTTGTGTCGCTCTTTCTACTTCCTCTGAAGTATAATCTAATTGAGCATTCTCTCTTTCTAAAATAAAAAGATCAAAAACAACCAATGCTAACTTTTCAAAGTATAATGCCTTGGCACCATTCTCTAACTCATAAGCTAAATTAGTACGTGTCCAATCTAAAATGGGCATAAAGTTATACGTGATAATATTAACACCACAACTTGCCAGGTTAATTATAGACTGCTTATAGTTTTCTAGTTGTTGAATATAATTACCACTTCTTGTTTTAATATCTTCTGAAACAGGAAGACTTTCAACTACATTCCAAACCATTCCATGAGCTTGAATCTCATCTTTACGCTTTTGTATTTCTTCTATTTCCCAAACTACTCCATTTGGAATATGATGTAAAGCAGTAACAATACCTTCACAACCAGCTTGTCTTATATCACTCAGCTTTACAGGGTCATTCGGTCCAAACCAACGCATGGTTGGAATCATTTTATAATCCATCATTATCTTTTTATGATTTAAACTCCACCAAATACAGCAAAACCTCCATCAACATTAATAATCGTGCCTGTTACAAATTTAGAGTCATCGCTTAATAACCAAATAAGTGCGCCCTCTAATTCGCTTGGAACACCAAACCTCTTAAATGGAGTTTGTTTAATTACTAAGTTTCCTCTATCTGTATAGCTTTTATCTTCATTTGTAAGCAATGTTCTATTCTGCTCCGTAATAAAAAACCCAGGTGCAATAGCATTCATTCTTACTTTATCACCGTAACGATTCGCCAACTCTACAGCAAACCATTTCGTGTATAAATCAATCGCGGCCTTGGCAATACTATAGCCCATCACCTTTGTTATTACTCGTTGCGATGTCATTGAAGAAATATTTACTATAGTTCCATTTCCTGACTTTGCTATTTCTTCTCCAAAAACCTGCGTTGCATTAATAGTACCGAACAAATTCAAATTCATTACTTTACTCATTGATTCTAAATCAATGTTAAATAAATCAGTTTTAGGTTCAATCACTGCTCCAGGCATGTTGCCTCCTGCAGCATTAACCAAAGCATCGATCTTTCCAAACTTATTAAGTATTTGATCTTTTGCTTCCGAAAGGCTATTGATATCCATTACATCTGCAACAACAGCTAAAGCTTTTCCACCATCTGCTTCAATAACAGAGGCTCTTTTTTCTGCAACTTCACGGTTTCTGCCAAGTACAGCGACGGTTCCTCCTCTTGAGTGAATACTATTTACAAAAGATTCGCCTAAAACGCCAGTTCCTCCGGTTACAACAACTACTTTATCCTTTAATGATCCAAATTCCATTCTAATTCAGTTTATTTTAAATCTTATAATTCAATCGGCTTCATACGTCTAGTAAGCAACTGAATAATTGCCCAAGCAAGGAAATAAGCACAACCACAGATTATGAACAATATATTATATCCGGCAGTTATATTCCCTAAGTCTTTATAGTACGCTAAAAGTGTTCCTACAAATATTGGAAATAAGGTTGATGCAATTGATCCTGACATTCCTCCAATACCAACAACTGTACTTACAGCTTTCTTAGGGAACATATCAGATACAATTGTAAAGATGTTTGCACTCCATGCTTGGTGAGCAGCAGTAGCTATACTTATAAGTACTACTACTTCCCATATATTTCCAGCATATTGAACCAAGAAAATTGGGGTTACCGCGATAGCAACTATTAAGAGTGTGGTTTTTCTGGCTTTTAATACAGGCCAGCCCTTTTTTATAAAATGAGATGATAAATAACCACCACCAATACTTCCAAAGGTAGTTGCTGCATATACTACAGCAAGCTGAAGGCTTGGTTTAGTTAAATCTAAAGCAAAGGCATCTGCAAAATAAGAAGGCAACCAGAATAAAAAGAACCACCATATCGGATCTGTTAATACTTTACCAATTACAAATACCCAGGTTTGCTTTAAACGAAGTAACTGACCCCACTTTAACTTAACCGGAGAAGCTTCTTCTCCAGCATCCGCATCACTATGGATGTATTCAAACTCAGGTTGTTTAAGTCGTTTTTGCTTAGAAGGAATTTCGTAAAATATCCACCAAAATATTAGCCATACAAAGCCCAGAGCACCTGTAATCCAGAAAGCTTCATACCAGCCGTATGCACCCAAGATTAATGGTACTATAATAGGTGCAGCTACAGCACCAATACTCGTACCCGAGTTAAATATTCCGGTAGCTAATGCCCGTTCCTTTTTAGGAAACCACTCTGCCACAGCTTTAACACCTGCAGGAAAGTTTCCAGCCTCTGCCAAGCCCAATAATCCTCTGGCGAAACCAAATCCTACTGTGCTTCTTGCAACCGCATGCAACATTGCAGCGATACTCCAAACAGAAACAGAAACAGCATAACCTACTTTCGTTCCTACTTTATCAATAAAAGTACCGAAGAGAACATATCCTAACGCGTACATAGCTGCAAAAACCATGACGATATATCCATAATCAACCTCTGTCCAGTTAAACTCTACTTCCAGAGTGGGTTTTAATAGACCGATAACCTGCCTGTCTATATAGTTAATGGTTGTTGCAAAAAAGAGCAATGCGCAAATTACCCAACGATAATTTCCAACTTTAGTATTTTCCATGGTTCTCTTGGTTTTAATTGTTAAGGTAATAAATTAAAGGGTAGTAATAGCAACTTCGGTACCTTTACGCTCAGCTGAAACATAGCCTGCATAAATTGTTGCTATAACATCTGCAGCTAAACTGCTATTGCTCTCTATAGGCGTCCCAAATGCTGCAGACCGATAAAAGGCATCCATTTCGTGTTGGTATCCATTAAACCATCCTTCATCAGGGGATAGCGAGGACCAACCTTGTTTAGTTTCTGTTTTCTCAACTACATAAACATCGTTGAAATACTTTTCATCAGGTGTATACGACTGCATTGCATCATTGGGACCAATATTGCAGATGGTACGGTGATTGTTTGCATGTATTTCCAATCTATTTCTTACACCGCCCAATACCAATTCACTGGCAAATAAATCAGCAATAGTTCCATCTTCAAAAACAATATGAACTACAGCTACATCTTCAATATCTTTATAAGTTGTTTGTAAATGACCTTCATTTATATAAGTAGGCATTCTGGTTATTGCATGCGTGCGTGAAGAGATAGTTTTTGGTCTGATAGGTTCGCCAGTACGTGCTCTGCCTTCCACATGCTTTAGGTAAATAGCAGCAGTAATAGGATGACAGCCCTTTCCGATCATAGAACCTCCTCCAGAAAGTTTCCATTGCCCGTATGCTAATGAATGCGAACCCGAATGAGATTGTTCTCCTTGTATCCATAAAACTTGAGCGCCTGTCTTTTCTAAAACTTCTCTCTCTTTTTGTATAGCCGGCGCATATACCCAGTTTTCTGCATACATTATGCGGCCTTTACTTTCTTTCTCGGCTTCCAGCATTCTTCTAAGGCTCTCAATAGTATACTCTAGGCCTTTTTCACGAGGAAAAGTATCACCATTAAAGTCTTCAGATCCGTCTCCAAAATAACCTGTAAACGGCTTTTCAACTATTACGTTCTTATTTTTCTTTAAAGCTGCAATTACTATTGGCTCATGAGTAAGCGGAGGAGTACAAACATGAAGCACATCGCTGTCATTTATTAACTCATCCAAATCTGCATAGGCATTCAAACCTCTCAAGCTCGTAAATTCATTTAACTCTTCTTGAGCAACCGAATAAACACCTATCACTTCAACCTTCGTGCTAAAAACACGCTGAAGCGCCTCATAATGAAACCTTGCAGCAAAGCCAGAACCGATTATCCCAGTCTTTATTAAACTTTTATTCATCGTTTAAGTTATTTGTTCTAAAAATTATATATTTTCTACTCGCTCTTGCGAGATCGTTTTAATTGGCAACTGCAATCATTTAGCACAGCTTGCAAACGATTGCAGTTACATAGTTAGATATAAAAATTAGTATATCAAAAAAAAAGTTGAAATATTTTTTAAAGCTTAATAAGCAGGCTTCGATTGAATCAAACCTTCAGGCTCGATTCTCGCTTTATTAACTCAATAGAGGTAGTTAAAGAGATATAACTCTTATTATTTTCAGTAGATTGTATTAGGTCCATAATTAACTTGGCCGCCCCATCTCCCATTAAATGAGGAAATTGCTCAACGGATGTAATTTTTGGCCTCGATATTTCGACCCTATTGTCATTGGAATAACCAGACACCTTCAAATCACCAGGAACTGAAATATTATTCTTTCCAGCATATTCTATAACAGTCAAAGCTGCTGTATCGTTACACGCAAAAACAGCATCTGGAACAACTTCATTTTTAAACAACTCATCACAACTAGCAAGTGTGTTTTCTCTATTAAGCTCATGAAAGAAAACCAGATCTTCATTATACTGAACACCAAATTCATTTAATGCTTCCTTATAACCACTTAGCCTATGTTGATAAATGCTACAGCTTAAAGGTCCGCTTATATGTGCGATGACCCTACAACCTTGTTCCAATAAATGCTTAGTAACCTGATAACCACCATTAAACTCATCGCCGACAATCTTATGGCAAGCCTTATCTTTTGGCACACGGTCATAAAAAACCACAGGAATACCTCCCAAAGAAGATCTATCAAAAACCGAATAGTCTTTAGTATATAAGGTAGACGATACAATTAATCCTTCTACTTGTATAGCCAACAAAAGATCAACCAACTTTTTCTCCAATTCAGGAGATTCGTTTGATTGACAGATCATTACATTATAACCATAAGTATGAAGTCTGTTTTGTATTGCTGTAATTACTGCCGATTGGAAAGGCATGGATATCCGCGGAACAATTAATCCAATTGTTTTCGACTTGCTACTCCTTAAAGCTGCCGCCAAGGCATTATATCTATAACCCAGCTTTTCAGCAGCAGCCCTTACCTTAACCTTTGTTTCTTCACTAATATGCGGATGGTCACTTAATGCTCTAGATATAGAGGAAACAGACATACCTACTTCTGAAGCTATATCTTTAATTGTTACAGGCTGGTCTTTCATAATTATGTGCAATCGTTTCCAAAAATATGATATATATTGAAAATAACACTCAATTGTAAACTTTTTTTAAAATCACAATCAAATAAAAATCGCAGTTAATTATGAAGTAAAGGCAATGTTACTTCATAATTAACTACTAATCAGACAGTATCAACAAATACTCGGTCAAATCAGCCGAATACAATAAATTTATAATTTTACTGTAACAAAATTTTGATTTAATAATTTTTTTACATAACTATGTATCTGCAAACGATTGCAGATCAATAATAAACTAAATAAATAACCTTAAATAACCTTATTAAATTATGAAAACCCAACATCTATCCAGACGTAAATTCCTGGGCACCACTACACTTGCGGTGGCGGGACTTGCGGTAGCTTCCAAATCAACCTTTGGAGCTCCAGCCTATATTAAAAACTTAGGCAAGCCAAATTCATTATTTAACGGCGTTCAAATTGGATGTAATACTTATTCTTTTAGAAGTATGCCGTTACATGCTGATACCGTTCTTCAATATTGCATAGATTCTAATCTTAGTGCTATCGAAATGAAAGGCGATGAAGCGGAAGATTTTGGAGGAGCACCAAAAGCACCTGCTCGTCCGCGAATGGCAGCACCTGCCCCAGGGCAACCTCGTCCACCAGCTGACCCTGAATACTTAGCAGCTGTAGAAGAATACTCTAAAAAAATAGCCGAATGGCGTGCAAATGTTCCTATGGAAAAATTCGAGCAAATAAGAAAAATGTACAACGATGCCGGAGTATCCATATATGCTTATAAACCAAATGCTTTAGGTCCAAATAATACCGATGCTGAAATTGACTATACTTTCCGTGCAGCTAAAGCTTTAGGCGCTAACCAGGTTACTGTAGAATTTCCTTCAAATACAGCTCATTCAAAAAAACTAGGAGATTTTGGAGCTAAATACAAAATATATGTAGGCTATCATGGTCATTTACAGCAAACGTTTGATATGTGGGATGCTTCTTTCATCCAATCTGCTTACAATGCTGCCAACTTTGATATGGGACATTATGTAGCTGCAGGATTTGATCCGATTGAATTTATTAATGGAAGACATTCTCACATTGTAAGCATGCACGTAAAAGACAGAAAATCAAAAGAAAATGGAGGTGCTAACTTACCATGGGGTGAAGGAGATACTCCTATTATAGAAGTACTTCAACTAATGGCTAAAAATCAATATTCATTCCCTGCCTCTATCGAATTAGAATATCAGATTCCTGATGGTTCTGATGCTGTGAAGGAAGTAGCAAAATGTGTGGAATATTGCAGAAAAGCATTAGGAGCTTAATATTAAGTTAATAGTCAATTTTTTAAACCCTAAAAATAAGTTATGAATCTTAATTTACAAAAACCTATTAACTGGAACAAAGTAATGAGAATTACGGCAGGCCAGGTATTAGCTGTACTTGTTTTGGGAAGCACTTCATTTGCATCAAGCAATAGCGTGTTGAGCCCAATGGTAAGTTTGGCAGCTAATAATTCCAGCCTGGTTCAGGCTGCGGTATCAGGAACAGTTACAGATGCAGCCGGAGAAACTTTACCAGGCGTAAGCGTAGTGGTAAAAGGAACTACGAACGGCACACTGACCGATGCGAATGGCCGCTATACATTAAATGCTCCGGCTAATGCTACATTAGTCTTTACCTACATTGGGTATATTACTCAAGAGGTTGGTGCTAACAACCGTGCGATGGTTAATGTGACACTTGCTGAGGCAGTAACCAGCTTAAACGAAGTAGTTGTAACCGGTTATACCACAGAACAGAAGAAAGATATCATCGGGGCGGTATCGATCGTAAATGCTGAAGATCTAAATGCAACTCCAACAGGTAATATTACCAGTCAGTTGCAAGGACGTTCTGCAGGTGTTACAGTCAGTGCAGACGGTAGCTTAGATGGAGGTGCCAAAGTTCGTATCCGTGGTTTCGGATCTTTCTCAGGATCAGAGCCTTTATATGTAATTGATGGTGTTCCTGTTGGTGGAGGCCGTAGAGGAGGTACTTCTTCTGCAGTTGATAATCTAAACCCGAACGATATTGAATCGATGCAGGTATTGAAAGATGCTGCTGCTGCTTCTATTTACGGTGCTCGTGCTGCCAATGGTGTGGTAATTATCACAACCAAAAAAGGTCAGGCAGGTACTCCAAAAATAACAGCTGAGGCTTATTATGGTACCAGCTATGTAAGCAAAAACGATTTCCCAGACCTTTTGAATGCACAAGAAATGGGAGAACTGTATTGGAAACAATTAGATGGGGCTTATGCATCAACAGGCAATCCTGCTTATCTTCCAGGAGGGGCCAGCTATAAACATGACCAATATGGTTCTGGCGCTACCCCTGTTATTCCTGAGTATATTTTAGCCTATAATAATGGTGCAAAATTAGGTGGTGCTGCTTTAGAAGCATTACGTATAAGTGATCCTGCTACATTTGCCAGAATCACCGACCCTGCAAATTATAATTTCGCTAAAAGTGGGTTAAATCAAATCGTTAAATCTGCTGATACAGACTGGTTTGATGAAATCTACAATCCAGCTGCAGCAACTAATATTCAGTTAGGTGCACGTGGCGGCACGCAAACAGGCAATTATGCTTTGAGTTTGAATTACATGAAACGTGATAACACATCTGCCAAAACCAACAGTTTTGAACGATACTCACTTCGTGCAAACTCTACCTTCAATGTTCGTAAGAACATCCGTTTGGGAGAAAACATTCAAGTTTCCTATGGAGAAATGAACGGTGATGGAAATCCAGGTGGTGCAGGGCCTCAAACTGCGTGGGTAATGTCTCCTTTAATCCCGGTTTATGATATTATGGGCAATCCGGCAAGTTCGGCAGCACCAGGTTTAGTAAATACAAATGCTCCAGGCAGAAACCAGGTAACAGAATCATGGCGCAATCGTTTTGATAAAATGACCAACTATGGTATTTTCGGAAACGTATTTGGAGAGGTAGATATCATTAAAGGATTAACAGCACGTACTTCATTTGGTGTAAACTATACATCCAGAAATGAAAAGGACATGACCCCTATCACACTGGAGCATGCTGAAAATACAACCTTAAATCAACTTAACAACCAAAAGAATTTCTTTAATCAATGGACCTGGACTAACACATTGAACTATGGTAAAACCTTTGGGGAGAATCATGATTTCAAATTCTTATTAGGTACTGAATCAATTAGAAGTTATGGAGAAAACCTATCTGCAACTCGTACCAATATATCATTGGCGTTAGAAGATGATCCGAACTTCCAGGTAATTGACGCGGCTACAGGTGCACAAACCAACTCAGGTTCTTTCTCTCGTAGTAACTTATATTCTTTATTTACCAGACTTGATTATGCTTACGCTGGCAAATACTTGTTCAATGCAACAGTTCGTCGTGATGAATCATCTAAGTTCTCGAAAGCTAACCGTGTAGGTTATTTCCCTGCAGCTGCGATTGGTTGGAGAATTTCAGCTGAACCGTTTATGCAAGGCCTTACCTTCCTGAACGACTTGAAACTTCGTGCAAGTTATGGTATCATCGGTAACGAAAGCGGTTTACCAGATGAAAACCAGTACAATGTATATGTATCTAATAATGGACAAGGTTATCCTGGCATGCCTGATAGTTATACCTTAAATAGTGTTGCAAACCCTACTGCTAAATGGGAAGAAAACACAACGACCAACATTGGTTTAGATGCAACGATGTTTGACAACTCGGTAAACTTCAGCATTGAGGTATATAACAAACAAACCAAGGATTTATTAGTTAGAAATGAAGCTCCTGTAACAGGCACCAATGCCACTCAACCATACCTAAATGCAGGTGATATGACCAATAAAGGGATCGATATCAGCTTAAGCAAACGTGGTGATATTGTAGAAGGTTTTGGTTATGATTTAGCTGCTACTTTCTCGAAGTACAAAAATGAAGTAACCCGTGTATTAGATAACCCATTGGCTACAATCGTTGGTTCTGGAACTCGTTTAAATGGAAGTCCTAGTTTAACCCGTGTAGGTGATCCGATTGCTTCTTTCTACGGTTATAAACTAGATGGTTTCTTTAATACGCAAGCAGAAGTAGATGCGTTTAATGCTACTTACAATCCAGATGGAACAACAACTCCTTGGATTCCTGCT
Organism: Albibacterium bauzanense; assembly: GCF_004339765.1. GTDB lineage: Bacteria > Bacteroidota > Bacteroidia > Sphingobacteriales > Sphingobacteriaceae > Albibacterium > Albibacterium bauzanense. Next base: position 762,012 of record NZ_SMGO01000002.1, on the reverse strand, counting down.
GAGGTTGGAAACTGGAGACTTACAGACATCAATGGTGATAAGGTAATCAATGCAGAAGACCGTACCATTATCGGTTCCCCACACCCTGATTTCCAAATGAGTTTTAACGCTGGGTTAAACTACAAGAACTTTGACTTCAGTGCATTCTTTTTCTGGAATAAAGGTGGTCAGATCTTTAACCTAAGTCGTTTCAATTCAGATTTCAATACTTTCCAATTTAACAGAAGTGCCCGCATGCTTTACGAATCATGGACTCCTGAATTGGGAAACAATGCAAAACTACCTAAACTCAATGTACTCGATTCTTATTCAAACAGTAACGTTACAGATTATTACTTAGAGTCTGCTACCTATTTACGTTTGAAAACTCTTCAATTGGGCTATACCATACCAAACAATTTGATCAGCAAAGCTGGTCTTGATAAAGTACGTGTATACGTTCAGGCACAGAACCTGTTTACTGCTAAAAGCGAAAATACAACTGTGTTAGATCCGGATGCATCATTAAACGGAGGAGATACTTCTATGGGTGTAATCAATAATACATTACCTACTCCTAAGCAGATTTTATTCGGTATCAGCGTTGGGTTTTAATAATAATTAAGAAATAATATTTAACAACATAAATATGAAAAAGATTCATTCAGTAATATTTACATTGATTGTATGTGTTACGTTGTTTTCCTGTAAGGACGACTTCATAGAACAGCAACCCATCGGCTCATTTCCGGAAAGTATTATATCAACGCCTGATGGAATTAAAAAGGCCTTAACAGGTGCTTATGCCCCTTTAAATGGTGCATCAAATTTAGCAACCGGCCCTGGTCAATTCCTTTTTGGTAGTATCCGTGGTGGTGAAGCAAATAGAGGATCTGGCAACGGTGTTCAACCTCAAATGTCAGAGATCCAAAGATTCTCTGTAAACTCAAGTAATAGTTCCGTACTTATATTCATTACCCATTTCTCAGATGCTATTGCACGTACTAATATGGTTCTAAAAAACCTGCCATTAGTGGAAGGATTAGCCGATGCTGATAAAACACAAGTAGAAGCAGAAGCCCGATTCTTACGTGCACATTATCATTTTATGATGAAACGTGTATTTAAGAATATTCCATGGCTAGATGAAGCAAGCGTAGACGATCCACGTGTTCCTAACACCGATGAGTCAGGCAATTTTGTTGACGTTTGGCCAAATATTGCTGCTGATTTTAAATTCGCAGCAGAAAACCTTCCTCCAACACAATCTATTGCCGGAAGACCTAATAGCTGGGCTGCTAAAGCTCTTTTAGCTAAAACGTACCTATACATGGGTAATGAAGGTGACGATGCAAATTACACCCTGGCTAAAACTCTCTTTGATGATGTAATTACCAATGGCGTTACCTATAAAGGTGAAAAATATGCACTTGCTGCAAACTACCATGACAATTTCAATAGTCAAAAAGAAAACGGCCCGGAATCTGTATATTCAGTTCAGCATGAAGTAAATGATGGTAGTGAGAATAACAGAGCCAATGCCAGTATGGATATTCTATACATAGGTTCTCAAAATCCGAGTGGCCCAGCAATGGGTAGAGGATATGCTTACTTTAATCCATCACAATGGTTTGTAAACCATTTCCGTGTAGATGCTACCGGACTTCCAATCTTTGATGATGCAGCTCGTAATGCAGCCTTTATTAAAAATGATGATGGAATCGAATCTTCAGCAGCTTTTACTCCCGATGCAGGATTGGTAGATCCAAGATTAGACTGGAGCGTTGGCCGCCGTGGTATTCCTTTCTTAGATTATGGAAATATGCCAGGAAAAGCCTGGATTCGTGATCAAGCTTATGCGGGACCTTATATCAGCAAAAAATTCTTTACGCTTAAATCAAGAGACGGTATAGATACTGCTCCGGGAAGATCTGAGAATAATCTAAACATTGCTATTATTCGTTTTGCTGATGTTTTATTAATGGCAGCAGAAGTAGATGCCCGTTTAGGTAATACTGAACAAGCAAGGATTTACGTAAACCAAATTCGTAATCGGATGGCTACTAACACAACAAACCCTGAAAACTGGGTTCTGAATGCTGATGGTACACCTGCGGCAAATTATAAAATAGCGTTATATCCAGTTGGGTCACCTCAATTTGCTAGTCCGGCAAAAGCGTTAGAAGCTATCTTCTTTGAACGTACATTAGAATTAGGATTAGAAGGTCACCGTGGATACGATGCAATACGTTTCGGAGCTGAAGATGGCACAACTGACACGAAAGAATTAAACGGTTACCTTACCTATGAATCAACTCTTAGGGGATTCGTATCAGGAGCTACTTATTCTCGTGACCCAGATGCATTGATACCTCTTTCACAAAAAGCAATCGAGAACAGTTTCAAAGATGGTAAACTTACTTTGACACAGAATCCTGGTTATTAATTATCTTTACCTTAGTGATAAGTTAGTAGAATAAAAATACTAACTTATCACTAATTAAATCAAAATAAATCATCCTTAAAGCCAATAAATCAATAACCAATGAAAACAAAACACATTTATCCCATTAAATTGCTCCAGCTATTTCTTCCATTTTTATTACTTGTAGCAATATCCTGTAACACTCAACCAAAAGTTCAGGATTTTTCTGTTTCTCCGGTAGTTTCTCCTGAAGATGCAATAGAAAAGATGGAAATAGAAAAAGGTTTTGAAGTAGAATTAGTTGCTTCTGAACCTTTATTAGACGCTCCGATAGCAATGACTTTCGATGAGAAAGGAAGAATCTGGGTAATAGAAATGAAAAGTTTTATGTTGGATACAATCGGCACAGGAGAAGATCAACCTACCGGACAAATATCTATATTAGAAGATAAAGACGGTGACGGAGTTTATGAAGACAAAAAAGTATTCCTGGATTCTCTTGTATTACCTCGCGCTATATCTTTATTCTCTGATGGAATCCTTGTTGCAGAATCACCAAATCTATGGTGGGTACCAAATAACAATGATCAGGCAGGAGAAAAAGTACTGGTAGATGCAGAATATGCCATAGGAGGAAACGCTGAGCATCAACCAAATACATTATTGCGTGGACTTGATAACTGGATTTACAATGCAAAATCAGATAAACGCTATAAAAGAAAAGGCAACGAGTGGATCATTGAACACACACATTTCCGCGGACAATGGGGAATTGCCCAAGACAACTATGGCCGTTTATACTATAATCACAACTCTGCTAACGTTTTAGGAGATTACTTCACCCCTGGTTTCGGAGCAGATAACTCAAACCAACGCAAGGTAGCTGGTTTTATTGAGGCAATTGTTCCTAATAATCGTGTATATCCTTTAAGACCTACGCCAGGTGTAAACAGAGGTTATATGGATGGAATATTAGACAGCACTAAACGCCTTGTTAACTTTACTGCTGCTTCTGCACTAACGATTTACAGAGGAGATCTATTCGGAAATGATTATGCTTTCAATGCTTTCGTACCTGAGCCTGCTGCCAATCTTATCAAAAGAAATATCCTTAGAGAAAATGGAAATACAGTAGAAGGAGAACAAGCCTATGAAAACACTGAATTCTTAAGAAGTTTAGACGAACGTTTCCGTCCAGTATACCTTTCAAACGGTCCTGATGGAGCATTATACGTAGTAGATATGTATCGTGGTATTATTCAGCACAAAACATATGTAACCCCTTATTTAAGAGAGCAAATAGCAGAAAGAGATTTGACATTGCCTCATGAAGTTGGACGTATCTACAGAATAGTTCCTGAAGATGGAAAAAGAGAAATGGTAACCTTCCCTCAAGATGCTCAAGGACTTGTAAAACTTTTAAGCAGTCCGAATGGATGGGTTAGGGACAAAGCACAACAGATCATTATAGATAGAAAACTGACTGACGCTATTCCGGAACTTAGAAACCTTCTTAAAGACGCAAGTAACCCATTACCTCTTATTCATTCATTATGGACTTTAGAAGGCTTAGGTGATTTAACTTCGGCTGATGTAACTGCATTATTTGGTCAACCTGATTTGCATATCAAAATGCAAGCTTTCAGTGCCATGGCTAACATCATTAATAAGGATAATTATAATGACTTTGTTCCTTTCTTAGATCAAATGATTGATCAAAAAGATGCAGCGATTGCTCCTTATATCGCATTTTCAACCGAGAAAATAGAGCCTTTTAATGAAGCTTTAGCAGGACAATTATTGAACAAATTAGTACAAGCCTTTCCGAATGATAAACTCGTAGCCGATGCTGTAGTAAGTGGTCTTTATAACAAAGAAGCAGCATTCTTAAAACAAGTAGAATCAAACGGGTTAGATACCAGTACAGCAATTAACAAAAGCCTGAATCAAACTATGAAAGATATTTTAAGAGCCAAAGATGATGTAAATACAGCAGCTGCGCGTCAGAAATATCCTCAGGGAGCTATGATCTTTAACAGAAACTGTGCAACCTGCCATGGCAGAGATGGCTATGGAATAGAATCTCTTGCTCCGCCATTAAACAAATCAGACTGGGCACTTGGCGAGAAAGATAAAGTTATTGCTACCGTTCTGTTTGGCTTAAGCGGCCCGATAGTGATCAATGGAGAGACTACCAACTTTGCTGGTGATATGCCTGGAATCGGACAAAGTTCTGAATTTACTGATTCAGATATCGCACAAGTAATAAGCTTTGTTAGAAATGCCTGGAGTAATAGTGCATCTAGCGTAAGCGAAGAAGATGTTGCTAAAATCCGTGAGAAATTTAAAGGCAGAGAAGGTGCATTCACTTTAAAAGAGATGGATGAAAACTGGAAAAGAAACTAAATAAAAAAAACAAAATGTCTTATCTAACAAAAACAGCTATTATACTTTCAGTAGCAATAGTTTCAGGATGCGCAGGCTCTAAAGATGTTAATACAGATTCACAAAAAGTGAAGCTTATTACGCTTGAGCCTGGGCATTTCCATGCAGCATTGGTACAAAAATCAATGTATGCTGATGTAGATTCAACGGTTCATGTATACGCTCCGGAAGGGAATGAATTAAATAGCCACATGGCTTTAATTAATCAATACAATTCAGACCCAACAAACCCTACTGCCTGGAACGAAGTAGTTTATACTGGCTCCGATTTCTTTGAAAAGATGTTGGAAGAAAAAGCTGGAAACGTAGTAGTATTGGCTGGAAACAACTTAAAGAAAACAAGTTACATACAGAAATCCATCGATGCCGGATTTAATGTATTGGCCGATAAACCAATGGTTATTGAATCGGATGGCTTTGAAACATTAAAAAACACCTTCGAAGCTGCCAATACGAAAGATCTGCTTCTGTATGATATCATGACAGAACGCAATGAGATATCATCCATCTTACAAAGAGAGTTTTCTTTAATCCCCGAAGTTTTTGGCACCTTAGAGAAAGGCACTCCTGAAAATCCGGCAATTACAGAAGAAAGCACGCATTTCTTTTACAAACAAGTATCTGGAAACGTGTTAACCCGTCCATCCTGGTTTTTTGATACCAAACAACAAGGTGAAGGAATTGCCGATGTTGGTACTCACTTAGTAGATTTGGTACAATGGGTAGGCTTCCCGGAACAGATAATTGATTACACAAAAGATATTGAACTAACTTCTGCAAAAAGATGGAGTACAGATCTATCGTTAAGTCAATTTAATGCTATCACTAAGCTGAATGGCTTCCCTGATTTTCTTCAGAGTAATATCGTACAAGATAGCCTGCTGCAAGTTTATGCCAATGGTGAAGCTAACTTCAAACTGAAAGGTGTAAACGCGAAAGTTGTCGTAAAATGGTTGTATCAGGCACCTGAAGGTACAGGCGATACGCATTTCTCTATGCTACGTGGAACCAAATCGAACCTGGTAATCCGTCAGGAAGCCGAGCAACAATACAGACCAGAACTTTACATCGAACCTGTTAATGGAAAAGATGATGCCTTTAAAGAAGCACTTTTTGCTAAACTGAAGGATGTTCAGGCAAAATATCCTGGAGTAGAACTCATAGAAGTAGAAAAAGGCTGGCAAGTATCTATTCCTGATACCTACAAGGTTGGTCATGAAGCACATTTCGGACAAGTAATGGAGAAATTCCTGGACTATATGAAGAATAGGAATATGCCTGAATGGGAAGTTCCTAACATGATTTCAAAATACTACATTACTACCAAAGCATTGGAACTTTCAAGAAAGACTAATCCTTAAAAGAGTATATCTTTAGTTAAGATAAACAAAGATCAAACTCTGATCAAACAGTCCTTGACCGGTCGTTATACCACTGTTCAAGGACTGTTCAACCACTGTTCAACCACTGTTTGACTACTGTTTAATAAAAGCATCTATAATTCTCATTACTTCGAATCCCTCTGAAGCACTGCATGGGTTTTCTCTCTTGTCCTGAAGGTAAGCCACCACAGCAGCAATCATCGGTTCCTGAACATGAGCAAGGTGCTCAAAAGAGAAATGCTGCTTTCCTTGTTGATTTGTTAACCCAATAGGATCATTACTAAACACTGAGAATGTTATTTTACCTTCTGATCCGATAATTTCACAGGTATCGCTGTTTTCTGATGCATTGAATAACCAACTCCCATTAAATAAAACTTCATTTCGAAATAATATTTGGCCAGCAACCGCGTCATCAACCGGATAAATCTTGGCTTGATTATGAGCAATGCCCTGGGCTTTATCTACATCACCAAAAAAGTAATACATGAGGTCTAGTTGATGTGGAGCAATATCATGAAATAGTCCTCCGCCGGATATAGCCGGATCTAAACGCCATTGAGTTTTCGTTTCTGCTAATGCTTCCTGGGTTAATGGTTTTCTCCAATAACGCAAGGAAACTAATCTCGGTATTCCAATAGCTTTTTCTTCTAAAAGAGCTTTTATCTTCTTAAAATAAGGTTGCTCTCTACGATAATGTGCTACTGTAAGTTTACCTCCACTCTCTCCTACCGCTTTTGCCATATTTTGAGCCTGAACGCTGCTTAAAGTCATTGGTTTTTCAACGTAAACTGCCTTTCCTGCTTTTAGTACTTGCAATGCATAATCTTCATGTGAATCTGGCGGAGTAGCAATATAAATAGCATTCACTTCTGGGTCGTCGATAAGTTCTTGAGCGTTGGTATACCATTTGGCGATACCATGCCTTTTTGCATAATCTTCTGCTTTTTCTGCGTTTCTACGCATAACAGCAACTAATTTAGAACCTTCTACCTTTTGAAACGCGGGTCCGCTTTTTACTTCCGTAACATCTCCGGCACCGATCATTCCCCAGTGAATATCTTGCATATTATCTAGTTAAAATTTAGTACATTCAAAAGTAATAAAAACATATGCTCATGTTGAATTTTTATCTTTTTCCTAATAAAAAGAATGTTTCGCTTTAGGGTATAGACTCGTTTTTAACACTGTATTAATATAGGCTTAAATTATACCAATTACCTTTTATATACATCGATGAAGAAAATAAGCAATATCAGTGTTTGTTGCATGATGGTGACAGCTATATTAGCCTCTTGTAATCAAGGGAAAATGAATACAGAGACCGACAATAGTGAGCAAATTTCTCTTAATAGCCATGATTCTTCATTGTATTGCCAATCAAATATCCCTTCACGTTTCGGTGTTCAGGATCCTTTTCCTGTAGAGCTTGCAAATAATAAAGAGTCGGGATCTACAGAGAATATGGTTTGGATAGATGGTGGAACCTTTGATATGGGAGGAGATAATGATCAGGCATCTGCCGATGAATTTCCCAAGCATAAAGTTTCGGTTGATGGCTTCTGGATGGATGTAACAGAGGTTACCAATGCACAGTTCGCAGCATTTGTTGAAGCAACAGGTTATGTAACTACTGCTGAGATGAAACCAGATTGGGAGGAGTTGAAAAAACAGCTTCCTCCAGGTACTCCAAAACCGGATGAGAGTTTGCTGGTACCTGCATCGCTGGTATTTCATGCTACAGATAAGCAGGTTCCGTTGAACAATGTTGGACAATGGTGGGAATGGAGCACAGGTGCCAACTGGCGACATCCACGTGGCCCGGGCAGTGACATTAAAGGAAAGGAAAACCATCCGGTAGTCCATATTTCTTATTATGATGCAATGGCTTACTGTAAATGGGCAGGAAAGCGCCTGCCAACAGAAGCAGAGTGGGAATGGGCGGCAAGAGGCGGTTTGAAGAATAATATTTATCCTTGGGGAAATGAAAATGTTGATGCAGGCAGTCCCAAGGCCAACAGTTGGCAGGGACAGTTTCCATCAAATAATACTGAACGAGATGGATTTTATTTTTCTGCTCCTGTAAAATCGTTTAATGCTAATGGATATGGTTTATATGATATGGCTGGAAATGTTTGGGAATGGTGTTCTGACTATTATGCTGCTGATTATTATGCAAGCATTAACGAGCCTCAAGCGATCAATAATCCAATGGGACCATCCAAGTCTTTCGACCCGGAAGAACCTTATACTTCAAAACGTGTAACCAGAGGAGGGTCCTTCTTATGTAATGATAGTTACTGCTCAGGCTATCGCGTTGCCAGGCGCATGAAAACGACTGAAGATAGCAGTTTGGAGAATCTTGGATTTAGGACCGTTAGAGATAAGTGATCACTATGAATAACAACATATCCTATATGGTAGACGGCCTAATAAAGAGTGATCCTTTAAGTTTTAAGATGATCTATAAACTTTATTGGAAAAAACTCTATCATATAGCATATAATTTATTACAGTCTGAGCAGGAAGCAGAAGATGTAGTTCAAGATGTTTTTAGTTCTCTATGGTATCGCAGAGAACATATTCATATTAAAGTAGGATTGGAGAATTACCTTGTAAGGGCTACGAAATATACTGCTTTCTTTTATCTTAAAATAAGATCAAAGAATCAAACTATTGAACTAAAAGCTCCTATCTCATATAATGATGTGCAGTCAAAGGTTGAATATGAGGAACTGGAAACGCTCATATCTAATTTATTAGATTCATTACCGAGTAAAACAAGCCGTATTTTTTCATTAAGCCGTTTTGAAGGATTAACCTACCCTCAGATTGCTGAAGAAACAGGGCTTTCTGTTAAAAGTGTTGAATACCATATATCTGTTGCTTTGAAGAAGTTTTCTAAGGAGTTGGTGTATACGATCTCTGTCTTCCTCTTTATTTTTTAAATAACAAACATTTTCTTTAGGGTATAAGGCCTTTTCTTACACTCATTAGTATAAGCTGTAAATACACAGAATATCATAACATGCCGAACATAAAAATTAAAAACTTACTTGAAAAATATATTCATGGGACCTGTACTCCTGAAGAGGAAAAGTATGTTCATGAGTGGTTTGATCAAGATGAAGATATTACTGAGAATCAAAATCTCTTATCACAAGAAGAATGCACCTTTAAAGAAGAGAAGATATGGAACAACCTTCAACTTACTGTATTAAATAACAATCCTTCTTTCTCAACGAAAAAGAAAAGTATTAATTATAGTCAGATTTATAAATACGCAGCTATTATCATCATGTTTCTAGCATTAATTTTTGAGATAAATAGCTATGGGAATGGTGCGTTCTGGTGGAATGGGGATCGCTATACAACTGCTTATGGAGAAATTAAAGAAATAAGTCTGAAAGATGGTTCTGTTGTTACGTTAAATTCTATGTCAGAATTAAAGGTTCCAAATAATTATGAAAAAAGTAATAGAGAATTGTTTTTAACAGGAGAGGCCTACTTTAAAGTAAAGAAGAATACAGATAAGCCCTTTATTGTGTATGCGAATGATATATCAACTACAGCATTGGGTACTGAATTTAATGTTTCAGCCTATGTCGAGGATAATAAAACCATCGTTTCTCTAAAGAAAGGCAAGGTTGAGGTTAAAGAACTTACTCTTAATACTTCAAGTGAAGTGATTCTAAATCCAGGAGAAGAAGTTCTTATCCAACAGAATCAAACTCTAACTAAAAGCACTTTCTCGGATACAGAACGTCTGGGGTGGAAGGTAGAACACTTATTGGTTTTTAAAGATGCTAATATCGAGGAAGTCTTAGGTAAATTAAGAAGGCACTATGGTGTTAAATTTAATTACTCTGGCTTACAGAATAAACAATGGAAACTTACAGGAGAGTTTAAAGAGCAATCTCTGAATGATGTACTGGAAAGTCTATCGTTTAATTATAACATGCAATACGAAATACGGAAAGGTGAAGTAATCCTATTCGACAAATAAAAAATAACCATACTAAAATAAACCAACCTCAATTATGAACAGCAGTTAAGAAATATAAGCTGGCAAACAAAATGTCGCCAGCTTATACATAGAATTATTTTATTTATCAACAGACAGTTTGGAGACCGGACTGTTGACAACAATTTAACTAAACAAAATTATGAAAAAAAGTTTACTAAGCATCCTTATGTTTACATCAAGGCTAAGTTTGATAGTTTTTGCTATTCAACTCATAAGTGCCAATCTTATATTCGCATATGAGGCTAGTGCTCAAATGAATGTCCGAATTCACACAAATGTATCAAATACTACCGTTAAGCATGTTTTTGATGCTATAGAATCAAAAACGGCCTACAATTTTATTTACGACTCCAATAATGTGGATGTAAATAAAGCTATTTCTTTAAATGAAGATTTAACAGTTAAAGAAATCCTTAATACTCTAGAAACAGACTTAGGTCTCGTTTTTAGACCGATTAATAATACCATTACCGTTGTTAATATAAATTCGCAGACAGGAAACACAAGAGCATCAAATCTCTTTCTACAAACTCTGTCTAAACAAGCTCAAATAACAGGTACAGTAACAGACAATAAGGGTGAATCATTGCCGGGCGTAAGCGTAAAAGTGAAAGGTGCATTAACTGGATCTTCGACTGACATTAATGGTCAATATAGTTTAAATGCACCAGGTAGTAGCACACTTGTATTTACTTATATTGGTTTTGTAGCTCAGGAAGTTGCAGTCAACAATCGATCATCAGTTAACGTTATTCTATTAGAAGATACTCAAAATCTAGAAGAAGTAGTCGTAGTAGGATATGGTACACAAAAGAAAGTAAGTGTAACCAACTCAGTAAGTCAAATACAGGGAGAAGTGCTTACAGAAAGACCGGTTTCTAATCTAGGACAGGCATTACAAGGACAAGCACCGGGTTTGACAGTATTAGATTTGGGAGGTATGCCAGGTCGCTCTACTTCTACTATTCGTGTACGTGGAATAACAACCTTACCAGATGCTAATAACCCAGCTAAAAATGATGCACTTGTTATTGTAGACGGTATCGAACAATCCCTTTCTGATATAAACCCAGATGATATTGCAACAGTTTCTATTTTAAAAGATGCAGCTTCAACAGCGATTTATGGATCGAGAGCTGCCAATGGTGTAATCTTAATTACTACTAAGCGTGCTAAAGCAGGTAAAGCTTTAGTAACATTCAATAGTTACTATGCATTACAAAATACAATTAACCATCCTAAAATGGATACTGAATCTTATATGCATTTGCAACAAGTAGCTTATCAGAATGCAGGATTGGCTATTCCTTCAATGTATACTGACGAATCTATTAAAACATGGATGACTAGTAATGACCGCGAACAATACCCATTAGCCAATGTTTGGTTTGACGAATTATTCCAAACAGCACCTCAATTGAATAGCACTTTATCTATAAGTGGAGGAAGCGAAAATTTTAAAGCACGTATGAGTGCTAGATATATGAAACAAGATGCACTTATTTCTGGCTATGGTGCCAACTTAGGGGAGATAAGAGTAAATACTGACTATGTAGTATCCAAAAAGATTAATGTTGTTGCTGACTTAAATTATCGTCGTAACGATTCAAAAGCACCAACTTTAGAGAACAATGTTTATGATCGTATGTTTCATGGAACTTTGTTTGCTGTTCCTAAATATGCAGATGGAAGTTATGGCCTTAGTACCCAAGGACAAAGTCCCTTAGTATATGCTGAACTAGGCGGTGTTTCTCATCGATATATGGAAAACATTATTGGTAATATAAAAGGAGATTGGGCAATTATAGATGGTTTAAAATTCACAACTCAGTTAGCTGCTCGTATTGATTTATTCAGAGAAAAATCTTTTGGTAATGAATTTACAGTCACCGATAAACGTTATAATGTAACCCGATCCATTTTAAATAATTCATTAACTGAAACGAGGAACAATACAACAGAATATACCATAAACAATTTGCTTACCTACGATAAGACTTTTGAAAAACATAATATTTCTGCTTTAATAGGTAACTCAATAATCTCAAACGTTACAAATACCCTTAGTGCTTATCGTGAAAGGTTTTATAATAATGACATTCAATCTATTGGACAAGGTGCAAATGATGGCACTAAAAGCAATAATGGGGGTGATGCTGAGTGGAATTTAGCCTCATATTTTGCACGAGTAAATTATTCTTTAAATGACAAATATTTGTTTGAGGCTAATGGACGATATGATGGTTCATCACGATTTACTGGCAGCAATCAATATAGTTTTTTTCCTTCTTTTTCAGCAGGATGGCGACTATCACAAGAAGAGCTTTTTAGCAATATAGACGTAATCAATGAATTAAAACTAAGAGGTTCGTGGGGAAGAACAGGTAATCAAGCAGTAGGATTGTATAGCTATCTTCAAGCTCTATCTACATCATCGTATGCATTTGGATCATCTTCTGTAATAGGATATAGTCCGACAACACTTTCTAATCCAGATATAACTTGGGAAACAACAACCCAAACCAACATTGGATTAGATGCCCAGTTGTTTAGAAACTTAAGCATTACATTAGATTACTACAAAAAAAGGACGGATGGTATTTTAATTAACCTTCCAATTCCTCAAACCATTGGACTATCAGCTCCTCCACAAAATGCAGGAGTAGTAGATAACACCGGTTTAGAGGTTGCATTAGGCTATAGAAATAATTCTCACAACATTAAATATAGTCTCAATGGTAATGTTGCTATAAATAATAACAGAGTAATTAGCTTAGCAGACACTGGACCATATATTTCAGGCGACGATATTAATCCTCAATATATCATTAAAGAAGGATTACCCATCAATGCTCATTGGGGCTATTTAACTGATGGTTTATTTCAAACCATTGAAGAGATTAATAACTACCCTACCATTACAACTAATCGGAAACCAGGTGATGTAAAATTCGTAGATCTCAATGACGATGGTATTATCAATTCTGATGATATGACAATGATTGGTAGTTCATTTCCGAAATACACATTTGGATTTTCTGGGAACATTGGTTATGGGAATTTTGAACTGTCTGCCTTTTTACAAGGTGCTGCAAAAGTGGACACACGCCTTGCCGGAGCTTTAGCGGAAATGGGAAATAATGAGGGTTTCACTCCAGCCTTAGTAACAAAAAACAATTACTGGACTCCAGAGCATCCAGATGCACGTTTTCCACGCCCAGTAAAGAGAGATATCACAAACTCCAATACTTCTGATAGAATGGTTATTGATGGTTCATATATACGACTTAAAAACGTTCAGTTAAGTTACACGTTACCTCAATCTTTAATTGAGAAGCTTAACATGACAAAAATAAGCGTATATACATCAGCAACGAATTTGTTTACCATTTCAAAACTAAACGAATGGGGCCTAGATCCTGAAACCCCATCAGGAAGAGCTACTTATTACCCACAAACTTCATTGTGGACGTTTGGTTTAAATGTTCAGTTCTAATTATATTAATAACAAATACTATGAAAGCACGTGCTTTTTTTATCATAACAACCCTATCACTGACTATTGCCAGTGTAGTAACAAGTTGTAAAAAGGATTTTCTAAATACAGTTCCTAATGATCGTTTATCTGGTGAGTTCTTTTGGAAAACAGAAGAAGATGCAGAGTTAGCAGTCAATGCAATATATCCAAATCTAGATGCACAATCGCAATTATTCTTGTTGGATGGGCTAACAGATATTGCTCATGTAAATCAGTTTTTTGCAGTTAGTTCTCAAGTAGAACAAAACGTATACGATGCCTCAAGTTCAGTTATTGCATCTCAATGGTCAGCAGCATATAAAGGTATAGCAGCAGCTAACTTTGTCTTAGATAATATTAATAGAGTTCCAGAAACGGAAACAAATAAAGTGGCATTAAATCAATATAGAGGTGAAGCAAAAGCATTGCGAGCCTATCAGTATATAAAATTAGCAGCTTCTTTTGGAGATGTTCCTTTAGTTACAAAAACAATAAGCATTCAAGAAGGCAAGCAATTAGTTAATGCACCAATAAATGAGATTTGGGACTTTATTGATAAGGAATTGAAAGAAGCAGTGGAATTATTACCATCAACCATTGAAAAGGGAAGAATATCTAAGGGTGCCGCATGGGCTCTTAATGCGAGAGCAAATCTATACGCTGGTCGCTATCAAAATGCTATTGATGCAGCTCAAAAAGTATTCGATCTTAATCTTTACCATTTATACCCTCGATATGAGAAATTATTTAGCTATGCTGCTGAAGGAAATGAAGAGATAATTTTAGATAGACAATACTTGAAAGATGTATTATCGAACAATGTCTTCAGCACAATGGCCCCTTATAGTCAAGCAACTTCTACCAATACTTACGTACCTACCAAATCAATAGCTGACCTATATCCGATGGCGAACGGTCTTCCAATAACTGATATAAATAGTGGTTTTGATAAATTCAACCCATATATAGACCGGGATCCTAGGATGCGCTATTCTATGTTTGTACCTGGAGATGTATTACCAGACGGTAAAATCTTCAATCCATTACCAAAAAGCGGAACCCCCGATGCTATAGGAAGTACTTTTAATGCAACTTCAACAGGATATACTATTAAAAAATATATTAATAATGAAGACTTGGCAAACCCGGCTAATAATGGTATAAACAGCATCCTTATTCGTTATGCTGAAGTGTTATTAACTTTTGCAGAGGCGAAGATTGAATTAAATCAGATTAATGATCAAACTGCATTAAACGCCATAAATCAAGTACGGCAACGAGGCGATGTAAATTTACCTCCTCTTTCTAATACCCTTAACCGAGAACAATTGAGGGAAGCGGTTAGAAAGGAAAGAACAATAGAACTTGCCTTTGAAGGATTTAGAATGTTTGATATTCGTCGCTGGAAAACTGCGGAAACTGCAATTCCTGGTTCAGTTTATGGTATTACATATCTGGATAATGGACAGTTAAAAACAATTGAAGTACCTTCTTATATAAAGAAATTCGACAAGAACAGGGATTATCTATGGCCTATTCCTCGGAATGAAAAAATCCTGAATACGAACTTAGTTCAAAATCCAAATTGGTAAATTAGTCATACATACTAAATAAAAAGCTGATGAAAAAATGGTATATATTATTAGTAGGTATTTGCTTGCTAACAATACATGTAACTGCCCAAGTACCTCAAAAACCAAATGTTATTATCATCATGATGGATGATATGGGCTATGGTGATATAGAGCCTTATGGGATGACTGGAATACCCACCCCTAATTTTAACAGGATGGCAAAAGAAGGAACTCGATTTACTCACTATAATGCTGCTCAGGCAGTTTGCACAGCATCTAGAGCTTCGCTATTAACTGGTAGTTATCCAAATAGGGTAGGAATGTCTGGTGCCTTATTACCTGGTAGCAAAACAGCCTTGAATCCAGAAGAAGAAACTATAGCATCTCTACTGAAAGCATCAGGCTATATAACCGGAATGTTAGGAAAATGGCATCTTGGTAATGAAGCCCCTTATTTTCCTCTAAGCTATGGGTTCGATAGTTTTTACGGTATTCCCTATTCGCATGATATCTGGCCTATTGATTATGATGGAAATCGCATCACAGATCCAAATAATATGCGTGGTAAATGGCCTGCCTTACCTGTTATTGAAGGAAACAAAAAAGTCGACTCAATACTTACACTACAGCAAGCTTCACTTTTAACACGTACATTTACTGAAAAAGCCGTTTCCTTCATAAAAGAAAACAAAAACAATCCTTTCTTTCTTTACCTGGCCCATCCAATGCCTCATGTACCTCTAGTCGCATCCGATAAATTTTCAGGGAAAAGTGAAATGGGTGTCTTTGGTGATGTAATCATGGAATTAGATTGGTCTATTGGCGAAGTACTATCAACTTTAGATGAAGAAAAAATCGCTGATAATACAATCTTGATTGTCATTAGTGATAATGGTCCTTGGCTGAATTTTGGGGATAATGCTGGTTCATCCGGTGGTTTTAAAGAAGGCAAATCAACTTCATGGGAAGGAGGAACGCGTGTGCCATTTTTAATTCGATGGCCGGATAAAATTGAGGGAGGAACCGTAAACAGTAGCTTAATGACTAATATGGACTTACTCCCTACTTTAGCAAAAGCAACAGGCTCATCCTTACCAAAAAATAAGATTGATGGCTTAAATTTCTTACCATTATGGCTCCATGAAACGAATAAAGGTCCGAGAGAAGTTTTCTACTATTACTTTGGTAAAAACAATTTAGAAGGGGTCCGTTATAAAAACTGGAAATTGGTCCTACCGCATCCTTCTGGTTCGTATACTGCTTTACATGGTAAAGCTGGACACCCTGGTGTAATTTCACGAGTAAATGTTCCATTAGCTTTATATGATTTAGCCCATGACCCTGGTGAAGCATACGATGTTCAACAATTATATCCGGAAATAGTACAAAAACTTATCGGTTTAGCTGAAGATGCACGCGTGGATTTAGGTGATGATTTGACACAAAGAGTAGGTAATAATATCCGAAAGGCTGCTATATTGCCTTAATTACATCTTATTATAATAACTATCGATGCTCTTTCATGATCTTTTGATTAATGAAAGAGCATTTTCTTTTGATGCCGTTGGTTAATATTTCATTTCATATTTAAAATACAAATATGATGCATAAAAAAAGATAAAATGAATTCAAAGAATTCGTATATTGATGTATGAGCAATATACTTCCCTCTAAATTAGTGGAACGTTTAAGGGATGAATTCCACTTTGAGGAAAAACTTTATTTTGAAGGTACATCGAATATAAAAAACAATGCCCTTATAATCATTGATATTCAATATGATTTTTTACCTGGCGGGTCTCTGGCAGTTCAGGATGGTAATAAAATAATTCCTATCATTAATAAGATACAGGAACATTTTGATTTAATTGTGATTACGCAAGATTGGCATCCAGCAAATCATAAAAGCTTTGCTTCATCTCATAAGGATAAAAAACCTTACGATATTATTAAACTACATGGAGCAGACCAAGTACTTTGGCCAGTTCATTGTGTGCAGGGCTCAAGAGGTGCTGCGATTTCAAAGCAGTTGGAAACACAAAAAACTAGCTTAATTATACGGAAAGGAATGAACACGGAAATTGATAGCTACAGCGGATTTTTTGATAATGAGAGACTAAACTCAACTGGACTAGCTGGTTTCCTGACTGAGAAAGGGATAAACAAAGTATCTATCTGTGGATTAGCCGCGGATTTCTGCGTTTTCTATACAGCAATGGATGCTTTAGATTTAGGATTTGAGGCAGAAATTGTTATAGATGCAACAAAAGCTATTGATCCTGATGAATTCAAAATTAAATTAGAGGCCTTTAAAGAAAAAGGAGGAAAGGAAATTTCGTCTACTTCTTTTTTATTAAAATAACGCTAGCAACAGGCCGCTCTCCTTCATGATCAAACTGCTTATTATCTGATGGATAATTCAATACTCCTGATTTAATGGGTGTATTAAGTACTAAAGTTGTAGAACCTCCGCCATCTAAATTCAAAGCCTTTTCTGCTCCTATTTGTTTTAAAAAGTAGGCAAGTTCAGGAAGACTCATTCCATAAGATTGATTACTTCTACCATCAACTGTCATCAATATCAGTTTATTTCCATTTAAAGCAACAGCAGAACGAGGATGGCGATTATCATTGAACGCATTCTTTGCCAATATAACATAGGCCTCGTCCATAATTAGAAGCGGACCACAGACCATGATATCTGGCGCATCAATACTATCCTCCCAATTCATATTAGTCAATTCGGTTCCTAAAATATCTATATTTTCTTTACCAGAATTACCATTTATAATAATCGCACCATTTGTTCTATCACTTCTCTCCTCTCCTGTATTCATAGTGGTTGTATTAACTATCTTGTTATCAATTTTCAAGAAGGTAACGGATCCACCATCTTTAACATCAAAAAAACCTCCATTAATACCTCCAATAGCATCATTGTTTTTGACAAACTCAGAAGTAAGTTCCAGACCAGTCGCTAAACCTGCAAAATCTATATCTATTTTTTTCTTATTTAGGTCTATTTCTAATATGTTAACCTCTTGGTGGGCTTGGTATAGGTCATCAAAATGAGCTTGTTTCCACACAATTCCTTTCTCGATTTTGTGTTTATTCCACTTTATCTGCGCAATAGCGGTCGAGTCTTTTGGACTTTGTGCCATTCCGCTTGAAATAATAAGAAAATACAGGCTGCTGAATAAATAGATGATTTTTTTCATGATCTAAAAATACAAATATTATAAGCCCTAAGAAATATATCTATAAAAAGAAAGGCCTTCAGTCGGGGAGACTGAAGACCTTTACTAACCAATTATAAACCTAAATTATGAAAGGACAAATATAGTGTACTTTATACACTGTATGCAAATTATCTTTGTAAAATAAATGTAATAATTGAGTTAATTAATATTTTTTATTCATCCAGGTTCTCAATCCTATCTCCGATAGGTTTAGATGATTGATATTGTAACCCTAACAGATACGCCATTGTTTGTGCAAATTGATTTTGAAATAAATTTGCATTAACTTTCATTTCTCCTTGAGGATGAATTCCTGGTCCCATGATAGCAAACCATATTTCATTAGAATGTGGTATCGTAGCTCCATGCGAGACCCATTGTTCATTGTAGCCTCTTCCATGATCAACCGTAATAAGCAATGCTGTATTATCTCTATATTGTGGCAATGATTGTATATAACTCCACAAATCTGCAATCATTGTATCGAAAGTAAATATCTTTTCTAAATAAAGAGGATAGCTGCCATCATGTGCCATATCATCCGTCCATGCAAAACCAATACTTAATACTCTTGGCTGATTAATCCTTAAGTATTCTTTGGCATGCAAATAGGTTATATAATCAGGCCTGGAACTCTCACCCCTGTGAGATAGTTGTTGTAAATTATTTAACGTTTCTTGTAGTGGCGATAGATTTGGCCCTGCTATATCTGTATGTCCCCCATTAATCATAAAGCCACTTCTTTTTGCATTCAAATATGCTGAGGCTCTATCCCAAGATGCAAAAGAAGCTACCTTACCTTCAAACTCGGGTTGTTTGTTAATAAACTCAAATACGTTAGTATTGATTTTCAGTAAGATCATTCGATTTAATAGCTGTATCGACTGTGCCGGTAAAGATTTCACTGTATCCTGGCTTAGAGATATTAGTTAAGTTTTTTACAGAAACATTGTTTCCGTAATTTCTATTACCATATATACGTCCTTGCTTCTCTATTGTACTCCATAAAAAGGGCATAAGCTTTTGACGGCGTTCAACGGCAGTTTCGGCCCAAAATTTTCTAGTAAGACGAGCTGCTTCTGTCTTCTTAAACTTATCATTAAAAAGGATTATAGAATCTGCTCCTCCAAACACTTCATTCCATCTAGCACCATCTATCGTAATTACAATTAAATTTTCTGCACGATCTGTTGATTGTGCAAAAAGGGATGCAGTTGATAGTAAGAAGACTATTAAAATGATTGATTTCTTCATAACATTTTCTATTTATCTATTTCATTGAAGTTATTCTACTCCTAATGAATCAGTAAACATTGAGCTGGCTCTACCTCCAGGAGTTTCAATAATATAGTTCAGCTTCAAAGGTCCTTGTCCTTTTCCCACAAATGGCATCTCAAAAGTACCCTTATAAAGCGTTCCATTATTATCTGCTTTATGTCCATCTATCGTATAATACACTGTACTATTAGCCACAAATGGAGTAATTGTAACTGTTTTCCGACCTGATATATTATTTATTCCGACCTCAACTTTTGCTTCCGGAATACGATAGTTGATATGCTGACGCTCCAGTTCTTGTAATCTTTCTGGTAAACGCTGAGTTGTAAACTCATCATAATTTTGCCTTGCAGTACCTGTCCAGGCTACTTCTGAAAGGGCAAGCATACGGGGGAATAACATGTATTCCAATTTATTATCAGTTGCAATATATTCTGTCCACAGATTTGCCTGTACGCCAAGTATATGTTTCTGTTCATCCTGAGTTAATGCACCAGGCCTTGGATTATAACCATATACTTTATCTAAAGGTACGAATCCGCCAATGGACAAAGGCTCTGAGGCTGCATCTTTAGATTGAAGGTAATCTATATATAGATAACTATTAGGAGTCATAATAACATCGTGACCTGCTTGCGCAGCAGCTATACCACCCTTTTCTCCGCGCCAGCTCATTACAATGGCATTCTCTGCAAGTCCGCCTCCTTCTAAGATTTCATCCCAACCGATAAGTCGTCTACCATGTTTGTTTAGAAATTCTCCAACACGATTGGTAAACCAACTCTGCAATTCATGTTCATCCTTTATTTTGTTTTTCTTAATAAAACTTTGCGCTACCGACGATGCTTTCCATTCATCCTTTGGTGCTTCATCTCCTCCTATATGAATGAGTTCACTTGGAAAAATATCCATTACTTCTGTTAATACATCTTCTATAAATTTAAATGTTGCTTCATTGGGACCCAAAATAGTAGGCATAACTCCCCAATAGCCTAAAACATGGTAAGGGCCTGTTCCATTGCCAAGTTCAGGATAGGCTGTTAAAACTGCTGTATTATGACCCGGTACTTCTATCTCTGGAATAACTGTAATTTTCCTATCGGCAGCATATTTTACAAACTCACGAGCTTCTTCTTGTGTATAATATCCTCCGTGCTTTTCTCCATCGTATATAAATGGCTTAAAGTCTGAATACCTTCCAATAATGGTCGAATCTCTCCAAGCTGAAACCTCAGTAAGTTTAGGATATTTTTTAATTTCTAATCTCCAACCTTGGTCATCTGTTAAATGCCAATGAAGACGATTAAACTTAAAATATGCCATTTGATCCACTATTTTCTTCATTTGATCAAGGGTGAAAAAATGTCTTGCAACATCAATCATTACTCCCCGATAACCAAATTCTGGTTTATCATTAATAAGAACACCAGGAACTGTTAACTGTCCATCTACATTTTCAATAAGTTGCAATAGAGACTGCAACCCATAAAATAACCCCGCATTTCCCCCTTTAATTACAACCTGATCTTTGTTAACGTCAAGCGTATATTCTTCTTGATTAGTAGGTGTTGTTTCTTCTAATATAATAACATTCTTTGCAGCGTCTAATGAGCTTACGGCAAGACGTATCTTATAGCGATCCCATATCAAATCATTAAACAAGGATACCATTTTACGTGTATCTTCACTTTTTGCAATAATCTGTGTTTGATTATTTAATTTAAATACAGGGCTTTTAGCTTGTATGGAGGCTGGTTTGGGGATAATTGAAAAAGTCTCTACCTGTTGTGCAAAACTGTAAGTAGATCCTCCTAATATCAGCAAAAGAGCCATGAAAGTTTTTAAAGTCTTTTTTAATTTCATAGCGTTTATATCAAGGTTTCTATTAAAAATGGTGATCAAAATATAATCATTTCTTACGAATGATTAACGATTATAAGATTTATAATTTCAAAAAACAAGGTGAAAGCAAACACAATCGATTGCATAAAATTTAATAGTTTAAATTGTTTATTTTCCATTAATATGCTCATATATAAGTATTAACGAAAACGATGAACAATGAAATAGCCTAAATCAATGAGTTAAAGGCAATAGAATAAAGGAATAGCCTAAATAATTAAGTAATTTTGCTTTAAGAAACCCTATACATTAAGTATGATCAATATATTTAGAAGTTTCAACCCGTTTAATTTCCTCTATTTGATCCCCTTAGCTTCGCTATTATGTATCGGAGCATTTATTAATTTTCCAGAAGATTTAAGACCGATATTTTTTGAGCCCGCTATTTCTAACCTCACGGGAAATCTTTTTGAAGAAATGATAACACCTACGATAAGTGTTCTAATTACTGTGGCTCTAACCATCATTCAAGGGCTCTTACTGAATTTCGTCGTAAATAAATATAACCTGCTTGGTAAACCTAACTATTTAACAGCTCTGCTATACATTACCCTAGCCAGTATGCTAACCCCATTTCTTACTTTATCATCCACTTTAATTTGCAATTTTTTTCTAATATGGATGATAGATAAGTTCTTGTTTATTTATCGTCGTGCTGAGATTAAGTCGGTTATGTACGACTTAGGGCTAATCGTTGCCGTAGGAACATTGTTTTATTTTCCATTTATTGCCATGTTTCTATTATTATGGATTAACCTCATTTTGCTTCGACCTTTTAATTGGCGAGAATGGACAGCAGGTGTCCTTGGCTTTTTAACTGTGTATTTTATTTTATTTGTCATTTATTTATGGTTGGATAAGCTTTTTCTTTTCAGAAGTATCTGGCTGCCTTTAACGCATCCATTTCCGACATCATTGAATATTGATATTTATGATTACCTG
This sequence comes from Albibacterium bauzanense, assembly GCF_004339765.1. Lineage (GTDB taxonomy): Bacteria > Bacteroidota > Bacteroidia > Sphingobacteriales > Sphingobacteriaceae > Albibacterium > Albibacterium bauzanense. The sequence continues at coordinate 739,302 of NZ_SMGO01000002.1, read as the reverse complement.
GTACTGATTGCCCCGGCTTTAATACTTATACTATTCGTTATTTCTATTCGGCAAAACTTCTTTAAAAGTGTGATTCATATCCGAAAGTCATTCCAACTACTTTTTTTCATGCTGATTCTTGGATTACTTTCATTTTACCTAAACTCTAACTTCGAGGAATATCATTTTCTCCTATGTATTCCTCCCTTAACCATTTATATGGCTTACTACTTTACACATGCAAGAATACGTTGGTTATACGAAGGATCATTTGCATTGTTAATTTTAGCTATTCTGTATTTCCAATGGTTTTAGTAAAATCTTTAACCTTTTTTAACAAAAATACCATGCAAAGCATTTAAAATTTGAATAGATTTGCATGATAATACAGTTAATTTCTGCTTTTTAGAATTGCATGTATAAAATAATTGGCTCAAAAGGCCCTAATTAAGTCTATCAAAAATGAAATTTGGAGTTGTAGTTTTCCCTGGATCAAATTGTGATGAAGATATAATATATACATTACAACATATTATGGGCCAGGATGTAGTTCGTCTATGGCATAAAGATAAAGATTTGCAAGGAGCAGACTTTATTGTTTTGCCAGGAGGATTCTCTTTTGGTGATTATCTTCGTTCTGGAGCTATTGCTAAGTTTTCACCAATTATGCAAGAAATTATTTCTTTCGCGAATAAAGGAGGAAATGTATTAGGAATATGCAATGGCTTCCAAATATTAACAGAAGCCGGCTTACTTCCAGGAGCCCTGTTACAGAATAAGAATCAAAAGTTTATTTGTGCTAATACTTATATCAAAGCAGAAACAAATGATTCATTAGTTACATCACAAATAGATTTAAACAAGGCACTAAAGATTCCAATTGCTCATGGCGAGGGGAATTATTTTGCAGATGCAGATACATTAAAAAAGCTGGATGATAATGACCAGGTTTTATTCCGTTATTGTGATTATAATGGAAATATTACTGCTGAAAGCAACCTAAATGGTTCAATAAACAACATTGCTGGTGTTTCCAATAAAAATAGGAATGTTTTTGGCTTAATGCCTCACCCAGAACGAGCTTCAAATAGCCTCTTAGCAAATGATGATGGTTTAATCCTTTTTGAATCTATTTTATCCACAGTTTACTAATTTTCTTCAGAAATACCGCCTGAATGATTTACGATAAAAAATACATGATTAAATCAAAATTACCTATCCGTATATTAACATGTCTTACTTTACTATTTACTGTCTCAGGGGCTTTAGCGCAATCAAATACTAGTTCACCTTATTCGCAATATGGACTCGGTGAATTACGTGGAGAGCACCTTCCTCAATTACGGGCATTGGGCGGAATTTCAACAGGTATACGTGGGTTAGGTTCTTATTTTAATATTAATTCAAGTAATCCTGCATCTTATTCAGGTATCCGATTAATGACGATTGATATTGGTGTATATGGTAATCTATCTACACTAGAGCGCGATAACATTAAACAAAACAATTCCGATTTTTCACTTGGCTATTTAAGTTTTGCAGTGCCTGTAAGTGCAAAATCGGCACTTAGTTTCGGACTTTTACCTTATTCAGATTTAGGATATCGCTATTCTAGTCCATCAACAATCAATAATATTGAGGTTAATAACGTTTACTCTGGTGAAGGTGGCTTATCCAAAGCATATTTCGGATACGGCATTCAACTTGGAAAGAAATTTAGTATTGGAGCAAATGCAGGATATCTTTTTGGCAAACTTGATAATAATCAAGAAGTACAGTTCCCTGTAAATACTGGAGCCTTAAACTCTAAAATAGAAAACAGCAGAGTAATTAATGGGTTTGCGTTCGACTATGGCATTCAATACTTTACAAATATTGGTGATGATTATGGCCTTGTTATTGGCTACGCCGGAAATGCAGGAAAATCGATCAGGTCTAAAGAAACAGAGGTGGCTATCCGCACATTTGGAAATGCTACGGCTACAGAAGAAAATATTGCCTTAGATACTATTTCCTTAATTCAAAATTCTCCAAAGGATGTTATTATGCCAATGGAACATAAATTAGGCTTTAGTTTAAGTAAGCGAAATAAATGGTTAGTGGGTGCAGACTTTCATTATGGACAGTGGTCTGATTTCAAAGAAGGAGATCTACCTTCTTCTTTAGAAGACAGCTACGGAATTGCCATTGGAGGTAATATTACTCCTGATTATACCTCCAATAAATATCTTAATCTAGTCGATTATCGTTTTGGATTTCGTTATGATAAAACGAACCTAAAGATCAATGATCAAAATATCAACGATATGGCTGTAACGGTTGGATTAGGTATACCACTTGCTTCTAATCGACAAACTACTTTTTATAAAATTAACTTCTCTGCTGAATTAGGTCAACGCGGATCCTTAGAGAATAGTTTGGTTAAAGAGAAATATGTAACCTTTCGTTTAGGCTTTACCTTAAATGATCGTTGGTTTCAACGCTATCAATACGATTAGTAAAACTTATGAATGCTAATCTACTATATAAAGTACATATATTTAGCATCATCAAAAAGGTTGCAGTTTTCATTCTCGTACTTTCATTCTCTGCCTGTGAAAATGATTTAAAAGAAGTTGAGCGTGTTTCTAGTCAGAAAATTGAAGACCCTGTCGATGTGTCGTATGGAGTTAAAGTACTATACAGCGATTCTGCAGTTGTGAAAGCACAGCTAACTACTCCTAAGATGCTTCACTTCAATACTGAAAATCCTTATTATGAATTTCCGCAAGGTGGTTTACTAATTATGTACGATTCTACCCGCTCGGAGACTCAGCGTGTAAAATCAGATTATGCTATTCAACGTGTTAATACCGGCATTACAGAATTACGAAAGAATGTAGTTGCAACCCGCGCCGATGGAATGACTTTAAAATCAGAAGAATTAATATGGGATGAGAATGAAAAACGCTTTTATTCAAATTTACCTGTAACCATTATTATAAACAATCAAGTCTCATATGGAACCTCATTTTGGGCAAAAGAAGACTTCTCATATTTTGAAATTACCTCGCAAACTGGGAACTTCGAATTCAGTGGTCCGAAAAGATTTTAGATAGTAGTTTAAAAGACAGACATTTCATCGTTATCTTTTTAATTTTATCTTTTTTAATTTTTACATTTAATTGTATCTTGCGCCCTCATTTGTAAAGAACAAATGAAAATAACAATGTAATTTAACGAAAATAATATAATAGATTATTATGGGAATAATGACTTTTTTGCGGAATCGTCTGGGATTATTAGTAGTATGGACAATCGGTATCGCACTTGTCGCATTTTTATTAGGCGAAATTATTCCACAGTTATTGGGAACCATGAATGCCAATCAGAATGAGGTTGGAGTAATCAATGGTGAAAAACTTGATTATGCAACATTCAACGCTGAGGTAGAAGCTGGTTTGAACAATATGCGTCAGCAAATGGGTGGAACGGTAAATGACCAAATGAATGCTTATGTTGTTGAGAATGTATGGAATCAGCATTTAACACAAACTATCTTACAAGAAGAAATAGATCGCATTGGATTAAATGTTGCCTCAAGTGAATTAAATGATATGGTGTCTGGTCAAAATCCTTCACCTCAGATCATCCAATCATTTACAAATCCTCAAACTGGAGAATTTGATCGCAATCAATTAAGTATATTCCTAACCAATATAAGGAACGAACCTCCTACCAGTACTCAAAAACAACAGTGGGAAGGCTTTTTGAGAAACATTAAACAAGAACGTTTACAACAAAAATACAATCAACTAATTCAGAACAGTGTTTATGTAACTTCATTAGAGGCTAATGAGGATTTTATTCAACGTAATAAGATTGCTAACTTCAGCTATGTTTTATTAGATTATTCATCTATAAACAATGCTGACATTAAACTAACTGAAGAAGACTACAAAACATATTACAACAATCATAAAGCTGCTTTTTTCAACCCTGTTGAAACTCGCAGTATTGAATATGTAGTATTTAATGCTGAACCAAATGCTAGTGATACATTAGCTGTACATGACAAAGCTATTGAACTGGCAGCAGAATTAGCTACGACAGATAATGATTCATTATTTGCCTCAATCAATTCTGATACTCAATATCCGATAGCATATTACAAAAAGGGAGATTTATCGCCTAAGCTTGATTCAGCTTTGTTTAACAGTTCTACAGGATCTGTAGTAGGTCCTTTCTTTTCTAATGGAAGCTATGAACTTGCCAAGGTAATAGATAGCCGTATGAGTCCGGACTCTGTATCTGCCAGCCATATCTTATTAAATCCGGCAGCAGAAGGTGGCAATGAACAAGCTAAAGCGAAGGCTGACTCTATAAAAACATTGATACAAAATGGTGCCAACTTTGCTACATTGGCGGCAGAATTCAGCACAGACGGCTCGAAGAATGATGGAGGAAAGTTGGGTACATTTGCTCGTGGAGCTATGATTCCTGCCTTTGAAAATGCTGTTTTTAATGGCAGAACAGGAGATCTGATTGTTCTTACTACGCAATTTGGTGTACACATTATAAAAATAGACAATCAAATTGGTTCGTCAAGAGTTGTAAAAGCTGCTATTATAGACAAGAGTATCCAGAGCAGCAAGGAGACTTTAAATGCTGCTTATAATAAAGCATCAAACTTCTTTGGTAAGGTATCTAAGGATAATTTCAGAGAACTTGCTAAGGCAGAAGGTTATGAAACACAGGTCGGAGCTCAAATCGCTCCTATGCAAAGTTCCATCCAAGATCTAATGAATCCTCGTGAATTAATCAGATGGATATACCAGTCTAAAGTTGGAGACGTGACTGATAAAGTTTACGAGTTAGAAAATAAATATATTGTTGCCCGTTTGACCCAGATACGAGAAAAAGGAATTCTTCCTCTTGAAACAGTGAAACAAGAGATTGAGCCGGCTGTAATCAATCAAATTAAAGCAAAGCAATTAATAAAGAAAACTGACGAGGCATTAAATGGATCATCTACTATTGAGCAGGTAGCTCAAAAACTTGGAAAAAGTCCTGTTGAAGTTCAAAATACGGTATTCGCTAATCCAATCCTTGCAGGTATTGGACAAGAGAATAAAGTAGTAGGTACAGTATTCGGCTTGCAACCCGCCACTATATCTAAAAGTATTGAAGGACAACAAGGAGTTTATGTAGTTTCAGTACATGATTTTATAAATCCTAATCAGCCGCTAAATCTTGTATCTATAAAACAACAAAACCTGAACTTAGTTAAACAACGAGTTCCAGGAGCTGTTTTACAAATATTACACGACCGGGCAGAAATCATCGATAATCGAGTGCGATTCTATTAGATTAAAAATACTTAACTTTGTATCCGGATAAATCGATCATTTATCCGGATTTTTTTTGAAGGATTTGAAAGGCAAGGATATGAATAATCAGGATACAATTGTTAATAAAGTAGCTCTAAGTGGGTTGATCACATTTGATTTGGCTGCACTGTCTCCTAAAGGAGATCGAATATTGCTCGACATTAAAGACCAACTCTTCCATGGTTTAATACTTCGAGAGAAGGATTTTAGAGAATTTATAAAAAGTACTGACTGGTCGCAATATCAAGATAAAAACGTTGCAATCACTTGCTCTGCAGATGCCATCATTCCTACTTGGGCATACATGCTGCTAGCGAATAAATTAGAGCCTTATGCAAGAGAAGTTATTTTTGGTGATTTAGATGTACTAGAAACTTTTCTATACGAAAAATCATTAGCGGATCTTGATATGAGTCAATTTGAAGGGGAAAGAATTATGGTAAAAGGGTGTGGAGATATCAAAATTCCTGAATCCGCTTTTATTACCTTTACCAGAAAATTAAGTAAAGTTGCGAAAAGTATTATGTATGGAGAAGCCTGTTCTTCAGTTCCCATTTTTAAACGAAAATTATAATGGGCATATTTTTTGCAACTAGCTTAAATATGAAGAAGAACCTATTATTTATATTCGCACTATTTATATCATTTGGCGCTTTTGCGCAAGATCTTCCCTATCTAAAAGAATCTGTATTTAAACCTGGTGAAGTTCTAAAATATAAATTAAAGTATGGTTTTATATCTGCAGCTGAAGGAACTTTAAAAGTGGAAGCAAGTGATCTGAAATTTGATCAACAACCCACGATCCATCTTTCAGCGCAAGGTAAAACATCCAGTGCTTTTAGCATTTTTTATAATGTGGTGAATCAATACGATTCTTATATTGATCAAAAAACCTTTCTTCCGTATTTTTACACTGAAAATATTAAAGAAGGGAAATATAGAAGGAATGATAAAGTAAGATTTGATCAAAATAAAAATACAGTCACAGGCAACAAAGGCACTTTCAAAGGTGCTAATCAAACCTTTGATCTTCTATCAGCATATTATTTTGCCAGGAATCTTGATCTTTCTAAAATGTCGGTAGGTCAATCATTCAAATTAACCTATTTCTTAAATGATGAGGTAGCCACTTTGGGAATAACCTACCTAGGTAAAGAACGCATTAAAACATCAATTGGCACTTTTAATTGCCTTAAATTTAGCCCGGAGATTAAACCAGGAAGAATATTCAGAAAGGACAGTAAACTCTATCTTTGGGTTACAGATGACGGCAATCGCATTCCTGTGAAAGCAGAAGTAGAAATTCTTATTGGTTCAGTTACATTAGAGCTTGTAGACGTATCTGGGTTGAAATACCCTCTAAATAAAAATTAAATCATGATCGAGGTTGAGGGTGTTTTAGTAAGTGAGGAGCTAATCAAAGAAGAATTTGTCTGCAATCTATCTGCATGTAAAGGAGCATGCTGTATTGAAGGTGATTCTGGTGCTCCCTTAGAAAAACACGAGCTAAGTATATTAAAAGAGATATACGATAAGGTAAAGCCATATATGACCGCTAAGGGAATTAAAGCCGTTGAAGAACAAGGCACCCATGTAATTGATGAAGATGGTGATTTAACTACCCCATGCGTTGATAAGAACAAAGAGTGTGCTTATGTTAATTGGGAAAATGGCATTACAAAATGCGCTATAGAAAAAGCATATGAAGCTGGTGCAATTGAATGGCAAAAGCCTATTTCATGTCACCTTTATCCCATTCGCGTTACGGCTTACCCTGAATTTGATGTTTTGAATTATGATCGTTGGCATATATGCCACGCTGCATGTTCTTTTGGTAAAGAACTTAATGTGCCTGTCTATAGCTTTTTAAAAACACCTTTAATTCGAAAATATGGAGAAGACTGGTATAAAGCTCTTGAGGAATCTGTTAAACCTGGCGCCTTTTCTTAATTAACTTTAGTTGAATCAGGTGTTGATTCTACTAAAGGTTTATTTGTAGCTTTTTTGAAATTAAATATCCTTCTAAAGAATTCGCCGAAAGTATCAAACTCCTGTCTATAAACCAATCCGAAGGCACTTACGTATTCATCTTCTGGATTCAGGAAATTTCTATTATTCAATCGATTCGAAGCTCTGAGCAATAAATTCCCACTTTTTCTAAGTAAGTAAAGGGCTTCTACATCACTCGCAATATCTTTTCCAAATACGTTAAAGTCGTTCAACTGACCTCGCCTATCCGTAACTCCTCCAGTTAAAACTAACCTGTCATTCAACAATCTAATAGAAGCACTGGCTTCATTAAAGGAACGAATGTTGAAGTCTACGAAATTAAGATTCAATGACTGGGATATAATATTGTTCAATTGGTTAAATGCTAATTCAGTGCCAGCACTAAATACAGTAGTATTTAACTCGCGCGTCAAATCCGTACCTGTTCCAGGGGCAAAACTCCTTCTCACAATCAGACTTAAAGCTTGCTGATTAACATTATTAGCATCACTCAAATAACTTTGTAATTCATCCTTTACGTACGAATCAGTTGGAAAATCTATGCCAAATGATATATCTGGATGCAATAGATTTCCATTCAAGATCATTTCGGCTTGCGCTAATACACGTTGGTCAGTACCGTTTCTACCTGCAGCAATATAAAGGGGCCGAACACTTGTTCTTACTTGATAAACCGCAGTTAAATTTATAAGGGCTTCTGTAGGATTACCTGTCCATCGAATTGATCCTCCCTGACTAATTTCAAAGATTTTATTAATAAAATCCTGAGCAGTAAATTCAAATTCTCCTTCTTGTATTGCATAATCACCGAACATCTCAAAATCACCCAGACTTGTTATATTCATCGACAACAATCCTTCTCCTCTACCAGATAATTTACCCAGGTCTGTAAATATATTTATTTCAGCCTCAGGATCAACTGTTAAATCCATCGTCATTGTTAAACCCTGAAAAGAATTCTTTTTAGGGACAACAAGTGAGGAATCTTTCACTACAAATGTTATAAAATCACGATCTGTTATTGTTCCTGCAGCGTTTAAAGGAATATTAATAACGGTACCTGAGTTCGTCTGTGCCTCAATTCTAATATTCATATTGTCAGTTGGCCCTTGAAAGGAGAAACTCCCTGTTCCATAAGCTAAACCGTAATACAAAGGATTATCTTTAGCTGTTGTGTTTAAAACCATAAATTCTTCAGCTTCAATTTCTACATGAATAGTTGGATTTAGAGGTGTGCTCATATCAACAGTTCCATTTGCAATTGCCCTATGACCAGCTCTATCTCTAATGGCTAAATCATTTATAATTATCTTACTATTCTCTATTTGAACTTTATCATTTATGATATAAGGGGTTTTAAGATAATTAACTACCATACCAGCATCGTTAAAATTTGCAGAACCATTTATTGCTGGGTTAAAAGGCGTACCACTTACAGATAATTCTGCTGTAACTGTTCCCGACAGATCAGAGACCAAATTCTTTAGAAATGGGGCAAATAAAACTAACTGACTATCATTTAAGCGCACTGTTAAATCGAGCGAATTATCTTCTTGCACAGCATTATAGGTACCTTCAACAAAAAGCGATTGGTCTCCGTCGTTATTGACTTCAGCTTCTAGATTTACTAATTGAGTACTTCGATCAAGATCTGCCTTCAAAGTCAAATCACCTATCATGACTTGATTATATTCGATACCTTGAGCACTAATATCACTTTGAATAAATGGGTTCTTTAAAAGAGATCTAATCTCTATATCTCCTTCCATTAAGCCATTTAATTCAATTCCTGCAGTTCTAGAAAGGGGATTTAATGTCTTTAGAGAAAAATTCTGTAAATTAACAGTTAAAACATCGTCCGCACTATTCGAAATTGTGCCATCTATTTTCACTATTTGACTTGCCTGCGATAGCTCTAATCCATCTATCAGAGTCTTTCCATCTTCAAAATTAAATCGAACCTGATCTTGTATTCTCCATTCCTCATGGTTTATAATAACATCTGATGGAAGTAAACTTAAACGAGGCGAAGTATTACTATCAAATTCTATCAATCCATTCAAATCCAACTGGTTCGTTGCATTTGGGTCTGAAAGTTTAATATTAAAATTTAGACTATCATTACGAAGAACATTGGCAAAGTTAACGTTATTGATATATAAGCTATCTGTAATATCAACGCGGTCGGACGTTATAAATAAATTCAAATATTGATCATTAGTAGTTTGGTCAAAAATTAAATTATTAACTTTTATATCTTTATAAGTGATTAAAGGAATGAAGCCATTAAGAGATGCCTGCTCATTCTGAGAAGAGAATTTTCCATTGACTATAACCTCCTCTGGTATGGTGACGTCAGGTGCAAAGACTAAAGCAAATGGAGAAAAGTCCTTTAATGTCAGCTCCAGATCAAACTCTTGTATTCCTCCTTCTACTATTTTCGTTTCCCAGGAAGGTATATAGTGTTTTGCTACCGATTTAAAATAGGAAGGAAAAGTATTTAGATCAAACTCACCTTTTATTGTAGCATCTAAGATATTAGATTGAATAGCCAAAAGCCGATCTTCTCCCCTCCCTTCAGCGCGCAATGAGAGTGACTCTACTATTGCTGTTTGTTCTGGTTTCTCAATTCTTAAATCAGAAACAACCAACTCTCCAATAACATCATTCAGGTTTCCTCCAACAAAATTGCTATTAATGGTGCCTGATAATATTAAACTATCTTGCGATAAATGTAAATTATTAAGATCAATCTTATCAACCTTCGCTGTAAAGCCAAACTCTGGCAAATTTTTATCTAAACTTAAATTACCATTAAAGTCTACAGCTAGATTTTCATCGTTTACATTAATATTTCCAGAAAAGTTTTGTTTCTCAATGGCTCCATCAATTAATATATTCTGATATCGATAGCCCTTATAATCAATATATTGAACATTGGATTGTATCTCCTCATACAAATTCTCAAGAGAGAAACCTCTGCCTTTTGCAGTTGCCCTCAATGCCACAAATCCTAATTGCTCACTCTGAACTAACTCTCCAAGATTAAACTTATTAACAAGTACTTCACCACTATATTCTCCCTCATCATTTAATTTAAGATTGACGTCAGCAATTATATCTCCTAAGTTTGTTTTAAAAATACCTTTCGTTATAAAATCATTATAAAAACCTGTTATTTGTCCCTGATAACTAAGTTTACCAAAACGGTCAAATAATACGGGCAAGGCAAATAATTTCTTTCCGCTTAAATCAGCTACTAGCGTTTCAAGGTCTTTTCTATCAGTTATTAATTGTGAAAGATTCATATCAAAAAAGGTCTGATCAATATTTGGTAGTCCTTTAATAGATACGTCTCCTTGCAACCATGTTTGTCTTCCAGTGCGAATCTGTACTTTCTTTGCCTGAAGATTGTCAACCTTACCTGAAAAATCTCCATTAATCATTACATCGAAATTAGTAACATTTACCTGCGGAGCAAATAAAGCAATATCCTTAGATGTAATTCTTGAATCTCTAAGATTGCCTGTAATAGAAACCTGCTTAATAAAATCTGAGAAAGCAGCGAAATTCACATATTCTAATAAAACATAGTCTCGTATATAACTAGAGTTCACTTCAAGATCTAATTGAGAAAACTCCATACGATTTGAATCAATTGTAGCAATAGTATTTAGCTTTTTAACAAAAACTCCACTTTTCTCTTTAAAGGTCAATTCTTGAACAGACGCCTTAATAATATGATTCACATAATCAATATCATTGAATTTGCCATTAAGTGAATAAACATGAAGATCTCCAAAGTTTATTCCATCAACATCTTTAGAAAAGTAATCTTTATAATAGAGTTCAATATTTTGCAGTGTCGCACTTGATAAAATAAGATCAAACTTTCCTGCTGGCTTTTTCGGATCTGTTTCTTGTGGTGAAAAATAACGTTGAATAAATGTGAAGTTAGTAGTTGAGTCAATTTGTTTCTTTATCGAGATCTTTCCGTCACTAATTTTAAGGTTATTGATCATTAATCTCGAATTCCATATAGAGCTTAAATCCAGGTCTGCCTGAAGTTCACCAAAATATAATAGCGTGTCTTGCTCTTGGTCTTCTACATAAAAATTCTTAATCTGGATAGCATCAAAAGGTCTAAAATAAACAGACTCTAACTTAATAGTAGTTTGAAGTTCTTTAGACAGATATTGAGATGCTTTCTGAGTAACATAGTTTTGTACAGATCTTAATTGAAGTGAAAGTATCAAACTAACAAGTAATATTACTAAGCCAAGTAATACCCAGAATGCTATTTTTACAACTTTTTTGATATTTTTGTATTTTCTAAGAAACTAATTAAAAGCATTGGCAACCATACTTGGTATAGAATCAACCTGTGATGAGACATCAGCATCTATCTGTATAGATGGCGTAATCCATTCAAATATTATTGCGAATCAGACTGTCCACGAAAAATATGGAGGTGTTGTGCCAGAACTTGCATCACGAGCACATCAACAGAATATTATTCCAACAGTGGATCAGTCTATTATAAACGCAAAAATACACAAAAATGACATAGATGCGGTAGCTTTTTCACGTGGGCCAGGGTTATTGGGATCTTTATTAGTCGGAACTTCTTTTGCAAAAGCGTTTGCTCTAGCAAAAGACATTCCTCTCATCGAGATTAATCATATGCAAGCTCATATTTTGGCCCATTTCATTGAAGACCCTAAACCCACATTTCCTTTTTTATGTCTTACAGTATCGGGAGGGCACACACAGATTGTAAAAGTAAATGATTATTTCAGCATGCAATTATTAGGACAAACTCTGGATGATGCTGCAGGAGAAGCCTTTGATAAAACAGCTAAGATATTAGATCTGCCTTATCCAGGAGGACCTCTTATAGATCATTATGCAAAAACAGGAGATAAAAATAAATATTCATTTCCTGAACCAAAGATACCAGACTTAGATTTTAGCTTTAGTGGTTTAAAAACATCCATTCTCTATTTTATACAAAGAAATGTAAAGGATAATCCTTTATTCATTCAAAATAATCTACCAGATATTTGTGCCTCTATACAAAGCAGAATTGTAAGTATTCTACTTAATAAGCTGGAAAAAGCAGCACATCTTACAGGTATTAATAATATTGCAATTGCAGGAGGAGTATCTGCCAATTCAGGATTAAGAACGAGCCTGGAAAACTTGGGAGCAGAAAATGCATGGAATATATTCATTCCTAAATTTGAATATTGTACTGATAATGCAGCTATGGTAAGCATTGCCGGATATTACAAATATTTAGATAAAGATTTTATTACACAAGATATAACACCCCTAACACGCTGGGCTCTTGATTAGCTTTTTTATACCAAGATTTATAACGACTTTTACTATTATATTTAATAAAAAATGGATACACCAAGTCTTTTTTTCCTAATTGTTTTTGCCGTTCCGATGGTTATTCTTCTTTTTTGGATAATAAGAAAAGATAAAAAGAACCGGAAATGGGGTTACATTGTATTGAGCGTTATAGTGATTGCTGCCTTATATGTAGCTTTCTTCAAAGCTCCATCTTATCATGAAATTTTTCCTAATATAAAATAACCTATACCGTTTTAACAAAACGTTCATCATAGTTTTCAATATCGATAATATATTGATTTTGAACTAAGAAATCAAATAAGGGTCTCGCTTGTTCAGATACAGGCATATTCTGAGTAGTAACAATCATATTCTCTTTTTTATTAAGATAAGGATAGGCATAAAGCTTCACATTTTTACTGAACATGCCGCTTACATAAGCTAATAATTCATCCGTATAGTTTTCGCCGTACAGTTTTGAATTAAAAATATTTTTGAGGTTTGAAATATTACTCGAAATACCAACATTTTCCGGCTTAAATTGAGCTAAAAATTTAGCGAGTAGGTTATTTCTCGAAAAATCAGATACTATAATATAATTGCCCGTTGCGCATAAGCTTTCAGCTCGCTCTGCAAAATACCTCAAATCTTCATTGCTCAATTCAGGGTGATCTTCCAAAGCATTGGACATTAAAACTTCAATCATCACGACGAGATTAGAATCATTTATATTACAATTCCGCTTAAACTCATCGACTGCGAGATTAAATAAATCAAAATTAGGATTGGATTTTTGACGGTATTTAGTTCTTAATATCATAACGTCTTTCCTATAAAGGAAATCCTTGGCTTGAAGAGCCTCCCCATTCGGTGCGAAAATTGCAGCACTAGAAAAATCTTTAGCAACCAGGTAGAGGTTAATCAACCGTTCATTAACATCTTTGAAAGCCGGACCTTTCACACGAACCAGATCAATTTCAACTGATCCGGAAGTTAAATTATCAACCAAGGATTCAATCATAGTCTGCATGTCATGAATATAATAATAGGAAGCATATACTAAATTTACTCCCAAAATTCCTAACACAGTTTGTTGAAGCCCTGCATCACTATCTAACAAACGGACGTGAAAAATAATGTCATTTGCCTCTCCTCCGGGTTCAACCTGAAAGCGGATACCTATCCAGCCATGCGGATCATTAGACTTACTAAAGTTTAGAGTAGTTACCGTATTGGCGAAAGCGAAAAGATGGCGGTTAGCATATTCAGGTCCGACTAGTCTCTCTGTTAATAATCTATATTCATGATCAAGCATTTTCTCAAGACGGGATTGGCTAACATATCTTTTCGTCTCCTCTACACCATAAATAGAGTCGCTGAATGCCATGTCATAAGCCGACATTGATTTTGCTATGGTTCCAGAAGCGGCTCCTGCAGTAAAAAAATTCCGCGCTACCTCTTGCCCTGCACCAATTTCTGCAAATGTTCCGTAAATCCTCCCGTTTAGATTAATTGCTAAGGCTTTGCGCTTAGTCTCTAAAATTTCTCTTGCCATAGTATAAAATTAACAAGTCGAAAACCATTAAGAAAGCATCCCCAATCGCCGAAGCGCATAAAATAGAGCAGCTGTATGTAGTGCCTGTCCGAACTTGTTTTCAAATAATAATTCTTTTAACTCTTCAGGAGAAACCAAAACTAATTGAATCTCTTCCTGTAAGTCTAATTGTTGATTCTGCAACTTTACTCCACCCTTTGCTAAATATGTAGTGGTTATATTATTGCTTGTTGCCGGATTAGGAAACAACTCGCAAATCTCTTCAAATGAATCAAAGCTATATCCTGTTTCCTCTAATAATTCTCGTTTAACTGCTTCAAGTTCGTTTTCTCCATCATCAATCACGCCTCCAGGTATCTCTAAAACTGTAGAAGCAACTCCGTGTCGATATTGTCTTACTAATATAAATTGATTGTCGGCTGTTATAGCCACTGCATTTACCCAATTAGGATATTCTAATACATAATATTCCGGAACCACATAACCAGATGGCATTTGACAAACATCTTTTCTCAAGACCGCCCAAGGAGCCTTAACTAAATAAGTTGAATCTAATATCTTCCAAGACAAATCGCTCATATATTCTTTATACAACGCTCTAAACTATCAAGCCAATGAGGAATAGTTATTCCAAAAGTTTCTTTAATTTTTGTTTTATCCATTACAGAATAAGCAGGCCGAGTAGCTTTTGTTGGATATTGAAACGTGCGGATTGGTTTCAATTGAATATTGATATTTGCGTATTTAAATATCGAATGAGCAAAATCATACCACGAAGCCGCGCCTTCATTACTATAATGATACAGTCCATAAGCTGGGTTTTCTAATTGAGCAATTTCAATAATAACATTAGCTAAATCCATCGCATATGTTGGTGTACCTAATTGATCAAACACGATTCCCATTTCTTTCCTTTCTAAACCCAAACGCATCATTGTCTTTAGAAAATTATTACCGAATTCAGAATACAGCCAGCTTGTCCTTATAATAACATGCTTATCTAATGTCGCTATAATAGCTTCCTCTCCTAATAATTTTGTTTTCCCATAAGTACTAATAGGATTAGGGAAATCTTCCTCTGTCAGAGGGGTCGTTTTTGTACCATCAAAAACAAAGTCAGTTGAAATATGAATTAAAATAGCATCATACTCCATACAAAGCTGTGCAATTAGTTTTGGGGCCTGAGAATTTATTGCTGCTGCCTTCAGAAGTTCATCTTCAGCCATGTCAACGGCCGTATAAGCAGCACAATTAACCACAACCTCTGGTTGATAACTTTTAAACACCTCACGCAAATGCCCTTCCTCCAGAATATTGGCTTGCGTAGAATTAAGATATACTATATCTAGATCTACCTTCTCAACATTCTGTATGCATTGAGCTAGCTGTCCACCTCCGCCTAATACAATTACCTTTTTCATAGCGAGCTATTTTCATTAAAATGAGATAAATCTAAATCTTTCTTCGCTACAACTCTATCTTCTTCGTTAATAATCCAATCAATATTCAATAAAGGATCTGCATAAAATACACCTCTTTCAGATGATTTATTATAAAAATTATCGCATTTATAAAAAAATTCGGCAGTTTCACTTAAAACTGCAAATCCATGATAAAATCCTCTCGGTATAAATAACTGGAACTTATTGTCTGCACTCAATTTCACAGAATAGGACTTCCCAAAACTTGGACTTCCTTTACGCGCATCAACAATCACATCTAAAACCTCTCCCTGTAAAACTCGTACAAGTTTTGCCTGCGCAAATTCATTCGCTTGTGCATGTAACCCTCTGATCACCCCATATGAAGAATAAGATTGATTATCTTGAACGAAGTTCGTAGAAATACCAGTGACATCTTTAAATTTCTGAGTATTGAAACTTTCAAAGAAATAGCCGCGTTCATCTTCTATAATAAACGGCTTTAAGAGAAAGCAATCATCAAAGGGTCGTTCAATAATTTCCATAAATCTTATTTAGATCGTTCTTTTAATTTTCTAACTAATAAAATTGTTTCCTTAGCCTCCTTAACATCATGAACACGTAATATCTTAGCACCATTTAATATTAAAATTGTATTTAATACTGTTGTTCCATTTAAGGCATCTTGTGAACTTATTTCTAATGTATTATATATCATTGACTTTCTAGAAATTGCACCCAATAAAGGCAATCCAAAAATACCAAATTCGGAAAAACGATTAATTGTTTCAAAGTTCTGTTCAATCGTTTTTGCAAACCCCGGACCAGGATCCAAGATGATATCTTTTACACCAAAAGAACGCAGTTTATTAATTCTATCAACAAAATATGAACAGATATCTGCTACCACATCTTCATATTGAGTGAGACCTTGCATACTCTTTGGTGTACCGCGCATATGCATTAATATATAAGGAACCTGCAATCTGCCAACAGTTTCAAACATATTATCATCAAGACCTCCTCCTGAAATATCATTAACTATATGAACTCCATGTTGAACTGCCGCTTCGGCCACCTTTGATCGAAAAGTGTCTACTGAAATTACACATTCAGGGTGCTCTTTCTTTAATAATTCAACAAGAGGCAGAAGGCGATTTATTTCCTCCTCTTCACTTATATCTGCAGCATTGGGCCTGGATGAATATGCTCCGATGTCCAATATATCGGCACCTTCTTTCAGGAGCTTTTCTGCTTGTTGAAGAGCTCTATCAGTTTGCGAATACCTGCCTCCATCAAAAAATGAATCAGGTGTAATATTAATAACTCCCATAACCAGAGGGTCAACTAGACTGAGTAATCTATGACCCACATTTATAGTGGAGACTTCTGGACTATACACAATAATAAAATTCAATATGTGTTCGCTAAATTAAGTATATTCCGGTAATTTTGTGAAGAAAGTGCCAAATGCCTTAAAATATTATTGGATTAAGATAAAATGAAAGATACTACTGCGGAATATAACCAAGCTATAAAACAATGCAAAGAGCTGTTTTTAAAAAAGGCAAAAGATTATGGAACAGCCTGGCGTATTTTAAGATTATCCTCTATAACAGACCAATTGTTCATTAAGGCACAAAGAATCCGGACATTAGAAGTAAAAAGAGTTTCAAAAGTTGATGAAGATATTCCATCTGAATTTATTGGAATCGTTAACTATTGTGTAATTGCACTTATACAGATAGAATTAGGTGAAGATGGAGATAACGAGACACTAAGCCTCGAACTACTTGAAGCAGAATACGATAAAAAGGTAAATGAAGCGTATAATCTAATGATGGCAAAGAACCATGATTACGGCGAAGCTTGGCGAGACATGCGAATTAGTTCCTTGACTGATCTAATCTTAATGAAAATATTAAGAGTAAAACAAATAGAAGATAATAAAGGAGAGACCTTAGCATCAGAAGGCATATCTGCTAATTATCAAGACATGCTAAACTATGCCGTATTTGCTCTTATCAGATTGAAAACAACTCTTCAAAGTTAAAACAATGAGCTCTACCTCCAAAAAAACCTTTTATATGATATGGATTGTCCGTTTAATTGTATCCATACTCTTCATTTTCTCTGGCCTTATCAAAGCGAACGACCCTATCGGATTTAGTTATAAGTTAGTTGAATACTTTGGCGTATTTAAACTCAATTTCTTAAATGATTATTCAGTGGCGATAGCAATAGCTATATGCAGTCTCGAGATAATATTAGGAGCATTATTACTATTTGGTTTTTGGAGCAAGAAAACAATTTGGGGTATTCTGTTGCTTATTATTTTCTTTACATTTTTAACTTTTTACTCCGCCTTCTTTGAGGTTGTAACCTCTTGTGGATGTTTCGGAGACGCAATTCCATTAACCCCTTGGGAATCATTCGCGAAAGACTGTGTTTTATTAGCCCTAATCGGTATCCTATTTTACTACAAAGAACATATTAAACCACTTATTAAAGATTTTTATACCCAATCTATTTTAACTACTTGCATTGTTGTCATCTCTATTGGGTTTGGAGTTTATACTTATAACTTTTTACCTATTATCGATTTTCTTCCTTATAAAGTAGGGAACAATTTACCTTCATTAATGACAATTCCGGAAGGAGAGTCACTCGATGAATATGAAACTATATACGTTCTAAAGAATAAAGAAACCAATGAAACGAAGAAAGTTGGCGATAAAGAATATTTGCAAGATGAAATATGGAAAGATCAGTCTTGGGAAATTGTGGGTGATCCTGAAACAAGATTAATCAAAAAAGGCTATCAAATACCAATCAGCGATCTTATTATTAGTGATGTAAGTGGCGTAGATCATACGAATGAGATTATTGAAAATCCGGATTATAATCTCATTATTGTAGCTTACGATATAAATAGCACAAATTTGGATGGTCTAAGAAAACTTAATGAACTTGCACAATCTGCCGCAGAGGACTATAGAATTCGTACTGTTTTACTAACTGCCAGCTCCATGCAGGCTGTAGAAGATGCTACTTCAGACTTTGAGTTGTTCTCAGAAGTTTTCTTTGTTGATGCGATACCATTGAAAAGTATGGTTCGGTCAAATCCAGGATTAATGTTATTGAAAAATGGAACGGTCATCAAAAAATGGAATTTCCATATTATTCCATCTGCACAGAAGTTAGCTGACAAGTACCTTATTCAAAATTAATTCCATGTTCCATATTGATCACACATCAAAACAGAATTTGAATTGTCCTATATTCCTTATAGGATTTATGGGGTCCGGAAAAACTACAGTGGGGAAAAAGCTATCAAAAGCAAGTAACCTTCCCTTTATTGATCTGGACCATTTAATTGTAGAAAGGTCAGGAATGGACATATCTGACTATTTCTCCTTGCATGGAGAAGATTCATTTAGACAATTTGAAACTAACACATTAAAGACTATTCCCTTTAACCAGGGAATGATTGTTTCAACCGGAGGAGGTACACCTTGTTTTAATGAAAACCTGCAATGGATGAATGAAAGAGGGATAACGATTTATCTGCAGCTTCCTCCTAAGGCACTTCTAAAACGTCTTTCTGGGAAGGAAATACAAAACAGGCCTTTACTGCAAGGAAAAAGTGAAGATGAAATATTAGATTTTATAACTAAGAAACTAGAAGAGCGAGCAGGCTTTTATAAGAAAGCGAAACTAACAATAGACGCTCACAATACTAATCCTACACAGGTATTAGACTTAATCATTACAGAATTACAATCGAAGTAATAACTTCTTTACCAGCCCTATCATTTAGTTTTTCAAGAATCTGGCTTTTCATCATCATTAATTCATTTTTAATAACAGAAGATTCAATGCGTATAAATAGCTTTTTATCTGCAATATAAATCTGCGTGGTTCTACTTGCAATTGCATTTCCCATGAGTTCTGGCCAAGCAGCAATAAGAGCGGTTTCATCGAATTTCTTTCGCAAGCGATAAACATCCAGCATTTGCTCTATAGCCTCTTTCAGCGTTTTATCATTATTCCTCTTAATCATAATTCACTCGATGTTTCACTAATCGCTCCCATAGTAACTTCAAAAGTACGCAAATCACAAGGAATGTTTTTAAAGATCTCCTTAATTCTATCCAGGTTAGTATGAGTAATAAATATCTGGCCAAATTCATCTTGAGACACCATTTCCATGAGTCGTTTTATTCGTTTATCATCTAGTTTATCAAAGATATCATCCAAAAGAAGTAATGGTTTATATCCTTTTTTGTTTACCAGATAATTATACTGAGCCAATTTTAACGCTATCAAAAAAGACTTCTGCTGCCCTTGTGATCCAAACTTCTTTAAGGGCATATCATTCACCGTAAAAATCAAATCATCTTTATGAATTCCTGAAGTTGTACGTTCTAAGATCTGATCTCTTTCAGCAGATTGATTAAGCAGATCAAGAAAATTACTCTTATTTAACTGAGATTCATAGAAAAGTGTGACCGGCTCAGCGTTGTCTGTCAAAAACGAATAATGTTTATTAAACAATTTTGTGAAAGACTCCATAAAAAGCTTACGCTGCATATATATTTTATTACCTGGCTCTATTAGCTGGGCATCATAAACCGATAATAAATCCAAATCAAAAGACCCTTGTTTATGCTGTTTCAATAAACCATTTCTGTTTTGAAGAATACGATTATAACTTATCAATAAATCCAGATAATGACTGTCTGTTTGAGAAATCACATTATCGATAAACCTTCTTCTCTCTTCACTACCCTCAGTAATTAGAATGGAATCATTAGGAGATATCATTACCAAGGGAAATAATCCTATATGATCTGCCAATCGCGAATATTCCTTTTTATTACGCTTGAACTGTTTCTTTTGATTTCTTTTTAAACTACAAGAAACTGTATCCTCTTCCTCATTCCTCCTGAAAATTCCTTGAAGCATAAAAAAATCATTCCCATGTTTAATTTGCTGAGAATCTATTGGGTTAAAATAACTCTTACATAAAGACAGATAATGAATCGCATCTAATAGGTTAGTTTTTCCAGCACCATTATCGCCAGAAAAAGCATTTACTCCCGAGGAGAAATCAATGGCAAATTCAGCATAGTTTTTAAAATTTAGGGCAGAAAGGTGCTTAATCCACATAAGAAACAAAGATAGTTTTTTTAATTAGTGAAATAATATATTCTATTTTGTGTACTTTTAGACATTTAACATTCGATCTTTCTAGTACAATAACATTAAAATCATCACTTTAGCATATAAACTTATCTAAGTTTCTTGTTTGTACGCTGTAAAAATGTATTTTTGCAGTCCGAATTTATTTTAAGAAATGTCAACACAACAAAAAAATAAAAAAGTAGCAACTTCAACTATCCACCATGGCGGAGAAAGAAGCTTCATTAAAGAAAATGAAAAGAGTCTAGGTTTTATTGCTCTAGGTATTGTAGTATTAGTTCTACTATATTTTGGCTATCAGCAACTTTACTTAGCACCACGTGCTGAGAAGGCTAGTAATGAGATTTTTAAAGCAGAAAGCTATGCACAAATAGACTCTTTACAGAAGCTTGCTATAAATGGGGACGGTTCATATCCCGGTTTTGAACAGATCGCAGCGGAATATTCAAATACTCCCTCAGCAAATATTGCTAATGCTTATCTTGGAGGACTTTATTTACGTCAAGGTCAATATCAAGATGCTATAAATGCTCTTGAAAATTACACCTCAACAGGTAGTCCAATCTTAGATCCACTAGTTATCGGTCTCTTAGGTGATGCCTACTCGGAATTAAAAGATTATAAACAAGCTGCCACCCAATACAAAAAAGCTGCAGATATAAAGGCAAATGATTTTACATCCCCTTTATTTTTGAAGAAACTAGGCTTGGTATGTGAGGCTCAAAATGATTTCCAAGGAGCCCTAGATGCTTATAATAAAATTAAAAGTCAATTTCCTCAAAGTCAAGAAGCTTCTATGGTAGATACCTACATAGCACGCGCAGAAGCACACTTGTAATTAATTTATAAAATGGCAACTCATCTTAAAAGCCTGTCAGATTTCACGCACTTAAAGGCTTATTCTGCTGAAGCATTCACATTTGGGATTGTTGTTGCCCAATGGAATGCTGCCGTAACAGGCTCTCTCTATGATGGTGCCTACCAGCTCCTATTAGATAAAGGAGCTAAACAGGATAATATTAAGACGATCCAGGTACCTGGAAGTTTTGAGCTTACCTCTGGTGCAGATATTCTATTACAAGATGCATCAATTGACGCTGTTATATGTTTAGGATGTGTGATACAAGGAGAAACGCGTCACTTCGACTTCATATGCAATGCGGTTGCAAATGGAATTACTAATGTCTCATTAAAATATAGCAAACCTGTAATTTTCGGTGTTCTAACAACAGACAATCAACAACAAGCCGAGGATCGCGCAGGCGGAATACATGGTAATAAAGGAGAAGAAGCTGCAATTACGGCTATTCAAATGGCAAAGATTTCCTCCGATCTAATTAAATAATCCAAAATCTCTTTTATTAAAATTTACTCTATCTTTGACTAGATATAAGATTTTAATTGTTTAAAAGAATTAAATATCATGTGCAATAAAAGAACATCAATATTCCTGGCTTTTCTTTTTCTGCTCAATTCCATCTCTCTCAAATCAAATGGTCAAGAACAAATTACTGCAATAAATAAGCTGCTAGAAGGGATAGGTGGTGAAAAATCTCTAAGAGATGCACGCTATATAATGTTTAGCTGCATTAATGAAGATCACTCTGAAATCCAGGAAGAACGTACCTATATATATGATTGGGAAACGAAAGACTGTAGATTCGAAGGGAAAACGGAGGGTGGTGACTCTTTAACAGTATTATTCAATACACAAAATGATACGGGAGAAGTATTTTTAAATAATGAAAAAACTCAAAATTTGGAATTGTTAGAAAGCATTACCCAACTTTTCAAAGAAGATTCTTATTTGTTATTTACACCTATTCAAATAGCAAATAAAAGCCTTAAGCCTATTGTTCAAGATCCTGTAATTATTGATTTAAAAAAATATTTTATACTAGGAGTAGATCTGTCGAACAATAAATCTGAATCTGCAAAACTATATATTGACTCCCAAACAGGGATAATTAACAAGTGGGAAACTTTCGATAAAGAACATGAAAAAACACATGAATTTCTTAGCTCAAGAGTTAAAGACGTCGGTGGAGGACTAACCTTAGCCACACAATTTACAGATAAGATTAGCGGTACAGTTTTTCAATATCCCATTGTCGCCGCCTTATTAAATGTTGAAATTTCAAAATTCAAGAATCTATAATCATGAACTGGATACCATTAGACTCCATTAATCAATTAGAAGATATTAATACTCATTCTAAACCTATATTGATTTTCAAACACAGTACTCGCTGCCCCGTAAGCAGCATGGCAAAACGAAACATAGAATTAGAAGCTGTATTATTACCTGAAAATATACAAACGTATTTTCTTGATTTAATAAAATTTCGTGAACTCTCTAATCAGGTTTCAGAACTTTGGAAAGTAAAGCATGAATCTCCACAAGTTCTATTAATATATAACCAAGAGTGTATCTACAATAGCTCGCATAATGAAATAAATATAGCAGATATTGTTATGAAGATTGAAGAAGTTACATCCTAAGAATATCTTTCCTTCATAACTTTCTCCAGAGCAAACATTTCGTCACGGTATTTGGCAGCCTCTAAGAAGTCCATTGCCTTTGCAGATTTCTGCATCTGCTTCTGTGCATTCTCAAATGCTTTTTGCAACTGCGGCTTATCCATATATTGAATTACCGGGTCAGCAGCTAAACTAGCATCATCTGGTCCGGCATATGCTTTCGCTATACCACCTTTAAAATCAGCTACAGAGGTTTGTCCTATAATTTCCTCACGTGACTTTCCAACTGTTCGTGGAACAATACCATGCAACTCATTATAAGCTATCTGTTTTTCCCGACGTCGGTCTGTTTCCTCGATAGTAATCTGCATACTTTTTGTTATACTGTCAGCATACATAATCACTCTTCCCTTCTCATTCCTCGCAGCACGACCTATCGTCTGAATTAATGAGCGCTCCGACCTTAAAAAACCTTCTTTATCGGCATCTAAAATTGTGACTAAAGTAACTTCAGGCAAATCAAGTCCTTCTCTTAACAAGTTAATTCCTACTAAAACGTCAAATTCGCCTAAACGCAATCCCCGAAGGATTTCTACCCTCTCAAAAGTTTTTATCTCTGAATGTATATAACGTACTTTTACACCTAACCGAGCCATGTATTTAGTTAACTCTTCAGACATGCGCTTAGTTAAAGTCGTCACTAATATTCTTCCACCCTCCTTAACAGTCTTATCAATCTCATCCAGTAGATCATCTACTTGATTAACAATCGGCCGAATCTCTATTCGTGGATCAAGTAAACCCGTTGGGCGAATAACTTGCTCTACTACAACTCCTTCAGTCTGTTGTAGTTCATAATCACCTGGAGTAGCACTTACATAAATGGTTTGAGGGGCCAAAGCTTCAAATTCAGGGAAATTTAAAGGTCGATTATCCAGCGCAGCAGGTAAACGGAAGCCATATTCAACTAATGACAACTTTCTTGACCGATCGCCACCATACATCGCTCGAATCTGAGGAACAGTAACATGGCTTTCATCAATTACCATTAAATAATCATCAGGAAAATAATCTAATAAACAGAACGGGCGCATGCCTGGCTGTCTCCCATCAAAAAACCTGGAATAATTCTCTATCCCGCTACAATAACCAAGCTCACGCATCATCTCCAGATCATAATTTACTCGTTCTTCTAAACGTTTTGCTTCAAGCATTCTTCCATCACCAATAAGTTGTTCTTTACGTAACATCAACTCTTCTTGAATATTCCAAATAGATTCAGTAAACCGTTCACGAGGAGTAACAAACAAGTTTGCAGGGAATAAAGCAAGATCAGTCATTTTCTCTAGTGTCTTTCCACTATCCGGATCAATCACTGCCAACTCTTCAATCTCATCTCCAAAAAAAGAAATACGATAGGCTTCATCCATATAAGCAGGATAAACATCCACAATATCTCCCTTCACCCTAAATGTACCCCGTTTAAACTCTAAAGTTGTCCTGGTATATAAGATCTCAACAAGTCTATGAAGAAAAGAATTGCGAGAGATTACTGTTCCAACGGCAAATCTAAATACCATACGAGAAAAATCTTCCGGATTCCCCATTCCATAAATACAAGAGATTGAAGAAACAACAATAAGATCTCTCCTCCCAGACATTAAGGAAGAAGTCGTCTTTAAACGTAATTTTTCAATCTCATCATTTATAGCCAGATCTTTTTCTATATAAGTATTTGAGGTAGCAATATATGCCTCTGGCTGATAGTAATCATAATAAGAGACAAAGTAGTTAACCGAATTCTCTGGGAAAAACTGCTTAAACTCCCCATATAACTGTGCGGCGAGTGTTTTGTTATGGCTTAAAATAAGTGTTGGCTTCTGTGTCTGCTGAATTACATTAGCGATTGTAAAGGTTTTGCCAGAGCCCGTAACCCCCAACAAATTCTGATAATGATCGCCGGTATTTACACCTTCAACTAACTGTCTTATAGCCTCTGGCTGATCACCAGTAGGTTGATATTCTGAAGTGATTTTGAATTCCATGTGTAACCAAAACTTAAAGAGGAATAAATTGTTTTACAAATTTAAAGATAATATAGTCAGCAATTAATCTATTTTTGTCCTATGATCCATATATTAACTGATACAAATAGTATTGCAAATCACTTTCTTGCAGAACTAAGGGATGTTGATATTCAAAATGATCAAATGCGCTTCCGCAAGAATCTGGAAAGAATAGGTGAAATATTTGCTTATGAAATCAGTAAAACACTTTCTTACGAGATTAAAAACACTACTACACCGTTAGGGGAGGCCAAAACGCAGCTATTAATACAAAATCCCATATTAGCTACTATTTTAAGAGCTGGGTTACCATTACATCAAGGCTTATTAAATATCTTTGACCAATCTGATTGTGCCTTTATAGCTACTTATCGCAAGACAAGAAAGAGTGGGGAATTTGAAATTTATAAAGAATATCAAACCACTCCTGATCTTAACGGCCGTACAGTTATCATTTCAGATGCGATGCTGGCAACTGGCAAAAGTATGGTTCTTGTATGTAAAGAATTATTTGCTCAATACAAAATTAAGAAACTT
The DNA here is from genome assembly GCF_004339765.1 of Albibacterium bauzanense. Classification (GTDB taxonomy): domain Bacteria; phylum Bacteroidota; class Bacteroidia; order Sphingobacteriales; family Sphingobacteriaceae; genus Albibacterium; species Albibacterium bauzanense. The sequence continues at coordinate 713,318 of NZ_SMGO01000002.1, read as the reverse complement.
CATGTTGTATCTGCAATCGCAAGTGAAGCGGGGTTAGAGCATGCGAAAGCTTTCTTGCCAAATGCTTCTTTCTGGATAGGTGCAGTTGATGCTGAATTAACCAGCAAGGCCTATATCGTTCCAGGGTTAGGAGATGCAGGAGATCTTGCTTATGGTGGAAAAGGTGAAAAGCGATGAGTCTATCATTTAAATCTAAAAAACATTTATTCTTTGATCTAGATCATACCCTATGGGATTTTGATAAAAATGCTGGAGAAGCACTTACTGAACTCTTTGAAATTTATAAATTCAAAGAATTAGGCCTCTCCTCTTCTGATATTTTTATAGAGGTCTATACTAAGAACAACCACCAATTATGGTCTCAGTATCATATGGGAGAGATAACAAAAGATCAATTAAGAGCAGCTAGATTTATTAATACATTCACAGATTTAGGTATTGAATCATCCTTATTCCCCTCACAATTCGAAGAGGATTACTTAAATCTATGCCCCAAAAAAACAAATCTATTTCCATATGCCATTGAAGTATTGGAATACCTTCAAAATAAATATGTACTCCATCTAATCTCAAATGGCTTTAAAAAAGCTTCAGAAACCAAAGTGGCAACCACAGGCATAGCTAAGTATTTTTCTCAAATTATTATATCAGAGAATATAGGTGTGCACAAACCTCACCCCGAGATTTTTAATTATGCACTCACAGGAGCTTTGGCAGAAAAAAGCGAAAGTATAATGATTGGAGATAGTATAGAAGCCGATATTCGTGGAGCACAAAATTTCGGAATAGACGCAATTTTCTTTAATCCTAATAGAGTCAATACCCCCAAAGATATTAAACATCAAATTATTGAATTAAAAGAATTAATGGAAATATTTTAATTCCTTAAAACTGGTTGCTTGCTAACAAAACTAAAGTACAAGCATTGGTTGCCTCAATGCCATTCTCTTCGGCCAACTTGTACAATTCAGAGTTTTCTGCACCAGGGTTAAATATTAATCGTTTAGGTTTAGTCTGCAAAATATAATCATAATATTCCTTCTGAATTTGAGGGCCTATATAAAGCGTGATTGTATGTACATCATCATAAATCTTATCCGCTTTCTCTATTACTTTACCTGCCACCTCACCTTTCTTAATTCCAATATTAACAATTTTATGTCCAGTATAAACCAATCTTGTTGCAGCTTTATGTGCATATCGATCAATATTAGGCGTAGCTCCTATTATCATCGTCTTTTTCATTATACCCTCCTGTTTTTTCATATTAACATATAAAATACCTCTATAGTTTTGTTATCGCTTTTGCACAGTTCATCCCATCAATCGCCGCAGAAACAATCCCACCTGCATAACCAGCACCTTCAGCGCATGGGTAAAGACCTTTTACCTGTGGATGCTGAAGAGTTTGAGAATCTCTTACTATTCTGATTGGAGACGAAGTTCTTGACTCTACTCCAACTAAGATGGCTTCATTCGTAAAATATCCTTTCATCTTTTTCCCAAATTTAGGCAAAGCCTGTTTCAAGGAATTCCCTATAAAATCAGGCAACACATCATTCAAATCAACAGATCGCGTTCCTGGTTTGTATGAATTTAAAGGTAAATTCGTGGAAACCCTTCCCTCAACAAAATCAATCATACGTTGAGCAGGGGCAACTTGACTGCCACCGCCTAAAATAAATGCTTTTTCTTCTATTGACTTCTGAAACTTCAATAACGCCAGTGAATTATTAACTGAGTTCCCCACATCATTTAAATTAACCTGAACAACTGTACCTGAATTAGCAAAAGGATTGTTTCGTTTAGAAGGAGACCAACCATTTACAACAATCTCACCTTCTGCCGTAGCACAAGGCGCTATTACACCGCCTGGACACATACAAAAAGAAAACACCCCTCGCTGTTCTATTTGTTCTACTAAACTATAATAAGCCGGAGGCAAGTAATCTCCTCTAATATCACAATGATATTGCACTTTATCAATTAGTTCTTGAGGATGTTCAATACGAACTCCTAAAGCGAATGGCTTAGCTTCCAACAACCAATTCTTTCGATGAAACAACTCATAAATATCACGGGCTGAATGTCCTGTTGCTACAATCACAGAATCTGCAAGAACTGTTTCGCCAGATTCCATTCTAAGCCCTCTTACTTTTCCAAACTGCGTTTCAATGTCAATTACTTTTTTTTCAAAATGAATCTCCCCTCCTGCAGATATGATTGTCCTTCGAATGTCCTCTATAATATGAGGTAATTTATTGGTTCCTATATGTGGACGAGCATCAACCAGGATATCAGACGAAGCTCCATGATATACAAAAAGATCCAACACCTTTTGAACATCCCCCCGCTTATTCGAGCGCGTATACAATTTACCATCCGAATAAGTACCTGCACCACCTTCTCCAAAGCAATAATTAGATTCAGCATTTACGACACCTAATTTATTCAATGCAGCTAAATCACGACGTCTGTTTTTTACATCTTTGCCACGCTCAAATATAACAGGCTTCATTCCATCTTCTATACATTGCAATGCTGCGAATAAGCCAGCAGGTCCCGCTCCAATAATAAGAACAGGTTTGGCATCTGACACATTTTCCGGATTGAATTCAAAAACAGGAACAAATATTTCCTCATCAATATATACAATTAATTGAATACGAAAAACCACTCTTCTACCCCTTGCATCAATTGATCTTTTATGTATTTTGACCGCCTTAATACGTTGAGATGAGATACTTAGCTTTTCTGATGCTTGTTGTATAAGGTGTTTCTCATCAAAAATATTTTCGGGAATAATAGCTAATTCAATTACTTTTTGCATATTGTATGACCGAATTTTTACTTCGGAAGAAACAAAGGTATAACTTTTGTGTGTTAAAAGTTAAATAGTAAAAATCAACCCGAAAACTAATCCTTTAAAAACGAAACAATGAGAAAACTATTAGTTGGATTAATTGGCTTCCTTGCCATAACATCATTAAGCTCTTGCGGTTATAACACCATGGTTCAACTTGATGAAAACGTAAAAGCGAAATGGGCGCAAGTTGAGAATGCCTATCAAAGAAGGGCAGATTTAATACCAAATCTAGTTAATACAGTCAAAGGTGCAGCTAATTTTGAACAAGAAACTTTAACGCAAGTAGTTGAAGCTCGCGCTAAAGCAACTTCTATTAACATAGATGCGAATAACTTGACGCCAGAAGCAATCGCACAGTTTCAACAAGCACAAGGAACTTTGTCGCAATCATTGGGCCGTTTATTAGCTACTGTAGAAGCTTATCCGGATATTAAGGCGAATCAGAACTTCTTACAGCTACAAGCTCAATTAGAAGGAACTGAGAATAGAATATCTGTAGAAAGACGTGCATTTATTGAAGCAACACAACAATATAACTCTGAGATTCGCCAATTTCCAAATAACCTAATGGCGGGTATATTTGGCTTTAAACAAAAAGGATCTTTTACAGCAGAAGCGGGTGCTAATGAAGCCCCTGACGTTCAATTTTAAGAAATGAAAATCTTTAATAGTCAACAAGAAGAAAAGATTATGCATGCCATAAACATGGCAGAGAACCGTACTTCCGGTGAAATTAGAATATGTATTGAAAAAAAATGTCCTAACGAGGCAATAACACAAGCAGCCAAGCGATTTAGTGAGCTAAATATGCACAAAACTGCGTTAAAAAATGGTGTTCTAATCTATCTTGCTATTGAAGATCACAAATTCGCTATTATAGGTGACGAAGGAATAAATAAAAAAGTTCCAGAAAACTTTTGGGAGGAAACGAAGAATATCATGGCTGAATTGTTCAAAAAGGAGCAATTTGCAGAAGGTTTAATTGCCGGTATAGATCGTGCAGGCACACAGCTTAGAACCTTTTTCCCACGATCTGACGATGATATAAATGAATTACCAAACGAAGTTGTTTACTTCTAAACACCTTGAAGATCTCTGCTTTATTAAGCTACCCATGAAAGTATCAAAATTCTTTAGTGCCTTATTTTTAAGTCTTCTTTTAATCAACCTTAGCTATGCGGATGATTTCCCAGAACGCTCTAACCGATTAGTCAATGATTATACAAATACCTTAAGCCCTGACCAAATACAACAGCTTGAAAATAAACTTGTTGCATTTGACGACTCTACAACTATTCAAATTGCTGTTGTACTTATTCAATCTCTACAAGATTACGAAGTAGCCGACTATGCCGTTCGTTTAGCTCAAAAATGGGGAATAGGAGGAAAAGAAAATGATAGTGGTATTTTACTCCTGGCATCGCTAGGTGATAGAAAAGTAACTATACAAACAGGTTATGGAGTAGAAGGAGCTGTACCGGATGCCATAGCCTTCCAAATCATCAACAATGAAATAAAGCCCGCGTTCGCACGTCAGGACTATTTTACAGGATTAAATGATGCAACAAACTCTTTAATTGCTTATACAAAGGGTGAGTACAAGGCTAAGCCAAAAGAAACCAATAACGGGTTAAGTGTCTCAACAATTATCTTCGTAGTTATCTTCTTTATAATTGTAAGTATTATTTCTAAAGGTGGAAATAACGGCAACGGTAAAGGTGGCGGTAAAGTAATTGGTAGTAGAGGAAGCTCTGATTTGCTATGGTGGACTCTGCTTGGGGGTCTTGGAAATCGTGGTGGTGGCTTCGGCGGTAGAGGTGGTGGATTTGGTGGAGGCGGAAGCTTCGGTGGTGGTGGCGGATTTGGCGGTTTCGGTGGTGGTGGATTTGGTGGCGGTGGAGCTAGTGGAGGCTGGTAATTGATAATATAAATGTTAAAAAGAGATTCATTAGCTGCACAAATGCAGCAGTTAAGCCAGGTTTTAGCGAAAGTAAAACGTTTAATTATTGAAGACGCTGAAGAAGAAGCGAAGAAAATTAGTTATGCTATTTTCAAAGAGTACTATCAGCTAGATGATAACGACCTCTTAATGCTTTCAGAAGATGAATTTCTGGAAAAGATAAAAAATAAAAACCTCAAACCAGAGGAATTAAATATGTTAAGCTACTTCATCGATGAATATGCCGGACTACAAGATGAATTTACTTTACAGATACACCTTTACAAAAAATATCTCCTTCTTGTAAGCCTTTTGGAAAATGAATATCAATTTGTATCCCTAGATCATATCTCTCGACGGGCTGTTTTACAAGAACAGCTCAGTCGCCTGTAAACTAATTCTTAATATCCCCGATAATAAAAGGCATCTTGGCAATAAGCTGTGTGGCAGACACCGGAGATCTGCCTGCAGCAGCTAAAGAATCACCAGCTTTCCCATGTAAATAGCAAGACAATATACAAGCCTCTTCTGATGTATATCCTTGTGCGATAAAGGAAACAATAATTCCTGTAAGTGCATCTCCCATTCCCCCAGAAGCCATAGCAGGGCTTCCTGTTGGATTAATCATAACCCGGCCATCTTCCAAAATAATAAAGGTATATCTATTCTTTAAAACAATGATGATCTGATACTCTTTGGCTTTTCTAATAGCCAACAATAATCGTGACCACCAAGAACTTGATTCTCCAAATATCCTGTCAAATTCTTTCATATGAGGTGTCAGAATAGTTCTTTTCGGCAAAAGTCCTAATAAAGATTGATTGAGAGCTAAATAGTTTAATCCATCTGCATCAATAACTAAGGGCACTTTTGTCTCTTTAATAATCTGTTCTATTAATGAAGTATTATTTCCTAAACCTGGGCCAATCGCTATGGCAGAAAAGGCAGCCCTTCGCTCAATTTTCCAGGCATCTTCAATATTCAGATACATGGCTTCAGGCAAACGAGTATGCAATGCGATCCTATCTTCCTCTGGAATACAAACACTTGTTAAACCGGCCCCAGAATATATACACGCCTCTGCACAAAGCAGAGCGGCTCCACTTTTTCCTATGCTCCCTGCATAAATTAATGCATGACCAAAGGTTCCTTTATGGCTAAAACTTTGCCGCTGACGATAAATATTAACAATATCAGAACTTTCAAGCAAATAATAATCAGAAGGGCACGATTCAATAAACTCTTCACGCAAACCAATATCCACAACATGAAAAGTTTGTAAAAAAGCAGCGGATTCAGGAAAGAAGAAATTTAATTTAGGTCTTTGAAAACTAACTACATCCTTCGCTACTAGAACATCTCCACGTGAAGGCAGCTCGCCTTCACATAAAAACCCTGTCGGACAATCAACTGCAATCAAATATTTCTCACTCCTATTAATAGTTTCAACCAACTTTAATAGATCACTACCAAGTGATCTATTAACACCTGATCCTAGAATTGCATCAATAATAATATCTTCAGATATTTCTCCTAGATTCTCCCCTTCCCAATATTTAAACTCAATAGGTGTTTCTTTCAAACGTCTGAGATTATGTAAAAAATCAGCAGACTCTTTCTTTCCCGTACGAACAATCAATATCCGAATACGAGAATAACCATCACACTGCAATAAACGAGCAATTGCCAAACCATCTCCACCATTATTACCTGTACCACATAAAACCAAAATCGCTCGATATTTTTCAGGTATTAACCCAGAGAACACATTTACGAAAGCAGCAGCAGCCCTTTCCATTAAACTGATTGATGAAAGGTCCTTAACCTTCAAACAATCAGCATCCGCCTCTCGGATCTGTGCAACTGTTATCAACTTACGCATTCCTGAAATTAAGAAAAAACTATCAATCTTTTTACAAATACTCAATTATGATGGTCTGGCTTATTTTTTATATTTTTGGAATATATGATGAACAACATCATAATTGTCATATATAAATATTTATTAGAAAAATAGATTATGTCAAATGTTAAAGAAACGGATCTGATTGGTATTGGAAAGAAATATCAATTAGAAACGAGTTATGGCGATAATGTAGTAATCGTAATCCACGATGATGGAAGAAGAGAACTCTACAATTATGATGAAGCTGAGAACGAATCGCGATGTGTTCTAACATTGAATGATGAGGAATCACGTCAAGTTGCTGGAATCATAGGAGGTTTATCATATAAACCCAAAGCTTTGGAAACCATTGAGGTAGCATTAGATGATCTAATGATCGAATGGTATAAAGTTCCTAACGAATCCAAAGCCATAACAAAAACCATCGGAGAGCTTGAAGTTCGAAAGATGACCGGGGCTTCAATTATTGCTGCTATTAATCAAGACGAAACTATAATAAATCCAGGTCCCGACTATATTATATCTTCAGGGATTACTTTAATTGTAGCAGGAAAACGGAATCACATTAAATTGCTAAAGCAGATACTACTAGATAAATAACCGTTAACCCTAAGACATAAAAATGAATACCTTAATATTAGAAATTGGAATTGCCGTTTGTTTGGTAGCCACAGTTGGCTTAATATCAAACAAATTAAGAGTATCTGTGATTCCTTTTTTTATTCTTATTGGTATGGTATTAGGTGAACATGCACCTGATCTTGGTGTCATTGATCTCCAGTTCAAAGAAAGTATGCCTTTCCTGGATTTCATGGGCAGACTTGGAGTACTATTTCTACTATTTTATCTTGGATTAGAGTTCTCTGTAGGGCGTTTAATTAAATCAGGAAGATCAATAGTTACTGGTGGAACCATTTATGTCTGTATCAATTTTGTAACCGGTCTATTAGTAGGTTGGATGATGGGGATGCCATTTGCTGAGATAATGGTTATTTGTGGTATTATGACAAGTTCTTCTACGGTAATTGTGGCAAAGGTTTTAACCGATCTACGCAGAACAGCAAATCCTGAGACTGAAATCATTATGGGAATGATCATGTTCGATGATCTATTTATTGCCATGCATATTTCCTTTTTATCTGGCCTTGTCTTAAGTGGTGGAGGATCAATGTGGACCGTTGTAGGCACTTGCCTGCTCGCACTTGGCTTTATTCTGCTTTTCCTAATCCTGGGCAGAAAAATGGTTCCTGCTATCGATAAGCTACTACAAGTAAAATCATCGGAAATTTTTATACTTATTATTTTCGCATTATTATTTATTACAGCAGGATTCTCTGAAACCATTCACGTTGCAGAGGCTATAGGAGCTTTAATGGCAGGACTAGTATTAGCTGATTCAAAATACATTAAACGAATCGAGCATATGGTGCTTCCATACAAGGATTTCTTTGGAGCGATGTTCTTTTTCAGTTTCGGATTATCAATCGACCCTATGAGCTTGGGCGGCGCCGTTATGTGGGCTTCTATTGCTGCGGCATTAACTATACTGGGTAACTTAGCATCGGGCTATTTTGCAACTCGCATCTCTTCTATGAAAAAGCATGCTACATTCGATATCGGGTTTACATTATCGGCAAGGGGAGAATTTTCAATTATCATGGCAAATATTGGTAAGGCAGGCGGATTAAATCCAATCATCCAATCTTTTGTAGTAGTATATGTACTTATATTAAGTATTGTGGCTCCCCTATTAACAAAAGAATCCAGAAACTTTTGGAAACTCACCTTTGGAAGAAATGAAAAGGATAAAGTAAAACCTGTATCATCCTTTCCAAAGCGACTAGATGATTTAGAAAAAGGGCTCGAGTAGTTCTCTTACATAAACCCAAGCTCTAATCGAGCCTCATCACTCATAAAACTCTTTTCCCAAGGTGGGTCAAAACTTAATTCAACCAAGGCATTCTTAACTCCTTCTACAGACTCAACTTTTTCCTGAACTTCATTAATGATTGAGTCAACAACAGGACAATTTGGAGCTGTTAAAGTCATTATAACTTTAGCTGTTCCATCTTCTTTGGTGATTATCTCATAAACTAAGCCCAGTTCAATAATATTTACAGGAATCTCTGGATCAAACACAGTCTCCAACACTTCTTTTATCTGATCTGCCACACCCAATTTATCCAATACAATCATTTCCATATCTGTAATTTTTTATATTAACTTATAACACCTTAAGATACTACTTTATTACTGAAATTTAATTCCATTTCGATAAACTTAGCAGTTCGGCTTATCTTATTTTGAGCCAAACCTTCAGGTGTTCCGGCAAATACAAGCTCGCCACCACCACTACCACCTTCAGGTCCCATATCAATTACCCAATCCGCCACTTTTATCACTTCCATATTATGTTCAATCACCAAAACTGTATTACCACGCTGAACCAAACGATTCAATACTCCCAATAATACATTCACATCCTCAAAATGCAAACCGGTAGTTGGTTCATCCAAAATATAAAACGTCTTACCAGTATCTTTTTTAGAAAGTTCAGTTGCAAGCTTTACACGTTGCGCCTCTCCACCTGATAAAGTAACCGATGACTGTCCTAATGTTAAATATCCTAAGCCTACGTCATTCAACGTTTTAACCTTACGATAAATTGATGGGATAGGCTCGAAGAACGTAACAGCTTCCTCAATACGCATATCTAGAACATCGCTAATAGATTTTCCACGATAACGCACCTCCAATGTCTCACGATTATAACGTCTTCCCTGACAAGTTTCACAAGGCACCTGAACATCCGGAAGAAAATTCATCTCTATTACTTTCATTCCACCACCTTTACAAGTCTCACAACGTCCTCCTTTTACATTAAATGAAAAACGTCCAGGCTTATAGCCACGGATCTTAGCTTCAGGAAGCTGAACAAATAGATTTCTAATATCTGAAAACACGCCTGTATAGGTAGAAGGATTTGAACGAGGTGTTCTACCAATAGGTGACTGATCGATCTCTATTACCTTATCAATATTATCTAAACCAATCAGCTTTTTATAAGGCAATGGAGTCTTCTTCGCTCTAAAAAAATGATGATTTAGAATAGGATAGAGCGTTTCTGTTATCAAACTGGATTTTCCACTGCCTGATACACCTGTAACTGCAATAAAGCATCCTAAAGGAAAATCAACATTTACATTTCTAAGATTATGTCCGCTCGCACCTTCTAGACGTAAAGTCAAACCATTACTCTTCCTCCTTGCAGAAGGAAGCGGAATCTCCTTCTCCTGATTCAAATAAGCTGCTGTTAATGTATGGCTCTGAGTAATTTCCTCAGGTGTACCTTCTGCAACAACGGCTCCACCTTGTAAACCTGCAGCAGGACCCATATCAATCACATAATCAGCAGCTAAGATCATGTCCTTGTCATGTTCTACTACTAAAACAGAATTACCAATATCTCTTAAATTCTTTAAAGCGCCAATTAACCGTTCATTATCCCGCTGATGTAAACCAATACTTGGTTCATCCAGAATATAAAGAACATTAACAAGTTGAGAACCTATCTGAGTAGCCAAACGAATGCGTTGAGCCTCTCCTCCTGAAAGTGTTTTCGCTGAACGATTCAAGGTTAGATAATTTAAACCCACATCTAAGAGAAAACCTAAACGAGAACGAATCTCCTTAAGAATTTCAGTAGCAATAATATTCTGACGATCACTCAGCCTGCTTTCTAAATTATCAAACCAGGTCATCAAAGTCGAAATATCCAAATCAGCTAATTCCGAAATATTCTTATGATCAATCCTAAAATGCAGAGCTTCCTTTTTCAATCGCGCACCCTCACATACTGTACAAGTTTTCAACGATCTAAAATTTTCGATATCTTCTTTCCCTGCCTTTTGTTCATGTTGTTCTTCAAGTTGCTTAAAGAGGCCCTCATACACAATCTGATAGGTCTTTACATTCCATTTGTTATAAGAAACAGGAACGCTTATTATGTCTGGAGCACCTTCAAAAATTAAACTAAGATGCTCTTCCGATAAATCTTTTAGAGGTGTAGTCAATGAAAAGCCATATTTCTTGGCCAAAGCTTTTAACTGCTGAAAAGTCCAGTTATCCTTATATTCACCCAGAGGGGCTAAACCTCCACGCATAATACTTAATTTCGGATCTGGGATAACGCTTTCACGATCAATCTGAAATACATAGCCTAATCCATCACAATTTTCACAAGCACCATAAGGTGAATTAAAAGAGAAAGTATTAGGTTGAGGTTCATCATAAGATATTCCTGATTCAGGATCCATTAAAAACCGGCTAAAGAAAAATTCCTGATTAGCAGCATTACTAATCTTGATAACCCCCTTTGCCAATTTCATGGCTTGTTGAACTGAACTTTGCAACCGGCTTCTATCCTTCTCGCTAATGGTCAACCGATCAATTACAATCTCAATATCATGGGTCTTATACCTATCCACTTGCATTTTAGGAGTAAGATCTGCCAACTCTCCATCAATCCGAACTTTTACAAAGCCTTGCTTTCTAATTTGTTCAAATAATTCCCGATAATGCCCTTTTCTACCTTTTACCACGGGCGCTAAGACATTAACAGGTTCATTATTAAATTTCAATAGTATCCGATCAATAATTTGATTCTCTGAAAGACGCTCCATTTTTTGACCAGAGACATAGGAAAATGCCTCTCCTGCACGAGCATATAAAAGACGCAAAAAATCGTAGACTTCCGTAATTGTGCCCACTGTAGACCGTGGATTTTTATTGGTGGTCTTCTGTTCAATAGCAATTACAGGACTTAACCCTGAAATCTTATCTACATCTGGTCTTTCTAAACCTCCAAGGAACTGTCGGCTATAAGCACTAAAAGTTTCTAAATACCTACGTTGTCCTTCTGCATAAATGGTATCAAAAGCCAATGAAGACTTACCACTACCACTTAATCCAGTTATGACAACCAACTTATTTCGTGGAAAACTAACGTCAATATTTTTTAGATTATGAACTCGAGCTCCAAAGACCTCAACTTCATTCTGTTCTACTAAATCCGGAATAGTATTTTTATTCATGTAGGAAGCTCAATGCAAAAGGGTTTTAACCATATCCCATTTATGCAAAAATACAGATAATATTATGAAATAATCTGAAGAAAAGTAAAGGAGCTGAAGCCTTAATATAAAATTAGATTCGTCTTATAAGCGATTATCAAGCCCCCACTGATAGGAAATATTTTCAGCGAGCATACCTTTTCCGCTAGCAGGTAAATAACCATATATATCAGGATTCTCAATAATTTCCTTCATTGAAATCAACCGATATACATAAGCAGCAGTTTCAGCATTTAAAGACAATAAATAATAATCATCCTTGCCTTGATTCCTCATCGATTTAAGCAATCCGCCCTCTCCCATATTATAAGCTGCCGCTGTCAAGGTCCAATTTCCAAAAATATCATGCAAGGCATTTAAATATTTGGCAGCAGCTTCAGTAGATTTTATTATATCTTGTCGTTCATCTACCTGTGCATTCACTTTCAATCCAAAAGCGCGAGCTGTCCCAGGCATAAATTGCCAATAGCCAGAGGCCCCTCGATGCGAAGTCCCTGATCGCAAACCGCTTTCTACCAAAGGCATATATTTGAAATCTTCCGGAATACCATATTTCTTTAAAATAGGTACTATTTTCGGAAACCATTCCTTTGCAGTACGATGTAGTTTATGAGTTTGAAGGTTGCGATATGAAAACTTATTAAGATTTCTTTTCATCCTTGTATCAACCGATTTAATACCTGTTGGTATCTCCTCATCTGCAAAGTTCAAGGAAGAATAATACTTTTCTTTCCTTTCTACTTCCAAAGCTAAGCGGTGCCTCTCTACTATCTTATCATCTCCCATCAAACTCCTCGTTTCCGCTTCACTTTTTACTGGGGTACTGTATATAAACAACTTTGAACCGAGCAAAACTACTACTGCCAAAGTGCAAGTTAACAGGTGCTTTTTTATCATATTTTACCTCTCCTTTTGGTACTGGGAAAATGTGGGTGGCAAATATACAAACTATAATGTTAATTACCAAACAGTTACGCAAAACCCCCTCTTAAACCTACCTATTGGCAATATTTTTAGCATAATATTCTTCTTTTCAAAAAAAGATGTCTAATAGCTAATATTTAAAAAATTGATCTACCTTTGCAGATTCAAAATAAGGGTAAAATATATGCCATTCAATAACAAAAGGAACAGCCGTGACGGCAAGTCCAACCACGGAGGTAAACCCTCTTTCGGAAGAAAAGCTGAAGGAAGCACAAACCGAGACAATCGTTTCGATGATAGAAAACCTCACTCAAAACGTTCTGATCAAGCACCAGGAGCTAGCTTTGATGCTAAGAAATCAGATGATAACAGGCAGAGACCCTATAAAAAAACTACAACATCTTCATCTAGATTCTCTAAATCAGAAGATCGTCCCTTTAAGAAGGACGATAACTTTAAAAGAGAGGATAGACCATTCAAAAAATCAGGCGACTTCAAAAAAGACGAGCGATCAAAAAAAGATAATCTTTATAAAAAGGAAAATCATTTTAAGAAAGAAGATAAACCGTTCAGAAAGCCTGGCGAATTTAAAAAGACAGACCGTCCAAGAAAAGATACTCCTTTTAAAAAAGACGATAACTTTAAAAGAGAAGATAGGCCATTCAAAAAGTCAAATGACTTCAAAAAAGAAGATGGTCCAAGACGAGAGAATTCTTTTAAAAGGGAAGACAACTTTAAAAGAGAAGACAAACCTTTCAGAAAATCTAATGATCTTAAGAAAGGAGATCGCCCTCGAAGAGATACTCCTTATCAAAAAGAAGAGATCTCTAAAGAGTCAAAACCTCGCTCTTTTAATGAACCTGAATTAATTCGCTTAAATAGATATATTGCAAATGCAGGTATTTGCTCAAGAAGAAAAGCAGATGAACTAATTGAAGCTGGAGTAGTTAGTATCAATGGCGAAGTAGTTACCTCTTTAGGCACACGCGTAAATCCTGCTACCGATGAAGTTAAGTACAATGGCGAACGTCTAAAACGTGAGAAAATGGTTTATATACTTCTAAATAAACCAAAAGACTATATTACAACTACAGACGATCCTCAAGAACGTCGCACAGTTATGCACTTAGTTGACAAAGCAACTCGCGAACGTATTTATCCGGTAGGAAGACTTGACCGCAATACTACTGGCTTACTATTAATGACCAATGACGGTGAATTAGCCGAGAAGCTTTCTCACCCACGCAATAGCATAACAAAGATCTATCAGGTCGAGTTAAACAAAAATCTTAGTCAAGGCGATTTCAACAAAATTGAATACGGAATAGAATTAGAGGATGGTCTAATCAAGCCGGATGATATTAGCTATGTTCAAGGAGCAAGTAAAAAAGAAGTTGGCATACAAATACATAGTGGAAAGAACCGCATAGTGAGACGGATCTTTGAACATTTAGGTTATGACGTTATTAAATTAGATCGCGTAATTTATGCTAATCTTAGCAAAAAAGATCTACCACGTGGCCGCTGGAGACACCTGGACGAAAAAGAAGTTATACAATTAAAACATTTTATTAAATAGAAGCAAAAACCTATTAAAATGCAGAACGGCTCCTAAGGAGCCGTTCTGCATTTTAATAGGTCTAATCTTAATCATTATATCTTTTCGTTTAATAGTTCATTTATGGTAGTTTCAAATTTATTTGTGTAATCAACATATGCTTGTCCGGTAGCTGGGCCTGTAAATCCTGAATGAATTGTCCGAACGTCTCCTTTCCTATCAATTATGATCGTTGTAGGAAAAGCATTAAAATTTTCAAGTGCAGGAATACTCTTTAATACATCCTCTGTTTTATTGGTATAACCTGTTAATAAAACAGGATAGCTAACCTGAAAACGATTTATAAGATTAACAACTGCCTTTTTAGCCCGTTCAGGTTCAGCATAACGCTCATATGCTAAACCAATAACTTCAACACCCTTATCTTTATATTTCTTATAAAAAGAGCTTAAGTATGCTGTTTCATCCATACAGTTTGGACACCATGATCCTAAAAACTGGATAATAACAACCTTACCCTTATAACGCTCGTCCTTTAAAGAAACCATCTTTCCTTCGGTATCCTCGAACTTGAAAGCAACAGTATTTGAATCAACTTTCAACCTGGTAATATGATAAGCATCTGCCAGCATCGCATTTTCATCTCGTTTTGCTTCCCAATCTGTATGATTATTCGGCCCTGAATACATATCTCCAATGATGCCCTCTTTTGACACAGTAGCTACAAAGAGACTCGGACTAGACCCTGCATAAGCAGATAAAGAAAGAATATCCCCATCAATCTCCCCTTGCAAGAAACGATAATCTCCATAGTCTGTTAAAAAGGTCCCACTCACTTTATTTCCATCCTGAATAAATTCACCTATAGCAGCTGTAGTATCCGTACCATTGTCACTTCTAAAAAGAACCGACCACTTATCTGTAATATTTTCCTTTGCAGCTCTTGGGTTCTTTATAAAACGCCAGGCCACATTAGGTTTAGCCTCAAAAGGCATATGTTGTATCTTATCAGGGAAATGGCGAGTCCATGTACCTGACATCCCATCTGCGCTCAAAAGAGCACGAATCTCTGTTTCATATAAAGGAGTCTTAATAATAACAGAGTCACCCACTAAACTAACTTCACTGATATTCAGACGTTCCTTTGCATTCAGAAATGCAATCTGTTTAGTCCCTGCGGAATCATATACCTCAAAGTTAAAAGGGATCTCAATGGCCGAATCGGTTCTAAATACCCCACGCCATATTCCATTTTCCAATTCCACCTTTGCAGGGCTACAACCAATCATATAGATGATGCTGAAAATCAACAAGGAATACAAGAACTTTTTCATACTACATTTTTTTGTAAAGATAACTATTTCAGTATTTCTCTGGCAATTACAAGCCGCTGAATTTCAGAAGTCCCTTCATAAATCTGTGTTACTTTTGCGTCGCGCATCAATCGTTCAACATGATACTCTTTTACAAACCCATATCCTCCATGGATCTGGACAGCCTCTATCGTTGTTTTCATCGCAACTTCCGAAGCTTTTAACTTAGCCATTGATGCATATTTTGCATAAGGCAATTTTTGATCCTTCAACCAGGCAGCCTTCATGACAAGTAAACGCGCTGCTTCAATATCAGTTGCCATATCGGCTAATTTAAAGCTAATAGCCTGCAGTTCTGCAATTGGTTTACCGAAGGCCTTCCTTTCCTTTGCATAATTTAATGCCAGCTCATAGGCACCAGATGCAATCCCAAGAGCTTGTGCAGCAATACCTATACGCCCACCATCCAATGTTTGCATCGCAAATTTAAATCCAAAGCCATCATCACCAATACGATTCGATTTTGGAATTTTCACGTCATTAAAAAGAAGAGAATGCGTATCCGAACCTCGAATACCCATCTTGTTCTCTTTTGGTCCTATACTAAAGCCTTCCATACCCTTCTCAACAATAAGAACATTTATACCCTTACTTCCTTTTTCAGGATGAGTTTGTGCAATCACTAAATATATAGAAGCAGAATTCCCATTGGTAATCCAATTTTTCGTTCCATTAAGCAAATAATAATCCCCTTTATCTTCTGCGATAGTTCTTTGAGAAGTTGCATCCGATCCTGCTTCAGGCTCAGAAAGGCAAAAAGCTCCAATAACCTCACCAGCAGCAAGTGGCTTTAGATATTTTTCTTTCTGATCTTCGGAACCATATTTCTCCAAACCAAAGCATACTAATGAATTATTTACAGAAACCACTACAGAGGCTGAAGCATCAATTTTAGAAAACTCCTCCATAGCAAGAACATAAGAAATAGAGTCTAAACCTGATCCATTGTATTTTGGATCCACCATCATACCCAGAAAACCAAGTTCTCCTAATTTTTTTACTTGTTCAACAGGAAACGTTTGATTTTCATCGCGTTCAATAACGCCGGGTTTCAATTCTATTTCAGCAAAATCACGAGCCGCATCACGAATCATCTTTTGCTCTTCACTTAGTTCAAAAATCATAAGCTAAAATTTTCTTAAATATAACAATTACTATGCAAGCATAGTAGTGAAAAAGAAAAACCTACGACTATCGGGCCCTAAATAGAATTTATTTAATTAATCGGTTGTTAGAATCGGGAAATACAAGCAAAGGGTCATAGCTCTTTCCTTCTTCAATGGACATATACGCATATGAAATAATAATAATTACATCTCCCACTTGGGCTAAACGGGCAGCAGCGCCATTTAAGCAAACAATACCTGATCCTCGTTCACCTTTAATTACGTAGGTTTCAAAACGAGCACCATTATTATTATTCACAATCTGCACCTTCTCATTTGCTATAATATTGGCAGCGTCAATTAAATCTTCATCAATTGTAATACTTCCCACATAATTCAACTCCGCCTGTGTAACACGCGCACGATGAATCTTTGATTTCATTACCTCAATAATCATGGTACAAATTTACTAAAATTAAAGAATATCATGGTAATACTTTAGTTTTCAACCTCAATTATCATATTATCAATCAGCCTTACACCATCTATCCAAACTGCAATCAACGCAATGACCGACTCATTTGTCGTATAATCAGTCAAAGGTTCTAAACTATCCAAATCACAAATCTCAACATATTCAAGTTTTAAATCCGGGATACTTTCTAACATCTCAATAGCCTTTACTTTAGACTTCTCGATAGTTTCTCGCCTTATATGTTGTTTCAAGTAAATTAAGCTTTTATAAATAATCAGAGCCTGGTTGCGCCCCCTATCCGATAAACGAATATTTCTTGAGCTCATCGCTAAACCGTCAGTTTCACGTACGGTAGGGCATAGTTTTAACTCAACAGGTATTTTTAATAAATGAACCATCTTTTCAATCACCAGGTATTGCTGATAATCCTTTTGACCAAAACAAGCAATATCCGGTTTTGCAATATCAAAAAGCTTTTTAACGATTTGAGTTACTCCTTGAAAGTGACCTGGTCGAAATGCTCCCTCTAATATAGAATCCAATCCTTCCAAATTAATATGCCACTCTTCCCCTTCAGCATACATTTCATCTACTTCTGGCATAAATAATAAGTCGCACCCTGCTTCTTTTAAATTATTTATATCCTTTTCGATAGGACGAGGATACTTCTCCATATCTTCTGCATTATTAAATTGGGTAGGATTTACAAAAATGCTACATAAACGTATATCGCAGTATTCTTTAGCATAGTTTAATAAAGTCAGATGTCCTTGATGTAGAGCACCCATTGTAGGTATTAACCCTATTCGCTTGCCTTCCTCTCTTAGAAAAGAAAGATGATTCTCTAACTCCTTTTTTTTATAAAATATAAGCACAGCTAACTCGTTAAAAAATACCGCCAAAAGTGGTAAATTCAATTGGTAATACAAAGCCTTTTTCGTAATTCATTGATAAGTTGGCAGATAATGCTTATCTTTGTCCAACCTAGTTAGTCAATATTCTACTAAAGAAACAAACACATAAAAAATTATTGGAGATGGCAAAAACAAAGATATTGTTTATTACACATGAAATGTCGCCATTCCTTGAATTAAGCAAAATTTCAGAAATTGCACGTCAATTGCCTCAGGCAATGCAGGAAAAAGGATATGAGATCCGAATTCTTATGCCAAGATTTGGCACAATTAACGAGCGTAGGAATAGGCTTCATGAAGTTATTCGCTTATCAGGAATGAACATCGTTGTTAATAATAATGACAACCCGTTGATTATTAAAGTAGCTTCTATACCTGCAGCTCGTATGCAAGTTTATTTCTTAGATAACGATGAATACTTCAATAGAAAGCATATTTTCAGCGACAAAACTGGCAAATTCTTTGCAGATAACGATGAACGGGCAATCTTCTTTTGCAAAGGAGCATTAGAAACCGTTAAGAAATTAGGATGGTCACCAGATGTAGTTCACTGTCATGGCTGGATGAGTACATTAATTCCTGCTTATCTTAAAACTTCCTATAAAAACGACCCAACCTATAAAGATGCAAAAGTTATCTATTCATTATATAACGACTCTTTCAAAGAGAACTTAGGAGAGGAATTCGCTAAGAAAGCATTAACTTCTTCTATGAAAGATGAGGATGTTTCACACTACAAAGACGCTACTCATTTAAGTCTCTATCAAGGTGCTATTAATTACTCTGATGCGCTCGTATTAGCCGAAGATAACATCCATGAGGATTTGTTAAAAATTGTTAAAAACGTGGAAATTCCAGTTATCGACGTTCAGAATGATACAGATTTCGAAAATTATTGCAACCTTTACGAACAATTTGCGAGTGAAGAACTCGAAACTGTATAATCGTTCAGTTTTCAATAGTAACATATGAAATATTATTTTCGAGACTTATTAACCCTGTTGATAAGTCTCTTTATTTTAAGTGGTTGTGAAAACCCGTCAAAAGTAGGTTTAGATGTTGATCCAGAAGACCAAATACAAGGCGCACTTATTGATGATCTTCCTATATACGCCGTTACAGTTAAAGAAAGTAGTACTTCCACAAAAAGTTCATATCAGCATCCCCTAGGTTATTTAAAAGACCCTACCATTGGTGAAAGCAGTGCTAGCATTCAATTAGGCCTTGAAAAGATATTCGCAGACGATTCTCGTATACCAGCCAATGCAAATATTGATTCGGCTATTATGGTATTCGACTATGGAATGGATTTCTTTGGAGACTCATTAAATTCAACTACTACAGTTGAAGTAAAACAGCTAAGTACACCTTTCGAATTCAATAAGGATTATCCTAGCGATGCAACATGGGCAGTTGAAGCAGATATACTTGGAAGCAAAACACTTAATAAATTTGCATACCGCGATAGCATTCAGATCCATACAGTAATCAGCGCAAAAGATACAATCATTAAGGTTGGGCCTCAGCTACGCATACCGATGGATGCTGCTAAAATTAAAAGCTTATTTGATGGCAACATTGACTCTACAACATTTGCAAGCAATACATTCTTCCAGAATCGGATAAAAGGTTTCCAGGTTAGCGTTAATAAAACAGCTCAGGTTGGCATCGGGGGTATTGTCCATTTAGCAATAAATAGCAATCAAAATGGGTTAATGGTCTATTATAAATTACCTGGCTCTACAGATCAAAAGATCAAGTTCTATTCTGTAAGTTCTCAAAATGCTGTTTCCTCCCTTTCAAATGATTATTCTACTGCTGTTACAGATCAGCTAGCAAATCCTACAGGAAACTTTGAAACGGTTTATGTACAAGCTCCTGCAGGTTTACGTACTAAATTATCTCTACCGACACTTGCTTCTTTAAAAGACCAGAATTTAATCATTAATAAAGCTGAACTGATTATCTATACTGATTCAGACGCTACCGGAACAATCTTTACTAAACAAGCACCACGACTAACGTTATATCGTGAAGACATCGCAGGTCAACGTGTACCTTTACCAGATGGCGATACCCGTACAGCTACACTACCGACAGGAGAAGTACGTAATATTCGCGATCCAAGAAGTTTCGGACTATCCTTCGGCGGAAAATACGATAAAGACAAAAAGAGCTATACATTTATACTTACGTCTTATATTCAAGATATATTAAAAAGTAAAACAAACAATAGTACTTTTTACGTTGCTCCGGCTTCTAATGTAGAAGCTACGATTGTACCTTACCTATTAAATGTTTATTCAGGTTCTCGGGCAGTATTAGGCGGAAACAGTAACGAGAATTATAAAATGAAATTGAATATTTATTATACAAAAGCGAATTAAGAAATCATAAAATTTAGTTCATTTTTTCAAGAAGTCACATAGAAGTCGGAGTTTTTTCCGACTTTTGTTTTTTTCATAACTAAAATATATGTGTGGAATCGTAGGATATGTCGGCCCAAAACAGGCTTGGCCAATTATAATTAAAGGATTAAAACGATTAGAATATAGAGGATATGACAGTGCTGGCATTGCACTCGTTAAGCCACATGAAATAAAGACTCTTAAAAAGGCTGGTAAAGTATCTGTTCTTGAGGCATATGCAGCCGATAAGGACCTAAGTGGAACAGTGGGTATCGGTCATACAAGGTGGGCTACCCATGGCGAACCCTCTGATCGGAATGCACACCCTCACTCTTCTGGCAATCAACGCTTAGCCATTGTTCATAATGGAATCATTGAAAACTATGCAATCTTGAAGGAAACCTTGATCAGCAATGGTCATGTTTTCAAAAGCGATACCGATACTGAAGTTCTTATTCACCTAATCGAGGAAATCCAGAAAGAAGAACAATGTGATCTTACAGAGGCTGTTCGTTTAGCCCTAACACAAGTAATCGGAGCTTATGCCATTGTAATTGTAGATAAAGAACAACCCGATCAGCTTGTTGCAGCACGCAAAGGAAGTCCCCTAGTAATTGGTGTTGGAGAAAATGAATATATAATCGGTTCTGATGCATCTCCAATTATCGAATACACTCAAAATATTATTTATTTAAAGGATCTTGAAATCGCCACTATTACAATAAGAGGAATTGAGATCCGAACAGTTCAGAATGAAATACAAACCCCTTCTATTCATAAATTAGAATTAAAGCTTGAAATGCTTGAAAAAGGCGGTTATGAACATTTCATGTTAAAAGAAATCCATGAGCAAGCTTTTACTGTACGCGATTGTATGCGAGGCAGAATCTATCCAAATGAAGGAAAAATACAACTAGGCGGATTAAAAGATTTCGACGAAAAACTAAAAACCGCTAACCGTATTATCATCATTGCCTGTGGTACATCATGGCATGCAGGTCTGGTTGGTGAATACCTGATAGAAGAGTATGCGCGTATCCCTGTTGAAGTAGAATATGCTTCAGAGTTCAGGTACCGTAATCCTATCATCTCAGAAAATGATATTGTGATGGCTATTTCTCAATCAGGAGAGACAGCCGATACACTTGCTGCCTTAGAAATTGCCAAAGAACGAGGAGCAACAATATTCGGGATTTGCAACGTAGCAGGTTCATCAATAACCCGTTTCACAGATGCAGGCGTTTATACTCACGCCGGGCCAGAAATCGGTGTTGCTTCTACAAAAGCATTTACAGCTCAGGTCACTGTTTTAACTTTAATCGCCTTCTACATCGCTCAATTAAAAGAAAAAATTAAGCCTGATGCAATGAAAGTTCTATTAACTGAATTAGATAGCATCCCTGATTTAATCAAAGAATGCTTAAAAACAGAAGAAGCAACTAAATACATTGCTCAAGACATCAAAGATATTAATAACAGCTTATATCTAGGTCGTGGAATTGGTTTCCCAATAGCCCTGGAAGGCGCTCTAAAACTAAAAGAAATATCATACATCCATGCAGAAGGATATCCCGCGGCTGAGATGAAGCATGGTCCAATAGCCCTAATTGACGAAGGATTTCCTGTAATAGTTATTGCTACTAAAAGCAGCTCATACGAAAAGGTTGTAAGTAATATTCAAGAAGTTAAAGCGCGGAAAGGAAAAGTAATTGCCATTGTAACCAAAGGCGATGTTGATGTACGAAAGAGTGCAGACTTTGTAATTGAAATTCCTGATGCAGATGATACTTTTCTTCCTTTATTAGCTACCATACCTTTACAATTACTTGCTTATCACGTTGCTCTTTTGCGAGGCTGCAATGTTGACCAACCCCGTAACCTGGCAAAATCAGTTACTGTTGAATAGCAAGAACAGGGGCAATACGTCTATATTTTTGTTTCCTAAGATTCAATTATATATGTTTGGCACAATAAGGAGAAAAGATGAAGATTAAAGTAGGATTCGGGTTTGATGTACACCAATTAAGAGAAAATCATCCATTTATTATAGGAGGGGTTCAACTTGAACATCATTCAGGAGCATTCGGTCATTCCGATGCAGACGTTCTTGTTCATGCCATCTGTGATGCTGTTCTAGGTGCAGCAAACCTGGAAGACATAGGATACCATTTTCCAAATACAGATCCGCAATGGAAAGATATCCGCAGTACAATACTGTTGGAACATTGTGTAAAGTTGTTAAAAGAAAAAGGTTGGGAGATAGGGAACATCGATGCTATGCTTTGTATAGAAGCGCCGAAAATAAAACCTTATATCTCAGAGATGAAAAACAATATCAGTTTGGCAACTGGTCTTAGTACGGATGATATCTCAATAAAAGCTACAACCAATGAAACAATGGGATTTATTGGAAGAGAAGAAGGTTTAGTGGCTTATGCAGTTTGTTTAATTACGAAGTAATATCTGCTTTTTTCTTTAGAGGCTCAGCTATATCACTGCAAGCACTACAAGTCTTACAAGCGCCGCCTTTCTTAGGTTTAACATTAAGATAAACCGTCCTGCCCAAATATAACAGGGCTATTCCAAAAAGAACAAATACAAGTATTAATTGGACATCCATAGCACAAACTTAGCGAATCAAAAGCATGCTTTTGTCAGATTCATATAAAAAAAATACAGTTACCCTATAAAAAAACTAATACCTCTAACAAATTTTTCCAATCCTAATAACTATCTTTGCGAAAAATTTCGAGTATACTATTACCGATAAAATGCAGAAAATCAGAAATATAGCAATTATTGCACACGTTGACCACGGAAAAACTACCCTTGTTGACAAAATCCTACACTCTACACATCTTTTTCGTGACAACGAACAAAGCGGTGTTTTAATTCTTGACAACAATGACCTTGAACGTGAACGAGGAATTACTATTGTTTCGAAAAACGTTTCTATTCAGTACAAAGACGTTAAGATCAATATCATTGATACCCCAGGTCACGCCGACTTTGGAGGAGAAGTTGAGCGTGTTTTAAAAATGGCAGATGGAGTAATTCTTCTGGTAGATGCTTTTGAAGGACCGATGCCTCAAACTCGTTTCGTAACTCAAAAAGCACTTGCACTAGGTTTAAAGCCTATTGTAGTTGTAAATAAGGTAGATAAAGAAAACTGCCGTCCAGAAGAGGTTTATGAAGCTGTATGGGAACTATTCTTTAGTTTAGATGCCAATGATGAACAACTAAACTTCCCGGTATTGTATGGTTCATCCAAACAAGGATGGATGTCTACAGACTGGCAAAAACCAACCGAAGATTTCATTCCTCTATTAGATGCCATCCTGGAATTCATTCCTGCTGCTCCAATAAATGAAGGAACACTTCAAATGCAAATCACTTCCTTAGATTACTCATCCTTTGTTGGACGTATTGCTGTAGGACGTGTTGCACGCGGAGTTATAAAAGAAAATCAACCCGTTTCACTAGTTAAGCGTGATGGTAAAATTATAAAGTCACGAGTTAAGGAACTTCATACCTTTGTAGGCTTAGGTAAACTAAAAGTATCGGAAGTAAAAGCCGGCGATATTTGCGCAGTAGTAGGAATCGAAGGCTTCGATATTGGTGATACCATTGCCGACTTCGAAAACCCGGAACAATTGGAGGTAATTCACATTGATGAGCCTACAATGAATATGCTATTCACCATCAATAACTCTCCTTTCTTTGGAAAGGAAGGTAAATTTGTAACATCACGCCATTTGCATGATCGTTTATACAAAGAAATGGAGAAAAACCTGGCATTAAAAGTTGTTCCAACAGATTCAGCTGATGCGTTCTTAGTATATGGTCGTGGTATATTGCATCTTTCAGTATTAATTGAAACCATGCGCCGCGAAGGCTATGAACTTCAAGTTGGACAACCACAAGTAATCATCAAAGAGATCGATGGCAAAAAATGTGAACCTATTGAAGTATTAACTGTAGATGTTCCTGCAGAAGTTGCAGGTAAAGTTATTGAATTGGTTACCCAACGTAAAGGAGAACTCCTTGTAATGGAAACCAAAGGTTTATTACAACATCTAGAATTTGAAATACCAGCACGTGGGATTATCGGTTTACGTAACAACGTATTGACTGCCACTGCCGGAGAAGCTGTAATGGCTCATCGTTTCAAAGATTACGAACCATGGAAGGGTGTTATTCCTGGAAGATTAAGCGGTGTATTGATTTCAATGGAAAAAGGTACAACAACAGCTTATGCCATTGATAAATTACAAGATCGTGGTCGCTTCTTTATCGATCCAGGTGTTGATATTTATGAAGGTCAAATCGTTGGAGAGCATATCCGTGATAATGATTTAACTATCAATATCACCAAAGGGAAACAATTGACTAACATGCGTGCTTCAGGAACAGATGACAATACTCGTATTGCACCTGCTATTAAATTCTCGTTAGAAGAATCAATGGAATATATACAAGGTGACGAATACATTGAGGTAACACCAAAAAGTATCCGTATGCGTAAAATACATCTTCGTGAAGCAGATCGTAAAGTAAACTCGAAAAAATACCAATAACAATTCGAGTTCTTAATATAAAGCAAAAGGCCGGATCAATTGATCCGGCCTTTTGCTTTATATTAATCTTTAAAACCTATTAGAATTTAACAGGAACCTTAAGCCCCGGTTTACTTGTTATAAATAACATAATCCACGTTAAAAAAGCATTGATAACAATCAGCTCAAAACTCATCCCATAGCCCACTGTACTTTCCAGCAAGAGCTTCAATCCATAAAGCAAAATAGGCGATAAAATACAGATATAAGGCACTAAAGAATCTCTTACAGCCCGGTTGGTGAACATCCCAAATACAAAAAGACCAAGCAAAGGTCCATATGTATATCCAGCTGCTGTAAAAATAGCTGTTACAACCGATTCATCATTAATTACCCGAAAGCCCATAATCACCAATAACATTAGGATTGAGAAACCTACATGAACAGAAGTTCGTTGCCTTAACAATTTTGGGTCATTTGGATCTTCTTTCTTATGAAAATTCAGAAAATCGACACAAAATGAAGTTGTTAAAGCCGTTAATGCAGAATCTGTTGTTGCAAATGTTGCAGCCGTTAAGCCCATCATAAAAATGATACCAGGTAAAATGGGTAAATAATTCAATGCAATCTCTGGAAACAAGTGATCGGGAGTAGGAAGTGCCGCAACATCAATGTTATTTTGAGCAGCATATAAATAAAGCATAGCACCAACCGACAAAAAGAAGATATTAATGATCACAAAAACAAGCGTAAACGAAAGCATATTCTTCTGAGCTTCCCCAATCGTCTTCAAACTAATATTCTTCTGCATCATATCCTGATCCAGACCAAACATCGCTAGCGTTACAAATATTCCTCCTAAAAACAGTTTAAAGAAATTCTTTGTATCCCCCATAAAATCATCCCAGAAAAACATCTTCGAATATGTGCTTTCTTTAATAGCATCAAATGCTTCTACAAAGTTCATATCCAGACTTTGTGCAATAAAATAAATAGAAAGAACCACTGAAAACAAAAGAAAAAAGGTTTGCAGAAGATCAGTTATAATAATTGTCTTCAGCCCTCCCTTATGCGTATACACCCAGATCAACACTAAACAAATAATTATAGTCACCGCAAAAGGCACATTCCATGCATCAAAAATAAAACGCTGAAGAATAATTGCTACCAAATACAAGCGAAACGCAGAACCAATCGTTCTTGATATCAAGAAAATCATTGCTCCGCTCTTATAACTCATATGTCCAAAACGTTGTTCCAAATATGTATAAATGGAGACTAAATTCATCCGATAATAAAGTGGCAATAAAACAAAAGCTACAATTACGTAGCCTACCGCATTTCCCAAAACAAATTGGAAATAACTAAAACTACCACCACCAACAGCACCTGGAACTGAAATAAAAGTAACACCCGATAAAGCTGTTCCTATCATTCCAAAGGCAACGATATACCATTTAGAATTCTTATTAGCAGAGAAAAAAGCAGAGTTGTCCGACTTCTTACGAGAAGTAAAATGGGCCACACCAACAAGAACCGTAAAATAAACAATCAAGAAACTCAATAATACAAAAGGGGTCATGTTTTCAGGCTTTAATTATTATAATGGGCTATGGCTGCACGAACGCTTCCATATTTCTCAAGCAGCTCTGCCGCTAAATGTTCTGTAGCGCCCGTTTCCTCAACAATCATTCTCACCCCCCTTGCTACCAATTTATTATTGCTTAGCTGCATATCCACCATTTTATTTCCCTTCACTCTTCCCAATTGAATCATGGTAGCCGTTGTTATCATATTTAATACCATCTTCTGCGCCGTTCCAGCCTTCATTCTCGTAGAACCGGTAACAAATTCAGGACCTACTACAACTTCTACTGCATAATTCGCTTCACTAGCTACAGGTGAACCAACATTGCAAACAATACAACCAGTAGCTAAACCAGCTTCATTAGCAGCTTTTAAGGCCCCAATTACATAAGGCGTTGTTCCAGAAGCAGCGATCCCTACCAGCACATCCTTTTCATTAATAGAATATTCCGACAAATCTTTCCAACCCTGTTCTGTATCATCTTCTGCAAATTCAACCGCTTTGCGAATAGCAGTATCGCCACCAGCAATAAGTCCGATTACCCAATCATGGGGCACACCAAAGGTTGGTGGACACTCAGAAGCATCTAAAATGCCTAAGCGCCCACTTGTACCCGCTCCAATATAAAACAACCTGCCACCTTTCTTCATCCTATCTACAATCACAGTTGTTAACGCTTCAATCTGCAGAATACTTTTTTGCACAGCTAGCGCCACGCTTTGATCTTCTTTATTAATATTAACAAGAAGCTCATGCACACTCATGTGCTCCAGATTTGTATAATTTGATTCTTTTTCGGTCGTGTACTTCATTTCTTGATGTTATTCAACTCAGATGCTTATATAACTTCGGCAAACAATTTAGTGTTTTGCCAGTGTTATATTCCTTTAATGCTCAAAAATTGAGAAAAAGCAATAATTCTTAAAATATGAAATTAAAGATAGTTAATTCTGCTGTTTCTATATTAAAATATTATCTCCACAACTTCCCAATATGGGAACTATTTATTAACTTTGATAAAAGAATAAACTTGAGAATAATTTCTAAGAAAACACTTCGAGATTTTTGGGAGAAGCATTCCGATAGTAAACAACAATTACTTTCATGGTATCAGGAATCAAGTAAAAGTAATTGGGAAACACCCAACGATATTAAAAAGGAATATCCAAGCGCTAGTGTTTTGTTAAAAAATAGAATTGTATTTAACATTAAAGGTAATACCTATCGATTAATAGTGAAAATAAACTACGAGCACAAAATAATATGGATTCGTTTTATCGGAACTCATTCAGAATACAACAAGATAGACGCTAATAAAATTTGAAACATGAATATTAAACCTATAAAAACACAAAAAGATTATCAAAAAGCATTAGAGCGATTAGAATTCATCTTTGATGCCAAAAAAGAATCTTCAGAAGGAGATGAATTAGAAATACTATCAATATTAATAGAGAAATACGAAGACGAACATTTTCCGATTGAACTTCCAGATCCCATCGAGGCCATTAAATTTAGAATGGAGCAAATGGGTTATAACCAAAACGATCTAGGGAAAATAATTGGGCTAAAGAGCAGAGCCAGTGAAATATTAAATAAGAAAAGAAAACTATCTCTCAAGATGATTCGTCAAATACACGACAAAATGCGAATACCAACAGAAGTACTCATACAAGCCTATTAACGATACCAGAAGACACCTTATAAATTATTCAAAATCCGGATAAAGCAAGTACTTTTTTCGCATTATTTTATAAGCCGTTAATTCATCCTTCCATGAATCCCGAATTTCTTTCTCATTCATTCCGGCAATAATCTGTTTTCGTAGTTTATCAGTCCCTGCAAGCTTATCGAAAAAATCTGGTCTTGCAAAAAACTTTTCCTTTAATCCCGATTTTTTATAAAAATCTAGCAAATATTTCAATGTAAATTTCTCCGAAACAGCATCCACACCTCTCAAATCCAGACCGTAACACAATTCACCCTGCTGTTCAACATGTGCTGCCATTCCAGGTCGAACTCCTGGCACAAATGTAAACTTTCCAAATACAGGATCCGGATACCCTATTACCTGAAAAGGCCAGTCCGTTCCTCTTCCCACACTAATATTCGTACCTTCAAACAAACATAAAGACATATATAAACGTACCGATGTATAATTCGGCAAACTTGGCGATGGTATCACCGGCAATTCATACTTCATGCTATGGTCGTAGTTTTTAACAGGAATAACTGCTAAATCACACTGAACTCCATTCTCCAACCACCCTTCTCCATTAATCATCTTTGCAAGCTCTCCTACCGTCAAGCCATGAATCATGGCAACTTTATGATAGCTCACATTTGATTTAAACTTATCATCCTTTCTAACAGGCCCATCAACCTGATCACCATTCGGATTTGGCCTATCCAATACAATTACTTTCTTTCCATTATCTGCACATAGCTGCATAATCTGATGCATAGAAACCACATAAGTATAAAACCGCGCTCCTACATCTTGCAGATCAAAAATCATAACATCTACTGAGTTAACGATTGAGTCTGCCTTCTCATTAGTTCCATACAGCGAATGAAGCGTTAATCCCGTTTTCTCATCCACATCATTCCTCACACTCTCACCTCGTTCAATATCACCCCTAAAACCATGCTCAGGTGCAAATGCAAACCGTAAATCTACATCGTTTTCAAACAAAACATCAACTAGGTGCTTATCACCCACTATAGATGTTTGATTCCCCATCAAACCCACTTTCTTACCTTTTAATAAAGGGAGGTATTCTTCAAGTTGATCCGCGCCCGGAGTAATAGAATCAGGAACCACAGCAGGTATCGCTGTAAACATTGAAAAAACAAAAGAAATAGCAATCGAAAAAACTGAAAGCATAATTAAGAAAATAAGATAAAAACAATTCCTTAAGCTAAGATATATTTTCTAGATGACTTTTGGAATTGTCTGCTTAATTAGTAAGGTTAATATAGGCTTAATACTAAGGCAAACTTAATGGCTTAGTTTTGTCTTCATTGAGCAGGTTGTTTAACATTAGTAATCATCAAATTGGAATCGTATTCAGATCAACAGCTTTGGCGTTTATTGAAAAGTGGAGATAGACTGGCTTTTGAGATGATCTATCGTCGCTACGTACGTAGTCTCTATCGGGAAATCAGTAAACGTATTGAAAATCTGGAAATAGCAGAAGACCTCACCCAGGATATCTTTCTGACACTTTGGGAAAAAAGGGAAGCATATCAACCCAAGGGAGATATCTTTCCCTATCTCTATGGGATGGCGATGAATCGGGTTCTGAATTACTATCGGAAAAATAAAGTTCAGCCTAAATTTATTGAAATATGGGAAAATATGTCGGATGATCTCTCAGAGACATCAGAACTCTCTGCTGCATTTCGACATACGCAATCCGAAGAAATGGAATCCCTGGTCGCTAATACTATTTCTTCTTTGCCAACAAGGATGCTGCAGGTTTACCAACTACGTTATGAAAAAGATCTGTCGATCGCAGAAATAGCTAAAACCTTATCTACTTCACCTAATACGATTCACAACCAATTAAAAACCATTCGTAAACGTGTTTCAGAAGCCTTGAAAAACACAAGTTACCTTCTATATCTGAGTTATTTCCTTCTCTATTAACATTAAGCCAATGTTAATAAGATTACTAAATCGTTAAATCGGATTTTAGCAATAGCCGAAACTTCATTTTCTGTTCCTATATCTATAGCAGACCATTAAAAAGCTGTCTCATTATGCTTATTAAAATGTTATAGGTGAAAGAAAATATCCATCATTTATTAGAAAAATACAGTCAGAATACCTGCACTAAAGAGGAGTTACGCATCATTGAGGCTTGGTTTATGGAAATCGGGGCAGAAAGTGAAGGCACCTTTTTAAGCGATGAACGAGTCGAAAGCATTTTAAACAAGCTAAAAAGTTCACCTCGATTTGCTGAAAAGTATTCAATAGAAGAACCCAATCAAGGACGAGTCTTACCAATTAAACACAGAAGCTTGGCAAAGGTGGCTTCCATTGCTGCTGCCTTACTGCTTATTTGTGGTATCACGTTCTTTCTAATGAAAGATTATTCTCATTCAGAGACTGTAGTGATGGCCGATATTGCTCCGGGAGGAAATCATGCCTATTTAACCCTTTCCGATGGAACAAAAATTGCCTTGGCAGATACAATCAATGGCAGAATTGCTGAACAGCAAGGCACTCAAATTACTAATGAAGAGACTGGCACATTGGTTTATTCAATGAATTTCAAGAATAATAAGCTGGTTTTTCCGACTGATGCTTACAACTATAATACCATAGAAACTCCAAAGGGAGGACAATATCAGGTTGTCTTACCAGATGGATCTATAGCCTGGTTAAATGCCTATTCTTCCATAACATTTCCAGTTCAGTTTTCACCATTCGAAAGAAAAGTAAAGGTAACCGGCGAAGTGTATTTTGATATTGCCACCCAGTATGAATCAACAGATCAAAAGAAACGAATTCCTTTCCTCGTTGAAACCAGCAAGCAAACAATCGAAGTTTTAGGTACACAATTCAATGTGAATGACTATCGAAGTGATCAAATGGAAGTCACGTTAATAACAGGAAAGGTTAAACTAATATCCAAAGATATAACTAAGAATGTATTCCTATCTCCGGGACAGCAAGCGCTGGTGCGCGATCAAGTCTATGTAATTCAGGCTGATATAGAAAGAGCTCTCGCTTGGAAAAACGGAGATTTTATCTTTAAAAACGAAAAGTTAGGGGATATTTTGGAACAAGTATCCCGTTGGTATAACATCGATATTAACTGTCCGGCCCATCTGACTTCGTTAAAATTTAGTGGCATGGTATCGCGAGAGCGGCCTTTGTCTAGCATTATAACCATGCTTGAATCAACTGGTACAGTAAAAGCAATTAGAAAAGGAAGGAGGTCCATTGTAATAGAATAACAATTTGAATTATCCTAAAACGATTGACTTAATAAAAGAAGCGGGAAGCGCTACTAACACTTCCCGCAGACTATAAGTTCATTCATTCCCTCATTTAAAAAAATAGAATAAAGAATTTACATCAACAAAAATATGAAATTTCAACCATTCATGCGTGTTATAAAAGCCACGATGATATTGCTTACCTGTTTTATAATGCAGGCATATGCAACCTATGGTCAACGACTGACCATAAAAAAAGAAAACACCAGTATTTCTGATGTTTTACGAGAAATTAGAAATCAAAGCGGATATGATTTCTTCTACGATGCCAATATCTTCAATGACGCTAAGAAAATAAATATCGATGTTGAAAATGCCGACATCAACGAGGTATTGGATAAATCATTTGATGACGACTATACCTATACAATAGAGGATAAGATTGTCACCATCAGAAGAAACATCTCATCCAATGCAAATACTACAACTCAACGGACACAGCAAAACGGACGTCTTATTGGAAAAGTTACCAGTAGCTCTGCAATAGCTCTTGCAGGTGCAACTGTTGAGGTTCTTGAATTGAACCGGACAACCATGACCGATGCTCAAGGAAATTTCACGCTGGATGTCCCTGCAGGCACTTACTCATTAAAAGTAACTTACCTCGGGCACGAAAACTTTGAAAGGTCGGCAATTGCCATAACAAACGGTTCAACCGTAACGGTAAATGCAATGTTGATAGAAGGTAGTAGTGCAATGCAAGAGGTAGTTGTAACAGCACTCGGTATCACTCGTGAAGAGAAAGAAATTGGCTATGCTCAACAAACAATCAACGCAGAGCAATTATCGACAGCCCCATCAACAAGCTGGTCAGAAGGTTTGAAAGGTAAAGTTGCCGGTTTAAATATCATTAATGGCAATACAGGACCCATTAACTCTCAAGCAATTCAATTAAGAGGAACAACTTCCCTTGCAGCTGGTGGCAATAATGCACTGATTGTAATCGACGGTGTTCCGATGAATCAGGAGACAACAGCTTATGGTAATAACGTTGGTGCAGCATATGGTACAGAAGCCCCCGTAGATTATGGAAATGCAATCTCTGAACTGAGACAAGATGATATTGAAAGTGTGAGTGTCCTAAAAGGTCCTTCAGCAGCAGCTCTATATGGTTCTCGCGCTGCAAACGGTGCAGTAATTATCACTACAAAATCAGGCAAAAAGAACCAGAAAATGGGTATCGGTTTTAACTCCACTGCCTTATTTGATCATATAATCAATTGGCCGAACTATCAATACGAATATGGTGGCGGTCGGTTAAATGCATTAGATGCAAATGGCGAACCTTACTACTCTTGGGGAAACTCAGAAGATGGTCCGCATACAAATACTCCAGCCGCATGGGGTCCAAAGTTTGAAGGACAGCAATTTTATCAATACGATCCGAAAACTCAAACTATGGGAACTGAGCGTACAACTTGGAAACCTTATAAAGATAATATGAAGGATTTCTATCGTACAGGTATGACTTTCGAGAATTCATTAACACTACAAGGAGGTGATGATAAAGGTTCTATGCGTCTTAATCTGTCACGTACAGACAATGAATACATTGCCCCAAACACAGGTTACAAACGTAATTCAGTTTCATTCAACGGGAACTATGATATTACAAATCGTATTAAGCTATCATCAACAATCAACTTCAATAACAGAACAAGTGATAACCTTCCGGGATTTGGTATGAGTAATGGTTCCCTGGGTTATTTCATGATGTTCTTGTTACCCAATGTAGATATTAATTGGTATAAACCAATTTGGCAAACTGGTAAGGAAAATGTGAGCCAATTAAACCCTTTCTCTGATTGGTCAAGCAACCCCTATTTCTTGATGTATGTTGATACAAACCCGCTAAATAGTAACCAATTGGTAGGAAACGTTCGTGCAGATATCAAACTGACGAATAAGCTAGACTTAATGGGCCGCCTATCTTATAATTCCCTTTCTCAATTACGTGAAACTCAACGTGGTTATTCAAGTAAGAAACACGCTCGCGGATATTATGGAAGACAAGATGTATCAAGTCAGGAAATTAATGCCGACTTCCTTTTAACGTATAAGGATCGCATTTCTGATGATTTCGACTATACAGTAGTTGGAGGCGCAAGCAAAATGACCTACGATCACCGCAATGTGATGTCTTCCATCGATGCCTTAATTGTTCCAGGCGTATATACACTAGCTAATGGAGTAAACAATCCACTTGTAAGAACCAATGATGCAAAAAAACAGATCAACAGTTTATATGGAATGTTTACACTAGGTTGGAGAAGCAGTATCTATCTGGATATTACGGGCCGTAATGACTGGTCGAGCACCTTACCTAAGAATAATAATTCGTATTTCTATCCTTCTGTTAGCTCTAGCTTTATCGTATCCGAGTTATTTAACTTACCAGAACCGATTAGCTTTTTGAAATACAGACTTTCTTATGCGAAGGTAGGTAGCGATGCAAATCCATATCAAACTTCAAAATACTATTCCCAAAGTGGTTTTGCAAGTTCCGCAGTTATGCCTTCGTCCATGTTTAATGCGGATCTAAAACCTGAAATCACATCAAGCTGGGAAACCGGATTTGATATTCGCTTACTGAACAATCGTTTGAGCCTGGATGCTACTTACTATATGTCAAGTACAGAAAACCAAATTCTTTCTTTGCCAAATGATATCGTTACCGGATACAGCAGTCGAATTATTAACGCAGGTGAAGTTCAAAATAAAGGAGTAGAATTAGTCTTGAATGCTAAACCGATCGTAAAGCCTGATTTTGACTGGAATGTCATGTTGAACTGGTCGACAAACGAAAACGAGATTATGGAACTCAACGATAATCTTGAAAAACAGACCCTATCAACTGTTTGGCAAGCATCATTGATCGGTACCGTAGGTGGGCGTACAACAGATCTTTGGGGACCAAAATTCCTTCGCGACGATGCTGGCAATCAAGTTTTCGAAAATGGTATTCCAGTACGAACAAGCACTTCAGAATACATTGGAAATATTGCTCCTGATTGGAAAGCCGGTTTAACAAATACCTTACGTTATAAAGATTTCCGTTTAAGCTTCACCCTGGATGGACAATATGGAGGTCTGATTTATTCGGGTACTTATAATCGCTCTTCCTGGGACGGATTTACAACAAACACCATTCCAGGTCGTGAAGAAGGATTTATTATAGGTGAAGGGGTAATGAGAAATACAGATGGATCATATTCACCAAATACAGTAAAAGCAGCAACAAACTCTTATTGGAGTCAATATCACCAAATCGCTGAAGCAGGTGTATTCGATGCTAGTTTTATTAAAGTTCGTGACGTATCGGTAACCTATAATCTACCACAAAAATTTGCCAAGTCTATTTATGCTAATAACTTATCATTAACGGTATTTGGGCGAAATCTAGCTGTATTCGACAAATTCCCATTCTGGGATCCAGAAGGTGGTACCATGAACGGTACTAATTTCGTACAAGGTCTTGAAATGGCTCCAATGCCATATACAGCCACTTATGGTCTTACTTTAAAAGCTGACTTTTAATCCTGTTTAGAATGAAAAAGATAAAAATAATTGTAGCGGCATGCTTGTTATTAGGTTTCTCAAGCTGTACCGATAATTTTGAAGAAATCAATACAAATCCGAACCTGATCGACCAGATCAGCCCCGGCACCTTATTAAACGAGGTAATTTACAACATGACATCTAATAACCTGACAAATCACTATAACGTGAATGCTCAGCTAATGCAAGTGCAACTTTCTTATCCTCAATATTATGCTGGTATCCAGCGTTATGAAATTTTGGAAACAACTGGTAACTCGCAATGGAATGCAGGGTATAAATGGGCTAAAAACCTGCGTGAAATGCTCAAGGCGGCCGAAGCCGATCAGGCAGTGAACTACACCGCAATTGGACTTACCTTAAATGCATGGATTTATTCAAACCTTACAGATACCTTTGGAGATATTCCATTCTCCGAAGCATCGCAAGCAGAAGAAGGTGTTTTGCAACCTAAGTATGACAGGCAAGAGGATATCTATACGCAGATATTAAGTGACTTAGCAACTGCAAACTCCCTTTATGACCATACACAGACCATGAACTATGGTACTGATATCCTTTTTGCGAATAACACCAGAAAATGGCAAAAATTCACAAATTCACTTCGCTTAAGATTATTATTACGTACGTCAGATGTCCGTCCTGCTTCGTATTCAGAAATGACTGCGATTCTTCAAGACCCGGTTGGCAATCCGATTATTACAGACGCTACTGATGCTGCTGTATTATTAATAACAGGTATTACCCCAAATATTTCTCCATGGTCTCGTGCACTGGATTTTAGTAATCAACATTCCATAGGCGAATTCTTTATAGATGTATTGAATGACCTTGAAGACCCTCGCCGTCCGCTTATTGCCGGCCAGGCTGTTAGAAATACCGTAACAATTGGTTACAAAGGTATTCCAAGTGGCTATGATGCAGCCAGCTTTGATTATTCACCATCTTATATGAATAACCAACAAGTAGTAGCACCCATGATTATCCCGATCCTGACCTTAGCAGAAGTTGAATTTATCCAAGCTGAATTAGCTCAAAAAGGGCATTGGAACGATGCAGAAGGCCACTTCAAATCAGGTATACATGCTGCTATTGAACTTTGGACGAAAGAATCGCTTCCGGAAAGTTATTTCGATAGCCCTTTAGCTAATTATGATGGTACTTTGGAAAGGATTATCTTACATAAGTATTTAGCAACATACTTTACAGATAATCAGCAATGGGCAGATTACCGTCGTACCGGATTTCCAGAACTTCCAACAACTACCAGCATGTTGAACGACGCTATTCTACCTTCACGCCTTTTATATCCGGATGTTCAGAAAATATACAATCCTGCGAATTATGAGGCAGCTGCACAGCAAATGGGTGGCGACGATATAAATTCAAAGGTATGGTGGGATGTTAATTAAATAAAAATGAAAACTAAGAAAATAATATTTGCCTTTATTGCTTGCTTTTTTTGCATTCTCTTGTTTCAATCGGCTAAACCGATACCAGCAAGTTTCCGCGTAGCTGCTTATAATATTCGCTACAATGCACAAATGGATATTGAGAGTGGTAATTCCTGGGATTCTCGTAAGGTACCATTAGCAAGACTGATAAGACAGCATGCTTTTGATATCGTGGGTACACAAGAAGGCGACTCAGGTCAAATAAATGACTTAAAAGAGCTTCTTCCTGACTTTGATGTTGTTGCTCATCCTTATGGCGGTGATAATGATTTGCATAATGCTGCTATTCTTTACAAAAAAGATCAATTCACACTGCTTGATTCAGGCGTATTTTGGCTAAGCGAAACGCCAGAAATTCCAAGTATTGGTTGGGATGCCAGCGATCGGCGAATTTGCAATTGGGTAAAGTTTAAGGAGAAAAATTCTGGTAAGGAATTCTTTTTCTTCAATGTGCATTTCTATTGGCGTAAACAGGTCGCAAAACAAGAATCGGGACCGTTGATTGCGAAAAAAATAAAAGAAATTGCAGGCGATACTCCTACAATCATAACCGGCGACTTTAACTCAACTCCCCAAACTTCGCAGATTGGAGCTGTGAAGGAGGTTTTAAATGATGCTTACGAAGTAACGAAAACCGAAAGACAAGGAGTAGAAGGAACTGGTTTTCCTGGTGGTGTATTTCAAGGTGACCCAGGTGGACGGATCGATTATGTATTTGTGAGTTCACAAATTCAGGTTTATGATTATAAAGTATTGTCAGATACCTATAATGACAATCGTTACCCTTCAGATCATTTACCAGTAACGAGTTTCATTGAATTCTAACCTTTCAAGGATTAATATCCTATAAAAAAAAGCCAGTGTCGTTCTATCGAGACTGGCTTTTTTTTAATCTATTTCTTACGGATATCTCTTTTTTCCTTCAACCATCTGTAAAACCATTTAGAAGGTCTTTCCTCAGCCGGATCACCGATCAGATATCCATAAGGCTTAAATTCATCTGTATGGTCAAATAATATTTTAGCTATACTCAACAAAGGAACAAATAAGATCATCCCAGCTATACCCCAAATATAGCCCCCACAAATTATAATAAGTATGGTTGCCAATGCACTTAAATTAACCTCTCCACCCATAACAAAGGGTGTTACAAAGTAATTATCAATCCCTTGAATAACAATAAATGTAATAATTACCCATAATGCAGGTTCAAAACTATCCTTTGTTACCAAAGCTATAATCACCGGGAACACTCCTGCCAATATTGGCCCAATATAGGGGATAACATTAACCACTGCAGCCACCGCAGCTAACAATAATGCATTTTCCACTCCTATTATTAATAATACGATAAAGTATAAAATAAAAAGGATTGAAATTGAGATCATTCTCCCCAATAAATATTGCTGCGAAACATTCGTAATCCTATTCAATATTTCATGCTTCTCACCTTGTTCCTTTCCTTTTATAACCTGCATAAAGAATGACCGATATTTCTCTTTATCAAACAATAGAAGAAATGTAACCACAAGCATAATGATTGTCTGTACCAGCAAACCAGAAGCACCTTTTAAAATTGTACTGAGATAAGAAGCAGACAACTCTCCCAAATTTTTAACCTGATTCTGTAAATACTCTTTCTGCGAGCTAACAGGATAATTAAAATTCATTTCAATATAGTCGTGCAATCGTTGAATTAATTCATTAGCACGTGTTTCAATTCTAGGTAACTCCTCTCGTATATTCGTTAATTGGCCAATTAATATTAATGCTAATAAAACAATTACTGTCAATAAGATAATTATGCAAACAATTGTTGAAAACACCCTCTTCAATCCTTTTTTATCAAGATAATCTATCAAGGGAGCCATCAACATAGACAGTAAAGCAGCAAATGTTATAGGAATTAAGACAGGACGCCCATATATTAACACAATAACCAGTAGTATCCAAAACAATAGAAATTGATTAATCTTTATATATGGATTCTTCATGAAAAACTATGTCAATTTTAATTTTTCAACAACAGTATAGTTAGATTGTTTTATAGACTTCGGTTTTCATAAGATATAACAACAAAAAAAGAGGATGGCATTAATGCCACCCTCTTTCAAAAACTACTAGAAAAATTTTAATTTCTATAAATCAAACCAAACTTTGTCATAATACTTTGGTTGTGGATCTGGAACATTTGGATTAGACGAGATCTCGTTTGGAGGTAAAACAAAACGTCTAATCAAAGGACCAGCGGTTGCTCCTGGAGGTAATGTCAAAGTAGGAACTTCGTTTCCTTCAGAACCAGAACGTCTCCATTGTACAAACGCCTCTAAAGGTCTATCCATTAAGTCAATCCATTGTTGAAGATGAATTTCTTTTGCTGGATCTGCAGCAGTAACCAAATTCGGCAATTGCGTATCCAAATAAACCTGAATCGCATCAGGATCTGCTTCATAGAAATTCATACTTGCTTCTACACCTTTTCTAAACAATTGTTGAGCAGTTACTAAATTCTTCGCAACTCCTAAACCTCTTGCATAAGCTTCTGCTTGTAATAACAAGATTTCTTGATAAGACAGTATCAATGAAGGAGCATCTTTCCTGTATAAATAAGAAGAGCTCAATAAAGACGTATTATTATCAGCATCAACTTCAGTATCCACACCTTCATAAGTAGTAACGCCCTCTCCTAATCCAAGATCAAAATACTGAGGAATCCTAGGGTCATTCTTAGGCTCCATGTATTTAAACACATTATTATTAGCAAAGAACCAAACATTCTTTCCTCCGGTATATTCCTTGAAAAGTCTGTATTTAGGATTTTCGTTATCAGACTTTTCATAATATTTATAAGTCATATCATCCGCAGCAGATGAAAGCATCGAACCTGGGTTACTAAGCATAGCGCCTATTGCAGCAGCTTTACTTGGGTCCTTATCTACCATCGTCATTAATGTCTTAAACTTGATAGAATTAGCAAGTTTAGTCCATTTAGCTAAATCACCTTTATAAAAAACATCATAATCAGTTATTCTTAAAGGACTAGATGGATCCATCTGAGCTACAGCCTCGTCTAATAATGCAATGATACCCTCAAACACATCCTTTTGTGCATCAAACTTTGGATATGGAAACTCTTCTGGTTGCCATGCCTCAGTGAATGGCACATCTCCAAATAGTGTTGTTGCCTCATACATCATTAGCGCCTTAATAATCTTACACTGCGCTGCAGTATTATTATTAACCGGATCAGCTGCTTCTGCATCACGTATAGCTAACTCAAGGTTATTGCCCCCAGTTGCATAATAAAGCGACCATGAGTTTTGTATAGAGTATACACTTACATCATATAAATTACCTTTCTCCCAACCGAAATCACCACCGCTGGCAATATTCTGAATGAATAAACCAATCGGAAGCCAAGTATCACCACCGTTTTTATTAACATCCCATGATGTGATAGCATAGCCGAATAAAAGACCAGCATCAACCTTGGTTGCTGTTAGCGGACTCGTATTTATATCTAAATACTTTTTGCAGGACATTCCTCCTACTGCAAGCAATACAGTAAGGGTGCCTATTAATATTTTATTTCTTATTTTCATGAGATTTTTCTTTTAAAACTTTAATCTTAAGTTGAATCCAAATGAACGAGTAGAAGGCATACTATTAAATTCTACACCTTCACCCACACTACCAGCACCAAAGAAATTTAATTCTGGATCAACATGCGGAACATGGCTCTTAATTAACCAAAGGTTTCTACCTTCAACACCAATCTCTATTCCTTTAATTGCGGAAGTATTTTTAAGCAAACTCTGTGGTAAGGCATAACCCAATCTTACTTCTCTTAATTTAATGAAAGAAGCATCAAATAAGTTACCTTGTGTATTATCACTCTTTGCTTCATTTGACCAATACTCTTGGGCACCTGCCACCGGAACTGTATTAGGAACATAAGTGTCACCCTGTAATATCACCCCATCATCTACAAAAGGACCTCTATCACCACCCGTCTCAATCGCCATTCCACCAGTCCTTAAATCAGAAACAGTTCCTGAATAGAATACACCTCCTTGACGAATATCAACCAATGCACTTAAAGATATTCCTTTATAAGAAAATTGGTTATTAATACCCATAGTCCAATCAGGGTAAATACTACCCAAATTTTGGTCAAGAACAGTCGTTTTAAACCCACTATTAGCATCAATAATGTATTTTCCAGAAGCAGGATCTACAGCCCATGCAGAACCATAAATACTGAATGGCTCACCTACTTCAGCTTTAATTTGTAATCCGCTCCATCCACTTGCTAAGCTATATTGTGTTATACCTTCAGTAAGCTCTTCTACAACTTGATTATTCTTTGCAAAGTTTACATTAATATCCCATGCAAAATCACGAGTTTTTACGGGAGTTCCTGTTAACATTAATTCAACACCCTTATTACGAATAGCACCTACGTTAACATATTTACTTCTATATCCAGTAGACGTTGCAATATCAATTGGAATCAATTGATCACGTGTTACAGTATTATAATAGGTAAAATCAACCCCTAATCGGTTACTAAAGAAACGAAGATCAGTACCAATTTCGAATGATTTCTGTCTCTGTGGTTTCAAATTCTCATTCGGCAATATTCTTGGTCCGGTAAAGGCAGTAGTAATAGGGCCAATTGGGAATATATTTGAATTACCAAGGAATTGGAAGAAAACCTGAGAAACCGGAGTGTATTGATAATCTAATTGATAAGCAGTTAAATCACTACCTACAGAAGCCCAGCTTCCTCTCAATTTACCAAAACTTAACCAATCCATGTTGCTGTCCTTAAGCAGCTCAGAAAATATTAAACCTCCACTCACTGAAGGGTAGAAATAAGATCTGTTTGCAACAGGAAGCGTAGAAGACCAGTCATTTCTACCAGTAACATTGGCATATAAGAAGTCTTTATAATTAAAGCCTAAATCTCCATAAACACCTATTATTCTTCGTTTAGAATAAGTTAATGTCGGAGTCTTACTTGCAGCATTAGTATAGTTCCACAATTGATCAATCGTTAAATCAACCGCATCAACATTAGTAGATTCAGAAGTAACCTCATTGATGTTGTTTCCGACAATCAACTTCAAGCTTAAATCTTCATTTACATCACGGTCAACAGTTACAATTAAATCATTGTTAAGTTGTTTGTAAAATAGATCCGTATTTGTAAACTTACCATTAATTGTTCCTGCAGTACCTTTACGTACCACTGTAGATCTCTTTTCAGTATAGATATCACCTCCTAAATTGTTAGAGATGGTAATCCAATCAACTGGTTTGTAAGTAACATTATAAGATCCTACAAAACGATCTACTTTATTTGAACTCTTATTATAGTTAAGAATCCAATAAGGGTTATTACCGTTTTTATCAGTACTCATGAAGATCTGCTCACCGGTAATAGGATCTTCAAAGTTTGCTTTCAATTTATTAATATCAACTACTCTAGGCAAGCTATAGATAGAAGAAGTAATAATATTTGTGTTATTTGAACTTTGAGCCGGGCGGCCATCTGATCCAATATTAGTATACATTCCAGAGAAACGAGATGATACTTTTGGACTAAATTGACGACCTGCATTCACAGTAAAGTTATATTTATCTAAAGTAGACTCAGGAATAATCCCTGATTCATTAATAGCAGAAATACCCAATCTGTAATCAGACTTCTCATCTCCACCAGAGAAACTAATATTATTAATATAAGAAACTCCTGTTTGGAAAAAGTCTTTTACGTTATCAGGGTGAGCTTGTAATTTAACGTCATCACCTAAAAAATCCTTAAATGTCTGATCTTGAACATCTGCTATTTTAGGACCCCATCCATTTTCATATTTCAAACTATATACACCTTGGTTACCCTGTGCATATTCATTTTGAAAATCTGGAAGTATTAAAGGGCTCTCGAAACGAACTGAAGAGTTTACATCAATAGACATTGGTGTATTTCTATTACCCTTTTTAGTTGTGATGATGATCGCTCCATCTTTTGCTCTTGAACCGTATAAAGCAGTTGCAGCAGCACCTTTCAGAACAGTCATTGATTCAATATCATCTGAACCTAAGTCTCCCATACGGTTACCAAAATCCACGGTACCGCCAGTCCCTCCAACAGATGTACTGTTAGATACAGGTACACCATCAACAACAAATAGTACTGAATTCGATTCTAATGAATTGACACCACGAATCACGATTTTTGCAGAACCACCCAAGGTTCCTGAAGTAGAATTGACACGAACCCCAGCAGCTTTACCTGCAAGCGAATTCAAGACATTCGACTCACGAGCAACAGTCAAATCATCCGTCCTAAGTACAGAAGCTGAGTAACCCAAAGATTTGGCCTCTCTTGTAATACCAACAGCCGTTACCACAACTTCTCCTAATTGAGTAGCATCCGAAGCCAGGCTTACATTAATAGCAGTTTGATTTCCGATTGTAACGCTTTGTGTCACAAAGCCAATAAATGAAAAATTGATAGTCGTAGCTGTAGCTGGTACAGATAGACTGTAATGTCCATTGACATCTGTTTGTGTTCCTACAGTGGTGCCGGATACTTGTACTGAAACTCCGGGAAGGGTTGACCCATCCTCTTGTGAAATTACAGTACCACTTACGATCCGTTGTGCGAACGCCGATCCGATCAGCATCATTCCCACCATGAAGAAAGCTAGTAGTTTTTGTTTCATGTGTTTTTGTTTTTGTTAGAAATTTTACTCGATATTATTGTTTTCGATTAAACAATAAGGCTTTAAGAGCTGAGAAATGAAATACGGGATTGCCCAAATACCCTAATTATTCCAAGTGCTCTATATATTAGAATGTAGTTTTTTTCAACTATATATTACCCTCCTTTCATCTTATAAATAAGAAATTCATTCAAAGATAACGATACTATCCTTA
The DNA here is from genome assembly GCF_004339765.1 of Albibacterium bauzanense. Classification (GTDB taxonomy): domain Bacteria; phylum Bacteroidota; class Bacteroidia; order Sphingobacteriales; family Sphingobacteriaceae; genus Albibacterium; species Albibacterium bauzanense. The sequence goes on along the minus strand of NZ_SMGO01000002.1, from coordinate 669,603 downwards.
AAAGTCTGCAAAGGTATCATTATTATTCAATAATAAATAACATAAACCAATACCTTTAAATAGCTTTATAACAATGATTTTACGTTCCCCCTTTAACACAAGTAAGATCAAATTGTTTTTTAAAATTAAAAAAATGTCGTAAAAAAAAACGACACACCCAAAAGGGTGTGCCGTTTACTGTTGATTTTTACTTATTATGTTGAGATATTTACTTAAATTACTTAAACATTTCGGCTAAAGAAAACCTTACATAGCTGGTGCTGTAACAGATGGAGTCTCTTCAGCTGGTGCTTGATCTGCAGGACTTTGCTCTGTTTGAGTTGGTTGTTCTGCTGGTGCAGCTTCAGTTGCAGAAGCAGCTTCGGCAGCTTCACCGGCTTCGTTTAAACTTACTACTCGGTTTTCATCACCTTTTTGTAGTGAGATTTCATAAGTAACAGCTCCACCAGTTTGAACTGCAAATGCTTCTTTAACAGTCCATCCAGCATAATCATCACCTGCTAATGCTGTTTTAATAGCATCTGGTAAATCTTCTGCTTTTACAGGAGTTTTATCTTGAACATTCATTACAATTGCTGAAGCTACTGGAGTCTTAACTGTTTCTGCATTTACGGTTGCCATTCCGGCGAAAGCCAATACTGCGGCTGATAACATGATCTTTTTCATTTCTATTACTTTTAAATTTAATGTTCTATTAATTTAATTGTAGAAGTATATGGAAAGACTGTGCCAACCACAGCAAATGCCTATAAAAGTGCTAGAAAGCCACTATTTTCAAGAATTGCTCTCATTCTTTGGGGAAGCTGTTCTACAATATGCGGCAAAACTTACTATAAAACCATGTCTCGCTTTTAGAAAATGCTAGAACACAATAACAGAAAAAGCTGCTATTTCTCATTCGGTTTTTTTCAATACTCCCCTTTAGGGGGTGATAAATATTATCTGCCCAAAGTAATTTTGTTGTAATCAACTCAAAATGAAGATTATGAAAACAACAAACTTTAAAATGAAAACAATCTGTGCTATGATTATAGGAATCCTGGCTATAACAGGATGTTCAAAAGACAACTCTGTTGAACCCAATACTCCCGGCTCTGCCGAATATATGATCAGTGAGGCATGGGTTGATGGAAAATTACAACATTCCAGAACCTATGATAACAAGAACAGGCTGAAATCTGTCACGATGTATGAAGATGATAAGGTTATTAGCACATCTGAATATCATTACAATGAAAAAGGATTATTAGTCCAAACAGTCATTGGTCCAAATAATGTGTCAATAATCAATATGGAATACGATGCTTCTGACCGACCGCTTAAAGGAACTACAATTATAGATGGCAAGGTGGTTCAAAATCAGAATTTTACCTATCCTAAGAATCAAACAGTAATTACTTCGGTAGCCGTTGAGGGTGGCACGATTATTCAAACACATAGTTATGACGCGGATGGAAATGTGATTGAAATATTAACCGAAACCGGTTTATTCAAGGTCAAGTCTGAATTTGGAGACTTTGATGATAAACAACCCTTTGATATTTTATATGGACATGAAAATCAAAAACACAATCCGCGCTATGAAAAAGAAACTTGGTCTACAGGCGAAGTAACCGAATCGATATATGAATATAAATACAACGATGCTGGTTACATTATAGAGAGCAGCAAAATAAACAAAAAAACGAATACGCTGATCGAAAAGGTAGTGTATAAATTAATAAAGAAGAATTAGCATCGTATAGCAGAATCACACCCCATTATTGGGGATGTGATTCTTGAAGGTATGAGTTTTTACCTGCTTCGAAACCAATGTTATCTCAAATTCTGAAACAGGTCCATACACAGTTTCTAATTTTAGTTTTACATTATTATTTAAAGTACTTCCAGGTTTCAAAGAAGCTTGCAGATTTAAACTTTCACCTTTTTTAACAAGAAGAGGAAATGTAGGCAATTTAATATTAAATTGATCAATGTCTTTACCCAACAACTCAACCGCAATAATTTCTACAGACTCTCCATTATTAGTTATTTTAAAGTTTTGGATCTTATCGGCTGTTACATCAATCTGTGCTTTGTCGCTTATAAAAACTGGCTTTCCCGACTTAACTGAAGCGATATCACGAAGTTCTATATTTCTAAGATAATGCTCTCCGCTTTCACTTTGAAATTGAATACGACCACTCGTTACTTGCTCGTGTAAGTCTGTACGGAAAATATTATATATCCTGTTAACTACAAACCCGTTGATAATAAAAACTGCATCTGATCCATGTGCCACCAATTCACCGGTAGTCCATTCACCGTAAGGACTTTCGAAGTTTCCAGAACGAAAAACACGATTAGTAGAAGTCATAAATGGAGCAAAAGGATCATATTGCTGTACATCCTGGCCTTCCGGAGTTTTCGTTTTTGACAACTGAAATACCGGAATACCAGCACCAACATTATGAGCATCGCCCATATCTCCCTCCTGTATTTGCAGTTCCATACTTCGCATCCAACTTTTAGATCCAAAATCATATGGTTCAGAAGAATGAAATAATAAGCCTCCATCGCGTTTCGCATTTTCTCTAGGAGGCCATCTCTTTTCACCCCATTTTATTTGAAAACGGATATGGTAATTGGAAAAACTTTCTTTGGTAGCTATTCCACCCCAATCCTGACCTGAAATTCGTAAAGTGCCATCCACAACACTAAACACTTGATTAGGATCATTATTTAACCCAATGGGAGTTTTATCAGCAGATTGAGGCGATGCTCTCAAGTAAGTGTCCCAATTCTTTAAATCTTTCCCATTAAAAAGAGATCTCCACTTAGCTTCTTGAGCAAATGTTACAGTTGAAAGTAACGTAAAAAGGAACAGCAATACTGTAATTTTTCTTAAATAAATAATTTTCATTGGTTTGAGGGTTTATTTGTGACTATCCTGAAAAGAAAATTCTTCAAGATAGAATAAACTAATATATAAAAAAACCAATTCGTCTGTAACTGCTTTTATACAAATAAAGTAAAATTTATAGTGTCCATTCTTAAAAAAGTATACACCTCAAAGTATACATTTAGAAGAAGGTACATGAACAAAAAGAAAAGGAAACTTGCTTCTAACTGAATTTAATCAAACAGTGGTCAAACAGTGGTTGAACAGTGGTTAAACAGTCCTCAAGCAGTGGTAGAAGGACTGCTTAACTACTGTACATCTACTATTCTTTGAATGTTTGATGATTGTATGCTGCAAATAAGTTTTAGATAATTTCTTATCAAAACAAAAGGAGGTTATTTCTCAACAACCTCCTTTCCAGATACTAAAACAAACTATACTTAATAAAGATTTTTTAAGTGAATCTTCCTAACACGGTTAAACTACTAAATGAAAAATCTGTGCCATAAATCATATACCTCGTAAAAGCTTATAGAGGTCGCCATTTTAGTCGATAACAATGCTTTTCCGTGGATACCGATGTGTACAATTTCCCCGTTTTGACGCTTCAAACCACAATTCAAAATCAGTATATTTGTGAAATGAATATAGCAACCGTAAACAAAAGGTGGCCCGAACTCCAAATGAAAATAGTAGAGGATTTCGATGTTGATACACCAGATATACAAAGCTTCCTGTTTTTAATTGGCATTCAGGAGCTAGGTCAAGGACCAAAAAAATTCAGTAAGAGAGAAAAAGAGGAATTGATGCATATTGCAAATTGCAAACTCTTTAGTGCAATGGGTTTCTATGAATTAGAAGGGTTGGATCAAGATGGCTGGCCGCATTGGACGTTAGTGAAAACCATACCCAATTATACTATTTTAGAGCAGGAAATGATTATGAAATCATTGATCATCAACTACTTTGATGAAATGGAACTTGATAATATATAGTATGCTAAAGAAATTAAGTATTTTATTGATCGTAAGCTTACTGTCCTTTTCGTCTTGGGCTGCACAGCCCAGGAACGAGTATGTGCGCATTCGTACAGATTATGGTGTATCCATTATTAAGCTGTATAACGAAACACCACTTCATCGGGATAATTTTATAAAGCTGGTTAAGGAAGGTTTTTATAACGGATTACTTTTCCATCGCATTATTAAAGACTTTATGATCCAGGGTGGTGACCCCGACTCAAGGAATGCTGTGAAAGGTGCAGAATTGGGTGAAGGAGATTTAGGCTATACTATTCCGGCAGAGTTTCGTGATAGTTTGTTTCATAAAAAGGGGGCATTGGCAGCAGCTCGCGATGAGAATCCTGATAAGGCATCTAGCGCAGCGCAGTTCTTTATTGTTGAAGGTGAAACCTTTACAGATGGCGCTTTAGACAGTTTAGAAACCTTGCGGATGGAAGGAAGAAAAATACCGGCCTATCAACGTGAGGTATATAAAACCATTGGAGGGGTTCCATACCTCGATCAAAGATATACAGTTTTTGGCGAGGTTGTAGAAGGAATGGATATGTTTGATAAATTGGAGAATGTAGCTACTGATTCAAATGACAGGCCTTTGGTAGACCAAAAAATGGAAGTTACTATGTTAAAACGCGGAGAAGTACGTCGTTTGGAAAAAGAGTTGGCAAAAGCAAAAGAATCATGAAGATAGTTACTTATAATGTAAATGGTATCCGGGCAGCTATGCGCAAAGATTGGTTGGCTTGGGTAAAAGCAACCGATGCAGATGTAATTTGCTTGCAAGAAATCAAGGCTTCTCCTGATCAATTGGTGGATCTGTTGCTAATTGAGCAATTAGGCTATGAGCATTATTGGTATCCTGCAGAAAAGAAAGGTTACAGTGGTACGGCTATTCTGACCAGAAAAAGTCCGAAGCATGTTGAATATGGCTGTGGTGAAAGCGATTATGATAAAGAAGGAAGGATAATTAGGGCAGATTTTGATGAATTCTCTGTTATTAGTGCTTATTTCCCTTCTGGTTCAAGTGGAGATCTGCGTCAGGAATTTAAGTATCGCTTTTTAGATGACTTTCAACAATATAGCAATAAGCTATTAACTGATATTCCTAACCTGATTGTTTCAGGTGATTATAATATTTGTCACCGGGCAATTGATATTCATAATCCTAAATCGAATGCAAATTCTTCTGGGTTCTTACCTCAAGAACGCGAATGGATGGAAGGTTTTATTAGTTCGGGGTATGTAGATTCTTTCCGGTTTTTAAACCCCGATCCACATCATTATACCTGGTGGAGCTATCGGGCAAATGCGCGAGCTAAGAATTTAGGCTGGCGTATTGATTATAATATGGTGAGCCAACAATTGAGTGATAAAATTAAGCGATCGGTAATTTTAAAAGATGCTTTGCATTCAGACCATTGTCCGGTACTTTTAGAAATGTCTTTCTAATTCATTCGGAAAGGAGCAACCAAATCAAAGCGTGGGATGTTGACATCAAACACAGTTCCGTCTATTTCACGAAGCATTTGATAGCTTCCTTCCATATAACCCATCTCACTCTTTAGATTACATCCCGATACATAATCGTGCTGTTCGCCTGGCGGGATAATAGGTTGAAGACCTACCACTCCTTCACCATCTATTTCGCGCTTGGTTCCACTAGAGTCATAGATAAGCCAGTGTCTGCGTAATAACTGAATGCTGTGCGGACCTAAATTCTCGATTGTAATGTGATAGGCAAACATAAAATGGTCGTTCCCCGGATTTGAGTATTCCGATTGGTAAACTGTTTCTACAGTAACTTTAACACCATCTGTAATTTGTGTAATCATTCATTGCAATTTTTACCAAGTTAATAAATGGCTTCCAAATTAGCAAAATTAGATTCTATCTCACTCAAAACCTCTTCAATATCTGAAAGCTGATCAAGCTTAACCAATTTCATGCGGTATTCTTTAAAATGAGGAATGCCTTTGAAATAATTGGCATAATGACGGCGCATTTCAAAAATACCAGTTTTGGGGCCTTTCCATTCAATGGATTTTTGAAGATGGATACGACAGGTATCAACCCGTTCGGTAATAGTTGGTTCTGCTAAACGCTCGCCCGTATTGAAAAAATGCTTGATCTCACGAAATATCCAAGGGTAACCGATGGATGCCCGCCCAATCATAATGCCATCTACCTCATACTCCATTCTCCAGGCTGCTGCTTTTTCTAAGCTGTCGATATCACCGTTACCAAAAATAGGGATCTTAATGCGCGGATTGCGTTTAACATCACGGATCATGGACCAATCTGCCTGCCCTTTATACATTTGTGCACGCGTGCGGCCATGAATACTCAATGCCTGGATACCAATATCTTGTAATCGCTCAGCAACCTCATCAACATTTTTAGTATTATCATCCCAGCCTAAGCGGGTTTTAACAGTAACTGGTAAATGGGTTGATTCTATCACGGCTTTTGTCATAGCAACCATCTTATCAATATCTTGTAAGAGGCTAGCACCAGCACCGCGACAAGCTACCTGTTTTACCGGGCATCCGTAATTGATATCGATTAAATCTGGGCCGGCCTGACTGGCGATTGCAGTGGCCTCGCGCATAGTTTCTATCTCGCTTCCAAAGATTTGAATACCGATAGGGCGTTCGTATTCGAAGATATCTAACTTTTGACGGCTCTTGGCAGCATCGCGAATAAGTCCCTCAGAAGAAATAAACTCTGTATACATCATATCCACCCCGTTTTGTTTACAAACAAAGCGAAAAGGTGGATCACTTACATCTTCCATTGGTGCTAACAACAATGGAAACTCTCCTAAATCTATATTTCCAATCTTAACAGACATTCCCTATCTTGAGCCAGATTTTTTTAATCTCTAAAACAATGTCGCAAATTTACGAAAATTCAGAAGGCTTTACCTACAAATATCCTGAAAATCACCCGATAGTGTCTTTAATCTATCTATTGCTGCTTATTGTGGTGTCTTCTTTGGTATTTTCGCTACTGGCTTTTTTGATCGGAGTTGTTTTATACGGACCAGGATTATTAGGAAACCTAACCAGTTTAATGACCGGAGATACCAGTACAGGTCTGAATTTTCTTAAACTTTTCCAAACCTTATCAAGCATAGGAACATTTGTTATACCGGCTTTGCTTTTAAAATATATTGAAAGAAATAGAACTCAATACTTGAATTTCTCCATCCCTAATCCGAAACGGCTTATGATCATTGCCGTCGTGATTATGTTGGTATCCAGTCCCTTTCTTGAACTTACTTCTCTTGTAAACCAACAAATGCAATTGCCAGATTTTCTATCTGATATGGAAAATTGGATGAAGGATAAGGAGCTAGAGATGAAACAATTAACTGAGAAGCTCTTGTTTACAAGCTCTATTTCGGGTTTACTGTTTAACCTCTTTATGATTGCTTTAATTCCGGGGATCGGAGAGGAATTAATTTTCAGAGGTTGTTTGCAGCCTATATTTCATCGATGGACAAATAACATTCATGTTGCTATATGGATTTCAGCCATCCTTTTTAGTGCCATTCATATTCAATTTTATGGTTTTATACCACGTATGTTAATGGGTGCCGTATTTGGATATATGCTTTATTGGGGCAAAAGTATCTGGCTACCTATAATTGCTCACTTTATAAACAATGCCGCCGCGGTTATTTATACCTTTGTCATGTTGAAACAAGGTAAAAGCTTTGAAGAGATTAACAATGAAGGAATCCCTCACTGGAGCTTTTATATTGTTAGTGCTTTCTTTCTTGCATTTTTTATCTACCGATTCTGGAAATTAAGTAAAACACAAAACATAGAAACGAATACAATTCAAAACCTATCCTAATGGAAAAAGACTGGAAAAAGATTTACGTAACAACTGATTTCTTTCGGATCGAACTGATACGTCAGGCTTTGGATGAAAACAATATTGCTGCAGTAATTATGAATAAGCAAGATTCATCATATCGTTTCGGGCAAATTGAACTTTATACACACGATGATGATGAGGCTGCGGCCCTGGCAATCATTGAGGAGATGTCAGAACCAGGAACCGAAACAGAATGAAAACAAGAGCGATAACCGGAGTTTTATTTGTAATCGTCATGGTGGCGTCTACCCTTTTGGGACCCTGGGTATTTGCTGTTTTCTTTTTCTTGGTCAGCTTATTTGGCCTCGATGAGTTCTATCGCATTATCAATACCGCTGGAGGGAATAGCTTAAAAGGAGATAAAACAGGATCTGTGCAAGCTAACCGCTGGGCAGGTCTTGCTTTGAGTGCTGTTTTATTTATTACCTTAGTTTTAATCCATTTACGCGGAGCTTCATTTTCCATATTGTTATATAGCATTCCTTTTATAACACTGATATTCTGGTTGGAGCTATTTCGAAAACAAGAAAACCCCTTTAGCAATATTGCGTTCACTTTTTTGGGGATAATCTTTGCTGTATTACCTTTTCTATTCTTTTTTCAACTGGGTTTTATAGAAGGAGCTTATAACTTCCAATATCCTTTGGGTTTTCTAATTATGCTATGGGCAAGCGATACAGGAGCCTATCTGGCTGGAAATGCTTTTGGGAAAACTAAATTATTTGAGCGTCATTCACCCAAGAAAACATGGGAAGGAGCTTTAGGCGGTTTAATTATTAGTGGTATTGCTTCTTTTATTCTTTCACGCTTTTACATAGGGATTGCACCTTGGCAATGGTTGGTTAGTTCGATGATTATTGTAGTTTTTGGTACCTATGGCGATTTGGTTGAATCCATGCTAAAGAGGAGCTACAACATCAAAGATTCTGGGAATATTTTACCAGGACACGGTGGTTTACTGGATCGCTTTGATGGTTTGCTTTTAGCAGCACCGCTGGTTTATCTGTTTCTGGAACTGACGAAGGGACTATTAGAACTCTAGAAAAAATATTTCAGGAACTTGCAGATAACCCACAAAAAGGTATTGGTAGACCAGAAGTTGTAGCTAACTAATTTAATGGGCTGTAGTGAAAACCTTTGCCTTTTTTAATAACAGAAAGGTCAGAGAAGAACCGGAATTCTTTATCGCGGTAAAAGGGATTCTTATCACCTAAGCCCTGACGTTTCGTTCTAAATAAAGGGATTGAAAGAGGCTTCTCACGCGGAACCCATCTGATTACTGAATCTTTTCGAAAGGCCATGCCCTCTTCCAAATTAAAAGCAAGTTTCTGAATTCCTTCTGGATCATTGGCTGCATCTAATACATAGGAAACCACATTCGATGGCCCGGAGATAACCTTTCCATCGTATTCTCTTTTTACAGAACGAATTAATAAACCGCCATAGGCTTCATGTGCACCACTGCCATAGGTTAAATCAAGCCCTCTGCGCGTATGGGTATATTTCTCAATTCCAATAAAACGGTGGAAATACCAGGAGCCTGTAACAGACATTTTTGCAACAACCCGATTGGGATATTGAAAGGCGTGGGAATATGGATCGGGATGAATATTCTTCTGATAGAAATAAAATTCTAGTTCAAGAACTTCAAAATCTGTGTCTCCTGCAACAAGCTTATAATCTAAAAGAATTAACTTAGCGGCTGTAACGAACCCTTCTTCAACTTCAATTGTGCTTGTTGAGTCAATGGCTGTTGAAGAAAGCACGTGGTGTAAATGATCCATGAATTAAACTTATATAAAAATGAACGTTCCGTCAAGTACTTTCGACTTTTTAAGAGCTTTAAAAGAAAATAACAATCGAGAATGGTTTCAAGATAATAAAGAAACCTATGAAAGAGCCCGACAGAATTTCATTGAATTCGCCCAGCTTATTTTAACAGGTTTATCGAGTATTGACAAACGGGTTCCGGAAGATATGCCTGTTTCGAAATGTGTATTTAGGATTTATAGGGATATCCGATTTAGCAAAGATAAAACACCCTATAAGGATTATTTTTCTTCTGCCTATTCTACTCATGGAAGAACCACCAATTTACCGGGTTATTATGTTCATATTCAACCTGGAAAAAGTTTTGTTACTGCCGGATTATGGCATCCGGATAAAGAAGAGCTAGCAGCAATCCGCCAGGAAATAGATTATAATAGTGAGAAGTTTAATGCTATCATCAACGACCCTACTTTTAAAAGCACGGTTACTCTTGATCAAGAGGATAAATTAAAGAAAGCACCAAGTGGTTATCTTGTTGATCATCCTGATATTGAATTTTTACGACTAAAAAGCTTTACGGCAAGCCATTTCATTGAAGACAAAGTTTTACTAAGCAACCGCGCTGACGAAGAAATATTGAAGATCTTTTCAGGACTACAACCCTTTTTGGAATTTCTTTATGAAGCGGTTGATCAGGAAGATTAACGTTTTTTTAAGGGATCAAGCAGGTATTCTAAGCCATTTAGCTTAATTTCATACATGGTGCCTAATAAGATTCCCAGCTTTCCGGGAGGGAAACCTTGTGAATGAAACCAGACGAGATAAGACTCTGGCAAATTGCAGATATAGCGATCTTTGTATTTGCCAAAGGGCATAGTGGTTTTGACCAGTGCGAGAAGAATTTCAGAGTCCATTAAATAGCGAGTTCTTGTAATATATCAATGGCTTGTTTAATGGTATAAATGCGCTCAAAGCCAATACGCAAAGTGCCTTTCACTTCTTTTAGATTGCAGATAGAAGGATTGTTTCGTACAAATTCTAATACCTTGCCGAAACGATCACTCTCAAAATATGGAGATTGTTTATCACTTACAAAATAACCACGTAATACATTCTTCTTATAGGATATCTTTTCAAAGCCAATAGATTTTCCATACCATTGCAAACGTAAAGTATTAAAAAGCTCGTTTACCTCGGCTGGTAAAGGGCCGAAACGATCGAGAAGCTGTTGTTGAAAAGCAAGCAATTGTTCTTCATTTTCTAAGTTAGAAAGCTCTGAATACAAATTGTATCGTTCGGTAATATTGGTAACATAATCGCTTGGAATGTGGACTTCTAAATCGGTATCTACCTGGGTGAAACTAACAAAGGCTCTTGGTTTTTCATCTTTAAATAAGCCAACAAATTCTTCGTCCTTTAACTCCTGAATGGCTTCATCCAGAATCTTGTGATACATCTCAAACCCAATCTCTGCAATAAAACCACTCTGCTCGGCACCCAATAAATTACCACTTCCCCGGATATCCAAATCACGCATAGCTACATTAAAACCACTTCCTAATTCAGAGAACTCTTCAATAGCACTCAATCGCTTGCGCGCTTCGCTTGTAAGGGTAGACAAAGGAGGGCTTAATAAATAACAGAAGGCCTTTTTATTGGAACGACCAACACGCCCACGCATTTGGTGCAGATCACTTAAACCAAACATATGCGCATGGTTGATGATAATGGTATTTGCATTAGGAATATCTAGCCCTGCCTCAATAATAGTTGTGGCAACCAGTACATCGAAATCATGGTTGATGAACTTGAGCATTACATCTTCCAGCTTATCTCCTTCTAATTGCCCGTGTGCTACTCCAATCCGCGCATGTGGCACTAATTTCTTTATCAGTCCACCCAGCTGTTCCAAATCATTTACACGGTTATGAATAAAGAATACTTGTCCGGATCTTTCTAATTCATAAGAAACTGCCTCTTGAATTAACGTTTCATTGAAAACATGAAGCTCTGTTTGTACAGATTGCCGGTTTGGCGGAGGGGTGCTGATAATGCTTAGATCGCGTGCACCCATTAATGAAAAATGAAGTGTACGAGGAATGGGAGTTGCCGTTAATGTTAAGGTATCCACGTTTGCACGCATCTGCTTTAGCTTCTCTTTGACAGATACACCAAATTTTTGCTCTTCATCAATAATTAACAAACCGAGATCTTTGAACTTAACATCTTTACTAACCAAACGGTGAGTACCGATAATAATATCAACCTTTCCTTCTGATAATTTGGCTAAGGTTTCCTTGATCTGCTTTGAGGTTTTAAAGCGGTTAATATAATCTACCGTAACCGGAAAATCTTTCAATCGATCTATAAAGGTTCGATAATGCTGTGAGGCTAAAATGGTTGTTGGAACTAAAATGGCGACTTGCTTACTGTCTGCCACAGCCTTAAAGGCAGCACGAATAGCGACCTCGGTCTTTCCAAAGCCCACATCTCCACAAACTAGCCTATCCATCGGATGCGGCGATTCCATATCTCTCTTTACATCAATGGTCGCTTTTTCCTGATCGGGGGTATCTTCATAAATGAAAGATGCTTCCAGCTCATTTTGAAGATAGGTATCTGGAGGAAATGCATTTCCTGTTTCAGCTTTTCGCAGTGCATAAAGCTTAATCAGGTCACGGGCAATGTCCTTAACTTTTTTTTTAGTAGTTTTTTTTAGCTTCTCCCAGGTATCGGTTCCTAATTTATTCATTTTAGGCACAGTACCTTCTTTACCAGAATATTTTGAGATCCGGTTTAAGGAATTGATATTGACATACAATAAATCGTTATCGGCATATACCAAACGAATCATTTCCTGAGCCTTACCATTCACCTCAATCTTTTCGAGCCCGGCATATTTACCCACACCATGATCAATATGGGTAATGTAATCGCCTGCTTTTAAATCACGTAATTCTTTTAGGGTAATCGCTTGCGAACGTGTATAACCTTTTTTTAACTTGTATTTGTAGTAACGATCGAATATCTGATGATCGGTATAGGCGCGGATTTTCAGACTATCGTCTACAAATCCTTGTCGCAAGGCAATGTTAATGGGTGTAAAAGTGACCGATTTATCCAGATCTTCTATAATTGAGAAGAGCCGCTCGGTTTGCTTTACTGAATCGCTGAATATATAATTTTGAAAAGAAGCTTCTTTACTTTCTTTTAAATGATGGATTAGCAGATTGAAATCTTTATTAAAAGAAGGTTGAGGTTTTTGTTCAAAATGGATGGTTTCATTAGCTGTATAAAAGAATTGCTTTCCGAACTCAATAATCGGAAATTCCTGAACGAGGTCTGCAATTAACTTCTCTGTCGTAAAACTGAACTTAGGGTCAATCCATTCAGGATTATGCTCTTTCTCCTGATCAGAAAGTGCCTGCCATAGTGCAGTTGCTTTCTTGTAACCAGTTTTTATTATATCTAATGTAAACTGTACATCTTTAAACCAAAGCACAGAATCTTTATCAATATACTCTAAAATGGAGATGTTGCTTTCTGTTAGAAATTTGGCTTGTACATTGGGCAAAATAGTGACCGTATGAATCTTGCTGACAGAAAGTTGGCTTTCTATATCAAATGTGCGGATGCTTTCAATGGTATCTCCAAAGAATTCAATTCGATAGGGTAGGTCGTTAGAGAATGAAAAGATATCAACAATGCCACCACGAATAGCAAATTGACCTGGTTCATAAACAAAATCTACCCGATCAAAATCATATTCTATCAGGAATTCATTAATGAAGTCAATATTAACTTGTGTATCCTGCTTTATTTCTAATGTGTTTTTAACAAGCTCATTACGATTAATTACTTTCTCGGCCAAAGCCTCTGGATAAGTAACTACTAATCTTGGAAATTCGCTGGCATGGTTTAACGAGTTCAACGTTTCGGCACGCTGTAAAACCTGTGCACTATCTATTTGTGTAAAATCAAATGGTTTACGGAAAGAAGATGGAAAGAAAAGTAAGCCTCTATCCAATATATTTTCCATATCGCTCAAAAAGAAGGAGGCTTCTTCATGGTCTGGAAGGATAAACAAGTAAGGTCTTTCTTGAATCTGATAGGAGCTAATAGCTACCATAGCATTTGCCGAGCCAATTAACCCTTTTAATGCTATTTTAGGATTAGGCGCATGTAAAGCTTTCACCAGAGCTTCTACACTGGCATTACTTTTAAATTGTTTTAAGATACTGGCTATATTCACGTTTGATGCAAAGATAGTTATCTTCACAAGAAATAGAGAGATAGAAATCAATAATTACAATTTCTATCTCTCTATGGAATCTAATTAGTATCCAGGATTTTGTGTGATACCTGAGAATCTATCAATAGTTACTTGAGGTATTGGCAATAAATTATGCTTAGACGCATTGAATCCTTTATTTCCCAATACTTCAGAAGCTATTCCCCATCGTACTAAATTAGCAAAGCGAAGTCCCTCACGTGGCATGGAAGTTTTCCATACATTTCTGAGTGCATTATTTAAAGCACCTGTACTTTCTGTACCCAAAAGGCTAGGTAATGAATTACTTTGCAAGATCGGATTTAAATAACCTATTGCTTTTTGAACGTTTCCTGTTTGAATATTCGCTTCAGCAGCAATTAAATAGATCTCTGATAAGCGTATAACAGGCGAGAATGTTCTACCAAAGAAGTATGCTCTGAATTCATTTGTAAACTGTGAAGGATAACCCCATATAGTTTCTTTACTAGTTTGTGTAAAAGCAGTGTTCGAGCTCTCCAATACATATTTATTTGAATTAATAACCTCGGCAGCAGCTGCAGCAGCTAGTGTATAATCTTTATTTGCTAAAGCAGCTTTAGATAATAATGCAGAAGTAAACAAGTTATTTAATTGCCCTAAATTACCTGTATTTGCGCCAGGCATATCATTCTGAATTTCAGTTAGCTCTTGTTTAATATACTCATACACTTCTTGTTTACTACTATTAACTATTCCCGCTTCCATCACTACATCGTTTTGAATAGGAACATTTCCGTAATAGGTCATTAACTGAATGTAAATAGCAGCGCGCAAAGCTCTTGCCTGAGCAAGTACTTGGTTCTTATTTGCCATATTTACATTAGGAACGTCACGGATCAATTTATTTAAATTACTTATATTTCCATATGAAACATTCCATAACTGATTAATTGCAACATTAGTTGCTAAAAAGGTAAAATTATCGATTGCCGGCATGCCCAAATAAGTTGAGTACCCATCCTGAGGAGCGTCTGAGTCATCACTCAATACTCCATCCAACAATGGGATCTCTTTGCTTAACCAATCTGTGATATTTATATAACCACCTGTCAAGAAATCAAGCACTTGAGATTCTCTTCTTAAAGGTCCCATTGCATCGTTATCACTGTAGCCAATTAAAATTGAAATTGGAACTATATTACCCTCTTCTATATCCACAGATTCAGCTGGCAGAGTTACTCTATCATCATTGTTAATCACTCCATCTCCATTCATATCCATCCATTCAAAATTACCAAGCTTTTTTGATTGATTCGCAGCGGCAGCATCCATCTGACCTTGAGTTTGGAAAATTCCCACTGAAACCATACCAGTAAATAGCTCATCCCCAGGGTTTTTATTCTTATAAAAGATATTGCTCATATCCCCTTTTGTTGCTACTATATAATAGATTCCTGGTTCTACATTATTAAATGTTACCTTCCCTTGAGCATCTGATTCTTCCTCAAAAAGTGGATTATCATTGGCATAATCTAACTGAGTGCGATAAATAGCTACTTGTGCACCTGAAGCAACTTTACCCATTGAATTTTCAGGGCTCCATTCTGTTGCATCCCATACGGTAACCTCAATGCCACTCGGAGCAGCCGGCTCATCGGTTACTTCGGTACCAGTTAATGGCTCATTAACTACAAAAATTGTTTGTTTACCATCAGCCGAGACTGTACCCTCATTCATCTTTACTCCATTAATCCACGTCTGATCGCCTTCTTTCTTAATCTTAAGACTCTTACCGCTTAAAGTAATCAATACTGTTCCATCTGCTAAATCTGCAAGTTTATATACACCTTTAACAATATGATCTCTTAATTCCGCGTCAGTTAATTCAACAGGCTCAGAGACTTCAGCAGATAATCTGTTCGAAAAACGCTCTTGAGAAGCAGATGCAACCATTGTTCTATTAGAAAACCGAGATGCTATAGCTTGTGGAGCAGACCTTTGCGAATTTAAAGGAGCAAAAATAGTAAGCCCCTGGGAGACCTCTTCCTGGGTAAGCACAACATTTTTCAGGGCTTCGGCAAACTCACTGACATCTTCTACTTTGGCAAGTTCTGTTGTTAATGCTTCAACAACTTTCTCAGGTGGACGGTCATCTACGATAGTTGTACCTGGATCGGGTTCTGGATCTGGCTTAGGAGCAGGATCTTTCTTACAGGACGTAATGAGTCCAAATGCTAATATTGTGACGATTAGCAAATAATTGTGTTTCATAATTTTTGGTTTTAATACTATTGGTTATAATTTAACTTTACAATTAAATCCAAAAATCAGCTATTGATGGCTTCGATACAATACTCACTTTTAGGTATTTATAAGAAGATCAGCTATATACAATATGAAAGAAATAATTACCGGATAAGATCAAAAGCAATAGCAAACTTTAATAGTTCTGCGAAGGATGTTATGTTAAGTTTGCTGGCTATATTCTTCCTATGAGTGCTGACCGTATGTTTTGAGATAAATAGTTGGTCAGCTATCTCGGGTGAAGATTTACCTTCTGTCAGAAGTGAAATTATTTCTTTCTCACGCTTGGTTAATAGTGCGAACACTCTGTAGTGTTTAACAACAAATTCATTGCCATCAAGAAGTTTATTAACTTTAGTTACTACAGGGTTCATTCCAGACATTGGGGTAGATAAAAGAAAGAGTCCGGTGGGGTCTTGATTTTTCACATTTCCCCTCATATGTTTACATATAGTATAAAACCATCCGTATTCAGATTTAGGGCCAGTCTTTACTTGCTGAAAAAAGCTGTATAATTCAGATTGGTCACCACGCTGAAGGTAATTCTTCATACCATTAAGAAGTCTTTCAGATTCACCAGGCACAAAGAATTTATCATAATATTCATCGCCCAGTGCATTAATTTCGTCCATTGAATGACCTAAGTTTTCACACCCCCAAGTATTCATATAAGTAACCTGTGGTATTTTCAGGTTCTGAACCATAACTGATCCTGGTATGAAATCTCCAATTTCATTTAAAGTACATTTGCCATTGGCTATTCTATTTTCAAGAGAAAAGATCTGCGAAGTCGCTAAATCCTTCATCTCACCAGAACTTAACCGATTGGTTTTCATTGTATTAATAATTGGTTAGCAATATCATTTGAGTATATATTACCAGAGTTTATATTAACAAATATAACATTATTAATAATGAGTCAAAATTATTAACTTCATTCTCCTATTAATAATAGGCTATATTATTTTTATCAAGGTCAAATCGCTATTTTTGTCACATTATGACTGAAGAGAAATCACTCAATTTTATTGAGGAAATTATAGAGGAAGACTTAAGAACCAATAAACATGGTGGTCGTGTTTTAACGCGTTTCCCGCCTGAGCCAAATGGCTATTTACACATTGGTCATGCTAAATCTATTTGCTTAAACTTTGGATTAGCAAAAAAATATAATGGCAAGACCAATTTACGTTTTGATGATACCAATCCTGTAACAGAAGATGTGGAATATGTAGATAGCATCAAGAACGATATCAAATGGTTAGGCTTTGAATGGGATAAGGAATTATATACTTCTGATTATTTCCAAAAACTATATGATTTCGCAGTCATTCTAATCAAAAAAGGTTTAGCTTATGTAGATGAAAGTAGTGCTGAAGAAATTGCAGCAGCTAAAGGAACTCCAACAGAAGCTGGTAAACCTACAAGTGCCCGTAGTAGAAGCGTTGAAGATAACCTGCGTTTGTTTGAAGAAATGCGTGCAGGAAGATATCAAGATGGCGAAATGGTATTAAGAGCTAAGATTGATTTAGCTAATCCTAATATGCATCTTCGCGACCCTTTATTATACCGCATTAAACATGCACATCATCACCGTACCGGAAATGAGTGGTGCATTTACCCAATGTATGACTTTGCACATGGACAAAGTGATTCGATCGAAGAAATTACTCACTCTGTTTGTACGTTAGAGTTTATTCCACATCGTGATCTATATAATTGGCTGATAGAGAATATTGGTATTTATGAGTCAAAACAATATGAATTTGCTCGCTTAAATATGACTTATACCGTTATGAGCAAGCGCCGCTTATTGCAATTAGTTAATGAAAAACTGGTAGATGGATGGGATGATCCACGTATGCCAACGATTAGTGGTTTACGAAGAAGAGGTTATACAGCAGCCAGTATTCGTAATTTCTGCGATAGAATTGGTGTAGCGAAGCGTGAGAATATGATCGATTTTGGCTTGCTGGAGTTTTGCATTCGTGAAGACCTTAACAAAACAGCCTGGCGAAGAATGGCTGTATTAGATCCTGTTAAGCTAATAATTACAAACTATCCGGAAGGAAAGGAAGAGATTCTAATTGGAGAAAACAATCCGGAAGTAGAAGGTGGTGAGGGTGAACGCGAGATTCCTTTTAGCAGAGAATTGTGGATTGAACGTGATGATTTTATGGAAGATGCCCCTAAGAAATTTTTTCGCTTAGGACCAGATAAGCAAGTACGTTTAAAGAATGCTTACATTATCCAATGCGACGATTTTAAGAAAGATTCCGATGGTAAGGTAACAGAAATACATTGCAGCTACATACCAAACTCTAAAAGTGGAGAAGATACAAGTGGCCTAAAGGTAAAAGGAACCATCCATTGGGTGAGTGCTCTTCATGCCAAAACTGCTGAAGTTCGCTTATATGATCGCTTATTCCAAGTAGAGAATCCTGTTTTAGAAGAAGATTTTAAATCGACATTAAATCCAGATAGCTTAACTATTATAAACGCTTATATTGAGCCGGACCTGGCAAATGCAATAGTTGGCAGAGGCTATCAATTTATTCGATTGGGTTATTTTACGTTGGATAAGCTAACAAGTTCTGACAAACTTATATTCAACCGTACTGTAGGATTAAGGGATAATTGGGCCAAGGAAACTAATAAATAACCCGTTAATTCTGCTTTAAATAGATGTTGTAGAGTATCTTGAGATCGGACTCTGTAAATACTGGCAAGATATCACTTTGAACATAGTGCCGTTTAAAAGCTATAATAGCTGCAGGCATATTTCGTGTATCAAAGCCGATTATCTGTAAGGCCAGGGCCGGATTAAAATCTATAGGCGGTGTTGCGAGAGAATCATCGTACCAGATCCCAAAGCCTTTCTCTGCCAATAATTTCCAGGGAAAATAAACACTGGGATCTTGTTTACGAGTTGGGGCAATATCGGAATGCCCTATAAAGTTTTCTGTTGGAATGCGATAATGTGCTTTTAACGTATCTAATAAACGAAGTAAACTATTGATTTGTAGATTAGAGAAGGGCTCCTTTCCATTATTATCTAATTCGATACCAATCGATTGAGAGTTCATGTCAGTAATCTTGCCCCAACGGGAAACTCCGGCATGCCATGAACGTAGGTAATCATTCAACATCTGCACAGTCTTTCCATCTCTACCAATTACATAGTGAGCACTTACTTGTGTGCTTTCAAGAGTAAAAGTACGAATGGTTTGATCCAGGCTTTCTTGTGCAGTATGATGAATAACTACATAGCTGGGTCTGCGCATATCAAAGTTAACCGTACCTACCCAATCAAGATCATCTCGTTTTCCTTTGACATCTGCCACAAAAACCTCGGGCGAAGGCTGAGGAGGAGGTAATGGTTTCTGAATGTCTTCAACTATTTCTTCAACATGCTGAGTATGAATTTCATTGGTTTCAGCGTACTTATTTTTCTTCGCTGCGCAGGAGGTTATAAGCAACGTTAATATACATCCAAAAATAAATACGTTTAGTCCTTTCATAATCCCATCATTTAACATTCCATTTACTATCGTGGAAATTTGTATATAACTCCAAGTGCCAATGCCTGACTTAGTTGAACGCCATCAACAATGGTTTTATCATACCATAATACACCACTTAATGACACATTAATAACGCGAGTTACCTGACTTGTGAGAGTTGCATCTAAACGATGACTAGCATCTCCCAATTCATTATAATTTGCAAAAAAAGCATAACGACTCTTTATATTAAAGTTCTTACTTAAGTCACGATTCAAATTTGCAACAAGCTGAAATGCCAGTTCATTTCTAAAATTCTTCCCTGAATCAACACCAAATCGTTTTTTATTTTTATCTAGCATTATACGATCATCCAGAACAAAAGTTTGCCGTGCTGTTCCTGTACCAAACCGCAAAGAGAATGTTTTATCTGGTGCAAATTCAATACCCACCGACTCTGTTATATAGCCAGGAGCAAAGAAATTAGAAATCAATGCGCCCCTGGTATCCTTTCCATCCTCCATTTCATAGGCATAACCTGCAGAAAATTGAGTCTCCAAAGCTAGAGAAGCAAAGAATGACCAGGATTTTGATAGCTTAATACCTCCTTTATTATCCCAAAAGATACGGTCATTACTTTTTCTGGAAAGTTGATCTTTATTTCTCAACGTTCCATATTGAAGTACTAATTCTGTATGAAAGTTTTTGCCGTCTTTATTATATTCCGATTTATGATTGAAAAGCCCCCCGATAGAGAATGAACTTAGTCCTCCTCCTTTCCAATTGTCACTAAAAGAAGCTTGATTGACATTGATTCCAAAGGTTGTCCAATTCCTCCAATAATCTATCTCTAAATCCAGTGTACTTTGTGGCACCTTTATTTCTTCAATAATTAATGGAGGCGTTTTTACTGGTAAACTTTCCTTTTGAGGAGCTTGACGAAGAGAGTTCAGATCAGTATCTTGTTGAGCAAAAGCCGCATACTGAAAAGCTAAAAGCAATACGGTAGACAAGGTAAAAATATACTTCATAAAACAAAAGTAAGCAAAGTATCTAATTATCTATATTTATCTATGGACTTTGTAACTCCTCTTTTAATGGAGGCAAACGTCTTAAGTAAGGATTTCTCCTATAGTCCTGATAAGATGAACGAATATATAAAGCCAATGAGTAATCGTTGCTAGCTAATATAAAATAATAAGAAGGACGGTATTGCATCATGAAATCATCCAGATCTTTATCCCTCAATCCAGTCAGTGCGGTTACCAGCTCTGGGGTAAATCGATAGTCGATGATATCGTTTTGATAATCCCGCTCTATTATTTCCTGAAGATAGCGTGCATTCTTTCCTTCTTTACTTAAAAGCGAATATAAAGCACCTATACTCAACCCGGCACCTGTATTACCAACTGAGAATAGAGGGCCTGGATCTCCCTTACTATAGGCTGTATTATAATCCTCCTTTTTTTCTTTTAAGAGTTCTTCTGGCGACCTACGAGCAATGATTGTTACTTCCCTTAATAAAGTTGATGACCGTTTAAGATAAATCAAAATAGCTGATTCATTCCTGAATGTAAGTGTATCAGGAAAATAACCCTCAACGGCAGCTATTAAAACATCACCATCGGAAACTTTTAAATGAAATTCACCCTTAAGATTACTAAAGGTTCCTGTATCACTATTGGTATTATAGATATAAACTTTTGCGATGCGTTGCTTGGTACCTTCATCGTAAACTAAGCCATCAGTTTCCTGCTGGGCTAAAAGGAACCCGGAATAGAATATAAAAGATATAAATAGGCCTAATTTCTTCACTAGCGTAAAACTAAGAAGATAATTCAGAAGGTTTAACGATTTCACAATTTTTAACAGATGACTACTTAGAGACTAGTAGCAACTGTCCGACACTGATGCCTTCTCCATTCAAATTATTCAAAATTTTAAGCTCATCAACTGTAAGGTTGTATTTCTGAGAAATACTGAAAAGTGTATCTCCTGGTCTAACCTCGTGGATACTCATAGCAACAACAGGTTGGGCTTGCTCCATTTTAGCTTGCTGCGGCATCTCTTGTACGATTTCTGTTAAGACTACTTCTTCGCGCTGAGTTTTCTCTCTCCTTGTTTCTGCTTTATCATACTGATGCAAATTATAACGCTCTATTAAACTGATAAGCAGTTCAGCATAGCGTGGGTTTGTTGCATAGCCTGCACTTTTTAAACCTCTGGCCCAACCTACATAATCATCTTTGTCTAATTTAAAAAGAGCAGCATAGCGTGCTCTCAGAAGAAATTCTGAATGGTCTCTAAATGACTCTTCCGGATTGTTGTATACGCGAAAGCAATCGTTAATATGATCGTCTGATTGCAAAACAGTTCGTCCTTGCCAACTGGTTGTACATTTGATTCCAAAATGATTATTCGCATTACGCGCCAATGATGAATTCCCATTTCCTGATTCCAAAAGTGCTTGGGCCAATTTTATACTGGCCGGGATGCCATACTCATCCATCTCTGAGATAGCAATATCTTTAAAGCGGGCAATATAAGCTTCTGCGGAAGTACTTCGTGCTAAATTAGTGCTGCTTCCTGTAATAGGTGTGGGTGCAGGTGACGATCTTTCAGGAGCAGAATCACGTCTGTCAGGAGGTTGGCGAACAACACCTTGCTTCGGCAAACAGGATGACAGAAAAACAATAAGTATAAATAATAAGGAAATTTGCCTCATAGAAGTTTAGAGCATTAATTCTTGACCGATTTGAAGGTTTGATGATGTAAGCTTATTTTTATCCTTGATATCACTTACAGTTGTCTGGAAACGCCTTGCTAATTCTGATAATGAATCTCCTTTCTTAACTGTATAATTATTCTGGGAATCAGCAAGCTGTACATTAGACTGGCTAGCAGGATTCTCATCCAATTCATAAAGTTTATGTTTATCTATAATTGCAATTACCTGAGATGCCCATTTACTGCTTGCAGCATAACCGCCTCTTGCAATACCAAACACCCAATCTTTATAATTTCCAGGGCCATATTTATCGATAAGAACATTGAACTGTTTACGACTTTCTATGAGATTAACAAAGTCGAAATAAGAATCCTCAACTGAATCGTACCCTTTATAAGCTGATTTAATTTTGGTGCTGTTGTTTTTACCTTTAATTCCAAAATGATTATTGAGATAAGTAGCAAGCTTACTATTTCCATGAGCACTCTCATGATAAGCAATACCCAGTATAATACTTGCCGGGATTCCATATTCCTTCATATACTTTATAGCAGCGTCTTTGTTTGCCTGGATATAAGATTGAGCCGTGTATTTTTGCTGTGCAAGCAGTTGTTGAGGAATAAATAAAGTTAAACTGATACTGATAAATATCCAACCTATATATTTCTTAACTTCCATCTTTGTCTTTTTTGTTACAACTTACGGATCAGGAACAATCCGTCGCGGATGGGTAGAATTACCTTTTCTACACGTTCATCCGCAGCTATTTTCTCATTTAGCTCTAAAATAATTTCGGTTTGCTTATCAGGTGTATCTTCCAGTACTTTACCTTTCCATAGTACATTATCAATTAGGATAACACCACCTGATGGCATTTTATCAAGAATTAACTCATAATAGTTGAAGTTGTTCTTTTTATCGGCATCAATAAAAGCCATATCAAATGAATCATGAAGGGTAGGAATGATATCAATCGCATCTCCTATATGGTATTTTATTTGATCTGCATAAATTGAGTCATTAAAATATCCTTGAACCCTTTCTTCCAGCTCCTCATTTATATCGATGGTATGAATAATTCCATCAGAGTTTAATCCTTCTGCCAGACATAACGTTGCATATCCTGTAAAAGTACCTACTTCAATAATTCTTTTTGGAGATTTCATTTTACTTATCAGGCTTAACACACGACCTTGATAATGGCCTGAAAGCATGTGTGCTCTTGGCTCTTTAAGATGTGTTTCTCTGTTAATCTGCTTCAAAAGCTCATTCTCAGGACTAGAATGATTCTCTAAATAACCAGCTAAATTATCATCAAACAAATTCATATAGCAAAAGTAATAATTAAAACCTATTCAAGATACGAACTTTCCATATAGCTTTGCAAGATTATAACAGCAGAAATTTGATCTACCAACGACTTTTGTTGTCTTTTACCCTTTTTTAATCCGCTTTGTGCAATAACTGCCGATGCCATTTTTGAAGTAAATCGCTCGTCAATTGTAACAACAGGAATATCAGGAAAGTTCTTTTTCAGGCTTCGAACAAAACCATTTACATGAGGAGCCGATTCAGAGGGGCTACCATCCATTTGCAAAGGAGAGCCAACAATAAACTTTTCGACAGCTTCGGTCTGGATATATTTTTTTATAAAAGTTAAGGATTCATTTGGATGAATAGTAGTTAAAGCCGTAGCTATGATCTGAAGCGGATCTGTAACCGCAATTCCGATTCGCTTAGTTCCATAATCAAAAGCCATTATCCTCATTTTTATTATCTTTGTTAAGATGCAAAGATACGCCTTAGAAACCAAAGACATTTTCACCTTGTATGCAATTTAAAGATATTTTCGGACAAGAGGTTCTGAAGAAGAGACTTATACAGTCTGTTCAGGATAATAGGGTGAGCCATGCTCAACTATTTCTTGGTCCAACAGGAAGCGGAAGTCTGGCTCTTGCTGTAGCCTATGCGCAATATTTGAATTGTGAAAACAAACAAGAAGAAGACAGCTGCGGCCTTTGTCCTTCATGTCGGAAATATATTAAGCTAATTCATCCAGACCTTCATTTTTCTTACCCGTTTTTTGCAAAAAAGAAGGATGAAACTGCGGCGAATTATATGGAACAATGGCGATCAATTTTCCTTAAGAACCCTTATCTAAATTTAGATAATTGGCGTAATCATCTGGGAGAAGATAATAAGCAGGCTAATATCAATATTGCCGAATGCCACCAAATCATAAAGAAATTAAGTCTAAAAAGCTACGAGGGGGCTTATAAAGTACTTATTATGTGGCTCCCTGAATACCTGGATAAACAAGGGAATGCACTGCTTAAACTGATTGAAGAGCCACCTGCTAATACTCTATTCTTATTAGTAGCCGAAAATCAGGACCAGATTTTAACAACTATTCTCTCTCGTACTCAATTGATAAAAGTTAATCGGTTAAAAGAACAAGAAGTAGTTGAATATTTATTAGTAAATAAAGGGCTAAACGAATATAAGGCCAAACAAATTGCATACATTAGTGATGGGAACATTCAAAAAGCTCAAAATTTAATTGGTGAAGAAGAGAATGACCACTTGGATCTGCTAAAAACATGGATGAATGTTTGTGTAACAGATAGGGGTTCTGATATCATTGAATTTGTAGAAAATAGTTTGGCTAAACTAGGCAGAGAAGGCCAGAAAAGCTTTCTTCTATATGCCATAAACATGATGCGAGAGGCGCTTCTATTAAAAGAAGATCTGGTTGAGTTAGTATTTTTACCTGAAGTGGAGCAAGACTTTGCAGATAAGTTTAGCAAACGTTTTGACTACACACAAATTGAAGCAGTAGTAGCTGAGTTTGAGAAAGCAAGCTATCATATTGAACGGAATGCAAATCCGAAAATCTTATTTTTAGATGTATCTTTGCAGATCGTATTGTTTTTAAAGTACCAAACGCTCCCGAAAGGGACTCAATATATATAATATGGGATGTAATAGTTGTTCATCCGGAGGTGGTTGTTCACCAAAGGGTTGCCAAAGTAATGGCACATGCACCACAAATGGTTGCAATAAATTAGATGTTTACGACTGGCTGTCCCACATGGATATGCCATCAAATTATAAACCTTTTAACATCATTGAAGTACGTTTTAAGGGATCCAGAAAAGAGTTTTTCGTAAATGAGAATGACTTATATATGGAAATGGGTGAGATGATTGTTGTTGAATCATCTACTAATGGCTATGATATCGGACATGTATCGCTCATGGGCGAACTGGTACGATTACAGCTAAAAAAACAAAACACAAAGGAAGAATCTGTTTTAAAGAAGGTATATCGTAAACCGACACCATCTGATATTGAAAAATATGAAGCAGCAAAAGCATTGGAATGGGAAACTATGCATAAAGCACGTACCCTTGCTCTGCAATTAGGCTTATCCATGAAAATTAGCGATGTAGATTATCAGGGAGATAAATCTAAAGCTACTTTCTATTATACAGCCGATGGTCGTGTTGACTTTAGAGAGCTAATAAAAAGCATGGCCGAGACCTTCCGCATAAGGATTGAGATGCGACAAATAGGTATGCGTCAAGAAGCTAGCCGCTTAGGTGGTATTGGCTCCTGCGGTCGTGAATTATGTTGCTCAACTTGGTTAACAGACTTTAAAACGGTATCCACCTCTGCAGCCCGATATCAGAATCTTTCTTTAAATACCCTAAAATTGGCTGGCCAATGTGGCAAACTGAAATGTTGTTTAAACTATGAGTTAGACACTTATATGGATGCTTTAAAGGATATTCCAACAGATATTAATAAACTGGAAACCATAAAAGGCAATGCTTACCTACAGAAGACCGATATCTTTAAACGACTGATGTGGTTTAGTTTTCAAGGTGATGACAGCTGGATTCCTTTACCAATTGACCGGGTAAAAGAAATTCAACAACAAAACCTTAAAGGGATAAAACCGGAGGATATTAAAGATCTAACAATCCCGACTGTAGGAGTTAAAGAAAAAGAACGTACCTATGATTATGAAAATGTAGTAGGACAAGACAGCTTAACCCGCTTAGACGAGAACAAAAATAAAAGACGCAATTCAAAGAATCGTTCAAGAAATAAGAATAATCGGTTAGAAAAGACAACAAGCGAGAATAAACCTTTAATGGATAAGGCTCCTGCAAAAAAACCTGCTGAACGAGTTCCTGTAGAAAACAAAACTGTTGAAGTAAAAGGTGCAACAAAGGAGCCTCAGCCTAAAACAGAAGGACAAGTACGTAAAAAGAAGCGGTATAATAAGCGTCCTAAAAATCCTAACAAACCGGATAATACAAATGAAGGCTAAGCTTTCCTTGCTGATAATTCTTTTTTTTGGTCTGGCTGCTTGTTCAGACAATGCGCTTATAGATCAAAATATACCCATTAAAAACAAAGCTTGGTTATATGAACAGAAACCTCTGTTTCCTGTTCATATAACCAATAAGGATACTCCATATCATCTCTATTTAAACCTAAGGAATTCTATCGATTATCCCTTTTCAAATATTTTCATCTTAATCCATCAGCAAAATCCGGATAAAACCAGGATAACCTACCGGGTAGAAGTTAAATTAGCCAACCCTGAAGGCCTTTGGAAAGGCAAAAGTGCCGGGAGCCTGATTAGCCAACAGGTGCGTTTTTTAAAAGATTATCACTTCACTGATACTGGAAAATATACTTTTCAATTCGAGCAAAATATGCGTGTAAATGGCCTTAAAGGGATTAGTGACATTGGATTAAGAATAGAGCCAGCGACACCTATTACTAATTAATTCTTCTCTTCAGAACTGGCAAACTTATTGCATTCTAACCATAGTTTAACATAAACTATATATGAAAGTTAGAAGTTACCATCCGATATTACTTATATCCTTTATATTTTTATTAATATTTACATCTTGTAATCGTGAATCTACTTTAGGAAGTATCTTATCTAAAGAAACAAAGAATGATGTCTATAAGAATATAGAGGAAGAGAAGCTGGCCGCTACTCTACAGTCAACCCTTGAAAAAGAAGGAAATAATTTCAAAAATAAAACCTTCCTTGCCAACTACTATAAACAAAATGGCTATCAGGCTACGCTAATTAAGAAGTTTATTCACGACAATAAATTGAATCAACTTGCTGAACGATTAGCTAATAGTCTTGAGCATGGAATAGGTTCTGATTATTTCCACGCTGATAATTATCAGAAGCTTCTAAATGCGATAATCTCCAAGGATGCAATCAAGACAGAAGAAGATGCATACAAAGAGCTTGCTCAGTTGGAAATCTCAACTGCAGATGCTTTAATTAACTATAGCAATGCCCTTCAATACGGTGTTGTTAATCCTAATAAAGTGTTGCGGCGCTATTATATAGAAACAAAACGGCCAGATTCTGTTTTTATGAAAAGCATTCTTACCTCGACAGACCTAACATCTCTCTTGGATAGTATCCAACCAACATCACCTCTTTACCTCGCTTTACAAAAAGAATTAAAGTCGAACTTAGCAGTAGAAGACCAGCAGAGAAAAGAAATTTCAAAAACTATTATAGTTAATATGGAACGAGCACGTTGGAAACAAGATTTTGATGCTTCTAATATGGTATATGTAAATATTCCGGCCTTTCAATTGGATGTATTTAAAGAAGGGAAATCCATAATAAACATGAAGGTGGTAGTTGGCGAAACTGGTCACGAGACTCCTGTTTTAGCAAGCAAAATTCATAGTGTACAAGTAAACCCTGTTTGGAATATTCCAAAAAGTATTGCTGGTAAAGAAATGTTAAAGCATGTACAGGAGGATCGATTCTATCTCGTTAACAGTGGAATTGACGTTCTTGAAGATGGGAAAGTTATAGAAGGCTCGGAGAATATAGACTGGTCTGCTTTCTCACCAGACAATCTGCCTTATCGTTTTAGACAAAGACCCGGAAGTGAGAATGCACTTGGAAAAATTAAATTCTTATTTAAAAATAATAGCAGTGTATACTTACACGATACACCTACTCAAACTGCTTTTGAAAAAGAAAATAGAGCACTAAGCCATGGTTGTGTTCGGGTTGCTAAACCTCTGGATTTGGCACAAGCACTCTTTGGAAATGGGGATAAATTCAATGAAATTAAAAGCGAGATGGAATCAACCGAACAAATGGACGCTAACGACATCGCATTATCACCACAGACGCAAGTAGTTTTAGACTATAAAACCATCAATCTGAGAAACAATACTTTGTATTTTTATTCCGATATATACGGAGAAGATACTGTTTTATATCCCTACTTGAAAAGTGGAATCTAGATGAGTATAGGCTAATAAATGTTTGCCGGCTTCTTCTGAATCTAAATATACAGAATGATAGACAGGTGAACTTGCATGAATATAAAGAACCGTTTTTTCCTTGATAAGATCAATAATCTGATTAGTTAGTTCAAGAGGAACAGCAGGACAACCATGACTCAAACCTAAACGATTCAAACTTTTAATGGCTTGAGAGCTTACATAAGGAGCGCCGTGCAAAACAATGGCGCGATCGCGTGCATTATCATTAAATCCATTATCCATACCATCTAATCGCAAAGAACGTCCATGCTTACCCCTATATACCTCTCCGGTCACATAAAATCCTAAGCTGCTTTGATATGAATTACTCAAATTAGAAAATTTTGTTGCCATATCATTGCCACTTCCTCTACCGTGAGATACCCAGGTATTTAACAATAAACTATCTGTCTTCAAATCAAGAATCCATAAACGTTTGGCTTTACTTGATTGATCAAAATCGGCAATACTTAAGACAGAAGCGTCTTCACTTATTTTATCTGATTTTTTTAAATTTAGAAAACCAATATAGGCTTGTTCAAATACATTAAAAGAAAGACCAACGTCCGCCAACTTAGTGTTCTCATAAATTGTCGAGGCTTCGCTTTCTAATAATTTAACCGGGCTTAGTACCGAACTCTTTTTATTTACTTTAAAACTATTTTCATTTACGGAATTAACAGGCACCCAACTTAGGGTAATGATAGCTATTACAAGCAATATTAATTTCGGAAATAAAGTAATCTTTCTCACATCCATGCAAAATCTCTATTAAAGTTGGCAAATATAATTTTTAAAACTCATTAATGCCAAAAAAGTAACTATTAGATAATTAAGTATAAATATACGAAAATTATTTTTTAAATTAAAAATCAGAATAATTCAATATCCTAATTCATCTAAAAGTTTCTAACTTTAAGCAAAAGTATTTATGGCAGAAACATTAAGCAGACCTATTCGCGTTTTAGTTGCTAAAGTTGGATTAGACGGACATGACCGTGGGGCCAAAGTCATTGCAACAACCTTACGTGATGCAGGAATGGAGGTTATTTATACCGGTTTACGCCAGAGTCCGGAAATGGTTGTTAATGCCGCTCTTCAGGAGGATGTTGATGCCATCGGAATATCTATATTATCTGGAGCACATATGACTGTCTTCACGAAGATCATCAATCTTATGAAAGAAAAAGGCGTAAAAAACGTCTTGCTTACAGGAGGAGGGATTATTCCAGAGGACGATATGCAAGCCTTGAATAAAATAGGCGTTGGCAAACTCTTTGCTCCAGGAACTTCTATGAATGATATTGTAGCATATATCCAAAACTGGACTTTAGAGAACAGAAATTACTAATCTTCTAATTTGTCTTTCATGAAAACAGATTATCATAACATTATTGTTAATCAGGATCTTTCAACTTGTACGATCTCAATTAACAGGGAAAAGAAACTAAATGCGCTCAATAAAGACACATTAGATGAACTGCATCATGCAATTATCGATGCCTTAAGAGAAGATAATGTAAAAGGTGTTATATTAACTGGAACAGGTGAAAAAGCATTCGTCGCAGGAGCAGATATCGCTGAGTTTTCAACGTTTGATTCAAAAGAAGGTAAGGAATTAGCTCGTGAAGAGCAAAGCAAAGTATTTGATGTAATACATCAAGCAAGCAAACCAATTATTGCGGCAATCAATGGTTTTGCACTAGGTGGAGGATTGGAATTAGCCATGGCTTGTCATATCCGCATAGCAGCAGATCACGCCTTAATGGGACTTCCGGAAGTTTCATTAGGATTGATACCCGGCTATGGCGGAACACAGCGTCTTACTCAATTAGTAGGAAGAGGGCATGCACTCGAGATTATTTTGACTGGAGATATGATTGATGCCAATAAGGCTCTTTCTATTGGCCTTGTAAACTATGTAGTTCCATTATCAGACCTCATAAATAAAGCAAACACACTATTGAATAAAATTGCCACACGTTCTCCACGAGCCATTTCTGCAGCTATCCGTGCAGTAAACGCCTCTCTATCTAACGAAGGTTATGAAACAGAGATTAATGAGTTTTCCAACCTGTTTGGCACCGAAGAATTCAAAGAAGGGGTACTTGCTTTTCTGGAAAAAAGAAAGCCTAATTTCTGATTAATCCTAACTTTAAAGCAAGATGGCTACTCCACTTTATAATAACAAAGAACGAAATCGTGTTACTTTCGTCTTATTAATTATACTAGGAGGCTTTATTCTCTATTCTGTTCGCGGAATCTTCGGCGCTATATTGGGCACCATTGTTATGTATACTATCTTCCGTCCCATGTTTCTATACATAATGGATAAATGGAAACTACAAAAGAATTTTGCCGCGATCTTTATCATTCTTTTTTCATTTCTGGTCATTATACTTCCAATCCTTGGTGTAGGATCTATGGTAGTTTCAAAGATTGTGGAAATTCAAGAAAATCCACAATGGATACAGCAAGTAATTCAACAAATAAGCGATTTTGCCGGTGACAAGCTACATCAACCAGATTTAATAGAAAACGTACTTCGGAATATCCTATCCTCTGCCGGTAATATATTCACTTCTTTGTTAAGCGGAGCTGCCAACTTACTCTTAAGTATCTCTGTTATGTATTTCCTCTTATATTTTGCTCTGGTAGACTATAAACAATTTGAGGCTGGCTTATTTAGGTTTGCACCATTTAGACAGGAAAATGCACTTCGATTTGGTCGCGAACTCAGAAATATCACCTATTCCAATGTCTTAGGTCAGGGATTAATCTCACTGATTCAAGGATCCTTGGTAACCTTAGGTTATTGGTATTTTAATTTCAATGACCCTATTTTCTGGGGAGTAATATCAGCCATTTTATCTTTTATTCCTGTAGTGGGTGCTCCTATGATATTTGTACCAGCAAGTATATGGGCAATTGTTCAGGGCGATAACTTTAATGGAATAGGCATGTTACTTTTCGGATTAATCTTCATTAGTAACATCGATAATGTTCTCCGGCTAATCATAGCCAAACGTGTGGGGAATATTCACCCCATTATTACAATTATTGGGGTAATTATAGGCATCCCTCTTTTTGGACTGATGGGATTAGTTTATGGTCCGCTCTTACTTTCATACTTTTTAATTACTGTAAGAATCTACGAAACCAATAAAATGGCAGAGAAAAGATTAGAACGATTAAGGCGTGAAGATATTCCATTCAACCAAAAAGGTGAGGATATGGATCCTCACCTCTAAATTTCTTTTGATCAAAACTCTAATCTTAAAGAGCTATCGAATTAAAAAAGACGGTAACCAACACTTAAAGTCCATAGTTTTAAACGACCATTATCATCGCTCTCACTACTATCATAAACATCGCTCAAGCCTTGTTCGTAACGCAGATCAGCTCTAAGGTTACTGATATCAACCCCGATACCACCTGTTAAAGCAAAAGTTTGTTTCTTATATTCATCAAACTGTGTTACTTGTCCAACATTATCTATAAATGAGTGCTCTTCATCCATTACAAATGATACTACAGGTCCTATTTGCACACGAGCAGCAATTGGCCCTACTCCTATACGAGTACCTAACAATAAAGGTAAGTCCATAGTAGTAAATTTAAATTTACCATCCGTCCCATCCGAACCTTTGGATATAAAATACAATTCAGGTTGAAAATGAACTCCTGCACCTCCAACACGTGCCCATACTCCCCCAAGAACTCCTGTTCGGGTCTCTGATTTAATAGAAACATCCTTTAAATTAGAAAAGTTAGCACCCGCCTTCAATCCAAACTGAAAAGAAGGAAGTATTTGTGCCGATGCTGCCAGCGTCGTTCCCGCGATTAAAAGCAGACTTAGAAAGATTTTTTTCATGGTTAATAATTATATAGTTTAAAAATTACAAAGTACAAGCAAATTTCGAGCCTAAACCATCAATAATTTGTTTGACTTCCATCTTCATTTTAATTACT
Organism: Albibacterium bauzanense; assembly: GCF_004339765.1. Lineage (GTDB taxonomy): Bacteria > Bacteroidota > Bacteroidia > Sphingobacteriales > Sphingobacteriaceae > Albibacterium > Albibacterium bauzanense. The sequence continues at coordinate 636,950 of NZ_SMGO01000002.1, read as the reverse complement.
TTTGTGAAAAGTTAATAAAATGGCAGATCTAGTTATCAATGCAGAGCAATGGGAAGTATTAAAACTAAAGCTACTGCGCAAATATATTCATTTGAGTGCCGAAGACCTGGCATATCAGCCAGGACAAGAAGCTGAACTGGTAAATCGTTTAGCTAAACGTGTAAAACGTGATGAAAATTACATTTTATTTACCTTAAAGAAGGGTTTAGCTGATCTTAAAAGCAACCGTTTATAATTAAACACTTTTGCTGTTCTCTCTTAGGAACTGTTGCACAATATCTTTGGCATTAAGAAGCCTCTGATCACCAGTTCCAGAAACTATCTTATAATTTGCAGAGAGTGCCTGCAACTCCTGATGCCATATTTCCATAAAATGTTCTCTTAATGTTGGGAAATCACGCAATTCATCTTCCTGCCAAGGCAAATCAATATCCATCAATAAATATAAATCATAAGATTGCTCTGCTATACCCTTTAACACTTCCTTCGGAGTAGAGCCAAAAAGATGGTCACACCAGATCTTCACAGTCAGAACCATTGTATCGCAAAAAATAAAATCCTTCTTCGCTGATTTAATAATCCTTTTCTCTGAAGCTATTTGACCATGAAAAATATTGATCTCATCCTCCAACGTATAATTCCGATGAAGGTCTTTACAATATTCCCTGGCAAATTCAGGAACAAGCAAAGTTTCAAAATAATCTGCCAACTGTTTGGTTAAAGAAGATTTACCAGTCGATTCCGGCCCTACAATTGCAATCTTAATAATTTTATTTGCCCCCATATCAACCCGCAATTTACGACTAGAAAAAGAAATAACAGGTGTATGCAAAGATTTTTAAGAAAAACGCTTGATTTTATCAAAAAGACTCTAGAAATTTTCTATCTTTGCACTCCGACAAAGCAGTCGGAATTTCCTTCCTAAACGGACAAATCCCGATCTGTAATAGTGCTGTTCGTTTTATACTTTTTAAATAAAAAATGCCTAAAAACACTTCCATTCGTTCCGTATTAATTATTGGTTCAGGACCTATAATAATCGGCCAAGCCTGTGAATTCGATTATGCTGGATCTCAAGCAGCACTTTCTTTAAAAGAAGAAGGTATCGAAGTTTCAATCATAAACTCAAATCCAGCAACCATCATGACCGATAAGGTTATTGCGGATCATGTTTATTTACTACCGCTCACATGCGAAAGTATTGAAGAAATCTTATCGGAGCGTAAGATTGATGCAGTTTTACCTACAATGGGCGGACAAACTGCTCTTAACTTATGTATTGAGGCCGACGAAAGAGGTATTTGGAAAAAATACAATGTCGATATTATAGGCGTTGATATTGCCGCAATTGAAACAACTGAAAACCGCGAGGCATTCAGACAATTAATGGTTGATATTGGCATCGGAGTTGCCCGCTCAAAAATCGCAAACTCCTTTTTAGAAGGAAAAGAAGCCGCTCAAGAGATAGGTTACCCATTGGTAATTCGCCCTTCTTATACACTTGGTGGAACAGGAGGAGGATTTGTTCATAAGAAAGAAGAATTTGAATTAGCTTTAAGCAGAGGCCTGCAAGCTTCTCCTACTCACGAAGTATTAGTTGAACAAGCCGTATTAGGCTGGAAAGAGTTTGAGCTTGAACTTCTTCGTGACAGCAACGATAATGTAATCATTATTTGCGCAATCGAAAACTTTGACCCAATGGGTATTCATACAGGAGACTCAATAACTGTTGCACCTACCATGACTCTAAGTGATCGCTGCTATCAAGAGATGCGCAATCAGGCCATTAAAATGATGCGCGCTATTGGTAACTTTGCAGGTGGTTGTAACGTTCAGTTCTCTGTTAATCCTGATAATGAAGAAATAATCGCTATTGAAATTAATCCTCGTGTATCACGCTCATCTGCTCTTGCATCCAAAGCAACCGGTTATCCGATTGCAAAAATTGCATCAAAATTAGCAATAGGCTATAACCTGGATGAAATAGAAAATCAGATTACAAAAAACACATCAGCATATTTTGAGCCAAGCTTAGACTATGTGATTGTGAAAATACCACGCTGGAACTTTGATAAATTTAAAGGTGCAAATGTCGAATTAGGTTTACAAATGAAATCAGTAGGAGAGGTGATGGCGATCGGTCGTACCTTCATCGAAGCTCTTCAAAAAGGATGTCAGAGTTTAGAAACCAACCGTCTGGGATTAGGCGCCGATGGTCGTCAAAACAGAAATCTGGAAGAAATCATGTATAGTCTTGAACATCCAAGCGCTGATCGTTTATTCCATATCAAAGATGCCTTCGAAATGGGTGTACCATTAGAATCCATTCGTAAAATCACTCTAATCGACAAATGGTTCTTAGTTCAAATACAAGAACTTGTTCTATTAGAAACAGAACTTAAAAGATATCAACTCTATAACATCCCGAAAGAATTCTTCCTAACCTTAAAGCAGAAAGGCTATTCAGATGGTCAGATTGCCTGGATATTAGGAAATGTTTCTGAAGAAGATGTATATACACGAAGAAAATCATTAGGCATCAATCGCGTGTTTAAAATGGTTGATACCTGTGCTGCAGAATTCCCGGCTTTAACACCTTACTACTACTCAACCTTTGAAGACGAAAACGAATCAATCGTTACAGATAAGAAAAAGATTATTGTATTAGGCTCTGGTCCAAATCGTATCGGACAAGGTATTGAGTTTGATTATTCATGTGTACACGGATTAATCGCTGCTAAAGAAGCAGGCTATGAAGCCATCATGATTAACTGTAACCCTGAAACCGTTTCTACTGATTTCAACATGGCCGATAAGCTATACTTTGAACCGGTATTCTGGGAACATGTTCGTGAAATCATTGAACATGAGAAACCAGAAGGAGTGATTGTTCAATTAGGTGGCCAGACTGCATTAAAAATGGCAGAAAAACTAAAAGAACATGGTATAAGGATTATAGGAACCTCTTTTGAAGACATGGATCTCGCTGAAGACCGTGGAAGCTTCTCCGATCTATTAAAAGAACTTGATATCCCTTATCCTAAATATGGTGTAGCAGAAAGTGCAGAAGAAGCCTTACTGGTTGCTAAAGAAGTAGGTTATCCGGTACTTGTTCGTCCTAGTTATGTTTTAGGAGGACAAGGAATGAGCATCGTCATTAATGACGAAGATCTGGAAAAGGCAGTTGTTAAACTCTTGCGCAACTTACCAGGAAATAGAGTTTTAATTGACCACTTCCTAGACCGGGCCGAGGAAACTGAATCTGATTCAATCAGCGATGGCGAAGATGTTCATATTGTTGGCTTAATGGAACACATTGAACCTGCAGGTATCCATTCAGGCGATTCACATGCTGTGCTACCTCCTTATAGTTTATCAGACAATGTTATCCGTCAAATGGAAGAATACTCCATTAAACTTGCAAAAGCATTAAATATAATCGGGTTGCTTAACATCCAGTTTGCTGTAAAAGACGAAAAAGTATACGTAATTGAAGCCAATCCAAGAGCCTCCAGAACGGTTCCTTTTATTGCAAAAGCATACGATGTGCCTTATGTAAATATTGCAACCAAAGTTATGTTAGGTGCTAATAAACTAAAAGATTTTAAAATTGAGCGTAAGTTAAAAGGATATGCTATTAAAGAACCGGTGTTCTCTTTCAATAAATTCCCGGAAGTAGATAAGCAATTAGGTCCTGAAATGAAATCAACAGGAGAATCCATTCTCTTTATTAAAGATTTAGAACATCCTAGATTTAGAGAGCTTAGTGCAAAGAAATCAATGTATCTAAGTAAATAAGCATTTAAAGCTTAACCAAACAATTGTTGAAATAGTTCCTCTACTTTAGAAAGAGGAACTATTTCAATTTTATAGCGACTGATATCCAGTCCTTTTGAATTATATTTCGATATATATATCTTCTCAAAGCCAAGTTTTTCAGCTTCAGCAATTCGCTGATCAACCCGGTTAATTGCCCTAATCTCTCCTGATAGACCAACTTCACCTGCAAAAACAACACCTGATGGTATTGGGATATCTTGCTGTGAAGAAATAATAGCCATGATTACAGCTAAATCAATAGCAGGATCTTCCACACGTAAACCACCTGCTATATTTAAAAAGACATCCTGAATAGAAAGACGAAAACCGAATCGCTTCTCTAATACTGCTAACAGCATATTCATTCTCCTGGCATCAAAGCCTGTAGCCGATCGCTGAGGCGTTCCATAAGCAGAAGTACTCACTAATGCCTGAACCTCAATCAACATAGGTCGTGCACCTTCTAGCATAGATGCAATTGAAATACCCGTTAAGGTAGTAGACTCCCGATGAGAAAGCAAGATCTCAGAAGGATTAGAAACTTCTCGGAGGCCAGCACCCTGCATTTCGTAAATACCAAGTTCTGACGATGATCCAAATCGATTCTTAACTGCACGTAGAATTCGATATACATGATGCCTATCCCCTTCAAACTGCAAAACTGTATCTACCATATGCTCCAGAACCTTAGGCCCGGCAATCGATCCTTCTTTTGTGATATGACCAATAATAAAAACAGGTGTTCCAGACTCTTTTGCAAACCGCAAAAGCTCAGCCGTACACTCCCGGACCTGAGAAACGCTACCCGGCGAAGAATCAATATGAGCAGAATGAAGCGTTTGAATAGAGTCAATAATTACCAACTCAGGCTCCACCTGTTCAATCTGTTTAAATATATTCTGAGTAGCGGTTTCGGTTAATATATAACAAGATGCCTGAGACGATTGTTTAATTCGCTCAGCACGCATTTTCAATTGTTGTTCACTTTCCTCACCAGAAACATAAAGAATCTTGAGCTTAGGCATAGTTAAAGCCAGTTGCAACATCAACGTAGACTTTCCAATACCAGGTTCTCCGCCAATTAAAGTCAAAGAACCTGGTACGATACCTCCACCTAAAACCCGATTTAGCTCCTTATCTGGAGTTTGCAACCTGGCTTCCTCCTTATAAACTATAGAATGGATAGCCGCAGCTTTAGATGTCCTGTTAGAAGATTTTTCGGTACGCCAATCAGGAACCTTGCTTGCTGTCTTCTCAATTACCTCTTCAACGAAAGTATTCCATTGGTCGCAAGAAGGACACTTCCCCAACCATTTGGCACTCTCGAAACCGCAATTCTGACAGAAATAGGTGCTCCTTGCTTTGGCCATATACCTTATAGTTTGATTTCTTCTTCTTTCTTATTCTGGAAATGAAACTCCGTTAAGTTATAAGAAGCGACACTCTTTACTTTAATCCACTTTCCATATTTGAAAAGCCATTTCATTCGTTGTGATATTAATCCCTTCTTAATATATGCTTCAATATATGGATGTACATTCAAGGTAATGTCTTTCTCGTTTTGTTCATTTAAGATATAGTTTAAATTACTTTCTATATCATCCATTAAAACAATGCTTGCACGTATTTCCCCTGTTCCATCACAAGTTGGGCACTTTTCACTGGTAATTATATTCATTTCCGGGCGCACACGCTGACGAGTAATTTGAACAAGTCCGAATTTACTTGGAGGCAGAATAGTGTGTTTAGCACGGTCATCTCTCATGCATTCTTTAAGAAACTCAAACAGCTCCTTACGATTTGGAGCTTTGTGCATATCAATGAAGTCAATGACTACAATTCCTCCCATATCACGCAAACGCAACTGACGAGCTATTTCTTTTGCGGCCTCTTTATTAACCAGAAAAGCATTTTCCTCCTGGTTCTCCTTATTTGCCGTACGGTTACCGCTATTCACATCAATAACATGCAGAGCTTCCGTATGCTCGATAACCAGGTAAGCACCACCAGGCAAATTGACAGTCTTTCCAAAAGCAGATTTTATCTGTTTTTCAACACCAAAGTGCTCAAAAATAGGCTCCTTATGCTTATAAAATTTTACGATCTTCTCCAAATCAGGAGAAATTCCTTGAATATAAGACCTTGTCTCCTCAAAGATCAGAGGGTCGTTAATATGAATATGAGAAAACTCATCCGTTAGAATATCACGTAAGATGGTCGATGTACGATCCATCTCTCCCAATACCTTATTACTAGGTTCTGCAACCTGAAGGCGTCTTGTAAACTTCTCCCATTTATCAACGAGATCCAGTATGTCCTTCTCTAATTCAGCAACACCCTTACCTTCAGAAACCGTCCGAATGATCACACCAAAATTAGGTGGCTTAATTCCTTCAACAATTCTCTTAAGGCGGTTACGTTCTGTATTAGACTTGATTTTCTTTGAGATTGAGACAGCCTCTGAAAATGGAACCAGCACTACAAAACGACCGGCGATCGATAAATCTGCACTTAAACGAGGACCCTTTGTAGAAATAGGCTCCTTTGCAATTTGAACAGGCAAAAGCATATTCCGAGACAAAATCTCAGATATCTTTCCTGATTTATTTATATCCTTTTCAAGATTGATGGTCGATAGCAGTTTATCTTTAAAACTACCATTCTTCACCATCTTAGTTAACTTGATGAGTGTTTCTACCTGCGGACCCAGATCCAAATAATGCAAAAATGCATCTTTAGAATAGCCAACATCCACAAAAGCGGCATTCAGCCCAGGCATAATCTTCTTTATCCTGCCCAGATAGATATCGCCTACAGCGTAATTATTATTTACTTGTTCGGTATTAAGCTCAACAAGCTGTTTATCTTGGAGTAGGGCGATTGTAACTCCTGAATCAGGAGTAGAATCAATTATTAATTCCTTTACCAACAGCTAGTGTATTAGAAAGTTGCGAATACTAATACAATAAATAGCATATGGCAACTTTCAATGAAACCATAAGACTTTATAAACGAACACATTCTAAGGGAAACAACCCTTAGAAATAAATAAATAGTTCTGAAATATGACAGCCTGTAACCATTTTCCGGTTACAGGCAGCCTTTTTTCAATCTAAAAATCTATTTTTTCTTGTGTCTGTTTTTTCTTAAACGTTTCTTGCGTTTGTGAGTTGACATTTTATGTCTTTTTCTTTTTTTTCCGCTTGGCATAATAATTCTTTTAAATGTTTTTAATTTTATTAATTACTTACTCAGCTCTTCAACCTTCCGGTCAATAAATTGAGTTAGGCTTGGATCAGCAGCAAGCTCCTTGCTTTTCTGGAAAGCTTTTATTGCATCTGCTTTCAAGCCAATATTTTCATAACTTGTGGCTAAATAGAACCAAACTTCAGCATTATTTGGGGTCTGCTCAAGCACCGTATTAAAACGTTCAACTGCTTTATCAAACTGTCTCGATTTCATCGAAAACAATCCCAAATTATAATTTGCTTTTAAGTTTGCAGGATCTTCTTTAACCACATCCAATAACATTGTAATACCTGCCATTGGAGCCGGGCCATTTACTAAAGCTGTACCTAAACCGGTCCTTGCATCCAAATTCTTATCATCAATAGCCAATGCCGACTCATAAGCTTTTTTAGCTCGTTCCGTAAAAGCAGGAGCCATAACCGTATCACTTAAGTGTTGATAAGAATCTGTAAATAGATCGCCTGTTTTCACCCAGTTCTCAAGACTTGGTTCTTCCTGAGCAATCTCTTCATATATAAAGGCTACAGGCATAGGTTGATTCACATCAAGCCAATGTTGAGCCAGCTCTTTATATAAAGGTAATTTATCTGCATCAGATGCAGCATTTAATTTAGTTTCTAAATCAGTAATCTCTTTTGTCAAATTAGCACTAAGGCCTTGTTTCGCTATCTGAGACACCGATTCCAGGGAAAATTGATCAGTTGTAGCAGAAGCCATAGCATCTTCAGTAGCGACAGGCTCCTCCTTAGTCAAACTTTTTACTGGCTGCAATAGAATGACGCCCATAAGCACCACAATTCCTGCAATCACAATTATTTGTTTTGTATTGATCATAATCCCTTAATTATTACTTAGACTTATTGCCTGCTTTAACTTTCTCTACGAAAACCTTAGCAGGTTTGAAACTAGGAACAAAATGTTCCGGAATAATGATTGCGGTATTCTTAGAAATGTTACGAGCGGTCTTCTGAGCTCTTTTCTTTACAACGAAACTTCCGAATCCTCTAACGTACACATTTTCACCCTCAATCATGGAGTTTTTCACCACCTTGAAGAATGCTTCTACAGTAGCCTGTACATCCGTCTTCTCTAATCCAGTCTTATTGGATATCTCCGTGATAATATCTGCTTTAGTCATGTTTTAATTTAATTTATTATATATGCTTTTATTATATGATTCTCTAAACGAATTGGGACGCAAAAGTATCCTTTTATAATGATTAAACAAAATCCTTATAAACAAATATTTCTTCTAAACACGCTATTAACCAATAGTTAAGCAAAACTAATCTAAATATTACATAAAGATCTTGATTAATGGTAAGATATTCACAAAGTTTAAAAATAAAAATTTAATACTATTTTAATTTTATTTACGAATCTTGCAGAATGTATTTTTCTCAACAAATAATCCAATGGTACCATAAGAATCAACGCAATCTTCCATGGCGAGAAACCAATGATCCTTATATTATCTGGCTATCAGAGATTATCTTACAGCAAACACGCGTTAACCAAGGCACTCCCTATTTCTATAAATTTACAGAACATTACCCCAATATAGAGTCATTTGCATCAGCACCTGAAGAAGAAATATTACGGCATTGGCAAGGTCTCGGTTATTATTCTCGTGCAAGGAATATGCTAAAAACAGCTAAATTAATTATGCAGGAGTATGCAGGCATTTTTCCATCAAACTATGACAAATTAATTGAGCTGCCCGGCATTGGTGAATATACAGCATCAGCAATCGCTTCCTTCTCTATAAATGAGTCCAAAGCGGTAGTCGATGGCAATGTAAGCCGCGTATTAGCCCGATATTTTGGAATTGATGAACCCATAAACTCTTCTAAAGGCAAACAGCAGTTCAATCGCTTGGCACAGGAAGTACTAGATAGAAAAAATCCAGGCATTCATAACCAGGCGATGATGGAATTTGGAGCATTGCAATGCAAGCCTCAAAGCCCTGATTGTGATAGCTGCCCACTGCAACAAACCTGCTTTGCTTATCAGAATAACCTTGTTAATAAACTACCGGTAAAAATAAAAGCAGGAAAGAGCAGAAACCGCTATTTCAATTATTTCGTAATAAGAAAGGATGATGAGATCTTAATACAAAGACGAAAAGAAGGTGATATCTGGGAAGGCCTATTCGAATTACCCCTGCTAGAAAGCTCCCTCTCATTGAATGATGAGGAGATAAAGCTCTCAGAAGAATTCATCAAACTTTTCGGAGAACAGGCAGAAATTATATACAGCAGTGCTACTACAAAGCATATCCTTAGTCATCAAAATATCCATGCACGATTTTTTGAGATCACGAATATTAAAAAAGATGCACTCAAAAATAGAGACTGGAATTATGTATTGATAAAAGATTTAGATAAATTAGCTAAGTCAAAGCTTATATTCTCTTTTATGGATGTGTATTTTAATTAACTAATTTTGATATGTCGGGAATAAACAAAGTTATATTAGTAGGGCACCTAGGTAAAGATCCAGAAGTTCGTCATCTAGACAATAACGTAACCGTAGCCAGTTTTCCGCTTGCAACTTCTGAAACTTACAATAAAGACGGAAAAAGAATTGAACAAACAGAGTGGCACAATATTGTCATGTGGCGCGGACTAGCAGAAATTGCTGAGAAATTTCTTCACAAAGGAAAATTAGTCTACATCGAGGGTAAAATACGTACACGCTCTTATGAAGATAAGGAAAACGTAAAACGCTATACAACCGAGATTGTGGCTGACAACTTCACTATGTTAGGACGCAAAAGCGACTTCGAATCTACAGGTACATCTGGTTTTGAAAACGAAAACCCGGTTAATTACAAAGAGAACCAAGATGAAGAGGGTGACTTACCTTTCTAAATCAATTAGTCTTTCTTCTTCACCTGAATAGATAATTCAGTCAATTGCTTCTCATCAATCGTTGAGGGTGAGTCAATCATTACATCTCTGCCCGCATTGTTTTTAGGGAAAGCAATTACATCGCGGATAGAATCTAATCCGGCGAAGATGGAAACCAATCGATCAAAACCTAAAGCAATCCCTCCATGTGGTGGAGCTCCGTATGTAAAGGCATCCATTAAGAACCCAAATTGTTTTCTGGCCTCTTCAGGAGTAAACCCTAATAAATCAAACATTCTAGCCTGAACATCCTGATTAAAGATACGGATGGATCCACCTCCAACTTCACTTCCGTTAATAACCATATCATAGGCATTAGCCCGAACACTCAATGGTTCAGTATCTAATTTAACCATATCCTCTGGCTTAGGAGCTGTAAATGGATGATGCATAGCATGATAGCGATTAGACTCTTCATCCCATTCCAATAAAGGAAAATCAGTTACCCATAAAGGCGCAAAAGTTTCTTTGTTTCTCAAACCTTCCCGGTTCGCAATCTCCAAACGCAATTCACTAAGCTGTTTACGTGTTTTATCCACCGCACCAGCCATAATCAAAATCAAATCACCCGGCTTAGCATCTGCCTTATCAGCAATCGCTTTTAACTGTTCTTCTGTATAAAATTTATCAACTGATGATTTCAATGAACCATCCACATTATAACGGATATAAACCAGTCCTGTAGCTCCTATCTGCGGTCTTTTTACAAAATCAGTAAGCTCATCCAATTGCTTCCTTGTATAAACAGCACAGTTTTGAGCATTAATCGCAACAACCAATTCCGCTTTGTCAAATACAGAGAAACCCTTCTCTTGCACAAGCTCATTGATTTCAATGAACTTCATATCAAAACGGATATCCGGCTTATCAGATCCATACAAACGCATAGCATCTGCATAATCCATTCTAGGGAAACCATTTAAAACAACTCCCTTAATATTCTTAAATAGATGCCTAACCAAACCTTCAAAAATATTCAGAATATCTTCTTGCTCAACAAATGTCAATTCGCAGTCAATCTGAGTGAATTCAGGCTGTCTGTCTGCGCGCAAATCCTCATCACGAAAACATTTTACAATCTGAAAATAACGGTCAAAGCCAGATATCATTAATAACTGCTTAAAAGTTTGCGGCGATTGAGGCAATGCGTAAAACTCACCGGGATTCATGCGGCTTGGAACCACAAAATCTCTTGCACCCTCGGGTGTAGATTTAATTAGAACCGGTGTCTCAACCTCTATAAAATTCTCAGCATCCAAATACTTACGAATTTCTTGCGCCATTTTATGGCGAAGAATCAAATTATTACGAACCGGATTACGGCGCAAATCCAGGTAACGATATTTTAATCGAATATCTTCCCCTCCATCTGTTTCATCCTCAATTAAAAAGGGAGGTAACTTAGCTGGGTTCAAAACATCAAGCTGTGAAACTTTAATTTCTATTTCACCCGTAGCCATTTTTAAGTTCTTACTCGCCCTTTCTATAACCGTACCCGAAACCTGTATAACATATTCACGACCCAGTTCACGTGCACTTGCCCGTAAAGCAGCATCATCATCCGTATTAAACGTTAATTGTGTAATACCAAAACGATCACGCATATCCACAAAAGTCATCCCTCCAAGATCACGTGATTTCTGAACCCAACCACAAAGTTTTACTTCTTTTCCTAAATCGGCAAGCGACAATTCACCGCATGTATGTGTTCTGAGCATATAAATTTTGTATATCGTATTTTGAGCTAACCCGCCAATGTGTTAGTCTTTCTGCTAACTGCTAAACGCTTAATTTCTTTCACAATAGAGTCAGCGTCATACCCACTCTCAGCCCAAAGCTCTTGCTGCTCACCGTGTTCTATTATTGTATTAGGAATGCCCAAGCGGACAACCTGGCTCGAATAATTATGGTCAGCCATAAATTCCAGCACTGCGCTACCCATTCCACCTTCTATCGTGCCATCTTCAACAGTAATAATCTTCTTATACTTCTTAAACACCTCATGAAGCAATGGCTCATCCAGCGGTTTAACAAAACGAAGATCATAATGAGCCGGATATATTCCTTGCTCGTTCACTGTACGACAAGCTTTTACAGCTTCATTACCTATATGCCCGATAGTAAGGATAGCAAGTTCTTCCCCATCACATATCTTTCTTCCTTTTCCAATCTCAATCGCCTTCATAGGTCTACGCCAATCAACCATAACACCTTGTCCACGTGGATAGCGGATAGCAAATGGCCCCATATTATCTTGCTGTGCTGTAAACATCAGATTCCGCAATTCCTCTTCATTCATTGGTGCAGAAACTATCATATTCGGAACGCAGCGCATAAAAGCTAAATCATAAGCACCATGATGCGTTGCGCCATCTGCGCCAACCACACCAGCACGATCCAAACAGAAAACCACATTCAATTTCTGCAAAGCTACATCATGGATCACCTGGTCGTATGCTCTTTGCATAAAACTAGAATAGATGGTGCAAAAAGGAATTAGATCTTGCGTAGCCAACCCCGCCGAAAAGGTAACAGCATGCTGTTCGGCGATACCCACATCAAATGCCCGATCAGGCATAGCCTTCATCATAATATTCAATGAAGAGCCTGATGGCATTGCAGGTGTAATACCCATTATTTTTTTATTCTTCTCTGCCAGCTCTACCAGGGTAAGTCCAAAAACATCCTGATATTTAGGTGGAGCAGGCGCTACAGAGCTTGATTTCTTAATCTCACCCGTTATTTTATCAAACAAACCAGGGGCATGCCACTTGGTCTGATCTTTCTCAGCCAAAGCATAACCTTTGCCTTTCGTAGTAATAACATGTAATAGTTTAGGACCCGGAATGGTCTTTAAATCTTCCAGCGTTTTCACCAATCGCTTTACATCATGACCATCAACCGGTCCAAAATAGCGAAACTTCAACGCTTCAAAAAGATTGCTGTTTTTTAACAAAGTACCTTTAATGCTCTTCTCAATCTTCTTAACCGCCCCTAAAGCATCCGGCCCTAATTCAGATATTTTTCCTAACACATAACCAATATCATCCCGAAATCTATTATACGATCTCGATGTAGAAATTTGTGTCAGATATTCTTTTAATGCCCCTACATTAGGGTCAATAGACATACAATTGTCGTTCAGGATCACCAATAAGTTAGAATTAGCAATACCTCCATGATTTAACGCTTCAAATGCCATACCGGCAGTCATCGCACCATCACCGATAACAGCTACATGCTGACGGTCAGTTTCACCTTTATAAACAGATGCAACCGCCATACCCAAAGCTGCTGATATAGAAGTAGAAGAATGCCCTACTCCAAATGTATCGTATTCACTTTCTGAACGTCTCGGAAAACCACTAATACCATGATGAGTTCTATTGGTATAAAATGAATCACGTCTACCAGTAAGGATTTTATGTCCATAAGCCTGATGACCTACGTCCCAAACTAATTGATCGTAAGGCGTATTTAGAACATAATGCAAAGCCACCGTTAATTCAACCACGCCTAAGCTCGCTCCAAAATGACCGCCATATACAGAAACTACATCAATTATATATTGACGTAGCTCTTTACTAAGCTGCTCAAGGTCAGATTCTTTAAGCTTTTTTATATCAGCGGGGCTATTAATGTTCTTTAATAACTTTCCCGGTTCAAAATCCATATCCAATAAGTTCCTCTTCAAACTTGTACAAATTACGGCATAATATTTAAAACATCCTATTTTGACCAGCCTTCCTAAAGCTTAATACAAAACATTCTGCTATTAAAAAATATGCAGGACACAAGTCATAAAACTTTGTTTTATTTCTGCTCCGATAAATAAGTAACCAAAGAAGCGAACTCTTCAATCGATAATGAATTTGCTAAACCACTAGGCATCATAGACATCTCCATTTCTTCACGAGAAGCAATATCTGATGTCTTTATTGTTGAAACATGCCCGGTAATATCTCTTAAAACTACCTCGTTAGCATTTTCTGCGGTAACAAAACCCATATAACTATCCTTAGACTTTGTAACAATAAGTACTGTTGCAAAACCTTGAGATATAGAAGCATTCGGTTTCAAGATCGATTCTGCAATCTGCTCACGATTCATAATCGAACCTATTTGGCCCATAAACGGCCCTTTTAATGGATCGCCTTTATTAATACTATGACAAGCAACACACCCTTGCTTCATAAAAATAGCATTACCCTTTGTTGGGTCTCCTTTTATATCCTGAATAGCAAGCAGCACATCCTCAATAGAAGTTTTACCTATTTGCCCGCTCTTATTTTTTATCGACTCCAGATCAATCGCAACCTCATTTTCATTCCCGGCCAAAAGATTCTCACTGCCTCCAAATTCATCAATTCCCATTTGAAACTTCGCATTCAGATCAGCGTAATATTCCTTTACAGAACCTTCGCCTTTATTTTTTTCTGCGATCAGGAATTGATTAATTTTTGGAGTTAACTCCCAGTCAACAGCTTTATAATAAGGGCCGTGACCATCTGGCCTTGTACTCCACCAAGTCAAACCTTCATAAGGAGCCTCTGTTTTATCCAGACGTGCAAGCGTGGTTATAATTTGTTTCTTTAATACTTCATCGTTTGTTTTTCCATAGGCAGCAATTAGCCCATCAACAGCTTTTGGATCATGCATATAACGCAAAGCCCACAAAGCGATGGTTGAGTTTTCGGTCCCGATAGCTGCAACGCATGCATCAACCGCATTCAGCTTTACCAATGCTTGTACAGCCAGATGTGCAGGAATAATTGCAGAGTTTGGCGTTGCATGCGGACCTTCCATATTCTTTGGAAGAGCAACAAATGAAGCCGGAACTTTTGTCTTTAAAAGATAGCTAATTGCTTCAGGACGATCTAGACGACCTAAACCTATAATAGCTGTTGCCTGAATGCGTGGCGATTGATCTGCCAAAGCTTGAATAAAAGGTTCAACAGGAACATTTTTACTAGCAGTTTTGCGATCAGCAAGAGCGCGTAATGCGAATTCTTTTACATCACTATCAGACACCAGTTTAAGCAAATTATTTGTTCCACTCTCGCCTGCCGCTTGTGCATAAGTAAAAATACCAGCCACACGACTATATAATGGCAATTTTTTATCAGCTGCCATAGCCCATGAAACCTTCATTGCATCTTTAGCCGAACGTTTTAGCAATTCTTGTTGAGCACTCAAACGAGCAACGCTGCTTGTTGATTGTAATAAAGTTGCCAGCTCCTTTACCGATGCTTTTTTAATATCAGGAAAAGCACTGTATTTCCAATTTTTAGGTACCACACGCACAACATAGCCTTTATCCGGGCTTCCTGAGTAACCAGCACCATCCCAGGCAGAAAGATACAAACGGCCCGAACCATCAACATCCAAATCCGTAATTTGCGGAAGCTTTATAAATTCTTCCTCCTCTTGTGTAAAACTTGCACCATCCGGAGTAACCCGATGAATATAAAGCTTGCTATTTCCCCAATCAGCCATCATCGGCACATGGTTGTATTTTGCTGGCCAGGTAGGTTCATCCATAAACAAAGAACCCGTTCCTGATCCACCACCCAGGTCAACTAAAGCAGGAATGATCTCTTCTGTAAAGTTCTTAAACAAAAGGGGATAGCCGTATTCTCCCGACTGGATCTGATGGCTAAAACGAATGTTCCAGCCTCCACCATCGTTGGTATTATCACGCGTAAAAATATTCATGTAGGGGTCAATAGCCACGTCATAAATATTACGCGTACCATGGGTGTAAATCTCCATCTCTGTTCCATTAGGCCTGACACGTACAATACCACCACCGTGCATGGTCAATTTAGTACCCGCTTGGTCAACTGCATTATAGAAGCCAAAATCTCCGACAGCAATGTAAATCCAACCATCAATACCCATTCTAATGCCATTCGTTGCATGGTCAACACCTCGGTCTGATATAAACTTAGGAGAACTGATATTTTGAATCAATGGCTTCGACGGCCCATCAGCCACTCCATCATGATCCTTATCTTCAAAAACTACCAAATCCATACCGGAAGCCTTTCCCGTCTCTTCAGAAAAGACAGCATGAAGAACAAATACCTGATCGCCCATTGCAATAATACCACGCGGATTATTAACCTTTACAAACTCAGTATGGGTATCTAGCTTTCCATCATTATTACTATCAACAAGCTTAATAATGCTTCCATTCCCTGGTGTCTTACCCAATGATCCAATTTTATCGACACCAACAAACACCTCTCCGGTGGCTGCTACTGCTAAACAAGCAGGACTAGGTGTAAGATCAGGCCCTGAAAATTTGGTAAGAGTAAATTCATCAGGCCAGGTAACACCTTTTAAGGTATCGTCGCTTTGTACTTTCAACCCATCAGAAACATTAGGACGTTCCAGATTTAACCAAAAACTGAAAAAAGTAAAAAAAGCATAAAGTAATATAAGTTGGATTTTGAACATGATTCAAATGATTATAATTAAATTACGAAGGTTCCAAATTAATAAATAACTTGTAGAGTTTTCAATACTTTTGTAAAAAAGCAATCTCCCGGGGTTCATGAGTACTAGCAATTTCGAAATAAATCTACCGCAATTTGAAGGTCCTTTTGACTTACTACTATTCTTTATTGAACGAGATGAATTGGATATTATGGATGTCCCGATTGCCAAAATAACCCAGGATTTCTTGCTCTATATTCAACAAATGGCAGCACTGAATATGGAAATAGCAAGCGAGTTTATTTTTGTTGCGGCCACATTAATGCGAATCAAAGCTAAATCTCTCCTCCCAAGTATTCGTTTGGATGATGAAGAAAGTGAAATAGACCTAAAAGAAGATCTGATACAAAAACTAATTGCTTATAAACAGTTCAAAGTTGTTTGTGAAGATTTGCGCTTGCTAGAAGCAGATCGTAGCATGCTCGAAAAACGCAGAAATATTGCATACGATCTAAATCTGGCTGCACAAAGCAATGAATATAACGAAGAGCTTGAGTCTTTTGACCTTTATAAACTCATGCAGGTTTATGACCGGGCCATAAAAAATCATACTAACCGCACACAGGAAGTTAAACATCGAATTGAACAGTACCCTTATACCATTGAAGAACAAAGAAAGATAATAGCTTCCTTATTGGAAGTGAATGAGCAGCTAGACTTTCAAACCATCCTGAAACATTCGAAAGATAAGGTGCAGTTCGTTTATAATTTCCTGGCAATCTTAGAAATGCTGCAGCAACAGCTCATCAACATTCAAGTTCTTAGCGGCTATAACAATTTCCGTATTGAAAGATATACCCCAACCGCCTAGGTGTAAACAATATTATCTGTAATCAATTTGTATAATATGTATACAATTTGTGCATTATTATCCTGATTAAAACATTCATTTTTAATATCTTTGCCGTTTATCCGAATGACATTAAAAAAACATGAAAAGAGATACCTTAATATTTGATCTAATTGAGGAAGAATTAGACCGCCAAGAGGAAGGCTTAGAACTTATTGCTTCCGAAAACTTTGTGAGCAAGCAAGTTATGGAAGCTGCTGGCTCTGTATTGACGAATAAATATGCAGAAGGACTTCCGGGGAAACGCTATTATGGTGGTTGCGAAATTGTAGATGAGATTGAAACCATTGCAATAGAGCGTGCTAAGCAACTATTCAATGCAGAATGGGCAAACGTACAACCGCACTCGGGAGCACAGGCAAATGCAGCTGTTTTCTTAGCTGTTTTAAAACCAGGCGATAAAATATTAGGATTCGACCTATCACACGGGGGGCACTTAACCCATGGTTCTTCTGTAAACTCATCAGGTAAATTATACGACCCGTATTTCTACGGTGTTAATAAAGATACCGGGCTGATCGAATACGAAGAATTAGAAAAAGTTGCATTACGCGAGAAACCTAAATTGATTATCTGCGGTGCATCAGCTTATTCAAGAGATTGGGATTATGAATTCATCCGTAAAGTAGCTGACAAAATTGGCGCTTTGGTATTGGCTGACATTTCACACCCTGCCGGAATGATTGCCCGTGGTTTATTGAAAGATCCGCTTCCACATTGCCATATCGTAACTACTACTACTCATAAAACCCTTCGCGGACCAAGAGGTGGATTGATTTTATTAGGAAAAGACTTTGAAAATCCATTCGGAATAAAAACTCCAAAAGGAGAAATACGCATGATGTCATCTCTATTAGACATGGCTGTTTTTCCAGGAATACAAGGTGGCCCGTTAGAGCATACCATCGCTGCAAAAGCAATTGCCTTCGCAGAAGCTTTAAGCGACGAATACATGGAATATATCCTGCAAGTTAAAACCAATGCTCAAGCTATGGCAAAAGCATTTACTGATAAAGGATATAACATCATTTCCGGAGGAACCGACAATCACTTAATGCTGATCGACCTTCGCAATAAAAACATCAACGGAAAAGTTGCTGAAAGAGTTCTTGGAGAAGCTGGAATTACAGTTAACAAAAACATGGTTCCTTTCGATGATAAATCACCATTTACAACATCTGGAATTCGTGTAGGTACTGCTGCAGTAACCACTCGCGGATTGAAAGAAAAAGAAATGCAAACCATCGTTAACCTAATCGACCAGGCTTTAATGAATCCTGAAAATGAGGAGAAATTAGCTGAAATCCACGATGAAGTAAACGACTTAATGGAACGCTTTCCGTTATACAAATAATAACTTCAGGTTATACAAATAACATACACTAATTTTTTTAGCCGCTCATTCCTGAGCGGCTTTTTTTATCCTAAAAGATCAAATTAGCTTATTTGGCTCAATAAAGATTTGATATCAAGAAGAGAATTCAGATCCTGGTTGTCTAAAATATCATCACTATCAGAAGAATGATTTATAAAGTCTTCAGGTTTGTATTTGAAAATATCCCACTGTCCTTTATGATACTCCAGGGCAGTAAGGCTTTCTACCCAGTCGCCAGAATTCAGATAAAGAACAGTGCCATTATCTGATTTAATTTCCCTTATCTCCGGCTGATGAATATGACCACAAACTACATACTTATATCCCTTGTCGATAGCCAGGTCAGCAGCTGTATTTTCAAAATCATTAATAAATTTTACAGCATTTTTAAACTGCTTTTTAATACGTTGCGAAAAGCTCATTTTTTCTTTGCCGATGGTGGTAAGACACCAATTAACAAAGCTATTAAGCAGAATCAGGGAATCGTAACCTATAGCACCTAATTTGGCAAGCCACTTCGAATTCTGCATGGTGACATCGAAAATATCTCCATGAAAAAACCATGCTTTATTACCTCCCAAGTTCAGAATCAGTTTGTTTACCAGTCGAAAATTACCCATCTTAAGATCTACGAATTTGCGTAGCATTTCATCGTGATTCCCTGTAATATAATAAACCGCAGTACCATCCGATGCCATCTTCATAATCCTTCGTAAAACCTTCATATGAGAATCGGGCCAATACGATTTACTAAATTGCCAGATATCGATAATGTCACCATTAAGAATAAGTTTTTTTGGCCGAATGCTTTTTAGATAGCGAATTAACTCTTTGGCGTGACAACCATAAGTACCCAAGTGAACGTCGGAGATTACAACTAAATCTATTTCCCTTTTTGGCATGTATGTATCCTAAATAACAATACAAAGGTCGATAGATTAGTTGCCACATATATTAAATAATTATCAAGCTTAGGTTAAGCTTAGTCTCTAACCTGCAATTCGTTTCATAAATAATCAGTAATTTTAGCTGCCAAATTAATCTCTATGAAGCCACACAAAACAATCGGACTTAAAATTGTTGTTTTAAGTATCATCATTTTCAGTTCTGCATTTACTTTGATAAAATTTAAACAAGATGGACTGAATGTCGTTCAAACAACGTCAGGTTTAGTTTCAGGCGTAAAAAATACAGGCGGAGATGTTCTGTCTTTTAAGGGAATTCCTTATGCAGCAGCGCCTATTGGTAATCTTCGATGGAAGGCTCCGCAACCTGCAAAATCCTGGCAAGGTGTTCGGGTAGCAGATAAATTTGGAGCAAGCCCAATACAGGGCAAACCAGTTCCTTTTGGTGTTTATACTTCGGAATTTTTAATTCCTGAAACACCGATAGATGAAGATTGCTTGTACCTGAATGTGTGGACTAACGCAAAAACCAAGCAGGATAAGCGACCGGTTTTGGTTTGGATATATGGTGGTGGCTTCTCAAGCGGCGGTAGCGGAGTGCCAATCTACGATGGAGAAGCGATGGCTAAGAAAGATGTAATCTTTGTTTCCATCAACTACCGTGTAGGAATTCTTGGATTTCTGGCTCATCCTGACTTAACAAAAGAATCTCCAAATCATGCCTCAGGAAATTACGGTTTACTAGATCAAATAGCTGCTTTAAAATGGATAAAACAAAATATTCAAGCCTTTGGAGGCGACCCTGATAATGTAACTATTGCTGGCCAATCGGCAGGTTCTATGAGTGTTAACGCTTTGGTTGCATCACCTTTAGCGAAGGGTTTATTTGCCAAAGCTATCTCAGAAAGCGGATCTTTTTTATTAAGCAATTCAACTACATTGAAAGGTGCTGAAGAACAAGGTCAGAAATTAGCAGAGGCAAACTCACTTACCCTGAAACAATTACGCGAGATGCCAGCAGAAGCTGTACAAAAACTGCAAGGCCGCTTTTCGGTAATTATTGATGGCTACGTGCTGTCACAACCTGTCTCACAAATATTTGCTGAAGGGAAGCAAAACCAGGTTCCTGTTATAACTGGGTGGAACGCAGATGATTCATTCTCATCTGCAGTGCAAAAGAAAGAAGATTTTATTAAGCGTGCTCAAGATCAATATGGTGCTGATGCAGCTGAATTTTTAAAACACTATCCGGCTAATACAGATGCAGAAGCTGGTGCTTCAAACGTTAAAATCAGCCGCGATCAAACCTTTGCTTTATCAGGTTATAAATGGGGTGCTGTGCAAAGCGCTCAAGCTAAGAATCCAATCTATCTTTATTACTTTGGAAGAAAAGTTCCTGCTACTCCTGAGTTTGAAAAATACGGAGCTTTTCATACTGCAGAAGTTCCCTATGTATTAAATACTCTTAAGTTCTTAAACCGGCCATTACAACCAGCAGATCATGAATTAGCTGAATTAATGTCTTCCTATTGGGCAAACTTTGCTAAAACAGGTAATCCAAATAGCGAAGGGCTTCCTCTCTGGCCAGTTTATAAACCAAATGACGGTATCGTTATGATCTTTAA
Organism: Albibacterium bauzanense; assembly: GCF_004339765.1. Classification (GTDB taxonomy): domain Bacteria; phylum Bacteroidota; class Bacteroidia; order Sphingobacteriales; family Sphingobacteriaceae; genus Albibacterium; species Albibacterium bauzanense. The sequence continues at coordinate 615,714 of NZ_SMGO01000002.1, read as the reverse complement.
TGAACATTCGATGGCTGGGGTACTTCCAGGTAAAGGTGGCCTGAACTTCCTTTTGTCGAGGACGGAAAAGGACTAAATTCACAAATAAAAATACCAACAGATGCAATATAGCTATTTTAAAAAAGCGTTAATTCTCGCTTTAACAATTCTCCTTTCGTTTAGTGCAAAAAGTCAAACACCACAGAATAGCAATCACTTAAAGATTGTCTATTTTGGTTCTTCTGTTCCATACGGACAAGGAGCAACTAACCTAAAAGGTTATACCAGCCTATTTTCAGATATTCTTAAGAACCGGGTCTCTACAAGTGGAATTGTTTGGGAAACAGCCAACATTAGTATCGGAGGGGATAATACAGTAAGGGTATTGAATAGATATGAAAAAGACTTCCTGCCTCAAAAAGGCAAATACGTCATTTTTGCATTGGCCTTGGGTAACGAAGGTATTCATGAACAAGGGCAACCGATGTTTGATCAGTTTGAGAAGAACATGAAGATTCTGATCAATAAAGCAAGATCCGATGGTTATACTCCCATTATTACCAATAGCTATACTAGAAATGATTACAATGAAAAGGATTACAGTTTTATAAAAAAGATGAACCTGTTAATTCACCAATGGGATGTTCCAAGTATTAACTTACTGGGTGCAGTAGATGATCTTTCTGGCCATTGGATGGATGGGTTCTGGTCTGATGCTGCACATCCAAATGATGAAGGCCATGAAGAGATGTCTTATACAATTGTGCCTTCATTATTTGATGCGTTGGAAAGTAAAAAACCTATGCCTGAAAAAGTAAAAGGATCATCTATTAAGTTTTCTAAAAACAAATCGCAGGGTAAGTACATAGCATTTACTCCTGAAAACATTGTTCATCCGTTTACAACGTCTATCAGCTTTAAAGCAAGTAATCCGGGAACTTTATTAGAGATTAATGATGTGGCAGGAAAAGGAACAATATCCATCAACGAGAACGGACAGCTTGTATATTCATCGGCTAAATCGGGCAACATCGCCGGAACTACAAAAGTTAATGACAATAAGTGGCATCAGGTTACTATCACGCATTATTATGCTAAAGGAGTTACCATGCTTTACAGTGGCAGCACACTACAAGGAACGTTGGATGAAAGACTTATAACTACTGGTATTAACATTGGAGGAGCAGACATTCCTAAAAAAGTAGCTTATAAAAACTGGCTATTCTATCGGTCGGCCATGAACCCGGACGAAATTGCTTACCTCGCAAAAGACTCCTTACTGAAGTCTAGTCTGGAACTATATGCGCCATTGGACGCAAAGAAAGTAAGTGTTTCTGATCCTTTAATTAACCTTGCTCAAAGCATGAATACCATTAAAGAAACTGCCAGTATAGGTAATTAACATCTTGATTATCTGCTATTTGTTTTTATACTGATCGTGCAAACCTTTTCCTTGCATAATGAGAGGAATTATTTTTTCCAGTCTCTTTTGCTTGGTTGTTTCTTGTTTGGCTTCGTTTATATATTCTATATATTCCTTTTTTCTTCCCGCTGTAAGCGACTCAAAAGAAGATTGGAATACCTTGTCGTTTTGTAATGCTAGTTTTAAAACTCCTTCAGGTTTTACGGGCTTACTTTTTTGTGGTTGAAGGATTTTACCGTCAATAATTGTTTGAATAGATTCTTGAATATAGGCCAGTATTTTCTTCTCGTCCATTTTTTTGACATCAGTAAAACGCCATTGCCGGAGAGACTTGGTTTTTCCTTCTGATGCACTAACCAACACTTTTTCTTTGTCTTCTAAAAATACGCCATTGTAAAACCAAATGGAGAAGAATGATTTGAATCCACCCCAGCCAACTATATTTTTCCCCTGGAATGTATAAATATCTGTACCCCACTTAAATTCTTTCTTTAAAGGCGTCTGTACAATAATTTGATTCATGATTTCTTCGGCCGAAACCCATTGTTCACGATAGCTATCCCATCTCGGAGCTTTCTTATCTCTTAGCTTTTCTACATTATACAATACAATGCTCTCTATCAATTTTTGAGGCAAAGGTTTATCAAGAGGAATTTGAATCGCTCCCTTACTTGTTTTATAGGTTTGTAGCTCTGAGGCAAAATGCTGTATAGCATCAGGCCCGGGATAAAGACCTATGTGGTTTTTGAATGCTGCAAAGTGTATCAAATTACCATTGTAGCGAAATGTCGGCATTTGGTAGCTGAAGGTCTCTTCAGTCTCCGGTGGCACTACATTTCTGATAATAAGCAATAGTTTTTCTAAAATGTTTTTCTTCTCACTATCGAAGCCTTCTATATATTGTTCTATATGGGAATTTATTGTACTCATATCGTTATCAACAATAAATATATGAAAAACCCTTGCGTGTAAGCAAGGGTTTTTATTTAAAGGATATTAATTCCAGAACCAACTAATCTAATTAAGATGAATCTGTTAAACCCTTTCTGCCTCAAAACCGTTTTCTTCTAATACTGCCTTTATTTCCTTATCAGAAACCGCAGCTGTTACAGTTAAAACTTTAGGTGTATTTTCAAGATCCACCCCCCAGTTTCCTTCACCTGCTATTTTATTCAAACCGGAGGTTACCTTAGTTACACATCCGCTACATTTAAGAGTTGTTTTAAATTTTAATGTTTCCATTTTTTATAAATTATATTTAAAAATTCAGTTGTTTTATTTTTAAAGTTTTGCTGTTTTTAATCGTAAGCTATTACTAACCACAGAAACAGAACTCAACGCCATTGCCGCACCTGCGATCATAGGATCTAACAAAAATCCATTATAGGCATACAATACACCTGCTGCTAAAGGAATTCCTATTATATTGTATATAAAAGCCCAGAATAGATTTTGACGAATCGTACGAACTGTTTTCTTGGATAGGTTCAACGCTTTGGGAATGGATTGAAGATCGGATGTAATAAGTGTCATTTTAGCAACATCCATTGCAATATCTGACCCTTTTCCCATAGCAATACTTACATCTGCTTGGGCTAAAGCTTGCGAATCGTTAATTCCATCTCCCACCATTGCTACAACCTTCCCTTTACTTTGTAATTCTTTAACAAAATCTGCTTTTTCAGAAGGAAGAACTTCCGCCCTAAAATGCTTTATGCCTACTTCATCTGCAACGGCTGCGGCAGTCTGCAAATTATCGCCAGTAAGCATATAGACCTCAATTCCCATATTTTGCAATTGATTTACAGCCTTAGCAGAAGTTTCTTTTACCTGATCGGCAATGGCAATAACCGAGATTACTCTTCTCGAATCAGAGAAATAAATAACGGTATTGGCCAGTTTTTGAAAAGCATTTGTTTTCTCAAGTAGACTCTCACTGATTTGAATATTATGCTCATCCATGAGCTTTTTATTGCCGACATAGTAAAACATACCATTATATTCTGCCTTAACTCCTCTTGCTGTAATACTTTCAAAAGAGTTAAAACTTATACCTGAAACCTGCTGATCTTTTAACTCATTCACTACTGCCTCAGCTAAGGGATGTTCTGATTGAATTTCCATACTGTACAATACTTGTTTATACACTTCAAGATCCTCTTTTATTTCCCATTCCATGGCAGTAACCTTTGGTTTTCCTTCAGTGATTGTACCCGTTTTATCTAAAATCAAGGCATTTACTTTATATCCTAATTCTAAACTTTCGGCATTCTTAATCAGAATATTATGCTCAGCACCTTTTCCAATTCCAACCATTATTGCAGTTGGTGTAGCTAAGCCTAATGCGCAAGGACAGGCAATTACCAATACAGTAACCGATGTCAACAAAGCATAGGTAAATGCATTATCACCGCCAATTAGTATCCAGGTTAAAAAAGTAAGCAAGGCAATACCAATAACAATCGGGACAAAGATTCCAGCAATCTTATCTACCAGTTTTTGTACAGGAGCCTTACTTCCCTGGGCTTCTTGCACCATTTTTATGATATGTGAAAGCAAGGTATCGCTTCCTACCTTTTCAGCCTTAAATCGAAAGCTTCCTTTTTGATTTACTGTACCTGCAAATACTTCATCATTATTTTTCTTTAGGACAGGAATTGGTTCTCCACTGATCATGCTTTCATCAATATAAGACGATCCGGAAATCACTGTTCCGTCAACCGGAATCTTTTCTCCTGGTCTGACGATAATAACATCCCCTTGTATAACTTGAGACACCGGAATTTCCTCTTCTACATCATCAACCACAATCCGAACCGTTTTAGGTTGCAAGCCCATTAATTTTTTAATAGCGGTAGAAGTATTCGATTTCGCTTTTTCCTCCAGCAACTTCCCTAAAGATATAAAGGCAATGATTACTGCTGCTGCTTCATAATAGACATGAGCTTCTAATCCACGACTTTCCCAAAATTCAGGATACAGGGTATTAAAAACACTAAAGATAAAGGCAATACCGGTACTTAATGCTACCAAAGTATCCATATTTGCCTTTCCATGTTTGGCCTGCTTCCATGCATTGATGAAGAAATTTCTTCCAAACCAGAATAAAACAGGCGCTGTAAGAACCATGGATATCCAGTTACCATAAGGCAGATCCATATAAAACATTCCTATTAAAAATACTGGGAATGCAAAAATTGAAGCCCAAATGGTTCTTTGCTTTACTTGCTCATAATGTTTTAGTTGTATTTCTTCTTGCTGCTGTAAAGGATCTTCAGCATCAATTATTAGATCGAAACCAATGGATTGAATCACTTTCTGTAAATCGATAAGGTTTGTTACTTCCTCATCTATTTCAGCCCAAGCACTTTCATTGGCAAAATTAACACCTGCATCGATCACTCCAGATGAGGATTTAAGGCTAGACTCAATACTCACCGCACAGGAAGCACAACTCATCCCTGTAACAGGAAAACTTTTACGTATTGGCTTATTTAAAACTTCTGTTTCCATTATCTACTGCTTTAGTGTACCTTTTATTTTGTCTATACAAAGGTCACCAATAAGGCAGTGCGACTACTTACATAAATCCCATTCTCTTTTATATAATTTCATAAAGAAAATAGCTGTCGGCAATAAGACCAGCCTCTTAAGAACGACTATTATTAATGGAATCTAAGGATTTCCTTGAATTTTCAAGGTTTCTTGTGGATTTGAACTGGGTAGGTGTTTGGCCTGTTATTTTTTTAAACTGATTGGAGAGGTGTTGAACACTGCTATATCCTACTTTATAAGAGATCTCACTTAAAGTAAGTTCATCATAAAATAGGAGTTCTTTTACACATTCAATTTTTTGACGAATAATATATTGCTCAAGAGTAATACCTTCTACTGAAGAGAATAAAGAACTTAAAGAATTATAGTCCTGTTTTAATTCTTCTGACAAAAGCACTGACCAGTTTACTTTGACATCCACATAATCTGTATGATGGATCTTAGCGATAATGCTATTTTTCAAACGCTCAATTAAGCGTGATTTATCACTATCCAATAACTCGAAACCCAGGGATATCAACATTTCAGAAACTACCAATTTTGTCTTAGCATCTAAAGCTTCCTTAAGTTTTACTACTCCCAAGCCTACTTCCTCAGGGTGAATTCCTAATTCATTGAATCCTTGGCGAACAACTGATATGCATCGATCGCATACCATATTTTTTATATGTAGTTCTGGCATTTATCCAATTTACAATTTATTAGCAATATTCTCTTGCATAGCCAAAACCATTTCCTGATGGATTTTCTCTGCAACTTCAGGCTCGTATCTCAATCCAGGATCTAGAAAATACATGTGCAACACCCTTGAATACCTATAATTGAAAGGAGAAAGTAATACAATAGCAGATAATATGACTACTAGATAAAGATATACATTTTCAGAACCGCCAGAAAGCACCGAGGTTGCAACACCAAAAGTAACTATCTCTGCTACTGCCATGGCGTAACTAACGAACATGGATACATAAAAATAGCCCGGATGTCTTTCATAAAACAAATCACAATAAGGGCATCTTTTATACATAGTCTGACTCATTAAGCCTGGCTTAAACATATTCCCTTTACGACAACGAACACATTTGGCGTTCCACAGAGCTTTGCCAATAGGAACTAACTCATATTTAACAGCGGTATTTTGATGTCTCATAGCAATACAAAGATACGACTAAGAAAAACCTCCTCATTGTACTATTGTTAGTTTCTATGGCACTATTTACTTATTATTAAAACAATTTTATTTTTATCCCTCCATTAATTACCATACCATCCACAGGTGCATAAATATCTCTAAAGACTGGACTGGTTATATTACCAGTATAAATTGAATCAAATTTTGTTTGAAGAGTATTGGTCAAATTCTCAAAATTAATGAAGATAGAAAAACGTTCCCATAGTTTCTCAACCATTAGCCCTGTTGTCCAATACGCTTTCCCTGTAGTTCCATCATTTAACTTTTGTTTTCCGAAGTAATAAGCTTCTGCACCAATTTTCCATTGATCTTCTACCTCATACATCAACACATTATTCAATCGATGTTTGGATACAAGTGGATAAGCAGTATTGCTACTGTTTGTATGCTGGTTTACATCAGCAAATGTATATCCAACGAATAATTTAAAATCCTGATAAGTAATTTTAGCATTAGTTTCTATTCCCTTGGTATCTAAATTACCCTGTGGTTGTACATAAGCCAAGTCGTTGCTAGTGGAAGCAGTTAGTAAAATAGGATTATTGATTCTGGTATAAAAGAACAATTGATTCATGCTGAAACCAACTTCACCGTCCCATAATGTTGTGCGATAATTGATATCATAGTTGGCACCATATGAACGTTCGGCTTTTGTAGTAGCAACCTCAATTGGCAGAACATTTCTGAATTGAACTCTTTCAGCATCTTCAGTAAAAACGCTTGGTGCCTTATAGCCCAAGCCGCCACCTAAACGAGTTGAGAAATGGTCATTGACTTTCCATAAACCTGAAATTCTTGGCAGAAAAAAGAAGCCATACTCGTTGTGATAATCTCCACGAATACCTGATTCAATTGTAAATTTCTCTGTTGCGTTCCATGTGTTTTGGACAAAACCGCCAATTGTTTTGTAATTATAGCTTCTTAAGGCAAAATCACTGTTCTGATCTTCTTTAAAGTTATCTGTAAGAAAGTTAATCCCTGCTACGAGGTCTGTTCTTTCATCATGACGATTGTAATTAGCTTCAGAATAAGTAGATAGCTGTAACCCTGAAAACAAATAATCAGGCAAACGAATACTACGGTCAAAGTAACTTACAGAATTACGAAAAACTAGCTTTGCTTTATCATTTAGTATATGTTCCAATTCAAGCTGTGTACTATATCGCTGTGTTCTGTTTTCTTCAAAATAAGAATGGGTAACACTGCCATTTCCTTTTAGATATTCCATATCACCTCCTATACGTTTTTCTATGGTGGTGTTCAATCCTACGGAAAGTTTAGTGGCATCATTGAAATCCAGAAACAATTTGGGGTTAAAAGTAAAGCGGTCAAATTTTGGAATAGCCGACAATCCAATATCTGAAGGATCATAAGCTGTACCTTTATTATAAGCAGCATAAATAGTTGTCCCTATGTTTTCAAGTTTTTGAGCGTAAAACGCACTTGCATCAACACCTAGAGCTGATGTTCCATTTAAAAGAATATTAAATTGGCGTTCCTCGGTGGGCTTTTTAGATACAAGATTTACCAAACCTGCTATAGCGCCCCCTCCAAATAAGGTAGAGGAAGACCCTTTGATTACCTCAACTTGTTGCAAATCTAACGGTGCTATCTGAAGCAGCCCCAATCCTCCTGAAAATCCTGAATATAAAGGAAATCCATCACGAATAATTTGGGTATATTTCCCATCAAGCCCTTGTATACGAATGCTTGAGTTTCCACTGGTCGCAGAAGTCTGTTGAGTTTGTATACCTGTACTTTCTGCAAGCAGCATGCGGATATCTCCAGGTTTCATATTGCCCTTTTCATCCAATTCTTCTCCTGCAATAACTTCTACACGGGTGGGAATATTATCAATAGTTCTGGTGCTTCTAGTAGCCGAAATTACTACTTCTTCCAGTTCCTCGTGTTCACTAGCTATTTCTAACATCACAAGTAATGGAGTAGTATTGTCGATTGGGAAGGTTAGTGTATCGGTTTCGTTTATATAACCAACGTAACTAAATTCAATTACTTGTTTACCTGATGGAATATTATTCAGGACAACTAGTCCATTTGCGTCTGATATTGTACCTAACGTTGTATTTTGGATTTTGACTGTTGTACCAGATAATGTTTGATGCGTATTGGCATCTTTAATGATTGCTTTATAAGTATTCTGGGCATAGGCAGAAGCTGTAAGAAACAGCATAGCCATCAGCGTAATTAATGTTTTCATGATTAAGTGTCAATAAAATTATAGATAACAGCAGGGGGAATAATTTCACGGCGCAAAGGTACCGATTCCTTTGGTACCACAATATTTATATATAATCGGATTTTTACATTATGTTTCCAGTATTTGTTCGTTCCTTTGCAGCTGAATATTAGAATGATTTTGTGGAAGTGTTTTTAGAGTTCTTCAATAACCTGACCGATCCAGACTGGATCGTAACTCATGGCGGTCTTTATTTGCTGTTGTTTATCGTCTTTGCTGAAACCGGAATTCTAATAGGATTCTTCTTACCAGGCGATCCTATTCTCTTCATCTCAGGAGTTATTATCGCTAACATGTCGCTTAGCGCCACCAATCCCGTACTGACGCTTTTATATTGGATAATATTGATTTCGATAGCAGCTATTGTGGGAAATTTTGTGGGCTATTGGTGCGGCAAATACTTTGGTCATCGTTTGCTAAAGATGAAAGATAACTGGCTTTTCAAGAAAGAATATATCCACAAAGCTCAAGAGTTTTATGAAAAGCGGGGAGGAGGAGCGATTATTTTAGCCCGGTTTCTACCCATCGTACGTACATTTGCACCAATCGTGGCTGGTATAGTAGAAATGGATTTCAGGAAATTTGCACTTTATAATATCGTGGGCGCCATTATTTGGGTGGGAACTTTAGTAACTCTTGGCTACTTAGTAGGTGAGAATCCTTGGGTACAACGAAATCTCGAATACGTTATCATGGGAATTGTTGTGCTTGCAACAGCACCGGTAATTGTCAAGCTGTTTACAAATAAAAAGAAACCTGTAGAGGCTCCTGCACAAGTAGAAGAACCTCATGAAGTATAATTACCGTCAGGTAATAATGAAGTTGTAAACAGAGATAACCATCAAGTTTACATCATTACAAATCTTTAATTTGTTTTAGTTTCCCTCTCGTTTTTGCTTTTTCCTTTAATAATAAACCGGTAACAAACGTAAAGCAGTAAAATCCATCCTGGAATCAACTCAACCGATATTTTCAACCCTGTTATCCACATAATCACTAAAATACCTACTAAAAATATCAGGCATATATAGTTTGATAGGGGGTAAATATAAGACGGGAACTTGGTTTTAATCTGATCCGCCTCTTTACTTCTTCTAAATTTTAAATGGGTAATGCTGATCATCAGCCAATTGATAATTAGCGAAGACACTACCAACGACATCAAAATCTCCAATGCTTTCTCGGGCATTATCTTATTGATTATAATACAGATCGCCGCAAATAAGCTCGATATTAGAATCGCATTGATAGGTGCTGAATTCTTATTCAATTTCGATAAAAAAGAAGGGGCATTTCCTTGTTCCGCCAGCCCAAATAACATCCTGCTGTTACTGTAAACACAACTATTATAGACAGATAAGGCCGCTGTCAACACAATAACATTCAGCATATTAGCAATCAAACTCGTAAAGTAAATGGTTTTTCCCAAAAAGCTAAACTGAAAGCCTTTTAAACTTTCAAAAACCATTACAAAAGGACTGCTATCGGTGGTAATATTTCTCCATGGAGATAATGAAAATAGGATCACAAGCGCACCTACATAAAAAATCAGAATCCGGTAAATAACTTGGTTGGTAGCCTTTGGGATCGTTTTTTCAGGCTGTTCGGCCTCTGCAGCCGTTATCCCAATTAATTCTAATCCACCGAATGAGAACATGATTAATGCAATTGCAGCAAACAATCCCTGAAAGCCTCCTTTTCCATCAGCACTTAAGAAACCCTTTGGAAAAAATCCCCCATCATTCCATAAGTTTTGAATGCTTGCCTGTTGACCTCCGTTGCCACTAATAAGCAAATAGACTCCGAAAATGATCATAGCGATAATGGCTATCACCTTGATTATAGAAAACCAGAATTCTACCTCACCATACACCTTAACTGAAGTAAGATTTAAGGCATTAATAACGATAAAAAAGAAAAGGCTTGATGTCCAAAGTGGGATTTCAGGCCACCAGAAATGCACATATATGCCAATGGCGGTCAGTTCCGACATACTTACCAGAATGTATAACACCCAATAGTTCCAGCCAGAAGCAAAGCCTGCAAAAGATCCCCAGTACTTATTTGCGAAGTGACTAAAGCTACCCGAAACAGGTTCTTCAACCACCATCTCACCTAACTGACGCATAATAAAAAAGGCGATAATGCCTGCCAGCGCATAGCCTAAAATTACAGCCGGACCAGCTAATACAGCTGCCGGGCCAACACCTAGAAATAAACCGGTTCCTATAGCTCCGCCGAGAGCAATTAACTGAATATGCCTGTTTTGCAAACCCCTTTTGAGTTTTTGATCTTCAGGCTTCTCGCTAGTTTGTTTCAATACAGTGTTTTTTCAAGTACAATATAAGTATCGCTATATTTTCAGCAAAAATGGGAAATATATTGACTACTTTATGGTTTCCTGTATTTAAACTGCGTAAGCTTACTAAAATCCTTTATGAATTGTTCTTCCGTTGTATATGCGTTGTTTTAGCCCTTTTAACGCAGACTCAACGGAAGAAGTACTCAAAGAGTACTCAAGCATGTAAAGCAATGTATATTGAAGGTAAGAGTTATGGCTTTTTAATGCTGCTTTTATCCCCATTACAAAGCAGATCCTTCATTAAAGAATATGTACAATCCATCCTTGCCTGCTACAACAATATCATTTCGTCCCGAACCTCTCAGGTCAGCAATCGAAAAGTAAATACCAGCCCCTTTTCCTTGATCTACCGAGCCGTAACTGATAATGTTTTTGGTAAACGATTCTCCATTCCATTTAAAATAATATAGTCCGAAAGGATCGTTCGCTCCAGGGTCTTTACCATTATGGGCACGATATCGCTTTCCTGTGATAAGCTCCGGTTTACCATCTCCATCAATGTCCATCCATTGCATTGTATGAAACTGCGAATTGTAAGGATCAATGGGGTGCTTTATCCAGCTCCGTTTTCCTTCTTGATCTACTTTTTGTTCATACCAGTCCAATCCATAGGAATGGGCTTGACCGACAATTAAGTCGTTTAAGTCGTCATTGTTTACATCAACGACCAAAATGGGAACACTAGCATCTCCAAAATCAAATTCTTGGTGAAGTGACCATTTCCCTTTCGAGTCTGAGGGAGCCTCCAGCCAACCATTATTAACAATAATATCACTCCGGCTATCACCATTTACATCGCCAAAGCCTAATCCGTGACCCTGTGTTTCAGCAACTTCAAATTTCGTAAATAGACCAGTTCCCTTTCCTTCAGCATCTTTGTTTAATTTGTAATATTTTAACGGCTTACCTGGGTTGTTAGGAAAGATTTCCATTATTCCATCCCCATCAATATCCCATCCATGCGCTGTTTCGATATTCCCTGTTTCATCAATGATATGCTGCTTCCACGTTCCGTTTGTGCCCGGATTCTCGAGCCAATAGAGAGTAGCTCCAAACCATCCTCCAGTTATAACGTCCATTTTCCCATCTCCATTTACGTCTAGAGGGATGGTTAAGAAATCATCCCAATATTCTCCAACTCGTTTCACTTCGGTAATTAAATGACGTTCGATGAATTTGGGTCCTTGATACCAAAACGCACCAGAAATAAGATCGGGATGACCGTCTCCATTCACATCGAAGACACCCACAGATTCATAAGTTTCCGAAGAAACCTTCATCTTCGTAAAATGCAAGGGAGCTATAAATGAAGCTTCATTTTTTTCCTGACCAAAGGTGGGCAACACATACCCAAAAGCAATAAATAGATAGATGAATAAACGCATAGTGTAAGATAATAACCAAATTTTATACAACCATCATGGAGTGTCTGTGATCTCGCCAGTAAAATATCGATGATGATATTTACTGGTTTAAAGGTTCTATTTTTGCGATTGTGATGCCAACAAAGCAATCATCCATACAGTTGTTTTCTACAAATCCACAGGAAGAAATTAGTCCATCGTTATCTGCTTTAAAGTATGTAGTGGCATTTTCTTGCTTTTTCAGCCATACGTTCTTGGCGGTTTCGTACACTTCATCAAGCGTGAGACTAGCAGCAGCAGGAGTCTGTTCATGTGAATTAAGCTCATCTTCATTTTCAGTCCATTCCAATTGATCTTCCGGGATGTTACTCTCGAATTCTTCATCAAGATTAGTATACTTAAAATGACGTTGGGTAATTTTTCCATTAGTAATACTTAATCTTGTTTCCCATGACCTACCTATCCAAGTTCCCCCTGTTACTGTATATTGATAAGAATTGTTATTTGCCTTTTTGAAATTCAACCATGCTTGTTGACTTTTTTCGAAACTATTCTGATATTCAATGTCGCTTTTTTTACAAGAGGTGAAAAAGAATCCGATCAATAAGATAAGTAAGCAAATTTTTTTGTTCATTGTAGTATTTTTAGAAATTAGGTAAAAGATATATTGGCTATTAAGATATATACGATTACCGTTTGTTTAATGCTACAAGTATGGGGCGTTATATAACAAAAGGTTTATAACAAGAGTGAGCGAAGTTAGAGATATTGGATTATTCTATCTCTATTTGGCGACACGAACTTTATATAAATGAACGTCTGGAAGACTGATTGTTTTCTTGGGGTTGGTTTGATAGATATTTTTTGTCCACCAGCTTTCTTCAGCAATGGTATATATAATGTTCTCCCTTTCTGGATTATAGTTCACTGATTTTAAATTTTCACGTCCTTTTAAGGGTGCAAATTCGGTGAATTGTTCTTCTTCGATATCAAAATTGAAGATATTGCGATGTGTGCTGACCAATAGATGGTTTCCGTTGACCATTGAAAGATCATGCCCTCCCTCATCTGGAATAATCCATGATTTTTCAAGTTTAAGGCCCGGCGAGTTGCTATTCCAGTTTTCCAGAGAATATGCCTTTAGGAGTTTGTAGCCCAAAACGAACAGCCTTTCTCGCTCCCCATCCCAAACAACCCCATGTCCTGAGTATAACGTATCAGAAAACAATCTATGTTCTGATTTGCCGATCTCATAGAGTTCTAAACTATTACCCTCTTTATGTGTAGAATTGGCAACAGCAATCCGGTTTCCCGGCAGAAGATCTGCTGAATGAGCCATGGGTGTTTTAGCATAAAAATCGACTTTCTTAGTAGCAATATCGATTAATAGCGTAGCGCCAGATGATGAGCAAACTAATATCTTAGTATTGTTTAAAACTGGTTTACATTCATCCAGACTTTTAAGATAGTTCTTATATTCTGCAGGTATATCGGTAGCCTCCGCGGCATTCCATTGCCAGATTACTTCAGTGTGATTCTCATTGGATTTATTGGGATCGATAATAAATACTTTATCATCGCCAGTGGCAACCAAGTAACCACTTTTTAAAATATCTTGACCATAGACACCTTGTGTCCACATTCCGAAAATAACAATCAAATTGAAAAGGATACGTTTCATATTTGAGTTAAATCTACAACCATGTTATTAATTTGATATTAAGTTAACATAAATTCTGAATAAGAACAGATATTAGATTATTTGTTAATTTCTTTTATTGCTTTGCCCTTCTTCAACCGGTGTTTTTATTTTATCCTGCCATTCTAGAGAGTTAAATTTTTCAACGAATTCTTTGGTCATTTTTTCATACATATCAGCTGCATTTTTTATGTCGGCTATCTTTGCTTCCCACTCAGGCGACTGTAACTTCTCTTCCCATTCTTTTGATAATAATTGAGCCGCTTCAACTTGTACTTTTATTTGTGATTGCCATTCTTCAGAGTTAAATTTTTCAGCGAACTCTTTAGCCATTTTCTCAGAAATCTTAGCTGCATTGTTTATGTCGGCTATCTTTGCTTTCCACTCAGGTGATTGTAACTTCTCTTCCCACTCTTTTGATAATAATTTCCCTGCTTCAACTTGCGCTTTTACTTGTGATTGCCACTCTTCAGAATTAAATTGAGCGGCCAATTCTTTAGCGGTTTCAGATAGGCCTTGAGCATTTTTCTCTATCCCGGCAATTTTAGATTTCCATTCCGGTGATTGAAAATATGTTGCAGTAGAATCTTGTAAACTGCTCCATAGAGTATCTCGTTTCTCCATTTTCTTGGTCGCATCCATATTGGATACTTTTGCTATAAAATCAACTTTGACAGAAGAAGGTTTTGCGTTAGGATGAAGAACTGTATTAAGAGAGTTTGGTGAATACGTTGATCCAGTTATTTTTATTTGATTTTTGGAAGACTGTGCGGTGGGTTGTGTCCAAGCAATAGCTGCTATACCGATAATCCCTACAGACAGCGCTACCAATTTTTGTTTGCGGTTTACATAATTTGTTTTCATGGTTATTATACGTTTAATTCTATTTAATAAATCAGATTTAGTATAAAATGCTGCCATTCCCAAAGGATGATGGCCCTTCTTTCTTAATTGTTCGAGGTGCAAAAGAGCTTCAGCATATATTCTGGGTTGAACATTTAATTTGATAACGGAATCATCACAAGCATATTCTCTTCCTTTTTCGATCAAGTTTCCCAAAAGCCAAATAAACGGATTGAAAAAAAGAATAGTTTCAATGAAAACTTTTAAGAAATTGAGTAAATAATCGTTGCGCTTAATATGCGTCAATTCATGAATCAATATCGCCTCCACTTGCTGCATATCTAACCTATTGACCGCGGCAATGGGAAAAAATACAAAGGGCTTTAAATATCCGATCATCATGGGCACTTCTACCAAAGATGAGATTTGAAAATTTACTTTCCTTTTTACTCCCATCTTTATTATTAAATCATCAAATAGTAACTGCCAGGCATGTGGAACAGATGAAAGACCTTTAGATTTTATTTTGTTCAATTTGAAATAGCTTCTTACCAACTTTATTCCTTCTATCAGTATTCCAATGATATACACGCTTACAATAATGGGAAAATAAGGCTCAATGAAAAGATGGCTTTCAACAGTGTTTACAAGAGCAGAAGGATACTGTAAAGGGTTTTCTAATAGCTGCATCGCTATTTCGGCATTCATTGTAAGAAAACCTTTCAGAAATATTGTTATAAAAAAGAAAAACAAAGCAAAAGAACCTAGGAGAGAAAAGTGACTCTTCGCTGAAGCGCTCATTTTTGGAAAAACATAAAACAAACAAAGAATTAATATATAAATAATAAAGCCAAACCATAAAGAATGCAATATACTCCATCCAAGAGCGGAGCTAAATTTTACAACAAACTCTTCCATCTTATTTCAATTTTAAACTATCTAAATACCTTTTAATTTCCTCAATCTCTTGTTCGCTGGCTTGCTGATTCCCTAAAGCTTGCATTACCAAGCGAGATGCTGATCCACTAAAAATATCATCAATCATTTTTCCAACCAATTGCTTTTCTATTTTATCTTGATTGATCATCGCACTATATACATGGGATTTACTGGAAGTATCTCGGTCTACTAAGCCTTTTTCGTGCATAATCTGCATTAACTTTAATGTCGTAGTATATCCAGATTCCTTATTTTTTATCAATTCCTCATGTACACTCCGAACAGTACAAGATCCCATCCTCCATAATATTTGAAGAATCTCCATTTCACTTTCAGTGGGTTTTTTCTCAATCATTATTTATGTCATTCATATGTACGAATCAATTCGTATACTAATGTACGAAACTATTCGTAAGTGCAAAATATTTTTTATAATTTTTTCTGAAAACAAGAAAAAGTACATAAGCCGCTTTAATTGGTTAATAAAAAATCATCTCTATGTCAATAATTTTTAATCAGATGATTTGACCAGTTTAGACGAAGATCCAACCTTTTTTAAGAGGTAATTGATAGCGATTTTTGTAATAATGAAAGCTTCTTATTTATTACTGTTTTTCTGTATAAGCATTTTCAGTTGTAAAAATCTCGAATACAGCCCCAGTCAAATACTTGATAAAGACTCTTATAAAAATATAAATGCAAGTAATTTGGAAAGATTAGGTGATGGCAGCCAGGATGATACTGTACGGTTTATTGTAACTGGCGACACCCAAAGATCATACGATGAAACCATTAAATTTTATAGAAAAGTTAACTCCATACCAGAAGTAGACTTTGTTATTGTGGCCGGGGACGTTACCGAGTTTGGTACTTTAAAAGAAATGCAATGGTTAGCCCGGGAACTGAATAATCTAACGGTTCCATACGTAACTGTTATAGGAAATCATGATCTGACCATGCGAGGAAGAGATGTTTTTAAACGAATGTATGGTGAGCTCAATTATTCTTTTAATTACGGAGGAGTAAAGTTTATTTGCCATGATACAAATAGCAGAGAATATCAGTTTAGTGGCAATGTACCAAATATACCGTGGCTTAGAAAACAGCTGCAGCCTGAAGTTGGAATAAGTAATTATGTAGCAATTTCTCATGTGCCTCCTATTTCTGACGACTTTGATGAAAAGCTTGTAAAAGACTATGCAGCTGCTTTTGATGAGACTCCGGGTTTTCTTATTTCCTTTCATGGACACACTCATAATTTCGAAGAGTTCAAATTAGATAACTCCAATATCCCTTATGTAATTACAAGTGCTATGGGAAAGCGTGAGTTCTTATTGGCGGAGATTATAAATACTAAATTAAGTTTTGAACAAATTTCTTTTTAAAGTATCATTTATCATCCTGTTTCTCTTTTTAGGAACAGCGAAAACTTTTGCACAAAAACTAAAATTCTTAATTCCTGATGCAGGCATAGTGCAACATGCAGGCAGTATTGGATACTTCAGCGTAGGTGCCGGGTATGAAATCTTCAAGAATAAAAAAGGATATTTAGACTTCAATTATGGTTATGTGCCTGCTTTTAAAGGAGGAGAACTTCATGCTGTAACAGTAAAATTGGCTTATAAACCGTTTGAAATAAAATTGAGCGATTGGGCAAAACTATATCCTTTTAATCCAGGTTTCTTTCTTAGTTATACTTTTCAAGAAGACCTGGCTTACAAATTTCACTCAAGTGAATACCCGAGAGGTTATTATTATTGGTCACCGGCGTTAAGACCGCATCTATCGTTTTCCAACGAAATTGAACTTTCTATACCAGAATCATGGGATGGTTTGGGTATTAATAAAATAGGCTTATATACAGAATTCAATACCAACGATTTCTATATTGTTAATTATCTTCAAAATACTTCGTCTCTATCATTATCTGATATTTTTCAGCTTGGGATAGGTGTTCGATTAAAGTTCTGATACGATGAACTAGCCCTTCATTCAAAATCTTCTGCGCTTCGCCAACTTCACTAATTCGTACCAAATAACAGATAAAAAACCAATACTTATACTAATACCTAACTGTTTATAGTTTAATGACTCAAAACCAAAAAAATTTGCTGTTGCACTCGAATAAATCATGATGCCTACAGCCAGTATAGTTATTCCAATAATCATATATACTAAATTATTCCTATAGAGGGATGTGGTCAGTATCGAATAATAGAACGATCTATTAATAAGCGTTAAAAAAATATTGGCAGAAATTAAAACAGAAAATGCCATGGTTCTTACCACAGATTCGTCAAAACCTTGGTTAACTGCTAATTGATAAGTAAATAAAATTCCAACGGTAATCATCAAGCCCTGTATCACACTCGTAATCAACTCACTAGAATTAAAAAAGGTAGATGTAAAGGGTCTTGGCTTAGCTTCCATAATATTTTTCTCCATTGGTTCGTTCTCGTAAATTATGGAACAAGTTGGCCCCATAATCAACTCTAGAAAAATAATATGAATAGGTGAAAAAATATTGGGATAAACCCAACCCAATGCCAAAGGAATAAAAACCGTGAGGATAATCGGAATATGAATGGATATGATATATTGAATGGCTTTCTTTAGATTGGTATAGATTTTTCTTCCCATCCCGACTGCATCGACCATCTTGGCAAGATCATCTTCCAAAAGAATTAAAGACGCTGCCTGTTTGGCAATTTCAGTACCCTTTTTACCCATAGCAATACCAATATGTGCTGATTTAAGAGCCGGACCGTCATTTACACCATCACCTACCATCGCTACAATTTGATTATTCGCCTTTAACGCATTGATTATTCTTAGTTTTGCTTCAGGAAACATTCGAGTAAAGATCTGGATATCCATTACTTTTTCTTGTAATTCAATATCGTTGAGTTTCATCAACTCATCACCGCTCATACTAGCTTCACAACCTCTGAAATCTATTTGTTTAGCAATGGCTGATGTGGTAGCAGCATTATCTCCAGTGACAATTTTTACATCCATTCCTGCTCCATAAAACCCTTTTAAAACCTCTCTAATATTTTTTTTGGGAGGATCATAAAAAGCTACGATGCCTAGGAGTTTAAAATTATAGGCTTGTTGTTCAATTAAAAACATATCACCATCGAATTGGGCTTCACCCACAGCCAATACCCGAAAACCACTTTCAGCCAAGGTTATAATAGCATTTTCTATTTGCTCCTTTTCTGAGACAGACAAGCTGGACACCGCTATGATGGCTTCGGGTGCACCTTTAGCCGCTAAGATTCTCTTTCCTTCTTTATTTTCGAAGATGTGAGTCATCATAGGAGGCTTTCCTCCTAATGGATACTCATGAATCATTTTAAAATCCAGACGTTCATCTATCTCTATGGTTTTGGTATAAGCATCATGCAATGCTATTTCCATAGGATCAAATGGAATGGGTTCACTCGCCCACATCGCTATACTAATTAGGTGTTTTTCATCTTCATTGATATTGTTTTCAAGAGTTGATATTTTGGTCGATTGCAATGCAAAAATCCTAGCCAGACTCATTTTATTCTCGGTAATGGTTCCTGTTTTATCGGTACAAATTACTGTTGCACTACCCAGGGTTTCAACCGTTTTCATCTGCTTAACAACAACCCCCATTTTCATCAATCGCCAAGCACCTAAGGCCATAAATACTGTAAACGCAACAGGAATCTCTTCAGGGAGAATACTCATGGCAAGCGTTAATGCTTTTAACAAACTATCTAACCAATCAAAAGAACGAAAATAATTTATGCCCCATACAATCAAAAACACAATGGCACCTACGAAAACCATTTTTTTAACGAAACTACTAATCTGCTGTTCTAACGGTGTTTTTTCTTCTTTTATATTCTCTAAGCTCTTCCCAATCTTTCCTAATTTAGTATTATTTCCAATGGCAGTAATTTTACCAATAGCCATACCGGTAGCCACACTCGTTCCGCGATATATAGTATTATCTTCTTTTGTTTTATCTTTAATGACAGGTAACGATTCTCCAGTAAGGATGGATTCATTTACCGAAAAGTCATTAGAATATACGATTGAGCAATCTGCAGAAATTAATGTCCCCTCTTCGACTATTAAATAATCACATATGACCAATTCATCGCTCTTAATTTCTTGGGCCTGGCCGTTGCGTATGACTTTACAATGTGGTTGAGATATATCTTTCAGTTTCTCCAGGGCATTTCGGCTTCTTGAATCCTGATATAAAGAAATTGTACCAACCAATATGATAGCTACTGCAAGAAAAATAGCGTCATTGTATTCCCCACTTATAAAATAAATAAGCGAAGCGACCAACAATAAGGCAATCATGGGCTCTTTCAAGAGGCTTTTTATAGCATCAATAAATCTATTTTCTTTTTTAAAAACTAATTGGTTTTGGCCAAACTTTTCTCTTGCTAGAAGAACCTCTTCATTAGACAAGCCCTGAAAATCGAAAGTTTTATTCATTATGTTCTTCGTTACACTTAACAAGTAATCTCTTCTGAATATTATATCATTCCGTTCATTTCTCTTA
Source organism: Albibacterium bauzanense (assembly GCF_004339765.1). Lineage (GTDB taxonomy): Bacteria > Bacteroidota > Bacteroidia > Sphingobacteriales > Sphingobacteriaceae > Albibacterium > Albibacterium bauzanense. The sequence continues at coordinate 595,546 of NZ_SMGO01000002.1, read as the reverse complement.
ATTTGAAGAATACAATATACGACTTGCCGGTGCTAAAACAAATGTCGATAAGTCTTTATCTACGCAGTTTTCCAGTGGATATTACTCTGCAGCCAAATCATCTCAAAATGCACTGGTACTTTACCATAACAAGAGAATTAGCATTTCGCTATTTGGATTGGGCCGCTTTTTACATACGAAAAGAAATGTATATTTCAATTTGACTTGAGATGTAAGTCGATAGCAGTAGGGAATTCAAAGAGGCGAACCAATGAAATACCGCCCCTTTGAATAAATGAATATATAGTTTAACTTTTCTGTCTTTAGCCCATTAAAAACGAGGCTTACAGCCTTATTATCTATTGAACGCTCAATCCTCCATCCACAACAACAGTGGTTCCAGTTACGAACTGACTATCGTCGCTCGCCAAAAACAAAACTGCTTTCGTTATTTCATCCGCCGTAGCATAGCGACCTAAAGGAATTGTTTTCTCTAGCTCTTTCTTAGCTTCCGCAGCCGCTCCTGGCGCAAAACCCTCTTCCAAAGAACGCATCATTCTATTATCAACAGGAGAAGGGTGTACCGAGTTTACTCGTATCTTTCTAGGTGCAGCCTCTACAGCTGTTGCCCTCATTATTCCTACAACGGCATGTTTACTAGTAATATAAGCACTTACATTTGGACTACCATTCAAACCTGCAACCGATGAGGTTATAATCATGCTTGCACCATCATTCATTTGTGGTAAAGCATATTTAGCACCTAACCAAACTCCTTTTACGTTTACAGCGATTACCTTGTCAAACATATCTTCCGGATAATCCTCAATAGGTTTCACTACACCTTCTATCCCCGCATTGTTAAAGAAGATGTCGATCTTTCCATAAGCCTTTACTGCTTCATCCACATATTTCTGAACATCACTAGATTTACAGACATCAGCAACGCAATATTGAACATTTTCTTCACCCAACTCTTTTACCGTCTTTTTTAAATCATCTTCGTTTAGATCCACCAAAAACACCTTGGCTCCTTCTTCTAGAAACACCTTAGCAGTCTGTCTACCAATACTACCAGCACCTCCAGTTATTAAAGCAATTTTATTTTCTAATCTTTTCATAATGTATAATTTAAATGTACTTTATCTATAACTACAACGAAGGTAAAGCTTTAGTGAAGAGCTTGATTTGCTTCAAGTCACTTACAAACGTAATGTCGATCACTTTTATAAAACTTAGAAGCTCATTCTCATTCTTTATCCTTTAAAACTTTTGTTGCCTTTACACAGAATTTATCCTATGCATTAAGTTCCTACCCAAAATTTACGTTTATCTACCACAAGTGCTGCAATTAACCATATTCAATTGATGGTCTTTAATCGACACTCTGTACTGGAGGTATTTTCTGGGAATATTAGTCATATTATTAATAAACTCAGTTGGAGTTAGAAGCGAAGAAAATTTGTGATGGGGTTATTTCAGGAGGAGGAATAACTTTTCTTGGCTTGCTGGTTGGGTTGCATTATTTGTTTTCGTGTGCCAGGTAAGGAAATTAAGTGTGGATGCAAATTTTAGTTTTTATTATTTTTAAGAATGTTTTTAATTTCTTTTAATTCGTATGCAATTCTCCCAGCATAATTAGTAGGTGGGTTAGTAATACTTACTCCTAGTAATTCTTTTAGCTCAAGATTTATTTTCCTTTCATATCTCTTTCCATAAATATTACTATAGTTAATTTTTAAAGTTATGTTATCTTTAATCTTCGCCTGATGTTCCTGTGATAGATCAGTAAAAAAGTATTCAAATCTCTGTTTAGAATAAAAGTTTTCTTTCCCATTTAAAATAATACCTTTTAACGCCAAGTCAAATAGCTTGTTGTCATAGAATCCGAAATTTTTTATAATTTCGAATCGAACATTCTTGGCAAAACCCGACCCAGTGTTCTCAAATACTATATATATGAATGATACATCTGCTTCAGCACGTTTAAAATATATGCTGATATCAGGTGTGTTTTGAAATTCTCTTGTTAAACGGCTTTCTTTTACAAGTTTCCAAGTTAAAATAGAATATACAACTGTAGATAATGCTACAATTCCTGAAAATACTAAAGTAACAAATTCATAATTTGCCATAATTCAAAAAGTTGATTTAATAAAATTCAAATATAAATGCTACTATAACCAATTCTTGATTCTTTTTATCAGATCAAGTTCATTCATAATAATAATTTTTAGTGGTTAATCTAATTAACTAAGACTTTACACATTAACGAATATAGAGTATTTTATGTTAACTCTTATAACTACTGATTAACAGATCATCCATTAATATTTTACTTATTCCTATCCTTTGGAATATTAGAATCGTTAATTTAAACTTGGAATCTTTCTAATTTTGCCTCATTCTAATTCAGCTTATTATTGACCTTTAATAAAAAGAGAGAATCCTAAAAAACTAATAGATTGAATTATGATCAATTAGAAATTATTGAGAAAGGATAATTATGGGTCTTTGCACGTTTGCAAATCCTTATATAAGGATTTGCAAACGTGCAAACTTAGTTTTGTATTGTCTTCCTTTCGTTTGCTTAACTGAGTTCGTTACTCGTGTAGTTGCCATTAATTCTAGAATTAGGTTGAAGATAGAGTTAATGTTGGGTACAACAATGGGTACAACAAGAGCATGAATTATATGCCTTTTACTGCTTTAACCTGCGTAGTGCTGAAATGAAAGTCTGGTTTTAGAGCATAAAAAAAGCGGATTGAAAGCAATCCGCTGAATTTAATGTAGCCCGTAGGGGAATCGAACCCCTGTTTCTAGAATGAAAATCTAACGTCCTAACCCCTAGACGAACGGGCCATTGTAATCGAAAATAACATCCTATTTTCGGACTGCAAAGATAATCCTTTATACTACAAATCAAAGAATACTCAAATATATTTTCAATCAATTTATTCAATGAATAGAATTACAACGATACTAACATGCTCGTTTATCTTTTTAAAAGAAAAACGTCATGTGTAGATTGACAATCTTCATAAAACATTACACACATAGCTCATAACAGCACATAACAGTCATATCGTCCATAATTTTTAATATTGCCACATAGATTAAGCAATTAATAATTAAACCTTTATATTTGAATCTATTGCAATTAACACTAAGCAAGACCAAAATTAAAAACCTTAAAATCGAATGAAATTAGGCGTACTAAAAGAATCCAAAGAGAAGGAAAAGCGAGTAGCTCTTACTCCTGAATTGGTGAAACAGCTTATTAAAAAAGAATTTGAAATCCTTATCGAACAGGGTGCAGGAGATGAATCAAAGTTTTCTGATAGCGATTATATAGCTGCAGGAGCTAGTATCGCTTCCAAATCTGAGATATGCAATACTGATGTTATCCTGAAAGTAAATGCTCCCACTCTAGAGGAAGCAAATCTTATGAAGAATGGTGCAATAAGTATCTCTCTGTTATATGCTTACACACAAAAGGAACTTTTAGAAGTATTTAAAACCAAACAGATTTCTGCCTTTGCAATGGATGCTGTACCTCGTATATCAAGAGCTCAGAAAATGGATGCTTTAAGTTCGCAAGCAAATCTTGCTGGCTATAAATCCGTAATCATGGCTGCCGATGCATTGGGTAAAATATTTCCTTTGATGATGACTGCAGCAGGAACTATTACTCCAGCGAAGGTTTTGATTTTTGGTGCCGGTGTTGCAGGATTACAAGCCATAGCTACTGCTAAACGTTTGGGCGCAGTGGTTGAGGTTTCTGATGTAAGGCTTGAAACCAAAGAGCAGGTTGAATCTTTAGGTGGCCGTTTCCTGGTTGTAGAGGGTGCAGATGAAGTAAAAACTGAAGGTGGCTATGCCAAAGAGGTTTCTGCTGAATTCTTAGCTAAGCAAAAGAAGCTAGTTGAAGATAAAATAAAAGATGCAGATATTGTTATAACTACAGCTTTGGTTATTGGCAAGAAATCTCCCTTATTGGTTACAGAAGAGATGGTTAAATCTATGAAATCAGGATCTGTTATTGTTGATATGGCTGTTGAATCAGGAGGAAATTGTGAGCTATCTGAATTTAATAAAACAGTAGTAAAGCATGGGGTTACGATTATCGGTGAATCTAATTTACCCGCGCTTCTTCCTATCAATGCCAGCCAACTTTATGCTACTAACATAAGTACTCTTTTACTGCACTTAGCCAACAAAGAGGGTTTTAAATGGGAAATGGAAGAGGATATTACAAAAGGAGCTTTGATAACCCATCAGGGTGAGCTTGTGCATGAATTTACTAAGTCTATTCTATCTAAATAAAATAAAAATCTAGAAAATATATTTTATGACTGCAGAATCATTTATCATTTTATTATACATCCTGGTATTGGCCAGCTATGTAGGTTTTGAATTAATTAATAAGGTACCGCCTACACTCCATACGCCCTTAATGTCTGGCTCAAATGCCATTTCAGGGATTACTATTGTAGGAGCAATTATTGCCTGTAACGTATTAAATTATGGAGCTATTAGTAAATGGTTAGGTATGATTGCATTAATATTAGCTACCATAAATGTTGTAGGAGGATACGCTCTTACCGATCGTATGCTTAAAATGTTCAAAAAGAAATAAACTCTTCAATTTAGAGGAATTATACAAACTCTACTAACCTATTGTAATGAATATTCTTATACAAATTGCTTATTTAGCAGCATCTATATTATTTATTATTGGCATTAAAATGCTTGGCCGTACCAGTACTGCTAGAAAGGGAAATTTCCTTTCTTCTTTAGGTATGTTCATTGCCATCTTTGCTACTGTCATTCAAGTTGAGGCCATAACCTTGGTTGATATTTTAATCTGTGTAATCATTGGTTCTGCCCTTGGTTTATTTATTGCCTTTAAAGTTCAAATGACCAAGGTTCCTGAAATGGTTGCCTTATTCAATGGATTTGGAGGCTTGGCTTCCCTTACAGTAGCTTTAGCAGATTTCTGGCTAAATACACAAGAAAAAGGCCTACAGGTTGATCAAATCACTGGTATCAGTGTTGCGATCAGTATTTTAATTGGCGGGGTTACTTTCACTGGTTCTTTAATTGCCTATTTAAAACTTAATGGTAAGGTTTCAGGAAAGGCCATCACATTTACTGGTCAACACCTTATTAACCTTCTCTTATTAATTGCTGCAGTTGGTGTTTCAGTATTTGCATTGACTGATTTCTCAAATCCTACTTTTATGATTGCCCTGGCAATTTTATCGTTGGTTATAGGAGTATTGGTTGTAATCCCTATTGGGGGAGCTGATATGCCGGTAGTTATTTCCTTACTGAATTCTTATTCTGGAATGGCGGCTTGTGCTACTGGTTTCGTGCTCAATAACAATGTATTAATCGTAGCCGGAGCTTTGGTAGGTGCGTCAGGAATTATTCTTACTCAAATCATGTGTAAAGCGATGAATCGCTCATTGATCAATGTTTTATTAGGTGGCTTCGGACAAACGTCTGGAAGTGGCAATCAGGCTGACGGGCCGGAGATTGCTGTTAAAGAAGTAGGTGTTGAAGAAGCTGCTCAAATCTTTGATTCTGTATCTTCTCTAATCATTGTTCCGGGTTACGGAATGGCTGTTGCACAAGCACAGCATGCTATTCGTGAATTAAGTGAATTGTGTGAAAAAAGAAATATAAATGTTCGTTTTGCAATTCACCCTGTTGCAGGAAGAATGCCCGGCCATATGAACGTTTTGCTAGCAGAAGCGAATATATCTTATGATAAACTAATTGAAATGGATGAAATTAATGATGACTTTGCAAACACAGATTTAGTATTTGTAGTAGGTGCAAATGACGTTGTTAATCCAGCTGCAAAAACAAATCCTGATAGTCCGATCTTTGGAATGCCTGTCCTTAATGTTGAGAAAGCGCAAACTGTAATTGTAACTAAAAGAAGTATGGGTAAAGGCTATGCAGGTATCGAAAACGAGCTATTCGGAGCTGATAATTGCTTAATGCTTTTTGGAGACGCCAAACAAACTATAACCAAATTAGTAGGAGAGTTAAAGGAATTATAATATTCCTTTAACTCTTTCCTTCCTGTGGAAGGTTCGGTAATTATTCCCAGTTCCCGGTAATCTTACTTCCTGTAAAAGGGTCGTTTACGATAGTAAGAAACACATCAATCTCTTGTTGTAGTTCTTCTACATGCGATATGATTCCTACAATACGGTTTTCTTTGCGAAGTGATTTCAGGGTCTCGAAAGCAATTTGAAGTGACTCTTTGTCTAAGGAGCCGAAACCTTCATCTAAAAAGAAGAAGTTTTGATTCGATTTGTTTTGCTGCTGTACACTCTCAGCCAAAGCTAATGCTAACGAAAGGGAGGCTTGAAAGGTTTGTCCGCCTGATAAGGTCTTTACATTTCTAACTTTCCCATTATTTAAAAAATCTCTTACCTGAAAATCATTCTTATCGGTAACTTCTAAACGTAGCTGCTGCCTTGTGAGCTTATAGAAGCGATTGTTTGCGGCATGGCATAGATTCTGCAAATAAACTGTCGATATGTAACTAACAAAACCGCTTCCTTTAAAGAGCTGTTTAAGTGTATTAATATTTAAAGCTCGGTGTTGTAACTTCTCATATTCCTTCTCAAGAAGGACTTTCTTATCATAATCTTGCTTATTCTTTTTTAGCAATTCCGACTCCCGTACATAATTGGAATGAATACTTTCAAGTTGATTTTTCAACTCATTAAGCCCTGTTTCGAGCGATAAGAATGCTTCCTCATTAAACACACGATCGCCTAATACATCATGTAATTGACTAAGGCGCTGTTGAATTGCAAACACTTGCTGTTTATGATCTATTATCCTTTTTCTAATTGATACCAGATCAATTGATTCTTTTAAGATCAACTGGATTTGTTCAAAATCAGAATAAGGAGACTGTGCTAAATCATTCGTTAATTCAATCTCAAGCCTTTGAAGTAGCTGATCATTTTCAGATATAAACCGCTTGGATGAATTAATCCGCTCCGATAAAGTAATCTTCTGATTAGTAAGAACCTTTTGTTTTTCAGCGAAAGCCTCAAAGCGTTCTTTGACAGACTCGATGTTAGCATACAACTCTTCAATCTTTAATCTCAAATCAGCTTCCGATACTTGTTGATGATCTTCAAAAGAAAGACTTTTAAGTTGCCGTTCAAGAGTTAAAAACTCTGTGCTCTTTCCAACCAACTGAATTTCAAATCCATTAACTGCATTCCGATACCGATCATAATCTGCATTCTTTTGTAGTAATAAGGTCTCATGATCCGTAATTTCTTTTTCTATAGCCTTGATTTCCGCTTGTATTTTATCAGTTTGCTTAACTGCCGAATCCACCAATTCTGGCTTTTGTGAAGAATAATCCGTCCATATAAAAGCCTTTTCATGTTCTAGCTTAGCCAAATTTTCCTGCTCCAACTGCTGTTTGATACTCGCAATCTGCTGTAAAATTATCTGCTCTTCATATAAAAGATGCGACAGGTCTGCAAGAAGTCTTTCTAAAGATTCATCAATTCCCCTTAGTTCTTCTAAATGAGTAGTTGCATTCTCTAAATGCGCTAACACATTATCTGCCTTTAAAGGCTCCGGGTGATGGATTGAACCACATAAAACACAAGGCTCTCCATCATTTAGCTGGCTGCTAAATTCACCTAATTTTACCTGCAGGGTATATTGATCTATTGCCCCTTGAACCTCCCGATGTTTTCCACGATAATGCTCCCTCAATCGCAAAACTTGTTCACGATGATAATTAGGAGAAACGCCAGAATCAACATCTTTCAATAAAGGGTGAGTTAATTGTTGTTGAATAGTTGAAGCAGTAACCTTGGCTTTCTCATTTAAGTCAGTTAATTTACCCTCGTAATTTTTTATCAATTGATCCAGGTGTTCTTTTTTAAAGAACCATGCTCTTAAATCTGAAAGAATATTTAAATCTGGCAAAGATGCCTTTAGCTCTTGATTCTTTGTCTTTAATGCAACTAATTTATTCTCAACAACTTCTCTTTCTTTAGCCTCTTTATCTACATAAATCTGTCCCTCTTCGATCCGCTTTTTAAGTTTCTCTTCATCAACCTTTATTTGAATTAAAGAAAGAATGTGCTTATAATCAATCGCTAATTCTCTATATTTCTCTTGATTCTTATATTCTGATTCTATCCCTTCTTGCTCTTTTGTTAAAGATTCAAGCTCTGTAGAACATTCATTGAAAAGACGTAGTGATTCATCCAGAGAATCTCTTTGCTTTTTAATGGAAGCCTCAATCTCCGCTTTGCGTTCTAATTTGCTCTTAAAATGTAATTGACAATATTCATAATCTTGTACCTTTTTATCTAACTGTTCTATATCCAATCCAGATTCTAGAAGCAAGTCTAATTGCTGTTGATAGGAAGCACGATCATCATAAAGTTTTTTCTGCTTTAATTGTACTTGATATAGTTTTTCCTCTGCAAGTAGATGCAACTTTTTAAGGTCTAATTCTTCTTTTAATTGATGCACTTCTATTTCCTTCTCGTCAATTACTTCCTTTATAAGGTTATCATAATGAGAAAGTTGGCCAATTAAATTCTGAAGATTTTCATTGTTCTTGCGTTCCAAACTAGCCGTTTGATAGAAAAACTCATACTTATTAAGGTTGAATATCTCTTTCAACATATCCGTTCTGGCCTTATCACCCAATTGCAGAAATTCCTGAAACTTTCCTTGTGGAATAATAATCGTTCTTCTGAAATTCTCATAGCTAAGGCCTAATATCGATTCTGCCGAAGTATGTTCTAATGGTAACCATTCACCATTTGCATATTTGTAAGTGCTGCGATCAAAAGTATTTACTTTGGTGAAATCTTTTCCATTCCTCTTTCCCCGCACTATAAAACGATATTCCTCATCATCAAAATTTCTGAATTTAAAATCGATTAATAGATCATCCGATTTCAAATTCATCATATTGTAATTACGATTATCTCGCTGATTCAACCTTTCGGTTTCTCCATAAAGTGCAAAAGAGATAGCCTCAAGAATTGAGGACTTACCAGAACCAACAGATCCAAATATTCCGAACAGTTGCCCTTCAATCAGCCGATCAAACTCAATCGTCTGTGATTCCTGATAGGAGTATAATCCTTTAATAGTTAATGATATAGGTATCATTCTTCGTTCTGCTCAGCTTTAATCTCTTTAAATAAATCGAATAATTCATCATTCACTTCTACGCCATGTCTATGTTGAAAATATTGCTTAAACAAATCCTCAATACTCTGATTAAGATCAAGCGATTGAGCATGAGATTCTAATGCTCCTAAATTGACCAGCTCCGGGATAAGGGTAACTATTCCACTATGTGCTTGTAGCAGCCGTTTCCGATCGTCAGATCGCATATATTGATCTGTAACCATAGTAAGTTCTACAAGCGAATCTGCATTCTCTTGCAGCCAGTTAACGGCCACATCGATATCTTCAAAGCGCTTACGTTGTAGCTTTTTACCTTTTGTTAAAGGGATCTTTGAATACTGAACCTCTTTTGCCGGCTCTATATCTAATATCACAACAAATTTCTGCTGTTCGGCCTCAGCAAAGCTATAACTTAAAGGGCTGCTGCAATAAACCAAAGGACAAGGTTTGTTGTCTATTACCTGATATCTATGTAGATGCCCCAATGCCACATATTGAATCTGTTGAGGTACATTTTCAGAATATATAGCCTGCGCGCCTCCAACATGTAAAATCGGCTTCTCATCTTCTGGTTCTTCAGGGGGTGTAGAACCTTTCTTCATCATAAACAAATGCGTCAATAATATATTGACACCCTTATTATCACAATATCTATCTGCTAGTTCCTTCCACCTGGTTTCTAAAACATTCCGCAATTCACGATCTGTCTCCTCTATTCCTAAAAACGTTTTTAAACGATATTCATTGGCGTATGGAGTAATGATTATACGAAGCGCCGCCTCATGTTCAGGTAATTTTAATTCAAGAAAACCCGGTTCACTTTGAAGGATAGAAATACCACATTCCAATTCTCCGACAGCTATGGTAGAATCCGGGTATCCGGCAAATAAAATACCACACTCTCGTGCTAAAGAATCCGGAGCTTCAATCCGATCTGGAGAATCATGGTTACCTGCAATAGCAACAACCACCCTCTTTCCATTATTTGAAAGTCTTTTAAGGCTTCTATAAAACAATTCCACAGCCTCAGTAGAAGGATTGAAATTATCAAACAAATCTCCGGCTATCAATACTGCATCTACATCATTATCTTCTGCAATTTGTATAATCTCTTCCAAAACCTCGCGCTGTTCATCTATACGCGAGAATTTTTCAAGACGTTTTCCAAGGTGCCAATCTGCTGTATGAAGAATTTTCATCCCAATAATCTAATAGATTTATTCAAATTGTAAAATAACAAATTAATGCACAAAAAAAGCGGATTATTAATAATCCGCTTTCCAAATTCTATTTATGTGATCTTATTTCTTATGCTGAAACTCACCGTCTGCTTTAACAATTACTTCATCGCTTATCATTGGTGCAGGAAATTTAGGTCCAAGTCCGAAATCTGAACGTTTAAACGCACCTAAAATCTGGATTCCCGCAACAGATGCTCCTTGAGCATTTACAATAGTTCCACGGTGATTCATCGTTACAGTTATAGGTTTAGTCACGCCTAATAAAGTAAGATTTCCTTTTACATTATATTTAGCATCACCTACTTTTTCAATTGAAGTGCTTTTAAATGTCATTGTAGGGAATTTTTCAACATCAAAAAAGTCAGGGCTCTTTAAATGAGTATTTCTTTGTTCCACACGCGTATTAATTGTGTTAGTTGGAACCGTCAATTCAATTGCAGCATCACTAAAGTCTTCTTTAGAAGAAGTAATATTTACATCGAATTTATCAAAATGTCCAGGAACATCTGCAATACCCAAATGTGTTACAGTAAATCCTAGTTTCGAATGATTTGGATCTGCTACCCACGTAGTTTGTGCAAATACTCCAGCTGAAACAAATAGCAAGGCTAAAAATAAAGTGATTTTTCTCATGATAATCTAATTGTATTCTTTTAATATTAATTAATTTTCCTTTTATTGCTTCAAAGGTACACTACCTTTACTTAAGAAATCTTGACCTATATCAATTAATCACTAAAGTCATTAATATTTTACACAATCCCTAATTATTAAATGTACGAAACAAAAGAACTAGTACCTATGTTCATCAATTAATAGGATCTGAAACATTTTGAATCATAAAAATGCTGAAACCATCTCTTGAAGTTAAAAAATATACCATGTATAAGTATGCATAGATTATTGCGCTTGATCCACCTTTGCCTTTTATTAGCAATAATCCCACTTTTTACTTATTCTCAGAATGCTAGTAATGCAATAGCTGAAAACAACATAGCCAGCGATACTTCTAAACAAAAAGATTTACTTGATATTGGCAAATCAATATTAAAGATAAAACCCAAAACTCTGGAAGAGGAGAAAAACAAGAAAGCTTATTTTTCAATATTACCAACCTCAGGAGCCTTACCTGGCGGTGGCAATATTTTAATAACCTCTACAACAGCCGGCTTTTATTTAGGAAATCGAGACAGCACATATTTATCTTCTGTAGTTTTTACTCCTTACTGGAATTTTAAAAGTCGTTTTGGTATTCCATTCAGAAGCAACCTCTGGCTTGCTAATAATACCTGGAATATTAAAGGCGATACGCATTTTATGGTTTATCCGCAATATACCTGGGGACTAGGAGGAGGGCAGCCTTATGAAGATAAGCTCCTGATTAATTATAATTATATTCGGTTCTACCAAAGTGCCCTGAAACGAATTAAGCCCTATTTTTATGCAGGTATTGGATACAATCTGGACTACTTTCACAATATCCATACAGATTATCCAACAGGTTTAGCAGGGTTTACGAGCTATGATTATGGAACTAAAGAAAGTTCTAATTCTTTCTCATCGGGCATTACTTTAAACTTATTATACGATACTCGTAATAATTCAATCAATCCTATACCTGGTGTTTATGCCAACTTAATATATCGAATAAATCCAACCTTTTTAGGAACTAAAACTACCTGGCGATCAATCTATTTCGATGCCCGAAAATATATTCCTTTAGCTAAGAAACCTGGTCAACAAAATGTATTAGCCGTATGGTCTTATTTCTGGACAATCTTAGATAACCATGCACCTTACCTGAACTTACCAAGTATTGGGATGGAACCTCAATATAAATCGGGTAGAGGGATAGAACAGAGCCGTTATCGGGGGAAAAGCCTGATTTATCTTGAAAGCGAGTACCGCAGGGATATCACTAATAATGGTTTATTTGGATTTGTAGTATTTGCCAGCATCAACTCTGTAACAGAGCCTGATAGCAAAAGGTTTAAACACATTAACCCTGCCGCAGGTGCAGGGTTACGTGTAAAATTCAATAAAGGTTCTAATACGAATATTGCGATCGATTATGGTTTAAGTAAAGGCTATTCCGGAGTCTCAATAAGTTTAGGAGAAGCGTTTTAATTACATTTTCCCAGTAACCTGATTCATTATTCTTGAATCAAACACTCTTTGAAATCTTCTAGTGTTTCGCAACCTAATTGCTCCATAACCTGCTTCAATTGCAGCTTTAAAATAGCAATGGTATGATCACCTCCCTTTTTACCCAATGCGCCTACTCCATACATAAACGGTCTGCCCATAAAAGTAAAATCAGCACCACAAGCTAATGCCCGTCCAATATCTGGTCCGGATCTTAAGCCACTATCAATCATTACTTTTAATTTATCGCCAAATTTATCCACCAAACCTTTCAACGGTTTAATGGTCGATTCTCCAGCATCAATCTGCCGGCCACCATGATTCGATACAATAATTCCATCTGCACCAATAGCTGTTACCTTCTCTGCGTCCTCTTCATTTACGACCCCTTTAATTACCAGCTTTCCTTTCCAAATATCACGAATAGCAGCAATCTTATCCATATCAACTCTACCAGTGAAAGTAGAATTCATAAATTTACCTAGCTGACTTAAATTTAAGTCTTTAGACATATAAGGTTTTAAGGTAGCGAATTCAGGTATACCTACCCGAAGTGTTTCAATACCCCAGGTTGGACGAATAGCGGCTTGCAGAAAATTATTAATAGTCATTCTCGGAGGCATAGATAAACCGCTCTTTATTTCCCTGTAACGCAAGCCAAAAGAGGGAACATCAACAAGCACAACTAAAACCGGGCATTGAACGGCATCCAGCCTTCTTAAAATATCATCACGCAAACTATTTTCAGTTGGATGATATAATTGAAACCAAGCCTGACCTTCTGAAACCTCTGCAATTCTTTCAATACTACTAGTTGAAACAGTACTTAGAATATAAGGGATATTCTGTCTTAAAGCAGCCTTTGCTAATATTTCAGGAGCATTAGGCCACATTAAACCTTGCAACCCAATGGGAGAAATCCCAATAGGAGCAGCATAACGATGACCAAACAGATCAACACTCATGTCCATTCCTTTAAGCTTTCTAAGATAATGGGGCATTAAGGTAATTTTGTGAAAATCTGTTTCGTTGCGTGATAAATTAACTTCATCATTACAACCGCCTTCAAGATAATCAAAGGCAAATTTCGGCATTCTCTGTTTGGCTTTTCTTTTCAAATCAGAGATAGATGGATATTGAGGATTGTACTTCAATAAACTATCATTTCCGTTCATCTTTTCCATTACGTATGTTAAATTATATCTTCGTCTGCTTAGAAGCAGCGTAAAATTTCAACTCAATTAAATCATTGGGCAATGGCTGAGTATTCCATGACTTATGGATTGCCAGGGCAGTTCCCATTGCAGTAGCTTGAGCCATTGAAGCAGCGAAAACTTCCATTTCAGGAAATACTCGTGATAGAAGGTTCATATATATTGAATTCTTACTAAAACCTCCATCTACGAAAATTCGATTAACTCCGGAGTTATTAATAATCAATTCTGTCGATCGCTTTTGTTGCGTAACAATGTTCATCATCAAATAATGATATGCTTCAATATCTGATGAAAATGAAGATAAGTCAAGGCTTGAGAAAGCTTGAGTATTTCTCTTATCATTCACTATTTCAAAATATTTACTTTCAAAAGCTATACTCTTATATTTGGAAGTAGCCTGATTGAAATGCTCTGCTATCCTTTTGACTTCTACTTCATGTTCATGACCTGCAAAAAGCCGCGAAGCTTTTACTGGTGTACCTTGATACTGTATGTATGAAAGACAGTCAGATTGAAGCTCTTCCTTCGTTAAAGGACTGGATGTAAAAGGATTAAAACTTATACACCAGGTTCCGGTTGAAATAAGGATAAACGGTTCCTGAAAACTTACCAAATAAGGTATTAAAGCCGCTGAGCTATCGTGTAGGCCTGTGCCTACTCCATAATTGTTGCCTGGAAAAGTTGCAGGCACTACACTATCGGAAGGTACAATCGGTGCTAATTTATCCTTTATTCCCTCTTTCTCAACCCACTCATGGTATGTATTCTTGCTAAAATCCCATAAGTTAGTATGGCAGCCAATGCTTGTAATATCTGAGTATAGTTTTCCTGAAATAAGAAAGCTCATGTATTGCGGAAGATGCAAAGAGTATTTTATTTTCTTAAATAACTCTGGTCTTTCTTTCTTTATCCTATAAAGCTGCATTCCCGAATTCAGGCTCCCTAAAACAGGAGAAGCTGTTTGAAACGTAAACTGGTCTTCTCCGCCATACTTTGAATAAAATTCTCGTTGAATATCTTCAGGATACGGTTTCAGATAACTATACAGTGGGGTTAAAGGCCGTCCATTCTCATCTACATGAACCAAACTAGCCCCATAAGTAGAAAAGTTAATCGCTTTTATCTCAAATTCAGATTTACGGAACACTTCATGCAAAGAATCAAATATCGAAAGTCGCAAACTCTCCAAATTCTCACAAGGGAAACCATCTTCATCTGTAATCTCAAGGAAACGAGCCGATCGTTCAAAAACTATCTTATACTGCTCATCAAATAGGAAAAGCTTTTTATTCGTTTTTCCTACATCAAATACAGCTATAACTGGTTTTTTCATATTGATCTTCTATATCCTATCTCACAAAAGCCATAGAAACTCCACCATCTACATTTAATACATTTCCTGTAGCCTTATTCATTAAGCCTCCAACGAAAACAAAACAAGCGTTTGCAATATCTTCAGGCAAAATAGTTTCATTTAATAAAGTACGTTTAGCATAGAAAGCAGGAAGCTCTTCAATTTTAATTCCATAAGCTTTTGCCCTACCTTCTGCCCAAGCGCCTTCCCAAATCTTACTATCAGAAATTACAGCATCCGGATTCACAACGTTTACACGAATCTTATCCTTTCCAAGTTCTGCTGCATTTAATCTACTCAAATGTATCTGAGCTGCTTTTGCTGAACCATAGCCTGAGTTATTAGGTCCTGAAACCAACCCGTTTTTACTACCAATGTTCAATATATCTCCACCTATCTTTTGTTTTTTCAAAACTTTAGCAGCTGCCTGAGTAATTTTAAATTGTCCTTTTACAAGCACATCATATAAAAGATCCCAGTCTGCTTCGGTATGATCTTCAATAGATTTTGAAATCGATAAACCAGCACAGTTCACTACAATATCCACTCCTCCAAAACTAAGAGCTGCAGCATCAAAAGCATGTTGAATCTCTTCATCTTTCGTTACATTCAGAGGCACTGTAATAAAGCTGTCCTTGCCATACTGCTCTAGAAATTTCTTGCCAGTAATTGCAAGACGTTCCTGATCCATATCATTCAAAACTGCAACAGCACCTTCTTCAATAAACTTTCTGGCTATTGCCTTTCCAATACCACCCGAGCTACCTGTTACCAAAGCAATCTTACCTGATAATGGTTTCGGTTTTGGCATACGCTGAAGCTTCGCTTCCTCTAGCAACCAATATTCAATATTAAAAGCTTCTTGTCTATCCAATGAAGTGTATTCTGAAATAGCTTCAGCACCACGCATTACATTAATTGCATTGGTATAAAACTCAGCAGCCACCCTTGTAGTTTGTTTGTCTTTTGAGAAAGAAAACAATCCTACTCCCGGATATAAAATAATTACCGGATTTGGATCCCTCATCTTAGGTGAGTTTGGATGCTTACAAGTCTCATAGTACTCAGCATACATTTTCCGATAATCCTCATATAAAGGCTGAAGTTTTGAAACAACTTCCTCCACATTGCTTAAATCAGCATCAGGCTCTAAATTAAGTACAAGCGGACTTATCTTCGTGCGTAAAAAGTGATCCGGACAGCTGGTTCCCATAGGGGCCAAACGATCAAGATCATTTGAATTAATAAATTCCAGAATACGCTTATCATCTGTAAAATGACCAATCATATGTCGCTCAGAAGAACAAAGCCCACGCAAGATAGGTGCAATTTTTGCAGCCTGTGCCTTACGATCTTCTTCATTTAAACTCTGAATACGCTGTCCTCCAAAAACGGAACCATTTCGCTCTACTTTATCTTCTATATATTGAGCACATTTCTCAACAACTGTTAATGTATTAACGTAGCAATCATAAGCTGTATCACCCCAGGTAAACAATCCGTGCGAGCCCAACATAATCCCTTTTATACCTGGATTATTATCTAAGCATTCTTTAAGCTTCAAGCCTAAATCGAAACCTGGTCTTTGCCATCCAACCCAACCAATCTCTCCGTTAAATAACTCTTTAGTTATTCTTTCACCATCTTTTGCAGCTGCAATTGCAATCGCAGCATCCGGATGCAAATGGTCAATATGCTTAAAAGGTAAAAACCCATGCAAAGGCGTATCAATTGAAGGAGCTTTAGAATCCAAATCATAAATACAATGATTGAATAAATTCACCATCTCATCCTCATGATCTATCCCTTTATATACATTCTTAAGATCCAATAATCTATCTAAGTACAAGGCAGCCAACCCACTCCTCTTCAATGTTCCAATATCTCCACCTGATCCTTTAATCCACATCACCTCTACTGCTTTATTAGAAAGAGGATCTTTCTCAACAGTTTTACAGGAAGTATTACCCCCACCGTAATTGGTTAAACGCAAATCTGAACCAAGCAGATTTGAACGATAAAGCAGCAAAGCTACTTCATCACCTGTCAACTTAGCCGCAGTCTCCTCATCCCAGAGATAGCTAACATGGCTAAAAGTAAGTTTGGATTTTAAGTTTGTCATATAGTTACGTTATCTAATTCAATTCTTTTATCAATTCTCTATGAACCCCCCTATTTATTTAGAAGATTAACAAGCAATGTATAAGATTTAAAGTTTAATATTAATTGATTATTCTATGTCACAATGATAAAAAACATGAGCTATATAACTGTCATGTGCTGTTATGAGATAAGTAATAGCTCCACTAAATCATCATTCTACATAAGGCATTTTTTAAAGTGATGAACGAATAGTTAAATAAAAAGGCACCTCCTCATGACGAGTCGAATTCTCAAGAATTAACTTCGCTGCAGTGACCCCCATGTGGCTAAAATCTGTCGATACAGTTGTAATCCCATTCATAATAAACTTTTTCAGCGGTGTTTCATTATACGAAATCACACCCACATCTTTTCCCACTTCCAACTTTAACAACATAATTCTATCCAGTAATTTTACGAGATCATCTTCCATCAAATTAATATAAACTTCCCCGGCTTTAATTGGTTCTTTAGATATATCGCTTACTAATAAATGAGTAAATGCATACTGCTGACAGAATCTATAAAAACCCTTTATAATATCTTTCGGGTAATAGCTTCTATCAGGAAATATCAACTTCAAAGTGTCATATTTACTTAACCTCTCTCTAGCTTGTTCAAGCGCATTATAGATGTCGTTTGAAAAACTTTCATATACCGCTGCATAATTACCATCAACACCCGGAATCTCCTTATCTACCAGTACCAGCTTCTCCTTCGGTATTGAATTAATTATTTCTACTGCTTTATCTCTACCATCAACAAAATGAGGGATGATTACATAGTGAGTATATTCACGCTTAGGATTTAATAGAAGCTTCTTGAAGTAGGTTAAATCATTGTTATAGATATAAAAATCAACAGAAACATCTTCTCCGATGGTTGAAATAAAAGCATCGTATATTAACTTCTTATGCGCACTTAATTTATTAAAAAAGAGAACTACATGCAGCTTTTGTTTTAAATGTGTATTTAATATATAATATCCTTTTCCCGGCACAGACCCTAAGGCTCCCATCTTTTTCAAATGTTTATACCCCTTCTCAGCTGTATCTCTTGATATTTCAAGAATATAACTGAGCTCATTGATAGAAGGAAGAATTTCATCCTTTCTCAACTTACCCATTTCAATTGCCTTTAATACTGAGTTTGTAAGTTGTATATATTTTGGAGTTATTGAATGTTCATCAATCGTAACATGCTCAAAAAAAGGCATTAGCTTCATAATAATTGGAGTTAATATTTGAAATTTACAATAAAAAAATCAAAAAAGTAATCTTTATATAATAATGAGAAAAACGTATACAGTAAAAACCTGAACGAGATCTTCTATTCTTTAGACCAATTTACTGCATTTTAATAAAAAAAGCATGTTATTGTACCATGATCAGAAGATCTTCGTACAATAAACATGCTTACAATAAACCGATCAATAAACCACTCTATTCCAGTCTTAACAAAAGGAATTTCTCAATTGCATTATATTTTTACGTCCTGTTAAGGAATTATAAAATCAATGCAGATATTAAATATTTTTATTCTGTCCAATAATAAATCGTAGCAAGGATCTCTCGTACCTCGTCATAATTACCAAATGATTATTGAAAGTACATATGCAGGGGTGAAGTTTTATTAAACACCACCCTTACAAATATGTACTACCATTTAAATAAACCATCATAATAATTAATCATTACGAAACTAACTTTTATATTCTAAACAACTATCCTGTACCATCCACCTCTATCCTGTCCCATCCAACAAAAAGCTGCTTTTATTTAGTATATATTCCATCTAAGAAGAGATATCGGCCACGATCAGTTGCCTTTTCCTCTTTGGTAGTAATATCTATATTTATAAATGGAGCATTGTCTGCATTTGTGGTAGGCGACCATTGGGGTAGTCCCGAACCATTCGGATTTCCTGTCTTTATAAAATTGGCGAAATATTTAAACATAGTTGCTGATACCTTATAATCATCAGGAGTCCATGCATACACAGGGTTTGTACTTAAATTTCCCATCGCATATTCTATTTCAAATGCATGTGGAGCACCTTCTGAAACCGGGGCTTTAGGTGCCGTTGCTGCTTGTCCGCCTTGTGTTATCCCGCCAGCCAAACCAGGAGTTGAATTTGAGAACTCAGAAGTCATTGGTGGTTTTGATTTCGAAAACAAATAACGATAAACGGGCTTTCCGCTAGTTTTTGCTTGTAAATCAATCCACTTCCATGTACTATAAACAATAAACCGATCGCTCGCCAAATCTGTAGCCGATTGAACTACTTCTTGCTGAGTATTTCCAGGGTATAATTTCAAAACCAAATCCGCCTGATCAGGATATTCCTGTTTAACCTTTTTTGCATAGTTCTCAGGAGTAGGTGAATCAGCCCCCATAAATGCCTGATAAGGTATCTCTGCTGAATTCCACCCTGCTAACAAAGGAACTTTAGCTTGCTCTCCAGCTGCAAAAATTGCAGAAGGTTGCTTAGGCAAAAAATAACCATCAATAGTTGAAGATGCACTAAATGCCCCAGGCATTGAAGCTGCTTGAAGCAAATCTTGGGCTGGCATTGCACGCAATGCAGCTAAAGAACCTGCTTTAACTCTTTCAGCGAAAGCAAGACCATTTTTCTCGCCTTGTTCCATCGTAACAGGAGCAAGCGTTGGGAAGATCATAGCACCACTTTCACCGATCGCACCAGCAATCAGGTCTTTTGATAACGGAGACGCCATTTGTGCAGATACCGCAATTGAACCCGCTGATTCACCGGCGATGGTTACACGTGAAGGGTCTCCGCCAAAAGCAGCTATATTTTCCTGTACCCATTTTAAAGCCGCATTTTGATCCATTAAAGCATAATTTCCTGATGAATTATGAGGAGACTCTTTCGTCAGTTCCGGATGTGCAAGGAAACCAAATACACCAAGTCTATAATTTACTGTAAGAGCAACAATACCCTCTTCAGCCATTTTTTCACCATCATAACGAGCTTCAGATCCATCACCTGCCATAAATCCACCACCATAGAAATACACCAAAACCGGTAATTTCTCATTAGGTGATTTCGCTGGAGTCCACACATTTAAATAAAGACAATCTTCACTCATACCAGCAGAACGAAAATTCATATCTCCAAAAACTTTTGTCTGCATCGCATTAGGTCCGAACTTATCAGCCTTTTTTACACCCGTCCAGTCTTTAGCAGGCTGAGGGTCCTTCCACCTAAGATCTCCCACAGGAGCTTGAGCAAAGGGTATTCCTTTAAAACTGCGGATACCAGAAGATTCAAGGACACCTTCAAGAGTCCCGTTAGAAACCTTCACCTGAAGGTTTGAATTAGTTTGTGAAAAGGCCATCAGACTTACAAATTGTATTGCAATAATTAGATTAAATAGTTTCATTTTTACATGTTTATTGGTTAATTTATATTTTAGAGCCATTGAATTATAATGTAAGATACATATTGTCTCAATATGTTACAATATTAAAATATACTTTTTAAAACCTATTTTTACATTCATATAAAACAAAACTTAATGAGCAATAATCACAATGTAACTTCCGTAAAAGGAGAAGAATATTTAAAAGGCATTGCCATCGACATTGTAATTTTTGGATTTAATGAAAATCAATTAAAAGTTTTATTGCTTGAGTATAAAAGTACCGGTTTACTTGGTCTGCCAGCTGGGTATATCCTTAAAAATGAAAATCTAAACGATGCTGCCAGGCGCGTGGTAAGTGAACGAACAAGCTTAAAAGATATCTTTATAGAACAATTTTATGTTTTCGGAGATACCAGTCGCCATGATACCAAACCTATAAAAAAAATCCTCTCTGCTGAAGGAGCTTCAACACAACCTGACCATTGGCTGCTAGATAGATTTATCAGTGTGGGCTACTTTGCACTCGTAGATTTCAAAAAGGTTATACCTCAACCTGATCAGATTTCAAATAATTGTCAATGGTATGATCTCTCTGATTTGCCCAATATCATGCTCGATCATAATCTCATTATAAAAAAAGCCTTAGAAACACTGCAAACCAACCTTGATAGCAAACTTATCGGCTTTAACCTATTAGCCGAAACCTTTACCATGGCAGAACTACAATCTGTTTATGAAACTATTTTAAATAAGAAATTACAACGCACCGCCTTTCAACGAAAAATGTTAAGCTTAGCAATATTGGAACGTGTAGCTAAAAGAATGACAGGAGGAGCGCATAAGGCACCTTATCTATATCGCTTTATAAAAAACGAAACTTTATAGCCATCTGCTTAAGTATTCATTAAAGGCATCTTTATACTGATCGCCAATAACTATATTCACATCTCCAATATTAACGGCATTCTTTGTTATGGAGTTTACCTTTTCAAGCGCAATAATATAAGAACGATGTACGCGCATAAACTTTTTTGAAGAAAGCTTCTGTTCAAGTGATTTCAAGCTCATTAAAGTAAGTATAGGCCTATCCGTATTTTCCAGATAAACCATCACATAGTCCTTCAAGCCTTTTATATAAACAATATCCTTAATCGCAACACGAATTAGATTATACTCAACTTTCAGGAAAATATACTCTTCAGAACTGATAGGTACCTCCGATTCCGGTTTTAACATCTCAGCATAGGCTCTTGCCTTATTTGCAGCTCTTAAGAAATCTTCATAATCAAAAGGCTTGAGCAAATAATCCAGGGCATCTACTTTATATCCTTCCAATGCAAAATTATTAAAAGCAGTAGTAAAAATTATCCGTGGACCAGCACCTCCCGGCTGCCTCTCCAATAATCGGGCTAATTGAATTCCAGTTATATCTGGCATCTGAATATCCAGAAAAATCAAATCAATTGCTTGATCATGCAACATCTCCAACGCCTTTATTCCATTAGAGAAACTACCGGCTAACTTTAAAAAGGGAGTCTTTTCAATAAAACTGCAAACCAAACCAAGAGCAAAAGGCTCATCATCTACAACTATACAATTAAGCATCATTGAGTATTAATGTTAAGTGAACAATAAACTCATCGTCATCTGTTTTACGAGCAGTAAACACATGTTTACCCGGGTACAACAAATCCAAACGTCTTTTAGTATTGGTCAAACCAATACCGCTATATTCATCTACCGCTGCTATATGCTCGTTAAATACTGAGTTTTTAACAATCATATCCAATTTATTGTCTTCTAATTTAAACTCAATTGATATTTCAGAAGATACCGCAGTACTCACTCCATATTTAAACGCATTTTCAATATAAGGTAAGAAGAGCATCGGCGGAATCTGTATATCCTCTTTCAAGTCCGGTTCTTTAAATATAACCTTAGTGGTATCATTTAACCGCAGTTTCATCAATTCAATATAGTCTTTCACAAAAGACAGCTCCTGGCTTAATGGTGTATTACCTGCCTGAGTATCATATAATAGATAACGCATCATGCGAGATAGTTTATGTAAAGCACTGCGCGAAGTCTCTACGTCTACATAGGTTAATGCATAAATATTATTCAATGTATTGAAGAAAAAATGAGGATTAATCTGTGCTTTTAAGAAAGATAGTTCTGATCCTATCTTTTCTTTCTCCAACGATTCCCGAAGAAGTTTATCTGCCTGCCACTTCTGCATTAATGAAACGCTTGTACTAATCGTAACAATAAAAAGGGCCATTAAGGTTAGAACTGAATTAAATATTTCCGTTTCAATTCCCCTCATTGGCCTCATCCCTAAATTTTGAAATGTTTCATTCATTGCACTCTGCAACTGCAATACATCATCTAATAATTTAGCCAAAGGCCCCACCAATAAAGACAGAATAAGAACTGATATTATAAATAAGAAGATCCTGTTCTTTAAAAGAAGGCGGGGTACCAGTATATCGCTGTTAAAATAGAATATGCCAATTAACATAAAAATAACCCCGGCTTGTTTAATCCAAAACTGATAGGGAAGGCTAACATTCCATGTTAAAGGGAGAATAAAAAATGGAGTAACGGCAAACAGCGTCCACAGCAATACATGCAATAGAACAGTGATATAAGAGCGCCTTTTTAATGGATTCATTTCTTGTAAAGTTAAATACGTTTAACGGTTCACCAAGGTAATCAACCTTATAAGACTTGTCCAAATATTTTCATCGATTACAATCTGCCGTTGGTCTACATGATTCTGACGCTCGTCTATTACGTTTTCAGGTTTGATTTAAGAAGCGTTGATTTGGTGAAGATAAACAGAAATTAAACAACATTTTATGTCACATTTCAAAATTAAATACCTCCTCATTCCTCTCTTGGGATTCTTCTGGTTAGAAGGATTTAGCCAAGCCCCGGCCACAAAAACATTACCTGAAATATGGGATCTGGCAGCTTGCCTACAATATGCTAAAGACAATAACATTCAGGTGCAGAGTTTAAAACTAGACAAGCAAAGTGCTGAGCAGAATCAAATACTTGCTAAAGCTGCCGTATTTCCTGATTTAAGCGGTTCAGCTTCTCAATCATTCAACCACTACAATTTAAACTCAGGTAACTCATCATCTATCAATGCATCGGGCTCTTATGGTTTAAATTCAACCTGGACATTATACCAGGCTGGCTATTTAAAAATGGACATCCAGCAAAAGGACCTGGCCGTTCAGTCTGCTAACTATAATATCCTTCAGACAGAAAACGACATTACGTTACAAATTACACAAGCATACTTAAGTATTCTCTTAGATAAAGAGAGCATTATTTATAACAGGGATCTGGTTGCTACTTCCATCGCCCAACTTGAACAAGCACAAAGACTGTATGATGCTGGTGCAACTGCCCGTAAAAACCTAGTTCAATTAGAAGCACAGCTTGCAAGCGATCAATACAATCTAACCGCTTCTGAAAATGCAGAACGCCAAGATAAGATCACACTAAAACAGCTACTGCAATTACCGGAGCTAGAGAATTTCGATATCGTAAAGCCGGATACCATAGTAACCGATCAAATTATTCCTGAACTTTCAGCCGTACAAGAATATGCTTTAGCCAACCGTCCGGAAGTAAAAAATGCAGCTCTACAAATACAAATTGCTGACCTGGGTCTTGGAAAAGCAAAAGCAGGCTATCTTCCTACCATTACTTTGAGTACAGGAATCGGAACCAGCTATGCCAACGACCCTACTTACAATGCCCTACAGCAATTCGATAATAATTTTCATCAGCAGGCTAACATCAACTTATCCATTCCAATTTTTACTAAAAAGAGGAATCAAACTAATGTTGCACTCGCGAATATAGCAACCGAAAAAGCCCAATTAGCTTATGAGGATACCAAAACAACCCTTTCGCTTGCAACCGAAAATGCTTTTATCAATGCTCAGAATTCAAGAAATCAACTCGCAGCAGCTTCTGAACAGTTAAAATATAACGAAGAAGCTTATCGTATAGCAAATGAAGAATTAGAAATAGGCGAGGTTGATATCGTCGACTTCTATCAACAAAGAAACCTATACGTACAAGCCTTACAATCAAACATTCAAGCCAAATACAATGCTGTATTAGCTGCCAAAATCTATGAATTTTATATTGGAGTACCTATTAATCTATAAATCATGAAATCAAAAAAAACCATCACCATCCTTATCTCGATTATCGTCTTAATTGGACTAATCTGGTACTTCTTTCTTAGAACTACAGAGCAACCGCTTGTACTTACTACGGAAAAACCAACAATAGGAAAAATCTCTACCAGTGTAACTGCAACCGGAACTATACAACCGGTAGATACCGTAAGTGTAGGAACACAGGTATCAGGCACAATATCAGCCTTATATGCCGATTTTAACTCAACTGTTACCAAAGGCCAACTCTTAGCTGAGCTAGATAAAACACTGATTCAAGCAGATGTAGATAAAGCCAAAGCAAGCTTAGCCCAAGCGAAAAGTAATGAAAATTACCAATCGACAACCTTTGCCCGTCAGCAGAAACTGTATGATTCAGGATCTATCAGCAAAGCTGAATATGAATTGGCACTTAACAATTACCAGGTAGCAAAAACCAGTGTAACCAATGCTGAAGCACAGTTAAGATCAAGCCAAAGAAACCTTTCTTTTACCAGCATTTACTCGCCAATTGATGGAGTAGTTTTAGGTAGAAGTGTAAACATCGGACAAACTGTTGCAGCCAGTTTCAACACACCAACCATTTTTACAATCGCAAAAGATATTACAAAAATGCAGGTTGTTGCAAAAGTCGATGAGGCTGATATAGGCTCTGTTGCAAAAGGACAACGATCTACCTTTACTGTTGATGCTTTTATTGATGACACCTTTAATGGTACGGTAAAAGACATCCGCTTACAACCATCAATTTCTTCTAACGTTGTTACCTATTCTACCTTAATAGATGCACCCAATGACGATAAGAAACTTAAACCCGGTATGACAGCCAGCATTATTATCTATACAAAAGAGCTAGAAGGTGCTACATTAATTTCTGCCAAGGCATTAAACTATCAACCAGATGCAGCTCTTGTAAGTCAATATCAAATTATCCCGCTGGCAGATGCAGAAACCAATCCTTCAGCAGTAGGTGAAGGTAGCGTTTGGGTAGTTGAAGGCAATAAAATTGTTCAAAAAAGAGTGAAAACCGGTTTGAATAACAATACCCATATAGAGGTTCTAAGTGGTTTAACACCCAATGATGTAATTGCTACCGGAACACAAAGCCAGGCAGTAGCTGTTCAAGGAGCTGCTTCAAGTCCATTCTTACCTAAAAGACCCGCAAGATAATGAGCAAGAAAATCTTAGAAATCCATGATGTAAAACGAGAGTTTACCATGGGAAGTGAAACTGTAAGAGCTTTAAAAGGTGTTTCTTTTGATGTAAATGCAGGAGAATTTGTCACCATTATGGGAAGCAGTGGTTCAGGCAAAACAACGCTTTTGAATATATTAGGTTGTCTGGATAAACCTTCTAACGGAATCTATATGTTAGACAATGTAAATATAAAGGAGCTATCAAGAGATGCACTTGCCAAACTAAGAAACACAAAAATTGGTTTTGTTTTTCAAGCGTATAATCTATTACCCAGAACATCCGCACTTGAAAACGTTGAATTGCCCTTGCTCTATAATCCTTCAATCAGCACCAAAGAAAGAAGGGAAAGGGCCATTGCTTCCCTGGAAGCTGTAAAGTTAGGTGATCGGTTAGACCATACGCCCAATCAACTGTCGGGTGGCCAGCAACAGCGGGTAGCCATTGCCCGCGCGCTGGTCAATGAGCCGGTCATGATTCTTGCTGATGAAGCAACGGGTAACTTAGATACGCGTACTTCCTATGAAATCATGTCTTTGATGCAAGAATTAAACCAGCAAGGAAAAACAATTGTATTTGTTACTCATGAGCCTGATATAGCCGCTTTTAGCAGCAGAACAGTAATGCTGAAAGATGGTAAAGTACAAAAAGATACTCAAAATATGAACAGCCGTTCGGCAAGAGAAGCTTTAATTTCCCTTCCTGTAAGCGACGACTATTAATTATTATTATCATGAAAATAACAAACCTCATCAGACTCGCTATCAGAGCATTACAACGCAATAAACTGCGCGCATTACTAACTATGTTAGGTATCATTATCGGCGTAGCAGCTGTAATAACAATGATGTCTATTGGAGAAGGTTCCAAACTTAGCATCAATGAATCTTTATCCAGTATGGGCTCTAATATGATCACCATTACTCCTTATAGCAACGAACCAGGAGGTGCCACAATGATGGGAAGCAATCTTAAGAATTTAACGATCGTAGACGTTGAAGCCTTGGAAAAAGATGCACCTAATATTGATAAAATATCACCATTAGCATCGTCAAGCGGTCAGGCTATTAACGGTGCTTCCAATTGGCCTACCAGTATACAAGGTGTAAGCCCGGAATATCTGGATATCCGAAAACTTGAAATAAAGGACGGTATTCCTTTTTCAGAAGAAGATGTAAAGTCTTCAGCCAAGGTGTGTTTATTAGGTCAGACCGTAGTAGATAATTTATTCCCAAATGGAGAAGATCCTATCGGAAAGATCATTCGCTTTAATAAAATCCCAATGCAGGTAATCGGTACTCTTGTTCCTAAAGGACAAAGTAATTTCGGACAAGATCAGGATGATATTATACTGGCCCCATACACCACCGTACAGAAAAGATTGTTGTCTTCCATTTACTTTAACAGTATTTACGCTTCTGCAATCAGCGAAAGTGCTTCCATTGCTGCGGTAGAAGATGTTACAAATGCACTTCGCGGAACCCACCGTTTAAGAGCCGACCAGGAAGATGATTTTCAGGTAAGAACGCAAGAAGAGCTAATGTCGACCTTAAATTCAATAAGCAGCATGTTAACAACTCTATTAACTGCTGTTGCCGGCATCTCTCTTGTCATAGGAGGTATCGGGATTATGAATATCATGTATGTTTCGGTAACCGAAAGAACCCGTGAAATCGGATTAAGAATGTCTATTGGAGCCAGAGGAATTGATATCCTTCTTCAATTTTTAATCGAAGCAATCATGATCAGCATTACAGGAGGAGTTATAGGTGTAGCTCTCGGAGTTTCAGCATCATTAATCATCTCGTCATTATTAAACTGGCCTGCTTCAATTTCTGACACCTCGATCATTGTTTCCTTTTTTGTCTGCGCTGTAACCGGAATCTTTTTCGGCTATTATCCGGCATTAAAAGCTTCCGGATTAGATCCGATAGAAGCATTACGATATGAATAAATAGAAAACAACCCATCAACCTATTTAAAAAGACATGAGTATTATATAAAAGGAATGTAATAAGGACCAAACAAGGATCAAACAGGGAAAAAATGACTGTTTTGCCCCTGTTTGGTCCCTGTTTAAACCCTGTTTGGTCCTTGTTTGATATTATTCAAGGACAGCAGAATTATACGATTAAGCGCTCTAACTATAATCTAAATCCTGGAATTATAGCACATAAAAATTACAAATCAAATTGTCATTTTAATGCTAAATTATATATACATTAGTGTTAAGATTACTTAATTATGACTGACCATGAAATATAGAACCTCAATTATCCTACTATTCGTTGTAGCTGTTGGCTTTATGTTAAGCGCATTTATGCCTCAACAGCCTGAACCTCAACAACCAGAACCAGCATTTAAAGCTAAAAATCTAAAAGTCCTTCCGAAGAATATTACAAAGGACGAACTTGATGATGTAATGGATGGATTTAAAGCTGCTTTAGGTGTTAAATGTGGCTTTTGCCATGCTTCACAAGCTGCTGATCCGAAAAAACTTGATTTTGCCAGTGATGAAAAACCAGAGAAACTAATGGCAAGGAAGATGATGAAGATGACAGCTCAAATAAACAAGAAGTATTTCCATGACCCAGGGATGGATGGATCAATGCTCAATATTTCTTGTCAGACCTGCCATAACGGAAAAGAAAAGCCAGAAACACTTTCACTCTCCTTATAAGGATAGAAATTTAGGAAAGCTTTTAAAGATATAATTACTTATTAAAAAAGGGAAGATGCAATGCATCTTCCCTTTTTTAATAGATGGTTTTTAATATATTGAGGTAAAGTTGATTATTGATTCTCTTTTATACGAACACCACTGGCATCAAACATATCCATTACATTTCCCTTAACATGATCATTATCTACAAGATTTAGCATGATATTAATATCATAACCTTCGGCAGTAAAATCGCCATAAAGTCTTTTATCATTTTGGCTCATAGTAATTCCTGTAACCTTAGACATTTCCCCACCATTCGTATCTAAAACCACGCCGTTTAATTTTCCGTCTTTGTTTTCAAATACGAAGGTCATTTGAGCATCGCCATTAGGCGTATCGAAAATAGTTACATTCCATTTACCTTCAAAAGTACCTTCAGTAGTTTGCGCATTGGTATCCAAAGTCATAAATAACCCCATAACAATCGCGAATAGTAAGCTTAGCTTTTTCATAATAATAGTTTTTATAATTTAAATTGATCCTTCCGGGTCAAGTAGTTAAACATGACTGCTTTAGCTACTATTCCGTATATTTAACGGAATAAAAGTATAATACTAAATCCATACTTCCAAACTTTTAATCCGTATTTTTTACGTAATGATATTTTTTGTAGTTTTGAGAGCTCAATAAGCACACATTGAGTCTGTTCAATCAGCATCCTAATTTAATATGAAGCAATCAGACATTGACGATATACTTATAAATCCGGATCAATACCTCCGAAATGTTCTTGTAGATAATGTCATCTTTGGTTACCATAATAAAGAGCTTAAGGTATTGCTGCAGCAACCTATTGCTTTAGATAAATGGACGGTTACTGGTGGTTATATCAAAAAAACAGAATCAATTGAAGAAGCTGCTAATAGAATTGCTTATTCAAGGACTGGGTTAAAAAATCTGTTCTTTCAGCAATTTCGTGCTTTTGGAAATCCTACCCGATCAATAGACGGTTCCAAGAATGCAAAAAACTTCACCAAACTATCAGGAATTGAGGTGCCTGATGATTTGTGGATCTTCGATTATTTCGTATCAGTTGGATTTTATACGCTGACAGAATTTTCGATGGTTAAAATAGAGAAAGGGGTCTATGAGGCAGAATGCCAATGGTGGCCTATAGATGACTTGCCGGCACTCATGTTCGATCATGAGCATATTATTTCTGAAGCTCTAAAGGCCTTAAGATTGCATATTGCTCACTATCCGATTGGCTATGAACTTCTATCTGAAAAATTCACATTACCAGAAATCCATAGCCTATATGAAACCATTTTAGGAAAGCCTTTAGACGATAGAAACTTCGCCAAACGTTTAATGGCAACCGGAATTATTGTAAAATTAAATGAAACCAAGCGAATCGGTGCGCATCGATCTCCTTTTCTTTATAGATTTGATAAAGAGAAATACAATGAGGGATTAGAAAATGGGGCTGCATTAGCGTTCTAAGACATTATATCAGCTCATTTCAATATCCATCTGTTGCAGTAAACCATCACTAATTACATATACATGCATTACTTTTCCATCAAATAAAATATTGCCATCGAAATCTTTCACCAGTTGTTGAACTTCAACTTCTAAAGTTCCGTTTTCTCTTTCACGAAAACCAACCGGAATAACGTTCGGATCAATCTCTTTCCATTGTCTTTGCCAGTAAGCTTTAACTTCATCATGTCCATTTGCATAATCTCCTTCCCATGCTTTTGACCATTTTACCTCCGGGTGCATAACCTGCAATATTGCATCAATATTTCTGGCGTTAAAAGCAGCATAAGCATCTTTAATTAGCTCTTGATTTTTAAGTATTCTCTCTTCATTCATGATATTACATTTATTTTTTAACTCTAATTATATAAACAGATTTAGTCTGTATTCCCTACTGTATGGTCTAGATTAAGGATAGCTTGTCCTTGTTTCATTGCTTTTTAAATAGGTTGGCAATGCGCTGCATAAAGCCCTGATATTGTGGTGCAGTAGTAAATATTTTTTGCACAGCAATGATCTCACCCTTTACCTTTTTCCGGCTATATTTCCTGATAATTGCATACGTTTTTTGCTGATCATTTATTTCGTTTCTCAGATCATCGTTCAATAACATGTTGGCCTCAAACAAAAGCGCATCATCAGGGGCCATTCGACCTGAAACATAGTCGTCAATAGTTTTGATATTATTCAATGAAGTCCGCATAATTCAATGATTTTTCTTTAACAGTTTCTCTAACTTTTTCCAGGCATTTATATTTTGCTACCGTAGCTGAATGCGTACTTGAGTAACCAAACAACGTTGCAATATTTCCGACTGATAAATGATCATAATAATAAGCTTTTAGCAATTCCATGCATTTCTTACCAGCAGATTCAAGATAATACAGTATTTTGGCGGTAGCCAGTTGTTCATCAGGTACAGCTTCAATATCATAATCATTTAAAGGCTGATTCTTACCACTGGTTTTATAACGCTGAAGCCATAATCTTTTAGCAATACCTAACACATACGTTTTCTCATTTAAAATGATTTCGTCCTGCGCAGACATTACTTTTTCATAGTATATAACTAGCGCATCCTGAAAAATATCTTGAGCTTCTTCAAAGCTGCCTCCCATCCGCGCTACATAACGGCTAACAGGGAAAAAAGCCTTTTTGTAAAGCGCCATAAAAAAAGTTTCACGCAGTTCAACCGTTGATAA
Source organism: Albibacterium bauzanense (assembly GCF_004339765.1). Classification (GTDB taxonomy): domain Bacteria; phylum Bacteroidota; class Bacteroidia; order Sphingobacteriales; family Sphingobacteriaceae; genus Albibacterium; species Albibacterium bauzanense. The sequence continues at coordinate 564,062 of NZ_SMGO01000002.1, read as the reverse complement.
TCTGTCGTTATCCATTATTATATATTGAGTGTTTATTATTAAGTGTATTATATGAACAAAATATCACCCATGAAATTACAAATATTTCATGGCGTGATATTATTGATTCAATAAATTAAAATTCGTGTCAATATTCTATTGAAGATTTGTCTGATTTATGATAAAACAAAAAACCTACTTAATTTTGGCTAAGTAGGTTTTTATTTTTGTGGCCTCGACGAGAATCGAACTCATATCTAAAGTTTAGGAAACTTCTATTCTATCCGTTGAACTACGAGGCCATAGTCCGCAAAAATACGATTTCGAATAATATTTTCACGCTTATTTGGAAATAATTGTAGAATTGTTTAAGTACAGACAAGTATTGTTTTTAGCAATATCATACTATTGTCACTATAGATTTAGACTATATGATATCAATATAAAAGATACCTTAAAAGGGATGTATTATGTATATTTGCACCATCAAAAAACAACAATAAAAGAAAATAAAATTATGAGTTTAGTAGGAAAGAAATTCCCAAACATTACAGTGGATGCGATGGATTATATGGGCGACGATTTAAAAATTAATATTTTTCAGGAAGCCAGTTCAAAAGGTAAAAAAGTTTTATTATTCTGGTACCCAAAAGATTTTACTTTTGTTTGTCCAACAGAACTACATGCCTTTCAAGAAGCTCTTCCTGAATTTGAAAAACGTAATACGATTGTAATCGGAGCATCTTGTGATACAAATGAAGTTCACTTTGCATGGTTAAATACAGCTAAAGACAATGGTGGTATCGAAGGAGTTACCTATCCTATTATTGCAGATACTACTCGTAATCTATCCAATGTATTAGGAATATTAGACGTTCAAAAAGCTGAATATGATGAGGAATTGGATACAATGATCATTGAAGGATCTAATGTTTCTTATAGAGCCACATACTTAATAGATGAAACCGGCAAAGTCTTTCATGAAAGTGTGAATGATATGCCTTTGGGTAGAAATGTAAAAGAATATATTCGCTTAATTGATGCTTATGCTCATGTTCAGAAATTCGGAGAAGTTTGTCCGGCTAACTGGGAAGAAGGAAAAGATGCAATGAATGCGAATCGCGATGGAGTTGCAAGTTATTTAGCAGCTCACTAAAATAAAAGAAGATGATATTAGAATTAGATAAAGACAATTTAGCAGAAATAGTAAATGATAACGACATTGTCGTTGTACAATATTCTGCTTCATGGTGCGGAAACTGCAAAATTATGAAGCCAAAGTTTAAGAAAGCGGCTTCAGAGAATGAGAGTTATAAATTTGTTATTGCTGATGCGGAGAATTTTCCTGAATCAAGAAAATTAGCGAATGTAAATAACTTGCCAACTTTTGCCACTTTTAAGGGTGGTAAATTATTGAATCAAGTACAAACAAATAAGTTAGAGCCCTTAGCACAATTGATAAATGAAATTACCAGTAATTAAGCATTTGACTCAATTTATTGAGGATAATGACGAAGACTTTGTAATCGAAACTATTGAAACATTAGAGTCTATCATTGATGCGCCAGGTTTAAAAGATGAAGAATTAGATGTGATAGGTGAATTACTTTCAAATATGTATGGTGCATTGGAAGTTGACAAACTTATTAAAAACGAAGGAATGGACAAAAAGGAAGCATTAAATAGCTTTATGAAACGCGTTCTGGGATCTATCGATAAATAGCTTTTTAGATTATAAGTGATGATGGGTTATTAACAATCTTATGTTGATAACCCATTTTCTGTTGAAAACTTAATTGGATCCGCTTCGAATTTTTTGTTAAATTTAACACTAGTTAAGGGAACGTACTTAAAGCCTATTTTAGAAAGCCATCTATCTGTTTCAGTCAAGTATTACAAGGTTAAGCTTTAAGAAAAACAAAAAATTTTTAATTGTTGATTTTTTATGTTGATTTTTTTAGAAAAAGGGAGATTATAGCGATCTCCCTTTTTCTTTTTCAATTTATCATCGTTTAATAGCCCGCTTATCTGATAAAACATCATATTTGTAAATGAAACCATCATGAGTTTGCAAACTGCACAAATCGAGATAAAATAAACACTCATGATAGCTTCATCACAACTAAAAACAATTTATTCTGATGAAAAAAGGCTGTCTCTTTCTAATCCCTGTTCCATTAGCTCCTTTAGCAGGTGCTGCTTCCTTTACTCCTTATTTGAGTGATACAATTAATCACATTGATGAATATATTGTTGAAAATGAAAAGACTGCACGCAAATTCTTAAAAGAAGCTGGTCTCAAAACTCCGCAAAGCAATCTTACAATTCATGATTATGGAAAGCATAAAAGAGAACGGGCTTCTATCAACGTTTTCTTTAAAGGTTTATTAGCAGGCAAAGATGTTGGCTTAATGAGTGAGGCGGGTTGCCCGGGTATTGCAGATCCGGGTGCAGACATTATTGCGCATGCTCATAAATTAGGCATAAAGGTTTCTCCATTAGTAGGCCCCAGCTCTATTATGTTGGGCTTAATGGCATCTGGCTTTAACGGACAAAGTTTTGCCTTTCACGGTTATTTACCCATAGATAAGGAGCCTCGTGCAAAAAGATTAGCACAATTAGAACAGGACGCTTCGAAAAAACAACAAACCCAGATCTTTATAGAAACACCGTTCAGAAACAATCGAATGTTAGAAACCATCCTGAATACCTGCAGTGATCAAAGGATGCTATGCATTGCCTGTAATTTAACAGGTGTGGATGAAGTTATTATCAGCGAATCAATAAAAGATTGGAAGAAAAGAAAGATCGACCTTCATAAAATACCCGCTATCTTTTTACTATTCTAAATGAATACTGGTGATCAAACAGATACAGTTTTAATTATTGGTGCTAACCCTGCAGGCCTACTCCTGGCAGCCCAATTATTAAGGTTTGGTATACATCCTGTTGTTATTGATCACAAATCTTCGTCTTCAAAAATATCACCTTCTATCCTCCTTCAACCAAGAACATTTGAAATATTCAATCAATTGGATCTGGTTAACGAACTATTGCATGCAGGTTTAGAATGTGATGGACTTGCGATACAGATAGAAAGTGAGGTTATTAATTACATTAGCTATGCTCAATGGGTTTCAGAGTCAGGATTCTCTTCTCTATTAAATATTGAGCAGCGAAAAATTGAGGAAGTACTGATAAACTACCTGACGGTTAAAGCTTGTCCGATCTATTGGAATTCGGAATTAATAAGTTTTAACCAAAACTCCAGCACCGTTCGTATTGAATTAAACAAAGATGGCCATGTTGGCACCAGGATCTTTAAATGGTTAGTAGTTGCCGAGAAAGAACAATTTAATATAAAGGAGAACCTCAATATTTCTTATAATCACTGGTCAACTAATCGCTCTATTTATCAATTGGTTCTTCGAACAGACGAATTACATAACCGAAACCAACACTTATTTTTAAAAGGAAATGGTTTTGCATTTGCCACACCCATTAACGATTCTGGGAGCTATGATTTTGTGGGGTCTTTACCAAAAGGAACCTCATTAGAAATAGACTTTAACGATATTAAGCAACATTTGGATAAAGCTTTAGGCTTTTCTATCCCTGTTGAATCCGAGGAGTGGCATAAAACAACTGTTTTACAATCGTATTTAGCCAATGAATGTTATAAACAACGCTGTCTACTAATTGGAAATGCTGTTTTTCGGCAATCCGGATTTATGGGAAATGAGATTAATAGCGGCATGCAAGATGCCTACAATATCGGGTGGAAGCTTGCAAACATTTGCCTGGGCAAACAAGAAGAATCGTTGTTAAATTCCTATCAGGAAGAACGGAAGGGCATAAACGATGCTCGTTTTAAGAAAATCAGCTGGCTATTTAAGCTATTTAAAGGCTCGTTAATTTTACCTTATAACACACGTAAATATTCTATAAAAAAGATTCTCGAGAAGAGTGATTGGTATGATGTTGATTCTAATTATCAGAAGAGCAATCTATCGGTTCATCATTCTCGAGGAAGGAAGATTAAGGCAGGAGACAGACTTCCTTTTATTAATATTTATGATGAAAAGAAGCAGGAGGAAACCGATCTGTTTCAATGGTGTAAGCGCCCGGGCTTTGTTTTATTGGTATTGGGAAACCTGAGCAACAACTCTCTTTTTATTTTAGCTCAATGGATGAAGCAAAAATATACCAGCTATATGCATCTGTTTTACCTGCCTTATTCATCTAAGAATCAAGCCGTCTTTGACGCTTTTGAGATAAATCAGGAGCAAAATAAAATGATCTTAGTACGTCCAGATATGTATATTGCCTATATACACGATGTTGTTAATGCCAACCTGATTGATACCTATATGATTGAGGTAATGAAATGGAAATTCTAACGATATAAACCTTTCTTATCAATAAAATCTATCACAGCATCAGGCAGAAAGTACTTGATGTTCTTATTAGCTGCAACTGATTTTCGGATAAAGGTGGAAGAGAATTCCATTAAAGGTGTTGTAGTAATGGTGATGGATGAATGCTTTGCCATTTCCTCATCATAATAATCCGGACGCGGATAAACGTAGATCTGATAATCACGAAGGATGATCTCATAATTCTTCCATTTCTTCAAACTAACCAAATTATCTGAACCCATGATCAGAACAAATTCCTTTTGAGGATAGCGCTCTTTAAGATGGGTTAATGTATCAATGGTATAGGAAGGCTGTTTAAGTCGGAACTCGAAATCACTACTCTTTATATTTTCAGCATCAGCAAGTGCTAAATTAACCATCTCCAAACGGTCGTACATATTAGCCAGGTTATCTTTCTTCTTTAAAGGATTGTGTGGGGATACCACCAACCATACTTCGGATAGGTCTGTATGATTAGCCATATAATTGGCAATTATCAGATGTCCGATATGAATGGGGTTAAACGATCCGAAGAACAAACCTATTTTACTCATTGACCACCAAATTGTTCGTATAAAAACTCTCTACAAGCTTTTCTGCCTGAATGCATGCATCCTCCAGGTTATCATTTTCGAGAATGATATCGAATTCGCTAGAAAATTTCAACTCTTTATCTGCTTTCGCAATACGTTCTTTTAATTTATCTTCGCTATCAGTTCCCCGAGAACGTAAACGATGTATTAATATGTCTAATGATGGCGGTTGAACAAAGATGGCTAAAGCCTGTTTGCCAAATTTCTTTTTTAAATGCAACCCACCAATTACATCAATATCAAATATAACGATTTTTCCACTTGCCCAAATTCTATCTATTTCAGAGCGCAGGGTTCCATAAAAGGTTCCTGAATATACCTCTTCGAATTCGACAAATTCTTTATGCGCAATTTTATGTAGAAATGCTTCTTTGGAGATAAAGTAATAGTCTTTTCCATCTACTTCATTAGTCCGTGGCTGGCGGGTACTGGCTGAAATCGAGAAAGCTAATTTATCTGGGAATTTACTAAGCAAATGTTTAACAATGGTAGTTTTCCCTGCTCCTGAAGGAGCCGAAAATATAATAAGTTTACCTTCCATATTACAAAACATTCAATAGTTGTTCTTTGATCTTCTCCAACTCCTCCTTCATTTGCACAACTGTTTGCTGAATCTCGGCATTGTTTGCTTTTGACCCTAAGGTATTAATTTCACGTCCCATTTCTTGTGATATAAACCCTAGTTTCTTTCCATTTGCATCTTCGCTTTCTAAAGCTTTAATGAAATAATTGCAATGGCTCCTTAGTCTAACCTTCTCTTCTGTGATATCCAGTTTATCAATGTAATAGATCAGCTCTTGTTCAAAGCGATTTTTATCAACATTCTCTTTGCCTACTGCTTCTTCCAGGTAATGATTAATCTTTTCGCGAATCAAAGGAATACGGCTTGTTTCTTTTGCTTCTACCTGACTAAGTAATCCTAATAATTTATTAGAACGCATGGCTAAGTCTGTTTTCAGAACTGCACCTTCATCCATCCTAAATTGTTGAAACTCCTGAACAGCTAATAAAAAAACTTCATAAACCTTTTCCCATTCCTTATCGTCGGCTTTTTCTTCCTTATAGCTTACTACATCCGGAAAATTAAGTGCTGTTTTTAACAAGTCAGCATCCGATGCACCTAAGTTATCGGCAATCTCTTTTAATTCAGTATAGTAATGCGTTAAAAGATCTCTGTTTATAGTCGCTGCACTTGCGGTAGCATCATCCTGTTCAGCACTAATACTGATATTGATTTTACCACGCTCTAACAGTCTGGTACATTCATTTCTTAAAAACAATTCCTTGTCTGCAAATGCCTTTGGAACTTTAAGGCTAAGCTCTAAAAACTTGGAATTTAGCGATTTAATTTCAACTGCATAATGCCCTTGCTCATTGTTGAAATTTGCGGTACCGAATCCGGTCATTGATTTAATCATTCGCAAAGATAAATTAATTTCTATTGTTTTATATTTTCCCTTAAGACATCATATGCCCATTTAACATTTTTTAGCATATTCTTTGTGGTGATTTGCCTAAGTTTACCCGATATTATAAAAAATGAATTGCTTAATTAAATATATAATAGTCTTATGTTTCTTATTGCCGAATACTCTTTTCGGTCAAGATGGAATAAGAGGTGTAGTATTAGATTATGCAACGGAAGTTCGAATTGGGAATGCGGAAATTACAAATCTACGAACACAACAGACTTTAGTAAGTAATGGCTTAGGGATATTTAACGTTGTAGGTAATATAGGCGATACTTTAAAAATTGCCAGAACCGGATATAATGAACAAAATATTGTTATTGCCTCTAATGAGGATATTGTTGTACGCCTAAAGGGTATTACAGAGCTTAAGGCTGTTAACGTATATGGAATAACAAAAGAGCAGGAAATGCAGGATGCGATGAATGATTATCGCAAACAAGGAAGCTATTATAATGGTAAGCCACCTGTTTTAGCGTATATATTTAATCCTATTTCTGCACTTCATGAAACTTTTGGTAAAACAGGTAAGCGTGCAAAACGTTTCCGGGAATACATCAATTATGAGCAGGAAGAACTCTTGGTAGATCGCAAGTTTAACAAAGCATTAATTGCTTCTTTAACCGATTTAAAGGATGAAGATTTAACTAATTTTATGCTTATCTATCGTCCTTCCAGCGATTTAGTGAGAAACTGGAACGAATACGATGCTACCAGTTATATTAAAAAGGCTTTTACGAAATTTGATGGAGAAGGCCGGCCAAAAGCTCCCACTTTGCCAAAACTGGTTATTCCGGAATTGAGCAGAGAATAAAGAACTGAACCTGGATTAACGTTCCAGCATCTTAATCTCAAACAAAGTATTCCATTTTTTACCAGTAACAAAAATACGCTTGTTCTGATGATCGTAGGCTATACCGTTGAGTACATTTGTATCTGGCGTATAATCTTTCTGAGGAAGAAGCCCGATCATATTCAGCTCACTCTCTACCTGCCCTGTTAATGGATCAATAATTATTATTTTATCTGTTTGATACACATTGGCAAATATCTTTCCATCAATGTATTCTAATTCATTAATAGCATCTACCGGCCCTTTATCATTATACACATCAATGTATTTACCTGTTTCTGCATACGTATTTTTGTCAAGGAAATAGATCCGGTTGGTACCGTCAGATTTGATTAACTTTTCGCCATCATAACACAATCCCCATCCTTCTTTACTAGCTTGATAGCTAAATTCCTTGATCTTTTCAAAGGTGTTTTTATTATAAACTATCCCAAAACCTGCTTCCCAGGTAAGTTGTATAATATGATCATCTACTATGGTTAAACCTTCACCAAATAACTCTTTAGGAAGGTCGATCTGCTGAAGAACTTTTCCTGTCTTTAAATCTACCTTCCGCAAGCTTGATTCACCATTCAACCCCGTACTTTCATAAAGTACGCCATCATGGTACTCCAGGCCTTGTGTATAAGCTCCTGCATCATGAGGGAAAGTATTAACCACTGAAAAACTATATTGTACAGGAGCCTTATTGGCAACTACCGTTACAGCTACGCTACTTTCTGCTACCTCTCCCTTTTCATAATGTTTTGCAGTTAATAGCTGATCTCCAAAGCTCAGGTCGCTACTATTAAAATACACAGGTTCGTTGCCAATAGTTTTATTAATAGGTTCATTATTTACAAAATACAATACTGAGTCGGTTGTTTGATCTTCAGGGACATCTAACTGCAGTTTTATAGTATCTCCTAAACTTACGAGCCCCGGTTGAGGAGTTAAAAACGAGATACTTGTTGATTTCTTTTGACTCGTACAAGCAGCAATTGAAAAGAAGCTAAGAAGAGAAAGAAAGAGTAAATTTTTCATCAGAATAATTGTTTTAAAATGGCGATGACTAAAATTTTATTGATACTAAAGTAATTATTTCTACACTAATTCTATTATTCTGGCCAAAATGCATCTTTAATATGTTCTATTTGGTAATTGCTTGAGCCATCTATTAAAATAGAGACAATATCAAAACGAATTTCTCCTATATGCTTAATATAAGAAATATAGAGATTTGCGGCACGATCAAGCTGTTGCTGTTTTTGATAATTTACAGCTTCGTGAGGCAGACCATATGAAGAACTACGGCGCGTTTTCACTTCTATAAATAAAAGGACAGAACCATCCATTGCAATAATATCAACCTCTAAGTGCTTATAGCGCCAGTTTTTAGCTAATATTCTATATCCTAGGTTTTCAATGTAGTGTAATGCAGCAATTTCTCCGGATTGGCCGGTTTCCAAATGTTTAGCCATTTATTTGCTAATAACTGTTCCTAAGAATGCCAGAGTTTCTTTTTCGACTTCCTTTAGTTTTAAATATTTATGTGATAAAATAGCAATATTTTCAGGATTGGTCTCTTCCTTAATTTCATCGCGAACTTTTTGAATCCGCTCGTCTATTTTACGCTTTTTCATTCTAAAGATAGCCTTTAAAACTGTCTCTTTTAAATTATCGGTCTCCTGCTTCACATAAATCTGCCGTTTATCATCATTCCAATTCGGACTTAAATTATAAGGTGACGAAAGCAATGAGATAACCAGGTTTGAAACCTCCTTATCCGAATTTGTTATAAATACCCGTTGTTCCGGTAATTCTTGCCGGTTTAAATATTCAATATAAATGGCAGCAACCTTTTTCGCAACAGGATCAGTAAATTCCACATCTTGTAAAGACGATAAGATCAATATCGCAATCGGATAGTTCTTTTCCTCTAACCAGGTTGCAGGCATCTCTCCATAATGCAATAATAAACGAATAATCTCCTGCTCTTGCAGATCATTTGAATTGACCTCTGGCAATTGGTTCTCTGTAGCAACTGTTTCATCATCAAACAGGTTTTCAGGTGGCAAGTCTGATAAAGATTCATTGCGTGAAGGATTCTGTTTCCTCGACTGCTGTAGCCGCATTTTATTAAGCTCAGATATCAAAACCCTTTCTTCAATATCAAGCTTAACACTGCAATCACGAATGAAAACAGAAGCCTTAATTTGATCAGGAATCAGAGCAATACTTTCAACGATTTCACGAATAACTCCAGCACGCTTGATGGGGTCATTACCAGCATCTTGCAGAAGAATCTGAGTTTTAAAGGAAATAAAATCCTGCTGATTCTTCTGAATATATTCCTGGAAGGAATTAGGGCCAAACTTATGAATATAAGAATCCGGGTCATGACCGTCGCTAAAAAGCAATACCTTAACATTCAAGCCTTCCTTTAGGAGCATATCCGTTCCCCGAAGCGATGCTTTTATCCCAGCAGCGTCTCCATCGTATAACATGGTTACATTCTTCGTAAAACGTGCTATTAGCTTTATCTGCTCTATCGTAAGAGAGGTACCAGAAGAGGCAACCACATTTTCAACGCCAGCCTGATGCATGGAAAGAACATCTGCATAGCCCTCAACTAAGTAGCAATTATCAACCGTAACAATTGATTTCTTAGCGAAATATAGTCCGTATAAAACTGCTGACTTATGATAGATGTCGCTTTCTGGAGAATTAACATATTTAGGAATCTTCTTATCCGTTTTAAGGGTACGCCCTCCAAATCCTAATGTTCTTCCTGTAAGATTATGAATGGGAAACATGACGCGACTTCTGAATCGGTCGTATGTTTTTCCCCCTTCTTTCTTAATGATCAAGCCCGTTTTTTCAAGATATTCTTCTTGATGCCCTGCCTGTACTGCCTTTGTATATAAATAATCCCAGCTTTCGGGCGAATATCCTAATTCAAACTTTTTGATGATATCTTCTCGATATCCACGCTCTTTAAAATAGCTTAAACCTATTGTTTTACCTTCATTGGTATTCCACAAGCTGTCTTGAAATAATTCTGCAGCCCAATTGGTTACAATAAAGAGGCTTTCTTTCTGATCCTGTACAAGTTGTTGTTCTTCGCTTTGTTCATCTTCCTCTACTTCAATATTGTACTTCTTAGCGAGGTAACGAATAGCTTCCGGATATGAATACTTTTCATGCTTCATGACAAAGTCGACAGCATGACCGCCTTCTCCACAACCGAAACATTTATAGATTCCTTTACTTACTGAAACATTAAAGGAAGGAGTTTTTTCATTATGAAAGGGACAAAGACCAAGCAAACTGGTACCACGTTTTTTTAAATCAACGAAGTCTCCAACTACCTCTTCTATCTGAATGGCATCAAATACCCGGTCAATGGTTGTTTGCTTTATCAATTCATTTCCTCCTAAGTAAAGTTAATTATTTTTCTTTACCTGGAATTATATCCCTCCAAATTGGGTTCTGAAGTTTTAAGGCATCTGCGTCGCTCCCTGCAACATCTTCAAAAATTTGTAGGTCGAAATACATCACCGCTGCGATCAGGTGATCAAAGATATCAGACATAATATTCTCATAATCTCTCCAAACTACCGTATTAGTGAAAGCATATACTTCAAAAGGAAGTCCTTTATTGCTTGGCTCCAATTGCCTCACCATTAATGACATATCTTTATTAATGCCGGGATGAGAAAGCAAATACCATTCAATATATTTACGAAATAAACCAGCATTAGTTAGATTCCGGCCATTTACGCGCAGATTCCTATCGAATCCAAGCCTGGTATTGTGTTCTGATATTTCTTGTTGCCGTTTATCAATATAACTTGATATACCACTTATTTTTTTGAAAGTTTCCAGTTCATCATCCTCTAAATAACGAACGGATGTTTGTTTAACAGTTATCGACCTTTTAATTCGTCTGCCGCCTGATTGCTGCATCCCTCTCCAGTTATTGAATGAGTCTGAAATCAGAGAATAGGTTGGAACAGTGGTAATGGTTTTATCGAAATTCTGTACCTTAACAGTAGTCAGAGTAATTTCCAGTACAGTCCCATCGGCATTGTATTTTGGTATGGTAATCCAATCACCGATTCGAACCATATCATTGGTCGTAACCTGAATACTCGCTGCAAATCCTTTAATGGTATCTTGAAAAATCAATAATAATATAGCTGAAGTAGCCCCCAGCACTCCAAAAAATGCTAAAGGTGATTCACCGGTTAAACGCACATAAATGAAGATTGCCCCAAAAAAGAAAAGCACAAAATTCATTACCTGAATATAACTTTCCATTGGTCTATACCGGAAAGTTTCATTCGACTCTTTTAAAGAATCAATTAAAGCCCTTATAACGGAAGTAATGATAGAAACCACCATATAAACAGAATAAATGTCTGTAAGCAATGATAGTGGTTTAATCCACGCAGGGAAACTCTCGAATACAATGGGTATGCCGGCACGAACCAAACTTACAGGAGCTATTAGTGCCAGGTAATGTGCAAATCGATGTGCTCTTAAATAATTTAAAAACTTTAGTTTCTGAGCTTTACTTATATAGTTTATAACCAGTCTCAGAATCCCCCGAACAATGCTTAGAACAACAAATATCAGAATGATTAATGCGGCCAATAATACCAAGCAATTTACCAATGCCGCCTGATCTTGCTCCACCCCCCATTTTATAAGTAAATCATAAGAGAACCGACTGATAAAATTGGAGGATGTCTCTAAATTATTTTCTAATTCATTCATAAAGAAAAGGGGAATTAATTATGTTTATAAAATAAGCCAGGTTAATTACCAAGCTGTTTTATAGTCAGGTAGGCCATTAATCCTGTACCTAACTGTAAAGCATTTTCATCAATATCAAAAGAAGGTGTATGTACGGCCGAAGTAATTCCTTTTGGAGTATTGGCAGTTCCTAACCTATAAAAGCATGCATTAGCACTTTGCGAATAATAAGCAAAGTCTTCTGCTGCCAGCCAAAGATCAAGATCAACTATATTTTCTTCACCAAGAAAATCAGCTGCATACGAACGAACGGAAGTCGTTAATTTTTCTTCGTTTATTAAGACAGGATACCCATGTCTGATTTCAAATTCACATGTTGCACCCATACTTTCAGCCATACCTTCAGCCATCTTTTTCATTTTTTGATGCGCTTGCTTTCTCCAGGCTTCATCAAATGTACGAAACGTGCCCTCCAGATAAACTTCGTTTGGGATTACATTGGTAGCACCCTCTGCTTTAATCTTTCCAAAAGAAAGAACAGATGGTATTTTAGGATCAGCCACCCGGCTTACAATTTGTTGAAGAGCTGTTATAATATGAGCCGTAATTACAATGGGATCAATATTTTGTTGTGGCTGGGCAGCATGGCCGCCTTTACCAGTTACGCGTACATAAATTTCATCAGAAGAAGCCATGTACTTTCCAGAGCGGAAACCCACTTTACCTATTTCAATAAAAGGCATTACATGCTGTCCAATAACGGCTTGCGGAACAGGGTTCTCTAGTACCCCTTCTTTGATCATAATACTTGCACCTCCCGGGAGTTTTTCCTCACCAGGCTGGAAGATAAGCTTCACCGTTCCTCCAAATTTATCTTTTAACTGAGATAAAATTTTAGCGGTGCCCAATAAAGATGAAGTATGCACATCATGTCCACAAGCATGCATTACTCCTTGGTTTTTAGAGCCATACTCACGGCCTTCAACTTCTTGAATGGGTAGCGCATCTATATCGGCCCTTAATGCAATAATATTATCCGAAGGCTTATCGCCTTTAATCAGAGCAACAATACCCGTATTAGCCATACTTTGATAGCTAATACCTAGTTCGTCGAGTTTATTTTTAATAAAAGATGAAGTATTATATTCTTCAAAAGACAATTCTGGATTAGCATGCAGATGCCTGCGATTGCTGACAACTTCTGAAAAATTGTTCTTTGCTAATTCCTTTATCTCTTCTTTTAACATGAACTTCAAATCTAATAATACACGTATATCTGTTCGGTAAACAGGAAGACAGAAGGATAGCTTTTTTTCAACTCAGCCATAAATGACTGGGCTTCACTCCGGCTACGAAAATCTCCCACTTTCACCCTATAATTAGGCTGAGTATAGGTTATATAAGTGCTGATATCTCCATACCGTTGTTGGAAACGTGATTGAATTGCATAGGCCTCATTACGACTTGAGCCAGAAAATATCTGAATCCGAAAACCTAAAGCAGTTCCTCTCGTACCTTTCTCGTTTCTAACTTCAGGCTCATCTTCAGTTAAAGTATTGTTAAAGACAATACGGCTCTGTTGTAAAAGGTCAATCATCGGATCCTTAACAATCTCCAGGCTCCCCTTCTTGTTCTGCGCCATGGCAGCAAAGGAAAATAACAGAAAGCTTAATCCAAGAAAAACCGATTTGCAATTCATATGCTAATATCTAATTACACCTGCCCGATCCCATGACAGTTTTTATATTTTTTGCCACTTCCACATGGGCAAGGATCGTTTCTACCAACTTTATTATCGTTTCTAATAGGTTGAGTCTTTTGCAATTCTCGGGTATCTTCTCCCAAATTTCCAACACCTGCTCCTGCAGTAGCTAATTCTGGTTTAGACACCTTAATGTTTTTGTTTTGTAATGGCGCAGGTCTAGCCTCTCTAACTTCCTGTGGATTCTGAGTAGGAATTCCTCCCTTGAATAAGAAGCTGACAACTTCCTTATTCATGTTAATCAACATATCCTTAAACAGGTTAAAGGCCTCCATTTTATAAATAATAATTGGGTCCTTTTGCTCATAAACAGCGTTCTGCACAGATTGTTTTAAATCGTCCATTTCACGAAGATGCTCTTTCCATGCTTCATCAATTAAAGCAAGAACAACACCTTTCTCAAATGATTTGAAAACTTCCTTACCATCTGATTCAACTGCTTTCTTAAGGTTAGAAGTTACTTGAATACCTTTTGTTCCATCTGAAAAAGGAACAACAATGTTCTCAATTTGTTCTCCACGAGTATCATATACATCTTTTAAAACCGGGAATGTTTGTTTAGCAATCACTTCAGCCTTACGGTGATAGAACTCATTTACCTTATCAAACAACTTATGAGTTAAAGAAGATATACCTTCATTATTAAAGATGTTTTCATCTAACTCCGGATCTATTGAAAAAGTACGGATAAACTCAAGTTGAAGGTCTTCATAATGTCCGCCTTCTTTACACTCGCTAACTATTTCCTCAATAGTATCAAAAATGGTATTATTTAAATCAACATCTAAACGTTCACCAAAGAGCGCATTCTTTCTTTTCGAGTAAATTACACTTCTCTGAGAGTTCATTACGTCATCGTACTCTAACAGTCGTTTCCGTATACCAAAGTTGTTTTCTTCAACCTTTTTCTGGGCACGCTCAATAGATTTGGTAATCATGGAGTGTTGAATAACCTCTCCCTCCTCAATTCCCATTCTTAACATGATATTGGAGATTCTTTCTGAACCAAATAACCGCATCAAGTTATCTTCAAGAGAAACGAAGAATTGGGATGAACCCGGGTCTCCCTGACGACCAGCACGACCTCTTAACTGACGATCGACACGTCTGGATTCATGACGCTCTGTACCAATGATAGCTAAACCACCAGCAGCCTTAACACCTTCTCCTAATTTAATATCCGTACCACGACCAGCCATGTTTGTAGCAATCGTTACTGTTCCGGCATGACCGGCTTCAGCAACAATATCTGCTTCGCGTTGGTGAAGCTTCGCATTTAAAACATTGTGTTTAATTCCGCGTATCTTCAACATCCTACTTAACAATTCAGAAATTTCAACCGAAGTTGTACCAACTAGTACTGGTCTTTTCGCTTCTGTTAATCGCTGTATTTCTTCAGCTACTGCATTATATTTTTCACGGGCAGTACGATAAACTGCGTCCTGTAAGTCCTCACGTTGAATTGGAACATTGGTTGGAATTTCAACAACATCCAATTTATAGATCTGCCATAACTCACCTGCTTCCGTTGTTGCAGTACCGGTCATCCCCGCTAACTTATGATACATACGGAAATAGTTCTGTAATGTAACAGTAGCATAAGTTTGAGTAGCATCTTCAACCTTAACGTTTTCTTTTGCTTCAATTGCCTGGTGCAAACCATCAGAATAACGACGGCCTTCCATAATACGGCCTGTCTGCTCATCCACGATCTTTACCTTGCCTTCATCAATGATATATTCAACATCATTTTCAAATAAGGTATATGCTTTTAATAATTGGTTAACTGAATGGATACGCTCAGATTTGATAGAGAAATCACGCATGATTTCATCTTTCTTTGCAACTTTCTCTTCAGCATTTAAATCAGACTTCTCTAATTCAGCAATTTCAGAACCTACATCCGGCATAATAAAGAACCCTGCATCCTCGCCAGAAGCAGTGATCAGTTCAATACCTTTCTCAGTAAGCTCTACTTGATTATGTTTTTCAGTAATAACAAAGAACAGTTCAGCATCAACCTTAGGCATATTCTTGCTTTGCTCTTGCATGTAAAAGTTCTCAGCTTTCGTAAGCACTTGCTTATTGCTTCCCTCACTTAAAAACTTAATAAGAGCTTTATTCTTTGGTAAACCTCTATATGCACGTAATAATGCCAGGCCACCGCTCTCAGGTTCTGTATCACCAGCTCTGATTGCTTTCTTAGCATCATTTAAAACCGTATTGATAAAGGTTTTTTGTGCATTCACTAAGCGCTCAATTCTGGGCTTCAATTCATAGAACTCATGTTCATCACCACGAGGAATCGGGCCTGAAATAATCAAAGGAGTACGAGCATCATCAATTAAAACTGAGTCAACCTCATCCACCATTGCATAGTGCAATTTTCTCTGAACCAGGCTTTCAGGATTTTGAGTCATGTTATCACGTAGATAATCAAAACCAAATTCATTGTTCGTACCAAATATAATATCTGCAGCGTAAGCTTTTCTACGGGCTTCCGAGTTCGGTTGATGTTTATCAATACAATCTACCTTCAAACCATGAAATTCAAAGATAGGGCCATTCCACTCAGAGTCACGACGTGCTAAATAATCGTTGACTGTTACAATATGAACTCCCTGACCCGATAAAGCATTTAAATAGGCAGGCAACGTACCAACCAAGGTTTTACCTTCCCCAGTAGCCATTTCCGCAATTTTACCTTCATGTAGTACAATACCTCCAATTAACTGAACATCGTAATGAATCATGTTCCAGGTAACCGGGGTTCCGGCAGCTATCCAGGTATTCTGCCAAACAGCTTTATCACCTTGTATTTCTATATGAGGGCGAGTAGCAGCTAAATCTCTATCAAATTGAAGAGCCGTAACCTCCAGCGTTTTGTTTTCTGTGAAACGACGGGCCGTTTCTTTAACAACCGCAAAAGCTTCCGGAAGTATTTCCATCAATACCTCTTCTAATTCCTTATCTCTATTTTTCTCAAGTTTATCAACTTGCTCATATAAAGATGTCTTTATTGACATTTCCAGATCAGGCTGCTCAGCTTCTTTTTTAAGCTTGCTTATTTCCGAGTCAGTTTCCTTTAAGTGCTCAGCTATCCTCTCTTTAAACGCGATTGTTTTACTACGCAACTCGTCATTCGTGATTGAATCTAACTTTGCGTATTCAGCTTTAATCTTTTCAACTAAAGGCTGAATGTGTTTTATGTCTCGTGCAGATTTGCTTCCGAAAACTTTACTTAAGAATCCTAACATCTATAATATTTTTAATTGATCTTCTTTGGTTTGTCAATAAATAATCCAAAACTCGCTATCCGTCAAATTGACAGGAAACATTTGCAAAGTTAACGATTACATATTAAATATACTTACCGCCATTTTTTAAACTGGTTAATCAAACCATTGGTAGAAGTATCATGTGTATTAACTTCATCGTTATTTTCCAACTCAGGCAAAATTTTATTTGCGAGTTGTTTACCTAACTCTACACCCCATTGATCGAAGCTAAAGATATTCCAAATAATGCCTTGAACAAATATCTTATGCTCATAATAAGCTATCAGAGTACCCAAAGTATAGGGATTTATTTTCTTGATCAGGAAAGAGTTTGTAGGTCTATTCCCATCGAACACTTTATAAGGAAGCAATTTCTTAATTGCATCCTCACTTAGCCCACTATCCTGAAGTTCCTTATATACCTCTTCTTCTGTTTTTCCATTCATTAATGCCTCTGTTTGGGCAAAAAAGTTAGAAAGTAAAAAAGTATGATGGGCGCCTATCGGGTTATGACTTTGAGCAGGTGCTATAAAATCACAAGGAATTAACTTTGTTCCCTGATGGATAAGTTGATAAAAAGCATGCTGTCCGTTCGTACCTGGCTCTCCCCAAATAATAGGTCCTGTTTGATAATCAACATTTTTACCGTTACGATCAACGTTCTTACCGTTACTTTCCATATCTCCTTGTTGAAAATATGCTGCAAAGCGATGCATGTATTGGTCGTATGGTAAAATAGCCTGGGTTTCAGAGTCAAAGAAATTGTTATACCAAACGCCTAATACTCCCATAATCACCGGAATATTCTCTTCGAATTCACTTTCTTGAAAGTGAACATCAGCCGCGTTAGCACCTTTTAAAAGTTCTTCAAAGTTCTTATATCCTATCCCTAAAGCAATTGATAAACCAATTGCACTCCATAAAGAATAACGTCCTCCAACCCAATTCCAGAACACAAACATGTTATCAGTATCAATACCAAACTTTTTAACAGCTTCTGTATTGGTTGATAGGGCTACGAAATGTTTACTTACATCGCTTTCCTTTCCTCCACTTTTCAATAACCAGTCTTTAGCCGAAAAAGCGTTCAACATAGTCTCTTGAGTTGTAAAGGTTTTTGATGCTACTAAAAATAACGTAGTCTCAGGATTTAAAGGCTTTAACGTCTCTACCATTTGCGTTCCATCAACATTAGAAACGAAATGTAAATTAAGTCGGGTTTTATATGCCTTCAATGCTTCAGTAACCATCACAGGTCCTAAGTCAGAACCACCTATTCCAATATTTACCACATCGGTTATTTCTTTACCGGTGTAACCTTTCCATTCGCCTGATAATATCCGGTCGCAGAAAGATTCCATTTGCTTCAATACCTTTTTGATCTCTGGTTTAATATCTTCCCCGTCAACCTGAATTGGATTAGCATCCTGGCTTCTAAGAGCTGTATGTAAAACAGCACGATTTTCAGTTTCATTAATAAGATCTCCAGAAAACATCGCTTGAATTGCTTCTTTCACCTTGCATTCACGTGCTAATTGAAGAAGCAATGCCATGGTTTCATCGTTTATCCGATTCTTAGAATAATCAAATAAAATATCCCCATTGCTGATAGAAAACTTTTCAAATCGTTGAGGATCTGATTTAAACAAATCTCTCATTGATTGAGGTGCGATCTCAATATAGTGATTACTAAGGTATTTAAAAGCCGGGGTTTCGTTAAAATTAACTTTTGGTAGCATAATTTGATGATTGTATAAGCGGCGAATTTACGTTTTTGGCATTGTGTTTGCAATAATCAACAAAACAAAATAAAAATATCAACATTATGAATATTCAAAGAAAAGTAGCTGTATATGCGATAGCAATTGCAACCTCTACCATGTTATTAGTTAGTTGTGATTCACTATCCAATTTAACGAACACTCAAAAAGGAGCTGGGATAGGAGCAGGTGCTGGAGCCGGGATAGGAGCGCTGATTGGAAATAAAGCTGGTAATACAGCTGTAGGTGCCGTTATTGGTGGTGCTATTGGTGGTGTAGCCGGAGGTTTGATCGGGAAAAAGATGGATAAGCAAGCTGCTCAGATAGAAAACACCGTTCAGGGTGCAGAAGTAATTCAAGCAGGTGAAGGTATTATCGTAAAATTCGATTCAGGTATTTTATTTGATTTCGATAAAGCTGATTTAAAACCCAATGCAAAAGAAAACATTCGTCAGTTAGTTAAATCAATGAACGAAAATTCTGATACAGATATTTTAGTAGTCGGCCATACAGATAATGTAGGTAGAGCAGAATATAATCAAGGATTATCAGAACGCCGTGCATTGTCTGTTAAGAGCTATGCCACTACACAAGGCTTAGATGCCGGCCGTATCAGAACAACTGGTAAAGGTGCCAGCGAACCCATCGCTAGTAATGAAACAGATGCTGGAAGAGCTGAAAATAGAAGAGTTGAAATTGTTATCGTTGCAAACGATAAAATGAAAGCTGAAGCTAAAGCAGAAGCAGGTCAATAATTTAAAAACAAAAACGTTTCTTTAGGCTGTGATGGGTTTCCATCGCAGCTTTTTTTTGTTAGTTTTATAAATTAATTGATTAAAAATGTATAGAATCTCTGTATTGTGTGTTTTATTATTAATTAGTTCTGTTTCTTTTGCTCAAAAGCCAAGCAAAGCAAAACTTATTATATATGGTCAAGGCGAAGCAGCATTGGCCAGCGCAGTCCAGGCTTCAAAATCTGGCGTTTCTGCTTTATGGATAAACCCGGATGCATCTTTTAACAGCGCTCTTACAGAAGGCCAGGATATTAAATCAATAAATTCATATCAGAACTTAGACGCCGGGCTCTGGGCCGAATTCCTGAAACTATCGCTGAATGCAAAAGATTATTCAGATTCAGTTTTCAACCATGCCAAAGTTTACCTCAGTCCGCAGATCTCAAAGAACACCTTTGAGCAAATGATTGATTCCTCAAAGAATCTTACCGTAGTTTATAATACTGAGATAAAAAGAATGAAGAAATCAGGTAAAAGATGGAAAATAGATCTCTCAAACGGTCAAAACTATAGCGTTTATGCCGTAGTTGATGCTAGCCTGCAAGCTAAGTTAGTTCCACTAATAAACGACAAAGACAAACTTCCAGCAAAAGAAGCTGATTCAATTAATCCTGTTACTACCGATCAACTGTATGGCTCAACTATCTACAGAACGAGTTTAATGGTGGAAGACAGAGATCAACAAGAATGGATAATTCCAACCGCCTCCTTATTAAAACCTTATGCAGAGAACTTTTTTGTGGTTCATGGCTCAAACGGTTTAATCAAAGAGCCTAAAGAGTCCATTCAAGATGTACCTTCACTCATGTTATATGGACAATCTATCGGGGCAATCGCTTCTTATTGTGCATTCTTTGAAACAACGTCGGATAAAATCAATATCCGGACTTTGCAAGGTGAACTATTAGCATATAAAGCTCAGCTATTGCCTTTCCATGATGTGGCCTTTGAGGATGTCAATAATTCGAGCATTCAACGGGTTGGCTTAACCGGAATTATACAAGGCAGAATGGACAATGAAGATGGAAAAGGCGCTAAGCTGATCTTTGATGTCGATAAGCATGTATCTTCTATGGAACTGGAACCCGTTATGCGCAGTCTTTATACGAGAAGCCAAATCTGGTTTAGTGACAAATCCATTGAAGAGCTAAAATTAAAAGACTTAATAAGCTTAATAAAGTTCATCGCCCTCAAAGGAGATGAGCTGGATACTCAAATAGAAAATGGTTGGGAAAAGAAATTCAATTTTACAGGCAGTTATGATCCCGAATGCTTATTAACCAGAAAACAGGCCGCCATTTTAATTGATACCTATTTGCAGCCTTTTAGTATTAAAGTTAATGAAAAAGGCAACTTCCAACGTTAATAACAGGCGCAATTAGCCTGCCACTTCATCATCAAATTTCCAGCGGATAAAAGCTTCAATAGCTTCATACTCTGCAAGTCCTAGTTCATCATAGATCCTTGCAGTTTCTGTAGTTCTCTGTTCTGCACGTACCCAGAATTCCCTGGAATCATCTCCCGGAAAAACAGGTGTATCCTTCTGCGACTGATGTTTAAAGATAGCATTTCGTTTACGGATAGCCTCAGCCGGTGATAGCGGAACAGCCATTTCAATTTCATGGATCTCAAACTCATGCCAGGCTCCCCGATACAGCCAGATCCAGCAATCCTTTATCCAGCTTTCAGTTTTACGCAGTCGGATAAGAGCCTCTCTAATGATATTAAAACACACTTTATGAGTTCCATGAGGATCGGCAAAGTCGCCTGCAGCAAATATCTGATGTGGTTTTATTTGCTGCAAAAACTCCATAGTTTGTAAAATATCATCCTCTACAGATACATTCTTGGCATATTTAGCTCGATCATAGAATGGAAGATTCTGAAAATGAATGTTCTTATCAGGCAATCCCGCAAAGCGGGCACCAGCTGTAGCTTCGCCCTTTCGGATCAGCTCATTCACCATTAATATCTCTTTAATATCTGTTTGATTGGGCTTCTTAGTCTTTAAAAAATCTCGCGTATCTGCATATACTTTCTCCAACACACTCGTATCCAGATCCATTGATTTAGAAAAATCACGAGCAAACTCAATAAAGCGCAAGGTATCATCGCCCCAAACCGCTGTATTGCCCGAAGTCTGATAGGCAACATGCACATCATGACCTTGATCACATAAACGAATAAACGTTCCGCCCATAGAAATCACATCATCATCCGGATG
The DNA here is from genome assembly GCF_004339765.1 of Albibacterium bauzanense. GTDB lineage: Bacteria > Bacteroidota > Bacteroidia > Sphingobacteriales > Sphingobacteriaceae > Albibacterium > Albibacterium bauzanense. The sequence continues at coordinate 542,192 of NZ_SMGO01000002.1, read as the reverse complement.
AGGGGAAAAAATAATACTTCTTTTCTGCGCAGGTTCTGCACGCTCCGGACGCTGACTATCATCTGCATTCGGCTTTCCACCCGGCCAACCGGTTATGGTATGTTGAATCAGATTAAAAATCTGTATATTAATATTGTAAACCGGGCCCTTCTCAGTAGCTAGTTGAGCCATCCCATTATTGTTATAATCCTCTTCCGTCAATTTCAGAATAGGTTTTTTTAGGGTCTTTGCTAACCAAATAACTGCCTTCTTGATCGTTTTTTCATTCCATTCACAATCGTTTGTAAGCCATGGTGTATCAAAACGAGTTAAAGCTGATGACGACTCGGTATCTAAAACAAACTCCACATTATCCGAAAGCTGTAAATAGGTAGCCGGAACTTCAGCAGTAATCGGACCCTCAACTGCCTTTTTTACAATGTCTGCTTTTGTACTATTCCAAGCCATCAGGATAATTTCCTTGGCTTTAAAAATAGTACCAACACCCATCGTAATTGCTTTCGTAGGCACATTTTCCTTCCCTCCAAAGTTGCGGGAAGCATCTCTGCGAGTAAGATCATCCAAGGTAACCAACCTGGTGCCTGAGTTAGGGGCAGAGCCCGGTTCGTTAAATCCGATATGCCCGGTACGGCCAATTCCTAATAATTGTAAATCAAGACCACCGAGGGCTGATATCTTTCTTTCATATTCTAAACAATATCCATGTATCTCATTTTTAGAAATGGTTCCGTCAGGTATATGAACATTATTCTTATCAATATCAATGTGATCAAAAAACGTATTATACATAAAAGACACATAGCTTTGCTCTGCATCTGGCTGCATTGGATAGTATTCGTCAAGATTAAACGTAATAACATTTTGGAAGCTTAAGCCTTCTTCCTTGTGCATACGAATAAGCTCTACATAAACCCGATGAGGTGTTGATCCTGTGGCAAGACCCAATACAGCTGATTCTCCTTTTTGTTGTTTGTTTTTAATGAGAGAAGCAATTCTATGAGCAACTGCAATAGAAGCTATTTCAGGGTTCGGATAAACTGTAACAGGGAGTTTTTCGAAGCGCGTTTCTTCCAAAAGATTTAATCTTGCCATTATGGTTAAATACGTTTAGGGTAAGTAACAAATCTAATTAATATATCTGTACAGTCATACCTTTTCACTAATTTGTCTTAATTTAAAGAGCAAAAATCAAAAATTAGAGCTGGTAATACTGCATGAATAACAACATCCTTAAACTCTATAACATAGCTAACAAAGAATCCAGGCTAATAGTTGGACTTATGTCGGGTACTTCGTTAGACGGACTTGATATTGTTCTATGCAAAGTAAAAGGCTGCAGCATCCAAACACAGATAGAAATGCTGGCTTTTGAAACTATTGAATATACTATCTCCTTTCGGGAAAGTATTAAAGCTGTCTTTTCAAAAGACACCGTAGATATGAAATTGCTATGCGTTATGAATGCGAGCATCGGGATAGAGCATGCACATTTGGTAAATGCAGCATTGGCTAAATGGAAGATTAAAGCCAAAGATGTAGATCTGATTGCCAGCCACGGACAAACTGTCTTTCATGCCCCAAAAACTCATAATAAAACAAGTAATTATCCTAACAGCACCCTGCAAATAGGTGATGGTGATCATATTGCAGTAAACACAGGAATTATTACAGTTTCTGACTTTCGCCAAAAGCATGTAGCTGCGGGCGGCGAAGGCGCTCCATTAGTAATTTATGGCGATTATCTTCTATTTGCCAATAGTAATGAGAACAGAGTTTTACTTAACATCGGTGGGGTCTCTAATTTTACATTCCTACCCATAGGAGGCCAGACTAATGATCTCATCTCAACTGATATTGGTCCTGGAAATACATTAATGAATCAATACGCTCAACAATATTATTCAAAGCCTTATGATGATGGTGGTGCTATTGCTGCGTCTGGAAAGGTAAATGATGAACTACTAACAGCCTTATTAGATCATCCCTTTTTCTCCTACAGTTTTCCTAAAACTACAGGTCCTGAAGATTTCAATCTGTCCTTTCTATCAAATGCTCAACTAAAAAGTAATACAATTACGATCGACCATGTAGATATCATGGCCACTTTATGCGCCTTAACGGCAAAATCTATTGCTCAGCCTATCGAAGCAATCACAGCTCAGCATCCTGATGCAAAAATGTATGTGAGCGGAGGAGGCTGTAAGAATCCTACCTTGTTAAAAATGCTATCAAACTATCTGCCAGATATCGCAATTGAAAATACTACTGCCTTAGGAATAGATCCGGATGCTAAAGAAGCCATCCTTTTTTCATTATTGGCAAATGAAACTGTTGCCGGTGCAGCAACCACCTTTCCTAAAATGGCAGGCGCACCAGCAGTTTGCTTTGGAAAAATAAGTTTCCCCGATTAAAAATCTATAACCCGGCTAACCTCTATAATATATTCTAAAATAGAATTAGATATGTTTAACGAAATCCTGAATTGCTTGAGCAGGATCCTCCGTTTTCATAAAGTTTTCGCCAATTAAGAAAGCCTGAAAACCTTCATTCTTCAATAATTTTATTGTATCAGGGTCACTGATCCCACTTTCGGAAACCTTAATATATTGCACCGGAATTAAACTAGCAAGATCAAGAGAATGTTGTATCGACACAGAAAAATCAATCAGATTCCTATTATTCACCCCAATAGCATCAATCGTGTCAAACTTATTATCCTTTAACTCTTCTTCGTTATGAATTTCCAATAAAACATTCAGTCCTATCTTTTTAGCATAAGCCGAAAATTCTTTAATTTCTTTTGAAGAAAGGCAAGCGGCAATTAACAGAATAATATCTGCACCATATGCTTTCGCTTCCGTAATCTGAAAAGGATCAACGATAAATTCCTTACGTAAAACAGGAATCTTAACCGCCTCCCTTACTGCAACCAGGTCGTCTAGCGTGCCTTTAAAAAATTCAGAATCTGTTAAAACAGAAATAGCAGACACATGATTTTGCTCATACGCTTTAGCAATCTCACTTACATCAGAACGGTCATTAATAATCCCTTTAGAAGGGGAAGCACGCTTAAATTCTGCTATGATACCATTCCTATCAAGATCTAAAACCGACTCCCGCAAACTGTAGCAAGTTCTGTTAAAAAGCGACTTTTCCTTCAGTTCATCAACAGATATGCCCTTTTTCGCTTCAGCTACCTCAATCCTTTTGTGTTGAACTATTTTTTCTAAGATATTCATATCAATTCTCTAACCAGTTACTTACAATTTCCTTGCCATGCTCACTCAATATTGATTCAGGATGAAACTGAACACCCCTTACATCCAATGTTTTATGAGCTATTGCCATAATCACTCCTTCACTATCTACGGCTGTAATTTCCATCTCATCCGGAAAATTTGCCTTATCTGCTGCCCATGAATGATACCTTCCTACCATAAAATTATTAGGGATGCCCTTAAAAAGGATCTCCTCTGGTTTTAAAATATTCAATGGTGTTGCCGTTCCATGAACCGGCTTCTTCAAGTTATATAAAGATCCACCATATACTTCGGTTATCGCCTGCAATCCAAGGCAAACACCCAAAATACTTTTCTTACTGCCATATTCTCTGATAACATCCAGCAGGAGTCCCGATTCTGAAGGTAAACCTGGTCCGGGCGACAATAAAATTTTATCAAACGTAGCCAAATCTTTCAATTCAAATTTATCATTTCTCCATACCGTAGCATCGTATCCACATTCATTCAATAGGTGTACTAAGTTGTATGTAAAAGAGTCGTAATTATCAACTACAACGACTTTATTTTTAATAAGCGTTTTCATACTATTTATCGGATCTTTTATTAATCGTTTCGGCAAATTCTAAAGCCTTACGCAGAGCAGCAATTTTATTATCTACTTCTTTGAGTTCACTTTCTGCAACTGAGTCAGCTACAATTCCTGCTCCAGCCTGATAGTGCAACGTATTCTGCTTACTTAGAAAAGATCGTATAATAATAGCATGGTTAAAATCGCCATTAAAGCCCATATAACCTATAGCACCGCTGTAAAAACTTCGTTGCAAATTCTCATACTTATCAATCAATGTAAGCGCTTTATGCTTCGGCGAACCACTTAAAGTACCTGCCGGAAATGTATCGCCCACTATATCAAACGGGTTAACACCCGGCAAAACTTGTCCGGTAACCTTTGATACCAAATGAATAACATGCGAATAATTCTGCGACTCTTTAAAAGACTGTACTTTTACACTTTCACAATGCTTACTTAAGTCATTCCGCGCCAAATCAACCAGCATAACATGTTCTGCACTTTCCTTCGGATCGTTCTTTAATGATTCTGCAATTTGCTTATCTTCCACATCATTCCCACTGCGTTTAAAGGTTCCTGCAATAGGATAAATCGCTGCTTCATTGTTTTTAATAGTAAGCTGAGACTCCGGAGAAGAGCCAAATAGCTTGAAATCTCCGTAATCAAAATAGAAAAGATAAGGCGAAGGATTAATTGATCGAAGAGCCCTGTATACATTAAATTCATCACCCCGGAAGGAACGTGAAAAAGCTCTTGATGGCACAATCTGGAAAACATCGCCCCTGAAAATATGCTCTCTCATCACTTCAACCGTATCTTTAAACTCCTGATCGGTCAAGTTTGATTGCTCTTCTCCATTTAAAGAGAAATGATAATCAGGGAAATCTTTGTTCTGAATCAAGTACTCGATCCTTTCTAAACCATAAGGCTCATCATCTGTAGCCCGATGCTCAAAAAGATAAAGTTCATTCTTAAAATGGTCAATTGCAATAACATACTGATAGATATTATATTGCATAAAAGGAATACCCCTTCCCGGATCAGCCTCAGTTGTTAAAGTAATATCTTCGAAATGGCTAATGGTATCAAAAGTGAAATACCCAAAAAGACCGTTCGATATAAATTTGAATTCAGCATCCTTATCGCCTGTAAAAGAAGAACAGAAATCAGAAACCTCTTGACGAAGATTAATAGAATCAGCAGGCTTGCTAACTACTTCACCATCCGGATAACTAATTTCTAATTCATCCTTATCCAGCTTTATTCCTGCAATAGGAATGCAGCATACATAGCTCATATTATTTTCCCGGCTATGATAATCAGAGCTTTCCAGTAACAGGCTATTTGGAAAAATATCACGCAGTCGCAGATAGATACTAACCGGGGTTGTAGTATCTGCAAGCATCTTCTTATAGGATGTTTTAATATTTATTTGTTTCATTTCACCAATTTTTATGCATAAAAAAACCCGACATTTTACACGTCGGGTTCGTTATTAATATAATATCTTTATGTTTACTATATAAGTTTCCCGGCGCGGTTTTTACCGTACCACCACCAATTGTTTATATAGTTAATGTTTGTCATGCAAGCAAAATTATAAAGATTTCTCACAAAGAAGAATTTTATTTAATTATTTTTAAGACATCGCCCAAATCGGGATCCCGCTCATTTGTATCGCAACAATTACAATAATTGCAGCAAGGATATAGAAAATGGCAATTGTTTTATGTTTTTGGTATGATTCAGAGATCTTTTTAGACTTAGAATGACCTATCGTAATCAATACAGCAGCAAGAATCATCATAAAGATGTGTTCAACTGTCCAATAACGACTAATCGTATCTTTCATCGCCAATGCCATATCATCTAAACGAACCTTTGGGCTCATAAAATAAAGCGCCAGGCCTATCAAGATTTGTATATGAAATGCGATTAAAGTAAACAGGTTTAATTTCCTGCTGCGCGGGGTGTAATTGCTTTTGCTTAACCAACCCGAAAGTGCGCCAACTATAGCAAGAATAAGTAACACCAAAGCTACAAAACGCCATCCCGAATGTAGGTGTTTCAATGCTAAATATAGATCCATATCGTTTTTTTCTTTACCTCAAATCTACAGATTTTTTTGAGAAGCTCAACTATTTCTTTAGATTTTGATTAACGTTGATTCTAGCAAACTTTAAAGCCAAATTTCTATATTTGTTTTTTCAATCTTGCAAAGGATAGTTAAGATTACATTTCTTATAAAATGATGCCCGTCATTTTTATGGAAGAATCTTTTATATCTTTGAAAAGATCATTTCAATAGAAACTAAAATAAGTCTTGAGACGTTTTTGTACATATATTCTATTAATCACTCTGATGTTGCAATCGTTTTACCGCAACATTATGTTTATGGAATATCAGATACATTTACCCGAATATCTATCGAAATGTATAAATAAAGATAAACCTGAGCTCCACTGTAACGGCAAGTGTGTATTAATGGAAAAGATAAAGGAAAATGAGCAGAAGGAAGCAAAAAAGAATCTAGTAGTATATGATTATAGTGCACTCTATGTCCACAAAGAACACATTACCTTAACAATATACCAACCGAATGAAGAAAGCGGTGAAAAGTCTTTTTCACCTTATCTAATTGATTACCGATTCGAATATAACACCTCGATATTCCGGCCTCCAGTTAGTTAACTCTAACCAGCGGAACAAAATTTAACGTCAACTTGACCTTTATTGAATGTCTTTTTCGTTTCTGATAACGATAGAGCTGAAGTGATCTATATTAGGTCGGTACAGTCTCATTTTTAGAGTAGATTTGAAAACAACATTTCAGTATATGAGAGGTGCCTGTAATATTGCATCCTTAAATCCTGAAGCAATGCCGGTCTCTGCCACCTGACGCTATTAATCTGAAAACAGACTGCTGGACTCAAATTATTTCTCACAAAACATTCATCAACAATGAAAAAAATAATACTTTTTCTGGCCGCAGTGTGCTTTGCTGTTGCGTCATGTACAAAAGAAAAAACGGATTACGAAGCAGAGATAGATACTGTAGTTACCGAACATTATGAGTTTAAGGAAGCCGCCTCGATCAATAGTGAAGATTATAAAATCAGTATTGAAGCATTGAACGGAACTTTCTATAAGGGTTACAACGAAATCCATCTGATAATAACAAATACACAGAACAACGAAAAAGTAAATGTATCTGCAGCAACCTTTTTGCCAATTATGACCCATGCTGATGGGAGCAATATTTCCTGTCCCCATCAGTACGATTTACTGTATAAACCTGATGATAACTATTTTTCTGGATATTCAGTATTTACAAGTGAAAGCAATGTAAATGAAGAGTGGGAACTTTACATCAGTTTCACCGTTGCTAATCAAACATATACAGCAAAGCAAAGCATTTCTGTTCAGGATCAACCCAACAAGAACCTGAATATGACAGCATTTACAGGAAAAGACGACGAGCAGTACTTTATAGCTTTAGTTTCTCCGCAAAAGCCGAAAATTGCAGAAAACGAATTGGTTGCCGGAATTTACAAATTCAACAAGTCCACCAATTCTCCATCAGGAACTTTTCCAGACCCATCACAGTTCTCATATACTGAGGTCAGTGGTTATACCTTAATGCTGGATCCACGCATGCCAGAGCCCTCGATGGGGAATCACTCTTCTCTCAATAATAAAAATTTGGTGCAGCAAAGCGACGGCCTTTATCATGGAGTCGTCAATTACACCATGACAGGGAACTGGACATTGAATTTCATTATGCTAAACCAAAATGGCCAAATCCTGAAAGGAACCAAGGTACCGGGAGATTTTACCCCGGGAGTTGAAGGAGTTAAAAGTGAATTATATATCGATATTTTATTCTAAAGTTTATGAAGAAGTTAAGTGTTATTCTTTTAGTTCTTTTTCTTGGAATGAACGCAAATGCACAAGATATTGAAGCATCAAGAGACACCAGCAAACGCCTGGAAGAAGTAAAAATAATTGGGGTTGCCAAAAGAAAAATCGAGACTGATATGAAAATGGCCGTTTCGGTCGATGAGTTTCTGGCCTCTTCAGAAAATATAAGTTTTATTAAACGTGGCGCCTATGCATGGGAACCGTTACTCAATAACATGAGTTCGGAACGTTCTACTCTGACAATAGACGGAATGCATATTTTCGGAGCATGTACCGATAAAATGGATCCGATCACCTCGTATGTAGAAAGCAATAACCTTTCTACCATCGATATAAAATCTGGCCAGGAAGGCAGTCTGCACGGCGCTACAATTGGTGGCAGCATTGACTTGAAAAGGAAAAATACGCCGTTTGGTCTTGAAAAGAAATTTAGCGGTGCTTACCAAACCGGTTTTGAATTCAATAATAAACAGTTCTTCAATCTTGCAAACGCATCCTATGCAGGTGACAAGATTGTGGCAGATGGAAGCATTTCCTTCAGGAAAGCAGACAACTACTTTGATGGAAATCAGGATGAAGTTAATCATTCGCAATACAATAAATTCAATACCTCCCTGGCGCTGGCATACAAGATAAGTCCTTTGTCTTCGGTAAGGGTGGATGCCATTTTTGACCAAGCAAAAGATGTAGGCTACCCAGCGCTTCCCATGGACCTGTGGCTTTCTCGTGCAATTATTACATCGGCTTCCTATAAACAGCTATTTGAAGAAGGCTTAGTGAGAGTTTGGGACACCAAATTATACTTCAACGCAATAGAACACTACATGGATGATACTACGCGTCCCGAAAACCTGGTTCACATGGATATGCCGGGCTGGAGTACTACTTACGGACTGGTTTCTAATATTAATCTTCAAAAAGACCGTTATTCTTCTGAAATTCAACTAAATGCATATGAAAATGTATCTATCGCGGAGATGCGAATGTATCCGCAAGACCGAAACAAGAGAACGATGTTTGCCTATAGCTGGCCGTGGGTTACAACTCGTTTTACAGGACTTTCGATGAATAATTCGTGGGAAATCTCAGACAGGAGTCAATTGAATTTTGGCGGCTCCTTAGGTTTGAATTACAATCATTCCAAATATGTAGAATTCAATTGGATCTTCCACCCTGGAGCACCACAGGAAAAAAACAGGCTCTTGCCTGGTTTGCACGCAAGCTATCAATTGAGTATCGATCAATTTGATTTTTCTGTTGGAACGGGATACGGGCAACGGGCACCTTCTGTATCAGAAGGTTATGGATATTATATCTACAACAGTTTTGACCGTTATGATTACATTGGAAACCCCGATCTAAAAGATGAAATTTCTTACGAAGCCAATGCAAGTGCAGGATTTAAGAACGAAAAATTGAGTATAGAAGGCAAAGTGAACTACTTCCATATTCAAAATTACATCATCGGAAGGGTTTTGAGTCTAGGAAGCCCGATGAATTATCAGTCAGTTGGTGTAAAAGGATATACATCATTAAGCCACGCCAGACTTTTCAATATGTCTCTGAATGCGAATTACGATATTCTGCATCATTTACATTGGAAAGGAACCCTCAATTATGCGCGGGGCACAGACGATAAGGATGGAAATTTACCGTTCATTCGCCCCTTGAATTATCAAACATCTCTTCATTGGATGTATAATAAATTTAGCTTTCAAACTTCGGTGAGTGGCGATTTTACACAAGAAAATTATAGCCCTGAATATGGTGAAGATCAAACTCCATCTTATATGATCTGGAATATTTCAGCAGATTATAATTTCAATTTCAAAAGCTTTAAAACCGTTTTACAGGTAGGGGCGGAGAATGTTACCAACAAATATTATAGCACTTATGCAGACTGGGGGAATATTCCAAGAATGGGACGGAATATTTTCACTTCATTGAAAGTCAATTTCTAATAGGATGAAAAGGGTTCTTAGTTTTCTGTTAATGGCTTTATCCTTACTGATCGGGTTTCAGCAAGCGATCATTGTCATGCACTTTAAGCTAAATCAGGACACCATAGAACAAGAATTTTGTATCAACAAAGATAAGCCGGAGTTGCAATGTCATGGAACCTGTTATTTAAAAAAGCAATTGCAGCAAAAAGAGGATACCGAGTCCGCCTCAATTAATATATATCAAAAGGTTGATATGCTACCTGTTGCAGTCATTGAGCTCGAGACACAATGTCTGATAACAGAATTATCGCCAAAAAGATTCATCTATAAGGAAACCTTATACACGGAACCTTACCGAGACATTTTTGTACCGCCTCCTATTGCCAGATTTATTTAAGTGAATTTAAATGATAAATGAACCAACATAAATGAAATAAAATTTTAAAAATGAAAAATATAAAAAACTATTTATTATTATCAATCTTACCATTGGCATTGATTTCTTGTAGTAAAAACGACAGCACTCCTGTCGCAAACAATATTACCTTGCATTTCAACAACACTTTTAAAACTACAACAATTGTTCTCGGAGATGCCGCATCTTCCACTGCCACAGTAAATACCTCTGCTAATGGACAAGTTCATCACTTTTCAGAATTAAAATATGTGATCAGTAATATTCGTCTTATAAAAGCAGACGGTAATGAAATCCCTTATAACATCAATGATCTGGATAAAGGTGCAACTGTTGTAAATCAATCAAAACCGCAGACGCTTGACTATGTGTTAAGTAATATTCCAGCAGGTGAATACAAACAGATAAAATTTGGATTGGGAGTTAAACAGGAGTTGAATACACTGGACCAAACAAAATTTCCTAAATTTTATGCAGAAGCCGGAGCTAACGATACCGAAATGCATTGGGAGTGGGGAACCGGATACCGCTTTACTAAATTAGAAGGCTTTTATGATACTGATAATAAAGAAATGTCCATTCATACAGGAAGTACTATTGAGGGAGAAGAAGGCGCCTACACGCAAGGCGTGGATGCATATCGGGAAATTATTTTGGATTTTCCTGCTCATCCTATAGTTGGCAGGAATGCTCCTAAGATCACGATCAATGCTGATTTTGACAAACTGTTGAGTGGAAAAACCAATACGATTACATTAGGATCAGGAAATGCTACACCTAGCGTACATACGGCAGCTAATATGGTCCTGTTTGTCGATAACTTGGGAGGAAACGGATCAAACGACACCTCAGGAATGTTTTCTATCAGTAACGTAGAAAACAATTAATTAAAAGAGCCGCCTGAAGTTTAAAAGAATGGCGGCTCTCTTAATATATAGACTCATTGAAATGAAAAAAGCAATTGCAATTTTACCCATCTTCTTGCTGTTGATATCCTGTAGCAAAGAGGATATCATTGAGCCTGCGCCTGAAGAAAATCCCGAAATTTCATTGACTATACCTACTGGTTTTCCATCATTGAACAGTTCAGTAAACGGAAATAAGCCCACAAAGTTCGGTGTAGAGTTAGGAGAAAAACTTTTTCACGAAAAGATGTTCAGCGCAAACAATACAGTTTCCTGCGCCAGTTGTCACCAACAATCGAATGCCTTTTCCGATAAAAATATTCAAGCCATAGGAATCCATGACCGCGTCGGACTTCGGAATACACCACCCATTCAAAATATGGCATTTATGAACTTTTATAATTGGGACGGAAATATTCTTCAATTAGAAAAGCAACCATTGGTTCCCATTATAACGCATGAAGAAATGAACTCTTCCATTTTAGAAGTCATTGATAAGATTAGTACGGTACACGAATATAAGGACCTGTTCAAAAAAGCATTTGGTGATGAAAGCATAACCTCCGAGCGAATTTATCGAAGCATTGCGCAGTATGAATATACACTGATCTCTGCTAATAGCAAATATGATAGAGTAAAACGAAACGAAGGAGAGATATTTACAGAAAGCGAAGCGCGAGGTTATCAGGTATTTAAACAGAAATGTGCAAGTTGTCACAGTACAGAACTGTTTACTGACCAAAGTTTCAGAAATGTTGGTTTTCCTATAAACCCTAGTATAGAAGAGGCCGGCCGTGCCAGAATAACTGGAATTCCTGCAGATTATATGAGCTTTCGAGTTCCTTCTCTAAGGAATGTCGAGTATACTGCACCATATGGAAGTTTCGGTCAGTTTCCTACTTTGAAAGCTGTTTTGGATTATTTCGATAATGGTGTTTTATATGCCGATAATCTCGACCCTTTTTTAAAAGAGAACGGCAATAGGATACCTCTAACCGAACAGGAAAAACAAGATGCTATTTCTTTTATTAAAACTTTAAGTGATCATACGTTTGTCGGAAAGGAATAGTCAATAACTGAGCAAACAACTATTTCAAAAACTCTGCTATAAAGCTGCTTAATCCATCATTTTTATGAAAAAACATAGCTGATATTTAACTTGTAAATACATTGCTTTACATTCACGGATTGTTACCGAGTGGTCCCTCCGTTGAGTCTGCGTTTTTTTGGCCGTTTTAACGCAGATACAACGAAGGCAAAATTTATAACTGTGATTAAGTGTAAAAGGATGTAATAGAAAGCCCTATTTCATTAAGCCAATCTTCTGCAACCACTTCTTCACTTCAACCTGTGCTTGCTTTTCTTTTTCACCTTCCATTACAAAAAGAACCCGTCCCTTTCTATACCTCCTTTGATTGAGGATCCTTCTAAAATTTTACTATCAGGACATAGCTGTTTAACAGTCTCAAAACTGCTTCCAATACCATAGCCTGCATTGGTATTAAATGGAATTACAGTTTTCCCACTCAGATTATATTGATTTAAAAAGCTTTTCATTGGTGGTGGCAATCGCATTCCCCAAGTTGGGAAGCCAATAAATATTACCTCGTATTTTTCAATGCTGTCGATTTTCGTTTTGAGGGGAGGTAAAAACCCTGTCGCATTTTCATCGGCTACCTGATCGACAATTTCTCTGTAATTTTCAGGATATGGGTTTTCTAGTTCCAACTCTACCAAGGTTCCGCCTACATTTTCATGAATGATTTCAGCAATTGCTTTGGTGTTTTTGGTGCGCGATAAATAAACTATTAAGATATTTTCATCTGTCAACGATTCTTTATCTACTAATGATTCCTTCTTTTCAGCTGATGAATTTTGTGCATTTGCACATCCAGAGAGTATACAAATAGCCAAGTTTATTATCAAAAAGAAGCTTGCAACATATTTCATAACCTACTGGTTGTATAATTCCTTTAACTTATTTTTCTCTCACCTAGCCATTTCACCATAGCTGGATCTCTATGATCAAAAAAGGCACTGACTTTTTCATCTAAAGCTTTAATCTTCTCCATATCTTCTTGGCTAAGTTCAAAATCAAAAATGTTGAAGTTCTCAGCTATTCGTTCTTTATGTACTGATTTAGGAATTACCACAATATTTCTTTGAATAAACCAACGAAGTATTACCTGTGCCACGGTTTTATTGTACTTGTTGCCGATAGCAGTTAATAGTTCATTCTGAAAAATGTTGTTCTTCCCTTCTGCAAAGGGTCCCCAAGATTCGGTTTGAACTTTGTTTTCTTGCAAAAATTGTTGCGCTTCATTTTGCTGATGAAACGGATGTATTTCAATCTGATTTACAGCTGGTGTAATTTCATTGTGAACTATTAAATCAATTAGCCGGTCGGGATGAAAATTGCTGACACCTATGGCTCTGATTCTTCCTTCTTTATATAATTCTTGCATAGCCCGCCATTCTCCATATATATCGCCAAAGGGTTGATGGATCAGGTATAAATCAAGATAATCTAATTGGAGCCTTCGCATCGAATCTTCAAAAGCCTTTTTTGTGCCCTCATAGCCATGAGACTGGATCCAAAGCTTTGTTGTAATAAATAAATCTTCTCTTTCTACACCGCTATTTTTGATAGCTCTCCCAACAGCCTCCTCATTTGCATAAGATGCTGCGGTATCAATTAAACGATAACCCGTATGTATTGCATCCACTACACTTCTTTCGCATTCATCTAAATCCTTTACTTGAAAAACACCAAAGCCAAGGATAGGCATTTCAATTCCATTATTTAATTTAATCTTTTGCATAATCATGCACTTTAATCTGTAAATCGTTTAACAAAAACCTCTGTATGTTGTTTCTCCCTACAATACAAAGGTGCCTATAATTTACGATGTGAATAGTATACAGATTACTGATTTTACTACCAATATTACTAGGGAGTTTTAGAACATAAATAACTGTAGTGTTCAAATATCTACAGCATTTATAAGGTTATTTTTAAAAAACAGGTTTATCTTCAGGTGAACACTACAGGTTTATTGATTAAATGATTACTCATTCGTAACAGACAGTCCTTCGTGTTTTAGTATTTTACGGTACACTTCTATCTCAGTCCATGTGCCTTCAAGTACCGTGCATTTGCCTTTTGTGTGTACAATCCAGGCAATCTTTTCTGCCTGACTATCGGTATAATCCAGGTATTTAATCAGGCAATGAATTACATGTTCAAAAGTATTGGTATCATCATTCCATAAAATCAGACGATGATTTCTATTTACCACCGTCAATATCTCATCCAGGGTATAGGTTTTTTCCTCGACTTGAGTATCCGCCATTTGCTTACAATTTTTGTTAAAAGAGGTTTATAAATTCAGGTTGTTTGTTATTTCTTTGTTTTTCTAATTTGTTCTTCCAGCGAATCCCACATTTCGTCAGGAATTTCTTTAAGATCGTTGAACTGTCCGGCGCCCTGCAGCCATTCGCCGCCATCAATGGTAATTATTTCACCATTAATATATCCTGAGAAATCAGATATTAAAAAGGCTGCTAAATTTGCCAGTTCCTGATGATCGCCTACACGATTAAGGGGAACTCGTTTTTTGAAGTCGAATTTCTCAGCCAGATCACCAGGTAGCAATCGTTCCCATGCTCCTTTTGTCGGAAAAGGCCCTGGAGCTATCGCATTGTGTCTTATTCCATACTTTCCCCATTCTACAGCAAGTGACTTTGTTAAGGAAATGACACCTCCTTTTGCTGCTGCAGATGGAACCACATATCCTGATCCTGTAAAAGCGTAGGTTGTTACAATGTTTAAAACGCTGGCAGCTTGTTTTTCCGCAATCCAATGTTTACCAAATGCCAAGGTACAATTAACCGTTCCTTTTAAGACGATATCGATGATGGAAGAAAAAGCGTTTGCTGATAGGCGCTCAGTGGGAGAAATGAAATTACCCGCTGCATTATTTACTAGTCCGTTAACTTTTCCAAAGCGGGCTATACTTTCCTTTAAAATATTTTCAACCTCTTCGTAGTTTCGAACATCACAGGCTACGGCTAATACATTTCCACCTGTTTCGGCTTCCAATTCTTTGGCCGTTTCTTGCAATACATCAAGTTTGCGGCTTGTGATCACTAAGTTTGCGCCTAGCTTTAAGAAATAGGTTCCCATCGCTCTTCCTAAACCGGTTCCTCCACCAGTTATTACAATGGTTTTTCCTTTCAACGAATCGTCCCGAAGCGCGCCTTGGCTATGATTGTTATTTTCCATTTTCCTTATTACCAGTTAGGTTTGTGATAATGGTTTTTAGAATAGAGCGGGTAGATGGAGACCACCACTGCTTTAAAATGTTATTTAATACCTCATCGGATGTATTTCCCATCTGGCCTATTAAATCTTTACGCATGTTCAATTTACTTTGCTGCCAGGTATTTGCATCTTGTTGTAAATAGACTAACAATTGCTTTTCTGCTCTGCTTCTTAATTTATCCGGACTAACAAGTTCATCGATCAAACCGATCTCTAAAGCTTGTTGAGGACTTAGAAGTTTTCCTTCCAGAAGGTTCCGGTAGGCTCTTGCCTGTCCGATCCAAAAGCTATATAAGTGGAAAATACTATCAGGAACAATGATTCCAACCGGCACCTCATTTAATCCAATAATAAAATCGCCTTCGTTCATTATACGGTAATCGCAACAAAGAGCTAAAACACATCCTCCGGCCGGACTATGACCACTAATGGCAGCAACGCTTGGTTTTTTAAAGCCAACAAAGGTTTTTACAAAATCTAGAAACTGTATCCAAAATTCTTTGATCTCTTGTTCGTTATAATCAAAAAGCTCAATCAGATCCAATCCGGAACTGAAGAAACGTTCTTTGCCATGTAAAATAATTCCGGCTATGGAATCATCATTCTCGATGCCTTTTAGGAGGACATTTAACTCCTGGAGCATTTTTAAATTAATGGCGTTCGATTTTCCCCGATCTAAGCCTATTAGGGCCATACGTTCGTTTATCGTTACTTTTAAAGTTTCCATTCTTGGGGTATTTTGAAAGAAATGTAAAGATACGATTTATTGGAGGAGCAGTAAATAATGATTATTAAGAAATTGCCTTAATAAACAGGTTAATGTTATAAAAAAAATATCTTTGTAAATATTTGACTTTTTAAATTACATATTGGCGAAGAATAAATAAAAATATGAATATTTTAATAGTAGGTTCGGGAGGAAGAGAATGTGCTTTTGCTTGGAAGATCTCACAAAGCAAACAAATTGACAAGTTATATATTGCACCAGGAAATGCCGGTACAGGTATTTATGGCACCAATGTTCCTTTAAAGATTACTGATTTTGAGGGCATTGCTAATTTTTCTACTGAAAATGCAATTGATATCGTTCTTGTGGGTCCGGAAGAACCTTTAGTAAAAGGCATTCATGATTATTTCTTAAACCGCCCGGATTTAGCCAAAATTGCAGTGGTTGGCCCTCAACAAGCCGGCGCTCAATTAGAAGGAAGTAAAGATTTCTCGAAGAGATTTATGAATAAGCACGGAATTCCTACAGCTTCTTCAGAAACATTTACAAAAGAAACTTTACAGGAAGGATTGGCTTATCTGGATAGCCATAGCTTGCCGATTGTTTTAAAAGCAGATGGATTAGCTGCCGGAAAAGGAGTGCTAATCTGCCAAAGCCGTGAAGAAGCGAAAACAGAATTAAAAGCCATGCTTATGGACGCTAAATTCGGAGAAGCAGGAGATATGGTGGTTGTAGAGCAATTCCTGAATGGAATTGAACTTTCGGTTTTTGTACTTACAGATGGTGTTTCTTATAAAATATTGCCTTCGGCAAAAGACTATAAACGAATTGGTGAAGGAGATAAAGGTTTAAATACAGGAGGTATGGGATCAATTTCTCCCGTTCCTTTTGCCAGCGATGAATTCCTTAAAAAGGTAGAAGATCGAATTATTATCCCTACCATAGAGGGTTTAAAGAAAGAAGAGATCCCGTATAAAGGATTTATCTTTTTGGGTTTAATGATCGTAAATGATGATCCTTACCTGATTGAATATAATGTTAGAATGGGCGATCCGGAAACAGAAAGCGTTCTGCCAAGGATAGAAAGTGATCTTGTTGATCTGCTTTCGGGAGTAGCCAATCAAAATTTACACGAGAAAACATTAACTTTATCCAATAAGACGGCCGCTACTATTGTATTGGTTTCAGGAGGGTATCCTGAAAAATATGAAAATGGAAAGGTTATTACCGGATTGGAGAATGTCCATGAATCGATTGTTTTTCATGCTGGAACCACGCTAAAAGACGGTACCGTACAAACTAATGGAGGACGTGTACTTGCCGTTACTGCATTAGAAAACAGCCTTTTTGAAGCTTTACAACAGGCTACGGCTGATTCTGGAAGAATTTTCTATAACGGACGTTATTTCAGAACAGATATTGGCTTCGATTTAATGAAATATATAAAAAATTAGAACCTGGTGAAAAAACTCTTTCTATTAGATGGAATGGCGCTGATTTATCGCGCGCACTTTGCATTAAGTAAAACTCCCCGTTTTACGGCAGCTGGTATTAATACCTCTGCTATTATGGGTTTTACAAATACACTTTTGGAGGTATTGAAGAAAGAGAACCCTTCACATATTGCAGTGGTTTTTGACACGGCAGTACCTACCACAAGACATATTGAATTTGAGGCTTATAAAGCCCATCGGGAAGCTATGCCTGAAGATCTTTCGGCCGCAATTCCTTATATATATCAGCTTATTAAAGGATTTAATATCCCGGTTATCACTTACGATGGCTTTGAAGCAGATGATATTATCGGGACTCTTGCAAAAAAAGCAGAGGCAGAAGGTTTCATGGTATACTGCATGACTCCGGATAAGGATTTTGCACAGTTAGTTTCAGAAAATATATTGCTTTACAGACCTGCCCGAATGGGTAATGGTGCTGAAGTTCATGGTGTAAAAGAGGTATTGGAGAAATGGGAAATTGAAAGGGTTGAACAAGTAATTGATATTCTTGGTTTATGGGGAGATGCGGTTGATAATATTCCAGGTATCCCCGGAATTGGAGAGAAAACTGCCAAGAAGCTTATCCAGGAATACGGAAGTGTAGAAGAGATTATTAAGCACAGCCATGAGCTGAAGGGGAAACAGCGTGAGAACATTGAGAATTTTGCCGAACAGGGAATAATCTCTAAAAAACTAGCGACTATTTTACTGGATGTTCCTATTGATTTTGATGAAGCATCGCTGAGACTTGAGGAGCCGGATAAAGAATTGCTTGAACCTTTATTTGCTGAATTAGAGTTTAGAACCTTAGGGAAACGAGTTTTTGGAGAAGGATTCAATGTTAATGAGTCTAAACTGCAGGAAGGTACTCAAATTGATTTATTTAGCCAGCCACAATCAGCAGGCAATTTAAATAAGGCTGAATACGTAGCTCCGCAAGCTGGTAAAAATATAGATAATACAGAGCACGATTATAGGATTGCTCAAACGGCGGAGGAAATCAATGAACTGGTTCATTTCCTGAGCCAGCAAAAGGCCATTTGTTTTGATACTGAAACGACAGGTATTGATGCTAATTGCTGTGATTTGGTAGGTCTTTCTTTTTCCGTTGAAGTTGGAAAGGCCTGGTATGTTCCTTTATCGGAAAATCGTGAGGAATGCCTGAGCGTATTAAATCTCTTTAAGCCTATTTATGAGAATGAAGAGATCGAAAAGATTGGTCAAAACCTGAAATATGATATTCTGATTTTAAGCTGGTATGATATTGAAGTTAAAGGAAAGCTCTTTGATACCATGTTGGCCCACTACCTTATAGATGCCGATTCCAGACATAATATGGATGTTTTAGCTGAAAATTATTTAGGCTATTCAACCATTCCAATCAGTAAACTTATTGGTGCTAAAGGCAAGAAGCAAGGAAATATGCGCGATGTGCCTATAGAAGATGCTGCTCCTTATGCTTCGGAAGATGCTGATATAACCTTGCAATTAAAAGAGGTTTTTATGCCTGTGCTGGAGGAAATAGGTGCCCTTTCGTTAGCAAACGAAGTAGAATTTCCACTCATCTATGTATTGGCTGCAATGGAGCGCGAGGGGGTATGTTTGGATATAAGTGTTTTAAAAGAAATCTCAAGGGTTATTACGATAGAGATCTTTGAACATGAGGGTCAAATCCATGAAAAGGCTGGTGTTAAATTCAATATAGCATCTCCTAAACAGCTTGGAGAGGTGTTATTTGATAAATTACAACTTGACCCGAAGGCTAAAAAAACGAAAACAGGTCAGTATCAAACAGGAGAAGATGTTTTACTTGCATTGGCTTCTAAAAGTGATATTGTTCAGGATATATTAAATTTCAGACAATTACAGAAACTGAAATCAACTTATTTAGATGCTCTTCCTGAGCTTTTAAACATTAAATCGGCACGTATTCATACTTCCTTTAATCAGGCAGTTGCTTCTACCGGAAGGCTGAGTTCAACCAACCCTAATCTTCAAAATATTCCAATTAAAACAGAAAGGGGTCGGGAAGTAAGAAAAGCTTTTGTTGCCAGAGACGACAATCATGTTATTATGGCTGCCGATTATTCGCAGATTGAATTACGTATCGTTGCTGAAATAAGTGGCGATAAAGCCATGCGAGAGGCTTTTATAGAAGGAGTAGATATTCATACTGCAACTGCAGCTAAGGTTTACGGTGTTTCTTTGGATGAAGTTACTTCTGCTATGCGGAGAAATGCAAAGGCTGTTAACTTTGGTATTATTTACGGTCAGTCTGCTTTTGGATTGTCTCAGAATTTAGGGATACCAAGACGTGAGGCTGCGGATATGATTGAACAATACTTTATCCAATATCCGGGTATTAAAGCCTACATGAATGATACCATCAATTTTGCAAGAGAGCATGGCTATGTAGAGACCTTATTAAAAAGAAGAAGATATTTACGGGACATTAACTCTCAAAACGCAACTGTTCGTGGTTTTGCAGAACGAAATGGAATTAATGCACCTATACAAGGATCTGCTGCTGATATGATTAAGGTTGCAATGATTGGAATTCATAATGATATAAAAGAACAAGGCTTAAAAGGCCGGATGACTATGCAGGTTCATGATGAGCTTGTTTTTGATGTTCCAAAAGATGAAATAGAGATCTTTAAACAGATCGTTGAATCTCGGATGAAGAATGCAATAAAAATGGAAGTTCCTATCGTAGTAGAAATAGGAATAGGGAAGAATTGGTTAGAAGCTCATTAAAAAAACAAAATGTTATATTCAGCATTTCAGAATAAACACATTGAAGCCGGTTGTGATGAAGCCGGAAGAGGTTGTTTAGCAGGACCTGTTTTTGCTGCGGCAGTGATCTTTCCTCCTGATTTTAAATATGTGGGAATAGACGATTCAAAGAAATTAACCAGCTCGCAACGTTATGCTTTACGGGAGCTTATTCAAAAAGAAGCCATCGCATATGCGGTTGGACAAGTGGATGCTGAAGAGATTGATGAGATTAACATTTTGAATGCTTCTTTTCTTGCTATGCACCGTGCACTGGATTTAATGGCCGTATCGCCGGGTTTCCTTATTATTGATGGCAATCGCTTTAAACCCTATCGGTCCTTACCTCACGAATGTATTGTTCAGGGAGATGGTAAATATTTATCGATAGCTGCGGCTTCTATCTTAGCAAAAACATACAGAGATGATTATATGGCTAATCTGGCCATTCAATATCCTCAATACGATTGGCAAAATAATAAAGGCTACGCTACCTTGAAACATCGGATGGCAGTGACAGAACATGGCTTGAGTCCTTATCATCGTAAAACTTTTCGCACCAATGCTTTGCAGCTTGAAATATTTAGTTAATTGAGAGCTTTTATGTAGTTTTGCGAGAATTTTATAATTAATAATCAATAATGAAGAATACCGCTTTAACCGACGTACATATTTCTTTGGGTGCCAAAATGGTTCCCTTTGCCGGTTTTAATATGCCCGTTCAATATGCCGGGATAAACAGCGAGCATGAGGTTGTCCGTAATTCGGTAGGAGTTTTTGATGTGAGCCATATGGGCGAATTCATCTTAAAAGGAGAGAGAGCATTGGATCTGATTCAACGAGTTAGCGCCAATGATGCTTCTAAACTATTTGATGGAAAGATTCAATATACTTACCTGCCGAATGAAACAGGTGGAATTGTAGATGATATTCTTGTATACCGCATTGACGAAAAGACGTATTTATTGGTTGTTAATGCTTCTAATATTGAAAAGGACTGGGAGTGGATATCAAAATTCAATACTGAAGGTGTTGAAATGATTGATATTTCAGATAAAACGTCTTTGTTAGCAGTACAAGGGCCGAAATCTATTGATGTTCTTCAAAAATTGACTGACATTGATTTATCTGCATTGGATTATTATAGCTTTAAGAAAGGCGTTTTTGCAGGGATAAAGAATGTATTAATATCTGCCACGGGTTATACCGGTGCAGGAGGTTTTGAAATCTATTTTGAGAATGCCAATGCCAATGCTATTTGGGATGCTATTTTTGAAGCAGGTAAAGAGTATGGAATTACTCCTATTGGTTTGGGTGCACGCGATACCTTGCGTTTAGAAATGGGTTTCTGTTTATATGGTAATGATATTGATGAAACAACTTCTCCATTAGAAGCTGGTTTGGGATGGGTAACGAAATTCACAAAGAGCTTTACTAATTCAGAAAATTTAAAGAAGGAAAAGGAAGCAGGAATTGCTAATAAACTGGTTGGCTTTGAGTTGCTTGAACGTGGAATTGCCCGGCATGATTATGAGATACAAGATGCTTCAGGAGCAAATATTGGTCGGGTTACTTCCGGAACACAATCACCTACACTTCAAAAACCAATTGGTTTAGGCTATGTCAAAAAAGAGTTCAGTAAAGAAGGGACTGAAATATTTGTAAATATTCGAAATAAAGCAGTGAAGGCTGTTGTGGTAAAACCTCCGTTTGTAAAATAAAGATACATATTGATTAAAGAACTTAAATCCAGAACAGTAAGCGTATGCTTATCACCGGCCATGCTGCCTCTACATACATTAGAAGGCAAGATTGCGGTTATAATAGATATTTTCAGAGCCACTTCTTCCATATGTTATGGTATCCATAATAAAGCTGAAGCCATTATACCGGTATCAACGATTGAGGAATGTCTATCGCATAAGGACGAAGATTATTTATTGGCAGCAGAACGCGATGGCCGTGTTGTTGAAGGGTTCGATTTTGGAAATTCTCCATTTTCATATACTACTGAAAAAGTTCAGGGAAAGACAATCGTATTAACGACAACGAATGGAACAAGGTCTATCCGTCTTTCGATGAATGCCAAAGAAGTAGTACTGGGTTCTTTCTTGAATTTAACTGCTTTATGTAACTGGCTTGCTAAACAAAGTGAATCAGTCGTATTGGTTTGTGCCGGCTGGAAGGATAATTTTTGTCTGGAAGATGCTTTATTTGCAGGTGCTGTAGTTGAAAAGCTTCAGCATGATTTTGAAATACATGACGATGGCGCTATTGCATCGTTAGACTTATATCACTGTGCTAAAGGCAACTTAAATGGCTATCTGAAAAAGTCATCTCATCGTGAGCGTTTGAAAAAACTGCATATTGGGAAAGATGTAGAATTTTGCCTGCAGGTTGATCTGATTGATACAATTCCGGTTTTAAGAGATGGAAAGTTAATCAAGCTGAATGAGGTGAAAAGCTCCTTAAATGGCAGTCAGGTAGATTTAAGTATAGATCTGAAATCAAAATCTATTTAAGGTTTAAGCTTGGGGTTGTTTTTGTGACGATCGCTATCCCGGATAGTCTTTTTCTCCAGATTTTTAATCAATGATTCGGTAAGATTGATTCCGGTTTGATTGGCCAGGCAAATAAGCACAAATAATACATCGGCCATTTCATCTCCCAGGTCGACATTTTCTTCTGATCCTTTGAAAGATTGATCGCCGTATTTTCTAGACATAATACGTGCTACTTCACCAACTTCTTCCATTAATATGGCTGTATTGGTCAATTCACTGAAGTATCTTATCCCTTTTGTATGGATCCAATCGTCAATAATCGCTTGTGCTTCTTGAATAGTCATTAGAAATTGTCTTTATCTTTTGTGTTCATAATAATGGTAACGGGCCCATCGTTTAATAGCTCAATCTTCATATCCCCTCCGAAAACTCCGGTAGCAATTTTCTTTCCTAACCCGCTCTCCAGTTCTTGAATCATTTTCTCATAAAGGGGGATCGCTGTATCAGGTTTAGCCGCACGGATAAATGAAGGTCGATTTCCTTTTTTAGTGGCCGCAAATAGGGTAAACTGTGAGATCAGGAGAATATTTCCGTTAATGTCTTGCAGGGATTTATTCATAAGATCGTTCTCATCTCCAAATATCCTTAGCTGAATAACTTTCTTTGCCAACCATTTTAGTTCCTCAATTGTGTCATCTGCTTCAATTCCTAAAAGGATTAATAAGCCCTGATTGATTTCGCCGGTGATCTTCTCATTAACCCTGCATTTTGCATAGGTAACTCGTTGAATGACTGCTCTCATTTAATTTCGGGTTTCGTTGCCATGGTATATACTCAAATAACTCTGATACCTTGATGGTTCAATATCGCCATTATTAAGGGCTTCAATAATTGAGCAGCCTGGTTCATTAATGTGCTTGCAGTTATGATAACGGCATTGATTTAATCGGTCACGGAATTCAGGGAAAAAGTGAGAGAGTTCATTCTTCTCAATATCAACGACACCTAATTCTTGGATGCCGGGCGTATCGATTAAATATCCACCCATAGGCAGGGGAATCATTTCTGCGAATGTGGTAGTATGCTTTCCTTTCTCTGACCATGATGAGATATTTCCAGTCCTTAAACCGGCATCAGGGATTAATCTATTAATTAATGTAGATTTTCCAACGCCCGAATGCCCTGTAATAAGTGTTTTCTTATTGGTTAACTCTGCTTTTAACTGATCAATGTGCGTGCCTTCTAAAGCAGAAACCCGAAAACAAGGATAGCCTAATTTGGTGTATATAGATTCGAATTGATCAAGGATTTCTAAACCTTCATCGCTGAATAGATCGAGTTTATTGAAGATTATTTTAGCAGGAACATCATAAGCTTCAGCAGTAACTAAAAAACGATCGATAAAGCCTAAGGAAGTCATCGGACTAGCTAAAGTTACTACAAGAAAGGCTTGATCGAGGTTGGTAGCTATGATCTGAACCGATTTGGAAAGGTTAACAGACCGCCGGATAATATAGTTTTTCCGTGGGTATAGTTTGGTGATAACAGCAGTAGATTGTTCGGGCTCAACCAGGATTTCTACATTGTCTCCAACCGCCAGGGGGTTGGTAGATTTTATATCTTTTATTCTAAATTTCCCTTGAATTCTGGATTCATAGGTGTTGCCATTCTCCGCTAAAACTTGATACCAGCTTCCTGTCGATTTTATTACCAATCCCTTCATGTAAATTTCATTTCTCTTATTAGCTAGCGTAAAAATCAAATCTAAGCATAAAGTGAATGTTTTGGAAAGTTTTTTTTTAACTTGCACTATGGATAATTTTGATTTAAGCTTTCTAAATATTCGCTTTTTAGATATCATTGATGTACTCTTGGTAGCGATAATAATTTATTACGTTTACAATCTTATCCGCGGAACCATTGCCGTTAATATCCTGGTTGGTCTGGTCATAATCTACCTGGTTTACATTGTTGTAAAGCAATCGCAGATGCGCTTATTGACCGAAATATTTGGTGGTTTTATAAGTGTAGGATCCATTGCCTTGATTGTCGTTTTCCAGCAGGAGATCAGGCGTTTTCTTCTTCATATTGGTAAAAACATCTCGCTTCGGCGTAACCGTCTATTTATGTCACTTTTTTTAAATAAGAATGATGTTGAGAAGGATAATACGGCACGCTTAAAACCAATTATAGATGCATGCAGGAGCATGCAGAAATCAAGAACAGGAGCGCTTCTGGTTTTCTCTAAGTATTTTGATGAAGAATACTATCAGAATAGTGGCGAATTTATAGATGCTCAGGTATCCAAACGTTTGTTGGAAAGTATTTTCCAAAAACATAGCCCATTGCACGATGGAGCAGTGGTTATCGTCGATTTTAAGATAAAAACTGCCAGTTGTATTTTGCCTTTATCTGATAGTGAAGATCTGCCTCTGCAATTTGGTCTTCGTCATCGCGCTGCAATTGGCGTTACTGAAATGAGTGATGCTGTTGCTGTGGTGGTTAGTGAAGAAACTGGCGAGATTTCTTACGCCAAGCAAGGAAACGTAAACATGAATATCGGTTACGAAGATCTTGAGCGCTTGCTTAACGAAGATCTATAATAAAATAACAATGCCTGTTTCTGTATAGATCGCTATACAGAAACAGGCATCAAAATACAAACGCGTATTAGCAGTATTCGTCGAAAGCAGCCACCAAATTGTCAGCAATCATTTGAGCAGGTTTGCCTTCAATGTTATGTCTTTCAATCATATGGACTAACTTACCATCTTTAAACAATGCCATTGCAGGTGATGAAGGTGGATATGGCTGCATATAGCTACGAGCCTTTTCTACTGCTTCTTTTGCAACTCCTGCAAATACTGTTATAATTTTATCTGGACGTTTCTCATTCTGAATAGCCACTTTTGCAGCAGGGCGCGCATTGGATGCAGCACAACCACAAACTGAGTTTACAACTACTAGAACAGAACCATCATGGCTAAGGGCAGTTTCTACTTCTTCTGCAGAAGTTAAATCTTCAAAGCCGACATCTGTTAATTCCTTGCGCATGGGCGCTACCAAATAGTCTGGGTACATTTTAATCCTTTCTTAATGAAACTTTTTACAAATATACACCTTGTGCTTTATATAGCCCAAGTTCTTATTTCAATTGAATGTAATATTAAAGGTGTTATGCTATTCCATTAGTTCTGAAACGTTTGTAATTGCCTCACTGCGCAATAGAAATTTGATAATCGGGCTTAAAGATGTATTTTTGCAATTAATAAAAAAATGAAAAATTATGTCTGTAGAAACGCAATATACACCCTTTAAGGTAAAAGATATTTCTTTAGCTGAATGGGGAAGGAAAGAAATAGAATTAGCAGAAGCAGAAATGCCGGGATTAATGGCACTTCGTGAAGAATATGGTATTTCAAAGCCATTAAGTGGTGCACGTATTGCCGGCTGTTTGCATATGACCATTCAAACTGCTGTCTTAATTGAGACTTTAGTAGCATTGGGAGCAAAAGTAAGCTGGTCTTCTTGTAATATATTTTCAACTCAGGACCATGCTGCAGCAGCTATTGCCGCTGCCGGAATTCCGGTTTATGCGTGGAAGGGTATGACTGAAGATGAGTTTAATTGGTGTATTGAGCAAACTCTTTATTTTGGTGAAGAGCGTGAGCCGTTAAATTTAATCTTAGATGATGGTGGCGATCTTACGAATATGGTTTTTGATAAGTATCCGGAATTAGTTGCTGCAATTAAAGGTTTATCTGAAGAAACAACAACAGGAGTACACAGGCTTTATGAGCGCATGAAGAACGGTACTTTACATATGCCTGCCATCAATGTAAATGATTCGGTTACCAAATCTAAGTTTGATAATAAATACGGTTGTCGTGAATCTTTGGTAGATGCCATCCGCCGTGCAACTGATTTAATGTTAGCAGGAAAAGTAGGAGTTGTTGCGGGTTTTGGTGATGTTGGAAAAGGTTCTGCTGAATCATTAAGAAGTGCAGGCGTACGTGTTATCGTTACAGAAATAGACCCTATTTGTGCATTACAAGCTGCCATGGAAGGCTTCGAAGTTAAGAAGTTCAGCAATGCTGTAAAGGAAGCTGATATTATTGTAACAGCTACCGGAAATAAAAATATTGTTCGTCCTGAGCATTTCTTAAGCATGAAAGATAAAGCTGTGGTATGTAATATTGGCCATTTTGATAATGAGATTGATGTTGCCTGGCTGAATAATAATCATGGCAATTCGAAAGTAGAGATCAAACCTCAAGTAGATAAATACACAATCAATGGAAAGGATATTATTTTATTAGCTGAAGGACGTTTGGTAAACTTGGGCTGTGCAACTGGTCACCCTTCTTTTGTGATGAGTAATTCATTTACCAACCAAACATTGGCACAGATTGAATTGTGGACAAACACTGATAAATACGAAAATAAGGTTTATACCTTACCAAAACACCTGGATGAACGCGTAGCTTATTTACATTTGGCTAAAATTGGAGTAGAGCTTGATGTGCTTGATCAAGATCAGGCCGAATATATCGGTGTCTCAGTTGAAGGTCCTTTTAAATCAGAATTCTATAGATATTAAAAGGAATGATAACAAAGCTTTCTGTAAATATTAACAAAATAGCCACTTTAAGAAATTCTCGTGGCGGTCAGATTCCAAATGTATTAGAAGCTGCTCTGGCTTGTGAGCGATTTGGTGCACAAGGCATTACAGTTCATCCGAGACCTGATGAAAGACATATTCGGTATCAGGATGTGTTCGATATTAAAAAGAATATTAAAGTAGAGTTTAATATTGAAGGAAACTGCCGTGAACAGAAGTTTGTTGATTTAGTATTAGCAAACTCTCCGGCACAGGTAACTTTGGTTCCTGATGAATTAGGACAGATTACTTCAAATCATGGTTGGGATACTATAAAGAATCAGAGCTATCTAAAAGAGATGGTTGCTTTGTTTCAAGACGCTGGTATCCGTGTTTCGATCTTCGTAGATCCTGATATAAAAATGGTTGAAGCAGCTGCAGAAACAGGTACAGACCGAATTGAATTATATACAGAAGATTACGCAACAAACTTTAAGACGGATCCCAAAAATGCTCTTAAACCTTACCTCGAGGCAGCTCATGTGGCTCAAGAAGTTGGTTTAGGTATTAATGCAGGGCATGATTTAGATTTAAACAATCTGCCTTATTTTGCGCAAAACATTCCTAACCTATTAGAGGTAAGCATTGGCCATGCATTAATAGCTGATGCTCTTTATATGGGATTGGAAAGCACCGTTAAACAATACCTGAAAGCTTTACAGTAAATAAGTAAATGCATTTAGTAGATCATAAAAAAAGCCTTCTGGATTTCAGAAGGCTTTTTTTATGATTAGAATTTCTTATTAGAATCTTTCCAATTGAGAAAAGTAAAAGTTTCCTTCTATCTCAGCATTCTCATCTGAATCAGATCCATGTACTGCGTTTGCTTCAATAGATTGAGCATATTTATTACGAATAGTACCTTCAGCAGCATCTGCAGGATTGGTTGCACCGATCAGTTTTCTGAAATCTTCAACAGCATTATCTTTTTCTAAAATCGCTGCAACAATGGGTCCCGAGCTCATGAAACTCACTAAATCAGCATAAAAAGGTCTTTCTTTATGAACTTCATAAAACGCACCTGCAGTTTCTTTTGAAAGATGAGTGTATTTCAATGCAATAATTTTAAAGCCTGCGCTTGTAATATCATTTAATATTGCTCCAATATGCCCGTTGCTTACAGCATCAGGCTTAATCATTGTAAAAGTTCTATTTGTTGCCATGTATGTTTTTTCTGCAAAAATACAATTTTAATTTTAATGGTGAATCTGAAGCTCTATCTCGCTCATTGTCTTCGATAGAATTATTATTAAAATATTGCAGACGAAAGACTTAAAATTGTACGATAGGTTTATAGATAAATTTTTATAGCTTTGCTATCTTTAATTAAGTACATGGTATCGTTAAACGATCTAAAGAAAAAACTCGCTCAACGGCAAAAGATTGTAATTACAACTCATTATAAACCAGATGGTGACGCTTTGGGTTCATCGCTGGCCTTATATCATTGGTTAACGAAACATGGACATGAAGTAACGGTGATCGTTCCTTCAGATTATCCAGCCTTTTTATCCTGGATGCCCGGGCAGGAAGATGCCATCATCTATACATCACATAAAGAGATATCAGACAAACTTATTGAAGAAGCAGATATTATTTTCTGTCTTGACTTTAATCACCTGTCTCGTATCTTGCCTATGGAAGATGTTGTTCGCAAATCAACAGCATTAAAAGTGATGATCGACCATCATATTGGTCCGGAAGGCTTTGATGATGCAAGGTTATGGGATTGTAAGGCAGCAGCGACGGCTCAATTGGTATATGATTTTATTGTAAACCATATGGATGATCGTAAAGAAATTTCTGCTGATATAGCAGCTTCTTTATATACAGGAATAATGACCGATACAGGGTCATTCCGTTTTCCGTCTACAACAGCTGAAGTACATTTAATAATAGCCGATCTGATAACTTTAGGTGCTCAGAATTGGAAAATACATGAAAACGTTTTCAATAGTTCTACAGAAAACCGATTAAAGTTTCTTGGCTTCGCTCTTTTAAACCGGTTGGAAGTTATCCCTGAATACAATACGGCTATATTTGCAATCAAAGCAGAGGATCTAAAGCAGTTTGATATAACTACCGGAGACACAGAAGGTTTGGTTAATTATGCCTTATCAGTGAGTGGTATCCGATTAGCTGCTTTAATTATTGATAGAACAGAGCGCGTTAAATTATCTTTACGATCTATTGGTGATATCCCATGTAATGAAATTTGTAGTCGCTTTTTTGAAGGAGGCGGTCATAAAAACGCTGCGGGAGGACAATCCACGAAACCATTACCGGAAGTCATAGAAACATTTAAATCTATATTACCAGAATATAAAAATCTTTTAACTACATAATATCTAAAAAAAGAAAATGAAAAAATCAATGTTTATTTTAGGTTTAGCAATGCTAGGTCTTACTGCATGTCAGCAATTCCAAGAAGGAGAGGGCGGTATGCAATATAAAATTATTACTGATAATGGGCAACCAAAAATCAAGGAAGGCGATTTCGTGTCAATCGGAGCAATTATAAAGACTGATGGAGACTCATTGCTAATGAGCACTTATGAGACTGGACAACCAACTTATATGACAGCACAAGCACCTATGTATCCAGGTGATATCACATCTGCTTTATTGAAATTAGGTAGCGGTGATAGTGCAATCTTTAAATTTAATATTGATAGCATGGTTGCAAGAGGCCTACCTAAGCCACCAGATATTAATTCTAAATACTTAGTATATACTTTTAAAATCAATCACGTTATTCCTAAAGGTGAATTAACAGATAGTCTTTTCCAGGCTGAAGTAGAAAAATACATTCTTGCTGAAGAGGAAAAAATTAAAAATGCTGAGTCTGGAATCATCGACAACTATATCAAAAAAGAAAATTTAACAGCTAAAACTACAGCATCAGGACTTCGTTATGTAATTGAGACAGAAGGAACCGGTCCCTTAGCAAAAGTAGGAGATTCTATTACTGTAAATTATACAGGCCATTTTATCACAGGCGCTAAGAAAGTTTTTGATACTAGTATTGAAGAAGTAGCCAAAAAAGAAGGTGGTAATGTTTATAACCCTCAACGTCCTTATGAGCCTATCACAATTCCGGTAGGATTAGGAGCAGTTATTCCTGGATGGGATGAAGCAATGCAATTACTACCAGAAGGAAGTAAAGCAAAACTAATCGTTCCTTCTAAATTAGCTTATGGAGAGCAAGGAGCAATGGGCGCGATTGCACCCTATACACCACTCGCATTCGAAATAGAAGTTGTGAAGGTGACGCCTCAAAAAGCTGAGGCACCAACAAACTAATTGATATTAGAAGCGCCTTCAGAGATGAAAGGCGCTTTTTTTTTCACTTATAAAATGAAACTAACAGATACTCATACGCATATTTACTATCAGGCAGGTTCTCCTGAGCTGGCATTGCAAATGGAACGCTGTTTAAATAATGGAATTGACCGGCTCTTTTTACCCAATGTAGATTTGAAATCGGTTGAGTTAATAAAAGAAACGGTTGCAGCTTATCCCAATAATTGCTTTCCAATGCTTGGCTTACATCCTTGCAGCGTTCAAGAAGATTTTCATTCGGTATTAAACGAACTCAAGGAAGCAATTGACCACACTAAGATCTATGCAATAGGTGAGATAGGTTTAGACCTCTACTGGGATAAAAGCACTTTGCCTTTCCAACAAGAAGCCT
The DNA here is from genome assembly GCF_004339765.1 of Albibacterium bauzanense. GTDB lineage: Bacteria > Bacteroidota > Bacteroidia > Sphingobacteriales > Sphingobacteriaceae > Albibacterium > Albibacterium bauzanense. The sequence goes on along the minus strand of NZ_SMGO01000002.1, from coordinate 511,014 downwards.
TTAGAACTCAAGTACAATGGGCAAAAGACCTTGATTTACCTATCGTTATTCATTGCCGTGATGCTTTTAACGAGCTATTTGAGTTATTAGAAGAACTTAACGATAACAAGTTAAGGGGTATCTTTCATTGCTTTACCGGAAATTTAGAGCAAGCAAAACAGGCCATCGATTATGGTTTCTATTTAGGTATTGGCGGAGTAGTTACTTTTAAGAATGCCGGCTTGGATAAAGTAGTAAAAGAAATTAATTTACAGCATCTTGTATTAGAAACGGATGCTCCCTATCTTGCGCCAGTCCCTTTTCGTGGAAAAAACAATGAGAGTAGTTATTTAAAATACATAGCAGAAAAAGTTGCCGATCTTCATCATATATCAGTCGAAGAATTAGCTTCCATTACAACACAAAACTCAGTAAATATTTTTGGAGCTTGATCTTCTTTAAAAATCGGAATTCGCAGAAATGAAAAATATATTTGTAATCTATACAGGTGGAACGATAGGAATGGTAATGGACGAAAAGACCGACTCATTTGTTCCATTTGATTTTGATTTGATTAGCAAAAATGTACCCGAGTTAAACAGACTCAATTATAAACTCACAGTCTCTTCATTTACTCCTATTATCGACTCGTCTAATATGACGCCGGCTATCTGGCTTAAAATGGCTGAGATCATAAAAGAAAACTACGAAGATCATGATGGCTTTGTAATTTTACATGGATCAGATACCATGGCCTTCTCTGCATCTGCCTTAAGCTTTATGTTAGAGGGCTTGCAAAAGCCTGTTATATTTTCAGGATCTCAATTACCCATTGGAAGTATCCGTACCGATGCCAGGGAAAACCTGATAACTGCCTTAGAAATAGCTTCTGCAAAGAAAAAGAATCGTTCTTTGGTACATGAAGTTGGTATTTTCTTTGATAGTCAGCTCTATCGCGGAAATCGCTCTTTTAAATATAATTCAGCAAAGTTTCAAGCTTTCCGCTCTCCAAATTATCCGGTACTGGTTGAGGCTGGCGTCCATTTAAGATACAATGAGGCTGCCTTAGAAGATAACAGTGGAAAAGAGTTCATCCTGCACACTCAATTAGATAACTCAATCTCCGTTCTAAAATTATATCCGGGCATCAATCAAAAGGTTGTTAAAAGCATTCTGGAATCCGACGCACGCTCTATCATTATGGAAACCTTCGGATCAGGAAATACAACTACAGATACCTGGTTTTTAGACATGCTGAGAGATGCCTTAAAAAATGGCAAGAATATTCTTAATATCTCTCAATGCCGGGTTGGTTCAGTAGAGTTAGGAAGATACGAAACCAGTAAATGGTTAAAAGATATGGGTGTATTAAGCGGTTACGATATGACCTTCGAAGCTGCTGTTACTAAATTAATGCATTTACAAGGCCGTTATGAAAGTCAGGCTGAAGTGGCTCATTGGGCAGAAATAAGCATGAGAGGCGAACTAACCAAAACGTTCTAGAAGAACGTTAGATAATAAATATAAAAGAGGAAAGGCTTTCTAGATTAGAAAGCCTTTCCTCTTTTATATTATACTAATAAAATATTAATTGCCTATACTAATAACCTTACAGGCTCTTCTAATAGATTTTTTAATGTTTGTAAGAAGGCTGCTCCGGTAGCACCATCCACAACTCTATGATCGCAACTTAAAGTTACTTTCATGATGTTACCAGGTACAATAGCTCCGTTCTTAACAACCGGTACTTGTTGAATACCGCCTACTGCTAGAATACATGCATCCGGTGAGTTGATGATTGCTGTAAATTCATCAATTCCAAACATTCCTAAATTAGAAATAGTAAAGGTTGAACCTTCCCAATCCGATGGCTGTAGTTTTTTTGCTTTTGCTTTTTGTGCAAAGTCTTTAACCTCTGCTGAGATATGAGACAATGACTTTCCGTCTGCGAAACGTACAACCGGTACTAATAAGCCTTCATCAACCGCTATAGCAACACCAATATTAACGTGCTCGTTGTATCTTATTTTATCGCCTAACCAAGAAGAGTTCACATTAGGATGTTGTTTCAAGGCAACAGCTACTGCCTTAACAACCAAGTCATTAAATGAAACCTTTACAGGAGCAATTTCATTGATCTTAGTTCTTGCACTCATTGCACTATCCATATCTATTTTCATAGTCAGATAGAAATGAGGTGCCGTGAATAAGCTTTCTGATAATCTCTTTGCAATTGTTTTACGCATTTGGGTAACAGGCTTTTCAGTATAGCGCTCTTCTCCAATATATTGAGGAATACTAACTGTTTGCTCGCTTGCTGCTCCGGCTGCTGGTGCAGCGCTTGCTACTTTCTCGGCCGGTTTATAGTTTTCTATATCCTTCTTAACAATTCTTCCACCCTCTGCTGATCCTTTTACATCGCTTAATTTAATTCCTTTGTCTTTAGCTAATTTCCTGGCTAAAGGCGAAGCTTTTACTCTTGAATCATCGCTTTCAGCACTTTCTGCGGAGCTTTCTACCTTAGCTGAACTGCTTTCTTCTTTCGGAGCATCTTTTACTTCTGCTGCCTTATTTTCTGAACTTGGCTTATTCTTTTTATTCAATAATGGAGTGATATCAGTTCCTTTAGGGCCTACTATCGCAATAATATCATTTACTTTTGCTGCTTCTCCCTTTTCCAAACCTATATACAATAAGGTACCATCTGCATAAGCAGTTACCTCCATAGTTGCTTTATCAGTTTCAACATCTGCTATTGCATCATCACTCTTGATCTCATCGCCAACTTTGAAATTCCATTCAGCGATAACGCCTTCAGTCATGGTATCACTCAAAAGAGGCATGGTAATAACGGTAACACCCAAATCTTCAGCTGTTACATCACTGTCTGAATCAGAACTACCCGAATCAGCTTCTTTAGAGTCAGATGAAGCTTCTGGTGCTTCCTTCTTATCCGATGCAGTATCTTCCTTTTTACTATCTTCTAACAATGCTTTGTAATCTTCTCCCTTTTCTCCTAAAACTGCAATAATTGCATCAACGGGAACTGCCTCACCTTCTTTAGGGCCAGTATATAGCAGTATTCCGTCTTGATAAGATTCAAAATCCATTGTCGCTTTATCGGTTTCCACCTCTGCAATAACATCGCCTGAACTTATTTTATCGCCAACTTTTTTATGCCATTTTGCGATAACACCTTCTGTCATGGTATCGCTCATTTTGGGCATTCGAACTACTTCAGCCATTCTATTTTATTTGAGTGTCTTTAAATATATTAAATATTAATTATGGATGTACGGATAATCAGTTTGTACATACACATCTTTGTAAAGTTCTTCTACCTCAGGATAAGGAGAGTCTTCCGCAAATTTAACAGCTTCTGCAACAATTTGTTTGATGTCATTTTCAACCTCATCAAACCATTTGTCAGTTGCATATTTCTTTTTACGGATTATTTCTTTCACATTAATAATAGGGTCGCGGCCTTTATAATCTTCCAATTCTTCTTTTGTACGATATTTAGCCGGATCAGACATTGAGTGTCCTTTATAACGATAAGTACGGATCTCTAAGAAAGTTGGCCCATCTCCTTTACGTGCACGAAGCACCGCTTCATCCATTGCATTATGTACAGCAACAACGTCCATTCCATCAACAGGAGCACTTGGCATATCAAATGCAAATCCCATTTTATAGATGTCTACTTGATTGGTAGTACGTTTAACCGATGTACCCATTGCATAACCGTTGTTCTCGCAAACAAAAATAACAGGCAATTTCCAAAGCATTGCCATATTCAGGGTTTCATTGAAGGCACCTTGACGTACAGCTCCATCACCCATATAACAAATGCAAACGTTATCTGTACCACTGTATTTTTCAGCAAAAGCTATACCTGCGCCTAATGGAATCTGACCTCCAACAATACCATGTCCGCCCATAAACTTATGCTCTTTGCTAAAGAAGTGCATTGAGCCTCCTTTACCTTTAGAACAACCAGTAGCTTTACCATAAAGTTCTGCCATTGCTGCATTCGGACTCATTCCTTTTGCTATCGCATGAGCATGATCGCGGTAGGTTGTAAGCATTGAATCTTCCGGACGTATAACAGACATTGCTCCTGCTACAACAGCCTCTTGACCAATGTAAAGGTGACAAAATCCTCTTATCTTTTGTTGGCCATATAGCTGACCAGTTTTTTCTTCAAATCTACGCATGAGTAGCATTGATCTATACCACTCTAAATAGGTTTCTTTTGTAATCGCTATTGAACTCATTTTGACGTATTAATAAATATTAAATGCGGTAGGCAAATCTAAACAATAGATTTGAAATATGATAATATGGGTGTCTAATTTTCAATTATGTATAGAATTCTAGACAGCAGTGTATAGAAAAAAGTTAAATATATGTTAAAAAGTTTGGAGGCAATACCTTTTTCGGTTAGTTTTGAAAGATAAATCTACCAATTAGATAAATGCACTTTACTTTTAATAAGACTTCAATTTAGTTATATATATGAAAAAGACGGCAATACTGGCTTCTTTAATGGTTATTTGTTTGCTTTTTAACGCCAATGCTCAAACCTCTTCTTCTAAAACCACAGCTAACGATCCCGACAATCTTGCAAAAGATTACTTCTCACAAATAATGGGTGTAGCGGCTAGTTCCACTACCAACAGCAAAATGTATCAATTTATTTACGATTGGATTGGTACTCCTTATCGTTTGGGAGGTAACACTAAAAAAGGTATTGATTGTTCGGCTTTTGCAGCAGAACTTTACGAACAGGTATTTAATACATCCATTGGTTCTAATTCCCGTAATATCTATTCAAACGTAGATAAGGTAAGCAAGAACAATTTACAACCAGGCGATTTCGTTTTCTTTAAAATTCGCAGCAAAAATATATCTCATGTAGGAGTTTATATTGGTGATAATAAATTTGCTCACGCTTCCTCAAGTCGCGGAGTAATGGTAAGTGACCTTAACGATGCTTACTGGAAACGTTATTACTATAATGGCGGCCGGGCTTTGACAGCTGCCTCTGATGATACAAATACAGATCCTTCTATAAATTAATCTATAAAAATAAAAAGCCCGGATGTATGATCATACATCCGGGCTTTTTATTTTTATAGATTCTGTTTTTAGCTAATCAGAAAAAATAATTACATTTATTTTTAATCTAAGAAATATGCCAAAGAAAGTCATTATCCTAAATAGTGAGCAAATAGAACAGAGAATTATTAGGATAGCCTACCAAATTCTAGAAGACTCCATTGAAGAAAAAGAACTTGTTTTTGCAGGAATAGCTGATCGGGGATACATATTCGCTGAACGTATTATCAATGAATTAAAAAAGATATCTAAACAGAAGATCTCATTAATTAAAATTTCGCTGGATAAAGATAGTACTTCTCTTAACGCAAATACAGATAAGGATGTATCCGATGCAAAAGACAAGGTGGTTATCTTAGTAGATGATGTTTTAAATAGCGGGCGCACTTTAGCATACGGTCTCAGCGTATTTCTTAATGTGCCTTTAAAGAAAATGAGGGTAGTAGTATTAATTGATAGAAGTCACCATGATTATCCGGTATACAGCGATTTTGCAGGACTTAAACTATCAACCGTATTAAAAGAACACGTTTCCGTTATCTTCTCCGATAAACCAGGAGAAGATGCAGCGTACCTTTCATAAGGCCATTCTTTACTTTAAGAAATTTTAATCCTGGTTTACCTTTAAGGTCATTCCTGGCTGAATTACATTGCTTCTGAGGTTGTTCATCGCCTTCAGAGATGAAACAGTCGACCCTTTAAAACGCTTTGTAATACCATCCAGGGTATCGCCCTTCTTAACAATATAAACATCTTGATTCTGCGCTTCAAGGATAGCAGGCGTAGCCGGTGAATTTCCTTGAAGAAAACTATATAGCTTAGCGTACTCCTGGCTCTGAACCTTCGGAACAATTAAGCGGCTGGGATTTAGCTTGTCACCCTGAATAATCTTCCTTTTATAAGAAGGATTCAGTCGGTATAACTCTTCTGGTTCAATCTCCAGAACCTTGGCAATAGAAGAAAGTGATAAGTTCTTATCAACCAAAATAACATCAATATCCGTTGGCATATCAGTATAATTTGCTTCAACCGGATATAGATCAGTATTCTCCATCACATAAGCCATAGCAATAAAAGCAGGAATATAGTTCCTGGTCTCAGCTGGTAAATAACGTTGTATATCCCAAAAGGTAGGATTTGCCTTTCCACTCCTGCTTATCGCCCTATTTACATTTCCTGGTCCGCAGTTATAAGAGGCAATGGCCAAAAGCCAATCACCGTATATATTGAATGATTCTTTAAGGTAGTTCGCTGCAGCATAAGTTGCTTCAAACGGATCCTTACGCTCATCAACATAAGAGTTCATCTTTAAACCATAACCCTTTGCCGTTGTATACATAAATTGCCAGGGACCCGTAGCTCCAACTCTGGAAACGGCATGTGGATTCAGAGAAGATTCAATAATGGCCAGGTATTTTATAGCTTGAGGAACACCCGTTTCTCCAAATATTTGCTCGAAGATTGGGAAATAATAAGCTGCCAGTCCTTTCATTTTTGACAGATGTGCTCTAAAGGCCTGATTGGTATATTTATTAACGTAAGCCTCAACATCAGCATTGTGATCTTCTTCCATCTGCTTTTTCAAAGGAGAAAATTGGTCTTTTATAATTTCCCTTATTGGAGACGATGCAAGTTCTCTCTCGTGAGCTGATAAAGATATGGTGTCAATTCGACTAAGGGGAGCAGGTCTTTTAAGAATTACGGTTTTTATTGAATCCCTATCATACGTTCGTTCTTTCGCTAAGCCTAAAGAAGTCGTCATACATAAAAGTATAGACGCGGCAATGGCTAGAATTTGCTTACAGAGCATAGCATATTTATATGTGTTCAGTTTATTAATGGTTGATCTTTAAAAATAGATAATAGAACTACCTGTTATCAAACGAGTTCTAAGCTTATTTATTATCACAAGAAAAACAAAAGGAAATACCTGCTAGAAATGTAGGTATAGACAGAATTGCTGAATTAAAAAGATACTGGATTATCTAACGCAAGGCAACAGCAAAAAAAGAGACTCTATGATCTTTCTCATAAAGTCTCTCTAAAATAGAATTACTTCTGTTCGTTCTTTCCTTTTTCTTCAGGATCATCATTTTGGGCATCCTTAAACTCACGAATCCCCTTACCCAAACCACGCATTAGTTCAGGAATCTTCTTACCCCCAAACAATAATAATAGAGCCAGCGCGATGACAATCATCTCCTGAGCACCTAAAAATCCTAAAGTTGTACTTATCATGTGTGTACTTTTTATAAATGGTATAAACTTTTTCCTTTTTTAAATTCCTCTAATATTCAAAGAAATATTGGAGTACGCAAATATACAATTAATATTTAGAAACGTGCAAGCCAAGGAGTTGGATTTATTGGCGCAGAGCCCTCCCAAATTTCAAAGTGAACTTCGGTTGTTCCTTCGTCAGGATCGGTGGCTGCAGTTCCAATAGTCTGTTTACTAGTCACTTTCTGACCCCTCGTAACAGAAACAGATTTCAGGTTCGAGTATACAGAGAAGTATTTACCATGACGGATGATTACAGCATAACCTGCGCCCATCATTTGTACAACACTCCTTACTTCACCATCAAAAACAGCCCGAACTGCTGCACCATTATTGGTACGTATATTTAATCCATTATTCTCCATTTTCACTCCAGCACCGTAGGTATGCTGACCAAAGCCTTGAGTAATCGTTCCTTGAGCAACCGGCCAAGGCAAGCTTCCACGATTACCCATAAATTCATTGGATAACCTGGCTGCTTCTGGCGTTGCAGATAAAACACTAGAGGCAGAAGTAGATGCCGCAGGTTTCGCTACCGCTACTGGCTTAGCAGGCTCGCCTGCTGCCTTAGCACGAGCGGCTTCTTTTGCAGCTTCTAACTCAGCAAGCACCCTGGCTGCTTCTGCAGCTCGCCTTTGCTCTTCTTCAATTTCTTTTCGGATGGCAGCCTGAATAGCCCTTTCTAATCGACTAGCCTCTTGTTGTTTTTTAGTTATTTCAGCTTTATACTCTTTCTCCTGACTTGCAAAACTATTAACCACCTTCGATTTATCTGCCTTTTGAGCATTTAGCGTATTCCGCTCTTCCTGTTGCTCATTCAATAAATCCACCTTTTCTTTCCTATTAGCAGCAAGTTCAGCGATCTTATTCTGGATGGTTTTCTGTGTTTTTTCTATCTCCTGCGCCTGATTCTTTCTTGATTCACTGAATTGCTGAAGATACTTCACCCGTTTAAAAGCCTGATTAAAGTCTTTCGAAGCGAAAATAAACATCATCTTATTATAACCATTCTTATTCCTGAACGCAAAACGAATCATACTGGCATAATCCTTTTTCAGTTTCTCCAATTGATCCTCCAACTTCTTAATCTCTTGCGTATTTTCCTGTATCTGGCGATCAATTAATCGTGTTTCAGAGCTTATCGTACTTATTTTCCGTTCCCGAAGAGTAATCTGGGTATTCAGGGCATTAACCTGTCTTAGGGTTAACGTTTTACTATTAGAAGTGGCTTTAAGGCTTTGATTAAGAAGGTTGATTTCCTGAGTAATACGTTCACGCTGTTTCTTTAATTCCGCACTGGTTTGTCCGTAACTCGTTCCAGCAAACATCAGGAGTACAATAATGCCTGCTATCGTTCTAATCAAATTCATTCTTCTCAATGGTATATTCTGTAGCAATATTAAAACCTATTTATTCCTATCGGCTACGAAGTTAATCATTTATATTTTTTTATAGCGTTCCGGAACAGTGAAGGGAAAACTTAAATCCTGGTCCAAACTCGTATCTTCATATTTCATGGCCGCATCTATATTCATTGTAGGTGCTTTCAAGTTAATATTAACCGTGCTTGGAACCACCTGCGATTGAATATTAGCATAGTCCGGATAGCTAAATTGCAAGGTTTGACTCTTATTGCTTTCAGAAAGTTTAGTTTGCATTAAATTATAATCAGCACCCAGATCCATTTCAAATGTCAGATCCTCCAAACCTCCGCTAATTTTAAACTGATTATTCATACCCACAACCGTATTGAGCGGATCATTATAGAAACTTATACTGTTTCCAACAAAAAGTTGTTCCAACTCTTCAAAGCTAAGTTCCTTACTGGTAAAATTATAGATATAGTCAAAAGGTTTATCTACATAAGTACCCTGTAAACGATTAATGATCTGAATACGATCAGGAGTAATCATGATACGGGCAGCCTCAATTCCTAAAAACACATTCGCCGATATCCAGATTACTTCATTGTGTTTGATGCGAATATTAAGCGTAGCATTAAAGTTTTTATTATCCACCGATAGCTGTGTCCTTGCCTTGGTACTGAAAGTATTGTACAGCAATTCACTACTTTCAATCCCACTTAACAGCTCCTTTTTCTCATTTCTGGATAATTCCTTCATCGTGCCAGCAGGTGTACTTACCAGCCTTTTTGAAGAACAAGCTGATAGAAACAAAAGCAGTATCAAACCAGTTATTGTTCTCTTATTAATCCACATATGTTTTCTCTTTTATTTTTTGATGAAGTTTTTCATTGTTTTTAGAATCAGGAAACTCCCGTGCCTTCTCCCAGAAGTCCAAAGCCTCCTGTTTATTCCCAAGTTTAAATAAGATATCGCCTTTATGCTCAATCAATGTAGAAGAAGGCCTTTCTGTTAATTTAATTGCCTTATCAATCCACACCAATGCTTCCTTATAATTCTCCTGTTGAAATAAAACCCAAGCATAGGTATCTTGAAACGAAGCATTATTAGGATTAATCTCATTCGCTTTCTTAGACATCGATGCTGCTTTTGCTAACCCTTCTTTTCTTAACGCTAAATAATAAGCAAAATTATTAAGCACATAGGTATTGTTACTATCTAATTTCAATGCTTCCTCATAAGCAACATTTGAAGTAGCATCCATATTTAAAGCATGATAGGTATCTCCCAAACTGCTATATATCTGCACCATCAAACTAGAGTTCTCCGGATTAGCACGATTAAGAGCCTCTTCCAGAAAAGACCGGGCTACAGCATATTTCTGATCCAGTAAATGAGCATAGCCTGTATACAAAAGGATCATCGCATTATTTGGAAATAAATCAACTGCTTCCAATCCGTGCTTTTGTGCATCTTCCAATCTATTCATAGATACTTCCAATTGCAGAAGCTGCTCCCAAATAAAATCAAACGTTTTATTAAAGCTTAAAGCCTTTACAAAAGCAGTATGCGCATCCTCGTATTTGCCTAACTGCAACATTATATCACCATATACTGCTTGAGCATCTGCCTGTTCAGGATGGCTCTCAACCAAGGTTTTACTTAATTCCTCAGCCATATTCAATGAAGTATCTTCATCATATTCCTGAAGTATATTATAAATCGTACGAATCTTAACGGCGACAGGTAAAGATTCATTTGCAAATGTTTTCTTCAGTTCAACAAAAACCTCATCATTCATCTTCAAACTATGATAGGCATCTGCTTTTGTAAGAGGGATATAAGCTTCATTAGGAAACTTCTTCTCTCCCTTATTAAGTATTTTCAAAGCTTCTTTTGGTTCGCCAATATCTAAATAAAGATTCGCCATCATCAAATACGGATTACTCTCTTCTGGCTTGTAAGCAAGATAGGCCTTGGCTTCAGCAATGGCTTTCTTTTTATTATCCTGACGCATGTAGATATCTTTCCGCGCCATGAAAAGCCGATCGTCTACACCAAATTTCTTCTCAATCTGTTTATATAGATCCAGCGATGCATCAAAATTCTCAGCAAGCGACAAGGCAAAAGCCTTATCATAATAAAAGGCAGAGCTATCTGGTTTTAGTTGAATAAGCGTATCAAATACATTAAGAAGCTCTTCATAATTTTCAGTAGCCTTATAAATATCAGCTAATGCAATCCAGTTGGTTTCATTCTCAGGCTGCAACTTAATAAGACGCTTTGCCAAACCTTCAGCCCCCGAATAATTACGCTGGGTAAAATAAATACGCATTAAATCAAGATTTGCCTTTTGATGCGTACTATCTAAAGCAACTGCCTGCTCAAGCAAGTTCTGGCCAGTACTGATATCTCTACTTTCTAAACTTTTAATTGCTTGCAGATACATTTCCTGCGCCTTCGGATCAACGGTCGTTTGAGCCGAAACAGAATTTCCAATAAGTAAAATTGGTATTACTAATATTAAAAGAATGCGTATTGTTTTCATTTCACTAAATTACCCCGGTATGTCCATATCCACCGGCACCACGTACTGTATCTGAGAGTTCAGTAGCTTCTTCCCAGTCAATTTGTTCATGCTGAGCAATAATCATTTGCGCAATACGCTCACCATGAACAATCTCAAAGGGTTGATCTGAAAGGTTGATCAAAAGTACTTTGATCTCTCCCCGATAATCAGCATCAATTGTTCCGGGAGAATTCAATACGGTTATCCCATGTTTATAAGCTAAACCACTTCGAGGGCGAATTTGTGCTTCAAACCCCAATGGAAGCTCAATATATAAACCTGTAGGAACCAACACCCTTTGCAAAGGCTTTATTACAATATTACCTTCAATCAAATTAGCCCTTAAATCCATCCCTGCAGAAGCTTCTGTCTGATAATTAGGAAGCTCATGCTCCGATTTATTTATTACTTTAATAATCATCTTTTTTAACAATAAGTTTTATGAGTTGTTTTCTTTCTACTAAGAAAGCAATAATTATAAATATAAAGAATAATGCATTCCCAATAAGCAAGTTTCGATTAAAAATACTGAAAGAAAGCCAACTTATTAAAGCGGCAGCCACAATATAGCCGATATTCTTTTTGGTATGATAGGGAATGGGATAGTTTCTCTGCCCTAAGAAATAAGATAAAACCATCATAGTAAAATAAGCCAGCATGGTTATCCATGCCGAAGCTACATAGCTATATTGAGGTATAAATATAATATTCAACACAATGGTCAGAATAGCACCTACGCCTGATATATAAAGACCAAATTTAGTTTGATCAGAAAGTTTATACCAGATTGATAGATTCATATAGATTCCCAAAAACACATAACCCATTAATAATACCGGAACTATTGGTAAACCCGACCAATACAGTTCTTGCTGTATTACGTCTCCACTTTTAATAAAAAACTTAAGGATCTCCATATTGACAACTAAACCCACCACTGCCAAACTAATTGCAATGACGAAATAATCCATAATAACCGCATAGGTCTTTCTTGCATTTGGATTCTTAGCATGGCTAAAGAAAAAGGGTTCAGCACCCAATCTAAATGCCTGAATAAAAATACTTAAGAATATAGCAATCTTTGAACAAGCACCATAGATCCCTAGATCTCGCTCTCCAATATCAATGGGAAGCAGTTTGGTTAAAAATATCTTATCTAAGTTTTCATTGATAATAAAAGAAAGGTTGGCAACCAAAATAGGCAATGAATACCAAAGCATTTCCTTCATTAATTTTTTATTCGCCTGTAACTTTAGTTGAGATAATTCAGGAATTAAAAGGATCAACGTTACAACGCTTGCTATCAGATTCGCTAAAAACACATAGCCAATCCACTGAGGCTTTAACCATCCACTTAGCCATGCTGCACCAGGCAAGTCATTCTTTATTATAAATGGAAATACGAGAATTAACAGAATGGTAAAAAAAACATAGATTAATATATTTGCCAGTTTTATTAAACCAAAGCGTAAGGGTTTTTCCTGAGCTCGCAACTGAGCAAAAGGAATAACGGCCAGCGCATCTGCAGTTAAGATAAATGCAAAGTAATAAATGTAAATAGTACGTTCTGCACCTTTTTCGGCAAACAGCCAGTAAGAAATATCACTGGCAAATAACAGCGTACCAACAATAAAAACCGCAGAGGTTAATACAATAAAAAAGAAGGTTGTATTGTAAACCCTTTCTTTATTATCTTCATGTTTTTGCAGATAACGGAAAAAGGTAGTTTCCATTCCAAAAGCCAAAATAGCATTTAAGATGGCGGCCCAACTATAAAGATTGGTTAGTATTCCATAAACAGAAGTAGGGTAAACCTTAACAAGTATTGGAGTTAGAACAAAGTTAAGTAATCGGGCAATTACGGTACTAAGTCCATAAATCAGGGTTTGTCCGGCAAATTTCTTTAATGTAGACAAGCTTTAAGGTTTGAGAATTATCTATTTCTTTAGAACCTCAAAGTTACGATAGTTTTTGAGTTCAGATTCACTTTGTATAACATTTTCAACCACTGCATGTTCAGGCCCTTCCTTGCACCAATCTAAAAAGCTTTCGATAGCATAAGCGCTTCCTTCTGCTTCTGCATATACAGTTCCATCAGGCATGTTTTTAATAATCCCTTTTATTCCAAGCAGGTCAGCCACAGCTTTTGTAGATACGCGAAATGATACGCGCTGTACTTTGCCAGAGATCACAATATCTAAATGTTTCATGTTTTAACTAAGTTTAACGAGTGTAGATTCCTCCGTTAAGTTTAAGCCATCTGTTTTTGTAAGCAAGTTTAAGCCGGGCTTCTTGCCAATCTCTAAACTGCCATACGTAGCATCAATACCCAAATACCTTGCCCCATTTAATGTAGCCCATTCAATACTTTTTTCTAATGATAACTGTGGAAAATGTGCTAAAAGGGTCTTGATTTCCGATAAGATGCAAAGCTTATCATTTGATGCAAGACTATCGGTTCCCAGCACAATCGGCAATCTCGATCTTATAAATAAATCAATCTTCGGTAGCCGATCTTCAATATACAAATTAGCATTCGGGCATAAACACCAGGTAACATCTTTCTTATAACGCTCTACAAAATTAATATCTTTAAAAGATGTATAGGTATTATGAACCAATAAAATCCGTTGCAATTGAGGTAATAACGGAAGTACAGAGCGTAAAGAATTCCGTGCCTGTGCTTTGAAAAAATCAATATTCTTATTCAAAAAAGCATAAAAATCTAAGAAGTTACCCGTTTTATAGCGAAAGAACTTGTTTTCTTCCTCAGTTTCCTGATTATGAATACTTATCAACTGCTTACTTTTATCTTCACGCATTCTTATAAACCGAAACAGTTCTTTGGAAACCGAATAAGGAGCATGCGGAGTAACAGAGCTCGATAAAGGAGCAAATGCCTCGCACAATTCTACCCCCCTGATAAAAGCCTCCTTTGCAATCTCAGGCTCAAAGCCAAAGATCTCCGAAAAGGTATGATAGTATATTTTGCTTTCAAGCTTCCTCTCTCTGCTATGGATGGTATTAGCAACATCTGCTACAGCAACAATACCGGCTTCATACATCGCTTGATCTGCTTTTATTATTTCATCAGCAATCAGATCTGAGCTATATTTCGGACCTCTTGCAACTGCTTTTAAAAAATTGATCAAGCCTGTCTTTTTAGGAATTTTACCGCGCAAATGCGATAGTTCCAAATGACAATGACAATTTATAAAGCCTGGTACAATAATACCTTCATACCTTTCTATATTGATACCTTTAGGTACAGTGTCCCATTCAGAAAGAATATCAACGATCGCGTTATTATTACTTAAAACGATAATCCCATTCTTAATAGGAGCTGAATTTACAGGAAAAAGATAATCGGCAGATAAATATTTAAGCATCCAGTTCTATTTTTAAATAATAATTCAATTTATTGCAATTTTAGGAATTTTAACTTTCTAAATGAAATGTGTACTTACTAAATAAGGTCATTCTTTATTTATTATAATGTTAATAGAAAAGCCGTAACTTTGCCGGAGTGGATAAAATTAATAAAAAAATAGACATTCGTTCTCTGAGCCTCAATGATTTAAAGAGTCAATTAGAGAGCCTGGGCGAAAAGTCTTTTAGAGCCAAACAGATCTATGAATGGCTGTGGGAGAAGTCGTGTACCGACTTTGATGAGATGAGCAACCTGAGTAAATCTCTGCGCGAAACGCTGAAAGAGAGTTTCAATATAAATTCTGTAAAGATTCATACGTCTCAGTTAAGTGAAGATAGAACCATTAAAAACGCCTTCAAATTATACGATTCTAATATTATTGAAGGGGTATTAATTCCAACTACCGAAAGAATGACCGCTTGTGTCAGCTCTCAGGTAGGTTGTAGTTTATCTTGTAAATTCTGTGCAACAGGATACATGGATAGAAAAAGGAATGTGAATGCTGACGAAATTTATGACCAGGTTGTATTAATTAACCGCCAGGCAGAAGAGAAATACAAGAAACCACTCACCAATATTGTTTATATGGGTATGGGTGAGCCATTATTGAACTACTCCAATGTGTTGCGATCCATTGATCGGATTACTGCACCTGATGGATTAAACATTGCATCCAGACGGATCACTGTTTCTACAGCAGGTATCGCTAAAATGATTAAAAAGCTGGGTGATGATGAAGTCCGCTTCAACCTGGCTCTTTCTTTACATGCCGCTAATGATAAAAAGCGGAATGAAATTATGCCCATCAATGAGCAAAACACGCTTGAAGCATTGGCTGAAGCCTTGAAATACTATTACGCTAAAACCAATAACCCGGTTACCTACGAATACATTGTTTTCAATGACTTTAATGACGAACTAAGTGATGCTGCTGAACTTGCAGCCTTCTGTAAACACGTACCATGTAAGGTTAATATCATTGAATACAACCCGATCTCTTTCGCGAATTATAAAAATGCAGACGTAGATAAAGTGGAAGTATTTGCAGAATTCTTACGGAAGAAGGGTATTAATACCTATGTTAGGAAGAGTCGTGGGAAAGATATTGACGCTGCCTGCGGACAATTAGCTGTTAAAGAGAAGGCCTAATTATTTAATTTATGCAATTCGTTCAGTTTGTAAGAGATGCTTTTGCGCTCTTATTCCCCGAGCTATGTGCTGGCTGCAACCAAGCTTTGGTACATCAGGAGAAACGCTTATGTACGCATTGCATTTATAATTTACCGATCACTCATTTTCATCTGGATAAGGATAACCTGGCAGCCCGACAGTTGATGGGGCACGCAGCTATTGAAGAAGTTGATGCTTTTCTACATTTCAGTTCAGGCTCGATTGTTCAAAGAATCATTCATCAGATTAAATACAAAAATGGTTTTGCAACAGCTGAGTTATTAGGAGAGTTATATGGCCAGCAGCTAAAAGAGGCCTCTGCTTTTGAATCTTGTGATTTAATTATCCCCGTACCTCTCCATAAAAAACGCTTGCGATCAAGAGGATATAATCAAAGCGATTACTTCGCAAAAGGACTGAGTAACGCACTAAACATTCCAACCGATTGTAAGAACTTAATTCGTGTAGCTCATAATGAAAGCCAAACCAGTAGAAGCCGACCCGAACGCTTCGAAAATGTGAAAGGCATCTTCCAATTAAACCATCCGGAATCTTTAACCGATAAACATATTTTATTGGTGGATGATGTATTAACAACAGGCGCAACTCTTGAAGCCTGCTCAACCATACTTTTAAAAAATCCCGGCGTAAAAGTCAGTATTGCCACCCTGGCATTCACAAAATAATATCATTTAAGATTTGATTATCATGTACTCGAATCAGACATGATTCTAACAAGGTTCAAACAGGGTTCAAACAAGGGTATTGCCCCTGTCTGGTCCCTGTTTGAACCCTGTTTGGTCCTTGTTAGAATCATGTCTAAATAAAATAAAACTAAAACGATTTTTAATGTGTCTTATATCGAAATAAGCCTTCAACATAAAATTATAAATACACTAATTAAATTACGACGGGAATTTTAGCATCCTTGTTAAAGTATGTTAAAGACATACGTAATTAATGCCTTATATTAAACTCAATTACTTTACAACGTTAAATCGATAACGGGTTTCAGAATTAAATACATCGCCAACTTTGAGCAAACAACTAGGAAAGGTTAGCTGATTAGGTGCATCTGGAAATGCTTGAGTCTCTAAACAAATTGCTCCGTGTTTAAGATAAGGCTTTCCGCTTTTTCCTATATCGTTACCTGTAAGGAAATTGCCGGTATAAAGTTGCATACCCGGCTGATCGGTATAAACTTCCATCTGGATACCGGTTAAGGGAGATAATACGCGCGCCACAGGTTTTTTTAGTTGATAGGTAGTGTTGTTTAAAACGTAATTATGATCAAATCCATCTGCTGCCTCTATTTGCTCATCTTGAATGGTCATTTGTTCTCCGATCGACTTTGTTGATAGGAAATCGAAGGCGCTATCTTTACAAGGTCGTAATTCGCCCGTTGGAATCTGAACAGCATCAACCGGCAAATAACTATCGGCATCAATGAAAATTTCATGGTTATATATTGATCCAACTCCCTCACCATTCAAGTTAAAGAAAGTATGATTGGTTAGATTGATAATGGTGTCTTTATCTGTATGAGCACGATAATGGATTCTCAATTCATTATCATCTGTTAAAGAATATTGAACAACCACGGTTAAGTTTCCAGGGAATCCTTCCTCTCCATCGGGAGAAACCAGATAGAAATCAGCCTGATGTCTGTTGTTTACACGGCGTGACCAAACACGCTCATGAAACCCAATCTTACCCCCATGTAATGCATTGGTACCATTATTTGGCTCAATGTGATAGGTATTTTCATCAATCATAAACGTACCCTTTGCTATACGATTAGCAAAACGGCCAATTGTAGCACCGTGGTAGCGTTCATTTGAGTTTACATATTTATCAATGCTTTCAAAGCCCAGAGCTACGTCTACTTTCTTACCATCTTTATCGGGGACCAAAATACTAACTACCCGTGCCCCAAAATCGCTCAAAGCTACTGCCATCCCTCGCTTATTTTCTAAGATAATAAGATGAGATCTCAAATTTTCAAAGCATTTCTCAAAGTTCTGCTCTGAAGGAAGAGTATAGTTATTCATTCAAATTGTTTTAAATAGAGTGTTGAATCGGTTTATTTGACTAGTCGTGTTAAAGTTATCAAAAAAGAACCTGATAGCGAAAATAGAATAGTTGATTTAACATTTTAAAATTAATTGAAAATTATTTACCTGTATATCAATTAATTATAAAATAATTCGCCATGACATACAACTATGTATTGCATACTACCGTCTTAAACATATATCTTTGTTATATGATTGCTGAAAATACACAAACCCAAATGAGGAAAGGAATACTCGATTACTGTATTCTTTCAATAATTTCGCAGGGCGAAATTTATGCCTCAGATATCTTGAGTGAGCTCAAAAAAGCACGCTTATTAGTAGTGGAAGGTACGCTATACCCACTACTTACCCGCTTAAAGAACAATGGTTTGCTTAGTTATAACTGGCGTGAATCAACCTCTGGCCCTCCAAGAAAATACTATGAAATTACACCAGCCGGCCTGGACGTACTCGATAGGCTTGATAAAACCTGGAACGAACTGGCTTTTGCAGTAGATACTGCAATGGAGCATCGTAGAACTAAATCAACAACAGAAAATCCTTTAACAGAACAATAGCTAAAATCATGAATAAGACAATTATTATTAACATCAACGGCATCATCTTTCATATTGAGGAAGATGCATATGAGGTACTGCAAACCTACATGACGGCGGTAAAAAGACATTTTGGCTATTCACCTGATAGCAATGAAATTGTAAGTGATATAGAGAACCGCATCGCAGAAATGTTTAGCGAACGTATTAATCAGCAAAAAGCTGTTATTACGATGCAGGACGTTACTGAAGTAACTGCACAAATGGGAAATATCAGCGATTTTGAGGAGTTTGATGAAGAAGGAGAAGAAACTGGTGATACTTCATACAACTATCAAACCTATAGCGGTAGCCGCGGCTTATTCCGTGACCCCGACGATAAGGTAATTGGTGGTGTGTGTTCTGGATTAGGCCATTATTTTGATGTGGAAGCCAAATGGATACGCGTAGCATTTATCCTTTTATTTGTACTGGGAGGATCGGGCTTTTTGCTCTATATCATTCTATGGATATTGACACCTTTAGCGCGCACACGTGCCGATAAAATGTCAATGAGAGGCGAGGAAGCAAACCTCCATAATTTTAAACGCAATTTTGATGAAGAGATGGAGGGTCTTCGGAAAAATTTTTCCGAGGCCGGTCAAAGAATAAGACCCGGCCTAAAAAATACCGCTAGAAGAACTGGTGATGCCATCGAAGGGATTGTAAATATCATCGTAAAAATTATCGGAATCTTCGTGATCATCGCCTCCGTTATTGGACTGATTTGCGCACTTATAGCTTTACTTGGCTTCCTTGGAAATTCAGGTAATGGTTTCTTTATGGATAACCTTCAACCTACCCGTTTTATAGATCCTGCTTATTATAAGCTTTTTGTATGGCTTGCTTTCTTTGCGATTGCAATCCCTTTACTTGCCTTAATGATACTTTCAATACGGATAATTACAGGTTCGAAGATCAGTAAGTACTTCGGTTATTCGTTATTAATTGTATGGATCGCGTCGGTTGGTTTCTTAGCTTATTATGGATCGCTTATCGGTATGGATCATTCTATTGACAGCTCGGTGGTAGAAACTACTCCCTTAATGCCAGATAGCGTGTATCATCTTTCTATAAATGATGTAAGAACGGTAGCTCAACAGCGCGATTCTGTTTATGGAAACGGACAAACCTATTCTAATCGTATTACCATGAGGCGAAGAGGTTCATTTATGGATGTTCGTCCAAGAATATATATAAACAAGCTGGTTTATGGAGATACTGCTACGATTTCGAAAGAATTCAGTGCAGTAGGACGAACTTTTGACATTGCTAGTAAACGTGCTCAAAACATGACCTATCATGTTAAGCAAACCAATGGAGAATTAACCTTTGATAGTCATGCTTTAATAGGAGCGAAAGACTTATACCGTGATCAGGAAATACGAGTAGATCTGAATATACCGGTAGGAACGCGCTTAATTATTGATAGAGAAGTGCGGCATCGCCTTTATAATGTTTCTTTTGATAAATTCGATGATGATTTTGACGATATGCCATCTCCTGATCAAAGTGAATGGATTATGACGGCTAACGGGCTCGAATATATTCCAGATAGACAAAGGCAAATTGGTACGGGCAGTGTAGATTCTACTGCAGTTCTAAGAGATTCAATAAACCTTAAAATCGATACGACTTTAAAAAAATAGGATTACTTTTACCAGCATAATAGTAACCTTATACTAGCTATGCATTTGAATGAGATTTATAAAGTTTATTTAAAATACCCCATTATATCAACTGACACAAGGAAGATTGAGAAAAACTCAATCTTCCTTGCATTAAAAGGGAGTAACTTTAATGGAAATGAATTTGCGGATAAGGCACTTGAACTGGGTGCTTCTTATGCAATTATTGATGAAGCCGCTTATAAAAAAGATGAACGTTTTATTTTAGTTGAAGATGTTCTTGAAACATTACAAGAGCTGGCAAAACATCATCGGGATCAATTAAATATTCCTATTATTGGTATCACGGGCACCAATGGAAAGACCACAAGCAAGGAATTAATACAAGCCGTTTTAAAGCAGAAGTATAAAGTTTTTGCAACTAAAGGAAACTTGAATAATCATATAGGTGTTCCTCTATCTCTTCTTTCAATCAACAAAGAAACGGAAATTGCTGTAATAGAAATGGGAGCAAACCATCAGCTGGAAATCGCTTTTCTATGTAGCCTGGCTAAACCCGGATATGGCTTGATAACCAATGTTGGCAAGGCTCATTTAGAAGGCTTTGGAAGCTATGAGGGTGTAAAAAAAGCAAAGGCAGAGCTTTATGCCTGGCTATCAGAGCACAAAGGAACTTTGTTTTTACAAAAAGACAATTCTGAATTGGTATCAATGGCTAGTAAGTTCGAATTTGAAGAAACTATCAGCTATGGTTTTAATCCTAAACACGATATTTCTGGTGAGCTGATTGAAGATAATCCATTTTTAAGTTTAGAATGGGCCTTTAATAAGGAAAAAGCTGTGGTTGAAAGTCAGTTAACAGGTGCTTATAATGCCGAAAATATATTAGCTGCTATTGCCATCGGGGTTTATTTCGGACTAAATGCCAATGAAATCAATACAGGGATAGCGAATTACCATCCTGAGAATAATCGATCTCAGATTATAAAGACTAAGAGTAATACTATTATTTGTGATTATTATAATGCAAATGTTAGTAGCATGGAAGCCGCATTAAAGAACATTGATTTAATGGAAACACCTTTGAGAAAAACACTTATCCTTGGAGATATGTTTGAATTGGGTGATGAATCATTGAAAGAACATCGTCTTTTAATTGAAAAGGCTTTATTGTTAAAAGACTGCGACTGTATTTTTGTAGGGAAAGATTTTTATAAATCAAAAAATGAGAAAGCAGCGTTCTATAAAACAACGGATGAGGCGGTGGATGCCTTAAAAAAGGAAATTATAAAGAATAGGCTTATTTTGCTGAAAGCTTCGCGAGGTATGACTTTTGAAAAGATATTGGCAGTGATTGAGTAGAAATATTTAAACATAAAAAAAGCCCGGTGAAATAAATCTCACCGGGCCTTTTTTATGTTTATAAGATTAAACGATCGCTACTTTGATCATGTTAGTCTTTCCTTTACTTTCGATTGGAATAGAAGCGGTGTTAACAACCAGCTCTCCTGTTTTCAAAAGACCTTTCTCTTTTAAGATCGTATTCACATCTTTAATGCTATTATCCGTACTTTCGAAGCTATCGTAGTAGAACCCACTAACACCCCAAACAACGCTTAGTGTATTTAATAAGGTCGGATTGCTTGTAAAGATATAGATATCGGCATTTGGTCTGTGGCTTGAGATCTCAAAGGCTGTATAGCCGGAAGATGTCATAGCAGCAATTGCTTTTGCACCTGTTTTTTGAGTCAAGAATACAGAAGAGGCACAGATATGATCAGAAATAAGAGTTTCAGAATCAAAGCTGCTTTTCTTTTCTGCGAAATAAGGATACGATGTTTTCTCTACGTGTGTAATTACCTTGGACATTGTTTCTATTACAATCTCAGGAAACTCTCCTACCGATGTTTCACCACTTAACATTACCGCATCAGCACCATCAAGCACAGAGTTAGCTACGTCGTTAATTTCAGCACGTGTTGGGCGAGGAGTGGTTATCATGCTTTCAAGCATTTGAGTAGCAATAATAACTGGTTTAGATGCATCGCGGCATTTCTTAACAATCATTTTTTGCAAAACCGGAACTTCTTCCATTGGCATTTCTACCCCCAAATCACCTCTGGCAACCATAATGGCGTCAGATACGGCAATAATTTCATCGATGTTAGCAATTGCTTCTGGTTTTTCAATCTTAGCAATTATTCTAGCTTTTTTATTTTGACCAGCAATATGATCTTTAAGTCTGATAATATCAGCCGCTGTACGCACGAAAGACATTGCAACCCACTCTACATCATAAGAAAGAGCAAAGTTTACGTTATCAATATCTTCATCTGTTAAGCTTGGAATAGAGATCTTAGTATTTGGAAGATTCACTCCTTTTCTTGAAGTAAGAACCCCTCCATGAACAACTTCACATTCTACAGTATCAAGACGATTTGAAGAAAGAACTCTCAATTGGATCTTACCATCATCTAATAGAATGATTTCATTTGAGGACACGTCATTCGGAAAGTTTTCATAAGTGATGTAGATATTGTTTTCATCACCTATTAATTCTTTGGTTGTAATAGTAACCTTTTTGCCATTTAATAATAGGGCACCTCCTTCTTTCATTTTCCCTATCCGGATTTTAGGTCCTTGTAAATCGGCTAAAATTCCGATTGGGACCTGATTTTCCTCGCTAATTTCACGAATTGTCTTAATAGCGATTAAATGATCCTCCTGGCTACCATGAGAGAAATTAAGCCTGCAAACATCTACGCCAAGAGCCACCATGTTTGTAAGCGTTATCTTGTTAATAGATGCAGGGCCCAATGTGGCAACTATTTTGGTCCTTTTTTGAACTTTATTCATATACTTAAATTCTACGTTTATTGCGGTTTATTGTATTATTTTATTGAGTTTGTTGTCGTTTTTTATTGATAGTGTTCTATATACACTTGAAAATAGTGCGCTAAAATACAAGATTTTCTTTGGATTTCAACTTTTGAGGGTCAATTTCTGTTGCTACTACAATATATGGAATTTCATTGAGTGCTTTATAAAAAGCTTTTAAATCTATATCATCAATAAACTCCTTTATAATTAAAAAATAATCCGATCCACGAAGCTCAGGCAATAAATACCCGGTATCGCAACCTTTATTACCAATTAAATAAAATTCTGTTTCTTCTGTGGTATTTATATAGCTATATTTGGGGAAATATAATGAAGTATTATCCCCTATCCAAGTTTCATGATCCTCAGTCTTACGTAAATCAAGCGATGTTAGCTTGTTTATGTAATAGCAAAGGCGATAATCTTTTAGGGGACAGGTGATCGCAATTAGTATAAAATTGAGATCGATTTCATATTTTAAAGTGACTTTATTCAACTATCTTTGCATTTTAATTACGAAGGTAGTAAAACAAAATACATTATTAATTGATTAATTAGATATATTTCAGACCTATTATTTTTGTTAAAACGTAAAAAGGTTTGATATGTGATTTAATTTATTTTTCTTTGCATTTGATTTATTAAACATTAAACCATAAAAATCATGTCTGATATCGCTTCAAGAGTAAAAGCAATTATCGTTGAAAAATTAGGTGTTGACGAAAACGAGGTTACACCAGAGGCTTCCTTCACTAATGATTTAGGAGCGGATTCATTAGATACCGTAGAACTAATCATGGAATTTGAAAAAGAGTTCAACGTAGCAATCCCTGATGACCAAGCTGAAACTATCAGCACGGTTGGTCAAGCGGTGACCTATTTAGAAAAGAATGTAAAATAACTAATTTAATTAAGCCAAAGATACATGGAGCTTAAAAGAGTAGTTGTAACTGGGCTCGGCGCGCTTACCCCAATTGGGAATACTGTTCCAGAATACTGGGACAGTCTTGTCAAAGGGGTAAGCGGGGCCGCTCCAATCACTCGATTTGATGCAAGTAAATTTAAAACGCGTTTTGCCTGCGAAGTAAAAAACTTCGATCCCGAAGATTTCATGGATCGCAAAGAAGCTCGTAAACTTGACCCATTTGTACATTATGCTCTTGCATCAACTGATGAAGCAGTTAAAGATGCCAATCTTGATTTCGACAACTTGGATACCAATCGTATTGGTGTTATTTGGGGATCAGGAATTGGAGGTCTTAAAACATTCTTAGATGAGGTAACTAACTTCGCAAATGGCGATGGAACACCTCGCTTTAATCCCTTCTTTATTCCTAAGATGATATTGGATATTGCACCCGGACACATTTCTATGAAGTACGGTTTGCATGGTCCAAATTTCTCAACTGTTTCGGCGTGTGCTTCTTCAACCAATGCACTTATTGAT
Organism: Albibacterium bauzanense; assembly: GCF_004339765.1. Lineage (GTDB taxonomy): Bacteria > Bacteroidota > Bacteroidia > Sphingobacteriales > Sphingobacteriaceae > Albibacterium > Albibacterium bauzanense. The sequence goes on along the minus strand of NZ_SMGO01000002.1, from coordinate 486,496 downwards.
TCTCTTAACTATATCCGTTGCGGATTTGCAGATGTAATTGTAAGTGGAGGTTCTGAGGCAATTATCAACGAAGCAGGAATAGGTGGATTTAATGCTATGCATGCTTTATCAACCAGAAATGATGACCCTGCTACTGCATCTCGTCCTTTTGATAAAGACCGCGATGGTTTTGTTGCCGGCGAAGGATCAGGTACCATTATTCTGGAAAGCCTGGAACACGCGAAAGCTCGTGGTGCCAAAATCTATGCTGAACTTATTGGAGGAGGAATGAGTGCCGATGCACATCATATCACTGCATCCCATCCGGAAGGCTTAGGCGCCAGTCTGGCAATGACTAATGCTATGCGTGACGCACATATCTCTACCGATGATATTGATTATATCAATGTACATGGTACTTCTACTCCTGTAGGAGATATTAGCGAAACAAAAGCAATTATGGATCTTTTTGGTCCTCATGCCTTTGAATTAAACATAAGTTCAACAAAATCTATGACCGGCCATTTACTTGGTGCAGCAGGTGCAGTTGAATCAATGGCGTGTATTCTGGCAATCAAACATGGAATGGTTCCTCCAACCATCAATCATTTCACAGATGATCCTAACTTAGATCCACGGTTAAACTTTACCTTTAATAAAGCTCAGAAAAGAGATATTAAAGTTGCACAAAGTAATACCTTTGGATTTGGTGGTCATAATGCTTCTGTTATCTTCAAGAAATACGAAGAATAATGATTCCTTTCTTTGGAAATATTCTAATGTGTTGATTTTATTAAAGATTAATGCCTTTTTCCAGAATTTATAACCTTTATATTTCACCCGATCGCAAATACGTTCGGAGTTTAAGAAATCTATTGGGTTTTGTTCCTGGAAATGTGCGGCTCTATCGGATGGCATTTCGCCACAAATCTGTAGCAGTAAGCATTAAAGAAAATGGTAATGCCAAGAACAGCAACGAACGCTTAGAATTTTTAGGCGATGCTATTTTAGGCTCTGTAATAGCTACCTTGCTCTTTAAAAAATACCCTTTTAAGGGCGAGGGTTTTTTAACAGAAATGCGTTCGAAGATTGTTAGCAGAGCAAATCTTAATATTCTGGCTAAGAAGATGGGCTTAAATGAGCTCATCGAATACGATGCAAAGATGTTTGGCTATAATAGACAGAGTTCCTTACTCGGAGATGCTTTTGAAGCATTAATAGGAGCCATTTACTTAGATAAAGGTTACTCAAAAACTCAGAGCTACATACTAACCCAGATCATCAATCCTTTGGTCGATATTCACCAGCTTGAGAATACAGAAACTAATTTCAAGAGCAGGCTGATTGAATGGTGTCAACATCATAATAAGGAAATCCAATTTCAGAAAGTAAAGAATCAGGAGGATGAAGGTTCAAGGTTATTTACAGTAGAAGCTTTAATTGATGGCGAAGTAAAGGGCATTGGACAAGATTATAATAAAAAGAATGCTGAAAAGATTGCTGCCGAAAAGGCATGTGAAGAATTAAAGGTTCTTTAATATTTGTATTTACCTTTCCAATTAGCTCGCAATTTCTCTCTTAACTTATTCTCACTCTGGTTATCTCCAGGATCATAGAGTTTAGTTCCACTAATTTGCTCTGGCAGAAATTCTTGCTCAATAAAATTTCCGGTATAAGAATGGGAGTATTTGTAATCTTTTCCATAGCCAATATTTTCCATTAGTTTGGTTGGTGCATTTCTTAAATGCAAGGGAACAGGTAAATCTCCTGTTCGTCTAACTAATGCCTGTGCATCATTAACTGCTTCGTAGGCTGCATTGCTCTTGGCAGATGAAGCGAGATATGTTACCGTTTGAGATAAAATAATTCTAGACTCTGGCCAGCCAATCACAGATACTGCTTGAAAACAATTGTTAGCTAATAGTAATGCATTGGGATTCGCATTTCCGATATCTTCAGAAGCTAAGATCAGAAGCCTGCGAGCAATAAACTTAGGGTCTTCTCCTCCTTCTATCATTCTTGCCAACCAATAAACACCGGCGTTGGGATCGCTGCCCCGGATGGATTTAATAAAAGCCGATATAATATCGTAATGCTGCTCTCCGGATTTATCGTATAATGCCAGATTTTGCTGAACTAACTTTAATACCAATTCATTATCGACAGCCTTGGATTGAATTTCTTCACTATTGGAAACCAACTCTAACAGGTTTAAAAGTTTGCGGGCATCTCCTCCCGACAAACGAAGCAATGCTTCGTATTCCTTTATTTGAATATTCTTACTTTTTAATACTTCGTCCTCTTGAATTGCTGTATCAACCAATTGAATGAGATCCTCTTTCTCAATTGGCTTTAAGATATATACCTGACAACGTGAAAGTAACGCTGAAATAACTTCAAAAGAGGGGTTTTCTGTCGTAGCACCAATCAGAGTAACCAAACCTTTTTCTACAGCGCCTAAAAGCGAATCTTGTTGTGATTTAGAAAAACGATGGATCTCATCAATAAAAAGAATCGGTTGTTCTCCTCCTGAAATTTGTACGGCCTGGGCTTTATCAATTACATCCCGAATGTCTTTTACTCCCGAATTTATTGCACTCAAACTAAAAAATGGTCTATGCAGTGAATTCGAAATAATGAAGGCCAATGTGGTTTTCCCAACACCGGGAGGGCCCCAAAATATCATGGAGGGAATGTTCTTATTGCTGATTGCATTCCGAAGTACAGCATTGGGTCCTACCAAATGCTTTTGCCCGATATAACTATCTAAACTGCGCGGGCGCATTCGTTCTGCTAAAGGAGGAAGTGTTGCCATCTAAACAAAAATACGTAATTTTATGTGAAATTGATTTTCGATTTTATTATATTGGATGGCCCAATTCCATTTTTTATAGTAAGAAATGGAATTGAACAGATTTAATTATATTTGTATAATTATTTAATAAAAAGATTGATTAACAAGTGAGTATGAAAAGAGTGTTTCAGATTTGTCCTTTACTATTTTTACTTTCTGCTTTATGGACAAATGACACGCTGGCTCAAACCAATGTAAAACATCCATCGAAGTATAATAAAGAATTTTCTGGCATAGGGCCACAGGTATATATCCTCCCTCCTCCGAAAACAAAGGAAGAGATCCTACAAGATCAATATTCTACGAAGCGTATAGAACAGGTTACACTTATACAATTAATAGATAAGTTAGAGCTGTCTGACAGATTAAAAAGGATTAATAACGAAAGTTTGCCGATAGGTTTAATTGATTCAGCGCATATGGATAGAGAGGCGCAAATTAAATCTGCCATAAGTTATTATGAACAAGCTAATCAACATGATTCTGTTCTGGCCTGGCAAAACAATCTCGGCACTTTCAAGTTATTAAATGGAGATTTAGATGAGGCAAGAGATTTGTTTATAGGTAGTTTAAACACTTACAAATTGCATAATGATATAAGCAATCAACAGATTGTTCTACAGAATCTGGCTATCCTGGAGGAGCAATCTGGAAATTTTTTAACATCTTTAGGATATTATGATGAATTATTGGATTTGGCTAAAAAAACAAAGAATATACAAAGAGAGGGATTGCTGAATTTGTCCATTGCATTGCTTCAAGCTAAGCTTGGTAATTATTCTGCTGCGCATAACTTGATTCTTAAAAAGAGTTTTCCTTTACTACAAAAAGCGAAGTACTTTCCGGATGTAGTAAATGCTTTAAATACATTGGCAACCATAAAAGAATCAGAAGAAAAGTTTACTGAAGCAAAGTGGATTTACTTACAAGCCATAGATGTAGCAACGATCTATAAAGATGAAAAAGGCCTGGCTCAAAGTTTATTTAATGTTGCCCGATTGAAAACACGAATCGGCGATAGTATATTGGCAATTCCAGATTATAAATTAGCTAAGGATTTAGCAATAAAGTATAGCATGAATGCTTTACTTGTGGAGATAGAGGATAGTTTGGGAGATGTATATTTAGATTCTGGCAATTATACGGAGGCTGCCCTCGCTTTAAGTTCCTACAATGTTTTAAAGTCAGAATTTATTAACAAACAAATTCTATTGTAAAAAAACTATAGCTTAAAGGATATTTGATGTGTACTAAAAAGAAGTAATTCATTTTTTTTAGTACATTTAATTTCTTTAATTATTAGGTTTTAATTATCAAAATTGTCTATTTAAAATTAGAGCCCAATAGAGGTTATATTTAACAAGATGAGTTATAAATCGTTCCAAGAAATGTTAAAAAAAGTGTTTTTAGCCCTATTTGTGGCTGCAGCGATTTCATGCAGTGCGGGTCCCCGAGTTAACCTTGATGGGGATGGGCCGGGTATGCTAAAGCCGGATGCTGCACAAAGTGTTATTGTAAAGGATTTAGTGGGTTTGTTCGAAAGCATTCATTATAAGAAAGTTCCATTCAACGACTCTCTCTCTTCTGAGATATTCGATAAATATATAAAAACGCTTGATGAAGGAAAAAACTACTTCCTGAAAAGCGATATAGAAGATTTTGAAAATTACCGAAATGTGATTGTAGATGATCTAAAGGAAGGTGATTTAAGTTCTATGTTTCATATCTTCAATGTTTATCAAACAAGGTACCTGGAGCGTTTAAAGTTTGCAGAGTCGCAGGTTAAAAATGATTTCGACTTTACAAAAGACGAAACCTATACATACAACCGAAAGAATGAAGATTGGTTTGCAACGAAAGAAGAAGCCAATGAAACTTGGAGAAAACGTGTAAAATACGACATGCTTACTTTAAAACTAAGTCGCTCAGGTGAAGAAGTTGAGAATAAACAGAAGAATATAGAGACCTTAACAAAGCGTTATGAAAATCTTATTTCACAAGCTGAAAAGACGAATCATAATGATGCCTTCCAGATTATCATGAATGCTTTTACAGGAGCAATTGATCCGCATACTAATTACTTTAACCCTAGTTATGCTCAGGCGTTTAATGAAGATATGGCCCGTACCTTTGAAGGTATTGGTGCACGTTTGGTATTAGACAATGAGGTAGTTAAGATAATGGAGATCCTTCCGGGAGGTCCTGCTTTTAAAGATAAATCTTTACAGGTTGATGATCGTATCATCGGCGTAGCTCAAGGAAACGAAGAATTTGTTGATATTATTGGTTGGCGTTTAGATAATGCAGTAGCCAAGATAAAGGGTCCGAAAGGAACTGTTGTTCGTTTAAAGATCATCCCGGCAGGCCAGGAATTAACATCGCAACCTAAAATTATATCCCTTACACGCGATAAAATCGTGATGGAAGAAACTTCTGCTAAGAAAGAGATTAAAATGGTTACCGGAGATGATGGTAAGCAATACAAAATAGGAGTAATTAATATTCCTGGCTTCTATCTTGATTTTAAAGCTTATAATGATAAGGATCCGAACTATAAGAGTACGACACGTGATGTAAGGCTGATATTAGATACGCTTAAACAGGAAAAGGTTGATGCTGTACTTATTGATCTGAGAAGTAACGGAGGTGGTTCTTTAATTGAAGCAATTGAACTTACCGGTCTATTCATAGATTCTGGCCCGGTAGTTCAGGTAAGAGACACTCGTAATCGCATAGAGGTTGATAATGATGAAGAACCCGGAACTTCTTATGATGGTCCTTTAGGTATCATGATAGACCGTTTTAGTGCTTCTGCTTCTGAAATATTTGCAGCTGCAATACAAGATTACGGTAGGGGTATTATCCTTGGTACTCAAAGCTATGGAAAAGGAACCGTACAATCTGCTATTGATATGTCGCGTGTAATCAGCGCTTCTAATCGTTTGCTTCTAAAAGCACAAAATATAGATAGACAAGAGGTTGCACCGGGCGCTCCTGAATTTGGTCAGATCAATATTACAATGGCTAAATTCTACCGGATTAATGGTAGCAGTACGCAGCATAAAGGAGTAACACCTGATATAGAATTCCCGACGGTTTATCCGGCAGATAAATTTGGTGAAAGCTCTGAACCTGCTGCCCTTCCATGGGATCAGATTAATGCAACAAAATACTCACCGGTAGCAAATCTTTCGAACTTAATAACCGCGCTGGAATCGAAACATGAAACTCGCATGCAGGCTTCTCCTGAATATAAAAATATGCTGGAAGATATTAAGCTTCTAAATGAAAAGGAAGATGAAACGGAAGTGACTATCCAAGAAGCTAAGCTTAAAAAAGAACGAGACGAAGCAGAAGCTAGATCAGCGGCCCGAAATAATCAAAGAAGAATCGCAATTTCAGCTGGGCATCTTCCTTTGGAAGCAGAAGACAAAGATGCAGACAAAAAACTGAAAGTTGATTTTGTACAAGATGAAAGCCTGAATGTGATGGCTGACATGATTTCTCTTATAAAGAAATAACATAAAGGAAGAACAAGGAGGGGTTTAAAGCGATATTGAATCGTCTTTAAACCCCTCCTTGGTTAGAAGCCTAATTGTTCCCGACCAGCGGCAGAAACCTCTTCAACTGTCCACTGAGGTTCCCAAACAATATTAATGTCAACCTCCCGATCGGGAAAATCTTCATTTAAGACATTCCTAACTCCAAGACTGATAGCATCGCCCATTGGACAACCCGGAGTAGTTAAAGTCATTGTTATTATTATTTTACCTTCTAAGGAAAAATCAACATCGTATACCAGGCCCAGATCCATTATATTAACCATTAATTCGGGGTCTAATACATTGTACAGGGAATCCATTGCTTTATTCTTTTCTTGAAAAAACGGATCATTAATTTGCAGTTCCATTATATTATTTTTTTGTGTAAAAAGACTTTAGCTACATTAAATACATAAAGCAAGGCAACCACTATCCATATTAGAAGTCCAATCTTTATAATGATAATCTCTTCTATTAGTATGCCTAGAATTAACACTCCAAGGGCAGCAACAAAACACCAGAATTGATAAAATAAAAGCTTCTCGATATATAAATCTCTTGGGAGAGGCATATTCTTCTTACCATGCACATCTTTATAATGCATATTCCAGATGATGAAGGGAAGAGTTTTAAATGTTTTACCGAATATGATCGCACTAATCCACCCTAAGAATATAAATGTACCGTATAAAACGCTCCACTGGTTGCCAGATACCATTAATACTACCGGAATTAATATTAGCGCTATTATTAAAGAAACCATCGATATTAAAGCGTGACGCATTTGAATATCAACCTTCTTTTTCAATCGTTTCTTATATGCATCCTTTAAATATGCCAGCCAAAAAAGTATGCCGATTAGAATGAGTACATAATAAATAAAGACACGATCAGAAGCTCCAATAAAGAAATCATCAAGGAGAAAAGCAATTAAGCCCGTGTTCTGAAAAACAAAAGCTATCTTAAGTAGCCTGATCTTATCCGATTTACCAAATAAAAACATGGGGACGAGTTTAGAGCTCACCCCTGTAATCAATTGTAAAAACCATCCTGCAAAACCAATATGCGCGTGTAGCTTAAGGATTTCCAGGTGGTTGGTAGGAATATAAGGATAGTAAAGGTTTATCGCTAATAAAAGTCCGACTGTTACAGTAATAAACAACCAGAGGGCAGATGCCATTAAGAAAAGTTTCTGGATGGTAAGAATAGATTTTACAGCGGTTTTAAAAACATTAAAATTATAGAGTATTACAGCAATCAGAATGGCAGATCCGCCCGTAATCATAAATAGCCCTACTTCAAAAAACCAAAAAGAAGCAATCAATATTATTGAGCCTATGAGTAAAAACCAGAATGAAATAAAGGCCATTTTAGAACTGAATAACTCTTCTTCAAATATTACCGGCATAAGTTGATAAGCAGCACCAAAGATGATCATTGTTCCCCAACCAAGCGCAGCTGTATGCACCAACGCTAAAGTATGCGGATGAAAGAAATGTTCTTTGAAGCTATCGGCAGCGATAAACATAAGAATCGTTAGGATGAGAAAAAAGATAGTGCCCGCTCCATAAAATGGAAGGACAGCAGAGTTTCTTGGAGCCTTACCGATACCCATTGTTACCATAATAATTTATTATTTCCAGAACTCATCAGCAAAAGTATCCTGAGCTATTTCAGGTTGCAATTGCTTTATTTCTTTTCCTATTTCAATAAGTTTAGGCTCATCTATTGCTCTTTCTAAATGGGGGAAGAGCTCTCTTTCTTCAAACCTAACATGATTATCAACGAGGTTTGCAATTTTTAAAGCCAAAGAAGGAGCCTTCTCTATGCCAGAAGAGTTTAAAAGACGAACAGTTTCATTAATTTCATGATGTTCATCATAAGCTCTTTTAACGAATGCATCTTTTACTGTACTAAAAAGAACATCCTCTTCTTGAAAATGAGGAAGAAGATGTTCTTTCCAGAAATAATTAATATAATTTATAATCCGACTAATATCCACTTCCTTTTTGAGTCCATTTCTGATCTTCCAGCAAAACAACAGGCTGAAATGATGCTCTTTTGATAACTGAACAATGTGCTTGCTTCGCTTAATCGGCTTCTCCATAAAAATAATATTAATTATCGGTCCAACAATTCTCCTATTTCGTCTCTAAGGCAACAACCTTCGGAAATAAAATATTATTCTCTAAATGTATGTGTTTAAAAAGATCATCCTCAAATTCCTTTAGTTTCTCAAACAAGTAATTATAGGAGTTACAAGCATCTGCTGGTAATGTATAACCATTAGTTAGCTTACGTAAATACTTTAAATCATCACCTGCATGATCATGCTCAACATGCATGTTATCAATAATTGATTTGATGGAAGCCTGACTGGCTGAGCTGTCATTTTGATTTAAAACCAAGGATTTAATGGCAGGAAAAAGCACTTTCTCTTCTTTCTCGATATGTGATAATAAATCATTCATCAATGTATTTACCCGCTCTGCTAAAGATCCTAATTCTGGATGTTGAGGGCCATGACGTTGAGCAACCTTATCTGCTAAACCTAATATTACAGTTGCGTTATCTCGAATATATTGATGATGTGTATTAGCAATAAAGTCTGCAAGAAAATCTAATTTCCACTTGTTATAATCTTGAGAAGCAGATACCGTTACTGTATCAGCATCTTCTAATTCCTGCCTTAATTGCTCTTCAGAAATACCTGCTTCTTTACTCGCATCTTTTAAAGATTTTTCTCCACCACAGCAAAAGTCGATTCCAAGCTTTTTAAACACTTCCGCTTTACGGTAATCTTTAGCTGCAATAGAACCAACTGTCTCTACATTCTTTTCTTCATTAATTTTATTCTTAGCAATCTTAACTAACCAGGTACGAGGACCTTCTTCTAAATACTCCCAGGTAAATATTGCTCCTCTTTCTCCTAATAATTGGTAATAAAGAGGTTTCGGATCATGGTCATTATGAATAACAAAGCTTTCACCGGGTTTAAGTGCATCAAAATGTTCAAAAATTGTTGGATGTTTCAATCTAGGTTCAATTTGAGTAACATCCAGAGTTTCAGTTATGATCATGGCGTTTTTTATTTAAATTTTCATTAATTTATTAATTCAACTCAAAGCTAAAGATTATTTAAATAATAAAAGACAAATTCATCCTCTATTAAGAGCGAGAATCAAAACCCAAGCAATTTTTACAAATTATTGATAAATGATAATCAGGAATAAACCCTAAGAAGGAAACCTAAACAGGAAAAGGGGTTTATTAAAATCTAGAGTAAGTTCCTGAATTCGGTATTTTGATAATGTTTTATTTTCGTTTCAAACATAATCGCCATCTTATCTGCACGCCATTTAGCTTCGGTAGCAATTGTACCACTAAAAAGCTCATCAACTGTTTCATTAAACAGCTTCAGCCAGGTTTGAAAATGAATATGGTCTACCGGCAATTTAGCATGAGGAACAAATGGGCTCCCAAAATAAGTATGGTCTCCCAATAAAACTGTTTGCCAAAAGGTATACATCGTGTTCATATGGCTTGGCCATCGATCTTTTATAATACCATTAAAAATAGGGGCTAATAAAGCATCCTCACGGACTTTATCATAAAAGATATCAACCAACCTCTTAATATCTTCCAGATCCTTAATATCTTCTAAATTTGAAGCATCCTTTACACCTTCCATAATATCTTTCTTTATTGTATTATTATCCAATCTTCACAGGAATTAAAATAACTTCAAATAAGTTAAATTCTCTTTTAAAAGCTCACTAAACTCGCTAAGCTTAGAAGAATGTAACATAAGTGAAATGTCGTTGCGGATCTTTTTAAAATCATGGTGTATAGGACAGGGGCGCTCTTCTGAACAATAACCAAGCCCCAGGCCACAATTGTTAAAAAGCTTATCTCCATCAATAGCTTTAACTATATCCGCCAAGGTAACCGTTGAATCCTTCTCAATAAAGAATCCGCCATTTGGACCTTTAAAAGACATGACTAAATTCTTCCGGCCTAAATCTTGCAATATTTTAGCTATAAAGTGCTCGGGTGAATCAATACCTTTAGACACTTCTTTTACACCGACTTTAACTCCCTCACTTGATTTCTGAGAGATAAAAATCATCGCACGTATACCATACTCACAAGTTTTTGAGAACATTTTTATCTATGATTTTATAGTTATTCCCAAAATTAAGCATTTTTTAACAAAAGAGTTTCTTATCTTCTATTGCAAGCAAACAAAAATTACTAAATAAATTATAAATCTTGTTATACGGAGCCAAATACATCCATCATCTAAATACTAAAAATAGAACTTAAACGTTTTGATAATTGTTTTCCGTGATAAAATACTATGGTATATTTAAAAAACTTGATTGAATGAAGAAATACCTACTTTTCATATTAATTATTAACGTTGTATTGTTAGGCAGCTGCTCTTCAAAAAAAGCTTTTACTGAAAGCAACAATCCTGCAGTTATTAATACTGAAGAAACTCAATGGAAGCCACACGGGCCTTTATTTTTCATTGCACCAGAAGGAAAATATAAAGGAGCAATACCTTGCAAAGATTGTCCGGGAATCGAAGTATCCTTAGATTTTAAAGACGATAATTCAGTAGTTAAAACGATGCGATATATTCAAAGCACGAACAAGAATGCAAAAGATGTTGGCACATGGGTGGTCACTTCAAATAATATAATCCAGGTTTCTTATTCTCAAAAAACTGCCCCACAAGAGTATTATAAAGCCCAAAGCGGAGGGCATCTGATTATGCTGAATGATAAGAAGGAACTCAATATCAACCCTTCGCAAGCACAATTTTTCATTTTCAATCCGGATAAATAAAAAATTAGCAGCAAATTATACGCTCGTTAATCAGGCTCTAACGCAAGCCAGATTTCTCTTAACTTGGCTTGCTCTGGTGTAACAGTTGATAATGGACGAATAAGGTAATCTGCTTTTTCGCTTGCCGAAAGAATAAGATCCAGCTCTTTAATGATTCCATCTCTTGAAACTATTACATGAAGCTTATCACCTACCATTGAACCAGCCAGAATGCGGTCAAGCTCTTTTCCTACATCATCAATGCGATAGCCATTCACAGCAATCAACTCATCATTAACATTAATGCCAGCATCCCATGCTCCACTACCTCTATTAACCGACATTACTTTATGGTTTGAAAGTCTAACACCAAATTCAGGAATGGAACGGCCTTCTAACTGGTTAACTAATTCCAGTCCAACATTATTCAGGTAGGTATTATAATCAATAGGTTTTGCCTCATTAACATATTCATATATATCATCTATAGAAACTCCTGCAACCTTTTCGACCATTTGTTTAAACTCCTGATCAGTAAACCCGCGACCCAACCTTTGATAGTATTCATCATACATGGCTTTCATAATATCGTCCAACCCTTTAGCTCCCTCAGTAGCATGCAATGTTTTCAGATCAATTAACATCCCAATCAATGCTCCTTTATTATAATAAGACACCATTGTATTTATTGAATTCTCATCAGGACGATACTGCTTTATCCAGGCATCAAAACTCGAAAGACTTAAAGGCTGCACCAAATTACCAGCTCTGTTTTCAACAGTCTCTATATCTGCTGTTAAAATCTTCAAATAAGCAGATTCATCATAGAACCCTGCTCTACGTAATATTAAATTATCGTAATAAGCTGTAAAGCCTTCAGAAACCCAAAGATTAGTAGTGTAGTTTTCCTCATTATAGTTAAAAGGACCTAAAGCTTCGGGCCTCAATCTTTTAACATTCCAAACATGAAAATACTCATGAGCAACCAAGCCTAAAAATCCCAAATAACCGTTCTGGTTCTGATAATTAAAACGAGAAGCGCCCAATACTGTTGAATTCAGATGTTCTAATCCCCCACCGCCAGAAGCATAATTATGAACAATAAATACATATCGTTTATTAGGATTAACTCCAAAAACCTCCGTTTCATACTCGATGATTTTTGCCATATCCTTCTTTAATCGCTCCTTATCATAATTACCCTCACCTACCATTGCAACTTCATGATTTACTCCAGCTGCCATAAACTCAAAAACATCCTGATTACCCACCTCTATAGGAGAGTCGAATAATATATCAAAGTCTGGTGCGAAAAAAGTATTTGGTTTTTCTTTTACAACATCCAATCCAGTAGAGATCTTTGTCCAGCTTTTGTATGGATTTACCTTTACTTCCACAGGTTGTTTAATGAATCCATCTACATACATAAAGATTCCAGTAGGAGAAAGGAAGGCATGGCTATCATTTACAAAACTGGTCCGTACAGATACTTCAAAAGCATAAACCCGATAATTTACAATTATTTTACCCTCATTACCAGTCTCAACCCTCCATGTATTCTTATCTATTTTATGACTGGCAAGCACCTTCTTATCATTAGATTCAGCAGAAAAGCTTTCTACATTTTTAGGAAATTCGCGGATTAAATAGGATCCTGGTGCCCAAACCGGCATCTTTAAATCTAAAAATTTCCCTTTAAATCCGGATAGCTCCATCTTAACTTCAACATAATGAGCTTGAGGTTCTTTAAATGATATTTCAAAAGATATTTTTCTTTGGGCATTCGCTAGCGATACAGTAGTCATCATAGATAGAAGTAAAAAAACAAAACGGATTTTCATAGTCTTTGTTAAAACAGAATAAACAATTAGCTAATCATTCGAATCTCAAATTTAGTACTTTCTTCTCTATATCGTTTAAAACCTGAATGAATAGACGAAAATAAATCTAAATTAATTTGTAAATTTGATACTCTACAAACATTTATTATGATTATAGTTGTCGATAGCGGTTCTTATAAGTCTGATTGGATGTTTACCCCTCCAAATTCAGAACCTTTAACATATAGAACAGTAGGGATCAATCCTTTTTTCACTCCTGAGAAAGAAATTATCAAGATTATACAGCATTTTAAAGAAATAACTCCTTATATCGAAGATGTTACAGAGATATATTTCTTCGGTTCAGGGTGCACTTCTCCAGACCGTCGTGAAATAATTTCCAATGCGGTTTCATTTGTTTTTAAAAATGCATTTGTTTCAGTAGATACTGACCTAATAGGATCTGCATATGCCACCTGTGGAAATATTCCCGGCCTTATAAGCACCATGGGAACCGGCTCTAATATTACATTCTTCGATGGAAGAGCTGTTCAACCCAATAAGCACGGCACAGGCTTCATCCTCGGCGACGTAGGATCAGGGGCATGGTTTGGTAAGAAGTTAATTACAAATTACTTATACGATCTTTTACCTTCAGAATTAAGCATCGATTTTGGTTCAGACTATGAAGTAAGCAAAGAAATCGTAATGAACAAGGTTTACCAGGAACCAAGCCCTAATACCTATTTAGCTTCATTCGCTCCCTTTATGGCCAAACATATAGAGCATCCCTTCATTTCTAGCTTATTGCATCAAGGTTTCGAAGAGTTTGTAAAAACAAACATCTTTAGCTATCCCGACTTCCATAATCATAACTGCCATTTTGTAGGTGCAATCGCTTATTTTTATAAAAAACAATTACGAACGGTATGCGAAATGAATGGCATAAAAGTAGGAAAGATTATTCGCCAGCCTATTCAGGATTTATATGCATATGTTTTAGAAAAAGAAGCACAAGAACAGAACTTAACAATTTAAACAATAATAAAAATGAAAACTTTAATGATTCTTCTCAGTTTATTTATTACAAATCCCCCCGAAAGTATTTACCAATTTAAAATGGAAAGCATAGACGGGCAAACAATTGATCTATCTCAATTTAAAGGGAAAAAAATTCTAGTTGTAAATACTGCATCTAAATGCGGGTATACCCCTCAATATAAGGGTTTGGAAGAACTATCGCAGAAGTATAAAGACGATCTGGTAGTAATAGGTGTTCCTGCCAATAATTTTGGCGGACAAGAGCCTGGTGCTAATGACGAAATACAAACCTTCTGTGAAGAAAACTATGGTGTAACGTTTCTTCTAACAGAAAAAACAAGTGTTAAAGGCGATGATATCAATGCATTATTCGACTATCTGACCAGCGCGCAAAATCCTGACTTTACAGGTGAAATCAAATGGAACTTTGAAAAGTTCTTAATTGATGAAAACGGCAAGCTAATTCATAGATTCAGATCGGATGTAGAACCGATGTCTGCAGCGATTCTCGCAAACCTATAAAAGACAAGACCCCTGTGATGAGCAGGGGTCTTGAACTAACCAATTATAAACCTAAATTATTAAAAATACTATAAAAACTTTATCGCGAAAGATGCCTCCTTTTTGATAGTGTAAAAGTAACACTAAGTATCCAACTTTCCAAATCTTTTTTACATTTAATTTAAGGCATTGCAAAAAAGCATTGAATCTTCTTTCTAATAGAGATAGACAAGAAGATTCAATGCTTTTTTATTTAAAAGAACAAGCGCTATCATGGTCATTAACCATGCCTACTGCTTGCATAAATGCATAACACGTTACCGGCCCAAAGAATTTCATCCCTCGTTTCTTTAAATCCTTAGAGATATTGATTGATTCTTTTGAAGTAGTTGGAATGTCCTTCATACCTTTAGGATTATTCAGAATGGAGACTCCGCCAGGCATAAAAGAATATAAATATTTATAGAATGAGCCAAACTCCTGCTTAATATTTAAGAAGATCTTCGCATTATTAATGGCAGATTGCACCTTCGCTCTATTCCTTATAATGCCCGGGTCTTTAAGTATTTCTTCAACATCCTTTTCTGTAAAGTTTGCTACTGTTTCTGCATCAAACTCAGCGAAATTCTTTCGATAACCATCTCTTTTTCGAAGAATAGTTATCCAACTCAGTCCCGCTTGTGCCGACTCCAACACAAGGAACTCAAATAAAACACGATCATCTCCTACAATCTTACCCCATTCCTGATCATGATATTGCATATAAAGAGGGTCATTTCCACACCAGATACAACGATTCAAATTATTCTCCATAATTAGGTTCCCAAAATAAATTCTTAAAATCAACTACTCTGTCATTCTCTACAACAATTGATTCATTCTCTAATAATTGTTGCATCATATCCAATGAGCCAAAAGCAGCTTTACCCGACAACATGCCAACTCGGTTTACAACACGATGAGCTGGTATAGGTGGATAAACTCCTTGTGAAGCGCGTAAAGCATAACCTACCATTCGAGCAGAGCCAGCCGTTCCTAATGCTTTTGCTATTGCGCCATAAGATGTAACCCTGCCTTCTGGGATTTCACGCACTATTTTATAAACACGGTCATAAAAGGTTTCCTTCGTTAACATACCTTATAGTTTGTAACATATCATAGGTAAATGCGACAAAGGTTTAATGTAAACATAAATTATTAATGTAATATTTAATTTACAATTAAACTTATTTGCTTTACCTGCGTCCTAAAGACTCATAATACAAAAATACGAATGAATATCAGATTCATATACATTTTATTCCTAGGATTCATATCCTTAAACACGTTCGCTCAGGAAGCCCCAAAAACCGTCTGGGCAGATTCTATACATGTAGATGGAGATCTAACAGATTGGGGCAGTCAAACCTATTATACGTTCAAAGACCAAGACTTCAGCTATGCAATCGCAAATAATGCTGACTATCTATATATCGCGATTCGTGTTTTCAACAAGGCTCAACAGCTAAAAGCAATCTATAATGGTATCAGCGTTACTACCAATTTAGAGGCAAAAGAAAAAGACGGCCCAACAGTAATCTTTCCAATGCCAGACGTTGCTGCCCTCAGAGCAATGAACTCAAGAGAAGAATATGAAAGACCTGAAAATAATCGGGAAGCAGGCTTAAATTTAACTCGCGCGATATCTGTACATGGTTTCCCAACAATTGTTGATGGAAAGATCTCTTTAGAAAACAATTATGGGATAAAAGCTTCTGCTAAAATAGACTCTACAGATGATACTTTAATTTATGAAGCAGCAATCAGCCTAAAACAATTAAATATTAATAAAGATAAACCATTTGCACTTAATCTTCGGATTAATGACAGATCAAGCGTCCGATTCACAAATCGAAGCACCGATCTATATGGCCAATATACAGGAGCACGTTCTGGCGTGGTAACTAAAGTCGAACCGGGCGTCTGGAACATTCTCAAATTATCGAAATCAAACTAAACAAAAATCATATAAACTAAACATCCAACTTAAACAAATTATGCGCTCCTATTTAATCCTTTCAATTCTCCTGATCTTAGGATCCTCAGCTTTCGCACAAAACGGAAAGCAGGTAAGAGGAACCCTACAAGATTCAACAGGACAGAGTGTAATCGCGGCTTCGGTCAAACTAACTTCAGCAACAGACGACCTCACTACATCAAGCAATGCCAACGGCGAATTTCAATTCAGCCAGGTAAAAGCAGATAAATTTACAATCACAGTTACCAGCCTTGGCTATGAAACAAAAGTATTGCCCTCTCAATTTAGTGAAGGTAGCACAAACCTTAACTTAGGAAAAGTCATCGTCAATGAATCATCTCAGCTTTTACAAGCAGTAAATATTGACGGAACCCCCTTAATCGTGGTTAAAGAAGATACGCTGGAATATAGAGCAAGCAATTATCAGTTAAAGGATGGCGCTGTAACTGAAGATTTGTTGAAAAAGTTGGATGGAGTGGAAGTCGATAAAGACGGTAATGTAACTGCTCAAGGTCAGCAAATTACTCGTGTACGAATCAATGGGAAGGATTTCTTTGGTGGAGATGTGCAAACAGCAACCAAGAACTTACCTGCAGATGTTATTGAGAAAATTCAAATAATAGACGATTACGGTGATCAAGCCAACTTAACGGGGAATAGAACAGGAGATCCTGAAAGAGTATTAAATATCGAAATTGCTCCTTCAGCAAACAAAGGAGATTTTGGTCAATTTCGTGCCGGTGGAGGAACAGAGGATCGTTATCAGGCAACAGCTATGTTTAACTCCTTTGCAGATACTCGCCAGTTCTCATCATTAGCTAATTTAAATAACGTAAACGCATCCCTTTTTGATTTCAATACACAAGGTGGCGGAGCACGTAGAGGTCCAACCGGTGGTGGTGGTTTCGGTGGTGGTGGTGGTTTCGGAGGAAATCAAAGCGGATTAACCAATACAAGTTCAATTGGGTTAAACTACAGAAAAACATTCATGGACGAAAAGTTTACCACCTATGGTAGCTACAGTTACAGCCATGACGAAAATAATACCTTTAGCAACTCTTCAAACAAATATACTTACCCAGGTCAGGAAATCCTTAATCAAGATATTACCAACCAGGGAACTACTAGAAATAATCATCGATTAAACTGGAATTTTGAATATAAACCTAGTGCTACTAATTATTTCAAACTTTCTCCATCATTCTCATACGGTGGATCTGATGGTTCAACCACACAAAATTCACAATTCGCAACGAATGATGCATTAACAAATTCTGTTTCTAGAAATAATATCAATAATACAACTACTCCAAATATTGGTGTAAGCGGATTATTTAATCATAGAATCAGCGAAAATGGACGAAATGTTTTCGTGAACTTCTCCTTGAATTCTGCAAGTTCTGAGAGTGATAGAGATGAAATTGTAGATACGCACATTTATGGTGAAACTGAAAGCGATGAATACCAACGTCAGTTAATTGATTTAACAAACAAACGTTTAAATGGGGGTGCTTCCATTTCCTATATTGAGCCCTTGGGTAAAAACAGTAATTTAGAAGCTGAATACACGTATGACTTCTCTAATTATGATAATAACCGGATTGCCAATTCAGTAGATGCTGATGGAAATATTACCTATAATCCGGCATTAAGTAACATATATGATTACTCATTCATTAAAAGCAATATTAATCTAAACTATCGCTATAGAACAACTAAGGTCAATTATACGATTGGTGCCAGTGCTCAACCTTCAACCTTAAAAGGAAACACGGTAGATGTGGACGGAACAGCCATTAATTTTCAAAGAAAAGCCACCAATTTTGCTCCTATAGCGCGTTTCGAATATGTGTTCTCTAATTCTAAGAGACTAAGTTTTACTTATAACGGACGACCTACTGAACCAGGATATTCACAACTACAACCTGTTAGAGATATTTCTAACCCACAATTCCCGGTAGTGGGTAACCCTGAGTTAGCTGCAGAATTCTCGCATAACTTAAACTTGCGCTATAATAACTTTGACTTTGCTTCTGGAAATTCCTTCTTCGGGATGATCATGGCTACATTTACAAATGACAAAGTAGTATCTAATAGAATGCAAAGTATGGATCCGGTAAATGGTTTAGTTCAAGAAACTAGCTACTTAAATGCGAATGGTTATTATACCGCTCGTGGTTTCTATAACTATTCTAAACCTTTCTTAAAACGTAAATATGTAGTATCAATAAACGGATCGGCCAATTTCAACAACAACATTTCTTTTGCTAATAACGAAGAAAATATAGCTAAAAACTGGGTACTAAGCCAAGGATTGAATGTTAAAATAAATCCGAATGAATGGTTAGACGTAACTCCGGGTGTTCGCTACAGCTACAATACAACACAGAACTCTCTTAATGATCGGAATAACTCAAACATCAACACCTGGTCAATAGATTTAAATAGCAGAGTTTACTTCGTTCCTACTTTATTATGGGGATTAGATTTAAGTAAAATGTCAAATACCGGCTATGCACAGAATGTAGACGCTAATCCGTTAATTATAAATACATACGTTGAAAAACAATTTTTACCGGGCAACAGGGCTACTGTACGCTTACAAGCATATGATCTTTTAAATGAACAGGTAAATATCTCCAGAAGTATTACTGAAAACAGCCAGCTTGATAGCCGTAGTAATCGCTTAGCTCGTTACTTTATGTTAACGCTGTCTTATAGATTTCAAAACTTTGCCGGAGGAAGCACTCCTCCAAATAATCAACAAGGTCCGGGTGGAAGACCACAAGGGCCAGGTCCTGGCGGTTTTAGACCAGGTGGCGGCATGGGTGGCCCAGGTGGAGGAGGCTAATCTTTTTTGCTACCTTTGCATCCGCAATGGATTATCACCTCTTTACTTTAACAAATGGGCTTCGGGTTGTTTTCAAACCCGAAGCCTTACCTATAGCTCATGCCTGCATTGTAATTAATGCAGGAACGCGTGACGAATCACCCGAGCAATATGGCATAGCCCATTTCACGGAACACCTCATTTTCAAGAAAACCAGTAAAAGGAGTACCAACCAGATATTAAACAGGCTGGAACTGGTAGGAGCCGATCTTAACGCCTATACTACCAAAGAATATACCTGCATTCATGCATCCTTCTTAAATGAACATTTAAATAGAACATTAGATCTGTTTGAAGATATTGTCTTCCATTCTACCTTCCCTGAAAACGAAATCGAAAAAGAGAAAGGAATTATATTAGATGAGATCGCATCTTATCAAGACAGTCCCGAAGATGCCATTGCAGACGATTTCGAAGACCTTATCTATACCGATCACGAATTAGGGCATAACATATTAGGAGAAGAAAAGAGTCTGGTTGGCTTAAGCAAAAAAGATTTCGAAAACTTCGCTAAGGATTATTACCAACCCGAAAACATGGTCATTGGCATTACAGGTAATTATTCTTTCAACAAAATAAAAAAGATCGTTGAAAAATATTACGGCGAGCTTCCAAACCATACTCATAAACAAAAGAGAACTTCACCTTTAGTAAGCCCTCCCAAAAAACTTATTCTTGACAGGCCCATTAATCAAGTCCATTATATGTTAGGATGCACGGGATATTCCATGCACGATCCTAAGAAAACCGGGCTAATGGTATTAAACAATATGCTTGGCGGAATAGGGATGAGCTCCAGGTTAAACCTTGAAATAAGAGAAAAACACGGAATAGCTTATACTATTGAATCCAATTACACAACCTATTCTGACACAGGGATCTTCAGCGTGTACTTCGGCACGGAAACAGATAAAATGCAACGGGCATATAAACTCGTATTAAAAGAATTCAAGAAACTTCGTGATAAAAAACTAAGCGCAATTCAACTCAAGCAATCAAAAAACAAATTCATTGGTCAGATTGCACTGGGAGAAGAAAACCGGATTGCATTAATTATAGCGATGGCAAAAAACATAATCGATTATGGTGATGTTGAGACGCTTCCAAAGATATATGAACGAATAAACAAGGTTACAGCTGAAGAGATCTGGGATATTTCAAATGAGATTTTAGACCCCAATAATTTAAACTCATTAGTTTTCCAGCCTGACTTGGATGAAATTTCGTAATTTTGCAATTATTTAGGAATACGAGATAAATGAAATTACCCATAATTGCTTACGGAGATCCGGTATTACGCCAAAAGGCAAAAGAAATAGACTCAGACTATCCCAATTTAGATACCTTGATTAAGGATATGTTTGAAACCATGTATGCTGCTTCGGGAGTAGGTTTAGCTGCACCGCAAATAGGATTGCCTATTCGCTTATTTGTAATAGACGCCTCACCCTACGAAGAAGATGAACCCATCTTAAAAGACTTTAAGAAAGTATTTATCAATGCAGAGATCATTGAAGAAACCGGTGAAAACTGGATTTCAAACGAGGGTTGCTTAAGCATCCCCGATATTCGTGAAGATATTGCCAGACAACCTACAATCACCATTAATTATTTGGATGAAAACTGGGAAGAACATGAAGAAACTTACAGTGGTTTAGGGGCAAGAATTATACAACACGAATACGACCATATTGAAGGTAAACTATTTACCGACAAACTAAGTCCGCTAAAAAAAGCCCTGATTAAAGGGAAGCTAGATGCAATTACCAAAGGTAAAGTAGATGTGGACTATAAAATGAAATTCCCTAATTTAAAGCGAAAAAAAAGGTTCTGATCACTCAGAACCTTTCATTAAGCTATTCATCCTCAGATTGCTTATCTTTATTGATCCCTTCAAAGAGCTTATCCATGTGCTCCATATAGTCGTTGCTGTCATCCACATAAAATTCCAATACAGGAATACTCTTTGTCTGGTTTCTTATACGCGTGCCTAATTTATAACGAACCTCATTCCCATGATTCCTGATTTTCTCAAGAGCTTCTTGTGGATCTTTTACAGGCAAAAAGCTCAGGTAAACCCTCGCAATACCCAAATCTGAAGTAATACGAACCCGGGTAACGGTTATCATTACTCCCGGCAACCAGGTGTTCCCTTCACGTAAGAAGATCTCTGCTAAATCTTGTTGAATAATCCCTGCAAAACGTTGCTGTCTTTTACTTTCTATGCCCATAATAATTTTTATTAATCTTAATATATCGAAATATTTCCAGCCAATCTAATACAGCAAACTATCATACGGGTAACGCTCGGTATGAATAGCCAACACATGCTCATAAATCAACTTCCTAAGTTCCTCTAAATTCTCTTTCTCGGTAGCAGAAATAAATATCGCCGGACTCTGGTTCCGCTTCATCCAGCTATTTTCAAAATCCTCAATCGTAAAAGATTGATCGCCTTCATCATCTTTCGTTCCCTGATAAGCATCAATTTTATTAAATATAGTAATGATCGTTTTATCAAGAACTCCCAGTTCTTTTAATGTTTCGTTAACAGCTGCAATCTGATCCTCAAAGTTATGATGAGAAATATCAACCACATGAAGCAATATATCTGCTTCCCTTACCTCATCAAGTGTTGATTTAAAGCATTCTACCAAGTGGTGAGGTAATTTCCTGATAAAACCAACTGTATCTGATAATAAGAACGGAAGATTATCAATTACAACCTTTCGAACGGTTGTATCCAGGGTTGCAAACAATTTATTCTCCGCAAAAACATCCGATTTAGAAAGCATGTTCATAATGGTCGATTTACCAACATTGGTATATCCTACCAGTGCAACACGCACCAATTGACCTCTATTCTTACGCTGAGTTTCATTTTGCCGATCAATACTTTTTAGCTTCTCCTTCAATAAAGAAACCTTATTTAATATCAATCGCCTATCCGTTTCTATCTGACTCTCTCCCGGGCCACGCATTCCAATTCCACCTCGCTGCCGCTCCAAATGAGTCCATAACCGTGTCAATCGAGGTAATAAGTATTGAAGCTGAGCTAATTCCACTTGCGTCTTTGCCTGTGCACTTTGTGCACGACGAGCAAATATATCCAGAATAAGATTACTCCTATCTAATATTTTAACCTGTAATTCCCGCTCAATATTCCTTAGCTGAGTAGGTGATAGCTCATCATCAAAAACAACAATATCTATCTCCTCAGCTTCTACATAAGCTTTAATTTCATCCAATTTTCCACTTCCAACAAAAGTAGCCCTATCAGGCTTTTGCATCTTTTGAACAAAAGTATGAACCGTTTCTCCGCCTGCCGTATCTACCAAAAAAGCCAATTCCTCTAAATATTCACGCTCCTGTTCTTCATTCTCACTGGGTGTTATAATCCCTACAAGAACAGCACGTTCAGGCTTAAGTGCTGTATCAAAAAATTTCTTTATCGCCATATTTATCATTAAAATTCATCCCCTAAAAAACCAAAATTCACGGGGAATGCAATATCCTATAGAGTGCTAACAAAAAGTAAAGATAGGTGTTTGTCAGGAAATTTTTTCCCACCCAATTCCAAACGAACTTTTAGACAAAAAGCTCCTAAGCAAACTATTCTTTTCAGAACCTAAAGTCGGGTCTTTCTCAAAAATATCAATCACTTCGTTTCTTGCCAATTGCAGCAATGCCTGGTCGGTAGCTAAATTCGCTAACTTAAGCTCCAGCACTCCACTTTGTTGCGTACCAGACAAATCTCCCGGTCCACGTAATTTCAAATCAGTTTCTGCAATCTCAAACCCATCGGTTGTCCTGACCATCGTCTGCATTCTGATTTTACTTTCTCTGCTCAGCTTCTCTTTGGTCATTAAAATACAAAATGATTGTTCAGGACCACGCCCAACCCGTCCGCGTAATTGATGGAGCTGCGAAAGGCCAAAACGTTCAGCATTTTCAATAACCATCACCGAAGCATTTGGAACGTTTACACCAACTTCTATTACCGTAGTAGCAACTAAAATCTGCGTTTCTCCCTTCACAAACCGATTCATCTCAAACTCCTTCTCTTTTGGAGTCATCTTACCATGTAAGATCCCAACTTTATAGACGGGCAATGGAAACTCGCGCTCTAAGAACTCCTTTCCAGCTTTAAGGTGCAAAAGATCTAATTTCTCACTCTCCTCAATCAATGGATATACCACATAAACCTGCCTTCCCTTAGCAATTTCCTCTCGAAGCATACCAAACATCCGCAGCCGGCTCCTTTCATGAAAATGCAAGGTAGAAATTGGCTTACGACCAGCTGGCAACTCATCAATCACTGAAATATCAAGATCGCCATATAAAGTCATCGCTAAAGTA
This sequence comes from Albibacterium bauzanense, assembly GCF_004339765.1. Lineage (GTDB taxonomy): Bacteria > Bacteroidota > Bacteroidia > Sphingobacteriales > Sphingobacteriaceae > Albibacterium > Albibacterium bauzanense. Next base: position 462,660 of record NZ_SMGO01000002.1, on the reverse strand, counting down.
CGCGGAATAGGCGTAGCAGTCATTACAAGCATATGTGGCGGCACAGAATTCTTTTTCCATAACTTTGACCGTTGTTCAACTCCAAAGCGGTGTTGCTCATCTATAATAGCCAAACCCAGATTCTTAAACTTTACCTTATCTTCCAATAGCGCATGCGTGCCTATCAGAATGTCCAGGTCTCCATTTAATAAACCCTCATGAATAACTTTCCGGTCTTTCTGTTTTATAGAACCCGTTAATAAGGCAATACTTACTCTCTCAACGCCTAATAACTCTTTCAGCCCGGCATAATGCTGCTGAGCCAAAATCTCGGTCGGCGCCATCAAACATGCCTGATATCCATTATCAATTGCCAGCAGCATGGTCATCAAAGCAACAATCGTTTTCCCGCTACCTACATCTCCTTGCAACAAACGATTCATCTGTGCACCATACAACGTATCTTTTCTAATCTCTTTAATAACCCTTTTCTGGGCATTTGTTAATTGAAAAGGAAGCTTCTTCTCATAAAAGTCTGTAAAATGCTCCCCAACATTCTTAAGAACAGGCCCCTTAAACTTTTGATTATGTGCTACTTTAGTCTTTAATATTTTTAATTGCAAGAAGAAAAGCTCTTCGAATTTCAACCGATACAGAGATCGTTGAATGGAATCAGCATCATCCGGAAAATGAATTCCCCTTAAAGCCGAAGGCAAGTCTATCAACTTGTACTTAGTTAATATTTCATCAGGAAGTGTTTCATCAATATTATCCTTTAAGGCGCTAAACAAAGAAGAAACTAACCGCTGAATCCCCTTACTATCCAATGATAGTTTCTTTAACTTCTCCGTAGAAGCATAGACAGGTTGAAATTTAAGCCCTTGATTACTGCCCACATACAGTTCCATTTCAGGATGAGAAATGGAAATCTGATTATTAAACAAGCTTGGGCTTCCATAAATAACATATGCACTTCCAATGGTCAAATTCTTCTCAACCCATTTAATGCTTTGAAACCAAACCAGCTGTGCAATCCCTGTATCATCCTTCACATGAGCTACCAAACGTCGCGATCTACGATCACCCTGAATCTCAAAATTCAATAACCTGGCAATAAACTGCACACCTGGTTTAGTAGGATCTATTTGATTGATCTTAGAATAAACGCTTCTATCATTATATCGAAAGGGATAATAATATAATAGGTCCTCAAAAGTGAATACCGCTAATTCTTTATTTAAAATCTCAGCACGTTGCGGACCAACGCCTTTTAAATAGCCAATAGGGGTTCTCAAACTGAATTCCTGCACAATTAATCTCGATAAATTTAAATAGGTTCACGTTTAGCTAATTTACTAAAAATTTGTCGAATGAAAGCTGAGTTATACAGTACGATTGCTGCTAATAGCAATAAGTAAGCAAGGAATTGACCAATAGAAATAACCTCATTAAAATAGAAAACAGCAACTGCAAATGAAATTATCGGATTAATATAAATTAAAATCCCCATCGTGGCAGATGCAATACCGTTTAAAGCATACATACTTAAGAAGAGAGGTATAATAGTAAATACAATAGCTATCAATGCAATCATGCCCCAAAATAAAAGAGAAGAAGGGACAGGAGTGTCGCTCATAAAAGACATCGGCAAAACAATAAGCGAACAAATAACCAACTGAACAGCCAAAAAGTTAAACTTATCAATATCTCGCAAAACCCGCTGAATGATCATGTAAAAGGCATAGAATGAAGCAATCAAAATAGCCCAGAAAACCTCAATCAAAGATGTTTGAGCCAGCATAATCACACTCACCAAAGCCATGCTTAAGCTAATCCATTTAATTTTAGATAACTTCTCTTTCAAGATCAGGCAACCGGCAAGTGTAGTAATTAAGGGACATATTAAGTAGGCAAAAGCAGCCGATTTGATGCTTACATTATTTACAGCATAAATAAACGTAAACCAATTTCCCATAATAAGTACAGAAGACAGGACGAGAAGAAAGATTATCCGTTTCCTTTCCTTTGCGCTCATCTGTTTCATGCCTTCCCAATCTCGCTTCCAATCAGAGTATCTAAAAAGGAAAAGGAACATCCACACAAAAACAAATGAAAAGAAGATCCGAAAATATAAGATTGTATCAGCAGGCCAGGCTGCTATTAAACGAAGAGGTATAGCAAAAAAGCCCCATATGATATTTGCTGATAATCCGGCAATAAAGTAATTAAGCCGCGAATTATTTGCAGATGCGGATCCGCTCATCTACGATTTATACGCTATCACTGAAATCTCAACACGAACTTTCTTAGGCAACTCTTTAACAGCAACCGTTTCACGTGCAGGTGCATTCTCCGTAAAATACTCACCATATATTGCATTCACATCTGTGAACAAGCTCATATCCGATAAGAATATACTGGTTTTCACAATATCTTTATAATCACATCCGGTCTGTTGAAGGATAAAGCCTATATTCTTCATCACTTCTTTAGTTTCCAATGCAATATCTCCCGAAACAAGCTCTCCGGTAGCTGCCACCAATGGTATTTGTCCGGAAACATAAATGGTATTACCTGCTTTTACTGCTTGGTTATATGGACCGATCGGTGCCGGTGCAAGATCTGTATTGATTATTTCTTTCATTATCTGTGAATTGGGAAATTAAAATATAAAGTATTTAGCGAGCTTATAAACAATCGCAAGAACAAAAATAATAATAGCAATCTTATTAAAGGTATGCATAACCTTCAAATTAAAGCTTTGGGGACGATTAGGGTCTTTTTTTCTAAAGAAATACATGCAACGAAGTTACGGTTGATTCATTAATATTCCAATTCACTGCAAATAAAAAAGTCCGGTGGAATAAACCACCGGACTCTCTTTAATTTGATTAAAATTTAATCAAAGATTATTTTTTGAATTCAACACGACGGTTTTGAATACGTCCTGCTTCAGTAGCGTTAGAAGCAACTGGATTAGCTTCTCCGTAACCTACTGCATTCACATTGTTAGCAGCAACACCAGAGTTAACTAAGTAATTTTTTACTGCGTTAGCACGGTCTTTTGATAACTGTAAGTTGTATTCTTCAGTACCTTCAGCAGAAGCATATCCTTCTAAGCTGATTGAAGCGTTTGAATTACGTAAGTCTTGAGAAACTTTATCTAAAGTTGGGTAAGAAGAAGTTTTCAAAACATAGCTATCAAATTCAAATTGAATTGGAGCGTAGTCTCCTAGAGTTGCAGTAACAACTGGCTCAGGGAATTTAATTGGACAACCTGATCCATCAACAACTGTTCCAGCTGGAGTGTTAGGGCATTTGTCAAATTTGTCAGCAACACCGTCACCGTCAGTATCTCTACCTAAGTCAGCAACTGTTCCTTCTAATGTAGTCACACGTTGTTTTAAAGCTTCAACTTCGTTTCTCAATGCAGGGTCTTTCAACTCGTCATAAAGATTAGCAACTGGGTTGTTCCACTCTAAAGTTGGTTTAGATTTGCTTCCTAAGTTAAACTCTAAACCAGCATATCCGTAGCTGTATTTATCTAAAGCGTGTGAATTAGTAGTGAAGTTATTATCTAGGTTATCAGCATCTAGGAAGTTCATTTTGTAACCTAAGTCTAAGTTAACAACACCGCCTAGTTTGAATTTAACACCAGCACCTACAGGGATAACTTGTTCGTTTCTTGATTCACCATCTACACTACCTGGTGCAGTTGATGAAGTAACTTCATAGTTTGCAATGTTATAACCAGCAGATACATAAAATCCTACAACGTTTTCACGACGTAAGAAATCAATTGCTCCGAAGTGGTAGTTACCAGTCAAACCTGTTTGCCAGTTCAAATCAGTTTCGAATGTATTTCCGTAACTTGCATTATCGTTATTAGGAGATGTCTCATTAGAACCTTTAATGGTACCTTTTAAGAAATCAGCCTGAACTGAGAAATGTGGAGAAAATTGTTTACGAATATTAGCACCGTAACCTAAAGAAACCTCAGGTTTTGATTGATCGTTGTAACCACCTAGAATTACACTTGGAGTTAACGCTCCTGCATTAATTCCGATTGACCAAGTTCTGTATTGGCTTCTTCCGCCAAATACTTTAGCTGGCTCTTGTGCGTTAGCTACGTCAGCGTAACCAACTGCGGCTACCAGTGACAAAGCTAAAGCTGCTTTTTTGATTGTAGAATAATTCATACTCTGTTTTTTTTTAAGGTTAAAAATTTTAATTGTATAATTTTTATACAAAAATAGTTAATAGTTTGATTTACGCAACTAAAACAAATTCCGTACCAATATTCAATCCGTCACAAAAAACATTTATAAATATTTAAAACTTATACTCAACTATTTATTAACGACCAGTTAATAAATAATAATGCTTTATATATCAATAAGTTAAGATCACAATATTGATGCAAATACGAATATATAGATTTTAGTACACATGCCGAAATAAGGCATTAAAACACCTGTTAATAATATGTTAAACTTACAATACAACATCTAAAAAGGCAAAATGTGTCCCTTTTTAACCTCAATTATACCCTATCACGCTGGTAAATGAGCCATACTCTATTAATAATTATCATTAACAAAGCGGTATAAATTGAAGAAACTATCCTTACGCTGCTCCAATAACTGTTGTTTTAAGGCTATTTTATCAACATCTTTCATACGTTTTTGCTGAATCAAGCGCCAAGCTTTTTCTGCTAATAAATTAATATTCAGTATCCTATTTGGAGAGGATGAACGAGATGTTATTAACTGGAGCAAATTCTGTACACCTATAGATCTGTCTGCAATTATCTTCAATACTGGAATATCCAGGTGCTTCATTTTCAACATACGCTCCAGCTTGGATGCAAAGATATCAGCGCCTTCTCTATCTGCTTTATTAACCACATAGATATCGGCAATCTCCATCAATCCAGATTTTACGTGTTGAATCTCATCGCCACTTTCAGGAACTAATACCACAATAGTTTGATCTGCCAAACCAATAATATCAATCTCCGATTGACCCACACCAACCGTTTCAACAAGTATTATATCAAATGGGGCAGCCCTTAAAACATCTGTTATCTCAATGGTCTTTTCTGATAAGCCCCCCAAAGCGCCCCTGCTTGCCACCGATCGTATGTAAATATCAGGATTATTAAACTGCGCATTCATCCGAATCCGATCACCCAATAAAGAACCCCTGTTAAAAGGAGAACTCGGATCAATCGCTAAAATAGCCACTCTTTTACCTTCCTTGCTAAACTCTTCCGCTATGGCATTAACAAGCGTACTCTTTCCCGCACCGGGAGGGCCGGTAATACCTATTATAGGAATGTTCTGATTAGGTTGTAGAGAGAAAAGGATCTCAGTTGCCGAAGGGTGCTCATTTTCGACCAAACTAATAATACGTGCCAGCGCTCTATAGTCTCCCGCTTTTAATTGTTCTATTAAAGTTGAAACATCTTGCTGCACGTTTTAATAATTATTGTTTCTTCATATCCTTCACTTGTTTCAATATCTTGATCTTTAAATAAATCAATACAACAACAAGCAGGATTGTGCCTACAAGGATTCCATATTCCATTTTATTATAGGCAGTGAAGGCAAAATAAAGTGAAAGAATGATCCCAAGGTTAAGAAGGGTGCTGAATAATAGTCTTTTTAACATATTAATAAACGTCCATATCAGGGTCAATATCTTCTTTCCACGCTAAGATTCCGCCTACCAGGTTAGAAAGATTATCGTAACCTTCCTTTTCCAAAAGCATAATAGCCTGAGCGCTGCGCTTGCCGCTTCTGCAGTGAACAACAACTGGCTTATCTTTAGAAATCTTATCCTTTTCTAAAAGAACAGATGCTAACGGGATATTCTCCCCATCTAAATTAGAAACCTCGTATTCAAAAGTTTCCCTAACATCTATTAATTGAAAATCTTCATTATTATCAATTTTGCTTTTTAGCTCTTCTACTGATATTTCTTTCATGCTACTGGTTTTATAATCAAAGATAATATTTTGTCTGTATTAATCGAAGTACAAATGTTCTTTCAAGACAAACTGCTTTTAATAAATCATTTCCTATTCCTAAAATTACTTTACAAGCTAGCTGATACTATCTAAATTGTTAGCTGATATTACCTAAACAATATTCAAGCAGAAGATGTACAGAGGTTATACAGTCATTTTACCACTGTTCAAGGACTGTTTAACCACTGTTTGACCACTGTTCAACCACTGTTTGATTAAACCGGGTTATAGTTTAAAATAATACAGCTATTATTCTACCGCAGGAATTCTATACATTTTTTATATTTTTGAAAAAACAACGTTTAAATTATTAATTTTGCAATTAACAAATGGTTTACATAAAGGATAATAGAAAAATTGTAGATAATTGTTAAAAAATTGCATAACAAATAAAATAATATGGAAAAGAGAAATCTTAACATTGACCTCGATAGCCTTGATATTCAAATTTTATCAATTCTTATGAATGATGCTTCGGTTCCCTATACAGAAATAGCAAAAAAGCTGGTTGTTTCTGGAGGTACCATACATGTGCGAATGAAAAAGATGGAAGACCTGGGGATCATAAAAAGCGCAAATTTAACCATTAACCCTCAAAAAATCGGTTTCGATATCTGTGCATTTTTAGGGATCTATCTTGAAAAAGGGTCGCAGTATAATCATGCTGTTGAAGAACTCAGAAAGGTAAAGGAAGTTGTAGAGCTTCATTATTGCACGGGTTCTTATAGTATGTTTGCAAAAATTATTTGCAGAGACACGGATCATTTACGCCAGGTGCTTAATGAAGGAATTCAAGGAATAAAGGGAATTCAAAGAACAGAAACAATTATTTCCTTAGAAGAGAGCATCAGAAGACAAATCAGTCTGCTGGATTAAAATAAAGATAAACCAGTGTTAAAACCCACGTGGTAATCAGGAAAAACTAAGCGTATAAGATTTAAAGCAAGCGCAAAAAATCCGATATAAAACAAGGGGGCGAAATGATATCATTTCGCCCCCTTGTTTTATATCGGATGCCTTATTCATTTTTCATAAGACATTCTTTATTCTTTTAAAGAATTATTTTACTTTGTATAGCACGTCTTTTACTGCTGTTACTACACGTTTTACCGATGGTAAAGCTGCTTCAAGCAATGTTGGAGCATAAGGGATAGGTACATCGGCAGAAGTAATACGAGTTACCGGTGCATCTAAATAATCAAATGCTTCGCTTTGAATTTTATAGGCTATTTCAGAAGAGATAGACGCTAAAGGCCATGCTTCTTCAACAATAACTAAGCGATTTGTTTTCTTAACAGAATTAATAATAGTTGCATAGTCAATAGGTCTTACGGTACGCAGATCTATAATTTCAGCATCAATTCCTTCTTTTGTAAGTTCTTCTAAAGCAGGCATTACAACACGTGGAACCATTTTACCAAAACTTACGATGGTAACATCCTTTCCTTCCTTAACAACATGTGCCTTTCCGATCTCAAGGTAGTATTCTTCTTCAGGAACCTGTCCTTTATCGCCGTACATAACCTCAGATTCCATAAATATTACAGGATCCGGATCAAGTATTGATTGTTTAAGAAGTCCTTTTGCATCGTATGGGTTGGATGGAATTACCACCTTCAAACCCGGAGTATTAGCATACCAATTCTCAAAGTTTTGTGAGTGCTGAGCTCCTAATTGTCCGGCATTCCCGGTTGGTCCTCTAAAAACAATTGGAACAGCAAATTGACCTCCACTCATGGAATTCATTTTAGCAGCCGAATTGATAATCTGGTCTATAGCAACCAAGGAGAAGTTAAAGGTCATGAACTCAATGATTGGTTTTAAACCATTCATTGCAGCGCCTATGCCTATTCCTGTAAATCCAAGTTCAGATATTGGCGTATCAATGACACGTTTTTCACCAAACTCTTCAAGCATTCCCTGGCTTACTTTATAAGCACCATTGTACTCGGCGACTTCCTCGCCCATTAAGAAAATCTTATCATCTCTACGCATTTCTTCGTTCATTGCTTCACGAAGCGCTTCTCTGAATTGTATTTCTCTCATATTCATTAAGGATGTAAAAATCGAAATTTATGGAAGGCAAATATAATGTTTATTTATTAAGTTTCACTTGCTTAATGGAAATTTGACTGCATTGTTAATGTCAAAAAACGATCTCCTTTCTATTAGATCCGACACTTTCATTTTTTAAGCGATCTAAACTCGTAATTACATAGGTATAAGTGTGATTCTTAATAACCGAATCATCGGTATAGGTTGTATAAGAATTATTGTAACTTATTTGAAGGATTTTGCGAGCGTCTTCCAGGTCAATCTTATCGCCTGCTTCAAACCTATAAATTACATAGCCGTAAGGCACATCGCCATCACTTGCAGCATCAGGCTTTTGCCAATGCAATGTTATTGCCCGGTCGTTTGTTACCCGAACTGTTAAACCGCGAGGCGGCAGGGGAGAAACATTATCTTTCCAGGGCATTGCAGGGGGCAAGGTTTTATAACGGTAGAAATTATATTGCAAAGAATCTCTAAAACCTCCTAAGTTATTTGTCAAGGACTTGGAGCTGAAGAATACACTGCCCTGAACATTATTATTTTGTCTTAAGGCTCGTATTTGCCGCGAAAGCTGATCTCTTTCACGCCAACCCTGTCCATTTTCCAATACCCTGTATACAGCTTGTCCGATGTATAAATGTTTACCGAAACTGTTTTTGCTCCACCAGTCTAGCAGTACTTCGAATGCAGCGGCCGGATAGTTAAACGGGAAATATATCTGAGGATTTATATAGTCGACCCAACCTTCTTGCGTCCATTTTCTGGCATCGGCATAAAGCTGTCGGTAGCCACTAAATCCGGCTGTTTCGGAGCCTTCCGGATGATTTCTTTTATTATCCCATATTCCAAAAGGGCTAACTCCAAACTTGATATATGGTTTTTCAGCATGAATACTATCCGAAATGGTCTTTATCAGGATATCCACATTATTTCTTCTCCAATCATCAATGGATGCAAATCCACTTCCGTATTGCCTGAATGTAGCAGCATCGGGAATAGGATTGCTTTCGGGATAAGGGTAGAAATAATCATCAAAATGAACGCCATCAATGTCATAGTTTTTCACTACATCCATCACAATTGAGGTAATGTAAGCACGCACTTGAGGCAAACCCGGATTAAATAGCTTTTTGCCTCCATAGGTGAAAAACCACTCCGGATTGATACGGGTTATATGATTGGGAGCCACGGTATTTCCATTATCAAAAGTAGCGCGATAGGGATTAAACCAGGCATGTAATTCCATACCCCGATCATGTGCCTCTTTTATGGCAAACTCTAACGGATCGTATAAAGGAGCAGGAGCCTGTCCTTGAATTCCTGAAAGAAAACGACTCCAGGGTTCACGAGATTGGGCATAAAGAGCATCTGCTGCAGGTCTGATCTGAAACATAATTGCATTGATCCCTGCTCGTTGATGAGCATCAAGAATGGCTATCAATTCTGCTTTCTGCTGGTCAGTACTTAAACCCTGCTTTGAAGGCCAATCAATATTTGCTACCGTTGCAACCCACACGCCACGAAACTCTCTTTTTGGTGCTTCGTTCTGCCCATTTGCAAAGGGCAACATACAAAACAACAATACTCCTATACAAATAAAACGTACAAAATATCTATCAATCATAATCACATTTCTACCGGCGATAAAGATAGGTAACCGTAATAATTTAACGAACATTAAAATAAATTAAGTTTGGAACAATAATTGCTTGATCATACTTTAATTTTATGAGCATACAAGTTTACGAACCATACGAATGGATATAGAAAATGGCGGCTTAATGACTGGGGAACCACAAATCGAAAAGCCGAAGCCTTCTAGTAAAATTTATTTTTTTATAATTGCCATAGCAGCCTTACTGGCTACCAATGTATATTATGCTATTCGGTATAAGAACCTGGGAAACCAGGTAGAGGTATTGAATTCGCAAAAAAATCAACTTGAAATTGAGGTTGACCGAATAGAAGCGGAATTAAATAGAGTAACGGGTGAAAACATTGATTTAGCTGCCAATTTTAAATTGGAGCATGATTCTGCTCGTCTGCTTATTGAAGATCTACGATCAAAAATTAACAGTAATACAGAAATAAAACAGGATGAATTACTGCATGCTCAACAGGAAATACAGAAGTTAAGAGCCCTGGTTGCTAAATATAGCAGTGACCTGGAAAATCTCCGGAAAGAAAATGACTTGCTAAGCAATGAAAGAGACCAACTTCAAGAGTCTGTAAATACTGTTAATAAGCGTGCGAATTCATTGGAAGAGGATAAGGCAAAGCTGCAGGAAATGATTAAAATGGCTTCGCATTTAAAGATATCAGAAATGAATATCAATGCTCTTAGGGTGAGAAGCGGCGACCGGATAAATACAGAAAGCAAAGCCCCGCGTGTTGATAGATTGCAAATAAACTTTACGCTTGCGGATAATACGTTAACAAAAGTAGGCAAGCATAACATTTATTTACGTGTTACGGAGCCTAGTGGAAATCTCATTACAAACGGTAATGTGTTTAAAGTAAATGATGAGGAAATCCAATACACCGATATGAAAGAAATCGACTTCGAGAATGATGGTAAACAATATACCATTGACTGGTCTCCAAGCGATTACAAATTCAAAAAAGGTACTTATACGGTTATCTTATATACCAACGAAAGTACAATGGGGAGATCCACTATCAGCTTAAAGTAATAACTAACCCTCTCTTATTAACTTAAGCCTCTCTTGATTTTAATGGCAGCAAAATAAAGAAGGTTGTTCCCTTAGCCTTTTCTGTTTTAAAGCTAATGGTACCATTCATACTTTCTACTGTTTGTTTTACAAAAGCTAATCCTAAGCCAGTTCCTGAGCTCTTGGTTGTGAAGTTAGGTTGAAATATCTTAGATCTGACAATATCGTCAATACCTTTACCGTAATCTTGTATTGCTATTAGAATATAACCTACTGAATGTGGTTTTACTCTAATTAGTACAGTACTTTTTTTATGATGAATACGTGCTTCAATAGCATTTTTGATCAGATTATTAAAAGTTCGTAAAAGCTGGTCTCTATCTCCATGCACAATTACACCTCTATCTACATATACCTCTAGTTTAATAGAAAGGTGTAAATCATTGCTATAAATACTAATCGCTTTTTCGATTACATCTACGATCTCAACATCGTCCAGTTTCGTATCCGGCATTTTAGCAAAATTTGAGAATTCTGAAGCGATGTGATCCAGGCTTTCTATTTGCTCAATAAAGGATTTACTAAAACGCTCAAACTTTTCATCAAAGCGAGGGTCTTTTTCTCGCCAGGACCGTTCTAATAGCTGAACACCTAATCGTAAAGGTGTCAACGGATTTTTGATTTCATGGGCAACCTGTTTGGCCATCTCTCGCCAGGCCGACTCACGTTCGGATCGCATAATTCTATTGGCACTATTATCCAGGGCGGCAATCATGTTATTATATTCTTTAATAAGCGACCCTATTTCATCATTACGCTTCCAGAAGATAGGTTCATTCTTCTTGCCGATCGAGGTTCGGGCCAGGCTTCTTTGTACGAGTGTAAGTGGCGCTGTTATTTTATTAGCAATAAATACAGCAAACAGTCCCAAAGCAACCAGCACCAATGCGTATACATTAATAATGGTATTTAATAATACACCCACTTGTTGATCTAGCTCCTTTTGATTAGAAAAATAGGGCAGGCTTAAATAGGCAATGGTTTGATTATTGTCGTTTTTCAGAGGTGCGTATGCCACCAGGTACTCCAATGCGCCGATCTTCTCACGCTGAAAGAACTCTTCACGCGAATAATCATCCAGATTTAGCCACGCATTTGCATTCATAAATTTGGAGACCAGCCCTAAGTCATATATTTTTCCTTGGGTGCTATAAATCAGTTCTCCGTGATTATTATATAGATTCAGGTCAGATGCGTTTATTTCTGATGCGGCATTAAACTGATGTTCGGTTTCTAGCCCTTCTATCTCACCAGAATTTTGTGATAGCTGTATTTCCAATCCGCGGGCAATCAAAGATATTTGTTTGGCTGCCGCCTTTTCTTGCTGAATACTGTACTGATTATTTAAACTAAAGAAAGTAATTATACCGGCAATAACTAGGGTAACGACTACAGCAAAAACTACAAAAGCCTGTATCCTTGTACTGTAAAGTACACGATTCTGTAGTATCATTAAGGACCATCGCAGGTTACGAAGATTAAAATCGTAGTCATTTAAAATAACAAAGATCCACCGGATGCAATAAATTGCAATTGAGAAAAACAGAAATACCAAAAACAAGAAGGACAAAGAAGCCAACTGGTCCCAGCCGCTTTGAGTTTTGGCACTTAAGATAAGTAAATCTGTTTGATTAGGCCTATATACGATATGATTATACCCTTCATTATCTTTATACCGAATATATTGACGAACCTCAGCTGGATGAAAAACGGGCTCTACAGGATAAACGAAAGAACCGTGCTGCCCTTTTAAGACATCATTCTGATAATAGACATAAGAATAATTGTCGTAATTACTTGTGTTTTCTATGGTACCATTAAAAAGTATTTCCGGTGAAGAAACATAGCGGCTTAATGATCTGTTCTTAAGTTCAATGACATAGGTGCCAACTAACTCATCATTTATCTCTATGGGAAGCAAAGCGAAATAATTAATATAGCCGATATTATTATTCAGGCGATAGAAGTTAGCAGAGACCTTTCTTGAACCGCTTATCACTTTATCTTTAAAGTACGATAGCCTTTCGAGAGCTATAGCGCTGTTTTCTGAACTATCTGTGTTTAATATGTAGGCATTAAAATCATATTTTGCCAAGTAACCGCTAAAATAAGCTCTCCGTAATTCGTCGTTTAATAGTTGAGGGTTTTGAGAGCCCGGGTATTTAAAATAATTTAACAGCGATTCATCATTAACAATCTGCTCTTCTACATCTAAGAAAAGCAAAACTGCATTTGGATCTTCTGATGATTCAAGTTTTTGCAAAGCAAAGAGCTGGCTGTTCTGTTGTTTCTTTTCCTGAAACATGCTCTGTTTAAGAGATGCAATGCCGGCAAACAGAAAGAGGAGAGCAACATACGCTGCTAAATTAAACCCTTTATCAGGACTTGCATACCATCCTTTTATATAAATAACAATTATGAACAGACAGAAAGAGATTGTAACTCCACCGAACAAAGCTTTAGTTAGTAAGCAAATCAGAACAGTAATAGCAAACCATATTAATCGGGTTTTCCTTGGTAAACCCATATCTCTGGTAATAACAAATAGTATTTCTACAATGAGATAAAGTATAAATACAACCATGCACAATACCAGGATGCCCACCCAGCTATAAGTATTTAAGTTTAATAGGTTATTGACTTCAAAGCTGATACTGGAATCTATTATTAAGCTTTTAAAAATACCGATCGCTACATCACATAAGAAATATAATAGAACCGCAGAAAGTAAATACACTGCGAATTTTACAAGTTTAGAGGATGTTTTTCCGACTATCTTAAGCTCGGATCGACAGTGGTATATATAGCAGACAAGCCATGTTGCCGAAATAACATGCAATATAAGAGCGCCTAAGGAAGGGAGTATAAAACTGGAGGCGTATACTCTGGGATCAAAAAACCCTGAATAGAAATTGTCTGCCAACCATTGAGTTTTGATACCAAGATATCTGAAGGACGTTAGAAATAAAGCAAATGCTAAAATGGAAAGCTTTACCCATCCTTTTTTAGCGATCCAAAGGCATAAGCTATTAATAAAGATTGTAAATGTTAATCCAGCTAATAGCCACATTATGAGCTCAATGGTTGAGTAAAATGTTTTGAAATTACTGGCTCGAAGCTTTAAAGATAACAGGTAGTCTCCATCGCTGTTACGAAGGTTATAAACTGAAACATCATCATAATTAGCAACTTCTAAATTAGGAGCATTGATGAGGTCTTTCGAAAAGTCATTGTTTAAAAAACGATTTGTTATTGGATAATTGGCTTTAATAGGGATTAGACAGACTATAGAAAAACCACCTGAGCTTTTTTTGTATGATTCATACCAGCCGTTATTCCATGTTATAATACTGCTGCCTTCAGAAATACCGGCATCTGAACGGGGAACGATCTGTTCGGACCCCCAGAAAACTAAATCATTGTTTGAATACGCGTAAATGTAAATATCTTTTTCCTCGCCGAATGACTCAATAATGTATTTCTTAAGTTCGGGATTCTGATCAATATTTCTAACTTTCTCAAATAAGGTTGTATCATTCAAGAATTCCTTGACAATGGCTTCTTTCTTATGCAGGTTCTTTTCAACCTTATGGCCATCAATTAAAAGGATTTCTTTTTCCTGGTAGGTATATTTTACAGTAATAGCTGTTCCTGCAAAACACAAAGTCAGGAGGAGAAGTAGAATACGTATCTTTAATGTATTACTCAAATTTATAAATCAACTTACGTAAAAGTAATAAAAAACCCCATAGATTTAGAATCTACGGGGTTTCCTAATATTATGATAACATTTAAAGCTTAGCAGCTGATGTTTCCATCTTCCTATCAACCTTTTTAACTAAACCTTGAAGTACATTACCAGGTCCTACTTCTATAAAAGAGGTAGCGCCATCTTCAATCATAGCTTGCATTATCTGCGACCATTTTACTGATCCTGTAAGCTGTTCTATTAAATTAATCTTGATTTGATCAGGATTCACATGTGCTTTAGCATCAATGTTTTGATATACCGGGCAAAGAGGTTCATTAAACGTGGTTAAATCAATCGCTGACTGAAGTTCAACACGGGCAAGCTCCATTAATGGTGAGTGAAATGCTCCTCCTACGTTCAGTTTTATAACACGTTTGGCTCCTGCTTCAGTTAATAGTTCGCAAGCCTTATCGATCCCTGCAATGGTTCCTGAAATTACTAATTGACCCGGACAGTTATAGTTTGCCGGTACAACCACATCGCTTATGCGCTGGCAAATATCCTCTACTGTAAAATCGTCTAGACCAAGTACAGCAGCCATCGTAGACGGTTGTATTTCACAAGCCTTTTGCATGGCATTGGCTCTCGCTGAAACTAGCTTTAACCCAGATTCAAAATCGAGTACACCTACAGCAACCAATGCCGAAAACTCTCCTAAAGAATGACCGGCAACCATTTGTGGGTTGAAACTATTGCCCAATGCATGTGCTAAAATTACTGAGTGCAGAAATATTGCAGGTTGAGTTACATTCGTTTGCTTAAGGTCTTCTTCGCTTCCGTTAAACATAACGTCTGTGATACGAAACCCAAGGATTTCATTCGCTCTTTCAAACAGCTCTCTGCTTTCGTTATTATAGTTGTAAACATCTAAACCCATGCCTACAAACTGAGCACCCTGCCCAGGAAAAAGATATGCATTCTTCATTATGAATATTTTAATTTAAAAGAAGGATATTAATTAATCTAAGCTAGCGGTAATTAACCTCAAGAACTCATTACGCGTTCTTTCTTTAGCAAACTCTCCGGTAAAAGCCGAGGTTGTTGTAACAGAGTTCTGTTTCTGCACCCCTCGCATAGACATACAAAGGTGTTTACATTCAATAACCACAGCTACTCCCAGCGGTTTTAAAGTATCGTGTATGCAGTCACGGATTTCATTGGTTAGGCGCTCTTGTACTTGCAATCTTCTAGCAAAGGCATCAACCACTCTTGGTATTTTACTAAGCCCGACGATATGCCCGTCAGGAATATAAGCGATATGAGCTTTTCCAAAAAAGGGCAACATATGATGCTCGCATAAAGAATATACTTCGATATCTTTAACCACCACCATCTGGCTATATTCTTCTTTAAACATAGCACTTCTTAAGATCTCAGCAGGATCTATGTCGTATCCATGAGTTAAATACTGAAGTGATTTTGCAACGCGCTCAGGTGTTTTTAGCAATCCTTCGCGAGCAGGATTTTCTCCA
Organism: Albibacterium bauzanense; assembly: GCF_004339765.1. GTDB lineage: Bacteria > Bacteroidota > Bacteroidia > Sphingobacteriales > Sphingobacteriaceae > Albibacterium > Albibacterium bauzanense. The sequence goes on along the minus strand of NZ_SMGO01000002.1, from coordinate 446,640 downwards.
AGAGCTTTCAAAATATCACCATAATGATCAGCAATGCGGTTTACTGCATCTCCATTATAATGGTCAATTTTCACATAACCATCAAGCAGCTCAGGATCAAAAGGTGGCTTATCTGATTTATTCATTTAATTATTTTTGAGGCAGCGTTATATTAATTCCCAAAATACTCAACGAAGTTATTCTCTGTTTCACAAAGTTTGATACAATGAAGCTGTGCCCCTTCATTTTCAATCCTTGGTGCCAGGCGTTTAAAAATTTCGATAGCAATCATTTCGGTAGAAGCCATTTTGCCTTGCATAAAATCTACATCAAGATTGATGTTTTTATGATCTAATTTATCAATGGCTTCTTCCTGAATTATTTCTTTCAGAACTCTTAAATCAATTAAGAATCCTGTTTCTGAGTTAACTTCTCCTTTAACGGTTACAAAAAGCTCGTAATTATGCCCATGCCAGTTTGCATTAGAACATTTCCCAAAGACCTTCAGGTTTTGATCTTCATTCCAATCGTTTCTTGCCAATTTATGGGCTGCAGAAAAGCGCTCTCTTCGTGTTATATAAATCATAGTGCACAAAGATAATACATTCTCTTATTAATTGTACCTTCGTTAAAAATACTAAAACGATGAAGCTACTTGTTGTTGCTGCAACCAGGTTGGAAATCGAACCCTTTTTACAAGCCATTAAATCTAAGTCATACTCTATAGACGTACTTATTGGTGGGGTTGGTATGATAGCAATTTCTTATGAATTAGGGAAGAAGCTTGCATTAACAAAATACGATGCTTTGCTGAATGTAGGAATTGCAGGCAGTTTTGATCCGAACCTAAAATTAGGCACTGTAGTGCGTGTAAAAAGTGATGTTTTTAGCGAGCTAGGGGCTGAAGATGATAATAACTTTTTATCGATTGAGGATATGGGTTTCGGGAATAGCATTTACCATGAAAACGCCCCTTCTTTTATAAAATACAATTCAGTTTCGACATTAAGAGGAGTGAAGGGAATAACCGTAAATACGGTTCATGGCAATTTAAATAGCATTGATATAGTTTCTAAACGATTAAAACCTGAAATAGAAAGCATGGAAGGAGCAGCGGTCTTTTATGCCGCTCAACAAGAAGGAATAAGCTGTTTGCAGGTGAGAAGCATTTCGAATTGGGTTGAAAAAAGAAACCGATCAAACTGGCAAATAGAATTAGCTATAAAAAACCTGAATGATTGGCTTATCAAATTTAGCGACGAGCTTTTCTCTTAAAAGCAATAAAATTACATCTATATGTTCTTGGCATAGCACCTGAACTTGGGTTTAACTGAAAGATTAGTAATTTTGTTCGTAAATATTTCTCTATGAAACTAAGTCTTGGCTTTTCTCCTTGTCCGAATGATACTTTTATTTTTGACGCCCTGATTCATAAAAAGATCGATACAGAGGGTATTGATTTTGATGTCTTTTTTGATGATGTAGAAACTCTTAATAAAAAGGTTTTTAAAAACGAACCCGATATCAGTAAACTAAGTTTCCATGCTTTTGCTTATGCGGTAGAGAATTATGCCTTGCTTGATGCCGGAAGTGCATTGGGCCATGGGGTGGGGCCATTGCTTATCTCGAGTGATAAAAAACTTACTGATAAAGAATACATCAATCAGCATAAGGACTTAACAGTTGGGATACCCGGCGAATTTACAACAGCCAATTTTCTTTTAGGACTGGCTTTTCCGGTGCTTAAGAATAAAAAGATATTGGTGTTTTCTGAGATAGAATCAGCTCTGTTGAATAATTCCATTGATTTGGGGCTTATTATCCATGAGAACCGCTTTACCTATCAGGATAAAGGATTACATAAAATTATTGACCTTGGCGACTATTGGGAAAAAGAAACTGGCCTCCCCATTCCATTAGGAGGAATTGTTATCAATCGGCGTATCGATCCAAAAATACAATCAACAGTAGGCAAACTAATACGAAGAAGCATTGAGTTTGCTTTTGAGAATCCTAAATCAGCTTTAGATTTTATTAAAAGCCACGCACAGGAGATGAATGAAGAGGTGATGTATAAGCATATTGATTTATATGTAAACGACTACTCCGTAAGCTTAGGAGCAAAAGGCAGGGAAGCTGTTGATTTACTATTTAAAAAAGCCTCAGAATTAGAACTTATCCCTACTATAAACCACCCTGTGTTTGTAAAAGGATAATGCTTAAGATAATTGTTCTTCTCCTTTAACGCTTAAGCGGGAAGATACAAAAGATGCGATTAAAGATATTAAGGTAACGGTTAAGAACACAAGTGCAAAATCAAGGACTTTTATTTCAACAGGGAAAACGCTGGTTACCAGCTCTGCACCTTCCATCTTTATAAGACCAAACCTTCTCTGTAAAATACAAAAGGCAAGTCCTAAACTCATCCCAATTATACATCCAAATAGGGAGATGAACATTCCTTCAGCAAAGAAAATATTTTTAATAAAGGAATAGCCGGCACCTAAACTTTTAAGCACTGCTATATCTTTCTTTTTATCGATAACCAACATGGTTAGGGACCCTATAATGTTAAAGATGGCAATGATTAATACAAACGTAAGGATAAAGAAGATTGCCCATTTCTCAGAATTAAGCACTTTGTAGAGTGTCGGGTTCTGCTGAGCTCTGTCTTTTACCAGAAAATCATTGCCAACTAACCTGGTCAATTCCTTTTTAAACGAACTTTGATCAACACCGGGTTTTAAGTCAATTTCAATGGCCGAAATCTTTTCATATTCACCCAGGACTTCTCTTGCAAAAGAAATTGGAACAATTACCACATTATCAAACTGGGGTTGCGCAACCACTACTCCAACAGGCATAATAGTTCTCACATTAAACTCTTCTGCCGGGTTAATTGAATTTACAGCATTTTTTCTGGGTGAATAAACGGAAAGAAGAAGATCATCCCGTTCCAGGCTAACACCTAAATAGGCTTGTACGCCTGCTCCGACAACTGCATAATCTGTGTTTTCATCCTTTAGTTTATATTCTCCTTCATTAATCAAACTATCACTGATCGCTGATTGCATAGAATTAGGGGCTTCACCTTTTAAAACAGCGATATACTGATTTTGACCATACCGCAATAGAACCTTCTCCTGAAGAATTTCAGTATAATGTAATACGCGAGGATCTGATTTTAAAGTGCGATCTAAAAGAGAATCGGGAACAAATGATTTACCTTGAGCAGGTTCAATGCGCATCTCTGGAGTAAAAGCACTGTACATGTTCAAGATTAGCATCTCGAATCCATTAAATACAGATAAAATGATAATTAATGCTGCACTTCCTACTAATACACCTAATGTGCTTATACCTGAAATAATATTAATTGCATTAACAGATTTCTTTGAGAACAAATAACGTTTAGCAATAAATAGGGGCGTATTCATAATTTAATTATCCTCTTACAAAGGGATTGCTTAATTTCTCAATAGCGATAGTTGTCGTCGGTCCATGTCCTGGATAAACCAACGTTTCTTCCGGTAATGTATAGATTTTCTCTTTAATATTGGATAATAATTGCTGATGGTTCCCTCCCGGCAGATCTGTTCTTCCAATGCTACCTTTAAAAAGGACATCGCCTCCGATCAGAAAGCCTTCCTCTTGACTATAAAAACATAAATGGGCTGGAGAATGACCGGGAGCAGAAATGATCTGTAAAGAATGATTACCAAATTGGACTTCGCCTTCCGATGGTAAAAAAACTTCAGGAATGGGTGAGACCTCATAACGAATGCCCATTTGAGGAGCATAGTTTTGAACTTCTATTAATACAGGAAGCTCTCCTTCATGAAATTGAGGGATTAACCCAAAAGTATCGTAGATAAATCTATTTCCGAGTACATGATCGATGTGGCAATGTGTATTTAAAAGAATCTCGGGCCGAAGTTGATTACTTTCAATAAAAGCCACGACTTCATTCTCTTCCTTATTACCATACATTCCCGGGTCAATTATTGCACAGGAGCCTGTATCATCATATAAGATATAAGTATTTTCCTGATAAGGATTACATACAAATGTTTTGATATAGATCATTCACAAAAATACGATTATAAATAATAACGCAAATATGTAAAGTCTATTTGGGAAAGAAGGCTTAACCTTCCCAGATCTCCCAATTCTTTTCTGCCTGAAGCACTAACATTTCTTTACCATTCTTTGTTACAGCTCCATTCAATCTGCCCCTTTTCAAGAATTCAGTTTCTTCCGGATTATAGATCAAATCGTATAATAGATGTTGTTTACCTATATACTCATAAGGAATATTTAAACATTCTTTATCATTCGGATAGGTGCCAACCGGTGTGGTATTGATAATAATCGAATGTTTTTGAATTATTTCCTTAGTGATTTCCTCATAAGGCAATTGAATATGACTGGCTTTGCGCGAAACAACGGTATACTCGATATTCAGTTTTTTCAAAACATATAATACCGCTCTGGCAGCTCCACCATTTCCTAATACCAGTGCTCTTGTGTACGATTTCTTTAATAGAGGTTTTAAAGATTCTTCAAAACCGTAAACATCTGTATTATATCCATGCAGGCGAATGGGCTCTAAGCTGCATTCTCCTGAAAAAAGGTCTTCAAGAGGGTCTTTTTTAATGATTTTAATGCAGTTTACTGCATTTACTACCTTGGCTTCGGGGCTTACCCAATCAAGGTAATATAAAATACCTATCTTATGTGGAATAGTAACATTTAGACCACATAGCTTAGGCTCGTCTTTTAATAATTGTGGAAATTCGCTTAGCGTTTGTAAGGGGAATAACTCATAACTATAATCAGGAAGTCCTAGTTTTTCAAATTTCTCAGTATAATACTGCTTAGAGAAAGAGTGCACCAACGGATATCCTATTAGTCCGAACTTCTTCATTTTCGAATTTATATTTTAAAGGAAATGACTAAAAGTATCTCCACGTAAGCCTAATCTAATTGTTTCTAAAGGGATAACTTCTGCTGGAGCGATGTTCCCTAAATTCACATTTGCGCCCAACAGTTTAATAAACCATACTTGTTGTGCTTTTAAAGGAGCTTCAAAGATGATGGATTCATAGGGAATACGGGTAAGGATTTCATCAATCAATCCTTGACGTACTTCGCCACTTTCACGGTAAATACCTACACTTCCACTTTCTCTGGCTTCTGCAATTACTTTCCATGAGCCGGCTTGCATCTCTGCTTCAATCAGCTCGATCCAACGATAAGGAGCAATTATTTTCTCATCATCTTTTGATCCTACTTCTGAAATTACAGTTACTTGCTCGCTCAACTTCCGGATGTATTCACATTTTTCATCATGAGGAATATCAATAGATCCATCAGATACTTCGGCATACTCCATTTTATAATGATCGAGAATCTTACGATAATCATCAAACTGATTTCGAACTACAAAAGATTCAAAAAGAGTGCCTCCAAAGTAAAAAGGCACATTGGCATGCCGATAAACATCTAACTTGCTTTCTAAATTCGGTGTAACATAAGACGTTGCCCAACCCAATTTTACTATATCAGTATGAGGTTCATTGATAGATAGGAAATCCTCAACTTGTCTAATTGATAAACCCTTATCCATTACCATAGTGATTCCTTTTTCTCTTGGCTTTACACTACGGACAGGTATATTATTAAGGTGAAAATTCATGGATTGCAAATTTCAAAAAAAAATTGGATAGTCGCAATTATCCGCTAACTAATTAATCAGATAATCTACGTAGTGTATTTTTTAATAATATCAACAATAAGTTTGTTGTCTTGTAATTGGGGCAAATATTCAAATAATATATGACGTTTTTCAGTATCAATGTTTAAAGCTATATCTAAAAAGTTTAAAGCTTCATTATACTGTCCTGAAGCAAAAAGATAAGCTACCATTCTGTAATATAATTCTGCAGCATCGGGATTATGCTTTATTGCTTCTGATATTACTCCAATTGCGTCAGAAAGCCTATCCTGCTCATATATTATGGAAGAATAATCAAGCCAGGCTTCAATATCAATCGGGTTCAAATCAACCACTTGCTGATATGCATCTTCAGCTTCTTCCATTTGTTTAAGTTTATAACGAGCATCGGCAATGGCAAACCAATAGTCAGGATTCTGATCATCGAGGTCTAATGCCTTTTTATAATAATGCAAGGACTCAAAGAAACGTTCTTCAAAATCTAATGTAACTCCTATACCAAACCAGGCATCAGATAAATTGCGATCTAACTTAACTGCTTTTTTATAATAAGAACGCGCTTCTTCCATTTGTTCCAACTTCTCAAAGCATTCACCAATTGCACAGTAGGTATCAGCACTTGGGGGTTCGAACTCAAATGTTTCTTTATAAATTTTTATTGCCTCTTCGTATTTATCAATATTAACCAAGGCATTTCCTTTATTAAAATAGGCTGAAGCAAAGTTTTCTTTAATCAGGATTGCATAATCGTAAGCATCAATAGCTTTCTCGTACAATTCTAATTTATGATAAGCATTTCCCAGATTATACCAAGCGGCATAAGAATAAGGGTCACTATCAATATACTGAATGTAAAACTCAATACTTTCTTCATGGCGGTCCAATACATCGTAGCAAAATGCCAGCTCATACAAAGCATCCTGATCTTCCATATTATCTTCAAGACAAAACTTTAGATGCTCAATAGCACCTTCAAAGTCTCCTTTACTCTGAAGCATCATAGCAATTTGCATATGAACATCAACTGCGTTTTCAGATAAGGATAATGCTGTATTCAGTTCATCCATTGCCTCATCGTACCGTTCAAGCATGCTGAGAATGCCAGCACGAATTAAATAGATATCGACCTCTGAAGCTTCCAGTGCCTGTGCTTTATTTAAAGCATTTAAGGCTCTATCAGTTTGAGAGATTAAAGTAAACAGCTGAGCTTGCTTTATAAAGAAAATAGCAATAAAAGGATGCTGACTAACTGCATAATCCACTACTTGTAATGCTTTTATAGGGTCGTTCTTTTCTATATAAAAGTCAATAATCCCTTCAAAAGCTTGTGAATCAAAAAAATACTGATCCTTATTACGGATCATCTCCTCATATCTCTCTACAGAGAACTTTGGGTCATCGGAAAAGCCGAAATTATAATCATCTTCCATTATAAGCTATTTTAAGAACTACGGGTTTTCCACAAACATTTATAATAATATCGATATAACAAATTACTTTATTATTTATGGATGCCCTAATTTATTTTTAAACAAATCCCGATCCATCTTTTCAAAAACCTTTAATTCAACCTATTAAACATGACATAATGTCTAAAACTTAACAATTGTGAATAAATTGATTGCTGAATTTAAACTGGAGAGATTGGACATACCAAGCGGACAAAGGTACAAATATTATGTTTATTACGGTACAATAACAACAGTCACTCTTAACTGATAAGTAGCTTATATCCTTTTCCATGAACATTAACTATCTCAACATTAGGATCCTCCTTCAAATACTTTCTCAATTTACTTAAAAAGACATCCATGCTCCGTCCATTAAAATAATTATCGTCATGCCAGATCTTAAGCAAAGCCTCTTCCCGGGTTAAAACATCGTTTTTCTTTAAACAAAGCATCCGTAACAATTCTGCCTCTTTTGTAGAAAGTTTCTGCTGCTCACCTTTTCTTTTGATTACTTGTGACATGTAATCAAAAAAATATTCACCAATCTCAAAAGTTGTAGCTGTTTCTTCAGGCTCTGGCTGCTCTTTATTTACCGAACGTTTTAACAGGGCATTTATCCTTAATAGTAATTCTTCAACACGAAATGGCTTGGTTATATAATCATCACCTCCCAAACCAAAAGCAATGGTTTTATCTTCCATCATTCCCTTTGCCGTTGCAAATATTATTGGGATTGTGTCATTAACTTTTCTGATATCCTTACCAAGTGTAAATCCATCTTTCTTGGGCATCATTACATCTAAAATACAGAGATCAAATTGCTCACGATTAAATACACGCAAAGCTTCTTCACCATCTGTACAAAGTGTGACCTGAAACTTTCCCTTAAGTTCTAAATATTCTTTTAGAATATCACCCAAATTGGGATCATCCTCTGCCAATAGGATTTTGCTCATGCTTAATTAAGGTTTATATAAAGGTATGGTTATTTCAAATTCTGCGCCCTTATTAATTTCACTTTTTACCTTAATAGTGCCGCCAATGCGTTTTATAATATCCTGGACATAGCTTAATCCTAATCCAAAACCTTTAACATCATGGATATTTCCTGTAGGAATACGATAAAATTGATCAAAAATCTTAGATAGCTGATCTCTGTTCATACCCATACCATTATCTCTCAAAATGATGTTCACATGATTTCCATGAGATCTGGTTTGAATATAAATATGAGGCGCATGGTTGGTATACTTAATCGAATTATCAATTAAATTAAAGATTACATTTGACAAGTGTAGTTCATCTCCCAGAACAATCAGAGGCTCAGTATTTAAATCAAACTCAATTTCAACCTTGTTTTTTTGCAATTGCAAAGCCATGCTGTCAACAACGGTTCCTATCAAGTCATTTATATCGATTGGTTCTGACTCAAGCTTCAGATCTCCTTTTTCAATTCGCGCAATGTTTAAAACGCGTTCTATATGATTCCCTAGTCTAATATTTTCATCATAAATGATTCCAGCTAATCTGGCAACCCGCGATTGATCTTGTGAAATCTCTGAATCCTTTAAAGATTCACTCGCAATCATAATAGTAGCTACGGGTGTTTTAAACTCATGCGTCATATTATTCATGAAGTCACTTTTCATTGCTGAAAGTTTCTTCTGCTTAATAATAGAGAGGATTGTGAAAGTAAAACAAGCTATCAATACCAGCAATAAGGTTGCAGATGAGATTAACATAACCTTCATATTTCCCATCAACAACGATGATTTATCAGGAAAGAAAACTGATAATACGGCTCGTTCTCCCGATAAATCGCTTGGAAACAAAACCGTAGTATATGCCTCGTTTACATCAGGAACAGCTTTGTTGCTTGCAAATTGAAACATAATTGAATCTCTTTTGCCATTGCTTATATTAAAATTAAAAGCAAGAGCAATCTCCCTATCTTTAAGTTCCTGCCTCAACTCCTCTTCCATAAACTTTGGATCGATCCGTTGCATTACAGACTTCTTAGATCGCTCGAACTCATCAGCTAAGTTTTCTAATGCAGACCCTTCTTTGGATCCGCTGGCTTTAACCGAGTCCATATAAACGCTCGCCATTCTTACTTTTGCCTGCTGCTCTAATTGTCGAATTTCTCCTTCTAATTTGGCATCAACACGAGGGGGTAAAGAAATAACGAATTCACCAACAATAGGATCAACAATAAAATAGCGTACGCTATCATCTTTTGCTTTTATTATCTGACTTGCTTTTCTATCAGCATAGATTCCCATTTCCTGTTGTTGAAAAACCCTTCCTGCTTCATCATAAGCCTGCTGTATAGTAACCTCATATTTAACATGAGACCTCAATACAGGGTCTTTCATATAGGTTTCATAAAAATCATTATCCAATAAAACTGCACCAGGATAGCGTCTTTTTACCTGTTGCTCTAAAGCCTTAAAATCAGATCGAAGCTTAGCTTGTTTCATCCTCATTCTATTGGCATAGGCCGTCGATTCTTCTTCTTGCGATGATCGCCTGGCTTCATTTTCTTGATTCTCACGGGCTTTATTCTCACGAGATTCCTTGTTATTCAAAAACCGTAATGCTTCATCTTTCTCAACCTTAAGAGCAACCGTATTAATTGCCGCCATCACAGACTCATCAAACAATTGAGTCTTTAAATGATAGGACTGCCGTATAAAGTAATATTGCATGGCCATAACACCAAGCAATGCTACACTCATTAAGCCAATAATAAGACTGATACTTTTACGATTCATATATTACAAAAATACGGAAGCTAGGAGGCTAAAAAAGTCATTTAACATTATTTAACACCTTGAATTATTGAATTTTGTATTTTCAGACCAATATTGCATGATAAGCAAAGAGCCCCCTAAATTAGGAGGCTCTTTGCTTATCATGCAATATTATTATTTCTAGAATGGCAAATCGTCCTCTTCGTTATTCTCTGAAGATATATCTGCAGGAGCAGGAGCGTTATATGGCGCTGCAGCAGCTGGTTGTCCAGCAGCAACCTTATTCACACGCCAAGCTACAAGAGAGTTAAAATAAGATGTTATTCCATCCTTATTTGTCCATGGACGTCCTCGTAGATTAAACGAAACAGCTACATCATCTCCGGCATTCAAATTATCGAAAAGATTAACCCGGTCCTGAGTTGCTTCAAATTTTATATATTCTACAAATTGTGGATTCTCTGCATATTGAATCACTAAATCACGTTTTTTAAAAGTGTCTGTAACTTGTTGCACTTGGCCAACTTCATGTACTTTTCCGGTAATTTCCATAATATTTACTGTTATAAACTGTAAAATTAAGGAATTTAAGTCACAATTATGAGTACCTTCGCATAATATTATCTATGCAAGTTTTCAACAATCCATCCAAAGTAATTATCACTTGTAATAACAGGCTAGCGTCTTATTTACAAAAAGAAGTTCAAGATTTAGGTTTCTCAATCGGTCGTTCCTTCTCAACAGGAGTAGAGCTAAAAGCAAGTCTTACCGAATGTATAAAGCTAAACTTAAACCTGCGCTGTGCAAGTCAGATATTATATTCTATTAAATCTTTTGAGGCTAAAAATGCCGACGATCTATACCGTGAGGTTGCAGCCATAGCATGGGAAGATCTCATTGATTTCAATGGCTATGTTTCCATCAATTCCAATGTTAACAACGAAAGCATTACAACCCCTCTCTTTGCTAACCTAAAGGTAAAAGATGCTATTGCCGATCGTATCAAGGCAAGAAAAGGCCTAAGACCAAATAGTGGCCCGGATTTAAGCAAAACAGTAATACACCTTTACTGGCAAGAGAATCAAGCCGAAATATATATTGACTCCTCTGGAGAGACTTTAGCTAAACATGGATACCGCAAGCACCCAGGGAAAGCGCCTATGCTAGAAGCTTTAGCTTCAGGCGTGGTATACGCAACAAAATGGGATATGGAATCTCTTTTTGTTAATCCAATGTGTGGTTCAGGAACACTAGCGATTGAGGCTGCTTTAATTGCCAGCAACAGAAAACCTGGTCTTTTTCGAATGAATTATGCCTTTATGCATATTCTAGGCTACGATGAAGAAGTCTTTTTTGAAGAACGCAGACAATTAAAAGCTGCTATCCATAAAAACGTCCAAGCTAAGATAATAGCCTCTGATATTTCTGCAGAAGCAGTAGAGATATCAATTAATAATGCAAAAACAGCTGGTGTTGATAAATTAATTGATTTTACTGTTTGTGACTTCAAAGAAACCGATATTCCGGAAGGAAATGGAGTTGTGGTATTCAACCCAGAATATGGTGAAAGGCTAGGGGTTCATAGCAAATTAGAAATAACCTATAAAGAGATCGGTGACTTTCTTAAAGGCTCTTGCAAAGGGTACCTTGGTTACGTATTCACCGGAAATCCGGAATTGGCAAAGAAAATAGGATTGCGTGCAGCTAGAAAAATCGAATTCTATAATGGCCGACTTGATTGCCGGCTAATGGAATACGAGCTTTATGAAGGAAGCAAACGAGAAGAATAAGAAACAAAAAAACAGCCCCATGATTTTCATGGGGCTGTTTCATTTAAATATCTTTTATTAAACTCTTCTCGATTTAATACGAGCAGCTTTACCAGTTAAGGCACGTAGGTAATAGATCTTCGAACGACGAACTTTTCCATAGTTATTTACCATTATCTTTTCGATATTTGGAGAATTAATAGGGAAGATACGTTCTACACCAACACCATTAGACATTTTACGAACTGTAAATGTTTCGCTGGTTCCAACGCTATTACGTTGAATTACTACACCTTGATAAACCTGAACACGCTCTTTATTTCCTTCGCGAATTTTATAGTGAACACTAATTGTATCACCTGCTCTAAATGCGGGAACTTCGTTTCTTGTTACCGCTTGTTCTTCTACAAACTTTACTAAATCCATGATTGTAAGTAATTAATGACGATTTTTAACCCGTAAAAATCGGATTGCAATATTAGTTATTTTTTTCGAGATTTTAAATGCTTATTTTAAAATATATTTAACAATCTCATCTTTCACAAAATTAATTGTCCAGTAAATCAGGACGCCTGTCTCTCGTTCTCTGTAAAGCCTCCTCATAGCGCCAATTTTCAATGACCGATTGATTCCCACTCAATAGAACTTCAGGAACCATGTGGCCATTCCAATTTGCCGGACGAGTATAAATCGGCGCATCTAAAAGATCTCCCTGAAAGGAATCAGACAGAGCAGATGTTTCATCTGATAATACGCCAGGGATCAATCTAACAACAGCATCTACCAGAATAGCAGCAGGAAGCTCTCCTCCGGATAAAACATAGTCACCAATGGATATTTCCCTTGTTACATAAATATCCCGGATCCGCTGATCTATCCCCTTATAATGACCGCATAAGATAATGATGTTCTTACGGATAGAAAGTTCATTAGCTGCGCTCTGATTCAGCGTAATCCCATCAGGGGTCATAAATATAACCTCATCGTAATCACGCTCAGCTTTCAACTTCTCAATGCAACTTGCAAATGGTTGTATAGACATTACCATTCCTCCGCCGCCACCGTAAGGGTAGTCATCTACACTTTTCTGCTTATTTTCTGCATAGTCTCTTAAATTATGCACCACAATCTCAACCAAACCTTTTTTCTGCGCACGCTGTAGAATCGAATGTCCAAAAGGGCTTTCGAGTAAACCAGGTAATACCGTTATGATATCAAAACGCATCGCAAATTAAGATTACAAATTAAGACTGATTCAAATATACATCTAACAAGCCATCGGGTAAATTAATATGAAGCTCTTTCTTTTCTTCATCAATTTCTTCAATGAAATCATCGCTCAATGGAAATAAAACCTCCTGAGATTGATACGAAACAGTAGCTACAAATTGTTGAGGGTATTCATTGATTTCGAGAATAACACCCAACTCGCCGTAATTACTATCAAAAACATTGAAACCCTTCAAATCTTCAATCAAAAACTCTCCTTCTTCTCTCTCAGGCATTTTAGTATTAGGGAGAAAAACACTTTTTCGAAGCAGCTCTTGAGCTTTATCGATATGATCAATGTCTTCTAAGAAAAAATATCCGGTATTATTTGATTGCAGCTTATATGATGAAACAAAGAAGGGCACCAACTGACGATTTATTTCAATAAAAATCAGATCTAAATCAAGCAGGTCAGGGTCTTTAAATTCAAAGAATAACTGAATCTCTCCTTTTAATCCGCGAGTTTTGGTAATATAACCTATTTTGAAGCTTTCATTATAATCCATAGCGTATTAACAAAAAATGTCATTTCTAAAGAAAACTCTCTTGAAATGACATTCTATAAGTATAAAAGAAATTTATGCTTCTTCAGCAGGAGTTTCTTCTTCTGAAGATTCTGAATCAACTGGAGCTTCTTCTGCTTCTTCAGCTACTTCGTCAGCAGGAGGAGTATTTTTAGCAACAATTGCTGCAGCTATCTCTTCTTTCTTTTTAGCTTCTGCAACCAAAGCAGCTTTCTTGCTTTCAGCACTATTAGAGGCTAAAGTTTCTTTCTTATCTGAGATTTTGCTCTCTTTTCCTTTCAACCATTCTTCGAAACGTGCTTCTGCAACTGCTTCATCGAAAGCACCTTTTTTAACACCACCTTGTAAATGTTTCTTATATAGAATTCCTTTATAAGAAAGAATAGCGCGAGCTGTGTCAGTAGGCTGAGCTCCTTTATTCATCCAATCTAAAGTTTTATCAAAATCTAATAAAATTGTAGCTGGATTAGTATTTGGATTATAAGAACCTAAACGTTCAATAAATTTCCCGTCTCTAGGTGCACGAGAATCTGCTACTACTACATGGTAAAAAGGCTTACCTTTCTTACCGAATCTTTGCAATCTGATTTTAGTTGCCATGATAATTAATTTATGTATTCAACATATCTCCCGGAACAACATGCTGCGGGGCTGCAAAGATAGATAATATTTATATAAAGATATAATGATTTAAATAATTATATCTTCCTCACAATCATCTTATTTTAATCAGCAAATAAATCCACCCCAAAATCGCTAATATGCCTATTAACCTTCCCAACCAATTTTTAAAACTTCTTGGTGCTTTCTCATAATATCGAAAGAAAAGCATGATTCCAATTAAAAAAACGAATGTAAAAATCAGAATTACCCGCATCTTACAAAAGTAAGGTATCTTCAAGAATTTTCTCCAATTCCAAACATTTTAATGTATATTATGTCTTATTAGTAAATAAAACACAATAAAATTGGGCAAAACAATCATAGTTTCTAACCGTCTACCAGTAAAAATTACACAAGAAAATAATGAATTACTTTTTAATTCAAGCGAAGGGGGCTTGGCTACAGGATTAGGTTCTATTTATAAAGAGAACAATAATATATGGATCGGCTGGCCGGGAATGATCATTGGAGAAGAAGAGGAAAAAGACGTTACTGAAAAACTTAAAGATTTAAATCTCATTCCTGTTTTTCTTGAAGAAAACGACATAAAACATTATTACGAAGGCTTTTCAAATGAAATATTATGGCCTGTATTCCATTATATTTCCACCTATGCTCGCTTCGATCCAGATAATTGGGAATCCTATAAAGAGGTTAATGAGAAATTTGCTACTGTAATCTTATCCTATTTAGAGCCAGGAGATACTTTATGGATACACGATTACCAACTATTACTTCTCCCAGGAATTATACGGAAGCAATTTCCTGATATATCTATTGCATTCTTTCAGCATATTCCCTTTCCCTCTCAAGAACTTTTCCGATTAATTCCCTGGAGAAAGGAACTACTAAGAGGCATGCTAGGTGCAGATCTTATTGGGTTCCATACATTCGATGATGTTCGACACTTTATTAGCGCAGCAACCCATCTTTTAGATCTTCATGTTGATGGAAATATGATTCGATCGGGAGACCGGGCAATTGGCGTTGAGCCTTTCCCAATGGGTATTGATGCTCAAAAGTTTTCAGACCTATCAAATGATGAGACTGTTATAGAACATATTAAGAGCCTAAAAGAACATTACAAGAATCAAAAAATATTCCTTTCTATTGACCGCTTAGATTACAGCAAAGGGATTATTCAACGTCTTGAAGCTTTCGAGCTATTTTTACAAGAGAATCCCGACTACCACGAAAAAGTGGTTCTATTTATGATTGTTGTGCCCTCTCGTGATAATGTAGCAGAGTACCAGCGTCTTAAAAATGAAATAGATCGTATTGTAGGAAATATCAATTCGCATTATAGAAAACTTGAATGGTATCCTATAGCCTACTTTTACCAAAGTTATCCTGTTGAATTCCTTTCTGCTCTATACAATATCGCAGACGTATGTTTAATTACTCCTATGCGCGATGGAATGAACTTAGTCTGCAAAGAGTATGTTGCAAGTCGAAACGACAATACCGGCGTACTTATTCTTAGTGAAATGGCTGGTGCATCAAAAGAGCTCATAGATGCCATTATTGTTAATCCAAACAATATTCATAAGGTTAAAAATGCTTTGATAGAGGCTTTAAATATGCCTGAAGAGGAAATGAGAGAGAGGATGATTGCCATGCGCCAAATGGTTTTCAAATATAATATCTACCACTGGGTTAAAATATATATGCAGCGGTTAAAAGATATTAAAAGCACGCAATTATCTATGAAAGCCGGTAGGGTTAAAGACTCTATTAGAGACCAGATTAAAGAAAAATTCAACGCATCCAAAAACAGGTTAATACTCTTAGATTATGATGGAACTCTCGTAGGGTTTAAGACCCAAATCGACTTAGCCTCACCAGATGATGATCTTTACGATTTGCTTGATCGTTTTACTTTTGATAAAAGAAACCATACTGCATTAATTAGTGGCAGAAAATACGAGACACTGGAAAAATGGTTTGGTCATAAAGCGCTGGATCTGATTGCAGAACATGGCGCCTGGAGAAAAAAGGCCGGAAGCCCCTGGAAACAAAAGGCAGATTTATCGATGTCCTGGAAAGAAGAGGTCCATCTATTAATGGATGCATTTTGCGATCGAACGCCTGGAGCATTTGTCGAAGAAAAAAGCTATTCACTGGTCTGGCATTATCGAAAAGTTCAAAAAGGACTGGGATCCCTGAGAGCAAATGAACTAATGGACAATTTACGTTATATTACAGCCACTCATGGTCTTCAACTCTTAAACGGAGACAAAGTTGTTGAAGTAAAGAACTCAGAAGTAAATAAAGGAAAAGCTACTTCAAGCATAATAAACAAATCAGATTATGATTTTATATTAGCCATAGGAGATGATTATACTGACGAGGATATCTTTAAAGCCTTACCTGAAAATGCTTTTAGCATAAAGGTAGGCAACCATATATCAGCAGCTCGTTACTTCTTAGAAGACTTTCACGAGGTGCGCAATCTTCTGCAATATTTATTACAACCCTAAAAAATTACACATCTTAACTATTCTTGTTTCGTTAAGAAGGATGGCTTATCTAACTTTTGAGAGATTCTATAAGCAGCATTCATTAAACCGACATGGCTGTAAGCTTGTGGAAAATTTCCCCATTGACTGCCATCGTTTTCATCAATATCTTCACTAAATAACATTAAATGATTACCGTAACTTAATAACTTTTCAAAAGTCTCCTGTGCCTCCTCAATTCTTCCTACACTTGCTAAAGCCTCAACATACCAAAATGCGCAGATCAGAAAAGTGGTCTTTGGTTTGCCAAAATCATCAGAATGCAAGTAACGGTAGAACAATCCTTCAGGAGTTTTTAATTCCTTTTCCAAAGCAATCAAATGATCTCTTGCCCGCTCAGAAGCAGGGTCTAAATAATTCATCAATATAAGCTGAAGGGTACTTGCATCTAAATGAGGGCTATCAACCGCATGGGTATAAACTTTACGCTCAGGATCATAGCATTTCTCAATATGCTCTATAGCTCGGTCAATCAACCTTTGTGCCCGTTCCTGTATTTGAGTATCCTCAATCGCAATACCGATCTTTAATGCAGCATTACTACCGGCCCACTGGAATAAATTGCTATAGCTATGTCGATTTGCGAAATTTCTAAACTCCCAAATACCTGCATCCTTTTCATCAATAGTCTGCTCAATCTTGTTTAATAAAAACGAAACCCACTGGCTTGAATCTGTTCTTTCTCTAAAAACAAAACGATGGTCAGTATAAAGAGGAAGTAAAGATATCAAGGCCTGTCCATATACATCATTTTGAATGTGTTCATAAGCTTGATTACCAATACGAATAGGTTGATTACCCCGATAACCTGCTAAATGATCCAGAATTTCCTCTGTCAATTCTCTTTTACCCGTAATTCCATATAATGGCTGAAACCTTCCTTTAGCTTCAAAAGATATATTTGCGATATAATTAGCATAGCCTTCCATTTCTTCAAACTGGCCAATGTGGTTCAATGCTGTTAAAACATAAAAGCTATCACGAAGCCAGCAATAACGATAGTCCCAATTTCTTCCGCTTCCTTCAGATTCGGGAAGACTGGTTGTACCTGCTGCGATGATTGCACCTGTATCTTCAAATTGATGAATTTTTAAAGCCAACGCAGAACGAATCACTGCTTCCTGATAAACCGGAGCGATCGTGGAGTGCTTGATCCATATACGCCAATAGTTAATTGTCTCTCTCAAAAAATGTTCTGCAGTACTAACAATAGGAGCTTCTAACGGACTACCGTAGGTAAGAAAAATATACTTAGCTTCTGTAAGTACAAAAGACCGCTCTTCAGTCAAATTACTTAAAGGAATATTTGTCGTTAATCGAATAGGTTCTGGTCCGCCCTGAAAGACCAAATGATTACTCCCTTGATAGCTATCTAATTCCAATCTTCCATAATCATAAACAGGTTTGCAACGAACTTTAATCTTTGGATTCTTATCAATTGGTTCAATCTTCCGAACAAGCATTAAAGGTTTAAAATAACGGTCATACTGACTGAATCGAGGAGCAAAATCTGTTACACGATACGTTCCATCCTCACTCGTTATTTCAGTACGTAAAACATTCGTATTCTCAATATAATACTGTTTTGATGTATGCTCTTTAGAAATGGGCAAAATAGAGAATTCACCTCCCTTCACGTCATCCAATAAACTTCCAAATACAAACGAGCTATCAAAACGTGGCCAACAAAGCCATGAGATATTAGTATCCCTTTTTACATGAGCCATAAAGGCACAATTCCCAATAATCCCAGTCTCATAGGTTTTACTATTCATCATAATATTTCGTGTTTTTTAAAACGATTTACATCCAATTATCATGCCTCCGATGGAAATGTGTATTTTTGCATCGTTAATAATTAAAATATGCGAGCCTTAATTTTTGGAGCAAGTGGTTTGATAGGTAGTGAGTTGCTGAAATTGGCCTTAAATGATCCTTATTTTTCTTCAGTCACCATAATAGTTAGAAAAAAACTATCCCTGTCAAATAATAAACTTACTCAAATAATATCAACTTTCGAAAAATTAGAAGAAAATCAAGATAGCTTGCAGGGAGATATTCTATTTTCATGCCTTGGAACTACAAAAAGTAAGACTCCCGATCAAAAAGAGTATTATAAGATCGATCATGATTATCCTGTGTTGGGAAGTAAAATAGCTCTTAAAAATGGGGCTAAGTACATTCATCTTGTATCATCATTAGGGGCAAACACCTCATCATCAAGTACTTACTTAAAAATGAAAGGTGAAATAGAAGCCGATATTTCTAAATTACCTTTCCAAGGTATTCATTTTTATAGACCCTCGCTCATCATTGGTAAAAGAAATGAGAGCCGTCCGTTAGAAAAAATAAGTACACTTATTTTTAATATAATTAACCCCTTACTTATAGGCTCTCTGAAGAAATATCGAAGCATAGCTGCAACCGATATTGCTAAAGCCATGTTGTCGCAGGCGAAAAAGGAGATAAAAGGGATCCATATCTATCAATCAAACATAATAAAAGAATTAACGTGAGTATTTTATCAACAGAACTGCTTGGTCATATTTATAGTGATCGTTGGTTATTTAAAGATCTTTCTTTTGGAATACAAAAGGGAGACCGGGTGGCATTAGTGGGAATCAATGGGACTGGAAAATCAACTCTTCTTAAAATACTCGCCGGAATAGAAACCCCAAGTCTCGGAAAGGTCGTTTCTGAAAGAGGAATTAACATAGGCTATTTAGAACAAGATCCTAAATTCGAGGGTTTAACAACCATTAATGACTTTGTATTTAGCGTTGACAACGAACAACAGCAACTAATAAAAGAATACGAGAGATTAATTGAGATGGATCCTATTCAAGAAGAAAAACTTGCAGAAGTAACGGAGAAACTTAGTGCTTCTAATGCTTGGGAATATGAATATCATATTAAGACCGTATTAAGCAGATTGGGGTTAAAAAATCTAGATCAAGAAATAAAGGATTTATCTGGCGGACAACAAAAACGGCTGGCCCTTGCTAAGCTATTAATTAACGAACCCGACGTTTATATACTGGATGAGCCAACCAACCACCTGGATATTGAAACCATCGAGTGGCTTGAAAAGCTTTTAACTACCAAACAGAAAACACTCATTTTTGTTACCCATGACCGCTATTTCCTGAACAACATATGTACAGAAATAAGAGAACTGGATAAAGGAAAAATATATACCTATAAAGGAAAATACGACAATTTCCTGAATATAAAGGAGGAACGTGAAGCTGGTGAATCCATTGCTTTAGAGCGAAATCAAAATCTTTTAAGAAAGGAGCTTGAATGGATGCGACGTCAACCTCAAGCCAGGGGAACAAAATCAAAATCACGCATTGACGCCTATTATGACCTTGAAGAGAAAACTCAAAATAAGAACGTAAAAGAGTCTGTTCAATTAAGCGTTAAGATATCCAGACAAGGAGGAAAGATCCTTGAAGTAAACAACTTGAGCAAGTCCTTTAACAAGCACGTTATCATTGATGATTTTTCATATACGTTCAAAAAGGGAGACAGAATTGGTTTAGCAGGAAAGAATGGGACAGGGAAGTCTACTTTTTTAAATTTGATAACAGGTATTCTAGAACCAGATCATGGAACCGTGGTTAAAGGTGAGACTACTGTGTTTGGCTATTATCGTCAGCTCGGTTTAAAACTAAATGAAAATGAACGCGTAATTGATATCGTAAAAAACATTGCAGAATTCATTAAGATGGCTAATGGAGATCTCATCAGTGCTTCTCAGTTATTAACTCATTTCTTATTTCCGCCAGAAAAGCAATTCGGATTTGTAAGCAAATTAAGTGGTGGTGAGAAAAAACGCTTACAGCTATTACGCGTTCTGATCACCAATCCAAATTTCTTAATTTTGGATGAGCCTTCAAACGATCTGGATATTGATACGTTAAATGTATTGGAGGAGTTTTTAGAAAACTATTCGGGTGTTCTAATTCTTGTTTCACATGATAGATATTTATTAGACCGTTTAACTGATCAGCTATTCATATTTACAGATTCGCCAGAACTTAAAGTTTACAATGGAAACTATTCTGATTATAAAATTGAACAGGAACTAGAAGAAAAGGAAGCAAAAGAAAGAACTACAAAAAACAATAAACAAGATATAATTATTGAGAAGCCTGTATTAAAAGTTCAAGAGAATGTAATTACCTTTAAAGAAAAACAAGAGCTAAAGGCACTCGAAAAAGAAATTCCTCAACTTGAAGAAAAAATTCAAGAGAAGTCGGAAACAATGAATACAGTAAGCGATCATAATTTATTAATAGAGATCGCACAAGAGGTTGAAACTTTAAATAAAGAATTATCTCAAAAAGAAGAGCGTTGGTTCGCTTTATTAGAAAAAGAAAATTAACGTTCCACGTGGAACATTATACAAAATGTTTCACGTGGAACTATTATTAAAATACCATGTTTAAGAAATATAATGTAATTGTTGTTGGAGGAGGACATGCCGGTTGCGAAGCCGCCATTGCAGCATCCAATCTAGGTTCAAGCGTACTATTGGTTACCATGAATATGACAACTATTGCGCAAATGAGCTGCAATCCTGCTATGGGTGGTGTTGCTAAAGGTCAAATATTACGCGAAATTGATGCAATGGGAGGCCTATCAGGTATTATTGCTGATAAAACCACCATTCAATTCAGGATGCTAAACCAATCAAAAGGACCTGCTATGTGGAGTCCGAGAACGCAAAATGACAGAATGCGTTTCTCAGAAGAATGGCGCCTTCAGCTTGAAAGCAGAGATAATATAGATTTCTGGCAAGACACAGTAAATGAAATACTGGTAAAAGACGGAAAAGCAGTAGGGGTAAAAACATCATTAGGAATAGAAATACCGGGAGACTCTGTTGTGTTAACCAATGGAACTTTCCTAAATGGGTTAATTCATATTGGTGAAAAAAGATTTGGCGGAGGCAGGGCAGGAGAGAAAGCAGCTACCGGACTTACAGAACAACTGATCAGCTTAGGCTTTACAGCAGGAAGAATGAAAACCGGAACACCTCCACGGGTTGATGGCAGAAGCCTTAATTATTCTTTAATGGAAGAGCAATGGGGAGACGATAAAAAAGGCAAATTCTCCTATACCGATGTTGAAACTCCTAAAGAACAACGTTGCTGTTGGATTACTTATACCAACGAAAGTGTACATGAAACCTTAAAAGAAGGCTTTGAAAAATCTCCAATGTTTACAGGCAGGATAAAAGGACTAGGTCCGCGTTATTGCCCTTCCATTGAAGATAAAATAAACAGATTCGCAGGAAGAGACAGACATCAGATATTCGTAGAACCGGAAGGTTGGAATACAGTAGAAATTTATGTTAATGGCTTTTCTACATCCCTTCCTGAAGATGTTCAATACAAAGCTCTGAGAAAGATCCCTGGCTTCGAAAATGCAAGGATGTTCCGTCCTGGCTATGCAATTGAATATGATTTCTTTCCACCAATGCAATTAGACGCAACACTGGAAACCTTCTTAATCAAAAATCTTTTCTTTGCAGGGCAAATTAATGGAACAACCGGCTATGAAGAAGCTGCCAGTCAAGGAATGATAGCAGGTATTAATGCACATCAAAGAATAAACGATCAGCATGAACTTATCCTTAAAAGAAGCGAAGCTTATATAGGTGTTCTTATTGACGACCTGGTAACCAAAGGAACAGAAGAACCTTATCGTATGTTTACCTCTCGTGCAGAACATCGCTTATTATTACGTCAAGATAATGCAGATGAACGCCTAACTCCATTAGCTCATAAACTAGGTTTGGTCTCACAAGACAGACTTGATAAAGTAAACGAAAAGGTAGAAAATGCAAATACGATAATAAACTACTTAAGAAAAACATCAATCGATAAAGATTTAATCAACCCAATTCTTGTTGAAAACAATAATAGCCCCTTAACACAAAACAAGAAAATGGTTGATCTTTTAACGAGACCTCAGCTTAATATTTACGATCTTGCCAATTCAAATGCAGAGTTTAAAGTACTATTAAATAAATTCGATGAAGAAACAATTGAGCAAGCCGAAATAAAAGTTAAGTATGAAAGCTACTTTCAAAAGGAATTCGAACTGATCAATAAAATGAAAAAGATGGAAGATCAAATGATCAATCCAGATTTTGAATATTCAAAACTGAACTCCTTATCTAAAGAAGCAAGAGAAAAATTAAATAAGGTAAAACCACGAACAATTGGACAAGCATCCAGGATTTCAGGCGTTACTCCTTCAGATATTTCAGTTTTAGTCGTTCATTTATCATAAACAGCTTATTTTCAGTAAGTTAATTATAATAAAAACCGACCTATTTAAAAAGCACAGAATTAATTAATTTAAAAGAAATGAGGTATAATATCAAAAAGTATGAAAATGGCTTAAATCGCTTAAAAATAAGCTTAAATCAAATATTATGCTTTTTGATGTTCTTATTTATCATGTCAGCCTTTATTTCTGGTTGTGCAAGCATGCAACAGCCCAGCGGAGGACCTAGAGATTCTATTCCTCCAAAAATAGTAAAAGAAACACCTGCCAATCTTACAAAGAATTTTACGACTCGCGAAATTGAAATTGAATTCGACGAGTATGTAAAATTAAATAATGAGTTTACAGAGTTTAGTATCTCCCCAGACGTCGATGCTACACCTGAGCTAAGAATTAAAAAGAAATCATTGTTTATTAAATTACCCGATACACTCGCAGAAAATACTACCTACTCTTTGAATTTTGGAAAAGGATTGGTTGATGTTAATGAATCAAATCCACTTCTCAATTACAGCTATGTTTTTTCAACGGGTGATGAAATAGATTCTCTAACATTATCAGGAAATGTGATAAGCTCTTATATTCTGGAACCAGAAAAAGATATAGTCGTTTTATTAATTCCTATTAAGCAGGATTCAATATTTGGAAAACGAAAAGCTAATATATTTACACGAACAGATAGTTCAGGAAACTTTCAGTTCAAGAACCTAAGCGAAAATACTTATCGTATTTATGCATTAAAAGAAAACAACAACGATCGTATCTATAACAGTCCGGATGAAGAAATAGGCTTTTTAAAAGACAGCATAGTCTTAGATAAAAATATAAGCGGAATCAAATTAAGTACCTTTAAAGAAATACCTGCCGACTTCAGAGTGATGGAGAGGAAAATTGAACCTACCGGAAGAATCTTATTGTCTTTCAATAAACCGGTAGCAGATCCAAGCTTAAGAATTTTAAACAATACCAGATTAGATGAAAACAAAATAACAGAATTCACCAAAATGCGCGATAGCGCTTTTATATGGCTGCCCGAACTAACTTTTGACACCCTCGAAGTAGAACTAAGTCAAAACTCTATACCTTTAGATACCATACTATTAAGACGAAATAAAAACGATAAATACGAACGTGCTATACTTATATCTGATAATCTATCCACACAACGTGTTGATGCGATTAAAAACGTGGTATTTACAGCTGCTGCGCCTATAGAATCTGCAGACATTTCAAAAATAAAACTACTCGAAGATACCATTCGTGTAAATAATTTTCAACTTACGTTAGATAATAACAATCAACGAAAAGCAAATTTAACTTACCGTTGGCGGCCAAGAAGAACCTATTTATTGGAATTAGAAGAGGGTGCATTTATTGGTCATTTTGGAGAAAAATCTCAAGCCGGACAAAGAAAATTTACATTTGATGATACCGAAAACTACGGCGATATCATTTTAAATGTACAATTACCAGATTCTAACAATTATATCATTGAATTAATAAAAGAAGATAAAACCCAGGTAGCAACTGTACATACAATAAATTCTTCGCAAAAAATAAGTTACAAGCAATTCCCGGGCGGAAACTATTCGGTCAGAGTAATCTACGATGATAATGCCAATCAAATATGGGATACTGGAAATCTTGCAGAAAAAAGGCAGCCGGAACAACTCTGGTATTGGAATAAAATAATAACCATCAGGCCAAATTGGGAGCAAGAAGAAATCGTTACCGTTCCTGCTAAAGGAACTATCAATAATCTGCCTCAACCAAAACCAGAGCCAGACATAATAGAAGAAGAAACCAATCCTGAAAATAATGGCACAGAAGAACCCTTTATAAAATCAGGAACCATTACGCCTAAAGAAGACGAATAATATTCTAATCAAACCAGCTCGAATACATCACATAATTATGAGGTAATGTATTCAACATAGCTTTTTGCTTATCACTGATAGGCTTAATTTTACGTGCAGGTATACCGGCATAAATAAATCCAGACTCACAAACTGTATTCTCTAAAACAATAGCACCTGCAGCAATAATAACATACTCTCTTACAAGAGCATGATCCATCACAATGGCTCCCATTCCTATCAACACATGATCTTCAATAACACAACCATGTACAAGCGCATTATGCCCGATAGAAACATAATTTCCTACGGTAGTAGAAGCTGTTTTATAAGTACAATGAATAACAGCACCATCCTGAACATTACTATGATGCCCGATTCTAATAAGATTTACATCACCACGAATAACAGCATTAAACCAAACAGAACAATTCTCGCCTAATCGTACATCACCCACAATAGTAGCATTTTCAGCAACAAAACAATTCTCCGGAATAACCGGATGTACACCTTTAACAGGAAGAATTAAAGCCATATTTTTTATATAGATCTAAATTAAAATAAGGTATCATGAACCTCTTCAGCATGTTTCGGATAGTCCGTTGTATAATGTAGTCCTCTGCTTTCTTTACGTAGCATAGCACTTTTAATAACAATATAAGCTACCTGAATTACATTTCTGACTTCACACAATTTAACAGAAAGCTTCGTATTCTTATAGAAACTTTCTGTTTCCTCATATATAAGGCCCAATCTTCTGATAGCTCTATCTAATCGGAAATCAGATCTTACAATTCCTACATAATCACTCATAATCTTCTGAGTTTCACGTAGGTTATGGATTACCAGGATATCTTCATTCGACAATTGTGTATTGGATGAATCCCAATCCGGAATATTATCAGGAACCGTATAAGACTCAAACTTTTTAATAGCATCTTCATAAATACGATGTGCAAATACTGTAGCTTCTAATAAAGAATTAGAAGCCAATCTATTCGCACCATGTAAGCCTGTAGATGCACATTCTCCACAAGCATATAAGCGATTAATACTTGTTTGCCCTACTTCATCCACATATATACCACCACATAAATAATGAGCAGCTGGTGTTACCGGAACAAAATCTTTACTTAAATCAATTCCAATGCTTAAACACTTTGCATAAATATTAGGGAAATGAGTTAACAGTTCATTCTTAGATTTACTCGTTATATCTAAATAAACATAATCTTCACCCGACTTTTTCATTTCCGAATCAATGGCACGTGCTACAATATCCCGAGGTGCCAATGAACCCCTTTTATCATATTCAAACATAAACTCTTCACCATTCAATCTTCTAAGAACTCCTCCAAAACCACGTAAAGCTTCAGAAATCAAAAAGGCAGGATACTCTCCCGGATTATATAAAGCCGTTGGGTGAAATTGAATAAACTCCATATTTCTAACTTTTCCTTTTGCTCTATAAACCATTGCAATACCATCGCCAGTAGCAATAACAGGATTAGTAGTACTCGAATAAATATGTCCCGCTCCACCACTTGCAATAACTGTAACCTTACTCAAAAACTTCTCAACTTTGTTCTCCTTGGTATTAAGAGCATAAATACCAAAACAATTAATATCCTGAGAATACTTATCAACGTGTTTTCCTAAATGATATTGAGTAATAAAATCAACAGCAAAATAATGAGTGAAAATAGTAATATTCTCATTCTCATGTACTTTAGCTAATAAAGCCCGTTCAATTTCAAATCCTGTTATATCTTTATAATGAAGGATCCTATTCTCTGAATGCCCGCCTTCTTTCGCTAAATCATATTTACCTTTAAGCGTCTTATCAAAGTGGGTTCCATACTCTATAATTTCATCAATTCTGGAAGGACCTTCCTTCACAACGATTTCCACAATTTTTTTATCGCACAAACCATCTCCAGCATTCAGAGTATCAGCTATATGCTTCTCAAACGAGTCAGACTTATCCACAACTGCCGCTACACCGCCCTGCGCATATTTTGTATTTGATTCATCCTCATTAGATTTTGTAATGATAAGAACCTTACCATGTTTGGCAGCTTTTAAAGCAAAACTAAGCCCGGCAATACCCGATCCTACAACTAAGAAATCAACATCATTCATTTTAAAAAATTAAATTAAAATATCTTTTAACATTTTAGTGGATAACTAGCATAAAGGTGTGAAATTTATGTGAACTAATCGTTAGACAATAATTAGAAATCAAAAAATTGACATTAAATCAAAAACTATCTACAAAAAACAAAAAGTTATACAAGAAAAACTATCAGTTATACACGCTTTTCTTACAACAAAGAAATTCACATCTATAATTGTTAAAGATAGTGGGTAAATAAATAGTAATTGAGATTCAAGTAATTAAGTGTCATAATAATGTTAAGAAATTGTTAGTTTAAAACTATAAGTAAATTTCAAAATAATAGAGATACTTCTTCTCAACATTACCAACACCATAATAAACAGTAAAAGAATTTTATATAAAATAGTTTTTACTATTGTTGTCATGTTAAAAGATGAAAATATTGAATTCATTATTTTGTGTATTTTTGTGAAAGGGTTTAAAATAAAAAATGGAAACTTACGAAGTAGATTTAAATGAAAAAGGATTTGTTGACGAAGCAATTGATCCTTCATTAGATTTAGTAGAAGCAATTAAGCAATTAAAAATTGAAAAGAATGCAGTTATTTTAGCGCATTATTATCAAGATTCTGAAATACAAGATGTTGCTGATTATATTGGAGATAGTTTAGGATTATCTCAAGAAGCAGCTAAAACAGAAGCAGATGTTATCGTTTTTGCCGGTGTTCATTTTATGGCAGAAACTGCTAAAATATTATCTCCAAAAAAGAAAGTTTTACTACCTGATTTAAAGGCAGGTTGTTCATTATCAGATAGCTGTCCGCCACATTTATTTGCAAAATTTAAAGAGCAATATCCAGATCATCTGGTTATTACCTATGTAAACTGTACAGCAGAATTAAAAGCTTTGAGTGATATTGTTTGTACTTCATCCAATGCTGTTCAGATTGTTCAAAGTTTACCTTTAGATCAAAATATTATTTTTGGTCCTGATAAGAACTTAGGTGATTATGTAATTAAAAAAACAGGTAGAACAGATATCGTTTTATGGAATGGTGCCTGTATGGTTCATGAAATATTCTCTCAAGAAAAAATTAACAAATTAAGAGAGGAATTTCCACTAGCAAAATTAATAGCACATCCTGAATGTGAAAATCATATCCTCCAAAATGCTGATTATATTGGTTCAACATCAGGATTATTAAAATATACCAAAGAAAATCCAGCTCAAACATTTATTGTAGCGACAGAAAGTGGTATTATTTATCAAATGCAAAAAGCCAATCCTGGTAAGACTTTCATTCCTGCACCTCCAAATAATGCATGTGCATGTAATGATTGTCCGCATATGAAATTAAATACTCTTGAAAAGCTTTATAATTGCATGAAGTACGAGCTTCCTGAAATTGATTTAGAACCGGAAGTTATAGAGCGTGCCAGAAAACCGATTGAAAGAATGCTTGAAATATCAGCTCAATTAGGTTTATAATTCCATTAGAAATAAATAATATGTTTGATAATAAAGAAAGAACGAATTTAGAAGAATTAGGCGAATTTGGTTTAATTGATCATTTAACAAAATCAATTATACCGAATGAAAAATCGACCATTAAAGGCATTGGTGACGATGCTGCAGTGTTAGATTTTGCCGATAAAAAAACACTAATTTCAACTGATTTATTATTAGAAGGTATACATTTTGATTTACGCTATGTACCTTTAAAACACTTGGGATATAAAGCCGTTCAGGTTAATTTAAGTGATATCTATGCCATGAATGGTATAGCATCTCAAATCACTTTTTCCATTGGTCTATCCAGTAAATTTCCATTAGAAGCTGTTGAGGAAATTTATGAAGGAGCTCTAATAGCCTGTAAAAAATACAATGTTGATTTAGTAGGAGGAGATACTTCTGCCTCAGCACAAGGTTTAGTTATTAGTGTAACCAGTATTGGTTATGTTGATCAATCTAAAGTGGTCTATCGTAATGGAGCAAAAGAAGGTGATTTAATATGTGTTTCAGGCGATTTAGGAGGTGCTTATGTAGGTTTGCAACTACTGGAACGTGAAAAGAAAATATTCTTGGATAACCCGAATATCCAACCTGATTTAGAAGGGAAAGATTACATTGTTGAAAGACAATTAAAACCCGAAGCAAGAAGAGATATTGTAGAGTTATTAGCAGAAAAAGATATACTTCCAAATTCTATGATTGATGTGTCCGATGGTTTGGCATCAGAAATACTTCATATTTGTAAACAATCTGATAAAGGCTGTAAAATTTATGAAGAAAAGATTCCCATTGATCCAATGACCTACGATACTGCTTTCGAATTTGGTTTAGATCCTACCGTTTGTGCTTTAAGTGGAGGTGAAGATTATGAACTTTTATTCACAATTCCACAAAGTGATTATGATAAGGTTAAAGGTTTATTAGATATAACTGTTATCGGGCATATTACTGAACCATCGGCAGGATGTGATATGATCTCTAAGTCTAATAAAGTACACCCTTTAATTGCTCAAGGCTGGAATTCACTTAAAAAGAAAGAGGAAGATTAATAGATTATTTGAGCTTAATCCATTAAATCTTCATCCAAATATTTTGGATCCAATCCTTTACTAGTTTTTGCTCCCAATGTTTTAAGCTTTTCAATCTTAGAGATAATATTACCCCGACCGGTTTCTAATTTCTTGCGGGCATCATCATGCGTGCGGCTAAGTAAATTAATTTGCTTTTCTACCTTATCCATATCTTCGGTAAAGCCTACAAATTTATCATATAATAATCCGGCCTCCCTGGCAATTTCAATTACATTTCTGTTTTGACGTTCTTGTTTCCATAAACCAGCAATGGTTCTTAAAGTTGCTAAAAGAGTCGACGGACTAACAATTACTACTCGTCTATCCCATGCAAAATTAAATAAGTCGCCATCTAAACTAATAGACATACTAAAGGAAGATTCAATAGGAATGAATAGCAATACAAAATCAGGAGAATTGATTTGATAGATATCACAATAATTTTTTGAAGAAAGCTCTATAATATGGTTTTTAACCGATTGAAGATGCTGTTTTGCATACTCCAATTTTTCTTCTTCAAGTTCACTATTTATCCATCTTTCATAAGCAATCAATGATACCTTCGAGTCTATTATTAAGTTTTTATCATCAGGTAAATCAATAATAGCATCCGGCTGTAATCGTTGCCCTTCACTATCTGTAAAACTAGCTTGTAAACGATATTCTCTATCTTTCAATAAGCCTGATCTTTCCAATACACGTTCTAAAATAACTTCTCCCCAGTTTCCTTGCTTTTTATTATTGCCTTTTAACGCCCTCGTCAAACTATTTGCCTCATCCTGTATTTGTTTACTTTGTTCAATCAATAATTCTACAGCACCTTTTAATGAATTTCTATCTTTGGTTTCTTCATTATAAACCTTGTCTACTTTTGCTTCAAAGGTTTTAAGGTTCTCCTTTAATGGATCCAATATCTGAAATAGATTTTTATGATTTGATTCTGTAAAACGATCTGATTTCTCTTGTAAAATACGATTGGCAATCAATTCAAAATCTTTATTCAATTGATCTTTAATAGATTTAATCTCTTCTTTCTGCTCATTTATTTTTTCAGTTTGAGCATTAAAATAAGAATTGACTTTTTCTAACTGCTTTTGTGCCTGAATATGCTCATCTCTTTCTCTTGCTAAATCAATGCGCAATTGTTCATTATCCTGCTTTAAAAGAGCAAGCATATTCTTCTTTTCTTCCTGCAAACTAATAACTTCTTGTTCTGATCTTGCCAGCTGTATTGTCAGATCATCGCGTTCTTTTTTTATCAGATCAAGTTCAATGCTTTCATTATCCTTTTTATTGCCTGATTTTTTAAAGAATAATAAAGCCACGAATAAAAATAATATAAAGAGAAGAGCAATGATTAAATAATCCATTTGATAAAAATATTAGTAAAATCAAAGGTAATAAAATTGATGATGAAATAGAACTCCTGTTATTTTGTCAGTATTTATCTTTTATAAGTGGCTTTATCAGTCTTAATAATTAAAATATTACTTAAGAGCGCGTTTTTTGCTCATTTATTCTGTTATTTTTACAACGGTATATAATTTGATAGTTAGTCAGTATAAAATTGAAATTTAAAAAAATAGAAAGAAAATATGGGAATGATATTGTTTATCGCAATTGCGATTATAAGTTTCGCAGTACAGTGGAGATTTAAAAACAAATTTAAGCAATACTCAGAAACTCCGTTAGCAAGCGGAATGAGTGGAAAAGATATTGCCTTAAAAATGCTGCACGACAATGGCATCTATGATGTTCAGGTATTATCGGCCGAGGGAAGATTATCCGATCATTACAATCCAGCCGACCGTACTGTTAACTTAAGTCCGGAAGTTTATGAAGGTAGAAGCGTTGCTTCAGCTGCAGTTGCCGCTCACGAATGCGGACACGCAGTTCAGCATGCTAAAGCTTATTCATGGCTTACATTGCGTTCTGCTGTGGTTCCGATGGTTAATATTGCATCCAAAATGACATCCGTTGTATTGATCATTGGTGTTTTAATGTTCTTCTCATCTGGTAATCCACTGGTATTAGCAATTGGTGTAGGTGCTTTGGCAATTACAACAATGTTTACATTCATTACTTTGCCGGTTGAGTTTGATGCATCTAAAAGAGCATTGGCATGGCTTCAGTTAAATCCGAGTGTTATGGGCGACAGTGTTGAGCATAGCGGCGCTAAAGATGCCTTAAAATGGGCAGCTATGACCTATGTGGTTGCAGCCTTGTCTTCATTGGCAACTTTGCTTTATTATGCAAGCTTCTTATTTGGAAGCCGCGACTAATTCTACTAATAAAGCAGAGTCACTTTTAATTAAACAAAAAAGCTATTCCACTTCGGAATAGCTTTTTTGTTTAAAAGATAAATTGTTGATTTAAAAAGGAAACCTCTTTATTTATTTAGAAATTGCGCCTATTTAAATAATGATCTTCCTTTGAAGTCATTAGCGCTTTATCCTTTGGTGCTTTATCAAGAAACCCTATAAGATGCAATACGCCGTGAATAATTATCCGATGTAATTCTGTTTGAGGATCGATATTAAGCTGAGAAGCGTTTTCAGTAACTCTTTCTGCACTGATAAATATGTCGCCAGAAATTTCATCATCTTCCTCACTGTTATCGAAAGTAATGATGTCAGTATAAGTATCGTGATTTAAGTATTCCTGGTTAATTTTTAACAGGTATTCATCCGAACAAAAAATGAAATTCAACTCTCCTACAAATGAACTCTCGGCTTCAACACTTTCGATAATCCACTTTTTAAGATTTGTTTTATTCTTTAATTTAAACTCGATATCTTCTGTAAAGAAATGAATTTTTGGTTTCATTGCGATCCTTATTTTTCGGACAAAGTCTTTTAGTTTCTATGTTGCGAATTTATTGTTTTTATTTCAACTTTTAACTGACACTTTTGAAAGGGCATAAATGGTATCTTTGACTGCATGGAAAAACAGCTGTACAATCCTTTTGATAAATTCTACTTCGATACTAATACCTGTTTTTTAAGTGGGGTTAAACTTGAGAAACCTTCTTTTTATCCGGTTTTTCCAGAGTGGATCTTAAAGGAGCATAACATTGGCGATCAGCCTTTTAAAATGCTCGATGAAAGCTATAAAAATTATAGCGATCTTAAATTACCTTGTTCTCCCGAGGTTTATGAACGTTTAAGCCACTTGGATGAACAGGTTCGCATTGCTTTTGAAAAGGGTTATGCAGGTGTGAAAGAACTAGATAAGGTAACGCTGTTTCAATGGATCTCAAAATGGGTTTACGGTATTATTTTCAATGAAATACAAGTAGGTATCAGGCAGCAGCTATTAAGTGGTGAAGACATGAACTTTTCGCAGACATTGGTTCATAAGTTCAAAAACCTGCATGCCATGTTGCAGTCGCTTATACAAGATGTTGAATATGAAACTGTCCTTCCTTTCAGCATCTTGGTTTATGAAGTCGATAATCCGGAGAATACCTATAATTATCGGGATGAAATAAACACCTTGGTTTATTCTTTACGCATTAAGAATCTCGGTATTATTGCTTGTTTACAAGATAACGGGGCTAACTTAACTTATCATGAAGAAATTCTATCCATTGTAAAAGATCAGAAGCTTCATCCCATCCAGTTCGAAGAATTATGCGGACGTTTCTTTTATTCTTGCTATCTTTTTAATCGTTTGCCAGATTATATGATCTCTTCTATAGATGATCGTTTTTACATTGAACCGATGTCTTTACTAGGAGTTAATTCTCGCCCCATTTTTGATAATTGGCAAGCCAAAACCTACGGACAAGTAATCGAGAATTTTTGGAAACCCTGGGGATATACCTTGTTCGAAATTATTAAAGATCCGGAAAATCCAATGTCTTTTATTAAAGATAAAGACCAGTCTTTTATTTCTTTAGAAGAAGTGAAAAAGCTTTTGAAAGAATAAGTAGATTTTAAGTCTTAAAATTACCCCAGCATTCCCAATACTTCATTGATAAAGTGCCCTATAATTTGTGGATACATTAGAATTGTGATACTCAATCCGCTGAGTGCTCCATAAAAGTGAGCATCGTGGTTAATACTATCGCGCGCTGCATTTGCTGCCCAAACACAATATACCAAAAATAGAGGACCGAAGATTACTGCAGGGATAGGAATAGGGATAAAAAACAAATACAATGACATTGTTGGATTGAACAAAATATAGCTGAACAGGACGGCCGAAATAGCACCGGAGGCTCCTAAACTATGATAGCGATAATTATTCTTTTCCTTTATAATAGTTGTAATATCACTTAAAATTAAGGCTACAACATAGATTATTAGAAATTGAATATGTCCCCAACTACTAAGTTGCGCCAGTAATTGTTCTAAAGGGAAAGCAAAGAAAAAGAAGGTTAGCATATTGAATGCAAGGTGCATCCAATCGCGGTGAATAATACCGCTTGTTAAAATAGTATATACATTTTTTCCCCTGCTTACGCTGTAGGGATGAAGCATTAACTTCCCGAATAATTCCGGATTTGAAAATGTGTAGATACTGGTTACTAAAGTAAATACTAAAATAATACTGGCAACTGGTGTTTGTAAAAGATACTCTTGCATAAGATTGTTTAAAGCAATTTATTACCTATGGTTTGCAAAGTTTGAAAGGTAATAAAATTATATGGTTTGGTATTTTATTGATTAAAACATTTTCAATTGTTTGCCATGTTTTGGTGTAAATAAATTATTACATAAAGGAGGCAGGTGAGCATCGCCCATATATCGTTTACGTGAAATATAGAAAAGTTTATGGATGCTTTCTGCCATTTGCCCGCTTCCTCTTGATCGGCGCGACCATTCTGAGTCATTTAATTTTCCTCCGTGACTTTCTGCAATGGCATGAAGTACTTTTTCTGCCCTATCCGGATAGGTTTTATTTATCCAGTCTGTGAATATTTCAGCAATTGCTCCATTAAGCCTTACCAGGGTAAAGCCTGCAGATTTTGCTCCACAATCTGCTGCTGCTTTAATTAATTGAGGCATTTCGTCGCTGTTTAAACCTGGTATAATAGGAGCGCACATCAAAAAAACGGGGATTCCGGCATTGCTTAATTTTTCAATCACCTTCAATCTCCCTTTAGCTGTTACGGTTCGAGGCTCCATCTTCATTCTTAGCTCTTCATTTAAAGAGTTGATGGTAATGGCTACATGCACTAAGTTTTCTTTGGCTAATTCACTCAGTATATCGATATCGCGTAGAATCAGGTTGTTTTTAGTGATCATAGAAACGGGATGATGATAACGTTGAAATACCTGGAGTAAAGAACGGGTTATTTTTAATTTGCGTTCAATGGGTTGATAACAGTCAGTGTTGCCAGATAACATAATGGTATCAGCTTGATAGCCTTTTTTATTAAAGGCTTCCTCTAATAATGCAGCTGCATTGTGTTTTACTATAATCTTTCGCTCGAAATCTAATCCGGCACTAAAGCCCCAGTATTCATGCGAGTTTCTGGCGTAACAATAAATACAGCCGTGTTCACATCCTTGATAAGGATTGATGGATTGTCTGAAAGAGAGATCCGGACTATCATTGGTGCTGATTATTTTCTTAGGTGTTTCCTGATAAAATTTGGTAGATGAATTTTCCAGAAGTTCTTCATCGAGCCCTTCAATAAATTCTGTCTTATATTTGTTTTGGGCAAATTTATTGTTTGGATTTATTTGCGATCCTCTTCCTTTAAAATATTCTCTTTCTGAATCCATCTATCAAAATTACTAAATATATTAGTAATTAATTACTTTTGATGGAACATTTATTTGTAAAAGAAAAGCATTCCTTTATAAGCTGGTTTCGAACATGGATATTCCTTCCGTTGAGTCTGCGTTATTTAGGCCTAAATAACGCAAACTCAACGGAAGGAATACCCGTACATAATTCGATTATGTAAAGGAATGTATATTGATCGTCTTATAAACTTGTCTTATTTAGACGTTTACGATGGAATCATCGAGCAGGAAAAGGTACAATTCTCTTGGGCCGTGAGCGCCCAATACAAGTGTTTTTTCAATATCAGCTGTGCGACTAGGACCGGTAACCAGGCTAATCATGGAAGGTAGTTCGTCTTTGTATTTTGTTTTTAAGAAATCCAAACCATCTTTGATGTCGCCAACTAGTTGCGAGGTGTAGGCAATCACTATATGTATGGAAGGAAAGATGCTAAGCCTTCTTCCTGCCCCACTGGCATTGCTAAGTAAAATACTTCCATTTCTTGCAACCAGTGCTTCGCATAAGGTTATTCCTGCATCTGCTTTATCGAAATCGGTATCAGTGCTATAGAAAGGGAAGCCATAGTGATTTAATAGCTCTTGTAATTTTGGTTCCCAGGCATACATTTTTCTTAATGCATGCTTATCCGCTAAGGCCAAGAGGTTTTCAACTAAATCAATTTCGCCATCACAGAAAACAAATTTGCCGGCAACGGCTGAAAACTGTTTTGCAAATACTATTTCCAGCGGATCTTCAAATGGAGGGTATAGGGGTGTTTCTTCGAGGTTCGAATAAGGATTGTCTCTCTTTTCTAGTAAGGCTACCCTTACTCTTTTTAAAATCTGTTCTTTAGAGGTAGATTCTTTCATAGATCGAAGAAAGGCTAAGAGCGATTGCTCTTAGCCTTTAATTTTATAGATTATCACTCGGTGCCGGATCGCTTGTAGGGTTATTCTCTACAGCATCAGGATGGTCTGTAACGGCATCGTGAACCAGGTCTTCTGTGATCTGTTCTTGATTGTTTGTTTCGCTGTTTACAAACTCATCGTAGGTTGTACGTGTATTAAATGGTCGCTTGCCTAAAATGTCTTCCAGATCTGATTGGAATAAGATTTCTTTATCCAATAATTTATCAGCTAGTTTTTGCAAGCCTTCTTTATTATCTAATAATAACTTCTTGGTTCTATCGTAGGCATCTGCAATCAGCATGCGTACTTCGTCATCAATCAATTCGGCGGTTTTCTCAGAATAAGGCTTATTGAACTGATTGCCTTCTTGTGCTTCATTGAAAGAAACGTTTCCAACGCGGTGGTTCATACCATAAACGGTTACCATGGCATAAGCCAATTTGGTGATTCGTTCTAAGTCGTTTTGAGCTCCGGTTGATATTTTTCCGAAAGTGATATCTTCAGATACACGACCACCCATGGTCATACAGATACTATCAATTAACTGCTCGGTAGTGTATAAGAACTGCTCTTTAGGTAAGTATTGAGCATATCCTAATGCAGCTATACCGCGCGGTACAATAGATACTTTAACTAACGGATCTACATGTTCTAAGAACCAGCCAGCAATAGCGTGTCCTGCTTCGTGGTAGGCAACTATGCGTTTCTCTTCAGGAGATATTATTTTATTTTTCTTTTCTAATCCACCAATAACCCGGTCAATAGCATCCTGGAAGTCTTGCATATCTACCGCTTCTTTATTGCGACGTGCAGCAATAAGAGCAGCTTCGTTACATACGTTGGCGATTTCAGCACCTGCAAATCCTGGTGTTTGAGCAGATAGTTTTTTGGCATCTACCCCTTCAGCTAATTTAATAGGTTTTAAGTGAACTTTGAATATCTGCTCTCTACCTACTAAATCGGGCTTATCAATTGATATTTGTCTGTCAAATCGTCCTGGACGCAGTAAAGCAGGGTCTAGAACATCCGGACGGTTGGTTGCAGCAAGGATGATAATTCCTGAATCTGTTCCGAAACCATCCATCTCAACTAGTAATTGATTCAGTGTGTTTTCTCTTTCATCGTTTCCACCCATCATGCTGTTTTTTCCACGAGCACGACCAATTGCATCAATCTCATCAATAAAGATGATACAAGGGGCTTTTTCTTTTGCCTGTTTGAATAGATCTCGTACACGGGATGCTCCTACTCCGACAAACATTTCTACGAAGTCTGAACCCGAAAGGGAGAAAAACGGAACTTGAGCTTCACCGGCAACAGCCTTTGCTAACAATGTTTTACCGGTTCCTGGTGAACCTATCAAAAGAGCTCCCTTTGGAATTTTACCTCCAAGGTTGGTGTATTTTTTCGGGTTTTTAAGGAAATCTACAATTTCCATTACCTCTTGCTTGGCTTCTTCTAAGCCGGCTACATCGTTAAAGGTGATATTAACTTGTGATTCCTTATCGAATAACTTTGCTTTGGATTTACCAATATTGAAGATCTGTCCACCCGGGCCGCCACCACCATTACCCATTCTACGCATTAAGTATACCCAGAAGGCAATAATTAATACAAATGGCAGAAGTGTAAGCAACCAGCCTGTCCATGGGCTGTTTCTTTCTTCAAGCTTTAAGCTTACGCGTTCATTTTGAGGAACCTCTGCCTGAGCTGCATTTAATTTTCTTTCTAAAGCATCAAAAGATCCGTCAGTAAAAATATATTGCGGACCTGCTTCTGCAGACATATTAAGTGCATTGGGCTGAGGTTTTACCTCTTTATACTTAGGATCGTCTAGTTTATCTTTTTTAATGTAAACTTCAACGGCAATAAGTTCATTCTTTTTAAAGGCTACCAGGTGATCAACATCACCAGTCTTTAACATATTCTCTTCGAATTGTTGGTAGGTGATGGATTTGGCAGTGTCTCCACTAAATACATATTGTAGTACAAAAAAGCCTAATAATAGAGCCATCCATACCCACATAATATTGAACCGAGGCGGTTTTGGAGTAATTTTTTTACTTGGAATTTTCTTTCTTCCACTTGCCTGGTTTGAAAATTTTTCTTTCATTCTTGAACTATTAGATTATTGCAACGTTTACTGGTTGCTCTATATTTTTTTGTACCTTAAGAT
Organism: Albibacterium bauzanense; assembly: GCF_004339765.1. Lineage (GTDB taxonomy): Bacteria > Bacteroidota > Bacteroidia > Sphingobacteriales > Sphingobacteriaceae > Albibacterium > Albibacterium bauzanense. The sequence goes on along the minus strand of NZ_SMGO01000002.1, from coordinate 408,292 downwards.
AAGGGGTTAAGCACTTTTATAATTTTCAAGTTTGGCATCTCCCCAAAGGTCTTCGATACCATAATGTTGACGTTTTTCTGTTTTAAAGATATGTACTACAACATCTACATAATCTAATAAAACCCATTCGCCTTGTTCGAAACCTTCTTTATGCCAAGGATCTTGATGTAAAGCCTGGTAAACTTCTTTCTCAACGCTGTCCGCTAATGCGCGAACCTGAGTGGAGGAATCTGCATGACAAATTACGAAATAGTCTGTCACTGAACTGTTTATTTTTCTTAGGTCAACTCTTACGATCTCATTCCCTTTTTTCTCTTGAAGACCATGTATGATGATTTCAGAAATGTATGTTGATTCATTTTGATTTCTACTTTTTGTCATTAATTATATTAGTTTTGACAATTATTTACTTTTATTTTAACTGAACACTTGCAAAGTAACACTTTTTCATCATTTCTTAATGGTCAAAAATTTATTACATTAAAGAGTATTTCTTCTACAAATGATTACTTAAAAGAAGAACTGTCAAAATCTGCGCCATTTAGTGAGGGTACTGTTATAATGGCAGAGGAACAGTTTGGTGGAAGAGGGCAATCCGGTAATAAATGGTTATCAGAATCGGGCAAAAATCTCACCTTTAGTATTTTATTAAAGCCTTCTTTTTTAAATCCAATTCAACAATTTAATATCAACATTGTAATTTGTGTTGCAATTTATGAAGCACTTTACCCATTGCTTGGGGAAGAATTGGCGATTAAATGGCCAAATGATATTTATGTAGGTGATCGTAAATTAGGGGGAATCCTAATTGAGAATATACTGCAGGGCAACGAGTGGAGGGAGTCTGTTGTTGGCATTGGAATTAATGTTAATCAGGAAGACTTTTCAGGATTGAAAAATGCATGTTCTATAAAGGAATTATTACATCGTGAATACATATTAACTGACTTATTATACGACCTTTGTAAGTCGATTGAAAAGTGTTATTTTCAATTAAAGAATCAAGGTATTGCAGATCTGCAGTTAGTCTATAAAAAGGCACTTTATGGGTTAAACGAAGTTAGAAAGTTTAATTTGGAAGGTGTATCTGTTGAGGGTAAAATTATTGATGTGGCGGATGACGGACAGTTAATTGTTGATTTCAATGGTCATTCTGCAAGATTTAATTTTAAAGAGATTGAGTTCGTGTTTTAAGAAGATGTTATGAAGAAGATTTTCTCGGTATTTATTTTACTTTTTTGGGGTTTATTTGCCAATGCGCAAATATATACACCTGTTACTTGGAAATTTGAGGCTGAAAATATTACGAAGAGTAGTGCAACGCTGGTTATTACAGCAGATATAGCTCCGGGCTGGCATGTATATTCTCAATTCATTGAAGATGGAGGTCCTATTCCTACTTCATTTAGTTTTGAAAAAGGTACGGGTTATACCTTGGATGGTACAGTAACTGAGAGTCCGAAAGCCGTTGGTGGTTTTGATCCAACGTTTAAGATGCAGATTTCCTGGCATAAAAAGCAGGTTAAGTTTTCCCAGAAAATAAAATTAACGCAGGCAAAGGTTACGGTCAAGGGCGTATTAGAGTTTATGACCTGTGATGATAGTCACTGTTTGCCGCCCGAAGAGGTTCCTTTTAGTATTTCCGTAGATGCGTCAAATGCAGCTTCGCTTGCTAGTTCAGAGCTTGTTAAGCCAAGTGGATCTTCGGCAGCAGGAAGCCTTAGTAGTATTAACGAGTCAACTAATATTGTATCCTTACCTGCAGGAATGCAACAAGATTCGGGTACTGCTGAATTAGACTCTTCTCTTTCTGGGGCTGATTCTTCTTCTGCGAGTGATTCAAGTATCGTTAAACCAGGAGCTATCAGCAGTGTTAATAATCAGGACGATGCTTCTCAAAATCAAAGCCTTTGGGGTATTTTTATTGCGGGCTTAATTGGAGGGTTTGCGGCATTTTTAATGCCTTGCATCTATCCGATGGTTCCATTGACAACCTCTTACTTTACGAAACGTAGTGGTAGTCGGACAAAAGGAATTTGGAATGCAATTATCTACGGAATATCTATTGTTGTGATTTACGTAGCTCTGGGCATGATCGTTACACTTATTTTTGGTGCTTCTGCCTTAAACGAGGCTGCCAGTAGTGCGGTATTTAATCTTTTATTCTTTGCCATCATTCTTGTTTTTGCTATTTCCTTTTTAGGAGCGTTCGAAATTACCTTACCTTCTCGTTTTGTTAATAAAATGGATGAAAAGTCGGATAAGGGCGGATTACTTGGCATTTTCTTTATGGCATTTACATTGGCCCTGGTATCTTTTTCATGTACTGGTCCTATTATTGGCTATTTATTGGTAGAGGCAGTATCAAAGGGAACCTTGTTAGGGCCGGCCATCGGAATGTTAGGATTCTCCATTGCTTTAGCCATTCCTTTTATCATTTTTGCTCTTTTCCCGGCATTCTTAAAAGAGATGCCAAAGTCGGGAGGATGGTTGAATACGGTTAAAGTCTCTTTAGGCTTTTTAGAGCTGGCTTTAGCGTTTAAATTCCTTTCTAATGTGGATTTAGCATATCATTGGGGTTTGTTAGACCGCGAAGTGTTTTTAGCATTATGGATTGTAATCTTTGGATTATTTGGTTTCTACTTATTAGGAAAAATCAAGTTGTCTGCATCAGATGATATTAAAATATTGTCTTTACCGCGTTTATTCTTTGCTATTTTGATATTCTCTTTTACCATTTATATGGTTCCAGGTATGTGGGGTGCCCCGTTAAAAGGTATTAGTGCCTGGTTGCCTCCACAGCCTACGCAAGACTTTGATTTGAATAAGTTAACGTATGGAAATATCGGTAGTAGCAATGTAGCAAACGAGGGAGCTTCAGGCCGGAAATATGCGGATATTTTTCATGCACCACATGGCCTGGATGCGTTTTATGATTATCAGGAAGGACTTGATTATGCTCAAAAGGTTAATAAGCCGGTTTTAATTGATTTTACAGGTTGGAGCTGTGTTAATTGCAGGAAAATGGAAGCTTCCGTTTGGCCTGATCCGGAAGTTTTGAAGCGATTGAAACAAGATTTTGTTCTGATATCACTTTATGTAGATGATAAAACCGAACTGGAAGAGTCTGAAAAGTATGTTTCTGAATTCAGTGGTAAAAAGATAGCAAGAATTGGACAGAAATGGAGTGATATGCAAGCTTCGGTTTTTGGAACCAATTCTCAGCCCTATTATGTAATTGCAGACTCTAAGGGTCAAAAGCTTGTTCCGGCTCAAGCCTATAATTTAAGTATTCCTAATTATATTGAGTTCTTAGATAGCGGACTAGAGGCTTACCGTGCTGAAGGCCTTAAATAATTTCAGCTTCTTATCATAGATATACCGTGTAATAGCTTAATTTTTCTTATAATAGTAGCGTCAATAAAGAAATAAAATTTTTGAATGAAACAGATTAAAAGTATTGGTCTTTTTACCTCGGGTGGAGATGCGCCAGGAATGAATGCAGCAATTCGGGCTGTAGTTAGAACAGGTTTATATTATGATTTAAAGGTTTTTGGAATTACGAGGGGGTATGATGGATTAGTTAAGGGAGATTTGTATGAAATGGATGCTAAGTCTGTTGCAAATATAATCCAACGTGGAGGTACTATTCTTAAAACTGCCAGAAGTCAGGAATTCCTTACAGTGGAGGGGAGACAGCAAGCCTATGATAAATTACAGGAAGCCGGGATTGATGCTTTGGTTGCAATTGGAGGAGATGGTACTTTTACGGGTGCTAAGAAATTTATAGATGAGCACGATGTTCCGATCATCGGTATTCCAGGAACAATTGATAATGATTTACAAGGAACTGATTTTACAATTGGCTATGATACAGCGATTAATACGGTTGTAGATGCTGTAGATAAGATTAGAGATACTGCTGAATCACACGATCGTGTATTTATTGTAGAAGTTATGGGCAGAGATTCTGGATTAATTGCACTGAGAAGTGGAATTGGTACAGGTGCTGAAGCTATTTTGATTCCTGAGGCTAATCTTGATTTCAGCGATACGCTGGACCGAATGGATAAAACAAGGAAGAATAAATCTTCAAGAATAATTATTGTTGCTGAAGGAGATGAGGCCGGAGGTGCTTTTGAGGTTGCAGATCGGGTTAAAAATCGTTTTCCTCATTACGATGTACGTGTTTCTGTATTGGGGCATATTCAACGTGGGGGTAAACCTTCTTGTATGGATCGTGTATTGGCAAGTCGATTAGGGGTAGCAGCGGTAGAAGGCCTTCTGGCTGGAAAGTCGGGCGAAATGGCCGGTTTGATAGGACCTGATGTTTGTTTCACTCCGTTTGACAGAGCTATTAAGCATATCAGGGAAGTAAATCCTAATCTTTTGAAGATAGCAAATATCTTATCGCTTTAGATCATCTTGTTGGTGTACATCGTGTTCTATTTCTGTTTGTATAACACGAACGGCAAATCGGGAAGGTAAGATCTCTCCGCTGGTCCATTTTGTATATACCTTAGTAAATTCGGCTCCGAAATATAATATGGCTGATGTATAATATATCCAGAGGAGAATAATTATAATCGACCCGGCTGCACCATAGGCACTCTCTGGTGCAGTAAATTGCATGTATAGGCCGATTAGGTATTTGCCGACGATAAAAAGGATTGCTGTAAAAATGGCTCCGCCTCTAACGTGTTTCCATTTTATTTCTGCATCGGGCAGGAATTTGAAGATTACACCAAATAGAATGGCAATTACGATGAAGGTTATTCCAAAGTTTATGATTGTGAATACAATGGCAATCGTATCAGGAAAGATCGTTAATAAGTAGCTGCTTAGCAGCTCAATAACGGTACTTACTATCAGGGAGACGATAAGCAGAAAGCCTAAGCCTATAACGATAGAAAAAGAAAGCATACGGTCTATTATCATTTTTCTTAGTCCTTTTTGAGGTTTGGCCCGAACGCCCCAGATGGAGTTAATAGAATCTTGAATTTCAATAAATACTGTTGTAGAGCCTATAATTAAGGTGCCGATTCCTATAATAATTGCTATTCCTGATTTTTCTGAAACGCTGATCTTTTGAATAATGTCTTGAACTTGCTTGGCAGCGCTTGGGCCAATGATATCTGTCAATTCATTGAAAACCCGTCCTTCTATGGCGTCTTCACCATAGAAAAAACTTACTGTCCACATGATGATCAATAAAAGAGGAGCTAAAGAAAAGACTGTATAATAAGCTAAGGCAGCACTTTTCTTCATTATTTTATCTTCTGAAAACCCTGCGAGTGTTTCTTTAATAAGAGAGAAGTATCTTTTAAAGTATTTGATATTGACCTGCATATTTATATTTTAGAAACGTTAAAATATGGGATTGGTTTTTCTAACGGTGAGAAAAAGCAATTAGCTCAAGGTCTTTGGGTGTAATATTGAAGCGCTCGCCGATGTCTTTATTAGTTAATGCGCCCTGGTAAAGATATACGGCATTTCTTATTCCCGGCCTGTTCCATATTAAATTTATCATACTTCCCATTTCTCCCATTTCGAGTAATATGGGGGTGAAAATATTAGTCAGGGCATAGGTGGCCGTTCTTGCAACCCGCGAAGCAATGTTTGGAACACAATAATGGATTACATCGTGCTTTCTAAAGGTTGGTTTTAGGTGATTGGTAATTTGTGAAGTTTCAAAGCAACCTCCTTGATCGATGCTTACGTCGATAATAACGGAATTTGGTTTCATCTTTTCTACAGTGGCTTCTTCAATAAGACATGGGCATCTTCCATTAACAGAACGGACCGCGCCAATTACTACATCTGAAGAAATAATTGCTTTTCGCAGAACAATGGGCTGAATAACGGATGTAAATACCAGGCTGCCAATATTGGTTTGTAAACGACGTAACCTGTATATGGAACTATCGAAAACTTTAACCTGAGCGCCTAATGCCAAGGCTGTTCTGGCAGCATACTCGCCTACGGTTCCTGCACCTAAAATGACAATTTCTGTTGGAGGAACTCCCGTTATTCCACCTAACATTAAGCCTTTCCCATCAAATACATTGCTTAAATATTCTGCAGCGATTAATATGGATGTGGCACCCACAATTTCACTCATGGCCCTTACTACGGTAAGTATATTTCCTTCATCGCGCAGGTATTCATAGCTAATTGCAGTGATGCGTTTTTTCATCATAGCCTGTAATTGCTCCAGACTTAAATAGGAAGGTTGTTGAGACGAGAATAGAACCTGGCCGTTTTTCATCATATCGATTTCCTCCATGGTTGGTGGCGATATTTTGATAATTACGTCAGCCTTATAGATACTTTTCTTATCTGGGATAATTTCTGCGCCTTGTTCGCTGTAATGATGGTCTAGAAAATTTGCGGCAGCTCCTGCTCCGCTTTCCATGATAACACGATGGCCGTTCTCAACTAGTAAAGCTACGGATAAGGGTGTTAATGCTATCCTATTCTCCTGAAAGGAGGTTTCTTTAGGGATTCCAATGAATAATTGATTCTTTCTGGTACCAATTTCTTGTAAAACTTCCTGTGTTTGTCTTAAAGCCTGGTGGGCTAAGTTAGAAAATTCGCTCATACCTTAGATTCATTCATAATGATGGGATTAAGGTACGAAAAAGAAATTAAAAGCTTAAGTACAAACTTATGCGTCGATTTTCAATAGGCGAGTTTGATCTACTACTTCTATTTGAATGAGGAAAGCATCATCAGGCAATAATGAGTTTATTTTTTGCGGCCATTCAACAAAGCAGTAGTTCCCTGAATAGAAATACTCTTCATAACCTAAATCATAGGCTTCTTGTTCATCTTTTAATCGATAAAAATCAAAGTGATAAATAGGGCCATCTTTTCCGATATATTCATTTACGATTGAAAATGTAGGGCTGGTAATGGGGTCCTCTACACCTAATTCTTTACATAAAGCTTTAATTATGGTTGTTTTTCCTGCGCCCATGGGTGCTTCAAATAGGAATACTTTTTTCTCACCAGCAAGTTCCAGAAGCTGTGTTGCAACTTGAGGTAATTGATTGAGCTGGTTTAAAATAATCTCTTTCAAGTTATTTGGTGCTATATGAAATGTATGGAATGATAACTTCCTCCATTGAGATTCCTCCATGTTGGAAAGTTTCATTATAATAATTCACGAACTGATTGTAGTTATTCGGATAAACGAAATAAGTATCTTCTTTTGCAAAAATAAAGCTTGAGCTTACATGTAGCTTCGGTAACATGGCGTCGTGCGGATTCTTTATATGGAAAACATCTTTGGCTATAAAATTAAGGTTTTTCCCTTGTTTGTACCGCAAGTTTGTATTGGTATTTCGATCGCCGATTACTTTGCTTGGGTGTTTTACCCGAATAGTTCCATGATCAGTTGTGATGACTATACGTACGTTTTTCTGTGAAAGTCTTTTCAATGTATCTAACAAAGGAGAGTGCTCAAACCACGAAAGGGTTAAAGAACGGTAAGCAGATTCGTCGCTGGCTAGTTCACGAATCATTGCCATGTCGGTTCTTGCATGAGAAAGCATATCGACGAAATTGTATACTAATACGTTCAGGTCATTCTCCATCAGATTGCTTAAGTTCTCGGCAATATCTCTTCCTTGTTCAAGAGTAAGAATCTTATTGTAAGAAAATTTGCTGTCTTTACGCATAATGCGTTTTATTTGATCTGCAATAAAGTCTTCTTCATGTAGGTTTTTCCCTCCTTCATCTTCATCGTTTTGCCACATTTTAGGATATCGCTTTTCCATTTCTAAGGGCATTAAACCGCTAAAAATAGCATTTCTCGCATATTGGGTTGCTGTTGGTAGAATGCTATAGTAGTGATCCTCTTCGTCAAGATGATAATAGCTGCTTAGAACTGTATTGATAATGCGCCATTGATCGTACCTAAGATTATCAATTAAAAAGAAGAAAGTAGGTTTCTCCTTTTTCATGGAAGGGAATAGCTTTTTAGCAAACAATTGATGAGAAAGCACTGGTCCGGTTTCAGGAGATTTTATCCAACCTAAGTAATGGTTTTCAATAAATTTTGAAAACTGAGCATTTGCTTCTGCTTTTTGAAGAGTGAGGACTTCATGCATTCCTGCATCTTCTAATTTTTCGAGGGAAAGCTCCCAGTACACAAGTTTCTTATAAACTTCTGCCCATTGCTCGTGATCTAAGCGATCATTGAGTGTCATACCCAATACACGAAAATCTTGTTGATAAGCAATTGAAGTTTTTTCACTTACTAGTCTTTTATTTTCTGTTAACTTTTTAATCGTTAATAGAATCTGTTTTGGATTGACGGGCTTTATTAAATAATCGTCGATTTTTGCTCCAATAGCATCCTCCATCAGGTGTTCTTCCTCGTTTTTGGTAACCAGTACCATTGGGACAGCCGGATTGATACTTTTTAATTCTGCTAAGGTTTCCAGCCCCGTTAATCCGGGCATATTTTCATCTAAAAATACTAAATCGAAATAAGCTGTTTTAAAAGCTTCTACAGCATCTGTACCGTTTGTTACAGTTTTTACAAAGTAACCTTTTTCATTTAAAAGCATGATATGGGGCTTGAGCAAATCAATCTCGTCATCAGCCCATAATATATTCGTTTCTTGCATTGTATGTTAGTTTACCTATGTAAAGCGCGAACTTAAAGAATGTTTTATTAGGTATTAATAATTTAACAAACATTAACAGAAAAGTGTTCCTTCTAAAGTAAAAATATTTTTTTAAGATAAGTAGCTTTATCTTAGTTTATATAGTTCTATATATGATGTGCTGAATCTATATATTGATAAAAAAATAGCACCTTTGTTGAAATTTATTTTAAAAATTGAAGAAGAAAAAAATAGTCAATGATCCCGTTTATGGATTTATTTCCATTCCTGGCGGATTGATTTTTGATTTAATTGAGCATCCTTATTTTCAGCGATTACGATATATTAAACAAGTAAGTTTAACTCATATGGTTTATCCTGGGGCGCTTCATACTCGCTTTCAGCATGCCTTGGGTGCTATGTATTTAATGGGATTGGCCATTGAAACTCTTCGTGGAAAGGGTGTAGAGATAAGTAGCGACGAAGAGGAAGCTGCTTTAATCGCTATATTATTACATGATATCGGGCATGGGCCTTTTTCTCATTCGCTTGAACACTCTATTGTAGAGGATGTTTCACATGAGGATATTTCCGGACTAATAATGGACAAGTTGAATAAGGAGTTTAATGGCCAGTTAACGACTGCTATATCTATTTTCAGAAATAATTATCCGAAATTCTTTTTGCATCAGCTTGTATCCAGCCAGCTTGATACAGACCGTATGGATTATCTTATTAGGGATAGCTTTTTTACCGGTGTAACAGAAGGAGTGATCAGCTTCAACCGGATTATAAAGATGTTGAATGTTTTTGATAATGAGCTTGTTGTTGAAGAGAAGGGGATTTATTCGATAGAGAAGTTTTTAATTGCCAGACGACTTATGTATTGGCAGGTATATTTGCATAAAACAGTTATTAGTGCTGAACAGATGTTGGTTAAGATTCTTCATAGAGCTAAACAGCTTAGTTTGCAAGGGCATGATCTGTTTGCTACTCCATTTTTAAAACATTTTTTAACAACGCGCATTACAAAGGAGGCTTTTGAAAAAGATCCTGCACATCTTGCTGCTTTTGTTGAATTAGATGACGTTGATATATTGGCAAGTATTAAGGTTTGGACAAATCATCCGGATAAGACTTTATCTTTATTGTGTAGCCGATTGATGAACCGGCAATTGAATAATGTAGAGATGAGTAATGATAAGCCCGACGAAAAACTATTGTTAAAGCTTAAAGAAGCTGCAATAGACTATTTTGATGTATCGGAAGCGGAAGTTAACTACCTTGTTTATTCAAAAACAATTTCTAACAGTGCTTATCAGGTTGGAGATGGGAGTATTAAAATTTTAATGAAGAATGGAACGATTAAAGATATAACGCAAGCTTCTGATTTATCTAACCTTGAGGTCTTATCGAAAAAGGTGCAAAAATATATTGTGTCTTTTCCAAAAGATCTTCGTTCAAAAGGTTTATTTTAGCACCCTGATTTCAATATGGTAATTATTTCTTCATAAATTAGTAACATATAAATTTGCAGATGCAATTTACCGCACAACAAATTAGTGATTTAATAAATGGAACAATCGAAGGTGATGCTGAGGTTGCGGTTTCTGAAATATCAAAGATAGAAGAAGCTCAACATGGGAGCATTACATTTCTTTCTAATCCGAAATATGAAACTTATTTATATAGTTCGAATGCCTCTATTGTAATCGTTAATGAAGATCAATTGGTTAAACAGCCAGTTCAGTCGACATTAATACGTGTTAAAGATGCATATACGGCTCTTTCTGTTCTCCTGGATGCTTATAATCAATTAAGATTCGACAAAAAGGGAATTGAAGAACCTTCTTATATTCATCCAACAGCAAAAATTGGCAAGGGTGTTTATATAGCTGCTTTTAGCTATATAGGACCTTATGTAAAGATTGGTGACAATTGTAAAATCTATCCTCATAGTTATATTGGCGACAATGTAACTTTAGGCGACAACTGTACAATTCATGCGGGAGTGAAAGTTTACTATGATTGTGTTTTAGGAGATCGTGTAATAATTCATTCAGGTGCGATTATAGGTAGTGATGGATTTGGCTTTGCTCCGCAAGCAGATGGAACTTATAAAAAGATCAATCAGATCGGGAATGTTGTCATTGGAAATGATGTAGAAGTTGGAGCAAATACAACCATTGATCGGGCAACTCTTGGATCTACCAAGATTGGTAATGGTGTAAAACTTGATAATTTAATTCAGTTAGCACATAATGTGGAGGTGGGAGAAAATACAGTGATTGCTGCGCAAACGGGGATTTCGGGAAGTGCTAAAGTTGCTGAAAATGTTGTATTGGGCGGACAAGTTGGGGTTGCAGGACATATTACAATTGCTAGAGGGACTCAGGTTCAGGCTCAATCAGGAATTAACCGATCTATCGTTGAACCGGATAAAAAGTGGGCGGGAACACCAGCATCTAATTATGCATCTCAAATGCGTATTCAGGTAACTTTACAGAAGTTACCTTTGCTTGAGAAGCGGATTTTGGAATTAGAAAACTTAATAAATAAAAAGTAACTTTAATCTTAAATCGCCGATTGGCGAAGAGTTTGAAAGAATGAACGAGAAACAAAGAACCATTAAAAACGAAGTAAGTATTTCTGGTGTGGGTTTACACACTGGCAGATCAGCTTCATTAACGTTTAAGTCGGCCCCAGAGAATCACGGTTATAAATTTCAAAGGATTGATTTGGAAGGTAAACCTGTTATTGACGCAGATGTTGATAACGTTACTGATACATCGAGAGGGACTACAATCTCTCAAAACGGCGCAAGTGTAAGTACCATCGAACATTTATTAGCTTCTTTGGTAGGGATGGAGATCGATAATGTATTGATTGAGATTGATGGGCCGGAAGTTCCGATTATGGACGGAAGTTCTTCTTTTTTTACAGAGGCTTTAGAAAAAGCAGGTTATGTGCTTCAGAATTTGGATAGGGAATATTATGTTATTCCTCACAATATGCATTATACAGAACCTGAGCGGGAAGTAGAAATGGTAGCAATGCCTTTGGAGGGTTACCGTTTGACTTGCATGATTGATTATAACTCACCTGTTTTAGGAAGCCAACATGCATCTATTTCTAGCATTGATGAATTTAAGACAGAAATTGCGGCATCCCGAACTTTCTGCTTTTTGCATGAACTGGAAACACTGGTAGACAATAATCTAATTAAAGGCGGTGATTTAAATAATGCGATTGTAATTGTTGATAAGGATGTGAACGATACCGAGTTGGCATCTTTGGCAAAGCTATTTAACCGTAAAGATATTAAAGTAGCTAAAGAGGGTATTCTAAATAATATAGAATTACGTTATCAGAATGAGCCGGCACGACATAAATTGCTGGATATGATAGGTGATCTGGCTTTAATTGGAGTGCCGTTAAAAGGGCATATTATGGCAGCAAGACCTGGTCATGCAGCAAACGTAGCTTTTGCTAAAAAGATTAAAGCAGCTATAAAGAAGGAAAGAAGCAAGAAGAAGATTCATCTTTATGATCCTGCAGCGAAGCCTTTGTATGATGTTGTACAGATCATGGATATCTTACCTCATCGCCCACCCTTCCTTTTTATAGATAAGATATTAGAATTATCGAAAACACATGTTGTTGGGGTGAAGAATGTGACCATGAATGAGGATCTTTTTCAAGGGCACTTTCCTGGGACACCTGTTTTTCCAGGAGTTATACAAGTTGAGGCGATGGCCCAAACGGGAGGTATTTTGGTTTTAAGTACCGTTCCTGATCCTAGAAATTATATTACTTTATTTTTAAAAATAGATAACGTCAGGTTTAGAGCACAAGTGTCTCCTGGTGATACCATTATTTTTAGATGTGACCTGATGGAACCGATAAGAAGAGGAATAGCACAGATGAAAGGAGTTGGTATGGTTGGAGAGAAGGTTGTGGTTGAGGCTGAGATGATGGCTCAAATTACGAGAATTAAAGAAAGCGAAACTACATTATGATTCAACCTCTAGCTTATATACATCCGGAAGCAAAGATTGCTAACAATGTGGTTATTGAACCGTTTGCTACTATCTATAAAAATGTTGAGATTGGTGAAGGAACCTGGATAGGTCCCAATGTGACTATTATGGAAGGAGCCCGAATTGGAAAAGGCTGTAGAATTTTTCCTGGGGCTGTTATTTCAGGGATCCCACAGGATCTAAAGTTTGATGGCGAAGAAACTACAGCAGAAATTGGTGATAATACAACCATACGTGAATGTGTTACCATTAATAGAGGAACAAAGGATCGGTGGAAGACAAGTGTTGGAAAGAATTGCCTTATTCAGGCTTATAGCCATATTGCTCATGATTGTATAGTTGGAGATAATTGTATTTTTTCAAATAGCAGTACACTGGCAGGCCATATTACGGTAGGCGACTATGTTGTCTTAGCTGGTATGGTTGCTGTTCATCAGTTTTGCAGTATTGGTTCTCATGCTTTTATTGCTGGTGGTACGCTGGTAAGAAAAGATGTTCCTCCTTTTGTAAAGGCGGCGCGTGAGCCGATCGCTTATGTAGGTATTAATTCAGTTGGCTTACGTAGAAGAGGCTACTCTTCTGAGATGATCAACGAGATTCAGGATATTTATCGGACTTTATTTGTTAAGCATAATAACCTTACCAAGGCCCTGGGTATTATTGAAACAGAATTTAAACCGACAGAAATCAGGGATGAGATTCTTGACTTTATTCGCAGTTCCAATCGTGGGGTGATGAAAGGTTTTGGGCAAGGGAAATTAGGAGCGATGTAATAATCTGTGTGTTTTGAAAATAGAGCTTGAGAATATTGGTAGAAGGTTTAATAGAGAATGGATCTTTAAACAAGTAAATTACCAGTTTATTCAAGGAGAAAGTTATGCTATCTTAGGTCCGAACGGATCAGGGAAGTCGACTCTTTTGCAAGTTCTTGCAGGCAACTTAAGTCCGTCTAGTGGGAAGTTAGGCTATTCTTTAAATAATGCAGATCTTGAGGTAAGCAAAGTCTTTGAACATTTATCATTGGCCGCACCCTATCTTGAATTAATTGAAGAATTTACGCTTCGTGAATTAATAACCTATCATTTTCGATTTAAGAAACTAGTTAAAGGTTGGGATACCGACCGGATTATTCAGTTATTGGATCTTAAAAAATCTGAAAATAAAGAGATCCGGTATTTCTCTTCTGGAATGAAGCAGCGGGTGAAACTCGTTTTGGCTTGTTGTGCAGATACTCCTTTACTCTTTTTGGATGAACCTACTTCGAACCTGGATGTTCAAGGAGTGGAGTGGTATCATCAATTAATTAAAGAGTTCTCAGAACAGCGATTGCTTGTTGTTTGCTCTAATCAACTTCAGGAATATAGTTTCTGTACACATCATTTGATGATACAGGACTATAAATAATGAGGTTTTGGGTTGTTTTTGCAGATAGGCATTAAACGATTATCTTTGTTAGGAAATAGTATTGAAATCAAATCAAATAAATTATAATTAAATGGCAAAGGCTTCTGACGTAAAAACAGGAAATGTTTTAAGATTTAATGGTGAGTTAGTTACAGTTGAAGAGTTTATACATCGGACCCCAGGAAATCTACGAGCTTTTTATCAAGCCAGAATGCGTAACGTTAAAACCGGCAAGATTGCTGAGTATCGCTTTCGTACAGATGAGGAGGTAGAAATAGCTCGTGTTGAAACAAACGATTATCAATATCTGTACGATGAGGGTGATTTTTTTGTTGTAATGGACAATAGCAATTATGAACAATTCAATATTCCTAAGCATCTGTTTGGTGAAACAGCAAGGTTTTTAAAAGAAGGAATGGATGTAATTGTTGCTTTTGAAAGTGATGAGCCTATTATGGCAAGTGCACCTACAAGCGTAGAGCTTGAGATTACTTATAGTGAGCCTGCTGTAAAAGGAGATACCTCTACAGGCGCTCTTAAAAATGCTACTGTTGAGACAGGAGTAGAGATTAAGGTTCCATTATTTATAAACCAGGGAGATCGAGTAAAGATCGATACCCGTACCGGTAATTATATTGAACGCGTAAAGTAGATTTTCAGGCATTAAATGGCTACTAAAGTAGAGTTACGAGAACGCTTTAAACAAGTACGTTTACTTTTAACAAAAGAAGAAGAAGATTCTCTTAACAATGACCTGCTGTCGAAATTTCAACAGTTTAATTGGGCGAGGTTTAGTTATATCCACATATTTCTTCCTATAGAAGGTTTTAAAGAGCCTGATACAACTTTACTGATAAATTGGCTTCGGAAGAACTTTCCTCAAATTCAATTGGTGGTACCTAAGTCAGATATGGGGTCTCTTACGATGCATCATTATGCATGGGAGGAGGACTTAGTGCTTGAATTGAATAAATGGGGTATAGCGGAGCCTAAGGCAGGAAAAGTAGTATTAGCAGAGCAGCTTGATGTTGTAATATTGCCTCTTCTTACATTCGATAGAATGGGAAACAGAGTAGGTTACGGCAAAGGTTTCTATGATCGGTTTCTTTCTGTTTGCCGTCCTGATTGTCTTAAAGTCGGTCTTTCCTTATTTGAGCCGGTTGATCTAATTGAAGATATAAATCCGCTGGATGTGCCATTAGATTATTGCATTACTCCAAATACTATCTGGGAATTTAAAGGGTTTTAATATACCTCTTTAGGTACACATGTTGTTGTTGCTGTCTTTCTTAATTGAATAGGAATGTGACTATAACGATTTTCAAGATATAAGGAATCAGTTGTTTGTTGAGCTATTTTGAAGCGAGGCAAATATTGACCGATATGATGGCACCCGGTTAACTTTTGTCGCCAATTTTCATGAGTATAAGTAGCTTGAATTATTAAACTATCTCCACGAACTACATAAACGCCTCGGGCATATTCGTTCCATTGACCATTTCCATAGCAGGAATCTACATCCATTTTAGTTTTAGAGAACGTTTTGATCTTTACGTAAACAGAGTCACAATTGAATTGGAAATCGTAAAGTTCATATCGCTGTAGTTGATCTTGACCAGGAACGCTTTCAGCGGTCCAAGAGCCCTGAAGAGATTCCGCTCCAGGGTGTTGCATTTTCGAATTGAATTTACAAGAAGCTAATATGAGCATTAGAATTACGAAAATACTAATGCTCATTCTGGATTTGATCATTTGGTTATCGATAGTGCTCATGCTACTTTAAACCACCAATCATGTCTTCCGGTCTTACCCATTCATTAAATTGCTCGTCGGTTAATAAGCCAAGTGATATTGCAGCTTCACGCAGAGATGTGTTTTCTTTATGAGCTTTTTTAGCAATTTTGGCAGCATTTTCATAACCTATATGCGGGTTTAATGCAGTAACTAACATCAATGAGTTTTCCAAATGCTTTTTGATACCATTGTAGTTAGGTTCAATACCTATAGCACAGTGATCATTGAATGAAACACAGGCATCTCCGATTAATTGCGCGCTTAATAAGAAATTTGCAGCCATTACCGGTTTAAATACATTCAGTTCGTATTGGCCATTGGATCCGCCAATAGAGATGGTTACATCATTTCCCATAACTTGAGCAGCCACCATGGTTACAGCTTCACATTGCGTAGGATTTACTTTACCTGGCATAATGGATGAACCTGGTTCATTTTCAGGAATAATGATTTCTCCAATTCCTGATCTTGGGCCAGATGCCAGCATGCGGACGTCGTTGGCAATTTTCATTAAAGAAACCGCTATTTGCTTTAATGCGCCATGGCTTTCTACGATAGCATCATGCGCAGCTAAGGCCTCGAATTTATTTTCGGCAGTAATAAACGGCAGGCCCGTAAATTGTGCAATATATTTTGCTACATTTTCAGAATATCCTTTTGGAGTATTGATGCCTGTTCCTACAGCGGTACCGCCAAGGGCTAATTGAGATAAATGAGGTAAGGTGTTTTTTAGAGCTTGTATTCCGAAGGTTAATTGAGCAACATAACCCGAAAACTCTTGACCTAAAGTAATCGGAGTTGCATCCATTAAGTGTGTTCTTCCGATCTTAACTACTTTAGAGAATTCTTCGGATTTTGATTTTAATGTATCTCTTAATTTTTCAATTCCTGGAATGGTAACATTTATCAGCATTTTATAAGCAGCAATGTGCATTGCTGTTGGATACGTGTCATTCGATGATTGAGATTTATTCACATCATCATTGGGGTGAATAAAAGGGGTTCCTTCCCCTAATTTATTTCCTTGTATAGCATGAGCGCGATTAGAAACAACTTCGTTAACGTTCATGTTTGATTGAGTTCCAGACCCGGTTTGCCAGATAACTAAAGGAAACTGATCATGTAATTTTCCTTCCAGAATCTCATCACAAACTTGTGCTATCAGATCTCGTTTTTCTGAAGGCAATATTCCGGCATCGGTGTTTGTATAGGCTGCGGCCTTTTTTAAATAGGCAAAAGCTTCGATAATTTCTTTTGGCATAGAAGCCGGAGTTCCAATCTTAAAGTTATTTCTTGAACGTTCAGTTTGGGCGCCCCAATATTTATCTGAAGGAACTTTTACTTCGCCCATTGTATCATGCTCTATTCTATATGCCATGGTATTAATATTTTATTTATTCACAAAGTTAAAAATATATACCTTTCCAAGTAAGACTCTTCTCTCTAAATTGAATTTAATCTTGCTTTATTATCAGTATAAATAGTAAAGCTATTGGATTTGATTTTAGGATGATAATTGTTATAATGTAGATTCTTAATAATTGACTTTATTAGATGTTAATAAAATCGGATTTTTGAATTTATTTACGCAATTTCGTCGTTATTAAAGAGCGAAATCCCTTTTGAAATATGTTGAAAATTACAAACCTTTTAGTTTTTATTATTCCTTTAGCTTTAATTGCCTGTTCTTCTGCCGAGAGTAAAAGGATTAAAATGGAGGAAGAGCAAAAGATCACAGACAGTATCCGGCTCGTTTATTCTCCTGAGAATGCAGATAAACGGATTGATGAGTTTATGAAAAGATTACATAGTCGTTCTGCTTTTAATGGAAATGTACTCGTTGCAAAAGGCGGAAAGATTATTTATAAGAATTCTTTTGGCTGGGCAGACTATTTACATCGTGATAGTTTAAATATTAATTCTCAATTTGAACTGGCATCTGTTTCTAAGCCTTTAACCGCCACAGCAATTCTGATGTTGATTGAACAAGGTAAGTTGAGATTAGATCAAACTGTTAATGATTTCTTTCCTGATTTCCCGTATGAAGGAGTGACTATTAAGCAGCTTTTGAGTCACCGGTCGGGTTTACCCAATTACGTTTATTTTGTAGACGGAATCTGGAAGGATAAAAGAAAAGGCTTAACTAATAAAGAGGTAATCGACCTGCTTATTGAGCATAAGCCTGGGCGGTATAATGTGCCTGATGCCAGGTTTCTTTACAATAACAGTAATTTCATGGTTCTCGCAGCGATAGTTGAAGTGGTTTCTGGCGAATCTTTTACAGTTTTTATGCAAGAGAATATATTCAAACCACTTGGGATGAAAAATACTGCAGTCTACTCAAAGGCTGATTATGAAACTATTCCGACTAGGGTTATTGGTCATGATAAAGTGTGGCGACGCTCTGTAGTTCAGAATTTTTTAGACGGACCTGTTGGAGACAAAGGAATCTATAGCACAGTAGATGATTTGTATTTATTTGACCGGGCCTTAGTAGAAGGCCGGGTTATAGGAAAAGAATTATTGGATTCTGCTTATGTGGGTAGAAGTAAACCTACCAATGGTGTTTTTAATTATGGTTATGGATGGCGTCTCTATGAAAAAGGAGACCATATTATAGCATACCATACAGGTTGGTGGCATGGATTTAAGAACTTATACATTCGGGATCTTAAGAATGATATCACCATCATATTATTGTCTAATATGGCAAATGCAAGTTTAAATCGCTTAGACGATTTATATGGGATACTAGATATGCCGGTAATTCGGCAGGGGGCTTATTCAGGAAATGGTGAATTAATGGATTGAAATAATAATATTTTATAAATTTCGTATTTTTAATAAAATTATAAGAGATGTTTGACAAATTGTTCCAGGCGCAGCAGAAAGCAGAAGAAATAAAGAAGAGACTTGATACAATTAGTGTTTTCGGAGAAGTTGAAGGAGGCAAGATTAAAGTTATTGCAACTGCTAATAAGGAGATTAAAAATGTAATAATTGATCCTGAGTATTTAAAAGAGATTGGTAATGAAGGGTTGGAAGAGCTGTTGGTAACAGCAATTAACAAGGCATTAAAACAAGCTGAAGAGATTAATCAGTCTGAAATGCAGGCAGTTACAAAAGATATGCTTGGCGGACTTGGAGGGATGTTTAATAAGTAATTGAAAAATGGAAGCGATTTATTATGGCCACTCAACAGTGGGACTAAATTTAAATGATGTTGAGGTATTGTTTGATCCTTTTATCACTCCTAATAAATTAGCAAAACATGTTGAGGTAGGGGCTTTAAAACCTGATTATATATTTTTAAGCCATTGTCATGGAGATCATGTTGCTGATCTGGTTGATATTCAGAGAAATGGTAATTCACAGGTTGTATCTATTGTTGAAGCTGCTGACTGGGTTGAAAAGCAAGGAATTGCAGCAGACAGGATAATAGGAATGAATTTTGGTGGAACTATTTCAACTGATTTTGGCTCAGCTAAAATGGTGTATGCTTTGCATACTAATAGTAATCCTGAAGGAGGATATGCAGGTGTAGCAGCAGGCTATGTGTTAAAATCTGGAGGTAAGATTATTTATTTTGCCGGAGATACAGCTCTTACACTTGAAATGCAATTATTGGCCGATCAGAACTTGGATTGGGCTTTTTTACCAATCGGCGGGTTTTTTACAATGGATGTTAGCGATGCAATAAAAGCAGCAAAGTTTATTAATTGCAGGAATATTATTGGGACCCATTATAATACGTTTCCTCCAATAAAAATTAATACAGATGAGGCTATTTCGAAATTTCGTGAGGCCGGATTGAATTTGCATTTATTGCAGATTGGTGAGAAAATCAGTTTATAAAAAATCTTACTCTATTTTACTTCGAAATTGATAATGCTTCACTCCATAATGGGGTGTAATTATTACATTTGTGCATATGGCAAAGCTTAAACCTACTTTAGCAAAAGGTACCCGTGATTTCTCTCCAATAGTAATGGAGAAGCGTAATTATATTTTCAATACTATTAAAACGGTTTTTAAGAAGTATGGTTATAGTGAAATACAAACTCCATCTTTTGAAAATCTGGATACCTTAACAGGTAAATATGGAGAAGAAGGAGATCAATTAATCTTTAAGATATTGAATTCAGGAGATTATCTATCTAAGATATCCAAAGATCAGTTGAGTACAATTTCCTCCAAAGCATTAACTCCTATTATTTCAGAAAAGGCACTTCGTTATGATTTAACAGTTCCTTTTGCGCGCTATGTGGTTATGCATCAAAATGAGATCACGTATCCATTTAAGCGTTATCAGATTCAGCCTGTTTGGCGTGCAGATCGCCCTCAACGAGGTCGCTATCGTGAATTTTATCAGTGTGATGCAGATGTTGTTGGTTCTGATAGCCTTTTAAATGAGGCAGAATTTATAGCCATTTATTTTGAAGTCTTACAGAAGTTGGGGTTAAAGGATTTTAATATAAAGATAAACAACAGGAAGGTTTTAGCAGGCATTGCGGATGTGTTAGACAGAAGCGATTTGTTGATAGAAATGACTGTTGCTATTGATAAGTTAGATAAGATAGGTGTGAATGGGGTTAAGAAGGAGTTGATTGAACGTGGCTTCACGGATAATAATGTGGAAAAACTATCTCCAATACTGGAGTCTTCAGGAGACATTGATGATCAATTAAACTTATTAAAAAGCTTTTTGGGAGAATCGGTAATTGGGAAAAAAGGTATTGAGGAAATTGAGGAGGTTATATCCTATGTAGGTGTCCTTGATTCTCAAATTCTAGAAAAACTGCAGTTAGATATTACCTTGGCACGTGGATTAAACTATTATACCGGTACTATTCTTGAAGTTAAAACTAATGAGGTAGTGATGGGAAGCATTGGTGGCGGTGGGCGCTATGATGATTTAACGGGAATGTTTGGCTTGGCGGGTTTAACCGGTGTTGGTATTTCTTTTGGAGCAGACAGAATATATGACGTTTTGGAAGAGCTCAACTTATTTCCGGAAGATACGGAAGAGGGGACAAAAATATTAATTAGTAATTTTGACTCTGCTGCAGAAAGATATGCATTGCCGATTCTGCAAAGATTGCGGGCCCAAGGTATTGCTGTAGAAATATATCCAACGGCTGCTAAATTGAAAAAGCAGATGTCTTATGCTCATACAAAGAATATTCCTTTTGTTATTCTTGTTGGTGAAGAGGAAATGCAAAAAGGAGTATATACGCTTAAAGATATGAAAAGCGGTGACCAGCAGCAATTCACAGAATCGGAGTTGTTAAAGTACTTTGGAGAGCAATAAGTGTATTCTCTTAATACATTAACCCTATTTTTAGGAAACTAATTCCTTTAATGCTTGATTAACTTTGTTAAAGTTAAAGGAGCTGTAAACCTTATTAAATTGATCCTTGATTTGTTCGTTGCATAGGTTTCCAATGCTTCCTTCGTGTGTATGATTTACTTCTCTTAAAGGTTTGAAGGTTCCATTTTCTATAGACATACCGATATTCTTATAGGCTTCACGAAAAGGCACACCTTTTAGTACTTCGTTATTTACCACTTCAACACTAAATAAGTAGTCATATTTAGTATCGTCTATGATATTATTTTTTATAATAATATTCTCCAGCATATGATTACACATAATTAAACATTCGTTTAGTGATTCAAATGCGGGGAATAGGTTCTCTTTTAGTAATTGTAAATCACGATGATAGCCGGAAGGCAAATTAACAGTCATCATAGCAATTTCATTGGGTAAAGCTTGAATCTTATTACAACGAGAACGGATAAGTTCAAACACGTCTGGATTTTTTTTATGAGGCATAATACTGGATCCAGTAGTTAACTCGTCTGGAAAAGAGAGAAAACCAAAGTTTTGATTCATATATAAACAGACATCCATTGAGAATTTAGCAAGTGTTGCTGCAATAGAAGACATGCCTTGGGCTAAAACCCGTTCAGTTTTACCTCTTCCCATCTGTGCATATACGACATTGTAATTTAAAGTATCAAAACCCAGTAATTGGGTTGTAAGAGTCCGGTTCAAAGGAAAAGAAGAGCCATAACCAGCAGCTGAACCCAATGGGTTTTTATTGCAGACTTTCCATGCGGCTAACATCATCTCCAGATCGTCAATTAAACTCTCTGCATAAGCACCAAACCATAATCCAAAGGATGAAGGCATCGCTATTTGAAGATGAGTATACCCGGGAATTAAGATTGCTTTATGTTTCTCACTTAAATTAATTAGTTGATTAAAAAGCAGGTTGGTATTATTAGCGATATGTTCAATCTCACTTCTGAAAAATAACTTTAGATCAACTAAAACCTGGTCATTTCGTGAACGTCCACTATGTATTTTTTTACCGGCTTCTCCTATACGTTGGGTAAGAAGAAATTCTATTTGAGAATGTACATCTTCTACATCACTATCGATTTTGAAATCACCCTTTTCTACTTCTTTGAAAATTGATTTTAATTCCTCTTGAATCTGTACTAATTCAGCTTTGGTCAATAACCCGATACTTTCCAACATTTGCGTGTGTGCTAATGATCCTAAGATATCAGCAGCAGCTAAATGAACATCTAATTCCCTGTCTTGGCCTACGGTAAATTTATCTACTGCATTTTCGGTTTTTGTATTTTTTTGCCAGAGTTTCATTTCAGTTTATCTTTATGGATAGAATCGTGTAATTAATGTAGTATGGAATCAAGGATTTGAATATAGAATTTTATTCCTTCTTCAATTTCATGGATGTAAATATATTCATCAGCCATATGCGACCTTGCCGAATCTCCAGGACCTAATTTTAAGGATGGAATGTTTAACAGAGCTTGGTCACTCGTAGTAGGAGAGCCATAAGTTTCATGACCCAGGGCAATACCTGCTTTAACAATCGGGTGGCTCAAAGAGATAGATGATGGTTTTAATCTGGTAGATCGAGCAATTGCTTGCGACTTTATATGTCGTTGAATGATTTCTAGAACTTCTTCATTGCTATAAGCATCCGTCACTCGGATATCGACAGTGAATTTACAGCTGGCAGGAATAACGTTGTGTTGTGATCCGGCCTCAATGATTGTTACATTCATTGAAATCGGTCCGAATACAGTCGACTCTTTTGGAAATCTGAAAGTTCTGAACCAATTTATATCTTCTATCGCTTTATAGATAGCATTTTCTCCTTCATTTCTTGCAGCATGCCCTGCTTTGCCTGTTGCTTCACAGTCAATCACCATTAATCCTCGCTCGGCTATTGCTAACTGCATTAAAGTTGGTTCTCCGACGATTGCAAAGTCAAGTTCCCCTAAATCATCAAATATAGATTCAATACCATTTCTGCCAGAAATCTCTTCTTCTGCAGTAGCTGCATAACAAAGGTTGTATTTCAAATCTTTTTTATCATTGAAATAACGAAATGCGGCAAGTAAGGATACTAAGCTGCCACCAGCATCATTACTCCCTAAGCCATATAACTTATCTTCTTCAATAGTAGAGAGAAAAGGATCTCTTGTATAGCCTGAATTTGGTTTAACTGTATCGTGATGTGAATTTAAAAGAATAGTAGGTTTATCAGGGTCAAAGAACCGGTTATGACACCAGATATTATTACCTTTTCGTTGGTATGCTATCTGAGATTCTCTTAAAAACCGGCTTATTTCTAAGGCAGTTTTATCTTCTTCCTTGCTAAATGAAGGTATACAAATTAGAGATTGTAAAAGAAGAATACTCTCCTTTGTAAGAGTCTGTATACTTTGCATAGTATGAATTAGCTGTCGGCACTATATAAGCCACCAGCTTTTATAGCTGATAATTTTATTCCTTTAATAAGTGATGAACTGAACCCATTATGTTCCATTTCATTTAGTCCGGCTATTGTACAGCCTTTCGGAGATGTTACTTTATCTATTTCGCTTTCTGGATGGCTATGTGTCTGTAAAAGTAAATCGGCTGCACCTTTAGCTGTTTGTACAGCCATTTTTAATGCTTCATCAGCATGGAATCCTACTTCCACTCCTCCTTGAGAAGCCGCTCTGATTCCTCTTAAGAAAAAGGCGATACCACAAGAGCATAAAGCGGTAGCAGCAGTCATTAAATCTTCATTGATTTTCATCACCGCCCCTACGGTTTCAAACATTCGGGTTACCTCCTGCATGTTTTCCTTACTGGCTTCTTCACCTGCAATACAGGTCATAGATTGGCCGATTGAAATGGCTGTATTAGGCATTGCACGAATAATCTGAATATCTTGACCAAGCTTATTTTTGATATCCCGGCAGGTTACACCAGAAATTACCGACACAATCAATTGTTTTTTAGGATCTAAATGATTTGCTATTTCTTCTAACACATCATTTAATTGCTGAGGTAAAATAGCTAGAACAATGATATGAGCGCCTTTTATTGCCTCGGCATTATTGGAACTAATTTCAAAACCAAGACTAACGGCTTCAGTTAAATGTTGGATATTTCTACGAGTTAAGGTCACTTCTTTTGGAGAACAAAAGGCTTTGTTAACCAATCCTTTTGCTAAAGATAGACCGATGTTTCCCGATCCGATAATTGTAACTTTTTTCATTGTCTTATTATTTCAGTATTCGTGAGCCAAATTTATTTTCTTTTAGAAGAGGAAGATCTGAAGCCTGACCTATTAAAACTTCCTTAACACCTTTATTTATTGCATCGAAAGCGTTATGG
This sequence comes from Albibacterium bauzanense, assembly GCF_004339765.1. Lineage (GTDB taxonomy): Bacteria > Bacteroidota > Bacteroidia > Sphingobacteriales > Sphingobacteriaceae > Albibacterium > Albibacterium bauzanense. The sequence continues at coordinate 383,729 of NZ_SMGO01000002.1, read as the reverse complement.
AGCTTCGGAATCATTCCATCGGTTACTATACCTTCTTTTTGTAAAGGAATGAAATCTTTTTCTTTTATTTCTGAAACAACAGAACCCTCATCATTGACATCTCTTAAAACACCCTTTTTTTCAAAACAATAAATAAGGGAGGTTTCGAAATGGGATGATAGAGCAACAGCTATGCTTGAAGCAATTGTATCTGCATTGGTGTTTAAAAGCCGTCCTTCTCCATCATGAGTGATTGCGGAAAAGACCGGAGTGAAGTCTGCATTTAAGAAAGCAATAAGGCTTTCTGCATTTACCGAGTTCTCTAACAGGTCGCCAACCCATCCATAATCAATAGTTTTTACAGGTCTTTTTATTGCTTTTATGCAGTTCCCATCTGCACCTGAGAGTCCGATAGCGTTACATCCATAACTTTGCAGACCTGCAACGATATTTTTATTAATCAAGCCTGCATAAACCATGGTTACGATATCTAACGTTTGCTCATCAGTTACCCTACGTCCGTCTATTAGCTTGGCTTCAATTCCTAAATCAGCGGCAAGCTTGGTTGCTATTTTTCCACCACCGTGGATTAATATCTTAGGACCTTTAATCGCTGAAAAATTGTTTAAGAAGTTCTTTAACTGATCGGGATTATCAATTATGTTTCCTCCAATTTTGATGACGGTTAATTTCCTCATTTTCTTTTTCAGCCTCTAAGATAGGTCTTCTAAAATAGTTTTTAAAACAGTTTGCGCTGCCCATAAACGATTTCCTGCTTCTGTTTGAACCAGCGATTGTGGCCCGTCTAATATTTCAGAGGCAAGTTCAACATCTCTTCTAACCGGTAAACAATGCATAACCTTGGTATGATTGCTTAACCTTTTGGAATTGAGCATCCACTCTTCATCAGTTGCAATTATTTTACCGTATTCTTGAAAGCCGGACCAGTTTTTTACATAAACAAAATCTGCATCCTTTATAGCTTCTGATTGATTATGTGTAATAGTCACTCCTTCAGTAAATTCTTCTGAAAGCTCATAACCTTTTGGATGAGTAATTATAAAATCAATCATACCTTCTTTTTGAGCTCTGTTCATCCATTCTGCGAAGGAGTTTGGAACCGCCTGAGGCAAAGCTTTCACATGAGGGGCCCAGGTAAGAACAACTTTTGGTTTCTCAACCTTTTTCTCTTCTTCAATAGTTAATAGATCGGCAAAGCTTTGTAAAGGGTGACGAGTTGCACTTTCTAAACTTACAACAGGGACTTTACAGAACTCCATGAATTTATTGAAAAGCTCTTCAGTGTAATCTGCCTCACGATCTTTAAGAGAAGGAAAGGAACGTAAGCCAACAATATCGCAGTATTGTCCAATAACGGCAGCGGCTTCCCGAATATGTTCTACAGAAGTACCATCCATAACTACACCATCCTTTGTTTCAAGCGCCCATCCTTCCTGACCCATATTCATTACCATTACTTGCATGCCCAGATTGAGCCCCGCTTTTTGTGTACTTAATCGGGTGCGAAGACTTGGGTTTAGAAAGATGAGACCAAGTGTTTTGTGTTTTCCTAAATTTTCTTGACCGAATGGGTTTGCCTTTACATTCTTTGCCTCAGAAATAAATTTCCGAAGATCAGGTACATCCTTTACAGAGAAGAATTTTTTCATTTGCTTTGATTTATTTATGCAATATTAATTAAGCCTCCTTCAGTCGTTTATCTAAAGATTCTAAAAAGAAATCGGCATCTTTTTTAGAAATGGTTAATGAAGGAAGTAAACGGATAATGTTAGGATTCGCTACTCCTGTAAATATATGATCTTTAAAGAGCAAGTTTTTCCTTATTTGATTTAGCTCCTGCGGTAATTCAATACCGATCATTAAGCCTCTTCCTCTTACTTCAGATATTTTATCAAAAGATTTTAATTCCTTTAGTAAATAAGTTCCTATTTCAGCGGCATTTGCCAATAAATTCTCTTCGTTAATTACCTCTAAAACCGCTATGGCTGCCGCGCAGGCTAAGTGGCTTCCACCAAAGGTGGTACCTAGCATTCCATGCCATGGTTTAAATTTAGAAGAAATAGCAACCCCTCCGATTGGAAAGCCATTACCCATCCCTTTTGCCATGGTATAAAGATCTGCCAATTGATTCGAATAATCTTGTGCATAGAATTCTCCGGTTCTTCCATAACCGCATTGAACTTCATCGGCAATAAACACAGCATTATACTCATTACAGAGCTCTCTGATTTTCGATAAGAATTCAGGAGTAGCTACTTTGATGCCGCCAACACCTTGAATACTTTCAATAATGACAGACGAGACCTCATTTCCATAGCTTTCAAAGGCAGCTTCTAAGGCTTCCAGGTCATTAAAAGGAAGGAACTCAACATCATGCGCGTTTGCTGCAGAAACTATTTTTGAATTATCGGTACAGGCAACTGCCAATGAGGTACGACCATGAAATGATCCTTTGAATGCTATAATTTTTTTCCTGCCGTTATAGAAGGATGCAATCTTTAATGCATTTTCATTTGCTTCAGCTCCTGATGAACAAAGAAACAGATCATATTCTGCTTTACCAGATATATGTCCTAATAAATTAGACAATTGAACCTGTAGTGGATTTTCAATTGAATTAGAATAAAAAGCTACTTTGTTTAATTGATCAGTAAGTCTTTTTACATAATGAGGATGAGTATGACCTATCGAAATAACCGCGTGTCCGCCATATAGATCTAAGTATTCTATCCCTTTGTTATCCCAAACCTTTAAGTCCAAAGCTTTGGTAATTTCAATTGGATTTAGAGGGTATACATCGAAAGGTTTCATGAGTTCCGGATTAAAAAACGCTTGATTTTAGGTTGAGCCCTGCATGCTCATCCACACCAAACATAATATTCATATTTTGTACAGCCTGGCCGCTTGCTCCTTTAATAAGGTTATCGGTCATGCTAATAATTAATAGCTTGTCTTGATGCTTCACCAGGTGTAACAAGCATTTGTTTGTATTTACAACTAGTTTCAAGTCAATATTATTTCGGCTAACATGCGTAAATGAATGCGAGTTATAGAACCCTTCATATATATTGTAAGCTTCTTCAATACTGAGATCGCTCTTTAAATAACTTGTAGCAAAGATCCCTCTAGAAAAGGCACCCCGTTGAGGGATGAAATTTATGACCGGACTTTGCTGAGAAGCGTTAGAGAGTACTTCTCCTATCTCTAGTAAATGTTGATGCTCAAATATTTTATACGCAGAAAGATTATCATTTCTCCAGCTATAATGAGAAGTTGCACTTGGGTTTTGACCAGCACCGGTTGAGCCCGTAGTAGCATTTACATGAACCTCAGAGTTTATTAACCCTTTATTTGCAAGTGGTAACAGCGCAAGTTCAATAGTAGTTGCAAAGCAACCTGCATTTGCAATATTGCGAGCAACTTTGATTTTATCGCGTTGTAATTCTGGCAGGCCGTAGATAAATTCTCTTCCTTGAAAATTAGAATTTGCAGTTAGTCTAAAATCCTGACTCAGATCTATTATTCGAATATGTTGAGGTATATTAGTTTCAGATAGGAATTTACGAGCATTTTCATGACCGACACATAAAAATAGAACATCAATATCGTTGCTGAGAGTATTAGAGAAGTTAAGATCAGTTTCTCCAATGAGATCTGTATGTACAGAAGAAACAGGTTTACTTCCATTGCTCTCACTATGTGCAAAAACAATGTTTGCATACGGATGATAAATGAGTAATCTGATTAGCTCCCCTCCTGTATATCCGGCAGAACCAACAATACCTATTTTTATTTTCTCTTGTGAATCCATTTAATTTTCTCCTTTGTTGATTTTATGCCAAATCATAACCTGGTTGCCAAATATCTTTGAAAAACCTTTCACATCATCTGCCGTCCATGATTTGTTCATTTCTCCATAGCTTCCGAATTTATTTGACATAAGATCATTTTCTGACTCAATGCCGATAATCTGGAAACGATGAGGATTAAGCTCTACGATTACTTTTCCATTCACAAATTCTTGTGAGTTAGATAAAAATGCTTCAATATCACGCATTACCGGATCATGGAATTGCCCTTCATGCATCCAGTTACCATAAAAGGCAGCTAATTGATCTTTCCAGCTTAATTGCCACTTTGTAAGTGTATGTTTCTCAAGCGTGTGATGTGCTTTAATGATAATTATAGGTGCAGCGGCTTCGAATCCTACTCTTCCTTTTATTCCAATAATCGTATCTCCCACATGGATATCTCTGCCAATTCCATAAGGCTGAGCAATCTTTTGGAGTTTTTGTATAACTTCTGTAGGTTTTAACTGTACCCCATTTAAAGCTACTGGTTCGCCTTGTTTAAATTCGATTACTACCTTTTGTGCCTCAGTTGAAGTAATTGGGGTAGGCCATGCTTCTTCTGGTAAGGTTTGATCGGAAGTTAGTGTTTCTTTTCCTCCTACCGAAGTTCCCCATATTCCTTTATTAATTGAATATTTAGCTTTTTCTGCATTAAATTCCACTCCATGCTTTTGCAAATAAGCAATCTCTTCTTCCCGGCTTAACTGCATATCCCGAATTGGAGTAATAATAGCTACTTCAGGTATTAATATATTGAAGATCATGTCAAAGCGAACCTGATCGTTTCCTGCACCCGTACTTCCATGAGCTACGAAGTCAGCGTTTATTTCTTTCGCGTACTTTGCTATGGCAGTAGCTTGTGAAACTCGTTCCGCACTTACAGAAAGGGGGTAAGTAGCATTTTTTAAAACATTACCAAAGATTAAGTATTTAATACTGCTCTCATAATAGTTTTCAACTTCATCTACTGTCCTATGTGAAGTTACTCCCATATCATAGGCTCTTTTTTCTACTTGTTTAAGTTCCTCATCAGAAAAGCCTCCTGTATTTACTAAAACAGAATGTACTTCTAAACCCAGATCACGAGTTAAGTAAATTACACAATATGATGTATCTAATCCGCCGCTATAAGCTAATACTACTTTTTTCTTCATTTTTATTTTGTTGAACTTATTTAATTAATGGAGAATCATTGTTAAAACTATCTTGGTTGAGCGTCTAAATTTCAGACTAAGTCTTTTTAAAAGAGACGATTTTTTGGTGATCTGTTTTAGACGCTCTTTTGCACGAGCTTTATCTTCAATCTTTTGTCGAATCTCTTTTTCTTTTTCCACCGGATCCCAAAGCATCGCTGTACAAATACAGTTTTTCTTATTCTTGCTTAATAAAGTTTCGTAATTTACACAGCTTTGGCAACCTTTCCAAAATTCTTCGTCGTCTGTAAGTTCAGAATAAGTGACAGGTTCATAGCCTAGCTCTGAATTTATCTTCATGACTGCCCGACCTGTTGTTAAACCAAATATTTTGGCAGTTGGATATTTTTCTCTTGAGAGCAAGAAAATCCTTTTCTTTATAGCCTTAGCTAATCCACATTGACGATATTCGGGATTAACAATTAGTCCAGAATTTGCAACGTACTCGCCATGGCTAAAGGTTTCTATATAGCAAAAGCCTGCCCATAATCCTTCTTCTTTAGTTAAAGCGATTACTGCTTTCCCTTCTTGCATTTTTTTTGCAACATATTCGGGTTTTCTGCGCGCTATTCCAGTACCACGTGCTTTGGCTGATTCAGCCATTTCTGTGCAGATTTGTTCTGCATATTTGGTATGTACTTCTGTCGCAGGAACTACAATGAAATCTGAAAGGTTCATTTGTACAAATTCATTATTGTTAAAACAATCGTTTTAATATAAGATAAAAATTTATTGATTAATTTTTGAAGAGGGACTTTCTTCAAAAATAACTGAGATATGCCAATATTAAGCCCTTGGCTTTAGGGGTCGTCGGACTCTTAAAGCAGGTGTGCTGGCAAAACGAAGAATACAAATATCCAGTGACACAGCACTTTTATGTGCTGCAGGAATAAGGTTTGTATCGTTTAAAAATGATTTCATTGTTATAAAAAATCTGACAACAAATGTAGAAAATATAATCTATAAATAAATAAAGTTTTGTTATTTTTTTAATTTTCATTAAAGTAATTTGACACAGGGAAGGTATTCCATAAATTAAATGATAATTTTCATTGAAAAAACCTTGAAAATTTATAAATATTATAAAAGGATTAAATCGTTTAGGATTCAGAATGAATTACCATTAGTATATTTGAGATGTAATTTGCTTCCATGAAAAATATAGTTTTATTAATAATCTTTTTGTCTTTTAGTAGTCAATTAAAGGCTCAGGAAGAGCGTGATTTTGTAACCTTCATTAATCAACAACATGATTGGGTAGATTCGGTTTATAAGAAATTAAATAAGCGCGAAAGGATCGCTCAGTTATTCATGGTACGTACCCATACTAATTTAGGACAAAGCTATATTGATTCTGTTGCAAAAGTTATTAAGAAGGAAAAATTAGGCGGAATACTTCTTTTTCAAGGAGGCCCGGTCAGGCATGCAGATCTTATTAACAGGTACCAGAATTTAGCTGAGGTTCCATTGTTGGTAGCAATAGATGGAGAGTGGGGCTTAGGTATGCGATTGCCTGATTCTACTATTTCTTATCCTTATCAGATGGCATTAGGTGCCATTCAAGATAATACATTGATTTATAGAATGGGGCAAGAGGTAGCCAAAGATCTTAAACGACTAGGTGTAAATATAAATTTCGCACCAGTTGTTGATATAAATAATAATCCGCGTAATCCAGTTATTAATTATCGTTCGTTTGGTGAAAATAGGGAAAACGTTACTCAAAAAGGCACTGCCTATATGAAGGGAATGATGGGTGAAGGAATTATTGTCAGCTTAAAGCATTTTCCTGGCCACGGCGATACAGATGTTAACTCGCATTATGATTTACCTAAATTGGATTTCAGTAAATCAAGACTAGATTCTTTAGAAATCTATCCTTTTAAAAAATTAATTGAGGAAGGGGCATCAGGTGTAATGGTTGCTCATTTGAATATTCCGAGTTTAGATAATACACCTAATTTACCCTCATCTTTATCTAAACATGTAGTGACTGACCTTTTAAAAAATGAATTGAATTTTAATGGATTGGTTTTCACGGATGCTATGGATATGGAAGGAGTAGTAAAATATTTTAAAGATGGAGAAGCAGATGTGCGTGCCATTATAGCAGGTAATGATATTTTAGAACTATCTCAGAATAGTAAACGTGCAAATAAAATGATACGTAAAGCAATACGTATGAACAGAATTGATAAGGAAGAATTAGCTAAAAGAGTAAAGAAGGTGTTAGCAGCAAAATATTGGTTGAGGCTGAATAATTTTAAACCGATTCAAACACAGAATCTTTATGCCGATCTAAATCGTGATTCAGCAAAACGTTTTAATCAATTATTGGCAGATAACTCCATTACCATGTTAAAAGGTAAAGAAGAGTTATTGCGAAATTCATTTTCGAAGAAAACTGCTGTTATTAGTATAGGTATTGAAAAGATATCTTTCTTTCAGCAAATATTAAGTAAGTCTTTTGATAATCAGTTAAATTTTATTCTGAGTTCAAATGCTACAGCTGATGAGATTGTAAAAGTGAATTCTGCTTTAAGGAACTACGATCAGATCATTATAGCCTTGCATGACGGGAATGCAAGGCCGGGCAGTGTTTTAAATTATAATGAAAATGTTAAACTCTTTATCAGTGAGTTAGCAAGTAGAAATTCACAATTCGTTGTATTTGCCAATCCTTATACATTAGCTTCTTTACCTGGGATAGAAGCATCGCCTGTAATTATTGTAGCCTATCAAAATGATGAGATTATGCAGAATGCTGGAGCAAAAGTATTTTTAAGACAGCTAGAGACCAAGGGTAAGCTTCCTGTAACTGTTAATAGTTTCTTTAAATATGGGGACGGACTCTGATATAATTTTCTTTTTCATTTTGAAATTTGTGGAGAAATAAAAAAGAAAATTAAAAATATAGTAGTATTAGAATATTTTTACGCACTTTTGTACTTTATTAATATTATATTTTAAAATCATGCAAGAAGGAGTAGTAAAATTTTTTAATGAAACTAAAGGTTTCGGATTCATAATTCCTAACTCAGGAGAAAGTGAAATCTTTGTTCATTCAACAGGTCTAATTGACAACATACGCGAAAACGACAACGTTAGTTTCGACGTAGAGCAAGGCAAAAAAGGACTTAATGCGGTAAATGTTAAAGTTATCTAAAACTAATTCATAAATCGTGAAGAGGCCATCTGTAAAGATGGCCTCTTTTTTTTTAAACCTGTTTTTAATTAGAAAACATTCAGATTTAATGGTTTTTGGCAAACAGTTTGTACATAAATTTGTATATTTAAAGAGAGACTTTAAATGGTTATATTTTAAAATATTAGATTTATGAATGATAACACAAAGATAGTTGCGGCTTTATTGGCAGGATTAGCTGCAGGTGCGGCATTAGGATTATTATTTGCGCCTGAAAAAGGGACAGATACACGTGAAAAGATAAATGAGTCTTTAAAAGATTTAGGTGAAGCGATTAAAGAGCGTTCAGCAGAACAGAAAGAACAGTTTAATGAGTTAAAGGAAAAAGTTGTTTCTTCTATTAAAACGAAAATGAATCGTGGGAAAGCAGAATTCGAAGATGCTTTAGACGAACACGCCTGAATATAAACGAACAAAGGAAGGTTAATGCATGGATATGATTAACCTTCTTTTAAAATATAAAAAATGGAAGATCCGAAATTTTCTTTTCAAGGAGTACTGCAGAAGATAAAAGAATATATAGATAATACAAAAGAACTAACAATCTTAAGGGTTGTTGGTCGGGTTTCTGATCTTGTATCTGGTATTATAACTGATGGGTTATTTATTATATTCTGTTTTTTTGCGCTATTGTTTTTAAGCATCAGTTTAGGATTTTATTTCGGTGATTTATTCGATAGTAACTCCTTAGGTTTTTTAACGGTAACTGGTATATATATTCTCTTTATTCTTGTTCTGAGAATATTTAAGGAAAGGATAGAAAAGAATCTAGTTAACCTTTCTATTAGAAAGTTTTTTAAAAAATGGAACGAATCAGATGATAGCAAATAATAGAAGTATTAGAAATGTTGAAGAGCTTAGGGCTGAAATCGCTCGATTAAAGCTTTTACAGAAGGAGCAAGAAAGCTATTTAAGTGATCAGTTCATTTTATTGCAAAATAAGGTAGAATCTCCTATCCGATTTGTTAATAATCTCACTTCATGGTTCCCTAAGATAAACCATAATGTAAATGCATTTGGAACAACAGATTCAAATGCAGACTGGCTAACGAATTCATTGAGAGTTGGTTTGCCTTTTCTTTTTAATAAGGTGCTTTTTCGTAAAGCAGGATTTATAAAAAAGGCTTTATTGCTAATTGCCACACAAAAGATGGCAGGAGGTATTAATCAGGATAAAATAACAAAGATAATTGATAAGCTTACTGATATAATACGACCTAAGACAAAAAAGGCAAACAAAGGGACGAAAGATTACGGCATTCCGCCGGATAGTGAAACCTATTAGTTATTCTTAAGGAAGTCTTTGTAGGCAATCTCTATTCCTTCTCTTAGTTCTGTGTTGTAATGCCATCCAAGATTCGTAAGTTTAGTAACGTCTAATAATTTTCTGGGAGTGCCATCAGGCTTACTTGAGTCATATACTATATTTCCTTCATAGCCAATGATTGTTTTAACCAGTTTTGCTAGGTCGCTAATACTGATTTCTTTCCCTGTGCCTATATTTACGAACTCTTTCTCGTCGTAGTTCTCCATTAAAAAAACTGATGCATCTGCCATATCGTCGGCAAATAAAAACTCACGCAAGGGTTTACCACTTCCCCAAATAACCACTTCAGCGAGGTTATTGACTTTGGCTTCATGAAATCTTCTAATTAAAGCAGGTAAAACATGTGAATTATCCGGATGATAGTTATCATTAACTCCATATAGATTTGTCGGCATTACCGAAATGAAATTACAAGCGTATTGATCCCGATACGCTTCACAAAGTTTAATGCCGGCAATTTTCGCAATGGCATAAGGCTCATTAGTAGGTTCAAGCTCACCACTTAAAATATACTTCTCTTTAAGAGGCTGTGGTGCTAATTTCGGATAGATACAACTTGATCCTAAGAACAAGAGTTTTTTGACTCCTTGCAAGTAAGAGCAATGAATAACATTATTCTGTATACTCAAATTATCATATAAGAAATCGGCCCTATATATATTATTTGCATTGATTCCACCTACTTTCGCTGCCGCTAAAAATACATAGTCAGGTTTTTCTTTTTCGAAAAAACGGATGACAGCCTGTTGGTCTTTTAGATCAAGTTCAGATGAAGTCCGTAATATGAAGCTGGAATATCCTTTGGCTTTTAAATTCCGTAGAATAGCTGACCCAACCATTCCCCGATGTCCCGCAATATATATTTTAGCGTCTTTTTCCACGTTTCTATAATGATATCCAAAGATAAAACTATTTTTGCCCCAATTAAAGTATAAAGCAAAGCAATACTATTTTATGGGTAAAGATAAGCTAAGAAAGTTTGCAGAAATTGGGACTTTTGAAAATGTATATCAGCTTGAAGAAGGCTTAGTCAATAAAGGAAATTGGTCAAAGAATCATTTTAATAATGATAATCCGATAGTACTTGAACTGGCTTGTGGTAAAGGAGAATATTCAGTAAATATGGCAAAAGCTTTTCCAGATAAGAACTTTATCGGAATTGACTATAAAGGTAATAGAATTTGGATGGGAGCAAAAGCGGCGATCCAGGAATCTGTTAAGAATGTTGCCTTTTTGAGAATCCAGATTGAAGATATATTAGCTTATTTTTCAGAGTCGGAAGTCTCAGAAATCTGGATAACATTTCCAGACCCACAACCACAAGTGAGCAGAGAAAAGAAAAGATTAACCTACGACCGCTTTCTGGATACCTATCGTATATTACTTGAAGATGGCGGTTTTATGCATTTAAAAACAGATAATGATGGTCTGTATCAATATACTTTTGAAAAATTAGAAGGGCTTGGAGAGCATATAATAGCGAATACAACCGACCTTTACCATTCAGATCTTTTAGACGATACTTTATCGATCAAGACTTATTACGAAAAGAAATATCTTGATGTAGGTAAGAATATTAATTATCTGAAATGGCTTTTAAAGAAAACTGTCGTTTAAAAGCCATTTAGATAAATTAAAATAATCCTTTTAATTTATCTACAATACTTCCTTGATTGTTTGTTTGCTCATCTGCACCTCCACTATCTGCGCCTCCTTTATTGAATAGATCGGTAAGATCAGATAATTGAAATTTTCCATCAGCACCTGAGATGCTAGAAACAATGTCTTGGAAATCAAATGAGCTATCATTCGGATCATTAGTTTTTTTAGTGAATTGTGCCAATATTGCTGGAATAAAGGATGATGCCAATGACTTTGCAGTATCCATATTGATTCCTAAGTCCTGCAATTTGTTTGTAAATGTATTTGACACTTCACTTGTTGTACCCGCGTTTGCCCCTTCCTGTTTAAATGAATTGATTAGGCCATTTATGTCTCCAGATGCGAGTTTTTGCTTTAAAACGTCTACGATGGAAGTTGATGCTGCGTGAATTACAGCTTCGTTCTTTTCATTCGGAATAGCATTATTATTTATAATTGCTCCTTGGGCATTTTCTCTTATTAGGTTTTCTAGATTTTCTAACATCGTTTTAGGTTTTAAATTTTGTAATCTTAAGATAAAGGGTAAGTGGTTGAACTGTTTACTAGGAACTAAACGTAATTACAAGTAGAATGTTTGAGAGGCAGAAGAATATTCTTACCTTTTAAATGTAATTCTTTAATGAAGAAAGGTTGATCTAAATCCAGTCAAAATAGGGAAGAATCCTCTTTCTTAAGGCTGCGCTTGTGTTGGCTTAAATATTTTATTTCATATATTTATCTTAAGTTTGAGGATATTTTTTTGAATTTAATCTTAGTTTAACACGGGAAATATGGAAGTAAAAGACTCAAATGGGAATCTATTGAATGATGGCGATTCAGTAATTGTTATCAAAAGTTTAAAAGTAAAAGGGACGCAGTTGACTGTTAAAAAAGGAACTGTTGTAAAAAATATTCGCCTAACTGATGATCCGGATGAAGTGGATTGTAAAGTTGAAAAAACAAGGATTGTACTTCGTACAGAATTCCTAAAAAGAGCATAAGAATTTTACCGCTTAACAAATACGTTATGATAAATAAACCCATTATCGGAATAGTTTTACTGTCTACAGTCGTATTCTTTTCTGCATGTAGAAGTAACCCAGAGAATGAAACAGCTGAAGCTGCGACTAATCAGTTAGAGTCGTTTGCAGATCTCCAGATCCTTAAATATGATGTTCCTGGTTGGGATAGTTTAGATCCTAAACAAAAAGAACTCGCTTATTATCTATACGAGGCAGCGCTTTCAGGAAGAGATATTATTTATGATCAGCGAGGGAAGTACAATCTTTTTGTGCGTAAAACTATCGAAGCTATCTGGGAGAACCCAGCAACTGATAAAACAGGCCAGGAGTGGGAAGCTTTTAAAACCTATGCTGGCCAGGTTTGGTTTAGCAATGGAATTTACCATCATTATTCTAATGATAAATTTACTCCGGGATTTAATGAAGAGTATTTTACATCATTAGTGAAGGCTGTAAATGAAGAAAACCTTCCTTTAGAAAATGGAGAAAATATAGACCAGTTTTTGGCACGCATAGAGCCTGTTATATTCGATCCTAATTTTGCTCCTAAAATGGTTAACTTAAAAGAAGGTATCGATAATGTTGTCGGATCTGCCAATAACTTTTATGAGAACGTTACGCAGAAGGAAGTAGAAGCATTTTATGCTACATTTCCACAAAGCGATCATGAACCGGAATGGGGATTAAACAGTAAATTAACTAAAAAGAATGGAGCCTTAATTGAACAAGTATGGAAATCGGGAGGTATGTATGGTACCGCTATCGATAAAGTGATATACTGGTTAGAGAAAGCATCTGCTGTTGCTGAGAATGATCATCAGCAAAAATCACTCAATCTGTTAATTGAATACTATAAAACCGGAGATCTTAAGAAATGGGATGAATACAATATCTCATGGGTGCAGGACACAGCCAGTGTAATTGATTTCGCTAACGGGTTTATAGAGGTTTATAATGATGCTCTTGGTATCAAAGGAAGCTTCGAGGGAGTATTGTCACTTCGTGATTTTGAAACTACGAAACGTATCAAAGCAATTGCAGATGAAGCTCAATGGTTTGAAGATAACTCTCCTTTGGAGCCTGCTCATAAAAAGAAAGAAGTGAAAGGAATTAGTGCAAAAGCTATTACCGTTATTGTAGAATCGGGAGATGCTGCGCCAAGCACTCCAATTGGAATAAATCTTCCAAATTCAGATTGGATCAGGAAAGATTACGGTTCTAAGTCCGTTTCTTTAAGCAACATTGTTCATGCTTACAATGAGAGCAGTACTAACAGCGGTTTTCTGGAAGAGTTTGTTAAAGATCCTGCAGTTATTAGTCGTATGAAAAAATACGGGAACCTGGCAAGCGATTTACATACCGATATGCACGAATGTATTGGTCATGCTTCAGGACAAATTAATCCCGGTGTTGGGACACCTGATAAAACGTTAAAAACATATGCTTCTACTTTAGAAGAAGCACGTGCAGATCTGGTAGCTCTTTATTATTTAATGGATAAAAAGCTTATCGATTTGGGCGTTATGGAAAGTTTAGAGGTTGGAAAAGCTGAATATGATAGCTATATGATGAATGGATTAATGACTCAGTTAACCCGTTTAAAAGCAGGCGATGATATTGAAGAGGCTCATATGAGAAATCGCGCTTTAAATGCTTATTGGGTATATGAAAAAGGAAAGAAAGACAATGTGGTTGAGTTCGTAAAAGAGAACGGTAAAACATATATACAGATTAATGATTATGAGAAGTTACGCGAACTATTTGGATCTCTATTAAAAGAAATACAGCGCATTAAATCAGAAGGTGACTATGAAGCTGGCAAAAACTTGGTAGAAACCTATGGTGTAAAAGTTAATCAAGAACTGCATAAAGAAGTTCTTAATCGTTTTGCAGGGTTGAATCTAAAAGCTTACAAAGGATTTATTCAACCACGCCTGGTTCCTGTTATGAAAGATGGAAAGATTGCTGATGTTAAAATTGAATATCCAACATCATTCTTTGAACAAATGATCGAATACGGGAAGAATTATTCCTTTTTACCAGTTAACAATTAATACTTATTCTTCGAATTTTAAGCCTGCTTTAACAAAAGCAGGCTTTTTTATTTACGATCTAATCCTTGCTTTCATGCTGTTTTGATTTTGTAGAGCCCTAATGAATATATCGTATATTTGAATCAAGAGTTATAAATTTGAGTATGTCAGACCCTTCGGCAAAGAAAATATTTACCCTTTCCCAAGTAGCAGGAAGTATTAAGAAAACTTTGTCTGATAGATACAAGAGTAGTTTCTGGGTAAAAGCCGAAATGAATAAGCTTAATCTCTATTCACATTCAGGGCATTGTTATCCGGATCTGGTGGAAAAGAGCGATGGTAAAATCATTGCAGAAATGCGTTCGGTTCTATGGAAGGGCGATTATCAATTCATCAACCAACGCTTTATAGACGTTCTTCAGGAGCCTTTGAAAGATGGAATAACTGTGTTAATGCTCGTAAGCATAACATTTGATGCTGTGTATGGTGTAAGTCTAAGAGTTCTGGATATTGATCCTTCTTTCTCCTTGGGAGAGCTCACAAGAGAAAAGCAAGAATCGATTAACCGTTTAGTAAAAGAAGAGATCTTTGATTCAAATAAAAAGCTCACTTTTCCACTATTGCCTAAGAGATTGGCGATCATTTCTGTAGAAACAAGCAAGGGTTTAGCCGATTTCCTTAAAATAATTGATAATAATGTTTGGAACTATAAGTTTGAATATCAATTGTTCCCTGCTCTTCTTCAAGGAGATAAAGCCCCTGCCTCCATTCTTTCTCAGTTGAAATATATTAAGGATAACTATCTTAATTTTGATGCTGTCGCATTAATTCGTGGAGGAGGAGGCGATATCGGACTAACCTGTTATAACAATTATCCCTTAGCGCGTGAGTTAGCTCAGTTCCCATTACCCATTTTAACCGGTATAGGCCATGCTACCAACGAAACGGTAAGTGAGATGGTGGCATTTAAGAATGCGATCACTCCAAGTGAATTAGCCGACTTTCTTATACAGCGGTTTCACCAATTTGCTGTCCCGGTTTTAGAAGCAGAAGAATTTTTAATCAGAAAGGTTCCGTCTCTAATCCAAGAAAAAAAACGAGAGGTATATCAGCTTAGCCGGCAATTTCAACTGGCATCGCAAAACGCTTTACGGACACAAACTTCAGAAATTACCATGCTTAAAAATTCTATTAAAATATTAGCTAAGCAGCAGTTAAATATTGAAGGAAATGCGTTAAAATCTATTGAAAGGCAAGTAAATCTTTTGCATCCTAACAATATATTGAAGCGAGGCTTCAGTCTTAGTTATCAAAACGGGAAATTGATTAAAGATATCAATGATATTGACGAGGAAGAAGAATTAATCACCCAGTTTTATGATGGTGAAGTAAGGAGTACAATAAAAACAGTTAAAAAGAATAACGATGGATAAGATTACCTATAACGATGCTTTTGAAGAACTTAAAACCCTGATTTTAGATCTCGAGCAAGGAGAAATTACAGTTGATGAATTAGCTGCCAAAGTAAAACGCGCTGCTTTATTGATAGAACTCTGCAAAAAGAAATTAACTGCCACAGAAGAGGAAGTCAATAAGGTTATTGAATCTATGGAAGAATAAATAATCTATTACTAATAGACAAACTTTAAACATACCGGACGGCCAATTTTAAGACTTATATCTGTTGGAGTTAAGAGCCCTGTCATTTGGTCGCGTCTAAATACGATAATATTGTCCGTATCCTGATTTGCTGCTAAAAGAAAATTGCCTGTTGGGTCAATTGTAAAGTTTCTCGGTATTCTACCCAAAGAAGATTGTCTGCTGACAAATGTTAGCATTCCTGTATTCTGATCAATGCTGTAAATAACTATCTCATTAATATCAATTCTATTAGACCCATAAAGAAACCTGCCGTCGGGAGAAATATGAATATCCGCAGCTCCGAACTTTCCTTCAAAACCTGCCGGTAAAATTGATACTGTTTGTTTTGGACTTAGCTTTCCATTTTGGTAATCGAAGCGGGTAATTCCACCATCCAGTTCTTGAATAACGTAAGCATACTTTCCATTAGGATGAAATACGAAATGTCGGGGACCGCTTCCTGATGCTAAATTGATAAATTCAGGTTCTGCAGGAGTTAAAGGGTTTGAACTCGCTTTTGAATCAAAAAGATAGACTCCAATCTTGTCTATACCAAGATTCGGCGCAAATAAATAGTTGTTATCTGGTGAAATCACGGCAGAATGCATGCGCGATGGCCCTTCCTTACCATTTATTACATTCCCTTTATTATAGATCTCTTGAATAGAAGACCCTAAAGAACCATCCTGAAGTATAGGAACAGCCGCTAAACTTCCACTAGCATAATTAGCAGTGAAAACGTAGCTGCCCGTTTTATCGACCGAAACATAGCAAGGACCCAGGCCACCTGCTGATTCTTTATTTTTGAAGGTTAGCTTTCCTGTCGAGGAATCATAACCGTAGGCATAAACCATACCTACCCGCTCACCTCCGGATTCAGAAATAGCATATACATTTTTATGATCAGGAGAGATCGTTAAATAAGATGGATTATCAATACCCTTAACTTCATTCTTATATTCTAACTCTCCGGTTTTACTATCAAATGTGTAAACATAAATACCTTCACTTGTAGATGTTCCGCTTGTATAAGTGCCAATCAACAGATCGAATTTATCTTGAGCCTTACTGGTACAAAATACACATAGGCAACAGAGCAACAAGGATGTTTTAAGAGTTTTCATATTTGATAATTAAGGTCAAACGTTTAATCAAATATAATATTAAACACAGATACATGTGTTCTATTAAGAGATCTTTCCAAAAATAGCCCTTCTATGCCTATAATAAGGCTTTAAACATATTGTTTAGAATTAGTTTAAATAAGTATTGCAAATGTATAATACGTTTTCTACATTTGCCGACATCTTATTTATAATCATTATAGACTACACACATGACTATACTAAACTTTAAAGTCAAGGTTCTACTCAGTACGATAACAATCATTTTATTTTCAGGTCTTTTAAAAGCACAAACGACAGATAACGATCGTACGCAAAGACCTGGTTCTATTTCAGGAACGATTGTTTCGGAGTTAAACGAACCATTAACCCGCATCAGTATAAAGCTAGAAGAAACCCAGACGGGTACAATCACAAATAGCGAAGGACAGTTTGAAATCAAAAATCTTTCTGCTGGAAGTTATACAATTACTGCAAGCGGCATAGGATATACCGCATCTAAACAAAATGTTAGAGTTAATGCAGGAGAAACTACTACGATTGATCTTCAATTAGATAAGGCAACACAATCCCTTAATGAAGTGGTAATCCAGGGAAATACCAACAGGTTCTCTAAAAAGCAGAGTGATTATGTTTCTAAAATGCCACTTCTAAACCTTGAGAATCCACAGGTTTATAACACAGTTCCAAAAGAGCTTATAACAGAACAGTTAATATTTTCAGTAGATGATGCTATTAGAAATGCACCTGGTATTCAGAAAATGTGGGAAGCAACCGGAAGAAGTGGTGATGGTGGAAGCTATTATGGTACACGTGGTTTTATTGCGCAAGGTTCACTTAGAAATGGTCTTTTAGGTAAAGTAACCAGTACTGTCGATGCAATAAATCTAGAACGATTGGAAGTAATTAAAGGTCCTTCTGCTACTTTATTTGGCAGTTCACTCACATCTTATGGTGGGGCAATTAATCGGGTAACTAAAAAACCTTTCGAGCAGTTTCAGTCAGAAATATCTTTTGCCAGCGGTACTGATGAGTTCCATAGAGTAAGTGCAGATGTAAATGCACCTTTAACGAAAGATGGAAAACTATTGTTTCGTTTGAATACAGCCTATAATTATGAAGGTAGTTTCCAAAATGTTGGTTTTCAAAGAAGTTTTGCAGCAGCTCCCAGCTTATTATACCAACCTACAGACCGTTTATCAATTAGTTTGGATGCTGAATTATCGAGTGTTAAAAGTACAGGTAAACAAATGCTATTCTTTTACTTCCCGGCAGATGAATTAGGAATTCATAATGCGAAAGATTTAAACCTGGATTATAAAGAATCTTATATGGGTAATGGGCTTGAACAAAAATCAAGAAGCACTAACTTTTATGGTCAGATAAATTATAAGATCTCAGATAGCTTTACCTCATCAACAAATTTTTCATCTAGCCATAGCTATTCAGATGGATTTGGTTCTTATTTCTACTTAGTGCCCAATTATATCGTTACTCAAGATCCTGCAGATGTAGGTATGAGTAATTATATGACGCGAGCAGATCAGTCAACAAAAGATAGTAAAGTAACTGCGTTTGAAGTTCAACAAAACTTTAATGGCGACTTTATGATCGGCAACTTAAGAAACCGAATTGTTTTAGGTCTGGATTTCTATTCTACCAATTCGAATATAAATTTCTTTGGAAGCGAGTATGATACTGTACCATTGAATGATCCAAACTTTGATTACAGTTCATTTAATGGCAAAAATTTAGGTCAAATGTATGCAGAAGGTGATATAGATTTTACATGGCCTGATATTAGTAAAACAAAAACCTACAGTGCATTCGTATCTGATGTATTAGATATTACGGATAATTTCAGCGTATTGGCAGCTTTAAGAGCTGATAAATTTGATAATGAAGGCGGTCTTACTGGATCTGATGCATTTGAAGGATATTCACAAAACGCGCTTTCTCCTAAATTTGGTGTCGTTTTCCAACCCGTTAAAGACAGAGTTTCTCTTTTTGCAAACTACCAAAATAGCTTTACTAATAAGGGAACTTACCTGGCCTATGATGTTACTGCGCCCAATAATCTTACTCAAAAAATAGCTGATCTAGAGCATGCTAACCAAATTGAGGGAGGGGTAAAAATAAATGCATGGCAAGGCAGGTTGTCAACAACGATCAGCTATTATAATATTTTAGTTGATAATATTTTACGTACAGATCCAAATCCTGACGCAGCACAATTATCTGCCCAGGTGCAAGATGGAAGTCAACGAAGCAAAGGAATTGAGTTAGACTTAATCGCTAACCCTTATAAAGGACTAAATGTTATAGCCGGTTTCTCTTACAATGACTCTAAATTCGAAAAGTCAGATGCTGATGTAATCGGACGCCGCCCAACTACAGCTTCTTCTCCTTATCAGGTAAATCTTTGGATAAGCTATCATTTCCCTGAAAATATAGTAAAAGGCCTGGGTGTTGGTGTTGGTGGAAACTATGCAAGCGATAACAAAATCCTTAATAGTGTTTATTACGGCGAGTTTACTTTACCAGCCTATACAGTATTCAATGCTTCAGCTTTTTATGATTATCAAAAAGTTAGATTGAGTATTAAAGTAGATAATATAAGCAATCAAAAATATTGGATTGGATATACAACTGCTAATCCTCAGAAACCTAGAAGCATGGTAGCAAGCCTGGCTTATAAGTTTTAATTATAAGTAAGCATCAAAAAAGAACCGCATTAGCTTAGAGAAAGCTAATGCGGTTCTTTTTTGATATAATAAGTTGAAAGCGTTAAGGTTAATTATCTATTTTCTTGGCAAAAGAATTCAAGTTCTTATTGAACACCTTAAGTTCTGCTTTTTGATCTTTTATAAATACATTATCATCGAATTTCCCTAAAACCTCATCCAGTTCCTCTTGCGTATCATACATCATTTTACGGAAAGGATTGGTATAATCCTTCTTGCGCGAAGACTCGATAGAATCCACCATCCATTGCTTAGTGTTTTTTATTTCTTTGACCCATTCAGTGAAAAGCTTCTTATTGACTTTAGAAATAGTAATTTCTTCTATTTCTAACAAGGCAGTAATGGCATGCAGGGTTTTCTTTTCTTCATACCTTTCACCCTCTTCAACGTAGTATTCATGAATAGCATCCCATGATTTTATTTCATTAGAACGAATGCTCTTTCTTAGCTCAAGCACATCTTCTTCTGGAATCAATTGTCCACCTACATTAAGCCATTCTGTTCTTTCCAGTCTTTTGCGAGATAGATCAGCAACCAGCTTTTTCATTGAAAACTCATTATGTTGAGTTGCATGAGCCATTAAATGCGTAATTCCGTAAAAGCGTATCATCGAGTGAAACAGATCATAAGCCCGTTGAATTTTAATGATTTTGACCTTCCGCTTTGCATTCTCAAGGTTAGGAGCTGTTATTTCCAAATCATTAATGACCTCATTTTTTTCAGTCAGTAACTTCTTGCCAATAGCAGCATATTCTTCTTCCGTTAAAATAGAGTCTTTATCGAATTTCTCATTATAAGCTTTACCAACCAGTGTTTCAAACAGAGAGATTGATGAAAACATCTCATTAATGGTATCGGGGGCTAAATAATCGTATTCAATATGTTGTATCTTCTCATATCTTTTATCCCTGTCCTTGTATTTAAACGTATTTCTCTGAAGAGCATACATATTATACATAAACCAATATCCAGGCATCACTATCAATGAATTATGCTCTTCATCAATACTGATCAGAGAGAAGGGAATAGGAATATTGAGTTCATAATCATAATCGCCTTTAGCTAAAATAGTGAAATTAGCGAACTTCGAATTATGTTTCATACTTACACATAATCCTGGCCAGAAACCCCGGCCGGCAATAACTTCTCCATCCGCCCCTCTTGAATTATGATTGGAGCCAATGGTAGCACCTGCAGGAATATTACTTTGACCAAGAATTAAAGCCGCACATAGAAAGGAGTTATTATGATGCTGTTCATGAGCAGAAAAAATCAAGGAATTTAATACCTCACAGCAAGAGATTGTTGTATTACTTCCCAAATAAGAGTTAATTAAACGCGCTCCGTATTTTAATTGAGAGTTAGATGCTATTACAAAACGAACGGCCTTTACACCATAGAAAATACGACAGCCAAAATCGATAATACCATTTACAAGCTCACAACCTTCGCCAATTTGCGTTCTTCCTTCTGCACTTGATTTGATGGTTAGGTTCTTTAATTTATTAGCCCCTTTTATATACGCATCAGAACCAATCCATACATCATTCAGGATATTCGTACTTTTAATAATCGTTCTGTCACCCACTTTACCATAGTAGCCGGGTTCAGTTTTATATTCAGTTTCAGTGAATTTTATGAAATTATCTAACAGCGCTTTATCATCCCTGTATTTACTCCACATCCATGCATCTCCGGGTAGCATTCCATTAAATGGAATTACCTTTCTTCCCCCGTTTTCATTGCAAATCTCCAACCATATTCTAGTCGATTCGCTTTCGCCGTCTTTGATAATTCCATTTCCGAACTTGGCATTGGCTGTAGTCTTCATTTCATCAACCTGCACAATTACCACTTCATTACCGATAATATAATGCGACATATAATTAACATGGTCAATAGCCACATTATCACCGAAGTCCGAACTTATTATCGTTGAATTATATAAACCAACCGGAACTCTAAAATCATTATACTCCAGAAAATAGGGCTCTAGCTTTCCGATTCTGATTAATCCGTAGAATTTACAGGCCTTTACCAGCTCCGGATTAAAGGCATCTGATACCAGGATATTATTCCAGTTATCAGTAGTATTTCCATTTTTAACCAGCACCTCTATCTCAAATGCAGATAAATTTCGATAAGCAATACCACTTCTGTTTTGAATATTTCTAAGATGATATTCATCCTTCCCTTTAGGAATATATTTTTTGGATATAAAACCATATCCTAAGTTTGTCAGAGGTAATTTCTTTATTTGATTCATCTGGTGTTTGCGATAAGGTATTGTCTTGACTGGATTTTTGAATCTGGATATTAAGACATTAATATTTGCGAATTTACAAAAACGGATTAAAGAAAAAAACATCGATAATCTCAAAGCGAGTATTCATATAATAATATATCTTAGTAGCATGAAACGCATTCTATCTTCCTTTTTGTCATTAGCTATTTTACTTTGCATGAATGGATATGCAAAAGCTCAGGATATTTCTTTAAAAGCTATTCGTTTAGATAACACGAAAGCACTCCATGATTTTTTTAGATTTAAAGAAGGTAACGCGGTTATTATTAGCGGCCATCGAGGTGGAATGGTTGAAGGCTTTCCTGAAAATAGCATCGCTACTTTCGAGAATACATTAAGGAATACACCGGCTTTTTATGAAATCGATCCTCGATTAACGAAAGACAGTGTTATTGTTTTAATGCACGATGCAACCTTGGATCGCACCACCACAGGTACAGGAAAAGTGTCAGATTATACCTGGGAGGAATTAAAGAAATTTCGTTTGAAAGATCCTCAAGGAAATATAACTGAATTTGGTATACCAACTTTAGCAGAAGTTATTGAATGGGCACGTGGCAAAACAATCCTTAACCTCGATAAAAAGGATGTGCCATTTGAAATGACTGCCGCAATTATAAAAGAGCATAAAGCTGAAGCGTTTATGATGCTTACTGTGCACTCTCCAGAGGAAGCCAGGTTTTATCTTGATAAAAATCCAAATAGCATGTTTTCAGCCCATATTCTAACACCCGAAATGTTTGACCGCTACGATAAAGCAGGCATTCCATGGACACAAATAATGGCTTACATCGGACCGAATGTTAAATCTGAAAACCAAAAGATGTATACATTGCTTCATTCTAAAGGTGTTAAATGCATGATTTCTGCAGCTTCTACCTATGATAAACTTACAACCAAAGAAGAAAGGGCTGAAGCTTATCGAAAAATTTCTTCGGATGGAGCTGATGTTATTGAAACCGATTTACCAATAGAGGTTAGTGAAGCCTTAGGAAACTAAAGCCTGAATTCTTTATTGACCCTATAAATAAGGGTTCGATGGAAATGCATGAAATGTAAATCCTTCACTTTTTAAGGATTCAATAAGTTCAGGGGAAGGTTGGGTTTTAAAAATAACAGCGCATAACACATCTGGTGATATGATTGTCAGTTTTGTTAGCAGATTTCGAAATCTAAGCTTCCTTTTAATTTTTTTGAAAATAGCGGATGAATTATTGGCTTTTTCATCAATAATTGAAGGGTCATAAAAGTTATTATGTATTCCCTTAAAAGCTACAGCAGGCAGGCCGATTCCATTAGCAAGTTTATCTACTTCCCTTTCAGATAGCTTGAAAACATAATTTCCTACTACTTCAAAAGAATACCTGTTTTTCCAGACCTTCTGTATAAGCTTCGGATTTATCCGATCTGCTAAATTACACAAAGCCAAAAGCAATGGCATCTTTGTGACGGGGTCTTGCGGCTCGATTAAGATTACTGCTTCTTTGGCAACGCGGATCATTTCATAAACAGCCAGGTACGGTCGGGGGAAATGATGATAAGATTCCTTGCAAAGAATATAGTCGAAAGTATTGTCCTGAAAAGAAAGGTTTTCGGCATTTTCAACAGCATAATCCGTAATAATTCCATCTTTTTGAACCAAAGGAAAGAATGTATTTGCAATATCAGAAGCTACCACATCCTGTTTTTTATTGATCAGGTAATGTGCATCAAATCCATAAGGGTCACCAACAGTAAGCCATGAATGTTTATCTCTAATAAAAGAGTCTACAAGTTGCATGTAGCGCTCCTGGAGCCAATGGTTAACCGTGTTATTCTTTCGATCCTTTTTCCAGCGCTTTATCGCTTCCAGCTTATCTTCCTCTGTTTTGTATTTATCATCATACCACGAGGAATGGGCTTGATGACTTTTCTCAAATTCGGGCATTCATGATTAATATTTCTTTCTCTTCTGGTATTATCTTTTAGTGAAAGATAGAAAATAACAATTAAAAAAATGCATAAATATTCATGTTTTGAGAGGCTATATGCATTTCACTCTTAACGGGTGTATACCTGAAAGCACAGGATGCTGCTTTGATAAATTCATTATAAATTGAATTAAATTAACCTAAATTATAAAAAATGACAAGTACAAATTTCAAAACATTGATGCGAATGTTTATTGTTGCCGCATTGGCAATCGTAAGTATTCCATCATTTGCGCAACAACCAAGCGCACAATCTAATACACAATCTCAAACACAACGGCCTAGGCGTGTTAACCTTGATTCTGCAAGGGTTTTTATACGCCCTAGTAAGTCGCCCGGATTAGGTAAGGAGATGAAAAAATTAAAGGAAGATAAAGATGGATTCATCTCTATGTTTAATGGTAAAAACCTGAAAGGATGGGATGCGCTTCCCAGATTTTGGTCAGTAAAGGACGGTGTAATTGAATGTGTTGAAGGACCGGGGCCAGGTGATAACATTCAATCCAATTTAGTTTGGATGGATTCACAGAAAAACCCTGAGAAATATGCAAATGTTGAAATTCATGTGCAATATCGGTGGCTATCAAATGGTGGTAACTCCGGAGTTCAGGTTCGGGGAGTAATGAACGTAGATTCTACTAAACATATTGCCGGCTATCAGGCTGATATGGACCCTCAGAATAATTACACAGGTGGTATTTATGATGAATCAGCTTTATCAGGCCGGAGAACTAAAGATGTTCAGGGACCACACATCTCTCCCCGGGGATTTAAAGTAACTTATCCGGCTGATGGAGGTGAAGGAAAAGCTACACCATTGGCTGAAACTTCAGAGCAGCTAGCTAGTTATCTTAAACCTGTAGGTCAGGAATTTAATGAGCTTGTTATCATTGCCCAAGGCTCTCATATAACTGTGAAAATTAACGGACATGTTTTCACTGAAATGATTGATGAAAATCCTGGCGCATTGAAAAATGGTATTGTGGCACTCCAACAACATGCTGGTGCTGGAATGCAGATTCAATTTAAGGATCCAAAAATCAAGTTTCTTTAAACAACGATAGTTTAAAAGCGAAAGCCCTGTAAGATAATTCTTACAGGGCTTTTTTGTTGAGGTAAAAAAAATACATAAATATTTGCGTAGTTGAGTGGCTACATTTATATTTGTAGTCAAATAGCTACGTAATGAATTTAAGACGAGATGTATATCAAGCCATAGCCGACCCCACGAGGAGAGCTATACTCGTATTGGTTGCTTCCCAATCGATGACAGCAGGTGCAATAGCTTCAAACTTTGATACAGCAAGGCCAACTGTCTCGAAACATTTGCAGATACTTACTGAATGCGAATTACTTGAGCAAGAGCAGAAGGGTAGAGAAGTTTATTATCACTTAAATCCGGAAAGGATAAAAGAAGTAGCTGATTTTATTGAACCATTCCGCAAAATGTGGGATGATAGATTTAACAAATTGGAAACCATAATGAAAGAATACCAATCAAAAAAATAGAATAATATGGAACGGAAAACAGAAGTCAATGCAGAAAATGGCAAACAAGAATTAGTAATAACCAGGGAGTTTGATTTGCCATTAGAATTGCTTTTTAAAGCATATACAGAGCCTGGAATTATTGAACAATGGATGGGAACGAAAGTGCTGAAACTTGAAAATAAAAAGCACGGGATTTATCAATTTGAAACAAGCGATGCACAAGGGAACGTGGTTTTTCGTGCCAATGGAGTAATTCCTGAGTTTGTTCCGAATCAAAAAATAACACGGACGTTTGAAATGGAGAATACGCCTTTTTCTGTTCAGCTTGAGTTCTTAGAATTTGAGAAACTTACAGATAGTACCAGCAAGCTTACCATGCAGAGTGTATTTAAATCAGTTGAACTTAGAGATCAGCTGTTGAAATTGCCTTTCGCAAAAGGTATTAATATGGCACATAATCGTTTGCAGGAAATTGTTGGTAAGCTAAAATAATATACGATGTCAAGAAAGAATAAAATCATCTATTGGATTGCAACAATCTGGCTTGCATTAGGAATGCTGTCAACAGGAATAGTGCAGCTGCTTAAAATGAAAGAAGAAGTAGATATGATGACAAATCTGGGATATCCCGGTTATTTGTTAACCATATTGGGTGTGTGGAAAATATTGGGCGTAATAGCAGTACTTATCCCCAAATTTCCTTTACTCAAGGAGTGGGCTTATGCTGGTTTTTTCTTTGCCATGTCGGGTGCTGTTATTTCTCATTTAGTTCAGGGAGATGATGCCAAAGATTTTTTTGGACCAATATTATTATTAATCCTGATTTTTGTATCTTGGTATTTCAGGCCTGCAGATCGAAAAACTATTTCAGCTAAACTATAAATTATGAGCAATAGAACTAGTAATAAAAAGGAACTGTCATCAGAACAACGCGAAGAACTATTGGCAATATTAAAAGCTCGTTTTGAGAAAAATACAAACCGCCACAAAGGTTTAGAATGGGCGAAAGTACAGGCGAAGCTAGAAGCCAATCCAGAAAAGTTATGGTCACTTGATGATATGGAAATAACTGGCGGCGAACCAGATGTGGTTGGTTATGATAAAAAGTCAGATGAGTACATTTTTTATGATTGTTCACCGGAAAGCCCTAAAGGGCGCAGAAGTATTTGTTACGATCGTGAGGCTCTGGAGGCAAGGAAAGCCCATAAACCGGAAAATACTGCGATGGATATGGCAGCCGATATGGGTATTGAGCTTTTAACGGAAGAGCAATATCGGGAGTTGCAGCAACTAGGAAAATTTGACCTTAAAACATCAAGCTGGGTGAAAACTCCTGCTGATATCAGGAAACGCGGAGGTGCTTTCTTTTGTGATCGCCGCTATGATATGGTATTCTTATACCATAATGGTGCAGATTCATATTATGCTGCCAGAGGATTTCGGGGTGTACTTAGAGTCTGAACTTCTTATAAATGAATCTTCAAAATCAGTAAAGTATCTTTTACTGAAATAGCTTTATAGTGTATTTAAACAGGATAGCCCACAGGGAAAACCCTCTTAAGAAGCTAATTAAAATCTTGTTTATAAAGAACAGTGGTTAAACAGTGGTCAAACAGTGGTTGAACAGTCCTCAAGCAGTGGTAAAAGGACTGTTCAATTACTGTTTAGTATCTGCTTAATGTGAGTTTGGCTATATTAAGGAAGTGACAAAGCACTTACAACTGGAAAATGATCAGATGGATATTTGCCAAAATAACTATCAGTCAATATTCCCCATTTTGAAGCCTTGATACCAGGCGTAACAAAGATATGATCGATGATTGTCGTATTATTCGAAACCTTAAAACTATTAAAACTTCCATTATTATGATAAGGTTCATCTACCAATGTATAGGTATCAACTATTATTTTTGAATCTTGCAATATTTTATAAGGTTCACTTGCATGATCTGCATTTAAATCTCCTACAAAAATTACAGGTTTCCCTTTTGCTATTTCCTGTATCTTTTTCAGCACTAGTTTGCTACTTTCTCTACGCGCTATCTGTCCTTGGTGATCATAATGAGCACTGAAGAAAAAGAATTCTTTACCTGACTTATTATCCTTTAAATTGACCCATGATACAATTCGATTGCAACATGTTGCATCCCATCCTTTCGCTGGTACATTGGGGTTCTCAGCTAACCAGAAATCTCCTTGGTTTAAGAGGGTGAACTTATCTTTCTTATAAAAAATGGCAGAATGTTCTCCTTTATCTTTACCATCATCTCTTCCTTTGCCGTAACGCGCATAAGCCGGCAACAAGCCATCCAGATCAGTTAATTGTTCTGGCAGACCCTCTTGGGTGCCGAATATATCAAAATCATGAAATCTAACCAATGCCCCCACGTAAGGAGCCCTGTCTGGCCATAAATTTCCTATATCATTTGCACTTGCATATCGGATGTTGTAAGTAGCAACTTTTAACTCTTGAGCAAGTGCAGATGCGCATATCAGTAATGATAGTAATAATGTTATGGATATTTTTTTCATTGTTTTAATTTTTTAGCCTCTTTTCATTGATGTAAGCTTAATTCTGTATTAGCTAAGTAATCATTTTTATACCGAATAAATATACTTTTTTCTATTGGGATTCCGAATACAACAACCAGACCCGAAATAACAAGCTAACTATTTTTTGACGGAGAAAGTTATTGAATCGTCCGTCTTAAACAAACAAAAGAAGAATTTAATCCTTTAATTAAAGGATTAATGTGAAAAATATACGATCAGAATAAATAGATTTGCAATAATATAATGGGTCAAATTGCTTGTGGTTATAAAATTAATATCTTACTTTTAATAAGTCTTACTTTTTCTGTAAGTTCTCCAATATTTGTAAACTCAAGTGTAATTTAGTAATCATGT
Organism: Albibacterium bauzanense; assembly: GCF_004339765.1. Classification (GTDB taxonomy): domain Bacteria; phylum Bacteroidota; class Bacteroidia; order Sphingobacteriales; family Sphingobacteriaceae; genus Albibacterium; species Albibacterium bauzanense. Next base: position 355,275 of record NZ_SMGO01000002.1, on the reverse strand, counting down.
CTAAAAAAGATTTGTTTGAATATTTTCTTCGTGAGCTAGTAGACTGGTATTGCGAATATTATAAAACCTCAGTTAGTTATTTTAATGAGCATTCATTTAATGATTTAAGTAAATTAAAGGTTTTAAAACTTCACTTCTTTGCATGTTCAACTGAAGAAGAAGCATTAAACATTTTCAATGAGTTTCATGCTATGCCTTATGGCCATGTTGAAAGCGACGTATATTCATATCTAAACACTCTTAAATATTTCAATGTTACAAATTCCAAATTGGAGTTTGTAAATATTAATGATTGGAATATAGTACCTGATGGAGATTCTGAGGTTATTGATAGAGCTATAAAAAACTTAAAAGGGGAGAATGCTAAACTTATATCTTTTAGTCCATTTGAACTTGTCGAGCTTAGTCATAGTTGGTTCTCATGGCGGTATACATTTTCACAAGCACGAAAAAAAGAATCTTTTTCTAAGAAGATAGCTACCAATCTTATTCAACAGGAGACAAAAATCTATAGTTTGTAGTTAGATGGCTTCTGATTTACCTATATCTACTTTAATAAAGATATTAGAGAGGGATTATTTCAATGAAAATTGGATTAGTGAGAATAATTTCGAACCTGAATCTAAATCGCTAATAACTAATAAAATTATAAAAGCAGCTACAGAGATATTGTCTTATTATATTCTTTTTTTTCTTAGTGGAGAGTATTGTAGATTGATTGAAGATAAAGAAAGAAATGATTATTTAGGACAGCTTGAAAAGTATTTGCATGAAGTTGCTAATCAAATTGATATTAAAACTCATCCAGCAGAGTCAGAAGAGCTCCAATTGTGTTTTTCTATTAATATAATTCAACTTTTTAATAATTATATTAAACCTCCTTTAGTTTATCTTACAAGAGATCTTGAAAACCAATTTAGTATTGATAGAAAAAAGAAATTAGTTAGAGCGATAAAAATTACGACTATATCCAAGTCGTTTGACGAGGAAGTACAAGATTATTTAAAGGGGTTTGATATCATTCTTTGGAGTACAAATATAGAGCATTTTAATTATCATCTAAATCCAACAGTATTAAGAAATTTTTTATTATATCAAAAAGAAAGCAGTGAATTAAAAATTGATGAGGTTCTTAAAAAAGCTATAATATCCAAGATAAATTTTTTGTTAGTAAAACTTCTTTATAGAAATATAACTCAAAACAATGAAGATGAGGAGGTTTTCTTTTATTCTTTTAATCAGGAAGAAGATGAGTCTTTAAGTATAGATAATATTGAATTAGATAAAAAATTGCAAAATTGGTCTGATGTGATTGATATTCACTATAATTTCCATGCCGACTATAAAAATGAACAAAGAAAAAGAGTCAATTTAATATATGAGAAAGTCCGAAAAAACTATACCTATGGAGATTATCACGCTTTGATAAAAATCTATAAAGATGATTATAAAAATGAAGAACAGATAGATAATCTATTTAATGATATTAATGAAATTAAGCCAGTCTCTTCTTTTGAAAAATATGCCAAAAAGATTTCTACCTCTTATGTTTTTAATAATAGAATTTCCTTCCTATGTGGAAGTAAAAATGGAGAGTCAGGTCGTTCGGAGTATTATAGAGAATTATTTTATACAATCAAAAATCATCAGAATAATAATTTTATTAGAAATTTCTTTCCTTGGTTAAAACTTGGTATAACTTTATCCAAAAGGATTGACAAGCTTTCTGATAACTTATTGAATGAAGCAATGTTTAGAGAATTTAAGGTTCTTTTAGGATTATTGGAAGATACTGTTAGAAAACTCGAAGAAGCATTCCAGTGGAGCGAGTATAAAAAATTTATACCTTTTCAAATGTCTTTTGAAGAATGTCATTCTGATTATATAATTTATGATACAAAATATGGTGATTTTAACCTTTTTATATTTAGCTCATATTTGCTTCCATTAAACTATAAAAATGTAAGAGCTAAAAAAGACGATTTACATTTAAAAAAGGTAAAATACGATGCACTAGTAACAGTTTATGAAAAGCTAGAAAAAGTTGTAGATAAGGTTAATGAGGAATCCGAGAAGATGAGAAAGCATGAAAGAAGATCGGTAGAGATATTAGCTATATTTTCTGCAGTTGCTTTGTTTTCAATAGGAAGTTTACAAGTATTCTCACAGGAACCAGTTTATTCTGATCCACATATTTATTATAGATTTATTCTTTCTTATGGTTATTCTTTGTGTCTTTTTGTATTATTAATATGGATTATTACTCGTGATAACATTTTGAAAGTTCATTGGGTTCACTGGATAATTATTTCTCTAATAGTCATTTCTTCTTTTTTAGTAATAGGATACGTAGTCAATTATCCTCAAGGTTCTGTACAGAGTGTGTTGAATAAAGAAGAGCCAATCATAAGTAAAGAAAAGGCAGTCATAAATAAAATCCAATCAAAATAATGAATATGAGCTTTGCGCGTTAAGATTCTTTCCGGCATTTGAAACAAATGTAAATAGTATCAAACTTGTAAAGCATTCACCACCTATAAAATAAAAAAAGGTAACTAGTTATTAACTAATTACCTTTTAATCTGGCGGTCCGGACGGGACTTGTTTTTATTGCTTTAATATGACTTAAAGAGGGTTTTTTGCAATCGGGGGTTCTTTTGGGGGTTCTTTATGTAAGTATAAGAGTATCGTGTTTGATCGTTAGTGGTATTTAGCATTATTTCCAAAGTGGCTCATTTTGCCAATGTTGTGGAAGATTCATTGCGCTTACGTCTAAAGATGACCTTAGTTTTAACTGCAATTTTTCATTCTTGAAATCAGATTTCTCAACACTCTATCGAAACAATATAGTTTAAATCCTTTTTCAAAAGTTGAGCCTTTCTTGAAGATATGTTCTGATTTAGTTTCGGCTAAACGTCGGGTATCAATAGTCACTTAAGTGATAATAACTAATATATTCTAAAGATGTATTTCTTTTTACTGATCTGAGATTATTAAACCTCTGCTCTCTAGTGCGAAGTTGCGAACTGGAATTATACGTGGGAATTCATACATTATGAGTAGATCATTTCGTTCTATAAGTTCCATTTAGGTTACTATGTTCTATTTTGCCATTTTTGGTGAATTTATCTAAAATTGATCTTACAATTAATTCATCAGAGTACTCGCAATTTGGATATAATCTTACAACAATACTATCTAAAACTTCGGGATTAATACCTATATCAATATGATCACAACTGTTATTTATGCGACCCAAACTAATATTCTTCATTTGTTTTATTCTATCCCCATCGAAATCACTCAATGGTGGAAGTGGGTTCGCCATTAAGTAAAATCTTGATTCTTTTTGAAACTCCCAAATTGGATTTTTGTATATTATTAAATTCTTTATATGGTTTATTCCTGTTTCTTTTTCAGTTTTTAATATTGCTGATTCTTTTAGCTCTTTGTAATTTTTATCGTAGATAACTTTTATATAAAAACCATCTTCAAGCCAAAAGGGATTTGAAATTATATATTCATCAGTTCTGAATTCCTCTATATTAATTGGACAAATTGTTTCTTCGGAGAATCCCCAATGTCCATAATCTCCTTTAGGATGTTTGTATTCCTTATAAAATTTTTGGGGCAATTCAATTCTTACTCCTTGCATTCTAGTATATAAGCTCCATAAAGACAAATTCTCTTCAGACTCTTCTGTCCAACAAGAAACAAAAAAGGATGATTCTATATTATCAGGTAGTCCATCGATTTCTTTTAAATCATCTAATAAATCTAATCTAGTAAATCGGATTTTTTTTGAATGTAAAATTAAAGCAAGTGATTGGACATTTGTATAGTGAAAGATGGGCATAGTTTTTAGATAATTTATAAAAAATAATTTCCGATCGCATTACTAATAGAATTTTGTTTCCGATTTATATAAGCCTTCACTATGCGATAATGTAGTTTTTTTCTATAAATATAGGATAGTTTTTGGAAATAGCTTATTTGTTAGAGAAATACAGTATTCCATTTTCCGCTTATGGGTAAATGCGTGTAGAGACATGGATAATCAAAAGTGAAACGGAATAAATGGCGTTTGAGGTGGTTTTGTGGGTTTATGCCGTAGTCTTTTTCGGTATTGAATGCAAGGGAGGCTCGTTAGCAATGGAGAAAGCTATTCTTTGCCAGGAGGGATTTGAGTGATTATTGTTTCTTGGAACTTAGTTTTGGGAGGTAGTGGAAGTGGGTGTCGCCTTGATGGATTTGTTGATTTCGAAGAAGATTTAGTGGCAAGTTTGTGTATGTCTGATAACCAAAAGAAAGTTTGTGGTATTGGTCTTTGGTTATGTAGTATTGATTACCTAGTTTTATCTGATTGAGAATTTAACTTAGATGCAGGATGCTGTTTGCTCGGTAAAGTTCAAAAAGATGGAATTTATATGCGTCAATATCTAAGTTGTAGGCAAGTATAGGAGATAACGATAACATAGGTTACAAAAATTTAATTTTAGCAAAATGAGTAATAGAAATGCAACAGCAAGTTGGAGTGGTTATTCACATCAAGGCCAAGTAGGCTTACTAATTGCGCTCCGTACTCTGCAGAGAAATGGGATTGACTTAAATACTCATTTTGTGCAATTCGAAACTCATGAAGATGTTGCAGTTTATGAAGAACCAGTTGGAGGGCCGCGCACATACTTAACAGTTCATCAGGTTAAAGCATATTATTCCGCAGCTAACATATATAAGAGCACCTATCATGGGGTATTGAATGGCGATTTCGAACCTGGCAATGAAAGATATTTACATACAGCTGTGGGGATTGGCGATTGGGATACTTCCGCTACAACCAATAATAATGGTGTTCTTCGCTATGCCTATACTGCGACACAAAATCATTGCGGAACGACTGAGATCGAAGAATTCATAAAAACGGAATTAAGTACTATTCTTAATGCTTCACAACCAGTAATAGATGAGGTATACTATCGCCTTTCATTTGAACTTGATCATCGCATACGTATGGAACATCAAAAAGTTCATAAATACTTATTTGACATAAAGTTTTCCTTATTAGAAATTGACCAATTAATACGGAGCACAGAAACATTTACAAAGAAAGATATTTACGATTGTCGAAAGCTATTCTATGAAACTTATATTTATGTTATACACAATGCCAATTTGACTCAGGATAGGATTGATAAAATTCACGACAACATTATAAGGCAAATCAATAACCTAGATGATTCTAATTTTTTAATGTTCCTGCAGCGTATGAATCTTAATGAAACTCCAGAGAATTTAAAGAAAACTCAAATATATTATAATAAAGAGGGACTCAAACAGGTGTTTTTCAAAATGATTATCGAAATTATTGATACAGACCCAGTATTAATCGAAAATATTGTAAAATTCAATAAGGATACTGAGGCTAGCAAATTTACATTGACAGCGATTATTGCAGAGGAAGAAGAAAAGCTAACAGTCGTCGAAAATATCCTTACCAATCTCAAGTCACAAAACCTTTTGTGGGAGAATCACTCATTAATCAATAGAAACATTGAAATTGAACTCATCAATAGAAACCCCGCCATATTCATGGTGGCAACACCCGAACAAAAAGATGACGACAATGACAAGTTCATGTTCTTTGCCAATAGTAAATTAGTAAAAAGAGAAGACGCACTTTTAAAGTTAAACAATGGAAATAATAATTAAAAAGCTATTAAATGAATCTTCCTATATCGAAAAAACAGGAGCTATCCCATTTTATTCGAAAGAGGATAAATCGTTTTTCTTTATAATAAATATTGCGGAAACAGATTTTATTACTCTTAATAGTAAGGAACTAATAAAGGAGAATTCGCAGTATAAAGCTGCAATGGATGGATTCAAAACTATTGTGAATAGTGGTGATCAAATTACAATAGAAAAGAACTCATCATTAATCGTTCTTGTAAATTGTTCAAACATTGACGCGATTGGGGATCTGCAGCAACAAATTCTTCTTATTGAGGAAGATCAATATTTTTTTAAAAAATATGTCATTTTATATACCGAAGCCTCAATTAGTGGATTAACTGCCACCCCTCTTATTCCCGAACTAAGAACAAAAGTAAAGGATAACACCACTTTCAATGTTTTCGCAAGAAAGGGATACCAATCTGACATTGCTGAATATCTTGTAATAATGCAACTCTTTATCAAATTGCCTTTTTTAAACCTTGTTTATAACAAAGAGAGGTTTACGTCCCTAAGTCAAAAATTAACATCGATTCTTAGTGCCGAAGCGTCATTGTATGCGTCGTTAGTTAGCCATTCCGAAGAATTAGCGCAAGTCGACTTTAGCAAGCCAGAGGATGAAGCAAAAATCAATGAATTATTAAGTATTCTATCACATGATTAAAGTTAAAAAAATATCTCTTGAAAACTTCAAGGGAATTAAACCGAAAACGGTTTTTCATTTTGATATTGCAGAAACTCATGTGAATATTCTATCAGGACCCAATGGATTTGGTAAAACAACCATATTTGATATAATTGAAATCTGTCTTACTGGCGAATTCAAGAGAGTTGAATTATTTGATCATGTCCAAAAGAAAAATAATAACAAAAATAAGCCATTTTTTCAAAACACAGATGGAGAGAACGTAATACTCAAATTATGGGTTCATAATTCTACCACAAATATTGATCATATTATTATTAAATATTACGACGATGGTGAATCACCTACCAAAATAGATCATGGTAGAGACTTTATTCCTGCTGATGCTAGAAATATTTTCACTACCTATCTTACGACAGATTCAACTCATTTTACGGAGGATAACTTTTCAACCCTTTCACCCGTTCGGCAAACAGAAATAAATAATCTATTCTATGGAGTAGATTCAACCGTAGATTTAGCATCCATCTATTATCTTTTTAACTATATCCAGCAAGCGGATAGTATCTATTTTTTACGTAAAAATGAGGACGATAAAGGTGCATCATTAGGTTTTCTCTTTAATATTGAAAAGGAAGAGGCGGAAAAACAAAAGCTTCTCGAATTGAAGAGTAATTTAATCCGTCAACAGACATTAATTAACCAAGAATTAGAACAACTAAGAAAATCCTTACCCGATACACAAAGTGGCGATTATGAAAAGCTATTTAAGGAGAAAGATTTCGACTTTGATAAAGAAAAACCATTCATCCAGCTAAACACCGCTATAGAACAGCTTAAATCTTTCCAGGATATACTCGCTTCATTAACAATTCTGAAAAACAACTTTTCTCCTGACGAATATGAAAAATCCATTAAGTACAAAAAACTTAATGATGAAGTACTTTCCAATCAGCAGATTTTAAACGCAATTTTAATTAGGAATATATATACGGATGAACTTATAGCTAATATAGAAGCAATCAATTCAAAAATTGGCCAAGCCAATAATTTTCTTCAATCCCCAAACACAGCATTTATATCAAAGGAATATTTCGATTCATTCTTAGCAAGTCCAGAAGAATACACGGCTTACGCTATAATTGAAAGAGATATTAAAGCAATTAATCGTGACCTAGGTGACATTGGCAAAATAATATCAGAAATAAATTCTAGCCGAAACCAAACACTTGAAGAATTTAAAAAAATAAAACATACCGAACATGTTTCAGACACTAATTGTCCATTATGCGATACAAATTTCGAATCATTTGAATTCTTAGAACAAGCAATAAACATTAAAACCACCTCATTACAAGTTTATAGCTCAGAGAAGTTGCAAACAAAAACTAATCTTGAAGAACAAATAAAAATTTTCCATTCAAGATTAACAGAATCAGCTACAGAATTTATAGCTGCAAATAATATAACAGAACAGCCTGTTCTTGCATTACTCAGGGAATATTCTGCTTTGAAGGAAAAAACGGAAGAAATTTTCGCTATCTATGCTATACTTGGCAGTTCGGGAATGAAGGCAATAGATTTCTCCCAATCACCAAAAACAATGGCGGAGATTAGTGAGAAAAGAGCCTTACTCAAAGCCTTCCTTGAAAGAGACCTGTTATCAGAACTATTATATAATGAACAGTTAATTGATAACAAGCAATTATACGTTCATTATTTTGATGCGGATCGGACTAAATTCTCTGAAATAACGATTGAAATGATAGTTGCCAAATCTCAATATATTTTAGGATCGTATGCACAAATAGCAAATTCAAGATTAACTTTCTTAGAATCTCGTGAGCAAAAACTATCTAATTTGCTTCAACACATTACTTCAATTTATGATAAAGTACATAAGAGTATTCAAGAACATAAGGTTGAATTGATTGAAAAAATCAAAGTGCCATTTTACATCTATTCAGGAAAAATCCTTCAAAGCTATCAACAAGGTTTGGGGATTTTTGTTGAAATCCACCCTACTGGATTAAGTAACAATGTACGTTTTAAGACTGGTCATTCTTCTGATCACGATATTGTTTACCATCTGAGCTCGGGCCAAATGGCTGTCGTATCATTAGCATTTTGTTTATCATTAAATAAAGTTTATAATACCAACGAAAATTTCAAGTTCTTATCGATAGATGACCCTGTTCAAACTATGGATGATTTAAATATTCACACTTTCATTGAACTTGTTCGAAATGAATTCAAGGATTATCAAATAATAATGTCTACTCATGATGACTTTACTTCACGCTATATGAAATATAAGTTTGATAAATTTGAAATGAATACAGAAATTCAAAATGTTCAAACCATCGTTTTAGAATCCACATTTAATTAGTCTTCCTATGAGTTATGATTTCTCAACATTAAACGATAAGGACCTAGAAGAGTTAGTTCGGGATATACTTTCTGTTAAGTTAGAGACAGATTTTCAATCGTTTAAATCGGGAAAGGATAAGGGGATTGATTTAAGATACGCATCAAACAATAATGAAAATGAAATTATTGTTCAGGTAAAACATTTTCTTGATTCTGGATTGACAAAATTAAAAAGCATATTAAAAAAGCAAGAAGTTGAAAAAGTAATTAAATTAAACCCTCAGAGATACATTTTTGTTACTTCGTTAGCCCTCAGTCCTCAGAGTAAGGCAGAAATCAAAATCATCTTCAATCCATACATAAAATCTACATCAGACATACTGGGCAAAAATGATTTAAATAATTTCTTGAGAAATAATCCAGCCGTCGTAGAGAATCATTTCAAGTTATGGTTGTCAGGAACGGCAGTGCTAAAAAGAATACTTCATAATGGAGTTAAGGGAAGATCAGATTTTACTAAAAAACATATATACGACAAGATTCGAATATTTGTTCCAAGTATAACCCATAAACTCGCTGTTGATATTTTAAATCAAAATAATTTTATTTTGATTACTGGGGCGCCAGGTATAGGCAAAACTACTTTGGCGAATATGCTAACTTATCAATTACTCGCAGAGGACTTTGAACTTGTATATGTAAGGGAAATTAGAGAGGCTGAGGATTCGTATCTTCCAAATAAAAAACAGGTATTTTACTTCGATGATTTTTTAGGTGCCTCAACATTAGATCTTAAAAGTTCAAGAAATGCAGATTCAGCGATAGTGAATTTTACTGATCAAATAAGATCAGATAAATCAAAAAGACTTATTCTTACTTGTAGAACAACATTGTTGAAACAAGCTAAAGAGGAATCAGAAAAAATAGATAACTCTAAAATGGAAGTTTCTAATTATGAAGTGAAAATCGAAAACTATAGAAATCTAGATAAGGCAAAAATTCTATATCACCATATATATTTTTCGAATCTTTCTGAGGAATTAAAAGCTGTTTTTTTTAAAGACAAATTTTATTGGAAAGTAATAACTCACAGGAATTATAACCCCCGTATTATTGAATTCTTTACTGATATTGAACGTTTACAGCCCGAGATAGAATATAGTCAAGAAGTTTTAGACTTCTTGGAAGATCCAACCAAAATATGGGAAAAGTCATATAATAAGCAGATTTCCAATGAGGCAAGATTCTTTCTATCTACACTTTATTCATTAGGCGGTAGATATATTGTTGAGGAATCAAATCTAAAAGAAGCCTTTGATATTCGCTTGGAGTATGAAGTTTCTAATAATAATTATACAAAAACATCTGGAACATTCAATAAGGTTGTCAAGGAACTTTTAGATGGTTTTATAAATAGAGTGCACAAAACAGAAAAAAATTACACGACGATTCAGTATCGCTTTTTAAACCCATCAATTGAAGATTTTTTATACAATTATTTCAATAAAAATATTGAAGAGTACTTTATTATTTTAAAATCGGCGATTGTAATTGGGCAGTTTCGAGATCGGATTACCACGAAGCTAGAACAAGATTCGAAGAGAATATATTTTGGTGAAAGGAATAATTATGAAAAGCTATTAAAAACATTTAGTGAGCGATTACCACAATTAAAAGGGGCTGGAACTTACAAGAATTTGCATGTTGCAGCAGTTCTGATTAAGCTCTTTAAATGGGTAGATATAAAGCATAAAGTGATTCAAATAATGAATAATTTGTCAGCCATATCTCTTGGTTGGGATGATCGGTATAACCTTATTGAAATACTTGATTATATTGCAGATAACAATATTGAGAATGAATTCAATTTCTCAATTGAGAATATGTTGTTAATCCTCTCTGAAGATATATCATATTATTACCATATAGAAGCATTCTCGAAGTTGATTTCAAGTCAGGAACGATATAAGTCTATTATTACTGAAGCCAAAATTAACAATCTAGATTTTTACTCTAAAATTCAAAATAATATTAATAAATCGTGGAGTAGCAGTTTTGAATATTATATTGAACAGACATATAATTTGAAAAATATCATCAAGCGAGATGAACTAATTCAACTTATCGAAACCAGAAAACGAGCGGCAGCAAAAATGAATGAATTTCTTAATATAGAGTCATCTCCAGCAATAAATGAATATTCATTTAATTATGATGATCAATTGCAAATGAATTTATCACTTCAATCTACTCAAGAAACATTACTTAAAAGTATTGAAAATTCTTATGATGTGGCGAATGAAACTTTAACAATTAATAGACTATTTAATATTGAGGATACAAAGATTAATGATGATTTGCCATTTTTAGAATTTTAAAAATAATCTCATTTTGATCAATTGAAAAGAAAGTCTGGATATTCCGACGAAAGTACACCAGTGTTCCGCTCCACTATAGAGCGGAATATCCACTTGGCTTACCCGAATATCCCAGTTCAGGGAGTGTCAAGTAATGGCCCAAACCATTTAACGAATTGTGCTTGTTTGCTTTTTGCCATTCGAATTATTTTTTATAAAGATCTAAAACGGATAAAACCAAACTGGTTGTGGTTTCTTCACTGGTTTAATCAGTTCCGGTAAACGTTCTGGATTAGCCAGTATCCAAGCATATCCTAATCTTTTATTTCCTTCACAACCTACAATTTCTACAGAACCAATCAAAACTCCTCTTGGGAGATCCTCGTTTTTTATACCTAAGCGTAAAGAAGCATCTATGTCCGCCAAGGTATTGGAAGCATAAATGTAAACACGGCCTCTAATATTGGTCGGAATACCTCTATACTCCTCCTTTTTAAAGCCACGCATAATTTGTTCAGCATAAGGTTGACGGATGCTTAATGCCCGCCGGGTTTTATCAAAGGACTCTCTAGCTCTTATTTCCTGTCTATTGGCATCGTAACGATAATGGACAATTTCGCGCGATACGATCATCTGAATGGCTTCCTCAATCACATTTAATGGCGCAATAAACCATTCTCTGGGTACCGATCGCCTTCCTCGTTCATCAATGACATCCACATTTAAGCAGGAAGAGCCAAAGAAATTATGGAGTAACTGTTCCAGCTTTTGAGGATTCATATTATAGCATTTAAAAGCAGTCACGATTGCAACTGGTGCCATTAAATAAGTTGGATCCTGTGCAGCATTCTTAACTCGTTCTTCAACTGCTCCTTTTGAATAACCAATTTTGTATAAATGAGGAATTGATGTTATTTCCTGACGATCACTTTTTGATTTGAGAATATAAATAAAACCCGATTCTTGATCTTCCTCTGTGATCGAACGCAAGGGGTTCAAATAGTTATCTTGATGCTCGGTGATTAACTTCCCGTCTTCATATAGCCTTTTGATCAAGGAACGAAAAAGCATATTGGATTCTGTTCCATTTTCAAAAATGATACGGGTTCGCCCATCTATCTTGCCAAACTCATCTTTGTATGTTTCCAAAATACTTTCCACATAGCCAATGATCCCACTTAAAACAAAGAATACGCCTTTGTCCAGACTTTTCTCAACAAAGGGAACGACTTTTCTTTTCTTGTCTTTAAGTTCTTGATGACAGCTTTTAAAGAGTGCTTCATACTCTTGAAAATTTAGGCATTTCTTCCGATGGGCTACTAAGTCTGCTTTGGCTCTTTCCTCGGGACTAGTAACATGCTTCAAATTAAAAATATCATCTGCATCGTTATTCAACAACCCAAAACCATCATCAGAAAAGATATCAGCAATGCTTTCAACTTTCTTCTCTTTGACTTCTAATAGATGATATTCATCTGCTCCTGCTAGTGAGGAAGCTTTCTCTGAATCTTCTCTCAGGTTCTTTAATCGTGCAGCCAATCGATGCTCCTGTATTCCTTTTCCAGACTGAGGTTCACGTTGATTTTTACCATAAAATACATTGATCTCATTGAATGATTCCAATAGACGTTCATCCGCTGTTATAGCTTGAGTACTTATCTTTTTTACATCCAGTAAATTGAATGGATCATCAGCAAAAATATCGGCTAGAGTTTTCTTTTCTCTCATGAAGTTTGCATTTTTCGCTTTTGATCGCGGATATAAGTCAATACTTCTGCCATTCTTTTTTCCAAAGGATCTAAAGAGGCAATGCTAGGCTCACGATTATAAGTGCCAACAAAATCCTTTATTTTAGGCCAAACTTCTACGGCCTCCTCTTCACTAACTTGTATTCTATTCGCATTGATGGTTTCCTGAATCAGCTTTAATACATTTGTTGTAACCGATTTGGATAATACTTCAAAAGCTCTTTGAAAAGGATTGATACGATCAATCAAATCGATATGGAGGTCGTCAATATTAACAAACTTGTCGGCCATTTTAATAAAGCGCTTGCCGCCTGATTCTGTGATTTCAGCTGCTCGAATAACCGAATCTACCACCACATGTTGCCTTAGCTCTTCCACCTCTTCATCTCTAAGGTCTGGATATTTGATTTGGATGATTTTTGGAATTTGTACCCTATTGATCACTTCTGGATCTAAATTGCCAGGCATTGCTTTCAACATGGTATCGTCTTGAAGAATTGTAGCTTTTAAATCATTCAAGTCTGTTTCAATAATATCACGAACACGTTGGGACGTTGGTTCTTTTAGTCCTCGTATCTTAATTTCTCCAGGGCCGGCAATATCATCATCACTTCGCTTTGTTTTAAATTTAAAACTAGGGGCCAAAACCTGCTCCATTAATAAAGATGCAGTAATGGCCTTCAACATATTATTAACCGAAAGCTTCACATCATCCTGAGTAGCTTCTGGCTCCGCAATTAGGTTGGTAAACTGTGCGTGTGTTTTATTTGAGCTGTCACGTGTACAGCGGCCAATAATTTGAATAATCTCTGTTAAGGAGCCACGATAACCAACCGTTAAGGCATGTTCGCAAAAAGGCCAGTCAAAGCCCTCTTTTGCCATTCCTAAAGCGATGATTAAATCCATATCTTCAGGCTCCTCGATATCTCTGAGATAAGCAACCCTTTTATCTCGATCATTATAATCGGTTACCAAATCTGCAATCTTAATAATTTTGCCGTCCAGATTTCTTCTTAGGTGGATGATGCCGTGATCATCAACATGGTCTACATCCCCGATGGCATCCAGAATGGTATTTACTTCCTCATATTTATCTTTGGTAGACTCCCCTGCATTTACATTTGGAATATGCAGAATGGTTTTCTTAGTAGTATCCAATACTTCCATAATAGCAGAAGCATATTTCCCTTGGTAGAAATGATACCCAATCCCCAGGGATTTTAAATACTCGTATCCATTTAATTGCTGATAGTAATCGTAGGTGACTTTTTCGAATTTGGTTTCATCTTCAGGCAAAAGAACAGGAATGCTATCCCCACGAAAATAGGAACCTGTCATCGCAATAATATGAGCCGTTGATTTCTGCATTATTCCTTTCAATACCTCACCCAAACGGTTGTCTGCATCTACAGAAACGTGATGGAATTCATCAATTGCAATTAGTGTATTATTAAAAACTGACTCATCTATTCCGTCACAAGCAAAACGGAGCGTGGCATGTGTGCAGATTAGAATTTTTTCATCATTCTCCATAAAGTTCGTAAATGATTGAACTTTACTTTTGCTGCCATCTGCTCCCGGTGTGCAGAGATTATATTGCGGATTGAGTTCCCAATCGGCAAAAAAGCCATAATCTGATAATTTGGTGCTTCTAAAAGAAGCTCCAATGGATCGTTCTGGGACTGCTACAATTACTTTCTTTATTCCTTGATTGATCAGCTTATCTAATGCTAGAAACATCAATGCACGTGATTTACCAGAAGCAGGAGGTGCTTTTAGTAATAAATACTGGGCATCACGTTTTTCAAAAGCTTTCTCTTGCATTTCGCGCATCCCCATTGTATTGGTTTGGGTGCTCTGTCCAGTTTGGTGATAGGTTACGTTTACAATATCGGGCATAATTTATTTGAATTAATAATCAAGTATTAAGAAGTTCTCAACTCAAGATCGGTTTAATTTATAACATCTTGGTACGTACTTGAAGCCATCTTGGTCCCTCTTTATTTTCATCTTATTTATTTGAGCCCTTAGTGAGCCCTTTGTTCTTTATGTTAGCCATTGATATACAAATGATTAGTAAATTGTTCGTTGTTGATTAGTTAAGAATTGAGCCCTTAGCAAGCCCTTTCAAAAACATTTCCATACCATCTTTGTCAATAACAAAGTACCATCTTAGTACGTAAATGAAGTCATCTTGGTACGTAGATCAGGAAGACAAAGTATAACTGTCTGATATGCAGACTTAGGACAATACGTTATCTTGGTACTTTACTTTTTCCTTTCAACATTAATGATTTCTCAATCTACTTCTTTTAAGCGAATCTTCAAAAATATTTGTCTAACAGCAAATTTATCATTCATTACTCGTCTAAACAGAACACGTTTAAAGATATATAGAAGATTGGCTGTCAGGTAGTTAATTGCATTCTCGTCTAAATCTCGTCTAAATCTCGTCTAAATCTCGTCTAACTCCCGTCTAACCCACTGTCTTTTTTTATCAGTTTCAATCTTCCCTTGTGTTTTTAGTTTTTGCAGGAGATTTTTTACTTTGGTCTTTTTTTGAACCACAGAGAGAACGTCGGGCAACTTATCAAGAAGCATATTTTCAAAATCATTCCTAGTTCCTTTTTTGAACTTTAATAAATAATCCTCAATAAGCTTCATATAATAGTCATCATCGATTCCTCTCATTTTGATATAATCGACTTCTTGTCCGGAGCCTTTGGCTAAACCCGCAGAAATATGAAAGTTAGGCTTTCTCCCCTCAATAAGCTTCTTCGCTTTTAATTGCCGAACCTCGGGGTCCGTTATAGGTTTATTCTTAGCAACCTTGTCAAGTAAAATAATCTCTGTCAACCGTAGGTCGGGCAATTGGGCCAGCTTACGAGCATAGTTGACATCTACAATTCTACCAGTAATACTCACGGTTACTTTTTGATTGGATAGATCATATTCAGGTAGGGGAAAGAATTTATCCTTTTGAATCACAAACATCTTTTTAATACCACTCCCAATGGTATCAATCATATTTAAATTAACCATGGCATTCGCTAGAAAAGGATTCCTATAGCGATTTTCAGGAGCATCTGCAGCAATCACTTTCTCTATTGATCGAGGAATAAAACTACCTGAATTAGAAAATGTAAGCACGCCGTCCTCTCGCTCAATCACTAGTATTTTCCCTCCCAACATATAATCTTGATGGGCAATCGAATTATTCAATGCCTCTCGAATAATATAAGGCTCAAACTGGTTTACTTCATCCGGAAATAAAGTCCCTTCTTGTAAATACCTATATTTTATATTTCTGATTTTGCCATAAACCTGTTGAACACTTAAAAATAAGGGACAAGTAAAATGCTCATAATCTTTTTCTATTCCATCGCGGTCTTTCAATATCCAAGTAATTTTTGAAGTAGCAGGACTGATAAAATGCTCAGACTCTGCTTTTCCCAACAATAAAATTGCAGTATTGGTAATCTGACCATTAATAGTAACTTTTGCCTTGTTTAGAAAAGTAATATTATCCCATTTTGCCATTTCATCTTTTAGGGAGTGATTTTTCTCCGCAAACTGAACACGGGCTTTTGCAATCGCTTCTTCAGAAAGATCATTGATAGAAGCTCCACGGACAAGCTGAACGCTCCAATCAAAGACCCTTGCCTGATTGCGTATCCGCTCCAGCTCTTCTATGTTTAACCCTCCTAAGCTTTCCCCATCCCGACCATAATAATGCCCCTTCCAGGCAACTGGAATGCCTTGCGGTGCAGCGGGAATTTCTAACATAATCACTTTCTTGTTCTCAACATCAACTCGGTAAGCATCCCTGAAATTAAGTGAAGGAGAAGTATGAAATGCTATTTCAGCTTTATAGTCGTTCAATTGTGCATCCGTAATAGATGTACCTACGATTTGTTTGTTATTATCAATCCCCAAAAGCAACCACGCACAAGTTTTATTTTTCAAATTAGCTTCATTGCTCAATGCTGAAAAATACTTGCCCAATTTATTTTTATCATACTGACCCCTGGCTTCCTTAAACTCAAGAATCTCGCTTTCTGTATCCGACTGTAACAATTGATTTAAAAGTTCTTCCATTATTTTCTTCCTTTCTTGGATTTCTTTTCTTTGGCAAATAAGGTGTTTTTTTCTTCCTCCTCGGCAATCATTTTTTCATAAAGCTTGAATAAATATTCTAATCGTTCTTCATCACTTTCAAAAGGTTTACTACGATAGCAGCGTTCTACTGCTAGATCATTTTGATGATGTGCTTCACGTAAACCTTCTGGCATTTTATCAGGATCGTAAAGCTGAGCTAGTGTTTTTTCTGAATGTTTTTCTCTTTCTTCTAGGATTCGATAAGTATGTTTTTCAAGTTCCTGTTTCTGAGAATCGTTGATCTTTGGAAAAGGAAAGGTGTTGTAGCATAGAACGGACGAATAGCGGTAATCGCTCTTCAGCCTGCCAGCAACTGTTCTTACCCATGTCATATGCATTCTTGAAGCAACTATGGCTAATATGTAGTTACTAGGATCATAAATAGCAAATGCCAAATTATTTATGATGGTATCATTATCTAAGTATCCTACAGGAATATAATCTCTTCTTTCAGATGAAGTACCTGGTAAAATAAGAGAATGGCTCTCAGCAACTCTCATTTCTCTAAATTGATGAGGTTTGGTTGCTAATTTTCTAACCCCACTATCTATTGATAAAAGTCTAGTTTCCTTATTTTGTATTATTCTATCCCTAATAAGATCATTTTTCATTGCATCATTCAATTGTTCGTTTTCTATCCAGATACAATACCTATAGAAACCATTGATATATTCTTGGGAACCTACTATTTTTTTTAAATATCTAATTGATTCAGGTGATGTAACGGATATACCTCTATATTCTTCTTCTGAAAAATGTAGGATTCCTCTATCATAGGGCATATTTCCAAGAACCATTAAAGGAAATGAAGATAGGGGTTTGGTTCTTTTCTGTATAAAAACATTATCAGAATCAATAAGATATGGATTGATATTCTTAACGACTCCGCGATGCATTCCCTTATACAGAACTTTAATTTCTTTAGAAATATTTCGTAACCCTACTATTACACAGATTACAGCAGCTTTGCTTTTAGCATTGTTGGCCCATTTAAAAGATTGAAAAGCAAAATTGATTTCAACATTTTTCTTAAGAATATCAGCCCATAGTAAAGTGGCTTGTTCTCCTTGACAAATGGAATTAGTTGAAACAAAGGCCATTTTTATATTAAAGTTTAATATGTATTCAGCACCTTTTATGAACCAACATGCAATATAGTCAAGCTTCGTTTTGGAATTTAGGATTCTAAACAAGTCTTCTTTTTGAGATTTATCTTGTTGAGAAAAACCTTTATACGGTGGATTTCCCAAAAGATATATCTCATCCTTATCCGTTTTTGGACAAACATCTTCCCAATCCAATCGGGTAGCATTGCCATGAACAATTTCACCTGCATCTTTTAATGGAAGGGCCGGCGTACTTCTACCGAATTCATTGAAGAATGCCACGTTCATTTGATGTTCGGCAAGCCATAAGGAAAGGGAAGCAATTTCATGGGCAAAATCGTCCAGTTCAATCCCATAAAACTGGTTTAAGCTAATCCTGCTAAAAGACATACTTTGCTGCCCCGTTAGTTTGTCAATCTGCTTAATGATCTTCATTTCGAGTTTCCGCAGTTCTTTATAGGCGATAATTAAAAAGTTCCCAGATCCACAGGCGGGGTCAAAAACTTTAATTTTAGTAAGGCGAATCAGTAATTGTTCTAGTTTGTTCTTATTGGCTTTTGATTTTTCAAACACCTCTTTTAGTTCATCTAAAAATAAAGGTTCGATAACCTTCATGATGTTAGGGACGGAAGTGTAATGCATTCCCAAACCTCCACGATGTTCTGGCGTTATTACCGCTTGGATCATTGATCCAAAAATATCAGGATTGATCGCACTCCAGTCTAAACTTCCGCTATCTATAATAGCTTGCCGGCTTCGTCTAGTAAAAATTGGAATAGGATGATTCTCTCTGAAAAGTCCGCCATTTACATAGGGGAACTTTTCGAAATAACTAGGTAGATCTTTTCTATCCTTGGTATTTAATGTTTGGAATAAGCCTTCAAAGTAAGTTTGTAAATCGTTCCCATCTTCGCGAGTGTGGGAAGTGAGTGCATTTGTAAATTGACTTTTAGAAAAAATATCGGTATCCTCTGCAAAAAAGCAGAACAGAATTCTGGATAGAAAAACGTTAAGGGCGTGAACTTCTTCTGATGATTGAGTTGGATTATCTTTTAGAATTTCATCATATAAGCGAGCCATTTTCTCCGCCGCTTTTACATCTGCAGGGTTTTCATTTTGATAAGTGGCTTTTTCCATGCCCGCCAGAGGAAGGAAAAAGTCGAAGTGCTTATTAAGTTCATTAAAAGCAATATCAAGACTGTCTTTGGTCTTGGTATCAATAGCCAGTAGTTTTTTATAATCCGTTACAATGATGAACCTTGGTTGATGACGTAATGTATTGTCAGCTAGTTTTAAATCCTCAATTTGAGAATATAGATCCTTCTCTTCTTTGCTTTCTTTAAAATGAAGCTTCTTTTTCCAGAGTAACTCATCGGGTTGCTTAGAAAGATTCAGTCCCCCATCTTTCAATCGCTTTACTGCTGCTTTGGTTGTTCCATAGGCTAGCAAGAAATCATAGACAAAGGTTTCCTCATCAAAGTTGGTCATTAAACCTTCAATGTTTTTTTCGATTTGAAAGATGTTCATTCTGGGGACTAAAATTTCTAATTGTTTGCTATTGTTGTAAAAGTAGGAATAAAAGATAAGAACCTTTTCCTTTTAACTCTGTTCAGATTCTTCTCCGGATCGTTAAAAATTAGGCTTCCTGCTAATTCAACCTCAAATATTAATGAGCCGAAGTTCTTCGAGCTTCCAAGATAATGATTTTGTCGTATAGTATTCTTTCTAGTAATTTTTCTTTATGCTTATTAAATATTCAACTTTTTTTCTTTTAGAACCTCAAGTATTGGTGCATCAATGACTCCATTTGGAATAATTGGGTCATCCTCATCAGTGATTACAGCTTTTTCAATGTCATGTATTCCGATTTTCCAAGCGTCAATTATCTTTAATTCTGTTTTTAGGATTCCTAAATCTAAATAGGGTGATATTTTATAATTACTATCGATATATGAAGGAATCAGATAATACTTTTTAAATGTTTCATAACCTTTGGTAATCTTATTAAGATTTGTGTAATTAGCTGGTTCCATTCGATGGAATCTAGATGAGATTGACACCAGATTACCATCTTTATATAAGTTTTTATTTACATTTTTGCAAACCAATACTTTATACCAGTAGGGGTTGTTTTTATCAATTCCTTTTATAATTGTAATGGAAATGATGTTGTTAATATCATTTTTCCCATAATTAGTTATCCATTCTTCAAATATTTTTCGTCCATAATCGCCGTTTTCAAATAATAAAGTTATCCCAAACGGGATTTCTTGAGAAGCAAAAAATCCAAAAGCTTTCCATTGAGCATTATCCCATAATTCAGTATTAATTATAGTTTCGGCTTTTATTTTTTTATGTGAAATGTTTTTAAACTTTGGATTTCCTTCCGTTTCTTCTTTTTCAGGTAACTTCTGTAATTCCTTATCTATTAAAATAGGAGATTCAGTTCTTAATAATTTATATTCTGAAACTTGATTGTTTACCCAGTTTTCCAAAAAGAATTTTGGTTTGTTAGATAAAACGTTAGTCAAGAAATTATGATGTTCCAAAATTAAAGATAATCTTTCATGGACTTCATCTTTGTTAAATAGGCTGTCGAAAAACTGTTCGATGTCTTTGAACATATAATTTCCTCCTATAACTTGAGGAAGTAGTTCGTCTATAAGTTCTTTAAAATTTCTCCTACTAAATACAATTGAACTTTTTACATGTATTGTGATAAAGTTTTTATTAATAACCTCTATTTTGAACTTAGTGTCAATTTCTTCAAGATCAATATTTACATTTATGTTTTCTGATATTGGAAAAGCTTCCTCAAATGAAGTTGCAAGGAATGATTCAAAATACGCAAGTATATTTTCTGCTAGTATTAATAATTTCGGATTCCGTGAAAATGTGATTTTAAGTTTTATTCCAAGAATTTGACTTTCAATAGAAACTTCTTGAGAATTTAAAAAATTAGTTTCATAGGCAATTTGTTCAACAAAAGGCTGATTAGCAAATTTGTTATAGTATTCCGGAAAATTCTCTTTTCTTAATGATGTTTTTGTTTCATCTAATTCAATCAAGTCTTCATTTCCTAATAAATATAAAGCAGCATCCTCACTTAGCCACAGTTCATTTATTTTAAAAATATCAGGCAAAGATTTTAAAACATCAAAATCTTTAAATCTCATATTTAATAATCTAATAGATAAACACGCGTCAGTCAAATGCTCCGTTGGGATGTCTTCAAGATTATTATTATCATTTTTTTGCTGAAAATATCGTTTCAAGACAGAATATAGTTCATACCAACATAATAGTACAGGAACTCTTCCTATTATAGCTTCATTCTTAAGTATTTTCTCAACACCCTTGAGGAAATTAGGGCTTAAATTTCCTGTTGTGTACCAATTATTCGCAAAAATGTTGGTTGCAGTTACTAAAGCATTATATGATGCCCAATAAAGGTCTAGTTTTGAATATGCTTCACTTAAGAGCATTAAACAATAATAGAACTCCATTTGAGTTTCATCTTTTGCGAGTTTCCTTGCGGCTTTACCAAAATATACAAGACTTTCCTTATTAAGATTATTTTGTAATTTAATAACACCTCTACTTAAATATGTTTGACCAGAAGTTAATTCAGATATTCTAGTAGCTTCTATTTCTGCAATGACATCAATCAAATTGTCAAAGTCGTTGTTATCAGGAAGGATTTCGCCATAAACATTAATAATGTCTTTTAGTTGCTCAAATCGTATATCTAAATGATTTCTACTTAATTCAAAGTAGTCTTTAAGCTTTATCAATTCATCAGAAACAGATATTCCATTTTCTAATTTTTTTCTTATTTGAAAGAATGATAAATGAAATTTAGCAAGGAGAGAAGTTGATGGTTTATCTTTATTTTGACTACATTGAATTATAAACGTTATAAAATCTTGATCTTCTTTTTCGTTATCGATTACAAGTACTTCTTTAACTTCGTCAATACTGGAAATTGTTTTAAGAATGTTTGATAGGTTTAAATAAAATTCTAGATTGTTCAGATTAGGTTCATTCTGGACTAATTCTTTTACATTTAAGAATTCATTATAGAACGATTTATAATCGTCATACCAATTGATTAATGTCCAAGCAAATTGATAATGAACTCTAATATTTAATTGAATATTATTGAGTTTATGTGCGAATTTTAATGCGCGTTGAAACCTTCCAATAACTTCGGCCATTGGAAGTTCTAACATTCTTGAAATTATAGCACTTTCAAGGCAGTCCTCAATTAATTGAAAATCAATTTCTAAAAATCGACTTGGAGAGTTAATTTGATTCTCTAATTCTTCAAGTTGATTTAATCTTTCTGTATCTCTAGAACCAATGGTTTTTTCTTCTAAATATGTTCTTGATAAATTCAATGATTCTATTACATCATTTAATAGGCGGCTGCTATAAACATTTTCAAGTATCCATTCAGCATCTAAAATAATAAGCTCAATATTGTAATCAATCTTTGTTTGGTCTTGAGTATCCTTTTTCTTTTTACTGGATATTTTTTGATTGGAGAAAAAGAATATTTTAGTGTAACCTCTTTTTGTGTCTACAATATTTTTGACATCAGATTTTACTTTAGGTTTCCAATCCGTTTTTGCACTTATCGCAAAAGCCCAATTTTCATTTTCATTCCATTTGTTATCACCGACAAACCATCTATCTGAAATAAAGTTCGAAACAGGATAAGTTTCTGAATCTGTTTTTCCATCGCCACCTCCAGTTGGACCTACTTGAGGAATTAAATTTGGTGAGATTAGTTTTTCAGCCAGTTTTCTACACAAAGTTTCAAAGTTATCATGCTTTTGATTTACAGAGATCTGACTAAGCTCATAATCTAATTGTTCTCTTGGTAAAATAGCTTTTGCTACAATCTTTGAATCAGAAAAGTATTCTGGTCTTCGGTGTCTGTAAAATTGAGAAGGAGTAGGAAATTTTCTTTCATTCATTTTGATACGATTGTTGAGTTAGCATGACTAAAAATGTTCTCGATTTGCGACGGATAGGGTCTCTGATCGTCATGTATTTTGTTCTCAGCTCTATTTATTCTTCGTCTTCGATTTCATTTTGATAAGTATGAACTCTATTTGCTATCTCAATCCAAGGATGTAAATGGTCGAAAACTAGTCGGCAAATAAACCCACCTCCCATAAAGGCCTTTCCATTTTTAGATTCAGCCATTATTACACCACGATTGTTATGGGAAATAATCTCTCTACCTTTTAGAGGTGAAGTAGTTTTCATATCGTGTAATTCTTTTTTGGTTGACCACCTCATTGAACCTCCAATGTCATTACCAAAATCAATAACCCGTTGTAAATCTACACCAATATAAATGATGATATTTCCTTTGATAATATCCATTATTATCTTATCAGGGAACGGTTTGCAAAGAAGAGGTTCCCCTATTGTGAACCCCGTACATTCTCTTATATCTATTATTTGGTATCCTCTATTACTTTCAAGTAAAGCCTCCTTTCCTGCACCAAATCTCCAGTTATCACGATAAACACCAACATTTACTATTGCCCCAATAGATTCATAAGCCCAACCTTTTTCTTTGGATTTCTCTATCAAGGCTAAAATCTTACTATGGTATGTTTCTTGTTGAAAGTGAGACTCATGAATTTCGACTCTTGACTCAGGATTTTTTTGGTATTCCCCTGAATCTTTATTCAAGATCCTTTTCGTCTTTTTCATTTTCTCTTTTTGACTCTGCATTCTTTGCATTTGCTTTCTCATTTTTGCATCGTCAATTCTTTCTATACATTCTGTTGGATTAAGATTATTGGTATCATAGAATCCAAATAGTTCAATTGCTATTCTGTTTTTCTCTCCTGTTTTCACCTCAATTATATCAATTCCTTTAGGAGACCAAACATGTAAATCTCCTATTTGTATGTTTTCTGTTAAATCAGTAATTAATGCAAATTTTGTTGGATCAGCATTTATTTTATTTGCTAAGGCTAAAGTAGCTTCAAATCCTTCATCAGTAATAGAAGTTGCTCCTTCTTCTTCCATGTAATATCGTCCCATGATTTCTCTCTTTCCACCGTATATTTGCCAAGCAATTGAATCAATGACATGTCTCAATAACCCTTCCCTCATTTCTGACAATTTCAAATCAGTCTGGATTTGTTTTATTTTTAACTGATCTTTAGCTTTTTTTAAACGTTCTTCAGATAGATTACTTTTGATTTCCATTTTAACTTCAGCCTCTTTCCGTAATAATTCTAAAACTTTTAGTTGGGCTTTTTTAAATCCAAAATTTGAAAACTTACAAAATTCATAAGGATTGATTTCATCTTTGTTTCCACCTCTTTTTATATAATTGTCTACACCATAGTTTCTGGTGAGGTAAAGCAATTTTTCTATTTCCTCGAAGAATTTGTTCATTTTTTTTATTGCTAATAACGACTGTTATGGACAGCTTTTATTCTTCTATTTCAATGAATATTGTCACACAATCTTTTGCTATAGATTCATTAATCATATTTTTTTCGGCATCAACTAAATCTTCAATATGTTCAATTAGATTATTAAGTTTTGGTCTCTATATTTCGAGAGGTTTCGGAAACTTGTGCATAACTTACCTATATACTACATAAATATTCCTAAATGCAGTATATTTCACTATTCTTTCCCTTTTATAGTATCCATAAATATTGTTACCAAACTTAAGTAAAAATGTTGCATTCCCAACCCGTCTGTACTCAAACTCTCTGGTACATATATTTAATAAAATGTAAACACATAAAATACATATGCCGCTTTAGCTTTTTGGTTAGAGGGCTTCATAAACGTGTCCACATCTTTAGTTGTGTGTATATATGTTTATAAATCGATATAGTCTAAAATGATATATCGTGGAAGTCTCTAAATGGATAGGTAATCTGGTCGAGCTCCTTTGATTCAGATTGTCACTTATTGTAGCAAGCGGCGCATTAGGAGAGAAAAGTATATTTAGAACAAATACTCTTTTTTTTAACAGGTTATTTGTTTCTAAATGTGCTTTTGTGGGAGCCGGAAATGTGCAGTTTTAATAACATGGCGTGATTAATTGTAAGATGTTGTTAAAAACTGCTCTTCGCCGACGGGGGAGTGGTTTTTTGTTTGTCCTCTATTTAATCAACTATCTCTTTCTCTCCAGCAATACTTTCAGCTTCCAGCCTTTTCCTCTCAGCTGCCTTCCTCAGTTCCGCTTCTTCTTCCAGTTTGGAAATTACCAACTCTGCTTTTTCAGGATTTTCATAATACAAAGAGTCGATGCTTTGAACCAAAGGGGGGAATTCGTGCCTGAACATTCGATATTTGACGTTATTAGCTTTTAAGGATTCTTTTTCGTGATAGCTCGCAATGCCCCAGCCTAAAGCAAAGACTGATGTTAGTACTAAGGTGACCATTATTGCTAAGATACCCAGTGAACTAGGCGCAACATGATGTTTTACTTGGAATGAATTGGGGATCTTATCAGTTTGGATTTTTATGAACTCCTTCGATTCATCGAGATGCTGTTTAAATTCATCTGTTACATTTTTAAAATAATCCCTTGCTTGATGGTGTGTTTCATTATGGTCTACAACCTTTTGTACTGCATCGTAAAAAAGGTCTAGTGTTTTTACAAAATCTCTCCTACTTTGAGCACCTTCTTCCAGCTTCCTATGATACTCTTTAAAGCTTTCGATATGTGAATCTAGAGCCAAAGCAGATTCTTTCTGGTCTTTTATGATCGTTTCTAAAATAAGGTCATTGGATTTTTCCAATGATTCAACTCGGTGTTTAATTTCTTCGTTTTCCATGAGGGTATAGATTTAAAGTTAATTTATCGTTGTATGCCTTTTCTTTTCTTCTTCCATTTCTTCTGTGCATTATCTTCTTCAGATTGAGATGTTCCACTAATCGAGAGTAGATCGCTGATTATGCCTAAGCCAATATTGGGTATTAATGGTGAATGAGAAATGGATTGATGAGGCTGAATAATGTTGAGCAAAGGTTTAAATTCATCAGCATGGTTAGTGAAATTTTTCTTTATCGTAAGTTGGTTCTCATTGAAAATAGAATTTAGTTTCCCGTAGCTGTATCCAATACTTGAACCCTTTATAGATTGTTCTTTATGATTGAAGGATACGCCTTGTATCAAATCGGTTTTGCCTGCATATTTGAATTGCATTGAAATTCCGTGGTAGCGTTGTAATTGATCTTTTAGTTCCTGGAGGTTATTGGATGTTTTTAACCGGGCGGTAATAGCATCTCGAATTGTATATTTAAGGCTGTCGGTTCCTCTAAGTCGATGCCTGTTTACTCGATGTTCTCCTTTTCTTCCGTTGCTATACTCATATTTCTGATTCATTGCTTGACATACTTTCCCGCTCTTCAACCCAATATTCTTATCTGAAATAGTTCTCCCCGAGTTCGAAACCCGATTATATATCACATGCATATGCAAGCCTTCCGCCTCCCGATCAAAATGACGAACAATGAGCAATTGAGTGTTAACAATGTTCACTTTTTCA
This sequence comes from Albibacterium bauzanense, assembly GCF_004339765.1. Lineage (GTDB taxonomy): Bacteria > Bacteroidota > Bacteroidia > Sphingobacteriales > Sphingobacteriaceae > Albibacterium > Albibacterium bauzanense. Next base: position 328,611 of record NZ_SMGO01000002.1, on the reverse strand, counting down.
AGGTACTCTTTAGCCCTATCCAACATCGTTTTGGACATATCTCCTTCAAGTTGGAGCTTTGATAAATCCTCTTTAGAAAAGGAAAGAATGCAGTGACCTACACATTTGTTTAAACGAGGATTAAGGTTTGACTGAGCTTTAAAATCCTCAATCATTTCTTTGGTTGTGAGGTAGTCACGGATTCCTTCACTATAGAGAATTTCTGCCTTTTCTTTTTCGGCAACATAATTCACGGTGGCAGAAAAACTAGATCCAGATTTAAGAGTCTTACCAATCATTGCTCAAATGTTTAAGATGTTTGTTAATCGCACTTAATATTTCTTGACATTGACCTTCAACCGCATGTATATTTGCAATATGTGCAAGTTTGAGGATGGTATTGATGTTATGGCCAATCCTCGACAGCTGTTTATAGATTTCTAATTCCTCTGGGCTTAACCGAGTAATTATTTTTGAATCTCGAATGCTTCTCCGCAGGAATTCGCTCGGAGACATATAGGCTTTTTTCGATCGATTAATGAATGTGTTTTTTTCCTTTTCGGTTAATCGGAATGTAACCTTACAGGTTTTCTGAAAATCCCCTTTGGTGGATTTTTGAGAATTATTATCTATCTTTTCTTTCATGATTATTCAATGTTTGGGCTTACGACTATCAGGAGTTATTTTATGGATTGCTCGCCAATCCCGTCGTGGCGTAAGACAAAGGCACTACCTGCCATTGCAAGATGACTACCTATAGGCTCGCTACCTTTAAACGGTTATAGATGTGATTTTATAATATTTCGGGCTTTTTTTCGATCGCCGTGTGCGGCATACTGTAAAACAATATCACAAGGAGAACCGCCCCCTTTATTGATGAAGAATTGAGCTTGTGGTGCTTCGCTGCTAAACACGAAAAAAGTTTTACGGGCTGTGTGGTACTCTGCACTCAGTCCATTCCTCGGATCTTTACCAGGGCGGGTATATCGAACTTTTTCAGCTTTTGTAGAATGGTATTTCCAGCCTGCTTCTAAAAGAATATTATGGATCACGTCGAAGTCTGCGTGTTGATTGAAGAGTCGCCAGATGTTATACTGATCTACCTCAATAGGGATATAGTTGATTTCTGGTTTGACAAATATCTTTTCGTTCGTTTGTGTTTCTTTAAAAACTTGGGCATTGTCATTAAAATACGCATGAGGATCATACGCCAGAAATCGGTAAGAAGCAACATTTCTGGGGGCAGTGTCGATGGTTATCCCTAGGTTGTTAAAATAGGTGACCATTGCATTGAAATGCTCATTGTGAAGTGAGGGATCCATGATGGGCATAAGACCCCATAAGCCTTTGCCACTAGCTGATTTGCCACAATAGGAAATATACGGTAATTGAATAATCTTGTTGAAGGCATAATCCAGTTTGTCCTTTAAGCCGTCAATGTCAAATGCCAAATAGCCACTATGGTGAACATGGTGTTTTTCCCCACGTCCACCAAGTTGAAAACTACTCGGGGTTATTGCTAATAGTTTTCCCTTTAACTTATGTTGCTCGAAAGATTGATAGGGCAGAGATTGAATTTGTTTTATAAGTGCCGATTGCCAAGGAGTAGTTAAGGCCTCCCATAAAGTTATTGCTTTAGGAGCAGTAGCATATTTGTTTTGAAAGATACTACAGATGGATGTTTTTAAACTTTTCATAATAGTGTTGATTTTGAACTAAACTGACCTTCCATTCCAGTTTGCTATTTCAGTTCACATTAGAACCGAACTGAAATGGTAGATACCTTTAGGTATACCATTCAGTCCGGTTCAGTAAATGGGATTAGGTTAATTATCGCTGCTTTTCCTCTTAAGCCTCCTGTTGCTGGATCGGATAAAATGCCATCCAATTGAAGGCGTGTGATTAATTCACTGACTTTGTTTTTGCCGGGTGCCGTTTCCAGGTTGTACCACGCTTTCAATTCTACCGTTAGGATGGTGATCAATTGATTTCTTAATAACCCATTAGAATATTTTTTGAAAATGGGTGAGAGGATCATTCTCCATCGATGATGATCGATATCACTATAATCAGGAAGTGTATTCTTGGTAGGTCTTGAATTGACTTTTTGGGAGTCGATTAAATCTTCAAATGGAATACGTTGTCCTGTATTTTTGAATGTTAAGGAAAGAGGGTCGCATTCTAAAACAAAACTTGAATGCTTGTATTCCGCTCCAAGATAGTTCCCTTTTAAAACGGAAAGGTGTTTTAAATTAGAGTCGTTTAAATCATTTCTTAATTCTAGTACTAGTCGACATTTCTGTTCCAAACCACCTGCACCTTGAATGTTGCTTTTATTGGGAACGAGACTTTCTGTTCGCTTGTTTGTGTGGTGCATCAGGAGAATCAAGCATTGATAGTTCATCGCAAGCTTTTTCATGCTGCTTAGAAGTTTTCTTGTTTCTCCATTATCCTTGATATCATTGACAAGGTCGCCAAGCGTATCGATCTTAATAATATCAATGCGGTCCTTTGTTAAGATGGAATTTAGTCGATCAATTAAGTTTTCAGAATCGAATAAAAAATAAAGGTTTTGAAGGCAAAGGAGTTTTAATTCTTCGGATTCATCCTGTAGTTGTTTTCTGATAAGATAACTAATCGCCAAATCATCATCTTCAGTACAAACAATGATTGCTTTTCGGAATAGGTTTTCCGCAAAGGGAAATCCGATGAATTCAGCTTTGTTTAATACAAGTGATAAAAGAAGGTCTCTTGCAAAAATTGATTTTCCCGTATCAGAACTACCCGCGAGTAAGATAATTCCTACTTTTGGAATTAATTCACCTAAAAGTTTTGGGAGCTCTTTGATGTTGCGGTTGTAAAGATCAAGAGCAGAAAACACTTCCTCATCATACTTTCCCTTTCTTATTGCTATTGATGACTGGGGTTGAGATGGAGTAAAGTCGATGGTTTTATGACCATTGAACCCATTGAGAACGGTTGAGTTTTTCATATCAAGTCCCCTTTCTGTTTCTGGACAGATTCTTGGATTGCCTTTTCGGAATATAGAACCCGCCTACCAATGCGATCTGGAATTAATATTCCAGCTTTTTCCCAATAATATAAAGTGGTTAAGGAGACATTGAAATATCGCCGTGTCTCTTCTCTGGTTTTATACCTTTCTGCTGTTGGGGATTCAGGCTTTTGAAATGATGATTTGTTGTTTTTAATAACATCATTAAAAACTTCTTTGACTTGCTCGGACAGAATCTCCTTGAACTCTGCATCCGAATAACTGGTTAAAATTTGTGCCATTCTTTACGTGTTTGAATGGCACAAGTATCATTAGGACAAACTTCTGGACACTGTCTTTATTTTAATTTTATCGGTTTTATTAGTTTTATTTCCTTTTTCGGTAAATATTTGTTCATTATTTCGGTTACCCTTTTATTGTATGTTTTTTGCCATCCTTCGTATCGCTTATGATCTGTATGAGGATATAAGATGATTCCTCGGTATTTCACAATACTTTTTGCAGTTAATTTCAATTTCTTTGAAATTTTCAAAAGATTATACAAGACGTTTGCAACGTCATCAATAGATTCTGCATTATCCCATACTTTTGAATCCAACAGATCCAGCTCGTTTAATAAGATTAAGGCAAACAAATCGTTATGGGTCGAATCGGATAAATCATCCTCTAAAGAATATACCACATCGTTTTCCTGTCTTAATTTCTGGATCTCTTTAGTTAACTCTTTAATAGATTTTTTGTCGGTCCTCTGTTGAACTTTTAATTGATTAGACTTGCTTTGGATCTCATTTTTTTGATTTTTCAATTCATTAAGTCGAGATTCATTTAATTTGGTATCTTCTTTAAGTATTTGAATTGTATTTTTAAAATCTTGAATTTGCTTTTCGAGTTCTCGTATTTTTTGCTGATCCTCATTTTCATAGTAATTAATTATAGAATAATAGCCTTCGAGTAATATCTCTTTAAATTGACCATTGATTAACTTTATAATAACAATATCTTGTCTTTCACCCTCACCCCATGGGAAATTTTCAAGAATATAATTTTCAAAAAGATATTCTATAGCTTCTTTAAATTTTTCAAGTGCAGCTAGTTCTATGCTTACATATGTTTTTGAAGCAGGATTTTGAGGGTTGGTGGTTTCTGTTGTTTTTAATATCTCAACGAGATCTTTAGTATCGTGAATGATTTGTTCTCGTTGGTAGGCGCCAATCTCATAGTTCAATAAATTATCAATTGATTCCTGGAATTTGTTTGTGTATAAATCATAGTAAAAGTGTAGCCATGATGGTCTTGACAATGATTTTGTGCTTCCTATCCAGAGTTTTTCCCAATTGCATCCTCCCTCAGAATCAATGAATAATTTTCCATAATTGATAATGGTGGCTTTATCATGCTGAAAATACTGCTTTGAATAATTATCCATGATCCCCTCCAATCTTCTTTAAAGCTCGTTTGGCCTTTACTTTGTCTGCATTATGGATTTTATTAACGGCATCTAATATGGATTGTGCATTTTCTTCTGGTGTCATGCGGATATATTTTAAAAAAACCGATTCGCTTTTATGTCCGGTTACTTTCATAATGGTGATAGGAGGTAAGTTAAAGTGTCTATACATGTTCGTAGCGAAAGATCTTCGTGCGGAATGAGTGGTGATCAAGGAATGTAGCGGTTGATTTATCGTTTTTCTTTTGCCAGCGACAGGAATTGAAATGTTTATGCTTTGGTTTAATTTGGCCTTTTCGGCGACGACTTTTATATACTCATTTAGTTTTTGATTGGTGATAGCGTGCGGAAGAATTCCTTTTTCTGAGTCTTCATACTTCTTTATGATTTTTCTTACTGTTGGAAGGAGTGGAATCGCGACACTAGCACCTGTTTTTGTAGTTTTTATATGAATGAAATTACCTTCAATTTTAGCTTTGGCTGTCAATTGAGAATAATCTTGAAATCGTAGACCTGTCCAGCAGCCGATCAAAAATAAATCACGTGCATTTTCTAAGTAAGGTATTTCGGAAAGGTTGAGTTCTTCAATCTTTTTTAACTGCTCTACATTTAGATAAATGGCATCCGTTTCTTCCTGGGGTTTAAGAAACCGTCTAGATTTATAAGCTTCATTACTATGATACCCCATTTCCTGAGCTTCACGCATGAATGCTTTGATGTTTTTAATAAGTTTTCCGAAGTAGTTAAGAGATAGCTTTCTTTCATTGTAGACGTAATCCTGTAAATCCCAGTAGAATTCTAAGGTAACGTCATCAAAATCTAAGGTGCTCAATTTTCTGTCATCTATATAGGTCTTTAAAAAATTCAGGCCTACTCGGTAGTCGCTAATGGTTCCCTTAGTAAAAGCTTGACCTGCACCATTACCAGATAGCTTCACGCGTACCCCTGATTCAGAGCGTTTAATTTGTAGTGAAATGAAGTTAATGAAAGATAGGTCTTTCATTAACGGATCATCTTCTTCCTCCTTTCCCGATAATGCACGTACTACCGATGCTTTGAAGGCTGTTTTATCGGGATAACGATCGAATTGATTTGTATAGTCTTTGTATTGGGTATTTACCTCACCTTTGATTTTAGCAATGCGATCCGTTATTAAATCGTAATCTTCCTTTTGTAAACCTTTGAGACCTCCTATTGGTTTTTCACTGCTTGCATTCCATTTAGAAGGATAAACCTTTACGCCCGTCGGAATTTTAATAACAGGTTTGCCATCATATTCTATAATGCAAATGATTGGGGTAGGAAGTTTGGACTTGGGTTCTCTTAGCCTAAAACGAATCCCGCATTCTGCTTTAACTATCATCATAATCGGTAATTTTATGAAAGTTACGAAAAGAGGGGAAAGAAAGAGAATTATCGGGGGTTCTTTTGGGGGTTCTTTTTAGTAAATCTTGTTGAATCTGCCCTTATGCTATTTAACAAGAAGTGGCCTTAGGGCATAAAAAAAGGAGGTTTTTCAACCTCCTTTAATCTTATCTAACTTTCGTTAGCGGTCCGGACGGGACTCGAACCCGCGACCCCATGCGTGACAGGCATGTATTCTAACCAGCTGAACTACCGAACCGTTGTTCCCTTTTGGGAATGCAAATATACTGCGATTTCTATATTTCACAACATTTTTGTGAAAAAAGATTTACATATCGCTCTCTTTCATTTTTTCTGCATTTTCTGCAAATTGCAATGCATCGATAATCTCCTGGATATCACCATCCATAACAGATGGAAGGTTGTAAAGTGTTAAACCAATTCGGTGTTCAGTTATTCTTCCTTGCGGGTAGTTATAGGTACGAATCTTTGCAGAACGGTCACCGGTTGATACCATGGTTTTACGTTTTGCAGCGATATCGCCATTTTTCTTTAATAATTCCAGTTCATATAGTTTAGAACGAAGCATATCCATTGCCAGCTCACGATTGGCTAATTGAGAGCGTTCTACCTGACATACTACAACAATTCCGGTTGGTTTATGAGTAAGCTGAACTTTAGTTTCTACCTTGTTAACATTTTGTCCGCCGGCTCCTCCTGAACGAGAGGTATGGAAGTCAACATCTGCAGGGTTAAGGTATACGTCTATTTCTTCTGCTTCTGGCAAAACGGCAACAGATGCTGCAGAGGTATGAACACGGCCTTGGGTTTCAGTATCAGGTACACGTTGTACACGATGAACGCCTGATTCATATTTTAACGTACCGTAAACATCTTCACCGGTTACTTTTAAAATAACCTCTTTGTATCCACCGGCAGTTCCTTCAGTAACGTCCATGGTTTCAACTTTCCATCCTTTATCTTCGAAATAGCGAGTATACATTCGGTAAAGATCGCCTGCAAATAATGCAGCTTCGTCACCACCGGTACCCCCTCTGATCTCAATTATAGCATTTTTAGCGTCTTCAGGATCTTTTGGAATAAGCATTAAGCGTACGGTTTCTTCCAATGTTTCCTTTTCTTCTAATAAAAGATCTAGCTCCTCTTTAGCCATCTCGCGCAATTCCTGATCTTTTTCATTAGATAAGATGTCCCGATTGCTTTCAATATTGCTTACCACATTTTTATATATGTGGTATTTGTCAACAATTTTACCTAAATCCTTATATTCTTTATTAAGCTTGGCAAAGCGCTTCATGTCATTAACGGTATCCGGATTGCTCAATTCGCGTTCTACGTCTTGCCAATGTTCTTTTATAGCCTGTAATTTTTGTAACATATTTTATTGGGGCTGATTTAATCTGTTTGTGATTTTACAGATTTCTGCAAAAATAAGATTTTTTCTTCATTTTCTTTTATCTGGGATTTTCTTTTACCTTTGTTGCATCTAAGGGGGTGTTCTGAATGATAACGAAATTCAGGGCTGAGATTATACCCATCGGTTGAATTTGCTTTTCTGAGTTAATTCTTCTGTGGACCTGATCCGGATAATGCCGGCGTAGGGAAGGTAAATAAAATAAGGGCGGAGACAACCCTCGTCTCTGTTATGTTTTATTAAAAAAAATCAAAAGAACAATGAAAAAAACAATTGCGCTATTGGCGATTGTATGGCTGCCTGTATGGTTGCTGGCACAAAACACAGTTCGCATCGAGGTTAGAGATGCAAGAACGACTGAACTTTTAACGGGAGCTTCGATCCGGATCAAAGGAACGCCTTTGAGTGGGCAAACGAATTTGCAGGGACAGATTCAATTAAACAATTTAAAAGCAGGAAGTAACCTGCTTGTGGTGAGTTACTTGGGCTATAAGACAGCGGAAAAGACTGTTGTTATCCCTCAAGATCAAAGTATTGTGGTTCTGATGGAGCCGTCAAGTTTTTTGGCTGATGAAGTAGTTGTACAAGCTACTAGAGCTTCTACTAATGCAGCAACAACATTTAAGAATCTTTCTAGTGATGAAATTGCCAAGAATAATTTGGGACAGGATATAACTTATCTGTTAAATCAAACTCCCTCTGTAGTGGTTTCTTCTGATGCTGGTGCAGGAGTTGGCTATACCAATATGACTATCCGGGGAAGTGATTCTCAACGGATTAATGTTACCATTAATGGAATTCCATACAATGATTCTGAGAGTCAAGGCTCCTTCTGGGTAAATATGCCTGATTTTGCTTCGTCTGTAAATAACATTCAAATACAGCGTGGTGTTGGTACATCAACTAACGGCGCAGGTGCTTTTGGAGCGAGTGTTAATATTCAAACAGATCAACGGATTGATACAGCATATGGTGAGTTAGATAATAGTTTCGGATCATATAATACGTGGAAAAACACGGTTAAATTAGGTACCGGACTTATTAATAATAAATTTAGTTTAGACGCCCGACTTTCTCAGGTAAAATCGGATGGGTATATTGATAATGCCTTTTCTGATTTGAAATCGTTTTATGTTTCAGGAGCATGGTATGGAGAAAAAAGCTTTTTGAGAGCAAATGTGTTTTCTGGGAAGGAAAAAACCTATCAAGCTTGGAACGGCGTTCCAGAAGAGTTATTAAAAACTGATCGCACGCACAATGAATTTGATTACAAAGATCAGACTGATAATTATACACAAACGCATTATCAATTATTGTATTCTAATCAGCTAAATGCCAAATTGCTATTGAATGGAGCTTTGCACTATACAAGAGGTTTGGGTTATTATGAAGAATTTGAGGAGGATGCTGCGCTTGAAGAGTATAAACTAGAACCTGTAACCATTGGTAGCGAAACAATTACTAATACGGATTTGGTAAGAAGAAGGTGGTTGGATAATTATTTTTATGGACTTACTTATTCTCTGAATTACAGACCTACAAGTTCACTGAATCTAACTTTAGGTGGTGCTTATAATGAATATCAAGGAGATCATTATGGGGAAGTAATTTGGGCTACCTATTCGTCTAATCTGAATTTGGGTGATAAGTACTATTTGAATGATGCCACAAAGAGAGATTTTAACGTGTATGCTAAGGGTGATTATAAAGTAGATAATTTTAGTTTCTTTGGTGATGTACAATACCGCAAAGTAAACTATATTTTGAGAGGTGTAAATAGGGACTTGGGAATGTTGGATCAAGAAATGGATTATAATTTCTTTAACCCAAAAGTGGGGTTGAGTTTAAGCTTTGACAATAATAGCAATGTATATGCGTCTGTGGCTATGGCTAATAAGGAACCTGTTAGAAGAGATTTTACAGATTTATCCCCTTCTCAAAGTAGGCCTTTACCTGAAAGACTTACAGATGTTGAATTAGGTTATCGGATCTCTTCCAGTAAATTCAATGTAGGTGTCAATGGATATGCCATGTTCTATAAAGATCAATTGGTTGTTACCGGACAGATTAATGATATTGGTTCGGCAGTTCGTGAGAATGTGGATAAGAGTTATCGGATTGGAGCTGAGCTAGACGCTAGCTGGCAGCCTTTTGCTAATTTTACATGGAGGGCAACTGCGGCATTTAGTCAGAATAAGATTAAAGATTATACATTTTATACTGATATCTATGATGCTAATTGGGATGTGGTTGATCAGAAAGCAGAAACATTAAGCGAAACAGATATCGCGCTTTCACCAAATACCATTCTTTCTAATGAGTTTGCTTATGTACCTTTTGAGAGGGCTGAGATTGCTTTGATAAGCAAATATGTTTCTCGCCAATATTTGGATAATACAGCTAATGAAGCTAAAAGTATTGATCCGTTTTTTACATCTGATCTGCGTTTAAGCTATCAAGCACCTATTAAAGGCTTGAAGAATTTAGGAGTTACATTGAAAGTAAATAATATTTTCAATGAATTATATGAAGCGAATGGATATACATTTGGATATTTTAATCCGGATGGCCAATTGGAGACTTACAACTATTATTTCCCTCAAGCAACTCGTAACTTTCTATTAGGTTTGAATTTGAAATTCTAATAGATTTCTAATTTTTTAGTGAAACCCTGGAATCAATTTTCAGGGTTTTTTGCATTTCCATACTAATGACGTATTTTTACGCAAAATATACGACCTAGGTATAAGTTTAGCAATAAATTCACCTTCAATTTCGATTTAAGGTAGTATATGGAATTTCAAAAACAATGGATATAAAGACCAAGATACAGGGGTATACTGAAGAGATCAATGCTTTCAATGCTTCTTCTGCGGAAGAGATTGAAGCTTTTCGTTTACGTTTTTTAGTAAATAAAGGGATTGTGCGCTCTTTGTTTGAAGAATTTAAAACAGTTTCTACTGAAGAGAAGCGTGAATTAGGCCAGGTATTAAATGTCTTTAAACAGTTGGCTGAATCTAAGCACAAGAGCTTATTGGAGCAGATAGCAGATAATTCAGATAAAGCCGGAGGTTCAACTCAGGATTTAACGCTTCCTGGAAAGGGTTTGGAGTTGGGTTCAAGACATCCTTTGTCTTTGGTGCGGAAAGAAATTGTTGGGATATTTAATAAAATGGGATTTATTGTTGCTGAAGGTCCGGAGATTGAAGATGACTGGCATAACTTCAGTGCGTTGAATTTTCCGGAAGAGCATCCTGCGAGAGATATGCAAGACACTTTTTTCATTGAAAAGAAAGAGGGTAATGATATTGCTTTACGCACGCATACTTCTTCTGTTCAGGTAAGAATGATGGAAAACGGAAAGCCTCCTTTTAGGGCTATTATGCCGGGAAGGGTTTATCGGAATGAAGCTATTTCGGCCAGGGCACATTGCTTTTTCCACCAGGTTGAAGGGTTATATGTTGATGAAGATGTTTCGTTTGCCGATTTAAAACAGACTCTGTTTCATTTTGTTCAAGAATTATATGGTGAGGATACGAAGGTTCGGTTTCGTCCGTCTTATTTTCCATTTACAGAACCTTCTGCTGAAATGGATATCTCTTGTACCATTTGTAAAGGTGCAGGTTGTACTCTTTGCAAATGGAGTGGATGGGTAGAGATTTTAGGTTGCGGAATGGTAGATCCGAATGTATTGGAAAATTGTGGTATTGACAGTAAGAAATATAGTGGGTTTGCTTTTGGAATGGGTATTGAACGTATCACTAATCTTAAATACGTGATAAAGGATTTACGTTTATTCTCAGAGAATGATATTCGGTTCTTAAGACAGTTTGAGACTGAAACAATTTAATATGGTAGCGGATAAAGTTAAAGCATGTATTAAAGATTCTGCAAGGGAGCTGTTTCGTCGTTACGGATATAATAAAACAAACGTAAATGAGATTGCTCGTGATGCGAAAGTTGCTAAAGCAACCATCTACAAGTATTTCGAAAGCAAAGAAATGATCTTGCATGCTATTTTAATGGAATATATCCGCAAGAGTGTGAAAGATTTAATTAATAATTCACCAAAGGATTTAGATCTTGAAACCTATCTCAGTAATTTAATTTTAAAGGTGAGTAAGTTATCCTATACCATTTGTAATGAATTTGTAGGATGGGATTTTATTCGTGAATCTGCCAACGCGCAGGAATATTTAAAAACTCTTTCAGACGATTTGGAGAATTTATTGATTCAATCTTTTCAAGAGAGCGATCGCGTTTCTATACCTCTTAATAATTTAAGATTCTTAGTTAATTCTAGTAAGAGTATCGTGTTTTCTTTTGCATTTACTTCTGTAAGTGTTGCCGATGTAAGGAAGAATTTTATTTCATTCCAAAATGATATGCTTCCTTTTTTAGTCAAAGCAGCTATTGCTTAATTGATATTATGCGTAATTTCGCGGAACATGAGAAAGACAGTTAGGGAAAAAATCCGCATTGATAATGTGGAAATTATAGATATTGCTGAAGGGGGTAAAGGAGTAGGAAAAGCGGAAGATTTAGTTTTATTTATTCAGCATGCAATTCCAGGTGATATTGTAGATGTAGAAATACAAAAGAAGAAAAAGAGCTTTGCAGAGGCAAATGTACTTGAATTAAAGAAGCCATCATTACATAGGACAGAAGCTTTTTGCAAGCATTTTGGAGTTTGCGGAGGTTGTAAATGGCAGCATATGACCTATGATGCCCAATTATTATACAAGCAAAAAAGTGTTGAGGATGCCTTAACTCGTATTGGAAAAGTTGACACTTCTTCTATAGAAACAATCTTACCTTCTGAAAACACCACATATTATCGGAATAAATTAGAGTATACATTCTCGAATCAACGATGGTTAACTCCAGAAGAGATTAGTAGTAACGAGGAGTTTGAACGGAATGCTTTGGGCTTTCATGTTCCCTTGCGTTTTGATAAAATTTTGACCATTGATCATTGCTATCTTCAGGCAGATCCATCCAATGCGATTCGTAATTTATTAAGCGATTTCGCTATTCGGAAAGGAATTAGCTTTTATGATTTACGCAGGCATGAGGGCGCATTAAGAAACTTGATTATACGGAATACATCGATCGGTGAGTTAATGGTTATTGTTGTCTTTGGGTATCCCGAAGGGGATAATATCAAGGATGTGATGAGTTTTCTTCAAGCATCTTTTCCGGAAATAACATCACTGCTTTATATTGTTAATCAAAAGAAGAACGATACCATATTTGATCAGGATATTCATGTTTATGCTGGCCGCGATCATATTTTTGAAGCCATGGCTGAGCTTAAATTTAAAATAGGTGCTAAGTCGTTTTATCAGACGAATTCTTTGCAGGCTCATGAATTATACAAAATAACCAAGGATTTCGCAGGGTTGAATGGTACGGAGTTAGTGTATGATTTATATACTGGTGCCGGTACCATTGCTAATTTTGTTGCGAAAGATGCGAGGAAGGTAACTGGTGTTGAATATGTTCCTACAGCTATTGATGATGCCAAAATTAATGCTGAAATTAATGGTATCGAGAATACTGCTTTCTTCGCAGGCGATATGAAGGACATTTTAAATGATGAATTTATTGCTCTTCATGGCAAACCTGATGTTATTATTACAGATCCTCCAAGAGCGGGGATGCATCCTGATGTTGTAGACAAACTATTGGAAATAGGAGCAGATAGAATAGTTTATGTAAGTTGTAATGCAGCTACACAAGCACGAGATTTAACTGTTTTAACTCAAAAATATGAAGTTAGCAGAATTAAACCGGTTGATATGTTTCCTCATACGCAACACGTTGAAAATGTAGTATTATTGACTCTTAAGAATTAGTTATGGATTTACAGGATTTACTACTACCTCCTTCAGAGGATGGTGGAGATGATAAAAAGAAAGATAGTCCATTAAAGAGCTTAAAGGTGGACCTCGACTTTTATAAGGAATCTATTCGTGAGGTTGCAGCAGAGTTATTAGCAGAAGACTATACGCAATATCCTATATTTATTGCTCATCAGCATGAAGTTAAAGTAGGTGAAATTATACTGGATAAAACAGAACTGGGAACAGACTGGACTATTCAGGCATCAAGTTTGGAAGAATTTCTTGAGGTAGGCATTATTAAAGAAGATAAGAAGGACGCTTTTATTAAGAAGTTTAAAGAACCTGAAGACTTTATGTGTCTCTTTGTTATTGTTCCGGAAGGAGCTAATTTCGTTTTTTACCCCTATTATTAATTTTCTAATGACCTACATTAATTTTGAGGAAGAGAATAGTACGGGTGCCGATGAGTATTTCATGAGGGAGGCTATAAAAGAAGCTTTAAAAGCAAGGGAGCTTGATGAGGTTCCGATTGGCGCAGTTATCGTCTTTAAGAATAAGGTTATTGCCCGGGGACATAATCTTAGTGAAAAATTAAATGATGTAACAGCCCATGCAGAAATGCAAGCTTTTACTTCTGCATCTAATTATATAGGAGGAAAGTACTTGCAGCAATGTACACTCTATGTTACTTTAGAACCTTGTGTAATGTGTGCCGGAGCTTCTTTTTGGACACAGGTTGGTCGCATTGTTTATGGCGCTAAAGATGATAAACGTGGGTATTCAGCTTATAATTCTTCTATAATTCATCCAAGAACGGAAATTACTTCTGGTGTTTTGGAAAAGGATTGTTCAGCGCTTATAAAAGACTTCTTTCAACAAAAGAGACGTTAATCATGATATGAATTTGACGAAACTGTCAAACAAATACCATACATTCTAGTTATATTTGTATATTAATCATTTTTTAAAATCAAAGTATTATGGCATTCGAATTACCGGCGTTACCCTACGCCTCAGACGCTTTAGAACCTTCTATTGATAAAGAAACCATGGAAATTCACCATGGGAAACATCATCAGGCTTATGTAGATAACTTGAATAAAGCTATTGAAGGAACAGATGCTGCAAATCTTTCCCTGGAGGAAATCATTAAAAATATTTCAAAATACAGTGCTGCTGTTCGTAATAATGGTGGCGGGCACTTCAATCACTCTTTATTCTGGACGGTATTATCTAAAAATGGTGGTGGTGAACCTACAGGAGAATTAGCAAAGGCAATAAATGAAGCTTTTGGATCTTTTGATGAGCTTAAAAAACAATTGCAGACTGCTGGAGCAACACGTTTTGGTTCTGGCTGGTCTTGGCTAATCGTTGATGGTTCTGGTAAATTAAAAGTTAGTTCAACTCCAAATCAAGATAATCCTTTAATGGATGTTGCCGAAGTAAAAGGTACACCAATATTTGGAATTGATGTATGGGAGCACGCTTATTACTTAAAATATCAAAATAAACGTCCGGCTTACCTTGAAGCTATCTTCAATGTTGTTGACTGGAATGCTGTGGCTGATCGTTTCGCTAAAGCAAAATAATACGTTTGTAATTTTATTAACGGCGATGTTGTATTTAACGGCATCGCCGTTCGTGTTTTATATATTTTAAGTAACTTTAATCTGGTGTTAGAAGAATGATTATGTTAGAAAATAATAGAATATCTCAGGTTGTTGTATTTTTCTTTGCTTTGACTTTTGCCGTGTCCGCTTGTGCATCAAATCCAAGTCCGCAATCAAAAGAGGCAAATGTTAATCAAGAAAACAAAATTTTAGTCTCAGATAATCTTCCTTTGAATAGTGATGGAGGATTGGATACTGCAACTTTTGCTGCAGGATGTTTTTGGTGTGTAGAAGCACAGTTTCTTGAATTGGCCGGTGTACAAGAGGTAGTTTCGGGCTATTCAGGAGGAACTACTAAAAATCCTACTTATGAGGAAGTTTCAACTGGTAGAACCGGCCATGCTGAGGCAGTAAATATTATATATAAT
This sequence comes from Albibacterium bauzanense, assembly GCF_004339765.1. GTDB lineage: Bacteria > Bacteroidota > Bacteroidia > Sphingobacteriales > Sphingobacteriaceae > Albibacterium > Albibacterium bauzanense. The sequence goes on along the minus strand of NZ_SMGO01000002.1, from coordinate 313,488 downwards.
TCAGACAGTATTTCTTTTGATCAGCTATTAGAAGCCTTTTTTGTAGCTCATGACCCTACTCAACTTAATAGGCAGGGAAATGATGTTGGTACACAATACCGATCAGCCATATTTTATCATAATCAGGCACAGAAAGATTTGGTAAATTATTACATAAAGAAGCTAAATGAGGAAAAAGTTTATCCGAAGCCTATCGTTACTAAGGTAGAACCTTATGGTGATTTTTATGAAGCGGAAGACTATCATAAAAATTATTATGCTCTAAACCCAACTAATCCGTATTGCCTTCAGGTAATTCAACCTGAACTTGAAAGGTTTAGGAAGGTGTTTGCAGGAAGGCTTAAAAATGAATCAGTCAATGTGAATTAGATCCTTCTTTTTATTGGCTTTGAACTTTTCTGGAACGGCACTCAATATTTCTTTTGTTAACAAAGAAATAGCACGTTGTTTTAAAGAGTTCTTTGTGATAACCAGGGATATTTCCCGAACGGGTTCAGGAGATTTAAAATAGCGTACTCTTTCAAGCTGGTCTTCTCCAAATTCAAGAATACTTAATTCGGGTAATATGGTAACACCTGAATTAGTATCTACCATTCGTTTGAGGGTTTCAACACTTCCTGTATTATATTGTAAGGTTTCTTCAGGGTGCATTAAACGTTTCTTTTGGCAGATATTTAATACTTGATTTCTCATACAGTGTCCTTCATTGAGCAACCATAGTTTTTCATTTAGGAGGTCACTTACATTGACTATTTTCTTTTCATTTAAAGCGCTATTTTTTGAAATATAGGCTACAAAATTTTCGTAAAATAAAGGGTGTTCAATCAATTCCTGATCATCTAATGGCGTAGAAAGAATGCCACAGTCAAGTAAACCGAGTTTTAATTCTTGAATTACCTTCATTGTCGTTGATTCCCATACTTGCAGTTTCATTTTGGGATATTTTTCCATAAATGAACCCAGAACGCGCGGTAATAAATAGGGCGCAAGTGTAGGTATGATGCCTATTCTAATTTCACCGCCTAGTTCATCTTTGGTTTCTATGATAAGCTCTTTTATTTTGTCGCTTTCTTTTAGAACAATTCGGGCTTGATTGATAATAGCCTTTCCAATGTCGGTTGGTAAGATTGGTTGTTTACTTCGATCAAATATACGAACACCTAAAGCTGCCTCAAGTTTTTGGATCTGCATACTTAAGGTAGGTTGTGTTACAAAACACTTTTCTGCAGCCATTACGAAACTCTTATAGGTATCGACTGCAATAATATATTCTAGTTGAACGAGTGTCATTTCAGTTTTATAACCATAAATATAAGGAAATGGCTTGGTTTCCAGTTCATCTTTTTTTGCTACTTTTGTCTTAGTTGGTTATCCATAAAAAAACGGAATGAGGAAATCAGGATTATTTGCTTTATTAATTATCTTTTCGATTGGTTTTTTTACAGCCTGTGAACGAAATGATGATGAGCCGGTATTGCCTAAAACAGAAATTTCCAGGTTATATGTTTCATTTTTCGATGTTAAAACCGATGATCTGGAAGATCCATATAATAATATTGGTGTATTTGATCCGGCACATGCAGAGCAGTTTTTGAAGCCATTTGAATATAATTCAGGTGTAATGGAAGGTGCAGGCATCTACTTTGATCCTTTTGCTGGAAAAGTTTTTCAGGGTAGTTTGAGAGATCAATCAATTAAGTCTTTCTCAGTTAATAGTCAGGGTGCAGTTGGTACTGGAAGTACATTTCGTGATTCAACTCTGCTTTATCAACGGGATTTGGTGTATGATCATTCTTCAAAAAATCTATATGTTTCTGATAATCTCTCAGAGAGTATCTATGTATATTTTCAGGCTTTAAATCGTAATGGTAATATTCGGCCTAATAAGAAATTTAAATTGAGCGGACAGCCATGGGGATTATACCTGCAAGGTGATACAACAAGTGGAGATAGTTTATTTATTGTGATGGCTGGCGCGAGCGCTGAAGTTCAGTTGCTTGAGAACCTGACAAAAATTGATTCGGGAGATGTGACAGCTTCAAAGAAAATTAAAATTGCCGGAGCAACCGATCTGCGTGGAATATCATATTCAAATAGATTAAATACACTCTTTTTAACTGACTTTGGATCGGGTAAAGTCTATATTATAGAAAATGCGCGGGAAGCTTTTAATACACAAGCTACAATTACACCTACTCGAGTTATTGGAGGGGCGCAAACGCAAATGCAAACGCCAATTGATATTAGTGTGGATGATCGGGAAGATAAATTATTGATGTATGTTATTGATCGGCAAAGTAAGAAACTTTTGCGATTTAAAGTTAGTGATGATGGAAATGTTGCTCCTCAGGCTATATATAACCAGTTTGCATTAACACCCGTGTCTATATATATTGATGCCCGTTAATTAAAGCTAACATCTTTTCTAATTCCTCTGCTTTCTGAGTTATGCTGTTGTTTGTATAATAATTGTACAGATTCCTTAAAACCCGTTCTATTATAGAAATGTTATCGCAGGGTTGAAAGAATTGAGGATAATTCGGCAATTTAAGCTGGTTTAAAAACGAAAGTACATCATGCCTGCCAAATATCTGACCTCTATTAAATGCATTAATATAAAATAGAACTTCGTCTTCTTTATTATTGGTTTGATAATTATCTGTACAGGCTAAGATAAAATGCTGAGGTAAATTTACTCCATATATTGGCATATCTAATTTTTGAGCTACAATGCTATAAATGCATGCTAATAAAATAGGGTTACCCTTCCTGCTTTCAAGTACTTGTCCGATGTAAGAGTTTTGAGGATCGTTATAGTTTCGGGTATTTCCTGAAAAGCCCTCTGTATTATAAAAGATCGTATTGAATAGGCGTACCTTTTCTACAGCATTCATGCTATAGGTCATTTGCAACCAGATCTCCCGTTTAATGGATTCTATCTGGTTGATTATTTTTTGCTCATCACAATCTGGATATTGGTATTTATTAACAATTATTAATCCTTGTAACAGATCAAAAGAACCACTTAAAGCCCAAAGTTCCAGATCAATTAATACTTGATTGAATTGAATCTTATGAACAAGTTCTTCAATGCGTGATTGTTGTAAAGCATCAAAAGACTGCTCCCAAGCAAGTTCTAAAGGAGCGATAACCTCTTCGCCCATTGTTAACAGCCTCTCTTCGACATGTTGATATACCTCCATGTCGGGATCATCTAGTAAATGAATCAGGGAATTAATTTCTTTTATATCTGCCATAATTAAGCATCGTTTTACTGCTATAGAACTAAGCTGTAAATTTACGAATAATACTTTGGTCTTTATAAGGAACGCTTATCTTTGAAGCATGTCGAATATCCGTTTTTTTGTAGATTATTTTAAGCACTACCTGACATCTAATAGCAGACATGGGGTTCATTCTCCATTTGTATATAATTTGATTGATCGGGTTATATATGATTTTTCAACGAAAGAGTATGCTAACCCAATTGAAGAGCTTCGTGAGCAACTTAAAAATGATACGCGAACCATACGTATAACTGACCTTGGAGCTGGTTCGATGTTGAATAATGGCAAGGTGAAGCAAATCAGGAGTCTGGCGAAAAATGCATTGAAACCCCCAAGAGTTGCTAAATTGATAGCGCGTTTAGCAAATGAATTTCAACCGGCATCAATTATAGAATTAGGTACATGTTTAGGGATAACGACTCTCTATTTATCAAAAGCTTCCAATTCTTCTCATATTATAACGGTAGAAGGTTGTCCTGAAACTGCAAAAGTTGCAATGGAGAATTTTAAGCGTTTAGATGTAAATAATATCGAAACGCGTACAGGTAATTTTGATATTTTATTTCCTCAGATTGTTGAAGAGCTTCCTAGGATTGATTTTCTTTTTATCGATGGGAATCACCGTAAAGATGCTACTTTGAAATATTTTTACGACTGTTTACCAAAAGTGCATGCCGGCTCTATTTTAATTTTCGATGATATTTATTGGAGTGAAGGAATGAAAGAAGCTTGGCAAGAAATCAAGAATCATCCGCAGGTGACTGTAACTATAGACTTGTTTTATATAGGTTTAGTGTTTTTTAAACCTGATCAGGTGAAAGAGAACTTTAAAGTGCGATTTCATTAATTAATTTTAAAAGGCTTGTCCGAGTGATAAATAAAAGCCTCCTTGTCGTTCTTCCCCAGGGTTTTTTTCTCCAATAGCATAATCTATTCGGATACTTGAGTTATGCTCCAAATCGAAGAAATAGCGAACTCCTCCACCTCCTGAAAATTTTAAGTGCGACAAATCAAGAGCTTCTTTATATACGGTTCCTGCTCCTAAAAAAGCAGCTAGCCCTATTCTTGGATGTATCCGATAACGCAACTCGGCCTGGTTAGCCAGATAGTTCTTATCCCGATACCGACCTTGATAATATCCTCTCATTATTTCATCGTTACCGAGTTGAGGAGTTAAATAAAATGGAATATTATCTGAAAAGAGGGTTTTGAAGACACTTTGAACTCCAAGAGTTAGTTTTTTGTGCAGAGGAAAGAAGGCTCTTAGGTCTAAAGAAAGAACTCCTCCTGTATAGTTATCTTTTTCCCATAGATCTGGCGCATAGGCGTATTTTATTCTACCATACAAACCCTTTGTGGTTTCGGTGTTGGAATTTCTGCTATCATAAGATTGTGATAACCCGAGTGCTAAGTATTTCCCTCCATAACCTCCATAAACTTGAGATAGGTCAAAGTTTTCATTTGGAGAGCCCTCTTTATAAGTAAAATTCTCGAATTGAATATTTACCCCGGTATAATACTTTCTTACTATTTTCTTTTCTAATTCAAAATTGAACTGAAAGAATCGCTGTGTAAGTAGAGCTTTATCACTGGCAAGAGTTTCATCGCCGATACCATAATAATTGAAAGGATATTTTTTATATCTAACTGCAGTAATATAATGGTAGTCATTATTTCTAGTCCAGATATCAGTCTCTAATTTTAAATTAATTTGCTTTTCAGTAGTAAAGCTAACTACCGTATTAATATTAGAGGTATAGATAGTAGTATCGGCTTTATCTACATAAAAGTTATAAATACCTGTTGCGCCTAATTCTACTTTGGTTTCTTGAGAATAACCTAGTACAGGTAGTATTAGAAGGCTTGGAGAGCGTGTACTATCTTTTGTTGTGGTAGTAAATTTCTTAATGATTGGAATGTCCCACAGCTTCTTTTGTGCAAAAAGTTGATTGTGAAAGATAGATAGGAAAGCTATCAGTATAGAAACTTTTGTAGATATTCTCATATTGCGGCAAAGGTAGGAAATGTAGGCTAAGATTATCTTATTTATAGCTAACTTTGGAGCATTCATTCATTATTCTTATTTAATACTTATGGAAAGAGGGCCAGTTTCTCAATTTATTGAAAAAAACTACTTACATTTTAATTCTGCTGCTTTAATGGATGCAGCAAAGGGTTATGAATCTCATCTTGATGAAGGTGGAAAGATGATGATTACATTGGCAGGTGCAATGAGTACAGCTGAGTTAGGTATATCATTAGCTGAGATGATCCGACAAGATAAGGTTTCTATAATTTCTTGTACAGGAGCAAATCTTGAAGAAGATATCATGAACTTAGTTGCCCATTCACATTATAAACGAGTGCCCAACTACCGGGATTTGAGCCCACAAGAAGAATGGGATCTTTTAGAGAATCATTATAACCGCGTAACAGATACTTGTATTCCTGAAGAGGAGGCATTTAGAAGATTGCAAAAGCATATTTATAAGATCTGGAAAGATGCTGACAGCGCTGGTGAAAGATATTTCCCCCATGAGTACATGTATAAAATGTTGAACAGCGGTGTTTTAGAGCAATATTATGAAATTGATCCTAAAAACTCATGGATGTTAGCAGCAGCTGAAAAGAATTTGCCAATTATTGTTCCCGGCTGGGAGGATTCAACGATGGGTAATATTTTTGCATCCTATGTTATCAAGAAAGAATTGAAAGCATCGACTACCAAAAGCGGTATTGAGTATATGGGTTATTTGGCTGATTGGTATACTAAGAATTCAGCAGGTAAAGGAGTTGGATTTTTTCAGATAGGTGGAGGAATTGCAGGTGATTTCCCAATTTGTGTTGTTCCGATGCTTTATCAGGATCTGGAAATGGAGAATATTCCTTTCTGGAGTTATTTCTGTCAGGTATCAGATTCTACAACATCTTACGGGTCTTATTCCGGAGCTGTTCCTAATGAAAAAATTACTTGGGGAAAATTAGATATCAACACTCCGAAGTTCATTGTTGAGTCTGATGCTACGATTGTTGTTCCTTTAATTTTTGCATGGGTATTAAAACAATAATAAACGAATTTTTATTCTTATTTTTTAATTAGGTCGATTTCATTTTTTATATAAAATTGGTCTGATTGCTGAATGGAGCACTTTTTAAGTAATTTAGAATAATTATAAATTAGTAAATTAGGTCATCAAATTGTCAGGGATATATTAATAAGTTATACTTTTGTCCTTCGAGTCCAAAATGTGAGCCTCGGCTCTCTATGGTCTTATTCAATTTGTCACACATTTTATCGTATAAAACTCTCAAAATGAGAAATATCTCTTTAATTTTTAGACGTGTTGCAAAGTCAGTAACCTTAGTAGCTATACTAAGCATGGCAACCCTTTTTGTGCAAGCACAAGATATCAAGGAAGGGGAATCACTTTTTAAAGCAGATTGTAGCGCATGTCACGGCGTTGATCGCGCTGTAATTGGTCCAGCTTTAAAGGGTGTTACTGAACGTCATGATGAAGCCTGGTTAATTTCATGGATTCATAATTCGCAAGCTTTAATCGCTTCAGGTGATGAAGCTGCGATAAAACTATTTGAGGATCATAACAAGCTTATGATGCCTGCCTTCCCTACATTAACTGAAGATAACATCCGTAACATTCTTGCTTATGTAGATGATGCATCAAAACCTGCGCCAGCTGCTGCTGGAGGTGCTGAAGGTGCTGCTGGTCAACAAGCTGGAGCCAGTGGTGATGTAAGTAACTTCATGTTTGGAGGATTAATCGTTGTATTAATTATAGCATTCTTAGTTATTCTGGTTCTGAATCGTGTGATCCGGACGCTGGATAGAATTATTTTAAAGAACAGAGAAAGTATTACTGAAGGTGAGGAAGGAGAAGATGATGGGGGGGAGTCTTCAGGGAAAGTTTTCGTAGATAAGTTAAAAAAACTTTCCCGAAATAAAAAGCTTGTTTTCTTTGTTGTTCTAGGAATTGTTGCACTTTTAAGTACAGCAGGATGGAATGTAATGTGGAATGTTGGTGTTCATGAAGGTTACCAACCTGTTCAGCCAATTAAATTCTCACACCAATTACATGCTGGAGTAAATCAAATTGATTGCCAGTATTGCCATAGTGGTGCTGCAACTTCAAAGAATGCATCCATACCTTCTTTAAATGTTTGTATGAACTGTCACAATGCTGTAACAGCTTCAGAAAAATATAATGGAGAAGTATCTCCTGAAATACAAAAGATTTATAACGCTATAGATTGGGATCCTGATACTCGTACTTATGGAACTGACACGAAACCTGTTGAATGGATTCGTATCCATAATCTTCCTGATTTAGCCTATTTTAATCACTCTCAGCACGTTACTGTTGCTGGTATCGAATGTCAGAGATGTCACGGTCCGGTTGAAACAATGGCTGAAGTGTATCAATATTCTCCATTAACAATGAAATGGTGTATTGAATGTCACAAAGAAACTGAGGTTAACTCTAAAGATAACGCTTATTACGATCAATTAATTGCTGCTCACGATAAATTAAAAAGCGGTGAGAAAATTACAGCTGCTGTTCTTGGCGGTATAGAATGTGGTAAGTGTCATTATTAATAAATAAAAACGTAGATAATACGATTATATAAAGCTTAAATGGATAGCAACAAGAAATACTGGAAAGGTTTGGAGGAATTACATCAGACTCCTGCTTTTGTTGAAAAGAAGGGTTCTGAGTTTACAGAGAATATTCCTATTGAAAATGTGTTAAATGAAGCTGGTTTAAGTACTAAGACTCCACGCCGTGATTTCTTAAAGGCATTGGGTTTTGGGGTTGGAGCAGTAACCCTTGCTGCCTGTCAGCGTACTCCAATTCATAAATCTGTACCATATATTATTAAACCTGAGGAAGTAACACCTGGTGTTGCAAATTATTATGCTTCAAGTTATAAGGGTCAGAGCCTTGTTATTAAAACTCGCGAAGGTAGACCTATCTTCGTTGAAGCTAATACAAAAGCACTTTTCGCCGGTAATGGTGTAAGCCCGTCTACTCAGGCATCTGTGCTTGACCTATATGATATGTCTAAGTTAAAGGGACCTCGTTCCGGAGATGAAGGTATTTCGTGGGAGGAAGTTGACAAGCAGGTTATTGCAGCTTTAAATTCAGCATCAAATTCAGGAAAACAAATTCGTATTGTTTCTTCAACCATCAATAGCCCATCAGCTCTAGCAGCTATTAATGAGTTTACAGTTAAATATCCAACAGCAAAACTGGTTGTGGTTGATGCGGTATCTTATACCGGAATGATTAAAGCCAATGAGCTTAGTTTTGGAAAAGCTGTAATTCCGCAGTATCGTTTTGATAATGCAGATGTTATTGTAAGTGTTGGTGCAGACTTCTTAAGCACCTGGTTAGATGGTATCGAGAATACTAAGCAGTATATGGCCAATAGAAGCCATACTTCTTTAAAGAATGGAAAAATGTCTCGCCACATTCAATTTGAAAGTGGTTTAAGTTTGACAGGTACCAATGCAGATGTTCGCGTTACTGTTAAACCTTCTGAAGAAGGACCTTTATTAATTGCATTGTATAATGAACTTACTGGTTCTGCATTACCTAATGCACTTAGTGAAAATCAAAAGGCAGCTACTGCAATTAAATTAGTAGCTAAAGAATTAAACCAAGTAAGAGGTAAGGCTATACTTGTAGCCGGCTCTAACGATGCAAATATTCAGTCTCTTGTAAATGCGATTAACGTTCATTTAGGAAGTTATGGCTCAACGATTGATTTGGACAATGCATCTAACCAATATAAAGGAGATGATCAGGCTTTTGCTGAATTCTTGAGAGAAGCAAATAGTGGATTAATTGATGTTGCTTTCTTTGCTGAAAGCAATCCAATTTATGAATACTATGATAGTAAGAGTGTTGAAGATGCCTTGTCTAAGATTAAATTTAAAGTTTCTTTCGCAGATCGCGAGAATGAAACTGCATCTTTTGCAAATATTATCGCTCCAAACTCTAATTATTTAGAATCTTGGGGAGATAGTGAGGCTTACGCTGGATATTATACACTAGTACAACCGACTATAAACCCTGTTTTTGATTCACGTCAGTTTGAACAAAGCTTCTTAATATGGGCTGGAAATACTACTTCTTATCATGACTATGTAAAAGCTTATTGGGAGCAGAATATTTTGCCGCAAGGAAAGAATTGGTACGATGCTCTTCAGGAAGGCTTTGAATTTAAAGGATCTAGAGGAGGCAGTGCACAATCGTTCACTTCTTCTGTTTCAGATCTGGCAAATCAGATTGGAACACAAAGCAAAGCAATTGCTAAAGATATTGAGCTACAGCTTTATTTAAGTGGAGGAGTTGGAGATGGTAAACAAGGTAACAATGCTTACTTATTAGAATTGCCGGATCCTGTATCTAAAGTTACTTGGGATAATTATGCAGCCATTGAGCCTAAATATGCAGAATCATTAGGTATTGGAGAGAATGATTTAGTTGAGGTAAAGGCAGAGAATGGTTATTCAATTATATTGCCTGTATTAATTCAACCAGGTCAGGCTGCTGGTACTATTTCAGTAGCGCTTGGTTTTGGAAGAACGAAAGCTGGTAAAGCTGGAAATGATGTAGGTAAAAATGCCTATCCATTTGTAAGACTTGTTAATGGTAGTTTGCAATTTAATAATTCAGTTACGATTAGTAAGGCAGCTGGAACTTATGTATTAGCACAAACGCAAACTCATCAGACCATTGAAGGACGCAATATAATTCGTGAAACTACTTTTGCTAATTATAAAACCAATCCTGCTCATGGAAGTGGTAATACTGGTGAAAAACATAAAACTTACGATTTGTGGAATAAATACGAGCAACCGGGACATAGCTGGGTTATGGCTATTGACTTAAATGCTTGTACAGGTTGTGGGGCATGTATTGTTGCTTGTAGTGTTGAAAATAATGTACCTGTTGTAGGACGCGATGAAGTTCGTCGCCGTAGAGAGATGCATTGGATCCGTATTGACCGTTATTATAGCTTTGAGAATGATAATAATGAGGCAGTAACACGTGAAGGTGAAGTTAATAGATTGAGTGATTTGAGCCAGGTAACAGTTGTTCATCAGCCAATGTTATGTCAGCATTGTGATCACGCACCTTGTGAAACTGTTTGTCCGGTTTTAGCGACTGTCCATTCTTCTGAAGGATTGAACCACATGGCTTATAACAGATGTTTTGGTACAAGATATTGTGCTAATAACTGTCCATATAAAGTTCGTCGTTTTAACTGGTTTAACTATTGGAACGACTCAAGATTTGATAATTACTTGAATAATGAATTTACACAATTGGTATTAAACCCAGATGTTACTTCTCGTTCTAGAGGAGTAATGGAGAAATGCTCAATGTGTATTCAACGTATACAGGCTGGTAAATTAAAAGCTAAGGCTGAGAAACGTCCAATTAAAGATGGCGATATTCAAGTAGCCTGTGCAGCAGCTTGTCCATCGAATGCCATCATTTTTGGAGATCGTAATGATCCTGATTCTGCGGTATCTCAAGCATTGAAAAATGAGCGCGTATATTACGTGTTAGAAGAATTAAACGTTCAACCAGGTGTTGGTTATATGACGAAAGTGAGAAATACTTTCGAAGCGTAAACAAGAATAATATATCTGAAATATAAAGAATATGTCATCGCACAACGAATCTATTATTAGAGAACCTCTCGTTACGGGGGAAAATATTACTTACGCTAAAGTCACAGACGATATTCTCGTTTCCGTAGAAAATAAGCCTAATAAAGCTTGGTGGATTGGATTTATCGTAGCTGCTTTGGGTGCACTTCTTTGGGTAGTAAGTGTTAGTTATACTTTTTGGACAGGAATTGGAGCTTGGGGATTAAATAAAACTGTGGGTTGGGCTTGGGATATTACAACCTTCGTTTGGTGGGTTGGTATTGGTCACGCAGGAACGTTAATCTCTGCTGTATTATTATTATTTCGTCAAAATTGGCGTAATTCCATTAACCGCTCTGCGGAAGCAATGACGATTTTTGCTGTTATTTGTGCAGCAACATACGTAGTTGCCCATATGGGTCGACCTTGGTTGGCTTATTGGATTTTCCCAATCCCTAATCAGTTTGGTTCTTTATGGGTAAACTTTAACTCTCCATTAGTTTGGGATGCTTTTGCAATCTCTACCTATTTTACAGTTTCTTTAGTATTCTGGTATGTTGGGTTATTGCCAGATATTGCAACTATTAGAGATCGTGCTATTGGTTTAAGACGCAGAATCTATTCTATTCTTTCATTTGGATGGAACGGATCGGTAAAGACCTGGCAACGATTTGAGATTGTGTGTTTAATATTAGCTGGTATCGCAACTCCATTGGTACTTTCAGTACATACTATTGTATCTATGGACTTTGCAACTTCAGTTATTCCTGGTTGGCATACTACTATTTTCCCGCCATACTTCGTTGCAGGAGCAATTTTCTCTGGATTTGCTATGGTACAAACCCTTTTACTGGTTGCACGTAAAGTATTAGGATTGGAAAATTATATTACAATGTTCCATATCGAATCCATGAATAAAATTATTCTGGTAACAGGATCAATTGTAGGTATAGCTTATCTTACTGAATTCTTTATCGCTTACTATTCTGGAAGCGAGTATGAGCAATATACTTTCATAAACAGATTTGTTGGACCTTATTGGTGGGCTGGTTTATTGATGTATGGATGTAATGTGTTAATGACCCAATTTATGTGGTTTAAAAAGGTTAGAACTAATATTGCACTTTCATGGATATTTTCTATTGTGGTGAATATCGGTATGTGGTTTGAACGCTTTGTAATTATCGTTACTTCTTTACACCGCGATTATTTACCATCAAGTTGGGCAATGTTCTATCCTACAATAGTAGATGTAGGCATATTTATAGGATCAATAGGATTATTCTTTACGATGTTCTTATTATTCCTTAGAGTTCTTCCACCAGTAGCAATTGCTGAAGTAAAACTACTATTGAAAACTCAAAGCTTTGAAGCTAAGAAAAAATTAATTCAAGAAGGACATCAGCATGCTGAAGAAATAGAATACTATACAGCTTCATTGAAAAAATACGATGTACTTACAGAAAGTGATATTAAGGAATTAGTAAAATAACAAGGATGAGCACGATAAAATATATATTAGGAAGTTTCGGAGATCCTGACGAGATGATGCATGGTATCGATAAATTGCAGGAAAATAACATTGCTATTTACGATGTTTTCACTCCTATGCCGATACATGGTATTGAAGCAAAACTAGGAGTACCTCCTTCTAGGTTGCCTATTGTGGCCTTCTTGTGTGGTTTACTAGGGTTTACGTTGGGTTTTTCATTACTTTATTATACAATGGTTTATGATTGGCCAATGAATATTGGGGGAAAACCTGCTTTTGCTATGCCCAATTTTGTGCCAGTTACATTTGAGGTAACAATTTTAATTACTGCCTTGGGTATGGTTTCTGTATTCTTCTTCAGAAATCACTTATTTCCTGGCAGAGCCCCAAGAGTAATGGATTTTCGTGCTACAAATGATCGATTTGTAATCGCCATTGATGCACAGGAAAACACAGACCACACTAAAATAGAAAGTTTATTAAAAGAAGCCGGTGCAATTGACGTTTTGCATAACGAGAGGAAATATGTTAGCTATGAATAAGATTAGAATAATAGGATCTGCATGCATTGCTGTAGCTTTGGCCGCTGTTGTTTCTTCTTGTGGAGATGGCAGGACAACAGATACAGGAATGGAGTTTTCACGAAACATGTATGACCCAATAGGGTATAATCCTGATCAATTAAATAATAATTTTGCAAATAAAATAACTGCTCAAACACCTCCGGCAGGAACTGTTCCTATTGGTTTTGACAAGTATCCGTATGAAAATACGATGGAAGGCTACGAGGAGGCAAGTGCTAACTTTCATAATCCTCTTGAGAGAACAGAGAAGAATTTGAAAGATGGAGAAGTCCTGTATCTTCGTTTTTGTCAGCCTTGTCATGGTGAGTCAGGTCATGGTGATGGAAGTATTGTTAAATTAGAGAAATTTCCTCCTCCTCCATCATATGCTACGGGTAATTCTTCTCGTGGAGGTTTAATGAAAGATTTAACTGATGGTAAGATCTATCATACCATCTATTATGGATTAAACTTAATGGGGTCGCATGCATCACAGCTCTCTCCTGAAGAACGCTGGAAAGTAGTAATGCATGTTCACGAATTACAACAACGATAGAATAAATAGATATTACAAATGGAGACTAATCAACATTCTTATAACTTTAGTGAACAATTCGACTTTTCAGGGAAGCCAAAAACCTGGAGTCTGATTGCCATTTTGATAGGAGTAATTGCTATCGTTTATGGCTTTGTATTTAATGGAAGTGAAAGAACTTTCGCCAACTTATTATTAATGAGTTATTATTTGGCATGTGTTTGTGCAGCCGGTACATGTTTTTTGGCAATTCAATATGTAACTCAATCAGGATGGTCAGCAGGGATGATAAGAGTTCCACAGGCCTTTTCTAGCGTATTACCTATTGCTTCTTTAATCTTATTGGGTATATGCGTTGCCGGGTTATTCTCTCACAACCTATATCATCACTGGTATGGAGAAGGGTTGGTTGATCCTGAAAGCCCTAACTTTGATCCTTTAATTAGTGGAAAATCTGGCTATCTAAATGCTCCCGGATTCTTACTTCGTGAAGTAGTACTGATGGGTGCATATAGTTTCTTCGCTGTTATGCTGGCTAAATTTTCGTATAATGAAGATTTAGAAGGTGGAATGAATTCTTATAAGAAAAGTTTTAAATACTCGACTTTCTTTTTAGTGATCTTCGGGTTTACTTCTCCACTTTGGATTTTTGACACTATTATGTCATTAGAAGCACATTGGTTTTCAACAATGTTCGGATGGTATAATTTTGCTGCTTTATGGGTTAGCGGTTTATGTGCTATTACCTTAACTATCATTCTTTTAAAGAAAGCTGGCTATATGAGCTGGATAAATGAGAATCATTTACATGATATGGGTAAATTAATTTATGGTTTCTCTATATTCTGGTGTTACGTATGGTTTGCACAATTTATGCTAATTTGGTATGCCAATATGCCGGAAGAAACGGTTTATTTCTATAAACGTTGGGAGCCTGAGTATAAACCTTGGTTTTGGTTGAATATTATTATTAATTTTGTTGCACCTATTCTGATTTTGGTCAATAGATCATGGGTGAGAAACCCGAAAGTATTAGCAGGAGTTTGTATTATGTTGCTTCTTGGCCATTGGCTGGATTATTATTTAATGATTATGCCAGGAACGGTTGAGGAAAATAGAGGATTTGGATTAACTGAAATTGGAATGGCAGTGGGTTTTGCTGGATTATTTGCCTTCTTGATGTTAAATAGATTGAGTAAACATTCTTTAGCGCCTCAGAATCATCCATTTATTGAAGAAAGTTTGCATCACCAGATTTAGTTTTTGCTTGTATATAAATTTAGAGTTTAACTGTTATAATTAAAATGAGATTAAAAGGATTCATTCATATTAAAGGAGTTTTTGGGCTCGTGTTTGGACTGTTGTTCCTGTTCCATAGCCCTAGTTTTGCCCAAACCGATACGGCAGCAGTTAATGCTGATACTGAGCAGGTGGCAACTACCGATAGTTCAGCAGTTGACTCCGCTACTGCAACAGATACTTCTGTTGCCGCTACTGATTCTGAAGTTTCAGCAACATCAGCTCCAGCATCTGCTAGTACAACAGCTGTAGCAGCTGAAGAAGAAGCGGGTATTCCTGCCCAGGTTTATGTTAACTTCTTTTATTATGTCTTGCTATTTGTTCTAGTATGTTTTATTGTAACTATTCTAGGTCAAGTATTGAGTGTATATGAATTAACACAAGGTTTGCGGAAGAAGCTGCCTGTTAATAACTGGCATTCACATCAGGCTTGGTTTTTCCTGGTAGGATTAATCGTATTCCTTTATGGAATATACTGGTCATACGCACATCATGGTACACAGAGTTTTCGCGAAGCAGCAACTGAACATGGTGCACGTATTGATACCTTGTTTATAATTACTACAATTATTACAACCATTGTATTAGTTCTTACTCATATTGCTTTGTTCGGCTTTGCCTTTAAATATAGAGGCTCAGATAAAAGAAAAGCGTACTACTACCCACATAATAATGCTTTAGAGAAAATTTGGACAATTACTCCGGCTGTTGTTTTGACAATCCTGGTTTTATTTGGATTCTTTACATGGAGAGGCATTACAAATATTCCTGAAGAGCAACAAAAAGAAGCTTTGCAGATAGAGATTACTGCAGAACAGTTCGCTTGGAATATTCGTTATGGCGGTAGAGATAATACAGTAGGGAAACGTAATTTTAAACTTACTACCCCTGTAAATGGACTAGGTATTGATTTTACTGATAATAGTGCTTTGGATGACATTCGTGCAGGAGATATTGTGTTACCTGTCGGAAAACCAGTTCATTTCACTATAAATTCTAAAGACGTTTTACATTCATTCTATATTCCAGAATTCCGCGTTCAAATTAATGCTGTTCCGGGAATGCCAACATTCTTTTACATCGTTCCTAAATATACGACAGAAGAAATGAGAGAGAAAGTAGGAGATCCGGATTATAATTTCATTCTTTTATGTTCTAAGATCTGTGGAAGCGGACATTATAACATGCAAAAGAAAGTGATTGTTGTAACGGATGCAGAATATAAAGAATGGTTAAGCCAACAAACTTATTACTTTGATGATACTATGCAAAAGGAATTTAAGGAATTATCCCAACCTAAGCAGGCGAATCTTGTAATTGATGGTAATAAAATGGTATCAAATAACTAAAAATAGGAGTTAAAAAGACTTATGGCAACTACAACTACTCTGCCAGCAGCAGATTATAATCACAACGATCATCATGATCATGGGCATAAGGAAACATTTATAACAAAATATGTTTTCACTCAAGATCATAAAATGATAGCCAAGCAATTCCTGATCACAGGGATTATAATGGCATTTATAGCACTTTTCTTATCAATCCTTTTCCGTTTGCAATTGGCTTGGCCTGAGAAAGATTTCCCTATTCTGGAGGTTTTCTTAGGTAAATGGGCTGAAGGCGGGCGTATTAAGCCAGAATTCTTCCTGGCCTTGGTTACAATCCATGGTACAATCATGGTGTTCTTTGTACTAACGGCAGGTTTGAGTGGAACTTTCAGTAATCTCTTAATTCCTTTGCAAATTGGTGCTCGTGATATGGCTGCTCCATTTATGAACATGCTATCTTACTGGTTTTTCTTTGTTGCTTGTGTAGTTATGCTAGCCTCTTTCTTTGTTGAAAGTGGTCCTGCTTCAGCTGGTTGGACAATATACCCTCCACTATCGGCTCTTCCTACTGCTATTAGTGGATCTGGAACAGGTATGACATTGTGGTTAATTAGTATTGGAATATTTATAGCATCTCAGGTAATGGGAGGTATTAACTACATCAGTACAATTCTTAATATGCGTACTAAAGGAATGAGCTTGTGGAGAATGCCATTAACAATATGGGCTTTATTATTCACCGCTATTTTAGGTTTATTATCATTCCCGGTTCTTGTATCTGCTGTTGTATTGCTTTTCTTTGACCGCAGTATGGGTACCAGCTTTTATTTATCAGATATAATTGTTCAAGGTCAGATACTAGCTCATGAGGGAGGAAGTCCTATCTTATTTGAACACTTATTTTGGTTCTTAGGTCACCCGGAAGTATATATTGTAATATTACCTTCTTTTGGTATCGTATCTGAAGTTATCTCTATAAACTCAAGAAAGCCAATTTTTGGATATCATGCGATGGTTTATTCTTTGCTTGGTATTTCAGTCCTTTCCTTCTTGGTTTGGGGTCACCATATGTTTGTTACAGGGATGAGTCCTTTCTTAGGAGGGGTGTTTATGATAACGACTTTGATTATTGCGGTTCCTTCTGCTGTGAAAGTATTTAATTACATAGCAACCATATGGCGAGGAAATATTCGATTTACACCAGCAATGGTTTTCTCAATCGGTATGGTTTCCTTCTTTATATCTGGAGGTATAACTGGTTTGTTCGTAGGTAATGCTGCAATTGATATCCAGGTTCATGATACTTACTTTATTGTAGCCCACTTCCATTTAGTCATGGGTTCTGCTGCTATTTTTGGTATGCTTGCAGGGGTTTACCACTGGTATCCTAAAATGTTTGGTAGAATGATGAATAATCGCTTAGGTTATTTACATTTCTGGATAACTTTTGTCGGAGCTTACTTCGTATTTATTCCTATGCACTTTATGGGAATAGACGGTGTTCCTCGTAGATACTATGCATTTACTTCTTTTGAATTTATGGAGAAATGGCTTTCTGTAAACGTGTTTATTACCTGGTCAGCTATCATAGCAGGGTTAGCACAAGTTGCATTTGCCTGGAATTTCTTTCATTCAATGAAGCACGGAAAGTTAGCTACACAAAATCCTTGGGGTGCGAATACATTAGAATGGACTACTCCTATAGAGCGTATCCATGGTAACTGGCCTGGAGAGCTTCCAACAGTTCATCGTTGGCCATATGATTATAGTAAGCCAGGACATTCAGAAGATTTTATACCACAAACGGTACCTTATTCAGAAACGATGAGTTCTAACTTACCACATGATTTTGAAGGAAATCCTGAAGCAGAGAAAATACAGAGAGAATGGGAAGCACAACAACTTGTAGTAGACGAAGAAAGTAAGTAATTAGGAGGAGAAGGGCATGTACTTACCAGCTGAAAAAAGATTTATAATGGTAATCAAAATTACCATTATTGTTCTTTATGTTGTGATACTTGCCGGAGGGGTTGTTCGGAGTACAGGTTCAGGAATGGGATGCCCAGATTGGCCGAAATGCTTTAATCAGATTATCCCTCCTACTGATGTTTCTCAGTTACCTCCGAATTATGAACAGCATTATATTGACGGTCGTGCAAAAAAGAATGAACGTTTCGCCAATACATTGGATAAGTTGGGTTTTTCAGAACTAGCTTTTAAAATCAGGAATGATAAAAGCATATTAGTGCATGAAGATTTTAATGCAGCTAAAACCTGGACAGAATATATTAATCGTTTGTCGGGAGCTACATTAGGATTATTGATGATATTATGCTTAATCTTTTCAACCGCATTTTGGCGTTTTAAGAAGCGAATCTTTTTTTTAAGCCTGTTTAATCTTTTTCTTGTTGGGTTTCAGGGTTGGTTGGGATCTATAGTTGTTTCAACAAATTTAACACCATGGGTCATAACCGTTCATATGCTTTTGGCCTTGGTTATATTAGGTATTGCAATTTATACTTACTTCCAGGCGAGAATCTCGAGGGATAAAAGTATGTTATCAAATCAAGAATTTATATGGGTAAAAGTATTAGCCATAGTAGTTCTTGCTTTAACCCTTGTCCAGGTTGTTATTGGTACAGATATCCGTGAAAGTATTGATGAGATATCAGCGAGCTTTAATGGGGGACAACGAGAATTATGGGTATCGAAGCTGGGAGATAGTTTTATCTGGCATAGAGAATTAGCTCTTGCTGCCTTTATTCTCAATGGTGTTTTGTTCTTTATTATTCGTTCTCGTTTTGCAAGAAATGGCAGTCAGAGCTACATGGTTAACGTCATGATGATCTTAATGTTAGTTCAGATCATAAGTGGTTTAATCTTGGCATATTTTAATATGCCTGCCTATATGCAAACTGTTCATTTGGTAGTAGGAACTTTAGTTTTTGGAGTTCAGTATTATCTTATATTATTATTAAGTAAAACCAGCCAGTATATCGGGCTTTAAAATAAAGAGTGAAAGATTTTATAGATGATTTTAAAAAGCTGGTAAAGCTGAGACTGACACTTACGGTAGTGTTTTCTGCTTCAATTGCTTTTTTAATTGGGAGTCGTGTACAAGGAGATATCAATTGGATTAATTGGGCGATCCTAACAGTTAGTGGATTTCTGGTTACAGGATCAGCAAATGGTTTTAATGAAATATTAGAACGGGATTTGGATAAGTTAATGACCAGAACAGCCGATCGTCCCTTACCTTCAGGTAGAATGAAGACAGGACAGGCACTGATCCTTAGTTTATTTATGGGCCTTTTCGGTACTATCTTATTGTTTAAACTTAACATCCTAACTGGAGCTCTTTCTGCATTTTCTATCGTTCTATATGCTTTTATCTATACACCTGTTAAGAGAATGTCTCCAATAGCTGTTTTTGTTGGTGCTATTCCTGGAGCATTACCACCCTTAATAGGTTATTTTGCAGCTTTTGATCAACCAGTTATTTCCTGGATACCTATTATATTATTTACTATTCAATTTGTATGGCAATTTCCGCATTTTTGGGCGATTGCATGGGTATTGGATGAAGATTATAAGAAAGCCGGATTTAGATTATTACCTACTACAAAACGTGATAAGATAAGTGCTTTTATGGTTTTGTTTTCAACGCTTCTTTTAATTCCAGTAGGTTTATTGCCTACCTTTATGGGATTTGGAGGCTACATTGTTGCCGTCGTTTCCATAGTGGCAACTTTATTATTTATTTGGTATTCATGGCAATTATTTATAAAATTGGATATTGCCTCGGCAAGGAAAGTTATGTTTACATCATTTTTCTATTTGCCGCTCATTCAATTAACATTATTATTTGATTTTATTTCATAATGAATACTCATCCTGAAAATAACATAGAAGATCCAGCTAGAGCGAGTGCTTTTAAAGCAAAGCGATTTGCATTATGGCTGTTTATTATTGCTTCTTTTATGATTTTTGCCTCTCTAAGCAGTGGATTTATTGTTTACACTGCAGGAGGGATTGATAAAGGAATTAAAATAATTCTGCCTAAAGCTTTTATTACAAGCACCGTAGTTATTATAGCAAGTAGTATTACAGTACATATGGCCCTTCTGGCTACCCGTAAAGGAGAGTCGATGAAAAGAAAGATATTATTGGCTCTTTCTGTTTTATTAGGATTGGGCTTTTTTGCTTCGCAATTTCATGCTTGGCAAGTACTAGTAGAGCAAGGAGCTTTCTTTATTAATAACAATGCATCTCAATCTTTTATCTATGTTTTCACCGGCTTCCATTTAGTTCATATTTTTGCTGGTATTATTGTATTGCTATTTGCATTTTTTAGACCTTTGAATAAGTATTCTCTAAGCCAAAATGTGTACAATATGGAACTTAGTGCCATGTTTTGGCATTTTCTAGATATTTTGTGGATATATATATATGTTTTCTTACTTTTGAATCAATAAACTTTTATAATGAACGCAACCATTTCAAAATTAGATGAAGTAAAGACTGGCAATTGGTCAGGTGGAACCTCGCCATTCAAGATTGAATACGGGAAAATCATGATGTGGCTTTTCCTGCTGTCAGATGCCTTTACTTTTACTGCTTTTTTAGTAGCTTATGGCGCACAGCGCATGTTTATCCAAGATACATGGCCTAACCCTGATCATGTTTTTCAATCAATCCCTTTTATTACTGATACAGGTGCACCACTTGTATACGTTGGGATTATGACTTTTATCTTGATCATGAGTTCTGTTACCATGGTGTTGGCAGTAGAAGCAGGTCATCGTAATTCTAAAAAAGAGGTTGTAACCTGGATGATTCTTACCATCTTAGGAGGTATGACGTTCTTAGGCTGTCAGGCTTTAGAATGGTCACATCTAAGCCATGAAGGTTTTTGGTTTGGCGCTATTCCTGATTCATACCTTGGAGCTCAACAAATGGGCGCTACCCAATTCTCAAGCTACTTTTTTGCTATTACAGGATTCCATGGTTTTCACGTTACCGTAGGTATCACTGTAAACATCATCATTTTATTAATGACTCTATCAAATGTTTTTGAAAGACGAGGAACTTATTTGATGATAGAGAAAGTAGGTCTTTACTGGCACTTTGTGGATCTGGTATGGGTGTTTGTATTTACATTTTTCTATTTGGTTTAATTTTATAAAAGATAATTTTATGACAACAGACGAACAAATCGAAGCGCATCGGTATGCACATGCGGAAGCCGATATGACTAAAAGTAAGATATGGAAAGTTTTCTTTTACTTATTAGGACTAACAGCAATCGAGTTTATTATAGCACTGGGTTTTGTAGAAACAGGATTAATTGAAAAGGGAATTACAGTAATTGTAGTATATATTCTTTTGACTCTTGTAAAAGCATTTTATATTGTAGCTTACTTTATGCACCTTAAGTTTGAAACAAAAGGATTTAAGGTGATGCTCGCTATACCATTAATATTGCTTATTTATATGATCATATTGGTCTTCATTGAAGGTCATTATGTGGGCATGTTCCTTTACAAATAAAGCATTGAGACTTTCAAATGAAAGGAAATTGAATGGCTGAAAAGAATAAAAAATATTCTTTAGGAAAAATAATAACCCTGGTAATAATTTTATTAATACCAGGGTTATTGCATTTATATTTAAGGCAGACTGGAGAGAATATATATAAAACTCTTCCCTATTTGGGGAAGGAAGAGATAGGTAGTATAACCAAGGTACAACCTTTTCAGCTGGTTAATCAAGATGGAGAATCTGTAAATTTTCCTGAAAGAGCATCTCTTACAGTAGTAAATTTTATGCATACTGATTGTGAGGCTTTTGGCAACATGATGGAGTTGGCTATGGATAAGGTCGCCAAAAAGTTTGGTAAGCACCCAATGGTTAATCTATATAGTATTTCGTTAGATTCTACCGATACACCTGAGGTATTGAAAGCTCATTCTGATAAGTATCATCTCGGAGAGACGAATTGGCAATTTCTAACAGGTAATGAAAAAGAAACATCCAGAATTGCAAGAGAGGAATTTATGCTGGATGGTTTTCGCGATACACTTAATAATGAGGGAATAATTCATAGTCCATACATTGTTTTATTAGATACGAAGCAGCAGATCAGAGGGTATTATGAGTTTTATACAGAGGATGAAGTAGATAGGCTTGTTGGAGAAATGATTTTGTTAATTACGGAGGAAAGGCAAAAAAGGAATGAATGATAAATTGATATTTAGGATTGTATGGACGATTTCTGCGATCGTTCTGTTGGTGATTATCTTATTACAGGCTCATCTTGTGAATTTATTTCCCAATCATGATGTTCTTCCTAAGTGGGTACAATTCCTGCCAACTTTAAATGCGTCAATAAACGGTACGTGTACCGTTTTATTATTGATCTCTTATTATTTTATCCGTCAGGGAAAAATTAAAATACATAAGGCTTTAAATATTACAGCATTTATATTATCATCGATATTCTTGGTTTCTTATCTGATTTTCCATTCTGCAGGTTTAGAGACAAAATTTGGTGGACAGGGAACAATCAGATATGTGTACTTCTTTATTTTAATAACTCATATCATTTTAGCAGCTGTGGTTTTGCCATTGATTTTGTTAAGTTTTTACCATGGAATGAAGATGCATGTAGAAAAACATCGTAAATTAGTGCGGTGGAGTTTTCCTATTTGGTTGTATGTTACGATCACCGGAGTTATTGTGTATTTAATGATATCACCTTATTATTCATTTAATTAATGAAAACGTTTAAGAAATTTAATATGAAGTCATTATTGGTTAGGATATTTGTTATTGGTGCTTTGGCGATTGTTTTTCTAGGTGCTCCCATTAAAGAAGCAAACGCACAATGTGCAATGTGTTCATTAACAGCTATGAACTCTGTTGAGAATGGTAATACGCAAGGTAAAACACTAAACAAGGGCATCCTTTTTCTTCTTAGTTGTCCTTTCCTTGCGGTTGGACTAGTGGGTTTTGTCTGGTATAAAAGATATCAAGATCCAAAGGAATCACAGGATCAAAATCCAGTGCTTTAGATATTCATTCTACAATGGGAGTTTCACATTCAGGGAAACTGAGCGCCATGCTTGCATGCAAATGCCCACGTTGCCGGGTAGGTAAGATTTTTTATGGAAGCCCTTACTCTCTAAAACGACAACGAACCAATCAAGTATGCTCTCATTGTGGCTTATACTTTGAGATTGAGCCTGGATATTTTTATATATCAATGTATATAAGTTATGCGTTTTCAGTTATTGAACTATTAATTGCAGCGTTTATCGTATATTTTTTGATAAGAAGTGAGTCTCCCTGGTTCTATTGCGTTGTATTAATACCTTTAATTGTGTTATTATCACCTATTAATTATCGGTATTCCCGGGTTGTTTTGTTGCACCTTTTTTCGCCAACTATTCGTTACGACCCTAAATACAGAATCAATAGTTAATACATAGCAAGATATTCCATTCTACTTTCGAAAAGATAGATTTTATTTAACCACACATCTTTACTTTTCTCATGTAAAAGAATAAGATGGTTTTGTTGAAGCAAAGTTACCTCCTTATTGCTGTTGGCGATAATTTGTATACAGAATGTTTCTCCCTCATTTGGTGAGTCAATAACTTTTAAAAGAGATTGAGACTTAAATAATCCAGCCTTTGCTAAACTTGGTAAGAACACATGGATGGTCCATTCTCTAAATTCATCTTTAATATCATTATCAGCAATAACCGTTATATTGTAAAGGATCATAATTGCGAAGGTAGGGCTTTTCTCTCATTAATATTTAAAGCTGTATTTTAAATGTTACTAATATCCGTTTTTTATAACACTGAATTTTTCTTAATTTCACTTACTGTTGATTTTGAGTCTATTAATTTAAAATACCCGTTAAGTATAGGTTTATTGGGGAGGAATGCATGAGAAGAAGCATACTATTCTTTTATCTTATTGGATTGTCAGTCTGTCTGTTTTCTTGTCAAGGAAAAAAAGACCGGCTTCCTGCTGAATTATTTTTTCACACCACGAAGAAAGATAATTTCAAGATATCGCCTAATGGAAAATATATTTCATTTCTTGAAAATTATAAAGGGCAAAAGAACATCTTTGTTATAGACCTGACCGATACCAGTACCCATCGTATTACAGCATTTGATGAGCAAGGTGTTCAATCTGTTCTTTGGGTCAATAATGATGAACTGGTCTTTCTAATGGATCAAGATTCAGGAGACAGCTCGAAATTAATGGCCGTGAATCGTGAAGATCGTACACTTCGGCCAATATTGACTTCTTCAGCAAGAATGCACTGGATAGAACCTAAACAGGTAATCAATAACGAAGTCTTAGTCTCTTTGAATGATCGAGATTCTTTGTCGTTCGATGCTTATAGATTAAACCTTCTAACTGGCCAGAAGCATTTAATTGCCCAAAATCCAGGCAATGTGGGGATGTGGATACCTGACTGTTCCGGAAAACTTAGATTAGCAGTAGTTTCTGATGGGCGTACAGAGATTATTATGGCCCGCGATAATGAAGAAGCTGGTTTTCATCCAATAATCAAGAGTAGTTATAGAGCTAATGTACAGCCTTTAGGCTTTACTTCTAATGACAGAAACCGGATCTATGCATTGTCGGATCTCATGAGAGATAAGTTAGCACTCGTAGAAATTGATCTAAACACCGGTAATGAAACAAAGGTCATGTATGAGCATCCGGAAGTCGATTTAAATGCAGCCGATTATTTTTTTCAGGAAGGGGATATGGGTTTTATAGAGTTTGATACTCTGCGTCCGGGGCGACATTTCTTCGACGAAGAACTAAAAGATGTATTCTTAAAGATCAACAATCACATCCCTGATTATTTATTGAAATTAATTGCGAGAGACAGCACTTCCTCAGGCTTTATAGTTCATGCTTCTTTAGATATAGATGCAGGAGCTACATATTATTATAATTATAAAGAAGATAAGCTACTAAAGCTATCCGATGATAATCCACAGTTGAAGCCGAGCGATTTGGCGCCTATGAAACCCATTACCTTCTACACGCGTGATGGCGTTAAGCTGTCTGGTTATTTAACAGTCCCTAGAAATGCAACTGGTAAGATGCCTGCTATTGTTATTCCCCCAATTGGAGTTAACTCTCGGGCCATATGGGGATATAATCCTGAAATCCAATTCCTGGCATCGCGTGGATATGCGATTTTGCAAGTAAATACCCGTGGAATCAAAGGATTTGGAAAGAAACAGTGGTTTAAGGGCTTCAGAAATTGGGGCACAGTTATACAGGATGATATAACAGATGCCACTACCTGGCTTATACGAGAAGGCATTGCAGATTCTACAAAGATCGGAATTTATGGCTTTAGTCTGGGAGGATATTCAGCTCTTCATAGTTCTTGTTATAAACCTAATTTATATGCTTGTGCTGCGTCCTATTCAGGTATTACGAACCTGTTTACCTATTCCCAGGAAGACCCACTTAATTATAAACCCTATAGACAAATGGCTCATGAAATGATAGGAGACCCGATGAAAGATAGTGAGTATTTCAGAAAAAATTCTCCTATATTTCATACGGATAAAATAAAACATCCTGTCTTTATAATTCAAGGAAGCAGAGATACGCGAAGTAATGTGAATGAAACCAATCAATTTGTCAAAGATCTTCGTAATAAAGGGATACCGGTTACCTACATACTTAATGAAGAAGAAGGTCATCAATTCGAAAATGAAAAGAATAAGATTTCTTTATACAAAGAACTCGCAGCTTTCTTTGATAAGTATCTTCAATAGGCAGCTTTATGCATTGGTAACCGTTATGAAACGCCTGAAATTTGTTATAAACAAGAATTTATTGTTAATCATTGCTTTTTTAGTTTTGATTACCGCATTCTATATTATTGCCTTAATTCTTGGATATAGTTTTACCAGAAACTTTATTGATAATGACTTTAATACGAAGAAAATCGAAGTCTTCGATCAAAGTCTATCTGCTTATAATGATTTTTTTCAGAATAGAATAAGTGAAGTGTCTTACTACCAGGGATATCTGGATTCCTTAAGTGGTAAGAAATATGCTGATTCTATCATGGAAAACTATCCCATCGTTAAAAAAATACTCTTTTCAGATACACAAATAAGCAACCGTCCTTTAAGTTATGGATTCGCGGTCCATGGTTTATTTATTTCGCCCAAGGCTATATATCAGTTTGATGGCAAGGCTAATCCAGATTCTATATTGCTTTATAAGGCTAATACAGGTTCTGCATTATCTTTAAATAATGTTGGTGAGTTCAATAACATGGCAGTAAGGTTTGCTTCTTTTATTGAAGCTACTGATTCTTCAAAGATTTTGAACATTAGCGATATCTTTAATACTTTTTATTGGGTTAACTCTGCTAAGATCTCTTATATGACCATACCTCGGAGAGATGAGATAAAAACCTTTAAAAATTTTATGCAGAAAGAGGGCGTTGATAGTTCTGTTTATGAGTTTGATATTTTAACCTTCTTTTTAGATCCTGCTTACCTGGAGATTAAAAATGTACATCCAGAATTATACGAGAGTGTTTCTATAAAACCATTGTTCTATGAGTCATTTGAGTCAGATCCCTCAGTAATTACTACACAAATGCCATTATCAGGAGCATTGTCTGATTATAAGTTATACTTCCAATCTTCTCGTCTCTTTCTGAACAAAGAAGTAAGCAGCTTTTTTTTACCAATTGCTTCAACCATCTCCATTGTGTACCTGTTTTTATTACTTATAGCTTATTTGATTTACAGAAACCTAAAAATTAATTTCCGTATGTTTAAGCTTCAGTATGATTTTGTTAATAATCTGTCGCATGAATTTAAAACACCGGTAAGCGTTATAAAGATAGCGGGTAGTAATATTAGAAGTGCTACAAAACTTTCAGATGTTGAGAGAAATTATTATGGTAAGATCTTAGATGAAGAAGCAGATAAGCTGAACAACCTTTTAAATACTTTATTATCATTTACACAAATTGAGAATAAAGTATTTAGATTGAAAAAACAGCCTATTGATGTAGAAGACTTTTGTCAGAACATGGTTAATACCTACCGGGTTAAAAACCCTGATTTTGACATTCATTATGATATTTCAAAAGTCAGCACGTTAAATACAGACATTACCTTATTAACGAGCGTATTTCACAACATAATAGATAATGCTTATAAATATTCATTTCCAGAGAATAAATATTTAAGGATCAGTATCTATAAACAAAAGAAAGAAATCTTTTTTAAATTTGAAGATAAAGGTATCGGGATTGCTAAAGAGGATCAGGCAAATATCTTTAAGAAATTTTATCGGATCCAATCCCAGTTTAATCAACAAGGAAGTATAGGCCTTGGTTTAGCCTTTTGTAAAGAAGTTATTAACTTAATGAATGGTGATATAACAGTGGAGAGTAAAAAAGGAAAAGGCTCAACGTTTAAAATTACGTTACCTTTAGATATCAATGAATAGAATAACCAAATAAATATACTATGCCAAACAATATTAAAATTGCAGTTATTGAAGATGATGAGAATCTTCGATTTTTGGTTGTTCATCGCTTAGAGTCTGAACAATTTCAAGTCATTCAGGCCGCCAATGGAATTGATGGAGAGGAGTTGATTTTGCGCGAGAAGCCAGATATTGTATTGCTGGATTGGATGTTGCCAGGTAAATCTGGTTCGGAAGTGTGTGAAAATGTACGTCAGAATGGTTTTAACAATTTAGTGATTATGATGACTGCCAAATCACAAGATGTTGATAAGATTGATGCTTATAGTTTTGGAGTATCAGATTATATTACAAAGCCATTTAATATGGATGTATTGGTAGCGATGGTAGAAAACAAAGTAAAATATTTTGTTTCGCAACCTGTAGAGAACCTGTCTTTTGGTAATACAGAGCATCACCCTTCTATCCATACATTGATTCGTGATGGTAAAAGGATTGAATTAACAATTTTAGAAAATCGAATCCTATTGTATTTCCTGCAAAATATTGGACGTGTTATCGGCAGAGATGAATTGATGGAAGTAGTTTGGGGATACAGCTCAAATTTGAATACCAGAACACTGGATATGCATATTGTGCGTTTAAGAAAAAAGATAGAACAAAACCCTGATAAACCTTGTTATTTGATAACCGTTAGAGGAATGGGTTATAAGTTCGTTGATGATGAGTAATTTTTTTACTTTCTTTAAATAGTTTTTTATCTTTGTATAACACGGCAAGACCATACGCTATTTAGCGCATATATGGTCTTGCCGCTTTTTTGTATGAATTCTAATTAAAATAAATATGGCAGAAATAACTTATTACACTGCAGAGGGACTTGAGAAGTTGAAACAGGAATTACATCAGTTAAAGACTGT
Source organism: Albibacterium bauzanense (assembly GCF_004339765.1). Taxonomy (GTDB): domain Bacteria; phylum Bacteroidota; class Bacteroidia; order Sphingobacteriales; family Sphingobacteriaceae; genus Albibacterium; species Albibacterium bauzanense. The sequence goes on along the minus strand of NZ_SMGO01000002.1, from coordinate 284,869 downwards.
AGGAAGAGCTGCAATTGCTAAGGCTATTGCCGAAGCACGCGATAAAGGGGATTTGTCAGAAAATGCCGAATATGACGCTGCGAAAGATGCTCAAGGGCATCATGAAAGTAGAATAGCGAAACTTAGCGAAGTATTAGCAAATGCAAGATTAATTGATGAGTCTAAGTTAGATGCATCAAAAGTCTTAGCCCTATCTATTGTGAAATTGAAGAACCTGAAGAATGGGATGCTAATGACCTATCAATTGGTTTCAGAGACTGAAGCAGACCTGAAGGCAGGGAAGATTTCAGTAAAGTCGCCTATTGCGCAAGGCTTATTGGGTAAGTCAGTTGGAGATAAAACCCAGATAGAAGTTCCGGCGGGTACGATCGAATTAGAGATATTAGAAATATCCAGATAAGGCAATAAAATTAAATTTATAATAATTAATATTAAAAGCGGCTTCCTTAACGAGCCGCTTTTTTGTATTTTCGAAGAAAAATAAAGCTATGGAAACTATTTTCTCTAAGATCATATCAGGAGATATTCCTGTTAATAAAGTAGCAGAAACGAATGAATTTTTGGCATTCATGGATATTAATCCACTGGCTCATGGCCATGTATTAGTAATACCTAAAAATCCAGTCGATTATATATTTGATATGGAAGATAACGAGTATATTGGTTTATGGATGTTTGCCAAAATAATATCAAAAGGAATTAAAGATGCATTCCCTTGTGAGAAAATTGGTGTTGCTGTGGTAGGCCTTGAAGTTGCTCATACACATATTCACCTAATCCCTATTAATCATGTTTCTGATATGGATTTTAGTCGGGAAAAATTAAAACTAAGCGAAGATGAACTTTCAGAAGATTCGTTAAAGATCAGGCAGGCACTTAATAAGAAACTGGAAAGTTAACTTATCCTGTCTTTGTTGTTCTTAGCAAAAGCCGACCAGCCCGAATAGCTTTGTAAGTTACTATCTCCTTTCGCATTTTGGAAAGAATGACAAACCGCTACAGCTAAACCGTCTGTTGCATCAAGAAACTGAGGACTTTCATCAAATTTCAATAAGGTTTTTAACATAGCAGAAACTTGTTCTTTACCCGCATTTCCGTTCCCTGTTACAGATTGCTTTATTTTACGAGGAGCATATTCAAAGATGGGAATATTTAAGGCTAAGCCAGCTGCCATAGCTACTCCTTGAGCCCTGCCAAGCTTTAACATAGATTGTATATTTTTGCCAAAGAAAGGAGCTTCCAGAGCAATACAATCAGGTTGGTAGGCGTTAATAATTTCCGTAGTCTTAATAAAGATAGATTGAAGTTTTAAAGCATGATTACTGAGATGACCGAGTTTAATAATACCGAGAGTGATAAGGCTTATTTCATTGCCACTTTCCTTTATTAATCCATAACCCATGATCGAAGTGCCGGGATCTATGCCCAAGATTATACGCTCAGTTTTGCTTTTTAACTTCATTTTACAATATTACGTTAAATCCAGAGATTTTTGTATTTCTTTGATAGTTCTAAAGAGGCCTGTATAGACCGATGGTATAATTTGAATTAAAAAATAAATTTTTGAATACACAATTGAAAAGAGCGATCGGCTATATCTTAAAGATAAGCATTTTTATTCTTGTCATCTGGTATTGTTATAAACTCCTGACTAACAATAATGCTATCAGGGATTTCTATCAGTTAATTCTTGAAATTAACCCCCTACAGATTTATCTTACTCTTTTAGTAATCTTCGTGTTAATGCTGATAAACTGGTTCATAGAAGCACTCAAATGGAGGTTTTTATGCAGTCAGTTTCAGCCTATCGGGTTAAGAAAAGCAATAGAATCTGTATTCTGCGGATTGTCCTGGGCGGTTTTTACACCAAACCGGATAGGAGAATATGGTGGGCGTGTACTTTTCCTTGAGTCAAGAAAAAGGGTATTTGGAGTAATCGGTATGTTGGTAGGAGCTATATCACAAATGGTGATCACCAATGTTTTCGGAACGATTGCAGTATGCTGGTTCATAGGAAAATACCTGAACGTAAGTTCCATGTTTTATACGGTGATTTGCCTGGCTGGTGTCATTTACATAAGTTTCTTTCTATTGCTATGTTTTAATATCAAGTTAATCAATACCTGGTTATCGAAAATAAGGTTTTTAAAAAAATACAAGCGTTTCCTCGACTTATTACTTCGTTATAAGAAAAAAGACATCCAGCGTGTATTTATTTACTCAATATCGCGTTATGTTATATTTACTTCACAATACTGTATATTAATGCAAGTTATCATCCCGGACATGCCGGTTCTGGAAATGATTCCAATGATATTTATCTTATTCTTTGTGCAGTCTGCTTTACCTTCCTTAGATTTGCTGGATGTTGGAGTAAGAAGCGTTACAGCAAGTTACTTTTTTGGATTTATTACTCCACATATCGTTGCAGTAATGGCAATTACTGCCTGTGTGTGGTTTGTTAACTTAATAATTCCAGCAATTATTGGATCCGTTTTCGTATTTAAAATCAACTTCTTTGGTACCAGAAATAATTAACTACATTACATTAGCGCTAACCGTATTTTATGGATCTGTTATCGTGTATTTAATAAGAGGGTGGTATCTGTTGAATACCTCTATTCCGAAAAATACGCCACATACAACGGTCAGTGTATTAATAGCAGCAAGAAATGAAGAAAAGAATATCGGACTTACTATACAGGATATATTAAACCAAAAATTCCCGGCTCATTTACTTGAGGTTATCGTCGTGGACGATCATTCTACTGATAATACGGCCGAAATTATTCGTTCTTTTTCAAATCAGGGAGTCCGGCTCATTCAACTGAATGAGAAAGAACCTTTAAACTCATATAAGAAGAAGGCAATTTCTGAAGCCATCAATTATGCATCGGGCGAGTTGATTGTAGCAACAGATGCTGATTGCCGTATGCAGCCAATGTGGCTTAATAGCATGGTTTCGATGTATGAGCAAGAAGATCTGCTTTTTATTTCCGGCCCTGTTATGTATCACAATGAAAAGAATTTATTTGAAAGGCTCCAAACTCTCGAGTTTCTTTACCTTATAGGCCTGGGCGCTGCCGCAATCGGAAATAGGAAAGCCTCAACCTGTAATGGAGCAAACCTTGCTTACAAAAAGGATGTATTCGTGGAGTTGGGTGGATTTAAAGGAATAGACGAGTTAGCTTCAGGCGATGATGAGTTGTTTTTGCATAAAGTAGCTGGAAGATACCCTAATCGAGTAGGGTTCTGTAAAAATCAAGATGCAATCGTTTATACGGAAGCCAAAGAGAGTTTATCATCTTTTTTAAGTCAGCGGAAACGCTGGGCATCAAAAAGCACAAAGTATAAAAATAAGCCGATAGTAATTTTTGGAGTATGTATCTGGCTCTTTAATGTATTTCTGGTTATAAGTGTCGTAAGTGCGCTGTTTAATCCAAGCGTATGGAGGGTTGTTTATTATTGCCTTTCGTTTAAGCTCTTTATGGAATTAGTATTCCTACTACCTATATCTCGCTTCGCTAAACGATCAACTTATTTAATATTCCTGCCTTTCCTCTCCCTATTGCATATAATTTACCTTATATTCATTGGTATTGCAGGCAATAGCGGTAAGTATTTGTGGAAAGGAAGGATGGTTCGTTAAAGCCTTAAGAGTTCAACGATTGAATGTGATTGCGAATAGCATCTTCAGCTTCTTTAATAACATCCTCTATAGATGCATCTTGTGGCTCAATAGGCCTTAAGACCGTCCAGCTCATATTAATAAAGGTATTAAGAGGATAAGTGCCATATTGAACCATCTTCCAGGAATTGTTGATAGCAACCGGTACCACCAGTACGTTCGGAACCTTTTTAATAATAGTTGCTACGCCACCAGCCGAGAAGGGTTTTAGATTTCCTGTTTTAGCACGTGTTCCTTCCGGGAAGATTACAGCAGACCAATTATTTGCTTTCATTCGTTGGGCTAATTTAAGAATCTCAGCAATTGCCTGCTTGCTATCCTTTCTGTCTATATTCGCGCCTCCGCCATGTTTCAAATTAAAAGAGATGCTCGGGATACCCTTGGTTAGTTCAATTTTTGAGATAAACTTTGCATGATACTTCCTTAAAAAATAAATTAAAGGAGGTATATCATACATGCTTTGATGGTTGGATATAAAAAGGATAGGGCGGTCGGTAGGTAAATCAAACCGCCGGGTAAAGCGCACACTATTTCCTAAAAGGTAATAGGTAGCTAAGAGACAAAGATTGAATATATCAACCGTCTTTTTATGCGCTTCATAGCCCCCTAGTTTTAAACTCAACCATTGAAGGGGATGAAATAGCAATAAGAAGAAGCCGAAAGCCAGATAATGTATCGGTGAAAGGATATATCCAAGTATTTTTCTCATCGATATGAATAATATAAAGCCAGACGAATTATATGCCGAAAGCTTTCTTTACCTGATCAACACTATCTAGTTTTTCCCAGGTAAATAGCTCTACTTCAATAGTTTTAACTTCGTTATGGATGTTCTTAAACGTTTTTGTAACCTTTTGTGGCTTTCTTCCCATATGTCCGTATGCAGCTGTCTCAGAATATATTGGATTTCTAAGGCCCAAACGAGTTTCAATACCATAAGGAGTCATATCAAACGTCGACTGAATTTTATTAGCTATCTCGCTATCCGTAAAGTTTACCTTAGAAGTACCGTATGTATTTACGTAAATTCCCATCGGATCTTTTACACCAATGGCATAAGAGATCTGAACAAGAATTTCATCTGCTATACCGGCCGCAACCAGGTTTTTAGCGATGTGACGAGTTGCGTAAGCGCCTGATCTATCTACCTTAGAAGGATCTTTTCCAGAAAAAGCACCACCTCCATGTCCGCCTTTACCACCATAGGTATCTACAATAATCTTTCTTCCTGTCAGACCAGTATCTCCATGAGGACCACCAATCACAAACTTTCCGGTTGGGTTGATATGAAATTTGATATCTTTAGTAAACAAAGCCTGTAATTCAGGTTTTAATGATTCTTTAACCCGTGGAATTAATATATTAACGATATCAGCGTTAATTTTCGCCAACATCTTAGCCTCTTCATCAAAATCATCATGCTGAGTAGATATAACGATGGTGTCTATCCTTAAAGGTTTATGATCATCATCATATTCAATGGTTACCTGCGATTTGGCATCCGGACGAAGGTAAGTTATGTCTTTGTTCTCTCTTCTTAAGGCAGCAAGCTCAATTAATAGCTTATGCGAAAGATCTAATGCTAAGGGCATATAGCTCTCTGTTTCGTTATTAGCGTAGCCAAACATGATACCTTGGTCTCCGGCACCTTGATCTTCTTTTTTAACACGATCAACACCCTGATTAATATCAGCCGATTGTTCATGAATGGCAGATAATATACCACATGAATTTGCCTCAAACATATATTCGGATTTTGTATACCCGATCTTCTTAATCACATCGCGTGTGATCTGTGGAATATCTAAATAAGTGTTGGATTTCACTTCACCAGCGAGTACAACCTGCCCGGTTGTTACAAGCGTCTCTATCGCAACCCTTGAATCAGGGTCCCATGCTAAAAAATTATCAATTAAAGCATCTGAAATCTGATCGGCTACTTTATCTGGATGACCTTCTGATACTGATTCTGATGTAAATAAATAAGGCATATGAATAACGTTTAAGAGTTTTCTTTAATAAACCATTTAAAATGTCGATTGCCTTGTAAATTAAGTGGAGAAACAAACAAAGAATGATGTTTGCTTTAGCACTTTTTTACTGTGGTTGCAATCTTGGCACCCTTTTACAGCGCAGCAAATCAATCCACATTTCTTAATTTAAGGCAAAAGTACGATAAATTTCATGAGTTAAAAGAATCTCTATTTTCTTAATAGAGTAAAGATTTTAAAAGCGTATTTCTATGACGATGTTCTTATAATTTATATTACAGCTCTCATACCATAGAAGAAGAATCATTAGGCCTCTACAAGGACCAAGTAAGGATCAAACAGGGAAAATATGACTGTTTTGCCCCTGTTTGGTCCCTGTTTGACCCCTGTTTGGTCCTTGTTCTTCTATTTTAGGAATATAGAGTGTTTTACTGTTTTGTGATGGTAGCTACTTTAATTAAATGTTAGAATTAAATTAATTTATTGTATTTAATTATCTCTTCGATTAAATGATTTAGATTTGTGATTTAAGTGGTTAGAGAGGATGAGTAAAATGAGAAAGAAGCTATTGTTTATTATTAATCCAATTTCGGGAGGAAAGAATAAGCGCAACTTTGAGCAGCAGGCTAAGCATTATCTTAACCATGAATTGTTTGATGCTCAATATCGGTTTACAGAAAGACCAAATCATGGTGCTGAATTAGCTGAAGAGGCTGTTAATGGCAATTATGATGTGGTTGTAGCTGTTGGGGGAGACGGCACGGTTAATGAAATCGCAAAAGCTTTGGTTAATACTTCGGTGGTTTTGGGAATAGTGCCCGAAGGATCGGGAAATGGTTTAGCAACGTTTCTTGAGATTCCGAGTGGAGTGAAGGAAGCAATCGCAATTCTGAATAGATTTCAGATTAAAGCGATTGATAGTGGTGTGCTGAATGGCCATTCCTTCTTTAATATGGCGGGTATCGGCTTTGATGCTGTTATCAGTAATCGTTTCGATAAAGAGAGCATTCGGGGACCTTACGGTTATATGAAGACGGTATTTTCGGAGATTACCAGTTATAAATCGCAGGTTTATGACTTTATAATTGATGGGAAAAAGTTTAAGCGGGAGGCTTTCATGATTAGCTTGGCTAATTCTTCCCAGTATGGTAATAATGCACATGTATCTCCAAAAGCTTCGGTTAGTGATGGTTTGTTAGATGTTTGTATTGTGAAGCCCTTTCCATTGTATTTATTTCCAAAAATGTTATTTCATCTCTTTAATAAGACAGCTGATAAGTCTGAATATATCGATATTATCAGAGGTAAGGAGATTTTTATAAAGCGAGCAGTTGAAGGAGATGTGCATGTTGATGGACAGCCTATATTATTAGGAAAGGATTTGGAGATAACGGTGCATCCGAAGTCATTGCAGGTTATTTATTAGAAGAATTATTAAATATATTGAGGGATGGCAAAGTCTAAGAAGAAAGTATATTCCGGCGTTATGTATTCAACAGATTCGAATTATAACTTTGTAGAGGAGAATCAAGCTGGAGAAGAAGAGACGCTTCCTCCTAAACAACAGGATTTGCGTGTTTCGTTAGATAAAAAACAACGGGCAGGAAAGGCTGTAACTTTAATCACAGGTTTTATAGGTAGCGATCAAGATCTGGAGAGTTTGGGTAAGATGTTGAAACAGAAGTGTGGAGTGGGCGGTTCGGTAAAAGATAGAATGATTTTAATTCAAGGTGATTTCAGAAAACGTATAATAGAATTGCTGCTTGCCGAGGGCTATAAGGTTAAGCAATCAGGAGGTTAGTGCATATTATTCAAGTTCAAAGTTTTATACCAATTATAATATTTCCTGTTTTATAACAAATAAATTACGGAACTGGAAATTAGATATTTAAATCTAACCAGAAGGGTTGAATAGATAACAGTTAGGTAATATTGTTGTTTCTTTATTGATTCGGGCTTTCATTTTTTTATTAAAATTATTTGCAATATTGAAAAAAAATGGTTTCTATTGTAGAATATTGTTAAAAGAAATGGCAATATTTGAATAAATTAAAACAATCATTTCGGCGTTGATGCCGCTGTTGCACGCCGGGAAAAAAGACTTAAAATTTAAAAAAAACTTTATTTGTTTTTATTTTGTAAAATCTTAAGTTTGCTTAAGCTTTTACAGAGATGGAAGAGTAAACTATTAACTAATTAACATAAATCATTAAAAACTAAAAACTAAAATTTAAAAAAAATGGCAAATGCACCAACACCAAACAAGGCAAAGAAACAAGGTAGCTCGTCAGGTTCTAACCTTTTTGCAAGTTTAGCTATCATTATTTGTTTTATTATTGGATATATTGTTTGGAAGTATATCATGGGTAATCCGTCACATTTCGAAGGCGGCGATCCAGAACTAGGACAACCATTACCGGGTGATTATTTTGGTATGGTATATAAAGCTGGTTTTGTAGTACCTGTTTTATTAGGCTTATTAACAATGACTATTGTGTTTTCTTTTGAGCGTTACTTTGTAATCAATAAAGCATCTGGAACTGGGAATGTAGATCAATTTGTAACTCGTATTCAAGGATTTCTTGCTAGTGGAAATATTGATTCAGCAATCGCTGAGTGTGATAAACAAAAAGGATCTGTTGCGAATGTAATTAAATCCGGTTTAGTAAAATACAAAGAAGCTTCAGCTGATACACGTGTTAATTCTGAGCAAGCAAGTATTGCAATTGAGAAAGAAATTGAAGAAGCTACTGCATTAGAAATGCCTATGCTTGAGAAAAACATGACTGTTATCGCTACTTTGGTATCTATTGGTACATTGACTGGTCTATTAGGAACAGTAACTGGTATGATTAAGGCGTTTGCTGCCTTGGCAACAGGTGGAGCTCCTGACCAGGCACAATTAGCAAACGGTATTTCTGAGGCCTTGATTAATACAGCAACTGGTATCTTTACCTCTACAATTGCTATTATTATGTACAATGTATTTACTTCGAAGATTGATAAACTTACTTATTCTATTGATGAGGCTGGTTATTCAATCGTTCAAACCTACGCTTCAACCCACAGTAATTAATTTTTGAAAAAATATCCAGCGGTTTTATGGAATCGCTGATGTTTGATCATCATTAGTTTAAATAATTAATTTTAAAAATTATAAATTGAAGCAATGGGTAAGATAAAAATAAAAAGGGCGAATACGACGATAGATATGACTGCTATGTGCGACGTATCCTTCCTTCTTCTAACGTTCTTTATATTAACGGCTACAGCTCGTCAGCCTGAACCTCTACCAGTTGATATGCCTGCTTCAACCGTTCAGATCAAGGTTCCAGATACAAATCTGGGAACATTAACTGTAGGTGATGGTGGAAAAGTGTTCTTTGGTGTTACGGGTCCAAATGTTAGAATAAATATGTTGAATCGTATCAGTGAAAAATATGGTATAACCTTTACTGACGATGAGAAACAACGTTTTTCTCTGATAGATGCATTTGGTGTTCCTATCAGCCGGTTAAAAGATTTGATCGCTATGGATAATACTCAACGTATTGCTAAGGGAGTTCAACCTGGAATACCTGCAGACTCTACAGATAATCAATTGAGAGAATGGGTTTTGGCGGCTCGTTTAGCAACAGCAGAGGTTAATGACCAGCAAATGCGTGTTGCAATAAAAGGTGATGCAGAAGAGGATTATCCTGCAATTAAGAAAGTTATTGATGTTTTGCAAGAGCAGAGTCTTAATAAGTTTAGCTTAATTACGAATTTACGTGTAGCTGATTAATATAATTAAATAGATATAGCAAATGGCAGAATTAAATACGGGCAAAAAGAGTTCGCCCAGAGTGGATTTAACGGCAATGGTTGACTTGGCTTTCTTGTTGATTACATTCTTTATGTTAACCACCTCTATCTCGAAGCCTTACGCAATGGATGTAGCAATGCCTGATAAGACTGAGGAGGATTCTCAAGATCAGCTAGATGTGGCGGATAATCGGACAATCACTTTATTATTAGGAAGTGATAATAAGATAGAATATTACATGGGCTTGTTAGATAGTCCAATTGAAGGTCCTACAGTAGTGGATTACGGTAAGAATGGAATTCGACCAATCTTATTGGAGAAGATTAAGCAGGTTCCTCAGATTACAGGTGATCCGGAAAAAGGTTTGATTGTAATTATTAGACCTAGTGATAAAGCAAACTATAAGAACCTAGTTGATATTCTTGATGAAATGAAGATTGTTGACGCCAAACAGTATATGATTGGTGATATTGGTTCTGCTGAAGTAGAGCTACTCACTCGAGAGAATATATACAATTAATAATTAGGTTTTACCTTAAATTGAGAAAACATGTTTGGGTCTAAATTAGACATATTTAAAAAAGAGTGGCTCGAATTAGTATTTGCGGGTCGTAACAAAGCCTATGGGGCTTACCAGTTACGACAGACGGCAGATACCGATACCACTAAGGCATTATTTATCGGTGTGATATTATTTTTGCTTGCAGTAAGCAGTCCGATGATATTGAGCTTCATCAGCAGTAATACTGCGGACGATGCTGTTCAGACGATTGAAACTGAAGTGGTTCTATCAGAACCTCCTCCAGTAGATGAGGAAGCAGTAATTCCTCCGCCGATTGTTGAACCACCTCCACCACGTGTGGATCAAGTTCGGATGCCACCTCCGGTTGTTGTTGAAGCAGCGCAGGTTCGTGATGAGGAACCTCCTACAGTAGAACAGTTAAAGGTGGCTGATCCAGGTCCTAAAACGGTAGCTGGTGATCCTACTGCAGCAATTCGTATTGACTTGCCAGTTGGTGAAGGTCCTAAAGATCAAGAGGTTACTGAGGATGTTGATCATGTTTTTACCTCAGTAGAAGTTGCTCCTACTCCACAAGGAGGATTGGAAGAATTCTACAAGTATGTGGGTAGAAATTATAACTATCCTGCTCAGGCTCAAGAACAAGGTGTAAGTGGTCGTGTACTATTGCAGTTTGTTGTTGAGAGAGATGGTTCTCTTACTGATATTCAAGTTTTAAGAGATTTGAAATACGGTACTGGAGAAGAGGCAGTTAGAATGTTGAAAAGAGCACCAAAATGGAAGCCAGGTATACAAAATGGTCGTCCGGTTCGGGTTCAATTTACATTGCCTATTCAGTTGAACTTAGCAGCACAATAGATGTTGAATAAAAACAATATGAATAATAACAGACAGAAATCGCCCTCAAAGCGATTTCTGTCTGTTATAGGACTTTTCATGTTCGCTCTGTATTTTGTGCTGGGCGTTATCATCATCTTTTGGTCTGATTTTCCAATTAGTATGGATAAAACCTACCGGATCCTTTTCGGTGTGGTGTTGATTGTTTATTCTTTCTTAAGGTTTGCCCGTTTATGGCAAAACCGGGCAAATGAACGTTAATATCCAAGCACATATTATGAAATGTTTATAGATAATGCATCTATATTGTTAATTGATATTAATTACTAATTTTTTGAATTGTGCAATGGATTTTATTAAAAAAAATGCATATTTGTTTCTGACTCTAGTAGTTAGTTCTTTAATTATATCGTGTACGAGTACTCCTCCGACGAAAGAAACACATACTATTGTAACCGGTATTGTTTCAATTGTGGTTGATGAAACGTTTCAACCTATCGTTGAGGACCAATTGACTGTATTTGAGAATACCTATTTGGAAGCAGACATTACATTAGTTAATAGGCCGGAAAAACTTGCTATTAATTATTTGATGAATGATTCAGCTAAGATTGCAATTCTATCCAGAACATTAACGAAGGAAGAAATGCAGTTTTTTGAAGCGAAGAAGATTGTTCCTAAGATAACTCGGTTTGCAACTGATGGAATTGCATTGATTACCAGTAAAGGCAATCAGGATTCTGTTGTGACTGTTGATGATATTATCAATATCCTTCAGGGTAAGCCATCCACGATTAGTACATTAGTTTTTGACAATCCAAATTCGAGTACAGTTAGGTTCTTGAAGGAATTAGCAGCTATTACTGATTTCCCGAAAGAGCGTATATATGCTTTAAACTCGAATGCAGATATTATTAAATATGTATATAATAATCCACATGCTGTTGGTGTGGTTGGGATAAATTGGATGGCTCAACCAGATGCTGATTTGTTGGAGTATACAAAAGGATTAAAAGTGTTAGGGGTTAAAAATCAGCGTGGTAAGGATGGAGACGATGCTTTTTATAAACCTTCACAGAATAATCTGGCTCTTGGTAAATATGCCTTGGCGCGTGATTTGTACGTTATAAATTGTCAAGGCGTAATGGGTTTGGGAGTTGGATTTTCTGCTTTTTTAGCAGGAGAGCGAGGACAAAGGATTATCCTTAAGTCTGGTTTATTACCAGATAGTATTCCTCCGAGAGAAATTAATATTAGAAATCAAATAAATTTAAATTAATACAATGAAAATGATGAAGAAAGCAATAAACATAGGGTTGGCCTTGTCTTTTGTAGTTTCTGGTGCTTTTGCTCAAAGTTTGAAAGATGCTAAGGTTGCTATTAACCAAGAGCAATACGAAAAGGCTAAGGTGATTTTGAAGAACTTGGTTCAAACTGATGCAAAAGAAGGGGATAACTATTTCTATTTAGGTGAAGTATATCTTATTACTGATTATCCTGATTCGGCAAAGACTGTATTTGCACAAGGAGATGCAGCCGATACTAAAAATACCATTAACAAAGTTGGTTTAGGTACTATTGAATTACTTAACGGTAATGCAAGTGGTGCTCAGACTTTATTTGATGAGGCAACAGCTAAGTTAAAGAAGAAAGATTACGAAGAATTATTAGCGGTTGGTAAAGCTTATTTAAAAGGAGCTAACCCAGACTATAATAAAGCGCTTGAGTATTTATTAAAGGCAAAAGCTACTGACCAAAAAGATGCTGAAATTGATTTAGCGATCGGTAATGCTTATTTTGGTATGGGTAATAATAGTAATGCATATACAGCTTATCGCGATGCTATTAGCTTAGACAATACATTATTGAATGCAAAAATTCAGTTAGCAGTAATTAGTAAGGAAGCTTATGCTTTCCCTGAAGCTTCGGCTGATTTGCAAGCAATTGTTGCAGAAAATCCTAATTTCGCTCCAACCTATCGTGAGCTTGCAGAAACTTATTACTTATGGTCTAGAAGAGTAACTACTGTAGAAGAATATGATGCGAAGCTAAAAGAAGCTTTATCGTATTATAAAAAATACATGGATTTAACGGATTATTCTCTTGATTCTAGAATGAGATATGCTGACTTCTTGATTCTAGCAAAGGATTATGAAACGTTAGAAGTTCAGGCGAATGAGATGGCTAAGATAGATCAGGCGAATCCAAGGATTTTACGTTACTTAGGCTATTCAGCATACGAGAATGGTAATTACCAAGAAAGTAAAAAAGCAATTACTGATTTTATGGCAAAAGTTGAGCCTGAACGTCTTATTGCTCGTGACTACCTATTCTTAGGACTTGCAGACATTCGTTTAGCATCTGATACAGTTAATAAGACTGTTGATACAACCTTGTTAAATGACGCTGTTGCAAATATGCAAAAAGCTGTTAAAGCAGATTCTTCAATTGCCGAGGATTTAAATGAAATTGGAATGGAATTCTTCCAAGCTCGTCAATATGGCCCGGCAGCACGTATATTCGAAATTGCTACCTTGAATCCTGAATCGAAGAATTATCTATATGATTATTTTTATATGGGCTATGCCTTGTATTTTGATTATGCGACAAGGGTAAATGATGAGGTAAAACCGTCTAAAACTTTATTGGAGAAAGCAGATGTAGCATTTGGAAAAGTTACAGAATTAGCACCAACTACAGATGCAGCTTATTTATTCCGTGCAAGAGCGAATCGATTATTAGATGATGAGGCGAACCCGAAAGGTCTATTTGTGCCTTATTATCAGGAGTTTATTGATGTGGTTAAAGGTAAAGGAGATGCGGCTATCACTCAAAATAAAGTGGCTTTAGTAGAAGCTTATAATGTAAACGGTGCTTATTATTCATTGAGCGGAGATTATGAAAAAGCACGTGAACAATTTAGAGGTGCATTGGAAATAGATCCTTCAAGTGAGTATGCAAAGCAGGCTTTAACTAATTTAGAGCAGCCTCAAACGTAACAGAAATATTTTAATGTGAAAGCGTCAGCAATATATATTGTTGGCGCTTTTTTGATTAAAATATGTATATTTGACGTGAAAAAGATTAATAATACTGAATACATTTATGGAAACTGAGGTTATAAATAGTTCTGCGAATTATTTACCCATATTATTTCAAATAATTGTTGCTGCCGGCTTTGGTGTAACAACGATTGTTGTTACACACTTGATAGGCCCGAAGGTTCGGACTGAAAATAAATTATCTTCTTTTGAGTCTGGGATCGAGGTTGTAGGAAATGCTCGCCAACCATTCTCAATAAAGTATTTTATGGTGGCAATCTTGTTTGTGATTTTTGATATTGAAGTTATATTTATGTACCCCTGGGCTGTAAATTTCAGGGAGTTCGGTATAAATGGTCTTATAGAAATGTTTGTTTTTATGGGATTGCTTTTATTGGGCTTTATATACATCATTAAAAAGAAAGCTCTTAATTGGGACGAATAGAATAATATATTAGAATATTTCTAAATTATATTATTGACTTATTTGACTGTAAATATCTCATAGATTTGTCGAGGATTTCTGGCCGGCATTAAGCTTATTCATAAAAGAAATTGGAATGACTGATATAAAATTAGGAGCCGCTCCTCCAGGGGTAGAGGGTGCTGGATTTTTTGCTACCTCTTTAGATAAAGTGATTGGATTGGCCCGTGCAAATTCATTATGGCCTTTGCCATTCGCAACTTCTTGTTGTGGAATTGAATTTATGGCTACCATGGGAGCGGATTATGATCTTGCCCGCTTTGGTGCTGAGAGGCCTAGTTTCTCGCCACGACAGTCGGATATGTTACTTGTTATGGGTACTATTGCAAAGAAAATGGCTCCGGTTTTGAAGCAAGTTTATATTCAGATGGCTGAGCCCCGTTGGGTTATTGCTGTAGGAGCTTGTGCAAGTAGCGGAGGTATTTTTGATACCTATTCAGTACTGCAAGGTATTGATGAAATTATCCCGGTAGATGTATATGTTCCCGGTTGTCCGCCAAGACCAGAAGCTATTCTTGATGGAGTTATGCGCTTACAGGAGATTGTGAAAAATGAATCTTTGAATAGGAGAAATACGCCTGAGTATAAAGCGCTTTTAGAGAAATATGGAATTCACACGAATAATGTTAGATAAGTTGAATAACGAAGTTCTTTTGTCGCGCTTGAAAGAGCGCTTTGTGGATACGATTCTAAATACAGATGAGCCTTATGGTCTTTTGACTATTGAAGTTGGTAAAGACCAGATCATTGAAGTATTAGAGTTTTTAAAGAAAGATGTAGAATTACAGTTTATCTATCTAACAGATATTACTGCTGTTCATTATCCCGAGCGAGATCTTTCTATTGGAGTAGTTTATCATCTCCATAGTTTTGTAAATAAGCTAAGAATCCGATTAAAGGTATTTATTAACGGAGAGAATCCGGAAATTCCAAGTGCTACTGTACTTTGGAAAGGAGCTAACTGGATGGAACGTGAAACATATGATTTTTATGGTGTTCGCTTTTTAGGCCATCCTGATCTGAATCGTATCTTAAATGTGGATGATATGGAAGTGTTCCCAATGCGTAAAGAGTATCCATTGGAAGATCCAAACCGTGTTGATAAGAAGGATTATTTTTTTGGACGATAGAAATAATATTATGGCCGACCCGATCACTAGAATAACGAATAACGCACCAGTTTATAATGATAATGACCCTCAAGATGATCTGATAACGTTAAATCTGGGGCCTACTCACCCTGCAACTCATGGTGTGTTTCAAAATGTTCTTCAAATGGATGGAGAGCGTATTGTAAGTGGTGTTTCTACAATTGGATATATTCACCGGGCTTTTGAAAAAATAGCAGAACATAGACCATTTTATCAAATTACACCTTTAACAGACCGATTAAACTATTGTTCGTCGCCTATTAATAATATGGGCTGGCATATGACAGTAGAAAAATTACTAAATATAGAGATGCCTAAACGGGTGGACTATATGCGTGTAATTATTATGGAATTAGCCCGAATTACAGATCATATTATTTGTAATGGTATTTTGGGTGTGGATAGCGGAGCATTCTCGGGTTTCTTGTATTTAATGCATGAACGTGAGAAGATTTATGAGATATATGAAGAGATCTGTGGTTCTCGGCTAACAACTAATATTGGACGTATTGGTGGTTTTGAGCGAGATATTAATGAGCGAGCTTTTGCTAAGATCCGTTCTTTTATTAAAGAGTTCCCTGCGGTATTAGACGAGTTTACAAGGTTATTTGATAGAAATAGAATATTTATTGAACGGACTTCAGGTGTGGCACCTGTAAGTCCTGAAAAAGCTTTAGAGTATAGTTGGAGCGGTCCGATTCTTCGTGCAACAGGTATAGATTATGATGTGCGTGTTCAAGAGCCATATTCTTCTTACGAAGAATTTGATTTCGATATACCTGTAGGGACGAATGGAGACGTTTATGATCGTTATATGGTCAGAAATGAAGAGATGCGTCAGAGTATGCGAATTATTGAGCAGGCATTAGTGAAATTAGAGAAAGAACCAAAGGGTATCTTTCATGCGGACGTCCCTGAATTCTATCTTCCTCCAAAAGAGAAAGTTTACAATAATATGGAGGCTTTAATTTACCATTTCAAGATAGTAATGGGAGAAATAGATACGCCCAAATCAGAGGTTTATCATGCTGTTGAGGGAGCGAATGGAGAACTGGGATTTTATTTAATAAACGATGGCGGTCGTTCACCTTATCGTTTGCATTTCCGCAGACCATCTTTTATTAATTATGCGATGTATGCACCAATGAGTAGTGGAATGCTGTTATCGGATGCAATTCTTAATATGAGTAGTTTAAATGTTATAGCAGGAGAATTAGATGCTTAATATAAATAATACCGAGAATATCGAGAACGTTGAATTCACTCCTGAGTTGATAGGAAAATTCAATGAGATTGTTAGTCGCTATCCGGAAGGTAAACAGAAATCAGCTTTATTACCGATTTTGCATGAGGTACAGGCAATAGCCGGTTGGCTTAGTGTTCCTTCAATGAATAAAGTAGCGGAGTTTCTAAACATAGAATATATTGAAGTATATGAAGTTGCGACTTTTTATACCATGTATTTTCTGAAGCCTCAAGGTAAATATGTTTTAGAGGTATGCCGTACAGGCCCTTGCTGCTTAGTGGGAGCTGAAAAGATAATGAAGCATATTGAGAGTACGTTAGGTGTGAAAGAAGGTGAAGTTACAAGTGATGGTTTATTTAGCTGGCGAGGAGTAGAATGTATGGCGGCATGTGGTAATGGCCCTGTTTTGCAAATCGGCCCTGAATATACCTTCTATGAGAACCTGACGGAGGAGAGTGTGAACCAATTAATAGGAAAGCTAAAAAATAATAAATAGGGTAAGATGACTCGTCAATTATTACTTGAACATATTAACGTACCGGGAATAAATACATTCGAGGTATACCGTCGTATGGGAGGATATAGTGCGGTTGAAAAAGCAATTAAAACGATGGGGCCTGAAGGTGTGCTTGAAGAAGTGAAAACTTCTGGTCTTCGTGGTCGTGGGGGTGCTGGTTTCCCAACAGGAATGAAGTGGAGCTTTTTAGCAAAGCCAGAAGGAGTTCCACGTTATTTGGTTTGTAATGCAGATGAGTCTGAGCCTGGAACATTTAAGGATCGTTATTTAATGACCTATATCCCTCATTTGTTAATTGAGGGAATGATCGTCTCTAGTTTTGCATTAGGAGCTCATACTTCTTATATATACGTTCGGGGAGAGATGATGCAACAGATTCGTATCCTTGAACAAGCAATTGCCGAAGCTAAAGCCAATGGGTTTTTAGGTAAAAATATATTGGGATCGGGCTATGATTTAGAGGTGTATGTTCATCCTGGGGCAGGTGCTTATATTTGTGGAGAAGAGACTGCTTTATTAGAGTCTTTGGAAGGTAAGCGTGGTAATCCGCGTATAAAACCACCGTTTCCAGCTGTTTCGGGTTTGTATAATTGTCCGACAGTTGTAAATAATGTTGAAACTATTGCTGCAACAGTTTCAATAATTAATGATGGCGGCGCTGAATATGCTAAGATTGGGATTGGAAGAAGTACCGGAACTAAATTAATCTCTGCAGGTGGGAATTTAAATAAACCAGGTGTTTATGAAATTGAATTAGGCCTGCCTGTCGAAGAATTTATTTATTCAGATGAATACTGTGGTGGAATAGCTAATGGAAAACAATTAAAGGCTGTGGTTGCAGGTGGTTCATCAGTGCCTATTTTGCCTGCTAATTTAATTTTAAAAACTATAGAAGGTGCACCTAGATTAATGAGCTATGAATCTTTGGCAGAAGGTGGTTTTGTAAGTGGTACCATGTTGGGATCCGGAGGCTTTATTGCTTTTGATGAAGATCAGTGCATTGTTCGGAATACATGGAATTTTACAAGGTTTTATCACCATGAAAGTTGTGGCCAGTGTTCTCCTTGCAGAGAAGGAACAGGCTGGATGGAAAAGGTTCTGTTTAGTATAGAAAACGGTCAGGGAAGATCAAGCGATATGGATTTATTGGTGAATGTGGCAAAGAATATTGAGGGTAATACCATTTGTCCGTTGGGCGACGCTGCTGCATGGCCGGTTGCAAGTGCTATCAGGCATTTTCGTGATGAATTTGAGTGGCATGTTAATAATCCCGTGGAATCACAAAGCAGGAATTATGGTTTGGCGAACTACGCTATTATGGCTAATAGCTAAAAAGAGAAGCTATGTCTGAAGGAAAAATAAAAGTAAGTATAGATGGAATTCTGGTTGAGGTTGAACCAGGAACAACTATCATGAATGCAGCACGGCAAATAGGTGGAGATGTAGTTCCTCCTGCTATGTGTTACTATTCTTCTTTGGAGGGGAGTGGTGGTAAATGCAGAACATGTTTAGTTAAAGTTAGTAAAGGATCTGAAAAGGATCCGAGACCTATGCCTAAGTTGGTTGCTTCGTGCAGAACGGGTGTGATGGATGGCATGGAAGTGCAGAATATAACTTCGCCAGAGGTACTTGAAGCAAGAAAAGGTATTGTAGAGTTTTTATTGATCAATCATCCATTAGATTGCCCTGTATGTGATCAAGCTGGAGAGTGTGATCTGCAGAATTTGAGTTATAAGCATGGTATCGAGGAGACCCGCTATAATTTTGATAGGCGTACCTTTGAAAAAATAGACATTGGTGATAAGATCAAATTACACATGACACGCTGTATTTTATGTTACCGCTGTGTGATGGTTGCAGATCAACTCACTGATAAAAGAGTTCATGGAGTTTTAGGAAGAGGAGATGTTTCTGAAATATCTACCTATATTTCAAATGCTGTGGATAATGATTTTTCTGGAAATATGATTGATGTTTGCCCGGTTGGAGCTTTAACTGACCGAACTTTCCGCTTTAAAAACCGTGTTTGGTTTACAAAGCCGGTAGAGGCGCATCGTGACTGTCCGACTTGTTCCGGGAAGGTTACTTTATGGTATAAAGGAGAAGAGGTTTTACGGGTTACGGGAAGAAAAGATGAATTTGGAGAGTTAGAAGAGTTTATTTGCAATGATTGTCGTTTTGATAAGAAAGCAACTTCTGATTGGGTTATTGATGGTCCTAGAAGTGTTAAAAATACTTCTGTTATTTCTTCGAACCATTATGAATTACCAGCTCCGCCTCCAGTAATTAAAGAGAATTTAAAATTGCAGACAGAGAATAAGAAACAGCTTGAAAGAGCAGAGAAGTTAAAATAAGTAGCGTTCGCAAAATAAGACTATGGAATTTGCATTCATAATAGAAAAGTTTATACTCATTATTGTAGTGTTCGTTATTACTTTAGTAATTGCGATGTACTCAACCTTAGCTGAACGAAAAGTTGCAGGCTTTATGCAAGACCGTCTGGGACCTGATCGTGCAGGTATTTTTGGTATTTTGCAACCTCTGTGTGATGGTGGGAAATTCTTCTTTAAAGAAGAGATTATTCCTGCAGGTGCACATAGGCCTCTTTTTATATTAGGACCAACGCTCGCAATTATAACAGCCTGTATTGGTAGTGCTGTTATTCCATGGGGGCAGGCTCTTACAATTGGCGATCGGGTTGTTGAGTTACAAGTTGCAGACGTTAATGTAGGTATACTATATATTTTTGGTGTAGTTGCTCTGGGAGTTTATGGAATTATGTTGGGTGGATGGGCATCTAATAATAAGTTCTCTTTGATGGGTGCTGTTCGTGCTGCTTCTCAAAGTATAAGCTACGAATTAGCAATGGGCTTGTCCATTATTGCTTTATTGATGGTAACGCAATCGCTTTCTTTAAAGGAGATTGTAGCACAGCAAGAAGGTTTTGTAAATTGGAATATTTGGGCGCAGCCTCTTGGTTTCTTGATTTTTTTAATATGCGCTTTTGCCGAAACAAATCGGGTACCTTTCGATTTACCTGAATGTGAAACCGAATTGGTTGGAGGTTATCATACAGAATATTCTTCTATGAAGCTGGGCTTATATATGTTCTCTGAATATATTAATATGTTCGTTTCTTCTGCATTAATGGCCGCAATATACTTTGGAGGTTATAATTTCCCTTTTATGTATGATTTAGGGCTGTCTGCAAACTGGATTACAATTATCGGTGTATTTGTATTCTTCATAAAGATAATTGCTTTCATATTTTTCTTTATGTGGATACGCTGGACCTTACCAAGGTTCAGATATGATCAGTTGATGAATTTAGGATGGAAGATGTTAATACCATTGGCTCTTGCTAATATAGCATTGACAGGGGTGTTTATTATATTAAAAGATAAGTTTTTCTAAAAAATATAGAAATGCAATCACTTAGTAATAGAAAAAAGATTTTAGAACAGGAACCCATGAATTTTTGGGAACGGATATACCTTCCTGCTATTTTCAAAGGTTTAGCCATTACTCTTCGACATTTTTTTATGAAGAAGAATACAATACGGTATCCTGAAGAAACCCGTGAATATTCTAAGAATTTCAGGGGTATGCACTCTTTGAAAAGAGACGAATTAGGAAGGGAACGTTGTACTGCATGTGGTTTATGTGCTCTTTCTTGTCCGGCGGAGGCCATCACAATGATTGCTGCCGAGCGTCAAAAAGGAGAAGAGAATCTTTATAGAGAAGAGAAATATGCTGCAGTTTATGAAATAAACATGTTGCGTTGTATTTTCTGTGGTCTTTGTGAAGAAGCTTGTCCGAAGGAAGCTATTTATTTGGATGGGCCTCATGTGCCACCTGAATATTTACGAAAGGATTTTATTTATGGTAAAGATAAATTAGTTGAACAGCCGTTCATTAATTTAGAAGAATTATCTCTCAATAAATAGTATATGACAGTGTTTTATTTTGTAGCCTTTCTATCGTTATTTTTTGCAGTAATGACGATCATTAGTAAAAACCCGGTTCATAGCGTACTATATTTAGTTGTTACTTTTTTTACATTCTCTATTCATTATATTTTATTGAATGCCCAGTTTCTGGCAGTTGTTAATTTTATAATTTATATGGGAGCGATTATGGTTCTCTTCTTATTTGTGCTTATGCTTTTAAATATGAATGAAGACAGTGAACCTTTGAAGTCCATTTTTGTGAAAGCTATGGGTGTGATCGCAGGAATGTGCTTTATTATTATATTAGCAGCTTCTTTTAAAGTTTTACAAACTTCACCTCCTTTAGAGATTATTAATCCGGAGATTGGTTTGGTTGGCAACTTGGGTAAGGTGCTGTTTAAAGAGTTTTTATTGCCATTCGAAATTTCTTCTATTTTATTGCTTACCGCCATGGTTGGTGCAGTATTATTGGGTAAAAAGGATAAGAAAAAAGCCTAGGTTATGTTTGAAACAATACAGAGTGTCCCATTAAACCATTACATTTTATTTTGCAGCCTAATATTCACAATTGGTGTAATTGGTGTATTAACTCGTAGAAATGTCATTGTAATCATGATGTCTATTGAGTTGATGTTGAATTCGGTAAATCTATTGTTAGTTGTATTCTCTGTGTTTTTCGGAGATGCTTCTGGTCAGGTATTTGTATTTTTTGTGATGGCATTGGCGGCAGCGGAAGTAGCTGTGGGCTTAGCAATCATTATGATGGTATATCGGAATACCAGATCGATAGATATTGATATATTAAATAGACTTAGGTGGTAATTTTATGTTAGATTTAATTTGGTTAGTTCCTCTTTTACCTTTAATCGGTTTTTTGGTTAATGGATTGGGGAGAGATATTTTACCCAAGAATGTTGTTGCTTTTATTGGAAGTGGAGTAGTTCTCTTTTCTTTCTTTATTAGCTGCGTTTTATTTTATGATGTTTACCAATTGCGGCAGAGTGGAGAAGATGGTACAAGCATTGTAACTATATTTCAATGGTTTGGTGCAGGTGCTCTAAACGTTTCTATGTCCTTTTTGCTTGACCCCCTAAGTTCAATCATGTTACTGATCGTAACAGGAGTTGGATTTCTGATCCATGTTTACTCTATAGGTTACATGAAGCTGGACCCCGGCTTTAATAAGTTTTTCTCTTACCTGAATCTATTCATTTTCTTTATGTTATTGCTCGTTTTGGGTTCTAACTATTTAGTAATGTTTATTGGATGGGAAGGAGTTGGACTATGCTCATACTTATTGATTGGGTTTTGGTTTAAAAATTCTTCTTTTGCAAGTGCTGGTAAAAAAGCCTTTGTAATGAATAGGATAGGCGATTTGAGCTTTCTAATTGCTGTATTATTAATATTTATAACCTTTGGTACGATTGAATTTGCCGGAGTATTTCCTCAAGCAGCAGGTTTAGCATCTGGTGATAGTATGATTGTATTAATCAGTTTCCTTTTGTTTATTGCAGCAACAGGAAAGTCTGCTCAGATTCCTTTATTTACCTGGCTTCCTGATGCAATGGCTGGTCCTACGCCGGTATCTGCATTAATTCATGCTGCAACCATGGTAACTGCCGGGGTTTATATGATTGCGCGTTCAAACATTCTTTTTACGCTTTCTCCGGTTGTTATGCAACTGATTGCTGTGATAGGTTTGCTTACTGCTTTAATGGCTGCAGCCACTGCATTAACTCAGAATGATATTAAGAAAGTATTGGCATATTCTACTGTTTCACAATTGGGGTATATGTTTCTTGGGTTGGGAGTAGGCGCATTTACTGGGGCACTTTTCCATGTTATTACACATGCATTTTTTAAAGCACTTTTATTCTTAGGAGCCGGATCTGTAATTCATGCGATGAGTGATGAGCAGGATTTACGGTCAATGGGTGGTTTAAGAAAGAAATTACCGGTGACTTATATAACTATGTTGATCGGGACCATTGCTATTGCAGGTATACCTCCTTTATCTGGGTTCTTTTCGAAGGATGAGATTTTAGCATATGCTTTTTCTGAAAACAAAATGCTTTGGGTTGGAGGTTTGATAGGTGCATTATTTACTTCTTTTTATATGTTCCGATTATTGTTTTTAACATTCTTCGGAAAGTTCAGAGGAACTTTTGATCAAGAGAAGCATATTCATGAGTCTCCTGTATCAATGAAGTTTCCATTAATTGTATTGGCAGTTCTTTCTATAGTTGGTGGACTCTTGAATATTCCAAGTAGTCTTGGAGGTGGCGCATTCCTTGCTCAGTTTTTATCGCCTGTCTTTGCTGATTCGGCTGCTTTAACGCAACCTTTTCACTTAGATCATTCAACCGAATATATATTAATGAGTGTATCGGCAGTTGCTGCTATACTGATGGCTATATATGCTTATACCAAGTATGTACAGAAAGAAGTTGTTCCTGAAGCGGATCATGTTGAGCGCAGCTTTTTGGAAAGGTTATCTTATCATAAATTTTATGTTGACGAGATTTATGACTTCTTGATAGTGAACCCACTTAATTCTTTTTCTCGATTCCTGTATCGAATTGTTGATCGTAGCGGAATTGATGGAATTGTTAATGGATTGGGAAGAGGAGTTTCAGAATCGGGTAAGATGCTTAGGCTCTTACAATCGGGGAACGTTGGGTTTTATTTATTTTTGATGGTTATAGGAGCTGTTCTGCTCTTGTTTTATGGCATTTATACAATTTAAAGGATTACTGCAATAAATGGAAAATTTATACCTTCTTTTATTAATGCCTGTTTTTGGCGCTATTCTACTTGCATTTGTTAAGCAATCTCAGTTAGCAAAACGATTGGCTTTAGCTGTTTCATCTTTTACAATTATTTTAACTATACCCTTCTTAATAAATTTTGTTCCGGATGCTTCCATGCAATTTGTACAATCGTTTGCCTGGCTTCCGTCTTACGGTATAAATTTTCATATTGGTATTGATGGCATAAGTTTACCTCTGGTATTGTTAACCAACGGTTTAATTCCGCTTATTATATTGTCGACTTTCCGATATGAATATAAGGGAGGCTTCTATGCATTGATACTATTCATGCAATCAGGATTGCTTCTCGTTTTTATGGCGTTGGATGCATTCATATTTTATATAGGTTGGGAAGCAGCTTTGATTCCTATCTATTTTATCTGTGCAATGTGGGGAGGAGAAAACCGGATCCGGGTTAATTTGAAGTTCTTTGTTTATACATTTATTGGAAGCTTATTGATGCTGACAGCTATTATCTATCTGCATTTTCAAGCTCCGGAAAGAGATTTTGAACTTTCATCTTTTTATCAATTAGGCTTAGACGCCCAAACTCAGGGTTGGATATTCCTTGCTTTCTTTATTGCTTTTGCTGTAAAACTACCAATTTTTCCGTTTCACACTTGGCAACCTGATACTTATGCTTCGGCGTCTACTGCAGGAACCATGCTCTTAGCTGGTATTATGTTGAAGATGGGGGTATATGGTCTTATTAGATGGCTGATTCCAGTTTCGCCGCTTGGTTTTGAACAGTATGGGACGATTTGTTTAGTCTTAGGTATCATAGGTGTTGTTTATGCATCTATTATTGCACTCCGTCAGAATGATATTAAACGATTAATAGCTTATTCATCTATTGCCCACGTTGGATTGATTAGTGCCGGTGTTTTTGCATGGAATGTACAAGGCTTGCAGGGTGCTATGATTCAAATGATTAACCACGGTATAAACGTTGTTGGGTTATTCTTTGTCATGGATATAATAATCAATCGCACTCAAAAAGAAGATCTGAAAGAATTAGGTGGAATAGCTTCATCGGCACCAAGACTAGCCATTGTATTTTTAGTTTTAGTTATGGGAGCTATTGGCTTGCCTATAACGAATGGTTTTGTAGGAGAATTCTTATTGTTGACAGGTATTTATAATGCGGGTATATGGTATGCTGTATTTGGTGGATTAACCCTTGTTCTGGGAGCTGCGTATATGTTGCGTCTCTATCAGAAAACAATGCTTGGTGAGAAGAATGATATCACTATTAATTTTAAAGATATTCATGGGTCAGAGACAATTGTTTTTGTGATTCTGGTATTGTTTGTTTTAGGGCTGGGTATATATCCTGAGCCTTTATTGAATATTTCAGAAGCTGCAGTAACGAATTTAATTAATCAAATATCAATTAAATAAGAAATCAATCGATTTTTCGAATAAAATATTAACAGATGGGTGCAATTATTACGCTTTCTTTATTAGCTATTCTAATATTATATTTAGGACTGTTTAAGGCTACAAAAACCATATTGCCAATATCGATTTTGGGATTGGTTGGGGCCTTGGTATTTTGTATTGTTCAGTGGAATGGTACAGCTGTTCCTTTATATAATGGAATGGTACTTTTTGATCATTACGCGCTCGTCTTTTCGATGTTGATGATAGGGTTGGCCATATTGATTTTGCTACTATCCAGGGACTATTTTGATACAATTGGTGAACATACTGCAGAATATTTTTCATTAATTCTATTCTCCCTGATTGGAGGATTAATCATTGTTTCGTTTTATAATCTCTCTATGCTGTTTATCGGTATTGAGATTATGTCTGTAGCTTTATATATTTTGGTAGGGATTCGTAAGAGTGATTACGGGTCGAATGAGGCTTCTTTGAAGTACTTTTTGATGGGTGCCTTCTCGACTGGATTTTTGCTATTTGGAATTACGCTAATCTACGGAGCTACCGGATCATTCGGAATGGAAGAGATCCAATCTTATGTTCAAAACAATGTTCAGGCTATTTCTCCTTTATTTTATACAGGAGTTATCCTTTTTATTATTGGTTTAGGGTTTAAGATAGGTGCTGCTCCTTTTCATTTCTGGGTTCCGGATGTTTATGATGGTGCGCCGATATTGATAACAACTTTTATGAGTACAATCGTAAAGGTTGCAGCTATTGCAGCGTTCTTACGCTTGTTCTGGTTCTGTTTTGAACCATTAAGTTCTTTCTGGACGCCGGTATTATCTGTGATGTCTGTTCTTACTTTATTTATTGGAAATATTACTGCATTAATGCAACAGAGCTTTAAGAGAATGCTGACGTATTCTAGCGTGTCTCATGTTGGGTATATGTTGTTTGCTATATTAAGTTTAGGTGGAGAATCTGCTAATGGTATTTTAATTTATGTAGGGGCTTATTCTCTTTCATCTATTGTAGCTTTCGGCGGATTGATTGCTGTGAAAAGATCGAGCGGAAGTGAACAATTTGAAGCATTTAATGGTTTGGCAAAAAAGAATCCATACCTCTCCTTTACGATATTGGTTGCTATGCTTTCTTTAGCAGGTATTCCATTAACGGTAGGTTTTATTGGTAAATTTATGATGTTTGCTGCGGCTTTACATAATTACCATATTGCATTGGTAGTTTTGGCTGTTATTAATGCTGCTATCGGAATTTATTATTATTTCCGTGTTATCATTGCCATGTATTTTAAACCAACAGATAGGGAAGAAGTTGTTTGGAATTTAAACTATAAGGTGGTTCTCACCATTGCTACTATCATAACTATTTGTTTAGGACTCTATCCGTCTCTCGTTACAAACATCGTTTAGAAACATTTATTTTCGATAAAATAAAGATATAAACAGTGTTCAAACATTATTGTTATAAAGGACATCTTTAAGTGTCACTATTTTAGGATATCATAAAATCTGGCTGTTTATTTTTATATATTCGTAAGATAAGGATTTGTATGCACGAGCTTTGGTTATCGTTTCAACAATTATTTGATGCAGAGACCCTGCTTCGAAGTGGAGGGTTCTATTTATTATTAATTGTAGTTTTTGCAGAGACCGGGTTGTTTTTTGGTTTTTTCTTGCCGGGAGATTACTTATTATTTCTAGCAGGATTATTCTGTGCTTCAGGACTTTTACCAGTTAGTATATATGTTCTATGCGGAGGGTTATTAGCAGCCGCAATTTTAGGAAATTATACAGGCTATTGGTTTGGTTCAAGGACAGGGCCAATGCTTTTCAAAAGGAAGGATTCTTTGTTATTTAAACGGAAGTATATAGTAGCAGCAGAAGAGTTCTATCACAAATACGGTGCGCTAGCATTAATTTTAGGTAGGTTTATGCCAATTATACGTACATTTGCTCCGATATTTGCAGGAGTAGTGCGTGTAGATTTGACTAGATTTACTATTCTCAATATTAGTGGAGGAGTGTTATGGGTAGCTATTTTAACTCTATCGGGTTATTTTCTAGGTCAGCATTTTCCTCAAATTGTTAACTATATTGAGTACATCATAATTGGGTTTATTTCAATTACTACCGTTCCTGTTGTTATTACGGTTATCCGAAAAAGTTTAAAAAAAGAAAATAAATAAGAATTAATCTATGAGTTTTAAGCATCCATGGCACGAGGTTTCGCCCGGTAATGTTATTTCTGATTCTGTTAATGGGATTATTGAAATCCCAAAGGGCTCCAAAGCCAAATATGAAATAGACAAAGAAAGTGGTTTAATGAAATTGGACCGTGTTCTATTTTCGTCTGTTATTTATCCCGCTAATTACGGATTTATTCCTCAAACTTATTGTGATGATAAAGATCCGCTTGATATCCTGGTATTAAGTTCGGTTGATGTATATCCTATGACTTTAATTGAAGCATATGTTGTGGGTGTAATGCATATGGTAGATAATGGTGAGCAAGATGATAAGATTATTGCTGTTGCAAAGAATGATATGTCAGTAAATTATATTAGGGATATGTCTGAACTACCTCCTCATACGATGAAGGAGATAGTTAGGTTCTTTCAGGATTATAAAGCTTTGGAAGGGAAGAACGTTACGGTTGAGCAACTCTTGGATAGATCTTATGCATTAAAAGTTATAGAAGAAAGTCTGGAGCTTTACCAGAAGATATTTGTGAACCAAAAATAGAATTATGGGTTTTCAAATTTTTGTTACTTTTCTGTTGGTTTTTCTGAATGGCTTTTTTGTCGCCGCTGAATTTGCAATTGTTAAAGTTAGGGCCTCACAAATTGAAATTAAGGCTAAATCGGGAAATAATGTAGCAAATCTTGCGAAACACATAACGAATCATTTAGATGGATATTTAGCTGCAACACAATTAGGAATTACATTAGCTTCACTAGGTTTAGGTTGGGTTGGAGAAGCTGTAATGACCAAGGTTGTTGTTGATTTTCTTGCTCTTTTCAATATTGAGCTAGTTGGCACATTCCAGACTAATATTGGTCACATATTAGCATTCTCTATCATTACGATTTTACATATTGTATTTGGTGAATTAGCCCCTAAATCCATAGCGATTCAAAGGCCGGTAGGTACAACTATGGCATTAACTTTACCGCTAAGGTTTTTCTATATGGTATTCAGACCTTTTATATGGGTATTGAATGGCTTTGCAAATCTTATATTAAAAATGTTGGGCTTTGGTGTTACGATGAATGAAGTGCATCATTCTTCTGAAGAGTTACAATATTTGCTTGATCAAGGAAAGGAATCGGGTGCTTTGAATTTAACGGAGCATGAGTTGATAAAGAATGTTTTTGACTTTAATGAACGGGTTGTTAAGAATGTAATGGTTCCACGTACTAAGATAACTGCTGTAGAGGTTGATAGTCCGAAGGAATTATTATTAAATACAATTATAAGCGAAGGCTATTCCCGGGTTCCTGTATACGATGGATCTATTGATAAGATTGTAGGTATTGTACATGCTAAAGATTTATTGCCGCAGTTGGTAGATAAACAAGAGATTGAATTAAAGAACATTATCAGGAAGCCTTATTTTATCCCGGAAACTAAGAAAATCAATGATTTAATGGCTGAATTTCAGCAAAAGCGGATTCAGATTGCAATTGTTTTGGATGAGTTTGGAGGGACATCAGGAATGGTTACCTTAGAGGATATTGTAGAAGAACTGGTAGGTGAAATCCAGGATGAATATGATGAAGAGCATCCAATTGTTGAACAGGTATCGCAAACCGAATACATTGTTTCAGCATCTGCAAATATTCATGATGTGAATGAATACCTGCCTCTGGATCTACCACAGAGTAATGACTATGACACCCTTTCTGGTTTAGTAAGCGAACTGTTTGATAAGATACCGGATGTTGGCGAATGTAAGGAGTTTCATGGTTATGCTTTTACTATCTTAAAGAAGACTCAACAAAATATTGAGTCTGTTAAAATGGAACGGTTGGAGCAAACTGAAGAAGAGCCGGAAGAATAAAACGTATTACTGTGCATATATTCTATACCCCAGATATTGAGAATCAATGTTTATATTATGATCTTTCAGAAGAGGAAAGTAAACATTGCACTCGGGTATTAAGGTTAAAAGCCGGGGCAAATATTACATTGATTGATGGTAATGGGGGTATATATACAGGCAAGATTGCTGACTCAGTTAACAAAAAGCGAACCAGGGTTGATATTCTTTCCTTTGTAAGAGACGCTAAGAAAAGAAATTATAACCTTCATATGGTTGTCGCTCCCACTAAGTCGTTGGAGCGCTATGAGTGGTTCCTGGAGAAAGCTACAGAGATCGGTATTGATGAAATTACACCTATTATTTGCGAACGTTCTGAGAGGACAGTAATGAAGCTTGACCGCTTAAATAAGATTGTTATATCGGCAATGAAGCAATCTCAGCAGTCGTTTTTACCAATAGTAAATGAACCGGTTAAACTAAAGGATTTCTTTAATCTTAAATTTGAAGGAAAGAAATTTATTGCTCATTGCTTAGAGAATGAGAAAAAACAGTTAAAAGAATCTCTTAAAGAGAACGAGGATGCTGTTATTCTAATCGGTCCTGAAGGAGACTTTAGCGATACTGAAATTGAACAAGCTCTTTCTTTAGGATATATTCCGATTACATTAGGTAATACAAGGTTAAGGACTGAAACCGCAGCTTTGGTTGCCTGTATGGAAGCTAATCTGATAAATCGTTAGTATATGATGAAGCATATTCTTGTTAATAATAATGGCACTTATGCTATTCAAATGGAAGGGGAGGATGTTCTGGTTGATGGTAGTCTAATCCAACTTGATTTGGAGGACTATTCCAACAATCACATACATGTTTTACTAAAGGGTAAAAGCTATTCAGCAGAAATTGTAACAGTTAATTATAAAGAGAAGGAAGCTGAGATAAAGATTAATGGCAATTTATACCATATCTCTTTAAAGGATGAAAAGGATGCTTTGCTGGAAAGTTTAGGGATGGAGTTGAATAAAGCTCAAAGTGTTTCTAACCTAAAAGCACCGATGCCTGGTTTGGTTTTAGAAATACGGGTAAAGGCAGGCGATAAAGTGAATAAAGGAGACTGTTTATTGGTATTGGAAGCTATGAAAATGGAAAATCTTATTAAGTCCCCTTTAGATATAACTATTAAATCTGTTGAAATTTATAAGGGTGATAAAGTAGAAAAGAATCAAGTTCTTATACAATTTGATAATACTATTTAATAATTCTTTTAATCTTATTTGATTGCTTAATTAATTTAAATAGTGTGTCATAGTCTTCTTCTTCAAGAACATCATGCATACGTTGCAATTGTCTGATATGTTCCTCTAAAACTTCAAGTACGTTCTTTTTGTTTTGCTTAAATATGGGTACCCACATATCTGGCGAACTTTTAGCTAGTCTTACTGTTGAAGCAAATCCACCTCCTGCAAGCTCAAATATTCTTCCTTGCGATTTTTCTTTCTCTAATACCGTTAAAGCGAGGGCAAAAGAAGTGATATGAGAGATATGTGATACGTATGCAGTATGCAAATCATGTTCTTTTGCATTCATGAAGACAGGCTTCATTTTTAAAGCATCACATATAGATTCAGCAATTTCAAAGGCATCGGCATCTGTTCGTACAATATCACAGAATACCATATTTTTTCCTGTAAATAAGTCATCTATGGCAGCTTCAGGGCCAGAATATTCAGTACCGGCCATTGGATGTACAGCTACTAATCTACCTCTCTTCGGATGGTCGTTGATTGCCTCAAGTATTTCTTGCTGTGTTGAACCCATTTCCATAACTACTTGATTGTTTTTAACCTTATCAAGTATGGATGGCAATAAGTCTTGAATAGAATTAACAGGAACAGTTAAGATTATCAAATCGGAGTCTTCAATGGCTTCATCAAGTTCAGATGTAGCATCAATTATCCCAAGTTCCAGAGCTTTACTTAGATTGGCACTGTTTGTATCAACGCCAAATATCTTATTTACGGGTATTGTTTTCCTTAAGCTTAATGCTAAGGAACCTCCTATAAGCCCTACTCCAATAATAGAAATTTTCATTTTAACTTGATAGATTTGATGAGGTTATACGGTTAATAGCTTCAGCAAAGGTTGATTCTGGAGCACATAAGCTTATACGAATATGATCTCTGCCCTGGCTTCCAAATATACCTCCTGGCGTTATAAATACCCGTGATTTATCAAGAATTTCGTCAGTTAATACATAAGCGTCTTCATATTTGTCAGCTATCTTAGCCCAAACAAACATTCCGACCTGGTTTTTATCATAGGTACAGTTTAGAATATTTAAAAGCTCATAAACTTTCTCTCTTCTTTGTCTGTAAACTTTATTTAATTCGCTATACCAATCCTTATCTAAAGATAAAGCTTTGCTTGCAGCCATTTGCAGAGGATAAAACATTCCGGAGTCCATATTGCTTTTAAAGCGTAAGATTTCCGAAATACGCTCCTGGGCACCAACTAGCATTCCTATTCTCCAGCCAGCCATATTGAAAGTTTTACTGAAGGAATTTAATTCGATAGCTACTTCCTTGCTTCCTGGTATTGAGAGTATGCTTATTTGTTCATCGTTAAGAATGAAGCTATATGGATTATCGTGACATATTAATATTTGATTCTCCTTTGCGAAAGCAATAATCGCTTTGAAAAAATCGCGATTGGCTTTAGCACCACTTGGCATATGTGGATAATTAATCCACATAATTTTTACCTTGCTTAAATCTCTTTTCGATAGCTCATTCAAATCAGGCAGCCAACTGTCTTCCTCTTTGAGATCGTAGGATACAGGAGTTGCACCACTCAATCTTACGGCTGATAGATAGCTGGGATAACCTGGGTTTGGAACAAGAGCTTCGTCTCCTGGTTGAAGATAGGTCATACATATATGCATAATACCTTCCTTAGAACCAATCAGTGGTAATACTTCAGTTTCTGGATTTAGTGTTACTGAATACTCTTTACCGTACCAGGTAGCAATAGCATTTCTTAATGCCGGTATTCCATTATACTTTTGATATGCATGATTATGAGGATTCTTAGATTCTTCAATCAGTGTGTCGATAACAATAGCAGGTGGTTGTAAGTCTGGACTTCCTATTCCAAGATTTAAAACTTGTATTCCGCTCTTGTTTAATTCTGCTATCTGGCTCAGTTTTTTTGAAAAGTAATATTCTTCAGTATGTTGAAGCCTATCAGCAATTTTCATTTGCATATCATCGTTATTAAGCTTGCAAAATTACTAATGATTTGTTAGATATTTGCTGATAATACAAATATTTAGCCACATACTTTAAAATGTTCGCTAAATTTTCTTACAAATTAAGGACTTTAGCATTTAAAATAACTTGGGTGGGTTTTATTACCTTTGCCTCTACGTTATAATTATGAAAACATATTTTAGATTACTTTCCTTTGCAAAACCAATAGAGAAATTCGCCATCCCTTATGTGATCTGTGCATTGTTAGCAGTTCTTTTTGGTACGATGAATTTGGTGTTAGTTGGCCCGTTATTGAACACCCTATTTATGGCAAAGGATGAAATTGAAACTCTTGCTAAACCAGATAACTGGGTGAATGTTATTGATTGGTTTAATTACTATGCGCAACAGATAAGTGCTACATACGGAGCTTACGGGGCATTGAAGTTAGTTTGTATAGTAATAGTTTCCTCTGTGTTTCTAAGCAATTTGTTTCGTTATTTTTCTCAGCGTATCATGGAGAATTTAAAGATACATACCTTATTGAATCTAAGAAAGACGGTTTTCAATAATGTAATGGATCTTCATGTAGGGTATTTTAATAATCAAAGAAAAGGCGATATTATTTCAAAGATATCGTCCGATGTACAAGTTGTTCAATTCTCAGTGACAGGAACCTTGCAGGTTGTATTCAAAGAACCTTTACAGCTTTTATTCTATATCATATCCTTGCTGATGATGTCGGTTGAGCTTACTTTATTTGCTTTATTGATTATTCCAGTTTCGGGTTTCTTTATTTCCAGGATTGTTAAGCAACTGAAGCAGCAAGCTACAGAAGCTCAGTCTGTTTATGGACAGATGATCAGTTACCTGGATGAAGCTTTATCGGGAATTAAAATCATTAAAGCTTTCAATGCTGTAGAGTTTGTCAAAAAGCGATTCAATGAAGAAAATGCCTATTATTCTAACATTGGCAGGCGTATGGCCAGAAGGCAGCAGCTTGGATCTCCGGTATCTGAATTTTTAGGGGTAATAATGGTGGCCGTAATTCTATTATATGGAGGAAACCTTGTAATTAATGGTGATCAAAACTTTACTGCAGGTACTTTTATAGCCTATATAGCTATCTTTTCGCAGGTAATGCGACCAGCAAAGGCGCTGACCGATTCGTTTACTAATATTCATTCAGGTATTGCTGCAGGTGAACGTGTGCTAGACCTGATTGATCAGAAACCAGGAATCGTAGATGCACCAGATGCCAAAGAGATTGACTCATTTAATAATGAAATTAAGTTAGAAAATATAAGTTTTGAGTACGATGAGAAAGCTGTGTTGGTAGATGTTAATATGAATATTCCAAAAGGCTCAACCATTGCATTAGTGGGCCCTTCTGGTGGTGGAAAATCAACTTTAATGGATTTGATCCCGCGGTTCATGGATCCATCAAAAGGTAGATTATTAATTGATGGCAAGGATATCTGTGATTTGAAGGTTGACTCTTTAAGGAATCTAATGGGTATAGTGAATCAAGATCTTGTTCTGTTTAATGATACGATAGCTAACAATATTGCTTTTGGAATCGAAAATGCTTCTGAAGAAAGTATAATAGCAGCAGCTAAAATTGCGAACGCACATGAGTTTATAATGGAGACAGAATCTGCTTATCAAACGAACATAGGTGATAGAGGTATTAAGCTCTCTGGCGGGCAGAAGCAACGATTATGTATTGCAAGAGCCGTCCTAAGGAATCCTCCTATATTATTGCTTGATGAGGCAACTTCTGCTTTGGATACAGAGTCAGAAAAGTTAGTGCAGGAAGCTTTAAACAACTTGATGAAAAGCAGAACTAGCTTGGTTATTGCTCATCGGTTAAGTACGATTCAACAAGCGGATAAGATATTTGTATTAGAGAAAGGTAGAATAGTAGAAGAGGGAACGCATACAGAACTTCTGGAGAAGAACGGTGTATATCGTAAACTCATTGAAATGCAGCAATTCTATCATTAAACTTTAATTGCCAGAAAAAAGCAGGGGGATGAATTATATAATTCATCCCCCTGCTTTTTATCTATTTATATAATTAAAGCTTTCGCTTTACTTCTACTTGTTCGTATGCTTCTACGATATCGCCTACTTGAATATCATTAAATTTATCAATATTCAAACCACATTCGTATCCTGTAGAAACTTCTTTAACGTCATCTTTAAAGCGTTTCAGGGATGCCAGTTTACCGGTGTAAACAACTACTCCGTCTCGAATTATCCGGATATCGTGGTTACGGTTTATTTTACCGTCTAATACCATACAGCCGGCAATTGTACCAACTTTACTGATTTTGAATGTTTCACGAATTTCAACGTTCGCAACAATCTTCTCTTCGTATTTAGGAGCCAACATACCTTCCATGGCTGATTTAAGCTCATCAATTGCATCGTAAATGATTGAATATAAACGAATATCTATTTGTTCATGTTCTGCTAGTTTCCTTGCACCAGTTGAAGGTCTAACCTGGAAACCGATTATAATTGCGTCAGAAGCGGAAGCTAATAAAACGTCAGATTCTGAAATCTGTCCGACCGACTTATGAATAACATTTACCTGGATTTCTTCTGTAGATAACTTTAATAGAGAATCTGAAAGTGCTTCAATAGATCCATCAACGTCACCTTTAACAATTACATTTAACTCTTTAAAGTTACCGATTGCTAGTCTTCGGCCAATCTCATCCAGAGTAATATGTTTTTGCGTTCTCAGACCTTGTTCTCTTTGTAATTGCAATCTCTGATTCGCTATTCTTCTTGCCTCAGATTCGCTTTCCAAAACATAGAACTTATCACCTGCTGTAGGTGCACCTCCTGTCATTCCCAGAATCTGTACGGGCGATGAAGGACCTGCCGAAACCACCTTTTGTCCACGTTCGTTGGTTAAAGCTTTAACCTTTCCACTATGCGATCCTGCTAGAATTGCATCCCCTACACGTAACGTACCAGATTGGATAAGAACTGTTGTAACAATACCACGTCCTTTATCAAGCTCTGCTTCCACAACTGAACCAACGGCTCGCTTGTTTGGATCTGCAGTTAACTCAAGTAAGTCTGCTTCAAGCAATACTTTCTCTAATAATAGATTTACATTCTCTCCTGTTTTAGAAGATATCTCTTGCGCCTGATACTTACCACCCCATTCTTCTACAAGAATATTCATCGCAGATAATTGTTCACGAACACGATCAGTGTTTGCACTTGGCTTATCTATCTTTGTAAAGGCAAATACGATAGGAAGATTAGCTGCCAGAGCATGGTTAATAGCTTCTTTCGTTTGAGGCATTACGCTATCGTCTGCAGCTATTACAATAATAGCAATATCTGTAACTTTAGCACCACGAGCCCGCATGGCGGTAAACGCTTCGTGACCTGGAGTATCTAAGAAAGTGATCTTGCGACCGTTTTCAAGAGTAACTTCGTAAGCACCTATATGTTGAGTAATTCCACCAGCCTCACCAGTTATTACATCTGATTTACGAACATAGTCAAGAAGCGAGGTCTTACCATGATCCACATGGCCCATTACCGTTACAATTGGTGAACGAGGAATCAAGTTATCCGGATTGTCCTTTTCTTCCAGATCGAATGCTTCTTCTTCATCAGGTTTAATGAATTCTACCTCATGATCAAACTCTTCAGCAACAATACTAATTGTTTCTGCATCGAGACGTTGATTAATTGATACGAACAGGCCTAAGCTCATGCAAGTAGAAATAATCTGTGTTACCGGAACGTCTAAAAGAGTAGCAAGTTCATTAGCCGTAACAAATTCTGTTACTCGAAGTACTTTTGATTGTAATTCACGTTCTAAAGCAGCTTCTTCTGCAGATAAGGCAACATCATCACGTTTTTGACGTCTTAGTTTCGCTCGTTGAGCAAACTTACCGGATTTACCAGCGCCGCTTAAACGTGCAAGAGTTGCTTTAATTTGATCTTGTATCTCTTTATCCGTTGGTTCTTCTTTTTTAACAGCAGGCTGACGTGCTCTTCCTTTATTGAAATCGTTTTTTCCCCGAGGATGTTGTCCTGGTCTGTTAGTTCCGCCAGTGTTAGCTCCACCACGATTGGGAGCCTGACCTGTATGAGGTGCATTTGGTGTACCAGTAGCACCTGTTGCTGAAGGTGTATGAGGCCTGTTTTGTCCTGTAGGAGCTTCTTTACGTTTACGTTTACGTTTATGATCTGTACCAGAACCAGTAGAAGAAGCAACTGGTTGATTCTTTCTACGAGAAGAAGTTGGAAGTTCTATTCTACCAACTACATTTGGACCAGTTAATCGTACGGTCTTAGTACGAAAAACACCATCAGAGTCTGTTTTCCGAGGTTCTTCGGTCTTCGGTTTTGCTTCTTTCTCTTTTTCTATTTTAGTATTTTCTATTGGAGTTTTCTCTACAGGAGCTTCTTCAGCTTTAACTTCTTCAACTTTAGTTTCCTGAGCTTCCTTTTTTTCCTCGGCTTCTACTACAGGCTTAGGAGATTCAACAGGTTTTTCTGAGCTTACCGGTGTTTCAGGAGCAGATGGTTTTATTTCTTCCTTAATTACTTCTGGCTCTTTAGGGGCAGGAGTAGGTTTCAATTCGACTTTATTTTCTTTCTCCACTTGCTCAGTTGAAGGTTTAGCTTTTTCAGGTTTAGTACGTTGATTTAAGTTTTTTAAATCAATTTTACCTACCACCTTTACACCCTTGCGAGTGCTAGCTTCAGTATCTTCTGCCTTATCTTCTTCAGTAGTAGTAGATAAAGGTAGATTTTCTTGCTCTTTATTTTTTTCTACAGAAGGTGGGCTGAAAGTGCTGTTTTTTATAAGAACTTCTTCTGTTTCTGAACCTCTATCAGATCTATCTTGAATAGATTCAATAGGAGTCTCATCGCGGCGGATTTTACCAATAACAATTTGATTGGCTTCTTCCTTCACGATTTTGTCCCCCTGATATTCTTTCAATAGAACATTGTACATTTCGCCGTTCAGTTTCGTATTTGGTTTTGACTCTATATCATAACCTTTCTTACTTAAAAAATCAACAGCTGTAGCTATACCAATGTTTAATTCTTTGGCGGCTTTCAGTAAGTTAATGCTTTTACCTTCTGTCATTTATTATTATTACCCTTTATTTATACTACAAAAGTATACTTTTTTACTTGTTAATTACCAATGATTTATAGAAAACGTATGTTTCGCATTGTTTTATTCAAACTCAGATTTGAAAATCTGAATAACATCAATGATAGTTTGTTCTTCTAAATCAGTTCTTTTTATTAGTTCCTCCACACTTAATGCAAGTACAGATCGAGCTGTGTCAAGGCCTACACGTTTAAATTCATCAAGAATCCAGCTCTCGATTTCGTCTGAGAATTCTTCAATATCAACATCTTCATCGCTTTCATCAGATTCACGGTATACATCAATTTCATATCCCGTTAATTTACCTGCCAGTTTAATATTATGTCCTCCACGGCCAATCGCTAATGAAACCTGGTCTGATTGTAAATAAACTTCAGCACGTTTTTCCTCCTCATCAAGTTTAATCGATGATATTTTAGCAGGGCTTAATGCTCTGGTGATATATAGAGAAGTATTGTTTGTGAAATTGATAACGTCAATGTTTTCATTACGCAATTCACGAACGATACCATGAATACGTGAACCTTTCATAC
The DNA here is from genome assembly GCF_004339765.1 of Albibacterium bauzanense. GTDB lineage: Bacteria > Bacteroidota > Bacteroidia > Sphingobacteriales > Sphingobacteriaceae > Albibacterium > Albibacterium bauzanense. The sequence continues at coordinate 246,433 of NZ_SMGO01000002.1, read as the reverse complement.
CCACACAAGCACCCACCGGGTCAATACGATCATCATATGATTCAACAGCTACTTTCGCACGCTCGCCTGGTTCTCTTACAATCTTTTTGATTGTAATAAGGCCATCAAAGATTTCGGGGACTTCCAGCTCGAATAATCGGTGGAGAAATTCCGGTGCAGTTCTGGAAATAATAATCTTAGGCGAGGCATTCATCATATCTACTTTATGAACGACTGCACGGATACTATCTCCTTTTTTGAAATAATCGGCAGGGATCTGCTCTGTCTTTGGTAATATTAATTCATTACCATCATCATCCAGCACCAAGGTTTCCTTTTTCCAGATCTGATAAACCTCTCCAGTCACCAACTCACCTACTCTATCTTTATATTTCTTGAATATCTCATCCTTTTCAAGCTCCAATACTTTAGAAACTAAAGTTTGACGGGCAGCTAAAATTGCACGTCTACCGAAACTTTCTAGGGTGATCTCCTCAATAAAGTCGTCGCCAACTTCTAAATCAGCATCTACCTTTCTTGCTTCAGCCAATTCAATTTCTAAGTCATCATCTTCAGAAAATTCATCCTCAACAACAACTCGTGTGCGCCATATTTCAAGGTCACCATTGTCCGGATTTACAATTACGTCACAGTTCTCATCCGTACCAAAGCGTCTGCGAATCATGCTACGAAACACTTCTTCTAATACGCTGATCACTGTAGGGCGATCGATGTTTTTAAAGTCTTTAAACTCTTGAAATGAGTCTATCAGATTAATATTGCTCATTTTATTTAAATGAAATTAACACTTTTGTTTCTACTATATTATCGATATTAAAAAAGTTTTCTTGCTGAATAGCCTTCTTCCCTTTTTCTTTTATTGATTCATTGATAACAATTCCTTCCGGAGTATAACTAAGTAATACTCCCTCATGCTTCTCTCCATTGGTTAATTTAACACTTACTTCACGACCAATGTTTTTCATAAATTGGCGGTCAAGAACCAAAGGAGATTCTATACCCGGAGAGGATACTTCAATGTTATAAGCGGCTTCTATTATGTTTTCTTCTTCAAGATGAAAACCCACATGTCTGCTTATAGCAGCACAGTCTTGAATGTTCAGACCGTTATCCCCGTCAACTAAAATAGATAATTTTGCATTAGGAACATATTGAACGCTAACCAAGAATAAATCTTCCCGGTCTGAGATCTTATCTCTCACCAATTCGGTAACGTATTTTTCTATATTCATTATAAAAAGCTTCTTTAAAAAAAAGAGGGAACGACATGTTCCCTCTTTCTCAAGAAGCACAAATATAAGAAATTATTTTATAATATAAAAAGCCTTATCTTAATTAACTGTTTACGAAGGTATTATTATAAAAAACAGAATGTTATAAATTTGCCTTCGATGCATCAACTATCTTTTGATAGTAGGCTTCATAATGTGGAAGAATTAAGCTTAGCTCAAACTTTTTAGCCCGGTTCAATGCTGCCTTTTTAAAGGTATTTAAACGATCGCAATCTTCTAAGATATAAAGTGCATTTTTTGCCATATCATCAACATCTCCTACGTTACTCATAAAGCCTGTTACACCATTTACGATTAACTCAGGTATTCCGCCAACATTGGTTGCTACCACAGGAACTTTACATGCCATTGCTTCAAGAGCCGCTAGTCCGAAACTTTCCGACTCAGAAGGCATTAAAAACAAGTCTGAAACGGATAAGATCTCTTCTACAGCATCTTGCTTACCCAAGAACCGAACATCATCAACAATTCCTAATTCACGACAAAGTTTTTCATTATTTGCACGTTCCGGACCATCACCAACCATGAGAAGTTTGGAAGGTATTGTTTCCTTTATCTTCTTAAAGACGTGAATTACATCCATTGTCCTTTTTACTTTTCTGAAGTTGGATGTATGTGTAATTACTCGTTCATCTCCGGGAGCAATTGCTTTTTTGAAATGTTCTCTAGGTTTAAGGCTGAATCTGCTTAGGTCAATAAAGTTAGGGATTACTTGTATTTCTTTGGTTATATTGAAATGATTTAAAGTATCCTTCTTCAGGTCTTCAGAAACAGCGGTAACTCCATCTGATTCATTTATTGAGAATGTAACTACCGGGTTATAGCTTGGATCGCGCCCAACAAGTGTAATATCAGTTCCATGCAAAGTGGTAATAACAGGGATATTTATATTGTAGGTCTTTAGTATCTGTTTTGCCATATAAGCTGCTGAAGCATGAGGTATGGCATAATGTACATGAAGTAGATCCAGTTTTTCGAATCTAACAACATCCACTAATTTACTGGAGAGAGCTAACTCGTAGGGTGGAAAATCGAATAAAGGATATTTAGATATACTAACTTCGTGATAAAAAAGATTTGCCGAAAAGAAATCTAATCGTGCAGGTTGGTTATAAGTTATAAAATGAACCTGATGTCCATGTGCAGCTAAAGCTTTGCCTAATTCTGTCGCAACGACACCGCTTCCGCCAAAAGTTGGGTAACAAACGATACCTATTTTCATTTGAATAAATTCTAAATTTGATTTTGATCATAAATAGGCACATTTACCATTTATGATAAGAGTTAGCTAAGATAATTTTAATATTTCTAAAGTTGAATTATTTTTCTGGAATTGCTTTATAAACTGCATCCTGGATTCTCGAACGAATGTTTAATTCTGATAAGAAAGGACTTACGTAAGGCTGAACCCGATTTGATAAAAAGATATAAATCAGCTGTTGCTCAGGGTCTATCCAAATACATGTACCAGTATAACCGGTATGTCCAAAAGTAAAAGGTGAAGCAAACTCAGAAGGATACCCATTATCTATTTCTGGATCCCATCCGTCAAAACCCAGGCCCCGACGACTATTTTCTCCATATCTGCGAGTGTATTTTGTTATTGTTTCAGGTTTAAAGTAATCCTCACCTCCGTAATTTCCATTGTTTAATAATAATTGGCCAAATATCGCTAAATCATTAGCTGTAGAAAAAAGCCCTGCATGTCCGGCAACACCTCCTGCCATAGCGGCCCCTTGATCATGAACATAACCTATTAGTTGAGACTTCCTGAATGTTTTATCAAGCTCCGTAGGTATAATCCGTGATATTGGAAACTTTTTCCAGGGATTATACCCTGTAGAATACATTCCCAGCTTTTTATAAAAATTGTTTTCTACATAGCTATCAAGAGTTTCATTAGTTACAGTTTCTATTATACGTTGCATAATATACATGCTGATATCACTGTAAACATACTTACCGGGAGGGTTGACTTTCGACTTCAGCATCAATGGCCACATAACATCTTCAAAGTAATCTTTTCTTAAATAATAATGTTCTGAAACTTTTACTGGAAAAGCAGCAGAAGAATCAAGACGATAATCCTTTTCAGTTAAATCCCTATAAAAAGGAATAAAAGGAATAAGTCCGGCCTGGTGCAGCATTAAGTCTCTTACTTTTATATTTTCCTTATTCGTTCCTTGAGCGTCCCTCAAATAATCACCTACCGTTTTCTCTAAATCAATTTTACCTTCTTCTTCAAGGTGCATTACAGCAAGCGTGGTAGCAGCAACCTTACTTACAGATGCCAGGTCAAAGATATCATCTACTTTCGTCGGCTCATTTATATCGTAATAATGATTGCCATAAGCTTTGTTGAAGATTACTTTATTATCTTTAACGATCATGACTACAGCCCCTGGAGCAGCTTTCTTATCAATCATTTCTTCTGCAATAGCATCAATTTCCTTAGTAAGTTTCTTTCCGTTTATACCAACTCTTTCTGGTATGGCATATTGCAGCCTGCTTTGTTGAGTTAAAAACCCATCGCCTAATTTAAAATTAGAAGAGATAGAATCTTTTAAATAACCTTCGGCATCGACACCTCCAAAAATGAGCTCAACACTTGTTTTTTCTGCATAATCACTTGTATCCTCACTCCAGATAATAGGAACGTCTAGGTCATTAAGTTTTGCTAAACCAACTGCCGGACCAAAGCCGGTAATTATGACTTGATTATCTTTAGCTATATCTATTGTCTGCTCAATAAAATCCTCGTCCGAGAAAAAATTGCTATCTGCACGAATTATAAATGTATTGAAGCTCCCTTTTAATTCTTTAAGTTGATGCAACTTTATGGGGGATACCAAAGCGTAGTTGCTTAATGTGCTGTCGAAAGAGGCGCTCCCGTTTATTGAAACAATTTTTCGGGCTTCAAGATCTTGAATTGGAATTATGGATCTTGAATTGTTTAACAGTACAATCGCTGCCTCGATTCGATTTTGACTGGTAATGATGTCCTCTATTTTTTCTTGCGCACAAGCCGATATAGTAAATAAGAAGAATAATATAATGAAGAAAGGTGTAAACCTTGATATATGCATTTGAATATCTTTAGATCTTTCTAATATATACAATTTTATATTTTATTTAATTATGCATTGCTGTTAAAAGGATTTTATGAACAAGCATGTATTAAGATTTTTAAGATATTTGCAGCATGGGTATTATTCCTCAGAGCGTTTCTGAATTTATCGATGGATTAAGAAATCGGCTGGACTCTTCTATTACGCTTAAAGAGATTAATAGTCAAACCTTTGCTATAGAGATTTTAGAAAGTGATTACCTTTTAGTATTTTATCTGCAAGGTGCTTCTAAAATAAAATTTGAGGATCAAGAATCCAGTAAGCTCTTTATTCATATTGATGAGGATGTTTGGCTTCGTAAACCACAATTGTTATTGAACAGAATTAAAGTACTAGTAGGAAAGGGAGAACGTGTATATGCACGTCAATGTGTTACAGCTCGTATCGATAAACAAACTGCTTTAAGTTTTCAGAAAGAGCATCATTTACAAGTAGAGTTACCTGGAAAGTACCGATACGGTTTATTCTTTCAGGGAGAATTGGTTGCGATTATGGTTTTTAGCGGAGGAAGGTTAATGAGACATTCAGAAAACTATCGGTCTTTTGAATGTTTGAGATTCTGTTCAAAACAACAATTGGTAGTAATAGGAGGGTTTAGTAAGCTATTGAAAGCTTTTGTCCATGATTTTAAACCCAATGATGTTATGACTTATGTGGATGCAGATTGGTCGGATGGAAGTAAATTTGAAAAACTAGGCTTTATAAAGATCATGGTCACAGATCCTCAAGTTTTCTTTGTGAATAAAGAAAATAACGAAAGACTTTTGATTCCAAAGTTTGAAGATCATAGCCTGAGTAATACCTCTTTTTATAGAGTTGCCAATTCAGGCAGTATTAAAATGATAAAATATTGTTAATCGTAAGATCGATTTAATTTACGATTAGAATTTATATATTTAGCTTTACAATAAATTGAAGAATAAATTAAATAACACTATGAAAAGAAAATTGAGAATGGGTATGCTTGGTGGTGGAAATGATGCCTTTATTGGCGCTGTACACCGTAGAGCTGCATTCATGGACGGATTAGTTGAACTTGTATGTGGTGCATTCAGTGTTGACCCTAAAGTAAGTAAAGAATCTGGTGAAGCCCTTTTTGTAAACCCTGATCGAGTATATCTTACATATCAGGAAATGATTGAAAAAGAAAGCCAGCTACCTGCAGATGTAAGAATGGATTTCTTAACGATTGTTACTCCTAACTTCGTTCATTTCGCTCCAGCCAAAATGGCTTTAGAAAATGGTTTTAATGTTGTCATTGAGAAGCCAATGACTTTTTCATTAGAAGAGGCTGTTGAACTAAAAGAAATTGTTGAAAAAACAGGCTTGACATTAGCATTAACACATACCTATAGTGGCTATCCAATGGTTAAACAGGCGAAAGCTATGGTTGCCAATGGTGAGCTTGGAAAAATCAGAAAAGTAATTGTTGAATATCCTCAAGGATGGTTAAGCCGTCTTTCAGAAAGAGAAGGAAATGCAGGTGCAGCCTGGAGAACAGATCCTAAGAAATCAGGTAAAAGTGGTGCTATGGGCGATATTGGTACTCACGTAGCTCATTTAGCAGAATACGTTACCGGCTTAAAAATATCTGAACTTAATGCTGATTTATCCATCGTAGTAGAAGGAAGAATGTTAGATGATGACGGAAACGTTTTACTACGTTTTAATAATGGTGCTAACGGAGTATTAATTGCAACACAAATTGCAGCGGGTGAGGAAAATGCGATCTCTATGCGGATTTATGGAGAAAAAGGTGGTTTAGAATGGAAGCAACACGATCCTAATAATTTATATGTTAAATTATTAGATCGCCCGGTACAAGTATATCGTCCGGGTAATGCTTACATGGAGCCATATACATTAAGTAGTTTTGCTACGCACAATACACGTATTCCTGCAGGTCACCCAGAAGGGCTTTTAGAGGCATTTGCTAACATCTACCGTAACTTCGTTTTAACTGTTTCTGCTAAATTGAACGGTGAAACTCCAACGGCAGAAATGCTTGATTTCCCTCAAGTTGATGAAGGTGTAAGAGGCATGGCTTTCGTTGATAAAGTAGTTGAAAGTAATAACAGTAATGAAAAGTGGATTAAGGTAGATTAATTACCTGATCTATTAATTAAGAGCCTGGTAGAGATATTCTGCCAGGCTCATATTATTTTAGCAGATTGGAAGAAGAAAAGTTTGATTTAATATGTATACTGGGTCCTACAGCTTCTGGCAAAACGACGCTGGCGGTTGCTTTGGCCAAGATGGTAGATGGAGAGATCATCAGTGCCGATTCTCGTCAGGTTTATCGGGGTATGGATATCGGAACCGGTAAAGATCTGGAAGAGTATGGTGATGTTCCCTATCATTTAATCGATATTCTTGATGCCGGAGAAATATATGGAGTCAGTCAGTTTCAAAAAGATTTTAAACGAGTAGTTCGTGAAATAAGGAGCCGAAAACGGATACCCATCTTATCCGGAGGAACAGGGCTTTATATTCAAGCAGTTCTGCAAAATTTTTCACATACCTATATTCCAAGAGATTTCACATTGCGCGATTCATTAATCGACAAAGAGTATTCTGATTTAAAACAACTATTCGAAAAGCTACCAAAAGCTCATTCATTCAATGCAGATATAAGTACACATAAGCGGTTAATAAGAGCAATCGAAATTGCAAAGTGGTTAGAAGGAAATGAACTGCTAGAAGAGCCTGACCTATCAATAGAGCCCATTATTTTTGGAATAAACTTAGATTTGGATACTCGCCGGTCAAACATTAGTGAAAGATTACGCGAACGTTTTGATAAAGGCCTTATTGATGAGGTTCAGCAACTTCTGGATAAGGGTATTTCAGCAGATATGTTGATCTTTTATGGCTTGGAATATAAAATAATTACACAGCATCTTCAGGGTGATTATACACTCGAAGAATGTTTCAATAAGCTAGAGATAGCAATTCACCAATTTGCAAAGAGACAAATGACTTATTTCCGAAAAATGGAAAAAGATGGCTTGAAAATCCATTGGGTAAATCAAAACACATTAACTGAACGGTTAGATTTTATTACCAAATTCGTACCTTAGCGACGTATGTCTGATATAATAAGCCTGCTACCTGATTCAGTAGCAAACCAGATAGCTGCAGGAGAGGTGGTACAGAGACCAGCCTCTGCAGTGAAGGAATTATTGGAGAATTCTATTGATGCAGGAGCAGACAAGATTCAATTGATAATTAAAGATGCCGGAAAGTCATTAATCCAGGTAATTGATAATGGCTGTGGAATGAGCGTAACCGATGCACGATTGTGTTTTGAGCGCCATGCTACGTCTAAGATAAAGCGGGCAGAAGATCTTTTTGCTATTAGAACCATGGGTTTTCGGGGTGAAGCTATGGCTTCTATCGCGGCTATTGCACAAGTAGAGTTAAAAACAAGAAGACACGAAGATGAGCTTGGCACCTGTGTTGAAATAGAAGGGTCAAAGGTTATTAACCAAGAACCGATTGCTACAGCAGCCGGAACTAGCATCAGTATTAAAAATCTCTTTTATAACATTCCTGCCAGACGAAACTTTCTTAAAAGTAATTCAGTAGAATTAAAACATATCGTTGATGAGTTTCAACGCCTTGCACTGGCTAATCCGGGAATTTTCTTTAGTCTTCATCATGATGGAAATGAGCTGTTTCATTTGCCTGTTTCGGGCCTGAAGCAACGGATTATCCATGTCTTTGGCAGTAGTTATAATCAACGTTTAGTTCCGGTAGAGGAGGAAACCTCCATAATTAATTTAAAAGGTTTTGTTGGAAAGCCTGAATTTGCAAAGAAAACACGCGGAGAGCAATATTTCTTTGTAAACAAGCGGTTTATCAAAGACCCTTATCTTAATCATGCCGTAATGGGCGCTTATAATGAGTTGTTATCAACAGACAGCTATCCATTATATGTTTTGTTTATTGATATAGATCCCTCTAAAATAGATATCAACGTACACCCTACCAAAACTGAAATAAAGTATCAGGACGATCGGTCTATTTATGCAATAGTACGTTCAGCCGTAAAGCGCTCATTAGGAAAATATAATATCACCCCTTCCTTAGATTTTAATCAGGAAACCGGATTTAATCAAATGATAAGTCCAAAGCCGATGAACGAGATTGTAGCTCCCTCAATCAGCTTTAATCCAAAGTTTAATCCTTTTGATGATGCCGGAAAGAGTAAGCAAACAGGCATAAGTGGCTCAGGGGGTAATTCATCCTTCAAAAGCCCAATAAACCATAACTGGGAAACTCTATATGAGATATCCGATAAAGCTGAAGTCAGTCAACTTCATTTACATAATGAAGAAAATGTAAAGACTACTTTTTCTTCTGAGAAACAAATATTTCAACTGCATAATTGCTTGATTATCTCACAAATTAAATCGGGCTTTATTGTAGTTGAACAGCAATCTGCCCATGAAAGAGTGCTTTATGAGCGATTTATTCAACAGCTAGAAAATCATAAAGGTGCAAGCCAGCAAAGCTTGTTCCCACAAACAGTAACGCTAAGTACATCAGATTTTGAATTAATACAAGACCTATTGCCTCAGATTGAAGTCTTAGGTTTTCAGGTTCGCCCTTTTGGTAAAACTGCGTTGATCATTGAGGGCATTCCAGCAGATATCGGACCAGGCTTTAGTGAGACTCAGGTTATTGAACAATTATTAGAAACTTATAAAAATTATCAAGCAGTTGATCGCCTTTCTAAACGTGAAAGTTTGGCACGTAGTTTGGCTAGAAATGCAGCAATCAAAAGTGGAACATCTCTTAGTAAAGAGGCAATGGGAGATCTGATTGATCAATTGTTTGCTTGTGAAAGCCCCAATGTTTCTTTAAGCGGTAAACCTATAATCATTACCTTTACGCTCAAGGAATTATTGGAAAAATTTGGAAAATTAAATTAAAGATTGAAGATGTTTACAAACCTCCTTATGACCCCCGTAGTTAAGAATCTGTTAATATTTAATATTATCGGATTTGTTGGCTCAATGATTTTTACACAGGCCAATATGTTATTTGGAGTTTACTATCCAGACTCGGTTATGTTTCATAGCTGGCAGGTGATAACCTATATGTTTATGCATGGAGGTTTTGCTCATATTTTCTTTAACATGTTCGCTTTGTTTATGTTCGGACCTGTTATTGAGCGAATTCTCGGACCAAAGAAGTTCATCAATTTTTATTTAATTACAGGACTGGGTGCTTTAGCATTGCAGTTTTTTGTTCAGGGAATTGAAGTATACCAACTGGTAGGAACACCTTTTGCAAGAGATTTCTTTGAATACGACAGATCAACCGGAATGATTTCCAGTAACTTTCCCGGACTTACACAAGAAGGTCTTCGTTCATTAGCGGTAACTTATAATACGCCAATGGTCGGTGCCTCTGGAGCAATATTTGGAGTGTTAGTGGCTTTTGGATATCTTTTCCCAAACACTTCACTTTATTTAATGTTTATTCCAGTACCTGTAAAAGCAAAATACTTTATTCCGGTTTATATATTAATCGAACTGTTTTTAGGGTTTTCTCGTTTTTCAGGTGATTCGGTTGCCCATTTTGCTCATTTAGGAGGTGCTTTGTTTGGATTCTTACTTTTAAAAATATGGCGTATCGGAAGGCCACAACCATGGTAGAGCACATGCACTTTATTTGTATTTTGCGCAAACGATTTGTAATTTCAAACTATAAATAAAAGTTTTTAATGAGAAGCTCAATTTTAAGCGATCTGCGATATAGGGTCTTTAAATCAGGGAACCCACTTTACCAATTCATTGCAATCAATGTAGGTGTTTTCTTGTTGCTTAATCTGTTGTATGTAATTGAGTTCCTCTTCGGACAAGCAGGCTTAATAAGCGAGCCATTGCAGAATCAATTAATGATGCCGGCAAGTTTTGCTGCATTTGTAATGAAACCATGGACGATCATTACTTACATGTTTACGCAAAGGGAGTTCTTTCATATCTTATTTAATATGTTATGGCTGTTCTGGCTGGGTCAAATATTTCTTGATTTCTTAAATCGGCGACAATTCATCTTCAACTATCTTGCAGGTGGACTAATGGGTGGAGTAGCGTTCATTTTACTGTATAACTTTCTGCCTGTGTTTAAGAATGATGCACAGCTTAGCGTGTTGCTGGGTTCTTCAGCAGCAGTGAGCGCAATTGTTGTTGGAACTGCAACCTTATTGCCAGATTATGCAATCAGAATGCTGTTCTTTGGAAATGTTAAATTAAAATATTTAGCCTCAGTATTTATTATTTTAGATCTAATCGGAATAGCAGGAGCAAATCCTGGTGGAAGCCTTTCACACTTAGGCGGAGCGCTTTTTGGTTATTTATATATTAGTCAACTGCAGAAAGGGAATGATTGGAGCAAAATCTTTGTTAAAGGCAAGAAAAAGCCCAAACTGAAGGTTTTTAAAAACGAACAACCCGTAAAAACATCGCGTACTATTCCAAACCAGGAATATATTGATACCATTCTTGATAAGATATCTCAATCAGGCTATGAAAATTTAACAAAAGAGGAGAAAGCGGCCTTGTTTAAAGCAAGTAAACAAGATCAAAGTTAGAAAGAAAGAGATGCGGCCTAGGAGAAAACCATTAGGATTAACAAGTAAATTTATATTGGTGTTTAATGGTATAGCTGTGGTCGTTTTACTGTTAAGCTACCTGGCACCATTTATTAAGCCACAGATGTTTTGGCCCATAGCATTCTTAGGAATTGCATACCCAATCCTATTAGCTGTTAACATATTATTTATAGTATTTTGGCTCTTTCGCAAAGCCTCATTCGCACTTATTTCGTTAATAGCAATTGGAATAGGATGGTCAGCAATCAATAAGAATTTTGGGTTTAATGAAGCTGTTCCCGATACGTTAGAACGAGATACCAGCACCATTCGGGTAATGAGTTATAATGTAAGGATGTTTCATGATGATGAAGGTAAGGATGCTCAAAATCAAGGAGATATTTTAGAATTAATAAAAGAGGTATCGCCTGATGTGCTTTGTATTCAAGAATTTTATTCAAGAACTAAAGGCAGAAATAATATGAGAAAGCGATATATGGAAGAACTGGGATTAAACTTCTCCTATTTTATTCCATCCGCCCGAAACGATTATGATGCCTATGGAATAGCCATCTTCTCAAAGTATCCCATCACAAGTTCAGGCAATGTTGATATCAATACAGAAACCGGAATTGTAAATAAAATAGTATACAGCGATATTAATAAGGAAGGTAAGAAATTCCGGATATACAATGTACATCTTCAATCAGTAGGTTTTAAACAAGAAGATTACGATTTTATAAAGAAAGATATCCCAACCGCAAATGTAGATGTGAAGTCTACCAGGCGTATCGGCAGCCGGTTGAAGCTGGCCTATATTAAACGCAATAAACAAATAGATTCCTTGTATTCTCATACAAAAGGTGCAAAAACACCTTATATTGTAGCAGGAGATTTTAACGATACTCCATTATCCTATTCGGTAAATAAACTATCTGGCGATATGCAGAATGCTTTCGTTGAAAAAGGCAGAGGTTTTGGTATAACCTATAACGGCGCATTCCCTAATTTTCAGATCGATTATATTCTGGCTAGTAGAGAGTTTAATGTTCAGAATTATCAAATCGTTTCTAAAAAACTATCCGATCATTATCCTATCTGGAGTGATTTACGCTTATAGCTTATAAATTACATAAATCCAAAATATAATCTCAAATCTCTTTAGTAAATTCGCAGCATGAAAGATTCACTTGTAGTTTACAATACAGTTAATCGAATTAAAGAGAAGTTTGAGCCATTAAACAGCCCGTTTGTTGGTATGTATGTGTGTGGTCCAACAGTTTATAGTGATGTCCATCTTGGAAACTGCCGTACTTTTGTTTCTTTTGATTTAATATTCCGTTATTTGCTTCATCTGGGTTATAAGGTAAGGTATGTAAGAAATATAACCGATGCCGGACATTTAGAAGGAGATAGAGACGAGGGGGACGATAAGTTCTCCAAGAAAGCCCGTTTAGAGCAGGTTGAACCAATGGAAATTGTTCAAAAATATACACTTGGTTTTCATGAAGTGTTAACACTTTTTAATACACTTCCTCCTTCTATAGAACCTACTGCTACCGGTCATATATCTGAGCAAATTGAGATGGTAAAGGAAATCATCGACAATGGCTTTGCCTATGTTGTTAATGGAACTGTCTATTTTGACGTAGAAAAATATAGCAAAGAAAATAACTATACCCTATTAACTAATAGGAACTTAGAAGATATGCTTAATAATACAAGAGAGCTAGGAGGCCAGGATGAGAAACGAGGCCGCTTAGACTTTGCATTATGGATAAAAGCAAAACCAGAGCATATTATGCGTTGGCCTTCTCCATGGGGAGTAGGTTTTCCTGGTTGGCATATTGAATGCTCAGCAATGAGTAATAAGTATCTGGGCGCTCAGTTTGATATTCATGGTGGAGGGATGGATTTGGCTGCTACGCATCATACCAATGAGATTGCCCAGTCGCAAGCTTGTAATCATACCAATCCCGCAAAATATTGGATGCATACGAACATGCTTACAGTAAACGGTGTTCGTATGTCAAAATCTGCCGGTAACGGCTTTTTGCCTCATGAACTATTTACAGGTAGCCATCCTTTACTTAAAAAAGGTTATACGCCAATGTCCATCCGGTTCTTTATGTTGCAAGCTCATTATAGAAGTACGCTGGATTTTTCTAATGATGCTCTTGATGCAGCTGAAAAAGGATTTAAGCGCCTAATGAATGCAATGGTATTGTTGAAAGAACTTCACCCTTCCGATCGTGAGAATGATATTAATATTCCGGAATTAGAAGACCGTTGCTATACAGCTATGAATGATGATTTCAATAGTCCGGTTTTAATAGCTGAACTTTTTGAAGGCGTTCGTATTATTAACGGAGCTTATGATGAAAAGGTATTTCTAAATTCAGAACAAATAGACCAGTTGAAAACATTAATGGAGCAATTCGTTTATGAAGTATTGGGTTTAAAAGATGATATCTTGAAGATGGATGAAGACTTTGATAAAGTGATGGATATTGTTGTCGGGTTGCGTAATGAAGCTAAAGAGAACAGAGACTATGTAAGTTCGGATAAGATCAGGGATAGTCTTCAAAAAATTGGAATTCAGCTAAAAGATAATAAATCTACGACCCTTTGGCTGAAAAATTAGAAAACATAAACTTAAATTATGCATTGTGCCCTTAAATGGATCGTTCCCATATCATTTCTTGCTTTCCCTCATTTCGTTTTAGCTCAATCTAATAATATGGTTGGCCAAATTGTGGCTGCCGATATTTATGATTCGGAGCTGAGCGCTAATAAAGGTAGCTTAGAAGGATTAAGGAATTCACTAGATAGGAATTCTATCTACTTTAAACCGGCACCTGAACCTGCCTTTGATTATTTCAAAACACGTCCTAATATCCCAGATTCCATAAGCTGGCGTCCAGTATTGGCAAAGATTGCTAAAAGTAACGAGTGGGGCTTTACAACCGGTCCTATAAGTTGGCAGAATAAAGGCTTCGGAGAAAAATATGGAGAATATCTGACTGTATGGAAAAGAGATAGACGCGGTAAGTGGAAGATAGCTTTGAAGGCCGAGATTGAGCATCCCAATCCTTCTAAAGAAGAAGGTATTAAGTTTGTTAATCCTGCGAATGAAAAATACTTTAAGCAACAGTCTGAAGTGCGTCTCAATCAACGAGAAGATATAGTTCGTAGTACAGATCGTTTAATGGGGACCGTTCTAATGGCTGATAATGTTGTTGCCTACAAAGAGTTTTTAGGAGAAAATGCCCGAATGTTATTCGCAGGTTATGCCCCCCAAATAGGTAAAGAGAACATTCTTAATTTTCTGAAAACTAATAAAATTGAGATTAAGACAGAGAATATCGAGGTTGATAGATCGTATAGTGGAGAACTAGCTTACTCTTATGGAAGTGCTAAAGTTGTCAAAAACAACCGCGTTGAAAACTTTTATTATATCCGTATTTGGGAACTAAACGAGGAATTTAAGTGGAATGTACTTGTAGAAATGTTATTTGAGAAATAGACTTACCAAGAAGCTACTTCTCAAATAATACTATAAATACTATAACCATACTTTCAGTACATCGCAGTCTTGATATTCCTGATCAATTCTTATATAGGTTGATTTCTTTCTTTCGTCAAACCAGTCTGCAACTACCTTATTCATTTTATCTTCTAGAGCTGCTTCTTTAATCTTAGCAAAGTCATCATTGAAGCTTGCTTGATGAGGCGGAGTACGTGATTTCAAATAAACCAGGCGATAAGCACTTTTGCCATCCGGACCTGTAAAGCGGCTTGGTTTAGAGTATTGCCCAGCCTGTAAAGTGTCAATAGCAGTAAAGATGCCTGCATCAAGTTGGTCTACTGGAATATAAGTAGTTCTTGTCTGAACATTTTGAGCATTGATAATCATCCCACCGTTATACTTGGTTGCTTTATCATCAGAGTAAGTTGTAGCAGCAGTATAGAAGTCTAATCTTTTAGCATTTATTTCGTTGTATACGCTGTCTGCTAATTGCTTTGCACGCGTTAAACTCGCCTCGGTTGGAACAATAGAGATAAGTATATGTCTAACTCTTACCTGTTCACCTCTGCGTTCTAATACCTGAAGAAAATGATATCCGAAATCAGTTTCGAATACTTTTGAGATCTCTCCGGCTTTTAATTTGAAGGCAACAGCAGAGAATTCTTTTACATAAGATTCACGATCAGCGAAAGGCATTTCACCTCCATCAGGTGCCGATCCCGGATCTTGTGAATATAAGCGTGCCATGGTCCCAAAATCTTTACCACTAATTATTTCCTGACGTAATTGTTCTGCGCGATCATAAAAAGGTTTTTTCTCCGCATCCGTTAATTTGGGTTGAAATACAATTTCTCCAATCTCTACCTCTGTATTGAAGTTTGGAAGACTATCAGCAGGAATATTCTCGAAGTAGCGTTTAACCTCATTCGGAGTAACGTCTATATCTTGAGTGATTGACCGCTGCATTTTATTAGCAATCAGCATCTCACGAATCGTAGGACGCATTTCTTCTTTATACTGAAGCAAAGATCTATTCAGGAACTCTTCTAATTTCTCCTGTCCTCCAGCCTGATTTGACATATACCGCAAACGATTATTTATATTATCATCTACTTCATCTTCTGTAACGCTAATTGAATCGATCGCTGCTTGCTGCGCAAGAAGCTTTTGAGTTAATAGCTGATGTAAGATGATACATTTAGCACTAACATCAGCAGGGCTTCCCTGAGCTATATATTGATTTTCAATTTCTGATTTTAAAATAATACTATTGCCTACTACTGCAACTACTTTATCAAGCTGTTGACTTTTCGCAGAATTGCTAAATGCAACGAGGAATAATATGATTAAACTAAAATACTTCTTCATTTATGATATACTATCTGTTCAGTTTTTAAAAGATTCGCTAAGTTAGGTATTTATCGTAGATTGACTTTGCTTTTAACGATTTTTAACATTAATTCTACTGTTTAAATGAAGCTTTCTTTACCTTTGAACCCATGAGTCCGTTGAATACTTCCAATCCCTTAGCACTTCAAGCTTTGATGTCAGAGACTATCTTTGATATAGACTTTCAAAGTCCTTCGATTGATGATGCCTCTTTTGAAATCCGGCCCATACAAACGGAGTCAGAAATCGTACTTAAAACTTATGGTGGCAATAATAAGAATATTCTTTTTGTAATTTCAGATAATAGTAATGAATTTCTTTCGGCCGATGCTGAAATTGCATTTATGAAGATATTAAAAGCCTTGAAGTTAGCACTTGAAGACATTGTAGTATTGAATCATAATGAACCTGATAAGGGTTTGACATTCGGAAAGGTTAAAGAGAAGCTTAATCCTAAAAATTGCATTTTCCTTGGTGCTGAACCTCAGCTATTGGGAATAGAAGGTTGCGCAGAGAACATATTAAAAATACAAGATGACATTCAGTTTTTATACAGCTATAGTTTTGAAGAAATGCTACGAGACACAGAAAAGAAACGTTTATTTTGGGATGCAATTAAACTGATGAGTCTTTAATATGAGAGAAATAGTCTTTGCAACCAACAATAAACACAAATTGGAAGAAGTTAATGCCATGCTGGATAATCATATCATCTTAAAAAGTTTAGATGATATCGGCTGTACGGCTGATATTCCTGAAACGGGAGATACGTTTGAAATAAATGCCAGCCAGAAGAGCCATTATATCAAAGAGCATTATCAATTGGATTGTTTTGCTGACGATTCTGGTTTAATGGTTGAAGCATTAAATAATGAGCCAGGTGTTCTTTCAGCGCGCTATTCCGGATCAAGAGATATGGAAAAGAACATCAATCTGTTGCTGGACAATTTAAAGGGTAAAAGCAACCGAAAAGCAGCTTTTGTAACCGTGATATCCTTGTTATTAGAAGACAAAGAATACTTTTTTGAAGGTAGGATTGAAGGTTCGATCAGCACTGAAAGAATGGGAGATAATGGATTTGGATACGACCCGATATTTATTCCGGAAGGTTATTCAAAATCATTCGCACAGATGGATGCGTCAGAGAAAAACAACATTAGCCACCGAGCTATTGCTGTTCAGAAGTTGGCGCATTTTCTTCAGTCGGCTCAGGTTCAGTAGGTGTAGGAGCAGGAGTTTCCTCACTGGCTGGCGCAGGAGCGGCAATATTTTCAGTAGCCGGTTTTTCTTCTTCAGTAACAGGAACCTCTTCAACAGCTTTCGCTTCCTGATCATCAGATGGAATTATTTCTTCTTTCGACTTTGGTCGTAATTCAGGTTTCCATATAAAACCTTCCAATATATCTTGTCCTGCCGGAACTGAGGCAATGGGATAATAAACACTCTCTGCCTTTCGAATTGAAATGACATCTGTCATTTTGTTATCCTCAAACTTAATCTTAATCCGACTGCTTATGCTTCTTAGCATTCCTGTATATTCTTCTTCTTCAACAGTAAAATAAATACTTTCGGCATTTCCATCAACATAAATCCGGTCTAGGTTATTGTCTTTAAAATAACCTGTTATCTTTCGTCCTTTTACCTGGTTAAACTTGATTGAATCAAGTTGTGTATTGACCATAAAGGCATTCCTCTCAAATAGAACATTCTCCATCTTCTGATTCTTTAGAAGCATGTAAACAGTATCAGCAGAAAGCTGTGAACCTTGAGACCATATAATAGGTTTTCCATAACACCTGATAATGGAATCAGCATAACCGTAATAAGCCGAATCTGCAATTGCCTGCAGGTCAGATTTGAAGATTTTAACGTTATGATAAGCTTTGACAATTCTTGTTTCACCAGTGTCTGTCCTCAGGGTATCTGTTTTGGCCTGAAGTGCAACTTTAGTAGCCTCATTTAGTAAGCTATCGGCTGTTCCTTTTACCGGTGATATAAATGTTGAATCAACAGCAAAGGCATCCAAACTATCAACGTTTAAGGTATCAGGTATCTTTTCGGGAAGCCTCTTTGTCAAACTATCAATAGGAATATCAGCTTTATCAATGCTATCAGCCATCAAAGAATCGACAGTGCTTATTGTCAAAGAGTCGGCTGCGCTCACCGACAAAGAATCGGTTGTATTTAAAGAATCTGTTGGTATGAGAGGGCCTCTGCTAATTATATTATTCCGGACGGATGTGTCCGAAGGTAGCCCCAGAGACTCGTCCGGCTCTTCCAGACTATCATTCTCTTTTCCCAGATTTAATTTTAAATGAATAAAATCGCGAAGAGGTATTACTTGTGAAAAAAGAGTATCTGCTGTCATAAAAGTAGAATCTCTCTTTGTTTCCGGCTTAGTCGATAAACTATCTATAGCAGTGCTGTCGGCTGCCAAATTCGTAGAATCGCTTGAGGTCGACGTAGAATCCTCCGTCGCTAAAACAATATAGGCATTCTGCGTGACGACAGTAGTCTGCGTAGCTTTCGTATAAACACCCAGCTGTCCGCGCATAACAATTTTCTGAGCTGTATCTATAAATACAACATTTTTTACCGCGCGCCCATTCCCTAAAACTCCATCATAATACAAGCTATCACCTCTCAGAAATTTACTTCCTTCAGTGTATAAGTTATTTTTCCCAAACTTTGCCTGGTCGGTTTCTGTATTATAATCGCCATTCTCTGTATAAAGATTTCCGCTTCCTCCTTTAATATTAGTAGGTCCATAAAAATAAGCCACTTTAGAATTAGAATTATACCGCATCGTATCGGTATTAATAATAGCGTCTTTGCTTCTTACAACTACATTTTCTCGAAAATAAGCATCTTGTGTGTTCTCAAAATAATAACCATGCGTACTATCCAATGTATCAGTACCGTTAATTATTTTCCCTCCCCCATGATAAGAACCAATCTTTGATTTCATATTATAGGTTAGGTAGTTTGTGGTTAAAGTAGCACCGCGGTCTACCAATCGCACATTGCCTGTCAGCAATGCCTGTTGGGTACTTTCTGTATAATGAAGCTTATCGGCATAAACCACGGTGCCATTGGGCTGAGTAATTACCACATGGCCATAGGCGTCAAAAAAATTATCTCCTTCATTGAAATCCGAGCTGTCAGCAGCGAGCGTACTTCCCTCATGGGCAAAAACGGGATGATACCAGCGGTACGATCCACGGTCCTGGTCATAAGTTACTTTTGTATTGGATACTACCGTAATGGTTTGTTGAGCCAATAATAAAGTAGGAAATAATAAAATAATTAAAAAGAAGATTATTTTTTTCACCGCCTCAAAAATACGTTTTTGCTTTAACCAAAGTCCATAATAAAATAAAAATGTCATTTAAGGAATCGCAAATGTGCTGCCAAAGATAATTTCCATAACTTTGACTATGCAATTCATGGATAAGTTTTTGCGCTTTATTGCTGAAAATAGTTTGTTTACAAAAGAACAACCAATTCTTCTGGCTGTAAGTGGTGGCAAAGATTCTGTTTTGATGGCCTATCTATTTGCAGAAGCTGGTTTCAATTTTGGAATTGCTCATTGTAATTTCGGATTGAGAGAAGAGGCATCCAATCTCGATGAAGAATTTGTTAAATCATTGGCAGATCAATTTAAAGTTGATTTCTATTCAACCCATTTCTCTACTGAACAATATGCAAGCGAAAACCATATTTCTATACAGATGGCAGCGCGAGATCTTCGCTATAAATGGTTAGAAGAGATTCGAAGCAAGCACAATTATTCCTTTCTTGCAGTCGCACATCATCAAACAGATTCAGTAGAAACGGTATTCTTGAATCTTCTGCGGGGGACAGGCATTGCTGGTTTATCAGGAATTTTACCCAAACGAGATAAGCTGATTCGTCCCCTACTGGCATTTACCGGGGAAGAAGTAAAGGATATTGTTGTTCAGAAGAAATTAGATTTTCGGGAAGATGCATCCAATGCAAGTACCAAGTATAAAAGGAATAGAATCAGGTTGGAAGTTCTGCCTGTTCTGCGTAAAATCAATCCTGAAATTGAGAAAACGTTCCTTGCCAATAGCAAAAGATTCCATGCTGTCGAGTCTTTTTTGACTCAAGCCGTTGAGGAGTTAAGATTAGAACTCTTTATTAAAGAGCCAAATGAAGAAACTCATATTCAAATATCCCATCTAAAAGAGCTCAACCCTATTAGTTTATGGATCTATGAACTCTTTAGTCCTTATGGGTTTACAGAGGCAGTTTTATCAGATTTATTAAGAGATTGGGATAATGGTTCAGGAAGAAGTTTCTATTCCTCAACACATCAAATATTGGTAGATCGGACAAGCCTGATATTGAAACCACTTGTTAAAGAGAATTTTGAAGATCTATCTATAGAAGCACTTCCTTATGAATTTACATGGTTTCATAAAAGATATAAAGTGTATAGTGCAGATAGGGCAGACTTAAGCTTGACAGGTTTTATACAGGTCATTGATTTTGATGCAGTCAAACTTCCGCTTCTTGTCCGTTCCTGGCATCAAGGAGATCGCTTTCAGCCCTTGGGTATGAAAGGACAAAAAAAAGTGAGTGACTTCCTGATCTCTTTAAAAATACCGGTTACTTTAAAGCAGGAAGTACCTGTCATTGAAGATGCTGGTCAATCAATTGTAGCAATTTTACCCTGGAGAATTGATGATAATTTTAAGGTGACACCAAAAACTAAAAAAGTTATTATCTTCGATGAAATAAAAGATGAGTAAAGCAATTTATATCGAAAACCAATACCTCGGCCGGGATCGCGGATGGCTGAGCGTACGCTTACTTTTAGCGTTATTCTGCTTCGTTGCCTATTATCTTAATATAGAGCATGAAGAGAATAGCAGGCTATTTTTAGTTGCAGGCTCCATCATTATTTTTGTTTCCATCATCATGATGTATATGCTGCATTACCGAATTACGGTAACAGAAAATAGCATACAAATGAGCGGATTATGGACCACCCGCCTGGTAAAGATTGATTTAAATAGCGTTGTTAAGGTAGAAAACAAAGGTTACAGTACGTTCTTGGTTAATAACCCGGTTTATAATCTTCATCAAAATGGTAAAATACGTTTCTATGCCGGTGGTAAGAAAGCTGTTTGGATAACAGACCGCGAAGGATTAGTGTATATTATTGGTAGTCAGCGACCAAAAGAACTGGTGGACGCCATTAAGCAAGCGCAACAAAAGTAATACACTCGTCAATTTTACAGCAGATAAATTTTTAATAAACAGTTTTTTATTAATTTTGTTAAAGATTTATAAAAGAAAAGGATTTACAACGATATGGGTTTTATAAAGTTTTTATTTATTGCAATATTGGTCTTATGGATACTTCGTATACTGACGGCTCGTTTATTGCCATGGATTTTAAGAGGCTTTGCAAAAAAAATGCAGGAGCAAGCCTTTAAAGAATTTCAGGCACAGGGTCAGCAAAGAAGTAGACAAAACCCTCGTGAACATCAAAAGAAAGCGGATGGTAAGATTAATATCGATTACATTCCTCCTCAGCCATCTAACCAGAATGGCGCAAACCAAGCAGGTGAATTTGTTGATTTTGAAGAGATAAAGTAAGCGTTTTTATACAAAATACTATTCTCTTCATAAAAATTGGATTCTATTCTATATTTTTGAGTTTTCAGACATAGAATTCAGAGAATGAAACATTGGTTTACGCGTAACTCCGTCCATTTTGCAATCATTGGACTATTTATAGCTATCAGCTTTATCTATTTTACTCCTGCCTGGCAAGGTAAAGAGCTTGTACAACAAGATGTTATCCAAGCGAAAGCCATGCAAAGGGAGATCATGGATTTTAAAGCAGAAGATGGTACAGCACCACTTTGGACCAATGCAATGTTTGGTGGAATGCCTTCTTATCAGATCTGGGTATCCTATCCTAAGAACATTACAACCCATGTTATGGGTTTCTTTAAGACCGTATTTCCCAATCCGATTGATACCATTCTCTTCTATTTAATAGGTTCTTATTTGCTCTTTAATGTAATGCGCGTTAAGCCATGGATTGCCGCATTAGGGGCAGTTGCATTTACTTTCTCCTCTTATAATTTTATATATATTGAAGCAGGGCATGCCAGTAAAGCCTACGCTATTGCTTTCTTTGCACCTGTTATAGCCGGTATTTTACTAACGTTACGGGGTAAATATCTATGGGGAGCCGCTTTAACAGCCCTGTTCCTGGCCTTAGAGATCAGGGTAAACCATATTCAAATGACCTATTACCTCCTTATTGCTATGTTAATATTGGTGGGAATAGAACTATATCATGCCATTAAAGAAAAGAAAACAGCTGAATTTGGAAAAGCTATCGGTTCTTTGGCAGTAGCTTGCGTATTAGCTTTGGCAGTAAATGCTGGCTTATTATGGACTACCTATGAATATAGCCAGGAATCTATCAGAGGTAAATCAAATTTAACAACTGAAGCAAAGGCTGCAGATACAAAAGGAGTTGATAGAGAGTATGCCTATCAATGGAGTCAGGGAGTAATGGAAAACCTTACTTTCCTAATTCCTAATGCATACGGCGGTGGTTCAGGTCCTCAATTAGACGAAAACTCAGAAGTTGCAAAAGTGCTTCTTAAAGAAGGTGTTCCTGCAAACCAAGCGGTGGGTTTCGCACAGCAAATGCCTACCTATTGGGGCGATAAGCCTTTTACCTCTGGACCATGGTATTTTGGTGCGATTGTAATTTTCTTATTTGTATTGGGACTATTCATCGTTCACAGTCGCTTAAAATGGTGGCTATTAGGAGCAACGCTTCTGAGTCTATTCCTCGCCTTTGGAAGACATTTGCCATTTATTTCCGATATCTTCTTTAATTATTTCCCACTTTATAATAAATTCAGAGCTGTAGAGTCAACTCTGGTAATCGCATCCCTCTTTATTCCAATCCTTGCAGTATTGGCTTTAAACGAAATTATTACCAAGCGGACAGAGATTCCAAAGTTAGATAAAAAGGTACTTTATAGCTTTTATATTGTCGGTGGCATTGCCTTAATTGTAGCCATTTTGCCCAACCTGTTCTTAAGCTTTAAAACCAGTAATCATCAGGCAATAGCTCAACAGTTAGGACAGCAGCTTGGCGATAATAATTTTGCACAATCTATCTTGAATGCATTGGTTAGTGATCGTACCGCTATGGCAAGAAACGATGCTTTTAGATCGTTCATTTTTGTATTGTTAGGTTCAGGAGTCGTTTGGCTTTGGGTTAAAGATAAATTGAAACCAAAAACAGCTATCATTTTATTAGCAGTAGCTATTCTGATTGATATGTGGGGTGTAAACCGTCGCTATTTAAACAAAGATAATTTTGTTGAAGCATCTGTACTTGCCAATCAATTCCCGAAACGTGAGGTAGATAAATTTATTAACCGTGATACACAGCCAGATTATCGGGTTCTTGATTTAACCATTTCTACATTCAATAGTGCAAGCACATCGTATTATCACAATACCATTGGAGGATACCATGCTGCTAAATTAATGCGTTATCAAGAATTATTAGAACGTCAGTTCAATAACGCCATTAATCAGGATGTATTGGATATGCTGAATACGAAGTATGTTATTACTTCCGATGGGCAAGATTCTCAACATATCCAGAACAGAAGTTCGGCTGCAGGAAATGCATGGTTTATCAACCGTATTAAATATGTAGATAATGCAGAGCAGGAAATGCAAGGACTTGATAGCTTCAATCCAAAAGACGTAGCTATCATTCACACAGAATTTAAACACCTTATCGATTCTGCCAAGATCAGTAATTCAACCAATGCCATTATAGAATTAGTTGATTACCGTCCAGATCATTTGATATATGAATATTCTGCTCCAGGCACCGTTGTAGCAGTATTTTCTGAAATCTATTATGATAAAGGATGGAAAGCGTATGTAGATGGTCAAGAAATTCCATATTTCAGAGCCGACTATGTATTGCGTGCTGCTCAGCTTCCCGGAGGTAACCATAAAGTAGAATTCAAATTCGAACCTCAATCTTATTATACCGGAGAAACTATTTCCCTTATTGCTTCCGTCTTATTACTTTTAGTATTGGGCTTTGCAGTTTGGAGAGAACAAAAGGAATACAAGGCCTCCTCTAAAAATTCTTAAGCCGTAAGATTACATAAGGACATAAGAATGTTGTTTGCATAGAATGTGAATTGCGAAACCAATTAAATAACCTGATGAAAAAAATCAATTACATCTTCATCGTTTTGATGGTGTTAATTAGCACGGTCCCTGCTTTTGCACAACAATTTAAAGTAATGGTTTATACGGGGCCGGATCGATGGCATGACCCTACTGTTCCGGTTGCCATGATTGAGTTCAAGGAGATGGCATTACAACATCATTTTGAATTAGTTTGGGCACAGAAGAACGGTAGTGGAAATGTTAGAGATCCTTTTTCAGCAGAATTTCTGAAAGGAATTGATGCCATTGTTTTTCTTCACTCAAAAGGAGAAGACCTTTCTGATGCACAGAAGGAAAATTTCAAAGCTTTTATCCGCAACGGTGGCGGATTTGTGGGCATCCATGGATCTTCTGCCAATAGAAACCAGGAAGAATGGTTCCGAAAACTAGTCGGACGCAGCCTTACTGATCACCCAGAAGAGCAAACTGCTGTTATGAATGTAGTTGATAAAAATTTCCCGGCTACTATGCATCTTCCCGACAAATGGATCTGGACTGAAGAGTGGTATTCATATGGAGAAGCATTGACAGGCAATTTGAAAACATTGCTTACAGTAGATGAAAAAACCTATGATCCTGATAGAACATGGGGAAACCCCAATAGATTTACTGCAATGGGTGATTTTCACCCTGTAGCATGGTATCAGGAATATGATGGAGGGAGATCATTCTACACAACTCTTGGACATATGCCTGAGGCATTCAAAGATCCTTGGTTTTTAGCTCATATTTATGGCGGTATTTACTGGGCAGCAACAGGCTTAGGAATAATTGAATAAACCCCAAATTAACCCTCCTATTACATTTATTTTTACATATTTCTTTGTTCTTCCGTTGTATCTGCGTTAAAACAGCCAAAAAAGCACAGACTCAACGGAGGGATCACTCGCTAATAAGCCGAATATGTAAAGCAAGGGTAATACATGGTTAAAGCATGATTAGAAGAAATTATGAACCTGGCTTATCATTTTTGATTAATTTTCTTTACTTTTAATAATTTAGGTATAAAGAAAATTCAAAGAAACCATCATGAGTTCATGGAGTTTATAAATCGAGAAAACGATAACTCATGATAGCTTCATTTCCATTAAAAAACAAATTAATATAATGAAAATTATCGTACTTGACGGTTGTACATTAAATCCGGGAGATTTGAGTTGGGATGGCTTAAAGCAGTTGGGTGAGGTTGTAGTATATGATCGCACACCGACTGATAAAATAATTGAACGCTGCAAAGGTGCGGATGTTCTGCTGACTAATAAAGTTTCTATTGGTGAGAAAGAAATAAATAGCCTGCCTGATTTAAAATACATCGGGGTTACGGCAACCGGTTATAATATTATTGCAATCGAAGCTGCAAAAAAACGTGGAATAACTGTGTGTAATGTGCCTGGTTATAGCACGCCCTCTGTTGTGCAATTAACTTTTGCATTGTTGCTGGAACTCTGCTTGCATGTTCAGCGCCATAGCGATGCTGTGACAGATGGCAAATGGTCGCGTTCTTTAGATTTTAGTTTTTGGGATTATCCGTTGATTGAGCTTTCGGGTAAAACAATGGGGATCATCGGTTTTGGCACCATCGGACAACAGGTTGCTGATGTGGCTACCGCTTTTGGGATGAATGTTATTGGCGCAAGCCGAACACATAGTAATCAATCACAGCGCAAGAATTTTAAATGGGCAGAGATACCTGATCTTTTAAAAGAATCGGATGTAGTGAGTATCCATAGTCCGTTAACCCCTCAAACAGAAGGTTTAATTAATAAGGAAAGCTTAAAAAGCATGAAAGCTTCTGCATTTCTTTTAAATACCGCCAGAGGGCCTATTATCGTTGAGGAAGATCTTGCATCCGCATTAAATGAGGGCGTTATTGCCGGGGCTGGTATTGATGTGTTATTGCTTGAGCCTCCTGCAAAAGATAATCCGTTGTTTAATGCGAAGAATTGCATCATAACTCCTCATATTGCCTGGGCAACGATCGAATCGCGCACTCGTTTATTGCAGATTGCTACAGATAATTTATCTGCTTTCAAAAAAGGTAATCCGGTTAATGTGGTAAACGGTTAACAATGCAGATCCTTATCTCTCCTAATAGCTTTAAGCATAGTTTGAATGCTTCAGAGGCAGCTTTAGCTATCCAGAAAGGTTTTTTACAAAGTAAGCTTGCTTGCAATTGTACCTGCTTTCCGATAGGCGATGGAGGTGATGGAACGGGGGCATTAATTATAGACAATTTTAAAGGAGAAATAATAGAATCGTCCGTGCACGATGCATTGGGAAGAGAGATAAGCACATCTTTTGGATTGATTGACGGTGGCAAAACAGCTGTTATCGAGATGGCAAATGCATCTGGAATACGCTTGCTGCAGTCGGAAGAATTGAACCCATTGATAGCAACATCTTTTGGAACCGGTGAACAGATAAAAATAGCTCTTGAAAAAGGAGTAAAGAAGTTCATTATTGCATTGGGAGGTTCAGCCACGGTGGATGGTGCCTGCGGAATATTGAAAGCTTTGGGTATCCGTTTTTTGGATAAAGAAGGTAAAGAATTGATATCGCTTCCAGAGAGTCTGGTTGATTTGTATTCTATTGACCTTTCTTTATTTGATAAAAGAATGTTGGACTGTGAGGTGGTTGTTCTTTGCGATGTAGACAATTTATTATTAGGTAATGAGGGAGCAGCTGCTGTCTTCGGGCCTCAAAAGGGTGCATCGACAGAAGATGTGAATAAGCTGGATAAAGCGCTTTCTAAACTGTCAGAAGTAGCTTTGAAACAGACTGGAAAGGATATGGCTTCTGTAAAGCATGGCGGTACTGCAGGAGGTGCAGCAGCCGGATTGTATGCCTTTTTAAATGCAAAGCTTGTGAATGGAATTGATTACTTTTTAGAGTTTACTGATTTCTCTTCTTCTTTAGAAAATGCAGATCTGGTAATTACAGGAGAAGGAAGTATTGATGAGCAAACGCTGCAAGGAAAGGGGCCATTTGGAGTAGCTTATCGGGCAAAGCTTAAGGGCTTGCCGGTTATTGCTTTTGCAGGGAAAGTGCCTTTGGATGTGAATACTGATTTGCAGGAATATTTTGATGTGATTTTGTCAATCGGAAATGAACCCATTGATTTAGCCCAAGCTTTTAAGCATACGGCTTCTAACCTTACAAGGACAGCTGAAAATTTAGGGAATCTTTTGGCCTTAGCTAATCAAGCTTCTGATTAATCGTTTGTTCGCCTGTTTTTCAAATAATACCAGCTTAACTTGGCTGCAATAATTGCATGGTTAAATAGGTTGGCAGTAAAGCCATAATACTCAGTAAAGATGTGGAAGCGTTCTTTCAGACTTTCACGGTGGCGTTTTTTAGACATCCCCCCAACTAGGTATTTAGCAACATATTGATGAGTATTTACAATCTTTTTTGCTTTTCGGGCAGCTTTAAGAATCCAGTCGATATCTGCGCTTAATTTATAATGTTCATCATAGGATTCGGTTATTTCTCTGCGGATATAGATGGCTTGATGGCTGATGCTCATACCATATCTAAAGCTGCGCCAGGTAAACTTTTCGGGAACTTTATGCCGGCGTGTTCCCAGGCTTTCCCAATCTTCATTGAACATTTCAGTCTCTCCGTAATAGATATCAGCATTCGGTTCTGATGCAAACACCTTAGATACAGTATTATTGGCATATATCTCATCGCCTGAATTCATAAACAGAACATAGTCGCCACTCGCCATTTTTAACCCTTTGTTCATGGCATTATAGATCCCCTTATCGGGTTCGCTGATCCATTTGGTGATCTTATCTTCGTAATTCTTAATTATATCCAAGGTCCCGTCTGTTGAACCTCCATCGACAATGATGTATTCTATTGCATCATAATCTTGATTAATTACTGAAAGCATGGTCCGTTCAATATCCTTTACGTTGTTATAAACGATGGTGATAACTGATAGGGTGGGATGAAAATTAGTCGGCATGATTTAAATGAATCTTTTCCAGAATGTAGGATTGTATTTTTCCCAGGCATGGCAACCGAATGGCAATTGCTCATTGATGAGCTCATAGGAATGCTCTGGATTTAATTCAAATGCAAATTGTAAGGCTTCTATCTCATTGGGCTTTTTAAAAGGTGCGAAGAGTGTCCATAAAATGTCTTCGTTTTTTGGGAAGAACTTAAATAGAAAAGAAACCCACCAGGCCCATTTGATATGTGGTTTCACTTTCCTCAACGAAAAGCCTCCATTACCTACCTTGTTTATTAAGAAATTAGAAAGGTTAATAAGCGGTTTCTTGCCCGATGTTATGGGAGGGGCTTCTAACCAGGGTGCACCAATATAATCGTATTTCTGTTCGCACCAATAAGATAGGTCATCGCGAAATACCCAGGCATCTAATTGATAGATAAGGATGTATTCGTATGCCTCAAAATGACAGTAGAGCTTCTTGCTTAAAAATAGTTCAGAATAGCCGCGTACAGAAGTGAAATAGCGTTTATTGAAGTATGCACATTGAAGATTTCTGCCTGCAATGTTCTCGTAAAATGTAGTATCTAAACCATTTGGAGCAACGAGCATCAGCGGGTGGTCTCCCAGTATATCCAGGCACTGTTTGAAAGACCTTAATTCAGAATCTGTTAATTCAGACTTATATATTGGTATAACTACGCTTACTTCGATCATTCTACGACTTGAAAAATTGATACCATGTATTAATAAGGAATTTCTTTCCTCGTTTGAATAGGCTTCCTTTTCTATGTTTAAAAAAGAGCTTGATCGCTGCCAGTGCTTCTTTATTTTCTTTAATTTCTGACGCGAAATTATGAACGGGTTTTCGGGAGATGGTAACCTGGTAAGTATCTTCAATGATTGAATGTACACCTGTGCCGTCGTGTCCGATATTATCGATTAATGATTCTCTTGGATGTAAAACGAGCCCCTTATTTAAAAAGACAGATGCATACCAGCGGATAGACCAGGAGTTGTTTTTATGGCTTTTAAAATCGAGTAGCTGTTTCCAGTAATTCATGGAACCATCTATAGAGAAATCTCTGATTTTGTTCTGGTCAAATTGCTGATATAAAAGAGAAACATTGGGTTCAAAGTGATTCCAGGCTCTTTCCCACGTAGCCCAACCCCAACTTGTAGTTGCCCGGAAGAAGAATGTTTCTGGCAATTTCTCTGCATCTTTTAGAGGAAACATATAGGCGCTGATCTGCATTACACGCTCTTCTGTCTGATAGGTTCTTAAGGCCTCATTGAAATATCTTAAGGTGAAGGGTGAGGCTAGTAGATCGTCTTCAAAAACAATTACCTTTCCATATTCTTTTGTAAGTTCTGATACACCATCAATGATGGATGCAGCTAAGCCATAGTTCTCCTTACGTTCAATTATTTTTACGGATTTGAAACCATCAAACGTTTTGATGAGCTCTCTTGTTTCATCAACCTTTTTTCTATCGGCCTCGTCTTTGGCGGCATCTGAGTAAATAAATAATCTTGATTCATCTGCCAGCAGGTTTTTTTGTAAAAAGGAAATCGTCCGGCGTGTATGTTCCGGTCTGTTATATACAAATAAAGCAATGGGCGCAAGATGCTGCATATAGAATTACATTAAAATTGATATATTAAATACCTAAACAGTTATTGCTTCGGTAAAATACGGAAGTTTCCTTCCTGTAAAAAAAGCCTGGTGAAATGCCGCTAAAAGAAAGCTCTTTGAAGCCCTTTTCTATTAAAGCAATCCGTCCAGCTGTATAACGTTCGCGTTCAGAATCATCTAAGATAAGTACTCCGTCTTCTTTAAGGGCATCAATACTTTGCAGGCAGCAGTTTACACGATCTCTACCATCTATAATAATAATATTGAATTTTTGTTTGGTATTAATTGCTCCGCGACAATAATTGCCATCTGCGTCAAGTTCACAAAAGATCAGATTGGCATTGTGCGGTTTATTCTTAAGTCCGCTTTCATACCAGGCTTTATCATGCTCCAAGGAGCTGATATCGTTTACCTTCTTTGCAAAATAACGTGTTGAGTTACCTGAGCCAAATTCGAAGATAGACTGTTCTTTATTTAGCCTGTTTTCCAGAAAATCGATAAATGAATACGTGAGCCAGGGGATCGGTTCATTCTCTCCGTTTACAGATGATTTATGCTTAAGGGCAACAAACCAACCGATTTCTGCTAGATAACCTTTTATGCCAAAAGATAGTATGGAGCGTAGCTTTTGGATATTTAAAAGACTGGAGATAGGATATATATTTTTCAAGGTTTAATAAGTTTTCTGATTAAGTTTATCTGAAATATTGATTTTAACATCATGATACCCTGGGCTCTTGTTCTTGGTATTAGTACAATATAAAATGTAGCTACTGCATAAGCTATTAATGATGCCCAAGCCGCACCTTTTATGCCAAAAATTGGAATCCACCATATATTTAAAATAATATTTACCAAAGCTCCTACGGCGGTACGCACCAGTGAGAGTTTGGTATAACCTTCGGCAATTAAATACTGGCCGCTAGCACTCCCCAAAAATACGAATATTCCTGCCCAAATATGAATGGCTAAAACTTCAGCGCCTGCGGCATAATCTGCTTTGTAAAGTATTCTATATATGAGAGGGGATGCAAAGGTCATGATGATGGCTATTCCAACACTGATAAATGACATAAGATCATACAGGTTTTGGAGCCGATTCTGATAGCGTTCTTCATTGTGTTTCCGGGCATTCATGATTGCCGGGAAGAGTGCGCTTACTGTTGCGACGGGGATAAAATACCAGCTTTCGCTCAGGCTTACTACAGTTGAATAAATGCCCAGCGCACTACTGCCCAAATAACTGCTGATCATTATCTGATCTATTTTCATGTAGAGGGTAACCAGTATGGCTGAAAAAGCAAGCGGCCACGCCATTTTGAGTAAATATTTCGCCAGGCTTTTATCGAATTTCCAATGAAAGACAGACTCATTGCTCTTTTGATACATCCATAAATAGCCAATAGCTAAAAATGCAGCATCGGCTAATAGCGCCCAGATAAACCAGGTAATGGGAGCAGCTAAAAATATAAGGATTATTTTTGCCAGGGCAGAGATAATATTGGCGATAACCTGCACGATCATGATCTTTCTTCCCTGAACCTGCGACTGGAAATAGCTATCGATGATGTTAATGGACTGGATAACGCAGACGAAGGAAACAATGGCGATAAAATTAAATGGAACGCCCGGGTTAGCACTTGAAAGGCCGTTAATCAGGAAGTAGGTGAAATAAATTAAAGGCAGTACAATTAATCCTGCAGATAGACGCAAGGCAAATGCGGTTCCTAATAATACGTTTTTAGATTGAGGGCGTTGCAATAGTTCGCGGGTAATATAGGAGTCCAGGCCTAATGCAGAAGCAGCCATAAAAAATGTGATAAGGGCTAAGGGAAAGTTTAATATTCCATTGCCTGAGCTACCTAAATAGTTGGCTACAGCAATTCCGGTAAGCATCTTTACAAGTAGCGTGCCTACACGTGCCATCATAAGCCAGCCCGTGTTTTTGAAATATTTCTCAAATGCCTGAGGGTCAAAACCGGGTAAGGTTGGTAGCTTCATAAAACAAACCTAAGAAAAATTAGTAAATCTATGTTGGTTTCAAAAAACTTATTCTTACCTTTGCAGTCCTTATTTTTAGGGAAAAAATATAAATTATTCATAAAATAAAACAAAGCAAGTGAATACGTTAAGTTACAAAACTGTCTCAGCCAACAAGCAAACCATTAATAAAGAATGGATTGTAGTTGATGCCGAAGGTGAGATTTTGGGGCGCTTGTCTTCTGAAATTGCGAAAGTAATCAGAGGAAAACACAAGCCTACATTTACCCCAAACGTAGACTGCGGAGATAACGTGATCGTTATTAATGCAGACAAGGTTAAGTTGACCGGGAATAAACTGAATGATAAAGTTTATACCTCTTATACTGGTTATCCAGGTGGTCAGCGTTTCATTTCTCCTAAGGAATTATTGGCTAAACACCCGACGCGCATCGTTGAGAAAGCGGTACGTGGTATGTTGCCTAAGAACAAATTAGGCCGCGCCCTATTTAAGAACCTTTATGTGTATGTTGGTAATGAGCATCCACATGCGGCTCAAAGTCCTAAAACAGTTAAATTCTAAGGAGAAAAGAAATGTCAATTACAAACACTTCAGGAAGAAGAAAAACTGCTGTTGCACGTATCTATCTTAGTGCAGGTAGCGGAACCATTATCGTAAACGGTAAAGATTACAAAGAATACTTTCCAACATTGCCCCTGCAATACATAGTAACGCAAAGCATTGAGGTTGCCGGAGTTTCTGGAAACCATGATGTTAAAGTTAACGTTTCGGGTGGTGGAGTAAAAGGTCAGGCAGAAGCAGTGCGTTTAGCAATTGCTAAAGCTCTAATTGAACTCAACCCAGAAATTAAAGCGGCTTTACGTGCTAAAGGCTTGGTAACTCGTGATAACCGTATGGTTGAGCGTAAGAAACCAGGACGTGCTAAAGCTCGTAAGAAATTTCAATTTAGTAAACGTTAATTTAAGGAGGACCAAGCAATGGCTAGAACAACATATCAGGAATTACTGGATGCAGGTGTACATTTTGGACACCTTACCCGCAAATGGGATCCGAAAATGTCGAAATACATTTTCATGGAGCGTAACGGCATCCACATTATCGATTTAAATAAAACATTGGTGAAGTTAGAAGAAGCTTCATCTGCAATTAAACAAATTGTAAAATCAGGTCGTAAGATATTATTTGTTGCTACTAAGAAGCAAGCAAAAGATATTATTGCGGAGCAAGCCAAAGAAACTAACATGCCGTTTGTTACGGAACGTTGGTTAGGTGGTATGCTTACAAACTTTGCTACTGTACGTAAGTCGATCAAAAAGATGTCGAACATTGACAAAATGACGAAAGATGGTACATACGATGTTTTATCAAAGAAAGAAAAGTTGATGATTCAACGTGAGCGTGTTAAATTGGAATCACTATTAGGTGGTATCGCTGATTTAAACCGTTTACCTGCTGCGTTATTTATTGTTGACGTAAAGAAAGAACATATTGCAGTTAGTGAGGCTATCAAATTAAACATTCCTACTTTCGGAATGGTTGATACCAACTCTAATCCATCAAATATCGATTTCCCTATTCCGGCGAATGACGATGCTTCTAAATCAATTTCATTAATTGCAGGCGTAATTGGACAAGCAATTAAAGAAGGTTTAGATGAACGCAAGCGCGATAAGGAAGATGAAGCAGAGAAAGAAGCGGCAGCAGCAAAAGCACAAATAGATAATGCTAAGCAAGAAGCAGCTCCTGAGAAAAAAGAAGGCGGTGCTAAACGTGCACGTAAATCTGCAACTACAACTTCAGATGCACCTCAAGCTGCTGAAACAGCAAGTGAAGAGAGTGTAGAAGATAAAGTAGAAGAGAAAAAGGATTAAATTTTTTAATGTTGTGGGTTGTTGATTATGTGTTTTGCTTTATCACAACACTTAATTAGCAACCCATAATTATTTTATTAATAAATAAAGGAGAAAAAATGTCGACAGTACAAATTTCTGCATCAGACGTAAATAAACTACGCCAACAAACAGGCGCAGGTATGATGGATTGCAAAAAGGCTTTGGTAGAGGCTAAAGGTAATTTTGAGGATGCAGTTGATTATCTACGTAAAAAAGGTGCAAAGGTTGCTGCAAATCGTCAAGATCGTGAATCAAATGAAGGTTTGGTTTTAGCAAAAACTTCTGTAGATGGAAAAAGAGGGGTAGTTGTTGAAGTTAATTGCGAAACTGATTTCGTTGCAAAGAACGATGAGTTTGTTGCATTTGCAGAAAGCATTCTTAATCTTGCTGCTCAAGAGCATCCTTCAAGTGTAGAAGCATTAAAATTATTAACAATCAATAACGTAAGTGTTGCTGATTTAATTATTGAGCAAACTGGTAAAACTGGTGAGAAGGTTGAAGTTTCGACTTACGAATTTATTGAAGCTGAGAAAGTAGTAGCTTATGTTCATAGCAATTACCGTTTAGCTGTATTGGTTGGATTAAGTGCAGATACAGAAGGTGTTGAAGATGCAGGTAGAGACGTAGCGATGCAAATTGCTGCAATGAATCCTACTGCTATCGATAAAGACGGTGTAGATGCTACTTTAGTTGAGCGTGAGCTTGAAATTGCCAAAGAGCAAATTCGTGCTGAAGGAAAACCTGAAGCTATGATTGAAAAAATCGCACAAGGTAAATTGAATAAATTCTATAAAGAAAACACTTTATTGAATCAGGAATTTGTTAAAGATTCTTCTAAAAATATAAGCCAGTTCTTGGATAGTGTATCTAAAGGATTGACTGTAACTGCATTCAAAAGAGTTCAGTTAGGAGCATAGATCTTTTAAAATTATATGAAATGCCCTCCTGTTACAGGAGGGCATTTTTTGTTTATAGGTAATCTTTCTCAGCCTGTTTTTTAATAATAGGCTTTTATCCAAAAGGAATCATTATATTTAAAACCCTTTTAAGAATTATAAGGAATAAAAAGTGATTTTTAATTGAATAATGAGAGTAGATAGCAAGAAACCATTTAAGATAGTTTATTCTTTGTGTAAGCATGAGTTTCTGGGTTATTTAATAGAACCTCATGTTGTGCAACTGAATCAGGATCATAGTTTTTCGCTTACCTACCAGCGATTGTTCATGAATACTGCCTCTGAATATGAGCAAGGCATGGATGAGACGGATTGGACTTTGATTAAACTGTGTGAAGAGATTGAGCAAAGTCAATTGATTAAGCGGTTTTATAAGAAGAATATTCGTCCTTCGGAATACTTTTTAAACATCTTCACTCCAAAGATTTTCGCTGTTATTCGTCCCAGGATTGAACAGAATTTGAACCAGATCCTTAGTTTGCTTAAAGAGAAATCTCTTTTTTTAATGAGCAAAGAAGGATGGCCGGTTGAGACTCCTCTGGCATTCGCGGAGCATTTAACTTCTGTTTTATTTCATTTTAGACGCTCTGATACCGAACTCCGTTATTTTCCAACATTGAAGTATGATGGTTTTAGGATAGAATTCATGTATAAGGATGCAGAAGTTATTACTAATGAACCTGCTTGTTTGTTATTGGAAAACGTTCTGTACTTCTTTGAGCAGGATGTAGATGGTAAGAAATTATCTCCTTTCCTGAATAAACGATTTATTTCTATTCCCCGTTCGGCAGAGCAAAGTTATTTTAAGAAATTCATAGGACCGTTGATTGAGAAGCATCATGTATATGCCGAAGGTTTTGAGATAAAGACTCAACAGTATGATGGCACTCCTATCATTGAATTTAGTTATCAGGCGGCTGAAGGCCCTGTACTTAAAGTTAAGTTTAAATATGGTCCTTATACGTTTTCAGAGATATCAGGAAAGAAAGTTAGTGTTAAATTAGAATATGATGCAGAATCTGATTCCTACACATTTTATCGGATAAAAAGATCGGTGCAATGGGAGAGTGGGAGAATTTCATTCCTTAAGAGTTTGGGGCTTCATCCTAAAGTGGGACTTTCAAATCAGTTTGAAATAGATCCTTCGCTGAATGATAGCATGGGGCAGGAGGATTTCTCGTTGATTAACTGGTTAAGTGAGCATATTGAGGTATTGAAAGAGAATGGTTTTGAGGTTATTCAAAAGAAGGCCGAGAAACAATTTCTATTTGGAAAGATAGAGCTGGATCTGGAAGTTAAGGAGGATAATGACTGGTTTGACATTCAGGCGATGGTTCAATTTGGACAGTATAGCATCCCATTTATAAGTCTTCGAAAAAACATATTAAATAAGATAAGGGAGTTTGTCCTTCCTTCGGGCGAAGTTGCTATTATTCCGGAGCAGTGGTTTACGCAGTTCGTGAATTTCTTTTATTTCGCAGAGGGCAATGAATCTTTGCGATTAAAAAAGCAGCATGTAGGGGTGATCAATGAGTTGCAGGTAAGTGAAATAGCAGGAATCAGCATGCGAAGGAAGATGGAAAGATTGATTGATTTTGAGACATTGGAAGAGGTTGACGACCCTGTTAATTTTAGTGGAAGCTTACGGCCTTATCAAAAGGCGGGCTATAATTGGTTCCAGTTCTTAAAGAAGTATCATTTTGGAGGTTGTCTGGCAGATGATATGGGCTTGGGAAAAACTGTACAAACTTTAGCTCTTTTGCAAAAAGAGAAAGAAGATCTCTCAACCGAGACAAGCAATCCTACTTCGTTGATTATAATGCCCACTTCATTGATCTATAACTGGTTAAGTGAGGCTGAGAAGTTTGCTCCTCATTTGAAAATTCTAAATCATACAGGAGGGATGCGTGGGAAATCTTCTGTAGATTTTTCCAATTATGATTTGGTTATCAGCACTTATGGAATTGCAAGGATTGATGAACTTGTTTTGGGCGATTTCTTATTTCATTATATCATATTGGATGAGAGTCAGAATATAAAAAATGTTTCTTCGAAATCTTTTAAGGCGATTAATAAGTTGAGGGGACGGCATAAATTGATATTAAGCGGTACGCCGGTTGAAAACTCAGTGGCTGATTTATGGCCGCAAATGGCATTTATTAATCCGGGATTATTGGGAGGCCATTCATTCTTTTTAAAGGAGTTTGTGGTTCCTATTGAAAAGAAAAAGGATGAAGAAGCTGCCAGACGGCTACAGGTATTGATTAAGCCTTTTGTTTTACGTCGTACCAAGGCACAGGTGGCTACAGAGCTTCCGGAAAAGTCTGAAAAGATATTCTATTGTAGTATGACTGACGAACAGGCTGACGATTATGAGAAGGTTAAAGCTGAATATCGTAATTTAATGCTTAAGCAATTGGAGGATGGAAGCTTTAAGAAGACGGGTATCCAGGTTTTACAGGGTTTGAGTAAGCTTCGGCAGTTAGCCAACCATCCGCGCATGATTGATAATGAGTATAAAGGATCTTCAGGAAAGTTTGAGAATGTTATTGATACCCTGGAGAATGTCTTATTGCGGGGCCATAAGGTTCTGATTTTCTCTCAGTTTGTAAGGCAGATGAAAATTTATGCTGATTACTTTAATCAAGAGAAGATTGCTTATGCATATTTAGATGGTGCTACGAAGAATCGTAAGGAAGTAGTGAATGAGTTTAGAGAGAGTGATGATGTAAATGTCTTTTTGATCTCCATTAAAGCCGGAGGAGTAGGTTTGAACCTCATAGAAGCAGATTATGTTTTTATATTAGACCCTTGGTGGAACCCTGCAGTAGAAATGCAGGCGATAGATCGTTCGCACCGTATCGGGCAAAGTCGCAATGTATTTATCTATAAATTTATTACCAAAGACTCTGTAGAAGAGAAGATTCTGGCTTTGCAAAATCGAAAGAAAGTAATTGCCGATTCCTTAATTCAGATTGAAGAAAGCTTCGTAAAGTCATTAACAGAAGAAGATATAACAGAACTATTGAAGTAATTATTGATTTTATTAAACCATCAATTGTTTTCGTTGTTCTAAAAATAGACTCATCATTAATCGTATATTTGTCCAATGACCAAAGAAAACATTCAAGATTTGAGGGATCGAACTGCTTCCCTGAGGAGGCACCTTTGACATCGATACTAAAAAAGAAGAGATCCATAAAGACCAGAGTTTAACACTTACTCCTAATTTCTGGGACGATCCTAAGGCAGCTGAGGCTGTATTACATACCATTCAAAGTAAGAAAATATGGACTGACTCCTACGATAAGCTATTGTCGCTTGTTGAGGATACGGTTGTGATGTATGATTTCTTTCATGCTGGCGATGCCAGTGCAGAAGAGGTTGACGAAGTATATCGCAATGCTGTAAGTGCATTAGAAGATCTTGAGTTTAAAAATATGTTAAGTTCTGAAGAAGATCAGTTGGGTGCGGTTCTTCAGATTACATCGGGTGCCGGAGGGACAGAAAGTTGTGATTGGGCTGAGATGTTGATGAGAATGTATTTGATGTGGGGAGAGAGAAATGGTTATAAGATTACAGAGCAGGATTATCAGTCGGGTGAAATTGCCGGACTGAAAACAGTTACCTTGCAATTTGAAGGCAGCTTTCCATACGGTTATTTAAAAGGTGAGAATGGGGTGCATCGATTGGTGCGTATTTCTCCTTTTGACTCTAATGCTAAAAGGCATACCTCATTTGCTTCTGTTTATGTTTATCCGTTAATTGATGACACGATTGAGATTGATGTCAAGGATTCAGAAGTTGAATGGGATACTTTTCGCTCTGGAGGTGCTGGAGGTCAGAATGTTAATAAGGTAGAGACCGCTGTTCGGTTGCATCACAAACCTACAGGGATCGTTATTAAAAACCAGGAGTCCCGTTCTCAATTGCAAAATAAGGAAAATGCGATGCGACTATTGAAATCTCAATTGTATGAGATTGAGATGCGTAAAAAGATGGAAGCAACGGCTTTAATTGAAGGCAATAAGAAAAAGATTGAATGGGGATCGCAAATAAGAAATTATGTGTTGCACCCTTATAAATTGGTGAAAGACTTACGCACAAATTACGAAACATCCAATACACAGGCTGTATTGGATGGAGAAATAGATGAGTTCTTGAAAGCTTATTTAATGGAGTTTAGCGATGATTAAAAGTCGTTCTTCCACATCATGCTTTCTACCGGTTTGGTAGTTTTCCGATTGTATTTGGCATTCCCTTTTGTATTGTATGGAGTTTCAATTTCACCATCAACAGCGAAATAGATTAACTGACCAATGGGCATACCTGCATAAACGCGAACAGCTTGGGTAACTGATATTTCTAAGGTCCAGGTGTTGCAAAAACCAACATCGCCTTTTCCGGCAGTAGCATGGATATCAATTCCTAAGCGCCCGATGCTTGATTTTCCTTCTAAAAAAGGAACGTGCTTGTAGGTTTCTGTATACTCAACGGTTACGCCTAAATATAGAGTGCCTGGTTCCAGGACTATGCCCTCTTTTGGAATCTCCAGATGAAGAACTTCATTATGTTCTCTTGCGTCCAATACCCGGTTCTTGTAAGTGGCCAGGTATTTCCCTAAGTGTACATCATATGAATTGGTTCCCAGGCATTTACGATCATAAGGTTCGATTACAATGTTTCCTGCTTCAATCTCTTCGAGTATTCGCTTATCAGATAAAATCATAGCTGTAAAATTAGAAAATAATCTTGCTTAATATACTCGGAAAAGTCAAGAAACTGTTTTTAAATTAATATCCGAACAAATGTTTGTAATTTGGAATGCTCTTATCAAGAATAATTAGAAATATAATAGAGAATGCCGATACGTTATATTAAAACCTTAGCCAATGGAAGCTCTTTATGTTTATGGCATATTGAGGAAAATGAGGAGGAATTGCGGTCAAATTTAAATATCAGTAAACGAGAACAGAACGAATTACTTGCTATACGTTCAGAAAGAGGAAGAGTTCGTTGGTTGGCAGTAAGGCAAGCATTAAATGCGTTATTTCCGCAGGGGGTTGCAGAGTGTTTGAAAGATGAGCATGGTAAGCCCTATATTGATAATTATGAAGGGTATATTTCTTTAAGCCATTCTAATGATTTTGCTATTGCAATGGTTCATCCAAAGAATGCCGTAGGTGTGGATATAGAGATAATTCAACCCAAGATAAGGCGTATTGCCAAAAAGTTTCTAAAAGATTTTGAAATTGAAAGAGTACATGGTGAGCATGAAATTGAAAGATTATATGTTTGCTGGTGTGCTAAAGAGGCAATATTTAAATGGCAAGGAAAGAAGGGAATTTCTTTAAAACAGAATATTGATGTTGAAGCCTTTCAATTTCAGGAAGCTGGCACGCTTCGGGCCCATTTATATACCCCTGATTTCTCGCAATATTTAACAGTAGATTATGAGAAAATGGATGGGTATCTTTTAGCATATGTTTGCAATGCGTAAATTTGTAGATTGAAAAAAGGTGATGCAAAATAAGAAGGTTATTTTTCAGGATTGGGGTAGTATCGATTATCAGGAGGCTTGGGGAAAGCAGGAGACCATTTTCGCGGATATAGTAGCTCAGAAAGTTGCTAATCGTACAAATAGTACAGCTAATCCAACGGATAACTATCTCGTTTTTGTAGAACACCCACATGTCTATACTCTTGGTAAAAGCGGTAAGCCTGAGCATCTGTTATTAGATGAGGCTGAATTGGAAAAGGCGGGTGCCAGCTATTATAAGATTAATCGTGGAGGTGATATCACTTATCATGGTCCCGGTCAAATTGTAGGTTATCCTATATTGGATCTTGATAATTTCTTTACGGATATCCACTTATATCTAAGAACACTGGAGGAAGCGGTTATACTGACTTTAGCAGAGTATGGTATAGAGGCTGGAAGGTTTCCTGGTTATACAGGAGTATGGCTGGAGCCTGATAGTGAGCGAGCTCGTAAAATATGCGCTATGGGTGTTCGTAGCAGTCGTTGGGTAACTATGCATGGTTTTGCATTTAATGTGAACCCTGACTTAGGCTATTTTAATCACATTGTACCTTGTGGTATTGATGATAAACAGGTTACTTCCATGGAAATAGAGCTTGGAGCAAAGCAAGATATATCGGAAGTTAAAGCCCGGCTAAAACATCATTTAGCAGAGCTCTTCCAAATGGACTTTCAGATCTAATCTTTAAGCTACTTTTCTTCCTTTATTTTTTTGAGAGTTTCTGTATCAATGGTTCCATCAACCTGAACAGGTTTCGCTTTCATTGTTCTTTCATCGAATTTATTAGCAAAAGATACTTTTTGTAATAAAGGTGTTGGTGTAATTGCCATGGTTCTGGCTCGTGCTTGTGGACTGCTAATGGGGTCAATCAAGCTCAATGCCTTTGCAACCAATGGGTCCTGTTCTGAGCCAATGGGTAATAAAGGTAACACATCGGTTTCGTCAACTTCATAGTCTGGTATTAAGCCCTGATCGTAATCTCCTTCTCCATTTTTATCCGCTAGCTTTACAATGATTGGCTGAAGAGCCCAGTTTATAACTCGTGGTGTTCTCTTATCCTCAATTGTAATGGATCCTTCATTCTTTCCACGTGTGGTTTCGCCAATATGAATAACCTGCATATAAGGAGCCAGATTATGAATTACTAATTCGCTGGCAGAAGCAGAATTGTAAGTTCCGAGTATATAAACCTTTGGAAGATTTAAGTTCGCATTTTTTACTTTGGAGTCAATGTCACTTATAGCATTATCGGTATTTTGTATGTTTGATACTGCCGGGAACAGCTTTGCGAAGCTATCGTTTCTTTCTTCCAAAGGAATCAATGCATTAAAGAGCTTGTTATAATTGTAGTTAACGAAGATCTGATCCTTGTTATAGCTTTGTTTAATCAAAGCCGCCAATACGCCTGATACCGAAATTCCTCCTCCTAAATTATAGCGAAGGTCTAAAATTAATTCGTTTACGCCCGATGACTTAAATTCATTGAACACGCTAAAAAGTTCATCTGCTTTTTCATTTAAGAAACGATTATAAAAGATATAGCCTACTTCTTTGCCCGAGTTTGTGGTAAATATCTTATGATAATACACGGAGGGCTCATCAACGCGAGTAACGCTAAGGTTAACCTTATTTCCTTCTTTTACGACGTCATTCTCAATAGTAGCAAGGGTAATTTGAAAGCTCTCTCCGTTAAAATAAGGGTCTAGCAACGTCTCATAGTTTCCAGGAGTCATTGTTGTTCCATTTATTTCGCTGAAAAGCACTCCGCGTTTTATACCCAGATTGTCTGCCGGAGATCCGGGAATAACATATCTCACTACTCCCAGAACGTTTTTATCATCGTTGTAGGATACGAGCATAATATTTAATCCGGTAGTGGTACTTACGCCAGCCAGGTTATCATTTAAGTCATCTACATTTTGAATCCAGGAGAATCGATCTGCATCATCCAGTATGCTTTCAAAAAAATCCGGAGGTGCCAGCTTAAGGTTCAAAAGATCATCCTTAGGAATACTTTCATTCCAGTAATAATAAATGCGCATGCTATCAGTTATCCATGTGTTAACCGCAGTATTGGATGCTGGGTTACCAGGAACACGTGAGGTATCTCTGGTTCTTGGAGGTATGGGAGCTGGGGCATCTGATTTCTGGCAAGAGGCCGAGAATAGTAATACAGTGATAGAACTAAGTAAGAAATACTTCTTTAAAAACGATATATATCTATTCATGCCCGTCGATTTTCTTAATCAAAAATAATTATAAAAAAGCAATAAAGTGATTAAAGAATTATTGGATGACATCTTTAAATGAAAAAAGCCATCCTGAATAAACAGAATGGCCTTTTTATACTTATAAAGCTAAATGATATTACATCATTCCGCCCATGCCGCCCATTGGAGGAGCACCAGCGCCGCCTTTATCTTCTTCAGGAGCATCTGCTAAAACTACTTCAGTAGTTAATAACATAGATGCGATAGAAGCTGCATTTTCTAATGCTATACGAGAAACTTTAGTTGGATCAATAACACCTGCTTTAATCAGGTTTTCATAAGAGTCTGTACGAGCGTTGTAGCCATAATCAGCTTTACCTTCTTTTACTCTTTGAACTACGATTGATCCTTCAACACCTGCATTATTACAGATTTGACGTAAAGGCTCTTCGATTGCACGTTTGATGATGTTAACACCTGTAGTTTCGTCTTCATTATCACCTTTCAAATCAGCTAAAGCCTCAATTGCACGGATGAAAGCAACACCTCCACCAGCTACAATACCTTCTTCAACTGCTGCACGTGTTGCATGTAAAGCATCATCTACGCGATCTTTCTTTTCTTTCATTTCAACTTCAGTTGCAGCTCCAACATATAATACAGCTACACCGCCAGCTAATTTTGCTAAACGTTCTTGAAGTTTTTCACGATCGTAATCAGAAGTAGTGCTTTCGATTTGAGCTTTAATCTGATTTACGCGTGCTTTAATATCTTCGCTGTTACCAGAACCATTGATCATAGTAGTATTATCCTTATCGATAAGTACTTTTTCTGCCTGACCTAAGAAATCTAATTCAGCATTTTCTAATTTGA
The DNA here is from genome assembly GCF_004339765.1 of Albibacterium bauzanense. Taxonomy (GTDB): domain Bacteria; phylum Bacteroidota; class Bacteroidia; order Sphingobacteriales; family Sphingobacteriaceae; genus Albibacterium; species Albibacterium bauzanense. The sequence goes on along the minus strand of NZ_SMGO01000002.1, from coordinate 203,156 downwards.
AACCTCTTTCTTCAGAGATTACAGTACCACCTGTTAAGATAGCGATATCTTCTAACATTGCTTTTCTACGATCACCGAATCCTGGAGCTTTAACAGCTGCAACTTTCAATGAACCACGGATCTTATTCACTACCAATGTAGCTAAAGCTTCTCCGTCTAAGTCTTCTGCAATAATTAAAAGTGGTTTTCCTGTTTGTACTTGTTTTTCTAAAATAGGAAGAAGTTCCTTCATGTTGCTGATCTTTTTATCGTAGATCAGGATATAAGGACTCTCTAATTCAACTTCCATTTTATCAGTGTTGGTAACAAAGTAAGGCGATAAGTAACCGCGATCAAATTGCATACCTTCAACAGTTTTTACTTCAGTTTCAGTACCCTTTGCTTCTTCAACAGTTATTACACCATCTTTACCAACTTTTTGCATTGCTTCAGCAATTAATGAACCGATAACTTCGTCATTGTTTGCAGAGATTGAAGCAACTTGTTTAATCTTTTGGCTATCTTCTCCTACTGTTTGAGATTGAGATTGCAGGTTGTTAACAACGATAGAAACTGCTTTGTCAATTCCACGTTTTAAATCCATTGGATTTGCACCTGCTGCAACGTTCTTAATTCCTGCGCTGATAATAGCTTGAGCCAAAACAGTAGCAGTAGTTGTACCGTCACCTGCTTGATCAGCAGTTTTAGAAGCTACTTCTTTTACCATTTGAGCACCCATGTTTTCCATCGGGTCTTTCAGGTCAATTTCTTTAGCAACAGTAACACCATCTTTAGTAATAGCCGGAGAACCAAATTTCTTCTCAATAATTACATTACGGCCTTTTGGGCCTAAGGTTACTTTTACAGCATTTGCTAACGTGTCAACACCTCTTTTCAGAGCATCACGCGCATCAATATTATATTTTACTTCTTTTGCCATTTTATTTAATTGTAATGTTTAAGTAATTAGAATTAATAATTTTTAATCAGATAATTATTCAAACGTTGATTAATTTTATAAATGTTATGCTAATTAAGATTGTCTACAATTAAAGAACTGCATAAATATCTGATTCGCGCATAATTAAGTATTCTTTACCTTCGTAGGTGATTTCTGTGCCTGCATATTTACCGTAAAGTACTTCATCACCAACTTTTACAGTTAATGGTTCGTCAACTTTACCATTACCAACAGCTACCACAGAGCCACGTTGAGGTTTTTCTTTTGCGGTATCCGGAATATAAATCCCTGATGCGGTTTTTTCTTCTGCAGGAGCGGCTTGTACAACCACTCTGTCTCCGATAGGTTTAATGTTTAATGCCATAATTTGATCTATTAAAAATTTAATGTTTAATACTATAATATTGTTAGTTCAGGAATTATGCCAAAGGCCGTTTTTGAACAATTCTTGCCAATTTTTCACCATTTGGCTCTATAAAGCAAATTCCATCTTTTAAAACTGTCATTAGCTATGCAAAAATGACAGAGTAATGTTACATAAAAAGGGGATGAAATACCTTCCATCCCCTCAATCTCTTTTTTACATCTAATTACTTAGTTGTATCGCTTGGCGTAGTAACCGGAGTTAATGGCGCAGTTGTGTTCGGAGCCGTTGTTGTTGGCACCGAAGTAGGATTAATTTGATCTCCTAATCCAGAACCACCTATAGCTGCACCTCCATCGGTAGGCATGGTTGCATTGATTAATAAAGAAATAACCATAATAGCTATAACTAACACCCAAGTACCTTTTTCAAGGATATCTCCTGTACGTTTAACGCCCATTAGGTTGTTTGAGCCGGCAAAGTTTGAATTTAATCCACCGCCTTTTGGATTTTGTATCAATACAATAAATACAAGTAAAACACAGGCTAGGATAATAAGAGCGATAAATAAATAAAACATTGTATAATTAATTTAATTTCTGATTCAGTTTTTCAATAAGGTTGGCAAAATAAAGACTTTTTTCGGGATATTTCAAACTTAATTTTTTATAAGTGTCTAAAGCTTTGTGATAAAGTCCTTGTTCGGTATAAATTTTGGCCAGCGTTTCAGATACAAAACCTGAATTATCTTCGGCACTTTTGCGTGCCTTGTTCTCTAAATTGATTTTATCAGCTGCCGGAGGCTTTATTTGAGGATCTTCTTTGATGAACTTTTCGATGATTGCGTCTTCCTTATGAGGAACCTTAAAAACTTTAGCGCTTCCATCAAATTGTTCACTTAATTTCTCTTCCGGATCCTGAAGGTTAAAAATATGCTCTCTAATTTGCTGATCTAATGGATTGGCCGAATTGTTTTTATCAGCCTTGTCTTTGTTTTCACTCAAGCCTGAAGTAGAATAAGGTTGATAAGTCTCTGCATATTCCATTCGGGTCTTTTGAAGCCACCATACAAATGTATAAGGCATCCAGTCATCCATATAGCGGCTAGGTGTTGAACCGTCAGCTTCTTTTGGTGATTCAGGTATTTCTGGATTGAGTGAAAGTGAATCAAAATCTTCTGCTATGTTTTGAGGCTCTTCCTCAATATAATAGTCCTCTGTATCGATGTACTCAATTTCCTCAACCTGTGTTTGGGTCTTATATACAAATTCCCGAAATAGTTCAGGATTGGTACTATGTAAGATTGCTTTTTGATAAATATCTTTAGCGTCCCTGGTGTTTTGCAAAACACTTAGCCGTGCCTGCAAAGCCCAAAGCGACTGAACATAAGGATATTCCTTACAAAGGTCCTTAACCTCGGTTAAATCAGCCTCATCCGGATTGGCTAAGAACTGATAAAACTTCTCTCGTTTGTTACTTATTTCCACATTAATATTTTCCATTTACCAATTTGCAAATGCACGGTTAAAAATATCTTCAGTTAGCATCGTATTAATCTCTTTTATCAATTGTTGCTCCTGACTTTGAATAGGGCCAGCATTGGTAGAGAAATCCTTAAAACGGGTAAAGGATTCATCAAAGTTATATGTTGGGTTAACCGAATTGGTATATTTAACGCTTACTGTGATTGATAATCGATTTAATCCGGCACGATCATTACCCTGAACAGCTGTCGGATTAATAGTATAACCCGTAATTCTTCCAGAGAACGATGCATCGGCATCTGTTCTGACCATACTCAAGCTGCTTTGATTCCTGATTCTTTCTTTCAGCGCTTCTGTAAAATCTGTACTTAGATAAGATACTACTAAAGGGGCATTGTTCTCAAAGAAATCAACGCTAACAGTTTTCATCGTTGGCGGTATAGAAGCTCCTGTAAAGCTATAAATACCACAAGATAAATTGAATCCTATAGCAGCAAATAAGAGAAGAGCGTAGCTTAGTTTATTTTTAATAGCAAGGAGCATTAGTTTAGATTTAGGTCTTTAATTTTACGGTATAGAGTGCGTTCTGAAATCCCTAGTTCCTGTGCAGCTAATTTACGTTTTCCTTTATGTTTTTTAAGTGCTTTCTTAATTAAATCCGATTCTTTGTCTATTAATGAGAGAGATTCTTCAACTTCTTCTACATCTTCAGTAATATTCATATCGTCTGATCGATCGAGATTTGGTTGGTGGATTGTTAGTGTAGGGGAACTTGGAAATTCTACGCGTGGCTGGTCTATTTCCTGATATAGCTGATTGATATAAGGAGAGTGTTCATCGATGGTAGATGGATTAACACCATTGTTTACAATGCCAACAACCAGTTTTTTTAACTCAACCATATCTTTTTTCATATCAAAAAGAACCTTGTATAAGAGATCTCTTTCAGAGAAATCATCATTATTGCCATGCGAAATACGCATCGGTAAATTGCTTTTTCCTTCAGGCGGTAGATAGTTCTTTATTGTTTGAGAAGTAATGGTTCTATCTTTTTCAAGAACAGCAATCTGCTCTGCAACATTTTTTAGCTGACGCACGTTTCCCGGCCAATTGTATTCCATTAATAACCTTTGAGCATCTTCTGTTAGTTGCACACTCGGACTGCGGTATTTATCTGTAAAATCAGCAATAAACTTCCGAAAGATCAGGTTGATGTCTTCTTTACGTTCACGTAAGGAAGGAATTCTTAAGGGAACAGTATTCAGCCTGTAATACAGGTCTTCTCTGAATTTACCATTCTCAACAGCATTATATACATCTACGTTCGTTGCTGCAACAATACGAACATCTGTTTTTTGCACTTTTGATGAACCTACTCTGATATATTCGCCAGATTCCAATACACGTAACAGCCTGGCCTGTGTTCCAACAGGAAGTTCAGCTACCTCATCCAGGAAGATCGTACCACCATTAACTACTTCAAAGTATCCCTTCCGAGCCTCATGAGCACCTGTAAAGGAACCTTTCTCATGACCGAAAAGCTCTGAATCAATTGTTCCTTCTGGAATAGCTCCACAGTTTACTGCAATAAAAGGTCCATGCTTTCTTGCACTTAATTGGTGGATAATATGTGAAAATACTTCCTTTCCACTACCACTTTCACCAGTTATTAAAACAGAGATATCCGTTGGCGCAACTTGCTTAGCAACATCAATGGCCCGGTTTAATAGAGGAGAATTCCCAATAATTCCGAATCTGTTTTTTACATCTTGTATATCCATTCGTATCTATTCAATAATTTTTCCGATTAATGTAGCCGACGTACAGGTCTCCCCGATAACCGTTACATAATCACCAATTTTATAAGAATCAACAACAGGGAAAACCACCATTGCATTTTGATCGTTTCTGCCACAGAAATCCTGATCAGAACGTTTTGAAAAACCTTCAATAAGCACCTTGTGAGTTTTCCCTACTTGACTTTCAAGCCTTTTAAGGCTATAACTTCTTTGTTTATTAACAATTTCTGTCAGTCTTCGTTTTTTGGTTTCTTCAGGTACATCATCCTCGAATCTTTTTGCAGCCAATGTTCCTGGCCTTTCCGAATAGGTAAACATATATGCATAATCGAACTGAACCAAATCTATAATAGACAGTGTATCTTCATGATCCTGCTCTGTTTCAGTACAGAAACCAGAAATTATATCAGTTGAAATACCACAATTTGGTACAATCTTGCGAATTGCATTGATACGGTCAATGTACCACTCTCTTGTATAAGTACGGTTCATTAAATCCAGAACACGCGAACTCCCTGATTGTACAGGCAAATGAATGCTGTTACAGATATTAGAATATTTAGCAATTGTGTATAGAACGTCATCCGTAAGATCTTTAGGATGCGAAGTTGAGAACCGTACTCTTAATAAAGGGTCAACATCAGCAACCATCGCTAATAGATCTGCAAAACTTATAACCGCTCCATCCTCTTTATCATCTGCTTTATATTTATATGAATCAACATTCTGACCTAATAAAGTTACCTCACGATAGCCTGCTTCAAATAAATCTCTTGCTTCCTTTACAATTGATTCAGCACTCCTGCTCCGTTCTCTTCCACGCGTAAAAGGTACTACGCAAAATGAACACATATTATCGCAACCCCGCATAATGGAGATAAATGCTGTAATTCCATTGGAGTTTAAACGTACCGGACTAATATCAGCGTAGGTTTCTTCTCTCGAAAGCAACACATTTACTTCGCGAGAACCTTCCTCAACTTTACCAATAAGGTTTGGTAAATCGCGATAAGCATCCGGGCCAACCACTAAATCTACTAATTTCTCTTCATCTAAGAATTTCGATTTTAAGCGTTCAGCCATGCAGCCAAGCACTCCGATAATCATTCCCGGGTTTTGACTCTTTGCAGTTTTAAAATCAGTTAAACGTTTACGTACCCGCTGCTCTGCATTCTCACGAATAGAGCAGGTATTAATGAAAATTACATCCGCATCGTTAAAAGTACCTGTAGTCTCAAAGCCATGGTCAAATAAAATAGAAGCAACAATCTCGCTATCTGCAAAATTCATCTGACAACCATAACTTTCGATATAAAGCTTCCTGCTATTATTTATTAATAGATCATTCTTTAGCAAAAGTGCTTCCCCTTGTCGAGCTTCATCGTGTTCTTTTGATTGAATATTTAATTCTAACATAGCTTTTTATTTCGAGCATCAAAGATACAAAAAAATTGATATAATGACAGTTTGTCATGTTAATGCTAGGTAAAATAATATAAGTTTTTTAATGAACGAACTATTTACCTTGTTTTATGTTATTAGAACAAATAAGAACGAGTTTTATTATACTTTATGGGTAAAAACCACAGTGATCAAGTAAAATCGACTAAAACTAATTGGAAGAGAATCTTAATTTGGACAGCAGCTGTAACAGGTTTTATCATTTTATTATTGATTATTGGTGGTTTCATCTTACAGAACCGACTCCCGGAGAATCTTAAAAATAGAATACGAACAGAAAGCAAGGGCGTGTATGAGTTGAAATTTGATAGGATGAACGTTAGCTTATTGAACGGGTCTATCAGATTAAACAATGTACAATTACTTCCAGATACAACAGCCTATTTTCACCTTGATAGTGCTCAACGAGCCTCTAAGCTTTTTAAATTAAAAGCCACTTCGTTAGATATATCGGGCCTCGGCTTCTTAAAGCTTTTTTTCAAAAAGAATATACAGGTTTCTAGTATTACACTCAATAGGCCCGATCTTATTGTTATGAACATGCATGATACAGTAAAGGTTGATTCTAACGTCAATAAAACGATGTATGAACAAATGCCTTCCCTGTTAAAAGATGCCAGGGTACAAGTGTTCAGAGTTAATGGACTATCTTATGTTCAACAAGAAATGGGTGATACTACTAAGCAAAGTGGAAAGTGGAGTAATTTAAGCTTTGCAATGGAATCAGTTTCTATTGATTCCCTCAGCCAGAAAGATTCAACCGCCTTTTGGTTCTGTAAAGACATCCAGGTTAATAGTAGAAAGGTTCAATTCGCATCAAACGATGGAATGTATAAATATACAATTGGTGAGATCAAGGCTTCTGTAAAGAGAAAAGCGCTTGATATTCTTGATTTTAAAGTGATTCCTCAATACCCAGAAATGGAGTTCTCACAACGCTTAGGAGAAGAAGGCGATCGCTATCAATTGGTTGTCCAAAGAATAAATGCCAAAGAGGTTGATTTTAAACAGTTGGAATTATCAGGCCGGCTCCATGTATTAGCATTAGATCTTGAAAATGCAGAGCTAAGAGTTTTTCATAATAAAATGATGCCACCTTCAGGAAAGATCAAGACCGGTAATTTTCCAAACATTGCTATAAAGAGATTAAAAATTCCTTTGGTGTTGGATACCATGTATGTTAAGAACTTTGATGTTTATTATAAAGAGCTCAGCAGGCAATCGGAGAAAGCAGGTACTGCATTTTTCACAAATATTTATGGTACACTTCATAATGTAACAAACGATACTTTACAGTGGAAGAAAGACCCTTGGTGCCGTACTACTTTCCAAACAAATTTTCTAGGAAAAACCAAGCTAATGGTTGATATCAATTTAAACATGGAAGATAAGGATGGTGAGTTTAATTATAAAGGCTCCCTTGCTAAGTCTGATGCTAAGCTTTACAATGAACTTTTAGTACCTATGGCAATGGCAAGAATTGAAGAGGGAACAATACAAGAAGTTACGTTTAATGTGAATGCAAATAGCTATGGATCAACTGCGCATGTTCAATTGCTCTATGATAATTTAAAAGTGAATCTTTTAGGAAAGGATGGGAATGTTTTAAAAAAGAAGGGTTTCCTTTCGTTTCTGGCTAATTCCTTTATTATAAAAAATAGTAATCCCCGAAAAAAGGGGGAAGCCCCAATAAATGCCGATATTAGTTATATACATGATCGGGAGAGATCATTTTTTAACCTGATGTGGAAAAGCATTTTTATGGGAATGAAAGTTAATCTGGGCGTGCCTGAACTTTAGTTTATCTATATGAAAAGAATTTGGAAGGTGCTTATCGCCATATTGGTAGTTTTAATCTTGATAGTAGCGGTTGGTTCCTGGTACATAAGCCGGCATTGGAAACCCATTCTTAGTGAACGTTTGCAGGCTCTTGTCAACGCTTCTTCTGATGGCCTTTATCACTTAAGTTACGAAGACTTTGATTTTAGCTGGTACAGTGGAAATGCCTATCTCACGAATGTTTCATTAACTCCTATTAAAGAAGTTTATGAACGCTTAAAGACAACAGGCGATGCTCCTGATAACCAGTATTCCATTCAGGTCAAGTCAATTAAGATTAAGAATTTCCATCCCACCAGGTTGTATAAGCAGCAGAGATTGAATGTTGATGAAATTATGGTGCAAGATCCTACGGTCTTGGTTATGAATGAAGATTTATCGCAGAATGATTCGATCTTGGTAAAAGAGAAGAAAACGCCTTATCAAAAATTATCAAAGATCCTTAAAGAGCTCCGTATCGATAATTTCAATGTAAATAACCTAAACTTCACCTATCGAAACAATACACTGAAAGATTCAAAAGAAACCAAGCTAAAGAATATCAATATCGCTGTTCATGATTTCCTGATCGATTCACTTTCTCAGAAGGATTCATCGCGTATTTATTATTCATCGGGAGTTGACTTTAAAATGGATAGCTATCAAATTGCTACCCGAGACAGCATGTATTACATCAACCTTTCAGCAATAGATTTCTCAACAACAGATAAACGCTTAAAAATTAATAGGGTAGAGCTAAAGCCACGACAAAGTAAAGCCGACTTTTATAAGGTGGTGGAGAAACCAACAGAGCGCTTTGATTTAGCTTTTGATTCTTTATTGATCGAGAATATAAATATTCCTGAACTATTGAATAATCAACGTTTTCATGCCCAGAGAATTGATATTGGAAAGGGGGCAGTTGAGATTTATAATAATACCAATTATGCACGGACTCCTGCAAGTAAAAAGGGGAAAGACCCTCAGCAGCAATTACAGAAATTGGCGTGGAATTTAAACATTGATACGCTGAACCTTCTGAATACAGATATTGTTTATGAAGAGTTAAGTAAGGTAACCCAGGAAACGGGTAAGCTGTCGTTTAATAATTCCACTATCCGTTTTACCAATGTTACCAATGATTCTATAGCCATCAGCCGCAATGCAATTATGGGTGTTTTTATGCAAAGTAAATTTATGAATGCCGCAACTTTGGAAACGAATCTCCATTTTGATCTGGTTTCGGAGATTGGTGCCTTTGAATTTCAGGGTAAGTTAAACGCTATGAATGGCAGAGTCTTAAATCGGGTATTGATGCCGCTGGCAGAAGTAGAGATAAATTCAGCTAATATTAGGAGCCTTGCCTTTAATTTTAAAGCAAATGAAAGGGATGCCCGCGGTACAGTAAACTTCCGATATAATAATCTAAAAGTTAAGCTATTGATGTTAGAAGAGAAGGGTGTTGTTAAAAGTAAGATTGCTTCTACAGTTGCAAACAGCTTTATTATTAATAGCAGTAATCCGACTGAATTAGGCGAATACATTCCCGGCGTTGTTTACTACAGACGTCCATCCACCTATTCGATTTTTAAATTCATGTGGAAAAGTATATTCCAGGGCGTTAAAACAAGTGTTGGTGTAAGTGCAGAGCGAGAAATGAAACTAAAAAAGACAGCCGAACAAACTAAGCAGCGAGTTGAGAATACAAAACAAGCTGCTCAGAAAGTGGGGTCTTTTATTAAAGGGGTATTTAAGAAAAAGGAAGAGGAATAGTGGTTTAATCAACCACTAAATTCCATCCAAATTCATCTTCAATCCTTCCATAGCGTAAATCATTCAAATACTGTAAAACCTTATTTGAAAATTCACGTGTCGCCGGATCGCTTAATTTATATATTTTTCCTTGATATCCTATTTCTGCAATTGGGGTTAATGTAGCTGCAGTACCAGCAGCAAAAGCTTCCGTAACCGAACCATTTTCAATTCCATCAATTAACTCCTGAACAGATACTTTGCGAGATTCAGTCTTCAAGCCCCATTTCTCAGCAATCGCCATAATGCTTAATCGCGTAATGCCTCTTAAAATGGTTTCTGAAGAAGGAGTTATCAGCGTATCCCCAATTCTAAATAAAAGATTGGCCGTTCCTGCTTCTTCTACATAAGCATGTTCTTCTGCGTCTGTCCAAATTAATTGGTCAAAACCTTCTTCTTGAGCCAACTTAGTTGGATGAAGAGATAGCGCATAATTACCTGCATTCTTAGAGAACCCTACACCGCCATTAGCGGCACGTGTATAATGAGTTTCTACTTTTAATCGCAGCGGTTTGTTATAATAAGAACCAACAGGGCTCGTAATAATCATAAACGTATAACTAGCAGAAGGATGTACGCCCAATGCAGCCTCGGTCCCAAACATAAAAGGACGAATATATAAAGAAGCATCCTTTGTTGGAGGTACCCAATCTCTATCCAGATCAATTAATGTTTTCAGACCGTCCATAAAAATTTCGGCAGGAACAGTAGGCATCTCTAAACGAGCAGCTGATTTATTAAAACGCTCATGATTTTGATCCGGACGGAAAATACTTACATCCCCATTCTCTTGCTTATAAGCTTTTATTCCTTCAAAAATTGACTGTCCATAATGAATAAATGAACTAGAAGGACTCATGACGATATTGCCATAAGGTACAACCTTGACGCTTTGCCACGCACCATTATTATATTCTGCTACCAACATGTGATCAGACAAGATATGTCCGAACTTCAGATTCTCAAAATCTACTTGGGCTAAACGAGACGACGTTGTTTGCTCAACTTCTATAGAATGCACTTTTTCCACGATATTTTATATTTTACCTATACTAGCGCAATTTAAGAAAAAAAGGATTTGAATTCTAATATTAATTTTATATGACGATGATCTATTTGTAAATAGTTAATTTTGCTTGGAGGGATTGTCTGAATATCTCTCAAATAAAAAGAAAATACAATGATTAAGAGAATGTTATTAAGTGCTTTTGCTGTGTTACCATTTATGGTATTTGCGCAAGAGAGCTATACGATCACAGGAGAAATAACGAATGTTCCAAATACTGCTAAAGCTTATCTTATATACAGTGATGGAGCGCAGAGAAAGATAGATTCAACATCAATTAACCAAGGTAAATTTACATTTGCCGGAGTCGTGAGTCAGCCGGGTGATGCTCTCTTAACAATTGATCACAAAGGTGTAGGGATGTCTAAATTGAGCAGTCCTGATCTTTTAAATCTATTTCTGGAAGGTGGAGCAATTAGTATAAAAGGAACCGATTCCATCTATAATGCAGTTTTGTCGGGAACCCCGCTAAACGATGATCGTTATAAGTTAAATTCAAGCTTAGCTGCAGTAACCGCTAAAGAGAAAGCTTTCAGAAAGAAATTCAGTCAAGCTACACAAGAGGAATTGAACTCTCAAGAATTTAATCAACGTTTAGAGAGTGAATACAATGCGCTGCAAAAAGAAAAGGATGAAGCTTATATAAATTTCATCAAAACTACACCGAATTCTCTTTTAAGCTTAAAAACCTTGGTTGAAATAGCTGGTCCCGTACCTGATGTAGCCTTGGTAGAACCTCTTTTGAATGCACTATCGCCTGAGCTTCAGGAAATGGAGTCGGCAAAAGCATTGCGAAAACAAATTGAAGTAGGAAAACTGGTTATGGTGGGAGCAATCGCACCCGATTTTACACAGAACGACCCGGATGGCAATCCCATAACGCTTTCTTCGTTTCATGGTAAATATGTTCTTGTCGATTTTTGGGCAAGTTGGTGTGCTCCTTGTCGTCAGGAAAACCCCAATATCGTGGCTGCTTACACCAAGTATAAAGATAAAGGATTTACTGTATTAGGAGTTTCTTTGGATCGTGAAACAGGCAGAAACGCCTGGTTGAAGGCAATTAAGGATGATCAATTAACCTGGGCTCAGGTATCTGATCTTAAGTTCTGGAATAATGAGGTTGCTAAGAAATACGGTGTAAGTGCTATCCCTAGAAACTTCTTACTGGATCCTAACGGAAAAATCATTGCAACTAATATTCGTGGTGAAGAACTGCATACCACGCTGGCAGGAATTTTAAACTAGTGGAATCATTAATCCCACTAGTTTAAATAGATTTTTTAATAAAGTACTCTGAATTTAATAGTATGTGCAATCGACTTTAATTCTGTTAAAAGCTTTTTGTCATACTTTCTGCTAATATCGGTTATCACATAACCTATCCCGTTTTTAGTCATTAAAAACTGAGCAACAATATTTACATTGTTATCCCGGAAGGTACCATTGATTTGCGCCATGATACCTGGTATATTTTCATGAATATGGATCAAACGGTGAGCGTTATCCATTAACGGAACTTTCAGGTTAGGGAAGTTCCTGCTCATTTTTGTATCACCGTTATTAATGAAATCAGCCATCCTCTTCGGAATAAAGTCAGCACTCTTCCAGGTATCTTTTTTATCATCAAATAATACGATACCTTTTTGAAGACAGAAGTTCTTATCGATCTTACGTTTACTATTTCCTAAGTAACCAATTGTTTTTAAACGAGATGCTTTTTCTATTTGTTCATTGGAGAAAGTAAGTCCATCCTGAAACAAAATCATTCCCGCTTCACTTAAGTCTTCACCTTCAATTTTATTAAGTTGAATGGTGCTGAACCCATCTTTTTCTAAGAACTTAATGGCATGATGAGGCACATCACCAACAACATAGCATTTAATCCGATTCTTAGGATAGGAAATAGCGCGTGGAAGCTGATTAATATATAAAAACTCATCAAAAGTAGGAGCAATATGATCCGCTTTTGATGAAACAGAAGCACGTTCTATATTTTCAGTAAAGGCATAGAACTTTTCAATCATACCCGATTCTTTTAATTGAAAATCAGAGTATCCATCTCCAATACCATAAACTTTACCCTCAAGTTTCAGCTGCTTTAATAATTTAACTTTTCCACCTTCTTCTGATAGTGGGTTCTTTTCGTCGAAGCCATAAATATTACCTTCCTCATCAAAAAGAAAGGTATTAGCATATACATTTTCTTCAGAGATATGGTAGTTGCCTACAACCGGACAAATAAATTCTTTGAATCCGCCGGAAACGATATATACATCTTTCGAATTATCTTTGAAAAACTCCTTATTGCGTGAAAAGGAGGCTGATACCTTCTTCTTTAGTTTTTTAATAAGTGCATCCAGATGCTCACGGTTAGCATGTAAAAGCTGCACCCTGCGCGTCAAACTCTCACGGAAAGAAAGCTTCCCGTCCATTGCCAGGTTTGTTAATTCTGCAATATCGGCTAAGTGTTGCTGACGGTCCGGATTGTTTTTTAAAGAGATTTTTGCTAGTTCATCCAGCGCTTCTACCTGTGTAAAAGTGCTATCAAAATCTATGATGTAATTTGTTTTCATGAAGTTTAATGAAATTTGACGCAAATATAGTTGTTAATGACTGATTTCTTCTAAACTAAGATCAAAGGGTTTAAAAGAATAGTTTAATGTGCTTATTATTTTTTCATTGCTATAAATATGCTTTTTGATGGAAGAGCGGGCGATCTCTTTCGTGAGCTTTGGTTTCATGATTTTAAGGAACGAAAGCAAAGTTTGTGCCCGCCAGGCAAAAGCCAGAAGAAAGCGATTGGTTGGAATAGAAGGAGGAGCTTTTTTTACTATACGGGCATACTGCTGGAAAAGCTCCTTATAGCTTAGATTAATGTTATTGATCAAGAAATTGGTTCCTGAAATATCAGGCGATTCCATAAGTTGGATCATGATAGAAGCCAGGTCTTCAACATCTACAAAGCCGGTACTGCCAGTAGGATAATATCTTAAACCCTTGTCTACCAGAGAGAACAGCTGAGCCGTATTGTTTGAATTATCAGCACCAATTACAATCGTCGGATTAACAATAACAGCATCCAGACCTTCTGCAATTCCTCTCCACACTTCCCTTTCGGCTTCAAACTTTGAGATGCTATAGCCACTTAGTTTTGGGTGCCATTCCCATTTTGATTTCTCATCAATAAACCCGCTATCCTTTTCTTCACCCAAAGCAGCCACTGAACTCAGGTATACTAACCGTGCTTTTTTCTCCAGGCAAAGATTAACGATATGTGTAGTTCCTTTTACATTTACATCCATTAATTTCTTTCTGTCTGCTGTATTAAAAGAAACCATACCAGCACAGTGATATACTTGCCGAACTTGGGTAAAAACATCTTCCAGCGAGAAATAGTCTGTTACATCAGCATCAAACCAGAATAGATTGGCCTTATAAAGTAGTTCTTGTGGAATAATGGAGCTTGCACGTTTAATTGCTAAAACAGATTTACCTTTTTCTAGCAAGCTTTTGATTACAAGTGATCCTATAAAACCAGTTCCGCCCGTTACTAATATCACATTAATATTTTTTGGAAATTAATTCATGCATTATTCACTTTCAAAAGTAAGGTATTAAATGGATATTTGTAGGAATTATCTGTTTTACCATCTCATATATTTTAAGCCAATTTATGTCGTTAATCGATTTTTTTACTCCAGTCAATGTTCAGGAAATAAAGAAGGAAGCCGGCTTCCTTAATAGTCAGCTTGGTTCAATAATCACAATTTATGAGCAAGAGTTTCCTGACTTGGAGGGTGTTGATATCGCCATATTTGGGGTAGCAGACGATCGCAAAGCTGTTAATAATAAAGGCTGTGCTTCCGCGGCAGATGCCTTCCGCAAGAAATTCTATCAGCTGCATCAGGGCGAACATAAAATCAACGTTGTTGATCTCGGTAATATACAAAAAGGCTTTCAAGTAACTGATACTTATGCGGCTGTAAAAACAGTTGTTACAGAGCTGGTAAAAAGCAATATACTGCCTATAATTATTGGTGGCGGACAAGATCTGACTTATGCTCAATACATGGCTTATGAGAAATTAGAACAAAGGGTAGATTTAGTACTTATTGACCCGGCTTTCGATCTGGAAGAAGATAGCAGCGAAGAAAGCGATACAACATCGCGGTCTTATTTAAATAAGATCATGCTTCACCAACCTAATTATCTGTTCAATTTCAGCAACATTGGCTATCAGTCTTATTTCGTTAATACCGAGAGCCTTAAAGTGTTGGATAAGCTTCTTTTTGATGTCTATCGTTTAGGCACTTTCTCAGGTAAAATAGAGCAGGCAGAACCCATACTACGTAATGCCGATATGATAAGTTTTGATATGGGAGCCATTCGTTCATCGAATGCTTTCGCAAATGCGAATGCTGGTCCCAATGGTTTTTACGGCGAAGAAGCCTGCCAAATGTGTCGTTATGCAGGTATGAGCGATAAGCTTACTTCCATTGGATTTTATGAATTTAATCCGGATTTAGATCAAAACGGACAAACAGCTATTCTGTTATCACAAATGATCTGGTATTTCATTGATGGGTATTACGGCCGCAAAAAAGACTTCCCATTGCAGCCAAAGTCAGCTTATGTGATCTACCGAACCTCTTTAACTGCCGATGAGCATGAAGTGGTTTTTGTGAAAAGCAAGAAGTCAGATCGCTGGTGGATGCAAGTTCCTTACCCGAACACCAAATCGGTTAACGAGCGCTACCACATGGTTCCTTGTCGTTATGAAGACTACCAAATAGCCATTGATGGCGAACTCCCTGATTTATGGTGGAGAACCTATCAAAAGCTAATTTAGGGCAGAAACCTTATAATATTCCAGCGTAAAATATTCAATCTTATTGTCTGTTTCGTTCTTAAAAAGAAACGTCTTTAAAATTCGCTATACTCAAACAGTGGTTAAACAGTAGTCAAACAGTGGTTGAACAGTGGTTAAGCAGTGGTAAAAGGACTGGTCAAGGACTGTCTGTTTACTGTTTGATATTAGTCAAGTATGGACAAGTGAATTCTTTAGTAAGAGGCTAGCTTCAAAGTTTCATCAAAAACAAAATATATATTTGTGCTATAAATGAAGGTTTTAGTCATTGAAGACAACGAAGAATTAGCACAAAACATCACTTCTTACCTAACCAGAGAAGGATACATTTGTGAACTTGCTACGAATCATTTTCAGGCGATTGATAAGCTGAATGGTTTCAAATACGATTGCATTGTATTGGATATTATTCTGCCTGATGGAAATGGTTTGGATATTTTGAGCCATATTAAATCAGAGAAGATTGATAGTGGAATTCTTATTATATCTGCTAAAAACTCGTTAGATGATAAGGTTAACGGACTAGAGTTGGGTGCAGATGATTATTTGACAAAACCATTCCACTTGCCGGAGCTTAATGCGCGCTTAAAGGCTATCTACCGTAGAAAATATCTGCAGGGAGCTTATGAGATCCGCTTTAATGAGATTTATATTAATACCGATAATATGGAGGTAAGTGTAAATGACAACATGCTTGATCTTACCCGGAAAGAGTATGCGCTGCTTTTGTATTTTCTTACCAATCAGAATCGTGTATTGACACGCCAAACCATTGCTGAACATCTTTGGGGTGATTATACAGATAATCTTATGAACTTTGATTTCGTTTATCAGCATGTTAAGAATTTAAGGAAGAAGATTGTGCAGGCGGATGGTAAAGATTATATTGAAACAGTATATGGGCTGGGGTATAAGCTAAACACAAATAAGTAATGAAACTCATCCAGAAGTTCACTCTTTGGTATTTAGTAATCACCTTTGTGGTGCTTATCATTGGTGGTTTGCTTTCTTATTATTCCATAAAATCAGAGGTGGATTATGAGCAGGTAAAGTATTTGAGGAAGAACATTGATTTTACGATTAGAGAATTGAACAGGGGAGTTATTCCTGATTCCTTATCTCAAAATAGGATGGAGATCAGTGAGCTGGCCATGTCTACCCCAAAAACCAGGCTTTCCGTAACAGATACGCTTGTATATACACGTTATTTAAGGCGTAAAGAACCACAGTTAAAGGTTTCAACGTCACAAATAATTGGCGGTCATCATTTTTATATCTCAACTTATGGGGCCATTGTGGACACCCGCGATATTACCACTGCTGTGGTTAAATCTATCAGCACTATCTTTTTGATTATGCTGGTTGTAACCGGCTTGGTAAGTATATTGATTTCCAGAAAAGTTTTATTGCCTTTTAATAGAACCCTAAAGGCGATGCAAGAGTTTAGATTGCAGCAGAAGAAGCCGCTTCGCCTGATGGAAACGAAAACGACAGAATTTAAGAAATTGAATAACTTCTTAAGCCTGATGACGAATAAGGCGCTTAAAGACTATCAGACTTTAAAGGAGTTTACAGAAAATGCATCGCATGAAATGCAAACTCCTCTTGCTATTATTATGGGTAAGCTGGAGTTATTGCTTGAGTCGCAAATTGATGATGAGCAGGCTAAATTGATTGTAAGTGCGCATGATGCGGTAGAGAAATTAAGTAAAGTAGGGCAGTCGTTAACGTTAATAACGAAGCTTGATAACCGTGAATTTGAGTCGCAGGAAACAGTTAATTTTAGTCAGGTATTGAATGATAGCCTTTTTGCATTCCAAGAGCTTATTGAGATGAAATCGCTTCACTTAGAAAAGCAAATTGCAGATCATGTTAAAGTGAAGATCCATCCTTTATTGAGCAATATCTTATTGAATAATTTGATAGGAAATGCTATACGCCATAATATAAAGGATGGGGTTATCCGCGTGGAGTTAACTCCTGCCAGGTTGGAAATATCTAATTCAGGAGACCCTTTGAATTTTCCTGCTGAGAAGATGTTCAATCGTTTTATTAAGAATAATCAGAGTAATGAATCAGTTGGTTTGGGCCTTGCTATTGTAAAGCAGATTTGTGAGCAAAGCAACATTGATATTAGTTATGATTATCGGGATAGTATGCACATCCTTCGTCTCTCTTTCTAATATCGTTATAATTGTTACCATTGATAGGTGCTTATAAGGCATACTTCAAGATTCCTTCAAATTTGCATCAAATTGTATTTAAATATCTGCGGTAATTTTAAACCATATACTTTTAACCGTGTCTCTCTATAGAGATGGTATTATAAAATGAATTAAAAAGCCTTAGATGTTATGTTCAAACTTACGTTAATTAAAAATGTTAAACTAGTATTGATTGCCGGATTGCTATTTGCTGTTCATGGCGCTTTTGCTCAACAAGGAGGAGGGTTAAGAGGGCAGGTAGTTGATGATGCAAAAGATGCTGTTGAACTGGCTTCGGTTTCTTTATTAAGGTTGCCGGATTCAACCATTGTTAAAGATATGCAAACTGCTTCTAATGGAAGATTTGAGTTTACAGATGTTGCAGCCGGAAATTATGCTATCCGAATAAGTTTCGTAGGTTTTGTTCAGAAGGTGGTTGGAAATATTCAAATAGGAACAACTTCACATAATTTAGGTGTAATTACCTTGAATCAGGATTCTCGTTTGCTGGATGCAGTGGTGATAGAAAAGGCAGCTCCGGCGGTAGAATATGGATTGGACAGGACAACTTTTAATATGACGCCTGATATTCAATCTATGAGTGTAAATGCTACAGAAGTATTGGAGCAGATACCAATGGTGGAAATGGATGAAAATGGAAGTCCGAGTGTTATGGGGCAGAATTTAACAGTATTGATTGATGGCAGGCCTTCTACGGTTTATGGCAGTGATATTGCAACGGTATTAAAATTGGTTCCATCAGGAACTATTGAAAAAGTTGAAGTGATAACAAGCCCGTCGGCTCGTTATACTACAGAGCAGGGCGGAATTGTATTAAATATTATTACTAAATCAAATAGATTAATAGGTGTAAGTGGTATTGCTTCTTTGGCTACTACTACGGCTAACAGGTATTCGCCTTCTCTTAATGTGAATGTAACCCGTAATAGGATTGGTTTTAACAATAGCATTAGCTTTGACTCTGAACGTGATCCTTCTAACAGCAGTGTTTTCAGACAGAACTTAGTAAGCCCTTCGTTTTCTACCGATCAGCAGCGAAATGGTTTAGAAAAGGAAAGTGATTTTTCTTATACAGGTAACCTTTTTTATGAAGTAACTGATAAAAGTACTTTTGGTGTTTTCTTTGGTTTAGGACGGGATACTGAGAATGAAAATGAAACATTGATTACACGCACATTGGATGATAATAATCAATTAACATCGGGTTATAATCGGGCTATTAGTTCTGAAAGATCGATGATGAATTATAGAGCAGGGATAGATTTTAAGCAAACATTTGCTAATGAGGATCAAATACTTGACTTACAGGCATATTATTCAACAAGAGATAATGATCAAACCGAGATATTTGATCAACAAAGTGATTGGGATGAGTTGGATTATCTGCAACGCCAGGTTTCTACCGGAGGTGATCATGGTTTTACTGTTCAGGGTGACTATGTTCAGCCTCTTGGAGAGAATTCGAGTTTAGAGGCTGGATTTAGAGGAGACTGGGAGAAGGATAGCGATCAGTTTAATCCTTATCAATTTGATCCTCAAACAGAGGAATATGTTCTTATGACAGATAGGATGGATGATTTAACATCTAAAGAGCAGCAGTATTCATTGTATGCCATGTATCGTACTAGTATTGAGCGTTTAAGTGTGCAGGCGGGTGCCAGGTTAGAAAAATCAGTTTTAGATGCGGAACAACCTTTGTTGGGCCAATCATACAGCAATAACTTTTTGAACCTGATACCAACGGTTAATCTTGCGTATCGTTTAAAGAATGAAGATAATATTAAGGTTAGTTACAGCCGCAGAGCACGTAGCCCTCGTTGGAATCAATTGAGTCCGTTTATAGATTATTCAAATCCTGAGAATATTCAATCCGGTAATCCTGAATTGAAGCCAAGTGTTACTAACTCATTCGAATTTAGCTACGGAAAGTTTATCAATCAGTTTAATCTTTTTGCTTCGGTTTTCTATAGAAACAGTAATAATCCTATTCAGCGAATTACAACAGTAGATTCTGAGGGGATATCTTTTACCACTTTCGATAATATTGGTAAAGAGAACTATTATGGATTGGAAACAGGTGCCAGTGCAGACATTGTTCCACAATGGAATGTACGTTTAAATATAGGTGTACGAAAAAGTGAAGTACTTGGGTTTGACCGTGAGAACTCAAATGTATCTTTAACAGGTCGTTTTTCAACCTTCTTCCCATTGCCGTATGGTTTTAGAGGATACGCTTTTGTTCGCTATATGGGTCCTAGAGCCATTGCTCAAGGAGAAATGAAAGGTATGTTGATTAGTGATATCGGTTTACGGAAAGCAGTATTGGATAGGAAAGTTAATTTAGCATTGCGCTTGTCAGATGTTTTCAACAACCAACAGTTTTCAAGAACATTAACACAGCCGAACTTCGTTGAAGTAAGTGATTTTAGAAGACAGTCGCGTTATTTAAGCTTTAGCATAAGCTACACCTTCGGTTCATTGAAAGAAGGTGCTGCAAGAAACTCTGGCGATCAAGAGCCAAATATGGGTGGTGACGATATGGGTGGCGGCGATGTAGGCGGCCCGGGTATGTAATTGAGTTTAATAATATAATTCAGGACTGCTTATTTGTTTGATATCAGTAAGTAGCCTGTAAAAGAGATCGAATATTCTTGTACAGTAGAATCATTTGATAGGGTTGATAATAGGGTTTGAATATTGATTTCAACGTTATAGTTTGAGCTATTGGCAGATAATTTCATTTGCCCGGCAGGAACTATAACGTTGTTATTTTTATCAGTATTCCATTTAGGCTCTGAAGTGTTTGTTATTTGTTGCTGGTAGTGAGTTCTGATATCTTTTCCAAGCTGGTTGACATCGAAACTCACGCTGTCTTGTTCTCCAATCTTAATTAATAAGGATTGATCTTTATTGTTTTCTATGTTGATTTTTCCTAGCGGAGAATTCAGTTCTTCATCTGAACCACTTTGTAGCCAGTAGGCGTAGTTGAAACTGCTGATAGGAATAATTTTATCAGCATTATTGAAACTAATGTATTGATCGTAGGGCAAGGCCGCATTGGGGTCAATGGATAATATAGCGAATGCGGTATCTCGTAATTTGCTTTTAATTAAATAGTTGTTGTTGTTTAGCGAATCGGTATTAAAGGCGATCTGTTCTTGAATATTGCTTAAGTTAGAAGAAGAGAACTCTTGTAAGGCAGTTAAGCCGTGAAAATTGACCAGGTAATTTACAATAGAAGTTTTCTCACGATTGGCATTTTCATCTTGTTGATGAATGTATGTCCGGAGTCGTGCTTGTTGCGACTTTTTGGATAGGTTGAAAGGACTCTGCGGTCCATAAGTTGATAAAAGTGCCAGTATAAAAAGACTGATGGGTATAAGTTGGATACTTGGTGACTTATGGAGTATAAAGTAAAGACACAGAGCCAATAGCCAGATTGCTAATAAGATAATAAAATAGCGCATTTCGGTTAATCCGTAATTATCGGTACGCACCCAGATAGCTACAAATAATAAGAGTAATAAAGGGAGCATTAGCCAGAAGAAGAACTTCGAAAATTGGCGCATCCATTCATTGCCGGAATCATTGCTTATGGGATAAATAAGAAGATAGGAAAGGATTCCGAATACTGCATAACCTAATATTAGAATGGAAACCATTCCGTTTGGTAGTTCAGAGTTGATGGCAATTTTTAGTTCATAAACAACCAGTATTCCGAAGTAAATGGTCAACAGAGGAATTAGCACATATTGGGTAAAGATCTTCAATACTTTCGGGTAGCTTTTATCTTGAGTGTTATTATCCGAGCTGTCTGGAACACCGGCAAGGAAGAACAGGCTGTTAAAAACTGTTGCCAGAAAGATAAAGAGATTGAAATAAATATTGTCGCTGATGTTATAATTGAAAAGTGCATCTATCGTTAAAAGCGCAACAGATAAGCCAGCGAATAAGACTGCCGAAAATATGAAAGCAGTGATAAAGCGAAGAAATAAAGTTTTATTGAAATGCCAGAAATCGAGGATGTTGGAAGAACGTGGATAAACGCTAAAAGAAACAAGAAGGTGACCGGCAAGTATAAATAGAAGTAAACGAAACAGGTCGGCTTCAAATAGCTGAGGCGATAGAAGTGGAAATAGAGCGGCACATAAAACAAGCGCCACTAGTTGCAGTCCGATGCTTTTTAACGGTGTCCATCTTTGTTGTTCCGCATACAGATTGGCAGACAAACTAAGTGTAAAAGCTATGTTGCATAATACAATTAATTTGTAGAACTGATATTCATTCTCAGAACCTGAATGATTGTTTGTCCAGATCCATACTGACATAGCTGTCAGGCAGATAAGAGTTTGTAACGGAAAGCGGAGAAGTGTATTTCTGCTTTTCTGCCATAAGCTTGATAAGGATGGGATCTTGACCATAATCTTTTTCTTGAATGTGAATTTAATTCATTTTTTCTACCTTTGAAAAAAAAACATTAAACGCCGTTTGCAGCGGTATCAATGATATGATGAAAACAAGCTATCAGACCTTGCTGTACTATTGCTACAGCCCTTTGGTGAATGCAGAAGAATTTGCCGCAGAACACCTTGAATTTTGTAAATCATTAAACTTAGTCGGACGAATTATCGTTGCTGATGAAGGTTTGAATGGAACAGTTTCTGGCACGAAAGAATCTTGTAGGAAATACATCGATGCTATTCATGCAGATGAACGCTTTGCGAAAGTAGATTTTAAGATCGATGATGTTGAAGAGCCTTCTTTTATTAAAATGCATTGCCGTTATAAATCAGAGATTGTTCATTCAGGTTTAAAAGACCCGACTGTCATTAATCCGAATAAGCAAACCGGTACTTATTTGGAGCCGAATGAGTTTTTGGAGATGAAAGACGCAGAAGATGTTGTGATCCTGGATGTTCGTTCTAATTATGAGCATCAGTTAGGGCGTTTCAAAAATGCAGTTACCCTGGATATTGAGAACTTTCGTGACTTCCCGTCTAAGATCAATGAACTTGCTAAGTTTAAAGATAAGAAGATAGTAACCTATTGTACCGGAGGTATTAAATGTGAAAAAGCATCTGCCTTGTTGCTTAAGGAGGGCTTTAAAGATGTTTATCAATTACATGGTGGCATTATTAAATACGGGAAGGAAGCTGAGGGGAAAGATTTTGATGGCCAGTGTTATGTATTTGACAACCGGGTTGCAGTAGATGTTAATACGGTAAATCCTACTGTTATTGCTACTTGCCGGAATTGCGGTGCGAAGACAAACAAGATGATTAATTGTGCTAACCCGGAATGTAATGAGCATTTTAATCAATGCGATGCTTGTGGCGAACAATTAGAAGGCTGCTGCTCTGTTGAATGTCAGGAGCACCCACTTAAAAGACCTTATGACGGGACGGGTTACTATGTTAAAGTTCCTCAGCCGGTAATGAAGGCATAGAAATTCTTCTATGCCATGTTATGATAAACAGCCTGAACATCGTCGTCTTCCTCGATTTTATCGATCAATTTGAGAATGTCGGCCGCATCTTCTTCGGATATTTCTGTGGTAGATAAGGTGATTCTTTCTAATTTGGCAATAACTTGTAAGCCTTTTGATTCCAGTAACTTTTGCATGTTTCCAAAGTCTTCGAAAGAAGTTTGAACAACAGCGATGTCGTTTCCATCTTCATCATCTTCGATGTAAAGCTCTTCTAATCCGCCATCAATTAATTCCAGTTCTAATTCTTCAAGATCAATGTTTTCATCTGCTTTAAAGCGGAACATGGATTTGCGATTGAAAATAAAGTCGAGAGAGCCAGTCTTTCCTAATGAACCTCCAGCCTTTGTTAAATAACTGCGAACATTGGCAACAGTTCTGTTAATATTATCGGTTGCTGTTTCAATTAATATAGCAACACCATGAGGAGCATAACCTTCGTAAATATGTTCTTCGTATGTACTTGCGTCTTTATCGGAAGCTCTTTTTATAGCTGCTTCTATTCGGTCTTTGGGCATGTTTACCGCTTTCGCATTTTGGATTACGGTACGTAAGCGTGAATTGGTTTCCGGGTGCGGGCCAGATTCTTTTACTGCCATGGCAATTTCTTTCCCTAAGCGGGTGAATTGAATAGCCATTTTGGACCAACGCTTAAACTTTCTTTCTTTTCTAAATTCGAATGCTCTTCCCATGTGGCAAATATATACTTTTTGGAAATAAAATAGAATGTGCTTCAAATTTTGTTGGCTAGAATGCAGCTTTCCTTATAAGTTTTCAAAAAACCATTACTGTCAAATATTTCCGCATAGATATAATAGATCCCGGTAGATAAGGCTTGTGCCTTATCGCCTTTGCCATCCCATTCGAATTGCTCTTTTGTTCCCAAGAGTTGGTTCTTTGCGAGATTGCGGACGCCTACACCTTTTGCATTATAAATATGGATGTTAGCCATTTTACCGCCCGTGGGAAGGAGAATATTGATTGTTAAGGTTTTATTTCGGGCCGGATTTAAAACCTGTTCACTTAGAAAAACGGTCTTAGGGATTGTTTCTTTGTTTTCTGACTGTGAGTTTTGATAGCCGGGTGTAGCATAACCGTTGCTTGCTGCAGCTGATAAGAAGTTTCCTTTAATATGGCCAGGTATATGGAAGTTTACTCGTTCTAGAGAGACACCTTTTGCATTTTTTATAAAGGGGCTATGCATAGCCAGGGTGTAGTGAAAGCTATCAATTGCTGCTTCATTCATGAAGAGGATAACTGCACCTTGTGTATTTGTAAGAACAGGAAAGGATGGCATGTTGTGGAATGTGTTTTTGCTCTGATGTAGGTATTGAGCTTGCACTTTTTCTGAATTTTTGCTGAGGAGCTTGTAGGAGAATGGAGAAATATAGGTGTTTGAGTTGGCAACCGGATGCAATTTGCTTCTTTTGCCAGATGCATTGACGCTGGCTAGTTGCAGGGAACTGAGGTCGACTGTTTCAGTTGAATTATTGTAGATTTCAACGAATTCTACCCCGTCCTTTTTAGGATCGGCAAGAATTTCACTGATCAGGACTTTTGCAAATTCAGCTGGTTTATCTGCCTGAGGAAGATCTGTGTTTAGTTTATCCTTATTACATCCTGATAAAAGGATTAAGAAAGACAGCAGGAAAAGTGCCTTTGCCATAAAATAGATTGAGCTTAAGGCTGAAGGTAAAGATCATTCGACAGCTAATGGACTGTCGAATGGTTTAGCTAAGATCTATAGTTCCTTTGAAAACGAATTTTGCAGGTCCTTCTAGAAATATATTTGAATAGTGGTTATTGTTTGCATGAAAGCGAATCAGAAGATTTCCACCTAATGCCCGAATGGGAGTTTCAATGTCGCCTTGTTGTTGATTGTGTTTCGCCATTGCTAAAGCAACTGCTGTTACGCCGGTACCGCAGGCAAGAGTTTCGTCTTCTACTCCACGTTCAAATGTTCGGACAAAATAGCCATTGTCTTCCGGGCTCGTGAAGTTAACGTTAATGCCTGCTTTACGATAGGTGTCCTGATTCCGGATGGAGGCTCCTTCAGTTGCTACATCCAGTGTTTCTAAATGGGATACGATTTTTACATAATGGGGTGATCCTGTGTCAAGGACATAGGCATCTCCATCGGTATCAATGTTGTTTACATCATTCATTTTTAAAGAAACCCAGGTGCCAGCCTGGTCGATGGAAGCATCGTGAATGCCATCGACAGCCAGAAAGGTAGTGTTGCCAGAAATAATACCCTGGTCTTTGGCAAAGGCGACGATACACCTTCCTCCATTGCCGCACATACTGCCAATATTTCCATCGGCATTGTAATAAACCATCTCGAAATCGGAACCTTTTGAACTCTGTAATAGCATGAGGCCATCGGCACCAATACCGAATCTGCGATCACATAATTGAGCGATCTTTTGTGGATTGTTTTCTGTAAATTTAAGGTCGCGATTATCGATTATAATGAAGTCATTTCCTGCACCTTGGTATTTATAGAATGTATGTAAACTCATAATGATCAAAATTAAAACAATTAATCGAATAGGTGTCTTTTAATTTAAATGCCAAGTGCGTTTCTTTAACATTATTTAACAGAAATGCCCTGTTTTACGTTTGCAATTCGTAGCCTTTGGTAGTAAATTTGTATCTATTCAAAAGAAGCCCAATATTATGGTGATTCTTTTAAACAAAAATACTTAATAATATGAATATGAAAAAAATTGGATTTACACTTTTAATTGCCATGCTTGGGGGGCTCCTTGCTATTGGCGGTTATAAGTTGTTTGAGAACACGCAATTGAATAAGATGAGTTTTGAGGAAAGCCAGAAAGTTTATTTTGCAAACAATCCGGCGAATATAAGTTCCTCAACGGGGAATCCTGATTTTACACAAGCGAGTGCAGCAGTTGCTCCGGCAGTGGTGCATATTGTAACTACTTATGAGCCTAGTTCAACAACAGGCAGACAAGGACAGCCGAGCCCATTTGATATGTTTCAAGAGTTCTTTGGAACACCGAGAGGTCGTCAACAACAAGCACAACCAACTCGTGCATCTGGATCTGGCGTCATAATTTCTACGGATGGATATATTGTAACGAATAATCACGTTGTAGAAAATGCTTCTAAGATTGAAGTTAAATTAACTGATAAACGTGTGTTTGAAGCGAAATTGATTGGACGGGATCCGAATACGGATTTAGCATTATTGAAAGTTAGTGCTTCTTCTCCATTGCCAATTGTGAAATTGGGTGATTCAGACGCTGTGAATATCGGTGAATGGGTTTTAGCGGTAGGTTATCCGCTAGGATTAGAATCAACCGTAACAGCCGGTATTGTTAGTGCTAAAGGTCGTGCTTTAAATTTATTAGGACAAGAAGAGCGTCAGCAACAATATTATGAAAATCCGGATGAAGTGCCAGTGAGCGCAGCCATTGAGTCTTTTATTCAGACCGATGCTGTAATTAACCGTGGAAATAGTGGTGGTGCTTTGGTTAACTCAAATGGTGAGTTGATTGGTATCAATGCTGCTATTGCATCTCAAACCGGATACTACGCAGGCTATGGTTTTGCTATTCCTGTAAACTTAGTGAAGAAGATTGCGAATGATTTTAAAGAATTTGGAAAGGTTAAACGTGGCTTTGTTGGTATAACGTTTACTGAGCTTGACCCAGATGTAGCGAAAAGCCTGGACATTAGTGAATATAACGGTCTATATGTTCAGGATGTAGTTGTTAATGGTGGAGCTGAGAAAGCTGGAATTAAAAAGGGTGATATCATTACCAAGATTGATGGACGCGTAATTACTGCATCTTCTGTTTTACAAGAACGTGTTGGAAGAATGGGGCCTGGTGATAAAGTTGAATTAACGTATCTACGTGATGGCAAAGAGCATAAAACAACTGTTACTTTGCAAGATGCTGCAACCTCTATGCCGACAAGTACTACAGCAAGTAAGAGCTCTACTCAATTATATAATGATCTTGGAGCAGGATTTAGTACCATACCTGCTGATCGTAAAAAAGAACTGGGTATATCTTCCGGAGTTGTAGTTTCTGATGTAAGGAGAGATGGATTGTTTTCTCAATATGGTGTTCCTCGTGGATTAATCATTACCAGCATTAATGGTGTAGCTGTTAATAATATTGAACAGATTGAGAATGCTTTGAGTAAATCAAATTCTTCAATGATTAATATTAAAGGGGTTTCTCCTGATGGTGGTCGTGTAGAAATGACCTTCCCTACAAAATAAATTAATTAGTTTTTGTTTTTAAAGTCGTACTTGCTTAAGTACGACTTTTTTTGTTTATTGCTTAGAATTATTCTAAATTGATTTATTTTTGATAAAACCTTAGCTATGTGGAATCAAATGGATAATTTTGTTTACCATTATTAAAAACAAGCCATAAAAATGAGTCGTTTCAATCAATTATTTTCTTCCACGATCGGGAAGAAGCTAATCATGAGTTTGACAGGGATATTTTTAAGTTTATTCCTCGTAGTACACCTGGTTGGGAATTTGCAATTATTTAAGAGTGACGGAGGTCTGGCATTTAATGAATATGCCTATTTTATGACCCACTTTGCACCAATCAAAGCTATTTCTTATTTGCTTTATGCAACTTTCATTGTGCATGCACTTTATTCTTTGATTATTACCTATCGTAATAGAAAGGCAAGGCCAATTGCATATGCATCTTATAACGGTGCAGCAAATAGCACTTGGAATTCACGGAATATGGGCCTTTTAGGTACCATTATTCTTATTTTCCTGGTAACTCACATGAGTAATTTCTGGTATCAATATCATTGGGGAGATGTTCCTTATGTAGAATATACCACAAATATTCAGACCGGTGAAACTTCCGTTCGTGATATTCCTGCGGCCGAATTTCATGATTTCGTGAAATATATTGAGGATGGTTCTGAGATCATGATCGCAAAGGATTTATATAAAGAAGTAAACTTTTCTTTTCAAAGCTGGTATCTGGTAGTCTTTTATGTGTTAGCGATGGTTGCATTAGGTTTTCACCTGGCGCATGGATTTAAATCTGCTTTCCAGACTTTAGGATTTGACCATAATCGCTATGCTCCGCTTATTCGGGCAATAGGTTTCTGGATATTTGGTATACTGATTCCTTTGTTGTTTGCTGCTATGCCTCTATATTCCTTTTTTGTTGTTAATAGTTAGCATTTAATGCTGAAAATAAAATATTCAAAATGATTTTAGATTCTAAAGTACCCGAAGGCCCATTGGCTGAAAAATGGACGAACCATAAGTTCAATCTGAAACTTGTAAATCCAGCAAATAAACGGAAATATAATATTATTGTAGTTGGAACCGGATTGGCTGGTTCTTCTGCTGCTGCTTCTTTAGCAGAATTAGGATATAATGTTAAGACTTTTTGCTACCAGGATAGTGCACGTAGAGCTCACTCTATTGCTGCTCAAGGTGGTATCAACGCTTCTAAGAATTATCCAAACGATGGAGATAGCGTTTACCGCTTGTTTTATGATACGATTAAAGGAGGAGATTACCGCTCAAGAGAAGCTAATACATATCGCTTAGCTGAAGTTTCATCTAATATTATTGATCAGTGTGTGGCGCAGGGTGTTCCCTTTGCACGTGAGTATGGTGGTTTATTAGATAATCGTTCTTTTGGTGGAGCGCAGGTATCAAGAACATTTTACGCTCGTGGTCAAACAGGACAACAATTACTTTTAGGAGCATATTCTGCTTTAAATCGTCAGATTAAAAAAGGAACAGTTCAAAGCTATACAAGGCATGAAATGTTGGATTTAGTTACCATTGATGGCCAGGCACGTGGAATTATTACACGTGATTTGGTAACCGGTGCAATTGAATCGCATGCAGCACATGCTGTTATTTTATGTACAGGTGGATATGGAAATGTGTTTTTCTTATCGACTAATGCAATGGGTTGTAATGTGACTGCTGCTTGGCGGGCGCATAAACGTGGAGCTTTCTTCGCGAATCCTTGCTATACTCAAATTCACCCTACTTGTATCCCGGTTACGGGAGATCATCAATCGAAGTTGACATTGATGTCGGAATCGTTGAGAAATGATGGTCGTGTTTGGGTTCCAAAAACAGTAGAAATGGCTCAGCGCCTACGTAAAGGTGAGATTAAGGTAGCCGATATTAGGGAAGAAGACAGAGATTACTACTTGGAACGTAAGTATCCTTCTTTCGGTAACCTGGTTCCTCGTGACGTTGCTTCTAGAAATGCTAAGGAAATGGTGGATGAAGGTAGAGGTGTTGGTAAATCAGGAGTGGCTGTATATTTAGATTTTAAAGACGCTATCGCTCGTTTGGGTGAAGATGCTGTACGTGCAAAGTATGGTAATCTTTTTGATATGTATATGCAGATTACGGATGAGAATCCTTATAAGCAACCGATGCGGATTTATCCGGCTGTCCATTATACAATGGGTGGTTTATGGGTTGATTATAACTTAATGACTACAGTGCCTGGTTTATATGCTTTAGGAGAATGTAATTTCTCTGACCATGGTGCGAATCGTTTGGGTGCATCTGCTTTGATGCAAGGACTTGCAGACGGATATTTTGTTATTCCATACACTGTAGGTGATTATTTAGCAAAATTAGGATTTGGTCCGGTAGATGCTAATCATCCGAATTTTGAAAAAACGCGTTCTGAAGTTGAATCAAAAGTTAACACGTTATTAGGCCTTAAAGGAAAACAAACGGTTGATGATATTCATAAGAAATTAGGTCATATTATGTGGGAATACTGCGGTATGGCGCGTTCTGCAGAGGGATTGACCAAAGCGAAGGGATTGATTCAGGAATTAAGAAAAGAGTTCTGGGCAGATGTAACAGTATTGGGTGAAAATGAGGAGCTAAACCAGTCGCTTGAGAAAGCCGGAAGAGTTGCTGATTTTATTGAACTTGCAGAATTGATGGTTGATGATGCGTTTAATCGCAGGGAATCTTGCGGAGGACACTTCCGGGTAGAGAGCCAGACAGAAGAGGGCGAGGCGAAACGTGATGATGAAGAATTTTCTTTTGTTTCTGCATGGCAGTATCATGAAAATGCACCAGAAGAATTACACAAAGAGGAGTTGAAATTTGAAAATGTTGTATTAACACAACGTAGTTATAAATAGGTGTGAGTTCAAAGATCTGTAATCTTTCCCCTAACATCTCAAATCTATAAATAAAATGAGTGGAAATATGAATTTAACGCTTAAAGTTTGGCGTCAAAAAAATGAGAATACTCGTGGTAAGTTTCATACTTATGAGGCGAAGGATATCTCTGAGGATATGTCTTTTCTTGAAATGCTCGACGTTGTAAATGATGAAATAACTCGTAAAGGAGAAGATCCAATTTATTTTGATCACGATTGTCGTGAAGGAATATGTGGAATGTGCTCTTTATATATAAATGGTCGGCCGCATGGTCCGAAAGAGCAGATAACCACCTGCCAGCTCCATATGAGAAGTTTTCATGATGGACAAACAATTGTTATAGAGCCTTGGAGAGCAGCAGCATTTCCTGTATTAAAGGATTTAGCGGTTGATCGTAGCGCTTTTGATCGTATTCAACAAGCTGGAGGATATATTTCGGTAAATACAGGTGGAACGCCGGATGCGAACATTATTCCAATTCCGAAGGTTAAGGCTGACGAAGCTTTTAATTCAGCAACTTGTATTGGTTGTGGAGCTTGTGTTGCAGCTTGTAAGAATTCATCTGCTATGCTATTTGTGGGTGCTAAGGTAGCTCAGTTCGCTGTATTGCCTCAAGGACAAGCAGAACGTAAGGAAAGAGCTCAGGCTATGGTAGATCAAATGGATAAAGAAGGTTTTGGATCTTGTACTAATACTGGTGCGTGCGAAGCTGAATGTCCGGTAGGAATTAGCTTATCAAATATTGCTACATTAAACAGAGAATACTTAGGCGCGAAGATTATTAAAGAGGTGGAAGTTCACTAAGTAATAACCTTCTTGTTATAAACGAATAAAGCTCCGATTTTCGGAGCTTTATTCGTTTATAATCTTTTTATAACTCTTACTAGAAGAGGCTGCAGATAGACTGCATAATGTTAAAATTCGGTACTTTAATGAATGAAACATTTAAAGAAGTTTCTTGCTCAATTAATGCCACATCAGAATAAACTAATAAAACTCCTAAAGCGATAAATATCGGAACTAGAAGTAATAGATAAGGTGAGATATTTAAAAATAAGCGTTTCATGGTATTGTTCTATTTTCTTAATAGATTAAGCGACAAATCTACAATATGGAATTGATAATCTCAAATATTTTTTATATATATTTTCGTGTCGATTAATGTTTTTCGTTCGAGTTTTCTCACTAAGAAAATGTTATGCCTTTTCTTCCCAGATCTTTGCAATCATCATAATAGTTAACACAGCTTTTTGCATATCTTGAACTGATACCCATTCTTGCTTTCCATGAAAGGCATGTTCTCCTGCAAAGATATTAGGACAAGGTAAACCCATGAAAGATAGTCTGGATCCATCTGTTCCGCCCCGGATACTGCGAAGAATGGGATTAATTCCTAGTCTTTCCAACGCTTCTATCCCAATCTCCGTTACCTTTGGAAAATCCTTGAGAACGTTTTTCATATTGCGGTATTGTTCATGGACGATAAACTCATAGGTGCACCCTGGATAGGCTGCAATAACTGTTTCAGTTATGTTCTTTAGTTCTGCTTCGTGATCCTTTAATTTATCGTCATTGAAATCGCGAATAATGAAGTGAAGAGTTACTTCTTCTACTGTACCCTGAATAGCAACTGGGTGAATAAAGCCTTCTCTTTCTGATGTTGTTTCTGGTGATAAACGATCTTTTGGTAACGAATCAAGAAGCTTTCCTGCAACCTTCAAGGCGTTCAGCATCTTGCCTTTGGCAAAACCAGGGTGAATGCTTATTCCTTGAATACGAATGATTACTTCATCTGCAGAGAAGGTTTCGTTCTCGATAGAACCTAAAGTTTCCCCATCTACTGTATAACCAAAATCGGCAGCGAGTTTTTTCATATCCAGTTTCTCAACTCCTCGCCCAACTTCTTCATCAGGGGTGAATAGAATTCGGATATCACCATGTTTGATTTCAGGGTGCTTTAATAATAGCCTTGCAGCATCCATAATAGCCGCAACTCCAGCCTTATTGTCTGCTCCTAGCAGAGTTGTTCCACTGGCAGTGATAATATCGTTGCCATGCTGTTTTGTTAAGTCAGGATGTTCACTTTCTTTGATTATTTGCTTCGGGTCATCTGGTAATATTAGATCTTCCCCTTGATAGTTTTTATGAATGATAGGTTTAACATTGAATCCACTGCAATCTGGAGAGGTGTCCATGTGTGCGCAGAAACAAATTGTCGGAACTTTTTTGTCTGTATTAGACGGGATTGTTGCAAAAACATAACCATGCTCATCAAGGTGTGCATCTTTTATTCCTAGTTCAAGCAATTGCTTTAATAAAAGATTGGCAAGATCCTTTTGTTTCTCAGTGGAAGGAAAACTTTCAGAATAGGGATCAGATTGCGTGTCGATTTGAACATATTGAAGGAAATGTTCAGTGACTTCAAATTCTTGTGTATTAATTTGTATGCTCATAGCTATTCAGCAAAAAACCCACGCTTGCGTGGGTTTTTTTGTTATGCGTTAGTTGATTCGTGTGTAAATTCTTCGTCGACTAAGATTCTGCCACAATGTTCGCAGACAATGATCTTTTTACGTTGACGGATATCAAGTTGTCTTTGTGGTGGAATTTGATTAAAACAACCTGAACAAGAATCACGATCAATGGTTACTACAGCCAGACCGTTCTTCGCATTTTTGCGTAAACGCTGGTAAGCTATCAATAATCTTTCTTCAATTTTCTTCTCGGCTTTTTCTGCTTTTGCTAATAGGTTCTGTTCTTCCTTTTCAGTTTCACCGGTAATATTAGCTAGCTCTTCTTTCTTTACAGCCAGATCTTTTTTACGTTCTTCGATATCAGCTTGGGCTTTCTCGTATTTAGAAGTTTTGGTCGTGATTTCGTATTCGAGCTCGCGGATCTTCTTTTCCTGAACTTGTATTTCTAAACCTTGTATCTCAACTTCTTTTGTAATAGCATCGTATTCACGGTTGTTCTTTACATCACCAAGTTGAGTTTCATATTTTTTGATGGCAGCTTGAGCATCCTTAATCTGATTTTTACGATTAACAATCGTATCCTCTAAGCTATCAAGCTCAGTTCGTATTTTCTCAATACGAGTTTCCAGGCCAGCTACTTCATCCTCAAGATCAGCTACTTCGATAGGAAGTTCGCCACGAACTTGATGAATTTTATCTATTTGTGTATGAATGGTTTGCAGGTTCCACAATGCTTGTAACTTCTGCTCTACAGTTTTTTCCATTAAAAATAATATTTTATGGGGTTCGTATTCTCAATTGTTATTCGGATTGCAAAGTTAGGGAATTTATTTCGGATTTTTTCCAACAATAAATGTTGTGTAAATTGCTCACTTTCAAAATGTCCGATATCTGCAATCATTATTTTATTTTCTGCATCAAAAAACTCATGATACTTAAAGTCGGCTGAAATGAAAGCGTCAGCTCCAGCACGAATTGCTTGTCTCAATAGGAAGCTTCCGGCGCCGCCACAAACAGCAACACGTTGGATATTTTTCTTCAATTTCTGAGTATGACGAATAACAGAAACTTGCATTTTCTCCTTTAGATAAGCGAGAAAATCATCTGCTGATAATGCCTCTGATAAATTGCCGACCATGCCAGAACCTATTTCCTGATAGGTATTTGAGAGAGAATAGATATTATAGGCTACTTCTTCATAAGGGTGGCTTTCAAACATGGCGATCAATATACTTCGCTCCAGGTGCTTTGGATATATAACTTCAATTGAAGTTTCTTTGGCCTCTTCACGAATGCCGATTTCTCCAAGCGATGGATTAGCATTCTCTTTTGGGAAGAAGGTACCCGTTCCATCGATATTAAAGCTGCATTCGGAATAATTGCCAATATTTCCTGCTCCGGCAGCAAATAAAGCATTTCGTACTTGTGCAGCATGGGTATTTGGTACAAATACGGACAGTTTTTTAAGAACCCCTTCTTTGGGTGAAAGTATTAAAGGTTTTTGAATGCCTAAGCGATTCATGATCTGCTGGTTTACGCCAAGTTGTATGTTGTCCAGATTCGTGTGGATAGCATATAATGCGATGCCATGTTTAATAGCTTTGGAAATTACACGTTCGATATAGCTGGCATCATTGAAGCGTTTCATTCCTTTAAATACAATGGGATGATGAGAGATAATTAAGTTGCAATTAGATTGAATTGCCTCATCAATCACAGCTTCAGTGCAATCTAAAGAAATCAGAGCCTGATTAATTTCCTGATCTGGCCTGCCTACAATCAGACCTGAATTATCATAATCTTCCTGCCATTCTAATGGTGCAAAGTTCTCTAGAAAAGATGTGATTTCAAGTAGTTTCATGCTCATTTGATTCCTTTTGTAACATAAGATAGCGGTTGTGCTCTTTTAAGAGTACACGAAAATTATCAATCTTAATCCAGTACCTGATAAAGAAATAGAGAGAGAATAATCCAGTGAATACTGAAAGCCCTTGAGAAACGGGGAAGTTAGCTAAGGCTATTAAAATAGCATAGGTGGTTCCAGTGACTTTTCCGGGATATTCTTCTTCGGGTATTTTGCGATCGTAAAATTCGTTGGTAAGCGAATCTGACATGCGAGATGCAATTACAAAATTCCAGTAGATATTAAAAATCGGAATCATAGCCAGCCATGCTAATTTAGGCTTAAGAAATCTGTTTCCTTCGGCTATGAGGTCTAAAGTCCTTTTTAATGTATGGCAATAAAATGCAAGGACCGTATAGTAAATAACCATGGTTATTGCCAGGGCCCAAATCATATCTTCGGTAAATGTTATTCCATTGTATTCCATCGTTACGAAATTACATTAAAAAACCAACAAATGGAGAAAGGCTGTGCTTAATTGAACAATAAAATGGTTATACTTGTTATAGCCAAAAATGAAAATAAATAAAGAAAGTCAAAGTGCCAAACAAGAAGCTGCCTGGCTTAAAGAGTTTTATGAAACTGGAGATTTAGAAGTTTTAGGCAAGCTCTATGAGCCTTACATGTTTTTAATATTCGGACTTTGCCTAAAATACCTGAAGGATACGACTAAGAGTGAAGATGCCGTTATGCAGATCTTTGAATCTTTGATTAAGAAGTTACGGGTTCACCGTGTTGAGAATTTTAAGGCATGGTTGTATACAGTTGCACGCAATCATTGTTTAATGCAGCTTCGGGCTACAGGTAAACAACCTGAAGTTCTATTTGATGAAAGTTTTATGGAAAGCGAAGCATTTTTGCATCCAGATAGCAGTGAGAATGACCATGAAGAACAGCTCCAAAAGATGGAGAATTGTATTGAGCAATTAAATGAAGAACAAAGGGTATGCGTTCGTTTATTTTACCTGGAAGAGAAGTGCTATAAAGAGATCTCAGAGATTACAAACTTTAGCATGAATCAGGTAAAAAGCTATATTCAAAATGGTAAACGGAATTTAAAAATTTGCATGGATAAAACCTATGAGTAAACAATACGATATATTATATATTCAACAATATTTAGAGGGCAGGTTAAGTGCCAAAGATATGCATCAATTAGAGCGCGATGCTCTGGAAGATGCGATGCTTCATGATGCTATAGAAGGTTTTCGTCTTACTAAGAACATCAATCATAAGCAGTTAAGTCTTCTTCAGCAGCAATTAGAAAGCAGGATAGAAGCTCAACAAACAGAAAAGAATAGATTTTATTTTACTGCTCAACGGTTAACGGTTGCCAGTGTGGCTGGTGTTATGCTAATCGTTATTGGAGTGTTGTTTTGGATGACTAATACTCCGCAAGTATCGAACTCAGCTAACAAAGGGTCTCAGATTGGCATGGAGGTGCATATACAGGATAAAGCCAATGCTACACTTGTAAGTGGCTCCATCGTGCCAAAGGATGGCTGGGTAAGTTTCAATGACTATCTGAGTGTAAATGGAGTAAAGATAGGTGAGGGAGAAGAAGTAAGTTTATACTTTGAAGTAAAAGATAATCAACCACAGAATGTCAAAATCATTTCTTCGAGTAACTTACAGACATCACAAGAGTTGATCAGGCTGTTACAGGAAGGCCCTCTATGGGAAGGTGAATCTGGGGAGCTAAAGATTAAGTTTTAAACTACTTCTTTTCAAGTGTAAAACCAAAGGTACTGCCAACACCTTCTTTACTGCGTACAGAAATGGTTTGCTGGTGAGCCTCCATAATATGTTTAACGATAGATAATCCCAGGCCGGATCCTCCAATTTCTCGCGCTCTGCTTTTCTCTGTTCTGAAAAATCTTTCAAAGATTCTCGGCAGGTTTTTCTCATCAATACCAATACCATTGTCGGCTACCTCCACTAAAATTTGGTCATGTAGTTCAAATATACGAACGGTAGTTTTCCCATCTTCATTACCGTATTTAATAGAGTTAGAGATCAGGTTGATCAATACCTGGCGTATTTTCTCTCGATCAGCAAATACCATGGTATGACCCTTTAGTTTATCTTTAAATACCAGTTTGATTTTGTGTTTTTGTGCTTTAAGCTCCAAGGATTCCAGAACTTCATTAATGAGCAATATAATATCGAATTGCTGAAAGTTAATGGGAAGTTCCCCACTTTCTAATTTAGAAATTTCATCAATGTCTTTGATCAGATAGCTTAATCGGTCCAGATTATTAGCGGCTTTGTTTAAAAAGCTGTTTGCTAAAAGCGGGTCTTCTTCAATTAAACCATCCTGTAAGGCATCAATATAGCCTTGAATAGTGAAAAGAGGTGTTTTAAATTCATGTGAAATATTAGAAAGGAATTCGCGACGGAATTTCTCTTGATTCTTCAATGCATCAATCTCTTCTTTTTTATCAATTGCCCATTCTCTAACCTCTTTCTGTACATCGCCTATCGGGTCTCTACTTATTTGTTCTCCTAAATTATCCTTTAAATCTTTTCCTAGTTTTAAATGATGAATCAATTTATAAATGATTTTAATCTTGCTATAGATATAGCGTTCCATTAAAAAATAGAAAAAGCAAAAGCTGATAATTAATGAACTTATGAAGGTTATAATCAGATAGAAAACATCGCGTTGGAAATAGAAGTTTACCAATGCGATAGCAAGTGAAACCAGTACGGCATTTAAGATTATTAACGATCTGAATTTCATTGCCTGATGTTTATTTAGCAGATGCTTCGACTTTTATAAACTCGCCCAATACTGTTTTTCCGCCTTGAACCTTGTCGCCAAGTTTAACGTTGATCTTAGTTCCTAAGGGTAAAAATACATCTACTCGGGAACCGAATTTTATAAAGCCGAATTCTTCGCCCTGGCTTACTGTTTTACCTTCGTCTACATACCAAACAATACGTCGGGCAAGAGCTCCGGCGATCTGTCTGAAAAGTATTTCTACACCTTTATTCTTAACAACAATCGTTGTACGTTCGTTTAAAGTTGAAGACTTTGGGTTCCATGCCATTAAATATTTACCAGGATGATATTTGAAATAAGTAATAATGCCGGAAATAGGGCTGCGGTTGCTGTGAACATTAACAGGCGACATGAATACTGAAACCTGGATGCGTTTCTCATTAAAATATTCCGTTTCCTCGGTTTCTTCAATAACAACTACCTTTCCATCGGCAGGACTTAAGATATAAAAATCATTTTGAGTAACGGTCAGTTTCGGACTTCTAAAGAATTGAAGTACAGTAATAAAAAGGAAGGCAGATAAAAGGTAAACCGACCAGGTCAATATCCCATTATTTGGGGCATAGTAATGAACAAGCGCATTAAGCACAAATATAAATAAAACACAAATGGCTATAGATGTATATCCTTCCTTATGTATGGTCATGTTATGTTATTTTGAGCAAAGATAATAATAAGCTGAACTACTCAATACGCTTTATAAATATCTTTTAAGTTTCTTCCCAGGCCATTATAATCCATTCCATAGCCTACTACGAAATCATCGGGTATTTCGAATCCTACGTAAGCAATATTCTTAAATTGATGCTGAAGCTTTTTCGGCTTTAACAAAAGGGTACATATAGAAATGGATGCGGGTTCTTTTTCTTTTATTCGTTTTAATAAGTAATTGAGCGTATTCCCGGTATCAATAATATCTTCGATGATAACAACCTCTCTATCTTTAATATCAACACATAATCCGATAATTTCTTGTACTTCATCTTTTCTAGTTTCTCCCTCATAAGAAGCTAGCTTAATAAAACAGATCTCAGCTGCAATATCAATTTCTTTCATCAGGTCTGCCATAAACATAAAAGACCCATTTAAGACACCGATAAAAACAG
This sequence comes from Albibacterium bauzanense, assembly GCF_004339765.1. GTDB lineage: Bacteria > Bacteroidota > Bacteroidia > Sphingobacteriales > Sphingobacteriaceae > Albibacterium > Albibacterium bauzanense. The sequence continues at coordinate 164,387 of NZ_SMGO01000002.1, read as the reverse complement.
GAACTTGCTTTTCATAGGCAACATTAATCTGTGTACCAATGAGCCGTATTCTTTTTTTTATCTGATCGTGCTCTATGATTAATCCAAATTCCTTTTTATCAATATTAAGTCTCATCTTTTAATTGATTTTGGTTCCAAAGAGATCTTGAAGAAGTTGTTCTGCTTCTTTTATTTCACGCTCTAAATCTTCCTTGTTAATATCCTGGCTGATGGTGTCAGGAACACTGTGCGTAGGAAGTACTGCATTTCGTAAACTTACAGAATAAAAACCATAGGTTTGTGTGGAGTCGCGTGTTACAATACCATCATTTGCCATTAGCGATCCAATTAGCCGGAAATAGCTTGCTAAAAAAGGTTTAAGACCACCATATTCATTAAAACGATAGATCCCATTTTTAGGGCTTGGTACAATACTGGCCAAAAAGATGCTCTCACCTAAATCCAACTCAGAAGGTTTCTTCAAGAAATAGTTTTGAGATGCCTCAGATATGCCATAAACATTTCTTCCCCATTCAATTACATTTAGATAAACTTCCAGCATTCGCTGCTTGCTAACAATCTTATTATGCTCAATCAGCCATACAATCAACATCTCTTCTACCTTTCTGGCTATCGTTTTTTCGCGATCTAAAAACACGTTTTTCACCAATTGCATAGAAATAGTACTACCCCCCCGTTTAAATGCTTTTTCTTTAAAATTAGTAGCTATTGAGGCACGAATAGACCTTTCTTCAAAGCCCTCATGGCTGAAAAACAAAGGGTCTTCTGCAGTAAGAACAGCGTTTCTTAAAAGTGGGGAGATTTGATTTAGGGGGGTAAAGTTTGGATTATCCGGACCTACAATAATATCCCTAACAGGTTTCCCATCTTCATAGGGAGTATAAACAAATTGTGAGTTTATTTTGGAGAAGTCTGTTTTTCCAAATGCATTTATTTTGAAACCGCTTTCTTGAAGTGCGGAGTGAAGTTTAACACTATCTGGATTCTTTGTATCTAAGAAGAAGTCTGCACTGTATTTCATTGTGCCACTTACTTTGATTCCTTCTAACGATTCAAACAAACCTGCCGGAAATGAGTCAAAGACATCTTGAGCCTTCGTTTCCGGAACTTCTAAACCCAAAGCAATGGTCTTATTAGGACTTAGTGAAAATCTTGCATAAGGCTTTGCAGTAACCTTGGCAATCGTTGCTTGTGAGTTTTTATCAAGCTCAATATAATCTTTACCAATAATTACTTCAGCATCAATTGATCCATTCGGTACAATCACATTATTAGAAGCTATTCGCCAATGATTTACTAAGAGGTTGACAACCCTGCCGCTGGCACTTATCTGGAAATCTTCTTTTCCATTATTCCATTTAACTTTCTTTAAATGTGCTTCAAGGGTATCGAAATTCAATTTAAGGCCATATTTCTTTTCCAGCAGAGGGAATTCAACTTTCTTCTCCTTTGCAGTAAGCTGAAAGAATAAATTATTCTTATTCGGTTTAAGGTCTCCGTTCAGATACCAGGTTGCTTGATTCTGGTTTACCAGAATAGTTGATGTTAATTCACCATCATCGATATCTGCAGCAGGTACTGTTAAACTTTGTTGCAAACTATCATCCTGATAGCTAACCACAAAATTTCTGAGTTTCATATTATCAGGTATCTTGAATAACACCTGATGAATCATTCTATCTGCAACATTTGCCAGGTTGAGTGGCTCCTTGTTGGTCGAAGTTTCAGTGCTGTCCTTCTTGCGAAATATGAAATCGTAATTACTGATACTGTCTTTTTTAACAAAAGTAATGGAAGCATTTTCCAGGCCTAAGTCTGCAATCTTTGTATTTCCAAAGAGCAGGGGAAGTATTTTAATGCTAACAGTTAATGTTTGTATGGATGCTAATTGATCTGCCTTTTGTGGAACCACTTTTACATTCTCAAGAGTTACCTCGCTCAATCCTGAGAAATAAGCCTTGCCAATGCTTAGGTCTATCTGATATTCCTGATTGGCCTTTTCCTGTGCTCTTAAGATAGCGCTTTTCAGCAGAGGATCTCTTTTATTGATAACGATAATTGAAATAACCGTCAATAACACAATAAAGGAGCCTGCCACAATACCAGCTATCTTGTAGTATCTTTTCGGTATCCTCCTGAAAAAGGAAATTAAAGTGTCCAATTGTTTGATCTCTGCTGTCTTAATGTTAATTGAATGTAGAATATTCTGTAAATATCCGTAAAATCTGTTGTTTTTCAAGATTATGAGCCTTATTTCTTAAATTTGAAAACAAAAATAATAGAGGGCGTGTAATGATTACGAAAGAACAAGTTTTAAAAGCTTTAAGTTATGTTGAGGATCCTGATTTCAAGAAAGATCTGGTTACCCTTAATATGATTAAAGATATAGAAATAACCCCTGATACGTTAAGTTTCAGTGTGGAGTTAACAACCCCTGCTTGTCCGATGAAAGATCATCTTGAAAACGCTTGCCGGAATGCCATAACTCATTTTGTTTCCAAAGATATTGAGGTTAAAATTAATATGACATCGCGTGTCGTGGCACCTAAGAACAGTCAGTTACCCAATGTTAAACATATAATTTTAGTATCGTCAGGTAAGGGCGGTGTAGGTAAATCAACGGTTGCTTGCAATTTGGCATTGGCTTTAAGTATTCAAGGAGCAAAAACAGGATTAATCGACGCAGATATATACGGTCCTTCATTACCAATTATGTTTGGTTTAGAAGGAATGAAGCCAGGCACTGTATTAGGTGCAGATGGAAAACAGAAAATTGTTCCTATTGAGAAATGGGGCTTAAAGCTACTTTCTATTGGCTTCTTTACTGATCCGAATCAACCCGTTCCATGGCGCGGCCCTATGGCAAGTTCAGCTGTAAAGCAGCTTTTTAACGATGCAGATTGGGGCGAATTGGATTATCTTATCGTGGATCTTCCTCCTGGTACAGGCGATATTCATATTACCATTGCACAGGGTTACCCGATAACCGGTGCGGTGGTCGTTTCTACCCCTCAGAATGTAGCCGTTGCCGATGCAACAAAAGGTATAGGAATGTTTTTAATGGATTCTATCAATATTCCTCTTTTAGGCATTATTGAGAACATGGCTTATTTTACACCTGCAGAATTACCTGATAATAAATATTATATTTTTGGAAAAGGAGGAGGAAAGTATTTGTCTGAGCGGTTTGAAGTGCCTCTTTTAGGAGAAATTCCACTCGTTAAGAGTATTAGTGACTCGGGAGATATTGGTGTTCCTGCTGTAATGGATGATGATTCAATTGTAGGTAAGATTTTTATGGAAATTGCAAGTAAGGTTGCACAACAATTATCGATTCTAAATGAAGCAAGCTTTCTGAAAGCATAAGTTTTCGGAAGGCTAGATATTTTAGTATCTTTACATTTAAAGATGTTGGTTATGGAATTAAAGGAAAGAGTAGAGCAGGCATTAGATAGTATGCGGCCTTTTCTAGAGACAGATGGGGGGAATGTTGCTATCGAGGAAATTACGGAGGACAATGTTGTGAAACTTCGCCTAATAGGTGCATGTGCTTCGTGTTCTATGAGTATTATGACTTTTAAAGCAGGTTTGGAACAGGCAATCAAGAAAGCAGTCCCAGAAGTTACAGCTGTAGAGGCTGTTAACCTTACAGATTTTTCTGATCCCAATGCAACGATGCCTTTTAGGCAGGCTTGATTTAACATTTTTTAACCTGAGCCAATCCTATAATTTGATAGTTTTGTGTCTATGAGATTTTGTTTAAGAGCAATAGTAATTGTCCTATTTTTTGGTATTTCTATGGGTGCGTATGCCCAGGAGGATACCACGAATAAATTAGTGCAATTTACTGGTATTATTCAAAATGCAGACTCTTCCACGGTCGTTGTTCCTTTCGTGTCTATCAAAAATATCTCTTATAAGAATCAATTCTTTGCATCCAATCATCAGGGCTACTTCTCATTTGTGGCTCGCGAAAGAGATACCATTGAATTTAGTGCAATTGGATATCGGACTACACAAATTGTTATTCCTGAATCAAAAGACAATCGTTATAGCGAGATTATTAAAATGCAGGCAAGCATAACCAATCTCCCTGTAGTGGTCGTTCTTCCTTGGGCAAGTGTTGAAGAGTTTAATTTAGCTTTTCTTGCTTTAGACGTTGCAGATGATGATTATCTTTTAGCAAAGCGTAATCTTAGCAGAGAAAGTTTGCTAGCCATGGCTCGTGAGGCACCTCGAAGTGCTGCCGAGATACAGAATTATAATGCAGTAAGCAGCCATTTAAACATGGTTAATAAGAATATTAACCAACGCTATGCAAATCCATTGCTGAATCCTTTTGCCTGGGCAAAATTTATTGATCAGATTTCCAAAGGAAAAGAGAGTAATTAGCTTTGTATTCTTATTCTATCCAGGTTACTTTCTCTTTAAGAGGAGAGCGTTTTCCTAATGATCTTTTTTCCTTATGGTAGCCCATATAGAACAGACCAATGCAACTCTCATTCTTAGATAAGTTGAGAAATGAATTAAGGTCATCAATTATCTTTGAGCTGCTCCAATACGATCCGATATCTTCTGCAGAGGCTGCTAGTGCTAAGTTTTGCACAGCAGACGCGACAGCAGCAAGCTCTTCCCATTTAGGTATTTTGCCACTTTCACTTAGACAAATGGCAATTACTGCTCCAGACTGTAATACCTTTTCCCGAATAGATTCGCCTTTTTTCTTGCTATAATCGTCCTTAGAGACGCTTTTCTTATATTGTTTTTTTAGTTCATCAGCCAGTTTAACTAAACCCTCACCGGTAAATACAGTAAACTTCCAGGGTTGGGTTAGTTTATGGGTAGGCGCCTGAACAGCACATTTAAGCAGCTCTAGCAGAATTTCTTTAGGGATCGGTTTATCGATGTAGTTTTTAGGAAAAACACTTCTACGATATTTAATTAACTCCTGAACCGTTGTCTTTAACTCACTCATATCTTATTGGGCTAAAATAGCTGATAATCCTTTTTTAATTCGTTTTATACTTTCCTCTTTCCCTAAGGTTGCGGCAATATCAAAAATATGAGGGCCAAATTTGCCTCCTACTAACATAATCCTAAATGGAAGCATCAGCTCTCCCATTTTTAACCCACTTGCTTGTATTGCAAGCTTATAAAGACTTTCTATACCTTCAGAATTCCAGGGTTCATAACCCTCAAACTTCTCAATAATATCAGTAAAGAATGAAGTTTTTTCTACAGTCCATTTTGGTAACACAGAAGCCAGGTCATATGTTTCTGGCTCTTTAAAGAAGAAAGAAGCCTGATCCCAGAAGTCTGTTAAAAGCATCAATCTTTCTTTCACTAAATTTATAACGATATCCAGATAATGATTCTCTACTTGAAAGATTTGATGTTCTGCCAGGACTGCAGTAAAATAAGGTCTTAATTCTTCAATATCAGATTTTTTGATCCACTCATGGTTAAACCATTTAGCTTTTTCAAAATCGAACTTTGCGCCAGAGTTGTTGATCCTCTCTATAGAGAATTTTTCTACCAGTTCTTCTAGTGAGAATAGTTCTTGATCAGAACCATCATTCCATCCCAAAAGAGCCAGCATATTTACAAATGCTTCTGGAAGAAATCCCATTTCCCTGAAACCTTTAATTAGCTCCCCCGAAGCTGGGTCTGTCCAGTTCATTGCAAAAACCGGAAAACCTAATCGGTCACCATCGCGTTTACTTAACTTACCATGTCCATCAGGCTTTAAGATCAATGGTAAATGTGCCCACTGGGGCATTTCCTTTTTCCAGCCCAGATATTCCCATAGTAAAATGTGAATAGGAGCTGAAGGAAGCCATTCTTCACCTCTGAAAATATGGCTGATCTGCATTTTATGATCATCAACTACCACTGCTAAATGATAAGTAGGCATGTTATCTGCCTTTAAAAGTATTTTATCATCTACAATATTGGTCTCAAAACTTACCTGGCCACGAATCATATCGCTGAAACTTATCGTTTCATCTTCAGGAACTTTAAGACGAATAACATGCGGAGTATTATTCTCAAGTAAAGAGCGCACCTCATCTTCCGGAAGGCTTAATGAATTCCGCATACTTGAGCGGGTTTTATGCCCGTAAGTAAAGTTAGGGGTTTTATTGCGTTCAGCATTTAATTCTTCTGGCGTGTCGAATGCATAATAGGCATTGCCATCTTCAACTAATCTCTCAGCATACGCACGATAAGATGCTTTCCGCTCACTCTGACGGTACGGTCCAAACTCACCGGGGTTTTGCGGACTTTCTTGTGGTAAAATCCCACACCAGCTTAAACATTCAATAATATATTCTTCTGCTCCAGCTACAAAACGTGTTTGATCTGTGTCCTCAATGCGAAGAATAAAATCGCCATTGTGTTTTTTTGCAAACAAATAATTAAACAAAGCCGTGCGAACACCGCCTAAATGTAAGCCACCAGTAGGGCTCGGTGCAAAGCGCACCCGAACTTTTTTATCATCAACCATTCGGCAAAGATAAATATTTGAAAGCGAGCTTGCGCTTATTCGTTTATGTTTTGATAGAAATATGTATTTTGGCTAAAATTATTTGTCATGAATCCCTATCAGAATAATCAACGTTGGAAATTCGCCCTCTTAATTTTTGCTGCAATCATAGCCGGTACTTCTTTAATTTATACCAATTATCTGGTAAAGAATCTATCGGCTGCTGAGCGTACAAAAGCAGAAGTATGGGCAATGAGTACACGCAATATTTTTGATATGCCCGATGTTAATGACGAATTCACAACTTTTATTTATGCAATACGCGATAGCTTGGCAATGCCTGCCATTATCGCTGACGCAAGAGATAGCATCTTTTATTGGAAGGGCTTAGACACTTCACGTACCAATATCAGTTTCCAGAATGAAATTGTGATGGAGGGCACTCCTATGCCTAAGTATGATCCCGCTTATTTCAATCGGCAGCTAAAGATCATGAAAGAGCAGCATCCACCTATTATTGTTGATCTCTACAATGGTGAGTCCTGGTATATCTATTATAAAGATTCTGCTTTATTGACGCAGCTGCGCATTTTTCCCTATGTTCAGCTTTCGTTAATTGCTATTTTTCTGGTGATAGCCTATACCGTTTTTAACTCCATCAGAAAATCTGAACAGAACCAGGTCTGGTTAGGTATGGCAAAAGAAGCTGCCCATCAACTCGGGACACCAATCTCCTCCCTAATGGCATGGGTAGAACTCATTAAAGCTAAGTTTAATGCAGAAGATGATCCATTAATTGATGAAATGGGGCAGGATGTTAAACGTTTGGAAGTCGTCGCTGATCGGTTTTCTAAGATTGGATCTAAGCCTGTTTTAGAGCCACATAACTTATATGATGTTATAAAAGACTTTGTTAATTACTTTAAAATAAGAGTGAGTGATAAAATAGAGTTCGTGGTTTCCGGAGATAAACATGTGGAGGCTATGTTAAATGTTCCCTTGTTCGATTGGGTATTAGAGAACATCATGAAAAATGCTACCAATGCAATAGACTCGACAGGAAAAATAGAGGTCAGAATTGAAGAGAATATTGTTAGAGAACAGATTTTTATCGACATTAGTGACAATGGAAGAGGAATTCCACGTTCTATGTTTGATGCAGTTTTTCAGCCGGGTTTTACAACCCGGAAACGTGGATGGGGGCTTGGACTTTCTCTCACAAAAAGAATGGTAGAAAATTACCATAACGGTCAGGTCTTTGTTAAAGATTCCGAAATAGGAAAAGGTACAACCTTTAGAATTATATTAAAAAGCAGCTTAGTTTATGAACCCGCTAAAATCTGATGAATACCCTGTCTCATGGGAACCGTATATTGAAGTAGTGAATAAAGATCCTAAGGATGTTTTAAAAGAACAGTTGATCTCTTTTCCAGCTTTCCTAGCAAGTATCCCTCCTGAAAAAGCAGAATATGCCTATGCTGAGGGGAAATGGACCATCAAAGAAGTCGTTGGTCATGTCATTGATACTGAGCGAATAATGGCCTATCGTGCATTACGCTTTGCGCGCAATGATACTCAGTCCTTGCCGGGCTACGATGAAGAAACCTTTGTTCAAAATGCTCACTTCAACGATTATAGTTTAGAACATTATTCGGAAGAATTTACTTTATTACGTAAATCTAATCTGATGCTAATCGAATCTTTCAATACGAATGAGTTGTTGAGAAGTGGTTTAGCGAATGATCGTTTAGTTAGTGTCCGTGCACTTGTTTATGTAATTGCAGGTCATCTGGCTCATCATCGAAGCATTATCCAGGATCGCTATTTGAATGATATTTAATTTCGTATTATGTGGTTTAAGAACTTCTCTGTTCAAGAAATAAACAACCGTCCAAAGAACCATTTAGGAGGTTTACTTGGTATTGAATTTATAGAAATCACGGATACAGGTTTATCAGCACGAATGCCTGTTGATGATCGTACCAAACAACCTTATGGAATATTGCATGGCGGCGCCTCTGTTGTATTAGCAGAAACAGTAGGAAGCATTGCCTCTAGTTTAATAATTGATCCGGAGCAATACATCGCTGTTGGTTTAGAAGTAAATGCTAATCATTTACGCCCTGTAAAACAAGGCTTCGTAACCGCACATTGCACCGCTATCCATCTAGGTGCAAAGACACACGTTTGGGATATAAAGATTTATACCGATGCCGGCAAGTTAAGTTGCATAAGCAGGCTTACAGTTGCTATAGTTCCAAATAACTTATAAAATCATTTAAAACTAAATAGAATAGCCACTTGTTTAGCTATAATCTATAAAACAGAAGGTTTTACAGATAGGTTTAGGTTGAAGCGCTCTGATATCTCATCGGAGCGCTTCTATTTTTAGACAACCGATTGTGTTTCACTTTTCTTTTAATTACAAATTAATTTCATTAGTCTTGTATAGCGATTTAATGGTGTAACCGTTAATAGCTTTAAACCACCATTTACCTAAAAATAAACGCTAATGACTCAAGTTAATTCACCTGGTCAGTTACCTCAAAAAGGCGTAAAGCCAATTGTTATTATTGGAGCCCTTTTCTTTATTTTCGGTTTTGTTACTTGGCTAAATTCGCTATTAATACCTTATCTCGAAATTGCCTGTGAGCTAACGATCTTTCAGGCTTATTTTGTAACCTTCGCTTTTTATATCGCCTATTTGGTAATGGCACCTCTTTCTACCCGGGTACTAACTGTTTTTGGCTTTAAGAAAGGGATGTCTGTAGCCTTAATTGTAATGGCTTTTGGCGCTCTATTATTTATTCCGGCTGCCATGACCCGCACCTATGGTTTGTTCCTGTTAGGGCTTTTTATTATGGGAAGTGGCCTTGCCATCCTTCAAACAGCGTCTAATCCGTACATTACCATTGTTGGCCCACCAGAAAGTGCAGCCAAACGCATTAGCATAATGGGTATATGCAATAAGCTGGCAGGAGCTATGGCGCCCCTTATATTAGGTTTATTCTTAAGATTGGAAGATGCAGATAAGCTACAATCAGAGGTAGCAAATATGGCTGCTGATGATCGTATTGCTGCCTTAAATGAAATGGCAATGCGGGTAATCACCCCTTATGTAGGTATTATTGCTGTGCTCTTGATTCTTGCTGTCTGGATCTATAGATCAAGTCTTCCTGAAGTAGATACCGATCAGGAAGATGAGTTTATCTCTGCTTCTAACTTCGGTAAGAAGAGTGTATTTGATTTCCCTCATGTTATGTTAGGAGTATTAACACTTTTCTTATATGTTGGTGTGGAAGTAATGGCAGGCGATACCATTATTCGTTATGGTATTTCACAAGGAATTCCTTTAACAACGGCTAAGTATTTTGCTACAGCTACCATGATTTCCATGGTTGTAGGCTATATAATAGGAATTATAACCATCCCCAAATACATTAAACAAGAAAATGCCCTACGTATATGTGCCCTTTTAGGAATTTTATTTTCTGTAGGAGCTATCTTTACTCAGGGTTATGTTTCGGTAGCATGCATAGCCTTATTAGGTTTAGCTAATTCGCTAATGTGGCCTGCAATCTGGCCGTTGGCGCTTGCCGGTGTTGGTCGTTTTACCAAGGCGGCATCGTCTCTTTTGGTAATGGGTATAGCAGGGGGAGCTATCATTCCATTATTATATGGAGCATTGGCTGATTCTTGGGGTGCACAAACGGCTTACTGGATCATGGTTCCTTGCTACCTGTTTATTCTTTATTATGCCATTTCAGGTCATAATGTAGGAAGAAAAAGCTCTGAAATTAAGTTTTAGAACAAGTCTTTAATCATTATCAGCAGGTTTCTGCTGTTCATTCATACTATGAGCAGCAGCGCTATCAGACATGATATTATCCATGCCTACCTGTACCTTGTTTTTAAAGCCAGAAATTACTTTGTCTTTTCCGTCCATCAATGCATCAAAGCCATCCTTTGCTACATCTGCCGGATCTGCCATCGAGTCTTTATCTTGCACTATCTTACTTCTCAACATATCGGCTTTATTAAAAAAGTCGGTATCCGTTACACCAGGTAATAGGGCAGTAACAGTGATGTCGAAATCTTTCACCTCTTCCCGAATGGCTTCAGTAAATGAAAGCACAAAAGCCTTTGTACCGTGATAAACTGATTGCCATGGCCCCGGTGCTTTGCTTGCTATGGATGCCAGATTCAAGATCTTACCTGAGTTTCTACTCGTCATTTCTTTCAAAAAACATTTCGTCAGAATAACAAGAGAAGAAATATTAAGATCAATAATTGCCAGCTCCCTGTTAATATCCGTGTCTTTAAATTCGCCATATAATCCCTGTCCTGCATCATTTACCAATACATCAATGGTTATTTCCCGGCTTTTTATTTCATCATAAACAGAAAAGGCATTTTCTCTTTGAAACAAATCTGCAGCTATTGTAATTACATTGATGCCATATTGTTTAAACTCCATGGCTTTACTATTTAATTCCTGTTGATCGCGCGCTACAATTACCAAATTATAATTATTCCTTGCAAAAAGCTTAGCAAGTTCATAACCTATTCCGCTGGTTGCTCCTGTAATCAGTGCATATTGATTTATGTTCTTCATCATCGTTGCTTTCATCCTGTTGAAACCTTTAATACTTTAAAATTTCAACAGGATGCATGAATGAAAGTTTCGAATATTTGAAAAAACAGTATTGCATTGCTATTTACTTTTTATAAATGCTATCAAATATTCGTAAATTGCACCCGTTGTTTGCAATGTGTTTGCAGATCGAAATAAATAATCTAATAACATTTAGCTGAAGAGCAATATTAAAGACACAATAAGGGTATGTTTGAGAATTTACAGGATAAGTTAGATAGAGCGTTTAAGGTTTTAAAAGGCCAGGGAAGCATTTCAGAAATTAACGTTGCGGAAACCGTAAAGGAAATCCGTAAAGCATTACTTGATGCCGACGTTAACTATAAAACAGCTAAAACCTTTACCGATGAGGTTCGGGAAAAAGCCTTGGGACAAAACGTGCTAACCAGCGTTTCTCCCGGTCAGTTGCTAACCAAGATCATGAATGATGAGCTTGCCTCATTAATGGGTGGAACGGTTACTGAGCTAGAGCTGAAGGGCAATCCAACTGTTATTCTGATCGCCGGATTAAACGGTGCTGGTAAAACAACTTTTTCAGGAAAATTAGCTAATTATTTAAAAGATAAGAAGAATAAAAAACCATTGTTGGTAGCTGGCGACGTTTATCGTCCGGCAGCGGTCGATCAGCTTCAGATTTTAGGAGAGCAAGTCGGTGTTCCGGTATACGCTAACTTGGAGTCTAAAGATCCGGTTGCTATTGCTATGGAAGGTATTGCTGAAGCAAAACGCAATGGAAATAATGTAGTGATCATTGATACCGCCGGTCGGTTAGCGATTGATGAAGCATTAATGAATGAAATATCGGCTGTGAAAGTAGCCACGCAACCACAAGAAATCTTATTTGTGGTTGATTCAATGACGGGTCAGGATGCGGTTAATACAGCTAAGGCTTTTAACGACCGACTTGATTATACCGGGGTTGTATTAACCAAACTCGATGGTGATACACGCGGTGGTGCTGCTTTATCCATCAAATCGGTTGTAAATAAACCTATCAAATTCATCGGTACCGGAGAGAAGATGGAAGCCCTGGATGTTTTCTATCCAGATCGTATGGCGTCACGTATTCTGGGAATGGGAGACGTGATTTCATTGGTTGAAAGAGCACAGCAACAGTTTGATGAAAAAGAAGCTGCCGAGCTTCAAAAGAAAATAAGAAAGAATAAATTTGATTTCAATGACTTTCAAAGCCAGATTCAACAGATCAAGAAGATGGGTAATATGAAAGACTTGATGGGAATGATTCCGGGTGCCGGAAAAGCCCTGAAAGATGTTGAGATCGAAGACGATGCCTTTAAACCTATTGAAGCTATCATTCAATCCATGACTCCTTATGAGCGTGAAAATCCAGATATCATTAGTCAGCCACGCCGTCAGCGAATTGCAAACGGATCAGGTACTGATCTTCAGGAAGTCAATAAACTGATGAAGCAGTTCAATGATATGAAAAAGGTAATGAAGCAATTCTCTAATCCTGCAGCTGCAGCCAAGCTTATGAAGAATATGCCGAAAATGCCATTCGGAAAATAGAAAAGAACCTTTCGTTGATCATTATTCTTGCTAATTAACTGCGTCTCTCGCGGTCGTTTTCGCTTATCTCTGTTTTCTTCTCTATATTAGGGAAAAACGTTTTATGCTTGTTAAAACCTACGCTAGTTCTGTTTATGGCATTGAATCAATAACCGTTACAGTTGAGGTAAAAGTTACTTCGGGTACAAAATATTACATTGTAGGCTTACCCGACAGTGCCATTAAGGAAAGCCTGCAACGAATAGAAAGTGCCATACAGTCTGCCGGCTCCCGAATGCCCCGACAGAAAATAGTAGTTAATTTAGCACCTGCCGATATCCGAAAAGAAGGATCAGCTTATGATCTCGCTATTGCAATGGCAATTTTAGGAGCCTCTGGTCAGTTGCAAACAGAAAAGCTCAATGACTTCTTAATACTCGGTGAACTTTCTCTTGATGGAGGAATTCAACCTATTAAAGGAGCTTTACCCATAGCCATTCAGGCTAAGCAAGATGGCTTTAAAGGTATTATTCTGCCAAAAGATAATGCTCGGGAGGCCGCCATTGTTAGTGGCTTTCAGGTGTATGGAGTGGAGAATATCGCAGATGTAATTTCCTTTATGGATGGTAAAACAATTCTTGAAGAAACCCATGTAGATCCACGAACAGAATTTCAGAGGAACATCAATAACTATGAAAGCGACTTCTCCGATGTTAGCGGACAGAGCAATATCAAAAGAGCTTTGGAAATTGCAGCAGCCGGCGGTCACAATGTAATCCTGATCGGGCCCCCTGGTTCTGGTAAAACTATGTTGGCGAAGCGCTTGCCTACTATTCTTCCACCTTTGAATTTGCACGAATCATTAGAAACCACTAAAATTCATTCTGTAGCAGGCAGGTTGGCAGCAACAGAATCATTAATGACCGTTCGCCCATTTCGTGCTCCTCATCATACAATCAGCGATGTTGCTTTGGTTGGAGGCGGAGCTAATCCACAGCCGGGCGAGATTTCACTGGCACATCATGGAGTATTGTTTTTAGATGAGATGCCTGAGTTTAAACGCTCGGTTCTGGAAGTTATGCGACAACCTTTGGAAGAACGAAAAATAACAATTTCAAGAGCACGCTTAACAGTCGATTATCCAGCTAGTTTTATGTTAATCGCTTCCATGAATCCTTGCCCCTGCGGTTATTATAATCATCCTGAAAAAGATTGCATTTGTTCACCGGGTGTTGTACAAAAGTATCTTAGTAAGATCTCCGGCCCTTTATTAGATCGCATTGATTTACACATTGAGGTTACACCGGTAGATTTTAATGAGCTGAGCTTAAGCGGACAATCAGAAAATAGTGCAACAGTAAGAGATCGCGTAATCAAAGCTCGTGAAAAACAATCAGGCCGTTTTATAACCAATCAGGAAGTGCATTGCAATGCTCAAATGGAAGATCGTATGGTTCGCGAAATATGTCATGTATCTGCATCCGGACAACAATTGCTTAAGTCCGCAATGGAACGATTGGGGCTCTCGGCCCGCGCTTATAATCGAATATTAAAAGTGTCAAGAACCATTGCAGACCTCGATGCGAGCGAACATATTGAGAATGAGCACTTGGCCGAAGCTATCCAATATCGATCTTTAGATCGCGAAAGCTGGGCAGGCTAATGTTTGAATGTTGTAAATATTTTGTAGCCCCGCTATAAATAGGCAATATTTTTGTACTTTCGCGTGTTTTATGTACCTATTGGTATAAATATTAATAATTAATTAAAGTAAAAATTAAAAAAAATGAAAGTTGCAGTTGTTGGTGCTACAGGTCTGGTTGGATCTATGATTTTAAAAGTACTAGAGGAACGAAACTTCCCGGTTACTGAATTAATTCCCGTTGCTTCAGAAAGAAGTAAGGGTAAGGAAATTAGTTTCAAGGGAAATAAGTTTAAGGTAGTCACAGCAGATGAAGCAATTGCATTAAAACCTGATATCGCCCTGTTTTCAGCCGGCGGTTCAACTTCAACAGAATTTGCCCCTAAATTTGCAGAGGCAGGAACCATTGTAGTTGATAATTCTTCTGCTTGGCGGATGGATCCTACAAAGAAACTAATCGTTCCTGAAGTTAATGCTTCGGTATTAACCGCTGATGATCGTATTATCGCAAATCCAAATTGCTCTACCATTCAAATGGTTGTAGTATTGAAGCCTTTGCATGATAAATATAAAATTAAAAGAGTGGTAGTTTCTACCTATCAGTCGGTTACGGGTACCGGTGTTAAAGCCGTTGCACAATTAAATGATGAGCGTGCAGGTATTGAAGGTGAAAAGGCCTATCCATACAAAATCGATTTAAATGTGATTCCTCAGATCGATGTATTCGTAGAAAACGGATATACCAAGGAAGAGATGAAGATGATTCAGGAAACCAATAAAATCATGGGCGATGATTCAATCCGTGTAACCGCTACTACAGTTCGTATCCCGGTAATAGGTGGTCATTCAGAGTCTATCAACATTGAGTTTGAGAATGATTTTGATTTAAACGAAGTACGCAGCATCCTTTCAAAACAATCAGGAGTGGTTGTTGTTGATGATCCTGCTAATCAGAAATATCCAATGCCATTAGATGCGCATGAAAAAGATGAAGTGTTTGTAGGTAGAATCCGTCGCGATGAAACTCAGGATAACACCTTAAACCTATGGGTAGTTGCTGATAATTTACGCAAAGGGGCAGCAACCAATGCGGTACAAGTTGCAGAATATTTAGTAAAGAACAAGCTGGTTTAAGCAGCAAATAATAAAAATTGCAAGAGGGTATCCTATATATTTAGGATACCCTCTTTTATTAAAAACCAAATCCTATAGCAACACCAGTACGGATACCAAATCCTTCGATTCCGCCTTTAATATCTGGCTCGTCAGTTCCGATTGTAGCTTTGTATTTTCCGTTGTTATAACTTGGCCCAAAAAACAGATCCAGGGTAAAACCACTGTTATATACCCATTGGTGCCCCATCAATGCGCCACCGCCAAATGAGGTATAACTACCTTTGTCTGTGTGGTCAGAAATGGTATAATTTTGATATTTTAAGAATGGAGCTGCATACATTCCGGTTGGAGCGTGTTTTTTAATATAAAAACGAACCTCCGGAGTAATTGCAAGACCATTAAATTTAGTGTCATCAAGTTTAACCCCGGTATAAGCAACACCAAGCTGCACCGACATACCTTCGTTAACTTTTCTTTCGTAAAACACGGATCCAGTACTTAATAAAGCACTTAAAGGGTTGATTTTGATTGTGCTTTTAACTTCTTGAGCTTTTGCATTAAAGAATATTAATGCTGTTACGGCACACAATAAGAGTTTCTTCATTTAATTTAGATAGAGTTTATTCTAAGGTTTTTGGATAGAATTAGTTTAAGGCGCAAGTATAGAACTTTAATTGTATTGTTACAAAAAAAAGGGCGCCGAAAAGAAGAAGCTTTACTATTCGTGCCTTTTTAAATACCCTCTTTTTTTGTTTCTATTGATTAATCTCAATAATTGGCTCCCTAATTGTAAAAGACAGCAGGGGTATTTAAAAAAATGGTTTACCTTTGATGCCTGAATAGTAATACTTCTTCAACATTCAGAAAACGCAATGAAATACAAACGCATCTTATTAAAACTTAGTGGTGAAGCCCTGATGGGTGAGAAAAATTATGGAATTGATATAGATCGAGTAGCCCAGTACGCTCGTGAGATTAAAAATGTGCACAATGAAGGCGTTGAAATTGCCATTGTAATTGGTGGCGGAAATATATATCGCGGTTTAAGTGCTGAGAAATCAGGAATGGATAGGGTACAGGCAGACTATATGGGTATGCTTGCAACTGTTATTAATTCCATGGCTTTGCAAGATGCGTTAGAGAAAGTGGAGTTGAAAACACGCCTGCTGACTGCCATCAAAATGGAGCAGATTTGCGAACCTTTTATTCGTAGAAGAGCCGTTCGCCACTTAGAAAAAGGACGTGTAGTTATTTTTGGTGCAGGTACAGGTAACCCATACTTTACAACCGATACGGCAGCTTCTTTGCGTGCCATTGAAATCAATGCAGATGTTGTTCTAAAAGGAACCCGTGTTGATGGGATCTATACTTCAGATCCGTTAAAAGATGCTACAGCCACTCGTTTTGAAGAACTAAGTTTCCAGGATATCTATGATCGTGGTTTAAGTGTGATGGATATGACTGCTTTTACGCTTTGTCATGAAAATAACCTGCCGATCATTGTTTTTGATATGAATAAGGAAGGCAACTTCTTAAAGTTAGTACAGGGAGAAACTATTGGAACCCTGGTACGATAACATTTCTTGGAAAAAATGCTATTTTTGATTTTAAATTAGATACCCATGAACGACCTCGTAAAATTACAACTGGACGATACGGCTGAAAGTATGGAAAAGGCCGTGTCTTTCGCAGACAATGAATTAACCAAGATACGTGCTGGAAAAGCAATGCCATCTATGCTTGATGGTATATATATTGATTATTATGGAGCCGCATCTCCTTTATCCCAAGTTGCAACCATCAATACGCCCGATGCGCGTACATTGGTTATTCAACCTTGGGAGAAGAATCTTCTTCAAACGATCGAAAAAGCGATCATCGATTCAAACATTGGTTTAAATCCTCAAAACGATGGTAATGTTATCCGCTTATTAATTCCACCTTTAACCGAAGAACGTAGAAAAGATTTGGTTAAAAAAGTGAAAGATGAAGCAGAACGCGGACGGATTGCTGTTAGAAACCTTCGTAAAGATGGAAATGAACAATTAAGAAAATTAAAAAATGATGGAGCTTCTGAAGACGAAATAAAAGACGGAGAAGCAGAAATTCAAAAATTAACAGATAGATATATCGCTAAAGTTGATAAGCTAGCCGAATTGAAAGAGCATGATATCATGACGGTATAAAATAATTCAACCCTGTTGATAAAAAGAGGATGTTCGAAAGAGCATCCTCTTTTTGCGTTTATAGACCTAAATTAAACATAGACTAGCGTTAACTTTATAATAGTTAAACAGGAATAAAGCAAGGATCAAACAGGGTTCAAACAAGGGCAATAGGACTGTTATGCCCCTGTTTGGTCCCTGTTTGAACCCTGTTTAACCCTTGTTTGAGTAAATCGCGATTTTAACGATCTTCGATCAGGGTTTCGACAGATTATACAGCATCGTAAGCGCTATAGTAAAATAAAGACATAGCAATTCCATGCTGCTTAAATGCAGCTGAAAATTGATGAAATAATGGAGTTTATCGGATGGTGCTACCGGGGTTAATATCATCCAGCGGTGCAACGAAGCTTAATTTTCCATTGTTGTCTTCAGCCATCAGAATCATTCCTTGTGATTGGATTCCTTTGATAGCGCGAGGCTCGAGGTTAATTAAGATCGATACTTGCTTTCCGATGATCTCGTCGGGTTGATAGAACTCTGCGATTCCAGATACGACAGTACGTTGATCAATGCCGGTATCGATGGTTAATTTTAGCAGTTTCTTGGTTTTAGCAACTTTTTCTGCAGCAATGATTTTTCCTGTGCGGATATCCATCGCTGAGAAATCATCAAAGCTGATATTGGATTTCGCCGCACTGGTTTCACTTTTCGCAGGCTGATTATCGATTTTTGCCTGAGCCAACTTATCTAGTTGAAACTGAACCTGCTCATCGGTAATCTTTTCAAAAAGAAGTTGTACATCACCTAATTGATGACCCGGTTGTAACAGGTCAGGTTTGCCGGCATTATCCCAATCCTTCTGGGTTTGGTTCAACATAGCAAACAGCTTTTCGGCAGTGAACGGTAAGAAAGGTAATGCCAGGATAGCCAGGTTAGATGCTATCTGCAAGCTTACGTTTAATACGGTTTTAACGCGCTCCTCGTCAGTTTTTATTACTTTCCAGGGTTCTTCTTCAGCCAGGTATTTATTTCCTAAACGGGCAACGTTTATGAAGTGCGATAATGCTTCGCGGAAACGGTAGTCGTTGATTGATTTTTCTATCTTTTCAGGATAGTGTGCAAGCTCTTCCAATACATTGCGGTCGTTTTCAGTAAGTGCAGAAGCTTCCATTACTTTTCCATCAAAATACTTATGAGAAAGTACCATGACGCGGTTAATGAAGTTACCAAAAATAGCAACCAATTCATTGTTGATACGTGCCTGAAAGTCTTTCCAGGTAAACTCACTGTCGGATGTTTCAGGTAAGATGGATGTCAATACGTAGCGCAATTCATCCTGTCTTTGAGGGAATTCGTTTAAGTATTCATGAAGCCATACCGCATGATTTCTTGAGGTAGAAAGCTTATCGCCTTCCAGGTTTAAGAACTCATTAGCCGGGATGTTTTCAGGTAAAATATAATCGCCATGTGCTTTTAAAATTGCCGGGAAAATGATGCAATGGAAAACGATGTTATCTTTTCCAATAAAGTGAATTAAGTGTGCATTGTCTTTTGGGTCTGCTTGTATTTTCCAGTACTTTTCCCAATCGTTGTTGGTATCAAGCGCCCACTGTTTAGAGGCAGATATATAGCCGATAGGAGCATCAAGCCAAACATATAGCTTTTTACCTTCAGCTTCTTTAAGCGGAACATCTACTCCCCAATCCAGATCACGGGTCATAGAGCGGGCTTGTAAACCCGATTTTAGCCAAGAGCTGCATTGTCCGAATACGTTGGACTTTAGAATATCTTTCTTGCCTTCAATCAGCCATTTTTCTAAAAAGTCCTGATACTTATCAAGCGGTAAGTACCAATGTTTTGTTTCTCTTAAAACAGGAGATTTTCCACTTAAGGTAGAAATAGGATTAATTAAATCGGTCGGATTTAAGGATGTGCCGCATTTCTCACATTGGTCGCCATAAGCACCTTCGCTATGGCAATTTGGGCAGGTACCTATAATGTATCTGTCGGCTAAAAACTGATTGAAATCTTCGTCGTAATATTGTTCTGAAATTTTCTCAATGAATTCTCCTTTGTTATAAAGGTTCAAGAAAAATTCTTGTGAAAGTTCGTGGTGAATGTGAGTAGAGGTGCGATGGTAAATGTCGAAAGCAATCCCAAATTCTTTAAAGCTTTCCATGATCTGGAAATGATACTTGTCAACGATCTGTTGAGGCGTACTTCCTTCTTTTTTAGCTTTTATGGTAATTGCTGCACCGTGTTCATCTGATCCGCACACATGCAAAACATCGTGTTTTTTAAGTCGCTGAAAGCGGGCAAATATATCAGATGGAATATAAGCTCCAGCTAAATGTCCGATATGAAGTGGGCCGTTTGCATAGGGCAAAGCAGAGGTTATCGTAAATCTTTTTGTTTCTTGCGCTTTCAATCTCTTCGTGTTTTGTTATTTTGTAATATCGTACCAAGGAATTTGTGCGATATTTGTTAATTGTACAAAGATAATTCAATTTGTGGTTTCTAAAACCGATAATCGTATGAAAGTGCCTCCGTTTTTAAAAAAAAGAGATAAAATTGGGATTGTTGCTCCGGCAGGGAATATTCCCGGAGGCTTGGATGATGCTGTAAAGTTGCTGGAGTCGTGGGGTTTGGAAGTTATTATCGGTAAATCGGTTAGTTCTTTCTTCCATCAGTTTGCCGGAAATGATGAGTTGCGGGCAAATGATTTGCAGCATATGCTAAATGATACTTCTATTAAAGCTGTTTTTGCGGCTCGTGGGGGTTATGGAATGGTGCGGATTATTGACAAAATTGACTTTTCTACTTTTGAGAATAATCCAAAATGGATCATCGGATTTAGCGATATCACTGTACTGCATAGTCATGTACAAGCTTTGTTTGGAATTGCAACGGTGCACGGACAAATGCCTCTTACCATACCTGATGCAACTAAAACTTCTTTAGAAACCTTGCGGAAAGCTCTTTTTGGAGAAGATATTTCTTATCAATATACAAGTAGATTTGAAAATAAGGCAGGCTATGGAGAGGGGATATTGACAGGGGGTAATCTATCGATCTTATTAAGTATTTCGGGTTCGACTTCTGAAGTGGATTATCGGGGTAAGATCCTTTTTATAGAGGATGTGGGAGAATATTACTATTCTATTGACAGGATGCTGCGTATGCTTAAGCGTGCAGGAAAGTTAAAGGACTTAAAAGGACTGATAGTAGGGGCTTTTACTGCTCTTAAGGACAAAGAACCGGGCTTTGGTTTTTCTGTGCCTGAGATGGTTATTGATTTGGTTAAGGAATATGAATACCCCGTGGCGACTGATTTTCCTGCCGGGCATATTGACAATAATAAGACATTAATTTTCGGGAAAGCGGTAACTTTGCGCGTTCAAGAAAAATCGGTTACTTTAAATTACATTTAGTATGGCTTTATTATCTTCATTAGGGAATTACAAGGATTTAGGATTATTGCTGATGCGTATCGGCTTAGGATTGTTCTTTATAACTATCCATGGTTTTCCTAAATTATCAGGCGGTCCGGAAATGTGGACAGGAGTAGGTTCTGCAATGAGCAATATCAATATTCACTTTTTCCCGGCTTTCTGGGGTTTTATGGCTGCTCTTGCTGAAGGGCTTGGCGGATTGTTTTTATTGCTTGGACTGTTTTACCGTCCGGCTTGTATTTTCTTATTGTTCACCATGATCATGGCAGGTATCTATCATCTTTCTGCCGGAGATGGAATAGCAGTTGCCTCTCGTGCATTAGAAATGGCTATTGTTTTCTTTGGGTTGATATTTGTCGGTCCGGGTAAATACAGTCTTGATAAACGATAAAGCTATCGTTTATCAAGCTCTTGTCTATTGCATATCAAATAAGTGCTTTTCAGCATGGTATGATGAGCGGACTAATGGTCCGCTTTCTACATATTTGAATCCTATTTCTAAACCGATTTCTTTATAGCGGTTAAACTGTTCTGGTGTAATCCATTCAACTACCGGGTGATGGTTTTTGCTGGGTTGTAAGTATTGGCCCAAGGTTAATACATGAACTCCTACATTGTATAAGTCGTTCATTGCTTCAATAACATCTTCTTCTGTTTCACCGAAACCAAGCATAATACCTGATTTGGTACGTAATCCAGCTTCTGAAATGCGTCTTAGGCACTCAAGGCTGCGGTCGTATTTAGCTTGAATTCGTACTTCACGAGTTAAGCGGCGTACAGTCTCAAGGTTATGAG
The DNA here is from genome assembly GCF_004339765.1 of Albibacterium bauzanense. Classification (GTDB taxonomy): domain Bacteria; phylum Bacteroidota; class Bacteroidia; order Sphingobacteriales; family Sphingobacteriaceae; genus Albibacterium; species Albibacterium bauzanense. Next base: position 142,567 of record NZ_SMGO01000002.1, on the reverse strand, counting down.
ATACTACTTCTGGTCTAACGGCTAATACGCGATCCAGGTTTTCCCAGATCCCTCTGAAGTCAGGTATTAAAGTTTCTAATGTTGTATCCGGGCTTTCGCGACGGATGGCATTGATTGTTTCTGCCCAGATGGTTGACCCACCGTCTTTTAAATCGTCACGATCTACGGATGTGATCACACAGTGTTTCACTTCCATCAGGCGTACAGATTCAGCAACACGATTGGGTTCTTCTAAATCTACAGCCTTCGGTCTTCCGGTAGCTACCGCACAGAAAGAACATGAGCGCGTGCAGATATTTCCTAATATCATAAACGTAGCGGTTCCTGCTCCCCAGCATTCACCCATATTCGGACAGTTTCCACTTTCACAGATTGTATGCAGTTTGTGGGTATCTACCAAACTACGCACATGGCGATATTCTTTTCCCACAGGTAATTTAACACGTAGCCAATCAGGTTTGCGCTGTAATTGGTTTGCTGAAATAACTGGAAGTTCAATCATACTACAAAAGTAAAGATAATATTGTAATTTAGTGTGGTAGATAAACCAAGTGAACTTTAGAATTACCACGATTATTACATCATTATTATATTATGGCTACGATACGAAATGAATATTTAGGGGAATTACGCACAAGAGCAACCCATTTGAAATCAGGAAATTCGATAATTACAGATGCGCCGGTTGATAACCAGGGTAAGGGTGAAGCTTTTTCGCCTTCTGATTTAGTGGCAACAGCCTTGGGCAGTTGCATGTTAACGCTTATGGGCATTGCTGCCCGTACGCACGAGATTGAAATAGAGGGAACGAAGTTAGAAACCACCAAGGTTATGGGAACAGATCCTCGCAGAATAGTTAGGCTGGACGTTTCCTTCACTTTTCCGGCAGGAAAAAGTTATAGCGATAAAGAGAAAGCTATTTTGGAAAAAGCAGCTGTAACTTGTCCGGTTTACTATAGCTTAGACCCGGCCATAGAAAAAGATATTCAGTTTAACTGGTAAATTTTAAGGTGTTTACCGAGCTTATGCCGGAATTATTTTAAAGCTTTCGTCCTGTTTGGCAATGGTGGCTATGGATGTGTCATTGGCGTGGTAGAACAAGCACTTCCAATTGTTTTCGGCTGCTGAATTTGCATATTGCTCTCTTAATTCCATGGCTTTCCGGCCATCGTAGTCGTATTTTGCCATAAATTGACGCAAGGCTTGTTCGGGTTCAGGCCATTCATCTCCTCCGTAGAAAACAAGCTGGTCGTCTCCTTCAATATGGAAGACCTGGTGAGCCTTGGTATGCCCTCCACTTAATTCATAACGGATATAGTCGTTTAATTGTCCGTTGCCTTCAACAAATTGAACTTGTCCGCTGCGTTGAAGCACATCGAACACTTCAGTTCGATAAGAAGAAGAGTTTCCGCTGTAGGCTTCTTCCCACTCTTGGCGTTGAATAACATATTCTGCATTGGGGAAGGTAATTTCCAGCTTTCCATCCTTTTCGAAAACCATTCCTGAAGAATGATCTTGATGGAGATGAGACATCAGTACTAGATTAACATCGGATGGATCAAAGCCCTCTTTTCGAATATTGGAATGGATTAAAAGTTCTCCGTTCCGGTGTTGCCCAAGGCCGGTATCAATTACAATAAGATCGTTATTGTGTTGAACCAGGAAGGGTTGTACGTGAATAAATAGTGAGCCCTTTCTGTCTTTTTTATCATCTGTTTTTGGATCAAAAGGAATGAATTTTTTATCTATACCTACTGAATAATATCCTTCATGTAATGAGAAAGTTTGCATAAGAGTGTGTTTTGATTCGTTGTTAATACGGCTCACATGACGTATATTTACCAAAATTGTATTACAAATATATGCAAAAAAGATGGGTAGAACAGGTTCTGCTTTATCCTAAGAAGGTAGAGGAGCTCTGTAAATCTTTAGGTATCAGCCGGGTTTTAGCACGTTTATTAACGAACAGAGAAATTCAAAGTTACCAGGATGCTGAACACTTCTTTTGCCCGGAACTTGAGCATCTTCACGACCCTTTTTTAATGAAGGATATGGATAAAGCTGTATCCAGAATTGAGGAAGCCCTGAAAAAAAATGAAAAAATCTTGATTTATGGCGATTACGATGTAGATGGTACTACAGCGGTTGCTTTGGTTTATAGTTTTTTCAGAGAGTTTTATAACAAGCTTGATTTTTATATACCCGACCGTTATTCGGAGGGCTATGGCATTTCTACTGAGGGCATTGATTATGCTTATGAGCATGGTTTTTCTCTTATCATTGCATTGGATTGTGGTATAAAATCAATGGATAAGGTGGCTTATGCTAACTCAAAACAAATTGATTTCATTATTGCCGATCATCATAATCCGGATGATGCATTACCAGAAGCAATAGCTATTCTGGATCCGAAACGGGCAGACTGTATCTATCCTTTTAAGGAGCTATCAGGAGCCGGAATAGGTTTTAAGCTTATTCAGGCTTTTGCACAAAGTAATTCAATTCCGAAGGATAAGGTTTATTGTTACCTGGATTTGGTTGCGGTTAGTATCGCTTCTGATATTGTTCCAATTGTTGGAGAAAATAGGGTTCTTACTTATTATGGACTTCAGAAGTTTAATTCAAATCCCTGTGTGGGACTGGCTGCTCTTATTGAATTATCGGGCAATAAAACGGGGTTTACTGCACGCGATTTAGTTTTTCAGATAGGTCCGCGGATTAATGCTGCAGGGAGGATAAAGCATGCACGGGATGCTGTTTTTCTTTTGATATCACGAAGTGCAGAAGAGGCAAGGGAGTTTAGCGAGCAGATTGATGTACAGAATAGTGAACGCAAAGATTTTGATAGTCGGATTACCGAAGAGGCGCTTGCGATGATTGATGAAAGCGAGGAACTTCGGCATCGAAAAACTACGGTTGTTTATAAAGAGGATTGGCATAAAGGGGTGATTGGCATAGTAGCTTCGCGTTTAACAGAGAAATATTATAGGCCTACAGTTGTATTGACCCGCTCTAATGGGATGGTATCTGGCTCTGCAAGATCCGTTTTAGGTTATGATCTGTATGAAGCATTAAATCAATGTAGTGAGCTTTTTGAGCAATTTGGAGGACATAAATATGCAGCAGGCTTATCTATGCTGGAGGAAAATGTAGGAGCATTTCAGTCTCGTTTTGAAGAAATTGTAGCTGCCAATATTCCATTACAATTACTGACTCCCGAATTGTTGATTCATGAGGTTCTTAATTTAGAAGAAATAGATGGTAAGTTTTTTAGGATATTAAAACGCTTTGCACCTTTTGGGCCTCAAAATGAAACTCCATTGTTTTTGAGTAAAGGAGTTAACTTATTGGGTTATGCAGATGTTGTAGGAAAAGATCATTTAAAGATGCGGGTGGTTCAGGGAGCTTCTGCTGCTTTTGAATGCATTGGTTTTGGTTTAGCAGAAATGCATTCGCTTGTTAGCAAGGGCATGCCATTTGATATTTGCTATTCAATTGAAGAGAATGTATGGCGGGATAGAAGATCAATCCAATTAAATATTAAGGGAATTAAAATGGCTGAATATTCAACTGAATCGGTAAATTAGCGACGTAATATGATTTTAAGAGCGGAACATTTAGTAAAGAAATATAAGCAGCGTAAGGTTGTAGATGATGTCTCATTTCAGGTTGAGCAAGGAGAAATTGTGGGTTTATTGGGACCGAATGGAGCTGGAAAAACAACTTCTTTTTACATGATCGTGGGTTTGGTAAAACCTACTTTGGGCCGCGTATTTTTAGGAGATGAAGATATTACGGGTGATGCCATGTATCGCAGAGCTCAAAAGGGGATCGGTTATCTGGCTCAGGAAGCCTCTGTATTCAGAAAGCTTTCTGTAGAGGATAATATTCTTGCTGTACTTGAAATTCATTATAAAGACAAAGAGGAGCGGATGGCAAAGCTGGAGGAGCTTATTGGTGAATTTAGTTTAAATAAAGTGCGTAAAAACAGAGGAGATTTGCTTTCCGGGGGAGAGAGGAGGCGTACAGAAATTGCCCGTGCCCTGGCGGCCAACCCTAATTTCATTTTGCTGGATGAACCCTTTGCCGGGGTCGATCCTATTGCAGTGGATGAAATTCAAACTATTGTTTATAAATTGAAGCATCGTAATATTGGTATTTTAATAACCGATCATAATGTTCAGGAAACTTTATCCATTACCGATCGGGCTTATTTACTAACTGAAGGTCGTATTATGTTAACCGGTACTCCACAAGAAATTGCAGTGAATGAGATGGCGCGAACGTATTATCTGGGTCAGCATTTTGAGTTAAAAATTAAAAAACGTTAGCGAACAGAATGGCGATTGTTAATTCGATCCTTAAGTGGATAATGAAAAAGCGCATGCATCAGATTGAGCTGTTTAAAAAATATCCAAATGAGGTTCAGGAGGAATGGCTTCACGATCTGATAGCAGCTGCCCAGGCCACAGAATGGGGTAAGAAATATGATTATGAATCTATTTCAAGTCCGGAGGTATTTAAAGAACGTGTACCCATTCAGAATTACGATACTCTAAAGCCCTACATAGAAAGAATGTTAAAGGGGGAGCAGAATATACTGTGGCCTTCGCCGATTAAATGGTTTGCTAAATCATCGGGCACTACCGCGGATAGAAGTAAGTTTATACCCGTTAGTGAGGAGGCATTGGAAGATTGCCATTATACAGGAGGTAAAGATTTATTGAGTATCTACTGTCATAACAGACCAGATAATGCTGTTTTTGAAGGAAAAGGCCTTGTTTTGGGAGGAAGCCATCAGATTAATGAGATAGGTAAAACTTCATCGGGTGACCTATCTGCTATTATTGTTCAGAATCTTCCCTTTTGGGCAGAGTACCATCGTTTCCCGGATATTGAATTAACATTGAATCCTAATTTTGAAGAGAAAATAGAGAAGATTGCGCATCAGGCTTTAAATGAAAATATTACCAGTATTTCTGGTGTTCCTACCTGGAATATTGTATTGGCAAAGCGGATACTTGAAATTTCAGGGAAGTCTAATCTGCTGGAGGTATGGCCTAATTTAGAGTTCTACTTTCATGGCGGAGTGAGCTTTAAACCTTATCGCGAACAGTTTGACCAATTAATACCTTCTGAGAATATGTATTATATGGAAAACTATAATGCTTCGGAAGGTTATTTTGCTATCCAGGATCTTCCTGATTCGGATGAAATGCTCTTGATGCTGGATTATGGTATCTACTTTGAGTTTTTACCTATGGAGAATCTCTTGGATGAACACCCTAAAACTAAGAATCTGAGCGAGGTTGAATTGGGAAAAAACTATGCGATTATTATTTCTACTAATGCAGGATTATGGCGATATATGATTGGAGATACCGTAAAGTTTACTTCTTTATCTCCATACCGTATCCAGGTAAGTGGAAGGACCAAGCAATATATCAATACTTTTGGCGAAGAGCTTATTGTGGATAATGCTGATGATGCAATTCGTGCTGCCTGTAAGGCAACAGGCGCCATTGTGAAAGATTATACTGCCGGACCTGTTTATTTTAAAGATAAAGAAGCAGGTGCACATGAATGGGTTATTGAATTTGAAAAACAGCCGGAAAGTGCCCCACACTTTTTTGAGGTGCTGGATAAAGTATTGAGGCAGGTTAACTCAGACTATGATGCAAAACGCGTCAGTAATTTAGCTTTGAAAGAACCTATTATCCATATAGCCAAAGAAGGCACCTTTTATAATTGGATGAAGAAGCGTGGAAAGCTCGGCGGACAGAACAAAGTTCCACGCTTGTCAAATGACCGCGTTTTTCTGGATGACGTTTTAGCAATGATCGCCGAGAATTCTTAAAAAGCCTTTGCTCTTATTCTATTTTTTTGCCGGTTTTGATGGTTCCTTCTTCGGAAATAAAAGCGATAGAATAATACTTCCTGCTAATATAGTAACAATCACTATGAGCGAATGTGAGGTTGTAAAGCCAATACTTTCTAAAGGTGTATGTAATAGCATTTTTGCTCCGATAAATACCAAAAGGAAAGCTAGTCCGGCTTTTAAGTAATGGAATTTATGGATTACATTTACTAAAAGGAAGAACATGGATCTTAATCCAAGTATGGCAAAAATATTAGAGAAGAATACGATATAAGGGTCTTGAGTTACTGAAAAGATCGCTGGAATGGAATCGACTGCAAATATGATATCGGTTGACTCTATCATCAATAATACAAGAAAAAGAGGTGTTATAAACCTTTTCCCATCTATGTTATGAAAGAAATGATCGCCAATAAAGTTGGGCGTTACAGAGAAATGCTTGGATGCGAATCGTACTATTTTATTCTCTTGCGGATCCATGGTTTCTTCTTCGTTTCTTTTAATAAACATCATGATTCCTGTATAAACCAGGAAGATGCCGAAAACGTATAAAATCCAATCGAAACGGCTGATTAATGCTGCTCCTAAGAAGATAAAGATAAAACGGAATATTAAAGCTCCCATTATTCCCCAAACTAATACACGGTGGTAATATTTAGGGTCAACTCCAAACGAGCTGAAGATCAAAACCATAACAAAGATATTATCTACTGAAAGAGCATATTCTACTACATAACCTGTGAGGTATTCGAGAGCGAGGTTGTTGTTGTAAATTCTTAAACTTGCTGCAAGGTCATCCGGGATCAATTGAATGTTATGCATGTGCTTTTCTGTAATGGCTACAAGGGTTTCAAAGTCTTGAATGTTGTGTAGCTCATTTCCCCAGATGCGGAGTATAACATAAAATATGAGTGCAAAAGTTACCCAAACGGTACTCATTATTGCGGCTGCTTTAAAGCTGATGGCTTCGTTCTTTTTACTGAAGAGACCGAGGTCAATAGCAAGCATGAGAGCGATAAATATTAGAAATCCACCAAAGAAAAGAAGTTCATGTGTCAGAAAAGAAGAATCCATTTTTTATTTTTTACGCTCTGTTGTAAATTGTACTAATTGTTGAAGTCCTGTACGGTATTCACTTTCAGGAAAGGTGTCTAATATCCTGAAGGCCTCGTCTTGATATTCAAGCATTTTTTCGTGGGCGTATTGCAAGCCACCGCTTGATTTTACAAAGTCAATTACCTCTTTCACCTTTTTTGAATCTTCACTGTGGTTTTTCACCAGGTTAATAAAGTAACGTTTTTCAGCTTTTTTAGTTTGTTTGAGGGCATGGATCAAAGGCAGTGTAAGCTTTTTTTCTTTGATATCATTTCCTAAGGGTTTTCCTACATCATCGATTCCAAAATCGAATAGATCATCTTTTATTTGAAAGGCAATGCCGATCTTTTCTCCTAATTGACCCATTCGTTGGATAACCTCTTCGTCTGCAGTTACTGATGCGGCTCCGCATGCACAGCAAGAAGCGATAAGAGATGCTGTTTTTTTACGGATAACTTCAAAGTAAACAGCCTCATCAATATCAAGACGCCTTGCTTTCTCCATTTGCAATAATTCACCCTCGATCATTTGTTCCATTGCTTCTGAAATTATCTTGAGAAGCTTGAAGTCATTGTTTTTGATCGAAAGCGTAAGTCCTTTTGATAATAGGAAGTCGCCTACAAGTACTGCAACTTTATTTTTCCAAAGAGCGTTGACAGAGAAGAAGCCTCTTCGTTCATTGGAATTGTCGACAACATCATCGTGAACCAGCGTGGCTGTGTGTAATAATTCAACCAATGCTGCACCCCGATGTGTTGCGTCATTGATAAGGCCACAGTTACCTGCTGCAAAAAACACAAACATCGGTCTGATCTGCTTTCCCTTCCTTTTAACAATATAATGTGTTATACGATCTAGAAGGGGCACTGAGCTCTGCATGGACTGCTTGAACTTGCCTTCAAATAGATCAAGTTGTTCAGCAATGGGTTTTTTTATCTCACCGAGTGTCAACATGTTTGCAGAGTAGTGCTTGAAATTTTTCAGCACAAACATAACGAATTTTATAGAAAGGGACTTTATGTACGTAAAATTTTACTTGGGCATAAGTCTCTTGATGGTTATGATAGTTGTGCTTTTTTAAACCACAAAGAAACATTCAGGATACTGTAGATTTACAGTTATTAATAATATCTGCAATTTCTGCAGGTGTTGCAATATGATCGACCACCTTTTTGGAAATTGCTTTTGCAGGCATATAGGGTACTTGTGAAGTAGCCGGATCTTGAGCTATGCAATAACCTCCTTGTGATTGGATGGCCTCAAGTCCGCGTATGCCATCTGAGTTTGCTCCTGAAAGGAGAATGCCCATCGTATGGTTTTTATAAACGTCTGCAGCGGTTATAAAAGTGAGATCAATGCTTGGTCTTGAAAAGTTAACTTTCTCTGAAGCATCAAGCGAAAAAGAATGATCTTTTTCTACGAATAGGTGATAGTTGGCTGCTGCAATATATATTACGCCAGGCTTTATCTTTTCTTTATCTTCAGCTTCTTTTATAGGAAGAGAACTTTTTAAGGCTAGAAGGTTGATCAGTATTTCTGGATTAGGGGTAGCTTTCCTATGGAAAATAATGACAATGGAAGTGGACAGGTCGGACCTGAGCCTTGGAAGGATTTCGAGAATAACCTGCAGGCTGCCAGCTGATCCTCCTATTGTAATTAGATCAGCTATCATGTTTCCTCCATATCTTTTCTTTTGTGTCTACTTGTTTGTATTTTGGAGAAATGCCGGAAAAGCGAAGGGTTTCTTTTGTACCCATGGCTAGATATCCCAGGTTATCCAAACTTTTGTCTATCAGATCAAGTACATGACTCTGGAGGTGTGTATTAAAGTAGATCAATACATTTCTGCATAATACTAATTGAAAACTATTGAAAGAAGAGTCAGAAACCAGGTTATGGGTTGAGAAAACTACTTTCTTGCGAAGTGCTTCATTAAATATAACGACATCATATTTTGCAGAATAATAGGATGAGAAATCTTCATACCCGCCGCTGGCCAGGTAATTCTCAGAATATTGTTTGATTGACTTCAAAGAGAAAATCCCTGATTTTGCTTTTTCCAGCACTCGGGGATTTAAGTCAGTAGCATAAATTAAACTCTTGTGTAAAAGATTGGCCTCTTTTAATAAAATTGCGATTGAATATGCCTCTTCACCAGAGGCGCAGCCCGCGACCCATATTCTAATAAAAGGATAGGTGCCTAAGGTTGGAATGATATGTTGTCTAAGGTATTTAAAGAACTCAGGATCCCGAAACATTTCTGTAACGTTTACTGTAATTTCTTCGATGAATCGTCTTAAATAGAAACTATCATGGATTAAACGATAATGCATTTCTGCAAAACTTGGAAATTTATCAATGGTAATAAGCCTAATTAACCTCCTTTTCATAGAAGCACGGCTATAGTCTGAAAAATCATAGCCATGTGCTCGGTGTAAATCTATTAATAGAATCTCAATGTCCTCATCTCTAACTGTTTGTAATTCCATTATCTAAGTAGTGGTTAATTTTATTTATCAGTAAATCAATGTCTACTGGTTTTGGCAGATAGTCAGATGCTCCTGCCAACAGGCATTTCTCTTTGTCGCCAGACATTGCTTGAGCAGTTACTGCTATAATGGGTATATCTTTTAAAGTTTTTTCAGCTTTGATCTTGCTTATTGCTTCATAGCCATCCATATCCGGCATCATCATATCCATCAAAACTATGCCAATTTCTTCGTTTTCTAATAAGTGATCTATGCCATCTTGAGCAGACTGTGCAGGTATACAAATAAAACCTCTTGACTGAAGTACAGCGCGTAGTGCAAAAGTGTTTTTTGAGTCATCGTCAACGACTAAAATTTGTGTTTTCATACGTAAAACTAAGGGTTCCAGCTTGTTTAATTAATTATATAACCATACTCTTAATAAAGAAATTAACTGATCAATATCTACAGGTTTTGATATGTAATCGGATGCGCCTGCACGAATACATTTTTCACGATCGCCTATCATTGCTTTTGCTGTAACCGCTAAAATTGGCAGGTTAGCCATTTTAGGGTTTTTGCGGATACGTGTAGTCGTTTCATAGCCATCTAATTCGGGCATCATCATATCCATTAAGATTATATCAACTTCGTCCTGATGGGCTTCAAGAATCTCCAAGGCCTCTTTTCCGTCATTGGCAGATAACACTTTCATGTTATTGCTTTCTAATGCCTTGGTTAATGAAAAGATATTACGAATGTCATCATCCGCAATTAATACAGTTTTTCCTTCAAGGATTTCGTTGAATCTTCCTGTTTTTCTGGAAGGCTTAGTTTTTCCTTCGGCTACTTTATTTTCTTCTATCAGGTGTAGAAAAAGTGTCACTTCATCAAGTATTCGTTGATAAGAATGTGCTGTTTTTACTACAATAGAATCGGCATATTGCTTAATTTTTTGTTCTTCAATACGGGATAGATTTTTACCGGTAAAGATAATGATCGGTAGATTTTCTAAACCCGGGTTGTCTTTAATTGTTTCCAGCGTTTTATACCCTTCTTCATCTGGAATTCCCATATCCAGGATAACACAATCTATTTTATCGCCTTGCAGTGCGGAAACTCCATCCTGGATATTTTCTTTAATCTCAGCTTTTACATTGAAGCTGTCCAGATACTGTGAAAGGGCTTGAGCATGCTTTGGGTTTTCCTCAATAATCAATACTTTTTTAGGCCCTTTTGATAGTGCTTTTTCTAGTTTAATGAATATTTCATTCATTTGCTCAAAGGCAACCGGCTTATTGATAAAGTCGATGGCCCCTTTTCGAAGACTCTCTTTCTTTATTTCATAGGATGACATCATATGAACAGGGATATGACGCGTTGAAGGGTTTTCTTTTAATTCACTCATAACCTGCCACCCATCCTTGATAGGTAATTGCAAATCGAGTAAAATGGCTTGTGGGTTATATTTAAAAGCTAATTCTACTCCATAATCACCTCTTACTGCAACAAGGCCTTTATAGCCCTTCTTTCTAGTAAAGGAAAGTAGAGATTTCGCAAAAGATGGATCATCTTCAATGATCAGAATGACATTATCTCCTTTTTTGATCTTATCTCTATCGTCAGGAATCTCCTCTGGAATAACTGAAGCAATGTAGGTTTGCTCACCTTCCCCCTCATCGATCTCTTCTCTAATAATGGTATCAACAGGTTTGACGTCTGGGACGGCAGTTATTCCACTTTTTCTATTCTGCGAGAGTTTATTTATATCAATTGGAATCGTTAAAGTAAATTCACTTCCAGTACCTACTTTACTTTTTAATGTAAGAGTGCCACCTAAAAGTCTTGCTAACTCTCTACTAATTGCAAGGCCTAAACCAGTTCCTCCATATTTTCTGCGCGTAGAGCCATCTGCTTGTTGGAAAGCCCCAAAGATGTGTTCTTGTTTTTCCGGAGCAATTCCAATACCTGTGTCTTTTACAATTACATCAATGAAATCCGGGTCGGCTGTGTTTGGTTCAATGCGCAGCTGAATATACCCTTTAGCAGTAAATTTAAGAGCATTTGAAAGTAGGTTCTTGAGAATTTGTTCAAGACGGGAGCGGTCGGTGGTTATTGATCTTGGTGTACTTCCACTCACAGAGAATTGTAAATCCAGTTGTTTCTCTTTAGCCATTTCTCCAAACAGCGAGCGCATTCTTAAGACGATTTCATCAATCTTTTCTAACTTGAACTCAACACTCATCTTTCCTGCCTCAATCTTAGATAGGTCTAGAATCTCATCAATTAACGATAATAAACCCTTTCCCGAAGTTTGAATAACTTCTGCATATTCTACTTGATCCGGACTAAGGTTATTCGTTCCGTTTTCACTTAAAAGGCGTGAAAGAAGTAAGATAGAGTTTAAAGGGGTTCTGAGTTCATGCGACATATTTGCCAGGAATTCAGATTTATAGCGTGTGCTTAATTCTAATTCTTCTGCTTTCTTTTGGATCTCCAGATTACGCTCAATAATAAGATGATTACGGTCTTCTAATAAATTACTTCTTTCCTCTAATTCCTGATTAGCTTGTAATAACTCTTCTTGCTGTACTTTTAATTCTTCTTCCGAAGCCTGTAATTTTTGTGTTTGAGCTTCTAATTCTGTATTGAGATTTTCTAGTTCGCTGTGTTGTGTTTGTAATTCTTCTGTTTGTGTTTGTGTTTCTTCCAAAAGTTCTTGTAGCCGAACTCTCGATTTCATGCTTTGGAATGTACTTGCAATATTTACTGCTACTTGCTTAATGAAATCTACTGAAGCGTTATGAAAGGAAACAAAAGAAGCGATTTCCATAATACCTTCTACTTGGCCGTTTTGAACAAGTGGTATAAGAAATAAATGAGTTGGCTGAGATTTCCCCATACTGCTTCCTATTGCAAGATAGTCTTCAGGTACATGATCTATGATAATAGGTTTCATGTTTTTTGCAGCTGTACCTAAACGGTTCTGACCCAGTCTAATAACCTTAGGAATTAAATTATTGTTAATGGCTGCATAACTGCATTGAAGTTCTAAGGTATCTGTATAATTATGAAGGTAAAGAGTACCAATGTCGGCATTTAAGTAGTTTACTAAGGATGCTAATACGGCACTACAGGTCTCTTCAAGGTTTTTTCTACCTATTAATACACTATTGATGGTTGATAAGCCAGTTTGTATCCAGATTTCATTTTCTTTAGATGCAGAGAAGCTTTTAAGCGATTCGTTCATCTTTAAAATAGACTGGCCTAGTTTATCTTTTTCACCTCTGGCATTAAACTCGGTATTGAAATTGTTTTTCCCTATTTCCTCTGCTGCTTTAGCTATTTTTATATTGTTTTTGTCGATTTGAATAAACGATTGGGCTAGCCTTCCAAGAGCATCATTTGGATACGGAGGCAGATCAATTCCTGTTTCACCAAGGGCTATTCTATAAGCTTCTTTCTTTAATTTATTAATCTGTTCGGTCGTAGATTTAATAGCAAAGAAGATAATTATGGATATTAAAAGAGCTATAAGTATTAAGGCGATAAGAAGAGTTCTCTGTTCCTGAATATTGTCTTGATACATTTGTAATGTATCTGTTTGTATATTAGTTAAGATACCTTGATGCATATTTTTTAGAGCATCCATTCCTGCGGCGGAAGTTCGCCACCATTCTTCTGCATCAATTGGATTTTCGATCTCATTTGTTTCTGTGATCGTATCAAAGAAGTTTAACGTCGGATTTAAGACTGAGCTCTCTCGTAACTTATTATAATTATTAACGATTTCTTTATCTCCATTTGTTAAAAGTTCATATTCGTAGGATTTGAATAGAGCATAGTTTTTTTGGAAATCGAGTAAAGAGGGTGTTATCGATGGATTATTGATAAGTTTCAGGTAGATCTCTAAACGCATCAATGCAATCAAATTAGTCATTTCTGATAAGGCTGCACTGGCTTCTAATTTATTGTTAGATCTTTGAATTAAAAGAGGATTGTCGGTTCTGATATTGACAATTCCTTGCAAACGGTCAATTAAAAGTTGATAATTTGATAGTATTTCATTTGCGGTAATACTGTCGCTATCCACTCTTCTTCTCCACTCTCCTAACTCATCAATAAAAGTAAACTTCTTATAGTCGTCTGTAAAGCCATCATTTGAGAGCTTCTCTAGTTCACTAAAAGCAATGTCTGATCTTTCTCTTTGGCCATTTATATTACTGTTGTTTTCCCTTTTTAATATAAAGCTTAAACTGAAGCGTCGCTCTTGTTGTAATTCATCAATTAGATTGTTGGTAGCAATTGTACTATTTAGGCGTGTTATAAAGTTATCTGTGCTAGTGATCCTGATCTGTTTTTCTGCCTGAATAATATAAAAATAATAGAATAGTGCTAGCAGTGGAATAACTGCACTAAAAAGCAATTTTAAATGTAATGGGATTTTGTTGAATAGCTTTCTCATTTATTGAAATGATTTATTAGTATCTAAGTATTCTTTATTGGAAGATTGAAAAAGAAAGTGGATCCTTTTCCCAGCTGACTGTTTACCCCACAAATTCCATTATGGCGTTGAATGATCTCGCGACAGATATAAAGTCCTATGCCTAAGCCCTGGAAGCGATTGGAAGATTCTTCTACCCGAAAGAATTTCTCAAAAAGCTGATCTTGTAATTCTTTCGAGATACCAATCCCCGAGTCTGAAACGCGAATTTCTAAAGTATCTTTTGTGATGATAGATTCAACTTCTATTTCTCGTTTATCTGGCGAGTATTTAATAGCATTGGTTAAATAGTTTACAACCACCTGTTCAAGGCGCATTTCATCTCCAAGGAAAATCAAATCAGCAGATCCTTTTCTGATTATAGAGTGCTCCGGGAAGATGTGCTGAATATTTTCGACAGCATTGTTGAGCATATCTTGAAAAGAAAAGGGGCGTATATTAAACTTCATCTTTCCACTTTCCATATTGGATATGTCTAATAGATCTGAAACTAAGTCGCCTAACTTATTGATCTGAAAACTGGCCTTTGAAATGTATGTCTTGAGGTCTTCGTTATTTTCTTTGTTAATGATGCGTTCTAATAGTTGGATATAGCCCCGCATACTCGTTAAAGGAGTTTTTAGTTCATGACTAGCGATGCTTATAAACTCATCTTTCTTTTTCTCAAGTAGTTTTCGCTGTTCAATCTCCTTCTTTAAAGATTTTTGTATTTGTTTTAGTTGGTTATTTTGTTCGAATAATCGATTGAAGGTTTTTACTTTTAGTAATAGAATATCAGGGTCGAAAGGTTTAGTTATGTAATCTACCGCTCCTGATTGATAGCCGCGGGTAATAAACTCTTTGTCGATATTTACTGCAGAAAGGAATAGGATGGGGGTGTCTTTTGCTTTACTATAATCCAGTATAGTTTCTGCTACTTCAAAGCCATCCATTCCGGGCATTTGAACGTCTAAGATTATTAACGAATAAATCGTTTTTAATACCTTTCGTAATGCTTCTTCTCCAGATGATGCACTATCAACACTAAAGTTATTGTGCTCTAAAAAGCCACGTAAGGACACCAAATTTTCGGGCTTATCATCTACAATTAGTATCATACCGATTTAAATATGTGAAATACGTTTAGGATTGGTTTAAGCTAGTAACAATTTTACAAAAAACTAGTGACAAAAAAGATTAAATGAGAATAATTTAAAACACAAAAAGGGAAACCTGAGTTTCCCTTTTTGTGTTTTAAATATGGATTTCTTACAGAATCAAGATAAGTAATAGAATAATAATGATAATTGCTCCTACAGAAAGATAAACTCCCCCCTGTCCGAGTGCCCTCGCTTCTTTATTCATTTCACGTAATTCCTTTTTTAGCTCTTTTCTGCCTTGTTTACTCAATTCAGATTTATCCAGCTCTTTAATTTCCTTTACACGTTCTCGCATTTCATTCATGCGAATGGTTATTTCTTCGTCTGTATAAGTTTTAGCAGGATTATCAGGAGCTGTTGTAGCGGCTGAAACCGAAGAACTAAATGTAAAAGCTAACAATAGTACTGTTAATAGGGAATAAATTTTTGCTTTCATGACAAATCTTTTAAGTGAGAAAATGTGTTTTTAATATAAAAGAGAAATACGTTGTCATTTGTTTTAAAACCTTCCAACTATTTTGACTTTATGAAACTTTTCACAATGATAGTCGAACGCTGAACAGTTGTTTTTATATGTTTTTCATGATCGAATGACCAAGCTTATCGCGTTTTGTACGTAGATACAATTCATTATGCTTGTTAGATTTGATCTCTAGGGGTACGTTTTCTACTACCTCTAAACCATAACCAATCATTCCAGCTCTTTTCTTAGGATTGTTAGTCATTAAACGCATTTTTGTAACACCCAGATTCCGAAGTATTTGAGCGCCAACGCCATAATCACGTTCATCAGCTTTAAAGCCCAATTTTAAGTTAGCATCTACAGTATCTAATCCGTTTTCTTGAAGATTATAGGCACGAAGCTTATTAATTAAGCCGATACCTCTTCCTTCCTGGTTCATATAAACAATTACGCCTTTACCAGCTTTTTCAATCATCTCCATAGCGGCATGTAATTGCGCACCGCAATCGCATCTGCATGAGCCAAAAATATCACCCGTTACACAAGAGCTATGCACTCTTACCAAAATAGGTTCATTAGGTTCCCAAGATCCCTTGATCAGAGCCACATGTTGTTCACCTGTATTTTTCTGCGTATAAGCAGAAAGTTCAAAGTCGCCCCATGCCGTTGGCATTTTAACAGAAACTTCTTTTGTAATTAAAGAATCTTTATTCAAACGATATTCAATTAGATCTTCGATGGAAATGATCTTTAGATCAAACTTTTTAGCTATAAGTAATAAATCGGGTAGGCGAGCCATTTCACCGTCTTCTTTTAGAATTTCTATCAACACTCCTGCCGGTTCAAAACCAGCTAATCTTGCCAGGTCAATAGCAGCTTCTGTATGGCCGGTTCTGCGCAATACTCCACCATCTTTTGCACGCAAAGGGAAAATATGTCCCGGACGACCCAGCTCTTCTGGTTTAGTTTCTGGGTTTATAAGTGCTTTAACTGTCTTAGAACGGTCAGATGCCGAAATGCCTGTTGTACAGCCGTGGCCAATTAAATCAATAGAAACTGTAAAATTAGTTTCGTAAGCTGCTGTATTCTTACCTACCATTAAATCCAGTTTTAACTCATCACATCGCTCTTCGGTTAGCGGAACACAAATTAAACCCCGACCATGCGTTGCCATGAAATTAATTACTTCGGGCGTCGCATTCGCTGCAGCTGTCACGAAATCACCTTCATTTTCGCGGTCTTCGTCATCGACTACGATAACTACTTTTCCAGCTTTTATATCTTCAATCGCTTCTTGGATTGTATTTAAACGAATTGTCATAGATTATGGGTATTGAAAATTTGTACAAAAGTACGTTTTATGAATGTTTATTAGATAATATGACCGTCATTAAACTAAGCGGAGATTCGCTTTCTAAGCTTATCCCATAAATTTTTAAGGGTAAGCTTATATTGTTCAATATCAAATAAAGCAGAGTCTGTTGCCGCTTTGTAAGTTAAGAAAATTCCTAGAGGTGCCAGAATAATTATTGCAGTCCACATCCCTAATGTGGCATCCATATTTCCTTCTCGTGCAGACTTTTCGGCAAGTGTTGAAATTACATAATAGATCAGGAAGAAAATTATGGCCATCACAACAGGTAAACCCAGTCCTCCCTTTCGAATAATGGCTCCCAAAGGTGCGCCAATTGAGAAAAATACCAGACAAACTACAGATAGGGTGAACTTCCTTTGATACTCCATCAAATAACGTCTGATTGAGCTGGAATATTCATTGTCAATGGTTGATTTTATAGAAAGTACATCTTGTATATAGCGCACTTGACTTTGAGCCTCGGCAATGGCAATCATTCTGTTGTCCTCGGGAATAATTTCCAGAAGGTTGTTCTTGTAGTTAACCGGATCTGCAGCATTTTTGGCAGATGAATATTGAGAATATATCTTATAATAAGGCTCTAGCTCCTGAAATACCTCTTGACGTAAGCTATCATTGTAATGAGATATAGAATCGGCATAATATTCTAATTGCCTTAAATTCAGCATGGCATAATGGCTTTTGAAAAGGTTTTCATCTGTCCTTTTCATTTGAAATGCCGACATATCGAATTTCTGTTCTGTTTGGTCAAAATAATAACGCGTAAAAAGCTGTCTCGGATTGTATGTTCTTGATCCTGATGTTTCTTCATAACGAACTCCATCTTTAAGTTCAAGAACCATGTAATTATTATCCGGAGAATTGTACATTTTCCCTTCTTTAGCCATCAACACATTGGTGCCTGAGGTATTTGGCGTATGCTGATAGATAATAAGATCTTCGAGCTTGCTGCCCTTTTCACTCTTACTTTTTGCACGGATAGCGTAGCCCGGGATGCTATTGTTAAATACTCCCTCAGTTATTAAAAAGTCTGCTTTCTTTTCACGCACATCATACAAGAGAGAGCCCATCTTTAAATTGGCTATCGGAAGCATATAATCGCTAAATAAGAAAGCGCTCATGCTAAAAAGAGAAACGAATATAATTAAAGGCATCATTGCCTTTCTTAAGGAAATACCTGCCGCTTTAATTGCAGTAAGTTCAGAACTTTCCCCCAAATTACCGAAGGTCATGATGGATGAAAGCAGCATAGATAGAGGCAATGCCATCGCTACATTGGTTGCAGAAGCATACCAGAGTAATTGCAGAATGACATACCACTCGAAGCCTTTTCCTATAAGATCATCAATATATTTGAATAGAAAAAGCATCAAGAGTACGAACATTACGATAAAAAACGTAACGATGAAAGGCTTTATGAATGCCTTAAGTACAAGTACATGAATCTTTTTCACCTTGCAAAGGTAAGGAGAAATTTATGATTTAAGCACCTAAAACGCTTAGTAGATAGTCGATTTGGTTATCCCAAATTGATTTACGGTCTTCGAGATTATCCTCATATGCAAAGTCAGTTACGGCAAGTGCAACGTCATTTGTTAATTCGTCTTGAACAATTTCCAACTCAAAATAGTAAGGATCATCCTCTAACCATTTATAACGAACAAGCTTGTTTTCCCTTTCGTTCATTAATTTAGCTTTTCTGCTATCATCATGCCAAGTGAATGTGTATACATGTTCACGGGTTGATACCTCATCTGCAAACCACTGCGATAAGGCATTTGGCTCAATTAAAAAGGAGAACAGAATTTTGGGGGATGATTTTATTTCATATTCTAAATGGAATTTTATTTTCTCTGACATATATCTCTTGATCAATTAAAATGCAAAAATAGATTGTAAAGTTTTTTTCTAAAGAAAGGGAAATTAAACTATATTTGCAAACCGAAAAAGCAACCTTCTTTTTTGGGACATATGCTTAACCAGAACGTGCTTAATTATTATTAAGCGTATTGTTTGAAAGATAGCATTTTAATATGGCGGGGTAGCTCAGATGGTTAGAGCGCAGGATTCATAACCCTGAGGTCGGCAGTTCGATTCTGCTCCCCGCTACTAAAGGAGACACCATGTTATTACATAGTGTCTCCTTTTTTTATGTGCTAAAGAAAGCAGATACTTCTATTTATTTCGTCTTGATATTTGCTTTTAAGCCGTTAAAAAGCTTCAATTGTTCTTTCATACCAGTAATCCTGTCTGGAACTTCATTGGCTGCTTCCAGCAGTATCCATCCTTTATAGTTGATGCCTGCTAATGAATTTAACAATTCTTGATACGGATATTCTTCAACGTTTAATGAACGAACATGTACGGTGTCTCCAATCCATTCTTTTAACATATCAAAATTTCCTGCGAAACCGGGAGGCGCCAGATCCAGGTCATTGCTATTCCAGCATATTTTTACATTTTTCTCGTTCACCTGATCAAAGATTGCCTTCATATTGGGAATTTCAGCAGTAATAGGTCCGTGAACTTCCACCCTGACGAGCTGTCCGTAATCTTGCGCAAATTTACCCACTTCATTAAGCGAAGCAGCAATCTGAGCAATGGTTTTCTCTCTTGGAACACCAGCTGGCAAGGTATTAGGTTTTACTTTGATTCCCGTTGCGCCAATATCTTTGCAAAGTTTGATGTATTCTTTTGTCTGTTCAATATTTTCACGAAGCTTCGCCTGGTCTGGACTATGGTACTCGAAATTGGAGCCATAGCCTACACAAGTAACTGAACTATCAGCAAAGCGTTTTTTCACTTCTGCGCGCTGAATAGCGTTTAGGCTGGTTTCTACTCCATGCGCATGTTGTGTTCTGAGCTCCACGCCTAAAAAGCCTGTTTTCTCACAATTAGCAATCAGCGTTGGCAGGTCCCAGTCTTTTCCCCACTGGTAAGTAACCAGGCCCAGGCGCATTTGCTGCTCCTTCTGCATGGCAAAAACCGACAAAGGGTTGGTCATAGAGATACCGATACCGACGGCTAGGCTATTTTGTATAAAATCTCGCCTGGATAATTTGTTTTTCATAGCAATAGGTGCTTAATATAACTGGTATTACGCTCTAATGAACGGCGTAAATATTTAGATGGTCAATACACAATATTACTAAATGGAAATTACAAAGATGTTACATTAGGTCAAGAAAATCTGCGCAATCGTTGCCAAAGCATTGCTCATTTGCCTATCTATTAGTCTTTTAAAAATTGAGACCCTAAGAACTGTATTGGAAGAAGCGCTGTTAGTGAACGATAATACAATCGTCATAGCTAACAGAATTATGTAGAAAGATTGGTTTTAATTAAACAGTAGTCAAACAGTGGTTGAACAGTGGTTAAACAGTCCTTGAACAGTGGTAAAAGGACTGGTCAAAGACTGTACATCTTCTGTTCAAGGATTGTTTGGGTATGACTTGAATGGATAAAGGGGCTTTTAAGAGAGCCTGAACTATTTTACAAGTTTCTTAAGTGCTTTTATGCAGCCAAGGTGAAGGCCTTCATGAAAAGGTAAGAAGGTAATAGCATCATCGAGATCAGATATGCTATTTCCATAAGAGGTAGTCCAGGAGTCATAGCTCGTAAACAAGTTGTTTTTATAATCCTTTTCAAACTTCTCAATAGAGTAGATAAGAAGCTTTTTGATCTTTTCAATTTCCTCCTCGTTAACATATCCATCAGGACGTGTACCTTTCTGGTATTTGTCGAAAAATTCGGATGAGACAAGAGGGGTTTGTCCGCTTCTTGAATAAAGCATTCGCTGTTCGGAAGCCACCAGATGTGCTGCATTCCAAATAATATTGTTGTTGAATCCGGATGGAATTTCATTGAGCTGATCGGGTGAGAGATCTTGTATTGCAAGAAGTGTGGTAGTACGAATGTTGATTAGAAAACTGATGTTTTTCATAAGATTTAAGAAGTTATTGTAAGGATGTTTTTATACATCTTTGTTCTGATACCAAAGATAGCTGATAATCTAAAACTGTTATTATATTTTTTGTAAATTGCTTGAAAAGTAAATCCGGAAGTAGAATGTCATTGCTCAAGAATAAAAAATCATCGGCTGATTATATTGAATTAGAAAATAAGTATGGAGCTCATAATTACCATCCTTTGCCGGTTGTATTAGCCAGAGGAGAAGGGGTTTTTGTATGGGATGTAGAGGGTAAAAAATACTTTGATTTTTTGTCGGCATATTCTGCTTTGAATCAGGGGCATGGTCATCCAAAAATTGTGGAAGCTTTGGTAAATCAGGCACAAACGCTGACGTTAACTTCGCGTGCTTTTTACAATGATCAATTGGGTATATATGAAAAGTATATCACTCAACTTTTCGGCTTTGATAAAGTATTGCCGATGAATACAGGCGCTGAAGCAGTAGAAACCGCATTGAAAATTTGCCGTAAGTGGGCTTATGAGAAAAAAGGTATTCAGGAGGGAGAAGCACAAATTATTGTTTGCGAGAATAATTTCCACGGCAGAACAACGACTATCATTTCTTTCTCAAGCGATGCTGATTCACGAGGTGGCTTTGGTCCGTATACAGCCGGATTTATTCGGATTCCTTATGACGATATTGAGGCTTTAGAAACTGTATTGGCAACCAATAAGAATATTGCCGGTTTTTTGGTTGAACCCATTCAAGGAGAGGCTGGTGTTTTTGTGCCTCATGATGGTTATTTAGCTAAGATAAGAGAACTCTGCACAAAATACAACGTGCTATTGATGGTTGATGAGGTGCAGACAGGTATTGCGCGGACAGGTAAATTGTTGGCTGTAAATCATGAAAACGTTCAGCCAGATGTTTTAATATTAGGGAAAGCGCTTTCAGGAGGAGTTTATCCGGTTTCGGCAGTTCTGGCTAATGATAGCATTATGAATGTTATTAAACCCGGACAGCATGGCTCTACTTTTGGTGGAAACCCGATTGCCGCTGCGGTTGCTATTGCTGCTTTGCAGGTAATTCAAGATGAAAATCTTGCTGAAAATGCTGAAAAGCTGGGTCATCTATTCCGGACCAAACTAAACGACTATACCGCTCATAGTAAGATCGCTAAGCTAATCCGAGGTAAAGGATTGTTAAATGCAATTGTTATTAACGACACTGAAGAAAGTGAAACTGCATTTAATATTTGCTTAGCCCTCCGGGATAATGGTCTGTTAGCAAAACCGACCCATGGTAACATCATTCGTTTTGCTCCGCCATTAATTATTACTGAAGATCAGTTATTAGAGTGTGTTGCTATTATTGTAAAAACGTTGGAAGCTTTTGAGAATTAAGTGATAGTTCCTTAATTTCCATCATTTTCTTTAAATTGTTAATAGCATAACGCATCCTTCCCAAAGCCGTATTAATACTTACACCGGTTGCTTCAGCAATATCTTTAAAGCTCATCTCTCCATAGTGTCGCATAATTAATACCTCTTTTTGGCTATCAGGAAGCCTTTGTATCATCGTTCGTAAATCTTGATGCGTCTGCTCTCTTAGCAGCTGGTCTTCAATGCTTTCATCGTAAAAATGCAAAACATCGAAAATATCGAAGCCATCGTAATTGGTAATTACCGGAGTGCGTTTTTCTTTTCTGAAATAATCTATAACCAGGTTGTGTGCAATTCGCATAACCCATGGAAGAAATTTACCTTCTTCGTTATATTTACCGTTTTTCAGAGTTTTAATAACTTTAATAAAAGTGTCCTGAAATAAATCCTCAGCCAGGTACGTATCTTTTACCAGTAAGAATATAGATGTATATATTTTTGATTTATGTCGATTAATCAACGTTTCTAATCCGGTATTGTTTCCGGAAAGATAGAAATGTATCAGTTCTTGGT
The DNA here is from genome assembly GCF_004339765.1 of Albibacterium bauzanense. Lineage (GTDB taxonomy): Bacteria > Bacteroidota > Bacteroidia > Sphingobacteriales > Sphingobacteriaceae > Albibacterium > Albibacterium bauzanense. The sequence continues at coordinate 119,777 of NZ_SMGO01000002.1, read as the reverse complement.
CAGTTCTTGACAGTAGGTCCATACTACGCTATTTATTCTTTTCGTTTAAATAAAAAGTAATAATTAAGTAGTAGTTTATGCGATAGTATCTGTGTTAAAAGTTAAAATCCTATTAAGAAATTGTAACGGCTCAAAAAAAGGCATTTTTTTTTATAAAACAAAGAATAATCTATAAAATAATGTGTTCTGCCACATATTCATTATTTTTGTAAATAATTCGTATTCACTAATTTCTTGAATACTGTAATCCGAAATTTTTATGGCAGGAAATACCGCTGAAAACCCCAAAACCCATATCTTGATCAAAGGAGCTCGTGTTCATAATCTAAAAAACATTGATGTTTCTATACCCAAGAATAGACTTGTAGTTATTACAGGGATGTCGGGTTCAGGGAAATCTTCTTTAGCTTTTGATACGCTTTATGCAGAAGGTAGAAGGAGATATATTGAAAGCCTGTCGTCTTATGCCCGCCAATTTATGGGCAGAATGAATAAACCAGAGGTTGATTATATTAAAGGAATAGCACCAGCTATTGCGATTGAGCAAAAGGTAATTACGAGTAATCCGAGATCGACAGTTGGAACCTCTACTGAGATCTATGATTATTTAAAGTTGCTTTTTTCCCGGGTTGGGAAAACTATTTCTCCGATTTCGGGCAAGGAAGTAACAAAAGATACGGTGACTTCGGTTGTAAACTTTATGATTGCTTTGCCGGAAGACACAGTTGTAACCTTATTTAGTCCGCTACAGCCTCATAATGAACGTACTTTAAAAGAGGAGCTTTCTATTTTACTGCAAAAGGGCTTTGTGAGGGTGAAATGGATGGGCGTTATAGAGAAAACTGAAACTCTTTTGGAAGATCAGTCTATTCCAAATGAGATGCTTAAAGTGGGAGACCTTTCTATTGTGGTTGATCGGATCCGTGTTGATGGAGAAGAGGAAACTATGAGTAGAATGGGAGATTCTGTACAAACTGCTTTCTTTGAAGGAAAGGGAGTTTGTACCATTGAAGCCAATGGAGAAGAGTATCTTTTTAGTGATTTGTTTGAGAGTGATGGAATGAGCTTTGAAGAGCCAAGCCCGAATTTCTTTAGTTTTAACAATCCTTATGGCGCTTGTCCTCGTTGTGAAGGTTATGGAAAGATAATTGGAATTGATCCGGATTTGGTGATCCCAGATAAAAGTAAATCTGTATACGACGGAGCAATTGCTCCATGGCGTGGATTGAAGATGGGTGAATGGTTAAATAAGCTAGTTGATAATGCTCTTAAGTTTGATTTTCCTATTCATCGTTCTTATAGCGATTTAACAGAAGCGCAGAAAGAATTATTATGGACAGGCAATAAACATTTCTCAGGTTTAAATGCTTTTTTTAAGGACCTGGAAGAACATGCCTATAAGATTCAATATCGGGTTATGCTTTCTCGTTATCGAGGTAAAACAGATTGTCCTGAATGCAGGGGTACACGCTTGCGGAAAGATGCAGCCTATGTTAAAATAAATGGTCGGTCTATTCAAGATGTTGTATTGTTGCCTGTTGCAAAAGCGTTGGAGTTTTTTCAGCAGTTAACATTGACTGATACGGAAATTAAAATTGCAAAACGGCTTTTATTGGAAATCAACAATCGTTTAACTTTTCTTAACGAAGTTGGTTTGCCTTATTTAACATTAAATCGGTTGTCGAATTCCTTGTCAGGCGGAGAATCGCAACGTATTAACCTGGCTACTTCTTTAGGAAGTTCATTGGTTGGATCTATTTACGTGCTTGATGAACCTAGTATTGGTTTGCACCCAAGAGACACAAACCGATTAATTTCTGTGTTAAAATCATTGCGTGATGTTGGTAATTCAGTTGTTGTTGTAGAGCATGAACAAGAGATGATGCAGGCTGCCGATTACATTATTGATATTGGGCCGGAAGCTGGTTCGCAAGGAGGAGAGTTGGTATATGCTGGAGATTATGATGGAATATTAGAAAGTGAAGAAAGCTATACGGGTAAATATTTGAGTGGCAGAGAGGCTATAGAAACACCTTCTTATAGACGCTCATGGAACTCTTCTGTTATTGTAAAGGGCGCGCGGCAAAATAATTTGAAGGGAGTTGATGTTACTTTTCCTTTAGGGGTGTTTACGGTTGTTACGGGGGTTTCGGGCTCTGGGAAAACTTCATTGATTAAGCAAATATTATATCCTGCGCTGCAAAAGGCGATTGGTAGTTATGCGGGTGAGCAAACAGGTTTATTTGATGGCTTAGAGGGTGATGTTAATTTGGTGGAACATATTGAAATGGTTGATCAAAACCCAATAGGCCGTTCTTCCAGGTCAAATCCTGTTACATATGTGAAAGCCTGGGATGAGATCAGGAATTTATATAGTAGTTTGCCTTCAGCCAAAGCTTTGGGGTTAAAACCTTCTTCCTTTTCTTTTAATGTAGAGGGTGGTCGTTGCGATGTTTGCCAGGGCGAAGGGGAGATTAAGGTTGAAATGCAATTTATTGCCGATATTTATCTTCCGTGTGAGGCTTGTGATGGAAATCGATTTAAACAACATGTGATTGACGTGGTTTATAATGAGAAATCAATTGCTGATATATTAAGGTTGACCATTGATGAGGCTTTGGAGTTCTTTAAAGATCATCCTAAAATTGCCGCCAGATTAAAACCATTATCAGATGTTGGTTTGGGTTATGTGCAGCTCGGGCAATCATCTAATACATTATCGGGCGGAGAAGCGCAGCGTATTAAATTAGCTTCTTTCCTTGTAAAAGGTAATGCTTGTAAGAATACCTTGTTTATATTTGATGAGCCGACCACAGGATTGCATTTTCATGATATTAAAAAACTGTTGAAGTCTTTTAATGCATTATTGGAACAAGGGAATACAATTCTTGTTATAGAGCATAATATGGATGTTATAAAATGTGCCGATTGGCTTATTGATATTGGTCCGGAAGGAGGAGAGAAGGGTGGACAAATAGTGTTTGCAGGTAAACCAGAAGATATTGTAAATTGTGATCAGTCTTACACAGGTCAATATCTTGCTCCTCATTTAAAGGCATTTACTAATACGATTTAACATGTTAACAAAAAAATCAAAGTACGGTATAAAGGCATTAATTTTTTTAGGGAAAAATTACGGTGCTCAACCTGTTCAGATAATGAGAATAGCAACAGAAGAGCAGATTCCTAAAAAGTTTTTGGAACAGATTCTTCTTGAGCTTCGCAATGCAGGTTTATTGTATAGTGTAAAGGGCGCGAAAGGAGGATACAGCTTAAACAAGGATCCAAAAGATATTCGTTTAACGCAGGTTATCCGACTATTGGACGGGCCTATTGCTTTGCTGCCTTGCGTTAGTTTGAACTTCTATCAGAAGTGTGATGAGTGCAAATCAGAAGAGGTATGTGGCATCCGTGATACCTTTGTAGAAGTTCGTGACGCGATGTTACAAATATTAAATGATACCAGTATCGCTGATATTATTGAGAAGGAATCTTCTTCGATATTGAAATTGTAACGGAATTTTTATGTTTGATAATCAGCTAATTGCAACTTTTTTGTTTATTTGCATTTAAAGTATACCAAATACATAGGGATTATATATATATTTGCAATGTAGTATGGAGAAGTTCAATTTATATTCAATGTGTATGTGTTTTGAATAGCGCAGGCTAACACTATGAATTAAATGTAATTTATTGTAAGCCTCTTATGAAAAAAAGAGGTTTTTTTATTAATAAAAATAAGAAGATGCAAAGCTTTCGCACAGAATTAGAAAATCCAATTGTAGAAAAGGAAATTATTGATCTGGAGAAGAAGATCCGTTTGTTTAGAGATGGAAAGATTGATGATGACAAGTTCAGGAGTTTACGTTTGGCCCGTGGAATTTACGGTCAACGGCAGCCTGGTGTACAAATGGTGCGGATAAAACTTCCATTTGGTCAGGTGACTTTTAAGCAATTGTTAAAGATATCTGATATCTCGGATGAATATGCTATTAAAAACCTGCATTTAACTACAAGGCAGGATATTCAAATTCACTTTGTAAGCCTGGATCGTACCCCTGAACTTTGGGCGAAACTTGCTGAAGATGATATTACATTGCGTGAGGCTTGTGGTAATACAGTGCGGAATGTTACTGCATCTCCTACTGCTGGTATTGACCGGGAAGAGCCTTTTGATGTTTCTCCTTATGCGCGCGAGATGTTTGAGTACCTGGTTCGTAATCCTATTTGCCAGGAATTAGGTAGAAAGTTTAAAATCTCTTTTTCTTCAAGTGAGAAAGATACTGCATTTGCTTATATCCACGATTTGGGCTTTGTTCCAAGAGTGAGAGTGGTAAATGGAGTTGAAGAGCGAGGTTTTAAAGTAATGATTGGCGGGGGCTTGGGTGCTCAGCCTATGATGGCTTATGTAGCGCATGAATTCTTGCATGAAGATCAAATTATTCCATTTACTGAAGCTACTATCCGGGTATTTGGCCGGGTAGGAGAAAGAAATAATCGTAATAAGGCTCGTTTCAAATTTGTTATTCAGAAGATTGGAGTAGATGAGGCTTTGCGTTTGATTGAAGAAGAGCGGCCATCTATAAAGAGTAAATCATATAAAATTGACAGGGATAAAATCAAACCTCTTGATTTGCCTGATTACGAAAATGTAAAAGCCATTGAAGTTGCTAATCCGTTAGCCTATGAGATATGGCGCAAAACGAATGTTTTTGAGCAAAAACAAGATGGGTATTTCTGTGTGTTTGTAAAGGTTCCTACCGGTGATCTTAGTACAGCCAAGGCTCGGATATTAGTAGACGGTATAAGACCTTATGCTGCTGATGAGATTCGCATTACGCAAAATCAAGGCCTGATGATCAAATTTGTTAAGGAAGAGGGTCTTTCTCATGTATATGAAGTTTTAACAAAGCTAGATTTAGCCGCTCCTGGTTTTGATAGTGTAGCAGATATTACTACTTGTCCGGGAACGGATACTTGTAACCTGGGTATTTCTAATAGTACAGAAATGGCAAGGGTACTTGAAAAGGTAATCTTGGATGAATATGCCGACTTAATATACAACCGTGATTTGAAGATCAAGATAAGCGGATGTATGAACTCATGTGGACAGCATAGTTTGGCTCATATCGGATTTCATGGTAGCTCATTAAAAGCCGGCAAGTCGGTTGTTCCTGCAGCTCAGATTATGTTAGGAGGTGCTTCTTTAGGTGGCGGTATTGGCAGAGCAGCTGAACGGGTTATTAAGGTGCCTTCTAAGCGAGTAACCAAAGCATTAAATTATCTTATTGATGATTTTAAGGATAATTCGGTTGATAGCGAACTTTTTCATGATTATTTCGATCGTCAAACGAAGGATTATTTTTATCGTTTGTTAAAGCCTTTGGCAGATTTAACAACATTGACTGAAGACGAATATGTTGATTGGGGCCATACCGTATTGTATGAGCCAGCGATTGGTGTAGGTGAATGTGCGGGTGTGATAATCGATTTAGTTGCGACTCTATTGTTCGAGACAGAAGAGAAACTTGAGTGGGCTAATGAGAGCTATGAAATTGGTGCATGGGCTGACTCTATTTTTCATACCTATAATGTTTTCATTACAGGAGCCAAAGCTCTCCTTTTAGATAAAGGAGTTAATAATAGCACGCAAGTAGCTACTATTAAGGCCTTTGAAGAGAACTTTATTGAAACTGGTGAAATCAAACTTAGAGATAGTTTCACAAACATTATTATGCAAATAAAAGACAATGAACCGACGCAGGCTTTTGCAGCATCTTATTTAAAAGATGCTAATGAGTTTTATCAAATTGTAAGCAAGGTTCGTGAACTAGCGAATAGCTAATTAGAAAAGATGACAGTAAGTTCAAAAATAACATTGGTCGGAGCAGGGCCTGGAGGTACGGATTTAATTAGTTTACGTGGATTAAAAGCTCTGGCTAAAGCTGATATTGTATTATATGATGCTTTAGTGAGTGAGGAGCTTTTGCAATATTGTCCACAGGCAGTTCAGAAAATATATGTCGGGAAGAGGGCTAATAAGCATGCTTATAGCCAAGATCAGATTAATGAAATGTTGGTTAAATATGCACTTTCTCATGGCCATGTAGTACGTTTGAAAGGTGGAGATCCTTTTGTTTTTGGAAGAGGATATGAAGAGATAGAATTTGCACATAAGAATAATATTGAAACAGAAGTAATTCCTGGTATTTCGAGTGCGATTGGTGTTCCGAGTTTACAAGGGATTCCTATTACGCATCGTGGAACTACAGAAAGCTTTTGGGTTATTACAGGAACTACATCATCAGGAAAGATTGCGCAAGATGTTTATACAGCAGCGAAGACCTCTGCCACAGTTGTTATATTGATGGGAGTAAGAAAGTTGCCGGAAATTGTTCGTATTTATAAAGAAGCGGGCCGCGATTCTTTGCCGATTGCTATTATTCAGAATGGAGCAATGCCCAATGAGAAAATAGCTGTAGCCGATATTCAGTCTATTGAAAATGTTGCTAAAGAGCTGCATATTGAGTCGCCGGCAGTAATTGTTATTGGAGAAGTGGTGTCGTTTCATGCAGACTATCAAAAATTGATTCGTGAAAATGAACTCATTAATATTTGAAACAGTTGATAAGCAGGAGATGAAGAGCACGAATGAGCTTTTTCCGATATTTCTAAAGCTTCAGAATTTCCATACTCTGTTATTAGGGGCTGGAAATGTGGGTTTGGAGAAGCTTACCGCACTTGTAGGAAATGACCCATTAGCAAATATTTTAGTTGTAGCAACAGAGGTGTCTTCTGAATTTGAATCTTTTGCTTCTGGCTATCCTCATGTTCATATTGAGAAGAGGTTCTTCGAAGAAAGTGATTTAGATGGAATTTCTCTTATTATTTTAGCTACTGATAATCGTGGTCTCCATGAATATATTTATGAGCTAGCAAAAGAACGGGGGATTTTATTGAATGTGGCAGATACTCCTGATTTATGTGATTTATATTTAGGATCTATCGTAAAAAAAGGAAACCTAAAGGTAGCTATCTCTACAAATGGTAAATCGCCAACATTTGCCAAGCGTTTAAAGGAAGTGCTTAATGATGCTCTTCCTAATGAAATAGATGAAACTCTGGATCGTTTAAATGCGGTTCGGGATTCGTTGAAAGGAGATTTCTCTTATAAAGTTAGAAAGCTAAATGAAATAACAGCTGGCTTGGTTGATAAGCCTAAAACGCTGACTATTTCTTTATTGACATTCAGATTAATGATTGGAACTGCTGTTCTTTTAGTTTTGATTATTTTTGCTCTCCTTCTTTGGAGATTTTAAATGTAATGCAATGGATAAAATAATAGAAGTTGAAGAGTTAATAAAAGATCTTGAACCGCAGCAGGTATTAGCATTACTAGCTGAGAGGTTTAAGGATCAAATTACGTTTTCTACAAGTTTTGGTTGGGAAGATCAGGTAATTGCTGATATGATATTTTCCAATAATTTAGAAATCGAAGTATTTACTTTAGATACAGGCAGGCTTTTTCCTGAAACTTATTCGGTTTGGAGCAGAATGCGTGATCGTTATAAGAAAGATATTAAGGCTTACTATCCGGATCATGAAAAGCTTGAAGCGATGATTGGCCAGAAGGGGCCAAATAGTTTTTATGAGTCGGTTGATAACCGCAAGGAATGTTGTGGAATCCGAAAAGTTGAACCTTTGAATCGGGCTTTAAAAGGTAAAAAGATATGGATAACAGGAATTCGTGCTGACCAATCTTTAAATCGGGAGCAGATGCATTGGATTGAGTGGGACGAAGGCCATCAGTTGATTAAGGTTCATCCTTTGTTTTTGTGGACATTGGAAGAAGTGAAGTCGTATATCCGGGTGAATAATGTACCTTATAATGCCTTGCATGATCGCGGATTTCCGAGTATAGGTTGTGCTCCTTGTACAAGGGCTGTTCAACCTGGAGAAGATTTTCGAGCCGGACGTTGGTGGTGGGAAGATAAAAGTAAAAAAGAATGTGGGCTACATATTACGGATCCTGCATCAGAAAGTGTATAAAATTATAGATTGAAATGGATTATTTAGATCATTTAGAAGCAGAAGCAATATCAATATTAAGGGAAGTAGCTGGCCAGTTTGAAAAACCTGCTTTGTTATTTTCAGGAGGGAAAGATTCAATTACTTTAGTTCATCTTGCGAAAAAAGCCTTCAGACCTGGGAAATTTCCTTTTCCTTTGGTACATATCGATACAGGACATAACTTTTCTGAGACGATAACTTTTCGTGATAATTTAATTGAAGAATTGGGTGAGAGATTGATTGTAGGAAATGTTCAGGATGCAATTGACCAAGGAAAAGTAGTAGAGCAAAAAGGTAAAAATGCTAGTCGGAATCCATTACAAACTGTTACTTTATTAGAGACTATTGAACAGAATGGTTTTGATGCCTGTATTGGTGGTGCACGTAGAGATGAAGAAAAGGCCAGAGCAAAAGAACGTATATTTTCTGTTCGTGATGAGTTTGGACAATGGGATCCTAAGAGACAAAGGCCTGAGCTTTGGAATATATTCAATGGTAAGATTCAGAAGGGAGAGAATGTTCGGGTATTCCCTATCAGCAACTGGACTGAATTAGACGTTTGGAATTATATTAAAAGAGAAAATATAGAGATACCTTCCTTATATTTTGCTCATGAGCGTGATTGTATTTATCGTAATGGACAATGGATGACCGCAGACCCAAGTTTAAATCTTGATCATGAAGATAAAATTGAGCGTAAACAAGTTCGTTTTAGAACCATTGGTGATATGACTTGTACGGCTGCAGTTGAGTCGGATAAAAGTGATATTGATGGTGTGATTCTTGAAATCAGTCAATCTCGTATTTCTGAGAGAGGGGCTAGGATGGATGATAAAGTTTCAGAAGCAGCCATGGAAGACCGTAAAAAAGGCGGCTATTTTTAATTGATTGAAAACAAGAATTACTATAAAATGGATATATTAAAATTCATAACTGCGGGAAGCGTTGATGATGGAAAGAGTACATTAATTGGTCGTTTACTTTATGATACAGATTCTATATTAGAGGATCAGCTTGAAGCAATAAAAAGTGCGAACCGTAAGAACGATGACGGAACGGTAGATTTGGCTATAATAACGGATGGTTTAAAGGCTGAAAGAGAACAAGGTATAACGATTGATGTTGCTTATAAGTACTTTCAGACAGATAAACGCAAGTTTATAATTGCTGATACTCCGGGACATATACAGTACACCAGAAATATGGTAACTGGTGCTTCTGGCGCTGATCTTGCGATTATTTTAATTGATGCCCGTAAAGGTGTTATTGAACAAACTATTCGTCATACATTTTTAGTCTCTTTATTGAATATTCAGCACGTACTGGTTTGCGTTAATAAAATGGATATGGTTGATTATGACCAGGAATCTTTTGAGAAAATAAAGAGTGATTATCTGCAATTTTCGAACAAATTAACGATCCAGAATATTGAATTTATTCCGGTTAGTGCGTTGCGAGGAGATAATATTGTTATTAAATCAAGGAATATGCCTTGGTATGATGGACCTTCATTGATTCATTTTTTAGAAACTGTTGATGTAAAGCCATTTGCGACATCGGGTAAAGGGAGATTTCCTGTGCAGTGGATTGTAAGGCCACAGACAGATGAACTTCATGATTACCGTGGTTATGCAGGCCGAATTGTTGGAGGTTCTTTTAAAGTTGGAGATAAAGTGGCAATTATGCCTTCTGGTTTTAGAAGTACCATTACCCATATTGAGCTGAATAATGAGCAAAAGGTGGATGCGGAAGAGGGTGAATCGGTTATTATTCGTTTAGAAGACGATATTGATATCAGCCGGGGAGACCTTATTGTATCAGCTGCTGATATTCCTGAAGTTACGAAAGATATTGAAGCTTCTATCTGCTGGATGGATTTACGGCCTTTAGATTTATCGCAGACTTATCTTCTTCAAACAAATAGTAAGTTATCTCGTGTAAAAATTCAGGATATACTTCATAAAGTTAATATTAATACGCTTGAAGAAATTCCTGCTGATACCTTTTCTTTGAATGATATTGGAAAGGTTAGAATTAGATCTGCTGATGAATTGGTAGTTGATACTTATGCAGAGAATAAAGCGACCGGTGGAGCTATCTTAATTGATACCCGTACAAACCTTACGGTTGGTGCCTTGATGTTTAGCTAGAATTTTCTGTCAAAAAGAGCTGTTATTTTACAAAAATAATTCCCTGAAGGTCTATTGTTTTCATTAAATTCGCAGGGAATAAACAAGACTAAATGATATTGCTTTTAGTCTTGTTCTATGTAATCAAATTCAATGAAAGACGAAAGCAAAGTCATCCGCGAGCAGTTCCCTCGCTCTCAAAACCGGGAACATTCAGTACCATTATATTTAACGTCTAGCTTTATTTTTGACGATGCTGAGCAGTGTCGTGCTGTATTTGCCAATGAAGAAGAAGGTATTATATATTCACGATATTCGAATCCAAATACCACCGAATTTATTCAGAAAGTTTGTGCTTTAGAAGGTGCTGAAGCCGGTCTCGCATTTTCATCAGGAATGGCGGCGGTATTTGCTTCTTTTGCTGCCCTTTTAAAAAGTGGTGATCATATTGTTTCTAGTCGTGCCATTTTTGGTTCTACCCATCAATTGTTTACTCAATTATTTTCTCGTTGGGGAATAACTCATACTTACGTTGATGCTGGAAAGCCAGAAGATTGGGAAAAGGCTGTTCAGGATAATACTAAGATGATATTTCTTGAAACACCTTCTAATCCGGGTCTTGAATTGGTAGATTTAGAATGGCTTGGTGGGTTTAAAAAGAAATATCCGCATATTATTTTGAATATTGATAATTGTTTTGCTACTCCTTATTTGCAAAAACCAGTTCAATATGGGTTTGATTTGGTAAGTCATTCTGCCACAAAATATATGGATGGGCAAGGACGGGTATTAGGTGGCGTGGTTGTAGGAAAACAGGAATTGATTGATGAAATGTTATTCTTTATCCGTCATACAGGTCCGGCGATGTCACCGTTTAATGCTTGGGTATTATCTAAAAGTCTGGAAACACTTCCTTTGAGGATGGATCGCCACTGCAGTAATGCATTGGTTATTGCTGAGTTATTAGAACAGCAACCTGAAATAGAATTAGTTCGTTATCCTTTTTTACCGTCACATCCACAATATGAGTTGGCTAAGAGACAAATGAAACAAGGAGGAGGTGTGGTAACTTTTGTTCTGAAAGGTGGATATGAGCAGGCACAGCGTTTTATGGATAGTTTGAAGATGATTTTAATAACATCTAATTTGGGAGATTCCCGGACAATTGTAACACACCCGGCATCTACCACACATTCAAAACTGTCTGAAGAGGAACGTGTGAATTTAGGTATATTAGCAGGAAGTATCCGGATATCTGTTGGTTTAGAAGCTATCGAAGATATACAAGAAGATATTTTGCAAGCATTAAGAAATAGCAATTAAGAAAAATAATAAGGGTTGAAATGGAAGTAAATTTAAAACTCGCTAATCAAGCAGTGCATTTTGAAGGCTCATCATCGAGTTCTGAAGTAAAAGTACATATTGATGGTTCGCCGGAGATAGGTGGCGAGGCTTTGGGTGTTCGACCAATGGAATTGGTTTTAATGGCTTTGGGTTCTTGTAGTGTGCTTGATCTTATTAGTATATTGAAGAAACAAAGACAGGATGTTCAGGATATACAAATTGAAATATCAGGGAATAGAACGGATGTTATCCCAAAGGTGTTTACTGATATTCATATTAAGTTCTTTATAAAGGGGAATCAAATCTCACTTGAAAAAGCTGAAAAGGCAGCAGAACTAGCTGTTAAAAAATATTGTTCAGTTCATGATATGCTCGCTTCCGGGGGAGTAGAAATTACCTATGAAATTATACTTTCCTAGTTTTCATAAACAAATGTTTGTCATTGTTTGTTAGTGGAGATAACGTATTGTTTTCATACAATATGAATGTTATTAAAACCAACAAATTATGGCAACTAAATGGGTATTGGATCCTACACACTCAGAAGTAAATTTCAAAGCCAAGCATCTCGTTATTTCAACCGTTTCTGGTAAGTTTAGAAAATTTAACGGTACAGTTGAGACTCCAAATGATAATAGCTTTGATTCTGCTAAGGTCGACTTTACAATTGATGTAGCAAGTATTGACACCAATCAGGAACCTCGTGATGAACACCTCCGTTCAGCTGATTTCTTTGACGCGGCTAATCATCCCACTATAACGTTTAAATCAACTTCTTTAAAGGCAAAAGGTAATGAAAGTGATGAATTTGTTTTGACTGGTGATTTAACAATCCGAGGAATTACTAAATCAATAGATGTTGATGTTGAATTTGGTGGGACAACGACGGATGCCTATGGGAATTTTAAAGCAGGTTTTGATGTTTCTGGTAAGGTTAACCGTAAAGAATTTGGCTTAAGCTGGAATGCGGTAACAGAGGCAGGTTCTGTTGTTGTGGGAGATATAATACGGTTTCAGATATCAGTGCAGTTTATAAGACAATAGGTTTTTGATTGTCTTCTCATCTTCTGCAATTTGTTGAATCATTTCTTCGAGTGAATCAAAGCGGATGTCTTGTCGAACGAAATGTAGAAATTTAACACGCAAAGTTTTGCCATATAGATTATCATGATAATCGAATAAGTTAACTTCAATAGTTCTCTTCGTGCCATCTACAGTGGGACTAGTGCCGATATAGCCCATACCTTTAAATTTTTCGTATTCTTTTTGATCCTCAAATTCACCATCCTTAATCTGAATATGATTAACAATGGATACTTCTACAGCGTAAATTCCATATGCCGGAATAAGTTTATAGCTCTCGTCGATTGAAAGGTTTGCTGTTGGAAAGCCTATTTCTCTTCCTACCTTTTTTCCCTTAATAACAGTTCCTGTAAGTTCATATGGATAGCCTAAGAAACTATTTGCTACTTCAATCTGCCCCTTTATTAAAGCCTCTCGTATTTTAGTAGATGAAACCGTAACTGCATTGATATCTTGCTCTGGAATTTCCTGAACGCTGTACCCGAATATCGGTGCATAGAAAAGAAGGTCGCTTAGGGATCCCGATCTATCGATTCCAAATCGGTGGTCATAACCAATTACAATCCTTTTTGTTCCTATTTTGCTTACTAAAACATCACGAATATAATCTTCCGGACTTTGTTGGGAGAATTCTTTTGTAAATGGAGTAATAATCAGGTGATCAATTCCGCAAGCTGCTAATTGATGTGCTTTTTCTTCAATTGTATTAATTAATCGTAAGCTGTCATCTTCCGGATGCAATATCATTCGGGGATGAGGAAAAAAAGTTAACAGAACTGTTTCTCCATTTATTTCTTTCGCACTCTCCCTGAGGTTCGATAAAATCTTCTGATGACCTATATGAACACCATCAAATGTTCCTATAGTGACAACTGCATTATCAACAGGTATAAAATCTTCTATGTTTCTATAGATTTTCATATGAATGCAAGATAATCTCGATTTTCTTCAATAATTTACTGTGTAATCTTTTGGTTTAGTGAACGTATATGATTCACCAGTTCCATTACTTTATAGCTATTCTCTACAGAGAAATCGCCACTTTTGGTCCGACGAAGAGAACTCAGGTAAGCCCCCGCATTTAAAGCCTTTCCAAAATCAAAAGCCAGTGAACGTATATATGTTCCTTTACTACAAACAACCCGAAAGCTTATCTCAGGCATATTTATAGCAGTTATTTCAAAGGTAGTGATATTAACTAATCTAGGTCTTTGTTCAACAACTTCTCCTCTGCGAGCCTTTTCATAAAGACGTTCACCATCAATCTTTATAGCAGAATGGGGTGGAGGAAATTGACTGATCTCGCCCGTGAATTGCTGAGTAGCTTTTATAATCTGTTCTGGAGTTATGTGGCTAATATCAAACTCCTGATCTATTTCGGTTTCTAAATCATAAGAAGGGGTGGTTGCTCCTAAATGGATAGTTCCTGTATATTCTTTCTCCTGAGCTTGAAATTGATCAATGATCTTTGTTTTTTTCCCAGTACAAAGAATTAGTAAGCCACTTGCTAATGGATCTAATGTTCCGGCATGACCTACTTTAACTTTAAGGGGTTTTATGGAGTTTCTTATCTTTCCAACTACATCAAAGCTTGTCCAACGTAGTGGCTTATCAATTAATAGAACCTCTCCTTCTTCAAAATTAAAGGTTGGAAAACTTATATTTTCAACTTGATTCATTACACCATACTTAAACTCTGCCCACTCAGCAATAATATTATAATGACTGCTCCAACTATAATACGGTACCAGCCGAAGAGTTGGAATCCGTTTTTAGTGAGGAAGCCAATAAAGGACCTGATTGCAATAATGGCAACAATGAAGCCAACTACGTTTCCTACAAACAACATTCCTACTTCATGAGAAGTAAGTGTATCACCACCTTTATAGAAATCGATCAGCTTTTTAACGGTTGCTCCAAACATAGTGGGTACTGCCAGGAAAAATGAAAATTCGGCTGCAGCCTTTCTACTTAGCTTTTGAGACATCCCTCCAACAATGCTTGCGCCTGAGCGGGAAGTTCCTGGAATCATCGCTAAACACTGATACAAGCCAATCTTTAGGGCTGTTGCATAACTAATCTCATCGGAGTCGTTAATTTCAGCATTATTAAACCATTTATCAACAAATAATAAAACAACCCCTCCAATAACCAGCGATATTGCAACGGTCATGGGACTCTCAAGCATATCATCAATCAGATCATTAAAGACCAAACCAAAAATTGCGGCAGGTATAAAAGCTACCAATAGCTTATAATAGAAATTGATTGATCTGAAAAAACGTTTGAAGTAAAGAACAACAACAGAGAGAATAGTACCCAGTTGAATTGCTACAGTAAATAACTTTACAAAAGCCGAGGATTCCATGCCCAATAAGGAGGTCGCTATAATCATATGCCCGGTTGATGAAACCGGTAAGAATTCTGTTAGGCCTTCAATAATAGCTAAGACTAACGTCTCAAATAAAGTCATAGCTTAATTACGTTTTGGTCTGATCAGGATAGAAACAAATCCTAATGCGAATCCAATAATAACAACAATGGGTGCTAGGGTTATTTTTGTAAAACTATAAATATCTGTAGTTCCCGACATTAGAAAAAATCCTAGGGCAACTACTAATATACTGGCCAGCATAAACTGGTAATTTATTTTGCCAAATACCATTCCTGATGATTGGTTTTTTTGGGTGGTTTCTTTCGTTTTTTGAGCCATTTTAACGGTATAAATCGTTCATTCTTAATCTTAGATATTTTGACACTGCAAAGTAAGTACTAAGGCCGGACATTAGTATCCCGAGGATGATAACGCCAAGGAAGATCAAAGCAAATTCATAGTAATTTCTCAGGATTACTAATTCAGGAATTTGTTCTTGTCCGAAGTACAGTAAAAGCATTAGCATAATGATGGCGATGAGTGCACCTAAAAGGCCATGGACTAAGCCATAACCGATAAATGGTTTTCGAATAAAACCTTTGGTTGCTCCCACCATCTGCATACTTTTAATCAGAAAGCGTTGAGAATAGATTGCCAGACGAATGGTATTGTTAATTAATGCAACCGCAATAATTAATAGTATAAATGCGAATCCAAGAATAATCAATCCTATTATACGGATATTTTGATTGACCATATCAATTAAAGATTCTTGATATACAACCTCGTTAACCATTTTATTTTCTGTAATCTGTTTGGTGAAAACATCAATACTGTCTTTGTTTGCATATTCTGCTTTTAGATATACATCAATAGAGGATAGTAAAGGATTATAGCCTAAAAACTCAACGAAATCTTCTCCTAGATCTTGTTGTAAGTTTCTGGCGGCAAGTTCTTTGCTTATATATTGTGTTTTGAGCACATATTTATCTGCATTGATTTCTTTTTGAAAATTCAGCACTTCCGCTTCTTTAGCATCTCCATCCAAGATGATGTTTAGAACGATGTTTTCTTTAACGTAGTTGGAAAGATTCTTTGCGTGAACCAGGATTAAACCTAACAAACCAGTCATTAATAGCACCAAAGCAATACTTATTACCGTAGAGATATATACTGATTTTGTTTTTCTGGAGGTTGTACTTACTTCAAATTCTTCCATGTCCAAGTATTAAAGTGCGAAATTAACTAAATGATGTGAGAAAAGGACTATCCTTATTCAAAAACTCCCAATGCCGTAAAAAAATTCTATTTTTGCCATTAAGCTTGAAAACGCAATAAAATGGATTACCAATTTAAGGAAATAGAACGAAAATGGCAAAAATTTTGGGCGGCCAACCAAACTTATAAAGTAAATAATACGTCGGAAAAACCAAAATATTATGTTTTGGATATGTTTCCTTATCCTTCGGGTGCCGGGTTGCATGTTGGTCATCCACTTGGATATATTGCCTCAGATATTTATGCACGCTATAAACGGTTAAAAGGATTCAACGTATTGCATCCAATGGGTTTTGATTCTTTTGGTTTGCCGGCAGAACAATATGCTATTCAAACAGGTCAGCACCCGGCAATAACTACAGAGGAAAATATAAATCGCTACCGTGTTCAACTTGATAAAATAGGTTTTTCTTTTGATTGGAGTCGTGAGGTACGTACCAGCGATCCTGATTACTACCATTGGTCACAATGGATATTTATGCAGCTATTTAATGCATGGTATAATCTTGCAAGTGATAAAGCCGAACCTATCGATCAGCTTATTCAACATTTTGAGGAAAAAGGGAGTGTCGGTATTTACGCTGTTTCTGATGAGGATATAAGAGAGTTCTCTCCTGAGGAATGGAATGATTTTACAGAAGAAGAAAAGCAACGTGAATTGTTGAAGTACCGACTTGCTTATCTAAGAGAAAGTTCTGTGAATTGGTGTGCAGCGCTCGGAACTGTATTAGCCAATGATGAAGTTATTGGTGGTTTATCTGAAAGAGGAGGTTATCCGGTAGAGCAAAAAAAGATGATGCAATGGAGTATGCGTATTGTTGCTTATGCTGAACGTTTATTGCAAGGTCTTGAAACCATTGATTGGCCGGATCCTTTGGTTGAAATGCAGCGGAACTGGATTGGTAAAAGTATTGGTGCTTTAGTTAATTTTACGACAGAAGCCAATAAAGATATTGAAGTTTTTACTACACGTGTAGATACTATATACGGAGTTAGTTTTATTGTTTTAGCACCCGAACATGAATGGGTTAGTGAACTAACTCAAGTTGAGCAAAAAGCTGCAATAGAATCTTATATTGAAAAGACTAAGAAGAAATCGGAGCTGGAGAGAATGGCTGATACTAAAGCAGTATCAGGTGCTTTTACAGGTAGTTATGCAACTCATCCTTTAACTGGAGAATCTATTCCAATCTGGATTGCTGATTATGTATTGGCTGGTTATGGGACTGGAGCCGTTATGGCAGTTCCATCAGGCGATCAACGCGATTATCTTTTTGCAAAGCACTTTGACTTGCCAATTATCCCAATTCACGATCAACAGAATATTGAACAAGAAGCAGATCCATCAAAAGATGGAAAGTATATTAATTCTGACCTTATCAATGGGATGACCTATTCAGAAGCGGTTCCATTTTTATTAGAAAAATTGGAGGAGATGCATAAGGGAAAAGGAAAAGTAAATTATCGAATGCGCGATGCTATTTTTGGTCGCCAGCGCTATTGGGGAGAGCCTGTTCCTGTTTATTTTAAGAATGGGTTGCCCTATTTAATGAAAGAGAGTGAATTGCCATTGATATTGCCAGAAGTTGATCAATATCTTCCTACCGAAAGTGGCGAGCCTCCTTTGGGTAGAGCAAAGAATTGGAAATATCAGGATCAATATGATTATGAATTAAGTACTATGCCTGGCTGGGCAGGTTCTAGCTGGTATTGGTATCGTTACATGGATGTTCAAAATAAGGAGCAGTTTGTTTCGAAAAGTGCCGTTAATTACTGGCATGCCGTCGATCTTTATATCGGAGGATCTGAGCATGCTACCGGCCATTTGTTATACAGCCGTTTTTGGAATAAATTCCTTAAAGACTTAGGTTATGTTCCTGAAGAAGAGCCTTTCAAAAAGTTGATTAACCAGGGAATGATTCAGGGGAGATCTAATTTTATTTATCGGGTATTGGATGAAGAAGGTAAAGGGACCAATACGTTTGTTTCATACGGATTGAAAGATAATTATAAAACGAATGCCCTTCATGTCGATGTTAATATTGTTATTAATGATATCTTAAATATTGAGAAATTTAAAGCCTCAAGACCTGAATATAAGGATGCTGAATTTATATTAGAGAATGGTAAGTACCATTGTGGACATGAAGTAGAAAAAATGTCTAAGTCGAAATTTAATGTAGTTAGTCCGGATGATATTATTGAAGCATATGGGGCTGATACATTGAGAATGTATGAAATGTTCTTAGGACCTTTAGAGCAAAGTAAGCCATGGAATACAAACGGTATTGAGGGAGTATTTAAGTTTCTACGTAAGTTCTGGAAGCTTTTTCATGATGCTGATTTTAATTTTAATATATCAGAAGATAAGGCAACACCAGCTGAGTTAAAGGCCCTCCATAAGATTATTAAAAAGGTTCAGGAGGATATCGATCGTTTCTCGTTTAATACTTCTGTTTCTGCATTTATGATCTGCATTAATGAGTTAACTGACCTTAAATGTAATAAAAGAGAGATTCTACAGGATTTGTGTATTGTGCTTTCGCCCTATGCTCCACATATTACAGAAGACTTATGGGAGAAATTGGGAAATCAAGCAGGTACAATAAGTTACGCTACGTATCCTATATTTAATCCACAACATTTAGTTGAGAGTGAATTTGTTTATCCAATCTCTGTTAATGGAAAGGTACGGATGAAGATTCAACTTTCATTGGATATGGAAGTTTCTGAAGTTGAAGAAGAGGTTTTAAAGAATAAGGATGTGCAGAAATACCTGGATGGCAAGTCTCCTAAAAAAGTAATTGTTGTGAAAGGTAGGATTGTAAATATCGTACTATAACAGAATTTTAGAACACCAGGATTATACCTTCTTTCAGGGCTTTATAATAATTTTCTTTATCAAAAGAATATAGGTAAGGAGAACGATGTGGTCCGATGCTTCTTCTCTTTGGTAGCTTTTTAATGATGCTATGACTGATTAGTTTTTTAGGAAAATTTCTTCTATCAAGTGATTTGTTTAAAATGGTTTCATAGAGAGATTGGATTTCTGGCAAAGTAAATTCTTCATCTAGTAAATTGTAACCAATTGGTTGGTGAAATAATTGTTGACGAAGGACTTTAGTTGCTTTGTCAATCATATCGTTATGATCATACAGTAAGGAAGGTATTTCATTAAAATCAAACCACTGGAATTCTTCAAAAAACAAGTCAGGACTGATCTTTACTTTTGAGAAATCAACCAGGGCATAAAAGCCAATGGCGATGGTTCGTTTTGCTAACCAATTGTCTTCACCATATATTTCATAAAACTCTTTTGGAAGAGAATCGCCTTTATCTTTTAATCTGTATTCGTTGTCTCCAAAAGTATAGAATTGTTGTAAAAATACCTGATCTAATCCAGTTTGTTCTTTCAGTATTCTTGCTGCCGCAAAAGAAAGGCTTTCTTTTTTTCCAAAAAAACCGCCAGGTAGACTCCACCCGTTTTGCATGCTTCTTTTTCCCAATAGAATCTTTAGTTTTTGATTATGGTATCCAAAAATAGCACAGTCTATTGCAAGATGGGGTAAATAATGAAGATGGCCATTTTTTATGAAATCATGCAACTCTTCTTTTGTATTCATAATCAAAGCTAATAATATAATGTTTTAAAAAGCAAAGCCAATAACTGTTCGAAAGTGAAAATAATTTCCGAATAAAATAATTATGGATTGTTAAAATAGTTGTTTACTTTTATTGTGTATTTATAACGCAATAGTTAAATAGTACTATTAATAAAAAAAGTAAACGATAAATTATGGTTAATAGAAGATCTTTTTTAAAGACTAGCGGTGCATTGGCTGTTGCCAGTATGTTACCAGGATTAAGTCGCGGAAATTCAATATTTAAGAGTTATGCGGCTAATTATCCTGCAATAGGTTTGCAAACTTATACATTGGGTTTCCTTCTTAATAACAAAGAAATTGATACCAAGGTTGCATTGAAACAGATTGCAGATATTGGTATTTTAGAATTAGAGACTGCAACAGCTTATACAGGCGGGCTTTATTATGGTCATAAACCGAAAGAGTTTGCTGCTATGGTTAATGATTTGGGAATGAAATGGATCGGTAATCATGTGTTTGGAGTTATGCCAAAAAACAATCAGTTTGGAAAGCTGACAAACTTCCGTGATAATTTGCAACAGGTAATCGATGAGGCAGCTGAGGGTGGATGTCCTTGGGTTATATGCTCTATGTCTGCAGAGTCGACCATGGATGAAATAAAGGAAACAACAGAAGTTTTTGCTAAAGCAGGTGAAGCAGCAAAGAAAAGTGGAATGAAATTCGCCTACCATAACCATGAATCGGAATTTGATAAGATTGACGGAGTAAGTGCTTATAACTATATTCTTGATAACACAAGTAAAGATGAGGTTTTTATGGAAGTAGATCTTGCTTGGGCTACACAAGCTGGTATGGATCCGGTTGAAATGTTTAAGGAATATCCTGCCCGTTTTCCTTTATGGCATGTGAAAGATATCGACCCATCAACTAATCGGCCTATCAGTGTAGGAAAAGGGAAGGTTGATTTTAAACGGATTTTTGAAAATTCACAGCTTTCCGGGGTGCAGCATACTTTTATTGAACAGGATGGAGCCAAAACTATTGATGATGTAGCAGAAAGTGTGAAATGGTTGAATAAAAATATCTATTCTTAGGATTTGATACATTTATAAGAAAGCCCTTCAACAATTAATTGTTGAAGGGCTTTCTTATAAGTTGGAAGATGTAATGGATAAAGATTAACCTTTGATAAAGTAAGTTACTAACTAGGGTTACTTACTTCCAATATGATGTATTTTCTTAGGCCTACAGGCATCTTCCATTCAATTTCGTCATTAATTTTAAGGCCGATCAGTGCAGAACCAATAGGTGTTAAAACAGATATTTTTTGTTGTTTAATATCAGCATCTGAAGGGTGAACTATAGTGACTGTAGTTTTAGCTTTACTCACTAAATCTTCGATTGTAACTTTTGAGTTTATTCTAACCTGACCTTCTGGGACCTGATCTTTTTTCACAACTTTAGCCCGGCTTAATTCATAAGCTAAGGACATTGGGTTTTCATCATTTGCAGAAGGTGTCACAAAGCTTTTTAGTAGTTCGAAGTCTTCTTCGCTTAAAACTACTGCTGTATTGGTGTTATTTTTCATAAAGCTATTGTATGTTAATTATCAAACTGATAAGGTTAATGAATATGTAAGAAATTTGGTTTTAGAAACAGATTGCTGAGATGCAGCTATCTTATACAATAAGGAATTTGATGAATCGAGTATGTTCCTTATTTGAATAGGAACTTCGATACAGACTGAGCCTGTTATATGTTAATGCTTGATTCATCTTTCCAAACTTACACAATAAAAAATAAAAGAGCAATTATACTTTTTGATTCTTACCTTTTGATTGATTAAACAGATTAAACTTTATTTTGCTTTGTCGCTGAAAATATAATATTCTCCAGGAGCCAGGTTCTTGACATAGTTATTTGTTGCAAGAGCTATTTGCTCATTTGTTAATTGACTGTACCAAGTAGCGGTTTTAGGTAAAGTAACCTTCGCTTCTTGTGAGCTGACACCAAAATTTCCAACTATAAACAAGGTTTCTTCCGTGCCTGTCAATATAATATATTTGATAGCTCCATCTAATTTATATTCAAAATTAGTGGTATTGAAGACAGCTTTGCTTTTCTTTAATGCGATGAGTTTTGCATAAGTCTGATATAGCTTTATTCGGTCTGGATTCTCTTTGTAGTTCCAAAGGATGGGTTTTTCTCCAGTGCGGCCATTTTCCTCAATAGACTGATCATAGCCTAACTCTCCGAATTGCCAGATCATTTTTGGACCTGGAATAGCAAAGAAGAAGGCCGCGGCCATTTCCTGACGTTTTAAAGCGGTAGCCAATGATTTAATAGAATAGGTGCCTGCGGAATTGCCATATTGTAAATTTTTATACATCATCCGTTCTTCGTCATGGCTTTCCATATAGGAGATTAGGTTTTCAGAACTTTGGAAGCCATGGGTATTATAAAATCCTCTTGAGAAGTTTGAGCCTGGCAAATAACCCATACTTGCTTCATTGAAGCTAGCATTTAGGTTATTCCATAGCATCATACCATCTTTTGATAATTCCTGTTCTTCCTGATCGTCTGCAAAGTGCTCTAATATTACATAAAAGTTATCAGGGTCAAGACTCTTCATGTATTTGTTGTAATCTTTCCAAATAGCAACACGTGAGGCATCATAGCTGCTCCATCCGCCTACATCGCTTCCTGAATTCTTCTGTGTAAATCCTTTTGAGAGATCAAAACGGAAGCCATCTATTTTATATTCTTGCATCCAGAATTTCACAACATTTTTGGTGAACTGTTTAGTCGCTTCACTTTCATGATTAAAATCATATCCTACATTATATGGATGGGTAGGAATTGCGTTAAACCATGGACTATTTGCAGCCGGCCTATTGTTGCCTTGATCAAAATATAATTGTACCATGGGTGATTGACCGAAAGAATGGTTGAGTACCATGTCTAATATAACAGCCATACCTGCTTTATGAGATTCATCAATTAGTTTTTTAAGCATTGCTGGGCTACCATAAAATTTATCTGGAGTGAAATAAAAAGATGGATTATAACCCCAACTTGAATTCCCTTCAAATTCATTAACAGGCATTAATTGTAGAGCATTTACACCTAATCTTTTTAAATAAGATAAGGTATCTGTTAATGTAGTATAGTTATTTGCTTTTAGGAAATCTCGTAAATGCAATTCGTAAATAACGAGTTTATTCTTTTCTGGTCGATTAAAATTGTTGATTCCCCAACTATATGATTCAGGTTTACCTTGGAACACACTGACAATACCTGTAGTTTTACCACTGGGATAGGTTTTATTACCCTTGTAATTGGCTGCCGGAATATACGTGTCATTATCAGGGTCTAATATCTTTTCTGCATAAGGGTCAGCAATTTTTAAAGTACCATCTACCAGAAACTGATAAGCATATTCGCGTTGAGGATCAAGCCCATCTATTTGCAACCACCATCGTTTTCCATCAGGGCTGCGCTTCATAAAGTAATCGGATTGTGCTTTCCAATCATTGAAATCACCGATAATAAATATACCTTTCTTTTCAGGGGCATAAAGGGTAAGAATAACTGAAGTACCATTATTTAAGCGCGTAAATCCATCTATCTTGGCTGTTGATGGTATTTCAGCTTGTTCTACTTCACCAGTAGTTGCAAATTCAAAATTGGCTACTGCATTTTCGCCTGAAGAACTAGCCTTTGCTTCAATGAGTTGACTGCCACTTTCTGTTAATTTTATTGTTCCAGAGATCGTGCTCTCGTTGTCTTTGGATTGAAAGACCTTGCCATTCAAAGACAAGCTGAGGTTTGCAGGTTTTGAAGAGATAGCTTTTACTTCTAATTCTTCTCCCACTACTTTAGAGACAGCACTGATAGATGGATTAAAAGTAGGTTCTAAACTTGGTGAAATAATGCGAATATGGAGTTGATTTTCTTTGTATAGAGGTAAGAATATATCACTTCCATCACTATTTCTACCTGTTTGGGAGCCATCACTATTTCTAAAAATGATCGCTAATTTCAAAATGGTTTCACCTGCTGGTATTTTGTAGAAAGTGTTTAAATCTTTTATTTCAAGACTGTATTTTCCTCCGCCAATAGCTTTCATCTTTACATCAGTGGGAGGGGTCTGATCCCAATCCCATTTGTTGTATTTCCAATCACCAGCTTGATTGCTTTTATCAGTAATAACACCTGTATATACATACACATCTCCTGTGTAGTTTTTTAAGCCACCGTCTCCTTTTGAAGCGTCAAAAATAAAAGTTATTGCTTCTTTACCGGATGGAAAGTTAGGTGAAAAAGAAAGGAGACCGCCCGTTACAGTATTTGGAGGAATAGGTGTTGGATCTGTTCCTGGCTCTCCCGAATCAATTGATTTCTTACATGCCGAAACTACAAGGCTAAGGATTGTCAATATGAGTAGTAATTTCTTCACCGTTTTCATAACTCGTTCTTTAATCGTTTAATTTGGTAGAATAGGGCTTTTTTCAGGATTACTTTCCTCGTCTTGTACATATAACACTGAAATTGCGGCAACAATCATTAGAATTCCAGCCATTACTAATGCAAAAATTGCTTGACCACCAAAAATCTCTTTTACGATTATGCCTCCAAAAAAGCCATTTACAATTTGTGGTAAAGTGATAAAGAAGTTAAATATTCCCATATAAACACCCATTTTACGTGCAGGAATAGAGCTAGAAAGAATAGCATATGGCATTGCTAAAATACTTCCCCAAGCTAAACCAACTCCAATCATTGAGAAAATTAATAGAGTAGGATCTTCTATAAAATAGATAGATAATAGCCCGACCCCTCCCATGATTAATGAGAAAGCATGTGTTATTTTGCGAGATGTGAATCTGGCTATTTTAGGTAAACATAGAGCATAAATAGCCGAAACACCATTATAGATTCCAAATAAAATTCCAACCCAGTTTGCCGCATCAGCGTAAGTGCTGGACGAAGTATCGCTAGGCATTAACTTATAGACATGTTGTGCGATAGCTGGTGTTGAAAACACCCACATAGAAAACAAAGCAAACCAAGAGAAAAATTGTACTAAACCTAATTGCTTCATCGCCTTAGGCATATTCGAGAAATCAGTAAAAATGCTAAGTATTCCTTTTGTCTCAGATTCTGCCTCGATTTCAGCAGGATCATAACGATGTAACTCTTCTGGAGTATATTCTTTGGTCGTAAAGACGGTCCAAAGCAAAGTAGCTACTAAGGTGGCTGCACCAACATAAAAAGAGAAAATAACATTATCAGGAATTTCTCCTGGAGGAGCTACTTTGGAAACTCCTAAATATTCACTTAATAAATAAGGTAACCAGGAGCCTAAGACAGCTCCTGTTCCGATTAAAAATGTTTGTATAGAGAAACCAAGACTTCTTTGCTTATCAGGTAAATTATCTGCAACCAATGCTCGGAAAGGTTCCATCGCTACATTGAAAGAAGCGTCCATAATCATGAGCATTCCAGCCCCAATCATAATTGGTGGAAGTAAATAAGCCAATAAATGGGCATTAGGCATTACCATAAGAGCGAATGCAGCGAATAAGGCTCCCACTAAAAAATAAGGTCTTCTTCTTCCTAGCTTGGTCCAGGTTCGATCACTATAATGTCCAATAATAGGTTGTATGATCATGCCTGTAATAGGTGCAGCTAGCCAGAATAGAGAAAGATGTTCTACATCTGCTCCAAATGTTTGTAAAATTCGAGAAGCATTACTGTTTTGAAGGGCAAAGCCAAATTGGATTCCTAGAAATCCAAAGCTCATATTCCATATTTGCCAAAAAGAAAGGGTAGGTTTCTCTATTCGTTTCATAGTTCAAATTTTAGTATTTGGGCGAATGACGGTTCAATTTGTAAAGAAATTCCATCATTAAAGGAGTTTATTTGAAAAGAGTTCCCAGTGAGTACTTTCTTAATAGTGAGGCTTTGATCTTGACGAGTAAGTAATTCTTTCGGAAGCGTAATGGTTACATTTGATGAATCGCGATTAAAATTAGCAAGGACTAATACGTGTTGATTCTCAAAAGAGCGGATAAAAGCATATATTTTTTCAGGTGTATTGGAAGATACTTCTAATTCTGTAAAAGTTCCCTCTACAATAGCAGGATCATTTTTTACAAAACGTAATAGATTGCCATAAAATGAACGCAGATCTTTTTGCGTGGTGGATAATCCACCGCCATCAAACTTTCCATTGTTCATCCATTTTTGATGTTCAGGAACACCCCAATAATCAAAAATAGTAGTTCGGTTATCCTCTCCACCATAGCCTTCATTCCCTTTTCCAGGCTCACCCACTTCTTGTCCGAAATAAAGCATAATTGGTCCACCAGAAATTGTTGCTGAAACCACCATCGCCGGTTGTGCATAAAGTGGGTTCCCGGCGAAGCCTGCAGAAGCGATCCGTTCTTCATCATGATTTTCTAAAAAGCTTAAAAACTGGTTTTGATAATCTTTGATGAAGTTCTTGCTTTGGCGGATCATTTCTACATTTGCACCTTCATCATTCTTAATCAAAGGCTTCAAAGCATCGTAAAGCCCTACTTTATCATATAAATAGTCAAATTTTCCGATGGTTAAATACTTTTCATAAACCATAGGATTATATGCTTCGGCAATGAAAATAAGGTTGGGATATTCCGTTTTTACTTGTGGGATAACCCAATTCCAAAATTCTACAGGAACCATTTCTGCCATATCACAACGGAAGCCATCTACTCCTTTTTCTGCCCAGTATAATAAAATGGCTTTGGTCTTTTCCCAGACTGGAGGAATAGGCTCAAGATACTCTTTATCACCATTTTGGTAATCAATTCCATAGTTTAGTTTAACGGTTTCGTACCAATCTTGATCAGAAGGATTTGCTGAAAAAATATTATTCCCAGTTGCTTTAGCGGGGTTCTCATCAAATCTTCCGTCTCTGATATCACCTTCAAATTGTGGGAGGCTGAGTCTTTCTTGTGTGGGAACTATGAAAGGCTCTCCTGGTATATAATAGAAGTCGTTGGTTGCACTGAAGGCCTTACTTCTATTGTCATCTTCTCCAAAATCACGCACACCAGCTGGTTTCTTATCTGAATGATATTTACGTGCCACGTGATTAGGAACGAAGTCGATGATTACTTTTAAATCAAGAGCATGTGTTCGTTTAACAAGTGCTTCAAATTCTTCTATTCGCTGATCGACTTTTACTGCCAGATCAGGATCAACATCATAATAATCTTTGATGGCATAAGGTGATCCTGCTCTTCCTTTTACTACATCCCCATCATCCAATGATATTCCGTAAGTGGTGTAATCAGTCATCATAGCGTGTTCTAAAACACCTGTATACCAAATATGTGAAACGCCTAATTTTTTAATTTCTGATAAGGCAAGGGTCGTAATATCGTTAAACTTCCCAACTCCATTTTCTTCTTTAGAACCATAATGGGCATTGGTTTGATCTTGATTGCCAAAAAGACGGACCATCATTTGATAAAGTACAACCTTCTCTTTATTGACCTCAGCATTCTTTTTCATAGTTTGACAAGACATACTAAGAGCAGCGAACAATATAATAAGTATGCAATTGGCAATCTTCATTTTTGATAGTCTTTAAGGCTTGAAACTTCTACGTTCGTTTTCCCTGCAATGGAGTATTCTTGATTATGAATAACAACAACCAGGTCTTTTCCGGAGTGATTACTTATCTTAATAAGACTTTCTTGAATTCTTATATTTAGTTTACTACCTCTAAAACCAATAGTAAAAGAATAAGAAGACCATTTCTCTGGAAGTATTGGATTAAAATACAATTGATTATTTCTCACACGCATTCCAGCAAAACCTTCTACTACACTCATCCAGGTTCCAGCCATTGATGTAATATGCAAGCCGTCTTGCGTATCATTGTTGTAATCGTCTAAGTCTAAACGTGAGGTACGGAGATAAAAGTCATAGGCTCTTTCTTCATCTCCTAGTTTAGCAGCTAAAATAGAGTGTACACAGGGAGATAAAGAGCTTTCATGAATTGTACGTGCTTCATAAAAATCAAAATTCCTTCTTAAAGTCTCGATATCATAATCATCTTCAAAGAAATATAAGCCCTGTAGAACGTCAGCCTGTTTAATAAAGCAGGAGCGTAAAATCCGATCCCAGCTCCAGTTTTGATGAATAGGATAGTGTTTTCTGTTTAGGTCTTTTACTAATGTTTGTTCTTTATCTAAATATCCATCTTGTTGAAGAAAAATTCCCAATCTATCATCGCCTGGGAAATACATGTTGTCTATGATTTCTTTCCAACGAGCTGTTTCGGCTTCTTGATCGAAATTAGTTTTTTGAATTAAGGTTTGATATTTTGTTGGTGATTGTTCTGCAACATACGCTAATCCTTCCATAGTATAACTTAAGCACCAAGTAGCCATTAAATTAGTGTACCAGTTATTATTAACGTTATTTTCATATTCATTAGGCCCTGTCACTCCTAAAATAACAAATTGTTTTCTTTCTTCACTCCAATTCACACGTTGGCTCCAGAAACGGGCAATACCAATGAGCACTTCCAGCCCGTAATCAATTAAATAATCTTGATCGCCGGTGTATCGGATGTAATTGAAAATAGCATAAGCAATAGCTCCATTCCGATGAATTTCTTCAAAGGTAATTTCCCATTCGTTATGACATTCTTCTCCATTAATAGTTACCATTGGATATAATGCAGCGCCCTTTTCAAAACCTAATTTTTCAGCATTCTCAATGGCTTTCTGTAAGTGTCTATATCTATATATTAATAGATTCTTGCTGACCTTTTGTTCTGCAGTTGCTAAATAAAAGGGAACACAATAGGCTTCGGTATCCCAATAGGTAGATCCTCCATATTTTTCCCCTGTGAAACCTTTGGGTCCAATGTTTAATCTTGCATCTTCGCCTGTATAGGTCTGGTTGAGTTGAAAAATATTAAAACGGATACCCTGTTGTGCAGCGGCATCACCTTCAATCAAGATATCGCTCTCTTCCCATTTCTTTTTCCAGGCTTGTTCTTGTTCTTCTAAGAGTTTTTCAAAACCTTTTTCAGTTGCTCGCTTCAAAGTTTTTTTACAAGCATCTACTAGTTCAGGCTTTTTATAATTTTCGGATGAAACAATAGCAGCATATTTATAGAGTGTATATTCTACTTTTTCTGCCACTTCTTGTTGAATGCGATTCCCTACCCACTTTTCTTTGGAAATCGCTTCGCTTTTTACAGAAAGAGGTTTTTCTTCATTGAAAATAGAAGTGCTGATTCCTGTACATACGTCGAATGCGGTCTTCTTGGTACGAAGAGTTAAAAAAGCTTCTTCATTTTGTATCTCCTGATAAACTTCATCCCAAAATTTTTCATCATAATTGGAGTCTTTGTTTTTAACATCGCCATCAATTAAAGAAGTGATTGTTATGATTCCCGAAAAGTTTAAAGGAGTAATGGAGTAACGGATAGCACCAATTTCACTGTCCGCGATACTACAAAAACGAGCAGTATTTACTTTAATTTGTTTACCATTTTTGAATTCAGCAACAAAAGATCGCTCCAAATAGCCTTCTTTCATATGAAGGATTCGTTTAAAATTTGAAATTTTACATGTATTCAAATCCAGTTGTTCTCCTTCTATTTCTACTAGAATTGCAATCCAGTTTGCCGAATTCAAGACTTTAGCAAAGTATTCAGGATATCCGTTTTTCCACCATCCTACCCGTGTTTTATCAGGATAATAAATCCCTGCTATGTAGTTTCCTTGCAATGTATTGCCCGAATAAGACTCTTCAAAATTAGCACGTTGTCCAAAACGACCATTACCGATACTAAATATACTTTCTGATATTTTATTTAAAGTAGGATCAAATCCTTCTTCGATGATATTCCACTCATCTATTTTTATGTAATTCTTCATATAATATCAATCCTTCAAATAGTAGGATTATAAACTGTTCAATTGATCAATACTCATTTCTGCTAAACTGGCAACTACTAAATTTGCCTCTTTCAATACTCCTTTATCACCAATACCTATGACTTTCATATTGCCTGCTAAAGCTGCTTCTACACCAGCAACCGCATCTTCAATTACTACACACTGTTGAGGTTGAATATTTAAAAGCTTAGCACCGATTAAGAAAACTTCGGGATCAGGTTTAGATGCCTGAACCATATTCCCATCCACGATGGCATCAAAGAAATGACGTATATTAGTTTTGTCCAAGATGATGATGGCATTTTTACTGGCAGACCCTAAAGCGATTTTTATACCATGGTCTTTCAGTTCTTGTAAAAACTCTCGTGAACCTGGCAATAATTCATTTGGCTGTATGTCAGCAATCATTTCCAAATACCAATCATTCTTTTTCTGAGACAGCTCTTCAATTTCTTTTGATGTTTTCTTAATTCCACCCCATTCTAGGATCAGTTTCAATGATTGTATACGGCTGATTCCTTTTAACTTTTCATTATCTTTTTCAGTGAAATCGAAACCTAATTCATTGGCTAATCGTCGCCATGCTTTGTAATGATAAATTGCTGTATCAACTAAAACCCCATCTAAGTCGAATAGGCAAGCATTAATTTCTCTCATTTTATTTTCTTAATTCTAATACCCAAGTGGTTTTAGCAGGGATCTTTATTGTTTTCAATTCGCTTATTTCTTCTTGTGATACTACATTCACCGCTTTATTAAAACCGTTTATGCGCTCAGCAAAGCGAGTAGTAGTCACTTCTTCTTCTTTTTCATTACTATTCATGATAACCATAATGGTTTCATCAGCATTATATCGAAAGTAGACATAGATACCTTCTTCAGGTATAAATTGCATCATTTTACCACTCTGTAATACCTTATGGTTCTTACGATAATTAGCTAAGGTTTTTACGAAATTAAAAGCTTCATTCTCTTGAGCGTTTCTGCCATCTTGAATGAATTTATTCTCTTTATCGTTTTTCCAACCTCCTTTGAAATCTTCTCTTACCAGCCCATCAGGATTAGAGAAGTTCTTCATCAAAATTTCAGTCCCATAATACAATTGTGGGATGCCTCTTGTAGTCATTAACCAAGAAATCCCTGATTTGTACTTATCGAAATCTTCTCCTATTACAGAGTAGAAACGTGATAAATCATGATTATCCAGGAACACTACATTTCGGGTTGGATCTTGGTAAACAAAATCATTGGCAAATACATTATATAAACGAGCCACACCGTCCATCCACCCAAATTTTCCATTTAAGGCTTCATTGATTCCCCATAAGGCCTGAAAGTCAGTTACTCCTTCTAATTGCGTATCAAATCCTTGATTTAGGGTGTTTCCCTGTGTAAAATATGCTTGATTGGGAACCCCATGAACCCAGGTTTCACCAAAAAAGGTAACTCTGGGAAATTCTTCTTTAATAATTTCCCCCCATTCAGCCATATAATCTAAGTCATTATATGCATAGGTGTCTAATCTGAAACCATCTAAGCCGCTGTACTCCAACCACCAGATATGGCTTTGTGTAATATAGTTCTTTACAAAAGGATTCGATTGATCTACATCGGGCATGTGATTATCAAACCAACCGTCAACCATAATCTTTTTATCTGCTTGAGCAACGTAAGGATCCATCCAAACTTGTTCTCGATAATTTGTTTTGGTATAACTTGGCCATTGGTGTACCCAGTTTTTCATAGGTAAATCCAACATAGTCCAATGTTGACTGCCAATATGGTTATGCACCAGGTCTTTAATAACTTTTATTCCACGTTTGTGACTTTCTTCAACTAGTTTCTTATACAATTCATTGCTTCCAAATCGAGGATCGATTTTATAATTCTCAGTATTAGCATAGCCATGATAAGATGTGGTAGGCTGATCATTTTCTAAAACTGGATTTAACCATAAGGCGGTTACTCCTAACTCCTCGATATAATCCAGATGATCTATAATCCCTTGTAAATCTCCGCCATGACGTTTATACATCGAATCACGATTTAAACTCGTTTCACGCATCCCTTTTACGATATCATTTTCAGGATCTCCGTTTGCAAATCGATCTGGCATAATCAAGTAAATGAAATCCTCGTTGTTTACACCTTGGTTTCTATTCGCATCGACTATTCTATCTTTTAAAGAATAGAGAAATTCAATGTTCTTTTCTCCGTTCTTTTGAAATACAATTGGGAATGTACCTGCTTTTGCAGTAGCAGAGATTTCTAAATCAAGAAATAAATAATTAGGATTTTCTACGAGATTTGCCTTTTTAAGGCTAACACCCGGATAATCGATAGAAACTGTTCGTTCAGCAATGTTATTGCCATGGACAATTAATTGCAAGTTTGGGTTTTTCATTCCTACCCACCAATTCGCAGGTTCGATACGCTCAAGAGATGGAATTTGAGCATATAAAGAAGATAAAATGAAAAATAAGAAGACGGAAAGGATATATTTAAGTTTCATAGTAGAAGATTGAAATGGAATAAGAGAGGTGGTTTTTATAGCCACAAGATGTCTGCGACTATAAGAACCACCTCCATTTTTTATTTTTTAATGATGCTATATGTTAATGTGTTTGTATCTAACGTAATCACATATTCGCCTGCTTCGGTGATTTTGATGTTATCACCATTTAATACAGCAGTACCATCAGCTCCTCCATAATTTACTCCCCAATCATGGTTCTTTCTAAATTTAAGTTCTCCAGCTACCAATTGGGTTGTAACAGACCAGGTTTGTTTTCCATTGTCAAAAATCATATCTGTATCTGTGCTCCAATCACCTGGTGTAGCATTTCCAATAACTCCCATTTGATTGTAAACCATTTCAAAAGTAAGAGCATTTAGATCTGCTTTTATTTGATAACTTCCTGCACCTGGTGCTTTTAAGTTACCTCCATCGGTGCTTAACTTACCATCACCAGCATCTCCATATCCATTATCCCAGTTTTTAGCGGTAGTAATTTTGAATTCGAAAGAAGCACCAGCGTTATCTGGGAAATAAATAATCCCATCATAAATACCATTACTTTTTAGCGAAGTTAAACTATCGGCTGTTGCAGGGTTCCAACCTTGATAATCTCCAGGTACATAGATATATGAGATTAATGAGAATGGAGTAGCTTCCAAATTCAACACATCTGAATAAACAGGGGTTAAAGTGGATGATTTGATCTGAGTTTTTAACCGGGCAATTAGCTGCACAGGTTCACCTACTGGCAAATCCATAGACAATAGCATGTTGTTAAATTCTGATCCTAGAAATTCCTTAGAAAGAGAAGCAACATCCGTAGTAACTTCTTTTGCATTCGAAAAATCTCCTCCCTGTACATCAAATTGAATTGTATTAGCAATTTCCGCCGAATAGCCAAAATCTGCTTTTGTCCATTCTAGTGTAAGGACTGGCTCGTCTGCATTTTCCTTAGAAAGAGCAACAGTTGAAGTGGATGCGCTGAAAGTAGTAGCCGTTCCAGAGGTAGCTATAGCTTTTTGTTCATCCTTTTTACATGATCCAAGCAAAACAAAAATCATGGTAAATAGAAGAATATAGTTGATTGATTTCATCTTTATTTTTTTTATTTGAACATATAAAGTCTAACCTTAATTATAACCGGTGTTTTGTTTCAAATTCGGATTAGCCGTTAAGTCATCTGAAGGGATTGGAAATAATGTGCGATACGATGCTACTTCTTGTCCGTTCTTTGATCCACCTTTCCAAGGCCATAAGTATGAATTTTCTACAAATCTTTTGTAACGTATAAGATCTGTACGGCGGAAACCTTCCCAATACAATTCTCTTGCACGTTCATCTAAAATGAAATCTAAATTGATATCACTCACATTTCCTGAAGTGTTCGTGTAAGCTCTTTCCCGCATTTTATTGATATAAGCTATGGCAGTAGCTTTATCGCCACCAGCACCTCCTCTTAGAGTAGCCTCAGCATAAATCAAATACATTTCTGGAAGACGGAACAATGGAAAATCAATGTCTGCAAAGTCTAAACTTGAACCTGCTACTCCTGCTTGTGTTACGTTTCTAAATTTAGTTACTCCAAAACCGTCAGTAAATAGACTAATATCCTTGATCTCAATATTTTGACCATCCTGATAGAATTGTGCACGCTTATCTGCAGTTCCGCTATAATCGGGAAATAGTTTAGGTAAGTTTTCTGTTGTTCTGATACCACCCCAGCCGCCGCTAATACCGAAACTTTGTGCTGGCATTGATCCTCCTACAGCTGCATGTGTTATAAAAGAGGTTCCTCCATAACTCTGGCTGCGAGTACCATCATAATTAATGGTCAGAATAAATTCATTTTTGTTTTTGTGATTATCGGCTAAAAACAAATGACGATAATCACTACTTAAACTATAACCAGCATCAATTACTTTTTTAGAATAGGTAATAGCTTCACTATATTTTGCAGTTCCAGTATATACTTCAGCATTCAAATATAATCTAGCTAGTAATGCCCAGGCCGCAGCTTTATCTGCTCGTCCATATTCATTAGTGCGTGGGTCTAATAGTTCAGTCTCAATGGCTTTTAATTCGGATTCTATGTAAGTAAATAGATCTGCTCTTTGAATTTGTTGAGGTAAATTAGCTCCTAATACATCATTTTCAGTAACAAAAGCAGGTGTACCATATAGATCTATTAATACCCAATATTGGAAAGCTCTTAAAAAGCGAACTTCACTTCGATAAGCTTTAATGGCATCGGCATCGCTACCTGTAATTCCATGTTCAGAGATCTTGGCATCTGTTGCTTGTCTAAGGAAATCATTTGCCAAAGTAATTTGGAACAAAGAGCGATAATATAATCCGGTTAATGCAGGATTCGTTGGTGACCAGTTCATGTTATGGAAATCAGGCAATCCGGGATCGCTCCATCCTAAAACGGCTTCATCTGTGCTCAACTCTTGCGCATACCAATAAGTACGAAGAAAGTCAGTAAAGTTTCCTTCATCGATAGATCCTTGAATGTCTTTATTTCCTGCCGGGCCAGTATTTCCTGTAAGGGCATAAGCACCATACACTTTAGCTAAAGCTTGTTTGTACCCTTCTGGTGTGCTGTAAACAATATCTGCAGTTACATCATTTGTTGGGAGAAGGTCCAGTTTATCTGTACAAGATGCTGCAGTTGTAATCAACGCTGCGGCAATCATGGTTTTTATTAATGATAGATTCATCTTCTTTATATTTTATTTTAAGCAGTGAAGAATAAAATTCCAAACACTATTTAAATGGTTTAATCAATTAAAAGGATAAGTTTAATCCTAAAACATAAGTTCTCGGTCTTGGGTATAAGTTATTGTCTATACCGTTCCCTAATTCTGGATCCACACCTTTATAATTTGTGATTACAAATGCATTTTGAACATTAAATCCAATACTTAAATCCCCGGCGTTCTTTAAAACTTTGCCGAAATTGTAACCTATATTGATGTTATCCATTCTTATAAAAGAACCGTTTTGAATGTAATAATCCGAAAGCAAGGTGCGATCGCCATTGATGTTCCCAGAAATATGACTGTTTAGAACATCTGTTGAGCCATTATTTAAGTAAACTAATGGATTTAAAATATTGCGTTCAATTCCTGTATTTGAGAATACATTATTATAAATGTAATTATCATAACTAGCCCTTAATGAAAAACCAGCTGTCCATTTTTTGTAGTTAACATTACTGCTTAATCCGAAATATAGTTTAGGATCTGAGTTTTGATAATGGTACAAGTCATTTTCATTAATAACCCCGTCTTCATTTCTATCTACAAAGATGCCATCTAAAGGAAGACCATCGTCGCCGTATACTTGCTGATAAACATAGAATGTACTACGAGGATAGTTTACCGAGAATATTTGAACAGTCTGTCCTGTACCGCCCGAAATTCCTGCGTATTTATTTCCTGGAGAAGTAGGATTATCTTCAATGGTTAACTTAGTGATTTCATTTTTATTATAGGTCATGTTAAAGCCGATGTCCCAGTTGAAATTATCTCTTTGGATAGCCTGGGCGTT
Source organism: Albibacterium bauzanense (assembly GCF_004339765.1). Classification (GTDB taxonomy): domain Bacteria; phylum Bacteroidota; class Bacteroidia; order Sphingobacteriales; family Sphingobacteriaceae; genus Albibacterium; species Albibacterium bauzanense. The sequence continues at coordinate 83,850 of NZ_SMGO01000002.1, read as the reverse complement.
CAAGCCAAATTCAATTCCCTTGTTTTCCATTGTTCCAACATTGGCAACAATCTTATTAGAGAAATTGGTTCCTGCCGACTGTCCAATTTCATTGAGAAGATCACTAGTCTTTTTATAATACAGGTCTACGCTACCAGTAATCCGGTTGTTTAAAAATCCATAGTCAATACCAATGTTTGAGGTAGCTGTTTGTTCCCATTTACGGTTATAATAATAACCTCCCGGACGATACATGTTATAGAATTCATCACCAAATTGGTATTGAGCTGAGCCGGTACTTAGGTTATAATAGGAAATGTAATCATAGTTTCCGATACCTTCCTGCTGACCAGTAATTCCATAACCGATACGAAGTTTCAAATCAGAAACAACTTTAGTATCCATCATAAAAGGTTCATCGATAATTCTCCATGCAAAGGCAGCAGAAGGGAAAGTTGCCCATCTGTTTTCCTTACTAAAGCGAGAAGAACCATCTGTACGAACAGTAGCTGTTAATAAGTAACGATTGTTAATTGAGTAGTTGGCACGTCCATAAAAAGATACCAATCTGTTTTCTGGTTTATCAAATTCATATAATGGCGTTGATCCCGGACGTAGTTGACCGTCAATGCTGTAATCGCCATAATTATAATTAGTAGTTGAAAAAGCCTGATAAGCATAACCACCAACAACATCTAAACGACTATTCCAAAAATCAAGATCTTTTCCGTAATTCAAATAGAACTCTAAAAGTTGATTTTGTTGAGTTTGTTTATATTGATTGTTTATTCCGCTATAGAAATTCTGATTGTCATCTTGGAATCTACGGTAGGAAGCAGCAGCAGATTCAGGAACTACAATAGTACCTTCTCCTTTTGATATATCATAACCAAGGTTTAAATTGGCATGTAAATCAGGTAAAAAGGGCAAGCTATAATCTAGTTGTATATTTCCAATACTTCTTTGTACTGTACTTCTATCATTTCTTTGTTCCAATAAGCCTAACGGATTTCTAGGAGCCAATTGCTTAATTCCTGTAGATGATGTCGGATCCGGATCTAACCATTCGAAATAGCCACCGTAATTATCATTTCCTGAATAAACCGGTTGGGTAGGATCGAAGCTAACAGCCGCACCAATAGCACCTTGGTTTGCAAATCTATTCTTACTGTAGGTTCCCTTTACATTAAGGTTCACCTTTAAATGATTATTCAATAAACTCGGACTTAAATTCACTGCTGCCGTCATACGATCTAAGCTTCCAGTTTTAAGAATCCCGTCTTGATTCAAATATCCAACCGAAACTCGGTATGGTAAATAATCTTTTAGGGAACCCGAAATACTTAGATTGTTATCGGTACTGGCCGCATTTTGGAAAATCTCTTTTTGCCAGTCAGTATTAGCTGTTCCTAATAAGCTTTTGTATGTGTCATTTCCATGTGTATTAACATAGTCTCTAAGCTGATCGGCAGATAAAACATCTGCTTGTTTATAAGGAGTAGCGATAGAAAATTGGGAACTAAAGTCAATCTTGGTTGCTCCCACTTTACCTTTTTTGGTAGTTATTAGAATAACCCCGTTAGAAGCTCTGGATCCATAAATAGCAGTTGCAGAGGCATCCTTTAAAACCGTAAAGTTCTCAATGTCATTCGGGTTTATTAAGTTTAAAGGATTGGCTGATCCTGAAATTGTACTATTGCTGACAGGTACTCCGTCAATAACAATAAGCGGGTCATTACTTGCATTTAATGAAGCTCCACCTCGAATCCGAATGGTGCTTCCTGATCCTGGTGCACCGCTATTGGAGGTAATAGCAACACCAGCAATTTTTCCTGAAATCAATTGTTCCGGGGTTGTGATTGCACCTTGTTGGAAATCATCAGTAGAAACACTTGCGATTGATCCGGTCAAATCGCTTTTCTTTTGCGTACCGTATCCCACCACGACTACTTCATCTAGCAAAAGGTCATCCTCTTCTAACTGAATATTTACAGTAATATCTCCTGAAACAGAAACCTGACGTTCCTGATTGAGATATCCTATATATCGGATGGTTAAGGTTTGGTTGCCTGTGGGAACTGATGATAGAACATAGTTTCCATTTAAATCTGTGGATGTAGCTATTGTCGTTCCATTTACAAAAATAGACGCACCAATCACAGGTTCATTAGTCTCATCGGTCACGAGACCGCTGATGCTTCCTGTTTGAGAAAATGCCAGGTTGGTCAGCATTGTCAGAAACAAAAAGAGACTAAACTTTTTTAAGTATTGTTTTTTCATTTTACTGGGTTTTAGTTCTCAATTATTGATCTTCCTTTAAGAGTGGTTGTGTAGAATCAAAGATATTCGGGAACGTTCCCGAAAACAAATAATTCATTAAAAGTTATTAACATTCGAAGAAGGTTCGGAATTCAATGAAAAAGCAATTGAGTAAGCGTAAATTTTACACTCTTGATTTTTAATTTATAACACACTTGTTATAAACAAGTTGTAATATAAATCTTGATTTTTTTTAATTGAGATTAATAAATTGTAAAATGAAGATTAACAATTACAATTTTTCCCTTTTGTTTAAAATGTGGATAACTTTTTAAGGGTTTATTCGCTAATGAAGATGAAATAACAACTTAAAAATCAGGAAGTCGACTTTCTTTGAATGATTTTAGACTCTAAAACCAGGGTCTCAAAATCATGAGCTGGTTCCGGAGATTTTAGAGAATCGAATAAAAGCGTGGCAGCTTTTATACCCATTTCATAAGCAGGTTGCGTTACAGTAGTAAGAGATGGATTTAATAAAGGGGCAATTTCTAAACTGGAGAAACCAATGATTTTCATATCATCTGGAATGCTTAATCCAAGATGCTGACAGGTATAATAACTAGCTATTGCCAAACGTTCAACTGAGGCAAAAACACCATCTGGCTTGAGGTTAGTAAAAACCTTTCTTAAGATTTTATGATTTTCTTCGGCCTCATTGCTGCAATTAATAATTAATTCTTCATCAAAAGGAATAGATGATTCTTTTAAGGCATCTAAATACCCTTGCATACGCATTTTTCCAATAGAAAGCTTTTTATTAATTACCAGATAAGCTAGTCGTTTACAGCCTGCCTCAATTAAATGTTTCGTTGCCAGAAAACTGCTTTCATAATCGTTAGTAATAACTTTTGAAGCGGGTATATCATCATATACGCGGTCAAAAAAGACAAGTTTTATTCCCTTGGCTTTTAAAGTCTTTAAGTAACTGTGGTTTTGAGATTCGCCAGAAACCGACATAATGATTCCTTCTGCACGTCCATTATGCAAAGCGTTGATAAAGGATACTTCTTTTTCGAAGTCATCGCCTGTACGATATATCAGAATATGATAGCCATTTTTCTGTGCTATCTTTTCAATTCCATTAATAGCTTGTGAAAAGAAATTATTAGCCAATTCAGGAACAATAACGGCAATTGTATGGCTCCTTTGATCTCTTAAATTACTAGCATAATGATTAGGCAGATAGTTCATCTCTTTTGCCTGAGCCAATATGCGTTCTTTTGTTTTAGGATTAATATCGCTGTTTCCCCGAAATGCTCTGGATACTGTTGAAGTAGAAAGCCCTAAGGCATGTGCCAAATCTTTAATATTTACATTTCCCATTTAGATCTAAAAATTTCCACTGTTCTCGTTTTATCAAACAAGTCTCTTTTTCGTTACAAAACTACATAAAGTGAGCAAAGATGAATAAAATTATACCTACTTTGTTATTCAAGGCATTAATTTACTATTAGAATTATGATATCCTGATCTTATCAGGCTTGGAAACAACAAATAGATGGGTTTGGTTAATGTCCTGAGAAGTCATCTAATTTTTATAATTTTGCGAAAGCTCAAGAAACTTTAAAATCACTTAAATGAAGAAATTATTCGCATCAACCTTAATTACTGCTTTTTTGTGTATTGGCTTAAATGTACATGCTCAAAATGAGATTAAGTTTAAGGAGTTTAAACTGGATAACGGTTTAAACGTTATTATGCATCAGGATAAAACGACACCTATTGTTGCTGTATCTGTATTATATCATGTTGGATCAAAAAATGAAAATCCAGAACGTACTGGTTTTGCGCATTTCTTTGAGCATTTACTATTCGAGGGGAGCGAGAATATTGGTCGGGGTGAGTATATGAAGAAGATTCAGTCCATCGGAGGAACATTAAATGCCTATACCTCAAATGATCAAACCTATTACTACGAAGTTGTACCTTCTAATTACCTGGAAACTGCACTTTATATGGAGAGCGAGCGTATGCTCCATGCTAAAATAGATACCGTTGGAGTAAATACTCAGCGAGAAGTAGTAAAAGAGGAGAGAAGACAGCGTTATGAAAATCAACCTTATGGGACAATCCTTCCTGAAGTATTAAAACGTTCCTATCATGTTCATCCTTATCAATGGCCGCCCATTGGTTCTATGGAACATTTGAACTCTGCAAGGCTGGATGAATTTATGGATTTTTATAAAACTTTTTACGTACCTAATAATGCAGTTCTAACCATTGCCGGAGATATTGATTATGATCAGGCTGAAAAATGGATAAGAACTTACTTTGCAGAAATACCAAAAGGAACCAAAGAGATCCCTCGTCCAACAGTGACAGAGCCAAGAAGAAATGAAGAAATAAGAGATGTAATTTATGATAATATCCAATTACCGGCAGTGATTGAAGCTTATAATCTTCCACGTAAAGATCATCCAGATTCTTACGCCTTAGATATGCTTTCTACTTATTTAACGGGTGGAAACAGTTCTTTATTGAATAAAGAACTTGTTGATAAGGAACAAGTAGCCTTGCAAATAGCTGCAATTCCTTTAGACTTGGAAGATGGAGGTGTTTTCTTATTGTATGGTATCGCAAATATGGGTATTGAAGCTGATTCTCTTGAGCACAGCATTGATGTTCAAATTGAAAAAGTAAAAGCTGAAGGCATTTCTGAGAAAGATTTTCAGAAACTATTGGCTCAAGTTGAAAACGCTGTTGTAACTCAGAATTCATCCGTTGCTGGTATTGCAGAGAATTTGGCAGAAAGCAAAGTTTATTTTGGAGATGCCAATGAAATAAATAAGGAGATGGAGAAGTATAATAAGGTTAAAAGAGAAGATATTCAACGCGTAGCAAAAGAATATTTTGATAGGAGCGGGCGTGTCGTTTTGCATTATTTGCCAAAGTCTGCTCAACCTGGAAACCCTGTTCAATAAGATTAAAATTAAAACGAAAACAAATGAAATCGATAAGTATTTATATCTCGCTTCTGTTTTTTACCTTTAATAGTGTTTCAGCTCAGGTTGATCGTAGTCATTATCCTGAGCCTGCACCTGCGCCTATTATTAATATTGGCGATGCTGAAACCTTTGTTTTGCCAAACGGACTTAAAGTATTTGTTGTAGAAAATCATAAACTCCCACGCGTTACCTTTTCGTTGAAATTGGATAGGGATCCTATTCTTGAAGGTAATAAAGCCGGATATACTAGTTTAGTTGGTCCCTTAATGATGGGCGGAACTACTAGTTTAAATAAAGATCAATTAGATGAAGCCATTGATCAGATTGGCGCAAGCATTAATGTAAGTTCCACTTCTGCAGTTGCGTCCTCTCTAACTAAACACCAGGAAGCTCTCTTAAATCTATTTGCAGATGTATTGTTTAATCCAAGCTTTCCGCAGGAAGAGCTGGATAAGCTAAAAAAGCAAACAATTTCAGTTTTAGCTGCAGAGAAAGACGATCCGGGATCTATTGGAATGGTTGTTAGTAATGCAGTTTTATATGGCAAAGATCACCCTTATGGCGAGAATGCTACTGAAGCAACTGTCAATGCTATTGAAGTAGCCGACATTACCAATTATTACAAGAGCTATTTTAGGCCAAATATTGCTTATATGGCAATTGTTGGAGATATAACTAAGAGCGAGGCAGAAGCTCTGGTGAAGAAATATTTTGGAGATTGGGAGAAAGCACCCGTTCCTACTCATGAATGGAGAAAGGCTGTTGCTCCTGCAGAAAATCAGGTTATCTTGGTTGACAGACCAGCCAGTGTACAATCAGTAATGAATATAACTTACCCTGTAGAGCTTCAATATAACAGTCCGGATAGGATTAGTGCTACGTTATTAACGTATATATTGGGTGGAGGTTCATCCTCTCGTTTGTTTATGAATTTACGTGAAAGTAAAGGATACACCTATGGCGCCTATTCTAGTATTAGTCCGGATAGGATCAGCGGTAATTTTACAGCAGATGCCAGTGTCCGTACCGAGGTTACTGATAGTGCAGCATATCAGTTCTTTTATGAATTAAAGAATATTACTGAGAAAACTATTACAGAAGAAGAAGTGGCTGCAGCAAAAGCGTATTTAACAGGTAGTTTTGGACGCTCTTTAGAGAACCCCGCTACCATTGCTAATTTTGCATTGAATACTGAAATCTATGACCTGCCCAAAGATTACTATAAAAATTATTTAAAGAATTTAGATGCAGTAACAATTGAGGCGCTTAACACGATTGCCCCAAAATATATTAAACCGGCTAATGCTTACTTAATCATCGTAGGTAATATTGCAACCTTTAAAGATACAATTGGTCAGTTTGGAGAGGTGAAAAATTATACAGTAGAAGGAGATCCTAAATAAATCTTTAAAATTTCAGGAAGTTTTCAATTTGCATTTGCGTAAACATCACAGTTTCCTCTTTAAAGAGGTCGCCTTGTTCATTTATTTCCTGACGGATATAAGGAATATGAATCTTGAGAGGTAGTACATGCATTTGCATATAATGGCAAACACCGGTAAAGTGTTCAATGCCTCGGATATTACCGTATTTTCCGCTTGATAGGCCAACTAATGCAACCTTTTTTCCTTGAAAGCTATCCGGGTATTTAGTAGCATCAAGAAAGGTTTTTAGAACTCCCGGGAAACTTCCATTGTATTCAGGTATAACAAAAACAAGCTTCTCACTCCGTTCAATTGTAGCTAGTATATTACTAAAGGCTTCGCTTCTGGCGCCATAAAGATCAGATACAATTAAATTCGAAGGTAAATCTTCTAAAGAAAGAAGGCTAGTATCTGCCCCTAATTTTGCAAATTGTTTTTGATAGTACTTCGAAAGCTTTAATGTGCTGCTATTTAAACGGTTTGTGCCAGAAATGATCGTAATCATGTTTAAAATTAAAGATAATATAAGCGCGTAGAGAAGAAGTTAAAATTTTAATTTTTGTATCTTAGCCCTTTCATAATTGCTAATAATGCAAAGTTAAACATATTAGCTTGCTTATTAAATTAAAGACAATAGATTTAGTCTTTAGCAGTTTATATACATAGCAGGAAATTGCATATATGGGTAAAATTATCGCATTAGCTAACCAGAAAGGCGGAGTTGGGAAAACTACATCTTCAATCAACTTGGCCGCTAGTTTGGCTGTTTTAGAATATCGAACCTTATTGGTGGATGCAGATCCACAAGCTAATTCTACATCCGGAATAGGCTACGATCCACGAACCATAAAGACCAGCATTTACGAGTGTATAATTAATGATGTCCCTGCTATCGAGGCAATCTGTACTACAGACACTCCTAACCTGGATCTCTTGCCTGCCCATATCGATTTAGTTGGGGCAGAAATTGAGATGATCAATTTAGAGAATCGTGAGTTTAAAATGAAACACGTTCTTAGTCAGATTCAGGATCAATATGATTTTATTATTATCGATTGTTCCCCGTCTCTTGGTTTAATTACCATTAATGCTTTAACAGCCGCTAATTCAGTTATTATTCCTGTACAATGCGAATATTTTGCATTAGAAGGTTTGGGTAAGCTATTAAACACCATTAAAATCGTACAGAATCGTTTAAACATGGATCTGGAAATTGAAGGAATTTTGCTAACGATGTACGATGTGCGTTTGCGTCTTTCTAATCAGGTAGTAGAAGAGGTTCGTTCGCACTTTACAGACTTGGTGTTTGATACCATCATTCAGCGAAATACACGTCTCAGTGAGGCGCCTAGTTTCGGTGTTTCTGTGATTATGCATGATGCGAATTCAAAAGGAGCAATCAATTACTTAAATTTAGCAAGAGAAGTTCTATTGAAAAATGGTTTAAGAAAGATCGAGGATCAAAAGACGACAAAATAATATGGCACAGCAGCGAAAAACAGGTTTAGGAAAAGGATTAAGTGCATTATTGAATGATAATGAGGATATACGGAGAGAACCTCAAAATGGACCTGTATCGGAAGATAGAATTAACAGATCTTTAGGTTCTGTAAATCCTATCAAGATTGAAGACATTGAAGTCAATCCTTTTCAACCCAGAACAGAATTCGATAGCCAGGCATTAGAAGAATTAGCTGAATCGATTAGGTTACAGGGACTTATTCAGCCCATTACAGTTCGTCGGATGTCAAACAATTCTTATCAGCTTATATCTGGTGAGAGGAGGTTACGTGCTTCAAAATTAGCAGGTTTAGTAGAAATTCCTGCCTATGTGCGTAGTGCAAATGATCAACAAATGCTAGAGATGGCATTGATAGAAAATATTCAGCGAGAAAACCTCAACGCAATTGAAGTAGCCCTGAGTTTTCAACGGATGATTGACGAATGTAATCTTAAGCAGGAAGAATTAGGCGAACGTGTTAGTAAAAACCGATCTACTGTAACCAATTACCTTCGTTTATTAAGATTGCCGCCAAGCATACAAGCCTCAATTCGTGATGGTAAAATTAGTATGGGCCATGCACGTGCTCTAGTAAATGTTGCAGAAGTAGAGAAGCAGTTATTTATCCATCAGGAGATTATTAAAAAAGGTCTTTCTGTACGAAAAGTAGAAGAGCTTGTTCGTATGCTGAATACAGACGATAAAAGTAATAATCAAAAGAAAAACACACATCCCAAATCCTTTCAATTTCAAAAGATTGAAGATGATTTGGCTACTAAATTTGCTACACGTGTTAAACTGAGTGTAGCTGCTGATAAGAGTAAGGGTTCCATTCAAATTCCTTTTAATTCGGAGGATGACCTTAATCGTATTTTAGAATTATTAGATTGGTAAACAATGCGATATTTTAAAGCATTCCTAATCGTTATTATTTGTTGTATCGGATCTGCGCAAGCACAAACACCCGATTCTGTTAGCAGCGAAATCAAAATAATTTCTGTGGATAGCTTAAATATGCAAGATACCACCAATATTCCTAATGATGAAGATGCAGAAAAAAGTATAATTGAAGAGCAACAATCCGTTGTATATAAAGACTCTGCCCGCCTGGCCTTAGAAAACAGATCCCGGCTCGCCGTAAAACGTTCTGCTATTATCCCTGGTTGGGGCCAGATTACTAATAACCGTTGGTGGAAGGTACCTATCTTGTATGGAGGAGTTGTTGGTCTGATTATAAGTTATGATGTTGCTCAAAGCGGCTATAAAGAAATGCTTGCTGAAGCCCAGTTCCGTACACTTAATAATAACCAATATTTATACGAGAAGTATGCCAAAGCCAGTACTGAATGGGTTATTCAATCCAAAGATTTTTACAGAAGAAACCGGGATTTGACGATCCTTCTGAGTGCAGGACTTTATGCATTGAATCTAATTGATGCTTATGTAGATGGCATGATGTTTCGTTACAATATGGAGGATGACCTAAGTTTTAAGATTAATCCGTTAATTGAAAAGCCATCAGGCATATTCGCAAGCAGAACACCGGTTTTCGGATTAAAAATGACTCTTACAATTCACTGACCTTTTAATTTACAGAAAAAGATAATATCGTATATTGCAATCTAAATCAATCAATAATAGAAGATGAACATCGCATTAATAGGCTATGGTAAAATGGGGCAAATCATCGAGAAGTTTGCCATCGATAGAAACCATGAAATTGTACTGATAGTTGACGAAAACAATCGCGATCAAGTAACGGTTGAAGAACTTCAGCAAGCCGATGTCGCCATTGATTTTAGTACTCCCAGTGCAGTTTTAGAAAACATAGAATTTTGCTTTAGGGCTAATGTACCCCTTGTTGTAGGAACTACAGGATGGTATGATAAGCTGGATGATATTAAAGAGCAATGTTTAACTCATAATCATACCCTTATGTATGGATCGAACTATAGCATTGGAGTAAATATCTTTTTCCATATTAACAAACTATTGGCGAAAGCCATGAATCCTTATAAACAATACGAAGTTCAGGTAGAAGAGATTCATCATACCCAAAAGCTAGATGCTCCTAGTGGTACTGCAATTACCATTGCTGAAGGAATTTTAGAGAATTATGATAGCAAGTCTAGCTGGATTAATAATGTTATTGGAGAGGATGAAGCTATTCCTAAAAACAATCAATTATTAATAGAATCTCACCGATTAGAAGATGTTCCTGGAACACATACAGTTCTTTATAGTTCTGAAGTAGACCAGATTGAATTTAAGCATACAGCCCACAGTCGCTCAGGATTTGCATTAGGCGCAGTTATTGCCGCTGAATGGCTCCATGATAAAACTGGATTCTATAATGTGAAAGATATGTTTAAATTCGACTAATTAAACAACCAAAATAACCATACAATGAATTATATCATCTGTCTTATTATACTTGTTCTGATCCATTTTGGATTGTGGAAAATGTTTATTAAAGCCGGGCGACCAGGTTGGGAAGCACTAATTCCATTTTACCGTGAATATATAATAACGAAATTAACAGGAAGACAATCCTGGTGGGTAATTCTTTTAATTATCCCTATCCTAAATATCTTTATAGGTATTACTCTTTATATCGATTTTGTTAAAAGCTTCGGAAAACGAAGTTTTCTAGATCATGCCGGTACTGTACTATTGCCCTTTGTTGTATTCCCTTTGTGGGGAATGGATACAACAACAAGCTACTGGGGTCAATCAGCCACACCCGAGTTTAAAGAGAAATACCCTTTTAAAAAGAATGCTGCCCGCGAATGGGCTGATGCCATTATATTCGCAGTCGTTGCTGCCACGTTGATTCGTGGTTTTCTGATTGAAGCCTATATGATTCCTACCGGATCTATGGAAAAGAGTCTTTTAATCGGCGATTTTATTTTTGTAAGCAAAGTGAATTACGGACCTCGTGTTCCCATGACTCCCGTAGCATTTCCTTTTTCCCATCATACCTTACCTACAGGAGGTAAAGCTTATTGGGAAGGAATTAAATTAGATTATCACCGTTTACCCGGCTTTGAAAAAATAGAGCGGAATGATGTTGTTGTATTCAACTATCCTATGGATGCCGATGCACCTTTAAGCCGTCCGGTTGATAAGCGTGAGAACTATATTAAACGTTGCCTTGCTATTGCTGGCGATACATTGAGTATTGTGAATTCTCAGGTATATGTAAATGGAAAAGCAGATGTGAATCCTCCGGAGAGTCAAACAACCTATTATGTAAAAACAAATGGCACTGACTTAAATCCACAAACTTTATTGGATATGCGTATTGAGGGAATGCGTCAATCTGAAACAGAATATATTTTTACTATGACAGAAGGGCAAGCTAAAACTGTTTCTGCATGGGCGAATGTAGAAGCCGTTAAGCCTAATATTGCTCCTGCCGGTGTTTATGACAATCAAATTTACCCACATGATGCAGCTTTCCCCTGGAATGTTGATAATTATGGTCCCATTATCGTCCCTAAAAAAGGATGGACTGTCGCATTAGATAGTACGAATGTGCCACTTTACGAGCGATTAATCAGTGTGTATGAAGGTAATACTTTCGAAAAGCGTGCTGATGGTTATTATATCAATTCTGAAAAAGCAGATAGTTATACTTTTAAAATGGATTACTATTGGATGATGGGAGACAATCGCCATAGTTCAGCCGATTCCCGTTTCTGGGGTTTTGTACCTGAGGATCACATTGTAGGTAAAGCCTTGTTTGTATGGTTAAGCTTGGATGAAGTAGGGAATCTCTTTAATAAAGTCCGCTGGAATCGAATCTTTATGGGGATTGATTAATAACTCTCAATATTATAGATCTAGTAAAGGTGTTCATGTAGGTATCCAACTAAAAAGATCAATTGTGATTTCGGTAACTTATTTTTGGCTACAAAAATTCTACTGAAATCATAATTGATCTTTAAATCAAAATAATAAACAAACCTTTACAACGCTTCAATATCAAACCTCATCGCTAAAGTGTTTAAATCATCCTTAACCGACTGTACCAAAGGAATCCCTTCCACTCGGTTAACAAGTTCAGCTTCATATTCAGGTTCACCAGGAATAATTACAGGTTGCGATTCATCGATCCTTTCAGCGCTTTTAAACCGCCCTATCCATTGATCAATATTCTTTTTATAATCTTCAATCGGTCGAAAAGCATCCACACGCCAGGCACCTAAAAAATGTCCCAATCCTTCTCCTGGAAGGTCATTCAGCGGATCCAGATAAGCAACAAAAGGAGGAGCCCAGGGCCCATAATTAGCTCCCGATACTACTGCAGAGAATATATCTACTGCAGCACTTAAACCATAGCCCTTATGACTGCCATGTTCCCGATCACCACCAAGAGGCAGGAGAGAACCACCTCTTGTAACAACACCAGCATCCACAGAAGGCTTTCCATCAACATCTTGAGCCCATCCACTTGGAATAGGCAAATCCTTTCTTTTAGCAACTTCCAATTTTCCGTTAGCTGCTGTAGAAGTTGCCATATCCATTACAATTGGGGGGTATTTACCAGCAGGGAAAGTGTAGCAGATAGGATTCGTTCCCAGCATCCTTTCTTTTGAAAAAGTTGGTGTAACCAACGGACTCGCATTGGTCATTGCCATTCCAATCATATTTTTTTCAACAGCCATTAAAGCATGATAACCTGCAATTCCAAAATGATTTGAATTTTTAATAGCTACCCATCCAGAACCACATTTCTTTGCTTTTTCAAGAGCAATTTTCATGGCGAATGGTGCAACAACTAAACCTAGTCCAGCATCCCCATCAATAGTAGCTGTACTTGGAGTTTCAGAAACAACTTTGATCTGGGGAGTCGGATTAATTCGTTTCTTATCCCACAAACGAACATAGCCCGTAAGTCTTGCCACACCATGAGAATCAATTCCACGTAAATCTGCCTTAAGCAACACATCGGCTGCCAGTTCAGCATCATCTTTACTGCAGCCTATTGCCAGAAATACATCTTGCGTAAACTTTCGTAATTTCTTTTCAGCGATTCTCTCAAGTGCTATTTCCATTTATTGTTATTTAAAATACAGCTTCTGCAATTCGTTTAGTAGGTTCAGCATTCCCCATTGTATAATAATGAAGAACCGGTGCGCCCATTTCAATCAATTCCTTACTTTGTGAAATTAACCATTCAATACCAACTTCCTTAACATCCAGTTCAGATTTGCATGCACGTACAGCATCACTTAAATCAACAGGAATATCAATATGAAAAGTCTTTGGCAAAGATATAAGTTGTCTTGAATGAGTAATAGGTTTTAGTCCAGGTATTATAGGAACATGGATATCATACTCCTTACACTTTTTAACAAACTCCAGGTATTTCTGATTGTCGAAGAACATTTGAGTAACAATAAAATTCGCACCTAAATCAACTTTCTTCTTTAAATACTTAAAGTCCGTTTCTAAGTTCGGTGCTTCAAAATGCTTTTCTGGATATCCTGCAACGCCAATACAGAAGGTACTCTGATCCGTAACATCAATGGCATCGTGTAAATATTTACCCTGATTCATATCTACTACATGTTCCAATAGATCAGATGCATAGGCATGCCCACCCGGCGTAGGATAAAAAGCATTCTCCGTTTGACGAGCATCTCCCCGAAGTACCAATACATTATCGATTCCCAAAAATTGTAAATCGATGAGTGCATTTTCAGTTTCTTCCTTGGTAAAACCTCCGCAAATAAGATGCGGAACTGCATCTACCTTATATCTGTTCATAATAGCAGCACAAATAGCTACTGTGCCTGGTCGTTTCCGATAGGCAATTTTTTGTAACAATCCCCCTGGCTGTTCTTTGTAGATATAATCTTCACGATGATAGGTTACATCAATAAAAGGAGGGTTAAATTCCATTAGCGGATCAATGGTATCGTAAATATGCTTTATACTTTGACCTTTAACAGGAGGAAGTAGTTCAAAAGAGAATAAAGCTTTTCCTTGAGCATTTTTAATGTGTTCCGTTATTTTCATTTGAGTCAATTGTTTCTTTAAGGAAATGGGTAAAATGTTTTAATAAGATAGATTCGGACTTAACCATTGTTCTGCTACTTCTAATGACATTCCTTTACGAACAGCATAATCTTCCACTTGATCTTTCGCGATTTTTCCCAATCCAAAATAGCGTGAGTGATGGTGAGAAAAATAAAAGCCACTAACTGCAGCTGTCGGATACATGGCAAAGCTTTCAGTTAAATGAATTCCTGCATTCACTTCAGCGCTCAGTAGATCAAATAATGTCCGCTTTTCTGTATGATCCGGACAAGCAGGATAACCTGGTGCTGGTCTGATACCATCGTATTTCTCTTTAATCAACTCTTCATTATTCAGAGTTTCCTGAGGTGCATAAGCCCAGAAATCTTTCCGTACCAGTTCATGCATCTTTTCAGCAAAAGATTCTGCCAGGCGGTCTGCAAGAGCCTTTACAAGAATTGCATTATAGTCATCGTTATTTGCTTCATATTCTTTCACCAATTCATCACATCCCAATCCGGTCGTTACAGCAAATCCACCCCAATAATCGGCTCTTCCACTGTCTTTTGGAGCAATGAAATCGGCCAATGCATAATGCGGTTCGCCTTTAACCTTTTCAGATTGCTGACGCAGCGTATGAATAGTTGTTAAAACCGTTTTTCGAGTATCATCAGTATATAATTCAATATCATCATCGTTTATACTATTAGCCGGCCAGAAACCAATAACTCCATTAGCTTTTAGCAGTTTATTATCGATTAATTTCCGAAGCATTACTTTAGCTTCTTCAAATAAAATGCTGGCTTGTGCACCTACAACCTTATCTGTTAAGATTCGGGGATAGCTTCCATGAAGTTCCCATGTATGGAAAAAAGGTGTCCAGTCAATATAAGGCTCTAGTTCTTCCAATGGGAAATCAGCCAGTACTTTAGTGCCAAAGAAAGTAGGTTTAGGAGGAGTATAATCTACCCAATCTGTTTGAAAACGATTTTTCCTTGCTTCCTGAATCGTTACGAATTTTTTATCAGAACGCTTACTTAAATGAGCTTCTCTCGCCCTGGTATAATCATCTCTGATTTTATCAGTATATACCTTTTTATTCTCTTCGTTTAATAAATTAGTGCAAACTCCTACACTTCGTGAGGCGTCCAGTACATGCACAACAGGTCCTGAATAATTGGGTGCAATCTTAACAGCTGTATGAATGCGCGATGTGGTGGCTCCACCAATTAAAATAGGCAACTTTAATCCTTGCCGTTCAGCTTCCTTGGCAAAATTCCCCATCTCATCTAATGAAGGGGTAATCAACCCACTTACACCAATAATGTCTGCATTATTTTTAATTGCCTCATCAATAATCCGCTGTAATGGAACCATCACTCCAAGATCGATTACTTCAAAGTTATTGCATGCTAATACAACCGCAACAATATTCTTTCCAATATCATGTACGTCTCCTTTTACGGTCGCCATAACTATCTTACCAGCATTTTTGCGACTTACGGTATCTTTATTCTTTAGCTTTTCTGCTTCAATAAAAGGTAGGAGGTAGGCTACCGCCTTTTTCATAACCCTTGCAGATTTCACTACCTGGGGAAGAAACATTTTTCCAGCCCCAAATAAATCTCCCACTACATTCATTCCATCCATTAAAGGTCCTTCAATTACCTGCAATGGCTGATCGTATGCTAAACGCGCTTCCTCAACATCATTATCCAAATAATCAATAATCCCTTTTACCAATGCATGCGATAAACGTTCTTGAACAGTACCATTTCTCCATTCTTCCGATTTAACAACTGTCTTTCCTTTTGATTTAATGGTTTCTGCAAAATCAACCAAACGTTCTGTTGCATCTTCTCTTCTGTTCAACAAAACATCTTCCACATAGATCAGTAGCTCCGGATCTATTGCTTCATATACTTCCAGCATACCTGCATTTACAATTCCCATATCCAAACCAGCTTTAATCGCATGGTATAGAAACGCAGAGTGCATAGCTTCCCGAACTGTGTTATTTCCACGGAAAGAGAAGGAAATATTACTTACCCCTCCACTTACATGAACCAGAGGGAGATTTTCTTTAATCCATTTTGTTGCACGAATAAAATCAACTGCATAATTGTTATGTTCTTCAAGGCCAGTCGCTACAGTCAATATATTAGGATCGAAAATAATATCCTGTGCAGGGAATCCTATACCAGTTAATAATTTATAACATCGTTCAGCAATTTCTATTCTGCGCTCAAAACTATCCGCCTGTCCTACTTCATCAAATCCCATGACCACGACTGCAGCACCAAAATTCATGATAATGCGTGCATGTTCCAGGAATTCTTTCTCACCTTCCTTTAATGAAATGGAATTTACTATCCCTTTTCCTTGCAAACATTGGAGCCCGGCATAAATAACCGACCACCTGGAAGAGTCGATCATAATAGGTAATTTCGAAATATCCGGTTCAGAGGCAATCAGGTTTAAGAATTTGACCATGGCCGCTTCAGAATCCAACATCCCTTCATCCATGTTTACGTCAATTACCTGCGCTCCTCCTTCAACCTGCTGTCTCGCAATTGCTAGCGCAGCTTCAAAATCACCGTTTAGTATTAGTTTAGAAAATTTTGGAGAGCCTGTAACGTTGGTCCGTTCTCCAATATTTACGAAAAGACTGCCCGGTTGAAGAGTTACAGGCTCTAATCCGCTTAAACGTAAATAAGGCTTAGGTTCAGCAGGTTTCCGCGGAGTTACACCAGCTGCCTTTTCTGCAATATGAGAAATATGCTCGGGTGTTGTACCACAACAACCACCTACAATATTAACAAAACCATTTTTAATAAAATCTTCTAGCAAGTGTGAGGTTTCATGCGCATCCTCATCATAGGCCCCAAATTCATTGGGTAAACCTGCATTTGGATATGCCGAAACATAGCATGCTGCCTTTTCAGAAAGCTCTGCAATATGCGGACGCATTTCTTTAGCGCCCAAAGCACAGTTTAAACCAATGCTTAAAGCATTGGCATGACTTACAGAATTAAGAAAAGCCTCAACTGTTTGCCCCGATAATGTTCTTCCGCTCGCATCCGTTATCGTACCGGAAATCATAATTTCCAGTTGTTTGTCGGCTGCTAACTTTCCACTATCATAAAGTTCTTGCTGATATTTTTTTATGGCAAAGATTGCTGCTTTCGCGTTTAGAGTATCAAATATTGTTTCTATTAAAAGTATATCCACACCACCATCTACCAAGCCGCGTACCTGTTCATAATAGGCATCTACTAAGTCCATAAAAGTAACAGCACGGAATCCCGGGTCATTAACATCCGGAGATAAAGATGCCGTACGGTTTGTTGGACCAATAGCTCCAGCTACAAAACGAGGTTTATCAGGATTGTTTTGTGTAGATTCAATGGCTGCTTTCTTTGCCAGTTTAGCACCTTCCAAGTTGAGTTCATAGACCAGAGATTCCATCTGATAGTCTGCCATTGAGATTTTCTGCGAACTGAACGTGTTCGTCTCAATGATATCAGCCCCTGCTTCTAAATACTCGCGGTGAATACTTAAAATTATTTCAGGCTGAGTCAGGTTTAATAAATCATTGTTCCCCTGAACATCACAAGGGTGATGGGCAAATCGTTCGCCGCGGAAAGACGCTTCATCCAGCTTATAAGGCTGAATCATCGTTCCCATGGCTCCATCAATAATCAAAATACGCTTTTGTAACTCTTCTCTAATATCCATGTCATTGATAAATAACCATCGTAATTAAATACGCTGGAAAAATTATTTTAAAATGCTTTAAATATAGAGGAGCAGGAGGTAATGAAACTGCAGCTTATCTTTCCTGGTTTGATTTCTCGTTCAGGTAGAATGTAGCACCTTGTAAGTACAGGTTGCCAAGACTTCGTAGGGTCTAATCCCTCCGTCTTTCTCTATAAGCACTGCAAAGATGCAAATAATTTTTTAGAATCTCTACCAAATAGGAAGGGATTAAAATTAAATTCAAAAACCGTTGATTTAATTAATTGATTAGTTTTTTAAAATGCTCTTAAACCCATTAGACATCGTATCAACAATACTGCCCTGTTCATTTTTATAAACAAAGTAAGCTTCTAGATCAGGGTACTGATCCAAAAAGCTAAAAGCATTTTTTATGCCCATAGCCAAAAGGGCATTATCATAACCATCAGCAGATAGAGCGCCTTTAGCAAGGACTGTGACAGATAATATCTCTGAATGAACCGGATAGCCGGTCTTAGGATTAATAATATGGGTCAGCCTGTCTTTGCCATATTGTATATATTTTTGATAGCTTCCGGAAGTTGTTAAGGCTTTTCCCTTAATAATAGCGACATGTTTTATTGTACTTTCATTATTTATAGAGTTAACAGGCCCTTCAATACCTATATGGAAATCTTCTCCATCAGGCTTTTTGCCTTCAACACGTAACTCTCCTCCTATTTCAACTAAAAAGTTCTTTATTCCATTTTGTGTAAGAAAATCTGCTATCACATCAACCGTATAACCCTGGGCAATTCCATTTAAGTCAATTTTAACTTCTGGTTTTAGCTTTTTTAGGTAGTTTCCATTGAGTTCAATATTTTCCATACCAACAAAGGGTAAAATCTGTGCTATTTGATTACTGTCTGGAAGCTTCCTGATTTTTTCAGAAGAGAAACCCCATGCTGCAACCAGCGGCGCAACAGTTACATCAAATATGCCATCTGTTTCTTTATTAATTTGAAAAGCTTTCTTAATAACTTGAAGAAAATGAAAGTCTAATTCTCCTCCTTGCGCAGATTCATTGATCGTTGATATCAATGAATTACTTTTATATAAAGACATTGAATTGTCAATCACTAACAAAATACTATCAATCTGACCTTGACTAACTTTTTCACTATTATGATAGTATGAGATCAGGTAATTGGTGCCTTGTGCCTGACCATTAAATGTATAATGTACTTGTTCAGGATCCTGAAAAGACCAAAACCCCAAACAAGTACTAATTAAGATTATACTAAAGATGTTTTTCAACCTTACTTTAGATAACTATTGTTTTTCCAGGTTGTGCATATGGATAAAAACCATTTGAATCTGGTAAAACTTTTGGCAATGCATCCCAGCTTAACTTGTCTGGCATTAAGCTAATATCAGACGCTAATGCTTCATCCCATTTCAAAACTTTTCCTGAATAGGTAGCTAACCGACCAAGTATCCCTGTAAATGTACTTTCTGCTCCGCGTTCTGCATCAGCAAACTTATATTCACCTTTTGCAATCGCCTCAAAAAGTTCGTCATGTTCTGTCTGATATGGATTAGGATCACCTTTTCCTTGATGGTTGAAAATCTCTTTACCATCTTTATCCCAAAGTGTTCCTACATTAGAAGCAGAAAGATAGACTTTACCGCCCGTACCCTGAAAAGTTTCATCTACTCGATTGGAAGTACCTTCAAAATGTCGACATTGACTATAAATTACCGCTCCATCTTCATAGGTAAATTCAACAGCATGGTTATCATAAATTTCACCATATTCTTTTCCTGTCCGCCATGCTCTGCTTCCAGTTCCTTGCGCAGATACAGGATGCCCTCCAACAACCCAATTTGCCACATCCAGTTGATGCACGTGCTGCTCAACAATATGATCACCGCATAACCAATTGAAATAATACCAATTTCTTACTTGATATTCCATTTCGGTCTGATCAGCTGTGCGAGGCCTTACCCAAACACCACCACTATTCCAGTAAACCTGTCCGGCTTGAATTTTACCGATTGCACCATCTTGAATCTGCTTTATTGTTTCGCGATAATTCTTTTGATAACGGCGTTGCAAACCTACAACTACATTTAGTTTTTTAGTTTCTGCTTCTTTAGCTGTAGCTAATACCTGGCGAATACCTGGTGCATCTACAGCCAGAGGTTTTTCAATAAAGACATGTTTGTTTTGTTTAATAGCTTCTGCAAAGTGCGCAGGCCTAAAACCAGGAGGAGTAGCAAATAATACTACGTCTGCAAGCGCAATAGCTTTTTCATAAGCATCAAAGCCTACAAACTTATGATCTTCAGGTATGTCAACTTTATCTTTAAAGCGTTCTACAAGCTTTTTATAACACTCATCCAAAGGCTCTCTAAAAGCATCTGCCAGTGCTACAATCTTAAGATTTTGTTTCGTACTTAATGCTTGAAATGCAGCACCAGTACCTCTACCACCACATCCTACCAATGCAATTTTGATAGTATCATCAACTGAAGCAAAAACTCCAGAAATTGGTGCTGTGCCAATAGCTGTAGCACCTGCAATTACTGCTGTCGATTTTAGAAAATCACGACGATCATATTTATTTTTCATAACTGTTTATTTAGGGTTTCAATAATCTTCTATAGGTTTTTTATCATAGTAAGCGTCAATCTCCTCTTTTGAAGGTGTTACGGCAGGTCTTACGAGGCGAATGCCAATAAAAGGAGCATCTGGCATCCACCAGTTGCTTTTAGGAATTTGAGGGTCGATTTGTTTCCATGCCGGATCAGAAGCCAGGCGGGCAGCTGAACGCAAGTCCATTGCTTCATCAACAAATGAGCCTCCGCGAATACTATGCGGATAAAGCGTTTCTGGTATAACTACCGGATTATGGCTAACCTTACCTGCAAAAGCTGAATAATTGTCAACATATTGATCGTAAGTCCATTCTGCTACATTTCCATAAATATCAAATAGCCCCCATGGATTAGGTTTCTTCTTACCAACTTCATGAGTTTTATCACCACTGTTATCTTTAAACCAGGCAAACTCATCTAACAATGCGGCATCCTCACCAAAAAAATAAGCTGACTGCTTATTTGCTCTTGCAGCATATTCCCATTCTGCTTCAGTTGGTAAGCGATAGAAAACCCCTGTTCTGACATAGAGCCATTTGCAAAATTGAATCGCATTATATTGAGTCATTGCTAAAGCCGGGTGATTTTCTTTACCCATGCCGAATGTCATATCCAAATAAGGCTTTGTGGGCCGGGTTACTGCATCTACTTCTGCAGGTATGGATTCTGTACTATGAGATACTTCAAAATCTTTGTATAGAAATGGTTCAAAAATATCCCATGTTACTTCGAATGTACTCATCCAGAATGGATCCAGTTTTACATCGTGTACAGGTGCTTCATCAGGCTTTCCTTGATCGCTACCCATCTTGAAAGTCCCGCCTGGTATAGCCTGCATTGTAAAAGACAAATTTGTTCCGTCAATTTTTTGACTATAATTCTGTGCTGTTGCTGTTGTTTGCTGGGCTATTGAAAAAACACTGATAAATAAAAGAGGTATTAAAAATAAATATTTGTAATTCATGTATATATCGATTGTATAGGTCTTATACTTTGAAGATAAAAAAGAAAACCCAATGTAACATAAATATTTTAAAAACAAGATTGAAGCAATTAACTCAATGCGTGAAATGGAATTAGGTAGAAAAGGAATAAAATAACCATCATCGCTGATAAACTTCCTTAATTTCTGTTTGTTTTTCGCGTCTAAAGTATAACTTTGGAGATTGGAAAATAAATAAATAACTGATATGCAAGAAAAATCTGACATAGGTGTCATTGGGATTGCCGTGATGGGAGAAAACCTTATTCTTAATATGGAGAGTAAAGGGTTTCATGTAACGGCATACAATCGTACGGTAGATAAGGTAGAGCGTTTTGTTAATGGGCGTGCAAAAGGAAAGAACATTTATGGTGCTTCGTCTATCGAAGACCTGATCAATTCATTGAAGAGCCCTCGCAAGGTGATGCTAATGGTGAAAGCTGGTAAGCCGGTGGATGATTTTATTGAGTTGTTAATTCCTCATTTAGAACCGGGAGATATTATTATCGATGGTGGTAATTCACATTTCCCTGATACTGAACGTCGTGTAGAATATTTAGAGAGCAAAGGATTATTATATATCGGTACCGGTGTTTCAGGTGGAGAAGAAGGAGCCTTGTTAGGGCCATCTATCATGCCTGGGGGTTCTGAAGCAGCCTGGCCTGCAATAAAACCTATTTTTCAAGGTATCGCCGCTAAAGTGGCTGATGGTACTCCTTGTTGTGATTGGGTAGGTAGTGGCGGTGCCGGACATTTTGTGAAGATGGTGCACAACGGCATCGAGTATGGTGATATGCAGCTGATCAACGAAATCTATCACATCATGAAAGATGTGTTGGGTATGACGCCTGATGAAATGCACGATGTATTTAAAGAGTGGAATGAAGGGGAATTAGACAGTTACCTGATCGAGATAACCCGTGATATTTTAGCGTTCAAAGACGAAGATGGTCAGCCATTGGTTGATAAGATATTGGATACTGCCGGACAAAAAGGAACTGGTAAGTGGACAGGTACAGTAGCGCTTGATTTAGGCATACCATTAACATTAATTGCTGAGTCTGTTTTCGCACGTTGCCTGTCTGCATTGAAAGACGAGCGTGTAGCAGCTTCTAAAGTATTGTCAGGTCCGAGTGTAGTGTTTAAAGGCGATCGTACTGCTTTTCTTAATGACTTGCGCGATGCTCTTTATGCTGCAAAAGTAATTTCTTACGCACAAGGATACCAAATGATGGCTTCTGCAGCCAAAGAATATGGCTGGACACTTAATTATGGCAGCATTGCTATGATGTGGCGCGAAGGATGTATTATCCGTTCAGCATTCTTAGGAAAAATCAAGGAAGCTTTTGAAAAGAATCCAAACTTACAGAATCTAATTCTTGATGATTTCTTCCGTGATAAAATTCAAGCTGCACAAGCAGGATGGCGCAATGTAATTGTGGCTGCTGTAACTCACGGTATTCCTGTACCATGCTTGAGTGCCGGATTAATATACTACGATGGATACCGTTGCGAACGCTTACCGGCTAACTTATTACAAGCTCAGCGAGATTACTTTGGTGCTCATACTTATGAGCGTCTTGACAAACCGCGTGGTGAGTTTTTCCATACCAATTGGACAGGTAGAGGAGGAGAGACATCGTCTACTACATACGACGTTTAATTATTATTTCAATCACCGTTTCTTTTATGCTGCCTGTTAGGGCTGGAAACGGTGATTGATTTTTGCATTGCTGGTTGGGTTATAACCGCTAACTTCAATATATTCTACTTTCGGTTTAAAGAGTGACCCTCCATTAATGCGGACGAAAATACGTTCCAATACTATTTCTTTATTTTCAACGAGAGTATAAGCTTGGTATTTTTTACTTTGTTTGTTATACCTGACTTCAATCGGTAAATCTTTATACGCTTGAATCCGGATATCGAATTTGCCATCCTCTACTTTTGTATGATGTACCCCATAGGCCATAGTGCGTTGGATAAAGGACAGGTTAGTTCGCTTACTTCCTTCTGAATAGCGAATCCAGTGTGCTTTTACTGGCCGGCTGGTATCAAGCTCGCCATCCTCTAAATTTATCGAATAAATAACTGTATTAGAATTAGGATCACGCTGAAGATAAAATAGCTGATCTTTTTCAGCCGGAACGGGCAGGCTTTCTTTGTCTACAAGTTTATCAAAAGATTGGTCACCCGTTTCCTGGGCAGCAATATTAATAGATAGAACCATGAGGCCTACTAGAAACGAGATCGAAATAATTGATTTCCTCATACATTACATTTAAGTTAAACGGAGTTGTATTTGTTCCTTTACATGATGATAAACCTGAACAGGATTTAAAGTCCGCCAGTTCAAGTCGTTCAACGCTCCACCTAAGTTAATAAAGTAATCGATATCTGAATCTTTAAATTCAGCAATCACATGATCGCGGAAACCTACTCCTGCAATCCATCCATCACCAATATCTTCAAACCATTCTTCATAATAGCTATCATCTGAGGTGTGAAAGTTTAATATATTCTCTCCAATTAAAATAAACTTGTTGATTCCTTCATCAATCATCAAATCAATTACCTCTCTTTTTAGCAGCATAATATCATTATCGATGGCATCATTCCACTCGCCTATAAATTCAATAATTACATACTCATGCTCATAATCAGCAAACAAAACTTTTAAGTATAAAGTTTCTGAACCAAAAGAATCCCATTGCGGATGCAGTAAAAAATTATAGATCTGCTTATCATATTCAAATTCATTATACTCCTCGTTATAAAACGGTGAGCGTTCATCCTCTGCTGCAATGTAATCATCGCGCCAGCGATAATAAGGTTCAATTTCATGCATATATTCACGTGTAATAACAGGTAACTGTCATAAAATTAATACAATTAATTCTTTATAAAGTAATTTGGCTCTTTATTTGTTCTTTTAAGCAATAATTGTTAAAATACAAGCGATAAACGCTATTTTTGTTCCATTATTATATGCAAAATTCTACCAAAAAAAACATCTGGTTTGCCTTGGCTTATGCCGCCGTTCTAGCGGTCGGGCTAATCCTGGGTCAGAATTATGCAGAAGAATCCATCAGTATTGGTAATAGTAGTTTTATCCCACTTGGTACAACAGATAAAACGGGAAAAGTTCAGAAAGCTTTACAATTAATTCAAGAGCGTTATGTTGATAAGGTAGGTTTAGATACCCTTCAAGATGCCGCGATCAAGGAAATGCTGTCACGCCTGGATCCTCACTCTATTTATTTCCCACCGCGTAAGGCTCAGGCAATGGAAGAGAACCTTTCCGGAAGCTTTGACGGCATTGGCATTGAGTATTTTTCAATAAACGATACTCTGTTAGTTACCAGTATAGTTGATAACGGACCGGCAGAAAAAGCAGGTATATTGCGTGGAGATAAATTAATTTGGGTTAATGATTCGCTTATTGCAGGAGCTAATCGCAGCCAGGAAGAGATTTCTAATATGGTTCGTGGAAAGCGCGGATCCGTAGTCAATATCTGGGTTAGCAGAGATGGAAAAGAGATTGAAACGCCGATGAAGGTTAAACGAGATCAGATTGTTGTTAGCTCGCTTGATGCTGCCTATATGATTGAACCCCGAGTGGCTTATATTCGTATAAAACGCTTTGGCGAACGTACTGCAGAAGAATTTGATGCTACCTTAAAAGCATTGGATAAACATCGCTTCGATAAACTGATTCTGGACTTGAGAGGAAATGGAGGAGGTTATTTCTATGCTGCTTTGGCTGTGGCAGATGAATTTTTTGCGGCCGATAAACTTTTAGTTTATACCTCAGGTGCTAATGAAAGGCGAACTGATTATTATTCTACTGATGGGGGATTATATGAGAATGGAAAATTGGTGGTATTGATTGATGAGAACTCCGCATCTTCCAGTGAGATCGTTGCAGGCGCTATTCAGGATTTAAATAGAGGAACTATTATCGGCCGACGCTCTTTTGGTAAAGGATTGGTGCAGGAGCAATTTGATTTTGGAGATGGCTCTGCCTTAAGTCTTACCGTTGCGCGTTATTATACACCATTAGGCAGAAGTATTCAAAAGCCCTACAAATTCGGGAACGGGCAGTATTTTAATGAATTGAACCAGCGGTTTTTAAGTGGCGAGCTTACGCAGGAAATTACCCGGACTGATTCAGTAAGTGCTGATGGCAGGATCTATAAAAGCAATTCAGGTAAGTTGTTTAAAGTTATTGGAGGGATTATGCCCGACATTTATATTCCGATGGATACCACAGCTTTAACTCCTTTCTATAAGGAAGTATTAGCAAAAGATTTGATCAGTAAATTTGTTTATAATCGATTAATTGATAGTCCGCCGTCTTTTGCTGTCGAGAATTTTATTGAAGATTATGAGCTCCCTTCAGCTACTTTTCAAGAGTTTCTTCAATTTGTAAGAAGCCAGGAAGTCTCTTTTTCTCAACAAGAGGTTAACGTATCTGCTAAGCAGTTAGAAGGAGATATTAAAGCCTTGATGGGGCGTTATTTTTTCGGAAATGAAGCTTGGTTTAAGGTTCGCAACCACGACGATTACATGATTCAGCGAAGCCTGGAAGTTCTGCAATAATATCTAACACAATTCATAATAAAAAAATAAAGCCTCAAGAAATCAATCCCAAGGCTTTATCGGTTTATACCACTCAGCGAAGGCTGAGCTTATTTCTGTCTGAAATAAATTTCTAAAGGCACCCCTTCAAAGTCGAAGTTCTCCCGAAGTTTATTTTCTATAAAACGCTTATAAGGCTCTTTTACATATTGAGGTAAGTTACAAAAAAATGCAAACATTGGTGAACGACCATTGATTTGTGTTGCATATTTTGTTTTAATATATTTTCCTTTCGTAGCAGGAGGGGGGAAGTTCTGAATAATCGGCAGCATAATATCATTCAGTTTCGATGTCGAGATCTTCTTGGTCTTATTGATATAAACCTTGCCCGCTGCTTCTACCACCTTCATGATTCGTTGCTTTTCAGTAACGGAAGTGAAAATAATAGGCACATCAGTAAAAGGAGCTATCTTTTCACGAATACGATCTTCAAACTCCTTGCTGCTTTTATGTGTTTTCTCTACTAAATCCCATTTGTTCACAATAATCACAACTCCTTTTCTGTTCTTTTCAGCCAGTCTGAAAATATTGATATCCTGAGATTCAATACCTTCTGTAGCATCTAACATCAGGAGAATAACATCTGCCTCTTCCAGTGTTTTGATGGTTCTCATAACTGAATAGAATTCGATATCTTCAGTAACCTTTCCTTTCTTTCTTAATCCGGCAGTATCGATAAGAAGAAATTCATGCCCAAATTGATTGTAATGAATTGATATCGAATCGCGCGTTGTGCCAGCATTAGAAGTAACAATATTTCTTGTTTCGCCCAATAGAGCATTCGTAAGAGAAGATTTACCTACATTCGGACGGCCTACGATAGCATATTTACCAAGCGTATTTTCTTCTTCTGGCAGGTCATCAAAATGCTTTACAACTTCATCTAGCAATTCTCCGGTTCCAGAACCTGTCATTGATGAAATAGGATAAAGGTCGCCCAGGCCCAGGCTGTAAAAAGCAGTAGCTTCGATATGAAGATTGGTGTTATCAACTTTATTAACCACCATAAAGACTGGTTTTTTACTTCGGCGAAGTAAGCTTGCAATTTCATCATCCAAGTCGGTAACTCCTGTAGTTACATCAACCATAAATAAAATAACAGTTGCCTCATCAATTGCGATAAGTACCTGTTCACGAATGGCTGACTCGTAAATATCGTCTGAACCATGCACATATCCACCGGTATCTACCACCGAAAAATGTTTCCCGATCCATTCTCCTGTTCCATAATGACGATCGCGGGTTACTCCGCTAAAATCGTCAACAATGGCCTTGCGCTTCTCTACTAAACGATTGAAGAAGGTGGATTTGCCGACATTCGGACGGCCAACGATGGCGATGATATTTGACATGGTATTATTTAAAAGGGTGCTTTTATTCTAATTTCTGCAAAGATACAGAAAAGATGCAGATATTAGGTTTCTTAAAAGCATAGTGATGTATTGTAATACCCTTGCTTTACATAAGCGAATGGTTCGCGAGTGGTCCTCGCGTTGTGTCTGCGCTATTTGGGCTGTTTTAACGCAGATACAACGGAAGGATCAATAATGGTATATTCGTAAAAGCAAAACGAGGCTTATAAAGTATCTTTATAAGCCTCGTTTTGCTTCTTTTACTGGTAGAAAAATTCTTATAGATTGCGTACCCAGATATTGCGGAAGCTGATAGGTTTGCTCTTATCTCCGTGTGATTGTAATTTAATAGGAGCAGAATCGTATTGCTTGTAAGCGGGTTGCCCGATGTATAAGGTCTCACCTTTTAATTCAATATTGTTTTGAACTAATACGCCGTTGAAGAATATAGTAACATGGGCAGGTGTTTTAACTGAACCATCTGCATTGAAAGTAGGTGCAACCCAGGCTATATCATAGGTATTCCATTCACCTGCTTTTTTTGCCGGATTAGCTGCCGGAATAAATTGTTTATAGATGCTGGAAGCCATTCCATTAACATAAGTTTTATTTTCGTTGTTATACGAATCCATAATCTGAACTTCGTAGCCGCTATCGCCGCCTCCTGTTGAAGCTAAAAATAGGCCGCTATTACCTCTGCCTTGTCCCTCGCCATCGATATCAGCAGGGATACGCCATTCGATATGCAGTTGGTAGTTTTTAAAAGATTGCTTGGTTTCGATGTTTCCATTACCGGTTGCTTTATTTACTGTTAGCAATCCATCGGCAACCGTCCATTTAGCAGGTGATTTGTCTTTGGTTGTTACCCATTGATCCAGGTTTTTTCCATCGAATAAGATAATTGCGTCTGAGGGCGCATTGCTGAAGCTTGCTCCCGGAACAACCACTTTTGGAATGGGTTCCCATACTTCTGTATCTGCAGGATTTCCTCTGGCTGGTGCGGGTTGAGCTGCTGCAGGTTGTTGTGCGCTGGCTTGGAAGGCTGAAAAGCTTAAAAAGCTGACTGTTAAAATTTTTAATTTATAATTTTTCATAAAATTGTTTATTGATGTGTTTTTATAAGTTCAAATACTCTTTCAGGTTCATTGGTAGTAATATAATCTACCTTTTGATTTAAGGCAGTTAATATATCCTCATCTGTGTTAACTGTCCAGACATTAACGCTTAAACCAAGTTTATGTGCTTCTTCTATCCATTCCGGATGTGCTTTAAACACATTGAAATGATAGTCGATGCCAGTGTAGCCGTCTTTTTTTACTTGCTCGGGTGCAATATCTCCATTCAGGTAGGCTACCTCTGCTTTCGGTGCTAGTTGATGGATTAGCTTTCCGGCATCGTAATCAAAACAAATATAATCGACTAATTTTTGCGCCTTCAATTTATTGACCAGAGCTACAGTCATTTCTGTTGTTTTTAGCGTACGTGCTTTATCAATTACAGAGGTTTTTATTTCTAATACCAAACGGGTTTTCTTTTGTTTCATTCCCTCCTTTAAGTAGGCTTCAAGTGTTGGAATGCTTTCTCCGTTAGGGTGCTTTTTAGCTAATAATTCCTGATAGGTAGATCGTTCAATATCAATGCCGTAAAAATCTTTGTCGTGGTTAACAACCAGCACATCGTCTTTAGTAAGATGAACATCGAATTCGGAACCGAAGCACTTTAATTGGATCGCATGCTTAAGCGAAGCAATGGAGTTTTCGGGCAGGTTTTGTAGTTTAAATGCACCGCGATGCGCAATTACCTTGGTTTGTGCCTGGCTTTGGTTAACTATTAACATAATAGCAATAATCAATACGCTTTTAATGATTTTCATTGTGTGGGTTTTTGTTCTGTCGTCTAAAGTAAAATATAAATCGCAGTAAATCCAAATTTTAAGCCATGCATTATTTCATGCTTTTAAAATTTAAAATTTTCTGATTTATAAATTTGTTAAAAAGTATAAAAAATGTAACTTGCTTGTTGCATACAGGTATAGAATAATTATTCTATGCAGATTAGATCACTATGAATTTTTCAACAACCAATAATATTCAATAACCATAATCTAAAAACGATGACAAAAAAAGAGACAACAAAAACCTCTAAAGCTCCATCAAGGAGAGAATTTATCAAGACCGGTGCACTGGGAGTTGCTGCATTTAGTATCGTACCCCGACACGTTCTAGGTAAAGGGTTTGTAGCACCAAGTGATACCTTATATATAGCAGGCGTAGGTATTGGTGGTAAAGGTGCAAGTGATATTGACGGATTTCATGGAAGTGGGAAAGCTAAAATTGCATTCCTGTGCGATGTGGATCAAAAAAGAGGGGCAGAGACCTATGCTAAATATCCGGATGCTAAAAAGTATGTGGATTGGCGCGAATTGTTCGATAAAGAAGTTAAAAACTTTGATGCTGTTTCAGTTTCAACTCCTGACCATACGCATGCGGTAATTGGTACTGCTGCCATTACATTGGGGAAACATATCTGGATACAAAAACCATTAACACATAATATCTATGAAGCACGCTTACTTGCTGAATTAGCAGAACGTTATAAAGTGGTATCTCAAATGGGTAACCAGGGAGCTTCTAATGACGGTACCCGTCTTTTAAAGGAATGGTTTGAGGCTGGATTGATTGGCGATATCGAAGATGTGTATTGCTGGACAAACAGACCTATCTGGCCACAAGGTGTTAAATGGCCGACAGAAACATCGCCGGTACCATCTACTTTAGACTGGGATTTATGGCAAGGGCCGGCTGCGGCAAAACCTTATCCTAAATCGGATCCGAATGCTCAGTATGGAACGGTTGTGCCGTTTAACTGGAGAGGCTGGTGGGCTTATGGAACGGGAGCTATTGGTGATATGGGTGCGCATTTAATTGAAGCACCTATGAATGTGTTTGATTTAAAAGAAGTGACTTCTGTAGAATCAAGTGTTTCTACTTTATATACAAATGATGAAAGCGGACCGGTTGCTACTACTTCTACTTTAACATTTGCTCCTACTAGTAAAACTAAAAAAGCATTGAAAGTACATTGGTCTGATGGTGGTATTATTCCTTCTCGACCGGATGAAATTGGACCGGATGAAATTTGGCCAACCAATGGTTCTCTTTTCATTGGAACTAAAGGAAAGATGATGGCTGAAACCTATTCTGATAATGCAAGATTATTGCCTGTATCAAGAATGGATGGGTTAAATGTGCCAGTTAAATATAAGAGAGTTCCTAATGGAGCTAGTGGCCACTATGCACAATGGGTACAAGCTTGTTTAGCCGGTTATGGCAATATGGAAGTAAGTTCACCATTTGAAAAAGCTGCTTTATTAACAGAAGCTATGTTAATTGCGAATCTTGCTATCAGAGGGTTTACTTCATCTGTTGATGTGCCTCCTGCTGCTAACGCTCCTGCCGGAAGCCCAATGCGTAAATCTTACCCTTCTAGAGGAAAGAAACTTTTATGGGATGCTAAAAACATGCGTGTTACTAACGTAGATATTGTAAATCAATATGTTAAGGGAGAGTACAGAGACCCTTGGAAATTGAGCGGAATCTAAATATATAAGATTCTAAATTTATAGGAAAAAGGTTTTTAATTGATCTCAGGGTCAATTGAAGGCCTTTTTTCGTTTTACAGTATAGTTACAAAACAGCAAGAGATTGTGACATTGCTATGAATATTTTATTTGTTGCATAAAATAAAAAATGTATAGGAACTAAAGTTTTTATTATATACTTTTGAAATTCAATTGTACAAGTGTGTGCATATGACACCTTGTAATTAATGCGCAAACTAATTTATAATCTTAATATCAATAAACTTAATTAACTAAACTTTATGAAAATTTGTACTGTGAGAAATTTTAAATTTATGAAGCTCATGGGTCTGGTTCTTGTATTGTTTACTGTTGTGCTTGCTGGTTGTTCCAGAAATAGCGGAATGGTAGATGATGGGCAGAAGCCAGATGATAGTCGCTTCACACCAGTTGTCTTGGCGCAAGATCTTGATGAGCCAAATACCTTTGCGGTAATGAACAACGGGAATGTTGTTATCTCTGAACGTAAAGGGGATATCAAATTATATGATGCTGCGTTGGATACAACCACGTTAGTTGCTCATATTAATGTTAATACAAAATATACAAGTGCAGAAGGTGTTGTGAGAGAAGCTGAAGAAGGGCTTTTGGGTTTAATTCTTGATCCTGATTTTGATACGAATCATTGGATCTATATTTACTATGCTCATCCAACTGAGAAAAAACACATTCTTACTCGTTGGGAAATGGTTGATGGTAAATTGGTAGATAACTCTGAAAAAGTTTTATTGGAAGTTACTACTCAACGTGAAGTTTGCTGCCATACAGGTGGTGGTATGACTTGGGATAAAGATGGTAACTTATTCTTGACTGTTGGAAATAACACAGGAAATGCTTTATCTGCTCATACAGATGAAAGACCAGGACGTGCAAGTTGGGATGATCAGGCTCATGCAGCAAACACCAATGACTTACGTGGAAAAATCTTACGTATTCATCCGGAAGATGATGGTACTTACACAATTCCAAAAGGTAACTTATTCCCAGAAGGAACTGAAAAGACCCGTCCGGAAATTTATACTATGGGACACCGTAATGCTTGGAGAGTTTCTGTAGATAGTAAGACAGGTTATGTTTATTGGGGAGAAGTTGGTCCGGATGCTAGTGTAGATAGTGAAATTGGCCCTCGTGGATACGATGAATTAAATCAGGCTCGTGGTCCCGGTAACTTTGGCTGGCCATTCTTTGTTGGTCCAAATGCTGCTTTCCCGTATTTTGATTACGAAAAGGATGTTCCTTTAGAGAAAAAAGACCCGAACAATTATACCAATACTTCGGTAAACAATACCGGACTTGAATTATTGCCGCCAGTTGCTAAGCCGTTTATCTATTACCCTTATGGTCCTTCAGAAGAGTTTCCATTGGTAGGTAGTGGTAGCCGTAGTGCAACAGGAGGTCCTATTTATCATAGAGCAGATTTCAAGGATGATGCTAAACGTCCTTTCCCGTCATATTATGAAGGTAAATGGTTGGCTACTGACCTTTCAAGAGGTTGGATTATGGCAATTACCATGAAAGAAAATGGCGATTACGAATCTATGGAACGTTTCTTACCAAGCTATCACCCAGTTGAACCAATTGACATGAAATTTGGTCCGGAGGGAGATTTATATGTATTGGAATATGGAAGCACCTGGTTTGCTAAGAGCCATAATTCTCAATTAGTGAAAATTGAGTATAATGCAGGTAACCGTACACCTATCGCAGAAGCTTCTGTTGAGAAAAATGGGGGTCCGGTTCCATTTACTACTAAACTTTCTGCTGAAGGATCACGCGATCTGGATGGTGATGAGTTGAAATATGAGTGGAAAGTTACGGATGAAGCTGGGGCTTCTGTACAAACATTTACTGAAGCAAATCCTTCGGTTACTTTTGATAAAGAAGGCGTGTTTACAGCTACATTGACTGTTACTGATCCATCTGGAGAAAGCAGCTCTAAATCTGTGAAAATTATTTCTGGTAATACTGCACCTGAGATCACTTTTGATGTATTGGGTAATAAAACATTCTTCTTCCCTGGCAAACCATTTAACTATCAGGTGAATTTAAGTGATGCTGAAGATGGAAGCTTAGCTGACGGTAAAATTACTCCTGATCATGTTTCTGTTTCGATTCAATACGTATCGGAAGGTTTTGACTGGGCTGAAGTAATTCAAAATCAACGAAGTGTTAATATGTCGGCTGGTTTGAATGTTGCACAAGCATTAATGGCTAAAAACAACTGTACTAGTTGTCATAACTTAGACCAGGTTTCAATCGGACCTGCTTTGGTTAAGATTTCTGAGAAATATAAAAACACACCTTCAGAGTGGGAAAGATTAAATAATAAAATACGTAATGGTGGTACAGGTGTATGGGGTGAAGCTGTAATGCCGGCAAATCCAGGTGTATCAGCGAATGATGCTAGTACAATCTTAAACTACATTATGCACGTTACGGATGAAACTTCTAAGAGTTTACCTGTAAAAGGTACCTTTAATGCAGTAGTTCCTGATGGTGATAATGGTCGTGGATCTTATATTCTTCAAGCTGGATATACTGATAAAGGAGCTGGAACAGCGCCTGCTCAAGCAGTTGAAAGTATCGTAAGATTGCGCAACCCATTGGTTCCTGCAGGTGATGCTGATGATATTCAAGGTGGTGAAATGTCGGATAACGGACGAGGTGGTAAGGTTATTAAACCATTGAATGGTACTAGCGTTGGTTTCAAGGGATTGGATCTGACCAATATCAAATCATTGCAAATCGCTGGCTCAGCTACGCAAAGAGAAAACAATGCTGGTGCTACGATTGAAGCTCACCTTGGTTCTCCTACTGGTGCCTTGATCGGACAAACAACTATTGCTTTATTCATCGCTCCTCCAAGAGGTCAGATGCCTACTATGGAACAAGCATTGCAAGATGCAGGTGGCAATAAAGCAGCAGCTGAGAAAGCAATAGCAGCAGCAATGGCCGCAGCGAGAGCAGCTAACACAGCTCCTCCAGTTGTTATCAATCTGGATCAGGCTTTAACAGGTCCACAAGATATATACTTTGTATTTAAAAATGCAGAAGCTGGAGCTACACAACCTCTAATGACACTGAATGGTGTTGAGTTTAAACAAGAATAATTCTTGAATTCTTATAGATCGAAGTCCTGGAAGTTCAACTTTTGGGACTTCGATCTGTTTAATGTTTTTATTTTGGCTCATAATGGCCATTTTAAATTGCTTATTTTCTGTACATAAACCTGTAAGATAATATGTAGAACATAATATTTTTGTGATTGTAATTTTTTTACGATAGTAATTTTTATTTTACAATTGTTTTATAGATATTAGATAATTATTAGATCAATAACCAATCAATTTATAAACTATGACAAACAACTACCTATCTAGGCGTAAGTTTCTTGGCACCGGTACTCTTGCAGTAGCTGGTATGGCTGTAGCTTCCAAATCAACTTTTGGAGCACCTGTCTACATTAAGAACTTAGGCAAACCAAATTCTTTATTTAATGGTGTTCAAATAGGATGTATTACCTATTCTTTTAGAAGTATGCCTAGCAGTGCTGAACAACTTCTTCAGTATTGTTTAGATGCAAACGTGAGTGCTATTGAGTTAATGGGAGAAGCTCCGGAAGCTTTTGCTGGAGCTCCTGTGGCACCTCCTCGTCCACAAATGGCTGCGCCTGCTCCAGGGCAACCGCGTCCTCAACCTAGTCCTGAATATGTAGCTGCACAGGCTGAATATGCTAAAAAATTAGCAGAATGGCGTGCAAGTGTACCTATGACACGTTTTGAGCAATTGCGTAAAATGTACAATGATGCAGGTGTTACTGTCTATGGTTTTAAACCAAGTGCATTGGGGGTAAATAATTCGGATGCAGAAATAGATTACGCTATGCGTGCCGGTAAAGCATTGGGTGCTAACCAGGTTACGGTTGAGTTTCCTACGAGCTCTGTTCAAACGAAACGTTTGGGAGATATTGCTTACAGAAATAATATGCGTGTAGGTTATCACGGTCACTTACAGCAAACGTTTGATATGTGGGATGCTTCTTTCATTCAATCTGCTAATAATGCTGCCAATTTTGATATGGGACATTATGTAGCAGCTGGATTTGATCCGATTGAATTTATCAATGCTCGCGCTTCTCATATTTCGAGTATGCACACTAAAGATAGAAAGAACAAAGCGAATGGAGGTCAGAATGTGGTTTGGGGTCAAGGAGATACACCTATTATTGAAGTTCTTAACCTAATTTCAAAGAACAAATATCATTTCCCTGCTACCATCGAATTGGAATATGAAATTCCTGCTGGCTCTGATGCTGTGAAAGAAGTTGCGAAATGTGTAGAATACGCAAGAAAAGCATTAGGTGCTTAGTATCACAATTTCTATAGTCTAAACAAACTAACGTGATTGCTGTTGAGCAGTCACGTTAGGATTGTTGTTTGCTTTTTTAAATAATTAACCAATTATAAATTTAATCAATTAACCACTAAACTAAATAAACTATATGACAGAAAAACAAACTGATTTAAAACCATGTCGGTCCTGTAATAACATGACTGATTTTTAATTCCCATGATGAAAAACTCTGAGCAATCGGAGTGGGGATCTAATTATTTTAATTTCAAACTGAAAGAAAAAATCTATGAATCTTAATTTACAAAAACCTATTAACTGGAACAAAGTAATGAGAATTACGGCAGGCCAGGTATTAGCTGTACTTGTTTTGGGAAGCACTTCATTTGCATCAAGCAATAGCGTGTTGAGCCCAATGGTAAGTTTGGCAGCTAATAATTCCAGCCTGGTTCAGGCTGCGGTATCAGGAACAGTTACAGATGCAGCCGGAGAAACTTTACCAGGCGTAAGCGTAGTGGTAAAAGGAACTACGAACGGCACATTGACCGATGTGAATGGCCGCTATACATTAAATGCTCCGGCAAACGCTACTTTGGAGTTTACATACATTGGTTATGTGGCTCAAAGTGTTGCGGTTAACAGCCGTGCTATGGTTAATGTGACACTTGCTGAAGCAGTAACCAGCTTAAACGAAGTGGTTGTAACCGGTTATACCACAGAACAGAAGAAAGACATCATTGGTGCAGTTTCGATTGTAAATGCTGAAGACCTGAATACAACTCCAACAGGTAATATTACCAGTCAATTGCAAGGACGTTCTGCAGGTGTTACAGTAAGCTCAGACGGTAGCTTAGATGGAGGTGCCAAAGTTCGTATCCGTGGTTTCGGATCTTTCTCAGGATCAGAGCCCCTATATGTAATTGATGGTGTTCCTGTTGGTGGAGGCCGTTCTGGAAGTACCAACTCTGCAGTTGACAACCTGAATCCGAACGATATTGAATCGATGCAGGTATTGAAAGATGCTGCTGCTGCTTCTATTTATGGTGCTCGTGCTGCCAATGGTGTGGTAATTATCACAACAAAAAGAGGCCAGGCAGGTGCTCCAAAAGTTACCGTAGATGCTTACTATGGTAGTGATTATGTAAGCAAAAGTGATTTTCCTGATCTTTTGAATGCAAAAGAAATGGGTGATTTATACTGGAAAGAGCTACAAGGAGCTTATGAGACATCAGGGAATCCTGCTTATCAACCTGGTGGAGCTTCATGGGGACATCCGGCTTATGGTTATGGTGCTACCCCTGTTATTCCTGAATATATTTTAGCTTATAACGGTGGTTCAAAACTGGGTGGTGCTGCTTTAGAAGCATTGCGTGTTAGTGACCCAGCTACATTTGCATCTATTACTGATCCTGCAAACTATAAATTTGGACAACCGGGGTTGAACCAGATCGTTAAATCTGCTGATACAGATTGGTTCGATGAATATTACAATCCTGCTCCTATGACCAATATTCAATTAGGTGCACGTGGTGGTACTCAGACCGGTAATTATGCCTTGAGTATGAATTACATGAAACGTGAGAATACGATTGGAAAGGATAATTCATTTGAGCGCTATTCACTTCGTGCAAACTCTACCTTTAACGTTCGTAAGAACATCCGTTTAGGAGAGAACCTTCAAGTATCCTATGGAGAGATGAATGGTGATCGGGCATCTGCATCAACAGCTTGGACTATGCAGCCATTGATTCCTGTTTATGATATCATGGGCAATCCGGCAAGTTCGGCAGCTCCAGGATTGGTTGCCGTAGGTGATACTGGTAGAAACGGTATAGGTGAATCTTACCGTAACCGCTTCGATAAGATGACAAACTACGGTATTTTTGGTAACGTATTCGGGGAAGTCGATATCATTAAAGGATTGACAGCTCGTACATCGTTTGGTATCAATTATTCCTCAAGAAACTTTAAGGATATATCACCGGTTACTTATGAGCATGCTGAAAATACGAATTCGAACTCGATTAGTAATCAAAAGAATTTTAATAATCAGTGGACTTGGACCAATACCCTGAACTACGGTACTACTTTTGGAGAAGATCATGATTTCAAGATCTTATTAGGTTCAGAAGCTATTAAATCGTACAATGAAAATTTAACAGCTGGGCGTACATTAATTTCTTTGGCATTGGAAGATGATCCAAACTTCCAGGTAATTGACGCAGCTACAGGTGTTCAAACGAATTCAGGAGGTTTCGGACGTAGTAGCTTGTATTCTTTATTTACTCGTGTTGACTATGCTTATGCCGGTAAATACTTATTCAATGCAACGGTTCGTCGTGATGAATCATCTAAATTTAGTGCTGATAACCGTGTAGGTTATTTCCCTGCAGCGGCAATCGGTTGGAGAATTTCCGCAGAACCGTTTATGCAAAGCCTTACATTCTTAAACGATTTGAAACTTCGTGCAAGTTACGGTATTATTGGTAACGAAAGTGGTCTTTCTGCTGAGAATCAATACAATGTTTATGTATCAAGCTTAGCACAAGGTTACCCTATTAGTGGAGGTAATGCTGTGAAAAGTGATAGCTATACTGTTGATAGAGTGGGTAATCCTACTGCTAAGTGGGAAGAAAACACAACGACCAATATTGGTTTGGATGCAACGATGTTCAACAATTCGGTAAACTTCAGCATTGAAGTCTATAATAAGCAGACCAAGGATCTATTGGTTCAAAATCAACCCCCGAGAACAGGTATTGATGCTACTCAACCATACCTAAACGCTGGTGATATGACCAATAAAGGGATTGATATCAGCTTGAGCAAACGTGGTGATATTATAGAAGGTTTTGGTTATGATTTAGCTGCTACCTTCTCTAAGTACAAAAATGAGGTAACACGAGTATTGGATAATCCTGCAGCAACAATTGCTGGCTCAAGCACTCGTTTGAATGGTAGCCCAAGTTTAACCCGTGTAGGTGATCCGATTGCTTCTTTCTACGGTTATAAACTGGATGGTTTCTTTAATACGCAAGCAGAAGTAGATGCATTTAATGCTACCTATAATCCAGAAGGTACTACTACTCCGTGGATTCCACCTGCAGTAGGTCGTTGGAAGATCCAAGATGTGAACGGTGATAAGGTAATCAATGCAGATGACCGTACCATTATCGGTTCCCCACATCCTGATTTCCAAATGAGCTTTAACTTAGGATTGAATTACAAGAATTTTGATTTTACAGCTTTTGTATTTTGGAACAAAGGTGGTCAGTTATTTAACTTAAGCCGTTATAATGTTGATTTTAATACTTTCCAATATAACAGAAGTGCCCGTATGCTTTACGAATCATGGACTCCTGAATTAGGAAACAATGCGAAATTGCCTAAGGCTGATTTGTTGGATACCTATTCAAATGTGAACGCTACCGATTACTATTTGGAATCTGCTTCGTATTTACGTTTGAAAACGCTTCAATTAGGTTATACATTGCCAAAGAATGTAATTAGTGGAATTGGATTGGATAAGGTACGTATTTACGTTCAGTCGCAAAACTTGTTTACTGCTAAACCTAAGAACACAACGGTATTGGATCCTGACGGTTTCATGAGTGGAGGTGATACATCCATGGGTGTAATTAATAATAGCTTTCCAACACCAAAACAAATTTTGTTTGGTATAAACGTTGGGTTTTAATAATTAAGGAATAATATTTAATAAGATAAATATGAAAAAGATTCATTCAGTAATATTTACATTAGTTGTATGTGTTACGTTGTTGTCCTGCAAGGATAACTTCGTAGAGCAGCAACCTATCGGTTCCTTCCCAGGAAGCGTATTAACTACACCCGATGGAATTGATAAGGCCTTGACAGGCGCATATTCTGCCTTGAACGGTGCGGGTGGTATGGATAGAGGACCAGGTAACATCCTTTTCGGAAGTATCCGGGGTGGTGAGGCCCATAAAGGGTCAACCGGTGGAGATCAACCTCAGATGATTGAAATCCAAAAATTTGAAGCGAATGCCGGTAACAGTAATGGACTTAATAATTTTAGATTTTATTATGATGCGGTTTATCGCACTAATTTAGTATTGACAAACCTTCCAAATGTTGAAGGATTAACTGATGCTCAGAAAACGCAAATAGCAGCAGAAGCCCGTTTCTTACGTGGACATTATATGTTCCAATTAAAACGTCTTTTTGGGAATGTGCCTTTTATTGATGAGGCCGTTATTGGCGATCCATTAGTTCCGAATACTGACGAATCAGGTAATTTCGTAGACGCATGGCCTAGTATTGCTGCTGATTTTAAATTTGCAGCTGAAAATCTGGCCCCTACGAATGCTGATAAAGGTAGAGCTAACAAATGGGCAGCTATGGCTTATTTAGGTAAAACATACCTTTACATGGGAAATGAAGGCGATAATGCAAATTATGCTTTAGCTCAAACAGCGTTTAACGATGTGATTGCAAATGGTGTAACAAACAGTGGCGTTAAGTATAAATTAAATAATGACTATCATGCAAACTTTAACAGTTTAACCGAAAACGGACCAGAAGCTGTATTTGCTGTTCAACATTCTGTGAATGATGGAAGTGACGGTGGCTATGCGAATTCAAGCCGAGATTTACAATATATTAGCCCACAAAGTGGTGGTGGCCCTGGAGATAACAGAGGATATGGATTCTTCTACCCGTCACAATGGTTTGTTAACCATTTCCGTGTAGATGCTAATGGTCTTCCTATTTTTAATGATGCTGCTCGTAATGCAGATAAAATTAAAAGTGATGATGGTATTCCTGCAGCAAGTCCTTATACTCCGGATGCTGGTTTAATTGATCCAAGATTAGACTGGAGTGTTGGTCGTCGCGGTATTCCATTCTTGGATTACGGACAATTTTCACCAAGTTGGGTTCGAGACGCTGCTGCTGCTGGTCCTTATATTAGCCAGAAGTTCTTTACTTCAAAAGCTGCTAATGGTTTAGCTGCATCAAGACCTGAGAATAATTTAAATATCAATGTAATTCGTTATGCTGATGTATTGTTAATGGCTGCTGAAGTGGAAGCAAGAATTGGAAGCCTTCCGTTAGCTATGGACTATGTAAACCAGGTTCGTAACCGTATGGCAACAAATACCGGATCGAAAGAAAACTGGGTTCTGAATGCTGATGGTACTCCTGCAGCTAATTATAAGATTGGGTTATATCCTCCAGGATCACCTCAGTTTGCTAGTTCGGCAAAAGCATTGGAAGCTATCTTCTTTGAACGCACCTTAGAGTTAGGTTTAGAGGGTCACCGTGCATTCGATGCAGTCCGTTTCGGAGCTGAAGATGGAACTACAGATACCAAGGAGTTAAATGGTTTTATTGCTTATGAGTCTACTTTAAAAGGTTACTTATCAGGTGGTACTTATACCAGAGTTCCGGATGCTATTATGCCAATTCCTCAACAAGCTATTGATAATAGCTTTAAAGATGGTAAATACACTTTAGAACAAAATCCTGATTATTAATTAAATATTAGGTTTTAACTAAGTTTGTTAAAAGGTTAGTGAGAAAGCAATTAGCTTTTTCACTAACCTTTTTTGTTACTTTCATTACCCTGATTTGTAATTCTTTTATTATTTCGAATTAATAAAAGAATTATTTAGTAATAATCTTTGGTTATTTAAAAATAATTTATACTTTTACCATTGTAATGCGAACGTTGGCATTGAGTATTATTGATCTAGTATTTCCTGTCAGCATTATAAATTGGTTAATTGTTGTGGTTATGCCAACGTTAGCATTACTTATTGATATATCAGAGATCAGAATTTAGGTGTCAAGGAAGTTAAATAGATTATAAACTGAAGTTTAACTGAATATTATAATATTAGAAATCAAATTTATTAGTTTCATTCAATGGCGTTGTAACTAATGAATTAGCTTGGAGGATATTATGAAACCAGAATTATTAAAAGTATCTCATCAGCCAGTACTATCCTTTAGCACAAGACAAGACTGTTTGCCAAACATTAATAATAGATGGCATTACCATCCGGAAATTGAACTAATATATTTTCATAAGGGATCAGGTACGCAGTTTGTGGGTGACAGTATTAAAAGATTTGAACAAAGCAATATAGTTTTGCTTGGATCTAATTTGCCACATTACTGGAAATACGATAACGAAAATCATATAGAGCGGCAAGGTGAGAATCCATATGCTACGGTAATACATTTCTCTGAAGATTTCTGGGGTCAAACTTTCCTCAATGTTCCGGAGAACAAAGTTATAAAACACACTTTAAATAATGCAAAAAGGGGGATACAGATCTCTGCGAAGAAAGAACCTGTAATTGCGGGCTTAATTGAACAATTGGTCAGTGCTGAAGGGCACACACGTATTATTTTGTTGATGGAAGTATTGGCTCTTATTGGATTGACTAATAGTGGAAAGCCATTATCTTCTGTTGGTTTTATGTGCAATTTTGATGAAGGAGATAAATATCGGATTAAGCTTATTTATGATTACTCTTTTGCGAACTTTAAAGATAAAATATTGCTTGAGGAAATAGCGGCAATAGCTAATTTAACACCTAATTCTTTTTGCCGCTATTTTAAAGCCAAAACCAATAAAACATATCTGCAATTTGTTAACGAAATAAGGATCAGCCATGCCTGCAAATTGCTTCTCGAGGATGAAATTAGTATTAAGCAGATATGTTATGAAAGTGGGTTCAATAATTTTTCTTCTTTTCATTCCATGTTTAAATTGATTACAGGAAAGACTCCATTAAATTATAAACAAAGCTACATGCCTAGAAGCTTTGATGAGACTTAATGCATTGCAATCATCAGGGTAATATTCCTTAATAATGAGGTAATTATTTATAATCATAGATTGGATTAAAGCAGTTATTTGGATGCAAATTGCAATTGCCAAATAAAATCTAGAATGACAGTAATCAACGTCTTTCAAGAGTGATAAATAAACCATTATATAATCTAAATTATCAAAAATGAAATTAAAGTTTTTAAGCATTGCCCTCGCAATAATATTTGTAGGAAGCATTTTTCAGACACAAGCACAGTCTGTAATAAAGGATGATTTTAAACCTTCAATTCTTAACCAGCCCGGACAAGAGTATCCACAGGTAAATTCTCAGGGATACGCAAGATTTCGGGTAAAAGCGTCTCAAGCAGACAGTATTCGAGTGAGCTTAGGTTTAGGAGGACAAGGGGGCACTTTATTAACAAAAGGAGCTGATGGTTTTTTTACCGGTACTACCGCAGGACCGATGGATGAAGGATTTCATTACTATCATCTAACAATTGATGGGGGTGTATTTAACGACCCAGGCGCGTTGAATTATTATGGTTCTGTTCGTTGGGAAAGTGGT
This sequence comes from Albibacterium bauzanense, assembly GCF_004339765.1. Classification (GTDB taxonomy): domain Bacteria; phylum Bacteroidota; class Bacteroidia; order Sphingobacteriales; family Sphingobacteriaceae; genus Albibacterium; species Albibacterium bauzanense. The sequence continues at coordinate 40,924 of NZ_SMGO01000002.1, read as the reverse complement.
ATCGAAATACCTGCGCATGACCAGGACTTCTATGCCTTGAAAGATGTTCCACATGGTAATGTGCAGCAGATACTCTTCCCTTCTAAAAGCACTAATACTTCTCGTCGCGCATTTGTTTACACTCCTCCGGGTTATGGTAAAGACTCAAAACGCTATCCAGTATTATACCTTCAACATGGTTGGGGTGAAGATGAAACTGCATGGAGCAATCAAGGCCGTGCTAACTTAATAATGGATAATATGATAGCTGAAGGTAAAGTTAAACCCTTTATTATCGTAATGACATACGGTATGACTAATGAAGTTAGATTTGGTGGCATGAGAGACTTTAAAATAGAAGGATTTCAAACAGTTTTGATAGATGAATTGATACCTTATCTTGATGCAAACTTCAGGACGCTTACAGACAGGAATAACCGTGCGATGGCGGGCCTTTCAATGGGAGGTATGGAAACGCATACTATTACTTTAAATAAGCCTGATGTATTTGCTTATTATGCTTTACTAAGTGGTGGAACTTATAATGCAGAAGAACTTAAAGGTAAATCTCAACCGAAACTTATTTTCTTAAGTGCTGGCAGCAAAGAAAGACCAGATGGTGTTAGAAATGCGGCAACTGCATTGAAAGCAGCTGGTTATAACGCTGTTTCTTATGTATCAGAAAACACAGCTCATGAGTTTTTAACCTGGCGCCGCAGCCTTTGTGAACTTGCGCCATTATTATTTAAATAGTTAATAATTCATTGACACAGCAATAATGTCTAAAAATTCGGAAGTGTTAGGGTTTATCCCAAGAAATAATGTAGTCTCATTTTCATTTGTAACTGTATTATTCCTCATTTGGGGTATTCCCAATAATATGAATGACGTTCTTATAACGCAATTTATGAAGTCATTTGAATTAACCAGGTTTCAAGCCGGATTAATTCAGTCTGCTTTCTACTTGGGTTATTTTGTGCTTGCGATTCCTTCGGTTCTCGTAATAAAGCGTTATTCTTATAAGGTTGGTTTATGTCTTGGCTTATTCCTTTTTGCAGCGGGCTGCTTTTTATTTTGGCCCGCTGCAATTGCTGGAAAGTATGAGTATTTTTTATTTGCATTGTTTGTAATTGCCTCCGGATTAACATTCTTGGAAACAGGAGCTAATATTTTTATTGTTGAGATGGGAAGTGCGGCATCAGCTGAACGTCGTCTTAATTTTTCGCAAGCTTTCAATCCGATAGGAGCTGTGTTAGGTGTTTTGCTGGGTACCGTATTTATATTTTCAGGTATTGAGCATGATCCCTCAAAAATAGAAGCTTTGAAGCTAAGTGGACAGTATCAAGCCTATCTTGAACAAGAAACGATGCGTGTTGTTACACCTTATCTTGTACTAGGTGGCTTCGCTGTTATTTGGGGCGTTATTCTAGCATTTTTAAGATTTCCGCAGAGCAATGATGAAGTCGAAGATGGAAGTCATAGAACTACTATTAAAGATTTGCTCCGATACCCTCATTTTTATAAAGGGGTGATTTCTCAGTTCTTTTACTGTGGGGCACAAACTTGTACTTGGAGTTTTTTTATTACTTATGTTCAAGACTTTACAGGTCAGCCTGAAAAGGTTGCTGGTTACTTTTTGACCGGAACATTGGTCGCCTTTGGTATCGGACGTTTCTCTGCAACGTACTTTATGAAATTTATTCCTCCCAATAAGTTAATGACCTTATATGGTATGATCAATATTTTATTAGTAGGTATTGGAATAGTCATCCCTGGTATGATAGGTGTTTGGGCTATATTTCTCACTAGTTTTTTTATGTCGCTGATGTATCCAACAAACTTTGCTTTAAGTATCCGTGGACTTGGAAAAAATGCAAAATTAGCTGGATCAATTATGGTTATGGCTATTGTAGGCGGTGCTGTATTTCCACCTTTAATGGGATACATAGCCGAAAAATCAATGAGTATGGCTATTGCTATGGTTATACCACTTATCGGGTATGTTTATATAACCTATTATGCATTATACGGTTCTAAATTGAAACAAGAACTAGCTCATGAGCACCATTAAAATGGATTCAGCGGTATTAGAATTTCCGAAAGTTATATTTGGGACAAGCAGTCTTGGAAACTTATTTGTTGCTCTTGAGGAAAAGATAAAAAGAGAAATTGTTAAAGAGTGTGTTGATCAATCGGCAAGCCAGGTTGTATTTGATTCGGCCGGAAAATATGGCGCAGGATTGGCTCTTGAATCACTTGGAAAATATCTGAATGACTTAAAGGTTGAGAAAGGAAAGGTACTTATAAGCAATAAGTTGGGATGGTTTAGGACCGAGCTAAAGACTCCAGAGCCAACTTTTGAAAAAGATGTTTGGATAGACCTTCAACATGATGCGGTACAGATGATCAGCTACCAGGGAATGATGCAATGTTTTGAGCAAGGAAATGAATTGCTAAAAGGCTATGTTCCGCAGATGGTTTCTGTTCACGACCCCGATGAATATTTAGCAGAAGCTAATAGTTCTGAAGATGAAAGTAAACGGTATAATGATATACTTGAAGCATATCGTGCATTGTCTGACTTAAAGACAAGTGGTAAGGTGAGTTCAGTTGGGGTAGGAGCAAAAGATTGGAAAATAATTTCTCGCATTGTAAAAGATGTAGATTTGGATTGGGTGATGATAGCGAATAGTATGACTCTAAAAAGTCATCCAATAGAGTTATTAGAGTTTATGCGTGAATTGGAGCAAAAACATATTCCGATTATTAACTCTGCTGTTTTCCACTCGGGTTTTTTAATTGGCAGTAACTTTTACGACTACAAGCTAGTGAATTCGGATATGCCAGGGCATAATCATCTTATAAAATGGCGTTATGATTTCTTTAAAATATGCGAAACTTTTAATATTAATCCCGCAGAAGCGTGTGTAGCATTTGCGTTGAAGGCTCCAGGAGTAAAAAGTATAGCACTGAATACAGCTAATCCAAAACGAATTAAACAAAATATGGATATGATACAAACCGTTATTCCTCAGGAGTTTTGGACGCAGTTAATTGAACAGGGGCTGATAGATGACACTTTGGCTTTTCTAAAATAACTTTCCGAAATGCTAAAGATTGATTCGCACCAGCACTTTTGGAAATATGATCCAATAAGGGATTCATGGATTACAGAAGATATGGCTATACTTCAACGGGATTATTTACCGCCAGAGTTAGGCGTAGCCTTAAAAGCAAATGGATTTGATGGTTGTGTGGTTGTTCAATCAAATCAGTCAGAAGAAGAAAATGATTTCCAACAACTCAATGCCGAACAATATAACTTTATTAAAGGTATTGTAGGTTGGGTAAATCTTTTGTCCCCCAATGTAGAGAAAAGACTCGATTATTACAGTCAATTTAAAAAATTAAAAGGGTTTCGTCATGTTCTTCAAGGTGAACAGCAACGGGATTTTATGTTACGGCCTGATTTTTTAAATGGAATATCGCTACTTACTAAGTATGATTATACTTATGATATTCTAATAAATCCCGACCAGTTACAATTTGCTAAAGAATTGGTCGCAAAATTCCCCGAACAGCGATTCGTTATCGATCATATTGCCAAGCCCTTTATTAAAGATAATATCTTGGAAAATTGGCGTACCGATATAATCGAAATTTCCAAGTATAGGAATGTGTTCTGCAAAATTTCAGGTATGGTTACTGAAACAAGATGGAATCAGTGGTCAGCAGATGAGTTTGACCCTTATATAGATATTGTTGTTGAAGCTTTTGGAGTTGACAGGGTTATGTTTGGGTCGGATTGGCCGGTTTGTACATTATCCGGATCCTTTAGTGAGGTTTATGAGATTGTTAAAAACTATTTTTCAGGATATAGTGATGAGGAACAACAGAAGGTTTTTGGCAAAAATGCAATTGAGTTTTATAGGTTATAAGAATGAAAATGGATTCGTTAGTTTGTTCCCAACCGGGAAAATTTGAGTATAAACAGGCTGATCGGCCATCATTAACTGAGAATAATGCAATCATAAAAATTAAAAGAATAGGTATTTGTGGCACAGACCTACATGCTTTCCAAGGTACGCAACCCTATTTTGATTACCCACGTATTCTAGGGCATGAGCTTTCTGGAGAATTGATAGAGGCTGATAATGCGCCAGGTTTTGTTATTGGCGAACCTGTTACCTTTATTCCATATATTAATTGTGGAGATTGCATTGCTTGTAATAATGGTAAACCTAATTGTTGTGTAAGTTTGAAGGTTTGTGGAGTACACATGGATGGTGGCATGGTGGAATATTTGTCCGTTCCATCTCGATTATTAGTACATGGTAATGGGTTAACTTATGATGAGCTTGCATTGGTAGAGCCGCTAGCTATTGGAGTTCACGGCGTGAGACGTGCTTCTATTGTTGAGAATGAATTTGTTTTAGTTATTGGTGCAGGTCCAATTGGTTTAGGGGCAATGGAATTTGCCAGAATCGCTGGAGCGCGAGTAATTGCTATGGATATTAAGGATAGCCGCTTAGCATTTTGTAAGGAGAAACTCGGCTTCGAGTATACAGTTAATGCACGTTTAGATGTAAAGCAGCAAATACGGAAGATTACAGGTGGTGAAATGCCTACTGTTGTAATAGATGCAACCGGTAGCCGAAGTGCTATAAATTCTGCATTTCAATATATGGCACATGGTTCACGTCTTATTCTGATAGGTTTGCAGAAAGAAGAAATATCGTTTAGCCATCCAGAGTTTCATAAGCGTGAAGGATCGCTAATGAGTAGTAGAAATGCCACAAGGGCTGATTTTGAGCATGTGATTGATTCAATGAAGAAGGGGTTGATTGACCCAATGAACTATATAACACATCGTTCAGATTTTAGTACTCTTAGCACCGATTTTAAAAGCTGGCTTGACCCTAAGTCGTCTGTAATTAAGGCAATGGCTAATCTATAATTGTTTAAACCTATTTAAACAATTACTCTAATAGAGAAAGCTGCTGTTTCTATAGCCTAGGGGTTGTTTTATATTTCTCTTAATAAAAAATGCGCCATTGTTTTATAGCAATGGCGCATTCAATGTAAAACAACTAAATTTATTGGTTATTGCCAGTCAGGAGTTTGGCTTAATGAACCATTGTTCTTATTAATTTCACTAGTTTGAATAGGTAATAAATACATTTTAGGTAGAAATGTTCTTTTAAGTAGTAAAACGGGAACATATTCTAAATTACCATTAGTATCTTTAAATATATCCATGCCGTAAATTGGTCTGTTTCCAACATCTTCAGCAATTTTCCATCTTCTTACATCCCAGTATCTGTGTTCCTCAAATGCTAGCTCAACTCTACGTTCGTTGTAGATTCTTTGTCTTAATGCTTCGCCTGTTACAGTAGAAGGTATGGCTGGCATGTTAACGCTGGCCCTATCTCTAACTTTTGATAGATATTCTCTTGCTGTAGCTTCGTCTCCTAATTCAAACGAAGCCTCGGCATAGTTAAGATATATCTCGCCCAAACGGAATATTATCCATGGGTTTGTATAGTTGTATTGCCAGCTAAGAGGTGTATTAACGTCTGGCATAAACTTTTTTAATTGATAGTTTGAACGAGGATTATCTCCACTTTCTTTGTAGGTGTCATAGCCCCAGGTATTTCCGTCGGATGCTACCCACATTTCAAAAGTATCACCATGGTATTGGCTTCCATTATGTATAACTGTCGCATCTAAACGTGGGTCGCGATTGCTGTACGGGTTCTGAGGATCATATCCAGAAAGAGGGTTAACACTTTTAGTGATATTGGCCCCACTACCTGAATAAATAAATGGACGCTCGCCATTGATCATGTCATAATCATCTATTAAATTTTGAGAAGGACCGTTACTAGACCACCATCCACCGTAAGCACCATACCTACGACCTAAATTATTCATGGGGTTTTGGTGAGAGTTTGTACTTGAAAACTGTCTGGAAAAGATGATCTCATTATTTGCAGAACCACTTGGTTGATTGAAAAGTGTGGTGTAATCTGGGTGTAATGAATATCCACTATTCAATAGATCTTTAGCGGCGTCTCTTGCTTTTTCCCATTTACTTCGATCATTAGTAGTATTAAAAAGTGGTGAAGCAGCATATAAGAATAATCGAGATTTCAATGCTTTACATGCATCTGCTGTAGCTCTACCAAAATCCGCATCGGTTGAGGCATATCTGGCTGGTAAGTCAGGTATGGCTGCATTCAAATCAGATTCAATAAAAGCGACATTTTCATCAAATGTATTTCTTGTAAAAGAAAATTCATCTCCTAGATTAAAAGTTTTATCTACAATAGGGACACCTCCAAATCTTTCAATGAACTGGAAATAAATAAACGCCCTTAAGAATTTTGATTCAGCAATCAATCTCGCTTTATCATTAAGTTCAAGTGTACTTGATTCCATTTTCTCAAGAAAAAGATTGATTTTTCTTATGTATTTAAAACCGGTGTTCCAATAGTAAATGTTACCCCCGCCAGTCCAATGCTCATTGGATACATTACCAACATTATCTGCATTAAGATTACCTCTTGGGATTACACCTATATCAAAGTCAATACTAGCAAAAGCTTCGTCCGTAGCTTTAGATTGCATGTGTATTTTGAAACCATGTTGTATGGAGTTATATAGCTCTGTTTGGTATGCAGCTAAAAGCTTAGAGTCTGTCCATACGGCATCTTCGCTAATTTGATCTATTGGCGAAAGGTTGAGGATATTATCGCTACAAGAATAAAATCCGCAACTCATTATGATTAATAAAATTAATTTTTTCATTTCCTTCTTTTTAAAATTTAACATTTACTCCTAAGTTTATGGTTCTTAGTTGTGGGTAAACCAATGCAGTTGTTCCTTCTGGATCAGACCACTTATTTTCTTTAGACCAAGTAAGTAGATTGAAACCACTTGCATAGAAGCGCACGCTATTTAATCCAATTGTAGAAGTTAATTTCTTAGGTGCTGTCCAACCTAATTCTAAACTTTTTAATCTAATAAATGTGGCATCGTATAAAAAGAATGTATTTGTTCCTGGTGAGAAACCATCGGATCTAGGCATGGTGCCGTTTGGATTGCTTTCAGTCCATCGATCAGCTGCTCTTGCGACAAAAGCATTCGTAAAATTCGCGTTTCCTAAGTTTGCAAAATTACTATCATAGTTGTAAACATTGGTTTGTCCTTGGAAGAATACATTTAAGTCTAAACTACGCCATTCAAAATTCATATTCATACCGAATACTACTTCTGGAGTAGATGACTTGTCAAATCTGTATTGGTCATCAGAATCAATTTTACCATCATTATTATAATCAATAATTTTAATATCTCCGACCTGTGTGCCGCTTTGATGAGGATAGGCATCTAACTCAGCTTGCGTATGAAATATTCCATCTGCTTTATAAATTAGATTGGCTCCAACCGGATGCCCTGTTACACTTTTCCATGGCGCATTTGGATTTGGTGTTTCATCTAAAAACACGACGTTACTTTTTACATAACCCATGTTCGCCGAGATATTATATCTTAACTCATTAAATGTATTTCTATGGTTTATGATGATTTCATAACCTTTATTATCAACTTTTCCAATGTTTTCGTTTGGTAAGGAAGGGAAACCTAAAATGGCTGGAATTGAAAGATTTCTAGCCGCCAAGATGTTGGTTCTTTTTTCAGTGAAATAAGTAAAATCAAAACCTAACAATCCTTGCCAAAGAGAAGCTTCTAATCCAAAGTCTGTTTTCTTACTAACTTCCCAAGTTATATTAGGATTGGGTAATGTGCTAGAAGTAACTCCTGGTGCATCATTGCTACCAAACACATAATTGCCACCTAATGAGAATAATTGCAAATATTGATATTGGCTTACACGGTCATTTCCAACTTCTCCATAGGTAGCTCTAACCTTTAAATTGTTAACGAAAGGGAGGGCATTTTGAATAAAGTCCTCTTCAGATAAACGCCAACCAGCTTGTACTGCTGGGAAGAAACCATATCTTGTGGTTTTAGGAAAATTTTGAGATCCATTATAGCGGAATGATGTTTCAAACAGATACTTAGATTTGAAATCATAACTTAAACGACCTAAATAGCTGTTATATGCACTTGCTGATGCATTACCTCCATTATTCTTATCTTCAGCAGAACTACTACCTGCATTAATTTGATCGATAGCCGGACTTACAAAATTCTTTCTATAAGCCTCAGTCCAGTTACTTGTATTTTGTTGCTGTTCTTGTCCTACCATGGCCATTATATTATGATCGCCAAATGTATTTTCGTAAGTAAGCCTGTAGTTATATAATTGGGTAGTATACCTAGTGAATCTGTCCCAAAGTTCTACTGTTGAAGCACCAGTACCTTGTTTTAGATCGTACTCTTGAGTATTTACATTGTATTCATGATAAGTATAGGGCAGATTAAATCTTTTTTGAAATACATGACTTAAATCATAATTGTATGAAGCATCAATTCTTAAACCTTTTACAAATGGAACTTTGTAGCCAAGTGTAAATGTAGAATATATAGGTTCGTCTTTGGTATTATTAAAACCTCTTTGGTCTAATAAAAGAGGGCTTTCTCCAAATCTACCCGGTGCGATCAACCCGTTAGGATATCTAGCTACCAATAACGGGCTAGCTTGTAACAAGTTTACGAAATTGATTTCACCTCCAACAATTGAATAGTTCTTTTTACTAAGAATGGCACTTATGTTTGCACCTATACTAAGGTTTTCAGTGATGTTTACGTCAATTTTTCCTCTATAGTTATATTGTTTATAATCGGTAGGATTGTGCTTAAAATCTCCATCTTGGCTCATTGTACCAAAAGAAAGTAAGTATCTTACTGCTTCAGAACCACCAGTTACTTGCATGTTAAGTTTTTGTTGAAGTGAGTAGTCTTTTACTACTTCTCCCATCCAATCGGTATTTGGATATAGAACGGGATCAGAACCATCTCTATATTTTTGTATAGCATCATCAGAGTAGAAAGGTGTTGAGTTTTCAGGTCTACCAGCTCTATAGTAATTACCTTCATTATAAACCTGAGCAAAAGTAACAGCGTCTAGCATATCTGGAATCTTAGTAGGATGGCTAAAAGCATTATTAAGTGAAATGCTAAATTCAGGTTTGCCGATTTCCCCTTTTTTAGTAGTTACTAAAATAACACCGTTCGCTGCACGGGCTCCATAAATGGCAGCGGATGCATCTTTTAATACAGATATGGATTCTATATCCTCATTATTTAGCCGACCAATTAAACTACGTTCAACACCATCAATGATAATAAGTGGTGAATTGTTTCCGGTTGTTCCATTCCCGCGAATTAATATATTGGCATCATCTCTTCCTGGTTCTCCAGTTCGTTGTACGGCTATCATACCTGGTAATTTTCCTTGAAGAGACGCAGTGACGTTAGCACTTGGACTTTTTGTTAGCTCCTCGCCAGACACATCTACTACAGAGCCAGTTAACGTTGCTTTCTTTTGCGTACCATATCCAACTACAACAACTTCATCTAAGGAAGATTTACTTGGTACAAGGATTACATTAATAGTAGATTGATTTCCTACTACCACTTCTTTAGTTTCAAATCCCAGGTATGAAAATACAAGAACTGTATTTTCTCCAGAAGCAGGAAGAGTATAATTACCATCAATACCTGATACGGTTCCAATGTTGGTGTCCTTTACTTTTACACTCACCCCTGGCAATGACATACCAGCATCATCAGTGATCTTTCCCGAAACTTGAAGTTGAGATATTGTAACTCCTCCGAGGGCTTGGTTATTAGAGGTAATTACTCTTGTTATAACGTTCGCCTGTTGTTCAGTTTGTAATAGAATTAAATTATTTGAATTTACAAGTGTTTTGTTTGTTTCTTTAGCCATTATATTTGTCGTGGCCACAATCATAATAGCGGGTAACAATATTCTTTTGATCGACAAATTTTTTGGCGATAGAAATCCTGCATAATACAGGGTAGATTTTTTTACTTTCATAATTTTTTGGGTTTGTTTTTGATTTAGTATGCACCAGAATTGCTGCATACACTTTCTTACATTGCAAAATTGGGTTGTCTTTTATATCATACGCATCACGTTTATAATTGGTTAATAAATGGTGCTACATTTTGGCTGTAGCTTAACAACCAAATAAAGGATTTAGAAAAGACTTATGGTTTTACATAATTACCCTGTTATTAAGGGAAATTACCATTGATTGTAATGTTTCGTATAACTAGTCAGATAGTTTAAATAATATTAGGAGTTTGAAAGATATTAAGAAAATCAGAATCGTTTAAGTCTCTTATTAGTCTGTACTATCTTTTTCGGTCGAACTTACTACATTGCATAAGATCAGGATAACAAGAGACACGTAGAAAAGTAAAAGATTGGCGATGGTAATATTCCTTAATAACAGGGTAATTATGTGTAATCTTAGATTGAATTTAAAGCATTTATTTGGAGGCCAATTATAGTTTACTTTATTTGCCATTTTGGATTGTTCGCTAGTCCGGTAGGTTGGAACTTAATTATATAAAAAAAAGAATTATGAAACTTAATTATCAAAGGTTAATTGCATTTCTAAGTTTGCTTGTTTGTCATGTAACTGCTGTGGCACAAGAAAATGTTTTATGGTATAATGAGCCGGCCAGTAATTGGAACGAATCATTACCTATCGGTAATGGTTATATTGGAGCAATGGTATTTGGTACAACTCAAATGGAACGATTACAGTTAAACGAATCAACCATATGGGCTGGGGGGCCGAATAACAATAATGATGTTAATGCTAAGTCCGGCATTGAGCAGGTTAGGGCATTATTGGTTCAAAAAAAGTTTGAAGAAGCCCAATTAGTGGCCAATAAGTTGTTGGGTCCGAAAGGTAATAGTGGTATGCCTTATCAGCTAGCTGGAAACCTATATATTAACTTTTCTGACCACAAAAATACATCGGAATATAGAAGAGATTTAAATATTGAAGATGCTACCGCATCAGTAAGCTACGTTCATAACGGAGTGCGTTATAAAAGGGAATATTTCACATCCTTTACTGATAATGTTTTAATGGTTAGGTTGACTGCTGACAAACCTAAGATGATCACATGCGATATTACATTGCAAAGCCCACTTAAAGAAAATAAAGAAATCCATATGGGAGATCTGGTTTTATCGGGTTTAGGGAGTGATCATGAAAATCAAAAAGGTAAGGTTAAATTTAATGTTATCACTCGTGTAAAAAATTCTGGCGGTGTTGTTACTGCTGATACGGCAGGCATCAAAATTAATAACGCTGATACTGCAGTAATTTACTTATCTATGGCTACCAACTTTGTAAATTATCATGATATTAGTGCAGATCCCTTTAGTCGTGCACAAAGTATTTTGAATAAGGCTTATAAAAAGGATTTTGAAACGTTATTACATGCTCATTCTAAGTTTTATCAAGAGTATTATAATAGGGTAAAATTAGATTTAGGTATAAGTGAAGCTGCAAAAGCTACTACAGATGTTCGGATTAAAGATTTTGCCAATGGGAAAGACCCGCAATTGGCAGAGCTCTATTTTCAGTTTGGTAGATATTTGCTTATTTCATCGTCTCAACCCGGCTCGCAGCCTGCAAACTTACAAGGTATATGGAATGGCGATTTAAAAGGGGCGTGGGACAGTAAATATACGGTAAACATAAATGCCCAAATGAATTACTGGCCAAGTGAAGTTACACAATTATCAGAGCTGAGTGCACCACTTTTTGATATGATAGAAGACTTATCTGTTACTGGAAAGACGACTGCAAGGGAAATGTACGGTGCAAGGGGATGGTCATTACACCATAATACAGATATATGGAGAATTACAGGTATTGTTGATGGTGCATTTTGGGGACTTTGGCCGACAGGTAATGCCTGGCTTTGTCAGCATCTTTGGGAACACTATTTGTATACTGGAGACCGTGCTTTTCTTAAAAAGTATTATCCACTAATGAAAGGTGCCGCTCAGTATTTTGTTGATGTTTTACAGCCAGAAGAGGAACATGGTTGGTTGGTTGTATCTCCTTCAGTATCGCCTGAAAATGCCTATCTTACTAAAGGCAGAGATCAGGTCTCTGTTTCTGCAGGTACAACAATGGATAATCAGTTAGTTTATGGTCTGTTTACAGCTGTTGCGAGTGCTGCTGCTGATTTAAATATCGACAAAGCATTTGCTGATAGTGTTCTAAGTTATCGAAAGAGACTTCCACCTATGCAGGTTGGTAAATATGGCCAGTTACAGGAGTGGTTAGAGGATATGGATTCTCCAACTGACCATCATCGTCATGTATCGCATCTATATGGTTTGTTTCCTGGAAATCAGATATCGCCATTCCGTAATCCTGAACTTTTTGCTGCAGCAAAAAATTCAATGATTTATCGCAGTGATGTTTCAACAGGATGGTCAATGGCTTGGAAAATTAATTTATGGGCACGTTTACTTGATGGCAATCATGCTTACAAGCTAATAACTGATCAAATTGCGCCTGTAGGAAGAGGATCAGGTGGTACGTATCCAAATCTATTTGATGCACATCCTCCTTTTCAAATCGATGGTAATTTTGGATATACTTCTGGTGTTGCTGAAATGTTGATGCAAAGCCATGATGGATTTGTTTATTTGTTACCTGCTTTGCCTGATGTTTGGGGAAAAGGAAGTGTAAAAGGTTTGGTAGCCAGAGGCGGTTTTATTATTGATATGGATTGGGATAATCATAAAGTAACGCGCTTGGTTGTGCACTCATCAGTTGGTGGTAATCTTCGTGTAAGGTTAAATCAGGCTGAAACAAACAACTTGCTGAAGAAGTCGAGTGGAGTTAATCCAAATCCGCTATATAAAATAGTAAATATACCTTCGCCCCTTATTAAGCCATCAAATAAGGATCTAAGTGTTTCTATGCCTGAGAATTGGCTTTATGATATCAAAACTAAGAAAGGGAAAAGTTATACATTAATTGGAGGATAAAGTTATATGATATTTACTATTTTAGCAGAAGTACATTATGCTTTTCTATTAAATGAAAGTTTAGGAAATCTATGCTTGTGCCTAACCTAATTATGAATGAAAACCTAGTAAGTAATAATTAAATATGAAAATAATACTACAGACGAAAAAGTTTCTTTTTATTGTAAGTATGCTTGTTGCATTTACAGCCCCTGCCTATTCACAAGATATTGTGAAACAAGCTCCTGTTGGTTTTGATGTCTATCAGGAAAATATATTACACGGTAAGATCGATACTATTAGTTACGAGTCCAAAACTGTTGGCACCATCCGCCGAGCATTAGTTTATACTCCGCCAGGTTACTCAGAGAGTAAAAAGTATCCTGTACTATATCTTTTACATGGCATTGGTGGCGATGAAAAGGAGTGGTACAATGGAGGTCAACCACATGTGATCTTAGATAATCTATATGCTCAAGGAAAGTTAGAGCCAATGATTGTGATAATGCCTAATGGAAGAGCCATAAAGGATGACCGTGCAATAGGAAACCATATGGCGGCTGATAAAGTAGCAGGCTTCGCAGTCTTTGAAGAAGACTTACTTAATGATTTAATTCCCTTTGTAGAACGTAATTTTCCTGTTTTAACAGATAGAGAGCATCGTGCTATTGCGGGGCTTTCAATGGGTGGAGGACAATCTTTGAATTTTGGTTTAGGTAATTTAAACAAATTTGCCTGGGTTGGTGGTTTTTCTTCAGCTCCAAATACAAAAGCGCCAGAAAAGTTGATTCCTGACCCTGATGCTGCAAAAAAGCAATTAAAGTTGTTATGGATATCATGTGGAGCTGACGACGGGTTAATTGGTTTCAGCAAACGCACACATGATTACCTTGTTGAAAAAGGGGTTCCACACATTTATTATATAGAACCAGGAGTGCACGATTTTAAAGTATGGAAGAATGGATTATATATGTTTTCTCAATTAATCTTTAAGCCAGTTGATGTGTCTACTTTTACAAAATATGTTTATAAATGAAGAGGCAGACAAATCGATCTATTAACAGCTCTGGCTTCATTTATTTCATGCTAATTTTTAAATATTAAAATAATAATATATATTTACGTTTAGGATGCGAACGTTGGCATTGGTATTATTGATCTAATATTGTCAGCATTATTAAATTTGGTTATTGATTGGTTGATTGCCAACGTTTGCATTTTAAATAAACCATAATAAACAATTTTTTATATGAAGAAGATTTTCTTTTTAATGCTGTTTAGCGGTGTTTTGCTTAGCAGTCTTGCAAACGGTATTTATAACCATTCAATTAATATAAGAGACAAGAATGACAAACAGCAACCTCCGGGGCGTAGGGCTGAAGTGTTATTTTTAGGACATAAAGATACGCATCATAATTCCGGGAAGTTTGCTCCTATGCTTAGCATTCCTTTGTTTGCCCGTGGTATTAATATCACTTATACTACCGATACGAATGATCTTAATGCAGCAAATTTAAATAAATATGACGGGCTGATTATCTATGCTAATTATGATAAGATCTCTCCGGCTAAAGAAAAAGTGATAAAAGACTTTGTAGAAGGCGGAAAGGGATTGATCCCGATTCATTCTGCATCAGCGAGTTTTGTTAATTCATCGTGGTATATCCAAGCTATTGGAGGTCAGTTTAAATCGCATAAAACCGGTCATTTCACCGCAGTAAATGTTAACAAGACTCATCCGGTTATGGAAGGTATTAATGAGTTTGAGACCTGGGATGAAACCTATGTTCATAGTAACATAAATCCTGATAAAACGGTATTGCAGGAACGTGTAGAAAATGGTGTGAAAGAGCCTTGGACCTGGGTTCGTAATCAGGGAAAAGGAAGAGTGTTTTATACTGCTTACGGTCATAATGACAGCACCTGGACAAATCCGATGTTTCAGAAGTTGATTGGAAACGGAGTATTGTGGGCTATCGGTGATAAAGTTCAGGCTGAAATTGCAGCATTTAAAACTCCGAAGGTTTTATATAACGATACGATCATTGTTCCTAATTATGAGAAACGGGATCCTGCACCAAAGTTTCAATATGCCTTGACACCCGAAGAGTCTATGGATTTAATGCAGGTACCGGTTGATTTCGAAGTTAAACTTTTTGCAGCAGAGCCTGATATAACGAATCCGATTGCGATGTCTTGGGATGAAAGAGGGCGGTTGTGGATTGTAGAGTCAGTAGATTATCCAAATACTTTTGTGGAAACGGATGGTGCTGCTAACGATCGAATTAAGATATTAGAAGATACCGATGGTGATGGAAGAGCAGATAAATTTACAATTTTTGCAGATAGTCTTAATATCCCTTCCAGCATCGTATTTGCGAATGGAGGTGTGATTATATCGATGGCTCCCCATATGGTTTTCTTGAAGGATACAGATGGGGATGATAAAGCGGATCTTCGTCAGGAATTTATGGAAGGTTGGGGTAAGAATGATACACATGCAGGACCTTCAAATTTAAGATATGGTTTTGATAATAAGATTTGGGGGGTAGTTGGTTATTCTGGATTTAATAATACCATCGATAATAAGAGTTTTAGGTTTGCTCAAGGAGTTTATCGTTTTAACCCTGATGGCACTGATTTTGAATTTTTAGCAAATTCGAATAATAATACCTGGGGTTTAGGATTTACGGAAGATAATAATGTTTTTGTTTCTACAGCCAACGGTAATCACAGTGATTATTACTCAATGCCTTATCAATTGATGCAAAGACCTTTCCCTGAAAGAATTGTTCAAGCTTCTGATACACAGAATAGCAATGGAAGACCTGGAGGAAGAAATGTTGCTCAACAAGTTATTCCTCTTTCCATCATTCAGGGTCACGGTGATATGCATACGCTTACTCCTAATTTAAGACAGGTAGATGTGCATGGAGGTTTTACTGCCGCGGCTGGTCATGATTTTTATACGGCTAGGAATTTTCCTAAGGAATATTGGAATCGCATTGCATTTGTAAATGAGCCTACTGGTAGACTTACTCATAATGCAATAATTGAGCGTAGTGGAGCAGGTTATAAAGAGGTAGATGGATGGAACTTATTAGCAAGTTCAGATGAGTGGGTAGGTCCCGTTCAGGCAACGGTTGGTCCGGATGGTGCTGTTTGGGTTGCTGATTGGTATAACTTCATTATTCAGCATAACCCTACTCCTGGACCTACCGTTTCTGAAGGAAAGCAATTTATAAATGGTCAGGGTAATGCTTTTATTACTCCAATGCGTGATCTAGACCGAGGTCGTATTTACCGAATTGTTTATAAAGATGCTAAACCTTATACCCCCATTAGTCTTTCTAAAGATAACACGGCTGGTTTATTAGGCGCTTTGGAAAGTGATAATTTATTTTGGCGATTGACTGCACAACGTTTATTGGTTGAGAATAATAATAAGGCAGCAATACCGGGATTGATTAAACTAATTAATGATAAAAAAGTTGATGAAATTGGTTTGAATGGCCCCGCAATTAATGCTTTATGGACCTTGGAAGGTTTAAAAGTATTAGATGGCTCTAATTCTGAGGCTTCTCAAGCGGTAGTTGGTGCTTTATCTCATCCTTCTGCTGGTGTCAGAAAAGCTGCTCTGGAAGTGCTGCCTAAAAATGAGCAGACATTTGCATTGATTCAAAAGGCTGGTTTATTAAAGGATCCTGATCTGAATACGCGCATGAATGCGTTCGTTGTTGTGGCTCAACTTCCGACTTCCGTAGAAGCAGGTAAAGCATTATATACAGCAAGTCTGGATGCTGAGAATGCGAAAGATGAGTGGATTTCAAAAGCTTTGTATGCAGCAGCTATAAGACATCAAGATGGATTTATGTCATCAGTGCCGGCTGGATTTAAGACTTCAGGTACAACCGAATTGACCTTAACTCAACGGGTTGTTCAGGGTTTGAGTAACGAGATATATTCCTTAGCTCGCAGACAAGGTTCTGTTGGCGCAGTAGCTTTTAGCCCGGATGTGGTTGGCAAGGAAATTATCATTAAAGCTGCTATTGGTCGTGCAAGCCAGCAGGATGGCCGTCCAAATGGCCCAGGAGGTCAGCAGGTTGCTATTGATCCGAATGCACCTATTCAAGGTTTTATAGCGGGTCAAGGTGGAAGAGAAAACGGTTATGGAGTCTTTATTCAGGACGGCAAATTAAATATGATCGTTCGGCAGGATGGTAAATCTTATGTGGCTGTTTCAAATGCTGCTTTACCAGAAAAATATGAATTGGTTGCTAAGTTACTGGCAGGTGGAGAAATGAGTATCGAAGTGGACGGTAAGCAGGTGGCTAAGGGTAAGGCTCCCGCATTATTTACCAAGACATTAGACCTGAATTTGCGATCTTCTCAGGATCTTCAAGAACCTACTAATGATAAAATTGGTGATTATGAAGGTACATTCAGATTTACCGGGAGTATGGAAGATGCTACCATTGAATTAAGAAAACCAGGCACCGCTAAGACAGTTGTTGCAGAAACGGCTAAGCCTGTGAATGCACCTGCACAGGATGTAACGGTATTACAAATAGATGTTGTTCCAAATGCGATGGCATTTAGTAAGAAGTTGGTAACGGTTAAAGCTGGTCAAAAAGTACGTATTCGTATTGCAAATCCAGATCAAATGCAACATAATTTAATTATTATTAAACCAGGAACACTAAATAAAGTAGGTGCGGCAGCCGATGAAATGGCACTTAATGCGAATGCAGCCTCTTTGTCCTATGTTCCCCGCATTCCAGAAGTGTTGCATGCTACAAAATTGTTAGATCCGGACGAAAGCACTGTCTTAGAATTTACTGCTCCATCACAGGTAGGGGACTATCCTTTTGTATGTACATTCCCGGGACATTGGAGAATGATGCAAGGAGTAATGAAAGTAGTTAAATAAGTTTGACTTTATTAAAAGGAAATTAATTTATGGGCTTAGATATTAAGTTTGGTGTTAGTACATGGCTTTGGACATCGCCATTTAATTCTGATACATTATCTCTTTTTCCCAAAATAAAGCGGATGGGTTATGATTTTGTTGAAATACCAGTAGAAGACCCTTCTTTAATTGATGTAGAGAAAGTAAATGAAGCTCTCTTAAAAAATGATCTAAAAGCGATGATTTGTGGGGCATTTGGTCCAAGCAGGGATTTTACAAATGATGATCCTGTTTATCATCAAACTAGTTTTGATTATATTCATGCTTGTGTGAAAGTAGCTAGTGCATTGGGATCTGAATCTGTTTCAGGCCCCATGTACTCTTCGGTGGGAAAAGCACGCTTGGTATCTCCTGATCAGAAACGGATTGAATGGGATCGTGCTGTAGTTAACATCAGAAAAGCATGTGTAATGGCAGAGGATTTCGGTGTAGAGTTAGCTATTGAACCTCTTAATCGTTTTGAATCGGATCTTGTAAATACTGCTGAAGATGTAATGAAGCTGATTAAAGATATTGATCATCCTTCAGCTAAGGTTATTCTGGATGGCTTTCATATGAATATTGAAGAACGAGATATTGAAAAAGCTATTATTTCCGTTGGAGATAAGCTTGTTCACTTACAAGTATCGGAAAATTACAGAGGTACACCTGGAACGGGTGAAACTAATTGGGGAGCCTATAAACGTGGGTTAACAGCAATTAATTATAATAAAACTGTTTCTATTGAAAGTTTTACTCCTGACAATAAAGAGTTAGCAGGTGCTGTTTGTATGTGGCGACCTTTAGTACCAAGTCAAGATGGTTTTGCCGAGGAAGGTTTGCAGTTTTTAAGAAAGTGGTCGCAAGAGAAATAAATGATTATTAGATACGATTTTTAATAAGGTAAATAGAATTTGAAATGAGTAATAAGCCAATAAATATAGCGATAGTAGGATTAGGGTTTGGGGCGGAATTTATTCCGATTTATCAAAAGCATCCAGATGCAAATATGTATGCTATCTGTCAGAGGAATACAGAGAAACTGGAGGAAATTGGTAATGCTTTTGGGATTGAGAAGCGATACACAGATTTCGATGAATTGTTGAAAGATCCGGAAGTTGATGCGGTTCATATCAATACTCCGATTCAGAACCATGCGGAGCAGTCAATTGCAGCCTTGCGTGCAGGAAAGCATGTTGCCTGCACAGTTCCTATGGCTACCAGTGTTGAGGATTGCAAACGAATCGTCGATGCTGTAAAAGAAACCGGGCTTACCTATATGATGATGGAGACCGTGGTTTATAGCCGGGAGTTTTTGTTTGTAAAGGAATTATATGAAAATGGCGAATTAGGCAAGATTCAATTTCTGCGCGGATCGCATCAACAGGAAATGGGTGGATGGCCAGGTTACTGGGAAGGATTACCGCCTATGCATTATGCTACCCATTGTGTTAGTCCGGTTTTGGCACTTCCAAAAGCTTCTGCTGAATATGTTTCTTGTTTCGGTTCTGGTAGGATTGATGAAAATCTGATACCAAAATATGGTTCTCCCTTTGCGATTGAAACTTGTCATATTAAGCTAAAGGACTCCGATCTGTCAGCTGAGGTAACCCGTTCATTGTTTAATACAGCACGTCAATACCGGGAGAGTTTTGATGTGTATGGTTCTAAAAAATCTTTTGAGTGGACATTGATTGAACATGAAGATAGCGTTATTCATACCGGAGAAAGTCCGGAAAGAGTTAAGATTAAGGATTATGCTCACTTATTACCTACAGAGATTCAAGAATTCACAACTGAATCTGTGTATGATTTAGAAGGGCATCAGCATCTTTCTTTCATCCAGGGATCCGGACATGGTGGTTCTCATCCCCATTTAGTTCATGAGTTTGTAAGTTCATTATCGAAGAATCGTCAACCCTATCCTAATGCAGTTGAGGCGGCTAACATTACCTGTGTAGGTATTTTAGCACATGAATCTGCAATGAAAGGAGGAGAGATTATGCATCTGCCTGAATTTACCTTTAGTTAAAATTGACTCTTATTATTGTTGCTTATTTAAACGTCAGATTTTTTGCATTGTAACAAAAATCTGACGTTTAATTTTTAAATTGTAACGAATTTTAAAATTATAGCTTTATGAAGAAAGTTGTCTTGCTATTACTAGGGAGCATAATATGTTCGAATTATGTATTCTCTCAAAGTTCTGTTCCCACTTCGAATTTTGACGCATTCGAGAAACCAGGTGAAAATTGGTTGATTGTTTCTGATTTAATAACAGATTTTAATAAATCAACAACAAAGTTTGTTAAGGGAAATGGCATTGTTGTGAATACTCCAATGAAAGGCGCAACTAATTTAGTATCTGGATTGCAATTGGAGGGCGATACTGAAATAGATTTTGATTTTTTAACAACTAATGGAAGTAATTCTGCCGTATATATAATGGGACGTTATAAGATCCAATTATCTGATAGTTGGCCGGAAAGTCAAAATCCCCTATCTAGAATTGGAACTATAGATGTTAATAAAGCAGAAAGTAGTATTTCCTTTCATACAAAGCAGCCTATAAGTAATGTTGGGAAAGCACCTGGTTTATGGCAACATTTAAAAGTGAAATTCAAATCTCCTACTTTTGATAGTTCAGGGAAGAAAGTAGATAAAGCAAGTTTTGCTGAGGTATATTTGAATGGAGTGCTTATTCATCAAGGCATTTCATTAGAAGGTCCTTCTGATGGAGCGATTTTTAATGATGAAAGTACAAAGGGGCCTCTCGTTTTTCAAGCAGATGAGAACCATGTTTTAGCATTTAGAAATATAAGTTATAAAAGCTTCGAAGAACCTGTTCAACAATTAACCGGTGATGCTGCCAGGCGATTTCGTATGGTTAATCCTATTATAGTAGAAGCTAAAGCAGAACCATATGTATTAAGAAGTTATTTATTGTTCGACAATGGCAAGCGCACGCACGTAATATCAGTAGGAAATCCTAATCATACTAATTATTCTTATGATTTAAAACAAGGATCCATTTTACAATTTTGGCGAGGAGGATTTGTTGATGCGACTGATATGTGGGAGTCTAGAGGTGAACCCCAGTTAGCTACCCCACTTGGAGCGTTGATTACTTTGTCTTCTGCACCATCGGTTGCTTTATTAAGTAATTCAGATTCTATATGGCCAGATTCAATTCCATTTGATGATTTTCATAATAAAGGCTATTCTCTAGATAATAACAAAAATGTAACTTTCCATTATGAGTATAGTGGATTTAATGTTGATGATAAAATTTCAATGGTAGCCAATGGAGAATCTTTGATAAGAGAGGTTAGTGTTACTAATGCACCGACAAATTTATATTTTAGAATAGCAAGCGGTAAAGTGATAGAATCTTTAGGGAAGGGTTTATATGTTATAGACGGGAAATCATATTATATAAAAGTAAATGAACGTTTGAAGCCTATTATTAGAAAATCGCGAAATGCAGACGAACTTGTAATCGCATTTAGTAAAAACATCTCCTCATTGGAATATTCGATCATCTGGTAAATTAATCTGACATGAATCTGAAAATAAATTATATAAAATATTTAGCAGTCATAGGTGTTCTATATTCAACAATTAGCTTTGGACAAAATAATAGTATAAATAATTCTACAGCTAATGATACTGTTAAGATATACACCGAAAATGATATTTATCGGTTAAGTACAGTGCCTATTCCTCAAGGGCTTCTTCTTGAGGTAGGTGGAATGACATTTTTGCCTAGTGGTTCACTGGCAGTTTCTACACGTCGAGGCGAAGTTTGGATTATAGACAATACTTCAATGAAGGATAGAAGGCAGCCAACTTACAGATTATTTGCTCAAGGTCTACATGAACCTTTAGGTTTAAATTATATTAAAGGAGATATTTATGCTGTACAACGTTCTGAATTAACTCGTTTGAGAGATTCAGATGGTGATGGTAAGGCTGACCAGTATGAAACAATGTATTCTTGGCCTTTGTCTGAAACAGGAAATTATCATGAGTATGCTTATGGACCATTATTAGATAAGAATGGTGATATGATTGTAGCGTTGAATCTTGGTTGGAATGGGAATAGTGAAAGCCTTTCAAAATGGCATGGTTGGATGCTCAAATTTTCTCCAGATTTTAAAATGACACCTTTTGCGGCCGGATTTAGATCGCCAGCGGGTATGGGGTTAAATAGTTCAGGAGATATATTCTATTCTGATAATCAAGGTCACTGGGTGGGATCAGGCTTTATTTCACATGTTGCGGAAAGAGATTTTATGGGAAATCCGAGTAGCTTGAAATGGTCTGGAGAACCCGAGTCGAATATAACATTGAAACCTTCAGATATTCCAGATACAGGAAAGCCTATGTTTGAAGTAGCTAAAACCGTTAAAGGAATTAAAACGCCCGCTGTATGGTTTCCTCACACGATATTAGGGATTTCTACATCAGGGATTCTTAATTATAATAATGAAGGAAAGATGGGGCCATTTGAAGATCAATTGTTTGTTGGGGATCAAGGTCATAGTAAAATTATGCGTGTATTTCTTGAGAAAGTGAAGGGTGTTTATCAAGGAGTTGTTTTTCCTTTTCGGGAAGGATTTTCCTCAGGTATATTAAGAATGAATTGGGGTCCTGATGGAGCCATGTTTGTTGGAATGACATCTCGCGGTTGGGGATCTACAGGAAGTGCTCCGTTTGGATTGCAGAAGCTGGAATGGACAGGTGTTATGCCCTTTGAAATGAAAACAATTAAGGCGCAGCCTGATGGTTTTGAAATAGAATTTACATTGCCAGTTGATGAAAAGTCCGCTCGTGATGTATCATCTTATAGTATAGGAGACTTTATTTATAAATATCATAGTACGTATGGAAGTCCTCCGATTAATCAAGCAGATCGTGCGATTAAGGCAATTGTCGTGTCTGAAGATAAAATGCGCGTTCGACTAGTTTTAGATAGTTTAAAAGAAGGATACATACATGAAATAAAAGCTGAAGGTGTTTTATCTGCAGAACAACGTCCTCTATTACATAATTTTGGGTATTACACATTGAATAATATACCTAATGGAGAGAAGGTAATAATTACAGATGATAACAGAGTTGAAATGTCAATGGGTCATGATCATGAATCAATGGTTAGTAATTCAAATACAACTCAAGCAGTAAAAGATCAAGAAGTTTTAGGTAAACATACGGTACAAATGCCTGCAAATTGGGGTGGAAAAGCCGATCTTACGATAACACTGAGAACATTGTCGGGATTGAAGTTTAGTACAGATAATATTACTGTAAAAGTCGGAACCAAGCTTAAGTTAGTTTTTAATAATAACGATGATATGCTTCATAATTTTGTAATGACGGAAGTTGGTGCAGGAAATGAAATCGGAGAGTTAGCGTTGAAATTAGGCGTGCAAGGAGAGAAGATGAATTATGTTCCTAATAGTTCTAAGGTTATTGCATATACTAAAATTTTGCAACCAGGGGAAACACAAGCAATTTATTTGAATGTGCCAAATACTCCAGGAGTTTATCCTTATATATGCTCTTACCCAGGTCATTATCTTGTAATGAGAGGAGTTATTCGAGTAGTTAAATGATATTGGATTATAATCTAAATTATTGATACTTTAATTTTACTGTGCGAACGTTGGCCCTGTGTTTAATTTTGCACTTGTTGCATTAGAAGTTATTGTTTGTTGCATTAATATTGCATAATATTTATAATAACACATTTTTTAAAGACCTTTGCCCTTCTCTGCTAAGATTTAATAATGATGGTGTCTTTTAAAGCTCAATTAAATATTTTTTTCTTTTTTGCGTTAATAAGAAATAATTTTTATATTTACTAAGTTTATGCAAACGTTGGCATCCAATATAATCTAAATTTTGATTTACTAAATGTTAATTAGTTGTTGTATTGCCAACGTTTGCATAGATTATAAACCAATTTTATACACTGAATACCTATTGTCCTAAATTTATAAATAAACCTAATTACTATGAATCAAATTTTACAAAATGTGTTAGACAAATCTAACAGATTGAGATTTTGTCTTAAGTACTATTGGGAGAGTCTGCAAAGGTTTTCCGTTTTAGTTGTGCTGACGATTTTAACTGCTTCGTTAGCATTTTCACAAACTCAAGTTTCCGGAACTGTAAAAGATCCAGAAGGATTGCCATTAATTGGAGTGAGTGTCCAAGTTAAAGGAACCTCTCAAGGAGTTGCGACTGATTTAAATGGTCGTTTTACGATTGCTGTTCCTAACCAAAGTAGCGTTCTTGAGTTTACGTACATTAGTTATCTTAAACAGGAAGTAACTGTTGGAAACAATAGTATGTTGAATGTTATTTTGGAGCCAGATGTTCAAGCTTTATCTGAAGTTGTTGTTGTTGGTTACGGTACTCAGAAGCGTGCAGAGGTTACCGGATCTATCAGTTCCATAAAGGGGGATGAGCTAGCTCAAGTGCCTGCTCCTAACATTTCAGAGTCTATGGCTGGTCGACTTTCTGGTATCAGTATGCGTCCAAATGGTGGACAACCTGGTTTTGATAGTCCAGACATTCATATTCGTGGTATTGTAACTACTGGAGATAATAATGGGCCGTTAATTATAGTGGATGGAATAAAACGGGATAATATGCAACAAATAGACCCGTCTACTATCGAAACCGTTACATTATTGAAAGATGCGGCTGCAGTGGCTCCATTTGGTATAGGGGGTGCAAATGGTGTTGTGTTAATTACAACCAAGCGCGGAGTAGTTGGAAAGCCTCAGGTTCGTCTAAGTTCTTCTATAGGTTTTTCTAATCCTACTTATTTGCCTAAGATGTTGGACGCAGTTGATTATATGACATTGCAAAATGAAGGGTATTATAATCAGACTCCGAATGGCACCACGCCACCTAATGATCCTGATCTAATTAAAGATTATAATCAGCTACATAAGGATGATCCTTATAAATATCCTAATTCTAATTTCCTTGATCTATTTAATAAGAATACCCCTACTCAGAACTATGGAATTGATTTCAGGGGCGGTACAGAGCATGTTAGTTATTATGCTGCTTTAGGTTATTATGACCAACAAGGAATTTTTGATCAAGTAGGCTATAATCGATATAATTATAATATTAATTTGGAAATGAAGCCTACTGCTACAACAAAAGTGGGTTTCTCCTTGCAGGGATCTATTTCGCGCATAGACGACATCGATGCTGATGAGACAACAGGGAATCACTTATTCCGCTCTTTTTATAAATTCTTACCTACACAAAGTTTAATTTATCCAGATGGCGAGCATTGGGGAGAATCTTCTGCGAACAGTCCGGTAGGTGTTTTAAGGTCTCCAGGATATAGAAAGATTGATCAAAATACTTTATTAAGTACTTTATTTGTTGAACAACAAATTATTGATGGCTTAAGTGTAAAGGGTGTATTTAGTTATGACCCTACTCAAATTAATAATAAGCTATATCATGTTCCTTTTAAATATCATGTGATTGATTTGTCTACGAATCCTTATTCATTTACAGAGGCTGTATCGTTACAAGAAGGTGGAGGAAAGCCTTATACATGGCTTAGTTTAGAAAACCGTCGTCAAACTAATTACACCTATCAAGGATACGTTAATTATAGTAAAACGTTTAATGATGTTCATTCCGTGACTGGTTTATTGGTTGCAGAAGGCCGTCAATATAAGGAAGACTTCTTTAATGCAAGAAGAGATAACTTTAGTGTAGGGATTGATGAGCTTGGTTTGGGAAGTTCAAATCGCTTAGACTTCAATAATGATGGTAATTCGAATACAGGTAGTGAAGTTGGATACGTATATCGTTTAGCTTATGCTTATGATCAGAAATATATGTTTGAAGCGGCAGGAAGGTATGATGGACACTATTACTTTGCTCCGGGAAGCAGATGGGGGTATTTCCCATCTTTCTCAGCGGCATGGCGTATCTCTGAAGAGAAATTTATGGATGGTACTGATAACTGGTTAACAGATATGAAAATTAGAGGTTCATGGGGTAAAGCAGGGATGCTTGCCGGAAGAGCTTTTCAATATATGACTGGTTATAACCTAAGAGGAAATGCTTATGCTTTTGGTAATGGTACTTTAGTGCAAGGGTCTCGCATTGAACGAGAGCCTAATCCGAATATAACATGGGAGATATCAACCAAAACTAACGTTGGTGTTGATTTCAATCTATGGAATAGCAGACTTAACGTAGAGTTTGATTATTTTACAGAACGTAGAACTGGTATGTTATTAGCTCCTCAAGTTACTCTTCCTGTAGAATACGGACTTTCATTATCAGAAGAGAATAAGGGTGAGATGAAAAATAAAGGTTTTGAAATAAGTGCAGGAACCAGAGGAAGCTTTAGTGAAGATTTTAGTTATTCTTTTAATGCAAACGTTAGTTATGCGAAAAATAGTATGGTTGAAGTTTTTCAAACAGACGCTGAGCGTAATAACCCTAACCGTACAAGAGTAGGACAGCCTTTCGGAACTCCATATGGCTTTAAATCGCTTGGTTTATTCTCAACTGCAGATGATGTTAATGATGATGGTATTGTGGATGCTCAGGATGGATACAATATTCAACAGTTTGGTGCTCTTCATCCCGGAGATATAAGATATGCAGATTTGAGTGGTCCAAATGGCACTCCAGATGGTATTATTGATGATAATGATTTAACAGTAATTGGTAATCCTGTTTATCCTGCATGGACATTTGGATTTACTCCTTCGGTTGAATGGAAAGGGGTTGGTTTATCTTTATTCTTCCAAGGATCAGGCAAATCAAATATCAATATTAGACAGTTTATGACTGTTCCATTTGAAAACAATGGAAGTAATACAGCTTATGAGTATTATGATAATCGTTGGACTCCTGAAAACCAAAATGCTAAATATCCTCGTTCTCTTCCTGCACCTTATTCAAATAATACAAAGGCTTCAGATTTCTGGATGGCAAATACAAGTTATCTTCGTTTGAAGACTGCTTCTATCAGCTATAGAATTCCTGAAAGAATAACCAAACAATGGGGAATTGGATCTTTGAGAGTATATGCAACAGGTCAAAACATGTTTACATTTAGTAAGCTAAAACATATAGATCCTGAAGTAGGATACTCTAATCGGGAGACCTCATATCCTGTTATGAAATCAACAACCTTTGGAATAGAATTGAATTTTTAAGATAATTATTATGAAAGCAAATAAATCAATATATAATCGAATTAGGCCCTTTATGATATGTTTAGGGGTGATTCTCTTAATCGCATCATGTAAACCAGACGAGTTCCTGGATAATGATAATAAGAGTAATTTAACGGACGTTACACAGTGGGCGAATGAGACGAACGCAGATATTTACCTAAATGATATCTATAGCGAGATCCCAAATAAGTCAAACCTGACACAAAACCTGGATTTTTTCACAGATAATTATAATATTAGCCATTATTATACGGCGTCCAATTGGAGAGTAGGTATGGCTATTGTACCATCATCCAGTACAGATAATATTTGGGGAGGCACACAGGGTCCGACCGATGGATATACCTGGCAGCAGTTCTTTGTGAAAATCAGGAAGATCAATACATACATACAAAAAATGAATGAAAATAAGGCTAATTTTTCTGAAGCGTATTTCAATCGTCGAATTGATGAAGCAAGGTTTCTACGTGCCTATTTTTACAGTGAATTCTTTATGCATGTAGGAGGATTACCTATACTTACAGAGGTATTGGATCGTAATAGTATGACACCAGAAGAGTTGCAAACACCGAGAGCTACTTTCGAAGAAACTTTTAATTTCATTACTAGTGAATTAGGAAGTGTTGTTTCTAATGGTTATTTGCCAGTTAAAATGTCACCAGGTTCACCTGATGCAGGAAGAGCTACTTTAGGTGCTGCGTTAGTAGTAAAAGGATGGATTGAATTATTTGGCGCAAGTCCTCTGTTTAACACAGCGTCGCCTTATTTACCTGATCCTGGCAAGTTTGTTCATTTTGGAAACTATGATGCAAATAGATGGGCTACTGCTGCAGCCACTAATAAAAAATTTATTGATGAATATGGAAATGGTAATCCTTACCGTTTATTCGATGATTTAGCAAATTTATGGAGAGAGTCGAATGAATATAATTCTGAGGTGATCTGGGACAGACAAGTTGTCGCTAATACAAATATGGGTTCTAGTTATGAAAGATTTGGTGGACCGACTTACGTATTAGGGGAATATCAAACATGGGGAAATTATAATCCAACTCAGGAATTGGTTGATCAGTTTAGTATGGCAAATGGTAAACTAATTACTGATCCTACTTCAGGCTATGATCCTCAGGATCCATATAAAGACCGTGAACAAAGATTTTATGATTTCATTGTATTTGATGGAGCTCATTATAAAATGGATTGGATGCCTAGAGAGGAAATAATTCGTACCCGCATCGACGAAACTGTTCCTAATCCAGATAAAACAAATCAAATTGACTTAGCTGGTACAACAGATGTTGGAGATTCAGGTTACTATCAAAAGAAAAAGTTAAATCCTGATAAAGCTCCTGGAGATAATGCAAGTGGTCAAAACTTCATTTTCTATCGTTATGCAGAGGTTTTACTTAACTATGCAGAAGCAGCGAATGAAGCAAGTGGACCTATCGCATCTGTTTATGACGCAGTTAATAAAATTAGAAACCGCGCAGATCTTCCAAGTCTTGCAACTGGACTTTCAAAAGAGCAGATGAGAGAAGCAATCTATAGAGAGAGAAGGGTGGAGCTTTGTTTTGAAGATAAGCGATTCCTTGATAATAAGCGTCTAGCTCAGAATGAAGAAATAATGGGTACACCTAGACATAATATGGTTATCCGTAATACAAAACCAGCTGATAACTCAGGTGTGTGGGTATACTCTGTTGAAGAGGAAAAGAAATATACTGTGAAGTTTTTACCTAAACAATATATGAGCCCGATCCCACAAAATGTGATAGATCAAAATCCAAATATTGAACAAAACCCAGGTTATACAAATTAGATAAAAAATGAAACGGGATTGCTTGATTTTAAGTTAATCCCGTTTCTTATATTACTGTTATTGATATTCATGAATCTCTTTATGAATAATTAATTTCAGGAACAGCATACATTATAAGGGAGTAACTCTTGAATTATAACACTCTCTTCATTAAAAGAGACTATTACTCCTAATATTATACTAATCGTCTATCAAATGAAAAATAAAATTACTTTATCACTTCTTTTTTGTTTTTTCCTGATTCTTTCATTTAATGAAAATTTATTGGCTAATTCAAATAAAATATTAGTTTTCAGTAAAACAGTAACATTTAGACATTCCTCTGCTATATCAGCTGGCCAAATAGTAATTCAGCAACTGGGTAAGGAGAATAGTTTTGAAGTTGAAATTACCGAAGATTCACAGGTTTTTAATTCTGAAAACCTAAAACAATTTGACGCTGTAGTCTTCTTATGTACAACTGGAGATGTTTTAAATGATGAGCAACAGGAAGCATTTGAGAATTACATACAATCAGGAGGAGGATTTGTTGGAATCCACTCCGCTACAGATACTGAATACGATTGGCCATGGTATGGTGAACTTATAGGGGCCTACTTTAAGAATCATCCTCGTGGACAACAGGATGTATTATTGAATATAATTGACGCGAATAATATATCAACATCTCATTTACCACAACAGTGGGAAAAAACTGATGAGATCTATAACTTTAAATGGATTGGTCAAGGGCTTGATGTTTTGATTACAGTTGACGAGAATAGCTATGAAGGTGGCCAGAATGGTGAATTTCATCCAATTAGTTGGTTTCATGCATTTGATGGAGGCCGTTCTTTCTATACAGCTTTAGGCCATGACGAAAAATCCATTACCGATCCTCTTCTTGTGAAGCATATTTTAGGAGGGATTAAATATGCTATGGGGCGGACAAAATAATTAAAATAATCTGAAAAATTAGATATGAAAAAGACACTTTGGATTTTTAGCATGATCATGATCTCCATGTTAATCATCACTTGTACAGCAATAAAATCAAAAGATACTAGCTTGGTAAACAATCCATACCCTGCAAGAACGTTCGATCCTAATCCTAGTTCTGAATATTTGACTCCGGAAGAAAGTATGAAAACTTTCAATTTACCTCCAGGATATCATTTAGAGTTGGTTGCAAGTGAACCAATGATAAAAGAGCCAGTTGCTATTGCCTGGGATGGTAATGGAAGAATGTTTGTTGCTGAGATGCTAACTTACATGCAAGATGCTAACGCTTCTGGTGAGCAAAGCCCTGTTAGCCGTGTTTCAATGCTTGAAGACACTAATAACGATGGAGTTATGGATAAGAGTACAATATTTGTTGATAGTCTCTTACTTCCTAGAATGATATTATGTGTAAATGATGAAGTTTTTATAAATGAAACTAATAGTATAACTATAACCGCTTATAAAGATACGAACGGAGATGGTAAAGCAGATGCGAAGAGAATTGTTTATGAAGATCCTAGTTATTCTGCGAATGATGCTAATATGGAGCATCAAAGAAGCGGCTTGGATTGGAACCTCGATAATTGGATGTACATGACTTATGAGCCAATACGATTTAGGTATGTTGATGGAGTTTTGAAAGCAGATTCAATTATTAGTGGTTCGGCTGGACAATGGGGTTTAACGCATGATAATTATGGTAGATTATTCTATTCTCGCGCTGGTGGGGAGATTGCTGTTCAAAGGTTTCAGATTAACCCTGTATACGGAGCCCTTGATTTTAAAGATCAATATAGTGACGAATTTAATGCTGTATGGCCTATTATTTCTACACCGGATGTTCAAGGTGGATTACTTAGATTACGTCCCGATAGTACATTGAATCACTTTACTGCAGCTGCAGGTCAATCGATTTACCGAGGTAATGCATTGCCAAATGATTTATTAGGTGATTATATAGTTGCAGAACCCGTTGGTAGGTTAATAAGAAGAGCAAAAGTATTAAACTTAAAAGGTAAGCGAGTGGTTCAAAATGCCTATTATAGACAAGAGTTTATATCTTCAACTGATATGAATTTTCG
The DNA here is from genome assembly GCF_004339765.1 of Albibacterium bauzanense. GTDB lineage: Bacteria > Bacteroidota > Bacteroidia > Sphingobacteriales > Sphingobacteriaceae > Albibacterium > Albibacterium bauzanense. The sequence goes on along the minus strand of NZ_SMGO01000002.1, from coordinate 9,867 downwards.
CCCAGTAAATACCTATACAGGTCCGGATGGGCATTTATATATAGTAGATATGCATCGTGGTATCATTCAACAAGGAAATTGGACAAGACCAGGATCTTTTCTTAGAAAAGTGATCGATAGATTTGGATTTGGCGACAACGTTGGTCATGGAAGAATTTACCGTTTGGTTCATGATGGATATAAGTCTCAACCTTTGCCAAAAATGCTAAATGAAACACCAGCCCAGTTGGTGGCTCATTTATCTCATCCAAATGGATGGTGGAGAGATAACGCTCAAAAGGAATTAGTAGTGCTTGGCGATAAATCTGTAGTGCCTTTACTAAAACAGATTGTGACAGGTTCGTCTGATTCAGAGTTATCATACTTGGCGAAGATTCATGCCTTATGGACTCTTGAAGGTCTTAACTCGATTGATGAGAATATATTAATAGCCGCGTTTGATGATCCAAATGCTCAAGTAAGAAGAACAGCGGTTTGGATTAGTGAACCGTATATTAGAGAGAATAACGCAAAAATAATGGATAGGTTAAAAGTGCTTCAATCCGATCCGAATTATGATGTTCGTACACAGCTTCTTTTATCACTTTCAGTTAATAAGAAGGCTACTCAACCACTGATTGATGCTCTTATGGCCGAGAATAAAAATAATGAAATGCTTAACGCCACTCTCGCTTCATTAGAGCAGACTGAAAATATTAAAAATTATGGAGTTAGGCTTGGTTCTTTATCGGCTTCTGACCGTGATCATGTTTTGAAAGGTGCCGAAATCTTCCGGGCATTATGCGCAAGTTGTCATGGTGATGATGGAAAAGGTCTTCCATCGAAGGTTGCTCCACCATTGGTTGGGTCAAGAAGATTATTAGGAGATAAGAATACAGCAATACGAATAGTGCTTAATGGTATTAGCGGAGCTATTGATGGCGAAAATTACCCAGGCGGTTTTATGCCTCCTTTTGGAGATAATAGCGATGATTGGATTGCATCAATTTTAAGTTATGCACGTTTCGAGTTGCGCGGCGGACCGGGAAATTTTGGTAATTTTAATAGAGTTTCACCTTTCATAAGTACAGAAGAGGTAAGTGCTTTAAGAGAGAAATTGAAATCTAGGACTACACCATGGACGGTGGAAGAGCTTGAAGCCGAATCTGCTAAAGACAATTAATCTATATTTGAATACCTGAAATTAATAAATTGTATTATTTACATCTTATTAATTTCAGGTATTCATTCAATTGTTCATAACTCATTTAATAACTATTTCTATATGGTGTTTCATAAAGATAATAGGTATTTGTTTTATTTTATTGTAATATTTTTTAGCTTTACAAATTCAATGCAAACGTTGGCGTTGGGCTTTGAAAACCCCGCTTAAAAAAGAGAAAAAATGCGGAAATTGTTATTATTAGGAAATAGAATTTATGTTATTATTAGGAATTGATGTAGGTACATCTTCGATCAAAGTTTCAGTAGTTGATTCAGCTAATCAACAATGTATAGCTTCATCCCAATATCCTGATATAGAATCGGAGATAATAGTAAAAAATGTGGGTTGGGCAGAACAGGATCCGGAAATGTGGTGGGAACATGTACAGAAGGCTATATTAAGGCTTAATAAGTCAGGCATATATAACCCGTTAGATATTGCTGCTATCGGTATCGCTTATCAGATGCATGGGTTAGTTCTGGTAGATAAGGATAAACATGTTTTGCGAAATTCCATTATTTGGTGTGATAGTAGGGCAGTTGAAATTGGAGATAGAGCTTTTGATGGAATAGGGCATGAGAGGTGTTTAAGTCGTACTTTGAACTCTCCAAGTAACTTTACTGCAGCAAAACTAGCTTGGGTGAAAGAGAATGAACCTGATATATTTGAACAGGTATACCAAGTGATGCTTCCTGGAGATTTTATTGCAATGAAACTAACGGGAGATATTACAACAAGTATATCTGCATTATCAGAAGGAGTGTTCTGGGATTTTAAAGAGAACGATTTATCGAAAGATATTATTGAGTATTATGGTTTTGATAGGGGAATGTTTCCTCCGATTCAAGAAGTATTTTCAGCGCATGGTAATCTTAGTAAAAGTGTTGCAGATATTTTATCGTTGAAGCCAGAAATTCCGGTAACTTATAAATCAGGCGATCAACCAAATAATGCATTATCATTGAATGTATTAAGACCAGGAGAGGTTGCAGCTACGGCAGGAACATCGGGCGTAATATATGGAGTTACAGATCAATTAGTTTACGATTCAGATTCGCGTGTAAATACCTTTGCACATGTAAATTATACAAAGGAAGTTAATCGTTTGGGAGTTTTGCTTTGCATTAATGGTACCGGAATATTAAACCGTTGGATTAAAAATAATTTTTTATCTAACGAAGGTTATGAGGGTATGAATAGAGAAGCGCAAAGGGTAGCCGTCGGTAGTGAAGGATTGCGTGTACTACCTTTTGGAAATGGGGCTGAGAGGATGTTAAATAATAAGATTATAGGCGCACATATAAATAATATTGATTTAAATAGACATTCGCAAGCGCATATTTTTAGAGCTGTCCAAGAAGGCATTGCCTTCTCATTTCGATATGGTTTAGATAGGATGAAAGAGATGGGAATGAGGCCTAATATCATCAGAGCTGGAAAAGCCAATCTTTTTATGAGTGATTTATTCATTGATGCATTTGTGAACTCCACTGGAGTTCCGGTAGAACTTTACCAAACTGATGGAAGTGTTGGAGCTGCATTAGGTGCAGGTATTGGATATAAGAGTTTTTCCTCTGCAGAAGAGGCATTTGCTAATATAAAACCGATAAAGATAGTTGAGCCCAAAGCTATCACTTCTTACGAAGAGGTTTATCGAGAATGGGAAGAATTATTAATCAGAGAATTAAGTTAATTTAATAAATTATTATTATGTCAAAAACAATATTGGGAGATCAAGAATTTTTCAAGGGAATCGGAGAAATTAAATATGAAGGATTGCAGTCGGATAATCCTTTTGCATATAGATGGTATGATGCAGATAAGGTAGTAAGGGGCAAGAGTATGAAAGACCATTTAAAGTTTGCAGTTGCTTACTGGCATTCTTTTAATGCTAACGGTAGTGATCCTTTCGGCGCACCCACCTTATCATTTCCATGGGATAAGAAAGCTGACCCGATTGAGCGTGCAAAAGATAAGATGGATGCTGCGTTTGAGTTTATTACAAAAATGAATCTTCCATATTATTGCTTTCATGATGTTGATGTGGTAGATTATGGAGATGATATTGTAGAAAATGAACGCAGATTAGAGAAGATGGTTCTTTACGCACAGGAGAAACAAAAACAAAGCGGTGTAAAGTTGCTTTGGGGAACTGCAAATTTGTTTTCTCATCCGCGGTATATGAATGGAGCGATTACTAACCCTGATTTTCATGTATTGAGTCACGGTGCTGCTCAAGTTAAAGCGGCATTGGATGCTACGATTGCTTTAAGTGGAGAAAATTATGTGTTCTGGGGCGGAAGAGAAGGCTATATGACCCTTTTGAATACAGATATGAAGAGGGAGCAGGAACATTTTGCTAAATTCTTACATATGGCAAAGGATTATGCTAGAAAACAAGGTTTTAAAGGAACATTCTTTATTGAGCCAAAACCATGTGAGCCGACAAAGCACCAATATGATTATGATGCAGCTACTGTATTAGGCTTTTTAAGACAGTACGATCTTTTAGGTGATTTTAAATTAAATATTGAAGTGAACCATGCAACATTAGCGGGACATACGTTTCAACATGAGCTTCAGATAGCTGCTGATGCAGGTGCGCTTGGATCTATTGATGCGAACAGAGGCGACCATCAAAATGGTTGGGATACTGATCAGTTTCCAAATGATATTAACGAATTGACAGAATCGATGCTTATTATTTTGGAATCCAATGGATTTGGAGGAGGTGGAATTAACTTCGATGCTAAAATCAGAAGAAATTCTACAGATCCGGCTGATTTGTTTTATGCACATGTAGGTGGAGTAGATATTTTTGCCAGAGCTTTGATTATTGCAGACCAGATTTTAGAGAAATCTGAATATAAAAAGATACGGAAGGATCGCTATGCTTCTTATGACAGCGGATCGGGAAAGGAGTTTGAAAGTGGAAAACTTAAACTTGAGGACCTACGCGAATATGCGATTGCTAATGGAGAACCAGAACGTAGGAGTGGTAGACAAGAGTATTTAGAAAACCTTATTAATCGATATATTTAAAAGATTATTTGTAATTAAATAGATATATTTATTGGATTAATAAATATATCTATGGAAATAGGGACAAGAAAATATCTGTCAATAATTAAAATTATTGTGGTATTCGTTCTATTAATTATCATTAATAGAACGAATGCTCAAAATACACTTTCATCTGCTCAAACCCAATTTAGAGGTGTTTATCCACCAACTATACAAGATGACAGTCTAGGGTTTATTCCCATTTTTGATGGTAAATCTCTAGCCGGCTGGGATGGAGATCCCGCTTTCTGGAGGGTAGAAAACGGTGAAATCATCGGTCAATCGACCGTAGATAATCCGGTTAAGATTAATAATTTTTTAATATGGAAGGGAGATGTAGTTAAGGACTTTGAGCTAAAAGTGGATTTTAGGATTAATGGAGTTAATAGTGGCATCCAATATAGAAGTGAGGAAATGCCTGAAGTGGGTAAATGGATCCTTAGAGGATATCAGGCTGATATTGATTTTAATAATAGCTATTCTGGAAATATTCATGATGAAAGAACTGTAAGAGAATGGCAAGGAGGAAGTGCGCTTGTCTTATCAAAGCGTGGTGAAGTGACGAGAGTGGTTAATGATTCTGAAATAACTTTATTTAAATCAGTAGCGAAGATTGGAGATCCTATTTTATTAAAAGGTATTTTTAATATTAATGGTTGGAACACGGTTCATATTATTGCACGTGGGAATATAATTATTCAGATTGTCAACGGTCAATTAATGAGCATTTTGTTAGATGATGATAAGAAAAACTTTACTGCTGAAGGATTAATTGGATTTCAAATGCATGTTGGTCAGCCGTTTAAAGTACAGTATAAGAATATACTTTATAAAGAATTGTAATCTTTAATTTGAATTAAAGAATTTAGAAAACTGAATAAAATAAATATTATGGACAGGAAATTACGAATGGGAATGGTAGGAGGAGGGAAAGATGCCTTCATTGGCGCAATTCATAGACACGCTGCCAATATGGACGGGCTTGTCGAACTTGTTTGTGGCGCTCTTAGTATTGACCCACAGATAGCTGAGGATAGTGGAAAAATGTTGTTTTTGCCAGAGGAACGAGTGTATCTCAACTTTGAAGAAATGATTGAGAAAGAAAGCCAGTTGCCTCCTGATGTCCGCATGGACTTTGTTACCATTGTAACACCTAATTATGCGCATTTTGCTCCGGCAATGTTAGCATTGGATAAGGGTTTTAATGTTGTCGTTGAAAAGCCAATTACTTTTAGTTTGGATGAGGCATTCCAATTAAAAAGAAAGCTTGAAGAGACTGGGTTGATATTATTATTAACTCATACTTATTCAGGTTATCCGATGGTAAAGCAGGCCAAACAAATGGTAAAAGAAGGAATGTTCGGCAAAATTCGCAAAATATATGTTGAATACCCTCAAGGGTGGTTAAGTACATTAACCGAACGAGAGGGTAATGCGGGTGCGGCATGGAGAACGGATCCTAAAAAGTCTGGTAAGAGCGGGGCAATGGGTGATATTGGTACGCATGCTGCCCATCTTGCAGAATATATCTCTGGATTGAAGATCACACATCTTTGTGCTGATTTGAATACAATGGTAGAAGGACGAAGATTAGAAGACGATGGGAATGTATTGTTAAAATTCGATAATGGAGCTGCAGGTGTACTGATGGCATCTCAAATAGCAGCTGGTGAGGAGAATGCTCTGAAGATTCGTGTCTATGGAGAAAAAGGCGGATTGGAATGGGCACAACAGGAACCTAATACACTAATGGTAAAATGGCATACTCAACCAACTCAAACTTATCGAGCTGGAACTAACGGTTTCTTATCTGATATAGCTAAATTTAATTGTAGAACTCCCGCTGGTCACCCGGAAGGTTATCTTGAAGCTTTTGCAAATTTATATCGTAGTTTTGCCTTAACTTTATCTGCAAAGATAGATGGTACTACTCCATCAGAATTATTAGATTTTCCTTCTATTGACGACGGTATTAGAGGAATGGCCTTTATAGATACGGTAGTGAAGAGTGGTGAGAGCAATGAAAAATGGACTGTTTTTGAAATAAATAATTAAACTATGCAAACGCTTAAAGGACCCGGTATATTTTTAGCTCAGTTTCTAGGTGAAAATCCACCTTTTGATAATTTAGAGTCTATTTGTAAATGGGCAAAGAGTATTGGATTTAAAGGAATTCAAATCCCGACTTGGGCAAATTCTTACTTTGATTTAAAACTTGCAGCTGAAAGTAAAGATTATGCTCAGGAAATTAAAGGTAAGATTAATGAATGGGGCTTAGAAGTTACTGAATTGTGTACACACCTTCAAGGGCAGTTGGTGGCTGTTCATCCCGCATATGACGAGATGTTTGATGGTTTTGCACCACAACAATATCATAACAATCCCAAAGCGAGAACAGAATGGGCCATAGAGCAAGTGAAGTTTGCTGCCAGGGCTTCCCGGAATTTAGGATTGAGTGCAGCTGGAACGTTTAGTGGCGCCCTGCTTTGGCATACGGTTTATCCATGGCCTCAGCGCCCTGCTGGACTGGTAGAGACTGGATTTAATGAGTTGGCAAAACGTTGGCTACCGATATTAGATGTGTATGAAGAAAATGGAATTGACTTGTGTTATGAAATTCACCCTGGAGAAGATTTGCATGATGGTGTGAGTTATGAACGTTTTCTTGAAAAAGTGAATAATCACTCAAGAGCATGTTTACTGTATGATCCATCGCATTTTGTTTTACAATCTATGGATTATTTAAGTTATATCGATTATTACCATGAACGTATAAAAATGTTTCATGTGAAGGATGCTGAGTTTAATCCGACGGGAAAGCAAGGTGTGTATGGTGGTTATTCTAATTGGATTGATCGTGCCGGACGTTTCCGTTCGCTAGGAGATGGACAGGTAGATTTCAAATCGATATTTAGTAAGCTAGCTGCTTACGACTTTAAGGGTTGGGCAGTAATGGAATGGGAATGTGCAATTAAACATCCTGAAGATGGAGCTATTGAAGGTGCAAAGTTTATCGCTGATCATATTATCCATGTAACCGATAAAGCCTTTGATGATTTTGCTGCAACAGGCAGTAATGAAGAATATAATCGAAGATTAATAGGATTATCTTAAAATATATTAAAAAGGGTATCAATTTTATTGATACCCTTTTTAATATATTAGAAAACCTAACTTTTTCTAACAGAAGACTCTCTTGGAATCAGAATAGGATCAATGATAATTTTGGGTATTGGCTGTGCATAAAAGTCTGGACTTTTAATTAGCTTAACAAATAGAGAAGCCGCCTGTTCTCCCATTGCTATGTTTTGTTGATCAATTGTAGTTAATCTAGGAGTAATATAATCCCCGAAAGCTTCATTTGCAAATCCAATAACACCTACATCTTCCGGTACCTTAAGTCCATAAGACTTTAGAGCTTGTATTGCACCCAATGCAGTGTAATCCTCAGGAGTAACGATACCATCAAACTTTTCTCCATTTTGATAGAGTTGTCTTATGCAACTTTCGCCAAACTCTCTGGATGGGTTTCCGTAAAAGATCAAGTCTTCTCTTATTGGTAAATTGTAAAACTTTAACGCGTCAATACTTCCTTTCAAGCGTTCTTGAAAGATGCTGATTTTATGGTTGGTTGAAATAATAACAATATCTTTATATCCTTGTTTTATAAGGTGTTCTGTGGCCATAAAACCTCCTTTATAGTCATTAATGCTAACATAAGGGATGTCGGCATTCTCAATGATTCGATCAAAAAGTAATAGAGGAACTTTTTGTTTGCGGAGGTCTGTAAAATGTTTATAAGAAGTTGTTTCTAGAGATATTGAAGCAATAATCCCATCGACTTGCAATTGTAGAAAGGTCTCGATCCCTTTTATTTCTCGTTTTATAGATTCACGTGATTGATATAATAGTAATGTATAGCCGTTAGCATTAATAACATGTTCAATTCCATGAATAACTGAACTAAAGAAACTAAGTTCAAGTCTGGGTACAATTAAACCAATAACTTTGGTTTTTCCAGATCGCAATGAAGACGCAATTTTGTTACGGGTATACCCTAAACGTTCAGCTGTTTCTCTGACTAGAGCTTTGGTATTTGTACTAATGGCTGGGTGATCATTTAAAGCTCTTGCAACAGTAGAGAATGTAATATTTAATTCTCTAGCTATATCAAGTATCGTTATTTTTTTCAATGTGAAATGTTTAATGGTTTTACTTCTAGTCTAATAATCTAATGCTTAGCTGGTTGCAAAGATCGATTTAATATAGTAGAAATGCTTGCTATTATTAATAATATGACATTATTAATAAAGTAAATATATTCAAATATTCGATACTTTAAATACAACCTAACTAAACCTTCATAAAAAGTCTGTTAATTGTTGTAGAAATCATTGTTTTAATTGTGAATTTTAAATAAATCCATATCTTTATGCAAACGTTGGCACTAATTTATAAATTTAATTAATAATAACATGAAGTTTTTTATAGACACAGCAAATTTAGGACAAATTAAAGAAGCTGAAAATTTGGGGATTTTAGACGGAGTTACAACCAACCCGAGTCTTATGGCTAAGGAAGGAATCAAAGGTGAAGACAATATTCACGCTCATTATCTTTCCATTTGTAATATAGTGGAAGGAGATATTAGTGCAGAAGTTCTTTCTACAGATTTCGATGGAATGGTAGCTGAAGGGAAGAAATTGGCGGCTATTCATCCTAATATTGTAGTGAAGGTTCCGATGATAAAAGAAGGTGTAAAAGCTTTGAAGTGGTTTACAGATAATGGTATTAAAACAAATTGTACATTGGTGTTTTCTGCTGGTCAAGCAATTCTTGCTGCTAAAGCAGGAGCTACTTATGTATCGCCTTTTATTGGTAGGATTGATGATACTGGTTGGAATGGAGTTCAATTGATTGAGCAGATCGCAAAGATATATAATGTACAAGGATATAAAACAGAAATTCTTGCAGCTTCAATCCGTAATCCAAATCATATTATTAGTTGTGCTGAAGCAGGTGCCCATGTTTGCACATGCCCCTTAGAATCTATATTGGGGTTATTAAAGCATCCTTTAACAGATTTGGGTATGGTTCAGTTTTTAGCAGCTGCGAATAAAATGCAATAAGAAAAAAATGACAGATATTAAACAACTAGAAAGCATCGCTTCGCAGGTAAGGCGCGATGTTGTTCGCATGGTACACGGATGCAGTTCAGGCCATCCGGGAGGCTCTTTAGGATGTGCCGATTACTTTACGGCTTTATACTTTCATGTATTAAAGCATGACACCAACTTCCGGATGGAAGGAAAGGGTGAGGATATGTTCTTCCTTTCACAGGGTCATATTTCCCCTGTGTTTTACAGCACCTTAGCGCGTGCCGGTTATTTTGAGGCCAGCGAGCTGGCTACTTTCCGCAAGATCAATTCACGTTTGCAGGGACACCCGACCTCGCATGACGGCCTGCCGGGAATCCGGATCGCCTCAGGATCTTTAGGACAGGGACTCTCGGTAGCGATCGGTGCTGCCCAGACCAAAAAGCTGGACGGTGATAAACAATTGGTCTATGTGCTGATGGGTGACGGGGAGCTTCAGGAAGG
>NZ_SMGO01000001.1 GCF_004339765.1 Albibacterium bauzanense | reverse complement strand
GAATACATTGCTGTGGATGACAGTTTCGGGGAAAGCGGAAAACCGGCAGACCTGATGGTCAAATATGGCCTGTCTGCAGATGATATCGTTAAAGCCGTACAAAAAGTGATAAAACGTAAATAATATAACTATTTCACATAGTCATATATTATAAAATAAAAAGGACCAACTCCAATAGAATATTATGGAGTTGGTCCTTTTTATTTATATAGAAACAATATAAAACAAAAAAGCCGAAGTTTCCTTCGGCTTAGGTAGCGGGGATTGGACTCGAACCAATGACCTTCGGGTTATGAGCCCGACGAGCTACCAACTGCTCCACCCCGCACTATATTTATATTAAACTTTTCTCTCGCAGAAAAGTGATTATTTATTCGTTTTATTGGACTGCAAAGATAGAATTATTTTTAGATATTTCAAATAATTAAGTAAATATTAATATTTAGAACAGCACGAATTTTATTTTGTTTCTTTGTATCTAATAAAACCATTAAGATATGTCGCATAAAGCCGGATTTGTGAGCCTTGTAGGAAAACCGAATGCAGGAAAATCAACATTAATGAACGCCTTAGTAGGCGAAAAAATGTCAATCGTTACTTCAAAGGCCCAAACTACGCGTCATCGCATTTTGGGTGTAGTAAATGGACCTGATCATCAAATTGTATTTTCGGATACACCTGGCATTATCAAACCTGTTTATGATTTGCAAGAGTCGATGATGAATTTTGTACAAGGATCTTTGGTTGATGCAGATTTAATTTTGTTGGTGACAGATATTAATGAGAAATACGACGAAACAGAAATGATTGAACGTATTAAAATAACTAATTCGCCAGTAGCAGTTTTAATTAATAAGATCGATAAGTCTTCAGAAGAATGGGTAAATAAGAAGATTGATTTCTGGCAAGAGACTCTGCAGCCTACAGCTATTTTTGCCATCTCAGCAAAATTGGGACATAATATTGAAGCGGTAAGCCAATTTATTATGGATAACTTACCTGAACACCCGGCATATTATGAGAAAGATACCTTGACAGATAAATCAGAACGTTTTTTTGTATCTGAAATTATACGTGAAAAGGTTTTTAAGCTTTATGAGAAAGAGATTCCTTATAGTACTGAAGTAATAGTGACCTCATTTAAAGAGGAAGCGCGTATTGTCCATATTAGTTCAGAAATTATTGTAGAGCGAGACTCTCAGAAGAATATTATTATTGGATCGGGAGGAAGTATGATTAAGAAGGTAGGGACATATGCTCGCCAGGATATTGAAGAGTTTTTAAATAAGAAAGTGTTTCTGGAACTGTTTGTAAAGGTTATTCCTGACTGGCGTAATAAAAAGAATTATTTAAAACGCTTTGGTTACGATCATTAATATTTTCGTATTGAATTAATCCTAAATTAGTTCTCTGACAACAACATTTTTGCTAAGCGTTCGTCCCTTTCATAAATATCTGGTCTAAAGTTAATTTTCCCCTGCCTGTCAACAAATGCTGTGAAATAAGTAATAAATACGGGTACAGGTTTCTTTAAGGTTACGTATTTCTCACTTCCCGAGTGCATTGCTTTTTTAATGGACTCATTGTTCCATGTAGAATCTCCCTGAAGTAGAAATTGTGCTAATTTTTCAGGTTCTTCAACTCGAACACAGCCATGACTAAAGGCTCTTGAGCTTTCATTAAAGAGAGACTTTGCCGGTGTATCGTGCAAATAGATATTGTAAGAGTTAGGAAATAAAAACTTCACTAAACCTAATGAATTATTAGGTCCTGGTTTTTGACGAATGTTTGGTAGCCCTCCGCTATAACCAGTAATTTCCATATTGTTTCTGCTAATATAGTTACTATTCTTTTTCATGGCTGGAACAATTTCATTTCTAACAATGCTAGGCGGTATGTTCCAATAAGGACTAAAAACAACGTATTTTAAATCGCCAGAAAAGGTTACAGTTTGGTGTAGATCTTTACCTACAACGACATTTGTGCTCCATAATAAGCTATCAGCATGATACACATGAAGTTTGAATTCAGGGATATTAACAGCTAAATAATTCTCTTGTAGACTTAAAGGCAGCCAACGCGATCGTTCCATATTAACCAATATTTGTTTAATTCGTTCCTTCGGGTTGATGTTTAATGTCTTTAGAGTCCCATTACCAATAACTCCATCAACAGGTAATCCTAAACGTGCTTGGTATTCTTTAATTGTAGTTAGTAACTCTTGATCAAAAAGGTAGGAGCTCGTATCGCCTTTGAAGTCATCGAGTAAGAACAAGCGCTTTTTAATTTGTGAGATAATCATTGATGAATCGTTTACTTTATAGGCCACCTTATCAGAAACAATTTCTGGCCATTCTTTCATATCATTATCCAATTTCCTAAACTTTGCAAGAAACACTTTTAACAATTCATATTGCCGATAAACCGGTTCTTTAATGGTTGTTATTTGCTCTGGATTAGAACTTAAAAGACTATCCAAATATTGATCATAAGAGATCTTCTTGCGAGGTAAATACCATTTCAATGATTCGCTAACACGCTGATCAGCTCCTTGCCATGCAATTTGTGCGAAATTAAAGTATTGGGCTGTAAGCATTAACTCAAGGGTTGTATGGGGTTGGTTCCCTTGTTTTTCCATTCTTGCTTCTAAAATAAGTGAATCCAATTCTCTTTTATAGGGAGGGCTTTTAAAAAGTCCTTCATCAGTAATATTGGAAACTCGTGCAACTAGATTTCCTGCTTGTTCTATCAATCCTTGCTGATCAAACCAAGCGTAATGGAAATTGCGATTATGATAGAATTTTTTTAAATTACTATCCAAAAAAGCTAATTCAGGGTATGTATTTAGGAAAGAATCAATAGCAAGGCTATCAAATTCGATAATTTCTTGTGGGCTGAAATTTCCAACAATGGTTTTATTCCAAGCTTTGATAGCTTCAATAGAATCATTTCTTGCCTTATCATTTTTAATTGAACTGTTGCCACAAAAACTTAAAGAGAAGAGACTTATTAATGTTAAGATCGGGAGTAATTTAGAAATGGAAGCTCTCATAAGTAACAGTTTAATTCTTAATCCTAACTAAGTTATCAATTAAATCAAAAAATAGGATTTTATTTTTTGATTTATGGCTTAAAGAATTATCTTTGCATTCCGAAAAACGAGAACGTTATGTAGGTTTTTTAAATTGGCCCGTTCGTCTAGGGGTTAGGACGTTAGATTTTCATTCTAGAAACAGGGGTTCGATTCCCCTACGGGCTACAAATTTTAATAAAAGGCTGTAATTATTACAGCCTTTTTTGTTGTCTCAATTTGCCATTCAATATTTATATAAATAAACAAAAATAATTTGCAATCGATTGCATTAATCATTTTTGTTTATATCTTTATAAAGCCAAATAAACCAAACTACTAAGGCACTTGCTAACTTTTGATGTGACTGTAGAGTTTATTTATGCCAACGTTGGACTTGAAATAAAATAATGAAGAATTATAAACAATTGTTTTCTCTAGTTTTTATAGCAGCCATATTATTTGGTTGTAAACGAACATCTTATCAGGCAGATAATCCAAATACTCTAAAAGAAGTTTTTAAAGATGATTTCTTCATTGGAACAGCATTAAGTAATAAGCAAATCAATAAAACGGATACAACAACAGATTCCTTGATTTCTACTCAATTTAATGCAATCACGGCAGAAAATACCATGAAAGCAGGATTAATCCATCCTGTATGGGGAAAATTTAATTTCGATGCTGCCGATAAGTTTGTGGAGTATGGGAAAATAAACAATATGTATATTGTTGGCCATACATTGATTTGGCATAGCCAATTACCGCCGTTCGTCCATACCATAACTAATGCCGATTCTCTCAAACAATTTATGGAGCTGCATATCCAAACTGTTGGCCAACGATATGCGTCGTCTATAGACAGTTGGGATGTTGTGAATGAAGCATTGAATGAGGATGGCACGTGGAGAGAGTCCGTGTTTTATAAATTATTAGGCGAAGATTACATTGTGGAAGCATTCAGAGAAGCTGCAAAAGCAGCCCCAAATTCTGCATTATATTATAATGATTACAATATAGAGCAGCCCCAAAAGCGTGCAGGAACCATCAAATTAATTAAGAAACTACAAGAAGCAGGAGTTCGAATAGACGGTGTTGGAATACAAGGGCATTGGAATATAAATAACTTGCCATTGAATGAAATAGAAGAAAGCATTCTTGAATATTCAAAATTGGGAGTGAAGGTGGCAATTACCGAACTCGATCTAGGTGTATTACCAAATCCATGGGATTTGGAGGGTGCTGACGTAAATCAACAATTTGATGGAAGTGTTGAAATGAACCCATATCCTGTTCAATTGCCCGATTCGGTAAGTCGGTTATTGGCAGATAGCTACGAACAACTTTTTCGGCTATTCCTGAAGCATAGAGATAAAATCAGCAGAGTCACTTTATGGGGAGTAAATGATGGCCACTCTTGGCTGAATAATTGGCCTATAAGAGGCAGAACAAACTATCCTTTATTATTTGATCGCAACAATCAACCAAAAGAGGCATTCCAACGAATTATAAGTATTAAAAACAATTCAAATTAACATTGTATGTTAGACGAAAAAATACCGCATAAAACCAGTGAAAAATTGACAATAGTAGAGAAAGTCGGTTATAGTTTGGGAGATTTGGCTGCAAACCTGGTATTTCAGACATTGATTACTTACCTGGCTTATTTTTACACCGATATTTACGGTTTAAGCACGTATCACGCTTCTGCCGTTATATTATTCGTGGGACTAGTAGCAGCTTTTGGATTTAATCCAATTATGGGAGCACTTGCAGATAGAACAGAATCGAGGTGGGGTAAGTTCAGACCATGGATATTGTGGACGGCCATACCGCTTGGCGTAGTTGCAATATTAGCTTTCAGTACACCAGAGTTCTCATACAAAGGAAAGCTAATTTATGCTGTTGTGACCTATACCTTGTTGCTGCTGTTGTATGCGGCAAACAACCTTCCCTATTCTGCGTTAAGCGGAGTTATTACTGGCGATATGAAGGAACGGAACAGTCTGTCGTCTTATCGTTTTGTTGCAGTGATGTTTGCCCAGTTTTTCGTACAGGTCTTTATGCTCCCAATCATCGAAACCGCCGGAGGGGGTGATCAGGCTGTAGGAATAGAAAAAGTGATGACGTGGTTGGCAGTAATTGGTACGGCCATGTTATTAATTACATTTTTTACTACTCATGAGCGGATCGTACCCAAACCTGAACAGAAATCAAGCATAAAAGAAGATTTAGGCGACTTATTTAGCAATAGGTCCTGGATCATCATGTTAATATCGACGACATTGGTTTTTGTGACCTTAGCCATGAAAGGTGGGAGTTATGTATACTATTTTAAAAATTATGTAGATATCGAGAGTTTGGCCAACTTTGTTAATCCAATAACAGGCAGTCTTGCAAACCTTAACCTTAACTTTTTTGGAGAAGATCCTTCTTCTGCCGGATTTGGATTGTTTAATGCTGGAGGAATTATTTTCATGATTGTAGGTATTACATTGTCAAAAAGATTCGCCGATAAATATGGTAAAAGGGATGTATTTGGTATCGCATTGCTTCTTTCAACATTCTTTATATTCATTTTCTATTTCTTTCCACCGAAGGCGGTAGGACTGATATTTGGTTCACAAATCTTACATGGCTTTTTCTATGGTATCACCATACCTTTACTTTGGGCTATGATTGCTGATGTTGCTGATTATAGTGAATGGAAAAATAATCGCCGCGCTACTGGCATTATATTTTCAGCCATGATGGTAGGACTGAAAGTAGGGCTTAGTTTTGGTAGTGCATTGTTAGCATGGATTTTAGGGCTCTATAATTATATTCCCAGTAGCGATTTGGTACAATCAGCCTCAGCGATACACGGTACAAAGTTATTAGTAAGCATTTTTCCATCAATTCCTTTTCTAATTGCTGTCGGGCTACTTTTCTTCTATAAAATAGACAAGAAAACAGAAGTACAGATAGAAACAGATTTAAAACAAAGAAGAAATTCATAATTTATATAGTTATTATTAATCACTCATTACTATGCCTGAAAAACCGATTGATCACATTGATTTTGATGAACTGAACTCAAAAGCTATTTCAAAGCCATTAGTGACCCATCTTTTTACAGCCGATCCATCTGCACATGTTTTCGATGGAAGAATCTATATCTACCCGTCTCATGACATTGATGAGGGTGACGCTTTTGACGATTTAGGTAGTCATTTTGCCATGAAAGATTATCATGTGTTTTCAATGGCTCATCCAGAGGCAGAAGCGATAGATCATGGTGTGGCCATGCGTGTTGAGGACATTCCGTGGGCCGAAAAGCAATTATGGGCCCCGGATGCAGCCCATAAAAATGGAACATATTATCTGTTCTTTCCTGCAAAAGACTATGACGGCATTTTCCGTATTGGCGTAGCTATAAGTACTTCTCCTGGAGGGCCATTCACTGCACAGCCTCAGGCAATTAAAAACAGTTTCTCAATTGATCCTGCTGTGTTTGAAGACGAGAACGACAATTACTTGATGTATTTTGGTGGTATATGGGGTGGACAGTTACAGCGTTGGCGAACGGGCTCTTTCAAGGCCGAAGGTGAAGGGCCATTTATTCATTTACCAGAAGACAATGAGCCAGCATTGTGTGCAAAAGTAGCTAAACTAAGTAATGACCTGCTGGAGTTTGTTGAGGAACCAAAAGATGTGGTCATATTAGATGAAGCAGGTATGCCCTTACTACAAGGCGATAATGAAAGAAGGTTTTTTGAAGCACCGTGGGTGCACAAATACAACGGGAAATATTATTTTTCCTATTCAACGGGTGACACGCATTACATCTGCTATGCTATGAGTGATAATCCATATGGTCCATTTACTTACAAAGGCAGAATACTGAATCCTGTAGTTGGTTGGACTTCGCACCATTCTATTGTGGAGTTTCAGAATAAGTGGTATCTGTTTTACCATGACTCTAGTTTGTCCAAAGGTGTAACTCATTTGCGCTCCATAAAATGTATCGAATTGACCTATGATGAATTTGGTCATATCCATACCATAGATCCTTATAGATAAGAATTACTTGTTCAAAACAGTATATTCTTTTTCCAATACTACATAAAGTTTTACTTTAGAACTTTATGTAGTATTTCTTTCTTGCCATCTATCTCTTCCGTAATTGTTAAATTTAATAATTCTGCTATGAGAGGATAAATATTGACATTCTCGAAAGAAGGTATTTTTAATCTTTTTTTAAAAGCAGGCCCCCAGGCAAAGAATGTTGCATGCATGTCTTTAACAGTTGCAGGATCGAAACCGTGATAACCTATGCCAGGTCTATGGTTAGAAAATACTTTTGGCCATTCCGGTATCAACAGAATATCACCAATACGGTTCATTCTATCATCTTTATCACTATAATGAAGATATTCTGGCATATTAGTTTTTAAATAAACTTTATAATCCTTTTCTGTGTTTTTAAGTTGTTCATACAAAGGCACAATATCGGCCTTGTTTTTTGCCTGTACATCCATTAAGGTACCTGAAGATAGAATAAAAAACTTCGCTGTATCTATAGCTTTTGGTGTAGGAATCGGGTTCTCTCTATCAACACTAGTCATACCGTGATCAGAAGCAAAAATAAAGTTTACAGGAAGCCCGGTTGATTTCACTGCTTCTGTTAATTGATAAATAGCAGAATCGACCATTTTTACAGCTTGTTCTGTTTCAATAGATTCCGGCCCAAAGCCGTGACCCGAATGATCGGGCTCTGAAAGATAAAAAGTGATTAGATGAGGTCTTTTATCTTCTGGTAAGCTTAACCATTCTTTCACAACTTTGATCCTTTCATAAATAGGCATTTGCTCATTATAATTATAATAATAAGTGGGGCGGATACCTTTTATTGCAGCTTCTGAACCTACCCAAAACATGCTGGCAGCAAGCATTCCTTGCTGTTCAGCTAAAACCCAGAGAGGTGTGCCGCTATACCATTCACCATCGCGAACTACATCAGAACCTATTGAATATTTTGCATTTAACTTCTTGTCGAAAAAAGTATTGTTTACTAAACCATGATGTGAGGGATATAAACCAGTTACAATACTATAATGATTTGGAAAAGTTACTGACGGATAACTTGGAATCATAGATTTGGCTCGTATCCCTTTACGGCTTAATGCTAATAAGTGTTTTGCTCGATATTTTTTTGCATAATCATAACGAAAACCATCGGCAGAAATAAGAATTACATATGGTTTCTGTTGTTGCTCGAGAGTATTTGTCCGTCCAATAGTAATTTGTTGGGTGGTGTCTGTTTGTGCTTGAGTTAAATTAGCGAACAATACTATCTGTATTATAAGCAGACTTTTAATTAGAAATTTAGTTGTTGTATGCATTATTAAAGTGTTTAAATTGAAAAAGGATTGTTCTGTAGAACAATCCTTTTTATTAAATCAGAAGATATTTTAGAAAGAATAGCGCAGTCCTAATTGCATTTTCCAAGTAGAACTATATGAGGTTAAATCCCTGAATGGCGCTGTAGGCAATACAACTTCTCCGTTTTCAGATACAGTCATCATTTTGAAAGTAGGAGCACTTGCACTCTTTGTAACCGGAGTCAGCAGGTTCTGTGCATTATTTAATGTTTGCTGCACACCCCAATCTTTATTTAATAAATTTCCAAAATTCACTACATCAAGACTAATTTCTAATTTATGCTTACGACCAGCAACAGGTGCCATGATTTCTTGTGCTATGCGCACATCAAAACTACTTAACCAAGGCATTAAGAAATCATTTCTTTTTAGATATTGGCCTCTATATTGTTCCAGATCGTTATTTGCAATATACTTATCAAATGCAACAACTTGTTCTTCTGGAGTAAATAACACAACTTGATCAGCACCTGATCCGGATGTAATAGCTACAAATTTTAAATCTGAAGTATTTGAAGGTAGGAAAATTAAATCTGCATTAGTTCCGTCCCCATTAAAATCTGCACTATACTGATACGAGTAACGACCTTGATGCGCCCCATTATAATAAACAGAGAAAGTTGTAGCTAAGTTTTTCAAATACTCAATTCTATACGAAAGATTTGCATTCACACGATGTGGAACTGCATAAGCAGAATTATATAGAAACTGATCGTTTGGATTATTGATGGAAGGGCTGTTTATCCATGCAGATGAAGCATTAGAACCTGGGTTACCAGAGATTTCTTTTGCTCCAGAATAGGTGTAAAACACGCTTCCTGTAAATCCTGCTGTTCTACGTGGCATTGTCAAGCCAAAAGTTGCGCTATATGAACTTCCTTTTTTATTTGTATTGGTTAATACCGTTGCGTTATTAGCACCAATTGCCGGATTGAATGCTACAGTTGAAGATGTATAAAAATCCCGATTATCACCTGGCGAATAACTCATTGTGTCAGCAGTAAAAGTACGATTTGCTCCAAATTGGTAAATTGCATTGATGTCGCGAGTATATAATAAATCAGCGGTAGCTATTAAAGGTGTATTTGGAATTTGATAATCAACACCCAAGCTTGTTCTCCAAACCTTTGGCATTTTGAAATTATCATCTACTAATGCAAAAGTACTTGGGTTACCACCAGAAGGACTTTTAATAAATACCTTTTCTGCTCCGGCTGGAGGGTTATTTACCCAATGATAAGGGTCCGGATTAAATGAAATACCGCCAATCCATGGGACAACTTGATCATAACTTGTAGGTTCTACTGTATTTTGCAGAACTCCAGCATTGGAAGGCATGTTTGTTAACCAAACAAAAGGAACTCTACCTGTAAATATTCCTGTTCCTCCACGTAAAATAAGGCTTCTGTCTCCTTCTACATCATAATTGAAACCAATTCTTGGAGATAACATAATGCGTGACTTTGGCCAGCTTCCTGAATCATATTTTTTACGTTTACCATCAGTACCCAATAATGAAAGATTATTGATTCCCGGGTTAGGAGTAAGGTCGTTTAAATAGATAGGCAATTCAGCACGCAAGCCAGCAGTAATATCTAACCTGTCATTCACTGCAAAACGGTCTTGAACATATAAAGAGGCTTGTCCAAAATTAATGCGAGCATATGGGTCTTGACCCTCATATGGATAAGTCACTCCAAACATAACGGGTGCTACCTCATTAGGGGTACCAGTAGTAAGGAAATCTTCGACCGATTTATAACGATAATAAGAAGTTCCCATACGCACATAAGCATTGCCGAATTTTTGAATTTCAAAAGCAGCACCTCCAGTAATTGTATGATTACCTGTAGTATAGGTTAAGTTATTTACAAAAGAGTAATTATCATTAACCACATCGTTGTTTAACGAGAACAATTCATATCCAAAAGTCATGTAATTAGTACCTGTAGCACTACCATCCCAGATATCAACCATTGGGAAGATATCGCTTTTTGAAGTTCTTTTGTCCTGAATACGGCTATAAGTTGCTAAGAACTGATTAGATAGATTGGAATTAAAATTACTAGATAATTCGGCTGTTAAAGATCGTACCGAGTTTTCAAAACCATAATTCGCATTTTCAAAAGCAATAGATTGAGAACTTACTCTCTGTGCACTATTAGGAGTACGTGGAGATGGTCCTGAAGCACCATTTGTTAATTGGTTAGAAATACCAATTACTTGATTATAACGTACTGCTAATTTGTGAATATCATTAATATTATAATCAATACGAGCTAAGAATTTGGTGCTATGCTGTTTCGCTTCATTAGCATAGCCTTCATAACGACCCGGATTATATCCCCAGGTATTTATTAAGTGATTTTTTACAGCATCTAAATCAGCAACACTTGTTCTAGCAATATTATTGTCAGGATCAGCAACGCCATTTTGAGAAGCTTTCCAAAGATTAGCACCAGAAGCATTTGCCCCAGTTTCTTCTACTTTTTCTGCATTAAAAAAGAAGAATAATTTGTCCTTAATAATAGGTCCGCCCAAACGAAAACCATAGTTTTTAGTTGAAGCATCTTCACTCTTAGCTAATTCAGAGTCACCTACTTTACGACCTTGAAAACTCTGGTTATTAAGATAACCATAAACAGAACCGGTAAAAGTATTGGTACCACTTCTAGTCACTGCATTGATTCCCGCACCTGTAAATCCACTTTGACGAATGTCAAATGGAGCAATATTAACTTGAATTTCTTCAATTGCATCCAATGAAATAGGTTGAGATTTACCACCGGGAAGCGGATTTCCACTCAATCCGAATCCATCATTAAAGTTTGAACCATCAATTTGAAGGTTGTTGTAACGAGAGTCACGTCCACCGAAAGAATTTCCTGACGATTGAGGGGTTAGACGAGTAAAATCTAACAAACTACGATTAATGGTTGGCAAAGTGGTTAAGGTTTCTGTACTAATGTTCGTACTTGCTCCAGTTCTGTTGGTATTTAACTTTGAACCATCTCCTGTAATTACAACCGCACTCAATTCTGTATCACCTTCTTTAAGTGTTGTATTTAATACAAAAGATTGCCCTAACTGTAAATTGATGTTTTCATAAGTTTCTTTTTGAAAACCGATGTAGGTAATTTCTACCGTGTATGGGCCACCCACACGCATATTAGAAATTGTGAATCTCCCACTTTCGTTTGTAAGAGTTGAATAAGTTGATCCTGTTGGTACGTGAGTAGCTTTAATGCTTGTACCAATAGCTGATTGGCCATTAGATTCAAAAACTGTCCCAGTTAAACTACTGGTAGTCACCTGTGCGTTTACAATTGCTGCGGTAAATAGCAAGGTAAATAAAAGTAAAAACTTCTTCATTTTGTATGTTTTTTTAGATTGCTGCAAATCTAGAGTCGATTTTTGAGATAGCAGAAATTACTGCATTATCAAATTGTTATTAGATTTTAAAGCCAAAAACAACCTATTAGAAGAATTAAGCGAACAAATTTTTAGAATATTTGTGCTATTAATCGTTCATTCTTTGGTTTTCTATTAAAAGGTTATAATCTGTTTATTATTATTTACTGAACCTTAAAGAATCCGTAACATGTTCTTAATAACTTATTAATGTAATACTACTATCCTTGCATAATTAAATATTTACACAAGTTTTGTAAGAAAATAAAATAAAGGAGATGAGAATCATTTTAGTAACTTTAGTAAGCCTATTCTTTAACTACACTGTACATGCACAATCCATTGCAAAGGGTTATGTTTATCATGATTTAAATGGGAACGGAAAGAAAGAGAGAAAAGAAAAGGGAATAAGTGGTGTATCAGTAAGTAATGGTGTGCAAGTGGTACAAACGGACGAAGATGGTCAATATGAATTACCAGTCGGAATAGATAATATCCTATTTGTAATTAAGCCTGCTGATTATAAAGTTGGTGTAAATGAATTTAATCAACCTCAATACTATTATATCCATAAACCTGAAGGTTCCCCATCTCTTACTTACAAAGGGGTAGAACCTACCGGGAAATTACCGAAATCAGTTGATTTTGGATTAATAAAAGTTGAAGAGCCTACTAATTTCACTTCTTTGATATTTGGAGACCCTCAAGCCTACACACTAGAGGAAGTGAATTTTTTCGCTCGTGGAATTGTGTCAGAATTGAAAGGAGTAGAGAACATTGCATTTGGATTAAGTCTCGGTGATTTAGTAGGCGACGATCTAGTATTGCATAGTCCCTATATTCAGGCTGTTAGTGAAGTAGGTGTACCTTGGTATAATTTGATGGGTAATCATGACATGAATTATGATGCGGTATCAGATTCCCTATCCGACGAAACATTTGAAGCCAACTTCGGACCAGCAAATTATGCTTTCGATTATGGGAATGCGCATTTTATAATATTGGATAATATTCTTTATCCAGATCCGAGAGATGAGAATGGGTATTGGGGTGGATTTCGTAAAGATCAATTAGACTTTGTAGAAAATGACTTGAAATATGTCGACAAAAATAAATTAATTGTATTGGCTTTTCATATCCCTCTTCAGCATGAAAAAGAAAATAGTTTTAGAAATGCAGATCGTCAACGTTTATTTGATTTGTTGAAAGAATTTCCAAATACCTTATCAATGTCGGCACATACACACCTTCAGCGTCAAAATTTTTATACACAAGCAGACGGTTGGCATCAAGAAAAACCTCATCATGAGTACAATGCAGGCACTACATCCGGAGATTGGTATTCTGGAGAAGTAAATGAAAGTGGTGTTCCGGCATCTACAATGCGTGATGGAACACCTAAAGGTTATGCCTTTTTAAATATTACAGGAAATCAGTACACGATTGATTATAAGGTTGCAGGTAAGACAAAGGATTGTCAAATAGAGATTTTTAACCCCAAAGTAGTTGCTAAAGGGCGTGGCACACAGGCTACTATTTCTGCCAACTTTTTTATGGGCACAAAAGGGAATACTGTAGAATATCGCATCGATGAGGGAGAATGGAGCCCTATGAATTATGTAGAAATAGTTGATCCGTCATTTGTTGAATCTTTATATCGTTGGGATACCATTGAAGAGCTAGTGCCAGGTCGTCGGCCATCTAATGCTGTGAATAGTACACATCTTTGGCAGGGTAGAATTCCGACAAACTTATCATTGGGCGATCATCAAATAGAAGTAAGAGCTACAGATATGTTTGGCAGAACGTTTACTCAAAAAAGCTCTTATAGGCTTGAAACACCAAAGGATATTAATTAGCATAATATAACAAATAAAATAGTTGTATTATATTTAAGGTTTCTGTAGAATTATTTGATCTGTTTGAACCACTAAAATAATCCGTATGATTTTTTCTAGATTAAAAGGAGTTTTTATCGTTTTCAGCCTCGTTGTATTTGCAACAAAACCAACGGTTCAAGCTCAATCTTCGCGAGTAGATACAATTTTGGAAGTTTATAATCATGAACCCCAAACTATATTAGTTGCTTCACATCGAGGAGGGCATAAAGATTTTCCAGAGAATTCATTGGCCGCTATTGATGAGGCCATTCGGGTGGGTGCACATATTGTAGAATTAGATGTAAGAGAAACGAAAGACGGGGAATTGGTTATAATGCATGATAAAACCGTTGATAGAACCACAACAGGTACTGGTGCGATAGATTCATATTTATATTCTGATTTACAAAAATTATTTTTAACGAGAAACGGTCAAGCTACCTCCTCTTATGTACCAACTTTGAAAGAAGCTTTATTACGTACTAAAGGGAATATTTTAATTGATATCGACTTTAAAGCTGAAAGCTTTGAAACAGCTAAACGTGTTTATGAGTTGATATCAGAATTAGAGATGGATGAGCAAGTGCTGTTTTTTCTATATGATTACAAACAAATGCCCCAGCTGTATCGGCTAAACCCTCTTATAAAGATTATGCCTAGAGCATATAATATGGAAGATTTGGAAGGGATTGTCAAAATGAACATGACAAAAATTATTCATATTGATAATTCATTTATTAATAATGAGAAGGAATTAAATAAGCTTAGGAGTCAGGGAATCAGATTTTGGGCTAATACCTTAGGAGATGTTGACAAAGCTGCTGTAACAGACCTTCAACATTATCAAAACTTTTTTAACAAAATGAAGAGTGTAAGTGTGGTACAGACTGATGAGCCAGAATTAGCAGTTCAATACCTTAAAAATCAAGAAGGTACCCACTAATATATGAAAATGTTAGGTTGCTTCAAGTTTAACCTTTAGGTGTTAACCTATATCACTATTTTTTCTTACCCTACATCAATGTAGGGTCACTTCCTTTGTCTTATTTTTGTGTTATAAAATATGATGATTATGGAAACGAAAAACATTGAAATGGTAGTAGCTCCTCGTGAGCCCCATTATGTGGGAGATGGTTTTAGAGTGCATAATTTTATTCCAAGTGCTTATCGTT
This sequence comes from Albibacterium bauzanense, assembly GCF_004339765.1. Lineage (GTDB taxonomy): Bacteria > Bacteroidota > Bacteroidia > Sphingobacteriales > Sphingobacteriaceae > Albibacterium > Albibacterium bauzanense. Next base: position 1,293,857 of record NZ_SMGO01000001.1, on the reverse strand, counting down.
TAGATATGCAGAGAATGGATCCATTTATTATGTTAGATTATAACTCGAAGTTCTATTTTCCACCATCAGATAAGCCAAGGGGAGTGAGTGTGCATCCTCATAAAGGATTTGAAACAGTAACCATTGCTTATAAAGGAAAGATAGCTCATAACGATAGCGCAGGAAATAGTGGGGTAATTAAGGAAGGCGATGTACAATGGATGACTGCTGCATCGGGTATTTTGCATAAAGAATATCACGAGGAAGATTTTAGTAAAGCAGGGGGCGATTTTCATATGGTACAGTTGTGGGTAAACTTACCTGCAAAAGACAAAGCTTCTGCACCAAAATATCAAGAGCTTACTAACGATAAAATCAATAAATATCAAATTCCTAACGATGGAGGTATAATTGAAGTAATTGCAGGCCAATATAAAGATGTAAAAGGCTCTGCTTTCACTTTCACGCCTATCAATTTGCAAAATGCTAAATTGAATAAAGGTGCTTTAGTCGATTTCTCCTTCCCAAAAAGTCAAAATACAGGACTGTTGGTTATAGAGGGTAGCATTAAAGTAAACGGAGTCGAAAAGGTTGAAACAGATCATTTTGTATTATTTGAAAAAGACGGTGATGAATTCACAGTAGAAGCATTAGAAAATGCTGTAGTGTTGATATTAAGTGGAGAACCTATAAAGGAGCCTATAGCCGCACATGGTCCCTTTGTGATGAATACCAAAGCTGAATTAATGCAAGCATTTGAAGAATTCAACACAGGTAAATTTGGTTACTTAGAATAATCAGGAAAATAACAGGAATATCATTAATACAACAAAGGGTTTATCAATATGATAAACCCTTTGTTGTATTAGAAAACAACTTTAAATAGCTTTAGCAAAATCTGCTATTACTTGTCTCCAGTCCTCGCGTTCAGGTATACGTGGTTTGCGCTTCCCAAAGAATTGCACAATTATATTCCCGTTTTTATCGAAAGCCTCAAGACTAGTTACAATGCCATCGGTAGTAGGTTTTTTAACCAGCCATACGCTATCAATACTGTCCTCGCGCAGATGCATATTAAATTCAGGATCAAGAATATTAAACCATGGCCCGGTTTGTAATAGTTTTTGTGCTTTCCCTGTATGTATTTGAATACAACCACGACTACCTATGAAAACCATGATTTCCAATTCACGCTCTGATACATTTTCAATTATCTGCTTTAACGAATCAACAGATATTTGTGTCGCATGTTTTTCGGGAGCTAAGCGCATAGCTTGGCGGCGAGCGATACCATACTTTCCTAAAAGACCAAAAAATTCATGTGTATCTTTTAAATTTAACCAAGCTTGTTGAAATCCAACTATATCAATTTCATCATCAGATTTCTCAATAATGGTTTTATCTAGTGCAGAAGTTTGTAGTGGTTCGCCTTGCACATCCGACTTGTATTTTGAAACCAGGGCTCCATATGCTTCCAAATCACTTTGTTCCGTAAGATAGATCTTATGTACAGCCTCGCCATCCTGATCAAAAAATTGCAGACTTTGTCGCTCACCTTCATGAACTGCAAATCCAAAGTGCCATGCATTCATAAATAATCTAAGGTCTATATCAGGATTAACCACCAGTCCAATGTGCCCATTAAAAGTAGCTTTTGTATAAACACCTTTACGTTCATGTACCGCATGGTCATTTCGCGTAAGTGCCATTACATATCCTAAGGTTTTTATTTCCTTAAGAATGTTCTCGAAGTCAGCTTTCAATGCAATAGTATTATGACCTATTGCTACTAAATCAGCTTCTGAAACACCTAATTGTTTAGCTGCATCTCGTATACGTGTTTTCGGATTCTCAGCTTTGAAAGCGTCATATTGATCCTTTAATTTTAAAGTTGTCTTTTCCATAATTTTTATCTTTTATTATTTTGTTCTGTTAAAATCATTGAGGGAACGATTAATGGGCATTTAAATTCATCATCAGTAAATAATCGAACCCTTATATTGAATGCACGATGAATGTTTTCACAACTGATTACATCTTTTGGTTTGCCAAAAGCTACCAGTTCTCCCTTTTTAAGAATAAGTACTTTGTCTGCAAAGCGAGACGCAAAATTGATATCATGAAGTATGCTGATAACACAGTAACCTCGATCCGCTAACTCTCTGGCTAATTGCATAATCTGTTGTTGATAAAGCAAATCAAGGCCGTTGGTAGGTTCATCTAAAAACAATAAACCGCCTGGCTGATCATATATTTGAGCAATAACCCGTGCTAATTGTACGCGCTGTTGCTCACCTCCTGATAATGTATTATAGTCTCGATTCATAAAACTTGTAATACCAGTCTCTTCCATAACATTTTTGACAATTTGAATGTCGTATTCAGAAGGTTGACTGTCGAAATGAGGATATCTACCCATCATTACAAGCTCATGTACCCTAAATGATACTGATATCGTATTGTTTTGAGCCAATACAGCCCGGAATTTGGCTAATGCATCCAACTTATATTCTTCAATAGGTTTGTCACGTATTAATATTTCACCAGATTCGCTTGGGATTTCTTTACAGAGCAATTTTAGTAAAGTGCTTTTACCCGCACCATTGGCTCCAATAATCGCCAACAGCTCTCCAGGCTGTACATCAAAACCAACATTGCTTAGTAACCTTTTCTTACCTACTGAATAACTAAGATTTTTTATTTCAATCATTTTCAATGTTCTTTAATATTCTATGCAAACCCGCGTTTCCGCCTTTCTGCCATAATTATATAGATGAATATTGGCGCCCCAATAATAGCAGTTAAGATACCAATGGGTAATTCAGCAGGCGCTACAAGTGTTCTGGCAATTAAATCAGATAATATTAATACCGCAGCTCCTAATAAAGCTGATCCTGGAACAATAAGTCGGTTGTCTGCTGTAAATGCTATCCTAAGAATATGCGGGATAACTAATCCGATAAACCCAATCATACCTGATACAGCTACTGACGCACCTACACCAAGTGTCGCTAAAACAATCACTATCTTTTTAAGCAGGTTCACATTAATACCCATATGTCCGGCCTGAGACTCTCCTAAAGAAAGTGTATTAAGTGATTTGCTAAATAATGGCAATGCTACTAAGGGTATAAGTACAAAAGGTAAAATACCGGTAACACTTTTCCAGTTTGCACCACCTAAACTACCCAAGCTCCAGAATGTAATGTTTCTTAATTGCTCATCTGTTGCGATATAAGTAAGTAGCCCGGTAAATGAGCCGGCTAAAGCATTGATGGCTATACCTACTAAAAGTAAAGTCGTTATATCGGCTTTGCCTTTACGCATTGCCAGATTATAAACAATGAATGTTGTGATACAGGCCCCCGTAAAAGCTGCAAATGAAAGAGCATAATAGCCAAATGCATCTGTCAGAAAACTAAAGAATCGGGCTTCTAGCACAATCATTAATACAGCAAAGAATGATGCACCTGATGAAATACCAATTAATCCTGGCTCAGCAAGTGGATTACGAAACAAGCCTTGAATAGCAGCTCCGGCAATTGCCAGAGTGCTACCCACCAAGGCTCCCAACACTACTCGAGGTAAACGTAATGTAATAAGAACAGCTTCTTGTTGCGAAGTGAAACTCATCTCCTTGCTTAATCCTATCCGGTATGCAATGATTGACCATAATTCAGAAGCACTGATCTTAACTGCTCCAATACAAACCGATAATAGACAAGCCACTAAAAGTATGATAATAAGGACACTGAGCACAAAACTGTAGTTTCTCATGTATTGTATATTAATGGATTTTCTCCGCCAGTTCCAAAACAGCCTTACCCAATCGTTGACTGAATCCTGTTAGAAATTGCCCGTCCATTTCTACTATTTTGCGATTTTTCCCAGCATTGGTTTCCTTTACTCCCTGAACTTCCAATAAACCATCTATGTCTCCGAGACTCGAAAGTCCACTGTCAAATAGTAAAATAACGTCCGGATTAGCGGCTACAAGTGCTTCAGCTGTAAGAGGTTTGTAATCTGTAAACCCACTTACAGCATTCTGACCTCCAGCAAGTTCAATTATTTTCTCTACCTGGGTGCCATTACCAGCCACCATCATGGTTCCTGTACCACGAGCATATATAAATAGGACTTTGGGTTTAGGATCAGTTTTTTCTGCAGCATTGGCTTTTGCAAGATCTGCTTCTACAATCGAAATAATAGAATCTCCTTTAGCTGTTCTATTAAGACTATCCGCTATAGATTTAATAAGTTTCTTGGTTCCTTCTGGTGAATATTCCTGATCAAAAAGAAGTAGTTTAACGCCCGCATTTCGAATCTGATCTGCTAATTCGGGTTTAACATCTTTACTAGTTCCAATCACTACATCGGGCCCAAGGGCAATTATCCCTTCTGCCGCCATTTGCTGACTATGTCCTACTTTGGGCTTTGAATTTAAACTGGCCGGGTATGTGCTTGCCACATCCACACCAACAATATTGTCTTCAAAACCAAGGTCTACTAATATCTCTGAAACTGTGCCGTTGATAGATACAATTTTAGTAGAATCAACAAAAGTTGCTTCTGATTGAGTATCTACATTGCAGGCACTAACTGCTGATATTAGTAATAATATTATACCACCTAAAAAAGTGTTTTTATTCATGATTGTTTTTTTCTTAATTAATTAGCCTTGTTTTACTAATTTATATTCCAATTCTGGATAGCCACGCGTACCTCCATCTGTAGGAGGATTCCCTGCTCCCATGCTTGTGAATCTCAATTTGTAGATGTTGCCAGATGAGTCTTTAATAAGGTAATAGCGATCACTTTGTGCTCCAAGTGGGGTACCAGTTGTCTTTCTCCAGTCAGAAGCCATTACACCTTTTGAACCACTAAAGCTAATTCCAGCTAAATCTGACTCGCTGAAATCAGCAAAAGATGGTTTCCCATTATCATTGCCTTCAGCATCCTTAAATACTACTTCGGCTGCTGTTGTTCCTCCTAAATAGTTAATGAATATTAGATCAGAATAGCCATATGGAAAACTATTAGCACCTGCTCCACCAAAATATAAGCTCCATGTCCATTCAATGTCCCAATCAGCTTTTTTAGGTTCTATTGTAATAGGGCCATTCTCCAATGATATATAATTGAAGTTATAAGTATCATCTTTCTTGATAGTTAAGCTTTGAAAGGTTGTTGCATTCAACTGAGCATATTGTAAAGTATAATCGTTTCCAGAACGAAGTATCCTTACTTTATATAAGTTGTCGGCAGAAATAGTTGCTCCATGACTTCCCCCAACCGGATTGATAACAAATACTTGATTGCTGCTTTCTGTTGCAGATATTTCAGGTATTAATGTTTTAGTTAAATCGCCTGTTAAGTCATCAATATTGTCGAATGCACCAGGAGTACCCAATGATATAGCCAAATCATCCAGATTAATATCGCTTTCTGAAACTGCATTTAAATCTGTCTTATTCACTTTTAGCGCAGATGCACCCGCAGTATTATTTAATATAACGCGAAACTGACTACCGTTATAAAAACCTAAACTCCAGCTTGTCCGTTTTATAGATTTTTGTGTATCTGTGCTTAAGTCTACAAATACTGTATTTTCAGCACTACTTCCTCCTTCTCCTCCATCAAGCGTCATTTCAGTACCATCAGAAGGAGGAATAACAGGAACTGTATCCTTATCGCGAGAACAAGATGATATTGCCGTAGTAATTCCTAATAAAGCCAAGAAAAAGAACTTGGACGTGTAAATTGTTGTTTTCATGTGTTTTTATTAATTGTTGATTTATATAATTGTGTTATTAATTCTTTGACCATTGAAGAGTTAACCCTAAAAAGAAAGACCTGCCATAGCTTACTGGCAAATAGCCATTAGCAGTGCTGTGTGCTTCGCCACCGCCTAATGATGTATTCTGAATTTGAGTTACGTTAAAAAGATTACGTGCACCTCCTACAAGAGTTACATAACGGGTAATATTTTTATTAATGCTTATATCCGCGGTGTGAAATGAACTGATCGAAGCTCTGTTAATTGAGATATCTCCATTGGGTTGAGGATTTGCTTCATAACTTGGACGCTTTCCATTGAACTTATAAAATACATTGATTCCCGCACCCCATTTAGGTATCACATACATCATATTGCTAGTGATTTCAGGAGACCATACCATGTCCGGGATGTTATTTTCTGTTGCAGAAAGTTGATTGTATCTGCCTATATAAGAAAATCCGAAGGTGGAAGTCAGATTCTCCCATTGAAGGGTGTTTTCGAATGTCGCACCAGTTGTTCTGAATTTGTCAATGTTTATATAAGTACTTACTGCAGGGTTTTCAGGACTGGCACCTACCGTTATTAAATTATTAAACTCGTTATAAAATCCACCAAGCGTGCTGGTAATTCTTACAGCATTTAACGGATTGCTATACCAACTTAAATACGTATTAAAGCTATTTGAATATTCTGCTTCTAATTTCTCATTACCCTGAATGGAGTGATTCGCATCGAAGAATGTGAAATACAGTTCGCGTAATGCCGGCGAACGGAATCCTCTTGCATAAGCTGCTCGTAAATCAAATGAATCGTTAAATTTAAATTTTGTATTCAATGAAGGGATTACAGGAGGGGCATCATAAACTGAATTTTTTATAAAACGTAACCCGGGTCTGATATTTAACCAGCTTAAAGGTTTTAATTCAGAAGAAATAAAGAAGGCATAGTCATTAATTGTTGGCTCTCCTGCTATCCGTTCTCCGGTACCCCTATTGCTATTAAATTCTATTCCAGGTTGTAAGAAGATTTGATCGGAAATTTTATATTGAAAGGTTCCCCGAAACACAGCCGAATTAAATTTAGCTATATCTTGTTCTCCTATTCCGGTAGTTAATTCTGAGGTGCCATTTTTGAAATCATGCCTTACAGTTTTAGTGGCACGTTGATAGTTCTGGTAAGAAGCGGCTGTAGAAAGACTTAATCGTTCATTTATTTTCCATTCAGATTGTAGCACATGATTATACCTGGAGGTAAGATAATTTTTATCTACAGCTCTTAAATTACTTTGATTTAGAGGGCCGGGAGTATAGATATCTTCATCGAGATAATCCAATCGATACCAGGTATTTGTTTTTGAGTTTCGATAGCCTAACGTTCCTGACGCCAGCCATTGATCTTTCGGACTCCAATCTAATGCACGATTGGTGCTAGTGCCTTGCCAGCCTCCAAAATTATTTCTTGTGCCAGATGCCTTCACTTGCCACCCATCCTTTTGCCAGTCGACTGAGAGATTACCATTATGTGTGCCTTCTTTACGAAAAGCATTGTATTCACTTCCTGCACTTTCTTCCTGCAAGCGTGCCGATACGATTAGATTATTAGCGTTTTTGTTTTTCTTAGTGATGATATTGATAACCCCTGCAAGAGCATCTGTACCATACATTACAGACATCGGTCCCTCAACTACTTCAATACGTTCAATATTATTAACATCAATTTGGCTAAGACTCTGTTTTGTAGCTCCGCGATCTATTAAAGGTATTCCGTCTATTAAAACCTTTACATTCTGCCCCGACATTCCCATTAACTGAACATCAGATTCTCCTAAAGTCAGATCGTTGGAAAATCGCATACCTAACTGAGTGTTCAAAATATTCTCAACAGTAGTGGATGCACGTAAACGGATTTGATCATTGCTGATTGTATGCACTTTGTAGACTGAATTTTTTATGGATTGAGGTTCAAATTGGCCGGTGATCACTACTTCCTGGAGAGAAGTGTTTTTTAGGGAGTCATTCGTGGAGAAGGTGTTTTCCTGTGCCTGAAGCTGTCGCGCAAATAAGATGCATAATAACAGCATTAGAGGTATGCTTTTTTCCATTTATTTAGATTAATTAAAAATAACGTTGTAAACCTAATATTTATTTAGATTAATTACAAATAAAGAAATAGAAAAAGCAAAATAAATCTCATAAGGCGATAGATGCCTTATGAAAAAAATTATATAAATAAGGGGAATAGGATCGGATAAAGCCAGATAAATGCCCTAAATTATACTGTTAAGAAAGTATAAATAATTTTATTTGGCGTGAGATTTATAATTCTCAACAATATTAACACGGTGGTTCAGACCCCAATTAATCATTTCGTTGATGATATTCTGTAAGGTTTTCCCATAATCAGAGAGCTCATATTCAACCGTTATTGGTTTCGTATCACAAACTGTTCTAGAGATTAACCCGTTAATTTCTAATTCTTGTAATTCTTTTGATAGCATTTTAGCACCAATACCATCTACCTCTCTTTGTAATTCCATAAAGCGTCGCTTTCCAAAACTTAGGGAACTAATAATAGAAATTTTCCATTTCCCTTTAAGGATATCCAACGTGTCTTGTACAGCACGTAGCTTTACTTTACAGCCTTCATCATGAATAGAGATCTTTGTATTCTTGTTTTCCATCGCATTATTAATAGTTTCCAAAAGGAAACTACTTTATTATTGGTAATTAGTTTCTAAAGTAAACTATATTATTGAAATTTGCAAAATAAAACATAAAAATAATGGAATTATTAGACGCATTGAACTGGCGATACGCCACAAAAAAGATGAATGGGCAGACTGTTCCGCAAGATAAAGTTGAGAAAATTTTAGAGGCAGCACACTTAGCGCCAACATCATCTGGTCTACAACCTTTTGAGGTAATTGTAGTAACGAATCCTGAATTAAAAGAAAAAATCCAAGCAATTGCTTATAACCAAAGTCAAGTAACAGATTCTTCGCATTTATTGATATTTGCGGCATGGGATAAATATACTGACGTACGTATTAACAGCATATTTGATCATTTAAATGCAGAGAGAGGCTTACCTGATTCATCAACGGCTGATTATCGAACCAGGCTAATAGATTTATATACGAACCAAACATCTCAACAAAACTTCGAACATGCAGCGCGTCAAGCTTATATTGCTTTTGGAACCGCAATTGCAGCTGCAGCAGAGTTAAAAGTTGATGCCACGCCAATGGAAGGTTTTGATAGCAGTGCTTTAGATTCTCTTTTAAATTTAAGTGAAAAAGGATTGAAAAGTGTAACCTTATTGCCTTTAGGATACCGCGACGAATCAAATGATTGGTTAGTGAATCTTAAGAAAGTTCGTAAACGTAGAGAAGAGTTTATTACAGAATTAAATTAATTGAAGTAATGATGCGAAATGCAGGTGAGCATATGTATGCTTATCTGCATTCCTGTTTGTTTTAGATTTTCATTGAGTTGATTCTTCTAAGAGACTTTGGTCTGTTTCTATAAGCATGAACTACACTGCTTATTAAAAGAAGAATAGCTACAGTAATTGCAGTATATACAATCGACGGAAATGAAGGGGAATTAGCCACCGCTACTCCTATTAATCCCCAAGCTGCGGCAATTGCCGCTTCCCGCATGTTTCTACCCCAGGTTAAAAATACATTTACAATGCCTGCAATACATATAAAAAGGATAGTCCAGCTAATACCTGATATTCCAAATCCATCCCATTGCATTTTAGCTAAATATGCAGCAATATTTGCTAGTAGAGCTACTGTGATCCAACCAACGTAGAGAGAAAAAGGCCACCATACAAAGACAATTTTCTTTAATGGCACTTCATCCAGCTCCATGCGAGTGCTGATAACAATCCGCATTAATGAGAAAAGAAGTAGTATCATTATAAGTACAGAAGTGCCTGTATATTCATAAAGCCATGCCAGAATCCAAAGACAGTTAGCTGCACAGGATATAACGAATAACCACCCAACTTCAAGAACAACGGAAGGTACTTCTGCTTTTTTGAATAATCCTTTACTTTGGTAAACAACAAATGCAATTAACCCAATATAAATAAGTCCCCAGATAGAAAATGTATACCCCGCCGGTGTAAAATAATTTTGATATTCTGCAGAAACGGATGCCATTGTACTTCCGTTAAATACACCAGTATTAGACAAATAATTAATTATTATCGTAACAATTAAAGCAATGATATTTGATATCTGTAATGTCTTTTTCATAGAGGTAGATTATTGCTATTCCAGGGATAAAAGCTTTTCTTCTCCAAATTTTAGCAGATTTCCACTGTCATCTTTAATATAAAACTCTTTTACTCCCCAAGGCTGCATTTTTAAAGGAACACAAATGCTGTTTAAATGTTTATATTTTTCATAGAGTATTTCAATGTGGTTTACCCGTATATAACAACTTGAAGTATCAGGTATATTCTGATCGAAACATTGCCATAAATGTAATTCCATCGTGTCTAAGAAAAGGATAAGAAGGTCATCATATTCTGCATGTAACCTAAAACCCAATTCCGTTATATAGAATTTCTTTGATCTTTCAAAGTCAATAGAGGGAAGCTGGGGGACTGCTCGAGTTATTTTATATTCCATAAATCATCTTTTTAGAATTTTTATAAACCATATATCATAACAAATATAGCTATCAATTGCTACATAAATTATTATATAAATTTCGCAGCTTTCTCAGATATTTCTTACCTTACCTCCTCAAAAATCAAAAAATATGAAAAGAATTCTGATCGCTTTTACAGTATTTGCTATGCTAAGCAGTGTGGCAATAGCACAAAAACCAAACACGCTTACTGACGCAGAAAAGAAAGAAGGTTGGAAGCTATTATTCGATGGTGAAACAACTAACGGCTGGCATACCTACTTGAAAGATACCGTGGGTTCTAGATGGCAAGTGAAAGATGGAGTACTAACTTTTGATCCAAATGGACCAGAAGAAGGAGGAGGTGACATTGTTACCAACGATGAATATGAGAATTTCGATTTTCGTTTAGAATGGAAAATTTCTAAAGGAGGAAATAGCGGAATTATTTTTGACATACAAGAAAAACCGGAATTTAAAAACACCTATTTAACGGGCCCTGAAATGCAAGTGTTGGATAACATCGATGCTGCAGATAATAAAAAAGAAAGCCGACTTGCCGGTTCCTTATACGATATGGTTGGAGGCCCTGAAGTGTCGAAACCAAAACCAGTTGGTGAATGGAATCAAGTAAGAATCTTACAGAATAAAGGACACCTGACCTTTTGGTTGAATGGCATACAAACCTTTGATGGGCAAATAGGAAGCGATGAATGGAATAAATTGGTAGCAAATAGTAAATTTAATGCCAAGGAGTTCGCGAACTTTGCTAAAGTTGCCAAAGGAAAAATTGCCTTGCAACAACATCCTGGCTCTAGCCAATGGAGAAATATTAAGATCCGTCCTTTATAAGGTTTCTAAAACACCTTTACTTTTCTTTCCCTTTAATTACTAGAACTGACTGCTGTCATTTATCTATTAGTATAAACACGTATATACCATACTGTAATTAAACTATAATTAAACAGTAGTTGAACTGTGGATGTACAGTCCTTTTACCACTGCTTGAGGACTGTTCAACCACTGTTCAACCACTGTTTGACCACTGTTCTTTATAAAGCAATGATAGATAAGGTATTAATCTAAAATCATATATTTGAGTGAGTGGTTTAAATTTCATTTATTATGAGAAGAAATCTATTATATGGCAGTTGGGTTGTTAGTGCTGTACTAGTTGCACTATTTGTGTCTGCCTGTAACGAATCAAAAAACCCTTCTAACGATGATGATTTTGTAAGGGTTGTAGTTGACACCGACCCTCCTGTTAAACCTTTATCTCCGGAAGAGAGTATGGAGAAAGTTCAATTGCCGCCGGGATATCATCTTGAATTGGTTGCCAGTGAGCCCATGATCCAAGAGCCTGTAGCTCTTACGTGGGATGGCAATGGAAGGATGTTTGTTGCTGAAATGAATACTTATATGCTTGATGCCAGTGGTACTGGCCAATATGAACCGGTTAGTAAGATCAAGCTTTTAGAAGATACAGATGGAGATGGTGTGATGGATAAATCTACTGTATACATTGATAGTCTTGTGTTGCCTCGCGCTATTCTTACAATTGGAGATCAATTATTAGTTCAGGAAACTAATGTTCAACATATATGGAGCTATGGGGATACAGATGGTGATGGCGTAGCAGATACCAAGAAAATGGTTTTCCGAAATGATGCGGTAGATTCAAGAAATCTGGAGCATCAAAATGGTGGGCTTATCTGGAATATGGATAATTGGATCTATCCTACAAGGGATAATTTACGCTATAAATATAAAGACGGAGTTTTGGTTGCTGATACCTTAGTGGATAACATGATCGGACAGTGGGGGATTACCAGTGATAATTATGGCCGCTTATTTTATTCAGAGGCAGGGCCGGGCTTGCCTGCTGTGCAGATTCAACAAATGCCGGCTTATGGTGCCTTGAATTTTATCGATCAGTATACGGTTGATTTCACGATACCCTGGCCAATTATTGGTAACCTGGATGCGCAAGGAGGAGAGAAGGCTCTTCGTCCGGAAGATAATACGTTGAATAGATTTACATCGGGTGCCGGACAATCAATATTTAGGGGAGATCGCCTTCCTGCTGATATGCAGGGTGATTATTTTATTCCTGAAATGGTGGGAAGGATTATTAAGCGTGGTAAGGTTCTAAATAAAGATGGAAAGATAATCATTGAAGATGTTTATAAGGAAAAGGATTGGTTAGCTTCTGCTGACATGAATTTCAGACCTTTAAATACCTATACCGCTCCGGATGGAACAATGTATATTGTGGATATGTATCATGGAATTATCCAGGAAAGTGAATGGACAGGCCCTGATTCATATTTGGGAAAGGTAATTGCTGAAAAAGGTTTAGATAAGAATAAAGGAATGGGGCGGATATACCGGGTTGTTCATGATGATTTTGAGAGGGACACAACTAAGCCAAATATGTTGAATGAATCGGCAGCGAAGCTGGTTACTTATCTGGATCATCCAAACGGATGGTGGCGTGATAATGCTCAAAAGCAACTTATTGTTTTAAATGATCAATCTGCTGTTCCGGATTTAAAGAAAATAGCCTTGGGAGAGCAAGGCGGTTTGAAATCTAAACCTAGTAATTTAGCGCGTATTCATGCATTGTGGACATTGGAGGGCATGAATGCGATTGATAAAGGAACGCTATACAGTGCAATGGAAGATGCTGACCCTCAGGTTAGAAAGGCAGCAATCTGGATCAGTGAGATGTATGTTAAAAAGAATGATGCGGAAGTGATCGATAAATTAGCATCCTTAAAAAATGATACCAGTGCAGATGTACGCATTCAATTATTTTTAACATTGAGAACAAATAAAACGGAGACGGCTCAACAAACTGTGTCAGAATTGCTGGCAGCTAATCCTGATAATGAATTGATGCAGGTGTCTTATAAAACATTTTTAGATAAACAAAGGGCGCTGGAAGAAGAGCTTGCAAGAGTTAAGAATTTGAGTCCCGAGCATAGGGCTTTAGTATTGAAGGGTGCAACTATTTATAACCAATTATGTGCTTCTTGCCATGGCCCCAAAGGTAGAGGTATTACAGTTGCGGGCAGTTCAGATATGCCTGCTCCTCCATTGGCGGGTTCTCCACGCTTAAAAGGAGATAAAATATTAACGATTCAACTACTATTAAGTGGATTGACCGGACCAGTGGATGGGAAAGAATATGCAGATGCAATGCCATCTATGGCTGCACAGGATGATGAATGGATTGCTGCAGTATTGAGTTATGTACGTAATAGCGGCGATCTGGGTAATAATGCATCAGTTGTTACGCCTGAAGAAGTGAAGGAAGTTCGTGCTATAACAGGAGTGCCTCGTGGAGGTATGACATTAAGAACCCTCGAAATTATGAAGCTTGGAAGAGCGGAGAATAATAATTTTATAGGTAAATAATTGAATGGTTATAATTAATAAACCTAAATAAATAAAGATGATTAATAAAATGATAGGAAAGCTTTTACCCGTATTTTTATTGGTATTTCTTTCTGGTATCGTGAGTGCACAAGATACTTATACGAATAGTATAGGCATGGAATTCGTGTTAATTAAACCAGGATCAATGACTGTCGGTAAGTTTGAACCAACGGTTGGAAAGCCGGGAGGGAGAAGCGCACTTCCTGCTTCTGCATATGAGCTGGCAGAGAAAATGGCTAAGGAAGCCTATATGTCGGGTTTCAAAGTTACTATAGATCAACCCTACTATATTGGCAAATTTGAAGTTACTCAAGAGCAGTGGATAAAAGTAATGGGGAATAATCCTTCAATTTTTCAAGGAGATAAAGTAGCTGAAAGTACAGATAATCACCCTGTAGATAATATAAGCTGGAAAGATGCGCAGGCTTTTGTCAAGAAGTTAAATAAATTAGATAAAGCTCATAAGTACCGTATCCCAACAGAATTTGAATGGGAATATGCGGCTCGGGCAGGAGCAGTAGATGATATTCCCTGGACAGAGATTAGAGCTTCTGCTGTGTTAGGAGGTGTAAATCCAATTGCGGTTGGGCAAAAGAAGCCTAATGCTTGGGGCTTGTATGATATGTTAGGAAATGTATGGGAGTGGACTCAGGATTATTATAATGAAAGGATATTTGCAGATCCGGTTCCTCCTAAATCAGGAAAAGAGCATGTTTTAAAGGGTGCATCTTTTGTTGGCGATGTGAAGAATGCAACGTATATGACGCATGCTGCCGGTCGGGGCAATGGGTATGATATTGGATTGCGTATCGTGATGGAGAGTAATTAATAAGGAATTAATTTAAGATAATTATGAGTTTCAAATACATATTAAATATAGCTCTGCTTTTAATGATTACCAGTTTTGCAAGTGCACAGATACCTGCCGGCTTTAAACCTATTTTTAATGGTAAAAATCTTAAAGGGTGGCATATTAGTCGCACTACACATCAAGGAACCACACCTAATTTTAGAGCTGAAGATGGGATGATTGTTGTTTCGCAGAACCCTTATGGACAAGGTGGTATTCTCTTAACAGATAAGAAGTATAAGAACTTTGATCTTTATTTAGAAGCCAAAATAGATTCATTTTCAAATGGAGGCATCTTTATCCGTTCTTCAGAAAGCGGAGTTGCCTATCAAGTTGAGTTTGATGAATCGGTTGGAAGTACGGGTAATTTATTGAGTGAACGAATGCCGATCAGTAAGCAAGCGAAAACAGAAGGGCGAGAAAAAGTATGGAAAGAAAATGACTGGAATTCTTTTAGGATTCGGATGGAAGGAGAAATACCCCATATTACACTTTGGATTAATGGAGTTCAAATGTGGGATGTTACACAGCCAAAGAATGACTTTATTGCTGGTGTAACAGAGGGAATGATTGGTTTGCAATCTCACTGGACCGCTTTGTTTTCCTCTGCTGCGGGTGATTGGAATGGCTTGGGCTCATGGCAACCAGGTGCTATGCATCGGTATAGAAATATTGCAATAAAAGAATTACCTTAGAATATAAAACCATAAATTATGAATCGATTATTACTAATTATTTTTTGTTTTTTATTGACGAGTGTTAATGCTCAAACACCTGTTAATACAATTCCGGTGATGCAGCCTTCTGTTAAGTCGCCAGAAGTGAAAGAAGGTGGTCTGGTTACTTTTCGTTTACGAGCACCCAATGCAGAGCAGGTAATTGTTGATATTGAGGGGATATCAAAAGAAACTATGCAAAAGGATGCAAATGGAGTGTGGAGTGCTACAAAGCAACTGGATCCAGATATTTACGATTATTCTTTTGTTTTAGATGGTTTAGTTATTCCTGATCCATCTAATCCGGTAGCGAAACCTAGCTATCAAAACTCTACACAAAGCCTGCTTCATGTTCCCGGACCGGCTTCTCTTCCTTGGGAAATGAATGATAATATTGCACATGGTTCAGTAAATCATCATTTCTATAAATCAGGAATTATTGGAGATAGCAGAGACTATTATGTATATCTTCCTCCTAATTATGATCCTAATAGAGCAGAGCCTTATCCGGTTTTATATTTACTTCATGGCGCCGGAGGAAATGCACTTTCATGGACTGTAAACGGACAGGCAAATATTACATTGGATAATCTTATTACCCAAGGGAAAGCTAAGCCAATGATTATGGTTAATACATTGGGCTATGGAGGAAATGAAAAATATACTGCTGCTCTTTTACAAGAAGTTATTCCTCAGATTGAAAAGACCTATCATGCATCAAAAGATCGTAATCAACGTGCAATTGCCGGATTATCTATGGGTGGTGGAACAGCAATATATGCAGGATTAAGCAATGTAGATAAGTTTGCATGGATAGGAGGTTTTAGTAGTGCTGTTATGTATGGTGCCAGACCTGTTCAAGGTCAGCCAGCACCTAATCCTGCTGATGCTTATGAGAAGACTTTCCCTAATTTAAATTCTTCAGTAAACTCTCAACTAAAGCTATTTTGGATTGGTATCGGCACCTCTGATTTTCTGTTAGAGACCAATAGAAATTTTAAAAAGTGGCTGAAGTCTAAAGACGTGAATTTTACAGATGTTGAGACACCTGGTGGACATACCTTTATGGTATGGCGCAGATATGTTGCTGACTTTGCCCCATTGTTATTCCGTTAAATAGGTTGCGTTTATTGCGCATCTAGTGATTATCATAAAATGAATAAGAAGATGAAAATCAACAAAAGAAGATATTTATTATTGGCTAAAATTGCTGTGGTATTGCTCCCGGTAGGGTTGTTTTTGAAAGCTTGTACAACAGCATCCAGTAAAGAAAGCGATCATACAGAGCTCTTTGCTGATAGTTTATTAACAGAAGCCCAAAAACGTTTGCCTGAAAATGCAGTACGGGGACTTAAGATTTTACCCGGATTAGATGTGAAGCTTATGGCTTCTGAACCGATGCTTATTAATCCTACTAATATTGACGTTGATGAAAGAGGCCGGGTTTGGGTTACTGAAGCTTATAATTACAGATTTGAGATAAACGGAAATAAAGCGCGGCCTGAAGGAGATAGGATTTTGATATTAGAAGATAAAGATGGTGATGGTGTGCTTGAAACAAGCACCGTATTTTATCAAGGACCAGAGATTAATGCTCCATTAGGTATTACTGTATTAGGAGATAGGGTACTTGTATCGCAAAGCCCTTATGTATGGGCTTTTTTTGATGATAATAATGACGGTAAAGCGGACCGGAAGGAGATATTATTTCAGGGAATAGGTGGCGATCAGCACGATCATGGGATGCACTCGTTTATTTTTGGTCCGGATGGTAAGTTGTACTTTAATTTTGGTAATTCAGGAACAACACTAAAAGATAAAAACAACAACGTAGTATTAGATCAAGATGGAGATGAAATTGGCCCGGATAAATATACAGATGGTATGGTATTCCGCTCTGATCCGGATGGTTCTAATGTTGAAGTTATGGGATATAATTTCAGGAATCCATATGAACCTGCGGTAGATAGTTATGGTACTGTATGGCAGAGTGATAATGATGATGATGGGAATAAAGCCGTTAGGATTAATTATGTTATGGAGTTTGGTAACTTCGGGTTTAAAGATGAGATGACAGGTGCAGCTTGGGGAGCTAACCGCATAAATATTGAAGATTCAATTCCTGTCAGACATTGGCATCAAAATGATCCAGGTGTAATACCTAATCTCTTATACACGGGTTCAGGATCTCCAACCGGTATGGTGATCTATGAAGGATCTTTATTGCCTAAGCAATTTCAAGGTCAGATGATCCATGCTGAGCCGGGTCATAATGTTATTCGTTCGTATCCTGTTAAAAAGAACGGAGCTGGTTATAGTGCAGAGGTTTTAAATATCTTAACTGGAGATGACGATCAATGGTTTCGTCCATCAGATGTAAGTGTCGCTCCTGATGGATCGTTAATTATTGCAGATTGGTATGATCCGGGAGTAGGTGGGCATCAAGTAGGGGATTTGCAGCGCGGTCGGATTTATCGTATTGCTCCAAGTGCTTTAAAGGATAAATATACAGTTCCTACGCAGGATTATACTACGCCGGAAGGTGCCCTTATTGCTTTGCAAAATCCGAATAATGCTATTCGTCGTCATGCCTTTCTTGCCTTACAGGCAATGGGAAGTAAAGCAATTTCAGCCTTAGAGAAACAATGGAAATCAGCTCCTGATCCTCGTATGCGTGCAAGGGCTTTATGGATATTATCTAAAACTCCAAATGGAGAGAAATATATAGCTGAGGCAATTAAAGACCGTAATCCTGATTTGAGAATAACAGGCTTAAGGGCCGCTCGTCAATTAGATATTGATATTACTATGTATGTTAAGTTATTAGTAAAAGATCAGGATCCTCAAGTAAGAAGAGAGAGTGCTATAGCACTTAGACATAGCAAATTAGCTGACGCTCCTGGTTTATGGGCAACTCTTGCAATGCAGCATAATGGTAACGATAGATGGTATCTGGAAGCGTTAGGTATTGGAGCAGATGGACAATGGGATAGTTATTTTTCTGCATATTTAAAGGAAGTTAAAAATCCTTTAACAACTGCAGCTGGAAGAGATATTGTGTGGCGTGCACGTACTAACAGTACCCTTCCTTTTCTTAAGAAACTTGCTATTGATGCTAATGTTCCTTTAAAGTCACGTTTAAGGTATTTCCGTGCTTTTGATTTTATTCCTGGTGAGGAGAAAGTTAAAACGTTGCTGGCGCTTTTAGAGGAAAATAATGGTAAAGATGTTAATCTTAGTGCATTGGTTTTACGGTTATTGACTGTTAAGGATGTAGCTAATTCTGAAATTGCCAAGAATGCCATTAAAGATGTTTTAAAGACATCTGTAGGTACTCAAGAGTATCTTAATTTATTGAGACAATACGAGATTACTACAGAAAATGCACAGGTTTTGAATATGGTTGTGAGTAATGGAGATACGCCTGTAGGTGTTAATGCTGCGAGGCTATTATTTCAATTAGAGAAAGGGCAGGATCTGAAAAATGCTGTTAGTGTTAATGAAACAGAAGGTTCGTTAAATGTTCTGGAGGCGCTTGGAATGGTTGGTAATACTGAGTCGGTTGAAATATTATCGCAAGTAGCGTTATCTGAATCCTACAGTATGACTGTTCGCAATAAAGCGGTAGAAATGATTGGTAAAAGTCGTGTTGGGCAATCGCGTGTAATGGAATTACTTAAGAGTAGTAAATTGCCGGCAGATTTAATATCATCGGCTGTTGCTGGTTTAAGTGGAAGCCGTACTCCAGGATTATATGAAGAAGCGAAAACATTCTTGCCTGGGGTATCAACAACAGAATCGACGAGCAATAGTTCAGTAAGTCTTGATCAATTACTTGCCTTAACGGGGAATTCTGTCAACGGACAAGCTGTATTTAGCAGAGCCTGTTTTGTATGCCATCAAGTGAACGGTGCTGGTTTAGATTTTGGTCCGGCTTTATCCGAGATTGGATCTAAATTACCTAAACAAGGACTTTATGATGCAATAGTTCATCCATCATCTGGAGTTAGTTTTGGTTACGAAGGCTGGCAGATAGAGATGAAAGATGGATCAATCTTGGTTGGAATTATTTCCAGCAGGACAGAGACTGATATAGAAATTAAATATTCGGGTGGGGCAACTCAGAAGATTAAGACCAGTGATGTGAAAGAGATTAAAAAATTGCCTGGATCATTAATGCCAGAGATGGCGCAAACGTTTACTAACCAAGAATTTGCTGATTTACTCGAATATCTTTCTTCTTTGAAGAGTAAATAGTTGTGAATAATCGAGTTAAATTAAGTTCTCATTATGCAATTACTCGCGGGTGTATTTTTTCATTTTATTGGAGGTGTAGCCTCTGGTAGTTTTTATGTGCCTTATAAAAAGGTTAAAGGCTGGGCTTGGGAAAGCTTGTGGATTATAGGTGGACTTTTTTCATGGTTAATAGTTCCGCCAATTGCAGCATGGCTTACTATACCCGATTTTATTGATATAATAAAGCAATCGGATACGTCGACATTAGCCTTTACATATATGTTTGGGCTCTTATGGGGGATTGGAGGATTAACCTATGGGCTTGGTGTCAGGTATTTGGGAGTAGGTTTAGGCAGTAGTATTATGTTGGGCCTTACCATGGTTTTTGGCTCTTTAATTCCTTCTATCTATTATCAATTTAACCCGGCTGAAGGGAAAGAAGCTTTTGAGCTCTATCTTAATTCCAGATGGGGAATTATTATGCTTTGCGGTTTGGCGATTTGTATAATGGGAATTGTTCTTTGTGGAAAAGCAGCTGTGCTTAAAGAAAGAGAGCTAGATAAAGGAAAGAAGGAAAGCGTTAATGATGAATATAAATTCGGATTAGGGTTATTGGTTGCTATCATCGCTGGAGTTTTAAGTGCTTGTTTTAACTTTGGAATAGAAGCAGGTAAGCCGATGGCTAATGTGGCGAATGATCTTTGGAAAGCAGGAGATATGACAAAAGGCGAGTTTCTGTTTCAGAACAATGTTACTTATGTCGTTCTATTATGGGGTGGTTTGACAACCAATTTTTTATGGTGTTTTATTCTCAATTTGAAAAATAAAACCTTTAAAGACTATATAAACACTAAGAACCCTTTAACTATTAATTATTTGTTATGTGCCCTCGCTGGCACTACCTGGTATTTGCAATTCTTTTTTTATGGGATGGGGGAAAGCAAGATGGGTAATGGAGCTAGTTCTTGGATTTTGCATATGGCTTTCATTATTCTAATAGCAAATTTATGGGGAGTTCTACTGAAGGAATGGAAAGGGGTAAGTAGAAAGACTTATGCAACTATTATTGGTGGGATAGCCTTAATTGTGATATCAGTGATAATAGTAGGTTTTTCGAAAAGTTTATAATAAACTTCACTTATAAAATAAATCAGATGAAACTAAGAGAGAATGAGATTAATGATCACAATAATCTATTAAAAGGATCACATAAAGTCAGATTTGATTTTTTAAGTAAATTAATTCCTGAAAGCGAATCCATTATTTCTAAATTAATTAATTTTCAGATTGCAATACCAAGTTGGGCATTGGGTAGTGGTGGAACTCGATTTGGCCGTTTTCCAGGAGGAGGAGAACCTCGGAATTTAGAGGAGAAGATTGAAGATGTAGGACTGCTTCATAAATTGAACTGCTCGAGTGGGGCTATTTCATTACATATTCCCTGGGACGTGCCGAAAGATTATCGGGCCATTAAAAACTTAGCGGCTGAATATGGTTTACGTTTTGATGCCATGAATTCTAATACTTTTCAGGATCAAGAGGAGCAGGTTGAGAGCTATAAATTCGGTTCATTACAACATGTAAATAAAGCTGTAAGGAAACAAGCGATAGAACATAATATTGAAGTAATAAAACATGGTATAGAGTTAGGTTCTAAATCATTAACAGTTTGGTTGGCTGATGGTTCATGTTTTCCAGGGCAGTTAAATTTTCGAAAGGCCTTTCAGAATACGTTGGAAAGTTTGAGAGAGATCTATGCGGCATTGCCGGATGATTGGAAAATGTTTGTTGAATATAAGGCTTATGAGCCGAATTTCTATTCAACAACTGTTGGAGACTGGGGACAGTCATTGTTGTTTACAAGTAAGTTGGGACCAAAGGCATATACTTTGGTAGATCTTGGTCACCATTTGCCGAATGCTAATATTGAACAAATTGTTTCGCTTTTATTGATGGAAGGCAAACTTGGTGGTTTTCATTTTAATGATTCGAAATATGGCGATGATGATCTTACTACTGGTAGTATTAAACCATATCAGCTTTTTTTAATATTTAATGAGTTGATTGATGGGATGGATGAACGTAATATGAATCATGCTTCAGGTTTGGGATGGATGATTGATGCATCCCATAATTTAAAGGATCCTTTAGAAGATATTCTTCAGTCGGTTGAAGCTATAATGATTGCTTATGCGCAAGCATTATTAATAGATAGAGCCGCATTGAAAGAAGCACAATTAAGTAATGATGTAACAAGCGCACAAGAAATATTACAAAATGCTTTTCGGACAGACGTACGAGCATTGGTTGCTGAAGCAAGGTTTAGATCGGGAGGTGCGTTGAGTCCGTTGAAATTATTTCGTGAGATTGGTGTGCGTAACCAATTGATTAAAGAAAGAGGATCAAAAACCATAGCAACTGGATTGTAGTTTTCAAAATAAAAAATTCTGTTATTTAATTATTCGTATGAAAAGATTATTAATATTCCTCTTCTTAATTTTCGTCTCTTTTAGTTTTACTAAAGCTAGATCTGCTGATCATAAAATGCAAGGTTCACAATCAAAGTCACATAATAATGGGGATCTGGAAGGAAAGGCATCAGCAAAACAGACCTCAGTTGAGCGCCATGGCTACTTATCAGTACAGAATGGAAAAATGGTAGATCAACATGGTTTTCAACCTCAACTTCGGGGAATAAGTTTTTCCTGGAGTATATGGGAGGGAGAGAAATATTATAATAAAGAGGTAGTAGATTGGCTGGTAGATGATTTTAAAGTCGATTTAATCCGTCTTTCAATGGCAATAGAACCTGATGGTGGCTATTTGCAAAGCCCTAAAAAACAAGAAGAAAAAATAATTAGCTTAATTGATCAGGGAATTGAGAGAGGTGTTTATGTGATAATTGATTGGCACGACCATAATGCAAATAAAAATCAAACGGAATCTGCAGCTTTTTTTCAAGAGATGTCAAAACGATATCAGCACGTCCCCAATGTAATTTATGAGATATGGAATGAACCAGAGCGACAAACATGGCCGGAAATAAAAGCGTATTCGGAAAAAATTATATCAGCTATCAGAACTTATGATAAGAGAAACCTTATTGTTGTCGGTAGTCCGCACTGGGATCAGGATGTAGATGTTACAGCAAAAGACCCCATAAATTTGTCTGATAATTTAGTTTATTCATTTCACTTTTATGCAAGTGACCCTGGGCATCAAGAAAAGTTAAGAGAGAAAGCCGAGATAGCTATCGGATTGGGATTGCCATTGTTTATTACAGAATGGGGAGTTGGTGAATCAAATGGTGATGGTGAATTTAATTTGGAAAAAACAGATAGGTGGGTTCGTTGGATGGAGAAGCATAAATTGAGTTGGGTGAATTGGAATATTACAGATAAAGAAGAAACAACTGCACTGTTAAAGCCCGGAGCTCCTGTAAATGGTGGTTGGAATACTTCAAATCTTACGCCTGCTGGAGATTATATTCGCACAGTTTTGCGAAACTTTGATGCCAATAAATAATATATCAATTATTGCATCACAATGTAATTGATTTCCACGAAATCCTCGACTTCGTTCAACCATACTTGTTGTACGAAGTTTTAGTTTCTATATTTTAGTTTAAAAAGTACAGTGTGACGTATTCGAGTTGAATTTGAGGGTATCATATTCAAAGTTAAGGCTTATTCTTTCGTATAAACTAAAATCCTATATTTGAGATAACCAATTTATAATATTATGCCTAAAAATCAGTTGGAGTTAGCTGCTCTGATTCAAGAAATGGCGATGACAAATTCTGAGAGTGCATATAAAGCACTTTTTAGGACTTTGTTTAATCCGATAAGAAACTTTTCTTTTAGTATCGTTAAATCATCTGAGTTAGCAGAAGAAGTGGCTAGTGATGTTCTGTTTATGCTATGGTATAATCGTGAAAAGTTATGCGAAGTAAAAAACATAAAGTATTATGCTTTTACTGCTGCTAAGAATAAGTCATTAAATATTCTTAAAAAAGATTCAGGAAAGCAAGTAATTTCTCTTGACGAGGTTGATGTAGATATTCATATAGATTATTCAAATCCTGAATTAATACTTCTGCAAGGAGAGTTAAAGCTACAACTGGAGACTGCTATTAAAACATTACCCAAACAATGTAAACTTGTTTTTAAATTAATAAAAGAAGAAGGTTTCTCTTACAAGGAAGTAGCTGAAATGCTTGATATATCGCCAAAGACGGTTGATGCTCATTTAGTAAATGCTGTCAGAAAACTATCAGCTATTTTAAAAACTGAATTTAATATTAAATATAATTAGGGAGTTTTTTAATTATCGTTGTCTATATATATGATTGACATCAAATGAATGATAAAAGAGTATTAGAATTATTGACGCGAAAGATTGCGGAGGAGATATCTTTAGAGGAGCTAGAGGAGTTAAAGAGTCTTTTTGAGAAAAATCCAGATATCGTTTATTATGAACAATATCTAAAAGAGATTTGGCAAGAAGAGGATGCGATGAAATTAGAGGTAGATATTGATAGCCAATATGAGGAACATAGATTGAGATATGGCCAGCGTCTGAAATTTAATAAAAGTGAATTGGTAGATAGTGAAGAAAATAAAGAGACTAACAGAAACCCAATGTACTTTAAATATGCTTTTGCTGTGGGGCTTTTTGTCGTTTTAGGGGTCTTGCTTTTTAAATGGAATCCTGATTTGTTTTCTGCAAAAGATAATGCCATTGTTAATAGAATCGAAATTATGACCCAAAAGGGAGTGAGAAAGCAATTAGTTCTACCGGATGGTACCAAGGTGTGGCTGAATGCCGATAGTAAACTTTCTTATGATAATTTGATGAATGATAGTGATATGCGTTCTGTGAATCTAGAAGGGGAGGCTTTTTTTGATGTGGTTAAAGATGTGAACAGACCATTTTATATAGTAACAAAAGATATCTCTATTAAAGTATTAGGAACGGCTTTTAATGTAAAAGCTTATCCAGAGGAAAATAAAACTGAAACTACGCTTTTGAGAGGTTCAATTGAATTGGTTGTAAATGAGAGGCCTAAGGAGAAGTTTTTGCTTAAACCAAATGAGAAACTAGCCGTTACGAAAAATAAAATAGTTCAAGAAGTCGAACAAGGAATTATAAGTGATTCTGTCTATAGTGAAATCACTTTAGCAAACAATATAACATTGACCATTGGTAGTCTTTCTAAGGTAAATGTAGATAATCATGAATATATTCAAGAAACTTCATGGATTGATAATAAATTAGTTTTTAAAGATGAAACATTAGAGGAAATTGTTCCTAAGCTTGAAAGATGGTATGATTTAGATATTGAAATAACCGATATAAAATTAAAAACATATAGGTATACTGGGACAATAACAAAAGAGAATATAGACCAGGTGCTTACAGCGATGCAATTAATTAAACCTTTTCACTTTAAAATTCAAAACGATGACGTAACTCTTTACTAAAAAAAATGAGAAGTGCGCCAACACTTCTCACCAAGACCATTAGGGCTATTGAAAGCCCATAACAGATTTTTAAACTTTGAACCCTAAAATTATGAAAAAGAAAGAACTCTACAAAAAAGTTCTTCCCAAGGACCCATTATTTCATCCATTTTTAAAACGTGCCTTAATAATGTTTAATTGGAGTTTGATTCTAACCTTTCTGCTCTGTACGCAGGTTTATGCGGTTAGTTATCCTCAAACCGCTCGTGTAGACTTAAATTTAAAGTCAACTAGTTTAAAGAAAGCCTTATCTGTGCTTGAACAGAGAGGTGATATCAGATTATTATATAGTGAAGAATTCCTGCCTAAGAAGGATGTATCTTTAGTAAGTAAAGATATGCCTGTATTGGATGCCCTTTCTGAAATATTGAAAGAAACAGATCTTAATTATCGTGTATTTGGTGATGGGTTGGTAGTTATCATTTCTCCACAAGGTGTTGTAGTGCAAGATATTATTGTACGAGGAAAGGTAAGCGATGTGCAAGGAGAACCTTTAATAGGAGTAAGCATCAGACTGCAAGGAACTAGTACAGGTGTCACGACGGATATTGATGGCAATTTTTCAATTGAAACACCTGAGAACGGTACGCTAGTCTTTTCTTATATTGGATTTATTACCAAAGAAGTTTCCGTTTCGAGCCAAACTACTTTGCAGGTCCAGCTTGAAGAAGATACACAGACACTAAGTGAAGTTGTAGTAACAGGTTATACAACGGAACAAAAGAAAGATATTATTGGTTCCGTTGCTGTTGTTAATACAGAAGACATGTTGTCGACTCCATCTGGAAATGTTACTAATCAATTGCAAGGTCGTGCTTCTGGCGTAACAGTTAGTTCTAGTGGTGAGCCAGGTAACAGTGGAAAGGTAAGAATTAGAGGTTTTGGCTCTTTTGGAAGTTCTGACCCATTATATATTGTAGATGGTGTTCCGTCAAGCGTAGATGATTTGAATCCAAATGATATTGAGTCTGTTCAAGTATTAAAGGATGCTGCTTCTGCTTCTGTTTATGGAGCACGTGCAGCTAATGGTGTAATAATCATTACTACTAAAAAAGGAAAAGAGGGTAAATCTAAAATTACTGTTAATTCGTACTATGCTACTAACTATGTGAGTTCAAATGATTTTCCAGAACTATTGAGTGCGCAAGAAAATGGTGACTTGTATTGGAAGTCGATGACTGGTGCAGGATGGAAAGTAGGGGATGCTAATTGGACACATCCTCAGTATGGTACAGGTGCTACCCCGGTTATTCCTGAATATATTTTGGTAAATAATAATGGACCAAAAATAGGAGGTACTGTATTAGAACAGTATAAAACGACCAACCCTGCTCTTTTTTCTCAATTGACAGACCCTAATAACTATGATTTTAAAACACATCAGATCGTTAGATCGTCAAATACAAATTGGTTTGATGAAGTGTTTAATCCAGCTCCAATGCAAAGCTATAATATCGGTGCATCCGGTGGATCTGACCAGGGAGTTTATTCTTTGGGATTGAATGTCTTTTCACAAGGCAATACAGCAAATGCTTATAGTAAGTTTGATCGCTATACTTTAAGAGCTAATACAAGTTATAATGTTGCAGAAAATGTACGTATAGGAGAAAACATACAAGTAGCTTATCGTAAAAATAAAGATAACAATAACTATGTTGCCACTGCTTGGACAATGCATCCTTTAATTCCTGTTTGGGATGAGTATGGAAACCCAGCAGGTGCTGCTGCTCCTGGTTTAGTAGGCGTTGCATCTACTGGTCAAAATCCTGTAACAGAAGCCTGGCGTGATCGGTTTGATTTACAGACTGCCTATGCTATTATGGGAAATGCTTATCTAGAAGCGGATCTTATAGAGGGACTTACAGCGCGTACTTCTTTTGGTATTGATTATATGAATAGCACAAATCGTAATTTGACACAATCAACTTATGAACATGCTGAAAATAGAAACCCTCCTAATTCTTTATCATTTAATTATAATAATAACAATACATGGACTTGGACTAATACCTTAGCCTATAATAAAACAATAGATAAACATACATTTAAGGTATTATTGGGTTCTGAAGCTATTAAGTCATATTTTGAAAATAGTCAAGCTTCAAGACAGAATTTTGTAATTGATGATGATCCTGACTTTTTGGTACTGAGTGCTGGTATTGGAGCGCAAACAAATTCAGGTTCCTTTGTCCGAAATTCTTTGTTCTCTTTATTCTCAAGAGTAGATTATACCTATAATGATCGTTATCTGTTTAATGCAACGGTACGTCGTGATGAATCATCAAAGTTTGGTACGAATAGTCGGGTAGGATATTTTCCTTCTGCAGCATTAGGATGGCGTATTTCTTCAGAGAATTTTATGAAAGATATTAGTTGGCTGAATGATTTAAAATTGCGGGGTAGCTGGGGTATCATTGGTAACCAAACCGGATTAGCTTATGATAATCAATATAATGTTTATTCTCAGAATGAAACCAATACGTATAGTATTAGTGGAGCTAATAATTCGAGAGCTACAAGTTTTATACTGTCAAGCGTAGGTAATATGGATGCTAGATGGGAAAAATCGACTACTACAAATATTGGATTTGACGCTACTTTATTTTCTAATAGTTTAACTATTGCAGTCGACCTGTTTAATAGAAAAACGAGTGATTTGTTAGTACAAAATCAGGCTCCTTTAACTGGTACAAGTGCTTCTCAACCAAGTGTTAATATTGGTGATATGACTAATAAAGGAATTGATCTTGGCATCACTAAACGAGGGATGATTGTTGATGATTTTAGATATGAGGTAGGACTAACGTTTACCAAATATAAAAACATGGTTGATAATATTTTGAATAACCCTGCAGCGTCTTTAACTGGTGGTAATACCAGGGCAGGTAATGCTACGCTTACAAAAAGTGGTTATCCAATATCCTTCTTTTATGGTTATCAACTTGATGGGTTCTTTAATACCCAAGCTGAGGTTGATTCTTATAATGAAGATAATAGTACTTGGTTAACTCCTGCAGTTGGTAGATGGAAGATAAAAGATATTAATGGAGATAGTAAGGTAGATGCTGATGATAGAACTTATTTAGGATCACCACATCCTGATTTTCAAACAGGTTTAAATTTATCATTAAATTATAAGAATTTTGATTTTACTGGCTTTGTTTTTTGGAGCCAGGGTGGTAAGGTATTTAATGGAGCGCGTTATAATGTTGATTTTAATACGTTTACTTATGGTCGCAGTAAACGCATGCTTTATGAATCTTGGACACCTGAATTAGGAGATAATGCCAAACTTCCAAAATTAGATTTGAACGATACATATTCTTCTTCAAATGTTACTGACTATTTCTTAGAAGATGCTTCTTTCCTTCGGTTGAAAACACTTCAACTGGGATATACTTTTCCTAAGTCTATAATAAGTAAAATTAAATTGGATAATTTAAGAATTTATGTTCAAGGGCAGAACCTGTTAACAATTTCAAAATCGACCTTATTGGATCCTGATAATAGTTTATCGTCTGGAGGAGATACTTCAATGGGTGTAGTAAATAATTCAGTGCCTACTCCTAGGCAGATCTTATTTGGAATTAATTTTGGTTTTTAACATTGTTCAAAAGAACTCAAAAATATAGAGATGAAAAATATTAAAATAATAGCAACAGTTTTTATAATGTGTGGTGTTTTCGCATCCTGTAAAGACGATTTTTTAAAGCAGAAACCTGTAGGTTCGTATGGGGAGTCCGCACTTTCAAATGCATCTGGTGTACAACAATTATTAATAGGTGCGTATGCTCAATTGAATGGAGATCTTCAAGGTCAATGGAGTAGTTTTGGCACCACAACGCCTGGTGGGGGGATGGCAAATATTATGGGTGGTGAAGCTCATAAGGGTTCAACGCTAACTGACCAACCTTGGATGAATTATTTTGAGCGTTATGAAATTCCTACGGCAAGTGATGGAGCTTTACGGGCTTGGAGATTTCTTTATGATGCGGTAGATCGTACAAATAGTGTTTTAAAGATTCTGCCAAATGTAACTGACATGACAGATGCTCAAAAGACGCAAGTGGAAGCTGAGGCACGTTTTCTTCGCGCACACTATTACTTTTGGTTAAAGAGATGGTTTAAGAATATTCCCTGGATTGATGAAACAGCAACAGATGTACGTGTTCCCAATGTAGATGAGTCTGGTAATTATGTTAATATCTGGCCTCAGATACAAGCAGATTTTGATTTTGCCAGAAAAAATTTACCTCCTACACAAAAGGATTTAGGGAGACCTAATAGTTGGGCTGCTTCTGCTTATTATGCAAAGGTGCTTATTTATAGAGGAAATGAAGGAGAAAAATCAGATGCTTATACCGAGGCGCTTAGTGTGATAAATGATATTATAGCAGATGGAGTTAATAATAAAGGAGAAAAATACGCTTTGTCAAAAAACTATTATGACAACTTTGATGTAACGAAAGAGAATAATTCAGAGACTGTATTTGCTGTACAACATTCTGTTAACGATGGAACTAATAATAATTCAAACGGAAATGTAGAATTGCAAGCAGCTGCTGGTAAAAACTCTGCATCTCCGGGTATGGGAAGAGGTTCTGGTTTTTATTCGCCTACTCAGTGGTTTGTTGATCATTTTAGAGTAAATGCAGATGGATTACCTTATTTGGATATGTATGCAACCAACCCCAATAGTGTGAAAAATGATGACTTATTAAAATCATCCGATCCTTTTACAATTGATACTGCTCCAGTTGATCCAAGATTAGATTGGAGTGTGGGTCGTAGAGGTATCCCATTTTTGGATTATGGTGTAAATCCTGGCGCAGACTGGGTTTATACACCTGTCGAATCAGGACCGTATGTAATGAAGAAAATATGGATAAAAAAATCTGAAGATGCAGCATACGCTTATCCAGGTCGTCCACAGAATGCTTTGAACGCTTATATTATTCGCTATGCAGATGTGCTTTTATGGGCTGCTGAATTGGAGGCTCGTATTGGCGATTTAAATAAGGCTAGAGGTTATGTAAATCAAATTCGAGACAGAATGGCTTCTAATTCTACAAGTCCAACCAATTGGGTTAAGAAAGATGATGGTACAGATGCTGCTAATTATAAAATTAGTTTGTATCCGGCAGGGTCTCCTGCCTTTGCAAGTCGGGAAAATGCATTGGATGCTATTCTTTATGAACGTTCGTTAGAACTTGGAATGGAAGGACATCGTTTCTATGATGTAATTCGTTTCGGTAAAGATGTTGAAGAGTTCAATGCTTACTTGAAGTTTGAATCTAATGCAAGAACTTTCCTTAAGGGAGCAGTTTACACTAGGATTCCAGATATGCTCTTGCCAATTCCACAAGTTGCAATTGATAATAGTCTCAAAGACTCAAAGAATACATTAGAACCAAACCCTGGTTATTGATCTAGTGGTTAATTACCTTAATCGGGCAATCGTGATTTTCATAGAGGTCACGATTCGCCTGATTATATTTAAATTGTAAATTCAAAAGTATGAAAAAAATTACTTGGCTTAGTGGTATTCTTGTTGCGGTGCTTTCGATCAGCATGATCATAGCCCCCCCTACAAAAATAGATTATAGTAGCTGGACAACCATGACTGGATCTAATGATGGAATAAGGTATTCATCAGGTGATAATATTACGAAAAAAAATGTTGCACAATTAGAAGTAGCATGGGTATATGATACACATGATGAAGCACAGCGTACTACGATTCCCACGACACCATTAATGCTGGATGGAGTATTATACGGTGTGTCTCCTCAATTAAATCTTTTTGCCCTTGATGCAGCAACAGGAGTTGAAAAGTGGGTTTTTAAGCCATTAGACCCAAATGCCAGAGGTTCTATTCGTGGGATATCTTATTGGCAAAGTGAAGATGGTAAAGATAAACGTATTGTTTATTCAACTGGACCTTATTTATATGCAGTAAACGCTAATGATGGTACAGTTATAAAGAGTTTTGGTAAAGGTGGGTTTATTGATTTACGTGAAAATCTAGATGGAGATTTCGCAAATGCTTCTGCCGCAGGCAATGCAGCCCCAATTATTTATAAGAACTTATTGATTACATCCATGCGTGTTGGAGAAGGGAACGATGCCGCACCTGGACATATACGTGGATTTGATATATTAACGGGAGAAAGAAAATGGATATTCCATACTATTCCTCATCCCGGAGAATTGGGATATGAAACATGGGAAGATAAAGATGCATGGAAACGAGTAGGTGGAGCTAACAATTGGGGAGGAATGGCCTTGGACGAAAAAAGAGGTATAGTCTATGTTCCAACAGGTTCGGCAACGCCGGATTTTTATGGCGGTAATCGATTAGGATCTAATTTATTTGCTAATAGCTTGATTGCTTTGGATGCTGCAACAGGTAAATATATTTGGCATTATCAAGTTGTTCATCATGATATATGGGATAGAGACTTGCCTGCAAATCCGAATTTACTTACTATAAAGAAAGATGGGAAATCGATAGATGTAGTTGCTCAAATTACCAAACATGGCTATATATTTATGTTTGATCGGGTTACAGGAGAATCCATATTTCCGATTAACGAGGTTCCTGTTCCTCCATCTGATTTACCGGGTGAAGTAGCATGGCCTACACAACCAATTCCCGTTCTTCCAGAACCTTTTGCCCGTCAGAAATTTGGTCCTGAAGATGTTAGTGATCGTACCCCTGAAATTCAGAGAGACTTGTTAAATCAGTATTACAAATACAGGAATAATAATTTATTTATTCCACCTAGTTTGCAAGGTCATTTTACTTTTCCTGGTTTTGATGGAGGAGGAGAATGGGGTGGCTCTGCGGTTGATCCTGAAACGGAGATTATGTATATTAATACAACTGAATTGCCGTGGTGGACCCAGATGATTCCTAATCCTGCATTAAATCGTGTTGTTGGTACTACATTTAAAGAAATAGGAAAAAGTGTTTATGCCAAATCATGTGCTAGTTGTCATGGAGCTGAACTAGAAGGCATTGGGACAGCCTTCCCTTCATTAGTTAATCTCAATAAAAAATATAATGAGCAGGAAGTGCGATTGATACTTGATAATGGCAGAAATATGATGCCTGCATTTAAGCAAATGCCAGAATCGGAAAAAGCTCCGTTGATAACATTCTTACTTGATTTGGAAGATAAAGAAGCCATGCCAGCTAATCCTGGCAGAGCAGGTGTTTCGCAAAGCCCGCCGAGAGACATTGTTCCTGCATTTTCTATGACGGGTTATCACCGTTTTATGGATGCTGATGGATATCCAGGAATAAAACCACCATGGGGAACATTAAATGCGGTGAATTTGAGCACTGGGAAATTGCTTTGGAAAGTTCCATTAGGAGAATTTGAAGAATTGAAAGCGCAAGGTATGCCTAATACAGGAACACAAGTATATGGAGGCCCAGTAGTTACAAAAGGAGGCATAGTGTTCGTTGCTTCTACAGAAGATGAAAAAATACGTGCCTTTGACAAAGATAACGGTAAGGTATTATGGGAGGCTAAGTTACCTGCAGCTGGCTTTGCTACACCGGCAGTTTACACAATTAATAAAAAACAATATGTTGTAATTGCCGCAGGTGGTGGAAAACTTGGTGCTAAATCAGGAACTCAGTATATTGCATTTGCTTTACCTGACAATTGAAGTAAATCAGATTTAGTATATTAGGCGCAGCTCCCGATAGAATAAAATATTTTATTCTATCGGGAGCTATTATTAGTAATAAACTATGTTCAAGAAAAAAATATTTTTGCATTGTGCTACCGTAACAGGAAGTATTTGTTTGCTATTCTCTATTGCTCAAGGGCAAACAGTTTCAACACCAGTAGATTCGGCTATCCGATTGGATGAGACTATTGTAAGAGGATATATGTCGCAGCAACCTCTGTTACAAGCTCCCGCATCGGTTGGATTAGTAAGTAAAAATCAGCTTATTAATCATTCTGGCGAATCAGCCTTGCCGGCTATAAATACAATTCCTGGTGTTCGTATGGAAGAAAGATCTCCAGGAAGTTATCGGCTATCTTTGAGAGGAAGTTTATTGCGTTCTCCTTTTGGAGTAAGAAATGTAAAGGTTTATTTAGATGAGTTTCCTTTGACGGATGCAGGGGGGAATACCTATTTGAACTTAATAGATAGTAAATCAATGCAAGGTCTGGAGGTATTGAAGGGACCTGATGGTAGTTTATTTGGAGCAAATTCAGGAGGAGTGCTTGTAGTAGATGTTACTGGAAGACAGTCAGAAGATAGGATTTTATCTGTGGATGTTAACGGAGGTTCATATGGACTTTTTCATGAAAGTGCATTCTTTCAAAAGAAGTGGAATGGTTCGCAATTAAATATTAATCAAGGGATACAGCGGTCTGACGGTTATCGGGAGAATTCGGCGATGAGACGTTATTATTTACAGGCTGCTCAACAGTGGCAATATGCTCCAAGCAGCCGGTTAAAGATATTAGCTTTATATTCAGATATGAATTATCAGACGCCGGGTGGATTGAATGAGGCTCAGTTTTTAGCAGATCCAAGACAGGCTCGACCAGCTGCTGGTCCAAATCCGGGAGCGGTGTCTCAACATGCTCAGATTGATAATAAAACCTTTTTTGGGGGGATTTCGAATGAAACTCAGATTAAGAGCAACTTAAAATATATAATTTCAATATTTGGTACGCATACTGATTTTACAAATCCTTTTATTACAAATTATGAAATGAGAGATGAAAATAATATTGGATTGCGCAGTTATATTGATTATTCAGGGAAGGCACTTTCTGATGCTGTCTCATGGAAGTGGAATCTTGGTTTAGAATGGCAGAAATCGTATCAGGATATCTATAATTATGATAATAATGGCGGCGACCGCGGATCATTGCAAACCGCCGATGGAATTAATTCTGATCAACATTTTTATTTTACACGGGTAAATTTAAATGTAGCCGATAGACTTATGGTTGAGGGTGCTGTAAGTCTTAATTATTATAAATATATATTTGAAAGTATCCCTTCTGATGATACTAAAAAAGGTAAAAGAGATTTTCCTTCACAATGGATGCCCAGATTTGCATTATCTTATTTAGTGACTCCTCAATTTGCATGGCGAGCTTCTGTTAGTCGTGGTTATTCAACGCCTACTACGGCAGAAATCAGACCATCAAATACCATTATCAATACAGATTTAAATGCTGAAACGGGTTGGAATTATGAGACCGGATTTCGTTTAGAGACGCGTAATAACCGTGTTCAGGTAGATGCATCTGTATTTAATTATCGGATGAAGAGTGCGATTGTCAGGCGGTTAGATGATGGTGGAAATGAGTTTTTTACCAATGCCGGTGGTACACAGCAAACAGGCGTAGAGGCCTTAGTATCGGCTTGGCTTCTTCCAGCCAATAACTCAAAGTTTGTTCGCGGGCTGGTTGTTAGATCAAGCTATACGTATAGTCTTTTTGAGTTTAGAGATTATAGTAATGCAGATCAGGATTATTCAGGTAATAGACTTACAGGTGTCCCAAGAAATTCATTAGTTTCTAATTTTACTATTCGTTTCCCTAAAGGCTTTTCATTTTTCTCACAATATAATTATACAAGCAGAATTCCTTTAAATGATGCAAATAGTGTGTTTGCGGCTGACTACAATTTGTTAGAAGCTAGTATAAGTTGGCAGGGAATTGTTGGTAAGAAGACTGGTATGAGAGTATTTTTAGGTGGAGATAATTTGTTAAATGAGACTTATAGTTTAGGAAATGATATTAATGCTTTTGGCAATAGATTTTATAATGCTGCAGCATTACGTAATTTCAATGTGGGAGTAACTATAAGTATATAATGTTATTTGGAATTCAATATTTTAAAATATTGAATTCCAAATAATCCGAATACTAGAAATAATAACAATAATTCCTACTCCCAGAAACATCTTTTTGATAGGAAGCTTTCCTACTAGTTTGGCAGCTAAAGGAGCTGCAATTAATCCTCCAAGAATTAATCCTAAAACTGTATCTATATGGCTTACCCCAAGAATTAGAAAGAATGTAATGGCACTTGAGAAGGTTACGAAAAACTCGGTTAAGCTGACAGAGCCTATAACATATTTCGGACTTCTACCTTTTGATATTAAAGTACTAGTAACAAGCGGTCCCCAGCCTCCGCCTCCAAAAGAATCTAAAAACCCTCCGGCTCCAGCCAGCCAGCCGGCATGCTTTACTTTTTGAGACTTAATTTGTTTCTTAAAAGCATTTATAAGAATCCGAATCCCTAGAATAAGCGTATAAATAGACAATATAGGTCTAAGCCACCCAGCATACTTTTCTCCAAAAAAGCCTAGAAGTAGAGCACCGCAAATAGCTCCTATTACCCCTGGAATTAATAGGGTTTTAAAGAGTTTTTTATTTACATTCCCGAATTTATAGTGACTATATCCGGAAGCGCCGCTAGAAAACATTTCTGCAGTATGAATGCTTCCACTTACAACAACTGGATTTACTCCTCCTGATAGAAGAAGGGTTGTTGAAATCACTCCATAGCCCATTCCTAAGGCCCCGTCAACCATTTGTGCAGCAAAACCTATTGCCAACATCCAAAAGAATTGTTCATCGATTTTACCAGGTAAAGCCTGAAGGTAGGTAATAACTCTATCGCCTGGAATGTATGCAAGCACTGCAAAAATAATGAATAATAAAGCCAGAATAATTAAACTCCAATTAGCAATACGTTTCCATTTCTTTTCTTGCGTGTTTACTTTAGTATGTGTTTTATTAATTATACCATTTTCTTGAGTTTTTACCTCAAGAGGGGGTGGATTGTCATTTAGATTTGTTTCCCTTATTATGGGCTGAGTCTTTTCAGGCATCTGCTAGATATTATTGTCTATTAAATCAGTCGACAATAATACGTTTTTGTTTTTTTAAACACAAGATTTTAAATATTTTTTTTGCGGTATTTTTTGTAATAGTTCTGACTCTTAACTTATTCTTAATAATTATATGACATTTATTGATTTAATTGGTATCCTTTTTGAACATATTTAAGAATAATTTTTAATAATGAATAAAATAGTTGACAAGCCATTATTGCTGAAAGGAAAATTTGCTGATGCAAATAAATTTAGACCTTTACCTCCCCCGGTAGGCAAGTGGCCCTATAATTTAGATATAGGAGAAGTAGAGCCTGCTATTGCAGGAAAAGAAAATGAGTTAGTTTTCCATATGGTGGGAGATACAGGGAGTGCAAAAGACTTAAGTTTTCAACGATTATTAGCGCAGCAATTAATAAAGCAAGCAAAAGTGGGTGAAAATAGACCGCAGTTTCTATATCATTTAGGTGATATTGTTTATGATCATGGAGAGAAGGATGAGTACCCTGCTCAATTTTTCAAACCTTTTGAGGATTATCCTGGACCAATATTTTCCATTCCGGGTAATCACGATGCAGAAATTAATCTTTTAAATGAGTCGCCTTATCAGAGTTTAGACGGCTATATGGATGTTTTTTGTGATTCGAGACAGCGTTATGTTAAGTTTTCTGAGGGAAGTGAGCGTAAAAGTATGATTCAACCCAATGTATATTGGACATTGAATACATCGGTCGCAA
The DNA here is from genome assembly GCF_004339765.1 of Albibacterium bauzanense. Lineage (GTDB taxonomy): Bacteria > Bacteroidota > Bacteroidia > Sphingobacteriales > Sphingobacteriaceae > Albibacterium > Albibacterium bauzanense. The sequence continues at coordinate 1,257,063 of NZ_SMGO01000001.1, read as the reverse complement.
CTATAATCGGTTTATATGGGAATGTCGCCAAGTTTGGTGTTATTACCGATGAACAGAAACAGTGGTTTATTGAGGAATTGAAAAGGCATGCTTTGGATATGGATGGGAAAGTATTGATCGTTTGTTTGCATCAATCTCCTTTCTCTGCCGACCTTAATCATGGTTCGAGTTTAGCAATGATTGAATTTCTTGATAGTGCTTACAAAGCAGCTGGAGTTAAACCTGATATTGTTTTCAGTGGACATGTTCATAATTATCAACGTTTTATACGCAGCTATCCGGATGGCACAAGAACTCCTTACATTGTTGCTGGTGCTGGTGGGTATGCTCTTTTGCACCCTTTGGCAAAAGAGGGAGATCAAATGATTAGTACTGATTCTGATCTTTTTAAGGACGTTAAGCTAGAAAAGTATTGTTTTGAACAATACGGCTTCCTTAAGATAAGAATTGTTAGGACTGAAACGAAGTTGAGTTTGATCGGAGAATACTATACCATTCCACTGAATGCAAAGTATGATACTGATTTTGATGCCACATTATACGACCGCTTTGAGATCTTATTGAAACAGTCAGAAATGACCCTGTGTTAATCATATTTTTCACTTATAGCAAGGAGTATATCTAAGAATTTATTTTCCGTACTTTTGCAGTTCTGAAAAAAATAAAGACGAACGATGCTGAACCGCGAAATAAAGAAAAGAAGAACTTTTGGAATTATTAGTCACCCCGATGCTGGAAAGACAACATTAACAGAGAAGCTTTTGCTTTTTGGAGGTGCTATCCAAAAGGCAGGTACAGTAAAGCGTAATAAAGCAGAGAAAACGGCGACTTCCGATTTTATGGAAATTGAGAAACAGCGTGGTATATCAGTTGCCACTTCTGTTATGGGCTTTGAGTATTTGAATCATAAAATCAATATTCTTGATACACCCGGACACAAAGATTTCGCTGAAGATACATATAGAACTTTAACAGCCGTCGATTCCGTAATCTTGGTGATAGATTCTGTTAAAGGGGTAGAAGAACAAACTCGAAAATTGATGCAGGTTTGTAGAATGCGTCATACACCCGTGATTGTTTTTATCAATAAAATGGACCGTGAGGGAAGGGAGCATTTTGAACTTCTTGAGGAAATAGAGAAAGAGTTAAATATCTCCGTACGTCCGCTAAGTTGGCCAATAGGTATAGGCAGTAGCTTTAAGGGAGTATATCATCTTCATAAACATAAGCTAAATCTTTATAGTGCAAATAAGAAAAGTATTTCAGGTGATTATATACCTATAGATGATTTAGCGGATACACAGTTAGATACTATATTAGGAGAGAAAGCAGCTAATACACTACGTGATGAGGTGGAGTTAGTAGATTCAGTTTACGAACCTTTTGACATACCTTTATATCGTTCCGGTTATTTAGCCCCTGTGTTTTTTGGTAGTGCAATTAATAATTTTGGTGTTCAAGAATTGCTTGAAACATTTATTGAAATAGCGCCTGAACCTCAAGGACGAGCAACAGATACCAGATTCGTTGAGCCGAACGAAAAGAAGTTTACAGGCTTTGTTTTTAAAATTCATGCCAATCTGGATCCAAAGCATCGCGACCGTATTGCTTTTTGTAGAATTTGTTCGGGTAAATTTGAACGTAACACTTTTTATCATCACGTTCGATCAAATAAAAACTTAAAATTTGCATCGCCAACTAGTTTTATGGCAGATAATAAGAGCTTGGTTGATGAAGCATGGCCAGGAGATGTAATAGGTTTATATGATTCTGGAAACTTTAAAATAGGAGATACCTTAACAGAAGGTGAAGTAATGAATTTTGTGGGGATTCCTAGCTTCTCTCCAGAGATATTTAAGGAGTTAGAAAATGCAGACCCTTTTAAAACTAAACAGCTTGAAAAAGGAATCGCTCAATTGAGTGATGAAGGTGTCGCACAGTTATTTGTTCAGAATCCAGGCAATCGAAAGATCATTGGTACGGTTGGAGAGCTTCAGTTTGAGGTTATTCAATTTAGATTATTGCAAGAATATGGCGCTTCTTGTCGTTTTAGGCCAATGAATACGCGCAAAGCAAATTGGGTATCTTCTGAAGACCCTGAGGTTTTAAAGAAATTCCTTTATAGTAATGCATCAAAAATTGCATATGATAAAGAGGATCGTCCGGTGTTTTTAGCAGGTTCGCAATGGGATATTGATTATGCTTTAGGACAATATCCTAAAATGCAATTTCATGAGAATTCAGAATGGGATAGAGCTGAGATTAAAGTTTAAATTCTAGTCCCTATTTTTCCTATGATAAATATATAATAACTTAGCAATATGATTGCTAAATATATCTATCCTAGCTGTATAATAATATTCTTGTTTTTAGTAGGATGTAAATCCCCTGATAATTCTATTCCTACCATAGGTTTTGTAGATGCTTTTGAAGATGCTACTATATCTCAGGCTCACGACGGTTTTGTCGATGCATTAAAAAAACAAGGGTTTAGTGAAGACGATAATACCTTAAAAGTACTCTATAGGAATGCACAAGGTGATATTCCTACTTTAACACAGATTGTCAATTATTTCGTTTCTGAAAATGTTGTTTTGATTGGAGCTAATACTACATTAGCTACCATTACATCAATTCAACGTGCAAAGACTACCCCTGTTTTTATGATGGTTTCATCTGAGCCAGAACGAATGGGCGTACTTAATGATAAAGGTGAGGCTCCTGATAATTTGTTTGGGGTGTCTGAATCGCTTGCCTATATTGATACCTCTTTTGCATTGATACCTAAGTTTGTTAAGCCAAAAGGAGATAGAATTGTAGTCGGAATGGTCTATAATCAATCAGAACCCCAATCTCAAGATGCTCTTCAAAGAGTAAAGGCAATAGCAGACAAATTAAATATACTGGTTGAAGCTATGCCTATTAATAGCTCGGCAGATGCACAATTGGTTACCCAATCCTTATTGAATAAAGGAATAGATGTTTTCTTTGCTAATCCTGATAATACAGTTTTTGCATCTTTTGAGACTATTCTGAAGAACTGTAATCAAAAGGGCGTTCCCATTTTCACCAGTGAAGCCGGTTTAGTTAAAAGAGGAGCTGTTGCTGCTTTCGGAGCTGATATCTATAAGTGGGGATACCAGGCTGGTGAACAGGCTGCTGAGTTCTTAAAAAAGGGAGATACAACAGGACTGCACATAGAATCGGTTAAATTGCGTAAAAGAGTTTACAACCCTGAAGTTGCAAAACATTATAATCTAACCTTTCCTGAGAATTTTGAGATGATTGAATAATGGATTTTTATCTTACAGCACTTCTTCAAGGATTATGCTTATCAGGAATTGCCCTTGGTATTTACATTTCCATGAAGATATTTAATATCCCGGATATTACAACAGATGGAAGTTATACACTTGGTGGTGCTGTTACAGGTATGTTATTGTCTAATCATCTGCCAATAGGAATTGTTCTTCCTGTTGTGATCATAGCTGGCGGACTGGCAGGAGTATTTACCGGTCTGATTCATACAAAGCTAAAGATCAACCCCCTACTTTCAGGTATATTGGTAATGACAGGTTTGTATTCAATCAATCTCAGCATAATGGGACGTTCTAATATACCTTTACTTAATTATACAACCCTTTTTGATAGCTTTCATTTTATTGCAGATCTGAATTGGAATAGCCTGATCGTTCTTTTATTCATAGGAACATTGTTAATCCTTTTGATTGGTTATATTTTGAAATCAGACTATGGTATAACAATGCGAGCGACTGGAAACAGTGAAAAAATGGTAAGTGCATTGGGAGTTAATATTGATAGAATAAAAATAGTTGGACTTGGTTTTGCAAATGCGCTTACTGCAGTTAGTGGTTTCTTAATGACACAATTTCAGGGTTTTACAGATATTAATATGGGTATAGGTATTGTAATCGTCGGACTAGGGTCTGTAATAATCGCCGATACTTTTATTAATTGGATGAATATAAGCTCAATTTGGATAAGTTTAATATTGGTTTGCTTGGGTGCTATTCTTTTTCAATTGGTTCTTGCATTTACATTGAGTATAGGGATTGATCCGACCTTACTAAAATTAATTACTGCCTTGTTTGTTCTATCAATTGTTAGTTTGCCAAGGCTTAATTTAACGAGGAATTAGATGATTGAATTTAATCATATTTATAAAAGCTTTCATGTTGGCAGACCTAATGAGGTCACTGCTTTGCAAGATGTTAATTTACATATTGCAGCCTCAGAGTTCTTGATATTGGTGGGTTCAAATGGTTCAGGTAAATCCACTTTATTGAACCTCATTGCAGGGAATGTTTTTCCTACAAGTGGTGAAATTAAGATTGCAGGTCAGAATGTGAATAAACTGCCAGAATATAAGCGCAGCCAGTGGCTTGCAAGAGTTTTTCAAAATCCACTTCAAGGTACAGCCCCTGAACTGAGCATTGTAGAGAATTTCCGTTTAGCTTCTCTGCGAACATCACCTAAGACATTAAAGATTGGTTTGACTGCTGATTTTAAAAAAGAAATAAGTGACCGTGTTGCAATGTTGGGTCTTGGTTTAGAGAATAAATTGCAACAAGCTATGGGTAGTCTTTCAGGAGGACAACGGCAGGCTCTTAGTTTATTGATGGCTGTGATGGCTGATATTAAGATTTTATTGCTAGATGAACCTACAGCAGCATTAGATCCTCGTTCAGCAGAAATTGTTCTCAAGACTGCCAATAAACTTATTAAGGATTATTCAATAACAGCCATCATGATTACTCATAATCTTAAAGATGCTCATCAATATGGCTCTCGAATTATACAATTACATAACGGTGAAATTGTAAGAGATATTGAAAAGGATAAGAAAGAATCATTGAGTTATGCAGATATGTACGAATGGTTTATCTGAGATTATGAAAACAATTTAGGTAGATTATCCTTAAATTGGTATAAGCATTTTGATACATGGAATTTATAGATTATTACAAAATTTTAGGCCTTGACAAATCTGCTACCACTGCAGATATTAAGAAAGCTTATCGTAAGGCGGCTCGAAAACATCACCCAGATTTAAATCCAAATAATAAAGAAGCTGAAAAGAAGTTCCAGCAAATTAATGAAGCCAATGAAGTTCTAAGTGATCCTAAGAAGCGGAAAAAGTACGATGAGTATGGCAAAGATTGGCAACATGCTGATGCTTACGAACAAGCTAAACAGTCGCAAGGAGCTTATCAGGGACAAGGCTATCAAGGAGGATCAAGAAACCCATTTGAAAGCTATTCTGGTGCTGGGGGGGGCGGCGGACAAGACTTCTCTGAATTCTTTTCTTCGATGTTTGGTGGAGGGGGAGGTTCTCGGGCAAGACAAACACAATTTCGCGGTAATGATCTTAAAGCAGAACTGCATCTCAACTTTCGGAAAGCAGCAGAAACACATAAACAGAGTTTAACAGTTAACGGAAAAACAATTCGTATCACTGTTCCTGCGGGAGTATCAAATGGGCAAGAAATTAAGTTAAAAGGTTATGGAGGTGCAGGTATAAATAATGGACCTAATGGAGACTTGTATATAACTTTCGTTATTGCCGATGATCCTGATTTTAAGCGTATAGGTAATGATTTATATGCTACAGAAGAAATTGATTTATACACAGCCGTTCTTGGTGGTGAATTATATGTTAATACGCTCTCCGGAAAGGTAAAGCTTAAAGTAAAACCAGAGACTCAGAATGGTACTAAAGTGAAATTAAAAGGTAAAGGTTTTCCTATTTATAAAAAAGAAGGAGAGTTTGGAGATCTGATTATTACCTATCAGGTAAAGATTCCGACTGGTTTAAACGAAAAGCAAAAAGAAATATTTAGGAAATTAGCTAATGAGACATAATATGGATAGCTCAGTAATTAAAATCACAGAATATTGTAGTTATTATGAAATAGAGCCTGATTTTGTAATTTCTTTGGAAGGAGTAGGGCTTATTGAAACGTTAATAATTGAAGGGGAACGCTTTATTCATGAAGAGCAGCTAAAAGATTTAGAACGATATGTTATCTGGCATTATGATATGGATATTAACATTGAGGGAATTGATGCCTTACGAAACATGCTTGCTAACCTTGAGCAATTACAATCTGAAGTTTTGCATCTTAAAGAAAAACTTCGTGTTTACGAATGATTTGGCTAAGGAGAAATTTAGTTTCCACCAAAGCTAAGGTATTTTATTTCCATGAATTCTTCTAAACCATGTTTAGAGCCTTCGCGACCAATTCCAGATTGTTTTATCCCTCCAAATGGAGCTGATGCAGTTGATACCATTCCTGTATTTATCCCAACCATCCCTGATTCTATTTGTTCTGCAACTCGCCAGCAACGATGAACATCCTGACTATAAAAATAGGCTGCTAAACCAAACTCTGTATCATTAGCTAGATTTATAGCGTCTTTTTCATCTTTAAATCGAAATAAGGACACCACTGGACCAAACGTTTCCTCGTGAGCAATAAGTGATTGAATAGAAACATCAGAAAGAACCGTTGGTTCGAAGAATAGATCTTTAATGACATGGCCCCCTATGCGTATTTTTGCTCCACCTGCAGTTGCATCTTTTAGATGTTGCTGAACCTTTTCTAGTCCTGCCTTATTGATTAGTGGACCAACTGTTACATCTTTCTTTAAACCATTCCCCGTTTTTAATTTGCCTACTGCTATTGTAAGCTTTTTTGTAAATTCTTCGAATATGGAATCCTGAATTAGAAATCGATTTGCGGCAACACAGGTCTGACCTGAATTTCTAAATTTTGCGACGATAGCCCCTTTTACTGCTTCATCAATATTGGCATCTTCAAAAACTATGAATGGGGCATTACCTCCTAACTCAAGAGATACCTTTTTGATGGTTTCAGCAGCTTGCGACATTAAAATTCGTCCAACCTGTGTTGAGCCGGTAAAAGAGATTTTTCGCACCAATGCATTGGTACTTAATTCTTTCCCCATGCCTGAACTGTCTTTCCCAGTGATTACATTGAAAACTCCTTTAGGAAAACCCGCTTCTTGAGCAAGTCTGCCCAAAGCTAAAGCTGTAAGTGGAGTCTCTGAAGCAGGTCGAAGTACTACTGTGCATCCTGCGGCAAGTGCAGGTGCCACTTTTCTTGTAATCATAGCCAGCGGAAAGTTCCATGGAGTAATAGCAGCAACAACGCCTATACTTTGTTTAATAGTTACAATGCGACTTGCGGGATTAGAAGATGGTGTTGTTTCTCCATAAGCACGTTTTCCTTCTTCTGAAAACCAAGATATAAAAGAAGCTCCATAATTGATCTCACTATAGCTTTCGGTTATTGGTTTCCCACACTCTAAAGTCATAATTTCAGCAAGCTGGTCTTTGTTTTGGATAATAAGCTTATACCAAGAATATAGCAAATTCCCTCTTTCTTCAGCAGTAGTATTTTTCCAGACTCTCCATGCTTTATCAGCAGCTTTTATTGCTTGCTTTGTTTCACTTACAGTTAAGTCAGCTACTTTGGCAATAGTTTTACCATTAGCTGGATTAACCACATCAAATGTATTCTTGCCGCTTATCCATTTTCCATCTACTAATGACTCGGTAATGAGAAGATTATTTATTGCTTTCATTCTGCTTTTTATTTCTATTGAAGAAGAGGGATTCTTCTAATTTTTTGAGAAAGGTTAAATTTACTAATTTAAACCAATAACTTTACAGCGTTTTCATTTCAAACATTCATGATTAAGTATTTGTTTTTATTCGTTTTTTGTTTCCTGTCGCTCGGCATATATGCCCAAAACGATGGTACTCAGAATGAAATAGAACCAGTAAAACCGCTAACCTATCGTGAACGTCTAGATTCTATTCGTGTTGCAAATGCTTTAGAAAAAAAACGAATTGACGATTCGGTGAAGCATGTTCAGGATTCTCTCCAGATGCAGTGGGTTAAAATGCCTGATGCAAATCGCCCTAATCTCTTTTTGGATAGTTTAAAAGATCTCTATACGGTTAAAAATGGTGATTTTTTCACTTGGCATAACCAGTTTAAAGATACAATAGAACATTTTAAGGCTGGAGCTCCAAAACACGATCGCGACAATTGGATCATGGGAGTTATAATTGCATTGCTCTTGTTTTTTGCGGTCATTAGGGTCAGCTATCCTAATGAAATAATGGTAATGATTCAAGGTTTTTTTAATAACAGGGTATTGACTCAAATCAGTAAGGAAGAGAATCTGTTTAACTCTTGGCCATTTATTTTTTTATACTTGTTGTTTGGATTTACAATAGGACTTTTTCTTTATCTAGTGAGCACATTCACTCAATTAGGGGGTATAGCAGAGGGGTTTAACCTGTATCTTATATTCTCTTTGAGTATTCTTGTTTTATTTACTTTGAAGATTGTTACCTTAAGATTTATAGGGTTTTTATTTGATGTTCCAAGATTGGTAAGAGAGTATGTTTCCATTCTTTATTTAAGTTATTTTAATACGGCTCTGATGTTTTTACCAGTCGTAATTATTATGGCTTTTTCACCTAAAAATTCGGTAGGCTCTTTTATAATATTTGGGGTTCTTATCCTTGCTATTATTTTCTTTGCGCAGTTTTTACGAGCAGGGACCTCAATATTTAAAACGTATTCTCTTTCAAAGTTTTATTTATTTCTGTATCTTTGCACCCTTGAAATAGGTCCTATTCTAATTTTAGTGAAAGTATTAGGTTTTTAATAAAAATTATAAAAATGCAAGAACCAGTAGATAGAGCAAAGAAAGTAAAAAGCATTTTGGTAACTTTACCAAAACCTGAAAATGAAAAATCTCCATATTTTATACTTGCTAAGAAATATAATTTAAAACTAGATTTTAGAGCCTTTATTCATGTAGAAGGCGTTCCTGCAAGAGACTTTAGGAAAGAAAAAATAGATCTTGCTAGTTTTACAAGTATCATCTTTACCAGTAAAACGGCCGTAGACCATTTTTTCAGAATATGTGAAGAAATGCGTTATGATGTTCCTGCTGATTTAAAATATTTCTGTCTTTCTGAAACAATAGCTCTCTATCTTCAAAAGTATATTCAATATCGTAAGCGTAAAATATTTTTTGGTAAGCAAACTGCACAAGATTTAGAAGATATTCTTAAGAAACACGCTAAAGAAAAGTTCCTTTTCCCATGTTCAAATGTTGCCGGTGAAGAAACCCAAAATTGGCTTACAGAGAATGGGTATAATTTCACTCCAGCTGTTTTGTTTAAAACAGTAGTGAGCGATTTATCTGATTTGAAGGATGTTTTTTACGATATTATTGTTTTCTTTAGCCCATCAAGTGTTCAATCTCTTTTTGAGAACTTCCCTGATTTTGAACAAAAAGACACACGTTTGGCAGCTTTTGGAGCAAGTACCCACCAGGCAATTTTAGATAGAGGACTGATCTTAGATATTGCAGCACCAACCTCGGAAGCACCAAGCATGACCATGGCAGTTGAGCAATATGTAACGCAGGCCGTTAAATAAATATTTATTGTTGTTGGGACTTTTGTTCATTGAAGAAATGAAGAAGTTTCTCTACTTGACCTCGGTTCAATACTTTAAGTAAATCATCTTCAGAAGATTCACGAATCCTTTTAACTGACTTAAAAGTTTGCAAAAGCTTTTCTGCACTCATTTTACCTATTCCAGGTATTAATGTAAGTTCAGTCTGAAAAGTTTTCCTGCTTCGTTGATTTCTATGAAAGGTAATGCCGAAACGATGTGCTTCATCTCTCAGTTGTTGAATAATCCGTAAGGTTTCCGATTTTTTGTCCAGGTATAGTGGGAATTGATCGCCTGGATAATAAATTTCTTCCAGCCTTTTTGCAATTCCTATGATTGTAACTTCCTTTTCTATTCCTAATTTCTTTAAGCTTTTCATAGCTGAAGACAGTTGGCCTTTGCCACCGTCTATTACAACAAGCTGTGGCAATGGTTGTTCTTCTGCTAATAGTCGTTTGTACCGCCTGTAAACAGCTTCTTCCATGGTTTTAAAATCATCAGGCCCCTCCACGGTTTTTACATTGAAATGCCGGTAATCTTTTTTTGATGGACGAGCATCTTTAAATACAACAATGGCTGATACAGGGTATTTACCTTGGAAATTTGAGTTGTCAAAACATTCAATATATTGAGGAAGTTGATTCATGCGTAAATCCTTTTGCATCTTTTCCAAAATACGGTTAGTGCGGCTTTCAGGATTTAGTTTTTCATATTGTTCCAGCTTCTCCTTTTTGAAATACATCACATTCTTTTGAGAAAGTTCTAAAAGTTTCTTTTTATCACCCTGCTTTGGTATGGTAAACTTTAAGTCCTCAGTATTTTCTATCTCCAGTTTAAAGGGTACAATTATTTCTCTAGAGTCACTCTCAAAGCGGTTTCTTAATTCAGGAATTGCAAGTGCAAGAAGCTCTTCATCACTTTCATCTAAGCGCTTCTTGATCTCCATGGTTTGGGTCTGAATAATAGTTCCGTTCATTACTTTAAGGAAATTAACAAATGCTAGTTCTTGTTCAGATGCAATACTAAAAACATCAAGATTGCTTAGAGAAGTATTTACGACGGTCGATTTACTTTGATAATTTGACAGTAATTCAAGTTTCTGTTTGATCCTTTGAGCATCTTCAAAACGCAGATTCTCAACTGACACCTCAAGGTCTTGTTTTAGACGATTAAGAACTACTGCTATCTTTCCTTCCAGGATATTATGGATCTGTTCAATATTTGCCATATAATCTTCCTCTGATTGAAGATTCTCGCAAGGTCCCATGCAGTTTCCAATCTGATATTCTAAGCAAACTTTGAATTTACCTTTTAATATATTTTCTTCTGATAGTCTTAAGTTGCATGTTCGTAATGGGAAAAGCTCTTTTATAACTCCCAGTATGGCATGCATCATACTTACAGAAGCGTAGGGGCCATAATATTTTGACCCGTCTTTAATGATTTTTCTCGTCCAGAAAATTCTTGGAAAGGGTTCATTTTTGATGACAATCCATGGATATGTTTTGTCATCTTTCAACATTACATTATACCGAGGCTGATGTTTCTTGATAAGACTATTCTCAAGTAACCAGGCATCAATTTCAGTATCTACAATCGTAAAGGTAATTTTATGGATCTTTTTAACTAAAACCCGGGTTTTAGTATTAAGGTTCAGGTCATTTACAAAATAAGAATTGATGCGATTCTTAAGATCTTTGGCTTTCCCAATATAGATCAAATTATTCTTTGCATCCCAATATTGATAAACTCCAGGTTTATGCGGAATGTTATTAATTGTTTCGCGATAATTGAATGATGTCATATGTTCTCTCCGTTACCAAAGTTAGGGAGCTCATTTTGAATTAAAGAGTGATTTGTGTTTAAAATTCTTCGCATTAGTGTCATAATTCGCTTCCTTTTACTTACTATCGAATAGTATTGATATTTTTGTAGAGTTCAATTTGTTAAATTCTATGTTGCGTAAACCGCTTTTTCTTTTTTATTTCCTCTTCTTTTATGCTGTAACGCAGCTTATTTGGTGGGGTGTACTTCTTATTCAGATTGCACCGCAAAGAAAAGGTATGTTTATTGGAGAAGCAATTTTCTTTTTTATCATCTTCATTTTTGGTGCTATTAAACTGAAGCAAGCCTTTGAACGTGAAAAAAAGCTTCATCAGCAGCAACATAATTTTATGCTTTCTGTAACACATGAACTAAAGTCACCACTTGCATCTATAAAGCTTTATATCCAAACAATTTTAAAAAGGGAATTGGATAAAGAACAACAGCAACAGTTTTTGAAAAATTCGTTAAAAGATATTGAGCGCTTAGATGATTTGGTAGAAAATGTTTTAATTGCTACTAAACTGGATAGCGTACAGGTTCAGATGCAAAAGGAATCATTTGATTTTTCTGAAGCAATAACTAAAATAGCAGATCGCTTACAGGTTTACTCTTGTACAACACAAAGTATAAAGTTAAATGTTGAAAACGATATCTATTTGAAGGGTGATAGTTTTGCACTATCTTCGGTCGTGACTAATCTTTTGGAAAACGCTATTAAATATTCACCTCCTTGTGAGCAGGTATCTGTTAAATTATACCGGGAAAAGGATGAGGTTATCTTGTCGATAGCTGATTTCGGTATTGGTATTCCAGATGAAGAGAAAAGGAACGTATTTAATAAATTCTACCGTGTTGGAAGTGAAAATACTCGTAAAACAAAAGGCACCGGTTTGGGATTATATATAGTTAAAAGTGTGCTTGATAAACACCAGGCACAGATTAAGGTAAAGGATAATAAACCTACCGGAACTATTTTTGAAATAACATTTAATCATTATGCAGCAAGCTAAACAACGTATTCTTCTCGTAGAAGACGAAGAACATTTACTCGAAGCAATTAAGTTAAACCTGGAAATGGAGGGCTACAAAGTTAGTACTGCAACAGATGGTAAAAAGGCGTTGAAGATATTTAAAGAAGAACGGTTTAACCTAATTATTCTGGATGTAATGATCCCTGAGATTGATGGTTTCCAGGTTGCTGAAACAATCCGCCTTGAAAATAGTGAGGTTCCAATTATGTTCCTGACAGCAAAAAACACGAGTGAAGATCGGGTAATGGGCCTGAAAAAGGGTGCCGACGATTATCTGGTTAAACCATTTAATTTAGAGGAGTTAATCCTTCGTGTTGGAATCCTTGTTCGTAGAGGCTTGACAGGAAATGATTTAAAAGAGGTAAATTCTTTTAAAATAGGTGATAAAACCATTCATTTTAATTCATTTGAATTGCACCATGCTGATGGTAGTATTACAGCTCTGACAAAAAAGGAAACGATGTTGTTAAAGTTACTCGTAGAGCGAAAAAATGAAGCTGTGTCAAGAGAGCAGATATTAGAAACGGTGTGGAATTATGATGTATATCCATCTACCCGTACTATTGATAACTTTATTCTAACATTCCGTAAATATTTTGAACCTGATCAGAAGAATCCTATTTATTTTCATTCGATTCGCGGTGTAGGATATAAATTTACGGATCACACGTAACCCATATTAAATGATTACATCTAGATGGCGATGGGTAATTATTGTTATCGCAATGATGCTATTAGCATGGTCGATATATCATAGGTCATATCAAGTAAGTTCTTTATTGATAGCTATTGTGGCATACATGGTTTGGTCTCATTTTAAAGAAGGAACCGTTGTATTAGCTTCAGAAGCCTTCCAAAAAAAAGAATATGATAAAGCTAGAAGACTTCTGGCTGATATTAAAAATCCTGAATATCTTAGGAAGAAAAGAAGAAGCTATTACGAGTTTATAAACGGTAATTTATACCTGCAGCTTCTAGATGATAATTCGGCTGAACGACATTTTCAGATAGCATCTCGTTTGCCGTTCCGAAGACCAAACGATAAGGCTATTGTATTTGTGCATTTGGCAAATATAAACCTGAGAAAAAAAGATTATGAACGCGTAAGAGCTTATTTAGCCAGAGCTTCTGAATTAGAAGTCAGTTCAAGAATTGCACAGATTATTAATAGAATAGAAAACGAAATACCAAAGAAGTGAATCAAAACGTAGAAAACAGTCTGTTTATTCGTGCTGCGCTTTCGCAGCAAACTGAGCGTCCTCCAGTGTGGATGATGCGTCAAGCAGGGAGGTTTATGCCCGAGTATTGGGAAATCAAAAATAAATACTCTTTTCTTGAAATGTGCAAAACTCCTGAAATTGCTGCCGATGTAACCATGTTACCGGTTAATTTGTTAGGAATTGATGCTGCAATACTGTTTTCAGATATATTGGTTACTCCAGAAGCAATGGGCGGTGATTTAAGTTTCAAGGAAGGAGTAGGTCCAAGATTCTCGAATCCTGTGCGTAACAGAGCAGATGCTGAAGCTTTAGGAACCGATGTTGTTGATAAGCTCCAATATGTTGCAGAAGCAATTAAAGAAATTCAAAGCAGATTAAATGGCTCAATTCCGTTAATAGGTTTTGCCGGTGCTCCGTTTACTGTGTTGAGTTATTTAATTGAAGGAGGATCTTCCAAAGATTTTAAGAAGACGAAATATCTTTTACATAATGACCCTGAATTGGCCCATTTTATTCTTTCAAAGATAACCAAGGTAACGGTCGATTATCTAAATATGCAGATAGATGCCGGAGTAAATGCTTTGCAATTATTTGATAGCTGGGCCCAAGCACTTTCATGGGATGATTATAATGAGTTTTCCCATCAGTATAATAAAGAAATAATTTCTAAATTGAACCGTAAAGGTGTTCCAATCATTTCTTTTGCAAAGGGAAGCTCTGTTTTTTATCCTTTGATGGTTGAGTCAAATCCAGATGTGATCTCTGTTGATTGGAATGCAAACTTGAGAAGTTTAAAAGATTCCTTACCAGCCGGCATTGCCGTTCAAGGAAACTTGGATCCGTATATCTTTTATGCAGATAAGTCGGTGATAAAGAAACGTATTGAACAGCTATTTGAAAGCATGCGTGGTGTAGACGGGTATATTTTTAACCTTGGTCATGGTATTATGCCCGATTTTTCATTCGATAAAGTAAAATACGCTGTAGATTTGATTAAAGAATTTAGATATTAATTATTATCGTGATTTACCTATACGCTAAATCTATTCATATCATTTTTGTCATTTGTTGGATGGCCGGGCTTTTCTATATAGTCCGGCTATTCGTTTATCATACCGAAGCAAAACTGAAATCTAGAGACGAGTACACAATTCTTCATAAACAATTCATAATTATGGAGAGTAAGCTGTGGTGGATAATAACAACACCTGCAATGTATTTAACAGTAGCGGCTGGGCTGGTAATGTTTTACATTAATCCTGCGCTCTTACAGACACCATGGATGCATATAAAACTTGCTTTTGTATTAGCCTTGCTTGTCTATCATTTCATTTGTCAGCGTGTTATGAGGTCTTTAAAAGAAGAGGCAAGCAAATGGACTTCAACGCAGCTCCGATTATGGAATGAGGTTGCCACGATTATACTGTTTGCAATTGTGTTTATTGTAGTATTAAAGAGTGCTGTTAACTGGATTTACGGGCTGATGGGTTTGATTGCTTTATCCGTTCTGTTAATGATAGCCGTAAAGATCTATAAACGGTATCGTAATAAAACTTCCTAATATAACACCGTGAATTTAAACTCTAGAGGTTTAAATTTATGAACCAATTCCTCAATAAAGCTATCACCATATTTTACATAATAAGGACCGAAATTCTCTATACGTTCTTGTAGAACTCCACCAGGAAAAAGCTTTTCTTTTATTCGTTCAATTTGATTTAGAGCTTCTTTGTAATTACTCTGATCTGCCTTTAAAAGTTTCTTTTCCAGACGGTCGAGGGCTTTCTTTAAACGAGCTTCAATTGCATCTGTACTTGGACCTAAAGTAGGGTCTATTTTATAAGCTCTAAGTTTGATTTTTTCAAATAAGGAGGTAAACTCCAACCACTCATCATTTAAGTTTAAACGATGCTTACTATGCACCCGTACATATTCTTTCTTAAGAACTTCGGTGTTTTTAAAAATGCTTTTATAAGTAAAATTAAGCCGATATATCTTTTCACCTAATTTGCCATCTGCTATCATTGCAGAGTTGCGAGGTATTAATATAGGAAAATTTAGTTGGTAATAATCAAATACACCCTTTAATTGCATCCAATAGTTTATTTCTGCACCACCGCCAATATAAGCTAAATTAGGAAGGATAATTTCTTGATAGACAGGGCGCATAATAACATTTGGGCTGAAGCGCTCAGGATGTTTATCTATTTCTTTAAGAAGTTCATCTTCTGAAAAATATCGTTGTTGATTAAGCACCTCATACTTCCCTTCTTTATTTAGAATAAGCCGTTCTCTATAATTATCTTTTAAATAAAAAAAGTTGATATCTCTTCCATGAACCTGTGTTTTGAACCCAGCGTCTGAAAGTTCTTTCGAGGTTTTCTCAACCTCACGAGAACTGTTTTGTTCAAGGATATCCTGTTTAATTACAGGGATAAAAAGCTTCTTTAATTCAATCTGATCTGCATCTATTACTACTAGTCCATAATCGCCAAATAGTTGATTAGCCAGACTGCGAGTGGCATCAGCGAGGTTCGATTGTCCCAGATAAGCCTTTTCTATTATCTTAGATAATTTATTAGAATTGTCTGATAGCCCTAATATTTTCTGATAGGTTTGTACTGCTTCCTTAATATCAGCAGTAGACAAACGTCCAGTGGCTCCAGTAGCGCTTTTATTCCACTTTATAGTATGTTTGGAAATATGGGTATGATTAATCTCCTCAAAATCATGATCCTCAGACGCCATCCAATAAACAGGGATGAAATTGCTAGATGGAAATTTTTCCTTTAAATCCATTGACAATTTGATAGCAGTAGCTATTTTGAAAATAAAATATAAAGGACCTGTAAAGATATTTAATTGATGACCGGTTGTAATCGTAAAAGAATTGGGATCGTTTAGTAAATTAATATTCGCTAAAGACTTTTCTGATGTTTCACTGTTTTTTTGTTGTGCCAGAAGGGTATTAACTAATACTTTTCTATGTGAAAAGCTCCTGCTATTGATTTGCCTAGAGAAACCTGCTTCATCTGGTCTGTTACCATAAAAATCTCCTAGTTGTTCATTATTCTCGAAATAGTTGATTAGTAAGGACGAAAAGCTGAGAGTATCGCTATAATCAATATAAGTTGCCTTCATATTGCAAAAGTAGTATTCTGGGGGTGAGTAAAAAGTTTATAATGATTATTTTACAATTGAACCATGTAAATCAAAATCATCCGCTCGATTAATTAGAACGTTAGCGTATCTGCCTACCGTGACATAGCTATCTGCCTTCTCAATTAATACCTCATTATCAACTTCTGGTGAATCAAATTCTGTTCTGCCTACAAAATAATCACCCTCAACTCTATCAATCAAAACCTTATAAGTTTTGCCTATTTTTTGTTGATTGATATCATAAGAAATCCCCTGTTGAATTTCCATTATTTCTTCTATTCTACTCTCTTTAATATCAGCTGGCACATCATCAATTAAGCTATGAGCATGCGTATTTTCCTCGTGTGAGTAAGTAAAACAACCTAATCGATCGAATTTACTTTCAGCAACCCATTCTTTCATTTCCTCAAAATCTTGTTGAGTTTCTCCCGGATATCCACAAATAAGGGTAGTTCTTAAAGCTATATTTGGAACTCTATCTCGAATCTCACTTACCAGATCAAGTGTTTTCTGTTTGGTAATACCTCTTCGCATTGATTTGAGCATATTATCAGAAATATGCTGTAATGGCATATCCAAATAATTACAAATATTGCTTCTTTCATTCATGGCATCTAAAATGTCCATTGGAAAACCTGAAGGATAAGCATATTGCAAACGTATCCATTCAATTCCTTCTACATCAGATAGATTACGCAATAGATCTGCCAAATTCCTTTTACCATAGATATCTAATCCATAGTAAGTTAAATCTTGGGCAATTAAAATAAGCTCTTTGGTGCCATTCTTTGCCAGAAACTTCGCTTCCTTTACTAAGGCGTCTATTGGTTTTGATACATGTTTACCACGCATCAGTGGAATTGCACAAAAGGAGCAAGGCCTATTGCAGCCTTCCGCAATTTTAAAGTATGAAAAGTGAGATGGAGTAGTTAATAAACGTTCTCCAATTAACTCATATTTATAGTCAGCCCCTACCGATTTTAATAGATTCTCTAAGTCATTGGTTCCAAAATAATTGTCAACATTTGGAATCTCTTTTTCTAATTCAGGCTTATATCGTTCAGAAAGACATCCGGTAACAATTACCTTCTTTAACTTTCCTTCATCTTTTAATGCACTATATTCTAAGATCGTATCAATAGACTCTTGCTTTGCATTATCAATAAATCCACAGGTATTAATTATTACAATATCATCCTCCTGCACATTCTCTGACTCATGCACAACCTCCATCTTATTGCCTTTTAGTTGTCCCATTAATACTTCACTATCGTGAATGTTTTTAGAGCAACCTAAGGTAACCACATTTATTCTTGGTTTTCTTTGGATGTGGGTTTCCGCTATCTTCGTTTTCATTCTATTTGAATAGAGAGTTTACAAACTCATTTTTATTAAATAACTGTAAGTCATTTATTTTTTCTCCAACACCAATATATTTTACTGGTATTTTAAATTGATCAGAAATGCCAATCACTACTCCTCCTTTTGCAGTACCATCTAATTTAGTAAGTGCTAAAGCATTTACGTCTGTAGCTTCTGTAAACTGTTTGCATTGTTCAATAGCATTTTGTCCGGTAGATGCATCCAGAACCAAAAGTATTTCATGTGGAGCGTCCGGTATGACCTTTTTCATTACATTTTTGATCTTCGTTAACTCATTCATTAACGCAATCTTATTATGTAATCGCCCGGCTGTATCAATAATTACAACATCTTCGCCGTTAGAAACCGCAGATTGTAAAGTGTCATAAGCTACAGAAGCAGGGTCGGAACCCATAGGCTGAGCTACTACACGAACTCCTACGCGCTCTCCCCATACTTTTATTTGATCAACCGCTGCAGCTCTAAAAGTATCGGCAGCACCTAGAACAACTTTGTTGCCACTTTCCTTTAACTTATGGGCAAGCTTTCCAATAGTAGTTGTTTTCCCTACTCCATTAACACCAACCACCATAATTACATAGGGTTTGTGTTTACCATATTCAAAATTAGCAAAGTCATCACTGTTGTTTTCTGCTAATAAAGCTTGGATCTCATCCCGAAGTATTTGATTTAACTCAGAAGTATTGACATATTTATCACGTTCTACCCGAGCCTCTATTCTTTCGATAATTTTAAGTGTTGTAGTAACACCGACATCAGAGGTGACTAATATCTCTTCTAACTCATCGAGAACAGCATCGTCAACCGTTGACTTTCCAACTACTGCCTTTGATATTTTTGCAAAAAAACCTTCTTTGGTTTTTTCTAACCCCTTATCAAGGGCTTCTTGCATTTGTATGGTAGGTTTTTCCTTCTTTTTAAAAAAATCAAATAATGCCATAATTATATAGAATTAATAAAGATAAGGATTTTACGCAGGTATAAAATAGAAAAGCCCTTCCAAATTTATCGGAACGGCTTTTATAAAAATTTTAATAATATTATTATTCAGAAGGAGTTGAAGCCACTAGGTCTTTTGCAACCTCTACTGCTGCTTTAATTTGATCATTGTGTGCTATAAGCTCTTTGAAAGAGTAAGCACCTGTCTTTGGTGACCGAGCAGCTGTAATAACCTTTGTGTAATCTTTACCTTTTCCTGATTTCAGGGATGCGATTGATTTCTTTGCCATTTCTTTAAGCCTTTATGCGCCAAGCGCGTAAAAAGATATTATTTAATTTCTTTATGAAGAGTAACTTTACGAAGCACCGGATTAAATTTCTTCAATTCTAAACGCTCTGTAGTGTTCTTCTTGTTCTTAGTAGTGATATAACGAGACATTCCCGGTTGACCACTCTCTTTGTGTTCAGTACATTCTAATATTACTTGAACTCTGTTACCTTTTTTAGCCATTATTGTATTTCTTAGATTCGTTCTCTATTATAATTGAACGATATATTTTATTATATAGATATTCTGAAAGAGCATTTGATTTAGTGAATACTAAATAAAGCCTTTTTTTACGAATTTATCAATAACTGCTGAAATACCCAGTTTATTGATGGTTTTGATTGCCGAAGTAGATACCTTTAAGGTAATCCAACGGTTTTCTTCCGGAATAAAGAACCTTTTTGTTTGAAGGTTCGGGTAAAATCTACGAATGGTTTTAACGTTTGAGTTAGAAACCCTGTTCCCCTTTAATGCTGTTTTACCTGTTAAATCACAAACTCTTGACATGACTAATGCTATTTCGTTCTATTAATTCTCAATTATTTAAGAGTGTGCAAATATCGAAATTTATTTTGATTATGCAATTATATTTTCTTTCTATTTTTAAGGATATCTCCTATTTCAATAGAGAAGAGAGTAAATAATGCTAATTAAACCTCAAAAGAATTGATGCTTCTCTGCTTTTCAGTATCTTTATGCTGAATTCCAGAAATTCAAAAATACCTAAAATTATAAATATTCTAAGAAATTATTTTACATATGGAACTGCAGATCAAAGATTTTGAGGATTATGAGAAGACTTATCGTTATAGTGTAGAACACCCGGAAGAATTCTGGGCAGGAATTGCTGATACCTTCTTCTGGAGAAAGAAATGGACCAATGTTTTAAATTGGAATTTTAAAGAGCCTAATATAAAATGGTTTGAAAACGGCAAGTTAAATATAACAGAAAATTGTCTCGATCGCCATATCTACACAAATGGAGATAAGCCAGCAATCATCTGGGAGCCAAATGATCCAACTGAAAGTGCACGTGTGTTAAGCTATAAGCAGCTGTTAGAAAAAGTTGAACAGTTTGCGAACGTCTTAAAAAACAATGGAGTTCGTAAAGGCGACCGTGTGTGTATTTATTTGCCAATGGTTCCTGAACTAGCCATCGCTGTTTTGTCATGTGCGCGTGTAGGCGCTATTCATTCAGTAGTTTTTGGAGGCTTCTCTGCACAGTCCATTGCAGACAGGATTAACGATGCTGAATGTTCATTGGTAATTACTGCCGATGGTAACTATAGAGGAACAAAAGTTGTTGAATTGAAGAGCATTGTAGATGATGCCTTGGTTCAATGCAAAACCATTAATAAAGTTATCGTTTTGACCCGCGCAAGAATAGGAGTTTCTATGATTAAAGGTCGGGATGTTTGGTGGGAAGATGAAATCCATAAAGTAGAGAGCCAGGGTAATCCGGCTTATCCGGCTGAAGAGATGGATGCAGAAGACCCATTATTTGTACTATATACATCCGGCTCTACAGGCAAACCAAAAGGAGTAGTTCACACTACAGCAGGATACATGGTGTATACAGGTTACACTTTCAGTAATGTGTTTCAATATAAATCAGATGAGGTGTTTTTCTGTACAGCAGATATCGGTTGGATAACCGGACACTCATACATCGTTTATGGCCCATTATCTCAAGGAGCTACTTCCTTGATGTTTGAGGGCATACCTACATGGCCTGATGCTGGCAGATTATGGGATGTTGTAGCAAAACATAAAGTAAATATCCTATATACTGCACCAACTGCTATTCGTTCTTTAATGGCTGCCGGAGATCAATATATTGATGATAAAGATTTGAGTACCATTACTAAATTAGGTTCCGTTGGTGAACCCATTAATGAAGAAGCCTGGCATTGGTATAATGAGAAGGTAGGAAAAGGAAAAGCACCGATTGTAGATACCTGGTGGCAAACCGAAAATGGAGGCATATTGATATCTGCTATCGCGGGTATTACTCCAACTAAACCTGGTTATGCAATGTTGCCTTTACCCGGAGTACAGCCTGTATTGATGGATGAGAATGGAAAGATTTTAGAAGGAAATGGTGTTAGTGGTAACTTATGTATAAAATTCCCGTGGCCGGGTATGCTTCGCACTACCTGGGGCGATCATGAACGCTGTCGTTTAACTTATTTTTCTACTTATGAAGATATGTATTTTACAGGCGACGGTTGTTTGAGGGATGAGGAAGGATATTACCGGATTACAGGTAGGGTAGATGATGTATTAAATGTTTCCGGACATAGAATTGGCACTGCCGAGTTAGAAAATGCCATCAATATGCACAGTGATGTTGTTGAGTCAGCAATTGTAGGCTATCCGCATCCTGTTAAAGGACAAGGGATATATGCCTTTGTGATTGTGGAAGATCACCAGAAAGATTTAGAATTAACTCGTAAAGATATTAATGCAACAGTTGTTCGTCTTATTGGAGCCATAGCAAGACCAGATAAAATACAGTTTGTAAGAGATTTACCTAAAACACGTTCTGGGAAAATCATGCGTAGAATTTTACGGAAAATCGTTGAAGGAGATTTTGCAAACGTAGGTGACACCACTACCTTATTGGATCCAAGCGTTGTGGAAGAAATCAAAGAAGGAGCCGATAAAATGAAAGCCTAAATTATATTTTCTGAAACAATTTTAAAAAGCTCATGTTGTCTTTATAAAGTAGAATATTAATTTATTGTAAAAGAGAAAAGATGGCAGATTTAAAATTAAAAGGAGCTTGGAATCAAATTAAAGGAAAAGTAAAGCAATCATACGCTGATTTAACAGAGGATGATTTGTTATATGAAGAAGGGAAAGAAGATGAATTAATAGGTCGCTTACAAAATAAGATCGGAAAAAGCCGGGATGAAGTTGTAAAGTGGTTGAATGATTTATAGTTAATATCCCTGATTTTGAGAAAAGCGTCGTGACTTATTAGTCATGACGCTTTTCTTTTGTTATTTTCGCGTATGACTTTAAAAAAACCAACCATATTGATCGTTAATGACGATGGAATTACTGCTCCGGGTATCAAAGTTTTAATCGAGGAAATGCAGAAAATAGGAGATGTTACAGTGGTCGCTCCCGATAGTCCACAGTCAGGTATGGGTCATGCGATAACAATTGGCAAGCCATTAAGAATCGATGAAGTCCATCTTTATCCAAACGTTAAAATGTATAAGTGTTCCGGCACTCCAGTAGACTGTGTTAAACTTGCTGTTAATAGAATATTTAAAGGCAAGCTACCCGATATTTGCGTGTCAGGAATTAACCACGGCCTAAACAATTCCATTAATATACTTTATTCAGGAACCATGTCTGCAGCTGTAGAAGGTGCAATTGAGGGAATACCTTCAATTGGTTTCTCTTACGATGATTTTGCTCACGATGCTGATTTTGGGCAGTGTCGTCCTTTTGTTGGTGCTATAACTCGTGAGGTATTAAAGAATGGATTACAAAAAGGCACCTTGCTAAATGTTAATTTTCCAAATGTAGATCAGATAAAAGGTGTAAAGATATGTCGGCAGGCTAATGCAAAATGGGCAGAAGAGTTTGAACAAAGAACAGACCCATATAACAGACATTATTATTGGTTAACAGGAGTATTTAAATCAGACGACCAAGGTGAAGATACCGATGTTTGGGCACTTAAAAATGGTTTTGCTTCCATTGTTCCTGTTCAGTTTGATATGACAGCACATCATGCTATCCCCGAGTTGAATTCATGGGCTTTTGAAGTAGGTAAAGCCAAATCTGACCATGAAAAACACTTAGAACACGATGATCAAACTTTTGAGTCAAACCCCGGATTAGGATAATATATTTTGAAAATAAATAATTTCATTATAGGGTCGGTTATAGGTGCAGTTGTTCCTATGATAGTCTATTTGTTGATTCAATTCAACAGCGGAAATTTCATTAACAATAAGCCATTTGCATTATATGGCCTTGCGGTGTTATTAAACTTATTGATTATGCGCTACTTTTTTCATTTTGAATTAACACGTAGCGCACAAGGCGTTATCTTTATAACCTTTGTTATAACCATGGCTCTTTTATTTTCAGGGAGTTTTAAAATAGATATGTAATGATATGAAATACTATCTAATTGCCGGCGAAACCTCAGGCGATTTACACGGTGCTAACTTAATAAGAGCACTGAAAAGTGTAGATCCCCAAGCTCATTTCCGCTTTATAGGTGGAGATGCGATGGAGAGAGAAAGTGGAGAAAAGGCCGTTATCCATAGTTCTGCTATGTCTTTTATGGGCTTCATAGAAGTACTTGCTAATCTTTTTACAATTTTAGGTAACTTAAAAAAGGTTAAGAAAGATCTGCTTGCTAATCGTCCCGATGCAATAATATTAATCGACTTCCCCGGCTTCAATCTTAAGATAGCCGACTTTGCCAAAAAGAATAATATTAAAACCTTTTACTACATATCACCCAAAGTGTGGGCATGGAATCAGAAACGGGTTTTAAAGATCAAACATATTGTTGATCATTTATTCTGTATACTTCCTTTTGAAGTAGATTTCTATAAAGAATGGGGAATGGAAGTCGATTATGTCGGTAATCCACTGCTTGATGCAATTGGCCGCTATTCACTTAATCCCGATTTCCGTAATCAGGCCCAATTAAATGAAAAGCCTATCATTGCATTATTGCCAGGAAGCAGGAAAATGGAAATTACTAAATTACTGCCTTTAATGGCAAACCTTCCTAAATCCTTTCCAGCCTATCAATTTGTGGTTGCTGGTGCTCCTGGTTTCTCTGATTCTTTTTATCAAAGCTTCTTTCATCAGCAACAGATCCCCGTTGTTTTTAATCAAACATACGACCTGTTGAATAATGCTAAAGCAGCTATTGTTGCCAGTGGAACTGCTACCTTAGAAACAGCACTTTTTCATGTACCACAAATAGTGGTGTATAAAGCAAATATCCTTTCAATATGGATTGCCAAATTGGTAATCAAGGTTAAATACATTTCTTTGGTAAACCTTATCATGCACGTTCCGGTAGTACGAGAATTAATACAAGCCGACTATAATGAAGATATGGTAAAAGAAGAGCTTAATCGAATTTTATATGACGATGCTTATCGGAGCAATATGTTGCAAAACTATAAGGCTTTAGATCATAAGATGGGTGAAATAGGTGCGTCAGAACGAACTGCTAAGTTAATTCAGCACTATTTAAAAGCTTAGAATATTAAAATAAGGGCTTTAGTGGAAGTCATCAAAGTCACTTCGCTTATAAGCACCCGGTGAAGCATGATCGCCGGCTTCAAATATAAAATTAACAGCTTTAATGGAATCGAGAGATGTAAATGCAAAGGTGGCTTCAGCCATATATGCATTTGCACCGGCTGTTCCAATGTTTTGTGTTAGATAAGAAGCATCTTCAATATAGACATCCAATGTATCATTTCTTCTATCTCCTAAACGAAGGTCTATTTCAGGATATTTATTTTTAAGCGCATTTGCAAGCGTCTCCCCATTGAGAGACGTCGTTTCAGTTTCAGGGTTTTCAACTATTGAAAACCGGCCGGTTTCTTCATTATAATTGACTTCGTAAGGTAACTGTGCGCTTACATTTTCCACCTCTTCGTTGCTTTGTGTGCTTAGCGTGTCTGCAACCTCATTATTTTCACTACTATCTGTCATACATCCATTCAGTAAAATTAATGTACTCAGTACTAGCAGAAAAAATTTGATTCTTAATCTATTCATACAATCATATTTTTATGGCGTACTATGTGCAACAGGAATTATCTTACCATTAAAGAACTTATGTCCTGTTAATGCAAAGTGCGCAATGTACTTACCCATTTCAAAGGCAGCTACAGGAGATTGAAAATCAGGAAAAGCCTTTTCAAGCATCTCTGTCTGTGCTGAACCTAAAGCTAAACAATTAACGCTGATCTTTTGTTCTGTGAATTCTGCTGCCAGACACTCTGTTAAAACATGTAAAGCTCCTTTGCTTGCAGAATAAGCGCTTAATCCGTGGAATTTTGCACTTCCCTGGTAGCCTCCCATACTTCCGATGTTTACAATATGCGAGTTTTCATTCATTAAAGGCACAAGATGTTGAATCATTTTTACATGTCCAAGTAAATTACTTTGCAGCATTTCGGCAAAATCAATCTGATTCAACTCCATAAAAGGCTTATTAATTAACGCTCCTGCATTGTTAATCAATATATCAACCGTTCCTAGTCTTTCTTTAACGAAGGGCACCAAGCCACTTTCATAATCATCATGTACAATATCAAATTGAGCAGAATAAAGAGTACAGTCAGGATTTAGGCCTTTGGCAATATCAAAAAGTGTTTTTAATTTCTTCGCTGTTCTTGCTAAGGCAATGACTTTATTATTAGGATTTAATATCAATTCTAAAACAGCTTCAAAACCAACGCCGCTACTCGCTCCGGTAATTACAATATTCATAATATTTGGTCTTAATTAAATAAAGTTACGAATTTGAAAACTATAACTAATCCTCTTCTTTTTCTTCTATATCGTTTTCTTTTGGTAACTCTTTCTCCCCCAGGGCTTCAGGTCTGAAAATATAATAAGTGCCAAGGGAAGACATCAATGCTGCTATAAAATAGTAAAGTAAGCTTATTAGTACAGCTAAATGAGGATCCAGATTAAAGATTTCAGCTCCATATAAAAATACAACCTCCCTTGCTCCAAGCCCTCCAACAGTAAAGGGGAAAATTGCTACCAACGATGAAACTAAGAACATAAAAAGATAGGGAGAGAACTTACCGTCAAAATGAAGTGCATAAAGCAAGCAGATAGCACTTATCAGCTGTAATGATTGCACACATAAAGCTTTAAAATGAGTAAGGTATAATGATTCGCTGTAGTCAGCGAAAAACTTCTTTAAAACAATAAAATAGATAATCGTACCTCCAAGAACAGCCGTTATAGGCATCCATGTCGGAATCTCGAGTTGCGGTATAAAAATAATCAGAGCAGCTGTTATCAAGCAAAGTGCCCATAAACCACTTAAACGATCGAAGAAAATGGCCATTAATAAACGTCTGCCCTTTATATGGAATTTGCGGCGTAAAAAAAATATTTTGTAGCCATCACCACCTATTCCTCCTGGTAAGAATAAATTATAGAACATACCCAGCAGGTAGAGCTTAAAATTATATTTCTCAGAAATATGTAAGCCAATCCCTCTAAAGATGCCATTTAAACGCGTTGAAGTAATGATCTGAGAAATAAAGAAAACAAGAAAAGCCAGAATAAAAAAGATAGGATCAGATTCGGTCAATGCTTCTTTCAAATCCTTAATAGAAACTTTACTAAACACCAGATAAAGTGAAACAAGTGTAAAGCTAATTTTAAGAAAGAGCTTGGTTAGCCCCCATAATTTCTGTTTCGTCATTTAATAATGGCTGAATAGATAATTGTGCCAAAGGTAAACAAAGCTAAATAATTTGAAAGGGTTTGATATTATAAATAGAATTGGTACTGCTTCGTGGTATGGTTTTTGGTAATTTAATTTGTAAACTTGTAATATTAACATCCTTGATATGAAACGAACCCTTCAATTTTTCTGCTTGATAAGCATGATTGCATTATTAGGAGCTTGTACTGCTCGCCAGGTCAATAGTACTCCTACTGCTTCTTCTTGGCGCAATGGCGTTAAGGGACAATGGACATTAAACTCTGTTGAAAAAGAAAACTTCCCAGCTGGAGCATCTGTAAAGACCATTTTTGATGAAGCTCCCATTGATTGTTTTATTGGAAGCACATGGAATTTAACCGGAAGTGGAAAGGGATCCATCACATTCAGTCAATCAGGTAGCTCATGCTCTCCTGGTGCAGTTCGTGATATATTCTGGTCTATTAACCAGGATCCTGGAACTACCAGTTTTCAATTCCAATTTAAGAAAATTATGCCGGGCGATCGAGCAAAAGATGTCACCGCAGGATATAGTTTAGATTTAGTGAGCGCAAATAACAACGGTTTAGTGCTTAGTATGCCATTAAACGTTAACGGAACTACCAGTTACTTGGTTTTTCATTTAAGTAAAAACCAGTAATAGTTGATATTCTGTATAAATAATCGCAACATAAAATGCAGAAAAGCCTTCGATTATACGAAGGCTTTTCTTTTTATTGCAAAATAATTTATTGAACAATAGCCGATTAAGCTATTTAATAAAAAAATCTTTCTTAATATTTTTGAAATATAGAATTCTACTCTATATTTGCAATCCCAAACGGGGAGATTAGCTCAGTTGGTTCAGAGCATCTGCCTTACAAGCAGAGGGTCACTGGTTCGAATCCAGTATCTCCCACCAAGTGGTATGTAAACCCAATGAAGCCCTGTAAATAATTTATTTACAGGGCTTTGTTTTTTATACAGATTTTCTAAAATCATAAGCTTTCATTATAGTATAGAAAGTTAACCCCACATTAAAGTCAACGTCAGAAACAAAATTATCTGGGAAAACCATAACTTGCCATAACAAAAGAAACAAAAGTTATGGAAACAAAATTTGAAGCAGGAATTAATATAGCAATAAAAATACCCAAAAGTAAATACGAAAAGACAGTTGCTTTTTACAAGGATATTTTGAAGTTGAAAGTTGAAGAAAAACCTATTGACAACCCAACCGTTTCCAGAACACATGAAGTCAAATTTGGCAACAATATTATCTGGCTGGATTGTGTAGACAACTATACGCATTCAGAAACCTGGTTACAGCTTACAGTTCCTGACGTAGAAGAAGCGACAAATTATTTACAATCAAACGGTGTGGAAACTTGTGACGAAATTGAAGAACTTCCAGAAAATATGCATTGGATTCAAGATCCGGCAGGAACGGTATTCAACCTACAAAAGAGATAATAAATTAATTTACTCTAAATCTAATTGTCTGATAACTCTCGAGATAAGACAAAGTATATTTATTTGCAATATTTTCTAAAAACACTAAAAATTTATTGCTTATCAATAATTATATATTATATTCGCATCATAATTTAAATCATTATGAAAAGGATTTCAATAATATTTCTTCAGGCAGTCGTCGTGCTTATCGACATTGTGGCACTTGCCATTTTGATTCGGTTTCCCTTAACCGAGGGAAGAGCTGCGAACTTAGACTTGTTCAGCATTTACTTTGACCCGTTCATCTTGTATGGATACGCAGCATCAATCGCTTTTTTTGTCGCATTATACAACGCGTTCAAATTACTTAGGTACATAGGACAAAATAAAGTATTCTCATCAAACTCTGTTAAGACTTTAAAAAGTATAAAGTATTGTGCATTCATACTAAGCATTTTAATTGTGTTAGCAGGACTATACATAAGATTATTTCACAGTAAAGAAGACGACCCTGCAGGTTTTCTTGCTATTTGTATCGTAACTACTTTTGTTTCTATTGTAGTTGCAACTGCCGCAGCAATATTTGAAAAACTCTTACAAAATGCTATAGATATGAAATCTGAAAATGACTTAACAATTTAAACTATGCCAATTATTGTAAACTTAGACGTGATGATGGCAAAGCGAAAAATTTCACTGAATGAACTTTCTGAAAGAGTTAATTTGACGTTATCTAATCTTTCTATCTTAAAGACAGGGAAGGCAAAAGCAATTCGTTTTAGCACCTTAGAGGCAATTTGTAAAGCGTTAGACTGCCAACCAGGTGACATTTTGGAGTATGTAAATGAGGAAAAAGAATAACGAATCGCTAACAAGTTTTGCGTCAGGAGACTCACTGGTTCGAATCCTGTATCTGCCAATCAATACCCGCTTTGCCTTCCTTCTCTAAAATTTCATTTACTTTCCGGAAATGATCATTACCAAAGAAACCGCTATTTGCTGAGAATGGAGAAGGATGTGCAGATACTAAAACATGATGTTTTGACTGATCTATCAGGCTGGCTTTTGCCTGAGCGTATCTTCCCCATAGCAGGAATATAATTCCTGTTCTTTTTTCTGATAAAACTTGGATTACTTGATCGGTAAATTGTTCCCACCCCTTGTTCTGATGCGAACCCGCTTTGCCTGCTTCCACGGTTAATGTTGCATTAAGCAACAAAACACCCTGATCAGCCCATGGACTTAGATCTCCATTAGAAGGGTACTTAAAGTCCTTAAATTCATGCTGAAGTTCTTTGAAGATATTCTGCAGGGAAGGAGGCAATGCCACTCCTTTTTGTACTGAAAAGGAGAGACCATGTGCCTGTTTATAGCCATGATAGGGGTCTTGTCCAATAATAACAACTTTTACCTGATGGAATGGTGTATGTTCAAAGGCATTGAATATCAGTTTTCCATGAGGATATATTGTTTTCCCCTGCAACTTCTCATTTTGAAGAAAGGCACGCAGGTTTTTCATATAATCCTTCTCGAATTCATCCTTCAAAACTTCCTTCCAGCTTTCTTCGATTTGAACAGACATAAGGTAATATTAGTTAAACTTTGAATCTCTAATTATTTAAAGCTATTAAATTATATTTGTATATTGATTGCTCCAATTAACCTAATTATATGAATATTTTAGATAGGAGAGATTTTCTAACCAGACTCTCACTTACTACTGCTGCACTCTATCTTCCAAATTATGGATTCTCATCCTTAGTAAAGCAGGAAGGATTTATTGATGTAGAGATTACCCATGGCAGGATTAGAGGTGCCAGAAATGAAGGAGTTAATGTGTTTAAAGGAATTCCTTATGCAGGACGAACTTCTGGCGACAGACGTTTTCGTAGCCCGGCACCCTTAGAGCATTGGACAGGTATTCGTGAAACATTGCAGTTGGGAGCACCAGCCATTCAGCCGCCCCGGCAGAATGAACCTGACCCTTCCGAAGACTGTCTTTTTTTAAATGTTTGGACTCCGGCCAATGATAATAAGAAGCGTCCGGTAATGTTCTACAGCCATGGAGGAGGTTATGTTGGTGGTTCCGGATATTCGAGAAGTCAGGATGGATCTAATCTGGCTCGTAATTTTGATGTCGTTGTAGTAGAAACAAACCATCGTTTAGGTTTGCTGGGTTTTCTATACCTGGATGAAATTGCAGGATCTGAATATCAAGGATCTGGTAACAGGGGCATGTTAGATATTGTGGAGGGGTTAAAGTGGGTAAATGCGAACATTTCGCAGTTTGGTGGAGATCCTGATAACGTTATGATTTTTGGTGAATCTGGGGGAGGAGGTAAAACATCCTGTTTATATGCAATGCCCGATGCTGCTCCTTACTTTAATAAGGCATCTATTGAAAGCGGACCTGGCGTTCGCATGACATCAAAAGAAAATGCAGCTGAAACTACAGCTATGCTTTTGAAAGAGTTAAACATTTCAGCTAAAGACTGGAGAAAACTACTCGCAGTGCCTGCACTTGATTTATTGAGCATTCAGGCTAAGTTTCCTACAGTACCGCCTTTCATTGAAAAAAATAATAATAACCGTAGAATAGGCTTTGGCCCGGTGGTCGATGGAGAAGCGCTTCCATACCATCCATTCGATCCAACAGCATCAGCAATATCAAAAAATAAACCTTTATTGGTTGGATGGAATGAGGATGAATATACTTTCTTCGCCTGGCAGCAAAAAGACACTGAAACATTTAAGCTTGATTTCGATGGCATACAAAAGAAACTTGAACCACGGTTTGGAGCGGATACTAAAAAAATCATTGATACATACCGTAAATCCCGGCCAAACGCATCCGCACCCGATATTTTTGTAGCAATTTCATCCATCACGATGATGGGCTTAGGCTCAATTGAGATTGCTGAAAAGAAAAGTGAGCAGAACGGCGCTCCTGTTTATTTATATAATTTCGGCTATAAATCAGAGATGAAGGTTCCCGGCACTGATTATCAAATGGGCACCCCTCATGCAATGGATATTTCCTTTAAATTTAATAATGAAGTTCCACCACGAGACGGTTCGCAACCTGTTGCAAGTTTCTTTGGAGGTGGTAGGCCGGAAAGATTTGCTGCTTCTCATAATTTTGCAGAACTGTGGACTACCTTCGCTCGAACAGGTAAGCCCGCTGCCAAAAATGCTCCGGAATGGTCTGCCTATAATCTTCAAACCCGACCAATGATGAGGATAGACACCAAATGTGAAGTAATTAATAACAGGTACAGCGAAGAACTTGCCATGTGGAGATCTGTCGGGAAATTATAAAAGATTGATCATCAAATATTAATTAATTAATAACGCTATAAAAGCCCTGTAAATAATTTACAGGGCTTATTTTTTGTGTCAAATTTTAAAATCTAATGTTAATACTCTGTTGAAGTTCACTTAATACTCGAATGCCATCTTTGCACTCGAAAATTAGGAATACATGAACAAAAATTACATTATCAAATTAATCCTCCTGTTATTATTTGTTAGCACTACAGTTTCTGCTCAGAACAGAGTGTCTGGTTTAGTAACATCAAATGGCGAAACCTTGCCAGGAGTTTCTGTTGTGGAGAAAGGAGTCTCCAATTCAACTGTGACAGACGCTAATGGAAACTTTTCTATTACTGTTAAAGAGAACGCCGTTTTACTCTTTTCATTCATTGGTATGGAAACAATGGAAGTTCCTGTAACAGGAAATGCTCCGTTGAACGTTGAAATGAAGGAATCAACAAATGCGCTCGAAGATGTAGTTGTGATTGGGTATGGAACACAAAAGAAAGTAAATTTATCCGGAGCTGTTGATCAGGTTAGCGGTGCTGTTCTTGAAAACCGCCCTATAGCTAACGTATCTCAAGGTTTACAAGGTTTGGTTCCAAATTTAAATGTCCGGTTTAATTCAGGAGCACCTGGAGAAGCTGCAGACATTAATATTCGAGGAATAACATCTATAAATGGCGGCGGACCATTAATTATGGTCGATGGAGTTCCTGTTAGTTCAGCAGAATTGAACCGGATCTCACCGCAAGATATTGCTTCTATTTCCGTAATTAAAGATGCTTCTGCAGCAGCAATCTATGGTGCAAGAGCTTCTTTTGGTGTTATTTTGATTACCACCAAAGTAGGAACTAAAGGTGGGATAAATGTTAATTATAGTAATAACTTCACATGGAATAAGCCTACAGTTATTCCAAATAAAATAACAGATCCTTATATTTTCTCTCGTTTATTGGAGCTGTCTACTGATAATACACCTTGGGATAATGTGAACTATGATGATCAGTTCTATAAATATGCAAAAGAACGCTCTGATGATCCTTCCATTCCCGGTGTGAGAATTAATCCTACCAATCCGGAATCATGGGAATATATGGGCGGTAGAGATTGGACAAAATATTTTCTGTCTGATTTGAGCTTTACGCAAAACCACGACCTCTCTATTTCTGGAGTTAGTGATAACCAAAAGATCAATTATTATTTAAGTACCGGATACAATAGACAAAACTCACCTGTGAGACTTGCAGATGATTATTTTGATCGTTATTCAATCCGTTCTAAAGTAAACTATAAGGTTAAAGACTGGCTTAAAGTAGGGAATAATACAGTGATTAGTAATACACTTAGAAATCAGCCTACAAATTTGAGCATGTTTAATATATTCAATGCTTTCCCTACCTCGTTTGATAAGAATCCAGATGGAAGCTGGGCAAACTCAGAAGTAGGAAGAAGTGCTGCGGCAATGGTTGATGGTGGAAAAACTACTGATAAGCAATTTGATTTTCAGTCTACATTTAATGCAGAGGTAAGTTTCTGGGATAATGCTTTCAAGATAAATGGAGATTATACTTTTCAACGTAATTCAGGAAATTATAACTGGTATCAAACAAAATATTTGATAGGTTACGGACCAGATGATATTCGCGAACAAGGAGAGAATTCAGCTTACCGTAGGGCAGGATTTACCTATTCTAATCTTTATAATATTTACGGAACACTGAGTAAAACGTTGAATCAACATGCGTTGACTGCGATCTTAGGTTTTAATCAGGAAGATTACCGATATGAAGAGTTTCATGTGGAGAAACAAGGTTTAATCTCTGCTTCCTTTCCTACCATTGGTTTAGCCACAGGTACTACCTTAGGAAATGAAAAGATTGACACCTATGCATTAAGAGGCGCATTCTATCGGTTAAACTATATATATGATGATAAATACATTGTTGAATTCAATGGCCGCTATGATGGATCTTCTCGCTTCCCTAAAGATAAACGGTTTGGTTTCTTCCCTTCCGGATCTGTAGCATGGAGATTAGACCGAGAATCGTTTATGGAGTCAACAAGCGATTACATAAGTGCATTTAAATTAAGAGCGTCTTATGGAGAATTGGGTAATCAGAATGTGTCAAATTATGGATATCTGCCTTCAATGGGAATCGATCAATCCTCTTATTTGATAAATGGTGAAGTGCCCTATGCAATTAGCACACCAGGTCTGGTTTCTCCCAACTATACCTGGGAAAAGGTAAATACCTTAAACTTTGGTGTTGATCTGGCCTTTTTAGAGAATAAGATAAACGTTTCGTTTGATAAGTATACCAGAAATACTTTGGGCATGCTTACACTTGGCAGAGATCTTCCAAATGTACTAGGAGCTGATGAACCCAATGAAAATGCAGCTGATTTAAGAACACAAGGATGGGAGTTGAGTGTTGGATATAACAATCGTTTCGATGTCAGAGGAAGCCAATTCGGATTTGATGCTAAATTCGTACTTTCAGATTCGCGTTCAAAAATCACCCGTTTTGACAATCCCAACAAAAGCATATTACAATATTATGAAGGAATGGAACTTGGAGAAATCTGGGGACTGGAAAGTGATGGGCTATTCCAAAACGCAGCAGAGATAGAAGCGCTTGATCAAACTTCAATCATTCCATGGGGTGCGCTTTCAATTGTACCCGGATGGCCTAAATACAAAGATCAAGATGACAATGGTATAATTGAGAAAGGGTATATTTTAGGTGAAACCAAGGATCTGAAAATTATTGGTAACTCAATGCCACGGTTCCAATTTGGATTAGATCTGGGAATGGACTGGAAAGGTTTTGATTTGAGAATGTTCTTACAAGGAACAGGAAAAAGAGATTACTATCCACTAGATTATCTTTACTGGGGTCACTACCAACAACCTTATGGAAGTACTTACGGGCATTTAATGGATTTCTATCGTCCGGGTGATGATAGCGATGCACAACGTGCCAAGCATTCACAGGCCTATTTAAATGCAGGTTTAGCTAATCAGAATTTAAATTCTACCTATCCAATCTTACAGTCATGGTTAGCAGATGTGAATCTGGGAACCAGGATAGATGAATCACAAGGATTGGCTATTCCTCAAACAGCCTATATGCAAAGTGCTGCCTACTTAAGAATGAAGAACCTAACGTTTGGATATACCATTCCAGGTGTATTAAGCCAAAAGGCAGGTTTAGATAAGGTAAGAATATACTTCAGCGGAGAGAATTTATTTGAATTCTCCAGCATTAAGAAATATTACGATCCTGAAGGAGTCAATCAGAATATATATACCGATCCAACGAAGAGTCCGGAAAGATCAGGAAACGGTATGAATTATCCTTTCCAAAGAAGTTATTCAGTTGGCCTACAGGTAACATTTTAAAAAAATACAACGATGAAATTCAATAAGCACTATATCATATTCACACTATTTGCATCCTTACTCGCTTTTTCTTGTAACGATAGTTATTTAGATGCCCTTCCGGAAACACAGATCTCCAAAGAGAATTTCTTTAGAACTGAAGAAGATTTAAATTTATATATCCTAAACCTATACAACTATTCTTCATCCGGAATTTACGAGGCCGATGCTACTACCGATAATGCATCAACAACAGGTAATAATGAGATCAAGAATATGATGAACTCTACACCATCATCCACTACAATAACGGGTGGATGGGATTGGGAGCAGTTAAGAAAAGTTAATTTCTTTTTAGAAAACTTCAAAAATGCGGATTTGCCAGAAGCAACTTTAAATCATTATGAAGGATTAGCCCGTTATTTCAGAGCTAGATTTTATGTTGCGAAAGTAAATCGATACTCAGATGTGCCCTGGATTGATGTGGTTATTACAACTGATAATGAAGAATTATTGATGGCTCCTCGAGATAAAAGGGAATTAGTGGTTGAGAAGATATTGGAAGATTTTGAATTCGCTTCACAAAATGTTAGAGAAACAAGTTCGTCTGGCTCACTTAATCAATGGGTTGTAAAAACAGAATTTGCCAGATTCGCTTTACATGAAGGAACCTTTAGAAGATATCATGAAGAGTTAGGGCTGCAATCAACCGCAACTACTTTCTTAGAAAAGGCCGCGCAGTTATCGCAAGGAATAATAGATAGCAAGAATTTTTCAATCTATTCAACCGGAAAGCCATTGGAAGACTATGGAACACTTTTCTTTAGTCAAAACCTTGATAATAATAAAGAAGTGATCATGGCCAGAAATTATGAAAATGAGGTGCTTAATGGATCCAACTGGCCAGGTATGTTTGGTAACTATGAATACTATCCATTAAAAGATTTAGTACAGGCTTATTTAATGAACGATGGAACTTTCTATACTGCCCAGGCTAACTATCAAACCAAGAGTTTTGTTGATGAGTTTAAAAACCGCGATCCTCGGATATATCAAAGTTATGCTTATCCGGGTTGGAACCTGATCTACACAAGCACCTACACGCAAGGTGGAGGGATTTACGTACAACAACTGGCAAAGAACTTTTCAGGTTATCATCAAATCAAAGGTTTTTTAAATACTTTAGACATAGCCGCTCAATATGGCACCGATGTTCCTCTTTATCGATATGCTGAAGTATTATTAATATTGGCAGAGGCTAAAGCCGAACTTGGAACATTGACTCAAGATGATTTAGATAAAACAATCAATATCCTTAGAGACAGAGCCGGAATGCCTCATATGAGCTTGAACCAGGCTACTGATCCAATTCAAGCTGCGAAATATCCAAATGTAAACGGTGCACAAAAGAATTTAATCTTAGAAATAAGAAGAGAAAGACGTGTTGAATTGGCATTTGAAGGCTTTAGGTTTAACGATTTAATGCGATGGAAAGCTGGAAAATTATTGGAAAAGAATCCAGAAGGAATTTATTTTAGTGGACTAGGTAAGCATGATCTGACAGGTGATGGCATTGCAGATATTATTTTATTGCCTGCTTCAGAAACAATTCCGGAAGCAAAAGAAACGAATGAATTAGGTGTAGCATTGCGTTATTACAGAGTGGGTACTTTTGGCCAGGACGTTTCCGTATTCCTGAAAAATGGAAATCAAGGAACTGTTCAGGTAATTGAAGATACAGGGTCATTTATAGAACCAAAATACTATTACCGACCTATTCCTCAGTCTGAAACATTTTTAAATCCTAACTTAAATC
This sequence comes from Albibacterium bauzanense, assembly GCF_004339765.1. Classification (GTDB taxonomy): domain Bacteria; phylum Bacteroidota; class Bacteroidia; order Sphingobacteriales; family Sphingobacteriaceae; genus Albibacterium; species Albibacterium bauzanense. The sequence continues at coordinate 1,220,228 of NZ_SMGO01000001.1, read as the reverse complement.
AAATTTTCGACTGGAATTAACTGAATTAAATATTGTTTCTTTTAAATGTAAATTATAATAGATAGAATGAAAAAGATAGTAATGATTGCGTTTGCTCTGGGTCTATTGAATAACCAAGCTAGTTTTGCACAAGCAAATGCAAATGCCTCTAAAGAGAAAAAGGTACTGTTTATGATCGTAGATGGTATTCCTGCAGATGACTTAGAACGTGTATATACACCAAACATTGATCAGGTTTCAAAAGATGGGGGATATACAAGAGCGTATCTTGGAGGTGAAAGAGGAGGATATTCTGAAACTCCTACAATTTCGGCAGTAGGTTACAACTCGCTTTTAACAGGTACATGGGCTAATAAACACAATGTTTGGGGAAATGATATCACGGCTCCTAATTATAACTATTGGACCATTTTTCGCTTTTTAGAAGAACAATATCCTGAAAAGAAAACAGCAATATTTTCAACCTGGCTCGACAACAGAACCAAATTAGTAGGTGCTGATTTGAAAGAAACAGGCTCTTTGAAAATCGATTTTACGTATGATGGATTTGAGTTGGATACTGTCCGGTTCCCGCATGATAATAAGAGTGATTATATCCTTAAAATAGATGAAGAAGTAGTAAACAAGGCAGCAGATTATGTTAAAGAAAATGCACCTGACCTTAGCTGGGTTTATCTTCAATATACAGATGATATGGGCCATATCCATGGAGATAGCCCTGAAATGGATAGGGGAATACAATTGGTCGACAGACAAGTTGGTGAAATCTATAATGCTATTAGATACAGAGAGTTGGTAATGAATGAAGAATGGCTATTGATCATTACAACAGATCATGGTCGGGATATCATAACAGGAAAAGGTCATGGAGGCCAATCAGATCGTGAAAAAACTACCTGGATAAGCACGAACTCGAAACACCTAAACTCTCATTTTTATGCGAATACTCCGGCTGTGGTAGATATTTTGCCGAGTATAGCTAACTTCATGAATATTGAAATTCCTGCTAATCAGGAAAAAGAATTAGATGGTGTGCCTTTTATTGGTGAAGTATCTGTTTCTCATCCAATTGTTAAAGTAAAAGGTGATAGCCTGCAAATTGAGTGGACTCCTCATGTACGGGAAGGAAATGTTAAAGTTTGGTTAGCAGAAACCAACAACTTTAACATTGATGGAACTCCTGATCAATATAAGCTGTTAAATGAAGTTCCAGCCATCAGTAGAAAACTTATTGTTCCTTTCAAACCAGGTAAATCTAAAATTTATAAAGTAGTAATTGAAGGAAAGGAAAACATGATAAACAGATGGGTTGTTATACCCTAGCATAGATTCTCTTTATTATCATTAAAACTTGATGGAAAGGACAAGAGTTGCATTTTTTGCAGAAATACTAATAGAAGACTTTGATGGAGCTTCTAGAACAATGTTTCAATTAATTAATAGAATTGATAAGGAGAGGTTTGAATTCTTGTTCATATGTGGGGTAGGGCCAGACCAGTTAAATGGTTATGAATGTGTGAAGATCCCTGTTATTAATCTTCCAATTAATGCCGGCTATACAATGGCGTTGCCCACTTTAATGAAGAAAGAAATAAAGAAGAAGCTAAAAGAGTTTAAACCGGAAGTAATTCACATAGCAACCCCCTCCTTGTTAGGGGGCTTTGCTTTAAAATATGCTCGCAAAAACAACCTTCCTATTATTACAATCTATCATACACATTTTATATCTTATATAGATTATTATTTAAAGCATGCTCCTTTTTTAATTAATAGGGTAAAACATGCTATCGCAAAAAGTCAAAAAGACTTCTATAATAAATGCGATAAAGTGTATGTTCCTGCAGAAAGTATAAAGAGCGAGCTAAAGGAAATAGGCATCAAGCCATTTAGAATGAAAATATGGAAACGAGGCATCGATACTGAATTATTCTCGCCGAAACATAAAGATCTAAACTTAATACAACAATTAGTAGGAAATAACAATCCAACCATCATATTCGCCAGCCGTTTGGTATGGGAAAAGAATTTAGAAATCCTGTTTCATATCTATGAATTATTGCAAGGCAGAGAGATCAATCTCCTGGTTGTTGGAGATGGAGGCGCAAAAAAAGCCTGTGTCTCTAAAATGGAGAATGCTATCTTTACTGGTAAAGTAAGCCATCAGGAATTAGCTATTTTATATGCAAGTGCCGATGTGTTTTTATTTACATCTATATCAGAAACCTACGGAAACGTGGTGCTGGAGGCGATGGCTTCCGGTCTGCCTTGTGTTATTGCAGACGGTGGTGGTTCAAAAGACTTTATTGACCAAGGAGTCAACGGATTTAAATGTGAGCCCTATAATGAATATGATTATCTGGAGAAATTATTATTGGTCTTGCAAAAGAACGATCTTAAGCAGCAGTTTATTCAAGAAGGATTGAATTATACTAAACAGCTAAGTTGGGAGCAGCTTGCTTATGAATATTTTGATGATTTGGACCAGCTGGCTCATCCTTTAATAATAAATAGGTAATACACCATGAAGAGATGGATCGTCATCCTTATTACCATCTGTATTGCAGCTTCTCTGATTGTTTTTATACAGAAAACAAATCTTGAAGAAGTAATTAACTCTCTTCACACCGTAGGTTATAAATTTATATGGTTATTAATAATTACAGGCACTGCCTATATTTTTGGCACCATTAGTTGGCGATATTGCCTTGAAAAGAAATTCAGATCCATATCCATACTTCGCCTGTTCTTAATTCGCCATATAGGAGAAACAGTAAGCCTTTTTAACCCCACTAGTATTGTTGCCGGAGATACTGTAAAGGCCATGCTTTTAGGTGCCCATGGTATAGAAAAGAGGAAAGTAATAACCTCTGTATTGTTAAGCAGAATAATATTGATAATAAGTCAGTTAGGCTTATTTTTAATCGCGGTAATTATTATTTTCTTAAAAGCAATAGCCTTTTCAAAGATCGATTCGCAAGAAAGAACAGCAGGTTTATACCCTTTTATTCTCGTTAAGTATAAAGCCTTAAGAGTTAAGATAGTAAATCTATTTAGCGAAATATTACCCATGTTTAAGAATAACAGAAGAATGTTGTTCATGTCTATATTATTCGCTCTCTTGCATTGGCTCTTTGGTTCTTTAGAGTTCTATTTTATTTTAAAGTTTTTAGGTGTAGATGTAAGTATCCTACATGCTTTAATAATAGATTTGGGTGTCGTGTTTTTTAAAGCAGCAGGTGCATTTATTCCGGGGCAAATTGGTGTTGAAGAGTACGGCAATAAGATCATGTTGATGCTTGTTGGTATTCCTGATCATGAAATATGGATATCTGCATCTGTTTTAAGAAGAGCAAGGCAATTGGTATGGGCAGCTTTTGGAATTAGTGCTTATTTCTTGTTTTTTAATAGACACAGTAATTTTCAGAAAGAATAGTATGGAAATTTTGTTTGTAAGCCATAAGTATCCTCCTGCAACAGGCGGCATGGAAAAGCAAAGCTTTCAACTAATCGATGGAATGAGAAGGCTTACTAAGGTTCATGCTATTGTCTACGAAGAAAAAGAAAGCAAGTTCAAATTCTTTAAATCACTTAACAAACGAATAAATAAAGTACTCAAAGATCATCCTGATATTAAGGTCATTCATTTTAATGACGGACTCATTGCTGCATTCTGTCTATTTTTCACAAGCTTAAATCATGTAAAACGAACGGTAACTCTTCATGGCTTGGATGTTGTTTTTCCTTCATTCATTTATCAGAAACTCATTTTTCCACTGTTTAATAAATTCGATTTAATTATTGCAGTCAGCACCGCAACAGCAAATGCCTGTGAATTACGAGGAATATCAAGGGAGAAAATTGTCACTATTAATAATGGGGTAGATATCAGCCCTATGATTAAAATGACTAGAAATGAAGTTGATCGATTATTGCGTAAAAAATATCAGGTAGCAAGTAAAGATAAAAGATTGTTAGTTGCAATTGGGCGCCCTGTAAAGAGAAAGGGCTTTTCCTGGTTTATAGAAAATGTGATGCCCCATCTGCACAATGACTTTACTTTATTGCTTATAGGTCCAATCTCAAAACCAGTTAATAGTCATCGATTTTTTAATGCTTTACCTTCTTTTATGAGAAGAAAAACGGAGCTCCTTTTTGGACTGCCAAGCGATGAATATTCAATTGAGAAGCAGATTAAAAGTCAAATTGGGAATAGAGTAATACGATTAGGGAGGTTGCCATCGGCCGATATTAAGATTATCTTAGGAGTAGCAGATGCCTTTATTATGCCTAATATAGAGGTAAAAGGAGATATGGAAGGTTTCGGATTGGTTTGCATAGAGGCAAGCATGTGTGGAACTAATGTGTTTGCTTCTGCAAGTGGAGGTATTACCGATGCTGTAATTCATAATAAAAATGGAATATTATTACCTCCTGCAAGTGCTGTTGCCTGGATTAAAGCATTGAATAATTTAATTGATGAACCTCAAACCATCGATCTTAACCCGAATGAAATCATTTCATTCACACGCGATCATTTTAGCTGGCAGAAAATGTGCGCAGAATATCTAACATCCTTTTCTGCATTAAAATAATTGTCCTATATAACACCTATATTTGTTATCTTTAGTGCAATATATCTATCACATTATCACTTACTTAACCTAAAACTAGATCTAAATTATTTATGAAAAAAGGAGTACTTCTATTTGTTTGTTGTCTTTTGACTCTGTATGCGGTCGCACAGAAGCAAAATGCGAACTATCGTTATCATATAAAGAAAACCACCTCACCAATCGTTGTAGATGGTTTGATGGATGATGAAGCCTGGGCGCAAGCAGAAGTAGCCAAAGATTTTTTCATGATCCTGCCCATGGATACAAGTTTCGCTAAACAGCAAACAGAGGTTCGCATGACCTATGATGATCGTAACATCTATATAATTGCAATAAATCACGATAATGCACCAGGCCCTAACGTTATAGAATCGCTTAAGCGCGATTTCGCATTTATGAAGAATGACTTGTTTCAAGTATTTCTTGATCCTTTTGATAGCCGGACAGATGGTTTTTCTTTTGGGGTAAATGCTGCCGGAGCACAAATGGACGCATCACAATCCGACGGTGGTAAAGAAGATATGAGCTGGGATAATAAGTGGACATCAGCTGTAACGCAGGCTCCGGGCCGCTGGGTTTTCGAAGCGGCAATTCCGTTCACAAGTATTCGCTATGCAAAAGATAGCAAAGAATGGGGTATTAACTTTGCCCGTAATGATCTTAAAACGAATGAGAAATCAAGCTGGGGACCTATTCCTCGTCAATTTCCTGCTCATTCATTAGCTTATACAGGTGTGCTTGTATGGGATCAGGCACCTCCTTCTGCTGGTACTAATATTTCCATAATTCCCTATGTATTAGGCGGGGTTTCAAAAGACTATGAAAACAATACCTCTACGAGCTATCGTAAAGATATTGGTGGCGATGCAAAAATTGCCATTACCTCTTCGCTTAACCTGGATCTTACTGTAAATCCAGACTTTTCTCAGGTTGATGTAGATGAGCAAGTAGTTAATTTAGATCGCTTTGAATTGTTTCTTCCTGAAAAGCGACAGTTCTTTTTAGAAAACGGCGATCTGTTTTCCAATTTCGGATATCAGGATCTTCGTCCATTTTTCTCCAGACGTATCGGCTTAAATGCACCCATCCGCTATGGAGCAAGACTATCCGGCAAGTTGGATAAAAATTGGCGAATAGGCTTAATGAATATTCAAACGGGCGATGTAAAGGAAGATGATGTTTCTGCTCAAAACTATGGAGTGCTTACCCTTCAAAGAAGAGTGTTCTCACGGTCAAGCATCTCATTGATGGTTATCAATAAGCAGGCTACCAATGCGCTCCCAACTGATCTTTCAGATCGTTATAATCGAAACGTAGGACTGGAATATAACCTTGCCAGCTCTAATAACCTCTGGAATGGTAAGGCCCTTGTAATGAAATCTTTTTCGCCCGATGATAATAACGGATTTGTGCAGGCTGCGCATCTTGAATATGAAAGCAAAGTATGGAACTTCTTTCTGGAAGAACAATACGTAGGTCAGAATTATATATCTGAAGTAGGCTTTATTCCTCGGAATGGCTATATTAAGATTAGTCCAAGAGCTGGTTATAATATGTTCCCGACAGAAGGTAAGGTATTGAGCCACGGTGTTCGTTTTTCATCTGAACAATTCTTTGATACAAAAATGAATTCTACAGATAATCAATCTCGTTTAGCTTATGAGTTTAATTTCCGTAATCAAAGTGTTCTTGAAATGGACGTTGAACATAACTATGTTAAGCTCATGCATCCTTTCGATCCCACTAACAGTGGAAAAGGCTTCCTTGCAGAAGGCAGCAAGCATCGGTGGAGTGCTATAGAAGTAGAGTATGAATCTAGTCCGCAGAAGGTGTTTACCTATGCAGTTGAAGCATCTTATGGAGGTTATTACGATGATGGAAGACGTATCGGTATCTCTTCAGAATTAGGATACCGTTTCCAGCCCCATGTTGTAATCGGATTAAAAACCTCGTTTAATGATCTGCGCTTACCCGATCCGTTCGGACATACATCCTTCTGGCTGGTTGGTCCACGACTTGATGTGTCTTTTACCAATACACTTTACTTAACAGCATTTGCGCAGTATAATCAGCAACGCGATAATATGAATCTGAATACCCGCTTGCAATGGCGTTATAAACCAGCCTCTGATTTCTTTATTGTGTATGGCGATAACTACGACCCTACATCCTCCTTCAATGTTAAAAACCGACAACTGGTCGTAAAATGGACTTACTGGTGGAATCTATAAGTAAAAACTAATTTATAGCTAGTCTATTCATCATATTTTAATTCAAGGCTTTATCTGAAACAGATGAGGCCTTTTTTTATTGTTAATATAATGAATAGGCTTGAGTTTTATCAAACAGGGACCAAACAGTGGTTGAACAGTGGTTAAACAGTGGTCAAGCAGTGGTCAGACAGTCCTATTACCACTGTTCAATCACTGTTTATCTTCTGTTAAAACACTGTTTATATAGTATGAGGTTAGATGAGCTTTTTTAAGAAAATTTACTATCTTAGTTAGGAGCTAAAAATTAATTGTTAAATCCTATAAATCTGTACATTATGAAATTAAACTTAAGAGGAAGCCCTGTAATAATGATGGTATTTTTGTTGCTTATTTCAGCAGCAGTAAAGGCACAATCGGCAGCAGCGCTTACCGGATCCTGGCAATCACAAGAGGGTGATACAAAAACAGTTCTTCTGTTTCAGGATAACTATTTTACGCAAAGCGTATTTAAAGCTAAGGAGTTTGTAATGACTTTTGGCGGCCCTTATACGGTAGAGAATAATGCAATTAAAATCAATGTTGAGTTCAATTCAGCCAATGGGGAAGAGGTTGGAAAGCAACTAACATCGAACTTTTCTATCAATGGAAATAACCTTCAGCTTGCTTTAAATAATAAGGCAGCAAGCTTGCAACGCACAGGCGATGGAAGTGCTCCTTTGGATGGTGTATGGCAAATAACCGGCAGAATGCAAGAGGGAAAGGTAGAGCCGATTAATCATACAGGTACGCGTAAAACATTGAAGATGCTAACAGGTGGCCGTTTTCAGTGGTTTGCGATCGATCCGGCTACTAAGATGTTTTCAGGAACCGGTGGAGGCACGTACAGCTTTGTTAACGGTAAATACACAGAAAATATTGAGCTCTTTTCTAGAGATAATAATCGTGTAGGAGCAAGCCTTAGCTTTGATGGAAAGCTGGAAAACGGCGATTGGCATCATAGCGGATTAAGCTCTGCAGGCGCTAGTATTTACGAGGTATGGGGCCGGGTTGAGTAAATCCTTTTGATGATTAACCCTATAATACAGAAGAAATATACGGCTGCAGCACCAATTACGTTGAGCCACAAGAAAGAAATAATATCTAAGCTGTAAACAAGGATTACTGTTATTTCGGCTAAAATAGCTGCAACAAATACATTAGGGCCTTCGACCTTCTTAAAGTAGAAGGCCACTAAAAATATCCCTAATATAGGTCCGTAAAAGAGGGAGCCGAGAATGTTAACAGCCTCAATCAATGATCCCATCTGGGTGGCAAACATGGCTACTCCAATAGAGAAAATTGTCCAGCCCAAGGTATGCAGGCGGCTGCAAATTAATTGCCTTTTATCGTCATGTTCTCCTTTGTAAAAGCTTTGTTGAATGTCTTTGTAGGAAGAGGTTGCCAAAGAGCTTAAAGCTGCTGCAATAGAGCCCCAGGATGCCATAAAAATAACTGCAAAGAGTAGCCCGATCATGCCTGTTGGCAGGATGTTCTGAACAAAATAGAGGAAAATATAGTTAGTATCCGTTTTCTCAATACTGATATTCTTTTCATTGATGGTAGTCTCAACCTGACCGTGTAACTCTTTGATCTTTTGCTGGTTCAATTTGTATTCTTGAACGGTATTGTCAATAGCATTTGAGCCATTATCGCGCTGTTCTAATAGCTGATTGGAAAGTGCTATTTGTTTATCCTGCAATATATTATGCTCAGCGGTAAAGTCGGAAGCAATTTGAGGATAGTTGTTTTCTAATAGATTGAATGAGCGCTCATTGAAATAAACAGGTGCTGGTTTTAAAGCAAAGAATGCGAATAAGAGTGCTCCTATCAATAGAATGCTAAACTGTAAAGGGATTTTAACCAAGCCGTTTAAGAGTAATCCGATTCTTCCTGTCCTGGTATTTTTTGCCGATATATAACGTCCTACCTGACTTTGATCGGTACCGAAGTAGGAAAGAGCAAGGAAGAAACCTCCAATGACTCCACTCCAAATGTTGTATCGATCGTTTAAATCGAATTCTGTTGTAATAACATTGAGCTTTCCTGATTTTCCGGCGATAAACAAGGCATCACTAAAGGATACTCCTCCCGGGAGGTTTTGAATCAACAGGTATCCGGCGAAAGCCATGGTTCCTAATATGATCAGAAACTGTAGCTTCTGGGTATGTGCAACTGCTTTAGCACCTCCTGTATAAGTATAAATAAGCAACAGTCCGCCTGTAAGGATATTGGTTAAATAAATATTCCAGTCAAGAATGGTTGATAGAATAATACTAGGTGCGTAGATACTTATTCCGGTTGAAAGCCCTCTGGAAAGAAGGAAAAAGAAAGAAGTAAGAACACGTGTTTTTTGATCGAATCGCTGTTCAAGGAATTCATAAGCTGTATAAACTTTTAACCGTTGAAATATGGGTATAAAAGTGATGGAAATGACGATCATGGCCAGGGGTACGCCAAAATAATATTGTACGAAGCGCATCCCATCGGTATAGGCTTGTCCGGGTGCCGAAAGAAAGGTAATAGCACTTGCCTGAGTTGCCATAATGCCGAGCATGACAACATACCAGGGCATTTGTTGATTTGCTAAAAGATAGGAGTGTGCATTCTTTTGTCCGCGTCCTTTGAATATTCCGTATACAATGGTCGCAAGTAATGTTATACACAGAACCGCCCAGTCGAACTTGCTCATTCCCAATATTTAGTAAAAAGATAATACAATATAATTTGTGCAACCAATGCTATAAATAATAGAAGGTACCATAAATTCCAGCTCTCAAAATCTTTCTTTTTCATCATTTTCCGATTGAAAGCATGTTAAAGAATAATTTGGTTGCACCCTTGTTACCAATGGTTAGTTGTCTGAAAAAAGCCAAAGGAGTATATATAAAGTATCCTTTTCCGTATTGTGTATAAATGGTTCCTCCTTCAAGAGGCTCTTCGCCTGTATCGTTCATTTTGAATAGAGGAGTATAATGTTCATCCCAGGTGTTTAAGAAATAGAGGCCTCTTTCTTGAATCCATCCCTGAAAATCTGTTTGAGTGATCTTGTTTGGGGTATTTAAAAGCGGACTTGCCGGAGCTAGAAACTCAACCGGCGAATTCTCTTCGGTTACCCGGTTTCTTCCTATAGTGAAAGGATAGGGGCCGATGTTGGTGGTAGACATGTCTTGCAGGGTATTGAACTGCATAATTACCGTTCCGCCGTTCTGAATGTATTGATTCAGGACAGGCATCCATTGCGGCATTCTTTTTTCTACGTTTATAGCCCGGATACCTGCTATAATTGCATCGAAGCCTATTAGTTTGCTGACATTCGCGAAGTCGCTTTCTTGTAGGATAGTAACTTCGATTCCTGCCATGCGTAAGAAATCAGGAATGATGTCTCCTGCTCCTAGAATATAACCTACCTTATGAGCCTTTACCTGTAAATCGCCATTAACAAGCAGTGTACTTGCCGAGGTAAAGTATTGTAGAGTTGGTATGTGGTTATAGCGTATAATGTGTTTGTCTTTTGTATAAGATTTATTTCCAACCTGCAGCGCAGCTTCCAGGGAAGGATTAGTTGTAGCCGATCTGTTGTTTATTTCAGTTGGATTGATTCGGATATGAATGGTTGTATCAGAATTAGCTCTTAAATTAATGTTGTTTACAGTAGATAGAAGCTGATTGCCGCTTTTGATAGTCAGACTTGCATTTGGAATGTCTTTCTCAGAATGAAGGATAACTTCTACATTAGGGTTTGCACTTTGGAAGAATAATGGTTGTGAGAATTTAATGTTTACGGCTGGTATAATTCGCAGGGGTTCTACCAGGTCACCTTTAATAGGATCTAATTTTTTGTAAGAGAAAGGTACGTTCACTTCGAATGCTTCATCACCAATCAGCAGTGATAATTTTGCGTTTAGAGCTGATGGAGCCAGTGGTAAGCCGACAAGCGAATCGATCTGAACATCGTATTGTGCTGCGCTCTTAAAAGGGTGTTTTAACCAGTAGGGTTCAGAGATTTCGCTGTTTTCCGGAATCTGTACTTCGTAGCTGAAATTAGTTAAGGAGTCAGGAAATAGTTTTTTATTTAGCTGTTCTGCATGAAGAGGATACTGTATTTTTTGGATGGATACCGGGCTTTCTGATCTGCTTATTACGTTCAGTTGGAAAGCTAGTTTATCACCGGCTACAGCCTCAGGTACTTTGGTTACCATTTCTGCCATGAATCCAGAAGCACTGAGTATAATTTGATCAAGCGCGAGTAGCTTTTCTTCTTTTAGCTTTTTATCATCGATTGATCGGATTAGTTTTCTGAGTGCCAGAAGTTGCGGAACGCTTCGATCAGGCCTTCTGAAATCATATTGAGCAATCAGTTGATCAAGCGCATTATCGATCGCTGGTTTTTGTATGTCTGTCCAGCTCGATTTAATACCATCGAATAGTGATGTTTTGATTGGGTCTCCCAGTACAGGTGTGAAGTATTCAGTACGAATACCAGCAACCGATGCTGTTCCTGCTCCCTGGCTTTGGTGCATACTTCTGCTTAATCCGGCAAGTTCGCCATAGCCCATTCCTAAGCCCGGATCGTATTGTCCGATGGTAACTTTAAACTGATCTTCGCTTGTGGTGTTTTCACTTCCGAAGCGGAACGTGTTTCCTACTAATCTTTTTGCTTGCCAAACATCAACCTTTGTAAGCTGTTCAGGATATCGGTTTTTATCGGCTGCAGCTTTAAAGGCTTCTTCAGCAATGATTGCTGAAGACCAGTGCTGGCCATGACCAGCTGCCGCGCTTGGTGGAAACCGGGTAATAATGATATCGGGGCGGAAGTTTCGGATTACCCATACTACGTTTGCCGTAATTTTATCAGCATCCCATTGTTTGAAGGTATCGTCTGGGTTTTTGGAAAAGCCAAAGTCGATAGCTGTTGAAAAGAATTGTTTAGCACCGTCAACTTTCCGTGCTTCCAGCAACTCATAAGTTCTGATTAGGCCTAATGCAGGGCCTTGCTCGCTACCGATTAAATTTTGTCCGCCATCTCCTCTTGTAAGAGATAAATAAGCAGTATTGATATGTTGTTGATTTACCAGCCAAGCCAGTAGTCCTGTATTCTCATCGTCTGGATGTGCTGCTAAATAAAGTACTCTGGGCAGCTTTTTCAGCATATTAATCTCCTTATAAATATCGTCTGAATTTGAAGGGCGGATCTGTTGAGAGAACGCACCAAATGAATAAAATAGTGACAGTATAAGTAGAAAATATTTCATCTCGGTTATAATTAATTTGCTAAAAATAGGTAATTGCAGAGGTATTCCAAATCATTCTTCTAAATAGGTGTGTAACAAAATTGTCTATAAAAAAAGCAGGCTGCCTCATTGAGGCAGCCTGCTTTTTGACCGTATTAATTTCCTGTATTAAAATGCGAAGCGGATGGATAATCCAAATCCTTCTGCATCAAAACCTGTATCCGGGGTAATTTCAAGTGCTGGTTTCCAGTCTAAAGAAACATTGATAGGCGCTCCGGTAAACTTGTAATCAAGACCTAAAACACCATCAAAGCTTAAAGCAACTTCAGAGTTGTCTGTATGCTTATTAGTATAAACACCAACACCACCACCGGCACCGTAATACCATTTAAGTCCGGGCGCATTGTTTATAGGATTATGGAATTCATATAAACCGATAACACGAAACGTAGAATAAGAATCTTTTTTGCTTCTAAAATTGACAATAAAGTCTAGTGCACGATCATTGTCTATAAAATGTTTGAAGGTTATACCATTCGCAATTCCGAATCTTCCTCCAATTGCATTCCGATAGTCGGTTCCTAGTTCCTGAGCCTGAGCTTGTTGTTGAGATAGACCGAATACTCCGATCGTTAAAAAAAGTAAAAATAATTTTTTCATGTTCATTTTTTATTTGATGATGCTTTTTTACCTCCAAATTTAGTGCCAAGCATCCATAAATGATGGAATTGCTAATAGTTTTGTGGATATTTTATTTTAGAGCATCTTTTTGATTAAATAAATTATTAAATTGGGAAAGGTAGGATAACTTTAAATTCTTTAAGAAATGGCTGAGATTAAAAGAGTATTTGATTTATTGAAAAACTATGAAAAGCATTTTTCAAAAGAGGTTATGGTTGCCGGAAAGTTTGATGGGAAGTGGAAAATATATAGTACTGAAGACTTTATACACCTGGTTAATGATTTAAGCAGGGCACTGGCTTTTAAAGGAATTGCAAAGAATGATAAGGTTGCTTTGATGTCGGCTAATAGGCCCGAGTGGAACTTTTGCGATTTTGGTGTTATGCAATTGGGAGCAGCAGTAGTTCCATTATACCCAACTTTAGCTGAACAGGATTTGCAACATATCCTGAAGGATGCAGAAGTGAAAATGATCTTTGTATCAAATGCTGAACTGTATGCAAAGCTTAGAGTAGCATTGGATGCTGCATCATCGGATATCCCGGTATATTCTTTTGATAGGATTGAAGGCGTTACATGCTGGCTTGATTTGTTAGAAGAGGGAAAATCAAAAGGAATAGATTTGAATGAGTATCGGGATGCTGTTTCGGAAGACGATCTGTTAACGTTAATATATACTTCGGGTACTACCGGTAAGCCTAAGGGAGTTTGTTTAAGCCATCTAAATTTGATGAGCAATGTAATGGCTTGTCAATCCTTATTTCCTGCGGAATATAAAGTGGCCGTAAGTTTCCTTCCGCTTTCTCATGTTTTTGAGCGGATGGTGGTTTATATATACTTTTCTTTGGGAATATCGGTTTATTATGCAGAGAGTATGGACACGATTATTAAGGATATTAATGATGTTAAACCGAATGGTTTTACAACGGTTCCGAGGGTATTGGAGAAAGTGTATGAGGCGATTGTTGCTAAGGGAAAAGCTCTTACCGGTATTAAGAAAGGGATTTTCTTTTGGGCATTAGATTTAGGATTAAAATACAAGGAACCTCTTAATAATAGTGCTTTTTATAATTTGCAATTGAAGATAGCCCGGAAACTGGTGTTTGTTAAATGGCAGGAAGCCTTAGGAGGAAATGTTGTTGCATTGATATCTGGGGGAGCTGCTTTACAAGAACGTTTGGCCCGTGTTTTCTGGGCAGCAGATATTCCGGTTTTAGAGGGTTATGGACTTACTGAAACTTCGCCTGTAATTGCAGTTAACGGAACCAGGGATGATGAGATTAGATTTGGTACGGTAGGTAAGGTGCTTTCTAATTTGGAGGTGAAGATTGCTGAAGACGGAGAGGTATTGTGTAAAGGGCCCAGCGTTTTTAAGAACTATTATAAAAATGAACAGGCTACGGCAGACGTTTTGGATAAGGATGGCTTTATGCATACGGGAGATATCGGTGAGCTTAGTAAAGATGGCTTTTTGAAAATAACAGATCGTAAAAAAGAGATGTTCAAAACCTCCGGCGGAAAGTTCATTGCTCCGCAGGCCTTGGAGAATAAGTTTATGGAATCTGTTCTTATTGCCCAGGTGATGGTAATAGGAGAAGGCAGGCGATTTCCATCCGCATTGATTGTACCCGCATTTGATCAATTGAAATCCTGGTGTAAGGTGAAGGGGATTGAATGGACCAACAAGGAGGAAATTATTAAATTGCCGACAGTTATTGATAAATATCAGCGAGAGATTGATCGGTTAAATACTGATTTTGGTCATTGGGAACAGATCAAGAAATTTATTCTTTTACCAAAAGAATGGACCATAGAGGCCAGTGAGCTAACACCCAAGCTTAGTTTAAAGCGAAAGGTTATTTTGAGCAATAATGCGCAGGATATAGAAGCACTTTATGCAGAAGGAGATTCTAATTAGTAGTTTCCTCTATCTTTTTTCCTTTTTTAGCTACTATAATTAACAGTAAAGAGCCCAATATAGCAGATAGGAGTGACCCTATTAGGATGGAGAACTTTGCTTCAGACATTAAGTGAGTTGAGTTTGAAAAAGAAAGAAGGGAAATGAAAATAGACATGGTAAAACCGATACCAGCTATCATTCCAACACCCAATACATGGACCCATCGTGCCTGATCGGGCATTTTACTAATACCCAGTTTGACTGCTATCCAGGATGCTATAAATATACCGACAGGCTTACCAATTAATAGGCCTAAAATTATACCGTATCCAAGCGGAGTGAACAGTCCTTCAACCATTCCGCTTTCAAAGGTGATGTTGGTGTTGGCTAAAGCAAAGATAGGAATGATGATAAAGTTTACCGGGTTAATTAAAAGGTGCTCTAGTTTTTCTAAGGGAGACTCTTTAGCATCCGGAGTGGTTGGTAAAGTAAAAGCTGTAATAACTCCGGCAATGGTAGCGTGAATTCCTGAATGATGGATAAAGTACCAGATAAAAGCACCCGGAATAAGGTAGAAAGCAAGGTTTTTTACTCCGAGACGATTGAAGATAATAAGTAGTAAAACAAATCCTCCGGCATATAATAAGTAGGTGTATTCTAAGGATGATGAATAGAAAGTAGCGATTACTAAAATTGCTATCAGATCATCAACAATGGCCAGAGCCGCTAAAAATATTTTCAGGGATACGGGCACGTTTTTCCCCAACATGGTGATGATTGCTACAGCAAAGGCTATATCTGTAGCCATCGGAATTGCCCAGCCAGCATCGGTTTCTAAGCCAATATTAAATGAGTGATAGATTAAAGCAGGAATGATAACTCCACCCAATGCTGCCAGTATCGGAAGGGAAGCTTGTTTAATAGAAGATAATTCACCTTCAACTAATTCACGCTTGATTTCCAGGCCTACCAAAAGGAAGAAGATGGCCATTAATCCATCATTGATCCAGGATGCAACACTGTATTCTAAATCGACGTTATCTGTTTTAAATCCAATAATTTTATCCAGCAGTCCATTAAATCCGGTAGCTAAAGGAGAGTTGGCAATGATTAAGGAAACTATTACACAAAAGATTAAAATTATTCCGCCAGAAGTTTCAGATTTCAGGAAATTTCTAAAGCTATTCAGGTTAATAGGATTCGTCATGTCGCAAAAATATAAATATAAAGCAATGTTTATTGCTTTATTAGCAATAAAACAGGGTGTTTTTTTCTTAATCTATTAATTTATTGATGTTTTCCATTTCTCCAAATATAACCAGTAAGTCGTCTGCTTCCATCCTGGTCCCTGATGTAGCAATGCCGGAAGCTTCCTTTATAGTCTTTTTAATCCCTTTAGATTCTACTTCATTTGTTTTAATGGTGGTGAGAACGATTACCTTATATTCATTGGTGAAGTTGGCCTCAGCCAATGTTTTTCCCACATATTTTTCTGGCACTTTGGCTTCAATAATGCTGTAATTATCCGATATTTTAAAGGAGTCTACTACATTCAGATTGACTAATCGGACGGCTAAACGCTCCGCAGATTCTTCTTCGGGCATAATAAATTCGTCGATTTTCATTGCCTCTAAAACAGTTTTTTGCAGGTCAGAAACTGCCCGTGTAAGGATTCGTTTGATATCGAATTGTTTGAGAACGGCTGTGGTCATTAAGGAGGCAGCTTCATCTTCACCGATAGCTACTATTACCGCATTGGCATCTTTTAAAGGAAGAGAACCTACAGCATCCCGGTCGGTAGCATTTAAACAGACTGTATGAGTGATCTTATCTTTAAATTTCTCTACTTTCTTCATATCGTTATCTATGCCAATAACCTCATGACCTAATTCGGTTAAACGGATTGCGAGGGCTTTTCCAAAATGTCCTAGTCCAAAAACGATGAATTTCATATCTAAAATAGATTTAATTATAAATTATAGCTGTACCGTATCAGAAGGATAACGATAAGCTTTTATTTTGGTGTTTTTAACAAATGCAATTAATAATGTTAATGCTCCTATTCGCCCGATAAACATAGCAAATACCAGAATGATCTTGCCACTTTCAGAGAGCTCAGGAGTTATACCCAGACTTAAACCACTAATTGCAAAAGCAGAAAGACTTTCAAAAGCTAAGGCTCTGAAACCTTTTTCACTATCGGTAATGGATAGTAAAAATAGAACAGTTCCGATAATGATAAAAGATAGAATAATAACTGCCAGTGCTCGTATGCTGGTATCTTTTGTTATTCGGCGTTTAAAAAGTTCCAGGTTTTCTTTACCTCTGGCAATGCTAAATATATTTAAAAATGAAATGGCGAAGGTCGTAGTTTTTATTCCTCCTCCGTTTGATCCTGGAGAAGCACCCACCCACATAAGGAAAAAGAGAAGCAGGATAGATGGTGAAGCAAGCCCTTGTATATTAACTGTTGAAAAACCTGCTGAACGCGGTGTTGCACTTAGAAAAAAGGAGGTTACAATTTTCCCCCATAATGTTTTATGTTCCTGAAGGATGTTATTATATTCAAGGATGAAGAATAGAATGGTGGCCCCGGTTAGTAAAAAAGCGGTTGTATAAAGGATTATTCTTGATGTAAATGTGAGCTCCTGTGCTAAGAACTTAACAGGTTCATTGTATCTGATTTTTCGATAAAGCCCTGTTATTCGCCTTTTAAAATAGGCGTAGGTATTTGCCATTATATTAAAACCTAATCCGCCAAATATGATTAATACAGCTATGATTAAGTGGATGTTATAATTGAAACGAAGAAGAGGATTATAAAGTCCGTCTTGTATGGTTGAGAAGCCAGCATTACAGAAAGCGGAAATGGCATGAAAGACTGAAAAATAAACTCTTTCTCCATATGAGCTGAATACATTGGAAGGAAGATTAAAGAATATAAATAGGGCACCGATTGCTTCAAATAACAAAGTAATAAATACAATCTTCGATAAGGTTTTCATAACGGACCCGATCTTATCTTCGCTTAATAATTCTGTATACATCAATTGGTTTTTATATGAAAAACCACCCGTAAAGAAATAGCCAAAGAATCCTGTAAAGGTCATGATACCCAATCCTCCTAGTTGAATTAAAACCAGTATAACCGTTTGTCCGAATTGTGTGAATTTGACCGAGACATCAAAAACAGTTAGTCCGGTAACACATACTGCACTGGTAGCAGTGAAGAGCGCATTTACAAAGCTAAGGTTTCCGTCTGTTGTTGAATTAGGTAAGACCAGTAGTAATGTGCCAATGAGAATAAGCATAAGAAAGCTTATGACAAAGAGTATGGTTGGATTGAAATAAAAGTCATCGAAGAAAAGGCTGACTTTGGATACCGCGATCAATAAAGTAGCAAAGACACCAAAATAGATCCATTCTGCTTGTAAGAAATGTAAGTGGCCAGCTGATAATCCGAATACATTGGAAAGCATGATGAACAAGAAATAAAGAGAAAGAAAGATCTCTCCATATTGGATTAACTTACGTTTTTTGACAAAGAAAAGGATAAGAACCAGCCTCGCTATATGTAAAATTCCGATAAGGAAAAAGGTATAGCGAAGGAAATGATCAACTAATAGAATGGCCTCTAAATTGGTATTATAGCCTAAGTTAAATAGAATGGCGACTGAACAGCCTAAACTTAAATACAATAAACACTGATCTGTAATTTTGAGGATCTGTGTTAGATTGTTATTTATGCTTTTAACCATACTATTTTAGCTTTTTTCTGAAAGTGTCAGCTTAATTGTTGCCTAAATGTAGGTAATAATATGGAAAGGCTAGTTGGCAGATTTTCTTTTTAAAGCCTTATTCGCTCTTTTTTGAGCAATCTTTATTTTATAATTAAACCAACGTTGCTTAAAAATTCTACGCATAGCATTGTCAAAATACCGAACAAAAACAAGGTTCTTGAAGCCGCGCCAGCGGTCGATGGGTTTGGTTGGGAGTGCTCTGACGCTGATAGAAAAACCTTCGGTTACATATTGAATGAAATGCCAATAGCCGGAAGGCATAAGTAAAGTTTCTCCCGGTTTTATTTCTGCTTCAAAACCTTGAATGTTCTTTAACGCCGGGAATTGTTCGTAATCGGGCTCTTTTAAATTAGCAAGACTATGGAAGCTAAAAGGAATTCTATAGAGATTGGTAGATTGATCAAGAGGAAATAGCCAGATCCTTTTTATTCCTTTATATTGTGAAATAAAGACATGAGACATGTCAATATCATAATGGTTGCGCGTGCTTGATCCTTCTCCCCCAAAGAAAAGATAAGGAAGCCATTTCAGGACCTTCCCATTTGTTACATCGTTATAAATGATGTCATGGTTGAGCTCAGGTTTGAGCTTAAGTAAATTAAAAAGGAAGATACGAAGATCTGTAGGCTCTCTTTCGATTAAATCAAGATATTCAGAAAACTTCATTTTCGTTACGGGTGCACTTGCGACCCGATCGCGTGAGGTTTCTTCTTTACCAAAGAGCGATATGATCTGATCGCCGGCTATTTCTTTAAAATAGCTATAATTCCATTTATGTAATGCTGGACTGTCTTTATGAATAAAGTCAGTAAGAATAACAGGTTTTCCTGGATTTAAATAGTTAGCAATGAATTCCTCACTACTAATTCCCGATACCCTTTCAACTTTTTTTAATTGCACAATGTATCTCAGTTTAAAATACTATTAAAACAAAAATAGCTAATCTAATTTAATAAAAAAGCTATTGAACTTTTTGTTAGAAAATAAACAAAAGATTTCTTTGCATGTTATAGCTATAAAGCATAGATTTGTTATGCAAGCATAATAAATCTATTTGAATGGCAAAGGACAATACGATTGATTATTATTTAAAAACGGCCTGGCAGTCGGTAGCTAATTCGTACAATCAGGCTGCTTCCAAAGTGGGGTTAACGCAGGCCTCTGGCTATGTTTTAATCAATATTCATAAAGAAGGAACTGCGGTTTCGCAGATAGCCAGTTTACTAGGGGTTCGATCTACGAGTCTTTCCAGGATGTTAAGCGCTATGGAAAAGCAAGGTTTAATTTATCGGGAGGTAAGTGAACTGGATAAGCGGTCTGTAAAGGTATTTTTAACAACATTGGGTGTTGAAAAAAGGGAAATGGCAAAGGGCATTGTACGTGATTTTAATGATTACTTAGTAGCTCATATGTCAGAAAGTGAACGATTAAAGCTAGAGAGCTCGCTTATTAAAATCAATCAATTATCGCAAAAGTTTTTTCAGGATCATATTAAAGAGTCATAAATTATGGAAAGAAGGATTAAGAGAGTAGCGGTTTTGGGATCAGGTGTTATGGGTTCTAGAATTGCTTGCCATTTTGCTAATATTGGGGTGGAAGTGTTGCTGCTTGATATTGTTCCCAAAGAGCTATTGCCTGCAGAAGAGAAGAAGGGGTTGACTATTGAAAACCCTTTGGTGCGTAATAGGATTGTAGATGGTCATTTAAAAAGTGTCGTCCAATCAAATCCTTCGCCTATATTCAGTAAATCTGTTTTAAAGAGAATTAAGACTGGGAACTTTGAGGATAATATGAAAGATATTGCTTCGGCCGACTGGATTATTGAAGTTGTGGTGGAGCGATTAGATATTAAGAAACAGGTTTTTGAGCAAGTTGAAAAATATCGTAAAGCAGGAACGCTTATTACTTCTAATACATCCGGGATTCCTATTCATTTGATGGCAGAAGGCCGTTCAGATGATTTTAGAAAACATTTTTGTGGTACACACTTTTTTAATCCCCCTCGTTATTTGCGCTTGCTTGAAATTATTCCTACATCAGAAACTGATTCTGAAGTGGTTTCTTTTTTGATGCATTATGGAGATAAATTTTTAGGAAAAACTACAGTTTTATGTAAAGATACACCTGCATTTATTGGCAATAGGATTGGCGTATATGCAATGCTGGCCCTGACTCATTTAGTTGAGAAATTTGATCTATCTGTTGAAGAAGTGGATAAGTTTACCGGACCTATTTTAGGAAGACCAAAATCAGCAACCTTTAGAACTGCCGATGTAGTTGGATTGGATACTTTGGTGAATGTTGCGAATGGTTTGTATGAGAATGCTCCCTCGGATGAAGCTAAGGAAGTATTTAAGCTGCCGGGCTATATTCAAAAAATGGTTGATAATAAGTGGTTGGGAGAAAAGTCTGAGCAGGGCTTTTATAAAAAGATTAAAGATGAGGCTGGAAAAACGGAAATATTAGCTCTTAATCTTAAAACATTAGAATACAGCAAGCAGGATAAGGTAAAGTCTGCTACTTTGGAGGAAGCTAAAGCTGTAGAGGATCTGCGTCAGCGAATGAAAGTTTTTGATAAAGGAAATGATAAGGCTGCTGAGCTGTTTAGAGCAGCTAATTATCCTTTATTTGAATACGTATCTAATCGGGTTCCTGAAATATCGGATGAGCTGTATCGAATTGATGATGCTATGCGAGCTGGTTTTGGATGGGAATTAGGGCCTTTTGAAATATGGGATGCATTGGGAGTAAAAGATACGGTTGAAAAAATAGAGAAAGCGGAAGTGCTGTTGCCCGGTCAACAAGGGAAAGTGGCCTCTTGGGTATACGAGATGCTGGAGGGTGGAAATGAAAGCTTCTATAGGGTAGAAGATGGGATTAAGAAATTCTACGATATTAAGAGTAAAAGTTACCAGATTATCCCAGGATCTGAAGATTTTATTGTCTTAGATAATTTAAGAGAAAAGCATACGATATGGAAGAATAGCAGCATCAGCATTATTGATTTGGGAGATGGTATTTTGAATGTAGAGATCCACTCGAAAATGAATACCATTGGCGGAGATGTTCTTCAGGGGATTAATAAAGCAATTGATCTGGCTGAAAAGGAATACCGTGGTTTGGTGATTGGGAATGATGGAGCTCTTTTCTCTGCAGGTGCAAATATTGGAATGATCTTCATGCTTGCTGTAGAGCAGGATTTTGATGAACTCAATATGGCCGTGAAGATGTTTCAGGATACTTCCATGCGTTTGCGCTACTCATCTATACCTGTTGTGCTAGCACCTTTTAATATGACATTAGGAGGAGGTTGTGAGTTTTCAATGCATGCTGATTTTGTACAGCTCCACGCAGAAACTTATATGGGATTGGTTGAGTTTGGTGTAGGCGTTATACCTGGAGGCGGTGGCTCTAAAGAAATGGCAATACGGGCATCGGATGATTTTAAAGAAGGCGCTATAGAGCAAGCTGTTTTAAGGGATAAATTTTTAACGATCGGACAAGCTAAGGTTTCTACATCAGGCCTGGAGGCTTTTGAATTGGGATATTTACAGGCAGGAAAGTTTGCTATTACGATGAATAGAAGCAGGTTATTAGCTGATGCAAAAGCAAAGGCCCTGGAGTTGGCTGATGCAGGATATACGCAACCGGTGCAACGAAATGATATTAGAGTATTGGGTAAACAAGGTTTGGGTATTGTATATGTGGGTGCGAACTCTATGATGACGGGAAATTATATTTCTGAACATGATAAATTAATTTCTGAGCGACTTGGATGGGTAATGTGTGGTGGGGATTTATCTGAACCCACCGAAGTTTCAGAACAATATTTATTGGATTTGGAACGAAAGGAATTCTTATCGCTGGTGGGTACTAAGAAATCATTGGAAAGGATTCAGTTTATGTTAACCAAGGGTAAACCTTTAAGAAACTAAGATTATGGAAGCATATATAGTAGCAGGATATAGAACAGCTGTGGGTAAGGCTCCGCGTGGAGTATTTCGCTTTACGAGAGCAGATGATTTAGCGGCAGATGTAATTAAGCATTTGGTTGCTTCGGTTCCGAATTTAGACAAAGAAGAAATTGATGATGTGATTGTTGGTAATGCAACTCCTGAGGCTGAGCAAGGTTTAAATATTGGCAGAATGATTTCCTTGATGGGTTTGGATATTGAGAAGGTGCCGGGTATGACAGTTAATAGATACTGCTCATCCGGTTTAGAAACAATTGCCATTGCTGTTGCCAAGATCAAATCGGGTATGGCTGATATGATTATTGCCGGTGGAGTGGAAGTAATGTCGGGTATGCCTTTTGGCGGATGGAAATTAGTGCCTAATGAAGCGGTTGCGAAAAAACATCCCGACTGGTATTGGGGTATGGGTTTAACTGCAGAAGCTGTTGCTAAAGAATTTCAGGTGAGTCGTGAGGATCAGGATCTGTTTGCTTTTAATTCACATCAAAAAGCATTGGATGCCATTAAGAACGGTCGATTCAAAGAGGATATTGTTCCGATCACAGTTCATGAGAACTATTTAGAAGGTGGTAAGAAAATCAAAAGTCGGGAATATATTGTCGATACAGATGAAGGTCCTCGTGCCGATACAAGCTTAGAAAAGCTAGCAGCACTAAAACCTGTATTTGCTGCAGGAGGCTCTGTTACAGCTGGTAATTCATCACAAACTTCAGATGGTGCTGCCTTTGTTCTGGTTGTATCAGAAGCCAAACTGAAGGAGTTGAATTTAGAACCTATTGCGCGTTTGGTTAGTTATGGCGTGGCAGGTGTTCCTCCTCGTATTATGGGAATAGGGCCGGTTAAAGCTATTCCGATTGCTTTGAAAAAGGCAGGTATGAAATTAGAAGAGATAGATTTAATAGAATTGAATGAAGCTTTTGCTTCTCAATCATTAACGGTTATCAGGGATGCAGGTCTGAATCCGGAAATAGTAAATGTAAACGGTGGTGCAATTGCAATGGGACACCCATTGGGCTGTACTGGTGCAAAGCTTTCTGTACAGATTTTTAATGAATTAAAGCGGAGAGATAAAAAATATGGTTTAGTAACTATGTGTGTGGGAACTGGACAAGGTGCGGCGGGTATTTTTGAGATGTTATGATTTGTGGCAGGAGAAAGATTGATTTTATAAAATATTGAGAAGATGTTAGAAGAATCTAAAAATGTAATTAAAGGTGGCGAATTTGTAATTCGTGAAACCTCTTATAAAGATATTTTCATTCCGGAAGAATTTGATGAAGAGCAGTTAATGATCAAACAAACCTGTGTTGATTTTATAGAAGCTGAGGTATTGCCAAAACTTGATGAAATTGATGCACAGGAAGAAGGCTTGATGCAAAGTTTATTGGATAAGGCCGGAGAGCTTGGTATATTGAGTGTTTCTATTCCTGAGGAATATGGTGGCTTTGGAAAGAATTTCAATACATCGATGCTTGTTACTGATGCGGTAGGAGCAGGCCATTCTTTTGCAGTAGCACTTTCTGCTCATACAGGTATTGGAACGCTACCCATTTTGTACTATGGTAATGAAGAGCAAAAGAAGAAATATATTCCAAGATTGGCGACAGGAGAGCTTAAAGCGGCTTACTGTTTAACGGAACCGAATGCTGGGTCTGATGCAAATTCAGGAAAGACGTCGGCTAAATTGAATTCGGAAGGAACACATTATATGCTTAATGGCCAAAAGATGTGGATTACGAATGGTGGTTTTGCAGATCTTTTCATCGTATTTGCTAAAATAGATGATGACAAGAGCCTGTCTGCCTTTATTGTAGAAAGGGATTTTGGTGGGATAACGATGAATCCGGAAGAACATAAGATGGGAATTAAAGGTTCATCTACACGTCAGGTCTTTTTTAACGATTGTCCGGTCCCTGCTGAGAACCTGCTTTCAGAAAGAGAAAATGGATTTAAGATTGCGGTAAACATTTTAAACATTGGCCGGATAAAGTTGGGTGCGGCGGCCATTGGTTCTTCTAAAAAGGCGTTGGATCATGCTATTAATTATTCGAATGAGCGCGTACAATTTGGGTTGCAGATTTCAAAATTTGGAGCTATCCGTTATAAATTGGCTGAGATGGCAATTCGAAATTTTGCTGTCGAAAGTGCCGCTTACCGGGCCGGTCAGAATATTGACGATGCTTATGAGCAATTGGTTGCCGGAGGGATGGATAGTGGAAAAGCAAGACTGAAATCTACAGAGCAGTTTGCGATTGAATGTGCTATTTTGAAAGTCTGGGCTTCTGAGATGCTGGATTATATTGTTGATGAGGGAGTTCAGGTGTATGGAGGAATGGGTTTTTCTGCTGAAGCGCCTATGGAGAGAGCTTATCGGGACTCTAGAATTAATCGAATATTTGAAGGTACCAATGAAGTTAATCGCTTATTGATTGTTGATATGTTGTTGAAGCGCGCAATGAAAGGCGAGTTAGATTTAATGGGACCAGCTCAGCAAGTAGCGAATGAATTGATGTCTATTCCGGATTTTGAGGAAACAGAGGATGTGCTTTTTGCTTATGAGAAGAAAGTTCTTAAGAATTTGAAGAAAACTGGATTGATGATAGCAGGTGCGGCGGTTCAGAAGTTGATGATGACCCTATCTAAAGAGCAGGAGATTTTGATGAATATTGCTGATATAATTGGATATGTGTATGTAGCGGAATCTACAATTTTGAGGGTAGAGAAACTGGTAGCGATGAGAGGTGAAGATGCTGTAAAAGGACAAATAGACATTGCCAGAGTTTATTTGGATTCAACAGTAGACTATATTTCTATCGCAGGAAAGCAGGCTTTAAATGCTTTTGCTGAAGGAGATGAGTTGAAAATGATGCTGATGGGACTTCGTCGTTTTACAAAAACAGAGCCTTTTAATAGTAAAGAGGCACGACAAAGGATTGCAAAACAGTTGATTGAAGCTAATAAGTACTGTTATTAATTAATTATTATTTATTTAGAAACCGCTGTAGCACATCTATAGCGGTTTCCGTATTTTAAAAGAATTAGCCGTAATAGCACGATGCTGTTAAAAAATGTTAATTCCTTAATAAAATCAATTAAATAAATAACTTTGCACTTATGAGTATGAAAACGACCATGAAAAAAATTAACTTTTTAATTATCGCCTTAATCGCTGGTGTTGCTTTTACCGGCTGTTTGAAAGATAAGGATTTTGAACCTTATGATGCTCAAAAATATTTGGATTTAGAAGCTCCTGTATTGAAAGCATATGTGGAAGAAACCCCTGAATTAGAGGGTGCTGTAAAGGATGCAGAAACAGGCATTTGGTATAAGATTGTAGAAGAAGGATTACAAGATGAAGAAGATCCTGCTTTTTATACCTACAATTTTAACAATAATAATGACATTGAAGCTCCTCGTATTCGTGTGAATTATGAAGGTAAATTAGTAGAAACAGGAAAAACTTTCGAAAAGGCTGAGATGGCTGCTGGTAAATATATGTCATTAGGAGGAGTAATTGGAGGATGGCAAGTTGCATTCCTTCCAAAAGAATTGAAGGACAAGAATGATAAGATTATTAAAACTGGTTTGACAGAACTTGGTTTACAAAAAGGTTCGAAGATCAGAATTGTTATGCCATCACCTTATGGATATCAAAATCAAACCAGATCAGGTATTCCTGCAAACTCTCCATTGGATTTTTATATTGAAGTGCTAGAGGTCTTACCTCCGGCTGCTCCATCTGGTAATTAAAATAAAAAATTATACACTGTTGAATGAATATATTTTCTAGTCGGTTCTTAGTATTGGGCTTGTTTGCCGTATTAGCGTTTGCATCTTGTGAGAAGAAGGATTATCAAACCATTGTCGAATTGGATGAAGAGAATATCCAGAATTACATTCGTCAGAACAATTTAACCATGCTTCCTTTTGGGAATACAGGGATGTATTACCAGGTATTAGAAGAAGGAAATGGAAAGGAACTTGATTATACAGAGATTGTTCCATTGGTATTTACTTTGAAAACTCATGATGGGACCTTCAGTTCACTGGATACTTTTAATGTTGTAAATCGCTATGCAGATTACTTAGGATATTTTCCTTACGGCTCTGCAGTAGCGGGTAGTCAGTCTGGTTCACCATTAGATAAAGAAGAAGGATTGAAGCTAATTCTGAATCAGGTTTTGAAGCATGCTAATGGTAAAGTAAGAGTATTGGTTCCTTCTAGATATGCATATGGACGGAATGGTTCTGGCAAAATAGGCAGTAATCAATCTATCGATTATGTTATTCATGCAATAGATCCTGCAGATTTGCCGACATATGAAGATTATTCTATTAAGAACTATCTCTCGACGCTTTCAAATAGCAATGATTTTATAGAAACACCCAGTGGCATCTATTATCATATTTCTCAAGAGGGAACAGGTGATCAGGTTTCAGCTGAATCAACACTTGAGATTGGATATGTTTTGAAAACGTTAAATGGAACTATTGTTGAGCAATCTGCAACAGACTCACTTAATATTTCTTTAGCTTCAACAATTGCCGGATGGAGAGAAGTGCTTCCTAAGGTGAAAGAGGGTGGCAAGGTGCGTATGGTATTACCTTCATCTCAAGCTTATGGTCTTCCGGGAACAGCAAGTTCTTCGACTACAGGAAGTGGTGTTCCTCCTTTTTCTTCAATAGATTTTGAAGTAAGTGTAAAGAAAGTCGTGAAGTAAATATAAATGCTTAGCTCTTAAATGTAAAAGCTTTTAAGAGTTCACAAAATAAAAAAGGTCATAAGGTTTTATCTTATGGCTTTTTTTTATTTGATAGACTCTAGTACTGCTTCTTTGAATTTTAAACTTGTATGTGGAAAAAGGTCGTGAATCCGATTGTTTTCGCAAAGTAAATCACCTTGGATATTTTCGCTAAACGCATGTGCGATCATTTTTGGTAATCCGCTGCTTTTGCTTAACCAAAAGGTTGAGAAAAATGAATGAACAAAAGGTAAGGTAATGATGGTCTTTTTGATTTTACAGATCTGTAAAAATTGTGATAACATTTCGCGATAGCTTAAAATTTCAGGGCCGCCAATGTCAAAAGTTTGGTTAAATGTTACCGGATTAGAAGCAATAAAGTCTAAATAGGTGATAGCATCGCTTAGAGCGATAGGTTGGCATTTACTGCTTGCTAATTTGCTGTTTGAGATTATTGCAAAATTGCTTGCCATTCTTTTGAATATCTGTATCAGGAGAGAGTCCTTTCCTACAATATTGCTTGTTCGAATAACTGTATAAGGGATATAGCTTTTTTCAAATAACTGTTTAATATCCTTATTTACCGGTGATCGTAAGGGCATTACATAGATTAGATGAGCACAATTAACTTTGCGCGCTTTCTTTATATAATTTTGAATTGATAGTAGTTCCAGATCTTGATAGATATCTCCCTGTTCTGCTATATAATAGCTGAAATAGAAGGCAGCATCCAGATCTTTAGGAAAGTCTTTTGAGTACTTCTCCCGAATTAAATCTCCACGGATTACAGATAGATTGGTATTTCCCTTTTCTTTTAGAAATGTCTCATTCCTCACCAGGCATGTTAGTTGGTAATCCTTTTCTAAAAAGAAAAGAGATAATTTTTTTCCTAAGTAAGTATTGATGCCGGTTAAGAGTACATTCATCTGGTAAAGATAATTATGCTGTTAATATTACAAATCTAAAAAGCTAATGTTTCTTTTTATTCTATTTTTGTGAAATTAATCATTGTAAATGGAATGTCAATATCTGCATCATGGTACGAATATCACTATTATAAGCTTTAAATGAGTATATTTGTGACGCATAATTTTTATTTGGAATGAATAAAAAGACCATCTTAGTTTGGTTTAGAAACGATTTACGGATCTGTGACAATGAAATGCTGAGCTTAGCAAGCGACAAGGATAATGCTATTTTACCAGTTTTTATTTATGATCCGCGTATATATGTTGAAACAAAATACGGCACCAAAAAAACAGGTGTATTAAGAGCCAAGTTCATTAATGAGAGCGTTGAGGATCTTCAAAGATCGATTCGTTCCTTTAATGGTGAGTTAATAATTGAATCTGGCTTACCAGAAGAGATTTTGCCGGAATTAGCGAAACAGTACCAAATTGATGAGGTTTATCATCATCGTGAAGTTGCTTATGAAGAAACCAAGGTGTCTGCTCTGGTTGAAGAAGCGCTTTGGAAGTTGCAATTGAATTTAAGACATTTTATTGGACATACCTTATATCATAAGGAAGACCTGCCTTTCCCAATTAAGGATATACCTGATGATTTCAATACCTTTAAGAAAAAAGCTAGCAGGGAAAGTTCTATTCGACCAAGTATAAGATTTCCTGAGAATTTGAGCTTTTTAGAAATCGCTCCTGAATGGAGTGTGCCTACATTGGAAGATCTTGGTTTTAATGAAGAGGAAATTAAACTGGCAGAAGGCTCTTCAATATTAGGTGGAGAGACTGAAGCAAAAAAACAACTCACTTTATTGATGTGTGGAGGAATGACGGAATCCAGGCTCTCGCCATGGATTTCTTTAGGTTGCCTTTCAGTACATACGTATTATCATTCCTTAATAAGCTGTTCTAACTATCCAAAAAGTATTTCTAATAAATTGATGGATGAGTTGTGGTGGCATGATTATTACCGCTTTATGTTTAAGAAGCATGGCAATAAGTTCTTCAAGTTGCAGGGATTATCTAAAATTGAATTTTCCTGTATTGGAGGAGATGAGCAATTTGAAAATTGGAAATCAGGGAAAACGGATAATGCTGAGGTTAATCATATTATGGAAACTTTGAATAGTACCGGCTATATCAATCAAGCTGAGCGAACTGAAGCAGCAGCTTATTTGGTTAACGACCTTCGTGTAAATTGGTTAAAAGGTGCAGCTTATTTTGAAGAGAAATTAGTTGACTATAATCCGGCAACCAATTATGGAAGTTGGGCACATATTGCTGGTGTAGGTAGTAGTTTTAAGCATAATCTTAAGAATATTTCGTAATATGTAGAATTGCATATATCGATTTATTTTCCAATTGCTTTCTAAAAAACAAAGATGGATATTCGCTTTTGATTGTGAGTGCTAAAAAAGATCGCGATTCCTTATCACTACAATCATATTATTTATAACTTTGCTTTATACGTATAATTAGACATGGATAAGCTTACTTTCTTGAGCAACGCAGACTCTCGTTACATTGATTCGATGTATGAGTCATACAAAAGTGATCCTGAATCAGTTGATTTTGGGTGGCAAAAGTTTTTTGAAGGATTTGATTTCGGCTCTCAAGGAGGAGGCCCTGCAACAGAGACTCCTGAACATATATTAAAAGAAATTAATGTATTGAACATGATAAATGGCTATCGTGAGAGAGGTCATTTATTTACGAAAACGAATCCTGTTCGCGAACGCAGACGATATTTCCCGGGTAAGGAGCTGGCAACCTTTGGTTTAAGTGAGGCTGATATGGATACTGTATACAATGCAGGTATCGAGGTTGGCTTAGGCCCTGCTAAGTTGAGGGATATTCGTCAGTTGATAGAAGACACCTATTGTGATACAATTGGTGCTGAATTTAAGTATATCCGTAATCCTGAAAAGATATCCTGGTTGCAAAACCGGATGGAGAGTGAAAGAAACGAGCCTAATTTTGATATTGAGGCTAAAAAGAGAATGCTTCTAAAATTGAATGAGGCAGTAGTTTTTGAGAATTTCTTAGGAACTAAGTTTTTAGGACAGAAACGTTTTTCTCTTGAAGGAGCTGAAAGCTTGATACCTGGGTTGGATTCTGTTATTCAGAAGGGTGCAGATTTAGGTATTGAAGAGTTTGTAATAGGCATGGCGCATCGTGGTCGTCTAAACGTTTTAGTTAACGTATTAGGTAAGACTTACGAGACTGTCTTTAATGAATTTGAAGGTAAAACAACAGATGATGTTGAATTTGGAGGGGATGTTAAATACCATTTAGGATTTTCATCCGATGTTACAACCGCAAATAATAAAAGGGTTCATTTAAGCCTTTGTCCAAATCCTTCACACTTAGAAACTGTGAGCCCGGTAGTGGAAGGGATTGTCCGTTCTAAGATTGATATGAAATACGAGGGCAATTCCTCTAAAATTGCACCTATTTTGATTCATGGTGATGCAGCTATTGCCGGACAAGGTATTGTTTATGAAGTTATCCAAATGTCTAAGCTTGATGGTTATAAGACAGGTGGTACCATTCATATTGTTATTAATAATCAGGTAGGTTTTACAACCAATTATAAAGATGCCAGATCTTCTACTTATTGTACGGATATAGCTAAAGTTACTTTATCTCCCGTATTTCATGTAAATGGAGATGATGTGGAAGCTTTAGTATACGCCATTAATATGGCAGTTGAATATCGTCAAAAATATCGTACTGACGTATTCATCGATATGTTATGTTACCGTCGTTATGGTCATAATGAGGCTGACGAACCTAAATTTACACAGCCAGTATTATATAAAGCTATTGAGAAGCATT
Source organism: Albibacterium bauzanense (assembly GCF_004339765.1). Lineage (GTDB taxonomy): Bacteria > Bacteroidota > Bacteroidia > Sphingobacteriales > Sphingobacteriaceae > Albibacterium > Albibacterium bauzanense. Next base: position 1,189,238 of record NZ_SMGO01000001.1, on the reverse strand, counting down.
TAAACCCAAGAGAGGTTTACAATAAGAAGCTTCTGGAGCAAGGTAGTGTAGATGCTAGCCTGGCCAAAGAAATGGAAAAGGATTTCCGTGCGCTTTTACAGAAACGTTTGGATGAATCGAAAGATGATGAGGTAATTCCTGATGTGAATCCTATGTATTCTGGTGCATGGCAGGGTCTTAGAAAAGCTAAATATGAGGATATTTTTGTACCTGCAAATACAGCGGTATCTGAAAAAGATTTTATTCGGATAGCTAACGCAATTACGGAACTTCCTAAAGACAGGAAATTTTTCCGCAAGATTGAGCGCTTGTTTGATGACCGTCGGAAAATGGTAGAGAATAAGGTTTTTGATTGGGCAATGGCTGAATTAATGGCTTATGGTACTTTATTAGACGAAGGTAAACGTGTTCGTGTTTCAGGACAGGACGTAGAGCGTGGTACTTTCTCACACAGACATGCGGTTTTAACTTTAGAAGATTCAGAAGAAGAATATGTTCCATTAGCTCAATTGAATAATGGTGATGTAAAGTTTGATATCTATAATTCTCTACTTTCAGAATACGGAGTATTGGGATTTGAGTATGGCTATTCGTTAGCAAATCCGCATTCACTTACTATATGGGAAGCTCAATTTGGAGATTTTGTAAACGGTGCTCAAACTATAACCGATCAATATCTTTCAAGTTCAGAAGCCAAATGGAAGCGTTCTAATGCTTTGGTAATGTTGCTTCCGCATGGTTATGAAGGACAAGGACCAGAACATTCTTCAGCGAGAGTTGAGCGCGTTTTAGAACTATGTGCTGAGAATAACATGCAAGTTGCAAATTGTACTACTCCGGCTAACTTCTTCCATATATTACGCCGTCAGTTACACCGCGAATTCCGTAAACCACTGATTGTTTTTACACCTAAGAGCTTGCTTCGCCATCCTTTAGTTGTTTCTAATCTGGAAGAGTTTACGAAGGGTCAGTTTCAGGAAGTTATTGATGATAGCTATGTTAAGGCTGCAGATGTTAAACGCGTTCTGTTCTGTACTGGTAAAGTTTATTATGATTTATTAGATAAACAGCAAACCGATAAAAGAAAAGATGTAGCTATTGTTCGTGTTGAACAAATGTATCCTACACCAATGGATAGACTTCGTGCAATAAAAGCTAAATATAAGAATGCAGATGATTTCTTATGGGTTCAGGAAGAGCCTGAAAATATGGGAGCGTGGCCTTATATCTGCCGTAAACTTCGTCATTCCAGAATTGAATTAGAAGTAGTTTGCCGTAAAGAAAGCAGTAGTCCGGCTACAGGTTATCAAAAACAACACATCGCTCAACAGTTAATTATTGTTGAACGGGCTTTTGAAACACAAGCTGGAAAAGAAGTAAAAAAGAACATACAGAAAACAACCAATGAGGCTGTGAAAGTCGATTAATAATTAGCATTTATGAGTTTAGAAATGAAAGTGCCTACCGTAGGCGAATCTATTACAGAAGTTACTTTAGCGCAATGGTTAAAAAATGACGGCGATTATGTAGAAATGGATGAAATCGTTGCTGAACTGGAATCTGATAAGGCTACATTTGAGCTTCCGGCTGAAAAAGCAGGAATATTAAGACATATTGCAGCAGAAGGTGATACCTTAGAGATTGGAGCAGTTCTTTGTAAAATTGAAGACGGAAATAAAGCTGAAGGAAGCCCTGCCCCATCAAAGCAAGCAGAGTCTGCAGAAGCAGCACCGGCAGCTAAGGCAGAACCGGTAGAATCTCAAGAAAGTTATGCTTCAGGTACAGCATCTCCTGCAGCAGCTAAGATACTTAAAGAAAAAGGCATAGATACTAAGTCTATAAACGGTACAGGAAAAGATGGCCGTATAACAAAGGATGATGCTGTAAAAGCTTCTGCACCTTCTAAAGATGAATCTACAGCACCAGCAGAGAAATCTCCTGCATCAGCGGTTGCCAGTACTTCTCCTTCCATAGCTGGAAGTAGAGATGAAAGACATGAGAAAATGTCTTCTCTTAGAAAGACTATTGCGAAACGTTTAGTAGTTGTAAAAAATGAAACGGCTATGCTTACTACTTTTAACGAAGTAGATATGAAGCCAATAATGGATTTACGTAGTAAATATAAAGACAAGTTTAAAGAGAAACACGGTGTTGGTTTAGGTTTTATGTCTTTCTTTACCAAAGCAGTATGCATGGCTTTAAATGAATGGCCATCAGTTAATGCAAGAATTGAAGAAGAAGAAATTGTATATAGTAACTTTGTTGATGTCTCAATTGCTGTATCAGGCCCGAAAGGTTTGGTAGTTCCAATTATTAGAAATGCAGAGTCATTATCTTTACAAGATATTGAAAAAGCAGTTGTTGATTTGGCAACTAAAGCCAGAGGTAATAAATTGACCATTCAGGAGATGACTGGAGGAACCTTTACAATCACAAATGGTGGAGTATTTGGCTCAATGATGTCGACTCCAATAATCAATGCTCCTCAATCTGCAATACTAGGAATGCATAACATTATTCAGCGTCCGGTTGCAATTAATGGCGAGGTGGTTATTCGTCCGATGATGTATCTTGCATTATCTTATGATCATAGAATCATTGATGGAAGAGAATCAGTTAGTTTCTTAGTACGCGTGAAGGAGCTTTTAGAAGATCCAACCCGTTTACTACTTGATGTATAAGAATATTTAGTTTATGGGATTGTCCTGAAGGCAATCCCATTTTTTTTAACCTTGACTCTTAAAACTTACTTGAATAAATTAATCCTTGTTATCAGTCTGTTTTTTTGTTTCTTGGATTCGAAAGCACAAATGCTGGAGTGGGACTTTGGTTTTTTCGGCTTTGCCGATAATCATGAATACTCAGCATCAGATAGGGATTCACCAACACTTATTGGTCTACAGTTCTCCCCCGAAGTAGGGTTGTTAGTGGATAGTACACATCGGGTTAGGTTTGGAGTTAATATACTGCATGAATTTGGTTCAAGTAAAATTAGTAGTAAAATCAATCCCACCATTTATTATAATTACACAAAAAAGAGTATTAATTTCTACATGGGAGTTTTTCCCAGAGTCGGATTGGTTGATGGCTTCTCAAGAGCCTTGTTAAGTGATACACTTCAGTATTATAGGCCAAATCTTAGCGGAATGCTTTTTCGTTACGAGAAAAAACATATATTTCAACAAGTTTGGATAGACTGGAATAGTAAGCAAACGGAAACGCAACGTGAGCAATTTCTTGTAGGCTTATCCGGCAATGTTAAAGTAGGGGATTTTTCTTTTGGCCATGAAGCCGTTTTATGGCATAATGCGCTTCCAAAGAATCATGATGCCACTATTCACCTTCAGGATAATGCAGCCTTAATAGGCTGGTTTGGAATGAATTTATCACCTCATGTTAAACTGGATTCACTTGCATTAAGTGTGGGAGGTTTATTTTCGTTTAGCAGGGATAGAAGCCTAGGTTATTGGACAACCCCAAAAGGGCTGATAGTAGAGGGACATATAGCTTATAAAGCATTCTACATTCATGATGTATTGTATATAGGAGAGTCACAAGCAATTGCTTTAGGTGATAGTTTTTACTCAGAGAGTAAGTATAACCGCCTGGATTTAGGGTGGGAACCCTTTCGTAAGAATCGACTGTCGGCAAAATTGGTTTTAAGCTTCCATTTTACTCCGGGTGCAATTGACAACCAACAAGCGCTCAATCTGCGTTATAACATTGGAGCAAAGCACAAACTAAAAGATAATTGGTATTAATGTTTATATTATTCTGATTAGTTAATATGAAAGTTATTGAAGTAAACAATCAAGATCTTGCAGAAAGCTTTATACGTGTTGCTTTGCAGTTCTATGAGGATGACGCAAACTACATTCGTCCGTTAAATGCAGATATTGATGAAGTTTTTGATCCCGAAAAGAACATTTCCTTTAAACAAGGTGAATGTATTCGGTGGCTTTTACAAGATGAGTCTGGTAAATATATTGGCCGGATTGCAGCATTTTATACCAAGGAAACAGTTGATAATTATGAGCTTCCTGCAGGAGGCTGTGGTTTTTTTGAATGCATCAATAGCCAGGAAGCTGCATTTGTTTTATTTGATACAGCAAAAGCTTGGTTAAGTTCAAAGGGATTAGAAGCGATGGATGGGCCTATTAATTTTGGTGAGCGCCATAAGTGGTGGGGCTTGTTAGCTGAGGGCTTTTATGAACCTTGCTACACTTGTAACTATAATCCTACTTATTATCAGGCGTTATTTGAGGCATATGGTTTTCAGCTTTATTATAAACAATATACCTATTGGCGCGATGTTAGAATGACATTAGACACTCGTTATGCTGATCGGGCAAAGAATATTCTGGCCAATCGTGGATATACATTTGCGCATGTAAATAAATCTAATCTGGATGAAGCTGCTCGTAATTTTAGATCCGTATATAATAAGGCATGGGCGAAGCATGCAGGAATAGGTGAGATGTCTGAAGTACAAGCTCAGGAGCTTTTGCGTAATATGCGTCCAATTATAGATCCTAAGCTTATTTGGTTCGCATTTTATAATAATGAACCTGTAGGATTTTGGATTTCTATACCAGATTTAAATCAGCTAATTGTGAAATATCTACCCGGTAAACTCACCTGGTGGGGGAAGTTGCTTTTTATGTGGAGGAAATTTACCAAGCAAAATAAGACCATGTTCGGCGTAATATTTGGAGTAATTCCTGAGCACCAAAAAAGAGGATTAGAGATTGCTCTTATTGTAGAGTCAGCTAAATTGGTTCAAGATAAAAATATGCCCTATGAAGAGCTACAAATGAATTGGATTGGAGACTTTAATCCGAAGATGATGCGAGTTGCAGAGCAAATAGGAGCAAGGATCTATAAAACTCACCATACTTACCGTTATTTATTTGATCGTAACAAAGAATTTGAACGTTACCCGATTTTATAATTCAAAATAGTGTAAAAAAAAGTATAAAACATTGTAAAATAATATTCAAACATTTAGTATTTACGTATGTTTGTACTACAAAACTTAATAATCTAAAAAAATTAAAAAAACATGAAAAAGTTATTCTTAGCACCTGCGGCAGCAGCTGTTTTATTTTTGGCATCATGCGGAGGTAGTACTGAAAATGCAACTGAAAGTACCGATACTACTGCAGCGGCAACAACGGAGGTGACGACTGACAATTCTAATTTAGCACCTGCTGTATTTGAAATTGAGTCGAGTGATCAAATGAAATTTAACCAATCATCTTTCACAGTTAAAGCTGGACAAGAGGTTCAAATTACATTACACAATGTTGGAACATTGCCTAAAGAAGCAATGGGACATAATTTCGTAGTATTAGCTCCTGGAACAGATTTAGCAGCTTTTGGTGGCGAAGCTTTTAAAGCAAAAGATAACGACTATATTCCTGCAACATATTCATCATCAATCATTGCTCATACTAAGTTATTAGGACCAGGTGAAAGTGATACTATTACTTTTACAATTCCTGAAGCAGGTGAATACGAATTCGTTTGTAGCTTCCCTGGACACTGGGGTACAATGAATGGTAAAATTATTGTTGAGTAATATTTATTATACAAATTCAATAAGAAAGAAGGCAGTCAATTTTGGCTGCCTTCTTTCTTGCATAGATTTTTTTATTCCTTAACTTTGAGAACCAATATCATAAAATATGCAATACGACGTAGTAATTATAGGAAGTGGCCCGGGTGGATATGTTAGCGCAATTCGTTGCGCACAATTAGGTTTAAAAACAGCAGTTATTGAGAAGTATAATAGCTTTGGCGGCACTTGCCTAAATGTGGGATGTATCCCATCAAAAGCTTTGCTTGATTCCAGCGAGCATTTTTACAATGCTGACAAGCATTTTGCAGCTCATGGTATTAAACTGGATAACCTTTCTGTTGATATTGCTCAAATGATTAAGCGGAAAAATGAAGTTGTAGAGCAAACAACTGGTGGTATCGATTTTCTATTTAAGAAGAATAAAATTACTTCTTATCAAGGAATGGGTTCATTCGTTGATAAGAACACAATAAAAATTACAAAGGCAGGTGGAGAGACTGAAACCATTACAGCTACCAATGTGGTAATTGCTACCGGATCTAAGCCTTTCTCTTTACCATCTATCAAAATAGATAAAAAGCGTATTATTACTTCAACCGAAGCCTTAAATCTGCAAGAAGTTCCTAAGCATCTGGTTTTGATTGGAGGAGGAGTAATCGGATTGGAATTAGGTTCTGTATATGCTCGTTTAGGATCCAAAGTAACCGTATTAGAATATGCTGATTCTATTATCCCAACCATGGATAAAGGCTTAGGAAAGGAATTGCAAAAGGTACTTAAGCGTTTAGGTTTTGAATTCCTATTGAATCATAAAGTAACAGGAGCAACCACCAGAGGCAAAAAAGTAACCATTACAGCGGAGAATAAACAAGGTGAAGCTGTTAAAATTGAAGGAGATTATTGCCTGGTGGCTATTGGCCGGATTGCTTATACTGAAAACCTGGGCTTAGAAAATATAGGAATAACACTTGAAGAGCGTGGTAAGAAAGTTCCTGTTAATGAAAATCTGGAAACTTCAGTTAAAGGAGTTTACGCCATTGGCGATGTAATTAAAGGAGCTATGTTAGCTCATAAAGCTGAGGATGAAGGAACTTTTGTAGCAGAGCTAATAGCCGGACAAAAACCTCATATCGACTATAACTTAATTCCTGGAGTTGTTTATACATGGCCGGAAGTTGCCAGTGTAGGTAAAACAGAAGAAGAATTAAAAGCAGCTGGTAAAAAATACAAATCAGGATCTTTTCCTTTTAAAGCAAGTGGAAGAGCAAGAGCAAGTATGGATACAGATGGCTTTGTTAAAGTATTGGCAGATGCTGATACCGACGAAGTACTTGGTGTTCATATGATTGGTCCCCGGGTAGCTGATATAATTGCAGAAGCTGTTGTAGCGATGGAGTATAGAGCTTCGGCAGAAGACATAGCTCGTATTTGCCATGCACATCCAACATACACAGAAGCATTAAAAGAAGCTGCCCTTGCAGCCACAGACAATAGAGCAATTCATATATAACATATTTAGAGCGGATATTATCCGCTCTAAATATTTAAAGGCTATTACATGAACTTTTACACACGAAAATGGGTTAAACCTGAAGATCTCAATCCGAATGGTACTTTATTCGGAGGTACCTTATTAAGATGGATAGATGAGGAAGCTGTAATCTATGCAATTGTGCAGCTAGGCAACCCACACGTAGTTACTAAGTTTATTTCTGAAATTAACTTTGTTAGTTCGGCAAAACAAGGTGATATTATTGAATTAGGGATACAAGCCATTAGTTTTGGAAAAACATCGATCACTCTTTGCTGTGAAGTAAGAAATAAAATCACAAAGAAGAGTATACTAACAATTGATAGATTGGTCTTTGTAAATGTTAACAAAAATGGAGTTCCCACAGAGCATGGTAAAACTGAAATTACCTATGCTTACCGCTAAACCTTAGCTTTATTAAGAAACTGTAAACCCTGTGTTATATTTGTGCTATTTTTAGATGAAAATGAATACTTTTGTGATTCCTTTTCAAAAGAATGAATGCACGTAGTATTTTAAAACCAGATATATACCTCGCCTTAATTTATCAGATAGCAGTTTTATTAGGCATTTATGCACTGCTCCGTTTAGGCTTCTACTTTGTCAACATCAGTTTATTCCCTGCTGTTACAGCTAAAAACTTGTGGGTAATTATGTTGGGCGGAGTTAAATTTGATATTGCAGCTTTGCTCTATATCAATTCCCTGTTTATTCTGCTTCAAAGTATTCCTTTTCCCTTTCGTTATCATTCTCTTTATCAGAGAATATGTAAATGGATATTTATAATTACCAATGGAATAGGGATCGCATTAAATATTGTTGATTTTGGCTATTATAAGTTTACCTTAAAAAGAACAACAGGAACCGTCTTTGAACAGTTCTCGAATGAAGAGAATAAATTGAAGTTGACCTTTGATTTCTTTATAGATTACTGGTATTTGCTTATACTGTTTATTCTGATCCTCTATCTTCTTTGGTGGTTGTATGATCGTATGCAAATTAGATCAGCACGTCCATTTAATATCCTTAATTATACTACTCATAGTCTTATTTTCTTATTGATTATTGGCTTAACCATTGTAGGTATGCGCGGCGGTTGGAGACATAGTACGCGTCCTATAACTTTAAGTAATGCTGGTGAATATGTAGAACGACCAGAGGAGATGTATATCGTATTAAATACACCATTTTCTATTTTCAGAACCTTAGGATCTGTTAAGCTTAAACCGGTTCACTATTTTGATGAGGAAGAACTTAAGTCAATTTACAATCCCGTTCATACCCCAAATCCAGATAGTACCTTTAAGCCTTTAAACGTTGTGTTTTTAATCATTGAAAGTTTAGGAAAAGAACATGTAGGAATACTGAATAAAAATCTGGATAATGGAAATTACAAGGGGTATACACCATTCCTCGACTCTTTGATTTCACAGAGTTATACCTTTACACAAACATTCGCAAATGGCCGTAAATCCATTGATGCACTTCCCTCAATAATATCCGGAATTCCGAGTATTGAAGAGCCTTTTGTCCTTTCTATCTATTCGGGTAATGAAACGAACAGCGTAGCTAAACTACTTGATCAGAAAGGCTATGAAACAGCTTTCTTCCACGGTGCGCCAAATGGGTCGATGGGCTTTTCTTCTTATACCAAATTAGCCGGATTCCAGCACTATTATGGTAAAACAGAGTATAATAATGATGCCGACTTTGATGGTATCTGGGGTATATGGGATGAGCCTTTTATGCAGTTCATGGCTCAAAAGATCAATACATTTAAGCAGCCATTTTTTACAACCTTCTTCTCTATATCATCGCATCACCCTTATAAGGTACCCGAAAAGTATATAGGAAAGTTTCCAAAAGGGCCACTACCAGTTCAAGAGCCGATGGGATATACGGATATGGCAATCCGTGAGTTCTTTGAAACAGCATCTAAAATGCCTTGGTTTAATAATACGTTATTTGTGCTTTGTGCAGATCATGCAACAGTTTCCTACTATCCCGATTATCAAACATTATTGGGCTCTTATGCCATTCCAATTGTGTTTTATTACCCGGGAGGAAATCTAAAGGGCATGTCTGATCATCTGGTTCAGCAGATTGATATTGCACCAACCGTTCTTAACTTCTTAAATTACGATAAGCCTTATGTCGCTTTTGGATTTGATGCTTTTGCTACCGATTCAACGAATTTCGTAGTCAATAATAATGGAACCTCTTTTAGTTTGCATCAAGGTAATTACTTATTATTAAGCGATGGAAATAAAAGCAGTGCTTTATTTAATGTAAAGACCGATGTCTTATTGAAGAATAACATAGTAAATACCTTACCAGACATTCAAGAGGGAATGGAAAACCATTTAAAAGCATTTATCCAGCAGTATAATAACCGCATGATAAATAACGAATTAACGGTTAAATAAGCTATTATCGATTTGTAAATGAATTATCCTTCATTTCCTTTTTTAATTCTCTCTCAACAAAAAACGGAGCGAAAGGAATCAAGGAAGCACCAAAGAACAAAGCCAATCTTTTAAAGCTCCATTTATAGATAAACCAACAGCTAATCAGTAAAATCAGGTAGGTAATAAATAATAAGCCGTGTGCCCAGCCAACATATTTCACACCTAGTGGCCAGTCTGCTAAGTATTTTAAAGGCATAGCAATAAAGAAGAGTATCACAGTGGATACTCCTTCTATAAATGCGATTTGCGTAAAGCGAATTAATGTAAGATTTTTCATTTAGGCAAACATAGTAATTTATTCGTATTCAGGCTTTATCTCTTTGTGTTCATATTCCTCTTCCAACATTTCCTCAATAGGTAATCCTGGTTTATCCATACCTAATCTATGCAAGATACTGTCGAATGTTTGATAAACAACCGGAACTATAATTAAGGTAAGAAACAAAGAACTTAATAAACCACCAATAATTACCCAGGCTAATCCATTCTTCCATTCTGATCCGGCACCTGCCGCTAAAGCGATAGGAAGCATACCAAATACCATGGCAATGGTTGTCATTAAAATGGGTCTTAAACGAGCGTGGTTGGCATTAATTAAGGCCTGCCTGGTTGATTGCCCCAGAGCTTTCATCTGATTTGTAAAGTCGACTAATAGAATCGCATTCTTTGCAACCAATCCAATCAACATGATCAATCCCAGAATGGTGAAAATATTCAAACTATTATTGGTTAATGCCAATGCCAGTAAAGATCCGATCACAGACAATGGAATTGAAAACATGACAACAAAAGGATAAACGAAACTATCATATAATGCAACCATAATGAAATATACCATTACAATTGCAATTATTAATGCAGTTGCCAGGGAACCAAAACCCTCAGCCTGGCTTTCCACATCTCCACTCCAAATATAGTTTACACCCAAAGGTTTAGGAATGTTGTCAAGCTTAGCCTGAAAGTCATCAACAATACTACCGGTTGTCCGCCCTACAGGTTGTCCTTGTACTTTAACAGAAGTTGATTTATCCCTTCGCTCTAATCTGCTTGGGCCAGAACCTTCTTTAACATTTGCAAACTGTGATAGTTGAATAAGATCACCATCTTTATTAGCAAAGTACAGGTTTCTAACATCGTTTACATTTCGTCTATCGTAATTATCAAATCGGATATTGATATCATATTCATATTCTCCTTGTCTGAATTTACCATCTGTATTTCCGTTAAATGCAGTTTGCATGGTGGCACCAACTGTCTGTAAACTCAGTCCTAAAGATGCCATTTTATCCCGATCAACCTCAACTTCAACCTCCGGATTTCCACCTTCAACAGATAGTTTGGTACCTGTAGCCCCTGGAACACTCGCCAGGGCATCTAACGCTTTATCAGCATAAGACATAATACTATCCAGATCCGAGCCTGTAACCACGAGTTCTATCGGTGCTTGCTGAGCCGTTCCGAGAATACTTACCGGAACAGTTTTAACCTTTACGCCCACTAATAATTGTGAAAGCTCTTGTCTTATTCTGGCAGCATAGATATCAGAAGATTCCCGCTTACTCTTGTCAATCAATTTAACAGTTATTTCTGCTTTATAAGGTGTTGCTAAAGTTCCGCTTGAACCTTCACTTGATTGGCCTACCATGGTTATCAAAGAAACTATCTCTGGTTTGGAAGATAAGTATTCTTCAGTTTTAAAGGCAGCTTGATTTGTTTGTTCAATAGAAACATCCTTTGGCAATTCTAATTGTACCAAAAACTCTCCACGGTCACTCTGAGCGAAGAACTCTGTTCCAATAAATCCTCCGGCAACTAGTCCGCATGAAGATACCAATAGCAAGGTTACACTCACTAAAGTTATCGCTTTATGATCCAAAGCCCATTCAAGAATTCCTGTGATCCATCTGGTAAAACGATGAAGTTGTTTTTCAAACCATAATATAAAACGACCAGATGGCTTATCTCTTGTAATCTTCTCCAATTTCCCGAATCTGGATGTAACCAGAGGGACAATGGTAAATGATACCAGTAAACTCAAAAGTGTTGCAATAATAACTACCACACAAAACTCACGTAGAATATCTGATACCATACCTGTACTCAATGATATCGGTAAGAAAACCACCACAATAACAAAGGTGATAGAAACAACGGTAAAACCAATTTCTTTCGCTCCGTCAACAGATGCCCTAACCTTATTCTTCCCCATTTCCATATGCCGGTAGATATTCTCGATAACTACAATTGCATCATCCACCAGAATTCCCACCACCAATGACAGGCCTAATAATGACATCAGGTTTAAGGTAAAGCCCAGCAATTCCATGCCTATGAAAGTTGAAATCAAAGAAACCGGAATGGCTATCATTACGATAATCGCATTTCTAAAACTATGTAAGAACAATAGCATAATAAAGGCAACCAATATAATCGCAAGAATTAAGTCGAAAACAACCGCATTTGCAGATTCTAATGTATATACCGAACCATCATTTGCAATTTGTAATGACAGGTTATTAGCCGCATATTCAGCTTCAATTTCAGGCAAAGCCTCTGCAACACTTTTACTGATAGTAACTGCGTTGGCATCAGATGTTTTAAGAACCTGTATCGCTACAGAGCTTTTTCTATTAAAACGTGATAGTTTTTCTACATCTTTTTGCGTGTCTTGTACATCTGCAATATCTTGCATCCGGATCTGTGAGCCATCATCGGTAGTTTTAACTACTAAATTACGCAGCTCTTCTACCGATTTATATTTTCCAGACAAACGAACCAATATATCTTGCTCCTGAGTCTTTATACTACCAGTAGGAAAGTCTAAGTTTGAAGTCAAAATAACTTGCTGTACATCTAAGGGCGATAAACCATAAGCTTCCAATTTAGGAGCACTTAAGTTAACCTGAATCTCACGCTCCTGTCCACCCACTAAGTTAACCTGCGCAACACCAGGAATTTGTGAGAAGAGCGGTTGTATTCTTTTGTCAAGAAGATCATAGAACTCCGACTCAGTCATCGTGGCTGTAGCCGCAAGTGTGATAATAGGCAAATCATCCAGTGAGAACTTAGCAAGAGATGGCGTTCTAACATCATCCGGTAAATCAGCTAAAATTGCATTGATCTTCCGTTGAGCTTCATTTAATGCCAAATCTACATCAGCACCGCTATTTAAAGTGATGGTAATTAAGGAAAGGCTTTCAAAAGAAACCGCATCTATCTTTTTTACATTCTCAAGAGAGGAAACGGCATCTTCCAGCTTCTTTGTAACTGTATTTTCTACTTCATTGGGCGATGCTCCAGGATAAATAGTAGAAACAGATACTACTGCCGGAGTAAATTTGGGTAACATTTCATAGTTCAATGAAAAGTAACTCAACAGACCCAGTAAACTGAGAGCAGTGAATACAACAATAACCAGTGAAGGCCTTTTTATAGAAATATCAGAAATTTTCATCGGAATAAATTGTTTTTAAGAGGTGATGAAGCTATCATGATTGACCTATTTATTTCGGTTTGTGAATTTAGCAAACTCATGATGGTTTCATCTGTAGATAATTAAATTTTTAAACGTGCAGATGTTTTATTGTTGAGGAGAAACCTGAGTACCATCCACTAAATTAATCTGACCACTTGTAATTACAACTTCCCCCTCATTTAAGCCACTAACTATCTCAACGTGCTCACCTACAACTCTTCCTGCAACAACAGTTTTGAGTTTAGCAGTATTGCCATTCTCCAAAACAAACAGCTGATTGCTACTTACACCTCCTACAAAAGCAGAGCGAGGTACAGTTATTTGAGCTTCTTGTTTTGGAAACTTAAAGGTAGCTGTTGCATACATGCCAGCACGTATTGTATTAGGTTCTGGATTAGAAACTTCAATCTCTAGCGGGTAGTTCAATGTATTATCAGCTTTAGAAGCGATAAAAGTAACCTTACCTGCAAATTCCTTATCAGGAAAAACCGATGTTGAAATCGCAACCGGATCACCAATGTGGATATTTACCACTTGCGATTCGTTTGCTGTAACTTGTAGTTTCAATGTTGAAATATCGACAAGATTGAATAAAAGCGTTCCTGGAGAAACATAAGCCCCTAATTCAATAGCACGTTTGTTTACTACACCCGCTATCGGAGCATTTATGTATGTATCTTGTACTCTGCGTCGAGCTTGTTGTACCCGGTTTTCAGCATTTTGCAAATTGAAAGTAATTTCGTCTAATTGTGCACGAGTAACTCCTCCTGTTTCAAAAGAACTTTGATAACGGGCCATATCCGTTTTTAACTTTTGATAAGCTACCTCCGCATTTTGTAAATCTAAAGAAGCATACTCCGGATCAATTTTTACCAAAACCTGACCTTTAGAAACCTTAGCGCCTTCTTTTACCATAATCTGAGTTACCCTGCCGCTTGTCTCAGCTAATAAATCCAAATCCTGTTTAGCAGCAAAGTTTCCATTCAAACTAAAGTCCAGGTCAATGCTTTCTTTTTTTGCAACAACAGTTTTTACAATAACAGTACCTATATCTTCAGCAACAATGGCTGTTTTAGCTTCATTTTCTTTTTTGTTCGATGTGAGTACCCAGGCAATTACTGCTATAACAATAATGACAATAATTCCAGTTATTATTCCTCTTTTCATTACTCGTTTATTAAAGATTTGATGTTTCCTTGTGATTTTATTAATTCAATTTCAGCGACCTTATAATTCAGTAAAGCCTGATTGTAGCTATTTTGAGCACTTACCAATTCTGTTTCAGCATCTAACAAATCAGTTAAACTTGCTAAGCCATTATGGTAATTATTCTCTGTACTATGGTATACTTCTTCGGCAAGTATCTTATTGTCGTTTTGAGTTTCAATAGTAGACAGGCTGTTTTTGATTTGCATTTTAGCATTCTCATAGGCCATTTGCAAAGCATTCGAAGAATCTTCTATATCTACTTGAGTCTTCTCAATATCAATATCTGCCTGTCGAAGCTTAGCCCTTTTTGCACCGCCATCAAAGATTGGAAACTTTAAAGTTAACGTAACGGCCGACATGTCGTAATTCAGTGCATTGTTGGTATAAAGATTAAACTTATTACTTTGGGTATTGTACATATAATTTGCTCCCAGAGAAAGTTTAGGATAGAACTCAGCAAGAAAAGCTTTCCTTTGGAAGTTCAACAACTCCTCTTGTTTTTTCAATACTAAATAAGAACTTAAATTATTTACATTGAAATTAGCATCGCTTATACGACCTTGAACAGTTTCTTCTAATGCTTTTAAGCTTGCCTCAGGAATCACTATTTGCTCCGTAACCGGCATGCCCATATAATATTTAAGCAGATTCTCTTGTTGTGAAACAGAGTTTAACAATTCTTGACGTTGTGTTTTAAGATTACTGCTATTAACCTTTACGCGGTCTAAGTCAATCTTCTTAGCCAAACCAACTTCATACTGACTGCTAACAATCTTTTCTAGCTTAAGAACCCGGTCAATGTTAGCGTCAATTACCGCTAATTGCTGACGAGTTATTATAACCTGATAATAATTAGTAGCAACCTGTTGAATAATATTCTCTTCAGCCAACTGTGCTGCCAAACGATAATACTCTTCAGAAGCTCTTGCTGCTCTTAATCCGGCAAATACCTGTTGATTGAAAATCTGTTGATTAAGCTGCACCTGTGCTAAAGAGCTCCAGGTTGTTCCAGCCTTTACAGCTACAAATTCACCAGGTTCTCCTCCCATAATGGCAGCTGGCAGCAAAAATTGCTGCGATAGTATGTTATTATTCAGCGTAACGGTACCATCAATTTGTGGTAGCGCACCGGCTCTAACTTCTTTTACCTTAAAGGCTCCTTGCAGGATATCAAGTTTAGCTTTTCTTACAGCTTCGCCATTGCTTAATGCATAGGTTAATGCATCTTCTAAGCTAAGGGTTGTTTGTGCGAAAGTGATTTGAGAGCTAAAACAAATTGATAAAAGAAGAAAAATTAAATGCTTTTTTATATTCATAGTTCTTTACACGATGTTTCTCTTTTTATTTAAAAAAGAAAACGTAATCACAAAATGATTAGATATTAAACCAGCGTTAATGTTACATAAAAATGAAACATGTTTATAAATCTTTTCAAAAGTACATTATTCGATTGATTCTTTAATTTTATTGAATTCATTAGTTTCCATTATCTTTGATGCTACATCTTTCATTTTATATCTCTTATGAGCGTCGTATTTCAAGAAAATAAATCATTAAAAGAATTGAATACCTTTGGAGTACAAGCTGTTGCAAAGTATTTTATCGAGGTTAATAGTGAGCAGGAACTATCTGATATTTTTGAAGATGAACGAGTAAACGACCTTCCTTTGTTGGTATTGGGAGGTGGTAGCAATATGTTATTTACACAGAACTTTAACGGCCTTGTTTTGCATATCAAAATAGGAGGGATCGAAATCAGAGAACAGGGTTCCGATAGGTATATAACAGCAGGAGGAGGGGTAGTTTGGAATGACCTGGTTCAGTATTGTGTAAACCACGGTTATGCCGGAATTGAAAACTTAAGCTTAATTCCCGGAACGGTTGGTGCAGCTCCTGTGCAGAATATCGGGGCCTACGGAGTAGAATTGATGGATGTATTCGAATCTTGCAGAGCTTATGATCGCATCCTTAAAACCTGGGTTGAGTTTGATAAGGCAGCCTGTAAATTTTCTTATCGGGATAGCATCTTTAAAAGAGAAGGAAAGGACCGGTACATTATAACATCGGTTACTTTAAAGCTATCTACTGTGCCTCATTTAGTATTGGACTATGGTGCTGTGTTAGCAGAGTTGCAGAGCAGAAAAATTAGCAACCCAAGCATAAAAGATGTATCAAAGGTTATCTCAGAGATCCGGGTCAGTAAGCTTCCCGATCCTTTAACTATTGGTAACTCAGGAAGTTTCTTTAAAAATCCTATCATAGAAAGTGTGGATTTTCAGAAATTACAGTCTATTTTTATGGACATCGTACACTACCCTATACAATCTGATAAAGTAAAATTAGCAGCAGGTTGGCTCATTGAACAATGCGGTTGGAAGGGTGTGAAAGTTGGCAATACAGGAACCTGGAAGAATCAGGCTTTGGTACTTGTTAATTATGGAAATGCCAATGGATTAGAGGTTTACGAATTCTCAGAGGCAATTATAGAAAGTGTTTATAAGAAATTCGGAGTACGAATAGAACGTGAGGTGAATATTATTTAGGAGAAAAAAACAAACCAAAATTGTTTTTTGAATATCAAAAGTTATAAGAGATCACAACTGTAGCACGGTTGTTGCAAATACCTAGTCAAATACTTTTATACAAATATGATTTTTTGAAATTCAGAGCTAGAAGACCTAGTTGGTAACCTATGCTCTCCTAAACCCTATGAAAGATGACTAAGATCGAATTTAAATCAATGGTTTCGAGCCATGCCGAATCGCTCAAAATGTACGCCTTACATTTTACACATGATGATGAAGATGCAAATGACTTAGTTCAAGATACGGTGCTGAAGGCAATTACTTACCATGAAAAATTCAAAGAAGGTACTAATCTTAAAGGGTGGTTATATACCATCATGAAAAATACCTTTATTAATAATTATAGAAGATTTGTTAAAATCAGTGGAATGGTTACCAAATCTGAAGAAATATCATCCTCAAACTTAGTATACAGCTCAACCAAAAATAAAGGCGAAAATCAATTCGTAATGGATGATATTCGTGAAGCAATGGCTAAATTATCGGAAGAATATTATGTCCCTTTTACCATGTATTTCGAAGGTTATAAATACCATGAAATTGCTGAGCATCTATCTATCCCAATCGGAACTGTTAAAACAAGAATACACGTAGCACGTAAATCTCTTAAGAAATCTTTGAAAACATACGCCTATGGCATTCAAACATCTGAGTTTGTCAGTATGGATTACTAGTGAGATTAATAAGTAAAAATGTAGCGGGTAGGCAATAAAAGCTTACCCGTTATCTTTTTATATTAAATTGACTTAAAGAAACAAAGCTATTAATGCGTTTGGAGATATCTTCCTCGCTTAAATCTTCAATCCGTTCTGTGCCAAATTTCTCAACACAAAAAGATGCCAAGGCAGAACCAAATACAACAGCATTCTTCATGTTATTAAAGGTGATACTGCCCACCTTTGCTAAATAGCCAATAAAGCCACCGGCAAAAGTATCACCGGCACCAGTAGGATCAAACACATCGGCAAGAGGAAGGGCAGGAGCAGAAAATATTTGATCCTCGCCAAATAGAAGAGCACCATGTTCTCCCTTTTTAATAATTAGGTATTTAGGGCCCATTGTCAGAATCTTATTAGCAGCTTTTACCAAAGAATATTCTCCTGAGAGCTGACGTGCCTCTTCATCATTAATGGTTAAGACATCTACCTTTTTGAGTACACTTAGTAAATCATCCAAAGCAATATCCATCCAGAAATTCATCGTGTCAAGCACAACTAGTTTGGGTTTCTTTTTAAAACGTTCCAGCGTTTGTAACTGAACCTGTGGGGTCAGGTTGCCAAGCAATAGGTATTGACAATCTTGATACGAATCAGGAATCAGAGGATTAAAATCAGCTAATACATTCAACTCAGTAACAAGCGTATCCCTGCTGTTCATATCGTTGTGATATTTTCCAGACCAGAAGAAAGATTTCTCTCCTTCCTTCATCTGCAAACCCTCGATATCAATTCCTTTGGAGGTTATTTTATTCAGATTCTCTTTCCCAAAATCTTCACCGATAACACCTACAATTTTAATGTTATCAAATAAATAAGATGCAGAAATAGAAGCGTAGGTAGCTGCGCCACCAACAATTTTATCTGTTTTTCCAAAAGGAGTCTCTATCGCATCAAATGCAACCGAACCAATAATTACTAAACTCATAACAATTGCTTTAAACAAAAAAACCGGCTATCTGCCGGTTAATTACGAGTACAATATTAACCATTATTTTTGAAATTGGAAAATTTACCTTGAGATATTTGGTTCGGTTTTTTTAAGTGTTTCTTTTCAAAATACGCTCTTAATTGAGCCTTTTTATTAAAGTCACCAGGGAAGCTTCACTGCAACTATTATCTTTTTTAGTTTAGAGAAAACTGTTTCATATCTTTTGTCTTCATTAGTAAGCTTTAGCTCCAAACAGGTGTATTTTTCCAGTTGTTTATAAAACCAAGCTTGTAAATCTGAACGTTGGGAAAATCTGCAAAAAGTGATAAGATTTTATTTTTGATTTGGTGTCCAGGTGTAACTTCGTTACATAGGTAAACCAAGCAAGAAATCAAAAGGAAGGGTTTTTTGATTTGAACAGCCATTAAGTTACTGGTGAACCATATGCCAGATGGGTTGTTTAACCTTAATGGAGTCTTAACCATACTTCTACTCCAAAGCCTGGAATGATGCGCTATTATGTTTCTTAGATATGTGATTCCTTCTAACCAACTAGATAACTCGTTATGTAAGTTAAGCCCCATTCCATTAGCAATTTTGGCCTTTTCGGGTAGCTGATGACTTAAACTCTTATAAAGTTTTGATAAAGTACCTAATGAGGCTACCTCTAATATTTTCCATGCATCAGCATCCTGTCCTGGAAATCTAGTTTTTTGATCTTTAATAAAGATTTCCTGACTGCGGTTGAATTCTTTTTTCAACTCATTTACAGTGTGCATGTGAAGAGTTTTGGAAACTCCATTAATTTCAAGAACGGTAGTCTGGAAAATTGAAGTATCTAAATACCACAAACCACCAAAATTCATGGACAAGATATAAATCATCTTTGTTCTAAGTGCAATTTCAATGCGTTCAATTGCATCGAAAAGGATAAGTCTTAGGCGTCTATCAAAATTATATCTGTCTAATATATCTTCGAAATATGTATTAGTTTTAAAGATATGAGTATGCAAATCATCCTGCATATCCCACCAATATCCTTTTAGGCGATAGTAACTAATATTGGCAAAAAAATGATGAGCAGTAGATTCATCTCGAAAGAGCATTCCTCGCTGTTTGAGCAAATCGATCTGATCAGTAATGCTAAATGCAGGTTTATTGTTAGCCATTTAAAAAAAATGACCCGAATGCAGTTCTAATGGTATGCAGACGGGTTCTGTTAATACGAATGTACGAAATTAATATGACAATGTAAATTTCTTAAAAAGGAGCATGGAAAAAGCTCTCTTTAAACAAAAAAACCGGCTATCTGCCGGTTCTTTGCTCCTGAAGCTGGGCTCGAACCAGCGACCCTCTGATTAACAGTCAGATGCTCTAACCAACTGAGCTATTCAGGAATTTAATCTTGGTTAAAATACTTCAATAATAACGTGAACCTCTTTAGGCCCTTTTGTACTCTTTTGCTCCTGAAGCTGGGCTCGAACCAGCGACCCTCTGATTAACAGTCAGATGCTCTAACCAACTGAGCTATTCAGGAGTGTTTTATCCCTTGGGTAAGGCGGTTTCCCGCATTATTATTCCCTGTTTTTGGGACTGCAATATTCGGTATTATGTTTCTAATTAGCAAAAAAAAAGATTAATAAATTTTCAGTAGCAAATGCTGGCCGGGTTTTAGACAACCGAAAGGTTAGAAACTAATAACAAATGGTGTTTAAATGGTTTTACTTTGACTTAAATCTGTTTATCATTTTTAACAGATATTCTCTATTCTTAGCATCTTTTGCCCATTGAGGGAGCCGGCTGGCAATACTATTATTTTGATTGGGTAATCCATTTCTACTACGTTGCGGATTGGCAATGTAGTTTTCTATTACCGATAAATGGAGCTCATTATAGGCCCACAAGGAACCATACCTAGTTTCGATATAATACCATACACCAAATCCAAAGAAGGGATCGCAAGGAGCATTCATAATCAATATACGACCACTCTTTTTTACACCACTACTATTGGTGTAAAATGTAGATTCGGGTGTATTGCTATATTTTACAGCATAACCGCAAGATATACAGGAGAATCGAACCTGATCTTCATATTCTTTAATTATACCAAAGGGTTGGCCGCCCATAACCAAGGCTCTTGTCCCACATTTCGGACAACTAACATCAACTGTATCAATAAAGTTTTCATTACGTAAAGCATACGCGTTCATCTTTATATTATCGTCCATATAAGATCAGATTTTTAAGATTCTAGTTAACATTAAATTAATTCGAATTTTGTAGCAACGTCTTTCAATATATCTATAATAATTACTTTTTCCATTGAAGCATCAGCCAATGGACTTTCTGTATAGATATCTAAATACTCAGATAAGAAGATTTCTACCTCTTCAGAAGAAAAGTCCATATCTCCCTGATTCCAATCGTCGAATATGTCTGAAAGGCCTATAATAGAAGGAGAGTGAATTCCTCGGTCTCTTAAGTATGTCAACTCAAAGGTCATCCTTGCCTTTGCCTGAAGATGCTTGATGTTTCTGTTCTTCTTGAATGATCCATGCTCTCTGATTTTATCCATTTTACGAGCAAGGCCATAGAGTGTATACAGTCCTAAGCCGTTTTCATTCATTTTATCATCTTGTACTATTACGCTCATTACATTGAGGGTTTCAGGTACAAAATCCAGACTTTTTTCTAACGATTCTATATTAACTCTATTGTCAGCCAATAGAACATCTATTTCATCTCCATATCGAATAGCTAAAGACAAATATTCAGGATTTTTAACAATAAAATCTTTAAAGGTATTCACCCATTTCGGGCTAACTCCCATTAAATCCATATTGAAGTGATCTTTCTTATAATTTAGGAAGCCGATAAGAATATTATAAGCAGTTTCCTTATCTGCGGTTAACTCTATCAGGTCATCAACCGTGTATTCAGAATCTTCATTAAAGAAAGAATTGTATAAGATTTCTACAATCTTGATATCATCATATTTAATATCTTCATCACCATCAAGCTCAGAAATAAAGTCAGATAGACTTTCAGCATACCCAGATCTGAATTTATAAAATCGAGTGTCAAAAGAAGACCTGCTTAAACTTCTTTCCCAAAGTTCAATCATTAATGGCTGAGTATTCTCAGGATTATTCGCTAAAAAAGAATATGTAACTGCTTGACTTATTTCGAGATAGTTTTCGTTTGCTTTTTCCTCATCAGCTGTCAGAGGCAATCCGAAGCTGTTTTCGTAATAAAAACCATCAGCCAGTTCGCCAATTACAGAAGGTGTATAACCATTGTTGTTAACTTCGTAGTCAAATGTTGCTAAGAGAACATCCATATCCAGATGCTCATCTTCAAAGCCTATTTTATATAATTCAGTTGCTGTCCGTCTCAGAAGAGGTATCGGCCGAATCCAGTCTTGCTGCGTAGCAAGTTGCAAAAAGACATGAAAAGGGCTGTTCAAATATTCCTTTGTCTGTTGCGGGTCTTTATAAGTGTTAAACCCAGCGTAGGTATAAACAAGGGCTTTCTGAAACTTTTCAGAAGGCGAATCCCCCGATTTCATAATATCCTCGACTGCAATTTTAATCTCATCTTCAAATTCAGCATTAAACAACAGATCCATGATTCGCCCCGTACCTATCCTAGACAAATCGTATATAAATAAATCTTTTATATCCTTCCGGTTATTACTTTGGAATACCTTTTTATAATGCGCTTGTGCACCATTGTAATCCTCTGCTTCTATTAATCTGATTGCCTCCTGCACTTTGGGGTTATCCAGGTCAGGATGCACTTCAGGAATTGATTCCTGTTCCTGTCCAAAAATAGCAGCACTTTGTAACAGTAGAAATGCGATGAAGAATAGTTTGATTGTTTTCATATAGTGCGAATAAAACTTAGTATCACACAAATTAAACCTAAAACTTGTTGATAAGAAATACCTAAGATTGAGTATTTCTTGATAATGATATTTTATATTAGAAATCAAAATGACTAATTTAGCCGCCCGGTTATCTTTTTAATTGTTTAGATAAGATAGCACGACAAATTATAAGAAATGGAAACAACATTCGATTTTGAAAAGCCAATAGAAGATCTGCTTGTTCAGCTAGAAAAGGTTAAACAAGTTGCTGAAAAAACAAAGGTCGATATGTCAGCTACCGTTCGTGAGCTTGAGGCTGAGCTTGAAAAAACCCGTAATAAGGTTTATACGAACTTAACGGGTTGGCAGAATGTACAAATGTCGCGACACCCAGATCGCCCGCAAACATTGGATTATATTTCCCTTATTTGCGAAGACTTTATAGAACTTCATGGCGATAGAACCGTAAAAGATGATAAAGCTATAATCGGGGGCTTTGCAACCATCGGTGGTGTTTCTGTTATGGTAATAGGACATCAAAAAGGAAAAAATACCAAAGAACGCCAATTTAGAAACTTTGGAATGGCAAATCCTGAAGGTTATCGGAAGGCTTTGCGCTTAATGAAATTGGCTGAGAAGTTTAACAAGCCTGTTGTCACTTTTATAGACACCATGGGTGCTTACCCAGGTATAGAAGCAGAAGAACGCGGACAAGGGGAGGCTATTGCTCGTAACCTGTTAGAAATGTCTGTTCTTGAAGTTCCTATCATTTGTGTTATTATTGGTGAAGGTGCTTCGGGTGGTGCATTGGGAATTGGTATTGGCGATAAAGTTTACATGCTTGAACATACCTGGTACTCTGTAATTTCTCCTGAATCTTGTTCTTCTATTTTATGGAGGAGCTGGGATTATAAGGAGAAAGCTGCCGAATGCTTGAAGTTAACCTCAGAAAACATGTTTGCCAATGGCTTAATCGATGGAATTATTAGAGAACCATTAGGAGGAGCTCACCAAAATCCTGAAGAAACTGCTAATACAATTAAAAATCAACTATTAGAAGATATCGCAGCCTTGCGATTGAAAACCACAGAAAGCTTGATTGCAGAACGAATTGATAAATTCTGTAAGATGGGTGTTGTGGTTGAAGGATAATAATTTAAACTCAAGCATAAATAAAGTATAATTTTTTTAAAATAGAGAAGCCGGTATATCCAATATACCGGCTTTTTTATGCTCGAATATTAAATGTGATTAAGATTGGTTTCTCGTTACATAAATAAAAGACAAATAAGATTCAACCAAGGACGAACCAAGGACCAAACAGGCAAATTGTCCCTGTTTGACCCCTGTTTAACCCTTGGTTGATCCTTCTTTAATTAAATGAAATTACAAATTTGATATAAAAGAAAATGCTTGCAGGAAACAGGGTTTTATTCCTGTTCTGCAAGCATTTTTTAATTGAGCTTTATTTTCTTAAAGTACTTTCTATTCTAAGAGGTTTTACAACCTACTAGTTATTGAAGAGAGCTTTTATGGCTTAATTTAAACCAGATACTTCATAACGCTTCTCGAAATCCGCAAATATTTTCTTGATGCGTTCGTTTTCTTTCGTTTGTTTATACTGTGCCGTTAATTGATCCATTGCATGCAAGATATACATTCCCAATTGCATGTTGTTCATTTCCAGGTTGGGTTTAGTGTCTGCAATAGTGAAGAAGTAATTCAAGTTCTGTTCCAGGTAATCGGTGGTATTGGTAACAATACGATTCGCATTTTCGATGTCGCCTACCTTGTATAAGCTTTCTGCCATTGATTGTTTTTGCAAGGTTTCACGCATTGCATAAATCTTATCAGGAACAACTTCCAGGCTGCGTTTCATTACGGCTTTTGCCTCTTCCATTTTTCCTTCAGCAACCAGCGCATTGCTTAAGCTGTTGAAGTTATTCATGATCAGGTTTAACATTCCGTACGATTCAGGATCTAAGTACTTCTCAGTTTTAAGATTTCCCCATACAAACTTATTCATGGTATTATCATACATCGCTTCTGTATTGATTTTTTCCGATTGCTGGCTTGGATCGTCTTCCGGAGTATAAGCAAGTATAGGCATCAGGCGGTAAGCAAAGCCCTCTGTTACCAGGTAATTATCCAGTCCTAAGTAATTGTCGCTAGGAACAGTGCGTGCAAAATAAATAGGTCTTTCCCAATTATTATTAACTAAGATATCAAGAATTGATAATTCAGCTTTCGATACATAGTCTTTGTTGTAAGTCCATACTATGGAGTCTACAATCTGATCTTGCCAGCCTTTAAGAACAACATTGTTTTCTACAACAGCTTGTTTGTTTATAGTTAGTTTGAAGTTCTTTGTTGGTAGGAAATTATTGTAAGATCCATCTTGCATTTGCTGCTGATCTTGCGGGTTATCTGACAGTAAGATACCCATAACGTTCTCAAGTTCAACATTGCCTGGTATTTTATAGTCGGTATAGCGGATGAAATCACGGGTACCTTGAACAAACTGGCTGTCTTTCATTGAAATAGGAAGGGCATCAGCTTCGTTCACTTTTTCTTTCATTTGTCTTACATACCAATCTGCACTCAGTAAGCTTAAGTTTACTACGCGAACATCCGGACGGATGTTTTCAA
This sequence comes from Albibacterium bauzanense, assembly GCF_004339765.1. Classification (GTDB taxonomy): domain Bacteria; phylum Bacteroidota; class Bacteroidia; order Sphingobacteriales; family Sphingobacteriaceae; genus Albibacterium; species Albibacterium bauzanense. The sequence goes on along the minus strand of NZ_SMGO01000001.1, from coordinate 1,164,222 downwards.
CTTCTTGTGCATACCAAAGCGGGTATGTATCGTTATCGCCGTATGTAAATAAGATGGCATTGGGTGCGCAGCTTTCAAGATAGTCTATAGCTAAATCTCTGGCGGTGCTTTTATTAGAGCGGTTATGATCGTCCCAGTTTTGAGAAGCCATTAATACCGGAGCGGCTAAAAGGCCGATGACTGTGGCTGCAATGGCAGCTGTTTTATGATTTGCTTTTTTCTTAATGAAGTCGCTGATCGCCAGAACCCCAAATCCCACCCAAATTGCAAATGCGTAGAAGGAACCGGCGAAGGCATAATCTCGTTCACGAGGTTGTAGCGGACTTTGATTTAAATAAAGTACGATGGCTATACCGGTGAAGAAAAATAATAAACCTACGATACCTGCATCTTTTTGATTGCGTTTAAAGTGCCAGAAAGCACCTAAAAGTCCTAAAATTAATGGTAAGAAGAAGTAAGTATTTCTTGAAGGGTTATTTTTCTGTGAATCAGGTAAAGCATTTTGTCCGCCCAATCGCATCTGATCGATAAACTTAATTCCGCTGATCCAGTTTCCATCGGTAAAGTTCCCCTGGCCTTGTTGATCGTTTTGACGGCCTACGAAGTTCCACATAAAGTAACGGGCATACATGTGTCCGATTTGATAGGAGAACAAGAATTTTAAGTTATCGCTGAATTGAGGCTGTTCGTTTTCTCCCAAATTAAGCCAGCTGCGGTATACGTTTATATGATCAGGAGTTGAGCTGTAGATACGTGGGAGCAATGTTTCACGATCGTATTTATAGCTGGGTTTGTTCCCGATTTTTACATATTTATCGTCCCCTTTTCTATACATGGCAGAACCTTCCACATATTCGATTGGTTTTGAATCGAAATAAGGGCCATTAAATAGAGGATCATCTCCATATTGTTCGCGATTCAGATAACCTAATAACGCAAAGGTATTATCCGGATCGTTGTTATTTAAGGTAGGATTCGCTTTAGCACGAATCGTAATCATGGTAAATGAGCTGTATCCAAAAAAGATAAATGAAGTACAGAGCAGAACGATATTTAAGGTTTTTTTATGATGTTTAATAGAGTAAATGATGCCATAGGTTAATCCGCCTATCAGTAAAACTGCAAAAACGAATACGCCTGATCCGAAGCCTAGTCCTAATGTATTTACAAAGAAAAGATCAAAATAGGCAGCGAATTTGATGGAGTATTGAATGATTCCCCATAATATTAAGCCTAATATAATAACACCAATCAGCATGGCTTTTAATGCACCTTTGCTTGTTGGATTTTGATTTTTACGGAAATAAACAACCAGGGCCAATGCCGGAATGGTCAATAAGTTAAGTAAATGGACACCAATGGATAGTCCCATTACATAGGCTATTAGAATTAACCAGCGTTCTGAGTAAGGCTCGTCTGCATGGGAGTCCCATTTTAAAATAGCCCAGAAAACTACTGCGGTACATAATGATGCCATGGCATAAACTTCAGATTCTACAGCAGAGAACCAGAAAGTATCTGAGAAAGCATAAGCCAATGCACCGACAAGGCCAGCGCCCATGATTTGGATTAATTGAGCCTGGGTTATTTCTACATCCTTTAGATTTACTACCTTTTTAGCAAGTGCAGTGATGGTCCAGAATAAAAACAGAATTGTTGATCCGCTTGAAACTGCTGATCCTACGTTCATCCAGTAGGCTATCAGCTCTGGTCTTCCCATTGCAAAGTTTGAGAATAGGTTTTGTAACATTAAGAACAGAGGGGCTCCAGGTTGATGTACAATCTGCATTTTGTAGGCTGCAGCAATAAATTCGCCGCAGTCCCAGAAGCTTGCGGTTGGCTCCAGTGTTAAGATATAGGAGAGTGTTGCTATAAGGAAACTCAACCATCCTAAGATGTTATTGATTTTGCTGTAATTCATAATCCAAATTCGTTTACGCTCCGAAATTAAGTATTTGAAATGAAATACTGATACGTTTTGGCAATTCAGATGGCATTTTAACAATTAAAGAAATAAAAAAGTGAAATATTTTTGCAACATATAGAATATCGCTCTATATTTGCAGTCCGATAACGGAGATGCCTCAAAAACGGCAAAGATTGCCCGATAGTATAATGGTAGTACATCTGATTTTGGTTCAGATAGTCTAGGTTCGAACCCTGGTCGGGCAACAAAAAAGAGAACTCGGATTGTTTAGTTTATTACAATCCGAGTTCGTATTATATGCAACAGTATAACGCCATGCCTCTACAGTTTAATAAAGTACAGCTTTTCGCAGGAACCAGTAATCTGCACCTGGCTGAAAAGGTTGCTAAATCTTACGGCAAAGCTCTGGGAAAAAAGACATTATCACGTTTCAGTGATGGTGAAATCCAACCATTTTATAATGAATCTGTAAGAGGGAGTGACGTTTTTATTATTCAATCTACTAATACTCCGGGCGATAACATTTTGGAGCTATTGTTAATGATAGATGCTGCTAAACGTGCCTCTGCTCATTATATAACGGCGGTAGTTCCTTACTTCGGCTATGCTCGTCAGGATCGTAAGGATAAACCAAGAGTGGCTATTGGAGCTAAACTGATTGCAAATTTGATTACAGCAGCAGGTGCTCACCGTATTATGACCATGGATTTGCATGCAGCGCAGATTCAGGGCTTTTTTGATATTCCGGTTGATCATTTAGATGCTTCCGTAATTTTTGTTCCACATATTAAATCGTTAAATCTTCCAAATTTAACAATTGCATCGCCAGATATGGGTGGTTCTTACCGGGCCAGAACTTTTGCTAAGTACTTTAATGCTGAGGTTGTAATTTGTGATAAGCAACGTAAACGTGCCAATGAAATTGAGTCTATGTCAATTATTGGTGATGTTACCGGACAAGATATTGTTTTGATTGATGATATTTGCGATACAGCCGGAACTTTATCAAAAGCTGCTCAGTTGATCATGGATAATGGAGCTAGCAGTGTTCGTGCTGTATGTACTCATCCTGTTTTATCGGGCAATGCCTATGAAACCATTGAGAAATCGGCATTGACTGAATTAATTGTAACAGATACCATTCAATTGAAGCATAAAAGTGATAAGATTAAGGTTTTATCTACTGCAGATTTGTTTGCACATGCAATTACAAATGTAAATGAACACGGATCTATTAGTGATCTGTTTCAATATAAATAGTTAATAATTAAACAAATAAATAAATAAAAATGAAATCAATTGCTATTAGCGGTTCTCTAAGAGAGAACGTAGGGAAAAGAGACGCTAAAGAATTGCGTTATGAAGGCAAAGTGCCTGCAGTTCTTTATGGTGGAAAAAAACAATACCACTTTGCAGTGTCCGCAGCTGATTTGAAATCGTTGGTTTACACACCCGATGTTCATTTCGTAGATTTAGATCTTGATGGTCAAAAATTTAAAGCTATTATTCAGGAAATGCAGTTTCACCCATTGAATGATCTTATTCGTCACATCGATTTCTTGGAATTAGATGACAAGAAAGAGGTTGTTATGAATATTCCTGTTGCTTTAACAGGAACATCTCCAGGTGTACGTAGTGGGGGTAAATTAATTCAGAAGCTTCGTAAGCTACGTGTTAAAGCTTTACCTAACGATATTCCTCAACAAATTGAAGTAAGCTTAAATGCTTTAGAGGTAGGTAAATCTGTTCGCGTTGAAGAGATTAAGCTTAAAAATGCCAGAGTTTTGAACAATGCTGATGATACCATCGTTTCAGTTGGTATGTCTCGTGCACTTCGTCAGGCAGAACAAGAAGCTGCGAAAACAGGTAAATAATTTAAGATACTTTTTACAGATGAAAAGCAGCGAGATATCGCTGCTTTTTTTGTTTTTCCTTAAGCTTATCTAATATTTCTTATTTTTGAAACGAAACAAAATTTAGTTCATGAAATATCTTGTTGTTGGTTTGGGTAATATAGGAGCGGAATATGCAGATACACGTCATAATATTGGTTTTATGGTGGCCGATGAGTTGATAAAGAAGGCAGGTGCTACTTACTCTACCTTACGTTATGCCTATTATTCTGAATTTAAACATAGAAGCAGGGTGGTACATGTTATTAAACCCACTACCTATATGAACTTAAGCGGAAAAGCTGTAAATTACTGGATGAATGAGCTCAAGATTCCTTTGGAGAATGTATTGGTTATTGTAGATGATATTGCCATTCCATTTGGAAAGATTCGCTTAAGGCCAAAAGGAAGCAGTGCCGGACATAATGGATTGAAAAGTATTGAGGCTTTATGCGGAGGACAGAATTATCCGCGCCTGCGTTTTGGAGTAGGTGATAATTTCGCAAAAGGTCGGCAGGTTGATTATGTGCTTAGTGGCTTTGATAAGGACGAATTGATGGAGCTTCCTGCTCTTATTGAGCAATCGGTAGAAATGGCACAAAGTTTTATAGCAACTGGTTTGGAACTAACGATGACCAGGTATAACAAATAAAGATTTAATGATGGTACAGGTATATGGAATAAAGAACTGTAGTACAGTTAAAAAGGCACTTGATTGGCTTACTGAACATGGAGTTGATTATACGTTTCATGATTATAAGAAGTTGGGTATCTCAGAAGATAAAATAAAGGAATGGCAAAAAGTATTTGGCTGGGAGCCATTGATCAATAAAAGAGGAACCACCTGGAGAAAATTAGATAGTATAGAACAGGAGGCGGTTACTGACCAAAAATCGGCCAGTAAATTGATGCAAGAACATACCAGTTTGATAAAACGACCTATAATTGATGGGAATGGAATATACTTACTTGGTTTTAATGAAGAAGAATACGATAAAAGCTTATAAGATGAAAAGACTGAATATATTAGCAATAAACGTTTTATTTCTATTGGTAGGATTTTTTGGGACGGCCTTTGGCCAAAATACCAGTAATTACGATTATGTGAAAGCCTTTGATCCTGCTTTTTATCAGAAGAATGGAACAGAATATCGTTCAGCAAGTGGCGAACCCGGACCTAAGTATTGGCAAAATAAGGCTAGTTATCGTATTTCTGCGCGATTGAATGATGATACCAGGGAGATTACTGCTACTGTAAAGATGGATTATACCAATAATAGTCCGAATAAACTTGATTTTCTTTGGATGCAATTGGAGCAGAATATGTTCAAGGATAATTCAATAGGTAATGCTATTATCCCTTTAACAAATAGCCGGTATGGTGCAAAAGGTGAAGAATTTGATGGAGGATATAAGATAAAATCAGTTAAAGTAGCTGGTGTTGATGTTAAATATTTGATAACTGATGCCCGTATGCAGGTTTATCTGCCTGAAGTATTGAATCCGAATGGTGGCAGATTACAGATGACCATTGAGTATAGCTATATCGTTCCTCAATATGGTTCTGATCGGACAGGTATTCTTGATGCCCGGAATGGTAAAATATTTGCAATTGCACAATGGTATCCTCGTGTAGCTGTTTATGATGATGTAATGGGATGGAATACGGTTCCTTATACCGGTCCGGGTGAGTTTTATTTAGAGTATGGAGATATTGATGTAGATATTACGGTGCCAAGTAATCATTTTGTTGTTCTTGGTGGTGAGTTATTAAACCCTGAAGAAGTATTGAGCCCCGCTCAGCAAGAACGTTGGAAGGAAGCTAAAACGAGTGATCAAACTGTTATTATCCGTACGGCACAGGAAGCTGCTCAGGCTTTTGCAAACAAAGATGGAAAGTATGTAACCTGGAAATATAGATTGGAGAATACACGTGATGTTGCTTGGGCTACATCTTCTTCTTTTATTATTGACGGTGCACGCATTAATTTACAAGGTGGCAAAACTGCTTTAGCGATGTCTGCTTATCCGCAGGAAAGCAGTGGCGGTAATGCTTGGGAGCGTTCTACAGAATATGTAAAGGCATCTATCGAGAATTATTCAAAGAGATGGTTTAATTATCCATATCCGGTTGCTGTTAATGTGGCTTCGAATGTAGGAGGAATGGAATATCCGGCAATAGTTTTTTGTAATGCACGTTCGAGGGGACAAGCCCTTTGGGATGTAACCGATCATGAGTTTGGGCATATTTGGTTTCCGATGATTGTAGGAAGCAATGAGCGTTTACACGCCTGGATGGATGAAGGCTTTAATATGTTCCTTAATGATCTATCAACTCAGGATTTTAATAATGGAGAATATTATGAGGGACCACAGGATGCAAATAACCTGGCATTGTCTTTAACTAATCCAATATTAGAACCTGTTATGACTGCTCCCAGTGGTATGAATGAGCGTAATATTGGTGTGTTGGCTTATTATAAACCTGCTTTTGGTTTGAAATTATTAAGAGAAGTGATATTAGGTCCGGAACGTTTTGATCTGGCACTGAAAACTTATATTAATAATTGGGCTTATAAGCATCCAACGCCAGATGACTTTTTTCATACGATTGAAAATGTATCCGGTGATAATTTAGCTTGGTTTTGGAGAGGTTGGTTTCAGAATAACTGGCGACTGGATCAAGCTGTAACAAGGGTTATTAATAACGGGAGTGGGGCTATCATTACGATTGATAATTTAGAACAGCTGCCTATGCCTGTTATTGTAGAAGTGACTACACGAAGCGGGAAGACTGACAGGCTGACGTTGCCGGTTGAGATATGGGAAAGAAATAAAAGCTGGACTTTTCAGTTTGATGCGGATGAAGAGATCATAAAAGTACAGCTAGACCCGGATAAGGTACTTCCTGATTTTAACCCGGGTAATAATCGCTGGACAAAATGATGTTGGAATTAGAGGTATAATATTTGTAGTAGATATGGTATGAAAAAACTCTTTCTTTTAGTTTCGGTATTGCTTACTTCGGTGCTTTTAGTGCAAGCTCAAAGCTATAAAGGCGTTGTAATGGAGCTGGATAGTTCTAAGCCAATTGCTCAGGTAGAAGTAAGTAATTTAAGTACGCATGAAAGCGTAGAAACTAATTTGCAGGGAGAGTTTTCTATTGAGGTTAAGCTAAATGAATTGCTTTCTTTTAGTTATCCGGGGTTTAGAGTAGATACTTTATTGGTAACTGATTATGAATATAAGCGAATCTATCTCACCCCAATTCCTGGTTTTAATATATTAGAAGATGTAGAGATTACTGAGTTATCTGATGCTCAGTTAGAGCAGCAGATTCAGGTAGCGCAACAGGAAGGAGAAACAGTTCAGTTTAACAATAATATTTCTATTTCACCTTCTCGTTTGTTTGGCAGCAAGGCTCGCGCAGCCCGTGCCAGGTATCCATTGTTAATTGCTGAGCGTGAAAATCGTGCTATTATGGCTAAGTTTACTTCGGAATTGATTACATCGCTTACGCCGTTGCAGGGTAAGGATCTGGATCAGTTTATTGTTAAGTATAAGCCTAGTTATGCTTTTATTACAAAATCTGATGAGGAGCAGATCCGTTTGTATATAATGGATTCTTATAAGAAATATAAAGAGCTATCTCCGGAAGAACGAGATGCAATAAGTCTTGAGGCAACAACAGCCGACGAATAGGATTTCAATTAAACAAAGCGCTTAAGAGCTTCGGCAACAATAAAAGTACTGCCCCCGATGAAGATCAGGTCTTCTGGCTGGGCATTTTTTATTGCAGCATCCAAGGCAGAAAGAACATCAGGATATGATTTTCCTTGAAGATTTTTAATTTTTGCCTCCTCTTGCAACTCTTTAGCAGGAAGTGCTCTTTCAAAATCAGCATTGCAGAAATAGTAGGTTGCTTCGCTTGGGAAAATGCTCAATAGTTTATCGCTGTTTTTATCGCGCATAATACCGACAACCATGTGAAGGTTCTTAAACGGTGTTTGATTGATATTTAACAAAACTTCTTCCCATCCAGCTTCATTGTGACCAGTATCGCAGATGATTAATGGGTTGTGGGATAGTGTTTGCCAGCGGGCTCTTAAACCGGTTAATTCTTTAACATGATTTAATGCGTATAATAGATCACGCTCAGGGATTATGAAGCCTTGCAGACGTAGTTCTTCTACGCTTGAAAGAACCCCTTTAATATTCTTGGTTTGGTAGTTTCCAGATAAATCAAGTTCTATTTTTAATGGAGAATCAAGAGTATTTAATGCTACTGAATTGTTTTCGCTTGATAGTTTGCTGACTTGTAGAAGCAAGCTTTCTTCTGCCTTGTTTAATGTTTCAATTTTCCATTGATCGCTTGCAAAAGTAATTTTGCTTTGGGTAGATGCTGCTTTGTCTAGGAAAACGGAACTGGTAGCTTCTGCTTTCTCGCTGATTACTACTGGTGTATTATGTTTTATGATGCCTGCTTTTTCATAGGCAATAGCTTCAAGAGTATTACCAAGTAAAGAAGTATGATCCAGACTGATATTTGTAATAAGAGATAGAATGGGATGAACAACATTTGTAGAATCCAGTCGACCGCCTAAGCCAGTTTCTATGATTGCAATATCTACATTCTCTTCTGCAAAGTGTAAGAATGCCATCGCTACCGTTACCTCAAAAAAGGAAGGCTTTAGATCTTCGATAAAGTCCTTGTTTCTCTTTACAAACTCGACTACCTTATCTTCAGGAATCATATCGCCGTTTATGCGAATACGCTCACGAAAATCTAATAGGTGAGGGGAGGTGTAGAGTCCTGTTTTATAGCCAGATGTCTGCAAAATAGCAGCCAGCATGTTGGATGATGAGCCTTTCCCATTGGTTCCGGCAATGTGAATAGACTTGAATTGATCTTGTGGATTTCCAAGAAATTCACAGAGTTTTAAGGTGTTTGTCAGGTCTTTTTTAATGGCAGAGTTTCCTATTTTACTGAACATAGGAAGTCTGCTATAAAGATAGGCAAGGGTTTCAGAATAAGACATGGTTGTCTGAGATAAAACTATCGAAGTTTGAAATTGAAAACGATCACTCCTGTTTGAGAAGGAGGAGCTTTTTCTAGACGATTTAACTGTGCACTAAGAGCCGCCCGCTCACATTTGTCCCATAGGGTTTGATTGGTAAGGGTTGTCCCTCGTACTCCTGCACGTGCAGAAATAATATTTCCATCTCTATCTACGCGAACTTCTACTGCAACTCTTCCCGATTGTTGTCCATCATCTTCAATTTGAGGAGATCTAACGAAGCGTCTGTTTTCAAGACTTAAGCTGGCATCACCAAAACCTGATCCACCTTCACCATAGTTTGCCGCTAATGGATCTCCATTAACTGAACCTTGGTTGCCAGGAGTTGTTCCAGTCCCATCACCAGTACCTGAAGCATTATTTTTATTACCTGTGTATAATGCATTCGGATTAACGGTTGGTTTGCTTACCGGTTTTTCTGGTGTTACGGTAGGTGTGGTGCTTGGTTTATTTGTTTTTGTAACAACTGCCGGAGCATCCTCCATGTCTTGTGTAACAATGGCTTTATCGCTTGCTTGCTGAGAAGCAACCGGTTGTGGTGTTTCATTTGGAACAACCCGATCAGGCAATGCATTATTGGCGTTTGGATCCATAGAGGGTTCATCAACGCTCATATAATTGTCGCCCATTCCTTCTGGTGAAGTACCATAATTAACAATAATTCCTCCTGTGCCGAACTGTGGCATAGGGTTTCCAAGGATAATAAAATAGCTTAACGCAAATAAAATCAGCATGATTGCTGTTGATATCAACACCGCTTTTGGATAATTATTTTCCTCTTCCTGATAAAGGCTCATAGCAATATTTATTATGGTTTTGGCTCTGTAGCTAAAACCAGTTTTAATCGTAATTGATTCGCAACATCCATTACTTCAATAACGTCTTTAATAGCAACACTTCTATCAACATAAAGCATGATTGTTATTTCTTGCCCAGGTTGTTGATATGCTTGTAAAGCAGGTAATAAGTTGTCTACGGGAACCTGTACATCGTCTATAAAGTACTCCAAGTTTTGAGTTATTGAAACTGTTATTGTCTTTTTTGCTAAAGATTGTTCTCCTGAACTAGATCTGGGCAATAACAGTTTAACAACTTGTGGATTGGCTACCGCAGATGCCAGAAGAAAAAACAACATCAAGAAAAACATGATATCATTGAGTGCTGTCGTGTTTACTTCTGCCTTTGGGCGTTCACGTCTTCTTTTAAAATTCATTTAATATATATGTCAATTTATTCCTTCTGTTTAAATCTTCTCAACTTAAGAGATTGGCTCTTCCAGCAAATCAATAAACTCAATGGCATCTGTTTCCATACGCAGAATGATGCGATCTACCATTTCATTTAGAATATGATAACCAATATAAGCAATAATACCTATGATTAAACCTGTTGCTGAAGATACCATTTTCACATAAAGACCTCCTGAAACTGTACCTATATTAATAACTCCTTCTAACTCAACCTCATGGAAGATAGAAATTACACCAATGATTGTTCCTACGAAACCAAGCATGGGAGCAATACCAGCAATGATACCAAGAATATTGATGTTCTTTTCAAGCTTTGCAACTTCTAGTTTACCAACATTTTCAATAGCACCTTCGATGTCTTTGATCGGTCTTCCTATTCTTAACAGACCCTTTTGTAACATACGGCTAAGTGGGCTGTTGTTACTGCGGCAAACTGCAATTGCTGATTCAAGCTTACCTGATAGAATGCTTTGTTTGACCTGTGCTGTTAGGTTTTTTTCGTGCCTGTTTGCTTTGCGAATAGTTAAATAGCGCTCAATGAAGATTACCAAACCCGCTAAAAGTAAAAATGCTAAGGGTATCATTACCCAACCACCCTTGATGAGTATATCAATAAATCGTAGATCTTCTACTGGTGGAACGGCCTGCTGTGCGGCCGTCATCATGGTGTCTAACTGAATTGTGCTGTCGATCTGTAATAGCATGAGGTTTTATCTTTTATTTAGTTCTTGATTCTTATTTTTTACTTTTATTTTCAAATACCCAGGCTTCTTTTGTTAATTCTTCTCTAACTTTAATTAGGGCCTGGTCTGCTTCTTCTGCAGTTTGAAATGGGCCATAGCTAATTTTATTGAGATTACCCGGGTTGTTATTCTTTATGATATATACGTTATAGCCTTTAGCATTGGTTCTATTTACATAAGCCTCTGCTTCTTCCATTGTATTGAATGCAGCGATGATTACTTCAAAGCGTCCCTGAGCTTCTTTAACCAAAGAGGCTGATGGGTTATTGTTTACAGGATCTGGCGTAACTTGCTCTGTAGATTCAGAAAGCGGTGCTTGTGTGCTTAAGTCGGTAGACTGAGTAGCTGCTGTTGCAGGTGCTTCAGTAACTGGTTGCTCGATAACTTGTTTGTTTGATCCGCTTTCTGCCGTATTTGTAAGATTAGCAAAATTGAAATTCGGATTTAAGAACCAGAACGCGGCAGCAACCACACAGATAACCAGCGCTAATACAGGCCATAACCATTTTTTAGAATTGCTCTCTTGCTCCAGATACTCTTCGTTAATTGTTGATTCCTCAACCGGTAAAAGGGCTTCATCTGTGTTTAAATCGATCGAAGGATTCGTAATACCTGCCTTTTTCTCAATAGGGAGTATAATTTCCGCTTCGGCGACAGGCTCATAATCATTAAAAGCTCCTTCAAGAACAGGTTGAAAATGAGTGAACTCATAGCGAGTTTCTATTCTCTTTAATTTACCGAAGCCTTCTAAAATGATTTCTTCCTTTTCCTGAAGCTCAGTTTCAAGCTCCGAGATAGTTTGTTCAATTTTTAAACGACTTTCTTCTAAATCAATGTTTTCTTTTTCAGCAATGAATTGAATCAATGACTGATCTGATACCGGTTGCTTGTCTGTAAGAACGATGCTTTGAAAGGGCGGCATAAAACACTGTTTCAGATCGTTAAAAAAAGCGGGAATACGTTCTTTTTTGAACGTACCGATTCCGGGTAAGTAGATCTCTCTCTTATCCTGCAGTGCTTCTTTTATGTATAATCCTAATGTGTTCATTGCTATCCTAGCAAAGTTATTTAATTAAAATGAATAATTAAGACCTCCAAAAACATTGAATCCTAAACGAGGGTAATATAAGTATTTTTCGTAATTGGAATTTAACAAGTTATTAGCTTGAATAAAAATACCAAACTGTTGATTTACTCTATATTCTGCACCTGCACTAAAGTCAGCAAATGCTGGTACTCTTTTAATAATTGGATCAGCTGTTGTGTAATCAGTAACAGGAATAGCAGCAAGGCTATAGTCGTATGTTTTCGCAGAGGTTTCTCCGGCAAATAATACTTCTGCGTTTAGGAATACCTTTTCGCTGATGTTTATCCGTGCGTTCGAAGAGATTTGAACTTTAGGCATAAACCAGGCTTCTCTTTCGGTTGATAGTTTATAATCGCTGATGTTCAATTTCCCACCGATATTTACAGTTTCAGATACTCTCACATTTATTTCACCTTCGAGGCCTGAGATACTGGTTGCTTTATCGATTCCTGCATCGTAAATCAAGTCAAACTTTTTCGGCTCATTCGGACTATTAACAAATAAGGGAAGGTCTTCAACCTTGCGATAAAAGACACTTGCTTTATAACCGAAAGTAGCTCCTACATTTCCTTTTACTCCTGCAGTAATGTTTAACCTGTCTATTGTATTACGAATGGCGATATTCTCATTTAAATAAGGATTGCTTTGTGCTAAAGAACGCAATGAAGTTCTGTTTACATCTCCCTTTACACTTCCGAAAATACTTACAAATTCTGGTACAACATCGAGTTCCAGGTTAGCCAATGGGAATAAATTAGAACGGCTGGTTTCTCCTGATTCAGAAATGAAGTTGGCTCCTAAAGTGATTTTGTAGTTATTTCCTTGAAAGCGGATATAAGGATTTAAGCGAATAAGGTTGTTCGAAATGGAATAATCAGCAGCCTTTACACTAGCCATATCAGCCGAAACATTTGCACCTATATTGAATACATTGATTGCCTTATTAAGATAGCCGCTGATTGCAAATGAATTTTCTTTTGCATTAAAGGCATCACTGAACAGATAGACATCTGTTTTCAAAGAGTAGCTTAAATCAGTATCCTGTGGATCGTAATTCTTTAACAATTCTCCAACAAAGAATATATCATTAAAATGTTGATTCTGCGCATCTGAAGTAATGATTGGATTGTCTTCAGCTCCCGGAACAACACCATAAAAAGCTGTTCCATAACGATTGAAGCCAAGCTCTCCGCTAAGTGTGATCTTTTCTAAGATGCTGCGACCAAATATTCCAATTCTTTGTTCTGAGAATTTCTGGTTTTCAAGGTCTCCCTTTTGGTTAAGGTGCTTGGCATAAAAACCAGTTTGATAATTTTCGTCTGTTCCTGAATTGATATATATTTCACCCAGGATTGAATTAAAATTCCCTATCCCTAATTTAGCATAGTTATTAGTCATAATTCCTGGCCGTGAAGATTGCATCTCCTGCAGTGTTAACTGACCCATTCCTGAAGGGAAATTTAGTCTTTTGTCTAACACATTATATCGTAGGGCAGGCTGTTGGGTTCTGACATTATTTAAATCCGGACTGCGTCTTATTTTCACTGCATCAGCCAAAACCGGACGATAATCGCGGACTACTTCAACTTCTTCAATGGTTGCTGGTTCTTGTGTTTTCGTTGTATCCACCTGCGAATATGCATTGAATGAAAAAGCACAAAAGCCTAGAATGAATGTATGTTTAAGTATTGAACTTTTCAATATCATGGCTTATTTCTTATTGTTAATTTGATCTAAACGTTTTGTTGCCTCTGAAATGATATCATCGTCTTTCTTGTCGTAGTTTTCAATGATACTTTCTAATGTACTTTTTGCTTGAAAATCATCTTTCAAAGCAACATAGGTGTCTGCTAATAAAATAAAGCTTTTTGCTACCCAATAGTCATACGAAGGCATGTTTTTAATTAAATCGAAAGCGGTTGTTTGAGCTGCAAGAATACCTTTCTCATCAAATTGAAGCTGTCCGTAATTGTATTTGGCTTCAGCTCCAACGATAGTCTGACTGCCTTTAGCTGCCAGGTCAAATTCCTTTTTAGCCGATGCCTTATCATTTTTTGCTAAGTAAACTTTTCCTGCGAATAAGTGTGCTTTTGCAATTTCTTCCTGAGAAGATTTATCATAACCGATAACGAAGTTTGCATATTTTAAAGCTTCATCCATATCACCCATCATGAAATAACACAGCATCAGATTGTTTATTGCAAAACCGTAGTTCGCTTTATAATCTGCAGTTAATTCAAGCTTTTTAAGTGTAGCGACAGCTTCGTTATATTGTTTAAGCTGAAGGTGTAATTCAGATACACTTATTAGTGTACGTTCGGAATAAGGGCTTGTCCAGTCGTTTAGGATGATGTTATAATCGTGAAGCGCTTCGTTTGGCTTACCTGTTCTCCATAAGCTTTCCGCTCTAATGAATCGTGCGTATTTCTCTTGGATTGGTTTTGGAAATTTATCGAAATAGGCGTTAATAGCTTCTATGGCTGCTGCAAATTCTCCACGAACAAATAAACCATTTGCAGCCTGGAAGGTAATATTATCCTGCTCTGCAGTTGTTAAATTACCAATATTTGTGCTTAGCGCGTAGTTTAAATACCCTTGAGCATCTCCGTTGTCGATGTAAATATTCTGAATAGATTTCAACGCTAATTTTGCTTCGTCGGTTGTAGAGTACTCACCTACTACACGTTTAAATATATTGATTGCCTCATCGTTTTCCTTATTATTGTAATGTACCAAACCTATGGTAACAAGGGCCCGGGGAACATAGCTGCTTCTTGGATAATCTTCAACCATTTTTTGCAGGCCAGCTATTGCTACATCATAATCACCTCTTAAGAAATGTGAGTATGGGATCTCAAATGCCGCATCGTCTGAGTAGTTTGAGTTTGGAAATTGCTGTTGTAGATCTAATAGAGTAGCAATTTTTGTGTCAACCTGTCCTTGTAAACCTTGAATAATTCCTCGTTGATAAAGAGCATAATCTTCACTACTTGCTTTACTCGCAATCAGTTTATTGTATTGCGTCAATGCGCGATCGTAGCTTCTTAATGAGAAGTATGAATCGCCTAATCGTGCAATAGCATCGTTTCTTGTGTTGCCATCAACATCTCCTGAGGCGAGAAAGCGTTCAAAATAGTTGGCTGCTGTGCTGAAAGATGAGTTCCGGTAAGCGGCATAAGCTAATGCGTAATTTGCATAGTTGTAAACTGAAGTTGATTTAGCTGCCGGATAGCGTAAAAAACGGTCAAAGTTTACTACTGCTTCTCCGTATTTACGAACTTCATACATTGCTTCGGCTTTCCAGTAGGTAGATAATGCTTGTATTTCAGGGTCTATAGGATAGCTCTCTGAACGCATAAATAAAGAGATAGAGTTCTCGAAAGCGCGTTCATTATAATGTTCTAATCCACGGAAATAAGTAACCTTTTGGTAAGCTGCATTGGCTTCCGGACTTCTGTTATCAATGGTTTCCAGGATGTTTACTGCATCATTATAGTTCTTTGTGCTTAAGAGTATTTCTGCTAATAAGGTCTTAGCTTCATTTATCTTCGCTGACCTTGGATAGGTAGTCAGGAATTCCTGAGTAGCTTCTAATGCTACTTGGTGAAACTCAAGCTCATAAGAAAGCTTAGCATAATTTAATGCACCTTCTTCTTTTAGTTGAGGGTCGAAATCTAATTTAGAGGCTCTGAAAAAAGCATTACGAGCACTTTCCTTATTGTTTGCTTTAAGGAATGCGTCTCCTAAGGTAATCATACCTGCTTGATAATAGGCTTCAGGTTGATCTAGTTTTTCTAGTTCTGCAATTGCTTTTTCGTTATTACCATTTTTGAAAGCAATGTATCCAATATTATAAGTGTCTTGATTGCTTTGAGTTTGACCTTGATCAGCTGCTTGGTATTTATCGTAATAGATCTTTGAGTTTACCAGGTCGCCTTTTGAGAAGTAAGTTGCTCCAACAATTCTAAATAAGTCGGTTTCACTTTCTTGTTTTGTGGTTTCTAAAATAGGAATAGCATAAGCCAATACATCATCATAGCGGCCATCTAAATAGTATAAAGAAGCTATATAATAAGGGTAGCTGTTTTCGAATTGCTTAGATCCTTTTAGTCGTTCAAACTCAGACAAGGCTGTTTTATATTCGCCATCCAGATAAGCCAGGTAAGCATAATAATAGATAGCCGATTCGTTATAAGCAGAACGTTCATTTTTTAAACGTTCGAACATTGGTTTTGCTTCGCTATTTCTATCCTTTTTAAAGTAAGAGTAAGCTAGTTTAAAACGATATTCGGAGCTTTCTGAACCAGTTAAAGCACTTCCATCTAGTTTCTCAAACCACTCAATGGTTTTGTCGTAGTTTTTCTGTGCGAAATAAGAACGGCCTACCTGATAGTAAGCTGCTTTTGTATTAGAACTTGTTGGATAGTCTTTTATATACTTCATGAACAAGTCTTCAGCATCCCTGTTCCCTACTTCAAGAGCACATACTGCTTGATAGAAGCGGGCTTTCTCTTTTAGAAGGCTTACTTGTGCTTGTTCATCTTCTTGAATAACTGACCTTATTCTGGTGGTTTCAACTTTATCAAATTGCTTGGCTGCGGCTACGTATTTTCCTCGTTCATAGAGTTCCATCCCACTTTTGTATGCCTTGTCAATTTCTTGCCAGGCACTTTGTTGAGCATAAACTCCTCCTGCAATTAAGCTAAGTGCGAGAGTAATTTGAGTAAACTTTTTAAACATATTATTCAATATTGTTTTGTGCTAAGATAAGATGATTATTAATCTTTTGTTAGTATTTTAATAAAGTAAGACCATTAAGATAACGGTAATAAGTCTTAAAAAATATAATTGTAATTTAATTTTGCGAGATATGGCTAATTAACCACGTTGTGCTGCCAGCAAATATAAAACCGCCATTCTTACTGCTACACCATTTTCAACCTGATCCAATATAATTGAATGTTTGCTATCTGCCACATCACTTGTAATTTCTACTCCTCTATTAATTGGCCCGGGGTGCATAATGATAATTTCCTTTTTCAATGAATCTAGAATTTGTTTATTCAGGCCATAAAGCATTGAATATTCCCTCAATGAAGGGAAGTAAGAAATATCTTGTCTTTCTAATTGTATACGCAGCATATTTGCCACATCGCACCAATTTAGTGCATTTAATAAATTGTGTTCCACTTTTACGCCCAATGATTTAATGTATTTGGGAATTAAAGTGGTTGGCCCGCATACCATTACTTCTGCACCTAATTTTTTAAGACATAGAATATTGGATAATGCTACCCTTGAATGAAGAATGTCGCCGATAATAGCAATCTTCTTACCTTTTATTTCTCCTAATCGTTCAATAATTGAGAAAGCGTCAAGCAATGCTTGGGTAGGGTGCTCATGTGCTCCATCACCGGCATTGATAATTTGTGCTCCAATATGATTTTTCAAGAATACACCTGCGCCTGGATAGGGGTGACGAAGCACAACCATATCCACCTTCATTGCTAAAATATTATTTACGGTGTCTATCAGGGTTTCTCCTTTACTTACAGAAGAAGAGGAAGCCGCGAAGTTAATTGTATCAGCAGAAAGCCTTTTCTCAGCAAGTTCAAAAGAAAGTCGGGTGCGAGTTGAGTTTTCAAAAAAAATATTGGCAATGGTTATATCGCGTAGAGACGGCACCTTCTTAATTGGTCTGTTTAGAACATCTTTAAATGTTTGAGCAGTTTCAAAGATAAGCTGAATGTCGTTTGCATTCAAATCCTTAATTCCCAATAAGTGGCGGGTGCTAAGTTGCTCTATTGCTTCTTTCATGCCTTGTGTTTGAATTAAGATTATTTATATTAATTATTTTCCTCATTCAATAATAATACCTGATCCATTTTATCCGTTTCTTTCCAGCTAACGATTACCTTTTGAGAGTTAATAGAGTCAATCGGTAAGCCTACATAGTCGGGCTCGATCGGTAAATGTCTTGCAAAACGGCGGTCTACGAGAACCAGAAGCTCTACCTTTTGCGGTCTTCCAAAAGACTGAATAGCATCCAGGGCAGCTCTAATCGTTCTGCCTGTCCATAATACATCATCTACCAGAATTACCTTCTTGTTTTCTACTATGAAGTTCATATTGGTGCTGCTTGCAGATAAAGGCAGACTTCCTTTCATTCGAAAATCATCGCGAAAGAAGGTAATATCTAAATCTCCTGAAGGAATGTTATCCACAGATAGGATCTTTTTCAATTCCTGAACAATCCTATTCGCTAAATAACCTCCACGCGGTTGGATTCCTATGATAACCGAATTGGAAAAATCTTGATGATTTTCAATCAATTGGTGACAAAGACGTTGTATGGTGATTTGGAATTTGGAGCCGCTTAACAGAATTGAATTTTGCATCAGAGGTGTTATTTGGTCAAAAATAGTAATTTTTTTTAGAATCATCATAGAATTAGCAATGTTTGGACGTCTATTTGCTATTAATGATTTTAAAACAATTTAAAAAAGAAAGTGATGAGAAATACCTTAATCGTAATTGGAATAATCTTATTGATTTTCTGGGGAATCGGATTAATCTTTAAAGTAATTGGAGTAGCTATTAATGCTTTACTCGTAATAGGTTTATTCTTAATTGTGCTTAGCCTTATTAAGGGTAAAAATAAGCGAATAGACCAGGGAAGAAATGATTTTTAACATTATAAAAATGAGAGCTGGCATGTTCTGAACATGCCAGCTCTCATTTTTATAATGTTATTTTTTAATAACTAAAGTCGTCGCTTTTATCTTCAGAACTTGAAAATCCGTTTTCAGAGAATTCATAACGTTTTTCAACAACTTCTTGGTTGTCTTTAATATATTCTACCGTTTCGTTCAATCCTTCAACAAACTTTTCGAAATCTTCTTTATATAAAAATATTTTATGTTTAATAAACACACCGTCTTCTAGTCTTTTCTTACTTTCCGTAATTGTTAAGTAATAATCGTTTGCTCTAGTAGCTTTTACATCGAAAAAATAGGTGCGTTTCCCTGCTCTCACTTTTTTAGAAAAAACCTCTTCACGATCTCTCTTGTCAAAATCTCCCATTTGAAAATATTTATAAAGTTTTAATTTTTGCTATAAATATAAATGATTAATTTGAAAAGATGCAAATAATACTTAATGAAATAAGGAAAAATTCATTAATAAAAGATATAATTTGGTTTTTCTAACATTACTTTTCAGATAGGTGATCGTAATTGTCGAAATATTGGTCGTTTATGTGACTACGAACATCTCCACCGAAGTCTTGCTCAATAAAAACGATATTATTGGAGTCGTTTTGAATCCTTTTTATTACTTTTTCTAAAGTTGATAGGGAATAGTTACTCCTATCCAGTTTGATTATATACTCTCTTTCTGAGATCTCTAAATTTAAACTACTCATAACTTATTATTTAATTGTTTCAAAGTTAAGATGTTAGTATAAAGTATATATTAACTTATTGTTAAATCGGGTGTAACAAAAAAGGCTTCCTCAAAAGAGAAAGCCTTTCCTTATATAAATATAATAAATTAAATAAGTTGATTTTGGCGAATGATGTTTAGTGCACCACCTGCTTTAAACCATTCAATTTGAGGTTCATTATACGTATGATTAACCTTGAAAGAATCTGTTGTTCCGTCAGCATGATGAAGAACTACTGTTAATTGTTGTCCGACAGCAAATTCAGTTAGTCCTATAATATCGATACGGTCATCTTCTTGAACCAGGTCATAATCATTTGGATTTTCAAACGTGATACCCAACATACCTTGTTTCTTAAGGTTAGTTTCGTGGATACGAGCGAAAGATTTCACCAATATTACACGAACACCTAAATGACGAGGCTCCATAGCCGCATGTTCACGAGATGAACCTTCACCGTAGTTTTCATCACCAATAACAATGGTATCAATACCAGCTGCTTTATAAGCACGTTGAGTTGCAGGTACAGCACCATATTCTCCGGTAAGTTGATTTTTAACACTATCAGCTTTGCCATTTACAAAGTTAATAGCCCCGATAAGCATGTTATTGGAAATGTTATCTATGTGACCGCGGTATTTTAACCAAGGTCCGGCCATTGAAATATGATCTGTAGTACATTTACCTTCAGCTTTAATCAACAATCTTAAGCCAATTAAGTCTTGTCCGTTCCAAGGTTTGAAAGGATCTAAAAGCTGCAAACGGTCAGAAGTAGGGCTTACAATTACTTGTACATTTTCACCATTTTCAGCTGGTGCCTGGTATCCGGCATCTTCTACTGCGAAGCCTTTAGTTGGCATTTCTAATCCAGAAGGTTCATCAAGTTTAACCTGCTCACCTTTTGAATTTGTTAATGTATCAGTCAATGGATTGAATGATAGTTTTCCAGCAATTGCTAAAGCTGTTGTGATTTCCGGAGAAGCAACAAACGCATGTGTGTTTGGGTTTCCGTCATTACGTTTTGCAAAGTTTCTGTTAAAAGAAGTAACGATTGAGTTTCTTTCTTTTTTATCAGCACCATGACGAGCCCATTGACCAATACATGGTCCGCAAGCATTGGCAAGAACAGATCCGCCAATCTTTTCGAAAGTATCTAAGAAACCGTCGCGCTCAATGGTATAGCGTACAAGCTCAGATCCAGGAGTAACTGTATATTCAGATTGAACTACCAGGTTTTTTTCTAAAGCTTGTTGTGCTAATGAGGCAGCTCTGCTGATATCTTCGTAAGAAGAGTTAGTACATGAACCAATTAATCCAACTTCTAATTTATCTGGCCAATTGTTTTCTTTAACTGCTGCTGCAAATTTAGAAATAGGCCAAGCTAAATCCGGAGTAAATGGTCCGTTAACATGAGGCTCTAATTCAGAAAGGTTAATTTCAATAACCTGATCAAAGTATAATTCCGGACTTTGATATACTTCATCATCGCCTGTTAAATGTTGTTTAATTTGGTTTGCTAAATCAGCAATATCACCACGCTCAGTTCCTCTTAAGTAAGCTTCTGATTTTTCATCATAGCCAAAGATAGAAGTGGTAGCGCCAATTTCAGCACCCATATTACAGATGGTTCCTTTTCCTGTTGCAGAAAGTGTACGAGCACCTTCCCCAAAATATTCTACAATAGCACCGGTTCCACCTTTTACAGTTAATATACCTGCAACTTTAAGGATAACGTCTTTAGCAGAAGTCCATCCGGAAAGTTTTCCAGTTAATTTAACGCCAATTAATTTTGGAAATTTAAGCTCCCATGGTAAGCCAGCCATTACATCGCAAGCATCAGCTCCACCAACTCCAATAGCGATCATTCCTAATCCACCTGCATTTGGAGTATGAGAATCTGTACCAATCATCATTCCACCAGGGAATGCATAGTTTTCTAGAACTACCTGGTGAATAATTCCAGCACCTGGTTTCCAGAAACCAATACCATATTTATTTGAAACCGACGCTAAAAAGTCATACACCTCACGATTCTGCTCATTAGCAATTGCTAAATCTGCATCTGCACCTATTTTTGCTTGTATTAAGTGGTCACAATGAACAGTTGAAGGAACTGCTACTTGTGGACGACCCGCCTGCATGAATTGCAATAAAGCCATTTGAGCGGTTGCATCTTGCATTGCTACGCGATCTGGCGCAAAGTCTACATAATCCTGGCCTCTTTCATAGGCAGTATTTGTTTCACCACTCCATAGGTGAGCATACAATATTTTTTCAGTAAGGGTAAGCGGTTTGCCAACTGATTTTCTAGCTGCATCAATGCGGCTTTCAAATCGTTGGTAAACACTTTTTATCATTTCGATATCAAATGCCATAATTTATTATTGTTTATTTAAATGTATATTGTTCGGTGATTGGAACTGAAATTCGTACTTATAAGGCACTAAATCAGCCAAAATTGCTGCGAATTTACAAAAAATCTTATAATATAAAGTCCCTTTGTATTATAATTACAATATTATAACCAAGCTCCGGGAAGGATTAGAATCTCATCCTTGTTTATATGTAAACTGTTTACATTAAATTAACCTAAACGTTAAGGTAACTTAATTCTTTGGTAATGTTTAGTTCATAGTACAGCCATTTCTTTGTACCAGAATTTAAACAAAGGATGAACGTACAAATTTTTAACAGAATTGCAGCTCTTGCAATTTTTCTTCTCGCAACTCATAGTGTTTATGCGCAGAAGGGTTCGGTAACCGGAATAGTGACCGATGCCACAACTAAAGAAACAATTATTGGTGGAAATATCAGTTTGCAAGGAACGCTTTCTCGGGCGGCTACTGATTTAGATGGGAAATTTCAACTTGCTGATGTAGCAGCTGGATCCTATAATTTAATCGTAACCTATATAGGTTACCAACCTCAAACAGTTCCTGTTGTTATTGAGAATGGAAAAACACTTGAAGTAGCTGTTGCATTAAAGTCTGAAGCTACTCAAATGGAAAGTGTAACTATTACTGCTCGTGCTAATATGCAAAATGCTACTGCTTTAATAGCAGAGCGAAAAAATGCTACTACAGTTGTTCAGAAAATTGGTGCCCAGGAAATGGACAGAAAAGGACTTAGTGATGTTGGCGAAGGTCTGGCTCAAGTTTCAGGAGTTTCAATGGGTAATAATAAAGCATTATTTGTAAGAGGTCTGGGCGATCGTTATAACAATGCAACATTAAACGGCTTGCCAATTCCATCTACCAATCCAGATATGAAATTGATCCCACTAGATATTTTCCCAAGTTCAATCGTGGAGAATATCGCGGTAGTAAAATCATATACAGCTCCATTTTATGGTGACTTTTCAGGTGGAACGGTTGATATCGTAACTAAAGGATATCCTGCAAGACCTTATTTTAAAGTATCCTTATCATCAGGTTACAATTCAATTGTTACAGGAAAAAGTGATTTCCTAATGTCTCCAAGAGCTACGCGCGGATTCTTTGGTTTTGATAAAGGAAGAAGAGAGATGCCAACAGTTGTTGCTCAAACAAACAGTTATAATTCTTCTGCAGGAAGTGCTCCAGGTTTTAATACAGATTGGACACCTTATTCAACTACAGCACCAATAAATAGAGGGATATCTATTTCTGCCGGAAATCAAATCTTTTTAAAGAACGATAAACGAATTGGTTATTTATTTAACATTGGACATAAAGTAGGTTATTCATATGAAGATGGAACAAGCGCATTGTATAATGCACAAGCTTCACCCAGATATCATTACGAGACACAGAATTACGGATATAAAACGAATTCTACAGCCTTGATGTCTTTAACCTACGGACCAAATGATCGTTCTAACTATACGTTTACAGGTTTAGTAGTTAATCAATCCAACGATAATGTTTTTGAGAATATGGGTACATATGCTGATATCGATAACAGCATAATGGGTAGAAGAAATACCTTAGTTCAGAATGACCTTTTCGCCGGACAGCTAAATAGTAATTATGATTTTTCTGATAGATTAAAGTTAACATGGGCAGTAGGTTATACAAAAACGATTGGTTCAATTCCTGACCGTGTTCAAAATACTTTTGAAGAAGGCTCACAAGGTTATGTTTTATCGAATCGTAATAATGCTGATAACCATCGCTTTTTTTCTGAATTGAATGATGACGAGGTTTCTGGAAAAGTGGAAATGGATTTCAAACCAAAGAATGAAACTTCTATCTTAAAGAGCTATCAATTAGGGGTAAATGCAAAGTATAAGTTTCGTGATTTTTCAGCACGTCAAATTGATACACGAATCATAAGTCAAGGTGTAGTTGATTTAAATGATGTGGATGCAGAATTGAATGAATCTGACTTAGGAACAGGAACCTGGGAATATAGAGAAACTTATTATGCTGCTAATAAATACAATGCAAACTTAGGAATTGCAGCACCATACGTTAATTTTAATTTTAACTGGAATGATAAGTGGAATTTGGTTGCCGGTGTTCGTGCAGAAATTTCCAATCAATCACTTGATTATAAAACAGGTAGAGACCCGGAAGATGCTCCTTTTAGAAATAATACAATTTCACAGGTTGATATCTTGCCAGGCGCTACATTGAAGTATCTGTTTAATGAGAAATCTAATATTCTATTGGCAGGTAGTCGTACAATGTCAAGACCTTTGTTTGTAGAAGTTGCACCTTTCCGTTTAAATAATGCCGCTGCTACAGCAGAGCAACAAGGGAATCCGCATTTAAAGAACAGTTCAAACTATAACCTCGATTTAAAATATGAGTTCTATCCTTCACGCGGAGAATTAATGGCTGTTTCTTTATTCGGAAAGTATATTAAGGATCCCATTGAGATGATGCAATTAGCTTCATCAGAGGCAATCTTCTCATACGTGAATTCTAATGAAGCAACAATTGCCGGAGTAGAATTAGAGTTTAATAGGAATTTGGGAAGCCTGCTTAAATCAGAATCTAAAACTTTAACGAATGCATCTATCGGCTTTAATGGTTCTTATATGTATAATAAAATCCAATTTAAGGATGAACGTATCCTAGAATTGAGCCAACAAGGTAGTCCGGTTGCACCTACTAATAGGTCAAGATCATTGTATGGAGCTTCTCCTTATCTTATCAATTTGGATTTATCTTATAAGGCAGATTGGACTAAAACAACCAATACAATGTTCACCATGGCCTATAGTACATTTGGTAAACGATTATTCGTTGCTGGTTCACAAGGTGCCGGAGATATTTTTGAGATGCCATTTAACTCCCTGGATCTGCAGATCAACACTTCGTTTAATCAGCACCTTGGTTTTGATCTCTCGATCTCCAATATCTTAAACCCTGCAATAAAGTATGAGCAAGAATTTACTACCCAAAACTTAAGCTTTTCAGAGTTTAAGAAAGGGGTAACATTTGGAGCATCATTGAGTTATAATTTCTAAAAAAAACAATCTTCAAACCGATTCAAAGGTTTAAGATTTCTTAATAATTAGTTAATAATTGAATAGTTTCTTTGCGATAGAATTTTAGAAAAGAATAAATAAGTAAAATAAAAATAGAAGAAAATGAAAAGAGTTAGAATTACAAAATCGGTGGCAATAGCGCTAAGCGCATGTGTGTTGTTTGCCTCTTGTTCAAAAGACGACAACCCAATAGTAACACCTCCGGATGAGGATGGAGTATTAGAAAACAATGCAACACTTACAGGTGATATCAGTACAAATACAACTTTAGCAAAAGGTAATACTTACTTCTTAAAAGGTGGTGTTCACGTTGTAGGAGGTGCAGTTTTAACCATTGAAGAAGGTGTAACAGTAAAATCTGATCCTGTTGACGGTTCAGCAGCTTATTTATTAATCGATCCTACTTCAAAGATTGAGGCTGTTGGTACTGCAGAAGCACCTATTATATTTACATCAGGAAAAGCTAGTCCACAAGCACAAGATTGGGGTGGTATTATCTTAACTGGTAAAGCTCGTATCAACGTTACAGGAGGTACTGCACTTTCTGAAATGGGACAAGGTATTTCTTATGGAGGAGAAGATGATAATCATAGTTCTGGTACATTGAAATATGTACGTGCAGAATATACTGGTAAAAAATCTACTTCAGAAAAAGAACACAATGGCTTTACTTTTGAAGGCGTAGGTGCTGGTACTACGGTTGAGCACATTGCTGTTTACCATGGTGGAGATGACGGTATTGAGTTCTTTGGTGGAACTGTTAACGTTAAATATGCTGTAGTTTACGGTGCACAAGATGATTCTTTTGACTGGACATACGGATGGAAAGGTAAAGGCCAGTTCTGGGTTGCTGTACAAGGTGATATCTTAGCAGATCGTGGTATTGAAGCTGATAATAATGGCAGTAATAGAAGTGCAACACCTAATTCAGAGCCAACTCTTTCTAACGTAACGTTAGTAGGTTCATTAATCGCTCAAACTGGTGATGATTTAGAAAGCAATCCTGAGTCAGGAAAAACAAGAGCTATAAAATTACGTGAAGGTACAAAAGGTAAATTATACAACTTTGTAACTTATGGTTTCTCAAGCGGAGTAGAAGTTGAACACGATGAAACTTTGGCTAATATGGAAGCTGGTTCATTGATCTTCGCAAACTCTTCAGTTTACGGACCAAAATCATGGAGCTTTAAAAATACTGCAGGAGCAGCGTTTACAGGAGATAAATTATTCAGCGCTGAGGTTAGCAATACTGCTGATGCACTTATCAAACCTATCTTCATTACTGGTAAATATATAGGAACAACTGAAACAAATGCTTTGGATCCTAAAACTCTTGACGCATGGTTTACTTCTGCTAAATACCAAGGAGCAGTTTCTGCAAGCGACAACTGGGTTGCTGTTGGAAGCTGGGCTAAAGTTGACTAATTCATATAAAAGACTTCCCTATTTAAAATTCATCCTTTAGATTCGGGGAATATAAAGTCTGCGCTTGCGCAGACTTTTTTGCTTTCACTCTTTATTCTTATATATTCGTGATTAACCTTGTATTATGGGAAAATGGTTTGATAAGCACTTTTCTATGAATAGAAAGGAGCTGCAGGGGCTTTCGTTTTTAACCGTTCTTGTTATCTTTCTTTGGTTTTTGCCTGATCTTTATCGCATCCTAAAACCGATTAAACACGATCCTGCTTTTGCTTTGCGAGAGCAAGAGATTCGTCGCTTTTTAGCGAAGCAATCCGGATCAATAGATGAGGATTCTGTAACAGAAAGTATTCAACCTGAATTGGAATATTTCACGTTTAATCCAAATAAGCTAACTGCAGAGGAGGCAAAACGTTTAGGCTTATCAGATTATCAAATAAGAATGATCCATAACTACGTTGCAAAAGGAGGAAGGTTTTATACCAAAAGCGACTTTGCAAAAATCTATGCAATCAGCGAACAAGATTTTCAACGACTCTCACCCTATATTAATTTAGAAGCAGCTATAAGTGTGAAAGAAAGTGTACCGAAGCCCATTATAAGCGAGTCTCTCTTTACTAAACCAAATCTGCAATTATTAATTGAACTTAATTCAACAGATTCCCTGGAGCTGCAAGAGCTTCGAGGAATAGGACCTGTATTTGCATCACGGATCATTCGTTTCAGAGATCTTATCGGTGGGTTTTATGCCAGTTCTCAGCTGTTGGAAGTATATGGAATGGACGAAGAAAGATACAGCAATTTGCAAGCAAACATCTACACAGATTCAACAAAAGTGAAGAAGATCAACATCAATGCCGTTAGCTATCAAGAGCTCTCCAGGCATCCTTATATCAGTCCGAAACAAGCCAATGTGATTGTTCAATATCGAAACCAGCATGGAAACTATCTTGAACACACCGATTTATTGAATATTGAAATCCTAAATGAAGAATTTTTGCGTAAAATTGCTCCATATTTAAGCTTCACAAATGATTGAACACAGACTCAAAGAGACCATCCGTGATATACACGATTTTCCAAAACCAGGTATAATCTTCAAAGATATTACCCCCATTTTAAAAGATCATCAGCTATGTTCAGATATTGTAAACAAGTTTGCAGATCAGTGTAAAGGTTTGGAACTAGATGCTGTTGTAGGAATTGAAAGTCGGGGTTTCTTATTTGGTTTCTTGCTGGCAAATCAATTAGGTTTACCTTTTATTCCAATTCGTAAACAAGGAAGATTACCTGCCGATACTTTTGAACAACACTATGATCTGGAGTACGGTTCTGCGTCCATAGAAATTCATCGGGATGCATTTAAGCCCGGAGCGCGTTTACTGGTTCATGATGATTTGCTGGCAACAGGAGGAACTGTTGTGGCAACCAGCAAGCTTATTCAACAGATGGGTGGTGAAATTGCTGCTTTTGCCTTTGTAATTAATTTAGAATTTCTAAATGGTACAGAAAAGATTAAGCCTTTTTGTGATAAAATCTTTTCCTTAGTAACTTATTAGAATTACAAGGGAATAAACTCCGTTATTTACTAGGTTCATTTAAAGTTTCCTGCTAGATATATTAGTCTCAGAAGAAAGCTTCATAGGGCTAACCAGGTCAAGCGATTGTATATTGGCTTCAATTTCCATCTGTATATTTCCATTAGAGATTAAGCCGCTTTCCAAGTCAGTTTCTATTGTTCCTGTTTGAATTCCTTTTAAATTTAGTTTAAGATCAGAGTTGTTAGCAAGCCCGTTAATGTCTCCATTTACATTAATCCATGCAAGATCTTCACTTGTGCCTTCCAGTGTATAGCTAAGGTTGTTTTGCAGCTTAACATTCATCAGGTCAATATAAGCTACTTTATTCCAACTTGTACCTACAGAAATAGGTTCAGTTGGGTAAATGTTCATATTTAATGAATTAATTAAAGCTGAATCTGTAAATAATTGCTTTACGAACTCGTTTGATTGTAAACCATCTCCAAGTTCTTTGAACCCCTCTGTTTTATAAATATTCCCCTTGGTATCCATGAAAATATAAAATGGTTTTCCAATCAGATTATCAAGTCCGGAAAAACGGCTATCACTACCTTTTAATTCAGAATTATATTCAATCTGATCTCCCGGATAATCAACAGTTAGTTGCATTTTTTCACAGCTCGCTTTAATTTTTATAGATTCGCCATCGTTACTTTCTACCGTATACTTATAATCGGTATTTAACTTCTGATTCATCTCTAACTGCTCTCCTATAATTTCTTGAACCATTTTTTGATTGATAGAAACCGAGTATAGATAAGAGTCGCCAGGTGTTAAATTAAGATGTAAATCTAGTTTAGGGCTGTCAATATCTTGAGCTAATAAGTTGTTAGAGCTAAAGGAAAGCAGTAAAGCAACAACGATAACGAATTTCATAAAGTGCTTAGAATTTTGTGTAAAAGTATATTTTTCTTTTGGTTAAGCCAAAACAATGCCATTCCATTTATGAGTACTATGCAGAGGTTTTGATGATACCATAATTTGTAATATTTCCGTGAATTTTAATGCAAACAGAAAACAATTTAACGCAGAATAAGTTATTTTAATACTTTTGTAAAAAAATAGCTTATGGAGTGGATTTCTAATCCGGAAATATGGGTTTCCCTTGCAACATTAACAGTATTAGAAATTGTATTAGGTATTGACAACATCGTTTTCATATCTATTCTAAGCAATAAACTCCCTGAAGATAAACAAAAGAAAGCCCGTCAATTGGGATTAGCCCTGGCGATGATTACACGCGTCTTATTGCTATTATCTATAAGCTGGATCATGTCTTTAACCAAGCCTTGGTTTAATGTTGCTGAAATTTTCGGACAGGATACAGGTTTCTGGTTTGATAAGCTCGATTTCTCGGGTAGAGATGTTATTCTTCTTCTCGGTGGATTATTTTTGATCTATAAAAGTACAGTTGAAATCCATGGTAGGATGGAAGGCGAGGAGCATGATGAATTAGTGCCAAAAAATAAGGTAACATTTGGGAATGTAATTTTCCAAATACTGATATTAGATGTTGTTTTCTCTTTAGACTCTGTTATTACCGCTGTGGGTATGGCCGAACATATTGAAGTCATGATTGCTGCTGTAATTATAGCAGTTTTTGTAATGATGATATCCGCAGGCTCCATTAGTGACTTCGTAAACAAGCATCCATCTGTTAAGATGTTAGCACTTTCATTTCTCCTACTGATAGGGGTTTCACTAACCGCCGAAGCATTTGAACAACATATTCCTAAAGGATATATTTACTTTGCGATGGCATTCTCAGTTTTAGTAGAGGTTCTGAACCTGAAATCTAAAAAGACGCGTACGATAGCCCCAACTACGCAACCAAAAACAAAAGAAAAATAGGCAAACTATTATACATTTTGTTAGTTATTTGTTTAGCATAGTTTTAGAATTAAGATAAACATCGTACTTTTGCACGATTTTTCTGATAAGAAATGACTAAAAAACAAAAGAAGACTGCTGTTAATACAGATATCGTATTGATAGGAGCTGGCATTATGAGCGCGACTCTGGGCGTTCTGTTAAAACAATTAATGCCGGGAGCTAAAATACAAATATTAGAACGTTTAGATGAAGTTGCAGCAGAAAGTTCTGCAGCATGGAATAATGCCGGTACAGGGCATTCTGCGTTGTGCGAATTGAATTATACTCCACAAAATCCTGATGGTTCTATTTCAATTGATAAAGCACTGCACATTGCTGAGTCTTTCGAGGTTTCTAAGCAATTCTGGGCATCTTTAGTTGAAATGGGGCTTATTTCTATGCCTGATAAATTTATCCATTCCATCCCACACATGAGTCTGGTTGTTGGCGAAAACAATGTTTCTTTTTTAAAGAAGCGTTACGATGCGATGCAAAAGAATCATCTGTTTCAAGGAATGGCTTATTCTGAAAACTTTGATCAGATTAAAGATTGGGTTCCATTAATTATGGATGGCAGGAATAAAAAGGAAAAAATTGCTGCTACTCGTATTGATATTGGTACTGATGTTAACTTCGGTGCATTAACTCGTGCTATGCTTCATTATTTAAGTGAACAGAATGGCGTTGAGATGCGTTTGGCACATGAGGTTCAAGACATTCAACAAGATGAGAATGGGCGTTGGGAGATAGAGGTAAAAAACCTGACAACCAGAAGAAAGAAAGTAGTAACAGCAAAATTTGTATTTATTGGTGCTGGTGGTGGATCTCTTTTGCTTTTAGAGAAATCAGGTATTCCTGAAGCTAAAGGTTATGGTGGTTTCCCTGTTAGCGGACAATGGTTGAAATGTATTAATCTGGAAGTGATAGAAAAACACCATGCAAAAGTGTATGGTAAAGCTGCAATTGGAGCACCTCCTATGTCGGTTCCCCATTTAGATACTCGATTCATTGACGGTAAAAAGGCTTTATTATTCGGGCCTTACGCAGGTTTTTCAACTAAGTTCCTGAAGAATGGTTCATACATGGATTTGGCGACTTCAATTAAAATAGGAAATATAAGACCAATGTTGGCAGCCGGCTTGGATAACATTGCCTTAACAAGGTATTTAATTAACGAAGTAAGACAATCGCCAGAAGACCGGATCAAAACATTGCAATACTATATGCCAACCGCTAAGATGAAAGATTGGGAGTTGGAATATGCTGGTCAGCGTGTACAGGTAATTAAAAAGGACGAAGAGCATGGTGGTAAACTAGAGTTTGGAACTGAAGTAGTTACCAATGCTGAAGGATCTTTATCTGCTTTATTGGGCGCATCTCCGGGAGCATCAACAGCCGTATCCATTATGTTAGATGTTCTTTCAAAATGTTTCCCTAAACAAATGCAACAAGAAGATTGGAAAGCGAAACTGCAAGATCTGATTCCTTCATATGGTCATTCATTGGCAGAAGATGCTGATTTAACTGCTAAAATGCGTGCACGTAGTGCTGCAATTCTAGAGTTAAACGAGAAAGAGGAAATCAGTATATAATAGGTTTTGCATATCTTAAATCTTTAATTAGATTTGCGGTCGCAATGGGGGGTTTAGCTCAGCTGGCTAGAGCGCTTGCCTGGCAGGCAAGAGGTCACCGGTTCGACTCCGGTAATCTCCACATTCATAATTATTAATAATTAAGCACTTATGCGTTAACTCGAATAGGTGCTTTTTTATTTGCCCACAAATTGCACACAAGCGTGCTTTAAAAGTCATGTTAGATCGAAAATATTATTCATAGTCATCACTACTCAACATCGTGTCGAACTTAACTCAATCATCGTTTTATCTATACAAGTTATTTTAATGGAAAGCTGATATTACATCTGGACTAATACCTGGTTCTTCAAAGTAGCTTTTAATCTTGTCATTAATTGCCTCTTCAAAAGCGATTCTAGTCGCAATTAAATTCACCTTTGTTTTAAATTCAAAATCTCCAGAAGAGCTTAAGATATATGCTCTAAAAAGTAAATCAAACTCTCTATCATTATTTATCTTGAAATAAGCTTCCACCAATTTATTCGCCTCTTCATTCCCTTCATACAATTCAGGCAATAAATAATTGATTGAGTCCTTTAGGTCACTTATATGAAAAACTGAGTTATTGAATTTATTTAATTTGACGGTATTTATATCTCCAGCTAATCTTGAAATTAATTTTTTCATGTTAATTATTTTTTTTCTATTTCTCTATCATCACCCTTTTCGATATAAGCTATTTCACTTTCGTCTGTATTTGGTGGAAATAAATCATCATCATTAGATAAATTATTTTCCTGGTCTTCTGGATTTATATTATACATAATGGTTACGTTTTAATGGTGAAAAAATAAATTAATTATTAAAATTAAAAATAATAAAGAAGAACTAAAGACGATATAGCTAATACCCTCTTTAAAGTCGTCAATTTGCTTTTTTACTTTTGGGGCATTTAAATTGAATGTTCCTCTATTAGTTTCAATTTCATATGATAATAATTTAGAATAATCTGATCTGAGATTTTTAGAGAATTGTTGGAAATTAAATCCATGTCCTAGACTTTTCGGTTTCATCACGGATAATAATTTATGTAATGCCATAACAGCTAAACCAATCGGCAATATCGTTGCTAATTTTAAAATAAAATATGGATCTTGGCTCGATATAAAAGTAACTGCCAAAGGAATAAACAATGCAATTACCGTTATGATTATACCTGATTTACTTGTGCAATTCTCATAAGAAACCAATTGCTCTCTAAGTAAAGCTCTTGATTTTTCTACCAAAAACTCAAGCTTCTTTATATCATCTGCACTATCTGTCATATGAAGATTTTATATGCTCATCGATCAAAACACCAACATTATTTATTATTTCAAATGGTGTATTATGTATATTTAAAACTTTTTCTCTATTCTCCTGCCAACCATTGCTAACACTTCGATATAAACGGAACACAGTACTTAATCCCGCATCTTCAGTAAACTGATAAACTCCATCTTCAGGCATAGACACTACTCCTTCATACTGGTTATTTAAATATTTAAACTTTGCTATAAATTCTGGCATATCTGATGAATGTTCAATATAACTAAATATACTAACTTTCTTTCAATACATCCACTAGGTTCATTGATAGCAGTAATGATGACATTAATTTATATCATTGCTCCATTCTGAAGAATTCTAAATTAGTAAACGCTCAGCAGTAAAGATAATCTACTATGCTGCCTCATTCTTTAAATTCATAAATGAGCTGTCCTATGTGCAGTATAAAATTTCGTAATTCACTTTCAAACCAGATAGGTCCATAAAATGCATCTAGAATATAAGGATCTTCATTGTTAGTGTAGTTACTTAAATAATTCTTTTATCTCTTTTGAACTTTCTCTTTCAATCAAAGATAATAGCGCTTTTAATATTTCTGCTTGCTTCCTCGCTGATTTTTTTATTCTTTCCATACATGTAATCATGAGTACTAAGATTTTCCCAGAGTTTAACTAATGAATCGTCCAGATCCATTAATTGATTTCTATTTAAATTTTTCATATCAAATGTAGATTTCGATACGCAATTCTCATAGTAAATCGTTGACTTCACCGGCACACATCCTTTACTATATCATTTTATTCGTTGTTTTTTTATTCTTTTAAAGCCTCAATAAACATATAATAATTGTATCGAATGATAGCACTTTTCTGAATGAAAGGTATTCTCTTTTGTTGCCTTTCGGTGGAAGTATAGCTATGTCGGCTTCTTATTCCTCATCCGTGCAATACGGATGAAACGTCTTTGGTCCTTGCCAAATATCTTCTTTCAATTTGGATGGTGTTGCTGGGTCGAATCCTCCTGTAGATTTTTGTTTTCATAAGCATGAATTCTAACATACTTTAGTCAGCAAATTTCAAGTTATGAGCATATTTAATTGATTGAAGTAAAGAAACACCTCAGTTTTGTAAATTTTTTGTATCAAAAATTGTCATTTAAAATAATGTTCGTATACTTGTAGCAACATGCTTACCCCGCTTCCCATTGATCAGCGCGCTTAGGGTAAGCTTTTTTTTTATACCAGAATGGCAAAAATCCCATTTAATAAACCTGCTCTCACTTATCAACAACAGATTGAACAACTCTCTAAAAGAGGTCTAATTATTGAGAATATAGGAAGAGCCACTCATCTTTTAGAAAGTATTAGTTATTACAGGCTTAGTGGGTATTGGTATCCATTATTAGAAGATAAAGAACAACATATTTTCAAAAAGGGTGCAAAGTTCGATAATGCATTTAAGATGTATTCTTTTGACAGAGCATTAAGAGTAATGATCATTCGTGAACTAGAAAAAATAGAAATATCAATACGTTCCAAAATGATATATATATTATCTCACGAATATGACCCATTTTGGTATACTAATGAGCAATTGTTTAAAAGGCAAGATAATCATGAAAATACGCTAGCCAAACTTAAAGAAGAATATATTAGGAGCAAGGAGGAGTTTATAATTAAATTCAAGGAAAAATATAATAATGACCTTCCTCCATGTTGGATATTATTAGAAGTAAGTTCTTTTGGATCGGTATCCAGTTTATATAGCAATTTAGAAGATCGCATACCAAAAAGAAAAGTATCTCACCATTTTGGATTAAACGAACGGGTTTTAGAATCTTGGATGCATTGTATCGTGTATTTGAGAAATATGTGTGCTCATCATTCAAGACTCTGGAATAGTAACCTAAAAATTACGCCAATGAAGCCAATTCGTACACAAAAACCCTGGCTTCATAATCAAGATGTATCAAATAGCAAAACTTATTATGTTATTTCTATGCTCTTATATCTGCTTCAAACAATTAATCCAAAGAATTCGTTCGTTAGACGTTTCAAAGACCTCTTGTCTGACTATCCGAATATCGATGTTGATGCTATGGGCTTTCCTATAAATTGGGAAGATGAGGATTTGTGGAGAATTCAATAAGTATACCTTTATCATCTGTAGATAACTAAGGAAAATGGAGCAGCAATCGCCACTCAAACTTATATTGCTTTACTTAACTGTTTACTTCAAGGACCTTTCAAAGTTCTTTTCAAAGGTTTCTATCTTCTTTATAAGTTCGTTCTCCCTTGAATAGGACTTATCTAAACGCTTTTTGAGTATTAAGTCAAGTTCTTGTATCCGGATCCAATTGTTTCTCTGTAATGGATTTTTGGTCATAGAGATTGAATGATTCTTTCATTGAACTAGTTACTCCCTTTCTTTTTGTTATTACTCCCTTGTTTTCGCCAGTCATTCTTTGTAATAGGCTATTGGCTACTTAGTTGTGTTTTTTATCGTCAAAGTTTTGAGTCTTAACAACTAGATTTAATAATGTTTGTCCTAGGATCCGAGTTCTTCTGTAATAATCCTCTCCATACTTAAATGCTTTGAAATACAATTTGTATTGTTTATTCTTGTATCTGGAAAAACCACCGATTTAAACTAACCAATTGATAACTAAATAATTATAGTCTAATGCTGAAATCATTTTATACGCCTATTTTTAGTCTTTTTATAGGGATGACTCTTTTGTGTTCCTGTGCAGAAAAAGCAATAACAGAAAACGCATTGTCAGAAAGTGAACAGAAAGATGGCTGGACACTTCTGTTCGACGGAAAAACTAGCGATGAGTGGCATTTATACAATAGAGGAAAAGTTCCATCTGCATGGGTGGTTCGAAATGGTGAACTTCAATGTTTACCTGCCGATTCATCATTGGGAGTTGAGCATGGAGATCTGGTTTCGAATAAAGAATATGAAAACTATGATTTGAAATTTGAATGGAAGATTTCTGAAGCCGGAAACAGCGGAGTTTTTATCAATGTTGTAGAAAGGGAAGATATTCCCAAGGCTTGGGCCTCTGGACCGGAATATCAACTTTTGGAAGATACTAATCCTGAGTTTTTAACAAATCCCGAAAAACGAGCAGGTTGTCTGTATGGGTTTTATCCTCAAAAGAATGAAGCAAAAACAAAGCCCCAAGGTGAGTGGAATCAAGCGAGGATAAAACAGGAAAATGGGAAGATAGAATTTTATCTAAATGATATACTTACTGCAGAAGAGGATTTAAACACAGAAGCATGGGGAGAGTTGGTAGCAAACAGCGGATTTAAGGTTTATCCTGAATATGGAAAGGCAACTAAAGGGCGAATTGGTTTACAAGATTGGTCGAAGGGCGTTTCCTTTCGTAATATAAAGATAAAAGAACTATAGTATTCATTTCCAAGATCTCATAGCCCTTCATAGCCTTGTACTGCTTTTTCAGCATTTTCACTGTTATAGCTGGCTGTTAATAACAGTATTAGGGCTAAAAATGCATCAAAAAGATCTTATCCTCTTATTATAAAAGATTATAGTTTACACCATAAATATAATAACCAGTATTTGAACAGTAAATGTACAGAGATTATACAGTCATTTTACCACTGTTCAAGGACTGTTTAACCACTGTTTGACCACTGTTTAACCTCTGTTTGATTAAAATAAATTTCGTACCATTATTATACAGTCAAAATATGACGCTGGAAATTTGATTTGAAAATTAGGTTACCTCGGTTATAGGCTGGAGTTGTTCATTTAAAAACATTTTTCTTTTTTCTGGGTTTATTAATGAAAACATCTTTAAAAAGGAAAATTATGAATAGTAGAAAATCGATTATATTGGCTTCCGCAGCCCTCATTTTGATGACTTCATTAAGTTCGTGCGAGTTAGTCACCGGTATTTTTAAAGGTGGAATGTATTTCGGGATTGCCTTGGTTGTAATCGTTATTGCTTTAATAATATGGTTAGTCAGCAGAATCGGAAAGCGTTAGTTTAATTCTCTTTAATTTTATTATCTTCATCCATATTTTATCTGTTGACAGGGTAAATATGAATACTTAATCGAATTAATAAATTAAATCTATTTTTAAAATGACTTTTAAAATTTCAACAATTATTACATTGCTTGCTGTGATTGTTGGCAGCTCTGCTAATGAAGTATCAGCACAAGAAGGCGAATGGGTATCTCTGTTTGATGGTAAAACTACCAAAGGCTGGCATACTTATGGAAAAGCTAAAGCAGGAGCGGCGTGGGAGGTAAGTGATGGTGCTTTGCATCTGAAT
Organism: Albibacterium bauzanense; assembly: GCF_004339765.1. Taxonomy (GTDB): domain Bacteria; phylum Bacteroidota; class Bacteroidia; order Sphingobacteriales; family Sphingobacteriaceae; genus Albibacterium; species Albibacterium bauzanense. Next base: position 1,127,237 of record NZ_SMGO01000001.1, on the reverse strand, counting down.
ATTGATGGTAAAACTCAAGATGATCGCGGTGATTTGGTAACTGATAAAGAGTATGAGAATTATCATCTTAAATTAGAATGGAAAATATCTGAAGGCGGTAACAGCGGTGTTATTTTTAATATTCACGAGGATAAAGATAAATATGCTAACACGTATAACTCTGGACCAGAAATGCAGGTATTAGATAGTGATAATCATCCTGATGGGAAGATATTTAAGCACAGGGCTGGTGATCTTTATGATTTAATTCCTTCGAGCTCTGAGCCGGCAAAGCCAGTTGGTGAATGGAACCTGGCTGAGATTATTAGTAATAATGGCAAGCTTCAGTTCTTCTTAAATGGTGTAAATATTGTTACTACTACCATGTATAATGATGAGTGGAAAGCATTGATTGCAGGAAGTAAGTTTGCTGAATGGCCTGGTTTTGGTACCTATAAAAAAGGTAAGATAGCATTGCAAGACCATAATGATAAAGTTTGGTTCCGCAATATTCAGATAAAAGAATTATAGTTTAAAACAATCAATATAAACAGGAGAGCCGCTTATTGAGCGGCTTTTTTGTTTATATAAATTGTTATTGTGTTTGTGAATTAAACTTCGGCATACTTTTCGTATCTATCTATATATAGATATTGAAATTAAAAAAGGAAAGCCATGAAAAGATTTAAAATTTACTCTCTTGTATTAGCAGCAACGTTTTTTTTATTTGGCAGTGCAGATGTTCTAGCTCAGAATCGTAATAGTAAGCACGCTGAGAAAGCTCGTAAAGAGTATTATAAACAGCAAGAGAAAGAAAGAAAAGCTTATAATAAATATGTTGAGAAGCAATATAAGAATAACGGTAGAAACTATACATATGTAGGAAAGAGAAATGGTCCGCCTGCCTGGGCACCAGCACATGGATACCGGGCTAAGAATCATGTTTACTTCCGTGATTATCAAACGTTCTACGATCCTTATAGAGAAGGGTATGTATATCGTCGGAATAGTAAATGGGTGTTTTCCAGAAGTGTTCCAACCTTTTTAGTAGGGGTGAATTTAGGAGCTGCCAGAATGAATTTAATCACTGATATTCCAGTAAATAGACGACCGGAACAATATTATAGCAGGTATGCTAATAGATATCCGAGAGATTCAAGGGTTCAGGTAAATATATCTTTGTTTTAGTATAAAGATTGTTTGTTCATAAAAGAAGCGAGGCTTATCATAATTTATGATAAGCCTCGCTTTTGTTAGAGTTTGTTTTTTGTTTTGAGTTTATTCTCGCTTTGTGGAAACGCTTACCCACCTTTAACCCGGACAAAGACATGTTTAATGTTTTTCTTTCCGGTTTCACGTTCGTCTACTTCAAATTTGTTTATGCTCTTTATGAGCGAAAGCATTTTTGGAAAGCCATAGTTTCGGGGGTCAAAATCAGGATGCTTTTTCAAGATGAAATTACCCAGGTCGCCTAAGAAAGTCCAGCCATCTTCATCGCCTAAATCGGAAATACTGCTGCTTAATACACGGATTAAGGATTTATCTATTTTTTGAAGACTGTTTTTTGCTTTATTTGAAGGTCGTTCTTTGCTTTTATCGATATCGGTTACACCTTCCTGCTCATCGGTATGCTCATCTATACCTAATATTTCAATGTAAATAAATTTGTCGCAAGCAGTAATAAAAGGAGTGAGGGTTTTCTTTTCCCCAATACCAATTACCCGCATGCCAGCTTCTCGTAGTCGGGTGGCTAATCTTGTAAAATCGCTATCGCTTGATACGATGCAAAAACCATCAACTTTCCCTGAATAAAGAATATCCATGGCATCAATAATCATCGCACTATCACTTGCATTTTTACCTACTGAGTAGCTATATTGTTGAATGGGGGTGATTGCATTTTCTAATAAAACTGTTTTCCAGCCTGAAACAGTGGGCTTCGTCCAGTCGGCATATATTCTTTTAAAAGTAGGTGTGCCATATTTCGCGATTTCTTCAAACATTAGCTTTACCTTTTTGTAAGGAACGTTGTCAGCATCAATTAGTACTGCTAAACGTAAATCTTTGATAGAATCCATTATGTTGTTGTTTAATGCGCATTAATTAAACAAAGATACTCTAAAAGGGGCCAAATAATCTGTTGAGTTTTTTTAAATTATATCTTTATCTTAGAGGTCTTAAGAGATAAAACCATTCATTTCGTTTTATGGAGGAGTTATTAAAAATAGTAATAGACTTTACGAGAGAATGGTATTGGGCTCCTTTAGCTCTGATTTATACAGGAGTAATTATCACCATTCTTATTGAGAATAGAAACCCTACTAAGACATTAGCCTGGCTGCTTGTTATTGTTTTTCTGCCAGGGCTTGGTTTGTGTATCTATTTTTTCTTTGGTCGGAGATTTAAGAAAAAGAAGGTTTTTAAACGGAAAAATAGTGGTGAACATCAGATCTTTTATGACAGGTGGCAAAAACATAGGCCTCAGTTAGAAGAGAACTTAAAGAAACTCGATATTTCTTTGGGTGATTTGGCGAACACCTATCGTTTTTTGTATAATGAAAATGTTTCTGCACCTATTATGGATAATAAGGTGAAGCTATTAATAAATGGCGAGCAGAAGTTTCCTGAATTGATTGAAGCTATTAAACATGCCAAGCATCATATTCATTTCGAGTACTATATATTTGAGGTTGATGAATTAGGGAGGCAGGTTATTGACCTCTTAATAGAAAAAGCTCTTGAAGGTGTAGAGGTTCGTTTTTTGGTAGATGATTTTGGTTCTTCCAGAATGAAAAGAGAAGAAGCGCTGATGCAAGAAGCAGGGGTTTATTTTATACGCTTTTTGCCTGTTAGATTTACCTCTATGGCAGATAGCAACTTTAGGAATCATCGTAAGGTTGCTATTATTGATGGTTCTACAGCATTTATTGGAGGAATTAACATATCCGGACGCTACGTTAATGATGGAAAGAACCCTTTATATTGGCGAGATACTTCTGTTAAAATACAAGGTAGGTCAGTTTTCCTTCTTCAATTTCAATTTTGGCTTACCTGGCATTTTTCTGACGGCATTCCTTATGAGTTAACAGAACATTATATGGATTTGGATGATGGTTCTGATGGAGATGCAACAGTAAGTTTTGCATTAAGTGATCCTGGTTCGCCCTCACCTTATAATATGGAGGCAATTTTAATAGCCATTGCCCGTGCAAGTGAATCGGTTCAAATTTGTACGCCTTACTTCATTCCGAGTGAGCAAATTAGTACTGCACTTCAAGTTGCAGCAGCAAGTGGAATAAAGGTGGAATTGATTATGCCTATGCGTCCAGATTCATATATTGTTCGTCATGCTTCTTTTTCTTTCTTAAAACCAATGTTAAAAAGAGGCGTACACGTATATTTGTATAAAAAAGGTTTTATGCATGCTAAAACTATCTGTGTTGATGGAAAACTTGCCTTTGTGGGTACTGTAAATATGGATATCCGTAGTTTTTACATTAATTTCGAAATAGCAGCTTTAATTTACGATAAGAAGCTTTGTGTAGAGATGCAGAAGCAATTTGAAATTGATAAGAAAGATAGTAAGCATATTGATATGAAGTACTGGAAAAAACGATCGGTTTTGAAAAGGGGGTTAGATTCAGTTTGCAGATTATTAGCACCTTTATTATGATAAAAAGAGGATTTGAGTTATAAATTATATAAATTAGAATTTTCAACCTATACTATGAAAAGATTAAACTTAATTAAACCTATTGTTGGCAGTTTCTTATTGGCACTGTTGGCTTTTGTATTTGCATGCAGTCCACAGATTAAGAATAGTAAAGCTAACTCAAAGTTTAATACAGTTCAGAATATCCCTCAGGACATTGAGAAATGGGAAAAGTCAATTGCGGCATTTGAGCAGCAAGATAAAGAGAATCCACCTAAGAAGGGATCTATTCTCTTTGTTGGAAGCTCTTCTATGGTTATGTGGAAGGATTTGGATTCTTATTTTCCTGGCAAATTTATCATAAACAGGGGTTTTGGAGGCTCTCAGACTGACGAAGTACATTATTATGCTTTCAGAATGTTGTTTCCTTATCAGCCTAAGCAGGTAGTAGTATACGTAGGCGATAATGATGTTAATGCAGGAAAATCTCCTGAGAAGGTTTTTAGTGATTTAAAGGATTTCTTTGAAGATATCAGGTATCAGCTACCTAAAACAAAGATTACCTACATTTCTATTAAACCTAGTCCGAGCCGTTGGGCCTTGATGGATAAATTTACGAAAACAAATACGTTGGTTGAAAATTATTTGGAGACGGTTAGTAATTCAAGTTATGTAGATATCGTTAAGCCTATGTTGCTTGGAAATGGCAGACCTAATCCAGCCTATTTTCTGTCAGACAGCCTACATATGACTCCGGCAGGTTATGATGTTTGGGCTAAGGCACTGGCTCCGCATTTGGAGTAGTTAGTTGCAGAATATAGATTCAAAGATTTATTCCTTTGTAACGGTAGTTTTATAAAACTCATTAAATCATTTTGTACCTTTGCTTTCAATGAAAAAGCTACTTCTTGTACTTCTGGCTTTTGTATACCTGGGTAATTCAACAGGGTTTGCTATGCATTTCCATTATTGCATGGATAAGCTGACTTCAGCTTCTATTCTTTATGGAGCTGAGGAGTTGCAAGACTGTGGGATGCCTGATTCTCCTGAAATGGAGAAAGACCACTGCTGTAAGGATGAAGTAAAGATTACCAAAGTTAGTACAGATCAGTTAAAGGCTGAACCATCTTTAAAGTTAATGCAGACTTGGGCAATTTCTTTGCCTTTAAGCATTCATGAACAACCTGCTTTTTTAAATCTACCAACAGACGCAAGCGAACACCCAGTAAGTAATGCACCACCCAATGTGCAGAGTGTTCCGGTCTATCTTCGTAACTGTACATTTATAATATAATACCCTCCTTAATAGGTCACAGAACTTATTAAATTCTGCTGATCGGCATTTTCTTAAATGCTTTATTCAACTGCTATTTTCTAGCTTATAATTAAATTATTCTTTCATTCTGAATGGTTGTTGAACTGTTTGAATGCGATGGATGATTTGATAGAGATACAATCTTTAAAACACATCATACAATAAATTATATAACAATGAAAACTATCTTTTTAAGTTCAATTGCAATAATTGCTCTTGGCATTTCGGCTTGTAATAATACTCCACAAAATGCAACCTCTACAGCAGCTACAGAAACTCATGTTGAGTCTGATCATACAGAACACGTTGCTGTTAAGGATGCTGATCTTAAGGCAATAACACCACTGTTTTCTGATCTGTCGCCTGAAGTTTCCTCATCTATTAAACAAATTGTTGACTATTATATTAATGTCAGTACTGCTTTAGGTAAAGATGATAATAAGGCAGCTGCATCGGGAGGAATGGCACTTTCAGAACTTATTAATCATGTAGATAAATCTGCTTTTAGCGAAGAGCAAAAAAACATGTATGTAAAGAGTGAGAATGCTCTTAAGGAACACGCTACTGCTATTGCTACCAATGTAAATAATATTGAAGTTCAACGTGAATCTTTTGAGAAGATGAGTGAAGATGTTTACGCATTGGTGAAAACTTTTGGTGCTGGAAGGAAACTTTATAAAGCCCATTGTCCAATGGTTGATGCTAACTGGTTAACTGAAAAGAATGAAATTAAGAACCCTTATTATGGTGAGAGTATGCTTAATTGTGGTTCAATCGATGAACTTGTAATGTAATTATGGTACATCGCCTAATAGAATGGTCTTTACGGAATCGGTTTATTGTATTAAGCCTTAGCATTGGGATTTTTATCTGGGGGATATTCTCTATAAAGAACAACCCCATTGATGCTATTCCTGATCTATCGGAGAACCAGGTTATTGTTTTTACCGAATGGATGGGTCGGTCTCCACAATTAGTTGAAGATCAAATAACTTATCCGTTGGTTACCAATCTTCAGGGTTTGCCTAAAGTTAACTATGTAAGAGCTACCTCTATGTTTGGAATGAGTTTTATCTACGTGGTTTTTGAAGATAATGTGGATGTTTACTGGGCACGAGAGCGCGTATCGGAAAGGTTGAGTACGATAACTAGTTCGCTACCGCAAGATGTAACACCTCAATTGGGACCTGATGGAACAGGAGTAGGACATATTTTATGGTATACATTGGACGCACCAGATTTGGATCTGGGAGAGCAAAGAGCAATACAAGACTGGTATGTTAAATTCGCTTTACAGAATGTTCCTGGTGTGAGTGAAATAGCTTCTTTTGGAGGCTTTCAAAAACAATACCAAGTAACAGTAGATCCTAATAAACTTTTATATTATAAGCTTTCGGTTCCAGATGTTATCACTGCTGTTCGTGCTAATAACAATGAAAGTGGAGGTAGAAAGTACGAAGTGAGTGATATCGGTTATATCATTAAAACCAATGGCTATCTGGAATCTATAGAAGATATCCAGAAAATTCCGGTTGGAAATCAAAATGGAGTACCCATCTATGTTTCTGATGTTGGAACTGTGCAAATGACCGGTGAGGCAAGACTGGGCATATTTGACCAAGATGGTGAGGGTGAAAGAGTAGGAGGTATTGTGGTTATGCGCTATGGAGAGAATGCAGCTCAGGTTATTGACGATGTAAAAGCTAAAATGATTGAAGTGAGTAAAGGGCTTCCTGAAAATGTGAAGTTTGATATAGTTTATGATCGTGGAGAATTGATTAAGGAATCAATCTCATCCATTAGAAATACCTTAATTGAAGAAATGATAATCGTTTCTCTTATTGTTATCATCTTCCTTTTCCATTGGCGTAGCGCATTAAGTATTATTATTCAGATACCAATTACGGTGGCTGCCAGCTTTATTTTATTGAATGCTTTTGGAGTTTCTTCTAATATCATGTCATTAACAGGTATTGCTTTAGCTATTGGAGTAATTGTAGATAATGGAATTATTATGAGTGAAAATTCATATAAACACTTATCTGACCGATATCATGAGTGGGAATTAAGTCAAAAATCAAAATCTGAATAGCATGAATTGGTTTAAAAGATTATTTAAAAAGACGCCTCAATGGATATCTGAAGAAGAGAGGCTTCAAATCATTGAAAAGAGCAGCAAGCAGGTAAGTCGTGGTGTTTTCTTTGCCACTGTAATTATTATCACTTCTTTTCTTCCGGTATTTATGTTGACAGGACAGGAAGGAAAGATGTTTCATCCCATTGCTTATACCAAGACTTTCATCATGATTGTGGATGCTTTATTGGTGTTAACATTGGCGCCGGTATTGATTTCCTTTTTTATGAAAGGTAAATTTAAACCTGATAGTTCAAATCCGGTGAATCGTTTCTTAGAACGGATCTATGAGCCTATAATAGAATGGGTTTTAGAGTGGCGGAAAACTACGCTGGCTATTAATATCCTTGCATTATTAATTACTATTCCTGTGTTAAAGAACATGGGATCTGAGTTTATGCCGACGCTGGATGAACAGAGTATATTGTTTATGCCGGTAACCTTACCTGATGTAAGTAATGATGAGATCAGAAGAATTTTGCAGGTTCAGGATAAGATCATTAAACAGGTGCCCGAGGTAGATAAGGTATTGGGTAAAGCTGGTAGAGCCAGTACATCTACAGATAACTCTCCTTTAAGCATGATTGAAACAATGATTATGCTTAAACCAAAAAATCAATGGAGAGAAGGAATAACTAAAGACGATATTATTAAAGAGCTGGACACAAAGCTTCAGATTCCTGGAGTAGTGAATGGATGGACGCAGCCGATTATTAATCGGATAAATATGCTTGCAACGGGTATTCGTACAGATGTTGGAATTAAAGTATATGGTCAGAATCTGGATACTATTGCCAATGTTTCAGAAAAAGTAAGGAATGCTTTGGAAGGTACGCCAGGAGTTCAGGATCTTTTTGTGGAGCCGGTAACTGGTGGAAAATATTTAAATGTTGATATCAATAGGGATGCGTTAGCTCGGTATGGATTGAATGTTGATGATGTGAACCAGACTGTTGAATCTGCCATTGGTGGTGCTCCTGTTGGACAGACCATTGAGGGAAGACAGCGCTTTAGTATTAATGTTCGCTTGTTGCAAGACTATCGAAATAGCATTGATCAACTCAATCGGATCCCTTTAATGAGTCCTGTATTTGGCGAAGTTCCTTTAAGTGCTGTGGCGACTATTAAGTTTGAAGAGGGACCACCTATGATCACTTCAGAAAATGCTTTATTGCGCGGAGCGGTTATGTTTAATGTTCGTGATCGGGATTTAGGAAGTACAGTTGAGGAAGCGATGGAGAAATTGAATGCTGCAGATGGTATTCTGCCACGGGGTTATTTCTTAGAATGGAGCGGTCAATATGAAAACCTGATCCGTGGGCAACAAACATTAATTTGGATTGCACCGGTTGTTTTGGTCATCATTTTCTTCTCACTTTATTTTGCATTTCATTCTGTTAGAGAAGCCTTCCTGAGCTTAATAACAATACCATTTGCACTGATTGGAGGTGTATATATGGTTTATTTCTGGGGTGCTAATCTTTCTATTGGAGTCGCTGTTGGTTTTATCGCCCTTTTTGGAATTGCGGTTGAAACAGGTATTGTGATGGTGATTTATCTAAATGATGCCATGCAGCAATTGATCAAAGAAAAAGGCAATAGCAGAGAAACCATTAGTAAAGCGGATTTGAGAAAGTATGTGATTTGGGGAGCAAGCAAACGCTTACGGCCTAAAATTATGACCGTTTGTGTTTCGTTATTTGGACTGGTACCTATACTATGGGCAACTGGTGTTGGTACTGATATTATGAAACCTATTGTACTGCCAATGATTGGGGGTGTTTTTACATCTTCTATTCACATCCTTTTGGTGACACCTCTTATATTTTTAATGTCTAAAGAGTATGAACTACGAAAATTCGGAAAACTTGAAACCCATGATGCACCACATTAAATATACTTGTTTGTTGCTTCTCCTGATGCCTGTAAGTGTATTTGCACAGGATTCATTGTCTTTATCGATTAATGATATTTTAACAAGAATAGAGAAGCAGAATGTTTCCCTTGAATCGTATGATTTGAAGGCGAAGAGTTATAATTATAAATCAGAAGCTGCGACTTCCTGGATGGCTCCGATGGTAGGTGCCGGAACTTATATGACACCTTATCCCGGACAAAATCCGATGGCGGATGACAAAGGCTCTCTTATGTTTCAAGTAGAGCAGGATATTCCTAATTTTTCACAGCAGAAAGCAAATCAAAAAGCCATTATCTCTCTTGGAGATATAGAATATGCAAGTAGGGATGTAAAATTAAATGAGTTAAAAGCTCAAGCTAAAAGCCTGTATTTTGGTTGGTTGATTGCTTTAGAGCGGATACAAGTTTTGCGTGAAAATGAAAAAATTATGCAAACAATGCGAGAGGTTGAAGAGATTAGGTATAAATATAACCAAAGTCAGTTAGGGAGCATTTTTAATATTGATGCTAAAATTGAAGAAAATCAGAATATGATTTTGATGCAGGAAGGCGAGATTTCTAAATCTCGGGCTTGGCTTAATTCTTTGATGAACCAGGCTGGAGATACTTATTTTTCTATTGATACATCAGAGCAGTTGGTATTTGTTCCACAGGCTGTTTTAGATACTGCTTCTTTAGCAGACCAGCGAGCAGACATCATTAAAATGGAACGAGAGATTGCCAGTATGAAGCTTGGAGTGGAAGTCATGAAAAAGGAAAGCCGCCCTGGTCTTAAGATACGATTTGATCATATGTCACCTCTTGGCGCAGGTATGATGCCAAACTCTTATAGCATTATGGGAATGATATCAATACCGATAGCACCGTGGAGCAGTAAAATGTATAAAAATGAAGTTTCTGCAATGAACCTGGAAATTGATGCTATGCAAAAAGAACGACAAGGTATGCTTTTAGAGAGGCAGGGTATGGTTTACGGAATGCAGTATGAGATTTTGAATGTGCAGAAACGATTGGACAATCTTGAATCAAAGATTATCCCTTCTTTAAAGCGGGCATTGGATGCAAATTTTCAATCGTATCAAGAGAACAAAATTCAATTGCCGGTTATTATTGATAACTGGGAAGCATGGAATATGATGGAAAATAATTTATTAGATGAAAAGTTAACGTTCTATCAATTAATAATAGACTATGAAAAAGAACTATTTAGGTAGCTTGTTTACCTTTCTATGTATTATTTTCTTGGCTTCTTCTTGTAAGCAGAAGGTTACTGAGCATACGGTATTACATAGTGGGGAAGAATTAAGTGATGATATAAAGAAGAGTATACAGCTTGTAAATGGCAGGATTGTTTCTCAGGCTCCGGTTATTTATGCTGATTCTGGCAGCAAGGTTCTGGAGTTGGAGATACAAGGCCGTATAGTGTACGATACGCGTGAAAAAACAATGATAAGTAGTCGGGTGGCAGGCCGGATTGAGAAGTTGAATATAAAATACAATTATCAGCCAGTTAGAAAAGGACAGCTGATTATGGAGGTTTACTCTCCTGATTTAGTTGCTGCTCAGCGAGAGCTTCTTTTTCTTCAAAATGGAGACTCCGGGGATGTGAAGAGTTCGGCCATGAAGAAGCTTTTATATCTGGGAATGTCACAGTCTCAAATTGATAGAGTATTAAAATCGGGAACTCCTGAGTATCGGGTAGGGGTTTATAGTCCGGTTAATGGATTTATTGTAGAAAACGGATCTTCTACTACGATGGATCAGGAAGCTTCGGCTGTTATGGTTCGAGAAGGTCAATACTTAAATGCAGGTGAAAGTGTTTTTACTGTTTATGGAAATTCAGGTTTAGTAGCTGAGTTTTCTTTAGACCCGGGAAATGCCTCATTGATTAAGAAAGATCAACGTATTCTGTTTTCTTCTCTTAGAAACCCTGATGATTCTTTTGTGGAAAATGTTGATCTGATTCAGCCGATTTTTAGAGAAGGAGAGAATTTTACATTGGTACGTATCTATGTGCCATCAGAAGGATTTATTATCGGTGAAATGTTACAAGCTAAGGTGCCGATCTTTATTAAAAACAGTTTATGGCTCCCTCAATCATCTGTAATAGATCTTGGAATGGAATCAGTTGTATTTGTAAAAGAAGGGGATGTTTTTGTTCCCAAGAAAATTGAAGTGGGAGCTAAAGTGGGTGGATTAGTTCAGGTTTTAACGGCTATCAACGAATGGGAGATTGCAGAGGATGCTTCTTATTTAATGGATAGTGAAAGTTTTATCGCTCTTAAAGAAAGTAAATAATGGAAAGGAAGATTTTTATACGCAATTTGATCTTTTCAATGGCGGCCCCATCTTTGTTGATTTCTGCTTGTACAAATAATGAGGTGGCACAAACAGATGCTGTACAAACTTATACTTGTCCGATGCATCCACAAGTGATGCAAGAGTTTCCTGGAAAATGCCCGGTTTGTGGGATGGATCTCGTGCCTTTTGATCGCACAAATAAAGAGAAGTTTCTTACATTAAATGAAAATCAACAGCTTTTGGCAAATATTACGACAGCTGTTATTGGAGAAAGTTCGTTGAATAGTAGTTCTTATTTGAATGGGCATTTGGTTGTCAATCCGGATCAGACAAATTTTGTTAGTAGCAGGCTATCTGGAAGGATTGAAACTTTGTATGTAAAGGAAACTGGAGTACAGGTTAAAAAGGGACAAGCTCTTTATAAACTATATTCAGAGCAACTGCTTAGCCTTCAGCAAGATTATCTTTTAATGGAAGCGCAGGCAGAGAAGCTGAGTAGCAATACGCGATTTAGAGAGTTAGCCAATGCATCTCGGCAGAAATTGCTTTTATATGGTCAGACAGCAGGACAGATTGATCGATTGAAGAAAGATGGTGCTGTTCAACCTTATGTAACATATCTAGCTCCATCTTCCGGATCTGTTTCTGAATTGATGGTTGTAGAAGGTCAGTATGTAGATGAGGGATCTGTATTGATGCGACTTGAAGATTATAGCAGGCTTTGGGTAGAAGCGGATATTTATCCGAGTGAAGCGTCTTCTATAAAGATTGGTAGCAAGCTTAAAGTAATTGTTGCAGGTTGGGAAAGTGAACCTTTGGATATGCTCGTTCAATTTATAGCTCCGGCTATGGCTTCTGGCGGACAGGTTTTACAGTTAAGAGGTACTATTGAAAATCGGAATAATTGGCAACCTGGCTTACAAGCTAAAGTATTACTACCTTACGATTCTAATAGTGAGGAGCTTACTTTGCCAGTTGATGCGGTTATAAGAGATGGAAAGACTGAGCATGTTTGGATAGAGACTAAGCAAAACATATTTGAACCCAGGAAGGTTGTAACTGGAAAGGGATCAGCAGATAGGGTTGAAATTAAGGAAGGGTTGGTAAAAGGAGATAGAGTGGTTGTAACCGGTGCTTATTTACTGTATAGTGAGTATGTTTTGAAAAAGGGAGAACACCCGGTGTCTGTTTAACGATTTAACTTTAACTAAAGATTATGGAACATGATCATAAAATATCTGGAATCTATTATTGTCCGATGCATTGTGAAGGAGAGAAAACATATGATCAACCTGGTAATTGCCCTGTCTGTGGAATGGATTTGGTGGAACAGCCTGTATTAAGCACAGCGACTAAATATACGTGTCCTATGCATCCTGAAATAGTTCGCGATGAACCAGGAAGCTGTCCAATATGTGGAATGGATTTAGTTCCAATGACGGTGAATGAGGAAGAGGAGGATAAAACATACGTTAAGTTACTGCATAAATTTAAAATAGCAGCCATTTTTACGATTCCTATTTTCTTGATTGCCATGTCGGAAATGTTGCCTGATAATCCATTGTTTAAGCTAATGGATTTGAAGTATTGGAATTGGGTTCAGTTCGTGTTATCGATTCCTGTGGTATTCTATGCTACCTGGATGTTTTTTGAGAGAGGGTGGAGGTCTATTGTGACATGGAAGTTAAACATGTTTACTCTTATTGCTATAGGAGCAGGTGCTGCCTGGTTGTTCAGTGTATTTGCAATCTTGTTTCCTGATATCTTTCCAGATCAATTTAAGACACACATGGGCACAGTTTATGTTTATTTTGAAGCTGCTGTTGTTATTCTTACGTTGGTTTTATTAGGTCAGCTTTTAGAGGCGCGAGCTCACGGTAAGACCAACAGTGCTATTAAAGAATTATTAAAACTTGCGCCTAATAAAGCTACAAAACTTATTGATGGAAAAGAACATGAGGTTGGTATTGACAGCATTCAAAAGGGAGATTTATTAAGAGTAAAGCCAGGAGAAAAGATACCTGTAGATGGAAGTATTAAAGAGGGGGAATCAACTATTGATGAGTCTATGATATCTGGTGAGCCTATTCCCGTTGATAAAAAAACAGGTGATAATGTAAGTTCAGGTACCATTAATGGTAATAGATCTTTTGTGATGATAGCTGAGAAGGTTGGTTCAGAAACTTTGCTATCGCAGATTATTGAAATGGTTAATTCTGCAAGCCGATCTAAAGCTCCTATTCAGAAATTGGCAGATAAGATATCAGGTTTTTTTGTTCCCATTGTAGTATTAATTGCACTGGTTACTTTTATTGTATGGGCTATTTATGGCCCTGAGCCTGCTTATGTATATGCTTTTGTTAATGCAATAGCGGTACTTATTATTGCATGTCCTTGTGCATTGGGACTTGCTACACCGATGTCGGTTATGGTGGGTGTTGGAAAAGGAGCACGTTCTGGAGTTCTTATTAAGAATGCAGAATCATTGGAAAAGATGAATGCTATTGATGTATTAGTAATTGATAAAACCGGTACTGTTACTGAAGGGAAGCCATCTGTAGAGAAAATTGTTAGTGTTGAGTCTCGTTTTACTGAAGAGGAAGTTATTCGGCGGGTAATTTCATTAAATAGTAGTAGTGAGCATCCGTTGGCAAAAGCGACTTTGTTGTATGGAAATGAGAGGAATGTAACTGTGATGCCTGTATCTGATTTTGAAGCAGTTGTTGGAAAAGGAGTGATTGGTACACTTGAAGGAGAAAACCTTGCCTTAGGTAATAAGAAATTAATGGAGCAGGTAAATGCTGAGATCAGTGTTGAGTTACATGACCGGGTAAAAGCTGAGCAAGAACAAGGTAAAACAGTGTCTTATTTGGCAGTTGATAAAACTGCTGTTGGATTTGTAGTTATTTCGGATAAAATAAAGGAGTCGAGTGAGAAAGCCATTCGCAGATTACAAGAAGAAGGATTGGAAGTTATCATGTTAACAGGGGATAATGAAGATACTGCCCGGGCTGTAAGTGAAACCATAGGTCTTAATGGATATAAAGCTCAAATGCTGCCTGAAGATAAGATGAATGAAGTAAAGCGATTACAACATGAGGGTAAAAAAGTAGCAATGGCCGGTGATGGGATAAACGATGCTCCTGCTTTATCGCAGGCAGATATTGGAATTGCTATGGGTAGCGGAACTGATGTTGCTATTGAAAGTTCAGGAATAACATTGGTAAAAGGCGACTTGAATGGGATTGCCAAAGCAAGGATGCTGAGTCATCAAGTAATGCGTAATATAAAAGAGAACTTGTTTTTTGCTTTGGGATATAACGTTTTAGGAATACCTATTGCAGCAGGGTTATTATATCCGTTTTTTGGCATTTTGCTATCTCCAATGATAGCGGCTTTGGCTATGAGCTTCAGTTCCATTTCTGTTATTCTTAATTCATTGAGATTAAGAAAAGTGAAGTTGGATTAAGAGAAATTTATAATACCCAATTATATTGTTTCTGCAGATTAATCTGGAAAATGATTATTTGAAATATTACAATTAATACAAATAATACTGTTCGTAATAATTTCTTAAATGAGTAACTTTACCATTCTTAATTAATCAAAGTATCAATTAGCTCGGATGAGGTATTTAGAAGAAAATATAAATTTTGTAATACAGTAGATGGAAATACTTATTATTCTGATCTTAATATTATTAAATGGTTTTTTCGCTCTATCAGAAATTGCATTAGTATCCGTAAAGAAAAGTCGTTTGGAGCACCTGGCTTCACAAGGAAATAAAAGAGCAGAAACGGTATTACATCTTCTTAAGAGTCCCGAGAATTTTCTTTCATCTGTTCAGGTAGGGATTACATTGATTGGTATTGTAGCTGGTGCTTATGGAGGGGCAACTTTAACCGTCAATATGGAAGCTTACCTATCTCAATTCTCTTTTTTTGGTGATTATGTTCATACGATCTCCCTAATTATCGTGATTGGGGGTATTACCTATGTCTCTATTGTTATTGGAGAGCTGGTGCCGAAAACATTGGCAATGAATAATGCTGAATCTATTGCGCTTTTTGCTATTCCAATTATTAAATACTTTACTCTGATTGCTTATCCTTTTGTTAAGCTTTTATCTTTTTCAACAAGTATAATTGTTGGCCTTTTTGGCATTAAACAGCATGGAGCTGATAGGATCAGTGAAGATGAATTGCGTTTTTTACTAAAGACTGCCGGTAAACAAGGTGTGTTGGAGAGAGAGGAAACTCAGGTTCATCAGAACCTTTTTATGTTTACAGACCAAACTGCAAAATCAATGTTGACTCACCGTTCAGATTTAGAATGGATAAATACTGAAAATAGTATAGATGAGATATTTGATTATATAAAGGAGAGTACTCACTCTAAATTTATTGCTGCAGACGGCTCTATTGACAATATAAGGGGGATCATTCATATTAAAGACTTTTTAGGTAATTTCAATAAGAAAGATTTTAATATCGTAGACATTATCCGTAAACCTGTGATTATTTCACAGAATACTTCGTCTTTTAAGATTTTGAATACTTTTAAATCTCAAAAACAATACATGGCCATTGTAGTTGACGAGTATGGCGGAATTGTTGGGGTTATTACTCTGTATGACCTTTTTGAGGCCATTATAGGTGATTTGCCAGAAGAGGATGAAGATAATAATATTATAAAAAGAGAAGATGGCAGTTATTTGGTTGATGGTAAAACTACAATTATAGAGATTAATCAATATTTCGGTCGGGATATTATAGAGAAGGATCATTCTAGATATACAACTATTTCAGGCTTTGTACTGGATAAAATAAGACATATTCCTCTGACTGGAGAGAAGTTACATGTTGATGATCTTTTAATTGAGATTGTTGATATGGATGGTTTGCGTATAGATAAATTATTGCTTTTTGATAATCAGATTGATATTGAATAACAATCAATAAATTAAAATGAACGAAGATTTTTATCGCCATATACTCGAAAAACAGGTTAATGTTCAAGCTGTACCTTCCAATCAAGTAATTGCTGATTGGGTATACAATCTTTTGAATTTGGTATTCCCGGAACGCTCAGTGAGTCATCAATTTTCATTAAATGATATTAAAGAGTCTTTCTCTAATTTAGAGAAAGAGCTGGTGCAATTATTAAATGCAACTAAGGCTTGCAGTGATTGTAATAATGAACTGGTTGCTGAAACCTTTTTTAAAGAGTTTCCAGCTCTTTATGATAAAATGAATACCGATATTTCGGCTATTTTAAATGGAGACCCGGCTGCTAAAAGCGAGTTCGAAATAATTAGGACTTATCCGGGGTTTTTGGCTATTTCTTTTTATAGAATAGCGCATGCATTATTGAAACTTGATGTACCTTTGATTCCGCGTATTTTAACAGAATTAGCTCATTCTAAAACTGGTATTGATATTCATCCAGGAGCAGTAATTGGTGAATACCTTTATATTGATCATGGAACGGGTATTGTAATTGGTGAAACCACGATTATTGGTAAGCATGTTAAAATATATCAGGGTGTTACATTGGGCGGTTTAAGTGTAGAAAAGTTGTTTGCGAATACAAAAAGACATCCAACCATAGAAGACCATGTTGTTTTGTATGCCGGAGCTACTATTTTAGGAGGTGATACAGTTGTTGGGCATAGTTGTATTATTGGTGGAAATGTATGGTTAACCAAGAGTGTTCCGCCAAATTCTACTGTATATCATCAGTCCACTGTTAAAGTGATTGATACTAAAGACAGAATTCAATGAAGAATATTATAGATTGTATTGGAAATACTCCATTAGTAGAAATTCAGCATTTGAATCCATATTCTAATGTAAATATTTATGCTAAGCTTGAAGGTAATAACCCTGGTGGAAGTGTTAAGGATAGGGCTGCATTAAATATGATCCAAAGTGCTATGGAGCGTGGTGATATTAAAAAAGGGACCAGGCTGATAGAAGCTACAAGTGGAAATACTGGTATTGCATTAGCAATGATTGCGGGCATTTATGATCTGCAAATAGAACTGGTAATGCCTGCCAACTCTACAAGAGAGAGAACATTAACTATGGAGGCATTTGGTGCCCAGGTAACATTATTGGAAACTATAGAGGAATGTCGTGATTACGCTGAACAAAAAGGTTCAGGTGCTGACTATTTCCTGGTAGATCAGTTTTCCAATAAGGATAACTACAAAGCTCATTATAAAGGTACAGGTCCGGAGATATGGCGCGATACAGATCAGAAGATTACACATTTTGTAAGCTCTATGGGAACTACCGGAAGTATTATGGGCTGTTCAATGTTTTTGAAAGAACAGAATCCAAGTATTCAAATTGTAGGATGCCAACCTACAGAGGAGTCATCAATTCCGGGGATTAGAAGATGGCCTGAAGAGTATTTACCTAAAATATATGATCCAAAGCGAGTTGATAGAATTATTGATGTTTCTCAAAATCAGGCTACTGATATGGCGCGTCAGCTTGCCCGGAGAGAGGGTATTTTTGTGGGTATGAGCAGTGGTGGTGCATTTGCTGCTGCATTGAAATTAGCAAGTGAAGTAAAAGAGGCAAATATTGTTTTTATTGCTTGTGACCGAGGCGATCGTTATTTAAGCAGCGATCTATTTGGGTAGTACAATAGTTGGAATTGATTATAGGATATAAATAGTTTTTTAACGTATAAATGTTTGTGTTTTAAATAATCAAAAGATGAAAAGTGTAAATAATTGCAAACAAAAATTTACATTTGCTTTAAATTAGGGTAATATTATGATCAAGGTACTCGACTTTGAGGCGTTGTAAATAAATTAAATTTAAGTATGCGTAAGAAATTATCTGATAGGGTTGAGTCATTTAAAGATGCTATAGCGATCAAAGAGAGAGGTTTATATCCTTATTTTCGTTCAATAGAGTCGGCTCAGGATACTGAGGTCATTATTGATGGTAAAAAGGTGTTAATGTTTGGATCAAACTCGTATTTAGGTTTGACTAACCATCCAAAAATCAAGGAAGCTTCTAAGGCTGCTATTGATGTTTATGGAACAGGATGTGCCGGATCACGCTTTTTAAATGGTACGTTGGATATTCACCTTGAACTGGAAGAGCGTTTGGCAAGGTATGTTGACAAAGAGGCTGCTGTACTCTTTAGTACAGGCTTTCAGGTTAATCTGGGTGTAATATCATGTTTATTGGATCGTAATGATTATCTTATTTTAGATGAGTCCAATCATGCTTCCATTATTGATGGAAGTCGTTTATCTTTTGCTCGTACTATTAAGTATGGTCATAATGATATGGACGACTTGAGAAAGAAATTAAGTCGACTACCTGAATCTGCTGCTAAACTCCTTGTAGTAGATGGTATCTTTAGTATGGAAGGTGATTTGGTTAAATTACCGGAAATTGTTGAGATAGCTGAAGAATTTGGTGTTAATATTATGGTTGACGATGCTCATAGCTTGGGTGTTATTGGTAATAAAGGTTCTGGAACAGCCTCTCATTTTAACCTAAATGATGATGTGGATCTTATTATGGGTACCTTCAGTAAATCACTTGCGTCTTTAGGCGGGTTTGTTGCTGGTACGAAGGAAACCATTGAATTTATAAAACATAGAGCGAGATCGTTAATGTTTAGTGCAAGTATGCCTCCTTCTTCTGTTGCGAGCGTGATTGCTGCTTTAGATATTATCGAATCTGAGCCCGAGCGTATTGAAACTCTTTGGAAAAACACACACCATGCTACTAAATTATTATTAGAGGCTGGCTTCGATATTGGACATTCAGAAAGTCCGATTATTCCTATCTACATTCGTGATAATGATAAAACATTTAAGGTTACCAATATTTTACATAACAATGGAATATTTGTAAACCCAGTGGTATCTCCGGCTGTAGCTTCAACTGATTCTTTGATACGGTTTTCATTAATGGCTACTCATACATTTAAACAAATTGAAGAAGCTGTTGAAAAGATTTCCGCTGCATATAAGATTGTACAAGAAGAGACAGTTAATATCACTTTATGAAAAAAGTTATAGCAGTAAAGGGATCAAAAGGACTTAAAGCGTTTATTGATTTCCCCCATACGCTATTTAAGAATGACCCGAATTACGTTCCTGAGTTATTTATAGCTCAACGTGATATGCTTACGCCAGGAAAACACCCCTTTCATGAACATTCAAAAGTTCAGTTGTTTTTAGCGTATGAGGATCAGGAAGTAATAGGTAGAATTGCTGCTATTCGGAATAATAACCACAATGAGCTTCATCATTCAACTGATGGATTCTTTGGTTTTTTTGAATGTATTAATGATCAGGAGACTGCGGATCTGTTAATACAGACTGCAGGAAAATGGTTAAAAGACCAAGGTTTAAATACTATTATTGGTCCGGTGAATTTTTCAACAAATGAAACCTGTGCTCTTTTGATAGAAGGCTTTGAGGGCTCTCCAATGGTAATGATGCCTTATAACCCTCCTTATTATTTACAGCTATTGGAAAACCAGGGCTTTAGTAAGCGCATGGATCTTAGAGCCTATTATTATGAGGCAGGAGCATACGATGACCGTTCTGTAAAACTACTTGATATTATTCAGGAACGTTTAAAAAGAAATTCAATTGTTGTTCGAAAGATTAATATGAAGAATTTTGTGGAAGAGGTAAGGGATGTTAAAGAAGTATATAATAAGGCATGGGACAGTAATTTGGGCTTTGTGCCAATGACTGATAAAGAGTTTGACCACATGGCGAAGGATTTGAAGTTGATCCTCGATCCTGATTTTTGTTTAGTTGCTGAGCAGAATGGCAAATTGATTGGTTTTGCTTTAGCTATTCCTGATATTAATCCTATTCTTAAAACGATAAAAAAAGGCCGTTTACTTCCTTTTGGAATTTTCAAATTATTGGGGATGAAAAAGAAGATCAAAGGGATACGTATTATGACTTTAGGAGTGGTTGATGGCTATCGGAAGATGGGAATTGAGGCCTGTTTATATGGCTTAATTATAAAAGCTTTTCAAGAGAAAAATTACACCTATGCGGAGGCCTCCTGGACCTTAGAGCATAATGATTTAGTAAACAAAGCAATTGAGCGTATCAATGGTATTCCATATCGTAAATATAGGATACTGGAGAAATCGATATGAGAAAGAAAATCCTCATTACAGGTGCAAGCGGTTTTGTAGGGTATCATTTAATTGCAGAAGCTCTACAGAATGGACTAGAAGTATATGCAGCTATTAGACCGAATAGTAAGATTGAACATCTCAGTCATTTTAATATTAATTATATTCATCTGAATTATACGTCTGTTGAAGATCTGAAAAAAGAGATTGAAGGCAAGAAATATAATTATATTATTCATGCTGCAGGGATTACTAAAGCTAAGACCTTAGCTGATTATAATCAGATCAATGCTGAATTTAGTAGAAACCTAGCTCTTGCCGCTAGTCAGGTAAGCGTACCTATAGAGAAGTTTGTGCTGGTAAGTAGTTTGGCAGCTTTAGGGCCAATTCAAGATTTATCGACTCTGATTCAAGATAATTCTATACCTAATCCTGTTACCAGTTATGGCTGGAGTAAATTATTAGCAGAACAATACTTGCTGGAAATACCAAACCTGCCATTAGTAATTATTCGACCAACAGCTGTATATGGTCCGCGGGAACACGATCTGTATGTAATTTTCAAGGCGATTAATCAAGGGCTGGATCCCTATATTGGTAAGTTTAGCCAGCAACTTAGTTTTATATATGTAAAAGACTTAGCTAAGGCTCTTGTGAAGGTGCTGAGCATAGCTTCAACTAATAATATGTATAATATTACGGATGGTGTTGTTTATAACCGCTATGCACTGGCAGATGCTGCTAAATCGATTTTAGGTAAAAAGGCATTCCGGGTTCATTTACCGATTTTTATGGTGACTGGATTGGCTATCTTGATGGATAGATGGTATTCGAATAGAAAGGATACTCCGGTCTTAAATAAAGAAAAGATGAATGAGCTTACAGCGGTTAATTGGGCTTGTGATATTAGCAAGATTCAAAGAGATTTAAATTTTGTGCCACAATACAGTTTAAAGGAAGGTGTTTCTGAAACGTTAAATTGGTATAAAGAAAGTAAATGGCTTTAAGTAATTAATCGTGCTTTTGCTTCTTTAAGCCGATGTTTACGATAAAGAATAAAGCTGATCATAATTAGAATACCCGCGACACCTTCGAGGGCTACAACTAAAACAGTTCCAAAAAGATGAGCGAAATAGCCCATCATCAATGCTCCAATTGGTAAAACTCCTTGAAAAGCCATAATATAATAACTCATCGTTCTCCCTCGCATCTTATCATCTGTATGTGTTTGTAAATAAGTATTGATAGAAGAGTTTTGCGCCATTAACCCCAATGCGCCTGTGGCAGCGAAGAGTAGCCCTATAATTAAAGAAGGAGACATAGCTAAGCCGAGTACAGATATTGATAAAATAAAGCTTGAGCGTATAATTATTCTTGTAAAATTGCGATGTGATTTGAGGGTTGCCATATAAATAGCACCTATTAAAGCACCAAGACCTCCACAACTCTCAAACCAACTAAAAGTTGTGGCATCACCATTAAAGATATCTTTAGCAAATACAGGCAGAAAGGTGGTGTAAGGAATAACCAATAGACTGGATGATGCCATTAATAAAATTAATGAAGATATGTTTGGCGATGCTTTTAGGTATCGGAACCCTTCTTTTAGGTCGAACCAGATATTTTCTGTTGATTTTTCATTTACAGTTATTTTTATCTTCATTAATAAGAGACAAACTAATACTGCTATGTAGCTTAGGAAATTAATTAAGAAGCAGATGTTCTCTCCAAAAGAACTTAGAATGACTCCAGCGATAGCAGGGCCTATTAAACGTGCTCCGTTAAATACGGATGAATTAAGGGCAATGGCATTGGGTATATCTTCTTTTCTGTCTACCAGGTTTACTACTAAGGATTGACGTGCAGTGACATCCAAAGATGTAACTAAACCCTGTACTAAACTTAGTATTCCGATCCATAAAATATCATAATAATTTAACCATACCATTAAAGCTAATGTGCCTGCCTGGAGCATTAGGATGATTTGAGTAAACCAAAAGATTCGGAATTTATTGTACCGGTCTACCAAGCTCCCAGCAAATGGAGCTAATATCAGAGAAGGAAAAAGGCTGGCGAAGGAAATCAGTCCTAAAATAAAGGGTGATCCTGTGAGACGATATACCAGCCAGCTAATGGCTACCCGCTGCATCCAGGTTCCTATAAGAGAAATGGATTGTCCTGTGAAAAACAATCTGTAATTATAGTATTTAAGAGAACGGAATAGCAACATACACGTTAGAAGGAGCTGTTATTTTAATTTAAATCTAAGCAATAAACGGCATAAAATGGTAATTTCGTATTTATGAAGAGTGTACATATTGTAGGAGCAGGTCCGGCAGGTTTAATGGCAGCACACCAATTTGCTTTAAAAGGATACTCTGTTTTTATATATGATCATAAATCTGTACCTGCCCGCAAATTTTTGGTTGCTGGTCAGGGTGGTTTTAATCTCACTCATTCAGAGGAGTTAGAACTGTTGCTTAGTCGTTATGATTCACCAGAGATTCAACTGATTGTTCGGGACTTTACTAATCAGGATACTATTCGCTGGCTGCAGTCTATTGGTATTGAAACGTATGTAGGATCTTCTGGAAAGATTTTCCCCGTAAAGGGAATTAAACCCATTGAAGTATTGCAAAGATGGTTGGCTGTGTTACAAGAATTGAATGTTAAGTTTTTCTTCAATCATAGTTTAGTAGATTTCGACTCTGAGAAGTTGGTTTTTATAACTGGTGGTAGTAATAAAGAAGTGTTGTATAAGCGATCCGTTTTTGCATTTGGAGGTAAGTCCTGGTCGAAGACTGGTTCTGATGGAAGTTGGGTTTCTCTTTTTTTTAACAAGGGAATACAGGTTAAACCTTTAGAACCTTCTAATTCAGGCTTAGAAATGGCTGAACCTTGGCAGAACCTGGCTGGTATGGCATTAAAGAATGTTCGGTTGTTTAATGAATATGGCGAGAAATATGGGGAGTTCATTATTGCCAATTATGGTATAGAAGGTTCTGCCGTATACTTTATGAATCGTTTCGTAAGAGAAAAGTATTTTCCCCAATACCTATATGTTGATTTGAAACCTAATCTTGATTCAGAAAAAATTATAGAGCTACTGTCTTCTGGAAAGATTTCCGAAGTACTGAAGAAAAAGCTTCGATTGGAGCCTGTCAAATTGGCAATGTTAAAAGGCTTAAATAAAGCAACCTATATAGACCCCGTTCAATTAGCTGATAAAATCAAGAAGTTTCCAATCCAATTAATAGGTTTTAGACCTATTGATGAAGTAATCTCAACATATGGTGGTGTTGAATGGGGAGAACTAGACCCTCAGTTGTTTTTAAAGAAATATCCCAATATCCAATGTTGTGGAGAGATGCTAAATTGGGATGCTCCAACTGGAGGGTATTTATTACAAGCTTGTTTTTCGTCCGGATATTATACTGCTAAAATCAGTTAAGCATTGTTGTTCTGCTTCCATTCTTTATAGGATTTTTCTAGTGCACCTAAAAATGTTTCACTAGACTGTGCTCCTGATACAGTATATTTATCATTGAAGACAAAATGAGGAACACCTCTTACACCGATAGTGCGAGCGTCATAAATATCCTTAGAAACATGATCGGAGAATTTTTCACTTTCAATTACTTCTTTTGCTTCTGCATTATTTAAACCTATTGTCTCGCATATTTCTAAAAGAATAGCTATATTGGTAAAATCTTTTCCTGAGAAATAGGCTTTGAAAAACTCTTCCTCTGCAATCTCACCGAGTCCTTTTGTTTTCGCTAGCTGAATTAATCGATGCATAGTCAAAGTATTTGCTGCATTGATCTGCTCCATCTTCATTTCTATACCCTCACTATCGGCCATTTGAATTACATGTTGGAACATTGCTTTAACTTCTGTTTGAGATAGCCCTTTTTGTCGAGCCATGTAATCAGGTAACTTCATTGCTCCTTCTTCTGGAAGGGTAGGGTCAAGTTGGAAACTTTTCCATTCAATTTCAATTTCTTTATTATGTTCGAAGTTTGCTAGTCCTTTCTCAAAACGTTTCTTACCGATGTAACAAAATGGACAGGCTACATCAGACCATATTTCTACTTTCATATTCTTCTGTTTTAATATAGAAGACAAATATCGGGTTTTGAATCGTCATTTCACATTTACTCAAAATACTATCAGGCACATTAATTGTATAGCTCATGATGGTGCATGATAGTATGCTACTTTTTGTTATTTATTTTGCGCAAGAAAATATAATCTCTTAAGAGGAGTTATATCTAGTATCCATTAAACAAATTTTTAAATAGAATAAGATGAACAAGAAATTTTTATCAGTAATAGGAGCTTTGATTATTTTAGGAGCTTTTACTACTTCCCAAGCTTCCGTAATATCCATAGAGAAACTCTCAGCGTTACCTCTTGCAAATGATGGTATGAATAAAGTTGAGACTAGAGAAAATATAATTGAGACTGCAATAGTAGCTGACGAGGTTATCACTATTAAAATTGTACCTGGCGAAATGAGATTTGATAAAACAAAATTCTCTGTAAAAGCTGGTACTACTGTAAAGGTTGTAGTTGAGAATCCTGATTTTATGCAGCATAATCTACTTATTCTTAAACCAGGCTCATTAGATAAAGTTGGTAATGCTGCAGATGCTTTAGCAGGGATGGCGAATGGTGCGGAATTGCAATACGTGCCAAAAATCCCTGAAGTGTTATATTCTACACCTTTGCTCAATCAGGGTGATAAGTTTGAGCTGACAGTTAAGGTGCCTAATGTGGCTGGAGAATATCCTTTCGTATGTACTTTTCCCGGTCATTGGAGAATGATGAGTGGTATAATGACCGTTACTAAATAATAAACTCTCATGTAGCAGAGATTGTTACATATTTAACCTTTAATCTAATTTTAATCCCCATTGCTTGCTTTATTGAGTAAGCAATGGGGATTTTCTTTTGATTAAGCAGATCAGATTTTTTCGCTGAATTATGGATTTGGATGCTGCATCAGGATAGAGCAGGTTGCCGCTATCTGGGGTGCTGGGTATATTTACTTTAATAACCATAGTGATTTTATAACCTTTAAAACCAAAACTTATGATGCGATTTTATCTTTTCTTTAGCCAAAGGCTGCTCATGCTTTGTTGCAGCCTCTTATTTAGTCTTACTGTTTTTGCTCAGCAGCCCGTGCAGGTTTCCGGGGTTGTTAGGGACGAAGTTGGCCCGATTGGCGGGGTCTCCGTTCTTGTTAAGGGCACACAGCAAGGATCTGTAACTAGTGCAACAGGAGCCTATACAATATCGGTTGCACCAGGTTCTGTGCTTGTTTTCCGAAGTATCGGATATAACGAGCAGGAACGAACTGTTGGAGGTGCCGGAACAATTAATGTAACCCTTGTAAGCGGATCAGAAGGCTTAGAAGAGGTTGTTATTGTTGGTTACGGTACTCAACAGAGTAAAGATGTAACTGGATCAGTATCTACCGTTTCTATGGGAAATGTTAGGGATCAGGCATTAGCTTCTCCCGATCAGGCCCTTGCTGGACAGGTAGCAGGTGTGAATGTAAGTACATCTAACGGTATTCCAGGTGGTGGACCTCAAATACAGGTTCGTGGTATTGGTGCAGTAGGTGCTACTAGTGAGCCTCTATATGTTATAGATGGTTTTCCAGTTCCAAGTTCTTCCAGTCAACGATCTAATCCTATGAGTGAAATCAATCCTCAGGATATTGAATCCATGACTATTTTAAAAGATGCCTCTGCTACAGCTATTTATGGATCAAGAGGTGCGAATGGGGTAGTTATTATTAATACCAAGAAAGGAAGAAGTGGTAAAGCTACTATAGCTGTAACGGCAAGTACCGGTTTACAGGAAGTTCCTCAAAAAGGAAGACCTGATTTAATGAACGGTCAGGAGTTTGCTCAATGGAGACAAGAAGCTTTAATGGACAAAATACGATACGAAGAAGGAAGAGAACCATCATTGGATGAAATTCCTGAGATCTATCGTAATCCATCATTGATTGGTGAAGGTACAAACTGGTTTGATGAAGTAACTCGCGTGGCACCGATGTCTGATGTTAATTTAAGTGTTAGTGGTGGTAGCGACAATATTAAGGCCTATATATCCGCAGGGTATTTCAACCAACAAGGTGTTATGCTTAATACAGGGTTTGAACGTTTTTCATTAAGAAGTAATGTTGATGCGAACCTAACAGATAAGTTTAGAGTGGGAGTTAGCCTATCACCTTCTCTTACTTATACAAATGGTAATATTAGAGGACAAGGTAGAGATGAGTTTTTTGATATTGCCAATCCTATCTCGCCAGTTTATAATGCCGATGGTACATATAATGCATTTCTTGATGAAGCGCCAGGAGCATTTGGACTGCCGAA
The DNA here is from genome assembly GCF_004339765.1 of Albibacterium bauzanense. Lineage (GTDB taxonomy): Bacteria > Bacteroidota > Bacteroidia > Sphingobacteriales > Sphingobacteriaceae > Albibacterium > Albibacterium bauzanense. Next base: position 1,100,406 of record NZ_SMGO01000001.1, on the reverse strand, counting down.
TCCTGTTATGTTCTTAGAAGAATCTGTTAATAAAGGCAGTAATGCAAGAGTTCTATTCAATGCTTATGGAGAATATGATCTGTTAACGAACTTAAAGTTTAAATCAACCTTTAACGTTGATTATGGTAGTGGTGAGTCAAGATCTTTTAGACCTTCAACTTTAGGTTCTACAAACACTCCACCACCTTCCATTCCAAGTGGTAACTATAGTGGCAGATCATCAATGAATTGGTTAAATGAGAATACCTTGAATTATGATTTAACATCAGGTAATCACTCATTTGATGCATTAGTAGGATTCACAGTTCAATCTAATAAGTTTAGATCTCACACATTTAATGGTAATGAGTTCGCAAACGATGATATTGAAGCTCTAAATGCAGCAGCTAGAATCACTATACCTAATAATGGAGTTAATATTAGTGACTGGGGACTTGTTTCCTATCTTGCCAGAGTAAATTATAGTTACATGGACAAATACCTTGTAACAGCTACTGTGAGAAGTGATGGTTCATCTCGTTTTGGAGCAGATAATCGCTGGGGAACATTCCCTTCATTAGCTTTGGGTTGGAGATTGTCTGATGAGAATTTCTTGAAAGATGTAGAATGGATGAATGAATTCAAACTGAGAGCATCTTATGGTTTCTCTGGTAACTTCAATATCGGAAACTATTCTTATATGAGTAATATTGGTACAAGTGACTATGTGTTTAACGGAGGGTTAGCAAGTGGCCGATATAAAACTAATTTAGGGAATTCGTTTCTAGGATGGGAAAAAATGCGTGAATTGAACTTGGGTTATGATTTGACTATTTTAAATAATAGACTAACAATGACAGCAGATTTCTATATCAGAAATACGCAGGATCTATTATTGGAATCTGAAATTCCACAATCTTCTGGTTTTGCAACAGCTATGGAAAATCGTGGAGATATTCGTAATCAAGGTTTAGAATTGGGAATTAATTCACGTAATATTAATGGTGAAAACTTTAGATGGTCAACAAACTTTAATATTTCTTTTAATAAGAATAAAGTAGTTGCCTTAGGTAGAAGTACAGATCCATTGTATTCTGGTAGCAGTAGCGAGGGCAATCCAACCAACGTTAGTGTGATTGGCCAGCCATTGGGTATGCTTATTGGCTATAGAGTTGAAGGTATCTATCAAAATCAAGCTGATTTAGATAAATATCCGAAATTCCCAGGAGCAATTCCAGGAAACATGCGCTTTAAAGATGTTAATGGAGATGGTGAAATTACCCCGTTCGCAGATTTTGAAGTAATCGGAAATCCTTATCCTGACTTTACTTGGGGACTTACTAACTCACTTAATTATAAAAATTTAGATCTTCGTGTATTAGTAGTAGGTGCAATGGGTGCTGAAATGCTTCGTGCAACTAGCTATTATACTTGGAATATTGACGGTGTATTTAATGTAACGAAAGATGTTGCTGACAGATGGAAATCTGAAACAATTCCTGGTAATGGAATTGTTCCAACAACATCTGGTGATGGTAGAGGTCGTGTAATGTTCAGAGATTCTCATTCTCATATGATCCATAAAACAGATTATGCCTGGGTGAAGAATATTACCTTGGGTTATACCTTTAAGAATGGAATCGGAACTAATTTCTTAAAAACGGCACGTATATATGGTTCTGTTCAAAATGTAGTTGCGATAACCAATTATCCTGGAAATCCGGAAGGAACGAATTACAATAGAGGTAGTCAAAGTGCACTTGTACCAGGACTTGATTATTCGAACTATCCAGTACCACGTATATTCACATTGGGAACAAACTTTACATTTTAAATAATTAAACCGAAAAAGAGATGAAAATAAAAATATATGCGATAGCACTCCTTCTTCTTAGTATGACATCCTGTAATAAATTATTAGATGTGGATCCTCATACTTTTTCAAGAGGAGAAGACTATTATAAGACAGAAGACCAGATACGTTTAGCGGTAAACGGAGTTTATGCTACAACACAGGCAACTTATACAGGAAATTTTCCTGCTATGACTGAAATGCGATCAGATAATACGAATTATCAGTACGATGAAGGGAATCGTGGAGCTCAACAAAGAGAAGAGCTCGATGAGTTTTTGATTTCTCCGACCAATAATCAAGTTCAAGATGTATGGAGCAGACTTTATGCCACTATACAACAAGCAAATATTGTTTTGGGGAAAATTGACGCTGTTGAATTTACTGATGAAACCTTGAAAAATCAATACAAAGGTGAAATGCAGTTCTTACGCGCCATGCAATACTTCCATTTGGTACGTTTATTTGGAGAAGTACCATTAATTCTGGAAGAAATATCAGGTCCAGAAACTGCCTTTGGTGGAGAGAAGGCAAGTGTTCAAGCCGTTTATGACCAAATTATTTTAGATGCGAAAGCTGCTGCTGATAATTTGCCACCTAGCTATACTGGAGCAAATCTTGGAAGAGCTTCGAAAGCTGCAGCATTGACTCTGTTAGGAGAGGTTTATATAACTCTTAAACAATATGATCTAGCCATTCCTGCATTGCAACAAGTTACTACCATGGGTTATGGTTTATTGGATAATTATGCAGATAACTTTGATCCTACTAAAAAGAATAACAAAGAATCTATTTATGCTATTCAATTTAACTATGGTTTAGAGTCAGAAGCTGCTAACTGGATATTCTCATTTGGCCCTCGTGATGGTAGACAAATTCTTACAGGATTTGGTGGGCAATTAGGTGCTTGGAATATTCCTACACCGAGCATGGTGAATGCTTATGAGCCAGGAGATATTCGTAAAGATGCATCAATACAAATGTTTACGAATGCTGCGAATGAAAAGTATCAGGAAGCAGATTATTTTGGAGGTAGTACAATTCCATTTATTAAGAAATACTACCATCCTCCATATCCACGGAATTCAAGATCTGATGAGAATATGCCAGTTTACCGTTACTCATATGTGCTTTTGATGTTATCTGAAGCAATGGCAGCATCGGGTACAGGTGATCCTTACGGACCTCTTAATGAAGTTCGTCTGCGTGCTGATTTAGATCCTCTATCTGGATTGACAGCACCTGATTTGAAAGATGCAGTTCTTCATGAACAAAGAGTAGAGTTGGCATTTGAAAATCATCGTTGGTTCCAATTACTAAGAAGCGGTAAGGCTATAGAAATAATGACTGCACATGGTGAGGAACAAAGAGCATTATTACCCCGTTTAAGTGATGCAACCTATAATATTCAGCCTTGGAAATTATTATATCCTATTCCTGAAAGAGAAACAAGGCTCAATAATATAGAGCAGAATCCAGAGTGGAAATAGTATATTATAAAAATAAGAACGGTAATGATTATATTGTTACCGTTCTTTTGCCGAACAAATAAAAAAAATTAATTAACTTAAAACTTATGAAAAACCACCTAAAAAAGATTCCTATTCTGATTTTGGCATTCCTCGCTCTAGTAATTGTTTCGTGGGATAGTCTGCAGCCAGGGGATCCAAAAACAGAAAAAATTGTTGTACCTGAAGGTTTTGTCATTGAACATCTTTATAGTCCTTCAGAGAATGATCAGGGATCTTGGGTTGCAATGACCTTTGATGATAAGGGAAGAATGATTACTGCCGATCAATATGGTTTCTTATACCGTCTGGAAATTCCAGCGATCGGTTCAGGTACTGTGAAGCCTAAAGTTGAGAAACTTACCATGGGTACAGATACAACCAAAGTAGCAATGGGCTATGCACAAGGATTATTATACGCTTTTAATAGTCTTTATGTAATGGTGAATAATACGCCTAATAATGTAGCTAATGGAAATGGACCTGAAAATGGATTTTATAGATTACAGGATACTGATGGTGATGATAAATTTGATAAAATAACTCAATTACTTGCTTTGAGTGGTGAACCAGGAGAACATGGTCCGCATAGTATTAAATTATCACCGGATGGAAAATCATTGTATATTGTTGCTGGTAATCATACAGATCTTCCGAAAATAGATCATTATCGTTTACCTCATAACTGGCAAGAAGATAACTTGTTCCCTTTGATAAAAGATCCAAGAGGTCATGCTAATAATCGGATGGCGCCAGGTGGTTGGATAGCTAAAACTGATCCTGAAGGTAAAAGTTATGAATTAATTAGTGCGGGTTATAGAAATGCCTTTGATTTTGATTTCAATGCTGCTGGTGACATGTTTGTTTATGATGCTGATATGGAGTGGGATTTCGGAATGCCTTGGTACCGTCCTACACGTGTTAGTTTCTCACCAAGCGGAAGTGAATTCGGATGGCGTACCGGTAATAGTAAGTGGTCTCCTGCTTATCCGGATAACTTACCTGCTATCGTTAATATCGGTCAGGGCTCTCCAACTAACTTTATGTATGGAGGAAAAGCAAAATTTCCTGAGAAGTATAGAACAAGCATGTTCGCTTTTGATTGGAGTTTTGGTATTATGTATGCAATTCATACAAATCCAAAAGGAGCTGGGTATGAAGGTAATGCAGAAGAATTTATATCTGGGTCGCCATTGCCTCTAACAGATGGTAATATTGGCCCTGACGGTGCAATGTATTTCCTTACTGGTGGACGTAGATTAAGTTCTGATGTTTACCGTGTATATCATAAGGATTATAAAACCATTAGTACACCAGCCATTAATATAGTAGAAACTCCTGAAGCTAAAATTAGAAAGCAATTGGAGGTATTTCATGATGATTCTAAAGCGTACCCTAATGCGGTATCTGTATCATGGCCTTATTTGAAACATCCTGACAGATATGTTCGTTATGCTGCTCGTATAGCGATAGAACATCAACCTGTAGCTTCTTGGAGAAATTTAGCTTTAAATGAGACCAACCCTCGTGCTATAACTGAAGCAATGATTGCTATGGCTAGAGTGGGAGACTCTGCATCAAAGACACAGATTTTTAAGAAATTAACATCTGTTAATATTGCAAGTTTACCATCAGATCAGAAATTGGATTTGATAAGAGCTATCGAGTTAGCAATCTTAAGATTGGGCATGCCGGATAATCAAGAAAAAGCTGCGGTAATTAGCTATTTAAATCCTCTTTACCCAGCTGGTGAAAATGAGTTAGATAGAGAATTAGCGAAAGTATTAGTGTATTTAGATTCTCCAGAAGCAATTAAAAAAACTGTGACCTTACTTGCTACAGCAAAAGATGACGCTTCATATCAGCAGACAATTATGAGCTCGTCTGATTTAATTATGCGGAATCCTCAATATGGATTAGATATCGCCGGTATGTTAGCAAAAACTCCACCTGCACAACAGGTATATCTGGCAACTGTTCTGAGTGGTGCTAATGCTAAATCAGGATGGACTCCAGAAATGCGTGAAACTTATTTTAAATGGTTCCACAATGCATTTGGATATAAAGGTGGTAATAGCTATGTAGGATTCATTAATACTGCTAGAAATATGGCATTAGCAAATGTTCCTCAAGCAGACTCTGCTCGTTATAACGTAATGTCTGGAAGTGAACTTCTAACTGGTACTGGACGTGGTACTGCATTAGCTGCTACAGGTATAAGACCTCAAGGTCCACGTGGTAACTGGACTGTAGACACTGCGTTGCCAGTAGTAGAAGCCGATTCAGGTAATCGTGATTTTGCTAGAGGAAAAGCAATGTTCGCTGCAGTTAATTGTATCGCTTGTCACTCAGTTCAAGGTGAAGGAGGTTCTTCAGGACCTGATTTAACACAATTAGGAACCAGGTTCTCTGCTAAAGATATATTAACGGCTATTATTCTTCCAAGTCAGACGATCTCTGATCAATATGGTTCTACTGTCTTGACATTGAAAGATGGATCATCAGTTCTTGGTAGAGTTGTTAATGAAACTGCTACTTCTTATTCTATCTCACAAAATCCATATGCTCCACAAACTCTTAGAGAGATACCAAAAGCAAATGTTGCTGAGGTAAAAGTATCTGAGGTTTCAATTATGCCTCCAGGAACAATCAGTCCGTTAAATAAAGATGAATTGAAAGATTTGATCGCATATTTAAGATCTGGTGGAAATGAGAGCAGCGAATTATTTAAACCAAAGAATTAAAAATTAAATTATAAATGACATCAACAGATAAGCCATGGCTCGATAAAATCTCTAATCCAAATCAACTGGGTGGAATTGAAACTTCTATTCTTGATAATGGTTTGGGTAAGGGATCTAAAATTGCTTGGATTAATACAGGTAGTGGATTAAGATTTAAAGTTCTGATAGATCGAGCCATGGATATCTCTGATGCCTTTTTCAATGAAAATAGCTTAGCGTGGCATAGCGCTTTAGGGGTAGTGAACCCGCAGCCGTTTTCAAATAATGGTGTTGAATGGTTAAGGACTTTCGGGGGCGGTTTATTAGTGACATGTGGTTTAACTCATGTTGGTGGTCCGGAAAGTGATGATTTTGGAGACAGAGGTCTCCATGATCAAATTAGTAATACTTCTGCTCAAATTGAATCGGTTATTCAACCCGATCCTGTGATGGGCAAATTCGATATGAGCATTACTGGCATAATACGACAAGGACACCCTTTAGGTCCGAATTTGGTAATGAGAAGGACAGTTTCTGCTGTTTTAGGAGAATCTGTAATAAAGATTAAAGATGAAATAACAAATAGAGGTAACACTCCGGCTCCACATATGCTATTGTATCATTTTAATTTTGGATGGCCTTTAGTAGATGAAGGAAGCGAAATTATATGGAGTGGAAAATGGACACCCAGAGAGTCTGGAAGTCAAAATCAAATATTTAAAGAAGGAAACAATTTCCGTACTTGCTTACCTCCAATTGATGCACATTTAGGAGGTGGCGAAGAAGCTGTGTTTATTGATGTTGATGCAGATAGTGAAGGCATGTGTAAGTCTGGAATCCGTAATAAGAAACTAGGTCTTGGTTTAACTCTTGAATTTAAGAAGGATCAATTGCCATGGTTAACAAATTGGCAGCACTGGGGAAAAGGAGAATATGTAATGGGATTGGAGCCCGGCACTAATCCTCCGGTAGGTCAAAAGAAAGCAAGAGAAACAGGGAAGCTTATATTTATAAATCCTGGAGAGACAAGAGAGTACGATCTGACAATAAGCGTACTAAATAATAAAGAAGCAACTAACAATTCTAATAAATAGAACAATTAAATTTAAATTATAAAATCAGAATATGAGTATTACGACTAAAGCTCTTGAGCAAGGAAAAGGTATACTGAGGTTAGCACCTACATGGGTTCCCCGCTCATTTTGTGTGCCTGGTAGAAGGATTAAGCTTCATCCAGACGATTATTATATACTAGGTGGAGAACGTGGAGGAATAGATGAGAGATGGTTTTCTTCTACTACACCAGCAGAGAATGGACCTTTAACGGGAGAGCATGAAGGACTGAGTTTTATAGTATTTAATGATGGGGATAAAGTAGAAAAAGTATTATTAAAGGATGCTATTGATGAGGTAAAAGGAGAAATTATTGGAAATAGATTATGGGATCAGTATCAATCCTGGCCTATGTATTCTAAGTTTTTTGATAATATGGGACCTCTTCCGCATCATATTCATCATAATGATGAGAAAGCTGCATTAGTCGGGCAGAAGGGTAAACCTGAAGCATATTATTTCCCTCCTCAACTTAATAACCATGGTGGAGATTTTCCATATACATTTATGGGTATTTCACCTGGTACTACCAGAGAGCAGATTAAAGAATGTTTAATGAACTTTACTAAAGGAGATAATAAGATCACAAGCTATTCACAAGCATATCAATTAGATCCGGGTACAGGTTGGGATGTTCCTCCAGGATTACTTCATGCACCTGGTAGTATGTGTACTTATGAGCCGCAAAAAGCATCTGATGTTTTTGCTATGTACCAGTCACTGGTAAATGAGGCTATTATTCCAGAAGAACTTTTGTGGAAAGGTACACCTCCTGAAAGCAAAGGCGATTATGAAGCTTTGCTTGATGTAATTGATTGGGATCTTAACCTTGATCCAAATATGATGGAAAATAGGTTTATGGCACCTAAGCCAGTAAAACCATTGGATGAAATGAAGAGTGAAGGTTACATTGAAAACTGGATATGTTATAAGTCTGATGCATTTAGTGCTAAGGAACTTACTGTATTGCCAGGTCAAACTGTAACAATTAAGGATAGTGCTGCATATGGATTGATTATGATGCAAGGTCATGGTAAAATGGGAGTTTGGGATATTGAAACTCCTGCCTTAATCCGTTATGGTCAATTAACAAATGATGAGTTTTTTGTTTCAGAAAAAGCTGCGTTAGAAGGAGTAAAAATTGTTAATCATTCAACAACAGACCCTATAGTTATGCTTAAGCACTTCGGTCCTGAAAACCCTGATTTAGTATTATAAAGATTTTTAACGACCAAATTATATATATTATGAATAAGAATAATTTTCCGAAGCTTCACAATGCTACGTGGCCAGGTATTGTTGGAAAAGGTGATGGCTCAGAACCTCTTATTTCGTTTGATACCATGTTGCAAAAGACAGCCGCTGCAGAAGTGGACGGAGTGAAATTTGACGGGATTGATCTGGGACTTTTTGATTACCATGTTAATATAGATGGATCGGATGACTACATTAAGAAATTTGTTGATAAGGTTGGGAATTTAGATTTAGAAATAGGAAGCTTAGTCGCTCCAATTTGGGCTCCTACCGGTGGTCCGGCAATGGGAAGCAAAGATGAGCGAAATAGATTTGTAGAAAGCGTTCGTAAGGCTTCAAAGTTCGGAAAGAAACTCCGTGATATGGGTATTCGTACAGCAAATGTAATTCGTATTGATTCTGCAAGTGATGTTGACAGCTGGTGTGAAAACCCTGTAGAGAATTCTAAATTAATTGTTCAAACTTTTCGCGAGGCTTGTGACGTGGCAGCCGATTTTGGTGAGAGACTTGCAGCAGAAGGTGAAATTTGTTGGGGAGGTATGCAAAGTTGGCGGATAATGCTTGAAACATTGGAAGCAGTTGATAAACCAAATATGGGTTTCCAAGCTGATATGGCGCATACGTTATTGTACTTGCAAGGATATAATAGTCCGGAAGATCGGGTTTTACCTAAGGATTTTCAGTGGGATGATAGAGCTGAACTAGATAAAGCACTTAAAATGCTCACAGATAAATTGCGCCCGTGGACAATTGATTTTCATGTTGCCCAAAATGATGGAACCGTCTTCGGGTCAGGCGCACATGATAAAACAGGACGTCATTGTTTAGCCAATGATCCAAATGGGAAACTTGATATTGCACATGATGCAGGTTTCTGGTTAAGAGATAATGATGGCAAACTTACGAAGGCAACACGACATATTTGTTGGGATGGATGCATGTTCCCTAACCAAGTAATGGAGCAACAACAGACCTGGAATAATATTTTAAGTAAGATGATTGAGGTCCGTGAAGCACACGGCTGGTACGAAGCATAATTATAATACATAAATTTTGTTATGAAGAAAAAAGAATTGAGAATAGGATTGATTGGTTGTGGTTTTATGGGTAGAACGCACTCTAATGCTTATAATAGAGTGAAGAACTTTTTCCCTGACTTAGAGTATCAACCTAAATTACAAGCAGTCTGTTCTAGAAATGAAGAGAAAGTTAAAAGTTTTGCTGATCAATGGGGATATGCATCGTATGAAACTGATTGGAAAACTCTGATTTCAAGAGATGATATAGATGCGGTAGATATTTGTACGCCTAATAATATGCATGCCGAGATTGCAATAGCTGCAGCTAAAGCCGGCAAAATGGTTCTTTGTGAAAAACCAATCGCTCGTAATTTAGAAGAAGCTCAGCTAATGGTGGATGAGATAGCTAAAGCAAATGTTAGAAATACTGTATGGTATAATTACCGTCGCCTTCCTGCTGTAACGCTTGCAAAAAAGATAGTAGACTCAGGAAAACTAGGTAAAATATTTCATTACCGATCTAATTTTTTACAAGATTGGACAATTAACGAAAATCTTCCACAAGGAGGAAGAGCTTTTTGGCGTATGGATGCTGAAGCGGCAGGCTCAGGTGTTACCGGCGATTTATTAGCACATTGTATTGATACGGCTATGTGGTTAAATGGAGGCATTATGGATGTTTCTGCGATGACTGAAACCTTTGTTAAGCAACGTGTTCATGAAGACACTGGCAAGTTACAAGATGTAAAAATAGATGATGCCTGTATTTTCCATTGTCATTTTGAAAATGGTTCTTTAGGATTATTTGAATCTTCACGTTATGCAAGAGGACACAAGGCATTGTTCACTCTTGAAATAAATGGTGAAAAAGGTTCTCTTAAATGGGATTTACATGATTTAAATAGGCTAGAGTATTTTGATAATTCAGATGAATCTATTATTAGAGGATGGCGTTCTATACATGTAACTGATGGAGATCAACCATATATGGATAAATGGTGGGTGCCTGGTTTATCAATAGGTTATGAGCATTCATTTGTTCATCAAGCAGCTGATTTTCTTAAAAGTTTGGAATCAAATGATGTTTGTGCTCCTACATTTAAAGATGCACTTGAAACACAGAAAGTTTGCGAATCAGTTATAGATTCAGCTGTTGATAAAGAATGGAAGAATACAAATGTAGAATGGACATAATATTAAATAATATATAATTCTAATCAACAACAATATATGGTTTTAACATTTTCATTGGTAGCCTTATTAAGCTTTAGTAATGCTACGGATCCTGTACCACAGAAAGGCACAGACAACGTTCAAACTGCAATAACCCAGGATGGTTTTGTAGATATTTTTGATAAGAAGACATTAAATGGTTGGACAGGGGATCCTGTTTATTGGCATGTAATTAATGGAGTTCTAACAGGAGAGACAAAAGAATCTCTTCCTGCTTTGAAAAGTAATACATTTTTAATCTGGGAAGGCAAACAGCCTGGAGATTTTGAATTAAAAGCTGAGTATAGAATTACTGAATCTGGAAATAGCGGAATCCAATACCGTAGTGAATATGTTGATGGAGTTCCATTTGCATTGAAGGGTTATCAAGCCGATATTGATGGTCGAAATAGATATTCAGGTCAAAATTATGAAGAGAGAAAGAGGACTACTTTGGCTTATCGTGGTCAGATAGTAGAAATACCTACTGAACCAGATACAGCAAAAGCAAAGGTAGCTAGAAACGCGTGGAGTCCAATGATTGTTAAAGATAGTTTAGGAACAGCTGCAAGTTTAAGAAGCGCAATTCATGATAATGATTGGAATGAAATTCGTATCGTTGCGAAAGGCAATAGACTTCAACACTATATCAATGGAGTTTTGATGAGCGATGTATTGGATAATGATACAGTAAATCGTAAAATGTCTGGTTATCTTGGAGTACAAATGCACGTAGGCCCTCCAATGAAAGTAGAATTCAGAAGCATTAAGATTAAGCAATAGATAATTTTAATAAAGAATAAAATAAATGGGGGAACTAATATTATTAGTTCCCCCATTTATTTTACTTAGTTTCTCATATTGATAAACTGTAGCGGTTGGCCGAAATCTCCCCCTCGGCATAAAGCCATCACTTTCTGTAAATCATCAATATTCTTGCTTTGTACGCGAACCTGTTCGTCCATAATAGAAGCCTGAACTTTGATTTTGCTATCTTTAATCTTCGCTACAATTTTTTTAGCAGTTTCTTTATCGATTCCTTCTTTAACTTTTATTTCCTTCCTGATCATATTTCCTGCCGCATTATGCTCTTTGCCAAAATCAAGGCTTGAAGCATCAAGGTTTTGTTTAAACATCCGTGCAGTAATCGTGTCGATAATAGCTTTTAACCGCATATCATCTTCGGTCACGATGGTAATCACATTTGTTTTCTTATCATGATCAATCGTGCTGTTTGAACTATGAAAATCATATCGATTTAGAATCTCTTTTTTTGCGTTATTAATGGCGTTGTCCAGAGTTTGGGCATCAACCTTACTTACAATGTCAAATGAGGGCATTTTATTAGCTTTTAATTTTAATTATTTGAGTTCCATTTTATAAGCCATTAAGCTATTAGCATTAAACGTTGGAACCACCAATAGGTTTTCTTCAGGAATAAAAGTTATATCAGCAGCATTTATACTTTGACCTTTTGTATCCAAAATCTTTTGAACCTTTGAATCGTTACCTACGAAATGAACAAGTCCAGTCCAGCTTGATACTAAGTAATTATCATTGTCTAGTGCAACGATTCCATCCGCACTTTCTAATCCTTCTCCTAATACTTTAATTTCTTTACTTTCCAAGTTAACAGACAATAGTTTTTTGGCGTTAAAAGAAGCAATAATTAGGTCGTTACCTTTAATTAAAACACCATTAGGCCTGTCAAGTTCTGCACTTTCAAAAGCTATAGAAACTTCACCATTTTGAGTTACTTTGAATATTTTATTACCCTCAATATCTGCTGAATAAATATCTCCATTCGGACCTACAGAAATACCATTAAGCCTGGTTGCACCATCAACTTGTATTTTATCAACAATCTCTCCAGTCTCTATATTGATCTTAACTATATTGGTATTATCATTAACATATAGATGGCCATCATAAATGTCATTTCCCAATGGTGCTCCCAGACCTTTTACCCATTGAGCATTCTTTACACTGCCATCCGTATTAACAATGGAGATATAGCCATCGTTATCAATATCATTTGCCCTATTTAAATTGGAAACATATAGAACCTTGGTTGCAGGGTCATAAGTCACACATTCTGGAGTAGCTAATTGAGTAGTATCAGTAGACCATACCTGGCTAAGACTTACTTGAATAGAGTCATTAACGTTTTGTGTGGAGTCAGTGTTATTGGCAGTTCCCCCACATGCATATAAAAAAAGGAAGGGAGCTATGAATTTAAGTTTCGATAGATTTTTCATAATTGATAAAAAATTGGATTTAATAAGAGATAGGTTTAATAAAGCTATTTTCATTGAAGATAGTAAATTTTTCTAATAACAAAACTGAAACTCAATAGTTATGTTATTAATATATATAGAATAACAGGTCATGAAAAAGTTCATTTTACCAATAATTGCGCTGTTCATTTTTAGTGGATGTAGCAGCACTCGGTTAGTTTCTTCATGGAAGGCTCCTGATGAAACTGTTAAACAGTATAATAAGGTTCTGGTATTAGGGCTAATGGACCCTAAGAATTTAGAGCTGAGGGAAAATCTTGAAAAAGGTTTGGTACAAGGTTTTTTAACAAATGGTATGGCGAGTGGATCGGCATATATTGAATATGGTCCTAAAGCCTTTGAAAAGCTTACTGAAAAAGAAGCCGTTGCTAAGATTACGGATAATGGTTATGATGCAGTTTTAGTTGTAGCATTATTAGATCGATCAAAAGACAAAGACTACGTGCCTGGGTCTGTCAGTTATAGGCCTTATACTTATTATAATTATTTCTGGGGTTTCTATCAAACAGTCTATGCAAGAATATATAATCCGGGCTATTATACAGAATCAACAAATTATACATTAGAGGCTAATTTCTATGATTTAAGTACTAAAGCATTGAAATATTCGGCACAAACAAAGTCATTTAACCCGAGTTCAGCAAGATCTTTAGGTACAGAATTAAGCCAGGTCATCATGACTGATATGATAAATAAAGGCGTTATTTTGAAGCGAAACTAGTGTAATACATTCCTTATCAGTTTACCTGCAATTCTTTCTATTAAAGATTTCGGTAAGAGCCAGGATAAAAAGCTTGTCAATTTGTTTTTTAATCCAGAAACTACTTCAGCCTTACCAGTCAAAAGTGCGTGAACTGCAATTTTAGCAACGTTTTCTGGTTGCATATGTACTTTCTTTGTTAATTCTAAACCTCTTTTGCTTAGGCTGGCGCGTTCCATAAAGGCAGTATTTGTAGGCCCTGGCAATATACAGGTTACAGAAACGGAACTATTAATAAGCTCTACTTTAAGACCTCTACTAAAAGAAAGAACGAACGATTTTGTTGCAGCATATACACTCAGTCCGGGTATTGCTTGATAAGCAGCAGTACTTGCAATGTTTAAAATAAACGATTTCTCCTGCTTTTTCAATTGAGGTAAAAAGGCATATGTAATCGCGGTTAATGTAATCATATTTAATTGCATCATATTTTTTAAATCATCTAAGCGCTGGCTTTCGAAATTTCCACTTAACCCATATCCTGCATTGTTTACTAGAATTTCGATTTCAATATTAAGGGATTGTACCCAACGGAATATATCATTTTCGATGCCCTTTACTGAAAGATCAGCTTTGAAATATTGAGTTTTTACAGAATATGTTGTTTCTATCTTATTGCATAGTTTTATTAGATCATCTTCTGTTCGGGCGACTAATAATACATTGTAACCTCTTGATGCTAACTCTATAGCAATAGCCTTTCCTATTCCTTTACCTCCTCCGGTTATTAATACATATGCCATATTTTTGAATCTATGTAAATATTCTATAAGTTCTGTAAATAAATTGATATTTTGCATATCTTATCAATTGCAATAATGAAGAAACCATTTGTGCTTTCTGGTGGCGGGGCGAGAGGCTTTGCTCATTTAGGAGTAATAAAGGCTCTGCACGAACAGAAAGTTTATCCTTCTGAAATATCAGGCACCAGTGCCGGAGCAATCGCTGGGGCATTTTTAGCCAATGGTTATACGGTTGATGAAGTTATCGAGATCCTTGCCGGAAAGTTAAGCCGCCGAATGTTTACCTGGAATTCATTGAGGATGGGTCTTATTTCTTTTAATAAAGTCAGCGAATATATCAAGAAAAATTTGCGGCATCATAAGTTCGAAGAGTTGAATATGCCTCTTTATATAACAGCTACTTCGTTTATTGATGGAACTCAAAAAATCTTTAATAAGGGCGACATCATGGAAGCATTGGCAGCCTCTTGTGCAATTCCGGCAATCTTTCCAGCGGTTGAAATTGATAATATTCCATATGTTGATGGTGGATTATTTAACAATTTACCAGTTGAGCCATTTCTTAATAGGAAGAAAGACGTTGTTTGTGTGCATGTAAACCCGATCCGTGATTTAAGTGAAAAAAGAGGCCTATGGGAAATAATAGATCGTTCTTTCCATTTAAGCTTTGTAGAAAAAGTCCGACGATCTGCTCACGGATGTTTTATGTACATAGAACCAAAAGAGCTTATTGATTATAACCTGTTTGAATTGAGTAAAGCCAATGAGATTATTGATATTGGCTATAATTATGGAGTAAAATATTTACTTGAACATCCTAATTTAATCAAAGAAGCATCTTTTCTAGAGAAACTAAAAACGAATCTGAGCCAACTCGTAAAACAATAAAATGTTTCCTTATAAAATCGGGCGCAGTACCTTCCATACGTTCTCAGCTAAAATCTGTTGTCCTTCAACTGTTGGATGAATGCCATCGCCTTGGTTTAGTTCAACTTCTCCCGCAACATTTTCTAGCAAGAATGGAACGAATGCCATATTATTCTCTTTAGCGAGGTTTATGAAAACGGCTTTAAAATCTTCGGAATAACGTTGCCCCATACTTGGCGGTACTAACATGCCGGTTAGCACCATTTTGCAATCGGGCCAGGCTGCTTTTACCTTGTCAATAATTGCTTGTAAACTCTTGTAAGTTTCATTTGCAGGTAAACCTCTTAAGCCGTCATTTGCTCCAAGTTCCAACACGAAAACATCTATTTTTTGCTTTAACAACCAGTCAATTCTTTCCTTTCCACCAGAAGAGGTCTCACCACTTAGCCCTGCATTAATTGTTTTATAAGGTAAGCCTAGAGAGTCGATCTTTAATTGTATAAGTCCGGGGAATGCATCATTAGGATCATCAAGACCATAGCCGGCTGTTAAGCTATTTCCAAAGAAAAGAATCGTTTTCATTTGTGTTGTTTCTACTGTATCAGGAATAGCAGAATTGTCTTCCTGCTGAGTCGATTGTTGATTATTGGCGTTTGAACAAGCCAATATAAAAGAGCAAATTAGTAAAGAAAACAGTATTCTAAAATTCATATCGTAACGTCAAAATTACTTGTTATGGATCATATTTAATTGACAAAGTACTTAATTTATCCGTATATTTTTGCCATTATTAAAAAAATAACCTGGTCGAATACAATTATATTAAAATAAAATATTTTGGGATCTATTCTGAGTGTAAAAAATCTAGCTAAAATTTATAAAAGTGGAAGTAATACTTTAACCGTATTACAACATATTGATTTCGATATTGAAGAGAAATCTACAGTAGCAATTGTAGGCCCCTCCGGAAGCGGAAAAACTACCCTCTTGGGTTTATGTGCCGGACTTGATCGTGCCAGTAGTGGCGATGTAATTTTGAATAACATTAATCTAAACAATCTTAATGAAGACGAACGTGCATGGATACGAAATCAGCATGTCGGATTTATTTTCCAGAATTTCCAACTTTTATCGACACTCACAGCCCTTGAAAATGTGATGGTGCCACTTGAATTGAGAGGAGCCAGTAATATCAAGGAAAAAGCAATGGAGCTATTAGAGAAGGTTGGACTTCAAGACCGGGCTTCTCACTATCCATCCCAGCTATCGGGTGGTGAACAACAACGTATTTCTTTGGCAAGAGCATTCTCCAATTCTCCTAAAATCTTGTTTGCAGATGAACCCACTGGTAATCTGGATACAGAAACAGGTGAGCGGGTAGAAAAGTTACTGTTTGATCTGAATCGTGAAGCTGGAACTACCCTCGTTTTAGTAACTCATGATCTTGAGCTGGCTGCAAGAACGCAACGTGTTATTCGATTAAAGGGTGGTAAATTATTGGATAATGCAGAATAACGATAAGGTATCCTACACCACCAAAACGAATTTTTGGTGGATATTAAAAATGGCTTTAAGAGATAGTAGGAAAAATAAATCCAGGCTCTTATTGTTCATCTCTTCTATCGTCCTTGGAATCGCTTCCATGGTTGCTATCTCATCTTTTAGTGATAATTTAAAAAAGGATATTGATCAGCAGGCTGCAGAATTAATAGGTGCAGATTTGGTGGTTGATAGTCGTAAGGAATTGTCAGAGAGCGCTCAACATTTAATAGACTCCATAAAAAGTATTAGTATCGCTTCTGCCGAAGAAAAGAGCTTTGCTTCTATGGCTTTATTTGAGAAAAGCGGAGGGAGCAGGCTGGTAGATATTCGTGCTTTAGGAGGTAATTTCCCATTCTATGGAAAGTTAGAAACTATTCCTGAATCTGCTGAAAGCTCTTTTAGATCTGGTAAAAACGCATTGGTAGATAAAACCTTAATGCTGCAATTTAATGCCGAAGTAGGTGATCAGGTAGTGATCGGTACTCAGAAATTTACAATTGCAGGCACGCTTACAAATGCTCCCGGACAAAGTGGTATTTCCAGTTCTGTAGCTCCTGCTATTTTTATTCCATTAGAATATCTAGAGTCGACTGGATTATTACAAAAAGGAAGCAGAGTAAGTTATAATTTCTATTATCAATTTCCCAAGACAACTGATGTCGATAATATAGTAGAAAAATTAGATGCACCTTTTGAATTAGAAGGCCTGGACGGAGAAACCATTCAGATGCGTAAAGAAAGTACGGGTAGATCTTTTGATGACCTCACAGGATTTTTGTCGCTTGTAGGCTTTGTCGCCTTACTATTAGGCTGTATTGGTGTTTCCAGTGCCATTCAGATTTATATCCGTGAAAAATTAAATAGCATAGCAGTTCTAAGATGTTTGGGAGTGAGTTCCAGACAAGCTTTTCTTATTTTCTTGATCCAAGTTGCCGGAATCGGTTTGATAGGGTCGGTGCTAGGGGCAGCGTTGGGAGTTTTAATACAACAATTATTGCCAGTTGTTCTGCAAGACTTATTGCCGGTAGCAGTAAGTAACGATCTGTCGGTAATAGCAATTCTTAAAGGAATAGCTCTTGGTGTGTTTATTTCAATTCTCTTTGCCTTATTGCCGCTTATTGGTATTCATAGAATATCTCCTTTAAATACTTTAAGATTATCTTATGAAGAGAATGATGGCCCTAAGAATAAATATAAGACATTAGTTTATGGATTGATCGTGCTTTTTATTCTGCTTTTTGCGAGAATGCAATTAGATAGTTGGTTTCAAACACTGGCGTTTACAGCAGGTGTTCTATTGGGGTTTTTAATTCTATACGGAGTTTCGCTTCTATTGGTAAAAATGGTGAAGAGGTACTTTCCACATTCATGGAGCTACCTCTGGCGTCAAGGTTTATCTAATTTATACCGTCCAAATAATCAAACTGTTATTATGGTAATGGCTATTGGCTTAGGTACGGCATTTATAGCAACCTTGTTTTTTGTAAAGGCATTATTAATCTCGCAACTCTCGTTCTCTGCTAGTAGTAATCAGCCTAATATGGTTTTGTTTGATATTCAATCAAGCCAAAAACAAAAAGTACTTGATTTAGTGAATAAGGAGAATCTACCGGTTATTCAAGAAGTTCCTATTGTTACTATTCAGCTTGAAACGATTAATGGATATAATGAGGCTACTGTTAGAAAAGATAGCACTTTGGGTCTATCGGTTCGTTCCTTTGGTCGTGAATTACGAGTTACCTATCGTGATAGCATAATCTCTTCAGAGAAAATAACCGACGGTGTATGGATTGGTGAAGTAGGAAAAGGCGATACGGCAAGAGTGTCCTTAGAAAAGGAATATGCACAAAGGGCAGGTCTTAAAATAGGAGATCGTCTGGTATACAATGTTCAGGGATTGATGGTTCCTACTATTGTAGGGAGCTTTCGTGAAGTGGATTGGAATAGAGTTCAAACAAACTTTAGGGTAGTCTTTCCTAAAGGAGTTATTGATGATGCTCCTCAGTTTCATGTTATCATGACAAAGACTCCGAATAGTGAAATCTCAGCTGCCTTTCAGTTGGCTGTAGTTCAACGATTCCCTACGGTTTCTATTATTGATCTGAATCTTATATTAACCATATTAGATGAAATATTGAGTAAGATTGGCTTTGTAATCCAATTTATGGCAGCTTTAAGTATCTTAACAGGTATAATCGTATTAATAGCGTCAGTTATGATTAGTAAATATCAGCGAGTTCGAGAAAGTGTTTTATTAAGAACCATGGGAGCTAGCAGAAAGCAGATATTGACTATCGCCGCAATGGAGTATTTGTTTTTAGGAACTCTTGCTGCTTCAACAGGTATCGTAATAGCCTTACTTTCAAGTTGGGCGTTAGCTATTTTTAGTTTTGAACTACCTTTCGTTCCAGATATCTTGCTTATTATAGGTCTTTTTGTTGGCGTTTCAGCGCTGACTGTAATAATAGGTATATTTAATAGTACGGCATTGTTAAACAGAACGCCATTGGAGGTACTTAGAAAAGAGGATTAAAGCAGAAATATATAAGTTAATAAGTCTTTAAAAAAGACTTATACCATTTGCCTGAGTCCTTTATAATTCTTTTTTGGTTTTTATAATTTATATGCACTAATCCGAAGCGTGGGAGAAATCCTTCCGCCCATTCAAAATTGTCAGTAAAGCTCCAAACAAAGTAGCCTTGTACATTGATGCCTTCTTGTTTGGCTCTTAATACTTCAGCTATATATTTCTGGAGATATTCTTTGCGTTGAATGTCATGAACCTCCCCGTTAATGACCTCATCATTAAAGGCAGCTCCATTTTCTGTCACAATTAGTTTTTTAACACCATCATATAAAGAAAACTTCTTAAGCATTTGGTAAATTGATTCAGGATATACTTCCCAATTCATGGCTGTTTTTTCAACCTTTCTTTCATCCGCTTTAATAATCTTGGCTTTTAAGAATGGTGTAAAATAAGAATGTGAGACAATTTCCTGAGTATAATTTTGAATACCGATAAAATCCATATCAAACTTAAGCTTATTCTCATCATCTGCTTTCATATAGTTTTCGATCCTTCTCAATGCTTTGAGATCTTGAGAAGGATAACCCAGGCCCAATAGAGGTTCAATGAAGGTTCTGTTTAAAAGTGTATCAACCCTTTTAGCAGCTAATATATCTCTTTCTTTATTGCTTGAAGGTTGAATGTAAGAACAAGAAAAAGTAGTTCCTACAGAAAGATCATTGCGTAATGATTTAATAATTCGGCCTCCTTCAGCTTGGCAAAGTGCAGCATGATGAGTTGCTGCCAGAAAATTTGAAAGACCTTTCTTACCAGGTGCATGCACACCTAGAAAATAGCCGGCACCGGTAAATACCATAGGTTCATTCAGTACCATCCAGTTCTTTACACGATCTCCAAAAGTACTTATGCAAAAACTCACATATTGGCCAAACCAAAATACAATATCGCGGTTAGTCCAGCCTCCAAGGTTTTCTAATGCCGAAGGTAAATCCCAGTGATAAAGAGTGATCCAGGGTTGTATGTTTAGTTCTAAACATTGATCGATCAATCGGTTGTAGAAATCAACACCCATTTGATTAGGGCGGCCAATCCCATCAGGGAAAATCCTGCTCCAGGAAATAGAAAATCTAAAGTTAGGGATATTCATGGCACGCATTAAAGCAAGATCTCCTTCAAAGCGATTATAAAAATCACAGCTTATATTCCCTTTATCTTCATTTAGAATCTTTCCTTTTTTATTTACAAATTGATCCCAGATCGATTCTCCCTTGCCATATAAGTTATGAGCACCCTCAATTTGATAGGCGGCAGTAGATACGCCCCAAATAAAATCTTCGCCAAAATCCGATCGATCCATATACTATTACTTGATTGTAGATTTTCTTAAGAATTGATTTTTCTGCCATGTTTAAATATGATGGCATCAACAATCTGTTCTGTAATGTTCGGGTAATTTACATCAATTATAGTTGTGGACTTTAACCATGCTTCTATTCTTGAAACCTGCTTTTGCTTTAAATTCTTAATAACCGGAATCCCCATGTGTTTTAACGCTTCTGCATTGCACTGTTGTTCAAATTGCTTCTTCATCGGAATAACCATTAGTTTCTTTTTAAGGAACAAAGCTTCTGCCGGAGTTTCAAATCCCGCTCCACATAGAACGCCTGCCGAGTCAGCCATACTCATAATGAACCTTTCATTATTAATGCAGGAAATTGAGATATTGTTTTTAATATAGGACTCTTTTGTGTGTTTTGAAAATACTTCCCATTTGGTTTCAGGAAATTTTGAAAGTATTTTAATGATTTTATCGTCGCTAAAAGCTGGTAAATATACTGTATAGTGGTTTTTATTCTGCGGATTAAGTTCGCGAATCTCATTTCTTATAACAGGAGTGTAAATGGAATCTTCGTATTGTTGAAAGTGAAAACCATACTGGGCTGTAGAAGGAGCATAGTTTTTTAATGTGGTTTTCCCAATTATATTGAACTCTTTAGGGCGTGGCGATTTTTTATTGAGTATAACAGCTTGATGGCTTAATGAAATACATTCTTTCCCCTTTAAATAGCAAGCCCATGCAGAAACCGGCTCAAAATCGTTGATAATAAGATCATATTTTTCAATAGGTAACTGTTTTATCTCTAGAATAAGCTTTTTGATATCGCCTTTCTTAAATGTTTCGAAAATATCTACTCCTCCCTTTTTGCCAAAAATAAAGCTTAGGCCATAGAATTTATATTTTATTGGGTAGGGTAGTTCAATGTCGGCCTGTATGCCGCTAATCAGAATATCCAGGTCGCCTTTCTTCTGTAAGATTGGTATTATATCTCGTGCTCTGCTTAAATGACCGTTGCCTGTCCCTTGAATCGCATATAGAATTTTTAATCTTTCGCTCATCTAATTTTATTGTACTTCCAAGGAGAAGAAAAGCTGGATAAGGTAAATAATAAGACACAAGAAGTCAGATTTGCTATATAATTACTTAAAGATCTTTTTAAGACAGCAGTTTGTTTAAAACGTATTCGATAGTTATTCATAAGACACCCTTTTTGCTAGTATAAAGGTACTTGCTCAATATTAATTTACAGATAATTTAGTATGGTCATTGCGTTAACCGAGCCACCTTTGCTCTATTAATGGTACTGGTTGACATTTGTATACTAAATACTGGTAATAATGTGTAAAATATTAAGTATTTGACATAATAATATACCAATATTGGGGTATTATTATAAATATTTATCGAAAATTGTATTTTATTTATACAAAATAATTGTTTTTGTAATTTTATTTATATTTTTGACATATATATATGGCTCATTTGTTAATATTATTGAATAATTGGTATAATATTATTCATTTTATATAGTAAATAATAAAAATTGTGAGTCTTTACAGTAAAAAATAGTTTAAAACGGCTTAAAAAATCAAAACAATGAAAACAATTTCAATTAGACAGGCGGCACCATTTCTATTATTGGTGATTATTGCTGGAGCATCGCTCTTTATTAGTCCCGAAACCATGTTTGATGGAAATGGTCAATATAATAGCTCAGATATAGCCTGGGTATTAATTTCTGCAGCATTGGTATTTTTAATGACTCCCGGACTTGCATTCTTTTATGGTGGTATGGTAAATAGCAAAAACGTTATATCAACTATGATTAAAAGTATTGTATCAGCCGGAGTTGTTAGTGTTCTATGGATTGTGGTTGTATTCAGTCTTTGTTTTGGAGAATCAATAGGAGGAATAATTGGAAACCCTGGCACCTATTTCTTTTTTCAGCATGTAGTATCCGGACAGCCTTGGGCAGGTGCACCAACTATCCCATTCGCTGAATTTGCAGTATTTCATCTTATGTTTGCAATAATAACCCCGGGAATAGTAGTTGGAGCGGTAGCAGAGAGAATAAAATTTACTTCCTATACCTTATTTATTGTTCTTTTTAGCTTGTTTGTTTATGCACCATTAGCTCATTGGAGCTGGCACCCTGATGGTTTTCTTGCCAAATTAGGCGTGTTAGATTTTGCAGGAGGAACAGTTGTACATATTTCAGCTGGTTGTGCTGCTCTTGCCGGAGTATTGGTATTAAAAAGAAGGCGTTCTCACCTCTTTCATATTAAAACCAGGCCAGCAAACATTACTTATGTTTTGATTGGAACAGGATTGCTTTGGTTTGGTTGGTTCGGTTTTAACGCAGGTTCGGCACTGGCCGCTAGCGGATTAGCTGTCTCTGCTTTTGCAACTACCAACACGGCTGCCGGCGCTGCAGGATTAGCATGGATGTTTTTTGATGCATTACGCGGCAAAAAACCTTCTGTATTAGGGTTTTGTATTGGTGCAGTAGTTGGTTTGGTAGCTATCACACCAGGGGCGGGTTTTGTTGCCATTCCTCAAAGTATATTTATTGGTGTAGTTGCTGCAGTTATTTCAAACTTGGCCGTTGAGTGGAAATCAAAATCATCGCTGGATGATACGTTGGATGTAATTCCTTGTCATGGAATTGGAGGTGTTGTTGGAATGATCTTAACCGGTATATTTGCAAATTCTGCTGTAAATGGAGTTGGTGCAGATGGTTTGTTTTATGGTGGCTCAGCTTTCTTCCTGGCACAGCTAATAGGAGTGGTTGTAGTAGTTGCTTATAGTTTTACTGTATCCTATGGTATTTTCAAATTGGTTGATTATATCGATCCTCTTCGTGTATCTGAAGAAGAAGAAGAGCAAGGATTAGATATAACACAACACGATGAAGAGCTCTACAGCTATTCAGAAATAGATAGAATAGTGATCGAGCAAAAGGTTAAGTTGAAGCTGGATAAAGAAAAAATCGCTTAGTTTCTTTTAATGTCTTTCAATTGTTAAAAATTAAAAAGATAGCCAGCTATCTGTAATCCACTCTATTAAATTATTAAGTTTGTATAAAGGAAATAGGAATGGAACGCATTTGGATATATCAATCGAACCTTGAACTAACAGCTCAGGAGATTGAACAAAGCATCGAAAAATTATCAGGATTTACTGAACAATGGAAAGCACATGGAAAGCAACTTGCAGCTCGTGCAGAAGTTCGTTACAATCGCTTTATCATTCTTTTCTTAGATGAAGAGGTGGCTGCTGCAACAGGTTGTTCAATCGATAAATCGGTAAGGCTTCTAAAAGAACTTCAAAGTGAATTGAATATTGAATTGTTTGATAGAATGTTGATAGCTTATCGTCATGGTGATGCAATCAAGGTTGCTTCAAGATCTGTGTTCGAAAATCTGATTGAAAAAGGAGAAGTAAATGAGAATACCATCGTTTTCGATAATACGGTTAGTAACAGTGAAGAATTAGCTAGCCGTTGGGAAGTGCCAATGAAGGAAAGCTGGCATGCAAAGGTTTTTCAACTACCTGCATAATCTACTCTGGAATCTTACTGTATGGCATATAGCGCAAGATCGTATTGGTCTTGCGATTAATAAAGTTCGTTGGTCTATTAGGTGACCAAACACGCGGATTAGGCAAGATTGCGGCTAGTAAGGCTGCCTGTCGTTTCGTTAAACTAGTGGCAGGTTTATCATAATAAAATTGAGTAGCAGCCTCCGCACCATATACACCAGGTCCCATTTCAATAATATTTAAATACACTTCTAATATTCTTTCTTTACCCCAAAGTGCTTCTATTAAAATGGTAAACCAAGCTTCAAAGCCCTTTCTTAACCAAGAGCGATGTGGCCAAAGGAAGACATTTTTTGCGGTTTGCTGGCTAATGGTACTGCCACCTCGTATAGATTCACCTAATTGGTTTCTCTTAAAAGCTTGATTAATAGCTTCTGTGTCGAAACCATTATGCTGCATAAATCGGGCATCTTCACTTGCCACGGCGGCCAGCTTTAGATTAGTAGAGATATCTTCGTAATTAATCCATTTACGTTTTATGACCTTTTTAGGGACCTCGCTGTTTTCAAAATTACGTTGTATCATTAACCAGGTTATTGGCGGATTGATAAAACGATATATTAAAACCCAGGCAATACTAAATGCAATAAAATAGATCACCAAGCGAATGAAAAGATGCAAGATCTTTTTCTTTTTACTCGCTGGCTTCTTCTTTTTAGATGTGCGTTTAATGGCCATAAAAGATTATTTCAAAAAAAAGGCTACCCAATTGGATAGCCTTTTTTAGTTTTTTACTGATTAATTATTCAGCAATTACTTCAAAAGGAACCTGAACTTTAACCTCTTTATGTAGGTTAAGGTTAGCTATAAATTCACCAACGAATTTAGGCTCTTCTTCAAAAGTAATACGACGACGATCAACCTCGAAGCCTTGTTTTTTAAGTGCATCTGCAATTTGGATGGTGTTAACCGAACCGAAAATTTTACCACTCTCGCCAGCTTTAGCGCCAATGCTTAATTTTACAGATTCAAGTTTAGTAGCCAATGCTTCTGCATCTTGCTTAATTTTATCTTGTTTAAACTGAGCTTGTTTAATGTTCTCAGCCAAAACTTTCTTGGCAGAAGATGTTGCTAATTCAGCAAAACCTTGAGGTATAAGGTAATTACGACCATATCCTGGTTTTACTGAAACAATATCATCTTTCTCACCGAGCTTTTTAATATCTTGTTTTAAAATAATTTCCATGTTTCTTTACCTCCGTTTATTTTAATGAATCTGCAACATAAGGTAATAGACCAATGTGACGTGCGCGTTTAACAGCTTGAGCCACTTTACGTTGAAATTTCAAAGAAGTTCCAGTTAAACGTCTAGGTAAAAGTTTACCTTGTTCGTTAATAAACTTCAATAAAAAGTTAGCGTCTTTGTAATCGATGTATTTAATACCATTCTTTTTGAAACGGCAATACTTTTTACGGTTATCGTCCACCTTAGGAGCTGTAACGTATTGAATTTTTTGTTCTTTCGCCATTATTTTGCCTCCTCAGTTTTAGGTTTCTTGTTAAATGCACCACTACGTTTTTTCTCGTTGTAGGCAATTGCATGCTTGTCTAAAGCAATAGTAAGGAAACGCATAATACGCTCATCACGCTTATACTGAAGTTCCAGTTTGCTTATAATTTCACCTGGAGCCTTAAATTCAATTAGGTGATAGAATCCGGTTGATTTCTTCTCAATCGGATACGCTAATTTTTTCAAACCCCAATTATCGTTGTGGATAATTTCGGCTCCGTTTTCAGTTAAAAAGTTGCTAAATTTTGCAATGGTTTCTTTAGCTACTTCATCTGATAACAACGGGGTAAGAATGATCACGGTTTCGTACTGTTGCATTGTTCAGTTTAAATTAATAAATTTTTAATCCACTCTAAGTGGGATGCAAAAGTACAATGAAATTTTCTAAATTACAACAAGCTAGTAATTATTCTGTTGCGAGCTGCGATTTACGGAAAGTTATTTCAATACGATCGTTCAATTCGTTCGCTTGAGGATTAGGAGATCCGTCAGTAAGTTGGTAAGAAACCATCGGAAATCTATCGCCAGCTCCTTGAGAGCTTAAAGAAACATCTTTCTTAAGGCCTTTATTATTCATCCATTTAACTACTGCTATGGCGCGCTCTGCAGAAAGTTTAGTATTTGCAGCTACATCACCTTCTCTACCGCTATTTCCGGTAATTAAAACTTTGCCAATTCCACGCTCATTAATGGTTTTATAGGCTTCTTCTAAGGTAGCTTGTTCCCCTGGTTTAATTGTAGCAGTACCTTCCTCAAAGATATCACTATTGGGTAACTGTAGTTTTAATTGAGTATTGGTTTCTGAGAAGGTCAATTTACTGTTTTCGAAATTAGGTTCTTGAACTTCAGCATTTAAGTCTCGAGATGGCGGATTGTTATTCGTATTCGCAATACTGTCATTCATTGAAGCGTCTGACTCATCAGTTTGTTGATTATTACATGCAACTACACTTAATAAGGTAAGAGCAAGAAGAGAAGTTTTTAAGATTTTCATTTTAAGTTTATTTTAATATTCGTTGTGCGAATCCAGTTATTTTACGTCTTTAACTAAACGCTAAAATACAGATTTTGTTTAATTTGCCATTCTCTTTCTTTTTTTCAAGTCCGGTCTTTCAACTTTACACTAATATGCTGTATCTTCGTGGCAATGGATAGCTTTATTGTTTCAGCAAGAAAATACCGCCCGGCAACATTCGAAACCATTGTTGGACAACTACATATAACCGGTACACTAAAAAATGCGATTAAGAACAATCAGCTTGCACAAGCTTTTTTATTTTGTGGGCCGAGAGGAGTAGGGAAGACTACTTGCGCACGTATTTTAGCAAAAACGATCAATTGTCAGAATCTGACAAACGAAGTTGAAGCCTGTGGTGTATGCGATAGCTGCATGGCTTTCCAGAATGGAAATTCCTTTAATGTTCATGAACTTGATGCGGCCTCTAATAATTCAGTTGAAGACATCCGAAGCCTGATAGAGCAGGTTCGTATCCCACCACAAGCTGGAAAATATAAAGTATATATCATAGATGAGGTGCACATGCTTTCAGCCCAGGCTTTCAATGCATTCTTGAAAACACTGGAAGAACCACCATCATATGCCAAATTTATTTTAGCAACAACCGAGAAGCATAAAATATTGCCGACTATTCTATCGCGCTGTCAGATCTTTGATTTCAACAGAATACGAGTAGAAGATATAGCCAATCACCTGCAATATATTGCAGAAAAGGAAGAAGTAGGTTTTGATCAGGACGGTCTTCACCTCATCGCGCAAAAATCAGACGGAGGCTTAAGAGATGCCTTATCTATGTTTGATCAATTGGTAAGCTTCTCTAATAAGAATTTAAGTTACCAGGCAGTAATTGATAACTTAAATGTACTCGATTACGATTATTATTTTAAAATTACACAGGCGATACAAGAAGAAGACAGCTCCAAATGCCTTGTGTTGTTTGATGAAATATTATCTAATGGTTTTGATGGAAGCCACTTTATCTCAGGTTTAGCTAGTCACTTTAGAAACCTATTGGTTGCTAAAGATATTCAAACTATTAAGTTGCTTGAAGTTAGTAAATCTATAAAAGAGCGTTATTTAAGTCAAGCAGAAAAAACTAGCCAGGGATTGTTATTATCGGGTTTGAACATTGCCAATCAATGCGAAATCCAATATAAAACAAGTAGAAATCAGCGTTTGCAGGTAGAGATAGCTCTGCTCAAGATGTGCCATATTGCAGCTGCAATTCAGCTCACTAAAATGCCGCTGCCAACTGTTGAGCAATCTCAGGAGATTAAAAAAAAAACTAACAACACCAAACATTCAGTAAGTTCAGAAACTCCAGTAATTCAAGAAATTTCTAAAGAGCATGAACCCGTTTCAACAGAAGAGACGAAAGCTAGCATGCCAGCAATGGATGGAAGCATTGCAATAGATTCCAATCTGGCAGAGCCTGCTGAAAAAATAACTAAACCAAAATTAGTAATTCCAAAGTTTGGCGATATCGCTATCAATGCCCATATCCCGAATCTGGATTCTGTTTTTGAAGAAAAGAAGGTCGACGCAGAAAAAGACCCCGAATATATTCAAGGCGATGCTGAAGAACCTTTTCAGGAAAGCGACTTCCTAATCTATTGGAAAAGCTTTGCAGAGCAGGCGAAGATTGAGAATAAGATCAATCTGTATACGCTGATGACAGCTAATGAGCCTACACTTCGGGAAAACTATCAGGTAGCCATTATTATTGAAAATCAATTACAACAGCAGCTTCTTATTGAATCTAAGATTGATCTGCTAAATTATTTAAGGCAAAAGCTTAAAAACTTTAAGATTGATTTAATCCCTGTGCTTCAAAAGACAAATGTTATAAGAAAGCCTGTTACCGATACAGAGAAATATCAGGCCATGCTTTCTAAAAATCCATTGCTAGATCAATTTAGAAAAGAATTCAATTTGGGTTTCGAATAAACCTATTAGAGTTACTTTTGTTATATTAATATTAACCGCTGATTTATATACTTATTATGAAAAGGAGAAATTTTCTAACAACCTCGGGTTTAGCTCTTGGTTTATTAACTTTAAGCAAACAAAATTCTTTTGCATCCTTATTACAAGAACCAACTTATAAATTTAAAGCCTTAAGGAACAATGTAGGTGCTTTTACTGAGCGAGGTGGTACTATTGGATGGTTAAATTCTGCCGACGGTTTCGTTGTTGTTGATGCTCAATTTCCCGACACTGCACCTCATGTAATTAGTGAATTAAAGAAATTAGGAACAAAATCCTTTACTCATTTAATAAATACCCACCATCACGGCGATCATACAGCTGGAAACATTGCTTTTAAAGGTATTGCGGGGAATGTAGTGGCTCATAATAATTCATTGATCAATCAGAAAGCTGCAGCTGCAGCTCAAGGTAGTGAAGCTCAGCAGCTGTTTCCAGATACTGTTTTTACAGATAGTTGGGAACTAAAAACAAGCGATGAACTTATTAAAGCCCATTATTTCGGCGCAGGGCATACCAATGGTGATGCCATGATTCATTTTCAGAACGCAAACATTGTGCATACAGGAGATTCGGTTTTTAACCGTCGTTATCCCTTTATTGACCGTAATGCCGGTGCAAATATTAAAAGCTGGATAACTGGTCTACAAAAAGCAATGGATCAGTTTGATAATGATACCCTGTTTATCTTCGGACATAGTTTAGATCCTGAAAAATATACAGGAAACAAAGCTGATATTAAAGCCTTCCAAAATTACTTAGAATCTCTACTTGCTCTTGTTGGCAGTAAGATTAAAGCCAATCAAAGTTTAGAAGAAATCCTCAAGATTGAATCAATCCCCGGCGCTCCAGAATGGCAGGGTGATGGAATTCAACGTAGTTTGCAAGCCGCTTATGAAGAGCTAACAAGCTAACGCTCTATCTTCACCCTTCTGTTTAATAGATTTTATGCAATTACTTTAAATGAGCGACAGTCTGTTATTTAATCAAATGTTTATTTATGAATAAACTTCCAAATTTTGATATAAAACCAAATGGAGAAATATCAAGAGAGTTTTTATCTCGAAATATGTTCACTTTCTATCAAGCCATTGAATTTATTAGAAACTTGAGCTATGGAAGAAATTTAAATAAAGAGGATTTAATAACAGTTTTTACAGATAACAAAGGAACATGTAGTACAAAACATGCTGTTTTGAAACAGTTAGCTCATGAAAATCATTTTAATGACATCAAATTAATGCTTGGAGTTTTTAAGATGAACGCTAAGAACACACCAAAAGTCGCCCAAACTTTAACTGAAAACAACTTAAAATATATTCCTGAAGCCCATAATTACTTAAAGTACAAATCTGAATTTTTTGATTTTACAAAGCCAAATGTCTCGTCATCTGATTTTCTAAATGATTTGTTTTTTGAAACCGAGATTCAGCCAAATGAAATCACCAGGGATAAAGTTCAGATACATAGAAGCTTTTTAGTGAATTGGCTTAATGAAAACAGCGACATAGGATATTCTCTCGATGAGATTTGGAGAATCAGGGAGCAGTGTATTCAAAACTTATCAGAATAAAATAACGATAAAGCAATAAATAGAAATGATAAATAACGAAGTAAAGAAATATATTGACAAAAGCATATTGTGTTGGCTGGCTACTTGTAATATGCAGAATGAACCTAATGTTTCACCAAAAGAACTTTTCACATATCAGGATGATACAACATTGTTAATAGCAAATCTTGCTTCACCAAATAGTATCAATAACATTAAAGAGAATCCAAACGTTTGTGTAAGCTTCGTAGACGTATTTGTTCAAAAAGGGTTTAAAATAAAAGGGAAAGCGAAACTTATTGACAAAGACGACGAGAGCTTCCAAGCAAAGGTGAAGCCTTTAACAGACTTATTTACGGATAAATTTCCAATAAAATCAGTAATAGAAATTAAAGTTACACAAGTAGATGTGATTCAAGCACCAAGTTATTTCTTGTATCCTGATACGACAGAAGAATCACAAATTGAGAATGCAATGATTGCATACAAAGTAAAATCAATTTGAGTGTGATAATTTAACTGGCTACTTCATTTTACCCAAACAAAAGTTAAACTCATATTAAACAAGGACCAAACAGGGATAAAGCAAGGGCAATATGACTGTTTTGCCCCTGTTTGGTCCTTGTTTGACCCCTGTTTGATCCTTGTTTGAGTAAATCGAGATAAAAACGTGTTTTAGCCTGAAATAGTTAAATAGATTATACAATTTTTAGATATAGAAGAGCCATATAGCTTTTTGTAAAAAGATATCTGGCTTTTCTGTGTTTATCGTAATATGGATCTATTTATACCAAAGCTTTCTTTACGGTATCAGTAAAAGGAGTGGTTGGATGTCCAATTAATTTGGAAAGCACTTTACTATCGTTAAACAAATCACCTTTTGAAACACCAACATCCCAGCTGGCAATAGATTGGGCAAGACCTTCAGGTAAGCCTACCGATTTTAAGATTCCGGCGTATTCTTCTTCAGCGAGATTATTGTAAGGAATGTCTTTTCCTGTTTGGCGAGATATTTCGGTAGCCAAGTCTTTTAGAGTATAAGCATTATCGCCTGCCAATTCGTATGTTTTTCCTTGTTGTCCTTCGCTTGTCAACACTACAGCTGCAGCTTCAGCATAATCTTCTCTTGCTGCTGAAGATATCTTTCCTTCTCCGGCACTACCTATAAATGCGCCTGCGCCTAAAGCTCCAGGTATTGAACCTGTGTAGTTTTCTGTGTACCAGCCATTTCGTAAAATGGTGTAAGGAATTCCGGAAGATTTCAATAGTTCTTCTGTTGCCAGATGTTCAGGAGCTAAGCTCAATGAAGAGGTGTCGGCATATAATAAGCTGGTGTAAACGATCCACTTAATATTAGCTTTTTGAGCAGCTCTGATTATATTTTCATGCTGAGTTTTACGTTGACCAACTTCATTTCCTGAAATTAATAGTAGATAATCAATTCCTTGTAAAGCATTAGCTAATGCTTCAGGTTTTGTGTAGTCGAATGCGCGTGCTTCAATTCCCAGATCAGCGGCTTTTTCGGGTGAGCGCACCAATGCTATTAAATTATCTGCGTTTGTTTTCTGTTTTAATTTTTCTACTACTAAACGACCTAGTTGTCCTGTAGCTCCTGTGATACCTGTTTTCATTTGAATAAATTGTTTTTAAGGTGATGATATTTGTAACAAACTTTGTTACATTAAGTGTGAAAAAAAATGTTAAAATTGCTCCATAAAACTTTTTAGTGTTTTTCTTTGAAGTGAAGCGAATACCAAGTCATCAGTTTCAGTAAATAAGGTTTCCAGATTCTTATTAATATCCTTCCCAATAGGGCATTGAGGATTTGGGTTTAGATTTTTCTTTCCCAATACATCCGAGTTTTTTACCACTTTATATAGCTCTGCTAAAGTGATCTCATCACTTGAAATATTTAATATAAAGCCACCATCTTTACCTTTTCTGCTGGTTACCCATCCTTGTTCTTGTAATACACCCAGTTCCTTTCTAACGATAACCGGGTTGGTATTGATACTACCTGCAATCCAATCAGAATTCATCCATTCACCTGGGTTCTTAGCCAAGAGTGTTAAGATATGTATGATTGTTGCAAATCTTGTGTTGTTCATATTGATGACAAAGGTAGTTATATTTTTAATTGTAACAAATATTATTACAATTAAAATCAATGCTTAATGTGTTATTTTATTATGCAGTATTTATAAAGTATTTAGCTTGTAAATTGTCTATTGTACAAATAAAACGCCCATAAATTAAATATTTATGGGGCGTTTTATGACAGATATTAATTCAATTAATATCCAGGAGTTGGTGTTAAGTTTGGATTTGCATCTAAAGCAGTTGTTGGAATTGGAAAAACAAGATATTTTTCTGCAGTAGCTCCTTTCCATCCTGGTATTGGATCTAAGAATGTGCCAAAGCGAATCATGTCTTGCCGGGTTTGTACTTCCCAAGCAAATTCAAACCTTCTTTCTTGATAGATATCTTCCAAGGTTACAGATGCTTTTAACTTGGCTGGATCATCAAATGCTCTTTTTCTTATTTCATTAACCAAGCGGGTTGCTTCAACATTGTTTACACCCATTCGTACCAGGGCTTCTGCTTTCATTAAATAGATATCTGCAAGTCTAAAGATAGCAAAATCGTTTTCTGAATTACCATTCAAGCCTTTTTCAAATTCCCATTTAGAAGCGCGAGCACCATCTTCTTGTTCAACCTGTCCCCAGCCATCTGCATCCATGTTGTATTTCATATCAATGTCTACGGTATGGATTAAGGGTCTATTATGAGCAGTAATCAGTGTTTCTCCAGTTGCGGGATCAACCATTG
Organism: Albibacterium bauzanense; assembly: GCF_004339765.1. Classification (GTDB taxonomy): domain Bacteria; phylum Bacteroidota; class Bacteroidia; order Sphingobacteriales; family Sphingobacteriaceae; genus Albibacterium; species Albibacterium bauzanense. The sequence continues at coordinate 1,067,176 of NZ_SMGO01000001.1, read as the reverse complement.
GCCCAATTAGGAACGACCATTCTTTACGCTTATCATCCTCATCGAAGGCTTTTACGTAAGCCGGCATTGCACTAAGTCCGTTATTAGCACCGATATTAAGTCCCAAAGCAATAGGATCTAAATAATGCAATGTACGTTGTGGAAGTCCATTTCCACCATCAGCCGTGCTGTAAACAATTGGAAAGATTATTTCCTGGGAAGTTTGATTCTGTACTGAAAAATTATCTTTCCAGTTGGGCTCTAAGATGTAAGGAAGTGCCATTACTTCATCACAGGCATCAACAGTTTCTTGCCATTTTGGACCTCCTTCCGGGTTCCAAACCATGGCGTTTAAATACATTTTTCCCAACAGAGCATACACAAAACCTCTGGTTACCTTGCCATAGCTTGCAGATGTTACATCATCTCGAACTACATCTTTGATATCATTTAGTTCACTTAGAACAAAATCATATACTTCTTTTCTGCTTTTATTAGTTGGCAGTTCAGTATCGGCAAAATCTGTTACGATTGGTACGCTACCAAAATTATCAAGCAATAGATAATACCAATAAGCTCGTATACCACGTATTTCAGCTAGTATTTGCTCTTTGTTCTCAATGTTTTCATTCTCATTGATTAAGGAGTAAATTTTATTGCAGTTTGTTATACTTGTAAATGCGCTATTGTATGCATTTCGCGGAATGGCAGTATTGGGTGTCCAGGTATGTAAGCGGAGCTCTTTATATTGGCCGCCGTCCCACCAGTCGCCACCTTTTCTTGTAGGTGTTATTGCCATATCTGAAGAGCATTCACTTAACAGAAAGAAATTGCTCGGAAATACTCCTTTCAGTGTTCTGTAGATTGGAGCAATTAATGCATTTATTTCCTTTTCTGTTCCGCCGAATTCATTAACTGGTAACTTATCATACACTTCTTCATCCAGTTTTGTACAGCCATTAAAGACTATAGATGATAGAATGATTGCGGTTATTAAATATATATTCGATCTTTTCATGATTGATAGATTTATAGTTAGAAACTCAAGTTTACACCTACAGAGAATGTTCGCGTTTTTGGATAATATTCTCTTCCTTCTACACCGGGATCTAAGCCGCTCATGTTAACTTCAGGATCTAAGCCGGTATAGTTTGTAATGGTAAATAAATTTTGTCCGGTAACGTAAACCCTGAATTTTCGTATTCCCCATACGTCTCCTGTATTAAAATTATAAGCAAGAGTTGCGTTATCTAACCTCAAGAATGAACCTTTTTCAATATAATAACTTGAGTACTTAGGGTTATCTGTCAAGCCGTTTGTTAATGCATCTTCTAAAACATTTGCTCCAGGCAACCATTGAGTCGTTGCATAAGACATGCGTGAAAAATTCAGGAGATCATTGCCATAAACTCCTCGTAGGAAAAAACTAAAATCAAAATTCTTATAAGAAAGATTGCTTGAAAAACCATAGGTTAATTTTGGTTGTGCAGATCCTATATAGGTACGATCTTCATCAGTTAGCCCTTCTTTTCCATCAACCATATCATCTAATATATATTTACCGTCACTATCAAGTGCAATGAATCGCCATCCATAAAATGTTCCAACCTCTTTTCCTTCTTCCACTATGTGGGTTGTATTATCAGAGCCTCCACGTATCCAGGCAGAACCGGTTTTGATTGAGTTTGTTGTAAACTGGTCATTTGATAGGCTAGTGATTTCATTTTTATTGTGTGCTAAATTTAATGAGGCATTCCACACAAATTCATCCTTCCTGATAATATCTCCATTGATCACAAATTCAATTCCTTTATTTGTCATTGATCCCACATTAGCAAGCATATCAGCATATAAATATGGTGGAACAGAAACTTTGTAAGTATAAAGCAGGTCATTGGTGGTTTTATTGTAATATTCAATTGTACCATTTAACCGATTGTTTAAAATACTATAATCTATACCTACATTAAACATGGAAGTTCCTTCCCATTTTAGGTTAGGGTTGGCGTTTTGGCTTATTTGGTATGCATTATACCATTTCCCGTCATCGTAGTATTGACCGGATTGACCATATAACTGAAGCGATTTATAGGGGTCAAAACCTGCTTGGTTACCAGACACGCCGTAACCTGCACGCAATTTTAAATCGCTCAAGAAATTCATGTCTCTAAAGGCCCCCTCTTCTTTTAAAATCCAAGCTGCTGACACGGCAGGAAAAGTACCCCATTTATGATTCGCTCCAAATTTTGATGAACCATCTCTACGAATGGAGGCTGTTAGGATATATCTGTCTTGAAACATATAATTCACCCTGCCAAAAAAGGAGATCAGCTTGTTCATATTAGCTTCAGACCAAACATCACTTGGACGAAGGTTTTCACCGGCGCCTAAATTATTGTAATTAAAAAAATCTGTTACGAATTGTCTGTTCTGTGCACCGTTTTTTTGGTAATGATTGTCCTCATAGGAGTAACCAGCCAAAAAGTTGAAGTTATGCTCATTAATTATCTTTTTATAATTTAAAGTTGCTTCCAATAACTTTTTATCGGCTGTCCATGCTTCTCGTTTGGCGAAACCCTGATCGTTTCGTCCGCGTTCAGTGTGAGAGTCATTGTATTCTCCATAGTCGTTAGATTCGCGCTGTTTTAGTAAATTGATTCCAGCTAAGAGATCTTCTGTAATATTGAAATCAGCTTTAATATTACCGTAATACAAATTATTCTTATTATTTCGCTTATTATATGTAATATTTCTTAGTGGATTTCCCTGATCATATTCTTGCGAATCGAACCAGGTTCCGTCATCATTTTTAACAGGGACAACAGGAACCATATTATAAGCCAGAACAAAGTTTCGTGTATCAGTTGGTGAGAAATTCCTTTCTGTAATGGCTCCAGTAAACGTTAAATTTAACCGATCGTCTAAAGCACGTTGACTGAACATTAAACGGGCATTATATCTCTCCATAGAATTGTCTCGAACAACACCTTGTTGATCCAGGGCAGAAAGGGATCCTCTATATGAACTGTTTTCACCACCGCCTGACATTGATAAACTGTGGCTTTGGCTTATTCCTGTTCTCATAATTTCGTTGAACCAACTTGTATTTGCTCCCTTATCAATTCCTTCGGTATTAATATTGTTTGTCGAAGTATAATCGCGCCATTGATCGGCAGTTAGTACTTTAGGCATATTCGCAACCTCATCCATTGCTACATAGCCTTCATATTCAATGGTTGGTCTGGCTGCCATTCCTTTTTTTGTGGTTATCAAAATTACACCGCTTGCTGCACGAGAGCCATAAATTGCTGCAGCGGAAGCATCTTTTAGTATACTGATGGATTCAATATCTTGTGGGGCTACTGAATTCATACTTAACCCTGGCACCCCATCAATAACTACAAATGGCTGACTGCTACCTGTTAAAGAAGAAGTACCTCGTAAACGGATGGTCTGCTCGTTGGTAATATCGCCGCTACCTTTTGTAATTGTTAAGCCGGCAACCTTTCCTTGTAAAAGATCTGTCGCAGTCCGGTTAACACCTTGGTTAAAATCTTCTTCAGAAACATTTGTAATTGATCCAGAGATTTCACGACGTGATTGTGTGCCATATCCTACTACAACTACTTCTTCTAGAGATTGGGTATCTTCAGTAAGTGTAATGTTTAAGGTAGATTGTCCATTTACAGAAACCTCGAGCGTTGAGAATCCCAGATAACTAAAAACCAGTATACTGTTCTCATTAGCGACCTCTAATGCGAATTGGCCGTTATTGTCTGTGCTTGTTGCATTATTGATGCCTTTTTCAGTAACGCTTACACCTATTAGCGGCTCACCGTTTATATCAATAACTTTACCTTTAATTGGGAATGCTGCACCTGAGGCATGCAGAGGAATGTTTAAAAATAAGAGTAGCAGAACGCTGGCCCCTATTTGTATAATCATTCGAAAATTTAGATTGTTGCTAAATGAAATCATATTAAATTGATTTAGTGATTAAATTTTCAATTAAATTCTTAACGATTGAAAGGAACACAAGAAAGCATACTGCAAGGGAGGATCCCTGATGCAACCAAATATTTTAAAAACCAAAGCCAATAAGATTATTCTCATACGCTGCTCTGTAATAAATATGTTACATGACAGCAATCTACAAATAAATTGAAACAGATACAAAACCGATAGGGTATTTATAAGGCTTTTCAATTAGCCCGATTAATATTTGTATTCATAAGTATGCAGATAATGAAGAGTTTTAATGGAGTCTGTATTGGTTATAATTTTATGCAGTCTGGATTCTCATTAAAAATTATTACGTAAGTTTGGAAGTAGATGAAGATTATAAACCGAATAAAAAGCATCATTAGATAATCCGATAGGAATGGTAAAACAGGGCCTCTTTAAAAATAGAGAAGGGCATGATCAAGTATTTTGGTTTCCGGGTCGTTGGATAGGTGGCATCTCCATGATCGTTGCTCCGTTGGTTTTACTTACGGGAGTTTTACTCCGTATACAATTTCACTTTTTCTTTCCCCAACAACTTGAAGCTTTTGAACAGCATCCTGGTCTTATGGCTGCATCTTATAATTTCTTTGTAACGGGGAATATTCTTTTGTGGCCAGCCATTATTACACTGGCAAGGTATATTGGTATTCGAAAAAGTCAGTGGGCTTTGTGGGGAGGAACGCTTGTTATTTTTGGGTTATTTGCACGAACTTTTCATGCCGGGGTAGATCATTTTGCTTTTCAACTGGTGAGTTTACAAGGTTTGGAAATGGCAACGAAAACTGTAGCTGATTCTTACGGAGGCTTTCATATTGTATCGACACTGAATGGTGCTATCTTATTTGGATGGGTTGTTTTGGCAATCGGAGCTTATCTTTCGGGTGCGATGGGCCTGGTTCGCTCTATCGCATTTGCATGTATGTCGCCTTTGATGCTTGGCGTGTTGAAGGGTAGCTCAATTGTTTCGGTTATTGCTACTTTGGGACTTTGTATTGCTTTAGTGCCGATGGGTTTTCAGGTTTTAAAAGATGGCCCTGCTTTAAGTTATAAAACAATTGGAAGCTGGTTATTGCTGATAGCTGCTGTTATTATTTTACTGTTCTTTCTTGGACAAGCAGGTTAAGTATTAATTACAGTCGATCATTCCTTCAGGGTAGATTAGAGGACTAAGATAGGGTATATCAAGATTAGAGCCTCTTAAAATAAACCATGCACCCATGATTAGAAACATGGCAGGTAGCCAGGCGGAGAGTTTGAATGGTATTATCTTTTTGATATAATTTCCTGAAATGCCGGTCAATAGCATGAGAGGTAAGGTGCCTAGGCCGAATAGGAGCATGAATTTTCCCCCTGCTAATGTATTGCCTGTATTTAGTGCAGTTGCTAATGCAATATAAACCATACCACATGGTAAGAAACCGTTTAATATGCCTGCAAAGAAATTGCCACCAGGTTTATATAACCAATAGCCGATTTTCTTAAATAATGGTGCGAAAAGCCTTTGTTGTATCTTAATTAATTTAGCAGAGTTTGAATGGTTACTGAAAATAGTAAAGAGCCCGACAGTCAATAGAAAACCTCCTGTTATAATACTTAGACCTTGTTGCCATCCCTTGTATTCTGCTCCTATAGATATGAAGCCAATGATCATTCCTAAAGCAGCATAGGTTAGCACTCTTCCTAATTGGTAAATAGTGCGGTTAAGGATGATCTGGCTATGGCTTTTTTCTGCTGAAGGGAGTGCAAGTAGGAGTGGACCACACATTGCGACACAATGTAAGCTGCCAAGAAGACCCATAAAGAATGCTAAATAGTTGATGCTCATGGTATAAATATATCTTTTTCAAATAGGAAAAGGTTGTTATTGTGTTCCCAATTTATTCGAATTTTCCATTCTCCACTTGAAAGAATATCAGTTGAAAATTTTAATACTTTGTCTTCGGTAGAGAATGGTATTTGTTGATCTAAGGAAGAATTGGATGTACGTTGCAGGTTAAGGATTCCTTTGTTCCCTGTTTCAGTGAAAGTGATTTCTAAGTAATTATCTTTCGTACTGATTGTTGGTTCGGCCTTTAATTCCTGAACGTTCGTTTTCTGGTTATAAGTAGAATCATAGTTTATCCCTTTTTCATAATAGTTATCCTCAATCAATGTATCTTGATCTTGCGATACCATATAAATCCCCGTTCCTATGGCTGTTGCCATAAAAATCAATAATGTTATAAAAATCTTTGTTCCCCAGTTCATCTTAGTCTGTTGGTGGTGATATAAAGGTAGTTTTTAAAGTTTCTACTGTTTTCCCTTCAGAAACTACATCGATCTTAATGTCAGTTTTATAGTCGTGTATGTTTTTTGATTCAGAAATAAGGAAAAAACTAAACTGTGCCGTTTCATCTTTTGCCAGAACATCACGTGAATTTACCAGTTTAATCGTGAAGTTCTTATCCATTGATTCAAGTTTAAACGGAAGTTCGTTGCCCGATTTGTTAATAAGCTCCAGATTATAGAGATTGCTTACGGTACCATCTGTATTAATTTGATAGCTTGTTCCTTTGGCTCTCAATAAAGTCCCTCCCACGGTAGTTCTTGAAAAAATAAGCCATCCAAAAACAACTAAAAGTAAAGCTAATACAATGGAGTAGGCTATAATGCGGGAGTTGTTCTTTTCGTTAGTGTTTTCCTCAATTTGCTTTGAAGAATAAAAGCCAATTAACCTTGGAGGTTTGTTTATTTTCTCCATAACATCATCACAGGCATCAATACAGGCTGTACAGTTTACGCATTCGAGCTGCAGACCATCGCGGATATCGATACCAGTTGGACAAACCTGAACACAGAGGTTGCAATCAACACAGTCGCCTGATTCTGAATGTTGATTGTCTTTCTTTTTTATATGTCCGCGAGGTTCACCACGTTGGTAATTATAGGCAACTACTAAACTTTGATCATCCAATAACACTCCTTGTAAGCGTCCGTAAGGGCAAATTGTAGTGCAGACGATTTCTCTAACATATGCAAACACGCCATAAAACATCAAGGTAAATATGATTATGGAGGCTAAGCCTCCAAGGTGCTGCGTAATGGGATCAGTTATGATTTGATAGAGATGATCGACTCCAATTACATAAGATAGAAAGAGATTTGAGATCAGAAATGAGATTGCTAGAAAGATAATGTGTTTAAGCGTTTTCTTAGCTATTTTATCAGATGTATTCGGTCCATTATTTAGCTTTCGCTGCTGATTTGCATCTCCTTCAATCCAATACTCAACTTTTCTGAAGATCAATTCCATGAAAATAGTTTGCGGACAGGCCCAACCACACCATATCCGTCCATAGATGACGGTAAATAAGACAATAAATACCATGAAGACAAGCATTCCGAAAACAAATATATGCAGGTCTTGTGGCCAGAAAACGGTACCAAAAACAACAAATTTTCTATCTATAATGTCAAAGAGAAGGAATTGCTCGCCGTTTACTTTGATAAAAGGCATCGCTATAAAAATAGCCAATAATGAATAGCCAAACCAATGACGATATTTTAAAAGTTGACCGTGTGGCTTCTTTGCGTAAATAGGCCTTGGTATTTTTGCAGATATGGTTGGTTTGTATTCTGTTGCTGCCATTTTATTTAGATTTTAACCTCTTCAGTATTTGTTGGCTCTTCTGTAGCGGTGGTTTCTTTCTTATCCCCCTCAGGGTCTTTTGGATTGTCCGGGTTGGTTCCTGCAAGGGATAGGATAAAATTTGAAACTTGAGCAATCTGTACCGGAGTTAGGTTGGCTTCCCATGGTACCATTCCTTTTTCAGGAACTCCATATTTGACTGTTCTGAATATTTCTCCAACTTCACCACCGTGCAGCCAGTATTCGTCAGCAAGGTTAGGTCCTATTAATCCTTCTCCTAGGTTTCCATGGCACATTCCGCAGTTCTGTAAGAATATTTCTTGTCCGGCAGCCACAAACTCAGGACTTAAATCCAATGTGACTGAATTTTCATCTATGTTACTGCCGGAGCTTTCCAGAAATTCTATTCGCTGCTTTTCACCTGCTTGCATCGCTGCCTGGTATTCTTCGTCTTGTGTCATTCCCCAGCCAAATACGTGGTATACTAACAGGTAACCAATTGCAAAAACAATTGAAGAATAGAATAATGCATTGAACCACATCGGAATGGGATTGTCAAGTTCTCTGATGCCATCATATTCATGATCTATCATGATCTCTTCCTCTTTATCTAGCGGATTTAAACCCCAGATTTTATTCCATCTTTCTTTACGTTGTAATTTCTTATTAGTACTGGGGATTGTCGATGCTTTTTCTTCCTGTTCCAGCTCAGGCATTGTTACTTTTATAATGGTTTTTAATGCCTTTAAAATAATGATTGAAGCAATCAATAAGGTGAGGAAAAGAACAATCGTTACAATGAATAAATAGGTAGAAGGGATGTTAATTGTTTCCATATTTTAGAGATTTTCAGTATCCATTTTGTTTATTTCATTATCCTCTTCTAAAGGCATTTGGCTCATTTGCTCTGCATAATCTTTTTTCATTCGGAACAACATGATTCCTACTATAATGAAAAAGGCTAAAAACATTAATAAGGAGAATATTAGATATCGTTCGTCACCGTTTAGGTTTGTGATTTGTTTAAACATAATTCTTTATTATTTCTTATCGATCGTTTCTGTTTATTTCGTATCCGCGTTTACTTTTATATCCGTTCCTAAGCGTTGCAGATAGGCGATTAGCGCAATTATTTCTTTATCACTATCGGTTTTAACCTGATTGGCTTCTAAATCTTTTACAATTAGGTCGGCTTGTCTGCGTGCTTCTTCAATAGATTTATCTGCATAATCTGTTGTATAAGGAACCCCAAGTATGGTTAATGCTCTGATTTTTCCAGGAGTGGAGGCATAGTCTAGGTCTTGTGTAAGTAACCATGGATAGGCCGGCATAATGCTTCCCGGAGAAGTAATCGTTGGATCCAGCATATGGTCATAATGCCACTTGTTTGGATACTTTTGTCCTATGCGATGCAAGTCAGGTCCGGTTCTTTTAGATCCCCACAGATAAGTATAATCATAAACATATTCTCCTGCTTTGCTGTATTCTCCATAGCGAGCCGTTTCTGAGCGGAAAGGTCTGATCATTTGAGTGTGGCATCCCATACATCCTTCACGTATATAAATGTCTCGTCCTTGAATTTCAAGTGGAGTATAAGGCTTAACGCTTGCTATGGTTGGAACGTTGGAGGATATCATAAAAGTTGGCATCATCTCTACCATTCCGCCAATGAGTATGGCAATAAGAGCTAAAACCATAAATAGTACCGGTTTGCGCTCTAAACGACGGTGTATTCCTCTTTCTTTAACAATGGTTGGCTCTAAAGACATTGCCTCAGCATATTCATTAGCTATCAGTTTGCCTTGTTTCATGGTTTTAACAAGGTTAAAAGCCATTATGATAACACCGCTTAAATATAAGGCACCACCAACGGCGCGCATCATATACATTGGAAGGATTTGCAATACGGTAGTTAGGAAGTTGCCATATTTTAAGGTTCCTTCAGGTGTGAATTCTTTCCACATTAGACCCTGTACAACAGCCGCCCAATAGAGAGGTATGGCATAAAACAGGATTCCTAAAGTTCCTAACCAAAAGTGAATTGATGATAGTTTTTTAGAGTAGAGTGTAGTATTGTAGATTCTTGGTATTAACCAATAAAGGATACCGAAGACCATAAAGCCATTCCAACCTAAAGCTCCTACGTGGACGTGGGCAACAATCCAGTCAGTAAAGTGAGCAATGGCATTTACCTGTTTGAGGGCAAGCATTGGGCCTTCGAAAGTTGCCATTCCATAACAGGTGAGCGCTACTACCATGAACTTTAGCATGGGTTCGGATCTAACTTTATCCCAGGCTCCCCTTAAGGTTAATAATCCGTTGATCATTCCTCCCCAGCTAGGTGCAATAAGCATGATTGAAAATACAACACCTAAATTTTGAACCCATTCGGGTAAAGCTGTATAAAGTAAATGGTGTGGACCTGCCCAGATATAAATAAATATTAATGACCAGAAGTGCAAAATACTTAGTTTGTAAGAGTATATCGGACGGTTGGCCATTTTTGGTAGGAAATAGTACATCATTCCTAAGAAAGGAGTTGTAAGAAAAAATGCTACTGCATTATGGCCGTACCACCATTGTACTAATGCATCTTGAACTCCGGCATATATGTAATAACTTTTCCATCCGCTAACCGGTAATTGAACTGAGTTGACAATATAAAGAACCGCAACTGTTACAAAGGTTGCAATGTAGAACCAGATTGCAACATACATATGTCGTTCTCTCCGTTTAATGATGGTTCCAAACATATTAATTCCAAAAATCACCCATACGACTACTACTGCAATATCAATTGGCCACTCCATTTCTGCATATTCATGCGAGGAAGTGAATCCCATTGCTAAAGTTATTATGGAGGCTACAATGATTGACTGCCATCCCCAAAAATGAACCTTACTTAGAAAGTCGCTGTACATTCTTGCCTTTAAAAGACGTTGCATGGAATAGTACACACTCATGAAGATTGCATTTCCTACAAAGGCAAAAATGACCCCATTGGTATGTATCGGTCTGATTCTACCAAAGGTTGTATACTGGGTTTCAAAATTCATAAATGGCCAGAATAGTTGTATGGCAGCCAATAAGCCAACAGTCATACCTGTGATACCCCAGACAAGAGTGGCAATGCCAAAATTTCTTACAATTTTGTTGTCATAGGAGAATTTTTCTATCTGCATAATTTTCAATTAAATAGTTTTTTGGATGATTTTATGATTCTGTAAAAATATTGCTAATAGTTAAATGACAATGTGATGATAATTGAGTATAAAAGTGATAGATATCACTTATTAATCATTTAACTGTGGTACAGGATTCTTCGTCAGAAGATTTTGGTTCTTCGTCATCAAACAGGATTCTGATGGCAGGCGTGTGAGTGTCATCGTGTTGTCCGGTTTTATTGGCCCAGATGAATGCACCTAAGAAAACTAATGCGATAAAGACACTGCAACCGATAAGAAAGTAGATCATTTCCATATTAACTGCTTTTTAATTTATTTTTTCTAGCGTAGATATGTGTGGTAATGCTTGTAAACGATATAATGGTAATGGTGCTGAGAGGCATTAAAATAGCTGCAAATAGAGGAGACATGGTACCCTGTATTGCGAAGAATAATCCGATTACATTATAGGAGAGCGAAATAATGAAGCTGAAATAGATTACTTTCATGGCATCTTGAGCAAATGTCAGAAATTGCGGTAGCTTGTTTAATGAACTTCCTTCCAATATTGCGTCACATCCTGGTGAGAAGCTATTGATATCATCACTTATTGCGATTCCAAAGTTGGCCTGTTTTAAAGCGCCGGCATCGTTTAATCCGTCTCCAATCATGCAAACTATTTTATTGGATGATTGCAAGTTCTGTATGTAGTTAAGTTTTTCTTGCGGTAATTGATTGAAGCGCATGTTACTTGTCGGAAAAACCTCTTGCAATACTTCTCTATCCTTGTCCTGGTCGCCAGAGATTAGGTGCAAGTCATAGGTAGTTTTAAGATCTGATATGAGCGTGCTTAGATCCTTTCTCCAGGGTTGGAGGATAGAAAAATAACCTTTTATTTCATTGTCTATTGCTACATAAACCCTGCTTCCCGCGTCTGCTTCGGTTTTAGCTTTTGTAAAATTAGCGCTTCCTATTTTTATAGAGTTCCCATTAACATTTGCTTGTATTCCCTTTCCGGGGATTTCCTGATAGTTTTGTATGCTTTTGAGGGTGTCTAGTTTAAGCCAATTGACAATTTGGATACTTAAAGGATGGCTGGAATTTCTACAAATAGATGCGATTGCTTGTAGTTCTGATTCTTTTAGGTCACCTTTAAATTGTATATGTTGTGATTTTGGGGAAGTTATGGTTCCTGTTTTATCAAAAACGAGAGAATCTATTTTTGCTAACTGCTCTATTGCTCCTGTATTTTTAATGAAGAAACGATTTTTATCAAAAATACTTAGAGCTGCTGAAAGTGTGAACGGTGAGCTAAGTGCCAATGCACAAGGACATGCTATTATTAAAACTGCTGTAAATGCTGCCCATGCCTTATCTGTATTGCTATTAAAAAGCCAGAAGATAGCAGCTGAAGTTGCGATCGCGAGTAATACTATTGTGAAATATTTACTAATACTATTGCTGAATGTTTGAAATTTGCGCTTGTACTGTTTGTAGTTCTCGTTGTTCCATAAGTTGGTAAGATAGCTTTGTGAGACAGATTTAACTATTTCCAATTCAATTGCTTCACCCAGCTGGCGGCCACCGGCATAGATAATTTCTCCCAATGTCTTTTTTACCGGGTTTGACTCTCCGGTAACGAAGCTGAAATCTATTGCAGCCTTTCCTTTAAGCAGGATCGCATCTGCAGGGATAATTTCATTATTTCTGATGAGTATTCTTTCTCCGACTTCAAGATCAGCGATGGCTTTTGGCTGTTCTTTTTTGTTTTGAATTGAGGTAACAGCAACAGGGAAATAGGATCGATAATCTCTTTCAAATGATAGGTGATAGAAGGTGCGGTTTTGTATCCACTTTCCGATTAATATAAAGAATACCAATCCGCATAGAGTATCGGAGAATCCAGGTCCGCTTTTAGCTATTATTTCAACTGCAGATCTTAAAAACAAGATGAAAATTCCGAGTGCAAGGGGTACATCCAGGTTTACTTGTTTTAATTTTAAACTATTGTAGGCTGATATAAAATAATCTTTTGCACTGTATAGTAATACTGGTAATGCGAAACTTAGATTCAGCCAATTGAATAATGTAGCGTACTCTTTGTCGATTGCTCCAAAGCCAAAATATTCGGGTAAACTGAACAACATGACATTCCCAAAGCAGAACCCTGCTACCGCGATTTTTCTAACTAATGAGTTTTGATTGACCGTTTTCTGCTTTTTTACAACATCTTGTAAGGTAATTATCGGTTCATAGCCAATGGCTATTAATAGTTCAATGAGTTCTTTTAAACTTATCTCTGAATGTTTGAATTTGATTGCTGCCTGTTTCTTTGTAAAATCGATTCGGGATTGTACGATGGAGGCATTTAATTTATAGAGATTTTCTAACAACCAGATACATGAACTGCAATGAATGGCAGGGATGTATACAGTGATGTGTGTGTATTCGTTGTCTTGAAAGTCAATGAGTTTTTGAGCTATTTTAGGCTCATTCAGATATTCAAGATGTTCTGCTTTTTTATCTTGAGCTTTACCAGGGTGGTCGTTATATTTATAATAATTTTTTAAATTATTGGTACTTAAGATGGTGTAAACACTTTGGCAGCCTAAGCAGCAAAATTCATGATTATCTTCTTGAAAAAGATCAGAATAAACGGGATCTCCACAATGGAAACAATAAATTTTTTCGCTGATTGCTTTGTTCTGCATTTCTTAAATAGCGTTACTGAAGATGTTGGTGCCGGGTTGTTTGGCTCGTAGCCGCTGATCGAATGGCATGCAGATATTTCTTAAGAAGGATTTTCCCAAGGGAGTTATCTCAAGTCCATTGGCTTTTAAAATTATGAGTCCATCATCGGATAGAGATGTAAGTTCATTGATATTATCAGGTGTGTTGGAGGCTTCCCAACTGGTTCTTCCTTCACACATAATATTAAGAATATGTTTTCTGAATACTAGATCTTCGGTGTTGTGAATATGTCCTTTAAGGAGTGGTAATTTATTTTGTGCTAACAGAGAGCGATATTCTTCTACACTTTTAACGTTTTGTGCAAATGCATTCCATGAGTCGCTGATAGATGAGACTCCTAACCCAATCATTAGAGGAGAAAATCGATCTGTATATCCCATAAAGTTTCGGTGTAGAGTTTCATTTTCGAAAGCCTTAAACAAAGCATCGCCCGGCAGAGCAAAATGATCCATTCCAATGTCTTCATAGCCGGCTTCCAAGATCATCTGTTTTCCAAGTTCATATAACTGAAGTTTCTCTTCATCTTTGGGTAAATCTTTTTCGTCGTAATGTCTTTGCCCTGGTTGTAACCAAGGGACATGTGCATAACTGTAAAAAGATATTCGATCAGGTTTAAGAGCAATGACTTTATTGACAGTGTTTTCTACAGTTGCTAGAGTTTGTTTAGGTAAACCATAAATTAAGTCGAAATTTATGGAAGAGTAACCGAGTTGTTGTGCCTGATTCATTACTCTGAAAATATCCTCTTCGCTTTGCTTTCTGTTGATGATAAATTGTACTAGCGGATCAAAATCCTGAACACCCAAGCTTAATCTTCTGAATCCTAATGAAAAGAGCGTTTTTAAGTGTTCTATTGTAGTGTTTGCAGGATGTGCTTCAAAGGAGAATTCAGCTCTTGGGCTTATCTTTAGGTCTGCTAATAATGTTGTTATCAGGAATTTTAAGTTCTCCGGAGTGAAAAAAGTAGGTGTTCCGCCTCCTAAATGAATATCACCGATTGTTATACCCTTACCCAGATGTTGTTTATAAAGGTCCCATTCTTTTAAAACGTCTTGAATATAAGGTAACTCGACATCGTGGTTTTTAGTTATACGTTTATTGCAACCACAATAAGTACATAGACTTTCGCAAAAGGGCAGATGTATATAAAGGCTGATGCCTTCTGAAGATTCTTTGTGTGTAATTTTTACCTTTTCTATCCATTGATCCTCATTCCATTTCTCAGTATCCCAAAACGGAACTGTAGGATAGCTGGTATATCTTGGGACGGGAACGTTGTATTTTCGAATTAACTCTTTTTGTGTTAGTGACATGGAAGAGAAGTTGAATAATGAATATTTGCAATAAACTTATTATGTAAAGAGAATCATTATTAAGTACTTAAATTATGACGGTCGTCACAATAAAAGGTAATAATTAGCTTTCAGCTTTCTCTTTCGGTTTTTCTTATTAAGACTTGATTTAAAGTTCTTTTACATGTGGTGATATATCATTTTAATAATACATTTGTAAATGGGGGTTAGAAGCTGTTATTGCATCTTTATATCTTATATGAAATATTATATTCCAATTTTTTGATCAACCGTTCTGGTTCTATGGAAAGTGCAAAATTACTTAAGGCTGTTATTGAGAATTCTAATGAAGGTATCATCACAATTGATGATTCTGGAATTGTAGAAACAATTAATCCTAGTGCATTAAGACTATTCGATTATACTGCTGAAGAAGTAATAGGTAACAATATCAGTATGTTGATGCCTGAACCTTATAAGAGCCAACACGACGATTATATAAATAGATATCTAAGTACCGGTAAAAAGAAAATTATTGGTATAGGGAGGGAGGTGCTTGGACAGAAGAAGAATGGATCTACTTTTCCTTTTTGGCTTTCTATAAGTGAGGTAAATTATGAGAACAGAAAAATATTTACCGGTTTTGTTCAAGATTTAAGTAAACAAAAGGAAGCGGAAGAAATGCTTCGTTTATATACGGAAGAACTGGAAGAGGTTATTCGGGAAAGAACAGCAGATCTTCACACGATGGTTAAGAGGTTGGAGGATGCCAAAGATAATGTAACTAAATCGCTCCAAAAGGAAAAAGATTTAAATCGCCTCAAATCGCAGTTTGTATCCATGGCTTCTCATGAGTTTAGGACTCCGCTTGGTTCTGTACAGCTTTCTGCTTCATTGATAAATAAATATGCTGAGAAGCATGATATTGAGGGAGTGTATAAACATACTTTGAAAATCAGAAACTCGGTTGATCTTCTTACTAGTATTTTAAATGATTTCTTATCGCTTGATCGTTTAGAGGGAGGGGTAATTGAGCCTCATCCAAAGAGTTTCAATATTGTTAAATTCTCTGAAGAAATAATAGAAGAGATGCAGTCAATGACTAAGCAAAACCAGAACATTGTTTATCAGCATACAGGAAATGTTGGAACTGTTTATCTTGACCCTCATTTGCTAAAGAATGCTATAATCAATTTGATTTCGAACGCCATAAAATATTCAGGTGAGAATACATTTATAGAATTTAATACATACATATCGAATGATAAGTGTATTGTAGAGGTAAAGGATGATGGAATAGGTATTCCTGAAGCCGACCAAAAGCATTTGTTAGAACCATTTTTTAGAGCTAATAATACGGGTAAGATACCAGGAACTGGTTTGGGGTTAAATATCGTTAAACAATACGCTCATTTAATGAACGGTGAAATTTCCTGGATAAGTAAACTTGATGAAGGCACAACTTTCATTTTAATTTTTAAGCAATAAACTTCATGTGATGCAGAATAGTAATAGTAATAAAACGGTTTTAGTTATTGAAGATCATGACGATATACGGGAAAGTATTGTTGAGATCTTAGAAATGGCAGGTTATCATGTTTTGAGTGCATCTGAAGGAAAATCAGGCTTTGAGTTAGCTTTGAAATACTTGCCTAATATTATACTATGTGATATTATGATGCCCATATTGGATGGTTATGGGGTCTTATATCTTCTAGGAAAACATGAAGAAACGGCAAATATACCGTTGATTTTTTTAACTGCTAAGGCTGAACGTGCAGATATACGAAAAGCAATGGAAATGGGAGCTGATGATTATCTTATTAAGCCATTTAATGATATGGAGCTTTTGAATGCAATTGAATCGCGTCTTCGGAAGCATAGTAATAAGAGAAATATATCGATTTTATCATCGTCTTTACCAGAGGATCTTGAATCTTTGCTTGAAGAGCTTATTAGTTTGGGAAGAAAGAAGACTTATAAAAAGAAACAAAACATTTTTCAGGAGCTGGATGTACCACTCTATTTATATAGAGTTAATTCGGGTAAGGTAAGAAGTTTTTTATTTTATGAGGATGGCCGGGAATTAACAACAGGTATTTATTCGGAGGGCGAGTTTTTTGGTTATGAAGCGATTCTATTGGACAAGAAGCGATTCGACAATATTGAAACATTGGAAGAAACAGAACTGACATTGGTTAATAAAGCAGATCTTGAGAATTTAATGCATAAAAGACATGCATTAAATATGAAGTTTATTCAGTTATTAACGCATAAAAATCAATTGAAAAATGAGAGGCTCTTGAGTTTTGCGTATAATTCGGTTAGAAAGAGAATTGCTGAAGCCATTGTAAGTTATGCAGAGAAATTTAAGAAAGACGTTCAGGATAATACATGTGTTATTCGAATATCGCGCGATGATCTTGCTTCTATGGCGGGTACAGCAAATGAAACTGTTAGCCGGACTCTTGCTGATTTTAAGGAAGAAAAATTATTGACTAAGGAAGGTAACTCAATACATATTATGGATATAGAGGCTTTAAAGGCCATTACCTAATAAATATGATTTAAATCATATTTTAGCTTGAGAGATTTCATTCTAATTGGATTTGTTTGGCGTATTATTGGTTGAATGAAAGCTATCGCCTATAATATAAGGAAACAAGAAAAGGAGTATTTGGTTAAGGCTAATGCTAAAAAGCATGAACTGACTTTTATTTCTAATGAATTGAATGATGATACTGTTATTTATTCTTTTGACAAAGAAGCCTTAATCCTGTACACTGTAAATTCTCTGAGTCCTGAACTTCTTCTTAAACTGCAGGAATTTGGAGTCAAGCGAATTATTAGTCGGGCAGATAAACCGAGTAATGCAATAGTGCATCTAGCTCGTGGATATGGCATTTTCATTAATTATGTGCATAATAGCCTGACCGACGAAAAAAAGGCTCTTCAAATTATTAAGCAGCTTGATCGATTGTTAGATGCCAGCTTTTAGAGATTTTATTCAAGTTTGTTTTGAGCTGATTTTTTATTTGCTCCAATATTAATAATACTAACTCCCAGTAGCATCAGCAATGTAATTCCCAGAAGTATTTCATTGATATAAGGAACTCTATAATATCCCATAGCTGCAAGACCTTGCATCATTAGCATAAGTTCATTTAGAATAATTCCAATCAGAAATAAAACTATTCCTGTGCATGTTAATTTTAACGCTTTTAGGTAGCCTTTATAGAATAGATATCCTAAGAGAAAAAGTGTAACTATTCCTAAAAAGACCAAATGTAGATAGCCAATTACTATGGGTCTGTACCCAAAAGCCATATTATTTAGGGAAGGAATTGTAGAGCCGGCCTGAAGAATTACTTTGATTGAGAACGCTAGGGCCGAACATCCTAAGAGCAGTTTTGAAATTTTTGGCAGATTCTGAGTGAATACTTGAAATTGTTTTTGAATTTGCAAGAAAAACCAAATCCACCCAGTTATTAGAATTGCTGCAGATATGACTACAATTATGTAGATCCAGAGTGGTAACGACAACCATAAAACGGATAGAAAATATGCTGGAATGCATGCGACTGCATATACCCAGAAAAATTTATGAAGTCCTTTTATTTGGATGTTTTTGTTTGCCAATATTTCGATTAATAACCCTAAACAGGCAAATGTGAACCATCCATTGTATTGAAAATGTAGATAGAAGTAGGTTGTTGCCTGTTGTAATTTAATATTTATCGTGTGGGTAGCCATTATATAGGCTAGCATGGCTATTCCCAGGGAAGATAATATAGAAAAAACAATAGCAGCCTTAAACCAGATAAAGCTCGGGCTTTGTAATGGAGCTCTCCTCATATCTTTCCAGAGTTGTATTCCAAAATAGTAAATTATCAAAATGGAGAGCGTTGAAAGAATAATAGATACGACACCATAGCCTTGCAGTAGGAAAGAAACTAACATTCCGTAGGAAACAACCAAGTTGGCGAAAAGAATGAAGTTGTATTTTTTGAAATGGGTTTTTCCTATTATAGAAGAAACGGAAGATGCAAGCAGAACCATCAGAAGTTGTGTCAGCCAGCCACTTAATGCAAAGTGTGAATGACTATGCTGTAGGTGTTTTTGGTTGATGATTGGTAAAGAGAAGCTGATTTTATAGCGTAATAGTACGCCCAATATTGCAACAAATAGTAAACTGCATAAAGTAATTGTAACCCATTTTTTTATATTCATAATCTATGTATTTATTTCTGAAATAGAAATTTTATAATTCAACTATTTCTTTTTTGTAAATATAGTCTATATGAAAATTGATTTTATGATAAAATAATTGCTTTTTAATGACAATTATCATATTTTTAAAACATAGGAATTCTACTTTTGTTCTTACATAAATCACTTAGCAAATAATCTCATGAAAAAACTACTTTATTTAAGCGCAGCGGCCTTGTTTGTTATTGGCTGTACAAATAGTTCTACCGAAGAGGGAACTACCGATACTACTGCAACTACTAATGATGCTGTTCAAACTGAAACTTTACAGGAACAATATAATGAAACTGTCGGCACCGGAAAATATAATGAAACAAACTTTACGGTTTCACCTACCGTGGATGCTGAGCTAGCGAAAAAAGGTGATGCTATTTATGGAGCAAAATGTCAGAGTTGTCATAAAACTACCGACGAAAGATTGGTAGGTCCAGGCTTCAAAGGTGTTTCAGGACGCAGGACTCCTGTTTGGATTATGAATTTCTTAACCAATACAGATGAAATGATTGACGTAGACCCAGCTATGCAAGAAGAACTTGAAATATGTATGGTTAGAATGCCTGATCAAGCATTGGCAGAAGTTGATGCACATGCTATGGTTGAATTCTTTCGTGAAAACGATGGTGTAAAATAGTTAAGTATAAATGATGTATATTTGAATGTGCTGGTTCTTAAACAATTTGTTTAGTGACATTCGTCATAATTTATATAGTCAAATGAAGATACTTTTGATGTACAGTAGGAAAAGAATACTGTGTTTTAGTAATATAAATAAATAGCTATGAAGACTATGAAAGTTAATCGACTGTTTGTAATGTTAAAAAGAATTAGACCATTGATGTATTTAGCACTTTTGGGCATATTGGTGTCTTGTGGTCAGGGTGGAGGCTCAAAAACATCTGTTATAGACGCAACCTTTGAAGGTGAGGGAGACGATTTTGAGCGTGTTAAACAAGAGATGGTTATGCCTCCATTGGTACCTGTGCATGACCAAGTTGCTAAAGGTGGTCCAAAGATCGTTGAAGTAACCCTTGAAATACAGGAAAAAAAATGGGAAGTTGCTCCCGGTGATTCAGTTTGGGCACTAACTTTTAATGGATCAGTTCCTGGACCTTTAATTGTTGTTCATCAAGATGATTATGTTGAATTGACATTGAAGAATCCAGCAACAAATTCCATGATGCATAATATAGATTTCCATGCAGCTACAGGTCATATGGGAGGGGGAGATATTTCAGAGGTTAATCCTGGAGAAGAGGTGGTTTTCCGCTTTAAGGCTACCAGAGCAGGTGTTTTTGTGTATCACTGTGCACCAGGTGGAATGATGACTCCAATGCACGTTACTTCAGGAATGAATGGAGCCATTATGGTTTTACCAAGAGAAGGATTGAAGGATGAAAAAGGAAACTTGGTAGAATATGATAAAGCACTTTATATTGTTGAACAAGACTTCTACCTTCCTAAGAATGCAGACGGTTCATTTATGAATCTTGCTACTGCTAATGAAAGTATGAATGAAATGGCTAATTCTATTAAAACGTTAATACCAACGCATATAGTGTTTAATGGCAAGAAAAATTCCTTGACCGGAAAGAATTCTCCTGTTGTAAATGTAGGCGATAAGGTTTTATTGATTAGCGCTCAAGCGAATCGAGATACCCGATTACATTTAATTGGAGGACACTCTGATCTGTTCTGGCCAGGAGGGAAATTTAATAATACTCCTTATACAGATTTTGAAACTTGGCATATTCCAGGTGGATCAGCAGCAGCCGCACTCTATCGGTTCAGAGAACCAGGAACATATGCATTTGTAAACCATAACTTGATTGAAGCAATTGCTTTCGGAGCTATTGCAACTATTAAGGCCGAAGGTGAATGGGATAATTCTTTAATGAAAGAGATAGAAAAAGCTGGCCCTATTAAATAAATCAGAATGAATTTTACAACTGCTGAAGAAGCTGTTAAGTTAATCCAATCTAACCATCGTGTTTTTATCCATTCAGCTGCCGCAACGCCTAAAGAATTGGTGAATGCAATGGCAAAGAGAAGTGGAGAACTTAATAACGTTAGAATTTATAGCATGCATACGGAGTGGGATGCTCCGTATGCTAATAAAGAACATGCATCGGCATTTGAAATAAATGCCTTTTTTGTAGGTTCTAATATCCGAAAGGCTGTTAACGAAGGAAGAGCGAGCTATGTTCCAATGTTCTTAAGTGAGATACCAAAAGCATTTCGCAGTGGATTGGTTCCTTTGGATGTTGCATTGATAAGCGTTTCTCCTCCGGATAATAATGGTTATTGTACCCTTGGGGTATCATGCGATATTTCAAGAGCCGCAGTGGAGAAAGCATCGATTATTATTGCAGAGATAAACCCAAATATGCCACGTGCTATCGGCGACGGAGTTTTACATATTTCTAATTTTACTGCAACAGTTGAGGTAGATTATCCAATATTTGCTCAAAAACTTAAAGAACCTTCTCCTACAGAATTAGCTATTGGTGAGAATGTTGCTTCATTGGTTGAAGATGGAGCAACTCTTCAGATGGGGATTGGTGGTATTCCGAATGCTGTTCTTAGATGTTTAACCAACCATAAAGATTTAGGAATACATACAGAAATGTTCTCTGATGGGGTAATTGATCTGGTTGAGAAAGGTGTTATTAACAATAGACTTAAAAAGATTCATCCGGGAGCAATTGTGTCGAGCTTTGTTATTGGATCAAAGAGACTTTATGATTTTGTTGATAATAACCTTCTTGTAAGAATGCTGGATATTGAATATGTAAATGATCCGGTTACGATTTCAAAGAATCCGAAGGTTACTGCTATTAACAGCGCAATAGAAGTAGATATCTTTGGACAGGTATGTGCAGATTCTATAGGAACCAGGCAATATAGCGGAGTAGGCGGTCAAGTAGATTTTATGCGTGGCGCAGCACTTTCTAAAGGTGGAAAACCCATTATTGCAATTCCTTCAGTGACTAATAAGGGAATTTCAAGGATCGTTTCGCTCCTGAAACCGGGAGCATCTGTTGTCACGACCCGGGCTCATGTACATTATGTTGTTACTGAATATGGTATTGCATATTTGCATGGGAAAAACTTGAGAGCACGTGGTGAAGAATTAATTAAGATTGCTCATCCTGATCATCAGGAGCATTTAGAAAGAGAAGCGTTTTCTATTTTCAAGCCGATTTAAGAAAACTATAATTATATAATATCCCTAAGTTATACGTTGGTGCGTGTGGCTTAGGGATTACTTTTTTTTATGATATTCATCATATTTTAACTCTATAATATTAGGTCAATTTACATTTGTGAATTTAAACATAATATTATGAATCATACATTCCATATCCCAGTACTAGGTCTCGCTTTCTCGATTGATACTCCAGTGAAAGTTGCTCGTTACGGTATCTCATCTGTTGTTTCAATTGTGGATGATATTTTGATTGAACGGATGCGCCAATTTTATGCTAAGAAAATCGATGAGGATTTTGTGCCAATTTCTTCCAAGGTGCCTGATTTTCGTGCAAAGCGGATTACTGCCTATTTGAATTTGCTTAAACAAATAGTTGATAAACAATTTGACTTGTTAAAATGCTCTGAATTTAGTCCCGGTTCAGAGATTTCTAAATATTTTGAACTTCTACCTGATCGCTCCTTATTAAAGAAATTATACAATGAAATGCTGCTGCTTTCTGATATTAATACGAAGAAGAATGTGCAGACTGAATTGAGAAAGCAACTTTATTGTGGTTCCATTGATGTAAATATTATGTCTAAGGTCGATAAAATGAACTTTAGTTCAGAGGGAGATAATTTGGGTGATCAATTTACTGATGCTATAGCTGCACTCCGTGGGTTTGCACAAAGTGATCTTAACTCTTCGCTTATTCTTTCGGCAGGAATGAATCCAAGATTATATAGTTCATTAGAAGATTTTTATGATTTCTATCCAACTTATAATCAGAGTTTTAAAAAGCAGATTATTCTTAAAGTGAGTGATTTTCGGTCAGCTTTTATTCAGGCAAAGTTTTTGGCAAAGAAGGGTTTATGGATATCTGAGTTTCGAATAGAATCTGGTTTGAACTGTGGAGGACATGCTTTTGCTACAGAAGGATATCTTTTGGGCCCAATATTGGAAGAGTTTAAGCAAAGACGGGAAGAGATGGCTGATTCCCTTTTTGAAATATATCAGAATGCATTGAAGACAAAAGAGCTGGCTGTCGATCAAATACCAACTCAAAGGTTAACAGTTCAGGGCGGAATAGGTACTGCTGATGAGGATAGATTTTTAGTTGATTATTATAAGTTGGATGGAACGGGTTGGGGTAGTCCATTTCTTTTAGTCCCTGAAGCAACGAACGTTGATGATGGAACATTGGAGTCTTTAGAGTTTGCTACTCAGGATGATTTTTATATCAGTGGTTCTTCTCCTTTGGGAATCCCTTTTAATAATTTCAGGAAAAGTTCTGCAGAAGAGTTGAGGTTGGAGCGCATTAAAAAAGGGAGACCCGGAAGCCCATGCAAAAAGAAATTCCTTGTTTCTAATACTGAATTTACTGAACAACCAATCTGTACCGCTTCTCGAGAATTTCAGAACCTGAAAATAAAGCAATTGGAAACTGCGAATTTACCTGAGCAAGAGTTCAAGAAACAATTTGATTTAATTACAGAGAAGGTTTGTTTGTGTGAAGGATTAGCTACTTCTGCATATATTAAAAATAATATTTTAGAGCCAAAGGAGAGAACAGCTGTAGCCATTTGTCCAGGTCCTAATCTTGCATATTTTTCTGGCAGATTTACTTTAGAACAGATGATTAAGCATATCTATGGTAAAGTAAACTTATTGAATGATATTGAGCGTCCAAATTTATTCATTAATGAATTGAAGCTTTATGTGGAGTATCTGAATAAAGAGATTGATATGCAGGTGGAGCAGTTGAATGAAAAGAAGCGAAAATACTTACTTAAGTTTAAGGAGCAATTGCAGAATGGGATAAACTACTATAAAGAACTGATTCCAAATTTATATAATGAAAAGGAAATTTATCGTAATAAAATGTTGAACGACTTGCTAAAGTTTGAACATAAGTTAGCTACAGAAATATTCATTTAACATGTAGGTAATCTGCTGTTTATCTCTAATTTTCTATCACTTAAAAATATGATTTAACGCATATATTGTATATAAACCTCTGGTTAGATTTGATTAATAATTCTTTGAACTATAAATAAGTACAATTAGAAAATTTAATCCTAAACCGTATGTTTAATTCAACAAAAAAGATGTTTGCCTTAGCATCTGCTCTGGCAATTCTGACAGGACTAAATTCCTGTAAACCCAAAACGGCGGGGACGGCCGTAAGTGCAGGTGCCGCAGAAAAAGTGTATGTGGCACCGGGAGAATATGACGAGTATTATGGTTTTGTTTCCGGAGGATTTAGCGGCCAGTTAGCAGTATATGGATATCCTTCGGCCCGCTTGTTAAAAGTCCTTCCGGTTTTTTCGGTAGATCCTGAAAAGGGTTATGGATATTCCGAAGAAACGATACCATTGTTAAATACTTCACATGGATTTGTTCCATGGGATGATTTGCATCACCTTCAAATCTCTCAAACGGACGGTATCATGGATGGAAGATGGGTTTTTGCGAATGCGAACAATACTCCTCGTGTTGCCAGGATTGATCTTACAACTTTTAAAACGGTTGAAATTATAGAAATTCCTAATAGTGCAGGTAATCACTCCTCACCTTTTATAACAGAAAATACAGAATATGTTGTAGCTGGTACCCGTTTCAGTGTTCCTGATGATGGTGTTGAATATCCCATTCATACCTATAAAGAGAACTTTAAAGGTTCGATCAGTTTTATAAGTGTAGATAAAACAACTGGAAATATGGATATCGCTTTTCAATTGGAAGTTCCTGCACTTAATTTTGATCTTAGTCATTCAGGAAAAGGCCCAAGTAGCGGCTGGTTCTTCTTCTCTACTTACAACACCGAAAAGGCATATACTCAGCTTGAAGTCAATGCTTCTCAAAATGACAAAGATTTTATTATGGCAGTAAACTGGAAAAAGGCAGAGGAATTGATTAAGGCAGGAAAGGGAATAAAGAAAACAGTGAAATATGCACATAATAAGTATAATGAAGAAACACATACAGCTTCATCTGAAATTAAAACTGAAATCTTAACGTTAACACCGGATATGCTAAGAGAGATATGCTACTTTATCCCTTGTCCAAAATCTCCTCATGGAACTGATGTTGACCCTTCAGGTGAGTACATAGTAGGTAGTGGTAAATTGGCTGCTTTGCTACCGGTCTTCGCTTTCTCGAAAATTCAAAAAGCCATTGATAATAAAGACTTCGATGGTCAGTACGATGGTTTTAATGTGCTTAAATATGAATCGGTATTATATGGTGAAGTTGAAAAACCAGGTTTAGGACCTTTACATACTGAGTTTGATGATAAAGGGAATGCATATACTTCATTCTTTCTTTCGTCAGAGATTGTGAAATGGAACTTAAAAGACCTTAAAATCATTGATCGTTCTCCTACCTTTTACTCTGTTGGGCACTTAACAATACCTGGTGGAGATACTCGGAAACCAAGTGGTAAATATGCAGTTGCATATAATAAAATCACAAAGGACCGCTATTTACCTACAGGTCCGGAATTGACACAAAGTGCACAACTCTATGATATTTCAGGCGATAAAATGCAGTTATTGCTTGATTTTCCAACAATTGGGGAGCCTCATTATAGTCAGATCATCCCAGCCGAAACGATTATGAAGAATTCAAAGAAGATTTATAATCTTGAGGAAAACAAACACCCCTATGTGACAAAGAATGAAGGTGATGCTCGCGTGGTACGAGACGGAAAAATAGTTCATGTATATATGGCAGCCATCCGTAGTCACCTAGCCCCGGATAACATTGAGGGAATTCATGTTGGTGATGAGGTTTATTTCCATTTTACCAACAGAGAGCAGGACTGGGATATCCCACACGGATTTGCTATAAAGGGAGCGAATACGGCTGAGCTTTTGGTTATGCCAGGAGAGACGCAAACATTGAAGTGGACTCCTAAACAAGCAGGCATCTGGCCTATGTATTGTACTGATTTCTGTAGTGCATTGCACCAAGAGATGTCTGGTTATATCCGTGTTTCACCAGCTGGTTCGAATACACCGATTCGTTATGGTTTAGGTGATACAGCACTAGGACCTGGTACAAAATAAAATTAAATCCGTTCATGTAATAAACCTCTTTTGTTTTAGGAGAGGTTTATTACTTCCAAAATAAAGCCCAATATCATGAAAGATGAAAGTGGCCATACACAAATCTCAATGATTACCAGGATCATCTCTATTCTATGTGGGATAGCTTTAATCATTGTGATTTTTGTGCCAATCTGGAGAATCCAACTTGATGCTCCACAATATCCTGAAGGCTTGGAGATGCAAATACATGCTAATAAACTGGCAGGTGATGTCGAAATTATTAATGGTCTGAACCATTATATAGGTATGCGTACTTTGCATAAAGATGATTTTGTCGAATTTACAGTTCTCCCCTATATTCTTGGTTTTTTTGCCATTTTTGGATTCATAACTGCTAAAGCAAAGAAAAAGAAATTGTTCTATTTATGGGCTATTGCTTTCTTTCTATTTGCAATTCTGGCAATGGTTGATTTTTATAATTGGGAGTATGAGTATGGTCATAATCTGGATCCTACAGCTGCCATAAAGGTGCCCGGACAAGCCTATCAGCCACCCTTGATTGGATTTAAGCAATTGCTGAACTTTGGAGCCTATTCTTTTCCTGCTATCGGAGGATGGCTTATGCTTCTAGTAGGCTTAGCTCTCTTAGGTTGCCTAATCTTCGAATTAAGAAATCACAAACCGTTTTTTAAATGCATGTTATGCGCTAAGAGAACAGCAGCTTCAATTTTGATTATACAGATTGTTTTTATTGGCTGCAGCTCTGGCCCTAAGCCTATACGCTTTGAAAGTGACAATTGTGATTTTTGTAAAATGACGATTAGTGATAACCGTTTCGGGGCGGAAATCGTGACCAAAAAAGGCAAAGTTTTTAAGTTTGATGACCTCCATTGTATTAAAGCTTTTTTAGAAGATGGTGAAATAGACACAAATGAAATAGGTGCTATTTATTTCGTCGATTTTTCTATAGCAGAAACTTTAATAGAAGCATCCAGAAGTTATTTTTTCCAAGCCGATCAAGTGAATAGTCCGATGGGTTCAAATACAGTTGCATTCGGTTCAAAAGACAGTCTGGAGACTTATCAAACGCGGTTTTCAGGGAAGGAGGTAACATGGGAAGAGTATCTAAAAAATTAGGCAGATACATATTGTTGCTGCTTTTTATTTTTTCAGCATCAGGTCTTTTAGCTAAGACATGGGTGGTGAATCCAAAAGGGACGATTAAAACAATTAAAGAAGCTGTTGATCTTGCTCGATCGGGTGATACGGTGATGATAAAGCCTGGTATTTACAAAGAACATGATATCATCATTACAAAAGCTATTTTTTTGAAGGGTCAAAATTTCCCGGTAATAGATGGACAGAATGCCCATCAGATTCTTACGGTTGAAAGTGATAATGTGATAATAGAGGGTATTGAATTTAGAAATTCCGGAAGCTCAAGCTATCTTGATATCTCAGCCTTAAAGATTTCAAAATCCAGAAACGTTACAGTAAGGAGTAACCGGTTCAAGGATAATTTTTTTGCTATTCACAGCATGGAATCTCCAAATGGGACATTGATTGGCAATGAGATATTATCCGGTGGTAGGAAAGGGATGAAATTTGCCAACGGCATCCATTGTTGGAAAACTTCTAATATGCGGATTGTCAATAATACGATTTCTGGTCATCGGGATGGAATCTATTTGGAATTCGTAACCCATTCCATCATTAAAGACAATAAAAGCATTGGTAATAAACGTTATGGTCTCCATTTTATGTTTTCTCACGACAATACCTACACACATAATCGGCTTTCAAAAAATGGTGCTGGTGTCGCGGTTATGTATTCGAATCGGGTTGTTATGAGACAAAATATATTTTCTGAGAATTGGGGGAATGCGGCTTATGGCATTTTATTGAAGGAAATAAATGATAGTATAATTGAAGATAACCGTTTTGAACGAAACACGACGGCAATTTTTGCAGAAAGTACAAACAGGATTCAAATGGAAAACAATCAGTTCATTAAAAATGGGTGGGCAATTCAGTTGCAATCAAGTGCAAGCGATATGAACATTGTTGGCAATAACTTCATGGGAAACACTTTTGATGTTTCCACGAATGGAAGACTCGCAAGCAATAAGTTTGATTCCAACTATTGGGACAAATATGAAGGTTATGACCTGAACAGGGATGGATCAGGTGATATTCCATATCATCCGGTAAGTTTTTATTCCATTATTATACAGAGAAATTCAGGTGCACTTATGCTATTCCGCAGCTTCCTTGTTAAATTGATGGATAAGGCAGAAAGCGTTCTTCCTTCATTAACGCCTGTAGATGTCTTAGATGGGAATCCGCAAATAAAGAAAATTAATCATGCACATAAATAAGTGTTTATTATGATACAAATTTCAAATCTGAAAAAGCGCTTTGGAAAATTTAACGTTTTAAAGAACATCAACCTAGATTTAAAGTCTGGGCAGGTTATCGCTTTAATAGGCCCAAATGGTTGTGGTAAAACAACCTTGATAAAAAGCATATTAGGGATGGTTATTCCAGATAATGGGGAAATTGTAGTACAAGGGAAGTCAATTAGCGGTCAATGGATGTATCGTGATAGTATCGGTTATATGCCTCAGCTCGGCAGGTATCCTGAAAACCTTTCTGTGGGTCAAATATTCAATATGATAAAGGATATTAGGTTTAAGCATGTGCAAATTTATGACGAGGACCTTTACCATTCATTTCGATTGGATGGGATATTGGATAAGAAAATGGGAGACCTTTCTGGTGGTACAAGACAAAAAGTAAGCGCACAACTAGCCTTTCTTTTTAATCCGCATACACTCATTTTGGATGAGCCTACAGCAGGGTTGGATCCTTTATCATCAGAGATACTAAAAGACAAAATCCTTAAGGAAAGGGAGAATGGAAAGTTAATTCTAATCACTTCTCATAATCTAAATGAACTAGATGAAATTGTAAATCAGATTATATATATGCAAGAAGGTAAGATTGTTTTGAATAAATCCTTGAAACAGTTGAAAATAGATACCGGGAAACTAAGGCTAACAGATGCTATTGCACAAATAATGAGAGAGGAGCTGGAATATGAATAAGGTTATCAAACACGTCGTTCTGGATATCTTAAGAAATAAGATAGTTGTGGCCTATACAATCTTCCTGTTTGTTTTTTCTATGGGATTGTTTCTGATGGAAGATAACCCTGAAAAAAGTTTGGCCAGTATACTCACAGTTAATCTCATCGCTATTCCGTTAATAAGCATGGTTTTTTCTGCTATATATATATACAATTCAGCTGAATTTATTGAGTTTTTAGCTGCCCAGCCAATTAAAAGGAAAACACTCTGGATTAGTATTTTTTCCGGACTTTCACTTTCCCTAGTATTGGCATTCCTATTAGGATGCGGTATCCCCATCTTGATTTTTTCGAATACTGCTACTGGATGGACCATGTTATTAATGGGCACGCTTTTATCAATAATATTTGTTGCAATTGCATTGCTGGCTTGTGTTTATACAAAGGACAAAGCTAGAGGTATCGGGACTTCTATTTTACTCTGGTTTTATTTTACAGTGGTATTTGATGGGATTGTTCTGTTTCTCTTGTTTCAGCTCATGGACTATCCATTAGAAAATATCCTTGTTGGTTTTAGTATACTAAACCCGATCGATTTGGCTCGTATTCTTATTCTTTTAAAAATGGATATTTCAGCATTAATGGGAGCCTCTAGCGCTGTTTTTAAATTAATATTTGGTGGTAGTTGGGGAATGCTGATAGCGACGTTTATTATGCTATTGTGGATTGCTGTGCCACTTTTTCTATCCTTGAACAAGTTTTACCGGAAGGATTTGTGATTTAAGAATCACAATCCTGAAAATAAATAAAGATTACTCAAATGTCAGATCACGCTTTTAATATAAAACGAGAATTAGTAAATAGTATTATTCATGGGTTCGGAATCATTTTTGGAATTGTAGCAATCCCTATATTAATAAGTTTAGCTATAAAAAGTGAAAGCGTAACCCACATTCTTGGAGCCGCTATTTATGGCTTTTGCTTTTTACAGCTCTTTACATTTTCAACCCTTTATCATGGATTTCAGAACCATCAGGTAAAGCGGGCATTAGAAATTATGGATCATATTAGCATTTACTTTCTAATAGCCGGCACCTATACTCCATTCTTGATAATATTTTTAAATAATAGCTTTGGTATTACATTATTGTCAGTTTTGTGGGGATTAACAGCCTTTGGAATTGTTTTTAAGATTTTCTTTACTGGTCGCTGGAATTTGATATCTACCATGATCTATATAGCGATGGGTTTGATTTTATTTGTTGGCGGACGTCTTTTCTTTATTAATATTCCTTGGTCAATCCTTATTATGATTTTCATAGGAGGCGGGCTGTATTTAATAGGAACGATCTTTTATTTATGGGAAAAGTACCTTTTTAATCACGCAGTGTGGCATTTTTTTGTACTTAGTGCCGCTATCTGTCATTATGTAGCAATTCTCTTGACATTTTAAATATTTGGCTATGCTAATATTTGCCTGTTAGGTGTCATTTTTAGGATAACCTTCTTCATCTAAATCGCTGCGTTTATCTTCTGGCGTTTCTGCTAGTTTTTCGTCAAGAGGATCGAGCTCTACAATTTGACCTCTATCTATATGCATTCCTAGTTTTTCTACTTCCTCTTCTTCAGTAAACTCTTCATATTCAGCACCAACGTTTAAATTGGCTTCATCCCAATCAGAATCCATATCATCGCCATCTTCTGCTACAGTGTCGTATGGGTTTTCGTGAGTATATTCGTCATCATCATCACCTTCTACATCAAGCTCAAAACTATCCTCTTCTGCATTGTATTTTAGGTCTTGTGCTGAGTCTTCTTTCCCTTCATTGAATTTGTTATCCTCTTCAATGTTATTGTTGTCTTTTCTTTGCTTTGTCATGGTAGTTTCTTTTTTGTAAATAACAGGCATTCACATCAATTGTTTCCTTATATATTCAAATAATCAGCTAGATATCTTATACTGAATTGGTTTAAAATTGTATATTTGGGGCTTTTGAAAAACAAGTCAATAATTTTAAAATATGTCGATACAAAAAATCAAAGTAGCAAACCCTGTTGTGGAGCTTGATGGTGACGAGATGACTCGCATCATTTGGAAATTCATTAAAGACAAACTTATTTTATCGTACCTGGATATAGATATCAAGTATTTCGATCTGGGAATGGAACACCGTGATGCTACGGATGACCAAGTAACGATAGATGCTGCTAATGCAATTAAAGAACACGGTGTAGGAATTAAATGTGCTACCATTACTCCAGATGAGGCTCGTGTAGAAGAGTTTGGTTTGAAGCAAATGTGGCGCTCGCCAAACGGTACGATCCGTAATATTTTGGATGGAACTGTTTTCCGTGAGCCTATTGTTATTAATAATATTCCTCGTTTGGTACCTAACTGGACTGCCCCAATTTGTATTGGTCGTCATGCTTACGGAGATCAATACCGTGCTACTGATTTCGTGACCAAAGGCAAGGGTAAATTAACAATGAAATTTGAAGGTGAAGATGGCAATGTTCAAGAATTTGAAGTGTTCAACTTTAAAGGAGATGGAGTTGCTTTGGCTATGTATAATACGGATGAAAGTATATTTGGTTTCGCTCGTGCTTGTTTCAATCAGGCATTGAGTAAGAAATGGCCTTTATACCTTTCAACAAAAAACACCATCTTAAAGAAATACGATGGTCGTTTTAAAGATATCTTCCAAGAGGTTTATGAAAACGAGTTTAAAACTGAATTTGATAAAGCTGGAATTACATATGAGCACCGCCTAATTGATGATATGGTTGCTTCTGCATTGAAATGGAATGGTAATTTTGTTTGGGCTTGTAAGAACTACGATGGTGATGTACAGTCGGATACAGTTGCTCAAGGTTTTGGGTCATTAGGTTTAATGACTTCTACGTTGATTACTCCAGATGGTAAGACAATGGAAGCTGAAGCTGCGCATGGTACAGTTACACGTCACTACCGCGAGCATCAAAAAGGTAACCCTACTTCTACGAATCCAATTGCATCAATCTTTGCATGGACACGTGGTTTGGCTTTCCGTGGTAAATTAGATGATAACCAAGCGTTAATCGATTTCGCTGATACATTGGAAGCAGTTTGTATTGAAACTGTTGAAAGTGGTAAGATGACGAAAGATTTAGCTGTTTGTATTCATGGAAACAAGGTTGCAAAAGATCAGTATTTAAATACTGAAGATTTCTTGGCAGCAATTGATGAAAACTTAAAAGCTAGATTGAGCAAGTAATTTTATAACATAAGATTATAGAGAAGCTTCGGTGTTTTTGCCGAAGCTTTTTTATTTGACATTAAATTTTATTCTGTTTTTAAAAAAATTGGCTATCTTAAAACCGGATATATTAAAACTAAATTCAAATGAATAAACCTACCTTAATTGCTGCCTGTATAGCAAGTTCATTATTCCTGTTTTCTTGTAAGATGAAGAAAATGGATATTAAGAATCCTGCAGTTGTTAGTTATACAGGGCAAACAGGAAATACTACCAGACCAGGGAATGTTACGGAAACAGATCGGGGACTGATGATGACTTTTGCATCGGATGTATTATTCCCTATCAATTCTTCTTATTTAACAGATGAGGCTAAAACTGCCTTGTTAGAATTTGTAGAAGTAGTTAAAGATCACCCTACTGCTAATATTCAAGTAGATGGACATACGGATGCAACAGGAACTGCTGAATATAATAAATGGTTGTCGGATAAGCGTGCAACTTCTGTAAAGGTATTTCTAGCATCTTCAGGTATTTCAGAAAGTCGTATCAGTACACAGGGTTACGGACTTGAGAAACCGGTTGCTCCAAATAATACTCCAGAGGGTCGTCAGAAAAACCGCAGGGTAGAGATAACTATTTTAAATTAAGCTTATAATTTGAATTACTGCATGTGCAAGGCTTATAGGCCATTTGCACGTGCAGTAATTTCGGCAATATCCAGAACGTTAATTTCTTGTTCTTTATCGAAGTGCTTAACACCATCGCGTAGCATCGTCATACAGAATGGACAGGAAGAAGCTACTACTTGAGCGCCGGTTTCCATTACTTCTTCAATTCTTGCTACGTTAATATCCTTTTTACCTTTTTCAGGCTCTTTGAACATTTGTCCGCCGCCGGCTCCGCAACAAAGTCCGTTGCTTTTGCAATGCCTCATTTCGGTTAAATCGGCATCCAATGCTTCCAAAGCTTTTCTTGGCGCTTCGTAAACTCCATTTGCCCGCCCCAGGTAACAAGGATCGTGGTATGTAATTTTTTTTCCTTTAAAAGATTCTCCGCCTTCTCCTTTTAATTTTCCTTCGTTAATTAAGTCTTGTATTAATTGAGTGTGGTGAATGATGGTATAGTTGCCACCTAAGGCAGGGTATTCGTTTTTTATGGTATTGAAACAATGAGGGCAAGCCGTTACTATCTTCTTGATCTGATAGCTGTCTAGTGTCATGATGTTGGTCATTGCCTGCATCTGAAAGAGGAATTCGTTTCCGGCACGTTTCGCCGGATCTCCTGTGCAACTTTCTTCTTTTCCCAATATGGCATACTTTAGTCCTACGTGTTGCAAGATCTTACAAAGATCTTTGGTAATTCGCTGTGCACGTTCGTCATAACTGCCCATGCAGCCTACCCAGAATAAAATATCTGGAGCTTCACCTTTAGCAGCTAGCTCTGCCATTGTTGGTACGTGAATATCTGTCATTTTCTTTTGTTTAAGGTAATTGTTTGGACCGGATTATTTACTCCAGTTTGCCCGATCTTCTTGAGAGTACTTCCATGGGGCACCGTTGTTTTCAGTGTTTGAAAACATAGCATTAATAGGTGCAGGTGCTTGTGATTCTTCCATGACTGCAAATTGTCGGAGCTCCATAATGATCTTTAATGGATCAATATTAACCGGACAAGCTTCTACGCAAGCATTGCAGGTGGTACAAGCCCAGAGTTCCTCTCGGGTAATGTATGTGTCAAGTAGGGATTTGTTATCCGGTTCGAATTTCCCATTTTTATCGATGTTTTTTCCTACTTCTGCAATACGATCGCGTGTATCCATCATGATTTTACGTGGAGAAAGGAGTTTTCCTGTCATGTTTGCAGGGCAAACTGAAGTGCAGCGCCCACATTCTGTACAGGTGTAAGCATCGAGTAAGCTTTTCCAACTTAAATCGAGAACATCTTTTGAACCGAAGCGTATAATTTCTTCGCTAGGTGCCGGAGGAGTAAAGCTGGGGTCGAGCATAGCTTTTACTTCATTCGTTACACTTTCCATTACCGGGAATTTACCTTTAGGCTCCAGGCTTGAAAAATAAGTGTTCGGGAAGGCAAGAATTATATGGAGGTGTTTGGATACAACCAGGTAGTTTAGGAAAGCTAATACACCAATAATGTGAAACCACCAGGCGCTACGTTCTATTATAATTAATGAGTTGATATTATCTGGCAAGATGCTTAGTAGGGCAGAGCTTACAGGAAAGTTTCCTGCCAGAGCGTAATGTTCTGCTCCGGATAGTTGCAGTTTATAATCAGCAGCATTCATAAGTAAGAAGGCACTCATCAATAGAATTTCCATGATAAGGATCAGGTTGGCATCTGTTTTTGGCCAGGATGTCATTTCGACGCCGAAAAATCGGCGAACGTGAATGATGTTTCTTCGGATAAGGAATACGATACAACCAAGTAAAACGGATAGTGCTAACCATTCGAAAGCGGCTATCAGGAAACCATAAAAGGGTCCTAGTATGCTGAAAAGTCGATGAGAGCCAAAAAGGCCGTCAATAACAATTTCAAGCATTTCAATATTAATGATTATAAAGCCCAGGTAAACAAATAAATGTAAAAGAGCCGGGATAGGTCTCTTAAACATTTTTTTTTGGCCGAATGCTACTAAAAGCATTGTTTTCAGACGTTCAGTTGATCGGTCATTACGACTCTCTTTTCTACCTAGCTTAATGTTGCGGATTATTTTACGGGCATTGATTGTAAATAGTACGATTGCTCCAATAAATAAAATTGCAAATATGAGTTGACTAATCATATTTCAAATATATGGATTAATGATATATTTGTGAACCTATGCAACAACAATTATCAGAATTACGACGGAACATTATTTTGTTATTTACTCTCTGCGTCTTGGTTGTTTCTGCCTGTACACTTCCTGAAAAAGGGAATAGAGACGGTAAACGACCTCCTTTTTTGCCTATTGCTGGAATTGATTTTTATGAGGCGCGCCGTTCTTTTGACAATGGCCTGTCGTTTGATACCATTGGGTTTCAGCAAGAGCCAGTTTGGATGCTTCGTTTTATTAATAACGATACGGTTTCGATTTATAGTCCGACATTGAATATGATGGGTGAATATCCGATCTATTATGATCATGATTCTATTTTTAACTTCGGTACAGAGTGGTTTCGAGTAAAAAGTCTGGATAAGGATAGTATGCTTTTTCAACGGTTAAGTGTGAAAGGATTGCGTGTTAAGGAGAGCCTCTCGAATGTTTATATGAAGTTTTATTCAGAGAGTTTTATTCGCGATAGTTTGAAAAGTACGATCGAAGAGTTAAGGAAACCTAATCATGCTGATTCGGTTTTTATCCGAAAACGGGTTGAACGCGCTAATCGGAATCCACAAACAATCGATAGTGTTTTTTCTGCCAGAGATGGGGTTCAGTTGCGCAGTATTAATTCGAACCTGAGTGTTGCCAGGTATGAGTATGATCCGGGAGAGGCGATTGGTAAGAGCTTGGCTTATCGATATCTTTATCCTGAATTTGATATAGAAATTAAGAACGCTTATAAAGATTTTTACTATTCGTTTTCTGTATTGGTAGATCAATATGGAAAAATGACTGTTGGTAA
The DNA here is from genome assembly GCF_004339765.1 of Albibacterium bauzanense. GTDB lineage: Bacteria > Bacteroidota > Bacteroidia > Sphingobacteriales > Sphingobacteriaceae > Albibacterium > Albibacterium bauzanense. Next base: position 1,030,896 of record NZ_SMGO01000001.1, on the reverse strand, counting down.
ATTTATTACCAGTCCGGAATTTGAGGAATCACGAAAGAGGGTTTTACAAGGTATTATTGATGTTTACCTGCAGAATTGGATGGAAATAAAACCGGGCACAACATTGGGTATGCCACATAGTACCTTGATTATGCTGCATGTTAAAGGCATTAAATAAATTGTAAAGATTAAATCGAAAAATATGAAACGCATTGTCTACACTATTTTATTTTTTATTCTATTATCAAATGTTTCGTTTGCTGCAAAAGTGGATACTGTATCTGTTTTTAGCCCCTCAATGAACCGTGATATAAAAACCGTTACTATTTTACCTGCTGACTATGATTCCAAAAAGGAGTTTCCAACGATTTATTTACTGCATGGCTATAGTGGAAATTATAGTGATTGGGTAAATAAGGCTCCAGTAATTAAAGAATTAGCAGATCGATATTCATTAATTATTGTTTGCCCGGATGGCGGATTTGGCAGCTGGTATTGGGATAGTCCGGTGGATCCTGCTTTTCGATTTGAAACATTTGTTTCAAAAGAGCTGGTTAGCTGGGCTGATCAGAATCTTAAGACTCGTAAAGGCAGAGAGGGTAGAGCTATTATAGGTTTAAGTATGGGTGGGCATGGAGCCTTATACCTGGCTTTTAAGCACCAGGATGTTTATGGTGCTGCAGGAAGTACATCAGGCGGAGTTGATATACGTCCGTTTCCATTAAATTGGGATATGGCTAAGCGTTTAGGAAGTTATGCTGAAAACTCCAGTCTGTGGGAGGAAAATACGGTAATTAATTTAACTCATTTACTTACACCCGGATCGCTTGAAATCATGATAGATTGTGGAACCTCTGATTTTTTTTATGCAGTAAATGAAGAATTACATGATAAATTGCTTTTAAGAAATATCCCTCATACCTATCTTGTTAAGCCGGGTGCACATAATTGGCCTTACTGGACTAACTCTATTCTTTATCAGATACTGTTTATGAATGAATATTTTAAAAAGGCTGAAAGCGCTAGCTAGTTATCTGATGTAATCTTCATCTGAGTAGTTGTCATCGCTTGAATCCAGATAGGGATCATTCGGCTGGGCTGGGTTCACCTTTTCTATTGTAAATTCTTGTTCCAGACGTTTTCTTTTTCCTCTTGCTATAAATCCAACAAGAAATCCCAATGCAAATAAAACGCCTAAGATGGTCAGTTTTGGGATTTGAACGTCACCAAAGATCCAAAATGTAACTGTATCGGTATTATTCATTAGAATAATGGTTACCAATACTGTGATCACGACAATGAAGATGATTTTAGGACGCATATGAGTTTATTTTTAAGCTAAAATAGATATTCTAATAAGAATATCGCAAACTGTATTGGAAAATAAATCGCTTTGGATTATTCTCATTAATATAAATTGCTTTTACTCCCAGATCAAAATTAGGAAGGAGGAATCTGAAGAGATTCATATCAGCCCGGATTTCAGCACCAAAGGTTCTTGGCTGGAAGGAGTTGTTTATTCCGATATTTTCATAATCAGCGAATAGAATCGCTTTTAATCGTTTTATATAAGCCAGAGAACCTATTTCGAAATCTGGATAGGCAAATGGGAATTTATAATTTATAAAGAAGGTATTTGTTGGTTGTGTTAGTCGAAGCTGATCATAGCCGCTTACCATTTGAATTACATTGCTGTTGGCCAGAATGCCTTCACCATGTTGGTAATTAAAACGAAGCTGACTGGAATGGTTTGGTAAAATGCCAGGAAAGTAAAGTGCTGATTGTAGAAAGAAGCGAGTTCCGCTTATATTGGAAAAAGGGAAATCGCTGTATCCTATTGAAATATTTTGACCCCATTTAGGAGCTAAATCTAATGAACTGTAGCGTGAGTTCCTTCCTAAAGAGAGTTGATAGTGCATAGGGAATTGGACATTTTTAATAAGGATTTTATCGAAAAGCACATTATCTAAGTTATAACGATTGGTATAAGAGCTGGCGACTTGGAATTTTATGGAATAGTTTTGATTTAATCGATTGTAAGATAATGGAAGTTCTACCTTAAACTGCGTAAAGTTCTCTCGCCAGCGGACTGCATAGAGTTTAGAATCTTTTGGGTTGCGGAGATTGCTTAATTGAGATCTGTTATTATAGGCAATTGTGATTTTTGGAAAGTAGCGATTATATTGTATTTCTGCATGGTAGTTTAGACCATGTAGGTCGGGATCGTAAGTGGCTCCAATTTTGGCTGCCATGGTATTCATTAGATTATTTGATAGTAAAAATAATCCAGGTTTGTAATTTTCAAGATCATCGTAATTTCCGTCATTTATGGACAAGCTATGAAAGTTGACCAGATAATTGACCTCTTTATAGGGTTTCTGAGGGAATATCTCTTGAAAGGAGGTATCAATCGTTGTTTTTGAATGCTCGTGCTCTTGTAGGGGCTTAAAATAGCTGATAAAGGTGTCATTGATTTTTGAAAGAGGTGTTTCGCTTGTATTTTCTATTGAGGTACGGCTGATGGTATAATTGCGCCCATCATAATTAGAGAAGTAAATTTGATTGGTCTTTGAATCATAGTAAGGATCATATGCTCCGTATTTTGCGTTTGTTAGTTGAGTGATTTCCAGGTTAAGCGGGTTGAGTGAATAAATGTTATCTATCCCATTATAATGAGCTTGAAATATAATTTTATTATTAGCGTAACTGGGTGACTTGATTTCCTGAGTTTGCTTGTCGATTAGGATTTGGCTGCTTTTATCTGTTAAAGAGAATTCAATAATACCAGTCCCTTCAGCTGTCCGGGTAACTGCTAATACTTTATTGTTTTCTTCAAAAGATAGTGAAGATAGCATTTGGTTTTGTGGTGAAGCGATACGCAGAACTTCTTCACCTGTTTTAGCATCTAGAATAACCAATGAGATTTTGTTGCTTAAATCTATGTCTACGGCTGCTATTTTAGTGGCGTCTGTATTTAAATCGGGGCTAAAAAGTCTGCTCTTTTTGGTTAGCTGAAAATGAGTTTTTGTTTCAATGTCATAGATGTGAATTACAGAATAACTTCTGAGCTTAAAACGCCCATCAATTTGTACTTCATTCCAGGTTAATTTACCGGATGAATAAGAGAAGTCCGGGTCGCTTTGACGACCTGTTTTTATGAGTTCTTTGAGGCCTCCATTGCTGCTAATTTCCACAATAGCATTTACCCTTTCGGGGGTTTGTTTTAGGGCTAAAATATGACCCCGATTATCAATTTGCGGGTTGCTAAAATTTACTGGGAATTTACTTTCAATAGGGCTAATAGTTGGATAGGTTTTTGGTTGTAAATCGGCTTGTTGTTGTTGCCATAAATCGTTTAATTCGGATAGAGTTTGTTCGTGCCATTCTTGGCTTTTGAAACCAGTTAGTTTTTTTAAAGATTTTGAGAAGTTATATAATCTTAATGGATTATTGGCAATTCTGGTGAGGAGACTATCTGTTATATTTTCCCCATAATCTCTCCTTAATTTGGTTGTAAGGAAATAACCTAATTGATAGTATCCTGGTGTAATATCTTTGAAAGAACCCAGGTAGTTTTTTTGATAACTATAATCTTTTCCTTCAAGGATATTTGCACGCAAATTTATCTCCCAAGATGGAATTCTTCCACGTCCTCCCTTGCTATATAGAGTTTCAGTAAGTACGGCATCGCCCTCATAAAACCAGGTTGGCAAAGCAATCCCAAAAAATGCGAAGCCGAGTTCTTCCAGAGGAAAATGGATATTTCCTGTCAGTTTGTCAATCTGTACTACATGACGATATTCGTGAATAGCAAGGTTTTGTACCCAGTCTGATGGATCTGATTTTTGGGGAGGAGTTGTATAGAGTTCAGACTTTCGTGGTGCAAGTTGAACATATCCGTTTCCTTCTACATTTCTATTTTGAAGAATGATAGTAATTTTTCTTGGTTTAATACCAAGATCAGAGCTGATATACTGAACCTGATTTTTTAAGATGTTTGCAGCATGTTGAGCCTCATATTGAAGTCCAATAGGGTAGATGAGGTTAAAAGACTCTTCATTAATTTGGCTCCATTTTACACTAGGTGGGGCTTGGTCTGTATTAATAAGTTGGGCAAAAACAGTATGGGAACTAATAGTTAATATAATTACACATAAGTTACTGATTGATAATAGATAATTCGATATTTTATTAACGGTAATTGTCATATGCTAATATATGTAGTATTATGTGTTTTATTTTCTTAAGTTATACTATATATGATGTTTGTATAATGTTGATTATATGATATATATATAATTATAGATTATACTAATATTATAGATAATAAGTATAAATAATGAGCTAAATCTGTCATTTACTATATTTTTAGGACTCTTTTTATTCTCTTTGAAAAGCAGATCGAATGTACACTAAGTTTTTGTAATCTTCTGAAAAATGGATTGAAAAAATATTAGAGAATATAATTGTATTTGTATAGAAGGGTATTTGATTTCAGCTACTTTATATCTGAGAATTCATAAAGTCTGTGAAAAGTACTATTGATGGTTTTTGCTCTCACATTGTTTACTTATAATATTACCTCTGGAAAGTTTCATTGTCAGATATCTTATTCTGTAGAACAATAATCTCAGCATATAAAACTAATCTGTTTTATACAAGGATCTTCCTCGCTATTCTTAGCGCTGGAATTTGAATTAAGATTTTGATTTAATGAATAGCTGCTAAAATGGCAGTGATTTGAATTTCCTCTTTTCGTAGGCTTTTTTGAAATATGGGTATAATAGAACAGTACCTAATACGATGCAGGCGCCTACATAAAAACCTGTACTCATCTTTTCTTCAGAACCGAAGAATATTAGAGCTAATATGATTCCATAAATGGGTTCTAAATTGGTGGCGAGGGCTACTGTAAAAGCACTCAATTCTTTCATTACAGCGATGGCTAAGACATAGGCTGTAGCAGTACAGATTGTGCCCAGAAGAATTAAATATAATAGATCGGATTGCTGGAGAATAAGTCCCTCGTCAAAGCGATTTGTGATGAGCATAAATAATGAAATCCAGAAAAATGCTCCGAACATTTCATAAAATCCAATCAATGTAGCACTACCTTTACTGACTAAATTGGAGTTGACAATAGAGAAAATACTGGCAATAAATGCAGCAAGTATTCCAAGAATAATACCTAGAAGATATTTGGTTTCGAAGGCAAATATGAGGTAGATTCCGAAGATGATTATAAGCCCTGTAATGATGTCTATTCCTGCAATTTTTTGCTTCTTAATGATGGGTTCCAAGAGGGCAGTAAACAGCGTTACGGAGGATAAGCAAACCAGTGTTACTGACACCGTTGAAAGCTTGATGGAACTAAAAAAAAGAACCCAGTGTAGACCTACTGTACCACCGGTAAGAGTGTATTGAATAAGCTGTTTTTTAGTGACCTTTATGGATCTTTTTTTAATCAAAAGATAGATCAATAAAGATAGAGCGGCAATTAAAACCCGATACCATACAAGATGGAGAGCAGAGGTATTAATTAATACTCCTAAAATTCCGGTAAACCCCCAAATAAGCACCGTTACATGAAGCAACCATGTGTTTTTGGATATGCCTTTAAACATGATGTTATTATTATTTTGGTGCCTTTATCATTAAGTATATTGCTAGGATACCGAAAAGAACATTGGGTATTAAAACAGCTATTAAAGGGGGTAGTCCGCCTTTTAAGGAGAACATATTGGCAAATTGGATAAATAGGATATAAGTGAAGCTAAGCGCAATACCGATACCTAGACTTAGGCCAATGCCTCCCCGGACCTTTCTTGAAGAAAGTGCAACACCCATGAGCGTTAATACAAATGCAGAAAAGGGATAAACAAACCGTTTGAACTTTTCTAGTTTCAGATTTACCATGTAGCCTGTCCCTCTCATTTTCTCTTTCTCGATGCGTGTATTTAGTTCACTTATATCCATCGCATCGAAGATGTTATCGTAGACTTCAAAGTCTTTTGGACTCATATCCAGGGTCGTATCTTTAGAGGCTCCTTTGATCATTTCCTCTTTTAGGCTGTCTATATTCCGTATGGTATAATTGAGGATAGTCCAGTTATTTTTGACTGAGTCCCATGTTATTTGATCGGCAATTAATTTGCTCTTAAGCTCTTGTCCATCAAAAACTTCTAAAACAAAATTATAACCAGTCTTTCGATCATTATCAAAGCTTTCGATATAAACAAAGCTATTTGGATCGATTTGCATATGAGTTGAATTCTTCGTGTTGCTATCTTTAGGTTTTACATATATATTTTCGAACTCTATTTTTAGCTTATTTGTTTTGGGTATGATGTAAAGATTGAAAGCGAAAGTTACTATGAAGATCAGGAAAGCCGAGATGAAATAGGGCCGTAGAAAGCGATTAAAACTCATTCCTCCACTTAAGATTGGAACGATCTCTGTTTGATCGGCCATTTTAGCTGTGAAGAAGATGACTGCAATAAAATTGATGAGGGGTGAAAGAAAGTTTAAGTAAAAGGGAATAAAACCTGCATAATACTCAAAGACAATTTTTGATAATGGAGCTTTATGTTCCAGAAAATCATCTAAGCGTTCGGATACGTCAAAAATTACCATAACCACCGTAAAAATAGCCATCGTGAACAGGAAGGTTCCCAGGTATTTCTTAATGATATATTTATCTATGATGGTTAATTTCATTGGGTATCTGATGTTTTATATCTTTTGGTCTAATACTTTAGTCATTTTATTTTTCCAATTATAGAATGTTCCGTCAGCAATATGGTTTCTAGCTTCTTCCATTAACCAAAGGTAGAAATGTAGATTATGCAAGCTAGCAATTTGGGCGCCTAGTATTTCTTTTGATCGTATTAAATGTCTTAAATAAGCTTTGGAATATAAACGGTCTGAGAAAAGATCACTGCTTTCATCAATTGGTGAAAAGTCATCCTCCCATTTCTTGTTTTTTATATTGATGATTCCTTCTTTTGTAAAAAGCATTCCATTTCTTGCATTCCTTGTAGGCATCACACAGTCGAACATATCAATCCCTAAAGCTATATTCTCAAGTAAGTTAACAGGTGTTCCTACACCCATTAAATAACGCGGTTTAGATTCTGGGAGTATATTGCAGACTATTTCTGTCATCGCATACATCTCTTCAGCGGGTTCTCCAACAGATAATCCGCCAATAGCATTTCCTTCTCGGTTATAAGAAGCAATCTTCTCGGCTGACCTTTCTCGTAAATCTTTATATACGGATCCCTGAACAATAGGGAACAGGCTTTGACTATAACCATATAAAGGTTCAGTTTCATCAAATCGTTCGCAGCAACGCTTTAGCCAGCGATGGGTCATATCCATTGATTTGCGAGCATAAGAATAGTCGCATGGGTATGGAGTGCATTCATCAAATGCCATGATAATATCGGCACCTATGATGCGCTGAATATCCATTACACGCTCGGGCGTAAAGAGATGTCGCGATCCATCAATATGAGATTGAAAAGTTACTCCTTCTTCTTTTATTTTTCGAACTTCTGTCAGCGAATAGACCTGAAAGCCACCACTATCTGTTAAGAGTGGTTTGTCCCAACTATTAAACTTATGCAAACCTCCTGCTTTTTGGATTATATCTAAACCCGGACGGAGGTATAAATGGTAAGTATTTCCTAGAATTATTTGAGCTTTGACATCGTTTAAAAGTTCACTTTGATGCACTGCTTTTACTGAGCCGGCAGTACCGACTGGCATAAATACCGGGGTTTGAATATTGCCGTGGGCGGTTTCTATTTCACCTAAACGTGCTTTGCTATTTGGATCTTTTGCTTTAAGGGTAAACTTCATGAATGAACGATGTCTTATAAGCTTGCAAAAATAACAAAAATTAAAAGGCTTTGCTCATTAATGGTAATACTTACAAGTATTTGTATTTACATGTTTATCTTTGGGCTTTCTTATTAAATTTATCTGATTTTGGATTCATATTTTATTTATATACCTCTTGCTGTTGCTGGACTTGCATGGATCATACAGTTTTGGTTTTTGGTTGCTGTGTATAGAAAGCTTGCAGTATATAAAACTAAAGATTTGCCTGAGGATGCTTTATTTCCTCCTTTGTCTGTCGTTATTTGCGCTAAGAATGAAGAAGAGAATCTTAAACAGAATTTGGAGAGTATATTGAATCAAGATTATCCAGATTTTGAAGTCGTTTTAGTAAATGATTGTTCTTCGGATGATAGTGAATGGGTGTTAAAGGATTTAAGTAAACGGTATCCACATTTAAATGTAGTTACATTAAAAGAAGATGCTCGTTTTAAACACGGGAAGAAATTTGCTGTAACTATCGGTATAAAGGGAGCTAAGAATCAATTAATGGTTTTTACGGATGCAGATTGCAAACCTCAATCTGATCAGTGGCTAAAGCATATGGGGAATTCATTTTCGAAGAATAAAGAAATCGTACTTGGATACTCACCTTATAATAAGTTACCAGGGTTTTTAAATAAGTTTATTCGTTTTGAGACTTTCCATACAGCTATAAGTTATCTTTCTTATGCGTTAAAACGCAATGCATATATGGGAGTAGGTAGAAATATGGCTTATTCTGAAGATTTGTTTTTTAAAGGAAAAGGTTTTGCTTCTCATATGCATATTCTTTCTGGAGATGATGATTTATTTGTGAATCAGAATGCAACTAAGAAGAATACTACCATTTGTATTCACCCTGATGCTCAGGTTTGGAGTGAACCGAAAATAAGTTACTCTTCTTATTCTTTACAAAAGGCTCGTCATCATGGAGCCTCAAAAGCTTATAAAGGAAAACATAAGTGGATGTTATCAATGCAAATATCGAGTGCTGTTGTTTTTTACATCTTTCTCATAGCAGGTATGTTTCTATACCCAGAATATAGGCTATATCTGGCTGCAGGTTATTTTGTTCGTTTGATAGTTCAGATGCTGATTTATAGATCTGCCATGAAAAAACTACAAGTTTTAGATTTATTGTTATTCACACCTCTGTTGGATATATTTTTCTACTTTTATACTGCTTTTAATGGTTTCTTCTCACTTTTTAAGCGAGAAGTACGTTGGAAATGATCAATTAATATTTTTGCTTTGAAAAAACCTTCTGAATTGATTTATGGATATTTTCCAAATTTGACAAATCTGCAAAAACAACAGTTTGATGCTCTTGATGATTGTTATAGGGATTGGAATTCACAAATAAATGTGATCTCAAGAAAGGACATTGACAGTTTATATCTGCGACATGTTCTTCACTCTTTAGCAATTGCTAAATATATTGAGTTTAAAGCAGGAGAGCGGGTATTGGATGTAGGAACAGGAGGAGGTTTTCCAGGCATACCCCTTGCTATCTTATTCCCGGAAACCGAATTTGTTCTTGTTGATTCTATTGGAAAGAAGATAAAGGTAGTAAATGAAGTTGCCAACTCTATTGGTTTGAAAAATGTAAAAGGAATCCATGCCAGGGCTGAATCTATAGAAGGAAAGTTTAACTTTATTGTTTCCAGAGCAGTAACACAGTTAAAAGATTTTTATCCTTGGGTGAGGAATAAGGTTAAAAAGGACTCCATTAATGCTGTTCCCAATGGAATTCTTTATTTAAAAGGAGGAGACCTGGCTCAGGAAATAAAAGAATCGGGGTTGAAGCCAGAACTGATACCCATTTCTGCCTATTTTTCTGAAGATTTTTTCGAAACTAAATACATTCTTCATATTCCTATTACTTAAGTTATGGCTGTTGATTCCTCTTTGGTTGATGCACTTGCACTTAATTTTATCCCAGGTGTAGGTATTATTACACAGAGGAACTTAGTGAATCATTTTGGTTCTCCTAAAGCAGTTATTGAAGCATCTTCTGGAGAATTACAATCTATTAGCGGCGTTGGTAAAAGAATATCTGCAAAGATTTTGAACGGTAAGTCTGCTGCCTATGAGCGTGCCGAAAAAGAGATTGAATTTGCTGATAAACATCAGATTAAAATTTTACCATTTTTAGATGATAAATACCCTCGCCGATTAAAGCAATGTGTAGATGCTCCTATGTTAATTTACTATCGCGGTAATGCTAATTTGGATTCTGCGAGAATCGTAAGTATTGTAGGCACGAGAAATGCGAGCCATTATGGAAGAGATCGTTGCAAAGAATTGGTGGAAGCATTAAGTGGCTATGACGATGTATTGGTCGTAAGTGGCTTAGCTTATGGTATCGATAGTTATGCTCATAAGATAAGTGTTGAGAATGATGTGCCTACTGTTGGGGTATTAGGACATGGACTTGATCAAATCTATCCAAATAAAAACAGGAATCTGGCTGTTAAAATGTTAGATAACGGAGGTCTCTTGTCTGAATATCCCTCTAATACTCGACCGGATCGGCAGAATTTTCCTCAACGAAACCGGATTATAGCAGGTATGGCAGATGTAATTGTTGTAGTAGAAGCTGCTATTCGTGGCGGTGCGTTGATAACTGCTGAAATTGCTAATAACTATAACAGAGATGTTTGTGCTTTTCCAGGCAATGTTGATTTGGAATATTCTGCCGGCTGTAATCTTTTAATAAAAAGCCATCGAGCCCATCTTATTACGCGAGCTGAAGATTTAGGTTATTTGATGGATTGGCAGTTGAATAGTCAAAAATCAAGTACTGCTCAATTACAATTAGCCGTCTCTTTAAATGATGCTGAAAAGAATATTTATAAGCTTATTCGGGAGAAAGAGCCAATAAGTATTGATGAAATAGCTCAATTGGCAGGTGAAAAGCAGAGCAAGTTAGCAATTGTTCTTTTAGAACTGGAAATGAAGGGCTTGATTATGACTATGCCAGGAAAGATCTACCGATCTTTCAATAGTTAATACTATCCATGCTTAAGTGCTTGCTTCCCATTTTATTTCTCCTGATCCTGCGCTTATCATTTTCCATTCTGTTGTAAATCTAATATGAATGATTCCAGCAGTAGGAATATTTCGAATATAGGTACCACTAAGGTAACCTGCAAATTCTGTAATCCCGGGATTATGACCGAAGAGAGCAACCCGGTTATATTGTTCGGGAAGATAGTTGATGATGGGAAGTAATAACGAAGCGTTTGCCTCGTAAATCATATTTTCAGGTTGGATTTGATGGGCTGGTATATGAAGCTTCTCAGCGAAAATTGTCGCAGTACTTAAAGCACGCTTTGCAGGACTACTAATTAATAATTCAGGCTGTAATTTATAATTCGCTAATTTATCACTCATTTCTCTTGCCTCCATATAACCTTTGTCGTTTAATGGGCGGTCAAAATCTTTTACTCCTGAAGGATGGTTGGATTCTGCGTGTCGTATTAAAAAAAGATCTTTGATCATTGTTATTTCTTTATTCGCACCTACTTCCAAAATCATGCCTGAAAGTGTTTATAGAATTGTGTTTTGTATATTTGGTCTGTTAATTTAAAGAATGATTGTGTCTGAGTTAGTAAGTGTAGTTATACCCTGTTATAATCAAGCTGTTTTTATTGAAGAAACGGTTAATTCTGTATTAAATTCCATTCATCCTGATATTGAGATTATATTAGTTAATGACGGTTCTATTGATAATACGGATGAGGTGTGTAAACGTTTATCTGGTCAATATGAGAACGTGTTTTACTATTCTCAACTTAATCAAGGTCCATCGGTAGCGCGAAATCATGGTATAAGAAAAGCAAATGGGACTTATATTTTGCCTCTAGATTCAGACGATATTATTTCGAATGATTATATTTCTGAAGCAGTTAAAGTGTTCGAATTTGATCCGGAGGTGAAGGTTGTTTATTGTGATGCTGAAAAATTCGGTGAAAAGGAAGGAAAGTGGAATCTGAAACCGTTTAGTTTAAAAAGATTAGCACTTGATAATATGATATTTGTAAGTGCTTTATATAGAAAAAAAGACTGGGAAGCGTGTGGAGGTTACTCTGAAGATATGGTATGGGGAAGAGAGGATTGGGAATTTTGGATAACGATGTTGAAGAATGGGGGTAAAGTAATTAAATTACCAATCACCGGATTTTATTATAGAATCAGAACAAATTCAAGGCGAAAGGGAATGACTAAAGAGAGAAAAGGAAAGATTATTGCCTATATAAATAGAAAACACAAAGACTTTATTTATAAGCAATTGAATGGTCCATTAAGGATTCAGCGCACTCACTCTAGAAAATATAATACTTTTTTAAGAATGTTTGGTTTACTTAAATAGTCACTCTTTCATGTGACGCACCTTCTTTTACATTCATGAATACCAATAGAAAGCTTCCAGCGGTATATCTGTGCTTAAAGAGCCAAAAAAGCGCAGACATAGCGCATGAATAGTTCTTTAACAGCTCTATTGTGTAAAGCAAGATTATATCTTATCTCTTCCTTTTATAAGCTTTAAGAAATAGTATTTAATTGGATTGGTATATTTAAGCTTTTTCCATGGTCTGCTACCATGAGGCAAATGAAGCACAGGTGTATCCAGTAAAATATAGTTTTTAAAGTCTAATTCTAATGCCTTTGTAGAAAGAAAAGTATCATACCAGTCTTTAGATTGATCCAACTTTGAAAAGCTATAAGATTTTAGAAAGTCCAATGTTAATAAAGTGCAGCAAAAGCTCAGACTTCTCTTTGTTTCAATAATTGCTCTTTTTTCTCCTTTAAATTTTAGATAAGGGAAATTAATATCTCCAGATTCATCGGTTGTAATTGCTCCAATTAATCCGGATTTTAAGTGAATCTTTTCAAAATCGAGCATCTTTTCAAAGGTGTCTTCATTTACTTTTACGTCAGATTCAACTACAATGAATGGTACATTATGTTGCAGAGCTTTTGCTTGAGCATCTTGTAATACCAGTTTATAGTTTGGAGAAGGATTGCTTGTAATGTCTTCTAAATTAATTAGCTCGAAGTTGTATTTTTCTTTGCTCTCCTCTAGTATCCTTTTGGTTTCTTCATCACTGAAATCGTTATATACAATGTGATGTATTGTTGATCGGGAATTAGAGATCGTTTTAATTGTATCGAGTGTTGTGTTAATTGAATTTTTAACAGGCGTTACAATAATGGCTTCAAGCTTATTTTCTGTCATAAATACAAACTTAAGTATTTATTTATATTTAAATCATAAGTGTATATGAGTAGTTTTCAGCAAAGAAGGTTAGGAGTGAGTTTTTTTAATCCCATTTAAACAGATGAATGTTTTCGCTTTTTGTTTCTGTTTTAGTAAGATTAGGTTTTCTTCCTGAGAGGACCAGTTTTCTTTATGATATAGATGATATTGAACTGCAAAATGTTTAATTGATACTATTTTGTAGCCCAAACCTTCAAAGCGCCAAACTAAATCATGATCTTCTCCAATTGCAGGCTTAATGTAGTCTTCATCAAAACCATTGATAGCTAGGATTGCGGTTTTATAGCATGAAAAATTGCAACCTTTAATGCTGCTGATTCCCAGTTTTTGAATGATTATTTTCGTAAGAGGGTTAAGAGGAATATATATAGCTTCTTCATAGAATGTCGCATTGTCTTTTAAAAGCTTTCTGGCTTCTGGAATGATCTTTTTTTGAAATTCTGGCAATTTTATATTAGATAGTTTTTCACTATAAGTAGGGCCTAATTTTACTCTTTTTCCTGCTAATATGTGTTGGGGATTTGAAAGTAATAGGTGATTTTGTATGAATTTAGTGTGAAGCACACAATCTCCATCAATGAAGATTAGGTATTCGTATTTCGCTTTTATAATAGCATTATTCAATGCTTTATTCTTTTGCCAACCTTTGTCTTCCTGACTAAGGTGGACAAGAGGAATATCAATAGAATAATTTTCTATAAATAGCTTCATTTCAGAACTGTTGCCATCTTCGGAAATAATAATTTCATCAGGAAGGTGTGTCTGATAGTGAAGGTTATCCAAAATTACTTTTAAGTCCTTGATGTTTTTGTAAACTGAAATAATCAGGCTTATTGTAATCTGATCCATTGATTTAAATACCTTGATTTTTATCCTTTCTGGCTTTTAACTGCAGCTCAATTTTCTCTAAAGAAAGGCAATTTAAACAGTTTTCAGCAGAGAGGCCACCCTTTCTGGCTACTAATTGTCCGTATCTTAAATAATTGAGTTCTGAGGCATGATGCGCATCTGGATTGATTGAAAGTGTAACTCCTTTTTCAAGGCAATAGGGTACCCATCGCCAGTCTATATCAAGGCGTAGAGGATTAGCATTGATTTCAATGATAACGTCATTCGCCGCACAGGCATCGATTACTTTCTTATGATCTATAGGATAACCTCTGCGAACTAATAACTGTCGACCAGTAGGGTGACCAAGAATGGTGGTATACGGATTTTCGATTGCTTTAATTAAACGAGTAGTAGCTTTTTTTTCATCCATAGAAAGCTGTGCATGGATGGATGCAACAACGAAATCGAATTCTGCTAGAATTTCATTAGGATAATCTAAAGAGCCATTCGACAATATATCTGACTCAATGCCTTTAAGGATTTTAAAAGGTGCAAGCTTTTTGTTTAATGAGTCGATTTCTTTCCATTGAGCTATAACCCGATCGGTGCTTAGTCCATTGGCATAAACAGCGGTTTTGGAATGATCCGATATACCAAAGTATTCTAATTTAAGTATATCTCTACTATAAATGGCCATATCTTCGATAGAGAATACACCATCGCTCCATAAACTATGGTTATGTAAACTGCCTTTAAAATCGCTGTATTCAATTAATTTAGGAATGTTATTTTGAGAGGCTAATTCTATTTCATTCAATCCTTCACGTAATTCTGGCGGAATAAAGCTTAGTCCTGCCTTTTTATAAATAGCTTCTTCGCTTTCTAAAGATGGGATTTCGATATTTAGTTTCTCCTCTAATCCCTTTAAATGATTTTCATTGCCTGTCGTTTCAATTAAACGTGCATAAAAACTTTCTTTATTAGAGCAATGAATGATTGTCTTAATACCACTTTGATGTGTACCTTGTAGTTGATTGTCACTCTCTTTTATATCCGTAATAATATTTGATTGATTGACCCACTTGATTAATTCATCTTTAGTGCTAGATGCAAGAATGTCAATTGTTTCAAGTATCTCACAACAACGGCGCAGAGGCCCGGTAAATGAAACTAGCGACTCTTCTTTCAGATGCTTTTTTAGGCTATGTAAAATATCATTTGCAAAAGGCTCTATATCAGCATAGCGGAATTTGTCTTGGTTCTCCATGGTAAACTCAACGATAGATTTCAATTCATCTTGAGTTTTTTGCCCAAAGCCTTTAAGTTTCGAAATCTTATCGTCTTTGCATGCGTACCATAGCTCACCTAAGTTATCGATACCTAGTTCTTGCCAAATAACAGCTAATTTCTTTGGACCAATTCCTTTTATTTTCAATAGAGCAATAATGCCGGGAGGGCTTTGTTGTATTAGGTCTTCTAACTCTTTAAGACTTCCGTTATCTAAAATCTCTTTAATTTTGAGAGCCGAGCTTTTACCTATTCCAGGTACTTCGCTTAATTCTTCGTGTGTTTTTGATGTAATATCAAAAGGAAGCTTTCTAAGTTTATCGGCCACTGTAGCAATGGCTCTTATTTTGAAGCTATTTTCACCATGAAATTCCAATAATTGTGAAAGTAGTTTGAATTCACGAGCGATTGCTTTATTATCCATAATAAATTATTTAATATCGATGGTATAAGGTATTCTTGCCTGGATACCACTTTGCTGCATTGTTTCTTTAACCTGTTGATAAACCGGAAATGCGAGACCCATTTCTTGTTTTGTAAACCAAAGGCTTATTTGTCTGCCAGATCTATTAAATAGTGCTTTCAATGGGTCATCTTGAGAAGGGTAGTTCACCAAGCTATATTCTTGTATGTTTGCTTTTTTTGCTGCAGATTTAATGGCATCTTCTATACCTCCGATGCGATCGACTAGTCCTAATTCGATAGCTTGTGTTCCGGTCCATACCCGGCCTTGGCCAATACTATCTATATAACTCCGTTCTTTTTTGCGCCCGTCGGCTACATTCTGTGTAAATGTATAATAAATCTTATTTACATTTTGTTGAATGATTGATTCTTCTTGGGCTGTTAGAGGTCTATTAAATGCTCCTAAATCTGCAAATTCTGCTGTTTTGACTACATCAAATGTGATTCCCAATTTATCATTAAAAAACCGCTGGAAGTTTGGTATTATTCCAAATACTCCAATTGAACCTGTAATTGTATTAGGTTGTGCAAAAATAGAGTCGGCTGCAGCAGAAATATAATAGCCTCCAGATGCAGCTAAATCTCCCATGGAAACAACAATAGGCTTAACAGCTTTGGTCAATACTACTTCTCTCCAAATGACGTCAGATGCAAGGGCACTTCCTCCCGGCGAATTAACTCGTAATACAACAGCTTTTACTTTTTCATCTTCTCTTACAGTACGTATTGCTCTGGAAATTTTCTCAGAACCGATTTGTTGGTCATTACCTTCGCCAGAAACGATCTCTCCAACTGCATATACTACAGCAATTCTATCTTTTGAGTTTTTGGGTAAACTTTGATCTGTAACGTTGTAATCTTCAATGGAAATGGAGTTTATTTTAGCATCTTTCTCAATTTTTAATCTTGATTTTAATTCAGCCAGTATTTCGTCTTTATATTTGGTAGCGTCTACCAATCCATAAGTTACAGCGTCTTTGGCATCCTGTACTTTAAACTTATCCGCAATATTAAATAATGAATCAGCTGGTATTTTGCGACTTAAAGAGATTTTGTCTAAGTAATGAGAGTAGATAGACCCTAAGAATGAAGTAACCTGTTCTTTGTTTGCAGCACTCATTTTGTCAAGAATATAGGGTTCTACAGCACTTTTATAGGTTCCAACTTTAATGACTTGTGCTTCAATTCCTAATTTATCCAGTGCTCCTTTAAAGAAAATAGATTGGCTTGATAGTCCGGTAAATTCAAGTAAGCCTTCTGGATAAAGATAGATCTTATCAGCAGTAGATGCTAAATAATAGGAGGATTGAGAATAATATTCACTATAAGCGATTACAAATTTCTTAGATGTTTTGAAGTCTTCTAAAGCGTTTCTTATTTCTTCTAATGTGGCGAAGCTACTTGTAACAGAGCTTAGATCTAGATAGATACCTTTAATTTTATCGTCGGTCTTTGCAACTTTAATACGTGTCAGGATATCGTTTAATCCAATTCGGTCATTATCAAGGCCAGCAAAACTAATGCTATTTAATATACCTTTATTTGTACGTTCATCTATTGTATATGGAATTGAAATGGTAAGGACAGAGTTGTCAGCTACTATGACGGACTCATCACTGTTTATAGAGTGAACTAAACCACCAATAATGCCTAGCGATATGAATATAATCAAGAAAAAAGCTACGATTATACCGACTATAGTTGCTAGAACATATTTGAAAAATGAATTCATTTATTTTTAATTATTAATTATCTATAAGTTTAGATGATTATAAGGGGTTGGTGTTACAGATATTTAAAAAATCAAATTTACAAAAATAATGGCTGCTGTTTTATAATTAATAGCTTTGTTATATGAGTACGATATATCTTCTTTTGGGAGCTAATTTGGGTGATCGTTTTAGCCAATTATCTAATGCATTTAAGGAAATTGAAGAAAGGATAGGATATGTAATAAAATATTCAGCTCTTTATGAGACAGCGGCTTGGGGTAGAGAAGATGAGCCATCATATTTAAATCAGGTTCTATGTGTAACTACTGATTTAACTCCGCATGAATTATTGAAAACGATTCATGAAATTGAAAGCGATCTTGGCAGAACTCGGCAGATGCGATGGGAGTCACGCTTAATTGATATTGATATTTTATTTTATAATGAAATGGTTTTAGATGATCCTGATTTGATAATTCCGCATCCTTATATCCATAAAAGAAAATTCACTTTGGTTCCGTTAGCAGAAATCGCTTCTGAATACAGACATCCTGTTTTACTGAAAACAGTCGAACAGCTTCTAGCAGAACTTAATGATCCTTTAAAGGTGATTAAATTGCCATCTAAAAGAGGAGATAGAGAATAACACCTATGATATGGGATGTTATTAAAAAAGGGAGACTGAACTGTATAAGCTCTGCCTCCCCTTTTTTATATAAATGGATTTATATTGCTTTTAAGTCAAATTCATAGCTTTCCATTATAAGGTTTGCTAAGAGCTGCTTGCAAGCTTGTTCCACAGATTCTCGCGCTGCAGCTTCATTTTCTGCTTCTAATTCCAGCGTGATATGTTTACCGATACGAACGTTTTTAATGTTTGAAAGACCTAGATTTTTCATACTTCCTGCAACGGCCTTACCTTGTGGATCTAGAATCTCTTTTAAAGGCATTACATTTATTTCTGCGATGAACTTCATGTTTTAATATTAAATTGAATTATTGATAATAGAATATATATTAGAATAATTAATGGTATTGCTGCAAAGTTAAAAAATGCAAACAATATAATTCCCAAAGCTACCAAAATATAACGATACTGATTTTCAGAGAAGCGTAGATTCTTGAATTTTAAAGATAATAAGGGCAATTCTGCAATTAAAAGGTAACTTAAAACAAACGCTAGAATAACCAGACTTAGTGATGATTGAAAAATTGAGCCTATAAATCCACCTCGTTCAATAATATAGGGGATAGAAATAATTACCAATGCGCAAGCAGGTGTTGGTAAACCAAGGAAGCTATCGCTTTGACGGGTGTCTATGTTGAATTTTGCTAATCGAAGAGCAGAGAAAATAGCTATTAGAAATGCCAGATACCTGATCCATTCATTTCCATCATAAATTCCTGACGATTGTGTAATAAGCTGATACAGTATAGCTGCTGGTAAGAATCCGAAACTTACCATATCAGCAAGAGAATCCAGTTCTTTTCCTATCGGAGAACTTACTTTTAATAGCCTTGCAGCCATTCCGTCAAAAAAATCTAAGAATGCGGCTATTAAAATAGCATACCCCGCATATTTTAAATTACCATCGAAGGCAAAAACAACTCCCAGGCAACCGCTCAATAAATTAAGGGATGTAATGGCATTGGGGATGTGTTTTACAATCATTGAAAGATTATAATTAGCGGTTCATGCTGATTAAGAATTCTTCATTGCTTTGTGTTCCACGCATTTGTTGTAATAAGAATTCCATCGATTCACTTGAATTCATATCAGCAAGGTGATTGCGTAGTACCCAAATACGTTGTAATGTTTCTTTATCGAGTAATAAATCGTCTCTACGCGTGCTAGAGGCAGTAAGATCAATAGCTGGGAACACTCGTTTATTAGATAATTTACGGTCGAGTTGAAGTTCCATGTTACCAGTACCTTTAAATTCTTCAAAGATTACTTCGTCCATTTTAGAACCAGTATCAATTAATGCTGTTGCTAATATAGTCAAAGAACCTCCGTTTTCTATGTTTCTTGCAGCTCCGAAGAAGCGTTTTGGTTTATGTAAGGCATTTGCATCAACACCACCCGATAAGATTTTACCTGAAGCAGGAGCAACTGTATTATAGGCACGAGCTAAACGTGTAATGGAATCTAATAGTATAACTACATCATGACCACATTCAACCATTCTTTTTGCCTTTTCAAGGACAATATTTGCGATTTTTACGTGGCGCTCTGCCGGTTCGTCAAATGTAGAAGCAACAACTTCCGCGCGGACGCTACGAGCCATATCTGTAACTTCTTCTGGTCGTTCATCAATTAACAGAATTATTAAATAAGCTTCAGGGTGGTTCTTTGCAATTGCGTTCGCTACATCTTTCAATAGCATTGTTTTACCCGTTTTTGGCTGGGCTACGATTAAACCACGTTGTCCTTTTCCAATAGGTGTAAATAAATCTATTATTCTGGTAGAAAAGTTTCCAGGTCCATTGTATAATTTAAATCGTTCTGTTGGAAATAGAGGAGTTAAATAGTCGAAAGGGACACGGTCTCTGATATCGGCTGGATTTTGACCATTGATAGCTTCTACACGTACCAATGGGAAATATTTTTCTCCTTCTTTTGGAGGGCGAATACTTCCTCGTACTGTATCTCCGGTTTTGAGTCCGAATAATTTTATTTGTGACTGTGATACATAAATATCGTCTGGTGATGATAGGTAGTTATAATCTGATGATCTTAAAAAACCATATCCATCCGGCATTATCTCTAAAACACCTTCATTAGCGATAACATTGTCGAAATCGAGGTTTGTAATAGGAGAACTACTTGTACCAGAATCACCTTTATTTATTGATGGATTATTTGCTGGTTTTCTCTCTGTTCTCTCTGTTCTCTCTGTTCTTTCCGGCCTTTGAACTTTTATAGCTTCTTCTGACGTAGCTTCAGCGTGTAAAGGTTTGTCTTGTACAGCGTCTGATTTAAGTGTAGAATCTGTTTTAAAAGGATTTCTGCCTTGAGTTGACGCTGGCTTATGAGGTTTAGTGTCTGTAATAGGCTGAGCAGATTTTGTAAGACGAACACGCTTCCGAGGTTTATCAGAGGAATCGTTCTCTTGTTTTTCTTCTGTATTTTCTTCTGTTTTAGCTATCGTTTCGGTAGGTTTTTGCTCAAGCTCATTTGCAGCGATCTTGTTTATAAGATCCTGCTTGCGTAGCTTATCAGCATCATTTATACCAATCAACTTGGCAATTTCACGTAGCTCAGACACGAGCTTTGCGTTCAATTCAGTAATATCCATCAAATAATTATTATAAATAAATCGGATTATGCTATTTTAAAATAGGGTTCTATTGCATCTATTTCTTCAATAGATTTGTTTTGAATGTTTTATTTCTTCTAAGCGCTAAGATAATATTGATTTTTCTCGACTTTGAGTAATTTTGAGATTACGCCACAATTCTATGCATAAGAATTGGAATATCAAAAATTAATTTGAAAAAAATCGTCTTAAACCTTACATTTTGATAGTTTTGTCCCAAATATTACTGAAATATCGATGACACGAGCGCAACTTATCCAACAAATTAAAATTAAGCGTTCTTTTTTATGCGTAGGTTTAGATACGGATATTAAGAAAATTCCCTCATTCCTTTTGGAATTTGAAGATCCTGTTTATGAGTTTAATAAACGGATTATTGAAGCTACCTCTGATTTGTGCGTTGCTTATAAACCTAACACTGCTTTCTATGAATGTTATGGTTTAAAAGGGTGGACGAGTTTGCAAAAAACATGGGAAATTTTACCTAAAGATTGTTTTAGTATTGCAGATGCCAAACGTGGAGATATTGGAAATACTGCTAATATGTATGCTCAAGCTTTTTTTGATGAAGGGGCATCTGGTTTAGGTTTTGATTCTATAACAGTGGCTCCCTATATGGGTAGTGATTCTGTTTTACCTTTTTTGCAATTTAAAGATAAGTGGGCAATTATTTTGGCGCTTACTTCGAATCAAGGGAGTGCAGACTTTCAGAATATTCAAGATAAAGAAGGAGTTCAGCTTTTTGAAAGAGTGATTGAGCGCGCTAATTATTGGGGAAGTCCTGAAAATCTAATGTATGTTGTAGGTGCTACAAGAGGAGAGGCATTTAAAATAATTAGAAAACATGCCCCCGATCATTTTCTTTTAGTTCCTGGCGTAGGTGCTCAAGGAGGGAGTTTGGAAGATGTTTGCACGTATGGTATGAATGCTGACTGTGGTTTATTGATTAATGCAACGCGTTCTATTATCTATGCTTCATCTGGAAAAGATTTTGCTGAAAAAGCACGTGAAGAAGCTATATTACTTCAAAAGGCAATGGAAAAGGAATTAATTAAAGCTAATATCATATAATAAGCCTTATCTTTGTATGTTGGCTTATTGATAATTAGTCTGATTACCGCTGATTATCAAAATTGAGTAAAAATCAATTGTCAAAGTTATTTATTAACTCTCAAATTGTAACTTTGTAGTATTAGTAGTCTTTAGCTATTCTTGCAGCAGTATCAATTAGAGAACATTTCTCAAATTTCTATAAAATGAGTTCTGAAAAACAATTATTAGAAGAGTTAACCACCGAAGAATATAAATACGGTTTTACAACCAATATCGAAATGGATATAGCCCCAAAGGGCTTAACTGAAGATACAATTCGTTTTATTTCCGCAAAGAAAAATGAACCAGAGTGGTTATTGGAATGGCGGTTGAAAGCATATCGTTATTTCATTACGATGCCTATACCTACTTGGCAGAATTTTAAACATCCAGATGTTGACTTTCAGGATATGTCTTATTATGCTGCTCCAAAAGAGAAGCCAAAATATGATAGTTTGGATGAGGTTGATCCTGAGTTATTAGAAACCTTTAAAAAGTTAGGAATACCATTAGATGAACAGAAAATCCTTTCAGGAGTAGTTGCTGTTGATGCAGTTTTTGATTCTGTATCTGTAAAAACAACCTTCCAGAAAAAGTTAAAAGAACAAGGGGTTATATTTAGTTCTTTTGGTGAAGCTGTTCAGAATCATCCAGAGTTGGTTAAAAAGTATTTAGGAACTGTAGTTCCTTCTACAGATAACATTTATGCAGCTTTAAATGCAGCGGTATTTTCAGATGGATCTTTCGTGTATATACCAAAAGGTGTTCGCTGCCCGATGGAACTTTCTACCTATTTTAGGATAAACGCTGAAAATACCGGACAGTTTGAAAGAACGCTGATTATTGCAGATGATCGTTCTTATGTAAGTTATTTAGAGGGATGTACTGCTCCAATGCGTGACGAAAATCAAATGCACGCAGCGGTAGTTGAACTTATAGCTATGGAAGATGCAGAAATTAAGTATTCTACTGTTCAGAATTGGTATCCTGGCGATAAAGATGGGAATGGTGGGATTTTTAACTTCGTTACTAAACGAGGTATCTGTAAAGGAGACCGCAGTAAGATTTCATGGACACAAGTAGAAACTGGTTCTGCAATTACATGGAAATATCCAGGTGTTATATTAAAAGGTGATAGTTCGGTTGGAGAATTTTATTCAGTTGCTTTAACCCGAAATCATCAAGTTGCAGATACAGGTACTAAGATGATGCATATTGGAAAAAACACTCGTAGTCGGATTATATCCAAAGGTATTTCTGCAGGAGTTAGCCATAACAGTTATCGAGGTTTGGTTAAGATTAGCAAGGGAGCAGATGGCGCTCGTAATTATACCCAGTGTGACTCTATGTTAATTGGTGATAAATGTGGGGCACATACGTTTCCATATATTGAATCAAAAAATGAGTCTGCTATGTTAGAGCATGAGGCTACCACTTCTAAGATAGGGGAAGATCAGGTGTTTTATTTGAATCAACGAGGAATCGATTCAGAGCAGGCTGTAGGACTCATTGTAAATGGCTATGCCAAAGAAGTATTAAATCAATTACCAATGGAATTTGCAGTAGAGGCTCAAAAGCTTCTTGCTATTTCTTTAGAAGGTAGTGTTGGTTAATCGTTCGTTCAAGTTTATAAGTATATTTTTTTAAAATCTAATTTAGAATAATGCTAAGCATAAGTAACCTTCAAGCATCAATTGAAGATAAACAAATATTAAAAGGGTTAGACCTACAAGTTAAACCAGGTGAAGTGCACGCTATTATGGGACCCAATGGTTCAGGAAAAAGCACCTTGGCCTCTGTGTTAGCTGGAAGGCCAGAGTATGAAGTGACAGCTGGAGAGGTTGTTTTTAACGGTAAAAATTTACTAGATATGTCTCCTGAAGACCGGGCACGTGAAGGTGTATTTTTAGCTTTTCAATACCCAATAGAGATTCCGGGTGTTTCTAATATAAATTTCTTAAAAACTGCATTAACAGAGATACGTGCTTATAAAGGATTACCTCCTTTAAGTGCAAAAGAGTTTCTTAAACTTGTAAAGGAAAAGCAGCAATTGGTAGAATTTGATGCTAAATTAACTAACCGTTCTTTAAATGAAGGTTTTTCTGGTGGTGAAAAAAAGAGAAATGAAATCTTTCAACTTGCCATGCTAGAACCAACATTGGCAATATTGGATGAAACGGATTCTGGTTTGGATATTGATGCTTTGCGTATTGTAGCAAATGGCGTTAATCAATTGAGATCATCTGGCAATGCTTTTGTGATGATTACTCACTACCAACGGTTATTAGAGTACATCGTTCCTGATTTTGTTCATGTTCTTTACAATGGTAAAATTGTTCGTTCAGGTACAAAAGAACTTGCGTTGGAGTTGGAAGAAAAAGGATATGATTGGCTAAAAGAGAGTTTTGATACTCAAAATGCAATTTAAAAAAAATGATTACACAAGTTTCGAGTTCATTATATCAACAGCTAGTTGGTTCTTTTGAGGATCCGCTTTTTGCAAAGGAGATTCTTGAGAGCCGACGTAAAGAGGCTTTTGAAAAATTTAAAGATACCGGTTTTCCTACTGCGAAGGCTGAGGAATGGCGGTTCACGAATATTCAACCTGTATTGAATCAGGATTATCAATTAGGTGCACATCTTCCGGGACAGGCTGTCAATGTTGACGCTGCAAACATAGAAGGTGTTGATGCCTATCGAGTGGTATTGGTCAATGGTTTTTATCGTCATGACTTGTCAGATACTATTGAAGAGCAAGGAATAGTACTTAGTTCTTTTGCTGACGCTGCACAGTTAGAGGCTTTTAATAAACATTTTGCACAATATGCAGATAAGGCTGAAAATCCCTTTGTTTGGTTAAATACTGCTTTGGCCAATAACGGTTTCTTTATAGAGATTCAAGCGGGCAAAATAGCTCAAAAGCCAATCCATATTGTTCATATTTCGGTTGCCGATTCACAGACATTTTTTCAGACACGAAATTTAATTGTATTAGACAAGAATGCGGAAGCGCAAATTATTGAGACTTTCGTTACTGAAGATGGTTCATCTAAGACTTTCGGGAATACAGTTACTGAAATTGTGGTAGATGAAAATGCGAAGTTAGAGCATTATTATTTGCAACAAGCACGTTCACAAAGTAGTTTTAATAACCACACAGAAATTATCCAACGAAAATATAGCCTTTACAATAACTATAACTGTACTTTTCCTGGTGCTTCTTTTGTTCGCAATACGATTAATGTTCGTATGGATGATCCTAATATAGAAAGTCATTTGTATGGAATCACATTATTGTCCGACAATCAATTGGTTGATAACCATACAGTTGTTGATCACATGAAGCCTTTTGGTGAGAGTTACGAGTGGTATAAAAATATTCTTCAGGATTCTTCTACAGCCGTTTTTAACGGTAAGATTTTTGTTCGTTTAGATGCTCAGAAAACAAATGCCTTTCAGCAAAACAATAATATGCTGTTAAGTGCTAATGCTACTATAAATACTAAACCACAATTAGAAATATTTGCAGACGATGTTAAATGTAGCCATGGCTGTACCATTGGTCAATTTAATGAAGATGCGAAATTCTATCTTCAATCTCGTGGTATTGGTGAAGAGCAAGCACGTACCTTATTGGTTCATGCGTTTGCATTTGATGTTACAGAACGGTTTAAAAATGAAACCATTAGAAATCACGTAGATCATCTTGTAGAGTTGGGTTTAAAACATAATTAATCCATACGATTTTGACACATTACGATATTTATAGTATACGAAACGATTTCCCCATTCTTAAAAGTATGGTTAATGGTAAACCGCTCGTTTATTTAGACAATGGTGCTTCTACTCAAAAGCCACAGTTGGTTATTGACGCAATTAACCATTATTATAGCTCTCAAAATAGTAATGTTCATAGAGGAGTTCATTATTTAAGTCAAATAGCGACTGATGCTTATGAAGTTACTCGTAGAAAACTTAAGGCATTCATTAACTCCAAAGAGGAACATGAAATAATCTTAACTAAAGGGACTACAGATAGTATTAACTTAGTGGCTTCCAGCTTTGGAAATGCTTTTATAAATGAAGGTGATGAGATTCTGATTTCTGCTATGGAACATCATTCTAATATCGTTCCCTGGCAAATTCTATGTGAGAGTAAAAAAGCGAATTTAAAGGTCATTCCTATAAATGATGCCGGAGAGCTGGATATGGATGCATACAGTAAACTCCTGAATGAGAGAGTTAAGATTGTATCTATTACGTATGTGTCTAATACATTAGGAACTATCAATCCGATAAAGGATATAATTCGCCTGGCTCATGATCAAAACATTCCTGTATTAGTAGATGCTGCTCAAACCATTCAGCATATTCCAATAGATGTTCAAGCATTGGATGTTGACTTTCTTGCTTTTTCAGGCCATAAAATGTACGGGCCTACGGGTGTTGGTGTTTTATACGGCAAGGAAAAATGGTTAAATGCTATGCCTCCATATCAAGGCGGTGGGGATATGATTAAGGACGTAAGTTTTGAAAAGACCACCTATAACGATTTACCTTTTAAATTTGAAGCGGGAACTCCAAATATTGAAGCTGGAGTTGCATTAGCATTTGCCATAGATTATATAAACTCTATTGGTTTAGATAAGATTGCTCAATATGAACACGAACTATTGTGTTATGCAACTGATGAGTTATTAGATATTAATGGTTTGCGGATAATTGGTACTGCAAAAGAGAAATCGAGTGTAATTTCTTTTGTTATTGGAGATATTCATCCTTATGATATTGGAGTTATTCTGGATAAATTAGGCATAGCTGTTCGTACAGGCCATCATTGTACTCAACCTTTAATGGCTCGGTATGGAATTCCGGGGACAGTAAGAGCTTCTATTGGACTATATAATACCAAGGAAGATATTGATACCTTAGTAAAAGGAGTGAAGAAAGCCGTTGCTATGCTTTCATAAATTTTAACGATCTATAATTATCAGATGAGTATTAATGCCTTACAAGACGAACTAATTGAAGATTTTTCCTTTTTTGAAGATTGGATGGCTAAATATGAATATATTATTCAATTAGGAAAAGAATTACCTCTAATTGATGAAATATATAAGAAACCACAGTATTTGATTAAAGGCTGTCAATCTCAAGTTTGGTTACACGCCGACTATGTTGACAATAGAGTGATTTTTACTGCAGATAGTGATGCTATTATTACTAAGGGACTGGTAAGTTTAATGGTAAAAGTTCTCTCGAATCATACACCTGAAGAAATTGCTAATACAGATCTGTATTTTATTGATCAAATTGGTTTGAAAGAACATCTTTCACCAACAAGAGCCAATGGATTGTTATCAATGGTAAAGCAAATGAAAATGTATGCCATTGCTTTACAATCAGAAAATAAATAATAACACATTTTAGCGAAATATAATTTGGTTTTGTGTAGCTTTACTTCTTAATAGAATATTATGGCTTACGTTCCGGATAAAATTGATCTTCAAATATTAAAGTTGTTGCAAGAGAATGGTAGGATAACCAATCTCCAACTTTCTTCCAATATTGGTTTATCTCCTGCACCCACGCTTGAACGTGTTCGTAAACTTGAGAATTCAGGCTATATAAAGAGCTATCATGCATTGGTGGATGAGGAACTCCTTGGATTAGGAATTAAATCATTTATCCAGATATCATTAGATTTTCATACACATAATGCTATTCCCGAATTTGTTGCTTCTATCAAGAACATTAAAGAAGTTACTGAATGTCATCATGTAACTGGGCAATGTGATTTTATTCTGAAAGTCTATGTGAAAGATATTAAAGCATATGAGACATTGATTATGGAAAAAATCAGTAAAATTCCTTATGTAAAAACCTTTCATACTATGATGATTATGTCCACAAGTAAGAAGGAACCAACTATTCCTATGGAATACTAAGATGGGATTTGCCAGTCAATAGGCGTCTTTCCCTGTTTTATCAAAAACTCGTTTGTGCTCGAGAAGTGTTTGCAAGTAAGAAAGCCATTGTGGGCTGATAGCGGTGAGGGATGTACTGCTGTTAAAATGTAGTGTTTATTCGTATCTATTAGTTTGATTTTTTCTTTAGCCGGATTGCCCCATAAAAGGAATACGATACCTTCTTGGTTATTTGAAAGGATCTGAATTACTTTATCTGTAAATCGTTCCCAACCATGTTTTTGATGCGAACCAGCTTGATTTTCTCGGACAGTTAATGTTGTATTAAGTAATAAAACACCTTGTTCTGCCCAAGAAGAAAGGTCTCCGTGTAATGGAATCTGAAAGTCCTCGATATCATTCTTCAAGGCTTTATAAATGTTTCTCAATGAGGGTGGAATTTTAATACCCTTTGGAACAGAAAAAGCTAACCCTCTTGCCTGTCCAACTTTATGATAAGGGTCTTGCCCTAGTATGACTGCCTTTACCTTATTAAAAGGAGTTTCTTTAAAGGCTTCAAAAATTAAATTATCAGGAGGAAAAATGGTATACTCATTATATTCTTTGTCCAGGAATTTTTTCAGATCTTCAATGTAAGGTTGTTTAAGTTCATCTTTTAAAACTTCTCTCCACTTTTCATTTAATTCAAATTCCATTTTCGAAAATAATGATTTTCTATTTATTAAACGAATGAGTTGTTAAAACGGCTAAATAAGTAGATATTTGCACAAATTATATATTAAAAGAAAGTAAGGATGCCTAATATAGTTCGATTAATAATAGCTTTTGGTCTTTTAGGGACTGCGGTTACTTTGTTTGTTTTTGGTCACTGGGGTTGGGGAATATTAATTGTATTGATAGCTATCTTAGTTGGTGTAACATTTTTCTATAATGAGAATATGTTAATAGCTCAGTTTTATCTTCGTAAGGAAAAGATGGATAGAGCTGAGATGTGGTTAAATAATATTACCAACTTTGAAAAGCAGCTTTTTAAAGGGCAACATGGCTATTATTTTTTACTATTAGGCTTAATAGAATCGCGTACAGCTCCCTTAAAATCTGAAAAATACTTTAAGCGTGCACTTTCTGTTGGTTTAAGTATGAGTCATAACACAGCTATGGCTTATATCAGTTTAGCAGGAATTGCAATGGCAAAACGTAATAAGAGAGAAGCAACACGTTTTCTACAAGAAGCTAAACGTGTAGATACTAATAAGCTTCTAGCAGAACAAATAAAAACAATGAAGGATCAGATGAGTTTAATGGACAGAACTCAAACGAAATATCGCTAGCTAAGAATAGATTTTCTCTTCATCTAGCTTTTGCTTTTCATAAAGTTCAAAATATTTCCCCTTGGTTGATATTAGTTCTTGATGTGTTCCTTTTTCAACTATTCTTCCAGCTTCCAGTAGTATAATCTTATCGGCATTTTTTATAGTTGATACACGGTGAGAAATCAATATACTAGTTCTGTTCTTCATTATTTCGCTTAAGTTTTCAAGGATCTCTTCTTCAGTTTTTGTATCAACTGCAGATAATGAATCATCGAATATCAAAACCTCCGGTTCTGTAATCAGAGCTCGAGCGATGGATACTCGTTGTTTTTGCCCGCCTGAAAGAGTTAAGCCACGTTCTCCAATCTCAGTTTGAAATCCGTTGGCAAAATGTATGATATTATTATAAACAGCTGCTGCTTTAGCAGCCCTTTCAACCTTCTCTTGGTTTTCATTATCAAGACCGAAAGCGATATTACGGGCAATTGTATCTGAGAATAAAAACACACCTTGAGGAACATACCCAAATTGTCTTCTGTAATCTTGTAAATTATAGGAACTGATGGGTTTGTCATCCATTAAAACTTCTCCAGACTGTACATCGTACATGCGCATTAATAGAGCAGCAATTGTAGATTTTCCAGAACCCGTACGTCCTAAAATAGCGAGTGTTTCTCCGGGATCTACATCGAAAGAGATGTTTTTTAAAGCTTCTATCCCAGTGTGAGGATATGTAAAGGATACGTTGTCAAATTTGATGTGGCCATTAATTTTGTTTGATGATCCGTTGGTATTATGGATATCTGGTTTGGTTTCTAGAAACTCGTTTATTCGCTTTTGAGAAGCTGCCGCTCGCTGAATTAATGAATTTACCCATGCTAAAGACATAGCTGGAAATGTTAATTGACTTACATATACAATAAATTCAGCAATATTTCCTGAAGAGATATTTCCCTTAATAACCTCCTGCCCTCCAATGTAAACAGTTAAGATAGTACTTAATCCTACTAGCATTAAAATAAGTGGGAAGAAGATCGCCTGAGCCTTGACCAAAGAAATAGAAGCATCTTTATATAGGTCTCCTTCTTTACGAAAATCTTTCATTTTCTTTTCTTCACGGTTATAGCTTTTTAAAACCCGAATACCAGAAAATGTTTCTTGTACAAAGTTAGAAAGTGATGAAAGTTGTTGCTGTATCCGTTCACTTCGTTGATTAATAATCTTGTTTATAAGAAGAATAACCGTAGCTAAGAAGGGGATTGGTAATAAGGCGTAAAATGTTAAGGTAGTATTAACGTTCAACATAGCAACCACAACCATAATGGTTAAAACAATGGTGTTGATAGAATACATTAACGCTGGTCCCAGGTAGCCTCGTACTCTTCCTACGTCTTCAGTTACCCGATTGAGTAAGTCTCCTGTATTGTTTTTTCTGAAGAAAGCCATATCTAGTTTTTGATAATGGCCGTATATCTCATTTTTTAAATCATATTCAATATGCCGGGATGTGAGTATAATAGTTTGGCGCATTAAGAACAGGAATAGCCCCCTTATTATAGCCAGGATAAGCACCAATGTTCCGAATAGAAGTAAACTATAACCGAATATTTGGTATATTTCTTTTTGTCTGTCAAAGCCATCAAATAACTGATACAGGCTAATATTTTCCTTTACCAGATCGAAAGCTATACGAATAACCTGGGCAGGTAGAATTCCAAAGTAATTGGATGCAATAACGAACAATACACCTGGAATTAATCTCCATCTATATTTATAGAAATATTTATTAAGAAAAAGTAAGTATTTCATTTAAGTACAAAAATATGAATTATATCGATAGGAGCATGATTCCGATTAATTGAATGAATCCGTAAATTAATCTAAAAAATTATTACTTTTGGCAATATTGCCGACTGTAATAAAAATGGACACTGAGAATTTAATAAATAATAGCATATTTGATTTACTTGGACGTTTTAGTCATCAACAAATTGTCTTTTGTAATGATGAGGAAGTCGGTTTAAAGGCAATCATTACTATTCATAATACTACATTAGGACCCGCCATTGGTGGTACACGTATGCTCGAGTATAGAACCGAAGAGGATGCGATTAGAGATTCATTGCGCCTATCAAAAGCAATGACTTATAAATCAGCAATTACTGGTGTTAATTTCGGTGGGGGTAATGCAATTATTATTGGAGATAGCCGAACTCAGAAAACAGAAGTACTTCTGCGTCGCTTTGGTCAGTTTGTAAATGAGCTTAATGGAAGTTATATCACTTCTTTAGATATAGGTACCAATCCTCGGGATATGGAGATCATAAAGATGGAGACTCCTTATGTGGCTGGTTTGCCAAGTTCTGTTGGTGGTAGCGGAGATTCATCTCCATTTACTGCGAAAAGTGTTTACTATGGTATTAAGGCAGGAATAAAGGAGCTTTTTGGCAATGATAGTTTAGCAGGAAGAACAGTATTGGTTCAGGGAACAGGGCAGGTAGGAGAAGGTTTAGTTGCTTTATTAAGAAACGAAAATGCTAAAGTATATATAAGTGATATCGTAGAAGATAGGATGATTAAAGTTGCAAATAAATACGGAGCCGAGATCGTTCAAAATAACAGAATCTATGATTTAGATATAGATGTTTACGCCCCATGTGCATTGGGTGGAACATTAAATGACAATACAATTCCAAGATTGAACTGCAAAATTATTGCAGGTTCAGCTAATAATCAGTTAGAAGATGAGGGTAAGCACGGTAAGATGCTTTTGGAAAGAGGGATATTATTTGCACCTGATTATTTAATTAATGCCGGGGGTTTAATTAGCTGCTATTCTGAATTAGCAGGTTATTCTTCATCAAGAACCCTTGAACTGGCAGAAAATATCTATGAGGCTACTCGTTCTGTTATTCAGCGATCGAGGGCAGAAAATATTTCTACCCATTTAGCAGCCAATAAAATTGCTGAAGATCGAATCAATTCCATTAAAATAATTAATAATTTCAAATCCAACTAAGGTTATATTTCCATTAAAAAAAATCGTTCTTTATATTTATGTTAAACCGCAGACACCTCCGCATTAAAGTTCTACAAACTTTATATGCCTACAATCAATCAGAAGAAAAAGAAGTTTCTAAGTTTGAGAAATCACTATTAAACAATGTAGACCAGGTATATGAGATGTATATATGGCTGTTAAACCTTTTAATTGAGGTAGCAGACTATACTATGATTGATGCAGAGGGCAGAGCAAGAAAACATTTACCTACCGAAAATGATTTAAACAATAATTTGCGTTTTCATGATAATGCTTTTATTGAAGCTCTGCGGAAAAACGGCAAATTTATAGATCAGACAAAAAAATATCGTGTATCGTGGGCATTTGACCCCGAAATTGCTCGTGAGATATTTCAGAATTTAAAGAACTCAGAAGAATACAAAGCTTATTTAAATCAGGAAGATCATTCAATAGCTGCCGAAAAGGATATTATTAAATATGTCTTTAAACGAATAATTCTTCAACTGCCTGCTGTTGAGCAAGTATTTGAAGAGAAATTTATTAATTGGCAGTTAGATAAGGAAGTCCTCCAAGCATTAGTTGCAAAAACCTTTAAGAATTTCAGCTCTGTTGACTTTTCAAAAAACCATTTAGCAGAATTAACGCCTAATTGGGATGAAGATAGAGAGTTTATTCTGGACTTGTTCATTTTAACCATTAGTCATTCCGATGAATATCAGTCCTTTATAAGTGGTAAAACGAAGAACTGGGAGGCAGATAGAATTGCTTTGATGGATACGTTAATTATGCGATTAGCGATTTGCGAATTAATTAATTTCTCCTCTATTCCTGTTAAAGTAACCATTAATGAATATATTGAGATCTCTAAGATATTCAGCACGCCGAAAAGTAATACTTTTATAAATGGAATTCTTGATAAAGTATTATCGGAGTTAAAAACTTCTGGTAGAATTCGTAAACAAGGTCGTGGATTAAACGAATAAAATTTATATTTGTAAACAAACCATATTTGAATGAAAAATCTAGTAATACTATTGTTTTCTGCTTCATTCTTTGTTGTTTCCTGCGGTAATAGCACTCAAGAAGGAGCTCAGGGAAACTTAGATACTATTGAAGCAATTACTACAGAGCCTTCAGCAGAAACTGCGGTTGTTGATACAGCTAATGCACCTATAGTGTTTCAGGAAACAGATACTTATAGTTTCGGTGAGGTTAAAGAAGGAGAAAAAGTATCTCATGAATATGCATTTATTAACACTGGTAAAACACCATTGATAATTAATTCTGTTCGTGCTTCATGTGGGTGTACAACACCGTATTATCCGAAGCAACCTATTAAACCAGGCGAAGAATTTACAATTGATGTAGTATTTGATACAAGTAATCAACCGGGAATGCAGCATAAAGTAATAACTATGGAATCTAATGCGTACCCCTCACAAACAATTTTTCATTTAAAAGGTGAAGTAAAGTAAACACAAAAAGAAAATAATTATGACAACAGGAACAATTTTATTACAGGCCACTGGTGGTGGTGGATTGATGGGTTTTTTACCTATGATTTTGATCATTGTGGTATTCTATTTTTTTATGATCCGTCCACAAATGAAGAAATCAAAAGATCATAAAAAATATATTGAAGCACTAAAAGTAAACGATAAAGTAGTAACTACTGCAGGTATCCACGGTCGTATTGTAGAGCTTGGTGATACTTCTATTTTACTAGATGTAGGAAGTGGAGTAAAAATTCGCTTTGATAAAAGTTCAGTATCTTTAGATGCTTCTAAAGCAGCGAACGCTCAGTAGAGATAAGGTCTTTAGAACGCTTAACAGGTAGTTTTGTAAACTATTTGTTAAGCGTTTAATTTTTTATTCTAGGTCATGGCAGTTTTGAATTTAACCAAATTACAAAAGCAGAAAGCCCGCATATTTATTGTATGTGTAGTAATCTCAATTTTGTCATGGGGTTTATTTGCGATGTCTAGTAAATACCTGTATCGAGTTCCAGCTGCTATTCGATATGTAAATGCACCCGATAATAAAGCTTTTCATCCATTACAGTCAGATACAGTAGATCTTCAAGTAGAAGGTTCAGGCTGGCAGGTATTGTTCTCTAAGCTTAGGTTACAATCTCAAGATATTGATATCGACTTGAGTCCTTTAAGGACAAGAGATTGGATCGTCTTTTCCAGCCAAATGGGTTTTATCAATAGGCAGTTTGGAGGAACACAGAGAGTTGTATCTATTACTCCCGATACTCTTTATTTTGATTTCTCTAAGCAGACTGTTAAAAAAGTACCTGTGAAGCTTATCTCTGATCTCAGTTTCCAAAGGCAATATAATATTATTGATAGTATTCGTATTAATCCGGCGTATGTTACAATTACTGGACCTTTAGAAGATTTAGTACGAATAGAAGAATGGGAAACTGATACCTTTAGACGCAAAGATCTTGATTCTGACCTGACGGGCCGTTTGTTTTTACAGCAGAAAGGTAAAGCAAATATCAATGTTTATCCAACCTCTGTTGAAGTTACTGTCCCAATAGGAGAGGTTACAGAGAAGGTTCTTGAATTGCCTTTAAAAGTAGAAAATGCAGAGAGATATTCCTCTGTACGACTGATCCCCTCTAAGGTAAAGATTACTGTTTTGGTTTCTCTTAAAAATTATTCAAACATTACTCCAAGTTCATTTGAAGCTGTTGTTAATTTAGAGAATTGGACTGAAAATAAGGTTAGTACTTTGCCCGTTATTTTGACCAAATTTCCGGACTTTTGTGAAATTGTTAAAATAAATCCTCAAAATATAGATTTTATTATAAAGAGGTAGTATGCTTAAAATTGGAATAACAGGAGGGATTGGGAGCGGTAAAACCACTGTCTGCCGTGTTTTTGAAATACTTGGCATACCTGTCTTTAATGCAGATGTAATTGCCAAGTCTATCATGGTAACAGATGCTTTTTTGATTTCTTCAATAAAAAGAGAGTTTGGAGAAGAAGCATACCTTCCCAATAATGAATTAAATAGAAGCTATTTGGCGAATAAAGTATTTAACAATCAGGAAGAATTAAAGAAGTTAAATAGCCTGGTACACCCGGTTACAATAAAAGCTTTTATTGATTGGTCATTACAGCAAAAATCTGCTTATGTTATTAAAGAAGCAGCTATTTTGTTTGAAAGTGGTTCATATCGAGATTGTGATTTTGTTATTGTTGTCACTTCCCCTGAAGAAATTCGTATAAAGCGTGTTAAAAATAGAGAAGGTGTTAGTGAAGAGAATGTAAGGTCGAGGATGAGTAAACAAATGCCCGAGAAAGAAAAAACGGAGTTAGCTGATTTCATAATTATAAATGATGATAAAACAGCTATTATTCCCCAGGTACTAAAGCTGAATGAGTACTTCAATAGCATTTCAAGAACAACACCTTCCATAAGTGAATAAAATATTAAACGACTTTTTAGTCTTAACATCATCGGGTTTATATTGTACATACGGTGGTTTTTATATTGACCCAAAAGTCCCGGTTGGTTGTGCATTAATCTCTCATGCTCATGCTGATCATGCGTGTCCTGGAAATCAGCTTGTTTACTGTACTCCAGCAACCCAGGCTATTATGGAATGCCGTTATGGCAATAATGCGTCTATGAGCTTTATACCAAAAGACTTCTATCAGGAATTCTTTATAAACGATATTCAAATCATATTGTTCTCGGCAGGGCATGTTCTTGGTTCTGCACAAATTCTAATGGTCTATAAAGAAGTCCGTTATCTTTATACAGGCGATTATAAAATGCAGGAGGATGCTACTTGTGAGCCGATTGATTATGTTAAGGCAGATGTATTGATAACAGAGAGTACATTTGCGAATCCGTCAGTAAAACATCCAAACCCGGACAGCGAGATCCAACAGCTAAGTGAAATACCTTATAATATTCTTCTAGGTGCCTATCCATTAGGTAAAGCACAACGTATAAATCATCTTATTAATATTCACTGTCCTAATAAGATTGTTTTATTGCATCATTCAATAATGCGTATTCATAAAATTTATGAACATTTCGGTGTAAATAAACTTCTCTATAAGCCTTATGATAGAAAGATTATGAAACAACAAAGGAATCAGGAGTTTGTATATATTGTTCCGCCAGTTACTTTCAATAGTTCAATTAAAGTGGGAGATATGGTAAGAGTTTTTGCTTCTGGTTGGGAATATCTGCAAAAAAACAATAATACATCTCTTTATATTTCCGATCATGTTGATTGGAATGATATAATCGAATATATTAAGTATGTGGAACCTCAGGAAATTTGGACTATACACGGTGATGGTTACAAATTAGAAGAGTATTATAAAGAGATGATTCCTGTTAAAAAACTAGGGTAGTAAATACTTTTTCTATAAATAGGTGAAGTAGTTAATGAAAAATAAAATTCAGTAAAGAAACAGAAACTCCTAATAAAACTGCTATTGTTTTCTGGCGATTATAATGATGACCAGCATTCGATGATTCAAAAAGAATCGTTGTAGAAATATGTAAGAATATACCAATAACGATTGCCATTATCCGATCAAAATATTGGTTGATATCTCCTAGTTCATTGGCCTTAATGCCCAAACTTAATAGATAGCCTAATGGAGACATCATTGCAAATATTACTAACAGTATTATTATCCTCTGTCTGGAAATGTGTGTATTCAACAGTAACGATCCTAATGCAAATGCCGCTGGGATATGATGAAGAGAAATACCGAATAATAAATAATTCTTATGATCTCCTGCTAATGGCATTCCCTCTAAAAAGGCATGCAAACATAAACTAAACATAACTCCAACCGGAAAAGCATGTGATAAATTATGCTCATGATGGTGGATGTGCCCATGTTCAATACCTTCCGAAAATTGTTCTAATACAAGCTGAAAAAGAAATCCGCCTAGAATGAATAGTCCAATTGATTCATCTGCGTTTATATAGACATCTGGAATTAAATGTAATACTGTGATAGAAAAAAGATAGGCACCACTAAATGCTAATATTAATTTTAGCATTTTAGAGTTATCCCGTTTTACAACAAATACTGAAAGTCCACCCAAAAGGGCAGAAAAAAATAATATACTAATTATCATGCTGTTTCCCTGGGTTCATCGGGTTGGAAAAATAAAAAAATACTAGACGTAAATAAGCCTATTAATATACCAAGTAATGAGCCTACTAAAATATCTCCCGGATAATGCACGCCAACATAGATCTGTGCAAAGCTTATGGACGCAGCCCATAATATGCTTAACCAAATAATTGGCTTCCATTTTTTTCTGAAAACCATTAATAGGAAAACACCCATTGCAAAATGATTGGTTGCATGAGAGGAAGGCATGCTATAGCCGCTACCGCAACGTACACGCACAGTGACTTGTTCTTTAAACGGAACATCATTGCAGGGGCGTACACGCATTACTTGAGGCTTAATAACGGAGGCTGAAATCATATCTCCTAAGCCGAAGGACAAGAGAAAGAACAGGATCATGATAATTCCCCTTTTCTTGTAATTCTTAATTGCAAAAATTAAGATAAAGAGATATAGTGGTGCCCACGTATAAGGATTTCTTAGAATAGGCATTAGGAAATCAAAAAATGGATTTGATAACCCTTGGTTAATCGACAAAAAAACTATTTTGTCAATTTCGGTTAGGTATTCAAGCATGTTTCTTTTTACAAATTAGGATTAATCTTGGTGATTCATTTTGATCAAAGTCTTGAAAATGATAATTTCCAAATTTTTCAATTATTGTAAAGTTACTCAGTTCTAACATTGAATGAAAATCTTGCAAAGTAAAGGCAAATACTTCTTCCACATACTGATGAGATTTATTGTCGTCATCAAAATTAATGGTTTTATGAATCTTTTTGCCTTCTAAATGTTTTGATATATTAAATGTTATATTGTTTTTATTTGTAATCTCAACAGGTACAAGGTCTTGAATAGCCTTGGTTGCATTAAAATAATCAAGTACTAATATTCCATCTGGTTTCAATGCCTCATTAAAAACTTTTAAAGCATCAAGATGTTCTTTCTCTGTTTCAAAATAACCAAAACTTGTAAAAAGATTAAACGCGAAATCAAAACAACTATTACAATATTTTTTCCGCATATCTTGAACATGAAAGTGTAGGTTTTCATTTTCATATTTCTTTGCATAGGCAATGCTTGATTCAGAAAGATCTATACCTGTAGTATCATAACCTTTATCACTCATGTACTTAGCATGTCTGCCTCTGCCGCATGCAATGTCTAATAATCTTGCATGCTTATCCGGGTGAAAGTGTTCGAAAAGATTGTCAATGAAAAGAGCGGCTTCAGCATTATCGCGATTTTTGTATAGAATATGATAATAAGGAGTATTAAACCAACTTTCAAACCACTTTTTTCCCATCTGTGCTTGGACCAATTTAACCGCAAATATAATAAATTTATAGGATTGATATTGCTTATCAGATTTCGCTGTATTGTTTATTGCTACAAGTTGAAGATATGCTTACTTTTACTCCCTAATAATAAAAAGAACTATGACTTTAATAAAATCTATTTCTGGAATTAGAGGTACAATCGGAGGACGCTCTAACGAAGGCTTGAGCCCATTGGATATTGTAAAATTTACAGCTGGTTTTGGTAAACTTATTCAAAAGAATACTGGTATTAATAAAATTGTAATAGGTCGTGATGCTAGGATTTCTGGTGAAATGGTAAGGAACTTAGTTGTTGGTACGCTTCAAAGTATAGGAATAGATGTTATAGATTTAGGTTTATCAACCACTCCTACTGTAGAGATTGCAGTTCCTATGGAGCGTGCAGGCGGAGGGATAATTCTTACAGCAAGTCATAATCCAGCTCAGTGGAATGCTTTGAAATTATTAAATGAAAAGGGCGAGTTTATTGATGATGAACAAGGTAAAATGGTTCTGGAGATTGCAGAAGAACTTGATTTCGACTTTTCAGATGTATACAGCCTGGGGAAGGTTGAAATAGATAATAGCTACTTACAGAAACATATTGACGCGATACTTTCTCTTGAGTTAGTTGATGCAGAAGCCATAAAAGAAGCCAATTTTAAGATTGCAGTAGACGCTGTTAATTCAACTGGTGGAATATTTGTCCCAGCTCTTTTAAAGGCTTTAGGCGTAAAAACAGTATATGAGATATATTGCGATCCTTCAGGTTATTTTCCTCATAATCCTGAACCTCTGGCTGAACATTTAACTGATCTATCCAATCTTGTTGTTGAAAATGAAGCAGATCTTGGTATTGCGGTCGACCCAGATGTAGATCGATTATGTTTTGTCATGGAAAATGGTGAAATGTTTGGAGAGGAATATACATTGGTCGCCGTTGCCGACTTTATATTAGAAAGTACTCCAGGAAATACAGTTTCGAATCTCTCCTCTACGCGTGCTTTACGTGATGTAACTTTGAAACACGGGGGAGAGTATTATGCAGCCGCCGTAGGAGAGGTAAATGTGGTGAATAAAATGAAAGAGGTGCAGGCTGTAATTGGTGGAGAAGGTAATGGAGGGGTAATTTATCCTGAAACTCATTATGGAAGAGATGCATTGGCCGGGATCGCACTGTTTTTAACACATTTAGCTAAGAAAAAGGTTAGTATCTCAGAGTTGAAAGCAAGTTATCCGGTATATCATATGTCTAAAAATAAAATATCTCTTACAGAAGGGATGGATATTGATAAGATATTGGACGGTGTTAGGGATTTATATAAAGAAGAAAATCACAGTACCATTGATGGTTTAAAGATTGATTTCGAGAATGAATGGGTACATCTTCGCAAATCAAATACAGAACCTATCATACGTGTCTATTCTGAAGCAGCAACAGCGGTACAGGCAAATGTCATAGCAGAGAAAGTTATTAATGATGTGTTGTCATTGGTAGAGAGTAATTTGTAAATTTGCAGCATGCGTATATATTTTGATAATGCAGCTACAACTGCCATTGATCCAGAGGTCTTTGAAGAAATGACTCGGGTTATGCGAGACTATTATGGAAATCCATCATCTATTCATGCACATGGGCGGGAGGTAAGAACTTTGATTGAAAAAGCCAGGAAAACCGTAGCTCATTTGCTTAATGTCTCTCCTTCAGAGATATTTTTTACTTCAGGAGGAACAGAAGCAGATAACATGGCAATTCGTATGGGACTGGAGAGCTATGGCATCAATCATGCTATTAGTTCTCCAATAGAACATCACGCTGTATTACACACATTGGAGGAATTAGAGAGATCTAAAGGACTTAAATATAGTCTTCTGGACGTTGATTCAAAAGGGAATATTAATTTGGAACAACTTGAAGAGCTTCTTCAAAACTCTCCACGAACACTTGTTTCTTTGATGCATGCTAATAATGAAATTGGAACTTTGTTAGATATAGAACGTGTCTCCGAGATATGTCAAAAATACGATGCATTGTTCCATTGTGATACGGTACAAACAATGGGGCATTATAAATATGATTTAACAAAACTACATGTAGATTTTGTGACTTGTGCTGCTCATAAATTACATGGTCCTAAAGGAGTGGGATTTATTTATATCAATCATAATATAAAGATAAAACCTTTATTATTTGGTGGTGCTCAAGAGCGTAATATGCGTGGAGGAACTGAAAATGTTTATGGTATTGTAGGATTAGCGAAAGCTTTAGAGTTGGCATATAATGAAATAGAAGATCATCAACGTTATATTCAGAGTTTGAAAACTTACATGATCCAACAAATAAATGAACATATTCCCGACTGCACATTTAATGGAGAAATTGAGCCTGAAAAGAGTTTGTATACTGTGCTAAATGTTTGTTTTCCTGAAATGGATATGGCTGATATGCTCTTGTTTAATTTGGATATCGCTGGAATTTCGGCATCTGGAGGAAGCGCTTGCAGTTCAGGAACTAATATTGGCTCACATGTTTTAACAGCTATTGGAGGGCATCCCGACCGTCCTTCTGTGCGTTTTTCTTTTAGCAAATACAATACTAAAGAAGAGGTTGATATCGTGGTATCTAAAATCAAAGAGATCTTTCTCCATGAAGTTTTAAGATAATTTAAACATAATCATTTTGAGTTTGTTCAACTTATAATTATGATAGTTTATAATTAATAAGGAGATATTATGTCAAAACAGAATGAAAATAAGAAAAAGGGACGAACCTCAACACCTGATACTTATATTGAAGAAGGATTAACTGATATTAATTCAGCTAATAGCGATTCTCCCGATAATGTGATTTCGAATACTCATAAAAAGATAGAGGATGAAAAGCATGGGAGAAAACATGGAGAGCCTTTAACAGGCACTACTCCCAGAGCAGGTGATTAACATTAATTGTCTTTATACCCTAGTATAACTTATTTTACTATTCGTATAAAAGAAGCAATTTTGTTTTTCATGTTCCTGCGATCTTCTATGAAATCGAGAAATCCATGTTCCAAAACAAACTCTGCAGTTTGGAAGCCTTTTGGTAAGTCTTTTTTAATGGTTTCTTTAATCACACGCGGACCCGCGAAGCCGATTAATGCTCCTGGTTCAGATATGTTGATGTCGCCTAACATGGCATAAGACGCGGTTACACCACCCGTTGTCGGATCAGTTAGGTATGATATATAAGGAATCTTCGCTTTGCTTAGGAGAGCAAGTTTGGCAGAGGTTTTAGCCATTTGCATTAATGAGAATGCAGCTTCCATCATGCGTGCACCTCCTGATTTTGAAATCAGTAGGAATGGTAATTTATGTTCAAGACAGTAATCTATGGAGCGAGCGATCTTTTCGCCTACTACT
This sequence comes from Albibacterium bauzanense, assembly GCF_004339765.1. Classification (GTDB taxonomy): domain Bacteria; phylum Bacteroidota; class Bacteroidia; order Sphingobacteriales; family Sphingobacteriaceae; genus Albibacterium; species Albibacterium bauzanense. Next base: position 988,936 of record NZ_SMGO01000001.1, on the reverse strand, counting down.
GAACCCATTGACCCTCCAATAAATGCGAAATCCATACAAGCAATTACAATATCTTCACCTTGTATTTTTCCATATCCGCAACGTATCGCATCTTTAAGACCTGTTTTGAGATAACTTTCTTCTAAGCGGTCCGTATATTTTTTTGTGTCTTCAAAATTGAGAGGGTCCCCAGATGTTAGATTAGGAAATAGCTCTTTAAAAGAGTTATTGTCGAATAATATTGAAAAATATTCGGCAGAACCTATTCTTAGGTGATAGTTACAATATTGACAAACGTATTGATTCTCAATTTGCTCTGAGTTTAAAAGAGGCTTCTTACACGATGGACATTTCTTCCATAAACCATCAGGTGCTTCCTTTTTATTTTCTGTTGCAGTATTAATACCAATTTTACTACGTTTAAACCAAGCCATTCTTAATCTTTGAATTTTATGCAAATTAACAAAAAAAAATAGACATAGACTTCCATAATATTTTTACTTCGTTATTAGAGTATCATTGTTATGGTTTTATCATTTGCATTCGGAGTTTTTTTGCTAAATTCGGGGAATTTTAATTAAATTCTTATAAATTCTTATTTTAATGAGCTTAAAAAATTATAAAGGAGTATTGCACGGCGATGCGGTACAAGAGTTATTTGAAATAGCGAAAAAGCATCAGTTTGCTTTACCAGCCGTAAATGTTATTGGGACCAATTCTATCAATGCAGTTATGGAAACTGCTAAAGCAGTAAATTCTCCTGTTATTATTCAATTATCTAATGGTGGTGCACAGTTCTATGCAGGCAAAACGTTGGATAATAGTAAATTACAAGCATGTATACTTGGTGCTGTCTCTGCAGCTCAACACGTACATTTATTAGCAGAACATTATGGGGTTGCAGTAATCTTACATACGGATCACGCTGCTAAAAAACTCCTTCCTTGGATTGATGGTTTATTAGATCATGGAGAGAAATTTTTTCAACAACATGGCAAACCATTATTTTCATCTCATATGCTTGATCTTTCAGAAGAAACACTTGAAGAAAATATTGAAACTTCAGCCAAGTATTTAAAACGCATGAAACCAATGGGTATGACCATTGAGATCGAACTTGGAGTTACTGGTGGTGAAGAAGACGGAGTAGATAACTCTGATGTTGATAGTTCAAAACTGTATACACAGCCACAAGAGGTTGCATATGCTTACGAGAAGTTGAAAGAAGTTAGCGACAAGTTTACAGTTGCTGCGGCATTCGGAAATGTTCATGGGGTTTATAAACCAGGAAATGTGAAACTTCAGCCTGTGATTTTAAATAATTCACAAGCATATATCAAAGAAAAATATAATATTAAAGAAGATAAACCAGTGAACTTTGTATTTCATGGTGGATCTGGATCTTCTCCTGAAGAAATAAAAGAAGCGTTATCATACGGTGCTGTAAAAATGAATATCGATACCGATATGCAATGGGCATTCTGGGATGGAATCAGGTTATATTACCAAGCAAATGAAGATTCACTTCAAGCTCAGATCGGAGATTCTAAAAATCCAGATACTCCAAACAAAAAATTCTATGATCCAAGAGTTTGGTTGAGAAAAGGCGAGGAAACTTTCGTAAAGCGCTTAACACAAGCATTTAACGAGTTAAATTGTATCGACGCAAATAGCAAATTATAAAAAGGGATTTATTCGTTTTATTCTTCCATTTTTATATCTTTGATATAATCAATTAACCAGCAATCTTTAACTGTTGTATCATTATTTCAGTTTTGGTTTTGCAAATTATAACAATTATAAAATTTATATTAATGAAAACCGGAAAAGTAAAATGGTTTAACGCCCAAAAAGGATTTGGATTTATTGTTCAAGAAGATGGTCAAGATATCTTTGTACATTTTAAAGATGTAATTGGCGGAATCGACGTTTTAAGAGACGGAGATTCAGTAGAATTTGAAGTAACTGACGGTCGTAAAGGTCTTCAGGCTGTAAATGTAAGAAAGCTATAAACAAAACTATAGATTAATCCATAACTGAAGTGTACCTATCCGGTACACTTTTTTTGTGCCTTGATAATAATCTCCTTATAAAGATAGATGAGTTGAATTGACTTCTTGTCCAAAAAACAGCCCCGCTTTTTCGTTAAAAACTTCTGGACTCTCAGTGGTGTAAAATAATATCTCTGACTCTTTCTTTAATTTTTGGTCTATATCCTGATGATGCTCAAGGTATTTACTCAAACTTTTTGATACGATTTCTCCTTGTTGTAATATTTGGATGGATGGAGGTGTGAACTTCCTGATAAGAGGGTAAAGCAATGGATAATGAGTACAAGCTAATAAGATAGTATCAATCTTTGGAGATTTTTCTAAAAGTTGATCAATGTGCTTCTTTACAAAATAAGCAGCCCCTGAACTGTTAATCTCATTGCTCTCTACTAAAGATACCCATATAGGACAAGCTTCCTGAAATACCTTTATATCTGGGAAAAATCGTTTTATTTCGATCTCATAAGAGTTTGATAAAACTGTTCCCGGTGTTGCTAATATGCCAACATGCCTGCTTTTAGTGAATTCTCCTATTCGTTCAGTAGTGGGGCGAATTACTCCCAATACTCGGCGATTATCAGATAATTCAGGAAGATTAATAGTTTGAATACTTTTTAGGGCCTTAGCAGAAGCGGTATTACATGCTAAGACAACAAGCGGACAACCTAATTCAAACATTGCCTGCACACATTGCCAAGTGTATTGATATACGGTCTCAAAAGAACGTGTCCCATACGGAATACGAGCATTATCACCCAGATAAATATAATTATACTGAGGTAACTCTTTTATAATTTCTTTAAATACGGTTAACCCTCCGTATCCTGAATCAAATATTCCTATTGGCCCTGGTTTATTCACCTGTAGATATTTTCAACTATTTCGCATCTAATATCTGTAAAAAACACTGGAAATGAAATTAAGAAAATAGAAAATGCTTTATTATCTTTGGTGAAAGAACTTAGCAGCATGGAAGTATTGATAATTAATGGGCCTAATCTGAATCTATTAGGAAAGCGTGAACCTGATGTTTATGGAAACGAGTCTTTTGAAAGCTACTTAGATAGTTTGATTAGAGATTATCCACAAATTAATATCAGCTATTTCCAAAGTAATAGTGAAGGAGCAATTATTGATAAAATTCATGAGGTCGGATTTTCAATAGACGGGATTGTACTGAATGCTGGTGCATATACACATACGTCTTTGGCTATTGCTGATGCTATTGCTGCAATTTCAACTCCTGTTATTGAAGTTCATATATCTAATATCCACGCCAGAGAAGCCGTTCGCCACCATTCTTTCATAGCCAAAAACTGTCTAGGTAGTATTTGTGGATTCGGATTGAAGAGTTATAAGCTTGCAATAGAAAGTTTTCGGTAGAAATCTTTCTATTTAAATTTGTTTGGGTCCAAATTATTAAAGCGCTTCTTACCCCGTATGAAATAATCCCATATGATTACTCCTTTATAAATATTCGTCACTCTGTAAGGAGTTTTTATAGCGTATCGTTTCTTCTTGGTAATATTAAAGTTTTTAAAGAAATGGATATGTGCTTTACTTATCGCTTTTGCATCTTGAAATTTTCTGGAAAACATAAATTGTATCAATGCAATAAGGTCTAACCAAAGTCTAATAAAGATGATTGTATATGGGTAAGGAGCATTCTTATGAATCATATACAGGTTGTTCCTGAAATTTAAATACGTTTTCATTGGGTTGCTTTTATCCAAAGTCCCTCCACCAACATGGAGAACTTCAGAGTTAGCACAATACCAAACCTTGTAACCCATTCGTTTTAAACGCCAGCAAAGATCTATTTCTTCCATATGTGCAAAGAAATCAGCATCGAAACCACCACTTTCTTTCCAGTATTTACTTCGAATAAAGAAGGCCGCTCCACTAGCCCAGAAAATTTCACCAGAGTCGTTATATTGTCCCCGATCTATTTCTACACTTTGAAAGATTCTTCCTCGGCAGAAAGGGTAGGCATAACGATCAATAAACCCACCAGCAGCACCCGCATGTTCAAAAGTGTTACGTTGTGTCCAGGATAGTATTTTAGGCTGTGCTACGGCTATCTTTATATCGGCCTCCATCTCCTGAATAACAGGCTCTATCCAGTTTTCTTTCACTTCTACATCAGAGTTTAGAAGTATAAAGTAATCGGCTTCAACATGTTTTAATATTTGGTTATATCCTTCTGCAAAACCATAGTTTTTATCATTCTCAATAACGCGAATCTTTGGATATGTTTTTTTAATAAATGCTACAGAATCATCACTAGAAGCATTATCACCAACTACAAACTCCAAATTGGGGTAAATAGTATTATAAATAGAAGGCAAAAGACTTTCAAGGTAGAATCTGCCATTCCAGTTAAGTATGATAATTGCAACTTTAGGATAATTAGTCATGAGGTTTATGCTTCCATCTTTTATGAGACCACAACCATAATTCTGGTTTTTCACGTATTATATTCTCCAGGAATTTGGTGTGAATATTCGTTATTTCATTTTCCAAAAACCTTGCTGGATCTTCTGCAAGTATAGTGAATTTAGCAGTATAATAACCACGTTTTATACGGTCAATACGGCAATAAATAACCGGATTGTTGGTTTTTTTTGCAATCTTCTCTATTCCTTTGAATACAGATGTCTGTTGATTTAAAAAAGGAATGAAATAGTTTGACTCTTTTCTTGTTGGTGTTTGATCGGCTAAAAAAACGCTACTATGTGTTCTACCTTTATATTCAGTGATCTTACGCAAGGTTTGTTTCATAGGTACCATAATTGCTCCAAAGCGACTGCGCATCTTGTTGTAAATATCTCCAAAAACAGGATCATTGATAGGTTTGTAAATAATTAGAGATGGGTAGTCTGTCATTAATGATAAAGAATGTATGCCCCATTCCCAATTTGCATAATGACCAGTTACAATTATAATTGATTGACCTTTGTTTAAATAATCTAATGGTATTTCAGGATTTAATAATTTTAATCTTTTCTTTGATTGAGCAGCCGACATGCTTCTCATCTTCAGGTTCTCTATAAGTAAGTCTGCTAAAAAGTGATAGAACTTATTTTTAATCTCCTCTCGTTCTTTTATGGATTTATCTGGAAAAGCATGTTGAAGATTCTCCGTAATGACCTTTTTCCTATATTTAATAATCCTTCGTAAAAGAAAATAAATGATATCAGATAGAACATATAAAGCCCCAAAAGGAAGAATTGAGATTAGGTAAATAACGGTAGAAAGTGCCTTGGATTTAATATTCATGTATGTTTTAACAATACAAATATCTTTTATTTATATTTATTTTCGCATCATAATTTCTTATTATTACGAATATATGCAAAAAGGAATTCTTTTACCTGTTTTTTACCTTGGACCTCTGGAGTATTACAGCAAAATAAAACACCATTCTGACAATATTATCTTTGAAACATGTGAGCATTATCCCAAACAGACTAATCGTAACCGAACAAGTATTCATTCAGCAAATGGTAAGTTAAACCTAACAGTACCTGTAAAAAGTGGTGCAAATCCGCATACTAAGATAAAAGATGTTCGGATAAGTTACGATGCAAATTGGCAACGGTTACATTGGCGCAGTATTCAAACTTCTTATCGTAGCTCGTCCTTTTTTGAATACTATGAGGATGATTTTGCTCCCTTTTTTCACACACATACCGAGTTTTTATTCGACCTTAATGTTGGGTTAATGGAGCTATGTCTTAAATTATTAAAACTAAATCCGAATATTTCCTATACAACTGAATATGTGAAGACCGTCGAAGATTTAGAAGACTACAGGCATGCAGTAAGTCCCAATGCCCACTCAGATTCCCATAATTTAAAGCCCTACTTCCAGGTTTTTGAAGAAAAAAATGGCTTTATTCCTAATTTAAGTATTATAGATCTACTATTTAATCAAGGTCCTCAAAGTAAACAGTTTCTATAAATTTATTCGTTATATTGTGTTTCTTTGATAGATTAAGCTACGTTACCTTGACCTAGTATATCATCAGAGTTTTTTTGCAGGTCGATGCTGATCTTTCTTAGCTCCAGCACCTGACCATTAATGAATTTCTTTTCAGCGCTATCTTTAACATCAAGTAATAGCTGCTCTGGAATTTGAAATTTTACTTCTTCAAATGAGCCGGTTCCTTCTCTTTTATAGCTTTTAATTAGCTTTTCTAAAGTGTTAAGGACTCGTTTAAGGTTTTTTATAGGCTCACCAGTAATCTCATCATTAGAAACATTTCTAACAGTACTGATTAGGTTCGCTGTATGTGAGGTAAATAGGTGATTGAAAATAATAAACTTATTCAATCCTTTTGAATCTTTTTGCTTGCTTTTTGGTTCGGTAATCATTCGCTGAAAAGCCGAAGCCATATTTGCCGTTGCAATATAAACATCCTTCCTTGCTAACTTATAGTCGGTTTCTGTTAGATTTCTACCAATTACTGTTTCTAATATTTTTGTGAAATAATTATAATTTGCAATTAATAACTTTTGCATATTATCCTGTATCTGATGTCTTTCCCAACTCGGAAAAATTATGTAGCTAGATATAAATGCTAATCCACTACCTATAAAAGTGGCGAAAATCCTTTCTTGAGCAACCTCCATGGTATCCTGACCTAAAAAACTAAATAGAATAAGTAGGTAAGGAGTCATGAACATTACACTAATAATGTAATTGATGCGGATTAAGCTGTATGTAAGAACCATGAATATCAGTAGTATAACAAAGCGTGCAGAAGGATCTTTAACCCAAATTAGAATAATAATACCCGCTATACCACCCACAATCGTTCCTACCAAACGTTGAAAATTCCGCTCTTTTGTTAAGCTCCAACCTGGTTTTAAAATAACTAAGATGGTTAAAAGGATCCAGTGAACATGGGCATTAAAATTAAGAAGATCAGCTACAATATAACCAATGACCAAAATAATAGCTAATCTTAAAGAGTGTCTAAATGTATTAGACTTAAAGCTTAAGTTATTTCGGAAGCTTTTAAGATCATAAACATCGTGAGATACGAATTTACTGATATCCCCAATATTACGTTTTGTATCTACTTCTTTCTTTTGAAAATAACTATATAATGTTTGAGTCCGTAATGAAATACCTCTAACATTTATTAAAATCTTTTTAAGTACAAAAGTTGTTTCATTGCTTTCTTCCGTAGTTTGATCAATTAATTTCTTTAAGTTCTCGAGGTCATCCTGAAGATTAAATAATGATTTTGGCCGGCGGTTTGCTCCCAAAGAATAACCGAAATTATCTAATTCGTTTGCCAGTCGAATAAGTGTAATCCTAATTTCATTAAAAGCTTCCGTTTCTCCAAACCTCGATCTGATTTCATCATAGTTATATTGCGTAGCCATCGTTTTCTCAAATAGATCAAGTATATCTGAAAAAATGAGAATAAGAGTACGGCCAATTGATGTAGAATCCTTAACAATTAATTTACTCTTAAAGAGAATCTCTCGCAGACTATCCAGGTGAGTATTTATTATTATTTGTTGATCAATCAGTTTACTAAATGATCTGTCCGTATCCGACTTAAGATCATAGAATTCTGATTTTATTCGAATAAAAGTTGCTATTTCACGAATAGCTTCTGCAAGCTCCTGTTGGGCGAGCCGATAAGGCATAAATTGACTTAAGGAAAGACTAAGAAGAGTATACCAAGCGCATCCTATGGTAACAAACAGTGAATATTCAAGAAAATTATTCGCACTCCCAGATTCACTTATACTTAAAAAAATCATAATTAGAGTAGAAGTGCCAACTGCCGCTGCTCGTGGTCCCCAGGTAGCAAACATGCCAAATATGAAACCAAAAATTAGTAGTTCTATTCCAATTAGAATCGGATACTTATTAATTAGTTGAGTTATAAGGGTAGTAACAAAAAATAGAAATAAAGTTGCTAACAATGCATTACGGCGATGCGAGACAGGTCCGGGTGTATCAGGAATACTAGAAATTAATGCACCCAATGAAATGGCAATACCAACTGACAGATCGCCAAAATAATAGCCAATTAAGGCAGGAATAATTGCTCCAAAGGAAATGCGTAGCCCATTTGCAAAATGTTGACTATACAAAAAGTGAAGAATATCCTGAGTTTTTACCATTTAGAAAGCAGATTCACCAATAAATTAAATTGTCTCTAATTTATAAAGGCTAAGCTATCAAAAAAAATACCTCAAGCAAACTCTTCTTATCGGGTTTATTTGAGATATTTTTGGCAGTACAGGTTTAAGCTATAAAGCAACAACTGTTGATTCTATATTGCCTTTTGTAGCTTTAGAATAGGGGCATGCATGGTTTGCTTTTTCTGCTAAACGCTGTGCTTCCTCAATATGAATTCCTGGTACATGTACATCTAATTCTGCTGATAATAAAAAAGCATTTCCATCTTTATTGAAAGATACCCGAACAGTAACCTCAGCATCTGTAGCATCAATGCCTTCTTTCGTAGCTATAGATTCTAGTGCTCCTAAGTAGCACGAACTCCATGCCGCAGCAAACAATTGTTCTGGATTATAGCCATCACCTTGACCGTCCATTTCTTTTGGCTTGCGCATTTCCCAATCGATCATCCCGTCAGTCGACTTTACGTGCCCATCACGTCCGCCAGTTGCGGTTACTTCCGCTGTATATAACTTTTCCATTTAATTTAATTCAAGCATTGTTAATTCTGTCTGTTTCGTATTTAAACAAAGTTTGATTAGGAATGTTTATAGAAACAAAATAAAATATTTCGATTTTCAGGACAGATAAGATTATTGTTTGCTATTTTCATATGAAATGAGCCATTTTGATGATAGCATTTCATGAATATAGACAAGTTAGAAGAGGATTTTAAATATAAAAGGTTTTAATTTTAAAATATTTGAATTAACTTCGGGGATTTCCAAGGAATATTATTATTCAAAACTAAGGCTTATATGAAAGCAGAGAAGCAAGAGACGATTTACAAGAATGAAGTATTAACTCGGTTCGAGTTATATAACAGTTTATTTCAAACGCTACCTTTTCAAAAAGTAAAACATACGGGGGCACTATTGCCTTTTTTTACGGCCCATTGTGAACGTGAAGTAGAAAATAAAGTTAATCCAAAAGATATTATTGAGCATTTTTTTGAACAATATGGTCAATATCAATTGGAGATGGATGAAGTTGACCTATTGTTTCGGATCATTCAATATATAGAACGACGTGTAGTTCTATTCGATGCAGTTGAGGATGCAGAATTTGTCAAAACAGGACGTTCAGAAGACGCTTATTTGTTAGGGTCTCTATTAAAACAAGCTGCTACTAATCCTGAATTAAATGAAAAGATTGTTGAGAAGTTTAAAAATTTCTCATTGAGATTAGTGCTGACAGCCCATCCAACCCAATTTTATCCGGGTGATGTATTAGGAATCATAACTGATTTAACAGCAGCATTAAAGAACAATGATCTTGATAATATAATTTCATTATTAGAGCAATTAGGAAAAACTCCATTTATTAAAACCGAGAAGCCTACACCAGTAGATGAAGCAGTAAGCTTGGCTTGGTTTCTTGAGAATGTGTTTTATCCTGTTATTTCTACCATACAAAAGAGGTTAGATTCTAACTTTGAAAATTTAGAAACAAAAGATCCAATTATTCAGTTAGGTTTTTGGCCAGGAGGTGATCGAGATGGAAATCCAAATGTAAGTGTGCAAAGCACTAAAGAAGTCTCTTCTTTACTTAGAACGATCCTTTTCCGTGCATATTATCGTGATTTCCGCGTTATAAAACGCCGTATTACTTTTAGAGGGGTAGAGCAGTTTATGGATAATCTGCAAGATATATTCTATGAAAATAGCTTTAACCCGGTAAATAGCCCAATAAATGTAAAGCCTGTTATTTTAGAAAATTTGCAGGCTATAAAATGTGTTCTATCAGAAAAACACGGTGGTTTATTTGAAGAACTGGTTGATGATCTAATTCTGAAAGTAAGAAACTTTGGTTGTTTCTTTGCAAGCTTAGATGTTCGCCAGGATAGTAGTATTTTAAGAAAGTCTCATAAATATGTCCGCGCAAAAACATATCCTGAAGCCATAGATGGTTTCGAAGAGCTATCTGAAGAAAATAAAAATGCTGCCCTTCAATTTAAGGAAACTGAGATTGAACTAGAAAAAGGACTTGATCCATTAGTATTGGATACATTTGAAGTTATTCGTTATATCAAAAAGATGCAGCTAGCTGGTGGCGAATTAGCAGCTCATCGTTTTATTATAAGTAACTGTCAACAAGCATCAGATATATTGCAACTAATGGAGTTATTCCTGGTAAATGGTTGGAAAATTGATGACTTGCCGATTGACTTTGTACCTTTATTTGAGATGGTGGATGATCTGGAGCGTGCAGCAGATGTAATGAGAATTCTTTATAATCATCCACTTTATAAAGAACATCTGAAAAAACGTAAAGGACAAACCATTATGCTTGGTTTCTCTGATAGTACAAAAGATGGAGGATATTTGATGGCCAATTGGTCCATTTATAAAGCCAAAATTGAACTCACCGCAGTCTCACGCGAATACGATGTTGATTTAACCTTCTTTGATGGACGTGGAGGCCCTCCGGCACGTGGTGGTGGTAAAACTCAAGCTTTCTATGCTTCCATGGGCGAAGAGGTAGAAAATAATCATATTCAGTTAACTATTCAAGGGCAAACAATCAGCAGTTTGTATGGCTCATCGGATACTGCGCATTATAACATTGAGCAGTTAATGCAAGCCGGATTGGCTTCTACGTTAAACCCGAGACCCGGTGATACGCTGAACGTAAATGAAAAGAAGCTGTTTGAAGATATGGCACAAGTTAGTCATGAAAAGTTCTTGAAACTACGTCATCATCCTTTGTTCTTACAATATCTGGAAGAAAAGAGCCCTTTAAAATTCTTATCTGAAATAAATATCAGCAGCCGTCCGGTAAAGAGAAATGGTAATTCTAAATTGCGCTTAGAAGATTTAAGAGCGATTAGTTTTGTAACCTCCTGGAGTCAGCTTAAACAAGGTATTCCTGGTTTCTATGGAGTTGGTTCTGCTTTAGAAAGTGCAGAAAAATCTGGAGAATGGGATAAAATACAGGCTCTATATAAGAGTTCCGGAATGTTTAAAACGATCATTGATAACTGTGCTATGGCCATGTCTAAGATCAACTTTAACATTACCTCGCATTTAGCCGAAGATCCTGTATACGGTGAATTCTGGAAGACGATGAAAGATGAGTACGATCGAACAAAGCATTATTTATTAAAGATTAGTAACTCTGAGAGATTAATGGATGAGTTCCCAGTTGACCGTGATTCCATCGCTATGCGCGAAAGGATTATACTTCCGCTAGTGGTAATCCAACATTATTCAATCCAGAAATTAAATGAATTAGATGAAAACGATCCACAATACCATGTATACAGCAAGTTAATTACAAGAAGTATATTTGGGATTGTGAATGCAGGAAGAAATCTTGCATAAATTGATTCTTTTAACTTTTTGTCTTAAATTTATCTATTAATCTTATAAGGTCATAAAATGAAACAGTTACAATTGTTTATTGCTTTGCTTCTTGGAGTTGTTTTATTAGGATCATGTCTTGATCCTAATAAAGACATTAAATATAATAAATACACTAAAGCCGATACGGAAGCTTTTAATTTCCTTAAGACAACCTATGAAGAAGCACTGTTTCAGCAACATGCAGCTAAAAATTATAATTTAGGTGCTGAATCTCAAAAGATAGCTCAGGAGTATCAGGCACTTTCAGAAGAGTTGATTGAACTGGCAACTAAAAACAATGTTTTGATGCCAAATTTCTCTGCTACTCATTTTGATGAAAAAGCAGCTCCATCAATTACTAGTTTTGCAGTAATGGCAGATACAGCAGTATCTGATTCTGCTGCTATTGCAAGCCCTGCGGTTATTCAGGAAGAATCTCATCCTGTTGCTCAAGAAACACCTGCTCAAAAAGTAATTCATTCACAAGAAGAGATAGTTCATCAATTTGAAGTTGTGACTCGGAATACCAATGTTTCTATCCGCAATTTTGCAGCATCCAAGTTAGAAGGATTAAAAGAGCTTCTTGAACAAACAAAGTCTTCAATTAAATAATTTTTGTTGAAATAATGACTGGAAAACCTATTAAAACCGGCTTGCTATCATTTGGTATGTCTGGTAAAATATTTCATGCACCTTTCATCGCAGACAATCCACTTTTTGATTTTGTTGCTGTTGTTGAACGTAGTAAAAAAGAAGCAAATAAATATTATCCGGCCATTATTTCTTATAATTCGGTTGAAGAACTACTAGATAATCCAGAAATTGAACTGGTCATTATCAATACTCCTAATGATACGCATTTTGAGCTATCTGTAAAGGCCTTGGAAAGTGGGAAGCACCTATTGGTTGAGAAACCTTTTGTACCTACATCAAAGGAAGCCAAAGAACTTTTTGCACTTGGAAAATCGTTGAATAAAAAGGTGATGGTTTATCAAAACCGTCGATGGAATAGCGATTTCCTTTCTGTCAAGAATGTTATCGAAAGTAACCGGATCGGGAATCTAATCGAAATGCATATCCGCTTTGATCGCTACCGACCAGAAATCGGACCCAAAGCTTTTAAAGAAGCTCCTATCCCTGGCAGTGGAATTGCTTATGATTTAGGATCTCATATGATTGACCAGGCTATTTATTTGTTTGGTATACCTCAGAAAACTCTTAAAATTGGCACTAAGAACCGAAAGGATACTCAGATTGAAGATTACGTATCTTTTGTTCTTTCTTATGGAGAAGGATTACAGGTTTTCGTAACCATCAGTAACCTGGTTGTCGATAATGGTGCTGCTTATGTATTACGTGGTACAGAAGGCACATTTAAAAAACTTCGGTCAGATGTTCAGGAAGATCAATTAATCGAAGGCTTAAAGCCAGGCAATCCCCGTTTTGGTATCGAACCAGAAGGAGATCAAGGGGTCTTGACCTATATTAATACCTTTCAAGAGAAAGTGGTTTCGCGTGTGGCGTCACCAACTGCTTCCATTATAGGTTTATTTGAAGAGGTGTATCATACTATTCGATCTGATAAAGCCTTTCCTGTAACAGAAGAACAGATCCTTACTCAATTAGAAATCTTAGAACAACCTTATTGGAACCAGGAATAGATTCCTTTTTAAAATTTATTCCTTAATTTTAATATTAGCTTAATATATACTTTATATTGCATTACAATATTTGTAATCGCGGTAAAGTTTCGAGTTAATAATATGCAAAATAGTTCTGAATTAAAGAATATCCCCCTTATTAATAGGGAAATTAGCTGGTTGCATTTTAATGAACGAGTATTGCAAGAGGCTGCAGATCAGTCTGTCCCACTTATCGAACGTTTGCGATTTTTAGCTATTTTCTCTTCCAATCTAGATGAGTTCTATCGGGTTCGCGTAGCCACATTAAATCGTTTATCGAATGTAAACGTTCAGGCAAAAGAACTGTTAGGTTTCAGTCCAAAAAAGATTCTTAAGCTTATTAAAGAACTTGTTGTAAAGTTAGAACGGCAATTTGATGATCTGTATGAGGAAATCATCAAACTATTAGCAGCCGAGAAGATCTTTATTATTAATGAAAAGCAACTAAATGTAGGCAGGGGTCAATTTATTCATAGTTACTTTGAGGACAAGGTCTTGCCTAAGCTAGTGCCTATTATGCTCGATCATGGAAGTATTAGCAAACCTTTTCCTGACCTAAAAGATCGAAGGATCTACTTTCTCATTAAGTTAACACATAAGAAAAAGATTAGCTATTCTTTATTAGAAGTACCAACCAAAGTCTTATCCAGGTTTCTTATTCTTCCATCCGAAAGGAATTTGAATTTCATTATTCTCTTAGAAGATATTATTCGCTATTGCTTTAGCGAGCTATTTTTTATTTTCAACTACAATAGTATTGAGGCCTATACAATACAACTAACCCGAGATGCAGAGCTTGATCTGGATTTAAACCTCCAGGAAGAATTTATTGATATCCTAGCATCAAGCCTTAAAAAGAGAGATAAAGGTAAGCCTATGCGTTTGCTTTATGATTCTGAGATGCCGCAAGATATGCTTGATTATTTAGTGGGAAAAATGAAGTTAGATTCCGATGCGTTTATTCCGGGTAACCGCTATCATAACTTTAAAGACTTTATTAAATTTCCCAATGTAGGTGGAAAGCATCTGGAGTATCGAAAGTTAAATCCTGTACCGGTGGCTGGCTTCGATTTACAGAAAAGCCTTTTCAGTCAGATGAAGAAATCAGACTTTCTGGTTAATCTCCCTTATCAATCCTATGATTATATCATCCACTTTCTTCGCGAGGCTGCTATTGATCCTAAAGTAGTTTCCATTGCTATTTCTTTGTATCGGCTGGCTGAGTATTCGAATGTTGTGAATGCGCTTATCAATGCAGTTAGAAATGGCAAAAAAGTCTATTGTTTCCTTGAGCTAAAGGCTAGGTTTGATGAACAGGCAAACATTGATTGGAGTCAGAAATTAACAGAAGCAGGAGCTAAAGTCTATTTTGGTCTGGCCGACTTTAAAGTGCATGCTAAAATATGTTTAGTTGGTCGGAAAGAGCGTAAAGGTATTCAATATTTTGCCACTCTGGCAACTGGTAATTTCAATGAGCAAACAGCCAATACTTATTGCGATCATAATTTATTTACCATAAACGACACCATCATTGAAGATCTGAAACGCCTGTTTGCTGGTCTGGTAGATAATACCTTTAATAATGATTATCAAGCTCTCATTACTTCCCCTTTAGAAACTCGTCCAAAACTTATTCAGTTTATAGACAGAGAAATTAAACATGCGGAAGCAGGCTTGCCGGCATCAATAATCTTTAAGCTAAATTCATTAACTGATGAAGAAATTATTGCCAAGATGTATGAAGCAAGTAATGCCGGAGTAAAGATTGATTTGATTGTTCGAGGAATGTGTTGCTTAATACCTCAAGTTCCAGGTTTCAGTGAAAACATTAAAGTACGTAGTATTGTTGATCGTTATTTGGAACACGCTCGCGTGTGGATATTCTTGAATAATGGGGATGAAGAGATTTATTTGAGTTCGGCTGATTTTATGAATCGCAATCTGGATAGGAGGGTAGAAGTAACTTTCCCGATTCTTGATCCATCTATTAAACATCAAATCCGGAAAGTTATCGACCTTCAATTACAGGATAATACGAAAGCCAGAGAAATTAATGTCGAAAACGATAATCGATATATAAAAACTATAGGTCATCCATCTCATCATTCACAACTAGAGACCTATTTATATTTTAAAAACAAAGTAAACTCATGAGGTACGCCGCTATAGATATTGGTTCAAATGCAGTTCGTCTATTAATTGCTGAAATAAGAGAAGAAGGTAAAGGTTACAGCTTCAATAAGGATACGCTAATTCGTGTTCCTCTACGTTTGGGAGACGATGCCTTTCTGGAACATCAGATATCGGAGAAAAAGACCAGCCTTTTAATAAAAACAATGTCAGCCTTTCGCAACCTAATGGATGCTTATGAGGTTGAAGATTATATGGCCTGTGCTACTTCTGCTATGCGTGAAGCTACAAATGGCCCAGATCTGGTTGAAAAGATAAAAAGAATTGGAATAGACCTGCAGATTATTGATGGCAATCAAGAAGCTGAAATAATTTACTCTAGTCATGTTATAGAAAAACTGAATGGTAATAGATCCTATCTATACATTGATGTTGGAGGAGGAAGTACCGAGCTTTCTGTTTTCCATGCCGGTAAATTAGAAGCATCCAAATCATTTGATATAGGCACCATCCGTATACTTGATAATCAAGATAAAGAAGAAGTATGGGATGATATGAAAAAATGGGCTAAAGACCATACAAAAAGCTTTAAACAAGTAATCGCGATTGGTTCAGGAGGAAATATCAATAAACTGTTTTCTCTGTCTAATGAAAAGCCAGGCAATTTGTTGAGCTATGCTAATCTTAAATCACTGTCAGATATGCTCAATAGTTACACACTAAAAGACCGCATTCAAATACTAGGCTTAAAACCTGATAGAGCCGATGTTATTATTCCTGCCTGTGAGATTTTTATCAGCTTAATGAAATGGGTAAAGATAAAAGAGATCGCTGTTCCGCGCATTGGTTTGGTTGATGGGGTTATTCAGACATTAATTGATAAAAATCTGAAAAGTTAATCTACATGGAATGAACAGGTTAATGTGAAAGTTCAAAAAAAGGTGCCTTATTGTTTGCAGAATTGAGTAAAGTGTGTACTTTTGCCTCCGGAAAGCTGGCAGAGTGGTCGAATGCGGCGGTCTTGAAAACCGTTGACTGTCAAAGGTCCGGGGGTTCGAATCCCTCGCTTTCCGCACTTATCATATTAAAACAAACAAAAAAACCTGCAATCATTGATTGCAGGTTTTTTTGTTTGTTAAAGTTTTCATAAAAAAACTCCATTTCCGAATAGAAAATGGAGTCATACAATATATGAATATTGTATTAAATGCTTTTCCTACGCTAGTATTATCTAGTTCAGGTAATAAGGGTATGTATCTCAGCTAATAAATTAAGCACCCCATTGCATCTATAATTAAAGACATAGTGGAATAAAAAAAGTTTTTAAAAATTTTATTTTTTTTATTTCCCTTGTTCTTTCATTTCTGTTTAAACTTTTTATTCTTAAAAAAGTTACTAATAAAGAGGCTGAATAGTAGAAAGGTATTGACAGACAGTGAAGTAAAGCTAAACAGCTAAAAAATATTTGCCATGGAAACAATAGAAAAAGAAATATCAATCCCGATTTATGAAATCACTTTAACAGGAGAGTTATCCATTCCTGAAAGAGCTAAAGGTATCGTTGTATTTGCTCATGGAAGCGGTAGTAGCAGACACAGTTCCAGAAATAAATACGTTGCAAGAAGCCTGCAGGATGAAGGTTTTGCAACGCTGTTGTTTGACCTTTTGACGGTAAAGGAAGATGAGGATTATAATACTCGTTTTGATATAGATCTGTTGACTGACAGACTGATCAAAGTTACCGATTGGTTAAAAACCGAACCAGAAACAGGCGATTTAAACATCGGCTATTTTGGGGCTAGTACAGGTGCCGCTGCAACACTTAATGCCGCTGCTGATCTTGGAAACTCCATCATAGCTGCAATTGTGTCGAGAGGAGGCAGACCTGATTTGGCTGATATAAACCTTCCTGAAGTGAAATCCCCAACCATGCTCATTGTTGGAGGATTGGATACCCAGGTGATTGATTTGAATCAGAAAGCTTTTTCAATGATAGGTGCTTTAAAAGAGATCGTGATTGTACCCGGAGCAAGTCATTTATTTGAGGAACCAGGGAAACTAGAAGAAGTAGCTAACCTCGCAATTCAATGGTTTAATAAATATTTGTTTACTGTAGTCGAGTAGATTTTAAGGAAAAATCCTGTTAATAACTTGAACTATTCAATTATTGTAAAAAAGCAAAGAAACTCTAAACTTTTCTCTTAGTTTCTTGGTTGTATAAGTATGAACAAGGAATTAATAACTGCAAAGCTAATTGATATTGTTAGGCACCTTAGCTTTCAGAATAACGCTAAGCCTAGATTGGTATCGTCTTGTGAGATTTATGGAATGTGGGCGCCTCCCGAAATCAAGGGAAATTGTAAGCGTTATGATTTCAAGCTTATTGTTGCAATCGAAAACAGATCAGAAAATATAGCTTACTCAGTTCGCATACAGCATCTTTCGATGAAAGATAAACGTGTGTTTAATTTAAGGGAAGAAGATACAGGCCAGCCAGTAACCATCCCTGAAGAATGTACACATAGTTTTCAATACAACTTTTCAGCCTGGCTACCCATCAGTCAGAATAAGTTTTCTTCAACCACCAGACTCGATGAATTAAAAAAGAATATAGAGTTTGCATTGGTTTTTGAAGATGTTGAGGGAGAGCGATACGAAAGAATTCAAGGCTTACATTTTAGAAAAGGAAGCTTACTGGCAGCTGTTTCTATAAATAGTTTAAGAAAGAATGGAGAAAGAACAGCATCAGGAGAAGGCACCCGTTCTGGTGTTAGTCCAATCGTGTCGGATGGGAAATTCTCAACCATTAGATATAAATATCTAAGAAGCTAATATCTATAGAACTTTAGCCCTTAAATTGAAAACATCCTTTAAAGCTCTGTTTGCAGCATGATATCCACACATTCCATGAACACCACCTCCCGGAGGAGTTGATGAAGAACAAATATAAATTCCTTTAGCAGAAGTACGATAAGGAGAAGCGCTAATTACCGGACGAGTAAATAACTGTCCGATATCAAGTATGCCTCCATTAATGTCACCTCCAATATAATTTGGATTATAGTTTTCCATTTGTGTCGGATTAAAGCTATGCTTAGCTAATATCCGGTCTCTAAAGCCAGGCGCAAAACGTTCTATTTGCTTTTCAATCCGCTCAGTCATATCCGTGGTAGAACCATTCGGCACATGACAATATGCCCAGGCTGTATGCTTTCCTTGCGGTGCCCGACTGTCATCAAATAAGCTTTGCTGAGCAAGCAATACAAAAGGCTTCTCTACAATCTTACCCTTTGAAGATGCATATTCCCCCGCAGCAATTTCTTCTATTGTATTTCCAATATGAACAGTAGCTGCTCTTCTTGCAGCATCTGCCGTAAAAGGAATTGCTTCATCCAATGCCCAATCTACTTTATATACACCCATTCCATAGCGGTATTTTTCCAGTTGCCATTTATAAATCGATGAGAATTTATGTCCGGCTATTTCAAGTAATTGCTTGGGTGTTACATCCAGTAAAACAGCATGAGAGGAGGGTAGTTGCTTAAGAGATTTAACATATGTACTGGTTTCTATCTTCCCTCCAAGAGAAATAAAATAAGAAGCCATGGCATTTGCAATTTCTATGGATCCTCCTTTCGGAATTGGCCATCCACCCAAATGTCCGGCAGCCATTAATACCAATCCTATGGCTGATGTTGTCAGATTTGATAATGGTTGAATAGAGTGGGCTGCCATACCTGCCCACAAACCTTTCGCCTCCTGGGTTGAAAAACGTTTAGCCAACATCAGGGCAGATGTCATTGCTTTTAAACCAAATTGAGCCAAGGGTATAGGTGCATTAGGAATGCGTAACATGGGTCCCAAAACATCTTTATCTATCTTTGGCCAATAGTCAACTATCGGTTTCATTAGGTTTAGGTAGGTGTCTTTATCTTTTCCTAAAGCGGATGCAGTTTCCTTCATAGATTTTGTCAGGAAAGCAGCTTTACCATTATCGAAAGGATGAGCAGCAGAGATCTCCGGGTAAATAAGCTCTAAGCCATGTGATTCTAAGGGTAGCGATTTAAAAAAAGGAGAAGCCGCCGCCATCGGATGAATGGCTGAACATACATCATGAATGAAGCCGGGTAAGGTGAGTTCGGCTGAGCCCATTCCTCCTCCAATTGTATCCTTTCCTTCTACCAGTAAAACCGACAAGCCCGCCTGCTGTAAGGTTATAGCAGCAGCTAAACCATTGGGCCCAGAACCAACCACAACTGCATCAAAATCTTTCTTCATGAGAACGCTCATTGTAATTTATTTAATGTTCAGATTGAATAAAAATCTTACTAAATCTGATGTTTACAAATATTGATTAATTACTTGATAATAGGAAGCATTTCTTAGTCTAATAATGATCCTATAAAAAACTTTGATTTTTTTTTATTCAAATGTATACTAATTCTATAGATATTATATACATTTGCAAACAAATAATTTAAAACAGCCTTTAAAGGCCTTTAGCGCACTTTTTGAAAAACAAATTAACAAATGAAAACAATTAACAAAATCTTAGAAATCAAAAGTAGGACTCCATTTTCATTGAAACTCTCTTGTTTATTTGCCATTTGTACAATGATTTTTCAGCACAGTATTTCTTATGCAAATATTATAGAACCTGCTTTTCTAAAACGTGAGTTAGGTGTGATTAATATTGCTGTTGCCGGTAAAGTAACCGATGCAAACGGTAATTCTCTGCCAGGTGTAACAGTAACTATTAAGGGAACAAATACTTCAACGGCCACTGATTTGGAAGGTAACTTTAAATTCAGCAATCAAGTGCCAGAGAATTCAGTAATAACCCTCTCTTTGCTTGGATTTAAAACCAAAGAAGTGGTTGTAACAAATGCTAATTTCTTAACCATATTATTAGAAGAAGACCTAAGGCAACTCAGTGAAGTAGTTGTTATTGGATACGGTTCGCAAGAAAGAAAGGATCTAATTGGCTCGATCTCAAAGATCAATGCAGATGAAGTTAAACAAATACCTGTTGGAAGCTTTGATGCGCAATTGCAAGGAAAAGCTGCCGGACTACAAATCAATTCCAATACAGGTATTCCCGGTGAAGGAATCTTTATTAGAGTTCGCGGAACAACTTCTATAAATGCAAGTAATGACCCTTTATATATCGTTGATGGTGTTTTTATTAACAATTCAAGTCTGCAAACCGTGAGTACCGGAGGTAAAGCAACCTCTCCAATTGCTGATATCAATCCTGCCGATATAGAAAGTGTTGAGGTTTTAAAGGATGCCAGCGCCACTGCAATTTATGGTGCCAGAGGTGCTAATGGAGTGGTAATAGTAACCACAAAAAGAGGAAATTACAATTCTAAAGCAAAGCTTGGTTTTAATGCAACTCAAGGAATAGCCGAGGCCGCCAAGATATGGGGGCAGGCATCAGGCCCGCTAAATGCAGAACTGCATAATGAGTCATGGATTAACAGCGGTATTGATAATCCGGCGCTTAATCAAACTTATGCAAACCGGCCATTTCGTCCTGTATCAGAAGGAGGGAGAGGCTTACCCGAAGAGCAACAGACCTACGATCGTTTAGGTGATATTTTTCAAACAGCCCGGCTCCAAAGCTATGATCTATCCTTACAAGGAGGCTCTTCTGGAACAAAATATTACTTCGGAGCCGGATATACCAGGCAGGAAGCTATTATGAAGCCCGTTTATTTTAACAGAGCCAGCTTCAAGTTAAATCTCGACCAAAAGGTTAATAACAATATTCAGGTAGGAATAACAAATAGCATTTCCAGAACCTTTAGAAATCAGGCCAGAGCTGGTGATGGCCCACAAGGAGGAATGTTTCAAACAGCCTTATTGGTGGCTACTTATCTGCCTAAGTTCAATGCTGATGGAACTCCAGCCAAATGGGGCCCGTGGGATAATTTAGATGTTCTGCTTAATAATTACGATGTAAAAACAAAGAACATCAGATACATTGGAAACGTATATCTGGATGCTGATATAACCCCTGAACTGAAATTCAGAAGCAGCTTCGGTATTGATTATAACGACTATAACGAATCTGAATATTGGAATTCTCTTACTCTAATCGGCGCTTCTCCAACAAACGGCTTGGCTACAGCAGCGGTAACGAATAATAGCACATGGCTAAATGAACAAACGCTTAGCTATCGCAAGGTGTTTAACGGAGATCATAATTTTGGACTCTTAGTCGGTAATTCCTTACAGGGCGATTTAATAAAATCCACTTTTGCTCAAGGCACTAATTTTCCGAACGATTCTTTCAAAAAGATATCCTCGGCAGCAACTAGAATCGGTTCTGATTCATGGACTGAAAGTAAGTTGGTTTCTTTTTTCTCACGGGCAGATTATAATTATAGAAGTAAATATTACCTCCAGCTTAGCGTACGTGCCGATGGCTCTTCACGTTTTGGAGCAGATAACCGGTGGGGTTATTTTCCTTCAGTTGGTACAGCATGGCGAATTAAGGAAGAAAACTTTTTGAGGGATGTTAATTTCATAAGTGATCTGAAATTACGAGGAAGCTTTGGTATTACTGGTAATCAGAATGGGATAAATAATTTCGCATCCCGTGGTTTATGGATCGGCGGAGTAGGTTATCCGGATAATATTACCGGAGGAGATAAACCTGGTATTGCACCTCAGCAATTGGCTAATCCAACTTTAAGATGGGAGAAAACAAGACAAATTAACGGAGGGGTAGATCTGGGGTTATGGAATGGCAGAGTGGCGCTTGAATTAAATGTATACAGAAAATATACCTCTGATCTTTTGATTCAAAGACCATTGGCATCTTCAACCGGTTTCTCTTCTTATTACAGCAATGAGGGTGAAATAAGCAATACCGGATTTGAATTAAATATCAATACAACCAATATTGAAAAAGGTGATTTCCAGTGGCAAACCAACTTTAATATTGCTAGCAATAAAAATGTAATTGAAAAGCTTGCTACGCCAATCAATGTGTATAGCAGAGATTGGTTGAGAATGGAAGAGGGTCATCCCATGTATTCTTTCTGGCTATATAAACAGTTATATGTAGATCCTCAAACAGGCGATGCCGTTTTTGAAGACGTAAATAAGGATGGAAAGATTACCGTTGAAGACAGACAACTATTGGGTAATGCCATGCCAGATTTCTTTGGTGGAATAAGTAATAGCTTCACTTATAAAGGGTGGGATGCCAGCATCTTATTCACTTTCCAATATGGAAATGATGTATTCAACATGAACGAATTCTTTGATATGGCTGGTGGCACACGTGCAGAACGTTTCGCATCTGCTAACTCTACTAAAAGATGGCAAAATCCGGGTGATATTACCGATGTGCCAAGGTTTACAACCGTTGGAAATAACTACAGACTTGAACAAAATAGCCGATTGCTTGAAGACGGTTCTTTTATTAGGTTAAAGCAATTGTCAATCGGGTATTCAATCCCTAAAAGACTGCTTACCCGGTTTAAGATTGAAGATCTTCGACTTAGTTTCACAGGTAGTAACGTATTGTTATTCACCAAATATTCAGGGCTAGATCCTGAATCGAACGTAGCAAGCAGCCAAAATGTTCAGGGCTTAGATTTTGGAACACCTCCTCAGCCTAGAACCTTCCAGCTCGGTATTAATTTAACACTCTAATTCAATTTTTAATAGAATGAAACATTTAAGATATTTTATACTGTTTGTTATTGCGAGTATAACCTTTTCGTGCAATAACTTTCTTGAGGTTCAACCTCAAGAATCCATTTCGGATGAATCAACAATTACAAACGGATCGTCTGCCGAAACTGCTGTTAGAGGGATGTACAGGGCACTTGCCAGCAACAGTTATTACGGTTCAACCTTTCAGTCAATCGGATATTTATCTGGAGATAATATTCAATGGACCGGTTCGCAGGCTATCGCAGGTCAATTTGTAAATCACGATGTCCGGGCAGATAATGGTTCTGTAGCAGCAGTTTGGTCGGCTATATATACTACCATTAATCGGGCAAATAACGTTATAGCGAAAGTTTCGACCTTGGCACTTGAACCCACATTCACACAAGAGAAAAAAGATCAGTTAGTAGGAGAGGCCTATTTTGTAAGAGCATTGGCTTATTTTGACCTGGTCAGGTTATGGGGCACAGTTCCCATTTATTTAGCACCTACTCTTTCTATAAATGATAATCATGGGAAAGCGAAGAGTTCAAAAGAAGAAGTATATGCACAAGTGCTGGCAGATTTAAAAGCAGCAGAAACACTATTGCCTCAAACAACCAATAGAATAAGGGCAACCAGGAAAACTGTCTGGGCTTTACGGTCACGTTATCATCTTTATAATAAAGAATGGGCAGCAGCCGAAAGCTATGCCGATAAGGTGATTGCTGATCAATCTTATAATTTAATAGCTCCATATTCCTCGTTTTTTGCAAATAATGCAGTGGCAACACAAGAGTCAGTTTTCGAACTTTCATACAGTGCTACAAATACCAGCAGCCATAGAGGTAATTGGCAACCTCCTCAAAATGGTGGTACCAGACAATGGGCACCTAATAGTGAATTTCTAGCATTGATTAATGATCCTTTAATAGGAGGAAATCGTAGTGCTATGGTTAGTTCAACTTCTGACGGCCGTTGGTATGGAAATATGTATTATCGGAGCCCTGCTACCGATCCGGCTTATGTTATTCGGATTGCAGAAATAAGATTGATCCGTGCAGAAGCACGTGCACAACAAGGCAAATATGAGGATGCATTAAAAGATCTTGATGCTGTTAGAGAACGTGCAGGTCTTGGTGCCAGTTCTGCTGATGGTAAAGACGAAATATTTTTAGCAATTGAGCAAGAGCGCAGATTAGAGTTCGCTTTTGAACCGCATAGATGGTTTGATTTAGTTAGAACCGACCGTGCTGAAGCCGTTTTAGGGCTTAGTGATAGAAACAGGTATGTATTGCCAATACCGATTGATGAGCTTAAGGTTGATCCAGCCTTAGAGCCAAATGAAGGTTATTTATAGGGAGGATAATAATGGAAAATCATACATTTAGTTTCTTCGATATTTTTTCACTCGCTAACTATTCATCCTCCTCTGTAGGCAATCCGGCCTTCATTCAATTGGTGGAATTGATCGTTATTATTACCATCTCTGGCCTTACAGCTGTTTTTTTGACCAAAAAGGGCAATGGCGAGAATCTTTATAATAATCTATATCAATTGCTGAGAATTGCATTGCGTTATAAGCTCTCTGCGGCTTTATTTACCTATGCATTTATCAAGATTTTTCCTTTGCAAATGCCTTTTCCAACATTGAGTGATCTGAATACGGAATATGGTGATTTTTTACCTTGGAAAGTCTATTTTCTAACCATCGGACTTGCAAAGGCCAATTATGAAACCATCATTGGTTTAGCAGAGCTTTCTGCTGCAATCTTGCTTCTATGCAGACGAACAGCAACCCTCGGTGCCATTGTAGCCATCGGTTTGTTTCTGAATATAATACCCTCCAATTTTGCTTATCAAATTGGAGGGGTAGGTTATAGCATCTATCTTTTTGTAATCGCTTTATTCCTGGTTTCTTATGACGTACCAAGAATATACAACCTTCTTTTGGAGAAACCAGCTCTCGCAAATAGAACAAAGATTTCTTTTAATGGTAAATGGCAACGAAATACACGTATAGCCCTCAAAAGCGCTTTCATTTTAATAATGATAATATACAGTGTAGGTGCCTATAATAATTATGCTAATAATCCATATTTAATTCCTCAGAATCCTGGTTTAAAAAAAGCGGCAGGACTTTATAACGTTCAAGAGTTTAGGATAAATAATGAACTTATTCCTTACTCAAAAAGCGATACAAATAGATGGCAAAATGTTGTGTTTGAAGAATGGGGAACATTAAGCATCCTTACAGCTCGGCCCATACCGCTGGATAATACGCGACCTGGGGTTGAAAATTTGCAAGATCTTGACCGGGTTTATGAATCGGCAGGGAATATAGGCAGGCATTTTTACACCTATACCATTGATAGCAATCAGAACACGCTTCATTTGCAAAATAAAAACATCCATCAACGCAATGAATTATTAGAGCTTCATTATACAAGACCAGATTCTTCAACGATCATATTATCTGGTGTAAATCAAGCCAGGGATTCAATTTATACCGTATTAACCAAGGTAGATAAAAAGTATCTGCTCTTTGAAGGCAGGCGGAAACCTGTAAAGCTTTAATAAAATCTAATCGTATTTATAGCTCATTAATTAACAAATTATAATGACTGCAGAAAGTATAATAAAAAATTCATCAGAAGAAACGGGTGAGTTGAAAGACGATATTTTAAATTGGAAAAAGTATCAATTAATTCTTTTTAGAATCGCTTTTATCTTTTTTGTATTGATGTGTATTCCGCTAAGCGGAAGATATTATACAACCTTATTTTCTCTTGATTGGTTCAATCTGGGTTACCGAAATATAACCAATATCGGACGATTTAGTCCCAATATTCTCAATATTGATACAGAAAGTGGAAGATGGGGGTGGGCAAGCTATGCCGATTGGGCATTACTGCTTGGTGTAGCAATTGTAGGTGCCGGCATATGGAGCCTAATTGAAAGGAAGAGAACAAACTATAACCTGCTTTATTATTGGCTGCGCGTTCTTGTAAGATACCGGGTAGCAGTAGGTATGATTGAGTTTGGTTTTGTAAAAGTCTTTCTTATTCAAATGCCTTTGCCACCTATTGGTACACTCCATACAAATTTAGGCGATATTACAGCTCAAAAGCTCTTTTGGCTGTCAGTAGGAATTATTCCATGGTACGAGGTTTTTTTAGGATTTATTGAAGTGATTGCCGGATTCCTGTTATTCTTTAGAAAAACCACTTTCATTGGTGCTCTTTTAACAGTGGCGGCATCTGCAAATATTGTGTATGTCAACTTTGCTTATGATGGCGGCGTGCATGTTTACAGTACTTATTTTGTACTTTTAGGTGCCTTTTTGCTAATCCAGTACCTGCCAGATTTCTGGAAATTGTTAATAAAAGAGCAGGATGTAAGCCCTGTTCGCTATTATCCTTCCTTTGATAGTCTTGCCAAACGTATTCCTCGGTTTATCTTCAAATACGGCATTATTTTCTTATTTGTGGTTGTATTAAGCTACCTCCATATACAGAATCGTTTACATAATCCTTTTATTAAAGAACCTATTACCCCCGGATTATCCAATACCACTGGTTATTATGAAGTTATTGAATTTAGCTATAACAATCAATCTATCACCTATTCACCATTGGATACCCTCCGTTGGCAGGATGCGGTTTTTGAAGAATATTCGACCATCAATTTCAAAGTAAACAAACCAATTGACTTAGATCTGGAGAACGGCACACCGCAACCAAAGGATGTGAATAGAAATTGGGAGCTAACAGGAATAGCCGGAGGAAGGCAATATTACTATTACGAAGCTGATACCGTGAACAAAGTTTTGAAGCTATTTAACAAACACAAAACTCAGAAAAGAGGTGCCGGATCCAGCCGTAATAAGGAACCTGAAGTAGCTTATACCTTCCATTACGAAATGCCATCTGAGTCAATTATTACATTGAACGGCGTTAACAATAATAATGATTCACTATCTATTATTCTGCAAAAGAGGAAGCCTGATTATGCTTTAATTCCTCTTAAAGATTGATTCAAAATTAAATAACATTAAATAAGGATCAACCAAGGACGAAACAAGGATCAAGCAGGGGCGATATGACTGTTTTACCCCTGTTTGGTCCCTGTTTGAACCCTGTTTGGTCCTTGTTTAAGCAAATCGAGATATGAACGATTTTCTAATCGATTATATCTCAATTCAATAAATTATTCAACGAAATAAGAAGGGATATTAGGAATAGATGTTGATGTTAGTGGCTGCTTATTTTACTTTAATATAGCGAGTTCCGCAAGCTTCAATACAAAGCATTGGGTAGCTGGGGCTCATGCTGAGCACGCCGTTTATAATACTATATCTGTATTCTTGTTTGCGATCTTCATCGATGGAGAACTGGATGGTGATGTCGTCTTTTAACATGTAGCTTTTATACTCAGTAAAGAGGTTTCCTGCTAAATCGCCATTTTCTTTAAACTCTACGTAATCGTAGGGAGTTTTTTTAGCAACGGGTATCCATTCTCCACTGCCATCACCGGAATCGGCTAAGGTTTCAGAGAGTTTCCATTTTCCAGTTAATGTGTTGTCGTTTGTTTGTAAGTTGTCTTTATCGCAAGCGGTAATAAAGAATACAAGAGCAAGTAGTAGTAATGGGATAGATCTTCTCATAATTATGGTTTTTCTTTAACTTAATACTTCCTTTTACAGTTGAACGCTACAATAAAGAATATATATTCCCGAAGCAATCAAATCAATCTTAAGCAACAAACTCATCCAGATACTTCTGAAACTCATGGATATTCTTTTTGTAAAAGGTAACTCTTTTATAGATATAAAAGCCCATTATACAAATTGCGGCAAGCATAGCAAGTAAAATATCCTGATGAAAAATATCCCAGAAGCTACCATTGCCGAGGTATTGAGAAGTAGCCCTTCCGATGATAAATAGAAAGATAAATATTGCTGTAATAAAGTAAATCTCTTGTCTTAATGATCTGTTAAGATTTTTAATTTGGTTGATTAATACACTTTTAAGCTCACCTTCAGGGCTTTCTGTTTTGATTGAGAGCACTTTAAGCCAGTAAAAGAATACGACGATAACACAGATCGCTATGAGGGTAATAAGCGATAGTAAACCACCAAATGTTATTCTAAATATCGGGCCTTCATCGCCCAGTAAAAAGTGCAGGAAAGGGTTTATCAAAACGTTTAATAATATCCCGGCCAGTAAGAACGAAATGATCCGTTCGTATTTTTTCTTCATACCTTTTAAGGTACCGCTGGTTTTTTCTTTTAAGATTGATTGTAATTGTTCCATACTTTGTGTGTTTAATACCAGGTTTTCTGTTGATTCTTTTTTCCAGTTGTTTTTTAAATCTTCTAATTCCATTATCTGCGATTTATTGTTTTCCGTAACTTTTCTTTAATCCGGTTAATTTTTACTCCGACATTGCTTTCTGTTAAACCCATGATTTCAGCTATTTCTTTGTAGCTTTTTTCATCGAGGTAAAGCATTACAATTCCTTTGTCCATTTTATTCAGACTTGCAATGGCGTTTTGCAGTTCTTCGTCGAATAAGATATCCAGCCTTTGCGATGAGTCGTTGGGTATTGAATGTTGTGCTAGCGTCAGACTCTGAAACAGAGGCCTCTGTTTGTTCTTTCGCAACCTCGTAATAGCTGTATTTAAGCCTATCCGATACATCCACGTACTAACCTTCGAATCTGAATTAAATGTTGGCCACGACTTCCATAGTTGGAAAAGTATGTCCTGAAACAGATCTTCAGCATCTTCGTTATCATCGCAATACATTCTGCATACCTTGATGATAATGCCCTGGTATTGATTAATCGATTTTAAAAATTCTTCTTCCAATGATTATATTTATACAGTTAGTCGTAGCTTTTCCTGAATCCTTACATTAACACATATTAAAATATTTTTATACTATTGTAATAGGTAATATATAAATTTACAATCTAGATCATCTACCAATAATTAAAAATAACCCAAACATGAAAGTAAAACTAATGACTGCACTCTGCTTTTTATTGATAAATAGCGGAATGTTAAATGCGCAGGTGAAGGATCAGAAGATGGGCGAATTAATTGATCAGCAATTTAAGTTTGCCGATCAGCAATATAAGGTATTGGCTAAAAATTTACCAGCAGATGTAATGCCTAAAACCTATAATGCAACGACCGATAAGGTGGTAACCAGTAATACTGCATGGTGGTGCAGTGGATTTTTTCCGGGCTCTTTGTTTTACATTTATGAATACACTCAAGACGCTGAAATATTAGCAGAAGCAAAAAGAAGGCTCACTATTCTTGAAAAAGAAAAGAATAATAAAGGCACGCATGACCTTGGTTTTATGATGTATTGCAGCTTTGGCAATGCATACAGGCTTCTTCATGACCCTGCTTATAAAGACATTATCGAAGCCTCGGCTGCTTCTCTTTCAACACGCTATCATCCTGCAGCAAAGGTAATTCAGTCGTGGAATTCAAGCGATAGATGGGTTGGGCCTGTGATCATTGATAATATGATGAACTTAGAACTGCTAAGTTGGGTGAGCGATCATGATGGCGATAAAAAGTATAAAGAGATTGCTGTTAATCATGCTAACTCTACGATAAAGAATCATTACAGACCAGATTATAGCGCTTATCATGTTCTGGATTATAATATGGAAACAGGAGAGGTGTTGAAAAAAGTGAACTGGCAGGGTTATGCAGATGAATCTGCTTGGAGTCGTGGACAGGCTTGGGGATTGTATGGTTTTACAATGATGTATCGCTTTACAAAAGATAAGCAATACTTGGATCAGGCAATACACATTGCTAATTTTATGTTAAACGACCCAAATATGCCTGCTGATATGATTCCTTATTGGGATTACGATGCTCCGGAAATTCCAAATACCTATCGCGATGCTTCTGCAGGTGCAATTATGGCTTCTGCATTATTGGAGTTAGCTCAGTATTCAAATAAAGCAGAGAGTAAAAAGTATTTAGATGCTTCAGAAAAAGCTATCAGAACACTGGCTTCCGATACTTATCGGTCTAAATTAGGAGAAAATGGTGGATTTCTGTTAAAACACGGAGTAGGATTTTTAGGGCAGAATTCAGAAGTAGATGTTCCGCTTACCTACGGCGATTATTATTTCCTAGAGGCGCTGCACCGTTATAAGGAGTGGTATTTATAGGCCTTCGTTAATTATTACAATCGATTAAAATTAGAATCATGCAAGCACATTTTGAAAAACGATATGCATTCAGTCCGGGTGAAACCAAGTTAATGGCTACCGAAGAATTGCGAAAGAACTTTTTAATTAGTAAAATATTTGAGGCAGACCAGATCAACCTTACTTTAACTCATTATGATCGTTATATAGCCGGTGGTGCTATGCCAGTAAATGAAACTTTGCAGCTCTCAAATCCGGATTATTTAAAGGCATCGTATTTTCTGGAAAGAAGAGAGATGGGAATTATTAATGTAGGAGCAAAAGGTACGGTTACGGTAGATGGAAAGACTTATGAGCTTCAGTTTAAGGAAGCACTTTATATTGGCAGAGGGTCAAAAGAGGTAAGTTTTTCATCAGCCGATAAAAATAGTCCGGCTAAGTTTTACATTAATTCAGCACCTGCTCACCGTGCTTATCCTACTAAAAAAGTATCAAAGCAAGAAGCAGAAGTGGTTGAGCTAGGAAGTTTGGAAACTGCTAATCATCGTGTAATTAATAAGTTGTTAGTTAATAGCGTGCTTCCTACTTGTCAGCTGCAAATGGGAATGACAGAGTTAAAAAGTGGAAGTGTTTGGAATACGATGCCTGTTCACACACACGATCGTAGAATGGAAGTTTATTTCTACTTTGAGGTGCCGGAAGGACAAAGTGTTTGCCATTTTATGGGAGAAACTCAGGAAACCAGGCATATCTGGATGCAGAATGAGCAGGCTGTAATTTCTCCGGAATGGTCGATCCATTCAGGCGCAGGAACCAGCAATTATACTTTTATCTGGGGAATGGCAGGAGAGAATTTGGATTATGGCGATATGGATCATTGTGCTATCAATGACATCAAATAAGTAGAAAGCATAAAATGAAAAAGATATCAGTTCTTTTATTCTTGCTTTTTGGGACCGTTTTGGTATTATCTGCACAGACCAATGCAGTAAAGGCTAGCATAAGCATCAGTAATTCGTTGGATATGGAGAGAACGGATGAGCTTGTAGCAATTAGCTGGACTTCAATTCTTTCAAAATACCCGTCTATTGATACAGCCAACTTTAAAGTTGTAAATGCTGCAAACAACCAGGAAGTTCCTTTCCAACTTGAACATGCAGGTCAGAAAGCTATTCAGAATTTATTGCTGCAGGTGAGTGTAGCAGCTAAGGCTAGCATTCGGCTTTCTGTGGTAGCAGGTAAACCAGAGCCAATAGTTAGCAAAACTTATGGCAGGTATGTTCCTGAGCGCTATGATGATTTTGCCTGGGAGAATGATAAAGTTGCTTATCGGATGTATGGAAAAGCTTTAGAGACCAGACCTGATAATGCTTTTGGGATTGATGTATGGGTTAAAAGAACCAATAAACTGGTTATTAACGATTGGTATAAAACAGCTGATTATCATAAAGATCATGGTGATGGGATGGATTATTACAGCGTAGGTTTAACTTTGGGTGCCGGAGATATAGCGCCTTATGTGATGGATTCTGTTTATTATTCTAAGAATTACCATCATTGGAAAGTGCTGGATAATGGTCCTTTGCGTACCAGCTTTCAATTAGGCTATGATGCATGGGATGTAGCTGGAAAATCGATAAGCGTTGTAAAAACGATATCACTTGATGCAGGTTCTCGCTTTAATAAAATACAAGTTGTTTATAGTTATAATGACGGAGAAAACTTACCAGTAGTAATTGGTATTGTAAAGAGAAATGAGCCAGGTGCTGTAATGATGGATGAACAGCAGGGAATAATGGGTTATTGGGAACCTGAACATGGTGCGGATGGTGTTACAGGTGTAGCTACAATTTATCCATCGGGAGATGTAAAAATGAACACCGATAGGCTTCATTTATTAACGCATGCTTCAGTTAAGGCCAATGAGCCTTTGGTTTATTATAATGGTTCTATTTGGAGTAAAGCTAATGGCGCTTCTGCAGGAGGTTCTGCTAAGCAGTGGTTTACTTACGTAGATTCATTTAATCAGAAATTGAAACAGCCATTAAAAGTTATAATTCAATAAGATATGTCAGTATTAGATCTATTTGGTTTAAAGGGAAAAATAGCCTTGGTTACAGGCTGTAAAAGAGGGATTGGAAAGGCCATGGCTGAAGCTTTAGCGGAAGCCGGTGCTGATATTATTGGCGTTTCTGCAAATTTGGAACTTAGTGGCAGTGATGTTGAACTATCTGTTAAAGCAATGGATAGAAGATTCTATGCCTATCAGTGTGATTTTAGTGACCGTAATGCAATTAATAACTTTATTGAGCAGGTGAAAAAAGATCATCCTGTTATTGATATTCTTATCAATAATGCCGGTACAATATTGCGAAAACCGATTGCTGAGCATCCGGATGAATATTGGGATGAGGTAGTTGCGGTTAATCAAACTGCTCCATTTATTCTTACAAGAGAGATTGGTAAGGAAATGATTAAACGTGGAAGTGGTAAAGTGATTTTTACTGCCTCCTTGCTTACTTTTCAAGGAGGAATTACTGTGCCTGGGTATGCGGCCAGTAAAGGTGCTATCGGACAGCTTACTAAGGCTTTTGCAAATGAATGGGCAGCAAAAGGTGTCAATGTAAATGCGATTGCACCGGGTTATATAGCTACTGATAATACAGCTGCTTTGCAAAAAGATGAAGATCGTAGTCGTTCAATTATGGAACGTATTCCTGCTGGTCGTTGGGGTAACCCGGATGACTTTAAAGGGCCGGTAGTTTTTCTGGCTTCGGCTGCATCAGATTATATGCATGGTACCGTCATGACAGTTGACGGTGGATGGATGGGTAGATAATTCAGCATTTCGTTAGCCGACAAAAACCTGTTATTTACCGACTATATAGTGCGGTATAACGATTAAGTGTTTATATATTAGGTAGATGAGATTATGTTTGGTAATCAATTATACCGATATGTTCTCAGATTTTACTCCTATAAAGTATATTTTAAAGGCTATAGAGATAATAGTTCTGTATTTGGCTTTGCTTTTTGCAGGTACTGGAAATGCTCAGGCCCAGAGTGGAAATACCGTAGAAAAGATAGATCGCTATTTGACGGCTAAGATGGCGAGCAATAAAATTCCGTCCTTGGCTGTTGCCGTTGTTCATTCAGATTCTGTTATTTTTTCAAAAGGCTATGGTGTTACAAGTGATGGTAAAGCCGTAAATGCTGATACGCCTTTTCCAATAGCTTCCTTAAGTAAAGCATTTACAGGGGTGGCAGTTATGCAGCTGGTAGAGGAAGGTAAAGTAGTTTTGGATAGTCCGGTTGTTAAATATATCCCTTCTTTTGAAATAGATGACCCTCGTGGTGCAAGTATAACAGTTAGTCAGCTATTGCATCAAACAAGTGGTTTAGCAGATACTGGTTTTCCCGATATGACTTTTAAGCAGCAAGCCACAAACTTGGATGAAGTCATTGTATTACTAAAGAAGGCTAAATTAGTAAGTAAGCCTGGTGAAACGTTTCATTACCATAATCCCAATTATGAGATCCTGGCGAAATTGGTTGAAGCGGTTAGCGGCGAAAGATTTTCTTCGTATTTGGAAAACCATATTTTCAATCCGCTGGAAATGAATTATACCTGGGATGTTCCTAATACTAAATCATTATATAAAGAAGGTATAGCAAAAGGTTATACCTTTTTTGTTGGAGAACCAATTGTTGCAAAAGATCCTGAATGGTTTGTGGATGGTGCAGCAGGAGTGGTTTCTAGCTCTAATGATATGGCCAACTGGCTTCGTGTTCAGTTAAATAAAGGTCGTTTTAAAGATATTGAATTATTGAGTGCAGAGGGTTTCGCATTGACACATAAAGCACAGTCAGGGAATGAATCGTCTTATGCTATGGGTTGGAATTTGAATAGAGATTCCAGCTTGTATCACGGTGGGATTTTATGGACCTACAGTTCAGAGCAAATGATTTATACGAATGATGGGTATGGAATCGTTGTTCTATTTAATAGCGGTATTAAGCCTCTTGTGGATTATTATTCATTCGTGGATGGCATTCACGAAATACTGAAAGGACAGGAGCCCGATGTTTCCTCTTTGCCACATTGGTTTTTTCAAGTGTGTGGATTTTTAGTTTTTCTTATCGCTTTTGGTTTTGCAGTGCGTAGAATATTCAGGGTAAAAGAATGGTATCAGAAATATAATAAACGACCTCTTTGGTTATCGTGGTCCTATCTGCTATTACGGCTTTTACCTCTTATTCTACTTCTTTCAATGTCCTGGATTACAACTATGTTGAGCGGTCGGATATTGAGTTGGGATGGCATTTTTTTAATGATGTCGGATTTTATTTTAGGATTAGGATTGATAGCATTGGCTAATGTATTGGTTGTATTTGTGAGGTTGCGTTATCTTTTTAGGAATTATAAAGGTAGTGTTGCAGCTCTGTAATTAATAATTGTATTTTTACGGCTATTAATTCACATAAAGAGCTTAATTTATTATGACCGACCTTTTATTAAACCGCAGGCAAGTATTAAAAACATTGGGTTTGACTGCCGGGGCTTCTCTGTTAAAATTACCCGCTTCTGCTAAAGAGACTTCAAAGCAAACTAATTCAAGTTTTAAATATGCGCTCAATATGAGCACCATTCGTGGACAGAAACTCGGTTTTGTTAAAGAATTGGAAGTTGCATCGAAAGCAGGATTTGGCTCGGTTGAAATATGGATAGATAGTTTTCAAACCTATTTGAAAGAAGGGGGTACGGTAAAGGAAGCTAAAAGGATTATTGATGATTTAGGTCTTGAAATAGAAAATGCAATTGGTTTTGCCAGATGGATTGTAGATGATGAAGCTATGCGTACTGCTGGACTTAAGCAGTTGCAGGGAGAAATGGAGCAATTGGCGGGGATTGGTTGTAAACGAGTAGCAGCTCCACCTTCGGGTGCCAATGGTGCTAATGCAGCATTGCTTGATTTGAATGTTATTACTGAAAGATATATTAAAATACTTGAGATGGGCGAGCAGACTGGTGTGAAGCCGGTGCTTGAAATGTGGGGTGCATCACCCAATCTTAAGAAAATTAGTCAGGTATTATACGTGGTTACTGAAAGCGGACATAAAGATGCTCGTGCTTTATTGGATATTTTTCATATTTACAAAGGAGGTTCAAGCTTTGACAGCCTAGCATTTGTAGGTAAGCCGGCGATTGATATTTTCCATGTTAATGATTATCCGTCAGGTATTCTTCCTGCTAAAATATCTGAGCCTGATCGTATTTATACGGGAGATGGTATTGCTCCGATTCGTCAAGCTTTGCAGGCCATTAAAGATCCTGGCAAGCAAATTATTCTTTCACTGGAGGTTTTCAACCAGAGTTATTATCAGCAAGACGCATTGTTAGTTGCGCAAACCGGTTTAGCTAAGATGAAAGCAATTGCTGAAGGAGTATAGTTAAAGGCATCCAAAACAGCATTAATCAAATGCTGTTTTGGATGCTTAGATTAGAATTGTGTAAATGACTTTGAGACGAACTCAAGTACTAAAGGTAATTCGTTTCGCCAGTATGTCCAGGTGTGTCCACCATCTTTAACTCTGTATTCATGAGGGATTTCGCTTTGACGCAATAGAATATGCATTCGGCTATTGCCTTCATAAAGGAAATCATCGTCGCCGCAGCTTATATACCATCGTATTCCTTTAATCTTCTTTAAATTATCTTCAGATGCATTTTTAACAATGCTTTCTATACTATGGAGATTGAAGTAATCTTCGATTTGTTTGTCGGAAGCACTAGTAGGTGTTTGTTTAAGCCTTGTTTTGAACTGTTCAAAATCCCAGTTTCCGGTTGCTGCACTTAGAGGAGCAGCAGCAGCAAACATATCTGGCTGGTGCAGAGCATAAAAGATGGTTCCACCCCCACCCATTGATAAGCCAGAGATAGCCCGATAACGTTTTTCACTACGTACCCGGTATGTTTTCTCAATATGCGGAATTAGCTCTTTAAAAAAGAAGTCTTCATAATTATAACTGCCGTCAACAACATTGAAATATCCTCTGGTTCCGGTATCGGCATCGGGCATTACAATGATCATTGGACCTGCATTACCTTCAGCAATCGCTTTGTCTGCAATGTGTTGAACTTGCCCGAATTGTACCCAGCCTGTATGATTATCTCCACTGCCATGAAGGAGGTAGAGAACTGGATAACTGCGGTCGCTTTGATCATAGCCTTCGGGTAAGTAAATTGCATATTTGCGATCCATTTTAAGGATATCACTTTTTACGGTACGCGTCTCAAAAACTTGACTTCCTTGAGCCAGAACGATAGATACTGTGCACAGCATTAACAATGCAATAGATAATAATCTTTTCATAGTTGGTTAATTGAATATAGATTAGTTGAATTAGGTTATTGATAAATGGTATTACAATAATATAAAAAAACATTCATTAATCTAATTCTACTACTACCTTTCCAACAGTTCTTCCACTTTCAATTTGCATATGCGCTTCTGGCATCTGATTAAAAGAGAAGGTCTTTGATATGTGAGATTTGATGGTATTCTTTTCTAAAAGATCGGCTATTGCCTGCATATCTTCACCATTGGATTGGACCAGGATAAAATATCCATTTACATTTTTTGCTTTTGCTTTCTCGGTAACTGCTTCATTTAAACCGGTAGGGAGGCTGATTAATGTACCGCCTTTTACAATCACTTCGAGTGAACGGTCTATGTTTTCTCCGCCAATAGTATCTAATACAAAGTCGATGTTTTTAACTGCTTTTTCAAAAGCCTGTGCTTTGTAATCGATATGCTCATCTGCGCCAAGTGATAGGACAAAATCTTTGTTCTCAGCAGAAGAGGTGCCGATAACATAAGCGCCTAAGTTTTTGGCAATTTGAACGGCAAAATGACCCACACCTCCGGAGGCGGCATGAATGAGTACACGGTCTCCTTTTTTGACTTTAGCATTGGTAATAAGCACTTGCCAGGCAGTAAGTGCAGCGAGTGTTGCACCGGCAGCTTCATTGTGTGTGATGTTTTTTGGTTTTTTGGCTAAGTGAGAGGCTGGTGCAGCTACATATTCTGCATAAGCTTTTCCATGTCCGGGGAAGTTAATCATTCCAAAAACTTCATCTCCTTTTTTGAAGAGACCTGAGTTTGATTCTATCACGATGCCTGAAACATCCCAGCCAAGAATGAGTGGATTTATGTCTTTAAGTCGGCCATACAAGCCTTTGCCCGATCTTGTTTTTGCATCGACAGGGTTAATGCTGATTGCTTTTACTTGTATCAGTACTTCATCTGATTTTATAGAAGGAGCTGAAACTTCTGAAGTAACTAAATTGCTTGGTGCTCCTGGTTCATTTAGGATGATTGCTTTCATTTTATTCTTGTAATTAAAATCTTATTTATTAGAGATTTCCTTCTTATAATTTATAGGGTGAAAGAGATGAATAAAGTTATTGTTTTTTGATTTAATAAGGATGTTTTTACCTAATATAGGTGTTAGAATTGTGTTTGCAGTTGCATAATTATCTAAGTTAACCATTTGTTAGGGGCAATATGTGTAGTATAATCTATAAATCAGTGATAATGGTTAGTTAAACAGTAATATGTATAACAATTTGATTGGGTATAGTTGAGATATTTGCGCTCATTAAATGATTGATTAATAAATTAACTTACTTATAAATAATACATGAGAAAAGTGCCTTTAAAACTGCGAGAAATATCAACTAGAAGTTTTACAAATAAAATAATTTACCCGGTTATGATAGCTATATTGGCTATTTCTGGGATGTTGCCCCACACATTATATGCACAAGATAGCACTGAAGTAGTAGCTACTACAAAAAAGGATACGATTGTTTTTAATGGATCGATTACTGCAACTAATAAGGGTATTTCAACTATCCCTTCCTCTACCTTAGGTAAAGCTGCCACTATCTTTTATTTCTCTTTTAGGAAAGATAAGTTAAGTTTTGAGCCAGAACTCCGTTTTGATATGGAAGATCTAAAGCCTTGGGCGTTTATCTTTTGGTGGAGATATCGGATAGTAGAAAATGAGAAGTGGCGTTTGCAAATTGGGGTAAATCCGAGTCTGTCGTTCAAGAGTCAAAGTATAATTAAGAATGGCGAAACCGAAAAGATTTTAGCTGTTGAACGTGCACCTACAGCAGATATTGCTCCAACATATTTTCTTTCTAATAAGGTTAACCTTGGTCTTTATTACATGTATACGCATAGACTTGAGGGAACTACACGCAATACACATTTTTTAGCTTTTAGAACTAACGTGAGTAAGTTGATGATTGAAGATTATGAATTTCGTGTGTCACCTCAAATTTATT
This sequence comes from Albibacterium bauzanense, assembly GCF_004339765.1. Classification (GTDB taxonomy): domain Bacteria; phylum Bacteroidota; class Bacteroidia; order Sphingobacteriales; family Sphingobacteriaceae; genus Albibacterium; species Albibacterium bauzanense. The sequence continues at coordinate 950,333 of NZ_SMGO01000001.1, read as the reverse complement.
ATTTACGAATAGATGGACAGGAGGGGATTTATGCGAGTTCAGGAGTTTCTGTTAATAAGCAAAATTTACCATTTACTTTGTCTGCACTGTTTAATAGGAAGATTAATAGTAATATTACTATAGGAGACGATTATATCTGGAATGTAAGTTTGACTTATAATTTCGGCAATCGGTATATAGGCTTGTAAGATCTGAATGCTAAACTAAGAGAACCTCTGCATAAATTTCTTTCTGTAGTTTAATGGGCTTAGTTTGGTTTCGGCTTTAAACATTTTATAAAAATGCGATACATCTCCGAAGCCACTTTCGAATGAAATTTCAGAAATGGGTTTATCGGTTTGAATGAGTTTTTGTCGGGCATAATTCAACCGATATGCTAAAACCATTTGTACAAAAGTTTTACGGGTCACCTTTTTGAAGAACTTGCAAAAGGCATTGGGAGTCATATGCGCTATTTCAGCAGCTTTATCTAAAGAGATCTTATCGTTAAAATTATCAACAATATAAGCCATCACAGGATTGATGCGGGCTTGCTCTACTGAGTCGAGAGCAGAAGTAATGTGTTTGTCAAGTATAATTTGGTTGTCGGATGATTCAAGATCATGAAGAATGGTCATGAGGCGCATTAGCGACTTGAAATGATTATTAGGTTTACTTAGACTAATAAGCTGTTTTTGAACCTTAGTGCTTATTTCCTCTGAAAAACGTATGCCATAACGACTCTCTTCCAGTAGTTTTTTGATACCGGTTAGTTCTACTTTATCAAAAAAATCTGTTCCGAGAAAATCTCTTGTGAATTGAACAACGACTGCACTGGCTTCCTCATTTTCGCTATTTGGAGTGTTTTCTAGTTTCCAACAATGGGGTAAACCTGCACCCAATAATACCAAATCACCTTCCTGGAAGTCTTCCATGTGGTTGCCGATATATCTTTTTCCTCTTCCTTTGATAATGGTAGTCAGCTCAAATTCGGAATGATAGTGATAGGGTGCTTCAAATGCAGATTTATCAAACTTTCTGACTAAGAATGATTGGTCGCTTTTGGGATATAAGATTTCAACTGAAGCTTTCAATGTGGCTGTTTTTAATATAAATGTAGTAATATTTTACTATATATGTTAATATACCCCATATTTAGTCCATTTTCTTCATTCTATTTCCTTTGTTGAAAGGGTAAATTTGATTAAACCAATAATTAGAATTGAGATGGAAAATAAAAAAGAAATTCTACCAGATTTAAACAACACGATTAATGTTCCAAAGGAAAAGGTGAATGAGTTCCAGGAATTGGGACATACTTTAATCAGGAATATTCTTTCGAAAGAAGAAATAAGTGTGTATCACGATGTGCTTGTGGATGCGGCAAGCAGATATAATAGTGAGAAGAGAAAGCTAGAGGATAGAGATACGTATGGTAAAGCATTTCTTCAGATTATGAATCTTTGGAGAGAGGATGAAGCTGCAAAGAAATTTGTTCTGGCAAAGCGTTTTGCCAAAATCGCTGCAGATTTGCTGGGCGTAAAAAATGTACGTTTATATCATGACCAGGCTTTGTTTAAAGAACCAGGTGGTGGTCCAACTCCTTGGCACCAAGATCAGAATTATTGGCCATTAGATACCACTCAGACTATTACTATGTGGATGCCTTTGGTTGATATGCCGAATGAAGATATGGGGATGCTGACTTTCGCATCTGGGTCGCAGAAGAAAGGAAATATATTTGATTATGTAATTTCAGATGAATCAGAAGGTGCATTTGAGGATTACGTGAAAAAGAATCAGTTTAAGCTTTCCAGACCTACTTATATGAATGCTGGTGATGCTACTTTCCATCAAGGTTATACGATTCACAATGCACCAGGAAATACATCTGATAAGATGCGGGAAGTAATGACGATTATCTATTATGCTGATGGAACAAAAGTAGCTAAACCGCAGCATGAATGGCAGGAAGCCGATCATAAAAAATGGTTAATGGAAAAAGAAGTTGGCACGTTGGCTGATTCTGAATTAAACCCAGCATTGTTATAATATCCTTGATCTTATACTAACCAATTACCTAATTTATGAAGAAGTACCTGAAAGTTGATGAGTGGAAGATTATTGAAGAAGGTTTTTCCCCAGAGTTGAATCGTGTTTCTGAAAGCATATTTAGCCTGGGGAATGGCCGAATGGGTCACCGCGCCAATTTTGAGGAAGGATATTCAGGTGAAAGTTTACAAGGCAGTTATCTGGCCGGAATATATTATCCGGATAAAACAAAGGTTGGCTGGTGGAAAAACGGCTATCCTGAATATGCAGCGAAGGTATTAAATGCAGCTAACTGGGGGACTATTAGAATTCAGGTTGATAATGAATTATTGGATCTGAACCGATGTAAGGTTCTGGAGTTTAAGCGAGAGCTTAATATGCGAGATGGGTATCTGGAACGTTCCTTTAAAGCTGAGTTTGAAAGTGGCAGGCAAGTATCTGTTCAGGTAAAGCGGTTTTTAAGCATTGTGCATGATTCTGTTGGAGCGATTCGCTATTCATTAACTCCTCTTAATTTTGATGGTGAGTTATCTGTTTTGTTTGATATTGATGGGGATATTAGTAATCAGGATGCTAATTATGGCGAAAAGTTTTGGAAAGAAGTTGAAAAGGATTCAGCGACCGACGTTGCTGTATTAACAATGAAAACGAAGCGAACCAACTTTTTTGCATGTACAGGAATTGCTTTTGATGTGCAAAAAGATGGAAAGACCATCTCTTTTGAATCTGCACCAATGGTTCGTGAAAAGTATATTGGAAGAGAAATCAAAATTAAAGCCGAAGAAGGGAAGGAGCTGGTATTCTGTAAATATGCAGTAAATTATACTTCTTTAAATACACCTAAGGATAAGTTACGATTGCATGTTGAGAAAGAATTAGGAGTTGTTTGTTCTTTAGGCTTTAACAATTTGCTTAAGATGCAGGCAGATGCCTGGCATCTTAAATGGAGAGAAAGTGACATTGAAATTGAGGGTGATCCAGAGGCGCAGCAGGCTATTCGCTATAATATTTTTCAATTATATCAGACCTATACGGGTGAAGATCCGGCATTGAATATTGGTCCGAAAGGATTTACCGGTGAAAAATATGGTGGAGCAACACATTGGGATACAGAAGCTTATTGCATACCTTTTTATTTGGCAACTGCAGCTCCTAAAGTTAGCAGGAATTTATTAATCTACCGATTTAAACAATTGCCGCAGGCTATTGAGAATGCAAAGAAATTGGGTTTCTTTGATGGTGCCGCTCTTTTTCCAATGGTGACAATGAACGGTGAGGAATGCCATAATGAATGGGAAATTACTTTTGAAGAGATCCATAGAAATGGTTCTATATCCTTTGCCATTTATAATTATATCCGCTATACCGGAGACCAGGATTACTTAATTGAATATGGTCTTGAAGTTCTTTTGGCAATTGCCCGTTTCTGGAAACAGCGCGTGAACTGGAGTATAAAAAAGGAGCGATATGTGATTTTAGGTGTTACTGGCCCGAATGAGTATGAAAATAATGTTGATAATAATTGGTATACCAATTACATAGCATCCTGGTGCCTGGAATATGCTTTGGAAGCGATGCGTTATGTAAAAGGTCGTGATGAAGCTAAGTATTACACTTTAATGAATCGTATTCAGTTTAAAGAGGAGGAAATTACATCATGGAAAGATATTATTGATAAGATGTATTATCCGAAGGATGATAAGCAGCAAGTATTTTTACAACAAGATGGATTTTTGGATAAAGAGCTGATACTGGTTAAGAACTTGGGTCCTGAAAATTTACCATTGAATCAAAAGTGGAGTTGGGATCGTATTTTACGCTCTTGCTTTATTAAACAGGCCGATGTATTGCAGGGTTTGTATTTTTTTCAAGATCGTTTTGATTTGGATACTCTCAAACGGAATTTTGACTTCTACGAACCAATGACTGTGCATGAAAGTTCATTGTCTCCATGTGTCCATTCCATTTTAGCAGCTAAGCTGGGATATGAAAAACTTGCCTATGATTTTTATTTGCGAACTTCCCGATTGGATTTAGATGATTATAATAATGATACGGAAGATGGTTTGCATATTACTTCTATGGCGGGTACGTGGATGACTATAGTAGAAGGTTTTGCAGGTATGAGAATGGTTGATGATGAATTGACTTTTAACCCCATGTTGCCTGAGAAATGGAAGTCCTTTTCCTTTAATATGGTTTATAGAGGGAAATCGATTTTGGTTAAAGTTAATAAGGAAGGGGTTGAAATCTTATGAAATTGAAACCCACTTTACCGCTTATCCAGATCTGGAATATGAGCATTGGATTTTTAGGAATTCAATTCGGTTTTGCTTTGCAGACAGGAAATGCCTCAAGAATTTTACAAACATTTGGCGCTGATATTGAACATTTGTCTTTGTTTTGGCTGGCAGCACCCATAACGGGGATGTTGATCCAACCAATTATCGGCCATTATAGTGATCGTACCTGGACCCGGTTGGGAAGGAGAAGACCATATTTTTTAGGAGGAGCTATTTTAGCGGCGACAGCCTTGATGCTGATGCCCAATGCCTCCTTTTTATCAGCTTTGATGGCTCCTGTTTGGATAGGTGCAGGAATGTTGATGATAATGGATGCATCTTTTAACATTGCGATGGAGCCTTTTCGTGCTTTGGTAGCTGATAAATTACCCGAGAGCCAGATAAGTCAGGGGTTTTCTATTCAGACGTTTTTAATAAGCATTGGTGCTGTTTTAGGCTCATTGATGCCTTATGTGTTGGCAAATTTAGGAGTAAATAAAACTGCTATCGTCGGGCAGGTTCCGGATAATGTAGTCTATTCTTTTTATGCAGGAGCCTTTTTGATGTTGTTTACACTGTTATGGACGGTTTTTACTACAAAAGAATATTCTCCTAAGGAGTTTGCTGAATTTGAATTGAATGATACTGGTTCAACAGAACTGGTGAGTTCTAAGAAAGATAATGGAATACGGGTCATTATGCATGATTTTGCATCGATGCCTAAAACTATGTTGCAATTGGGAATTGTTCAGTTCTTTTCCTGGTTTGCATTGTTTATGATGTGGGTTTACATGACCCCGGCTGTTGCACAACATGTATATAATTTGCCTTCCAATGATACAAGTTCAGCCATGTATGCTGATGCCGGAAATTGGGTGGGTATGTTGTTTGGTATTTATAATGGTATTGCAGCAGTTTATGCATTATGCTTACCGTGGATTGCCCGGAAAACAAATAAAAAGATAGCTCATGCAATTTCATTAATTGCCGGTGGCGCAGGAATGATATCCATTTACTTTGTTACTGAGCCTGCTACTTTGCTATTATCTATGATAGGTATCGGTTTAGCTTGGGGTAGTATTCTGGCAATGCCATACGCTATTCTATCATCTTATATTCCTGTAAGAAAGATGGGTGTATACATGGGTATTTTTAATTTCTTTATAACCTTACCTCAATTGGTATGTGGTTTTTTGGGAGGATTGCTGATAAAATATTTTTTTCAGGGCGAAACAGTTTGGGCACTTGTAATGGCTGGTGTTTTTATGATTATAGGGGCTTTTACGGCGATAAATATTCGGGAAAGGAAAGAGGCAGGATAGAGAATACACCTTATTAGAAAAATAAGTAAATTGTTAAAAATGAATGCGATGTGGAAATCTTTGTTTGGACTAATAGTTATTTGTTTGATGTCTGCTTTGAATCTGGAAGCTCAGGACCATCTTTTAAAGGTAAAGGTTATTTCACCTGCAAGTACTCCATTGAATGATACGCTGATTTTAGTAGGTGAGGATAGCAAAATAGGAAATTGGTTTTATCCTTCTGCACCAAGGATGGAAAGAGAGAATGATTCAACCTGGGTATATGAAGGCTATTTTCCTGGTAATTCTTTTGTGAACTTTAAAATTACGAGAGGATCTTACTATAAGGAGGCTATGTATTATAATGGAGATGTAGCACCGCAGCCTTTTTCCTTAGTGAAGGATACGACTTTAGTTATACATCCAACAAATTGGAATGATTTATACAATCGGAGCATTACAGGAAATGTAAGATACCATCATCAGTTTGCGGATACGCATTTAAAGAATACCCGAGATGTAGTTGTATGGTTGCCGCCTTCTTATGATGAGTCGTCAGATAAACGTTATCCGGTACTTTATGCGCATGATGGTCAGAATCTGATGGATCAAAGTACTTCTTATGGAAGGGAATGGCGCATGGATGAAATAGCTGATAGTTTAATGAAGGCCGGCAAGACTGAAGAATTTATTATTGTAGCTATTAGTAATACAAAAGACAGGTGGGTAGAATATTCAGGAACACCTGAAGGAATGGATTATCTCAATTTTATTGTTGATAATTTAAAGCCATTTATAGATAAGAATTATAGAACGAAAACAGATAAAGCTAATACAGCGATGTTGGGCTCTTCTATGGGTGGGCTGATTTCTTTTTATATGGCGTGGTTACATCCGGATGTGTTTTCTAAGGCAGCCGGATTATCGAGTGGGTTTGCATTTGATGATGGAAATATATTGAAACAAGTTGCAGAATCAAATAAGAAATTAGCTGGGACACGATTATATCTTGACTGCGGTGATCAGGAACTTGATAAGCATTTTTTGCCAGCAAATGATGAGATGGACAAGCTGTTGGTAAGCAAGCATTCTGAAATTGAATTGAAATATGAAGTTTTCCCCGGAGAATTTCATAATGAACAGGCTTGGTCGAAACGATTGGAAATTCCATTGATGTTTTTGTTTGGAAAGTAAGACCTGTCGGCGTGAGAGTAAAATTTATAAGAACAAAAAAATAGGATATAATGAGATGCAAAGCGGCCATTACAGATGGTAGAGGTGATTTTGTGATAGACGAAATAGAAGTAGGAGCACCTGAAGAGCATGAGGTTTTAGTGAAAATAAAGGCGGCCGGTCTTTGTCATACAGATTTTGATTCACTTTCCTGGGGGCAAAATCTGGTGCTTGGACATGAGGGTGCAGGAGAGGTTATAGCGATTGGTGATAAGGTAGAAAATGTATCAGTTGGTGATTCTGTTATTCTTACTTGGGCAATGCATTGTGGTTTTTGTTTTCAATGTACTCTTGGTAATCAGCATCTTTGTGAAAATAATTCACCGGTTATTGCAAGTTCTAAACCCTTTTCTGAAGGGCATGCACATTCTGCTGGAACTACCTGGAAAAGGAAAGAAATACAGCGATCTTTTAATATTGGAACAATTGCAGAATATACCCTTGTAAAGGATACAGCCGTTGTAAAAAACACCTCAGAAAGCATGTCATTTTCTGCAGCAAGCATTATTAGTTGCGGGGTTATGACAGGTTACGGGTCAGTTGTGAATGCTGCAAAGGTTTTGCCAGGGTCTTCTGTTGTTGTATTGGGAACAGGAGGTGTGGGTTTAAATGTAATACAAGGTGCTCGTATTTCTAAAGCAGAGAAGATTATTGCCATTGATATTAATAGAAATCGTTTAGAAATGGCTGTGAAGTTTGGAGCGACACATACCTTGTTAGCAGATAAAGACGATATTGAATTATTAAAAGCCGCTCAGAAAGTTAAAGAAATGACTGATGGCCGTGGTGCTGATTATGCATTTGAATGTACAGCTATTCCTCAATTAGGTGCTGCCCCATTGGCAATGGTAAGAAATGCAGGAACGGCTGTTCAGGTTAGTGGTATTGAACAGGAAATTAAGTTTGATATGAATTTATTTGAGTGGGATAAAGTATATATTAATCCGTTATATGGAAAATGTTGTCCACAAGTTGACTTCCCAAAAATTATCAAACATTATGAAGAGGGTGAGATTCTATTAGAAGAAATGATTACCAGATCTTATTCCATTGATAATTTGAAACAGGCATTTGATGATATGCTACAGGGTAAAAATGCAAAAGGAGTAATTAAATTTTAATGAGTAATTCAACATTTCGAACGATTGAAGTTTCAAATCCAGTGTTTGAATCTAATCATCTGCGTTTTATAACAGTAAAGACTCCTAATTTAAAAGGGCGGGGAGATATTTGTGTTTTTGTTCCCCCGGGTGTGGAATTGCAGAAAGATATTCCATTGATTATTCTTTTACATGGTGTATATGGAAGTTGCTGGAGTTGGACACATCAGGGTGGTGTACATTTAAAAGCCCTTGAATTAATGGAAGCAGGGGTGATTATGCCAATGGTAATCGCGATGCCATCAGACGGGTTATGGGGAGATGGGTCTGCTTATCTTCAGCATAACTCTTTTAATTTTGAAAAGTGGATTGTTGAAGATGTGCCGAATGCTGTTCGGCAGACTATTGGATATGTAAGCAGCAATTCTTCTCTTTTTATTGGCGGCCTTTCTATGGGTGGCTTTGGTGCAATGAGGATAGGAGCCAAGTATTCTTCTATTTTTAAAGGCATTTCAGCGCATTCTTCTATTACGAATTTAGAGCAAATGAGCTTATTCGTAGAGGAAGATATAGCTAATTTCAGGCAAAGTGACTCTGTGGAAGAAGATGTTTTTGAAACATTCTTACGTTATAAAAATCAACTTCCGCCTATACGATTTGACTGTGGGAAAGATGATTTATTGATTGATCAGAATCGGCATTTGCATCAACAATTAACCTTAAAGGGCATTCCACATGTTTACGAAGAGTTTGTTGGGAAACATGAATGGCCATATTGGCAAGAGCAGGTTTCCAGAACTTTACAGTTTTTTGCTTCTATTTAATTAGTTCATATACCTGGACACCGTAGCCTTGTAGACTGCTTGTTAGCGTTTGTCCGCTTATTTTTGCTTCAACGTTTCCAAAAGTAGTTTTTAAGCTTTTTCCTTCAATCTGGACCGGACTGTTTTGTAAGTCTACATCTGCAGATTGTGGCTCTGAAGAAAGATTAATAATAACGATGGCAGCTTGATCATCAATATATCTCATGAAAGAATAGAGTTGATCATTTGTATTGTTTAACGTTATATAATCTCCAAAACCAAGAGCTTGAGACGATTTTCGTAATTGGATAAGTGTTTTGTAGTAATTCCAAAGTGAAGATGGATCATCTTTTTGTTCTTCTAATGATATTCCGTCATCTGGTTTGTTATTTCGGTTATCCCACCATGGGCCTGAATCTTTATACCATAATGCCATTCCTTTGCCAGTATCACTTTTAAACCATTCAAAAGCTTCGCGTTCCGGGATTTCATTAGCGTCAGTAATTCCACCAAATAGTCCCAGGCTTCCGCCACCAGCCATGCCAATTTCTTGTCCATAATAAACTGAAGGAATGCCTCCTATTAATAGATTCAAAGCTGCGCCGACCTTCATTTTAGGAAGGTCTTTTTCTACCACTGTTGCAAAGCGAGGGATATCATGATTTTCAATAAAAACTATTTGTCCTTTATTTTTAGGAGTGATAGAGAATATAGTATCAGCCATGGTTACAATTTCTTTTTTATCTAAATTGCGTATAGCACCCATTAGTCTGAAAGCGAAGACTACATCAACATTTCCTTCTGTTAGATAGTCAATGCCATAGGAGCTCCAATCTGCTTGCTCTGCTATAATGTTTATTTTTGGATTGAGTTCTTTTAAACTACTGATTAAAGGATTCCAGAATTTAGTGAATAGATCTGTAAGTTGAGGTTTATTATCCAGATGGTCCATCATATGATCTAAACGGAAACCATCTACACCATCTTTAAAGTCTCCATCTCCATTTGGATCCATCCAGTGTTTAAATAGCTCTTTATTGTATTCTAATACTTCTTTATTTAATAAGTTAACGGTAGTGATTTTATGCGTAACACCGTTGTATCCTACAAGTTCTGTGAGATCTGCAACGATTGTAGAGGGTTTTTCGTTAAGTGAATCCTCATATAAAATATAATCGCTGTAAACTGATTTAGGGTTTTTATAAGAGTCTTTATACCAAAGATGATCTTGAGTGACGTATTGAGTCTCCATGTCCATGTATATTTTCATTCCTCTTTCATGGATGTCATGAACTAAAGCCAGGTAATCTTCTTTTGTTCCATAGGTCGAGTCGATTTTCTCAAAATCGCTTGAGAAGTAATTATGATAATATACTGATTCATAAAGCGGTACCATTAGGATTGAAGTAACACCTAGGTCTTGTAAATAATCTAGTTTATCACGTAAACCGTTTAAATCTCCATTTGCGTCTCCATTTGAATCATAAAAACTACGCTGGAAAACATGATAGATAACTTCGGGTGCTTCTTTTTCTATAGTAGGATCTTGATTACTTGTTGAAGTACAAGCTTGTAAACCCACTAAAAGAGTAATTGCTAGTATCGCTGATTTTATAAAGGAATTCGCCATAATGAAATTTTTATAGATGTTAGGCTTCTATATCTATTCAAATAACGAGGTTCTTATGGTATAAAAAAATGAATAAATTAACCATAAAATGGAGGAAAGTGCTTAGATGGATTAAGCTTAGCGTTGGTGATGGACTTCGTTTGTTTGTTGTTATTATATAGGGTTACGCAATATCTTCTCCATTTTTCTCCCCTTGGCTAATTCATCCACCAGCTTATCCAAATATCGAACCTGCTTCGTCAATGGGTTCTCAATTTCTTCTATCCGATAGCCACAGATTAATCCAGTGATGAGTTGCGCATTGGGATTTAGCGAAGCGGATTGGAAGAATGTTTCAAAGGTCACATTTTCTTTTATTAGTTCCTGCAATTTGTTGTTGTCGAAGCCTGTTAACCACTCTATAACTTGATGCAATTCTTCTTTTGACCTTCCTTTGTTCTCCACTTTTTTGAGATACATTGGATAGACTGAAGCAAAGGTCATTTTTGCAATACGTTGGTTGTGTTTATCGGAATTGTCCATATCTTGAGTTTTTAGTGTTGATGCTCCTTAGAAGGAGTTTGAAATAAATATACTTTAAAAATTCTTTTATTAATAAGACTAATTATTTAACGCATCAATCATTGCCTTTACTTCAGTTTCATCAGCAATATAAACATTGCCATAATCGCTAACTTCCTTATTAATATAAGTAACAGGATTAGGAGCTATTTTTCTTGCAGATGAATGGAATTCCATTGCGCCGCTTGCATTTTTAAGATTCAAGATGTTTGATGAGTTTACTCCTGCTCCGGGCATTATAATGATTCGGCCATCCGCCTGCTGCACCAATTGCTTTAAGAGGTAGGCTGCATCATTAGCAGTACTTTTTTGACCGGATGTAAGTACGCGTTCACATCCGCAATCAATAATATCTTCCAAAGCCTTAAATGGATCAGGCGAGCAATCAAATACGCGATTGCAAGTAACGCCCATCGGGCCTGCCCATTCCACAATACGTTTTAATCTTTCAGTATCAATTTCAGCATTGATTTTTGATACTCCGACAGAAATGCCATCACATCCTAATTGCTTGCATATTTCTATATCATCTTTCAAAATATCAAATTCTTCATCGCTATAAAAATAATTTCCTGAACGTGGCCTCAGGAGTGGGTATAGCTTGATGGAAATTTTTTCTCTTACTTGCTTAATTGTTCCATAGCTTGGTGTTGTGCCTCCCTCAATAGGATTGTCGCATAATTCAACCCTCAGGGCGCCACACCGTTCTGCAATAATGCATGAATCAATGTGAAAGGCACAAACTTCTAATACAGCTTTATTTCTCATGATTATTTATAATGACTTTTAGAAGGTTAAGCATTTGTCGTTTCTGCTGGTTACAGAATATACAAATACAGGTTGAAGATAGTAACTTTCGGAAGCTTAGTTAAATAGAGCATTAAAATTGTTGACTATGCAAAAATATTTATTTTGATCTAATAACTTCTCGTACTTTAGATTCTATATATCCTATTGTAGTTTATGATTGATAATGGTAATAAGTAATTCCCTGTTTCAAGAATAGTAATATATCTTCATTGATAACGTTCAAATCAATTAGTGCAGCATTATACCATAGTGTTAGTCTTTACGCATTTGCGTAAAGATTCTGTGTCCTTTATGTTAAAAATTTTGAGGTTTATTTATTGCTTAAAGTAAATATAATAAGAAAAGTGAATCTAATACTAAGTATCTAGGACATAATATTAGAGATAATAAAAGGAAGCAATTAACAATGCAATATTCATTAAGCAGTATCTTGCTTGTTTACTGGGAAATATTATATTTGTAAGAACACATTACGGATATAGAGACGATTTAGCGAAATTCTGTTTCGTTAATTTTGTTGCTTGCATTAATTATAAAAAGACTAATTAATGATATTTAAACTAACTGGGCTCATCCAAAATTCGAACGGAACAAGAATCTCCACAAGATGTCCGCATTGTGGACATAACGGAACATTTGAATCCGTGGGTGCTGACATACAAAATAATAACAAAACTTTTGGCCTTAGACGTTGTCCGAATGGTAAATGCTTCGGACATCTGTTTTTTATTTATAATAATCAAAGTTCTGAACTTATAATTACGCATCCCTCCGACACCATCCCTTTTGACAAAGAGAATATTCCTGATAAGGTATTAAATGCTTTCCAAGAAGCAATTATTTCTCATTCAAACAATTGCTTTATAGCTTCTGCAATAATGATTAGAAAAACGTTAGAAGAAATTTGTGTTGATAGAGGTGCAACAGGGAAAAATTTATATGCAAGATTACAAGATTTAGGAACTAAAATTGTTATTCCGAAGGAACTAATTGAAGGAATGCAAGAATTGCGGCTTCTTGGAAATGACGCTGCTCACATTGAATCAAACACTTTTGATGAGGTTGGAAAAAATGAAGTGGAAATTTCAATAGAATTTACAAAAGAGATACTTAAAGCTGTTTATCAATACGAATCTCTTTTAAGTAAATTGAGAAGTTTAAAAAAGCCAACGGAATAAAATAATTACTCACAACATCAGTTTTGCAATATGGCGGCTTAAGTGTTTCTATGAAACATTGATACAAGAGGTTGGCGAATAAAACCGAATATAACCTAGCTGCTAACACTTCTTTTTACTCAACGATAGGGATTCAGATATCCATTAATTGTTAAATATTCTCATATTTAAAGCATGAGCTTTTAAAAAAGTAAACATTTAAGTATACTCAACATCTACACCGAAATCAATAGTTACAAAGCCTTTAACCTGAACTGACATCCCAATAAAATTACACAATGTTATAATCGGTTAATATTATATTCATTTTTTCTCTAAACTTAATTTGATTACCAGATCCTGGAAAATCAATCAATTCTTTATTGATTACATTGATATTATTTTGTTTAAGATACTGAAAATCTGCTTTGAAAACAGTAGCGGAAATGAGAATCACTTTTGTGTTTTCATCTATAATCGAATTAATCTTAGAAAGTAAATTGGGTTGGTCCCTTTCTATTAATCTCACTTTCTGATTTGAAGAGTACTTAACATCAAAGGGCCTTTCCAAAGAATCTATTAAATAAAATCCGCTTTGTTTAAAATTTAACAGGAATTTACGTTTATTAGACCTTATTTCTTTGGTTGTCAGTTGAGAAATTTCTATTGGGTATAATACTTTCATTGTCTCAAGAAACAAACTATCTTGCTCGGGTACATTTTCAAAATAAAAGAATCTATCAGAATCTGATTTAGGTGGAGCCTCTGCAATAAGCAGTACCTTTATAATATCTGGTTTATATTTAATTCGTGCAATTTCAAATCTATCCATAAAGCTGAATTTTTGTTTTAATTGGCCAAAAGGTTTTCGACTTTGCGAAGTAGAGCAAATTGGAAAACTGAACTTGATTTTAAGACAAATCCTCCATATTGCCTAACCGATTTAATTAAAGTTATTCTATTATAGATGGTATTTCTGAATTTGAAACCCATGACCCATTTTTTATAATATCTTCTAACATGAGTTGGTTTTCAAGTTTCATTTCATGCCAGCGGTTATGCCATGATTCCCACGCATGCCATGAGTAGCCTTTGTATAGTTTTCTACTAGAATGTCTAAAGGAATAAGTTGCTATTGCGCAAAATTCTTTTTCGAATTCAGTTTCTTTAATTATGATTATCGAAGCTATTTCAATTAGCCAGTCAGCAAGATGTTCATATTGTACCCAAGCGTTATCTTCTCTAGTAAAACCACGCTTCTTTTTCAACAATGCAAACAGCGTATTTATAAACATCTTGTCTTTGCTGCCAATACCTAAACTTGCTGCCTGCAGGAGAATAGTTGTTAGTGCTATTCTCAATTTTAAAAACTCATCAGTATATTTCTTATTTCCTAACATTACATCCTTTAAGTTCTCGACAGATTCAATTAATTGTTTTGCTTTCTCATATTGTTCATCAATCCTATTAAAAAAATCATTGGATTTTGTATCCTGAATCACCTTTATTCCATAGGTAAGAGAATAAAATCTTTCAATTACATCGGCGATTGGATCTTGAGTTACATAATATATATCAGTCCTTCTGATTGATTCATTCTTTGAATTTTTCACCTCATTAAGAATAGAGTTCAAATTGAAATCGCCTAAAGAATAACCTAGAATAGCTACTGTCGTTTCTTGAAGAAGTGTAAAAAATTTTCTTGAAAAATAATTCCTTGAATTTTGAAAATTATAGTAATCATTTATTGTTAGTATAATACTTTCAGGCCTATTGATACATCCATGTATATGATATATATTTTGACCAGAATTCAATCGTGGTATTATACTTCCTTCAATCACAATTCTACTTGTAATTGGAATAACATAATCTGAGAAAATGGTGTCATAATTGGTTGTTATAATATTAATATTTGGATGCTCTGAAAAGAATGTTTGCAGATGTTTTAATTTTTCTTTGTCAATAGTTTTTTCATTTATTTTAGATTGAATAATCTTGGAAATTTCTTTTTTGATGTCTTCCCTTTTCTTGAGATACTCTCCTTCTAGTATTTGTGCACATATAGTAAGGTCATAAATTGCTTCTTTTACTTTTCCCGAGGAATCTGAATTGAATAATTGATTCAATAATTTATTCTCTTTGTCAATAGACTTAGTGCATTCAACAAGAAGTTCAAGCCAATTCGGCGCTTTTCCATTTGTCATATATTTACTAAAGCCAGTCCCGACAAAAAGTGTCAGAGAGTTTGTATATAATGATGTTGATATATCTAAGTAATCACTCATATAATTGCTTGTAATTCATAAATATACGCAACACTCAGATAAATTTAAGAAAATCAGTATCTATTGTACTTATATAAGAATATTACTGTACCTAACAAACGTAATGAGTTTTTTGCCTACTTGAAAAACCAATGTCCACTTTTTTGAAAAAACCTTCTTTATTCTACC
This sequence comes from Albibacterium bauzanense, assembly GCF_004339765.1. GTDB lineage: Bacteria > Bacteroidota > Bacteroidia > Sphingobacteriales > Sphingobacteriaceae > Albibacterium > Albibacterium bauzanense. The sequence continues at coordinate 934,969 of NZ_SMGO01000001.1, read as the reverse complement.
TTTATAGGAAGAAGGTGAGCTTTTAAAAAGAAAATTGACATTTTATGGAATTCATTTAAATAGATGAAATCTACAATGATGAGTATTGATACATAGGCTTTAAATCAGATCGCCCATTTAACAAAGCCATCCCATCCAAAGAAGAAAATAATAATAGCACAAATAATAATCAGAACAATCCAGACCTTTGCTCGGTGCTCAAATCTTTCTTCAGAGGACATATTAGCTAAATTCTTATAATATTTTTCTTGATCTTTTCTTTTACTGTATTTTGAATATGGATTTGCAGGTTTGCGTGGCATAGAAATAGGTTAGATACCTAAAGATACTAACTTACTTTCACATACTCGACCAACTCCATTATATGCCAGTGATTTGCTTTCATAATTTCTTTTTATTTGGTAAAGCTTTTTAAGTTAACTATCTTAATTTACGCTATATACAACCAGTTTTGTATGACCAAGGTTCCATTGTTTAATCGTCAGATATAACGAAAGCTTTATTTATTATCTAGAGACGATTTATAGATCTCATTAATCACGCCTATTGTATTATCAATATACCTTCTTGGGGATCCAGATGTTTTGTTTCTAAGCTTTTGTATAACCAATAAAACATTTTCTTTTAAATCTATTCCTTCTTCTCTGTCAAAAGCATCTGCCCAATTCAAAATCAGATGCCCAATTTTTCCTGACTTCAAAGGCGCTTTGCATTCTTTATAAGTGTTAAATACAGATTCGTCGATACCTTCATTGGCAATAAAATTCTCAACCGAATTATGGGCTACGATTCCATAGAATGCCACTTCTTCTTGCAGTAAATATGCATCAATTATTGATTGTCCAAAAAATATTTGTTTTGCTATATTTACGCTAGTTTCGCCAAGAGCAATACTCCCCTTCATTGCAATTTCTGATTTAATTGCTTGAGCGAACAACCAGTTAACAGAAATTGTTAATAATTCAAAACATTCAACACTATCAGTTTTAGTGAAAATAACGATTGAGTCAGAAAAACTTACCGTTTTTAATGAATCTAAATCGTACCTTTCTGGAAGTGACTTTACATTGTCGAGCGTTTCTCGATTCTTAGATAAATCTAGTAATAGCTCATAAATATATTTATGATTATTCCTCATTACCAAATCTTTAAATCCCATTATATCCAGAAAACAAACGAATCTATTAGCCGTTGGAACCCAATTAGTTTTAGTTATCTTCTCTTCCATATTTATTTTAACTAACCAATCATCTCATTTAATACAAGTTACTTGTTTTTATCAAAAATAGGGTATAGTTTTATATACACTTAAATTGTTCATATGACCACTGATTATATAATAGAGATAAAAAAACTAGAAAGGAAAATTTCGGATGACACTATCAATGGCGATACATTCATGCCAGGGCAATATTATGGAATGAGAGTTAGGGTTCCCCTTAATAAAGGACATCAAGAGGATCTGACAAAATCTATTCAGAATTTCTATTCATTAAAATTTATCGAACCCGGTATACCTCAAGAGAGTTATTATTTATATGAATTACATCCGAAGTAGGTTTGTGTCAAATAAAATCTTTATTAAACTCCACAAACTCAATTTGCTTTCATTGGGTGAAATTTATAAGTGTTTTCTTAGCCCATAAAATAAGAATTGTAATAACTGCTGTAAATTGAATAACTATTTTGTTTTAATGGCCATTCCTGAAGCTGTATAATATCCATTTACACCTCTTTCATTATTGGTAGTTAGTTTTAAGTTAATTATCCCATTTGCTCCCATAGCTTTAGCTTTTTCAATCAATAGATGTAAACAATTTTCAGACGTGGCTAGCAATATCTGGTTTGAAGTTTTTGCAGCTGGAGCATTTGCTTTTTTGGAGGCAGAGTCATAAACATCATCTTTGTTATTGTTTTGAGCTGGGACTATTGCTGTTTCCTTGACTATTTCTTTGTTTTTATATCCAGACATTTCATTCGAGAGAACTGTTCCGATAGGACTATAAGCAAAGCTCACAGAATTGGACTCGGTACGTATTTCTTGTAATCGATAAAGCCGGTTGATGCTGAATACTTGTAAGCTTCTTTCACTTGTTGCTGGATTGAGCAGGAGGATAGCGCGATCGACGCGACAAGGCAGGCTATTAATGTCTTCTTCATAATGATAGGTTGTTATCAAATGTGATGGTTTATTTGGCTATGTTTCAATATACTACTTCAAGATGAAAGTTCATGAAGCGTTGTCGGCGATAACTCTGCCTATTATTCGACTCCACTCAAATCAGATAATGTGGGCAAATGTCAGTATCCGGAACCTGTTAAAACCTGTTATTTGAGAAGCTGACTAAATTGAATGATACCGAGTTGCGAGGATTCACTTGTCAGGCAAGGGGTTTTTGTGGTACAACAACACATCTTGCAATGTGAAAAAATCATTTATGCATAAGCTACGGCGATCTCTTCATGTTATTATGCATTCTCATAATGCCTCGTTTATGATCATCGGTACATAAATACACAGGTGCATGGCAGCGCGCTGAAAAAAGAAAGCCCGATCAAATGAATGACCAAGCTTAATGAGTTTTAACCAATCGTAATCGGTTGATCAAATATACGAGATTTAATATTGTCGCCAAAGCAGTCATTTTTGCACCCCTTAAATATTCACATGAAAATAAAAAGCCATAATCATCTATTTGTTAGGCGATTATGGCTAATTGTATTAATTTCTACAGCGGAGAGACTGGGATTCGAACCCAGGATACCCTTGCGAGTATACAAACTTTCCAGGCTTGCTCTTTCGACCACTCAGACATCTCTCCGGAATATTTTGAGTGGGCGAATTTACACCTTAATTTGATGATTCGGAAATTATTATTTGCTTGTTGGCAAATTAGCAGCTTCCCAAGAGATCATACCCCCATCAAGAGAGACGATTTTAGTGAATCCCATCTCCTTCAATATTTCAGCAGCACTTGCACTTCGTTTACCAGATCTGCAGTAAACTAAAACAGGTTTGCTCTTATCAAGGCTGCTTGCTTTAGATTTAAAATTTTCATTGTTATAGTCAATGTTCTCTGCGTCTTTGATATGGCCGCTTTGGAATTCTTCAGGTGTACGAACATCAACCAGCTGTACCTCATCCAATACCAAAAGCTTATTGAATTGTTCAGCATTTATGGTTTGTATTTGCCCGCTTGAACTTGCTGTTGTTGTGTTCTCAACTTCACTGGCAGGAGGAGCAGCACTTACAGCTGTTGTTGTTTTTTCAGGAGTTTTTTTAAACACAGAGCAGCTGCTTATCAAGCATACTATTGCTATTGCACTTATTGCATTAAAAAGTTTTATATTCATTGTTAGCTTAATTTTAAAAGTTCTGTAGTGAGTTCATTAGCTGTTCGCACACCGCTTTGTCGCCATTTTAATTCACCTTTTTTGAAAATAATAATAGTAGGTACACCTTGAATATTATAAGATCTGGCTACAGCCGGGTTCTTATCTATATCCACTTTTAGGATGGTTGCCCGATCGCCTACCGTTTTTTTAACATCGTCTAAAATCGGCACCATCATTTTGCAGGGTCCGCACCATTCTGCGGAGAAATCGACTAAAACGGGCTTGTCTGCATTGATTATCTCTGAAAATTTACTCATATGTTTAAAACAATGGGATTTTAAAAATGTTCTGTAAATATATTGCTAAAGGTATGGTTTTATTGATTAAACTAATCTTTGTTATCTCCTATTTTTCTATCTTTGTAAACAAAATTTTCCAAGTAAATTCATGATTGAATACCTAAAAGAAAGCACTTTCGTAATTAACGATGTTATCAGCGACGCTTGGGATGTTTTGAAAAAACGTTATTTCGCGATTGCCGGCATTTGTTTTTTGTTATTTGTTGTTTCCAATGTTTCAGGAATATTGGCAATGTATCTGAACAGCATCAGCATTTTTCTGAGTGTATTCATGGCACTCTTATTCTTGGTTCTTTATTTCGGGATTCAATTAGCATTATTTAAGCATATTTTTCAGGTTCTTGATCGTAAACAAGATGATATTCGGTGGCGGGATAGTATCCCTACTCTGAAAGAAATGATTTACTTTTTTGCTTGTGTTATTTCAATACTGTTAGGTGCATTTATAACCTACCTTTTAATTTCTGTTGTCTTTTTTCCATTGATTTATTTGATATCGGTAGAGGTAATGGTGCAGATTGTTTACTTTATAACCTTTGTGTTAGCTTTCTGTATGTTTTTGAGAATTGCTTTCTTCCCATTCTTTATTTTAGATAAAGGAGTGAAACCTTTTAAGGCAATCCGATTAAGCTTGGCAACTACCAGAGGTAACTTTATAAGGATCGTTTTACTATTGGCATTCTTTGCCTTATTTGGCTCACTATATTTATACTTCAGCTACCGCGGATATGCAGTAATCTCAAGTGGATTAAGTATGGTAAATTCTTTCGTTATAGTTCCTCTATCAAGTGTAGCCTTTATAATCGCTTATCGAAAAATGGTGCGTGATTATCGTGGGGATGCAGATCCATCTATCATGGAAAATATAATTTAAAAAAAACTGTAAATATTTATGGGTCTAAAAGCATCATTAAGTAAAGTCTATGCAGCTGTTAATGCAAAGAAGATTACGCGTTGGCGCAAAGATGCTGTATCAATTCAAAATAAAGTACTTAGTGAATTAATACATTCTGCAAGGAAAACGGCCTTCGGGAAGGATCATCATTTTGATGAAATTAAATCTTATGATGATTTTAAAAGCAGGGTGCCCGTTCAGGATTATGAAGGACTGAGAAAATACATCGATAGAGTTATTGCTGGCGAATCTAATGTATTATGGCCGGGTAAACCAGTCTATTTAGCCAAAACCTCTGGTACCACATCAGGAGTAAAATACATCCCTTTAACAAAAGCTTCTCTTCCTGAACAAATTACTGCTGCCAGAGACGCTTTATTAAATTATATTCATGAAACTGGTAACAATGATTTTGTGAACGGAAAAATAATATTTATTCAAGGAAGTCCTTTATTGGAAAAAAAGAAAGGCATTGATTTTGGAAGACTTTCCGGAATTGTAGCCCATCATGTTCCTGAATATTTACAAAAGAACCGCTTACCCTCTTTTGAAACGAATTGTATCGAAGATTGGGAAACAAAAATAGATGCCATTGTAGATGAGACGATTGACCAGGATTTAAGGTTAATCTCTGGTATTCCACCTTGGATTCAAATGTATTTTGATCGACTTTCTACCAAAGCTGACGGGAAGAAGATAAAGGATATCTTTAAAAACTTTAGTCTTTTTGTTTATGGGGGAGTAAATTATGAACCCTATCGTGCTAAATTAGAAGAGAGTATCGGTAAAAGGGTTGATTCTATAGAAACATATCCGGCATCAGAAGGCTTTATCGCTTTTCAGGATGTACAAGGAGAGAAGGGGATGTTGCTGCTTCCTGATTCAGGAATATTCTATGAGTTTATTCCTGCAGATGAGTATTTTAATGAAAACCCTACACGTTTATCTTTAGGACAGGTTAAATTAGGAGTTAACTATGTACTTATTTTAAATACAAATGCCGGTCTTTGGGGTTATAGTTTAGGAGATACAGTAAAGTTTGTTTCTTTAAATCCTTATCGTATTATTGTAAGTGGAAGGATTAAGCATTTCATTTCGGCATTTGGCGAACATGTAATTGGTGAGGAGGTTGAACATGCTTTATTATCGGTGGCTAAAAAGGAGGGATTAGAGATTGTTGAATTTACCGTTGCACCGCAAGTAACGCCAGAGGATGGTGAGTTGCCTTATCATGAGTGGTTTGTTGAATTTAATAAAGCACCGTATGATTTAGATGCTTTTAGGTTAGAGGTAGATAAGGCTTTACAAAAGAAGAATCCTTATTATTTTGACTTGATTGAGGGCAAGGTTCTTCAACCCTTAAAGATGAGGAGTATGAAAAAGGGTGCATTTATTGATTATATGCGTTCAAATGGGAAGTTAGGAGGCCAGAATAAATTACCTCGTTTGGCTAATGATCGGAAGATCGCAGATGAATTAGAAAAATATTGATGTGATTAAAAAGAATATAGCAATACTAGGTTCTACAGGAAGTATTGGAACGCAAACTCTTTCAGTTATAAGTGAATACCCTGACTTGTTCCAGGTACAGGTTCTAACTGCCGCTAATAATTACGTGTTATTGATAGAGCAGGCCAGAAAGTATAAACCATTGGCCGTTGTTATCACGAATGAGAAATATTATTCAGTTGTAAATGAGGCATTACATGCCATCGGAATTCAGGTTTATACAGGTGCTGAGGCTTTAGTAGAGGTTGTTAAAATATCATCAATTGATGTTGTTTTAACAGCGTTGGTTGGTTTTTCAGGGTTAGAGCCAACCCTTGCAGCTATAAAAGAAGGAAAGACAATTGCTTTAGCCAATAAAGAAACATTGGTGGTTGCCGGCGCCCTTATAACGAGAGCTGCTAAAGAAAATAATGTTAAGATCTTACCTGTTGATTCTGAGCATTCTGCTATTTTTCAATGCCTGGTAGGGGAACAGAGTTCAGCAGTAGAAAAGATAATTTTGACGGCATCTGGTGGACCTTTCCTTGGAAAGGATCGCGCGTTTTTATCGACTGCTTCATCAAAGCAGGCATTGAAACATCCTAATTGGCAAATGGGAGATAAGATTACGATCGATTCAGCATCGTTAATGAATAAAGGGTTGGAAGTTATTGAAGCTCGATGGCTCTTTAATGTGGATGTACGCCAAATTGACGTAGTGATCCATCCACAATCAATTATTCATTCTATGGTGCAATTTAAGGATGGATCTGTTAAGGCGCAGTTGGGTTTACCTGATATGAAATTGCCTATTCAGTATGCGCTTTTTTATCCAAATAGGGTTGAAAATAACCATCCACGCCTTGATTTTGACCATTTCTCGCAATTGACTTTTGAGAAGCCAGATAGAGAAGTTTTTGCTAATTTAGATTTGGCTTATAAGGCATTGGAGGTTGGCGGATCAATGCCATGTGTGTTGAATGCTGCCAATGAAGTAGTAGTGGCAGCATTTTTGAAGCAAGAGATTGGATTTCTTGAAATGAGTGATGTTATTGCTGAGATAATGACAAAAACCAATTTTATTAAAGAACCAGGTTTATCAGATTTTTTGGAGATTGACCAAGTAAGTAGGATGTATGCAGAAGAGTCTGTAAAGAGAAAAAGAACTATATCAAGTACAAATTTTAAATAAAATATATGGATGGTTTGATAATGGCCGGACAGTTAATTCTGGGCCTATCAATATTAATAGTGTTGCATGAATTAGGTCACTTTTTGGCTGCACGTGCTTTTGGTATTAAAGTAGAGAAGTTTTATCTCTTTTTTGATGCCTGGGGAGTGAAGTTATTTAAGTTTAATTATAAAGGTTGTGAATATGGAATTGGATGGCTGCCATTGGGTGGTTATGTGAAAATTGCCGGAATGATTGATGAATCGATGGATACTGAACAAATGGCAGGTCCGCCACAACCACATGAGTTTAGATCAAAACCAGCCTGGCAACGGTTAATCGTAATGCTAGGTGGTATTTTTGTAAATATAGTTCTGGGTATTTTCATCTTCTGGATGATGACTTTTAAATATGGCGAAGCATTTATCAGTAATGATAAGCTGATTCAAGGTATTGTTCCCGGATCTATCGGAAAGGATATTGGTCTGGTTGCAGGAGATAGAATTACAGAGGTAGATGGTGAGAAAGTAGTTCGTTTTGATGAACTATTGAGCTCAAAAGTTTTAATGGGAGGTGTTGATCTTACTGTAGAACGTGATGGGGCAATAAAGCATATTGCAGTTCCAAACGATGTATTGAATGATATTGCAGATTTTGGCAGGGATGAGTTTATTACAGAGCGGGTTTATTTGAATGGGATTGCTAACGTTCAAGAAGGTGGTGCTGCTGACCAGGCAGGATTCTTAGCTGGAGATAGTATTTTGACTTTAGCAGGTACACCTGTAAAGTATTTTGATGAATTTCAAGCTACATTAGCTGCGAATAAGAATAAAGAAGTCGGTGTTTTAGTTAACCGTAAAGGGCAAGAGATCAACCTTCAGGTTAAAGTTCCGGAAGATGGAACTTTAGGAGTTAGTATACCATTTAATTTGCCTATTGAAACTGTTCAATATAGCTTTTTACAGTCTTTACCAATTGGTGCTTCAAGAGCTTGGGGTTCATTAGTTGATAATGCAAAAGGACTTGGAAAGGTAGCAACGGGACAAGTGAAAGCGACAAAGGCTTTATCTGGACCGGTTGGAATAGCAGAAATGTTTGGTGCAGAAGTGAACTGGGTTCGTTTCTGGACATTGGTTGGTTTGCTTTCTATGGCATTGGCTTTAATGAATTTATTGCCAATTCCAGGTTTGGATGGTGGTCATACCATGTTTCTTTTGATAGAGATGGTACAAGGGAAGCCTATGAGTGATAAATTTATGGAGACAGCTCAGTTGGTGGGCTTTGTGATAATTGTTGCTCTGATGGTCTTTGTAATGGGGAATGATATTTTTAAACTGATTCAAAAATAGTTGAAATAAATTTTGTTGTTGGGCGATTAATAAATACATTTGCATCCCTAACAAACAATGCCCAGCTGGCGGAACTGGTAGACGCGTCGGTCTCAAACACCGATAGGAAACTGTGCCGGTTCGATTCCGGCGCTGGGTACAAAGCTCTGATACGAATGTATCAGGGCTTTTGTTTTTTTCAGACGTGATGATTATGGATATTAGGGTTAAGTTTGCAGCGGTCCGATGTGTCGATAAGTGTTGATGAGCACACCCGTAGATATGGTTTTCGTGCTGACGAGAGCGAGTTCGCGTGGGTGAGCGATATCAGAAAAGAAGCGTTTTCCCTGACCAAGCAAAACTGGGTAAACGATCAATACAATTTCGTCGACTAGTCCCTGCTCAAGTAGTAACAAGGAGGTTATCGTTGAACTTCCCCAAACGATCAGGTCAGGTCCATCTGTTGATTTTAGATCGCGAATGTCTTTTATGATATCCTCGCCCAAGCCTTCAACTGGCGCCCATTCAAGACTGTCAGGTCTGTGAGTCGCGATGTATTTCGTTGCAGCATTTATACTGTTGGCTATCGGATTATCCCCAGCTTTTGGCCAATATCCGGCCCAAATATCGTAGGTGCGGCGACCAAGTAGCAGATCAAAATTTGTGCCTTGTGCCTCGATGACGGCCTCTAGCCCAGCCGGACTTCTATATGATGCCGTCCATTCGCCATTTACGTAGTCTTTGCCTTGTTCGATTACTCCGTCCAGCGAGATATGTTCAAATATTCTGATTTTTCTCATTTTGTTTACTATTAGTTCAATGTTTGTATGAAGTTGCTAAACACCAAATACCCACCTCACATCAAAAATATCGGTAACTTCAATCAGCTGCTGTTCCTCTCTATTGCTAAGTGAAAGACTCTTTTTACCCGATTCCAGTTTTTTAATTAGCTCCCTTCTATCATAGTTGTTCTCGCACTGCAAATAAATAGAAATATAGTTCCCGATCTTTCTTCCTTCATTATGCACCAGATCAGAACCATGAATAATTATCCTTTCTGATACTAAAGAGCCGCTAACAACAGGAAGCTCTGTGCAACCCGGTAATTCTTTTTCGAAAGTTTCAAATTGCAACAGGCCCCCAAAGCAGGTTTGGTAGAATGTGAGAGCCTGTTTACAATTTCCGGAAAAGGTTACGAAAACTGCATTGATTAATTTATCGTGGAGATGCTCAATCATATTGTATATTAAGCATCCGGAATTTCAGGCTCTACCAATTTTATCAATTTCTCAAGCGAGTCTTGCCAACCTAAATAGCACATTTCAGCTGGTATTGCTTCAGGAATTCCTTCTTGCAGTACTTTAAGATCTGTACCGCCTATTACTTTTTTCAACCATACAGTTGTGGTCATCTCTCCGGGTAAATTAGGATCGTCAAACCTGTCGTTGTATTTAATCAATTCATTGGGTTTGATTTCAATATACTGTCCACCAAAAGAATGTCCGTTACCTGTACTGAAATTGATAAAGGTCATTTTATATTGACCACCCACTTTAAAATCCATTTGTTGTACGGTACATACGAAGCCATAAGGCGGCAGCCAGGTGGAATGTGCTGTAGGGTCTGAAAATGCCCGAAATACTTTTTCGGGACTTGCCTTAATTACCCTGTGTAATGAAACTGAATTTGCCATTTTTATTGAATTTAGATTTGTGATTAATTTAATTGTTTTTTGTAACAGGACTTAGCCATGATGCTGAATTTTTCTATTATAAACATAAGAAATAGCGAGAATGCCCAACACCACAAGAGGCAGGAGCATATACCCAATATTTTGATCTACATAGGCATGACTAATAAATGCAAAGATTAAATTAAATGTGAGCCCTGCATATGCCCATTCTTTCAGCGTGGCTGGTGTTTTAGGATATGCGATAGCAAAAACACCAAGTGCTTTACAGATGATAAGTGTTTGGGCAAAGTAATCTGGATAGCCCAGAGGTTTTGTGCCCATATTTACATATTCTGGTGTAAATAATAAGGTGCTAAGTGGCATGATACCTTCCCAAAGTATTATAATACCAGTTGCCACCCAAAAGATTGTTTTATTCTTTTTCATTTCTTTCGTTTTTTAATTGATAACAATTTTACTATTCAAAAGTACGATAGGATTTAAAATTTCACAGGTTGTAAAAGCGACAACCTTAAGGGGTTATTATGACAATCTATTTTAATATATTTATAGTATAGAAATCAATTGATATGCGAATTTCAGTCTTTGTGCCAGAATTTGGAGTAATTGAAGCCGTTACTCCACCATTTAGAAGCTTTCATACAGCTAATGAGTTTTTAACAACATTTGGTAAAAAGCCCATTTTTGAGGTAGAGTACGTAGGCTTAAATGAATATGTACCGGCTAATAATGGTGAATACACCATAAAAACCGATAGGTTATTGAAAGACGTAATTACAACGGATTTACTTTTTACCTCCTACATTTGGCGATACCTCCAAGGGAATATTGGCCAATGCAGAGGCAATACCTTATTTTAAACGATTACATGAGAATGGTTCGAGCTTAGCCAGTTTGTGTATTGGCGCCTTTCTATTAGCTGAAACAGGTTTATTGAACGGTAAAAAATGTTCTACACATTGGGCACATATCAATGAGTTTAGAGAAAGATATCCGGATGTAGAAGTAGAAGACGGAGCTATTATAACAGAGCATGATAATATTTACAGCAGTGGCGGAGCAAGTAGTTTATGGAATTTAATATTATACTTGATAGAAAAGTTTGCTGACAGAGAGGTGGCTATAATGATTGCAAAATACTTCGCTTTAGATATTGGGAGGGATAGCCAATCTCAATTTGCTATATTCAGAGGTCAAAGAAACCATGGGGATGCAGATATTCAAATAGTGCAAGATTATATTGAAAAGCACTATGATGATAAAATAACAATAGAAAAGTTGGCAAGCTTAATCAATACTGGCCGTAGAACTTTTGAACGGAGATTTAAAGAGGCTACCAACAACACTCCTGTAGGGTATATACAAAGAGTGAGAATCGAAGCTGCTAAACTTTCCTTTGAGGGCTCGAGAAAGAATGTATCGGAAATTATGTTTAATGTGGGTTATACTGATACGAAAGCATTTAGGGATATCTTTAAAAAAATTACAGGGCTTACTCCAATTGAGTACAGAGATAAATTTGCCAGGGTTGCAAACGAAGTATAAGAAAAAACTTCTTAAAAAATTGTATTTTGTGCAATTGAGAATGACAGTTAGTTACCCAACTGATAAAATTCTCATTGAGAAATAAATATCAATTATAATACAAAATGAACCTTATGATTAAGAAAATTACAATCTTCACGCTTTTTTGCGTTTCCTTATTGAGCGTTTTAACTCCGGTATATGCACAACAGACGGCAGATCCTATTCGAACTTCTTCAAGAGTGATTGAGGATGGCGGAACTGGCCCCTATAATGCCATTATGCTTTCAGAAGCTACATTGCCCAGTCATACAGTTTTTCGGCCAAAAGATTTGAGCTCTTTCGGCAATAACCAAAAGCTGCCAATAATTGCGTGGGGTAACGGTGCTTGTGCAAACTCCCCATGGGAACATGTAAATTTTTTATCTGAAGTTTCATCCTATGGTTTTCTTGTAGTTGCAATTGGTCCTATGCCAATGGAAGGAGAGAAGGGAAGTGGAAGATCAACATCGACACAACTAACCGATGCAATTAATTGGGCTATTGCTCAGAATGGAGATAAGAATAGTCCTTATTACAATAAAATTGATATAGAGAACGTAGCAGTGAGCGGTATGTCTTGCGGTGGTTTGCAAACGCTGGAAGTTGCTTCCGATCCACGTGTTAGCACCGTAGTCGTTTATAATAGTGGTATTTTTAATACTCCTGGAAACGGTATAAGTAATATGCCGAACCTCACGAAAGAGAACCTTAAGAAAATTCATTCGCCAACATTGTATATGCTTGGAGGAGAAGAAGACATCGCTTATGCGAATGGAATAGATGATTACCGACAAATAAATCATGTCCCGGTTTTTGTTGCCAATATGGATGTAGGACATGGTGGTACTTACGGTCAGCCGCATGGCGGCGAATTCGCTAAGCTTGCCACAGCGTGGTATAAATGGCAGTTAATGGACGATGTAGAAGCTGGTAAGATGTTTACAGGCGAGCCAGCCGGACTTGCAAAGAATTCAAACTGGAGGTTCGAGAAAAAGAATATGCCTTAGAAGGTAATTGATATAAGTGCATGTGTCATCGGAGGATATAAGTATATAGCTTTAACTTTAAAATATATACTTATATCCCATTCGCTGCTGTCAAGATTATTGGTTTGTCGTGCGTTATCAATATTGTGTGTTCATGTTGAGCTACAAATCCACCTTTATCGCCTAAAAAGGCCCAATCATCCGACGCTGTTTTAATAAATGTGGATTTGGTGGAGATAAATGTTTCAATAGCTACAATAGAATCCTTTCTAAATCGCCTTTTATCATAACGGTCATAGTAATTCATTATCGCGTCTGGTTCTTCATGTAAACTTCGTCCGACTCCATGACCACCCAGATCTCGGATAACAGTATATCCTGCTTTTTTAGCTTTGGTTTCTATCTGTTTTCCAATATCAGAAATTCTTACTCCTCCGCTAATATGAGAGATTGCATCCAGTAATATTTCTTTTGAAGTATCTATCAAATGTTGTAAACCTTGAATATCTTCACCAACAACAAATGAGCATCCATTGTCAGACCAATAACCACCTAGCTCTGCAGATACATCAATGTTAATAATGTTACCGTTTTTCAGAATGACCTTGTCTGATGGAATGCCATGAGCAAACTCATTGTTGACGCTGATGCAGCTATATCCAGGAAAACCATAAGTTTCGAATGGAGCAGATCTTGCACCAAGAGCTTCTAGGTTTTGTCTTCCGTATTCATCAATTTCTTTTGTAGACATACCTATCTGGGCAAATGCTTTCATTTTTCGTAAGGTAAGTGCAACAGCCTCACTCACTTTCTTTATACCCTGTAAGTCTTCTTCTGTTTTAACAATCATAAGCAGTATCACTCAGTTCTGCACAAAGCTATGGGTATTTAAATGGTGCTCATAGTAAATATTAGACAGGGTATTATTTTCGAGTCATTAACATTTCCCGTAAATTTGCTGCATGCCAATAAATTATCTGAAGAAGATACAATTAGGAGAATTTAATGAGGAAGCTTATACAATTAGCCCATCAATAGAAATTGAATCTGTTATCGAGGGGTTTTATGTTTTCTCCAGAGAAACAAATAAGGATACACATCTTGTTTTTAACGATGGCTTTCCTGTGCTTGTATTTTTACAAAGCTGCGAAGACACAATAGCGGTAACAGAAGAAAACAATGCATTCGAAATTAAAGCTGCATGGGCAAGTGCTGGCTCAATTAAAAATGTTTATGTAAAATATAATAATAATACAGATCAGATCTTTATAGTTCGATTCTATCCAAGTGCTTTCTATCAGTTGTTTGGTTTAGACGCTCAATATTTTAGGAATAGTCCAATTATTCCATTTGAATATATTGCTAAGGATAGTAATTTCAGTATAGAAGAATTTTTTGGATACAATTTAATTGAAGAAAAAATAGCATTTGTCGAAACATATGTTCAGAATTCTTTTATGAAGACTGGCATCCCTAAAACTTTACAAAATACATTAGACTACATCCATAAAATAAAAGGGAACAGCACTGTACAAAATGTAAGCAATAATGCAGGCGTAAACTATAAGTGGTTAGAGAGAAGTTTCGTGAAAAATATTGGACTCTTACCCAAAGAGTACATTCAGCTTCAACGTTTTATTCATGCATACCTTGAATTGGTTGGAAGTGAGAAGGTTGATTTGATGCGAATCGCAATATCAAACGGATACTACGATTCAAATCATTTTCTGAAAGATTTTAAAGCCTATACCGGAAAAACACCATTAGAGTATCTGAAGTTTCAATTATAGTCTGATCTCTATCAAATAAGTTGACCATGAGCTTGTGTTAGTGAAGATTCTTCGATTTCTAAATAAGTATTAGAGGTATTGGAATATTAAATTGTGCTAGTTCAATATTGCAGGCAATAAATAATCTACTATAATTTTATCAGCCTGAGGATGCCCGTATGGTTTATTAAAGGCTTTTGAGGTTATGATAATGACAAGGGGTAGATCTTTGAAAATTAGAAATTCATTTCCACCATTTCCAGCGCAATAATAAATTTCATGATTTACGCCATTGAAAAGAAGACTTTTATTCCAAAACAAATAACCATAAAATTGATTATCACGTTCCTGAATTTGGATTTGATGCGTGAGAGTCTTTTGAACCCATTCACTTGGAATTATCTGCTTACCATTCCAAACACCATTGTTCTTATACAATTGTGCATATTTTGCATAATCTAAAGATGTCATTTGTAAGCTTCCAGCAGTATTTACAACTTTTTGTGGAGTATATTGCCATTGGTAATTCGTTATATTTAATGGCTTAAAAAGTTTTTCATCAGCATATTTTTCTAGACCTTCAGGAATATTTTTATTTAGAAGATCACCTAATACTACCACGCCAGCAGTGAAGTAATCCCATTTTCCACCGTTTGTTTTAGCTTTATCCATAGGTAAGTCCAAAGTAAATTTCACCCAGTTATTTGTAGGGTACATATTTTCTTCATTGCCGGGTGAATCACTATTTGCATCAGAACCATTAAATGCAGAACTCATGCTAAGTAAATCTTTAATTCTTACACTGTCTTTTTTTGCTTCGTAATTTGCAAATTGTTTTAAATTATAAAATGTGTTAAGCGTTTGGTATTCGTTTTTGATATATCCATCTTTGATAGCTATTCCCATTAGCGTTGATGTAAAAGATTTTCCAGCCGAGCGGGTGTCATGCAGTGTACTCCTTTTAGCACCGTTAAAATACTCTTCAAGCATTAATTTTCCATCATGGATGACGACAACACTTGTTATATCCTTTAGGCTATAGCTAGCAATTGCGGCATTAAGCATTTCAATTTTCTTTTTGTCAAATTGAAAATTCGAAATCACCCAACCGCTGTTTGGTTGAATAGGCTGGATTCTAATATCCTCTGCTGTTAGTTTAGGTGTTTTTATGATTAGTTTAATCTGACCATCTGCTATAAGACTGCCGACCTTAATAGTTTCATCTATTTTTATGTAGGGTCTGATTTCAATTTTGAGTTGATGATTACCATCAGTCAATGCTTTTTCTCCTCCATTAAGTTTAAACCTTTCCCACATATACATCGCCCACCAATCTTCTCCTTTTGAACTGGTCAGGGGAACTCTAAATATTGTTGAAGTGTTTTTACTCCCTCCTGAACCAAAATTGCATCCTTGATCAATATTTTCTTGATAAATAAATTTATTGTCGACATAGAAAGTAAATTGGAGATTGCCGGCCTTCAAAAGTTCTTCTGCGGACAAGTGCGGAGCCAATCGGTGTAAATAATTTGCTACTGAATTATCCATAAAGACCCTAATATTTAGGTCTGAATTATGAGTCAGTTCAAAGGATTTCAAAAAGTCAGAACTTTGATATTCGTTTAATGGGATATTTTCATTCATAAAAGTGACTCTTCCAATGTTAGATCTGTGTAATTCTCCAACAATTCCATCTGTTTTGTAGAGATCGGGAATTTGGGCAGAGGCAATAAAATTAGCTAGGTTAATTAAAATTAACAAAAAGATATTTTTCATAGTTTAACGTTATAAATTTAAATGCAAAACTACGATGCTAAGTATTTTAAAAATTGTATGAGATTAACATCAGGCTATTTATGTAAAAAGCAATTTTCGATGTCTTGAAGGGTTCAATCCATTAAATTCCTTGAAACATCGCGTAAAATGACTTTGATCAGAAAACCCGCATTCGTAAGCAATTTCAGTGAATGATTTATTTTGTAGTGCTATTAAGGATAAAGCTTTCTCAACTTTTAATTTTCTAATATATTCCCCTAAATTACAGTTAAAATATTTTGAAAAATCGCGTGAAAGATGAATTGGATGAATATCTAGCATCCTCGACAATTCATCCAAAGTGGTTGTTTCTGCGAATTGGTCATGGAGGATTTCATCAATCATTAATACCCACCTGGGCATCTTATGTAACGTTGACTGAGTATTGCAATTCATTTTTGATAACATTTCTATTAGTAAGCTTTGAATGGAAATATCTATACACATGTCATCGATTTTCGTAGCCCTAAAAACCTTATACATTAGGAGCTTAATATCTGGATTTAAAATATTGGTGCTTCCTTGCAGACCATCGCAGGATAATGCTAAATTATCAAACCATTTTTTATCAATCTCTAGATGAAATCCTCTGGTAAATCCCTTATTTTTGATATTATAATGTGGTTCTTGCCAGTTGTGAAAAAGTAAGCTTCCGGGTGCACAATTATAAATTTCCTTTTTATTTCCTTCTATAACGTTACCTTCGAGAATGAAAGTGAAATAAGCATGCTCATGATAATGCCAATCTACTTTATTGTGTGTATAAACTGTATCAGTAAGTGTTATTCCGTTCAGACTAATAGTTCTATTGGTCTGTCCATAAAATTTTCCTCTTAATGATTGTTTCATATTGGTTTACTAAATCTCTTTAAAAATCTTGTCACTTTAAGTTGAGTAAAAACTCATATTATTCCTCTATCCTTAAAACACTTTCTTCAATTATATATTGATCGAAGATCTAATTGAAGCCGAGGATAATTTACTTAAAAACGGTTTACGACTCAAAATTTATAATTAATGACACAGAACAGAAAATAGGCTTTCGAAAACTAATTATTTATCTTTATTCAACTATTATTTGCTTTTCGCTGAATTTCATAAAGTCTTCAGTGATATTTTTTGGAATCAAAACTTTGTCCTTTATAAAGCCAATAAGCCCTTTGAGTATAGAATCTCCATGTAAGTATGCTTTTTGATCTTCAAGTAAGTCTATGCATTCTTGAATAATATTCTCTTTTAATCGCAGCTTTTTAATGGCAATTGCATAGAAGAATTCATTTAACCCTTCAGAGTGGTTGTCACCATAGTGAATTATCATATCTCCAAGAACTCGTTTCATTTGAGAACCCATTTCATCTGTTAGATCATATCTTAATTCTTCAGTGGTAGCCGCTCTTAATAAACATGCTTGTATGATACCATCATTGTATCTAATAAAATTGCCAGGATCTAAAACATTTCGAACATATTCGCTTTGATCTAATCGTCCTTGAATCCTTAATTCGTTAATTATGCAAGAAATTATAAAGTAGATTTCTGATTGAGTAGATCGAGCAATAAAGTACTTAATATTTGGGGCGAATGCAAAACCTTTACGAATTTTTAAAGGTTTGTCATCTACTGTAGAGGGGAAAAATAAATTATCTATTAATCCATTCGTTAGACCGCTTTCGTTTAATATTACTTCTCTTTCTCTGCAGTGTTTTAATGTTTTAGGAAACTCATCTTCTTTGGAATCACAATATTGTTCTATTTCTTTAACATAATCTAACTCCATATGCCATGAAGTTTTATAAGCTTGGTCAGAGCAGTATATTTTTTCCACGCTAATAATCCTATTCGTGTTTTTACCAAACTCACCTAACCCTAAATTTGATTCCAAAAATTCACAGTGTTTTGGATTTTGTGTCCGATTGATAAATGTAAAAAACATCTTTTGATAAGTTAATTCAAAATCCCGAAGGGCTCTACCCAAAAACAATAGGTTTCTTCCTGACACAATAGAAGAACTTATGACAGCAATAGTTCCTTTTTTCTTCTTATCAATTTTCTTAAGGTCATAATCTTTTATTATATTATTATTATTAAAAGGAAGTCCGTTTTGATTTAATATTTCAGAAATAATTTCTGCTAAAGTTGTAGAGGCCTCGTCTGATAAAACAATCATATATTTCAATGAAGCGGGAATGTTTTGCAGGACATATTTCTCTAACTTTTCAAATACCTTACTATATAGAGCCTTGTTATTGTTTCGATTTTCCCACTCACCGAGGATTTCGGCTATATCAATATACACATCATACTTTTTTTCATCTCCATCATCCTTGAAGTAACATTTTAGCACTGCATTTTTAGAGTCTTTAGATTTTTCATAAAACGATC
This sequence comes from Albibacterium bauzanense, assembly GCF_004339765.1. GTDB lineage: Bacteria > Bacteroidota > Bacteroidia > Sphingobacteriales > Sphingobacteriaceae > Albibacterium > Albibacterium bauzanense. The sequence continues at coordinate 916,181 of NZ_SMGO01000001.1, read as the reverse complement.
CTATTTTATTTAGAAAGGAAGGAGCATCAAGTTTAGAAATCAATTGTCCAACTACATTCGGTTTTTCTAATAAGAATACATCACCCTGAACTTCAATAGGTTTTGAAGCGTCTTTACAGAGATTACAAGACTTTCCTTTTAATGGATTATAGCTTTTAAATTCAGTTAACCCATCTGGGTTGTGAATGGGATCAATAGTCAAGTCACAAATTACTTGACCATTAAAGCTGTCATCTACACTCAGTCCATATATAATTGCTATATTTTCTAATTCGATATTTCTCCGCTTATCCTCAGTCATTCTTCTGATAATACTACCTGACGTACTACTTGAAATTAAAAATAAACTACCTCTTTCAGTTGTAAACTTTGATTCCTCAAATAACTTGTAGCTTCCAAAGCTCTCAACTCTAACGCACGCATTATAGTCATTATCTAGTTCCTTAAGAAATGTTATATAGGAATAAGCTAGTGAATTGATAGATGAAGTATCGCAATAGATATTTTCGAACCTTTTGTTTTTAAATTTTTTAATTAGGGCTGATACAATAAACAGTATTTCTGAACCGTGTATCAAAACGTTACCTGTCCTTAAAAACCGATCACAATGCTTTCCTGATGGGAAAACAAAATGATGGGCCGATTTAGAGATTATTAAACCACCGTTTGCATTAAATATCTTAATTAAACCACGATTGTAAATTTCATCTATATGATCAATATTAACTTCGGTACCTATGAATGTTTTAAATACACCATATTTATTTATTGATATTGCACTTATATTATCATTGAAACCATCACCTTCAAAATGTGGTATATAAGAATAAATTGTAGATCCCTTTTTGAATATCTTTGTGACTTCAACCTGGTTAAATTCAGGGCATATAATTGTTATTTTATCTGGTGGTATATTCTTATAGAAATATTCTCTTAGTTGGAGTTGAACATCTTCTGTATCCCTTTCGATATTTTTATAAGGAAAAAATAAAACCAAGGTATTAATTTTCTTTTCACCCTGATCGGAGATAATGATATCATGGATGAAACTAAATATGTAGCATTTCTTCATTTGATTTCATTTATAGGATACACCATAGTAATCATCGCTCCTTCAGTGTTATTCATGTTGACGTATGAACTATTAGAACTGTTTATCCAATCATTTAATACCACTTCTGATAAATCCTGAGTTTTAAAATAAGGTGCTTTAATCAAATCACGGTATAAACTGGCTCGTCCAGTTCTTATTTTTAAGAAACCATGTTTTTTGCTTAACAGTTTAAGGACATGGTCCAATCCAAAACCTTTACTTAACCCCTTAGATGTAACTACCGAAGTTTGTCCCTTAATCAGACATTGCTTAATCGTATTAACATCATCTCGAATATTTAGATTATCTTCCCATTTCGCTCCTAAAAATCTCTTTACTAAACCAGGGCCACTATCGAATACAGAAACCTCTAACATGAAATTATCACCCTCTTCCAGAGCGTTTTCGTAGTAGGAAATTAAGCCTTTATGAGATTTAGCTTCTTTAATAAAGTTTCTCTTAGAACTTCGTTGAATCCTAAAATATGCTCCACGTGTATTTGGAGATATGTTAATTTGATTTAAGTGATCTTTGATTGCATGCTCATGTGTATTTCGCATTAATTCCCATAAGATTGATTGGAGATCTTCGATTATTCCACTATTAGAATTAATGATTTTACTTTTAAGATTTATACTTAAACATTCAAAAACACGATATACTGTATTATTCAATGCTGATGGTACTTCGAAAAAATCGTAATTTAAAGTATAAAACCAATGAGAGTAGCCTTGTGATTTTGAATAATGATCAAAATTCGGGATTAGAATGGCATCGTTTGGCAATCCTTTAAGAAAATCAATTTTGTTATGAAATTGGGATGTATATGGACGTAAGGCTCTTTTTAAGGATTCTCCTAATGGATTTTCTATATCACAATCTTTCCAAACTGTTAATAGCACAATATAGCCAAAATAGCTTTGAGCAAATTCTGAAAGAGTTGATTCATTGTTTATATCAATAGGAATTATGAGTTTTCCGTTTTTATTTCTAACCCAAGTGAATATTACAAGAAATAATTTGGGCAAAATACCAAATCCTCTGTAGTTAATTTCTAATGGTAACTCCAAATCCAAATCTTTTGGAGTATTTACAAATGTCAAAAATAGCCCTTCTAAAACTTTATCATCTAATTTGCTAGGCACAATTATTTTATTCATTAGAGGCATTTTTTTCATTTATAATAAAAATATACTTATAAATGTATGGTATATACAACTTTGATTATATTAGTTATGAAACAAGTTAAATGTTTTTTTTTACTTTATGCATAATAAATATGATAGTAGATGTTTAAGTGAATTATACATGGTAAAAACATCTACTAAGAAAATTTTTGTTTTTCGATTTTTATATCAGAATAATAGTTCTAAGCTCAAAATCGAAGAGATTTGTTCATCAGTATTCCTTTGATACCGTGAGGTTGTCCAAAGTTAAAGTTGATTATGACTAACTTGATTTTATTTGTAGTAATAGTTGATATTATCTCAGTATCAACTGTCATTACTTTAACATCAGCTACAGTAGTGGCGAAACGTGTCCCTGTAAAATATCGTCGGGCTTTGGATTCTTGGGCTGAATATTGGTAATATGCGGTACATCAGGTTTTACTTCTCGCAATAAAGATAGATTCTTATAATGAGAGATATTAACACATTTAGCATTTTCAATAAAGGTCTCTCAATAAAATCTAAATACTATTAAACTAGGCTAGAATCTTTTTGAAAAAATAACATTAAATTTGAGATCTATTATTACCTCACTCCCTACAAAGACAATAGATTACGATCATATTATTCATGTCCAAATTCAACTTCCAGCTTCCTAACGGTCACCCTTTAAAAGAAAAAAATACTTTTTGGTTAGCACTGATAGGGAGTCCGTCAATGTTTTCTTTAGAGAGCAGGATCTTTCATTCTCTTAGTATCGGTATGATTATCATAGCCGCAATATACGTTCCTTATAATTTATTTGCCGGACTATATATTGGCTCCTTGTCTGCTCTTATATTTGGTTTGTTTTTTTTTCAGCAGTATTATTATTCCAGGATTCATGGTAGACTGCATAATAGTACATTATTTGGTTTAGCAGGTATTATAATCTTCGGAGTTAATTATTTTTCTAATTCAGGCATCAGCGGATCTACCGATCTTATATGGCCCGCTTATCTGTTACTTGTATTTGCAATTTCTCCTTACCATCAGCATATCAAATGGCTGATCGTATATTTGTTGTGCTTTTTAATATTGCATACTGTTGAATATTACTATCCTTTTCTGATAAAACATCCTTTTAGTGCAGGCAAAGGACAGTTTATTGATCGTGTTACTGCATTTCCCATGCCTGTTGTGGCAGTTTACATCATCATTAATTTTATGAGGCGGAGCTATGATAAGGAAAGAAAAGCAGCTGAAGAAAAGACAATAGCTGTTGAAATAAGTAATGCGCAGATTTTGTTGCAAAAAAATCAGTTGGAGGAAAGCAACCAGGAAAAAAGCAAATTAATGTCTATTATATCGCATGATCTGCGAGCACCGTTGTTGAATATACAAAGCTATCTGGTATTGTTAAATGAAAATGAAATAGACAGTGAAATGCGCCCTGTATTAGAGAAAGCTTTGCTCAAATCTACTAATAATGCCGTAGATATGTTTTCAAACTTATTGCATTGGACGAAATCACAAATGGAAGGTTCTCGTGTACAGTTAATAGAAGTAAACCTTTTCTCAGTGTTAGAAGATACATTGGAGATGGAAAAAATACATGCATTGAAGAAAGATATATCCTTAAACTATAGCATTCCACCTCAGTTAATGGTTATTGCTGATGTTGATATGCTTCAACTGGTGGTGCGTAACCTAATTAGCAATGCTGTGAAATTTACTCTGCATGGAGGACATATTAATATTGATGCTCAATTGATATTGAATGAATGTAAGATAACCGTTAGTGATAATGGAAGAGGTATTTCACAAGATAAACAAGAAAATATTTTTTCCATTAAGTCAGATCCCGAGTTTGGCACAGACAATGAAAGAGGAGTTGGTTTAGGCCTGGTTTTGTGTAAGGAATTTATAGAGCGACAAGGTGGCAGGATAGGTTTTGAAAGTCATTTGGGGCTTGGTTCCAGCTTTTTCGTTTTTATACCATTAAAAGCAGATTAATGGTATTATCTTAAGGATATAGCTCCTTTGCTTTTTTAATTGCTTTCTCAAGATCAATTCCTTTACCTAAAACCGACTTAAATAAATCTCCCTTTTTCTTTAATCTTTCCATGGTATTGAAAATGGTAAAATCCTTCATCTTAAGTCCTGGTTTCACCTCTTTCCAGTCTAAAGGCATCGAAACCGTAGCACCAATCTTAGGCCTTAAAGAATAAGGCCCTGCAATGGTTGCACCTGGCCTGTTTTGTAAAAAGTCTAAGTACATTTTTCCTTTACGGGCAGAGACTGTTCGTTCTAAAGAAGTTAAATCAGGCAGCTGTTGGTTCACAATACCTACTATAATCCGGGCAAAAAGCTGTGTCTGATCATACGTATATTTAGCGTTTGTCGGGATATAAATATGAATTCCGGTAGAGCCAGAGGTCTTCGGAAAGCAGGGCACATCAATAGAGTCTAATACCTTCTTTATAACGAGTGCCACGTCAATCACCTGGTCAAAATGTTGCTTGTCAGGATCAAGGTCAATTACACAATAATCCGGATAATCTGGAGATTGCACCCTCGAAAACCAAGGATTGATTTCTATACAACCTAAAGAGGCCATCCATAAAAGTGTAGCTACATCATCACCAACCAAGTATTCCTTTGGCTCACCGTCACTTGTCGTATAGGGGAAGGTTTTTGCCCAATCGGGCGCTTTACCTTTCACATCTTTCTGATAAAAGCTTTCGCCATGTATGCCTCCAGGAAAACGGTTTAGCGATTGAGGCCTGTCTTTTAAATAGGGTAGGATGAAGTCTGCTACTTGGTAATAATAGTTAAACATTTCTCTTTTGGTTACACCATCTTCTGGCCAATAAACCTTGCTCAGGTTTGTAAATTTCAACTCCTTTCCATTTACCTTTCTTACTTGGGTTTCGTCTTTTGGATTTAAAAGTGTTTTTGGAGCAGTTGCCTTTGATGGTCGAACAGCATCTGAAAGCTTGTCATTGGTCGAGGCTTTTGTTTCTGTAGAGATTTCTGTTTTTATTTCCTCCACAATCTCGTCTGCATCTTTTGCAGTTTCACGTACTACATCTTTTGAGTTTTTATCTATTCTCATTCCTTTAAAAGAAGGATGGCGAAAAACTCCATCCTGGGTTACTTCGGTATAGGCAATCTCACATACCAGCTCTGGTTTCATCCAGGTGGCTTGCGCATTCATTTGCTGAGGTCGAAATCTGGAAGGCTTGTTGACATCCGGAACCAGTTTAAATGGACTTTTGGAAATGATAAGAGGTTTAAACTGTTTCATCATTTCTTTCTGATCAGAATCAGAAAAGCCAGTTCCAACCTTTCCTACATAGGTCAATACATCCTTTTCCCAGACCGCCAGTATCAAAGAGCTGAACAGTTTAGATGTGTCCTTGTTTTTTGTAAATCCGGCAATTAACACTTCCTGTCTATGCGAGATTTTAATCTTGAGCCAATCTTTAGAACGGTTGCCTTGCATATAGATGCTTGATTTCCTTTTGGCTATAATTCCCTCTAAGCCCATACGTTCAGCTGCAGCAAAAAAATCAATTCCACTGGCATCAAAAACCCGTGAAATCCTCATTCTATCATCCTCTATTGGCAAAATCTCATTTAAAACCGCTTGTCTTTCTATTAAAGGCAGTCCGGTAAGGTCTTTTCCTTCATACCAAAGGATATCAAATACATAGAATACCAAATCTCCATCAGCCTCGCTTCGCCAGTTCTGTAACGTACTGAAATTGGAAACCCCTTTTTCATTTAATATCAGAATCTCTCCGTCGATTACAGCATTCAACTTTAGTCCGGAAAGTAATTGATAAATAGGGTAGAATTTATCATTAAATGATTTATTGTTACGCGAAAGCAATTCCACTTTTCCTTTGTTCATAAAGGCTAGTGCGCGGTAACCATCCCATTTTACTTCATATTGCCAGTCCGAGTCGTCAAAAGGATGATCTACCAAGGTGGCGAGCATTGGTTTTATATTCTTTAAAATTGCAGATTTTGGTGCCTTTTTCAGTATGCCGGCAGTGTCTGGTTTAGTAACTTTTTCCTCCCGGTTACTATGCCAAACTTTTTCACTGCTCTTTTCCATCATCTCAATGGTTTTGCCAGAAAGGATAGAAGAATCTAGTTTAGTAACGTCTTTCTTCGAAGAGAACTCATCATCATGTTTGATCAATAGCCAGGCGTTTTCACCCATGCCTTGCGTTTTTACCAGTGCAAACTCTCCATTAAGTTTTTCACCATGCAGTTTCATTTTTACCGAGCCCTTTTTAAGTTCGCTCAGCAAGTATTTTTCTTGTGCTTCTTTGCCCTTAATAGAATCAATTGGCTCATACCAGCCTTGATCCCATACAATTACTGTTCCTCCACCATATTCGCCTTTGGGAATTATTCCTTCAAAATTCCGATAGTCAAAAGGGTGGTCTTCTACCATCATAGCCAGGCGTTTCACCTTCGGATCCAAGGTTGGGCCCTTGGGTACCGCCCAGCTTTTTAGCACACCATTCATTTCCAACCTGAAATCATAATGCAAGCGAGAGGCATCATGCTTCTGGATAACGAACATCAATTTATTCTTATCTTTACTTCTACCAGCTTTCGGTTCTTTAGTTTTCGAAAAGTCCCTCTTTTGTTTGTATTTTTCAAGTGCCATGCTTATTTCATTATAGTAGCAATCAAAAGACGCGGTTAAGCTCTTTTCTTAGGGCCTGCTAAACTTTGCATTAATTGATCGTATAGGTTATCACTGGATGCTTTTTGAGGTTTAAGTTTTTTAACAACCGCCCGTTTACCTTTTGCCTTGGCTTTAATAATCTTAAGGAGTTCATCACTATAGGTGTCCTTAAACGCTGATATGTCAAAATCAGAGCTGTATTGTTTAATCAAGGCTAAGCCTACATCCATTTCTTTAGTAGAAATAGTTTTATCGTTTACTTTCTTAATATCAGATAGATCTCTGATTTCTTCTTGAAACCTGATTTTAGTAATGACGATAACATCTTCCATTGGATGAATTACACACAGGTTTTCTGTATTACGTAATACAAAACGACCGATACCGGCCTTTTTTGATTTAACCAAAGCTTTCAAAAGAAGGCCATAGGCTTTTTCTCCTTGTTTTTCTGGTTCTGAATAATACGAAGTTTCATAATAGATAGGATTTACCTCTTCGATATCTACAAAATTCTCTAACTCAATTACTTTAGTTTTCTCTGGCGCTGCCTCCTCAAAATCATGCTCATCCAGAATAATGTATCTATCGTCTAAGAAGTAGCCTCTTACAATCTTATCATAGGGAACCTCTTTTCGTGTATCCTCATTAATACGTTGGAACTTGATTTTCGCATGATCACGGCTATCAAGCATATCTAAATCCAGGTTGCTGTTCTGCACAGCAGAATACAACTTAACAGGAATATTTACCAATCCAAAACCTATAGAACCTTTCCAAATCGATCTCATAATCAAACCATTTGATTTATAAACGTCGGTTATGGAGTGATTGTTTGAAACATACAGACATCAATGCCTGTTATGATTTATTTTATGAAATAAATGCTTATATTAATACAATCAGCACTTTTATATAAATTACGTAATACAAGTAAAGAACTTGTATTACGTAATTGAGTTATGAGCGAGTGATCCCTCCGTTAAGTCTACGTTTATTAGGCTGTTTCAACACAGATACTACTCAGTGATCACTGAGGGAGTACAGAAGAAACTAATAGCAGATTACTTTGAGGTATATTAATTGTTTGGGAATGTTATGGTAAAGGTAGTACCCTTTCCAATCTCCGATTGAACATTAATTTGTAATTGATGATACATGCTAATGCTTTTCACGATGGCTAGTCCTAATCCATAGCCTACATCTTCTTGCAGGTTTGTTTTCTTAAAGCGATCAAAAATAGAGGCTAAATCATCTTTTGGAATCCCGATGCCGGTATCTGTGATCGTGATTTCGTAGGCGCCGTTGTTTAGATATTTGTCGTTTATAAAGATCTCACCTTTATCCCGGTTAAACTTAATGGCATTGTGAACCAAGTTAAAGAACAATTGAAATAGCAGATCCTTATTCATTCCTTTTAATGAGCTATCGGGAGAGATGTTTAAGAAGATCTTGATGTGTTTTTCTTCTAACCGATGGTCGATCTCCTCAATGATCTCATTAAAAAGTAATAGTGGTTTAACTTCGTCATCTCTAATATACTGTTCATTTTCGATTCTTGAAATTAATAACAGTGATTTCGTAATGTTCTTTAGCCTGGTTACAGTTTTCATCATCTCTATTAAAGCCAGAGAGGTTGGTCCGTCGAGATTTTCGTCGCTAAGCAGATTCTCCAGTTTATTTTGAAGAATACTAATGGGCGTCATCAGTTCGTGGGAAGCGTTGGATGTGAACTCTCTTTCCTTATAGAAGGCTTCATTGATCTGATTCATCAAAAGGATTAATGATTCATCGAGATATTTGAAGTCGGTAGTACTGGTTTGAATTTGCTCTTGCTTGTCTTTAAAGGGGAATCTCCTGTTTGTTAACTTGGTTCCTATGATCTTTGCAAGCGGACGAACCAAAATACGAACAAAGGTAAGGTCTATCAATATGGTTAGGACAATTAAGGTGATCAACACAAATAAAGCAAACTGTTGTAAGGGTTTATTATACTGATTGATGCTATCTGTGGTTTTACCGATTTCTAGTAAATAGTTTTTATTGTCATTGTTAAAAGTATAGCTTAAAACTCTGTAATTGAGCGTGTCGCTCTCTATAAGACGTTGAGAATCTTTAATGGTATCCATTTTAAGGCTGGGCTCAACAGGTAACAGGGCTATAAATTCTTCTTTAAGCATGGTATAGCTGCCATAGCTGTCATCGCCCTGAAAATAGTAGTCTAAGCCATTTCTGCTTACGATATCGAGTACTTTTTGTCGCTGCTGATTTAAGGTATAGTTAGTGTACTGCGAAGCGATTTGTTTAATTAAGAACGGTAGTGCTAAAACGAATAATAATACAATGGCCAATTTTGACCCGGTAATAAAAAGCGTGAGTTTAGTAGATAATTTCATGCTATTTTTTGATTCTATAGCCTACACCACGTACCGTTTCGAGCCATTCAGTATCTGCCCATGTATTTAATTTCTTACGGATATTCTTGATATGTGCATCGATATAGTTTGAATCGTAATCGTCGTTTACAAAGGTACCCCAAATATGTTCGCTAAGCTGAACTCGTGTTAATACCCTGTTTTTATGCAGTAAAAGGTAGCTAAAGAGATCAAATTCTTTGCGTGAAAGTTCGATCTGTTGTTCTTTAAATATAACCAGCCTTTTTTGGAGGTCGACATTGAATTCGCCGATAGGCAATAGTTCTTCTGTGATGCTAAATTTGCGGCGGGTAATGGCTTGCATTCTTGATTGCAGTTCTAAAAGGTAGAATGGTTTTGCGAGGTAATCGTCGGCGCCTAAATCCAACCCATTAACCCGGTCTTTTAAGTTAGTTCTGGCAGTAATGATAATGTATGCTGCATCCGGATTGCTTTTTTTTGCGCTTTTTAAAATATCAAGCCCATCGCCATCGGGTAAATTTAAATCTATTAATATGAAGTCGTATTTGTTTAGTTCTAGCTGTTCTAATCCTGTTCTGAAATTATGTGCAAGATCACACAGGTAAAAGCTTTTTTTCAGGAAAGCTTCCATTTCATAGGCCAGTGTTTTTTCGTCTTCAATAATTAATACTTTCATTAGAATTAAAGTTGATAGTAAAATGCTAGTCCAAAAAGCGATTGTTGACGTTTTAATTCAGCTTCAGCTTTTGGTCCCAGAATAGATAGCTGGTAACTAATTTCGGCAATATAATTTGCACGGCTAAAACTAAGTGGAAGTTTAAAGTTATAAGACAGCAAGTCGAAGTTGTTAGAGGCAATAGTGGTGGTAGTTGATGAGTTTGGATTTCCTGGCGGATTAGGTTTTTGTATTATTCCCTTAGCTTGGTCACGCTTCCCTTTTTCTATGATGTAGGTTGTATAAAAATGCCTGGTACCTGCCGATAATTCAATTGCAGGTTCTAGTGAGAGTGAGTTTTTTTCATTAAAGAGATAGCCAATATCAATCTCCTTTGAATGGCTAAGGCTAAGGAAAACATCTTCTTGTTCGCCAAAAGCGTAATCGGCACTTAATGAACTTTCGAGCCAGTTCCAAGTATATCCGGCTGATAAATTTACATTGTTTTCATTAGAGGCTTGTAATAATGGTGAGTTTGCTGGAAAAAAAGAGCGTGTATAGGCTACTCCTGTAGTAAACCTGTCATTAAAATCGTAATCAAAACCGCCGCCAATATCTGTTTCGGATAATCCGGGTCCGTAGTTTAATAGCTTGTAAGAACCTGCAGAGAGGTAGAATCCGATTGGAAACCTGATTGTTGCATTCGCTAATATATAAGGGAGCTTCTCATTCGTAACCTGTCCATAGTAACTAACGTTACTACCATAGAGGGTGGCTAATGTCAATGTCGTTTTTTGTGCGCTGTTTTGCTGAGCCTGCACCCTCATATAAACCATAAAAAATAAGATTAATAGGGATGTGAACCTCATAGAATGCTCCTTATGGTTTTTTAATCTTAGGACGAACAACTTTAACCGGTTTTGGTTTAACCTTGGGCTTAGCTACCACAGTTGGCCTTGGCTGTTTACGAGCTTTAGGCACAGTTTTAATATCTGGTTGTTGGGGCTTTTGATTATTGCCTGGTTTCTCCTTGCCTTTAATTTGTTTATCGTCTTGTTGTAAATACTCACTCTCAACAATTAAAGGTGTAAGGTTGTTTTTTAAGTAATAGCCGGCAACGGTTTTCCCCTCTAGAGAATTTGCCCAAGCTGGTGGAAACAGTACCAACAGCAGGATGGAGCTTAATAATGCCTTAAAAATGAATGATCTGTCCATTACGTAAATATAAATAAGTTTGTTTTATAAAATCGAGGATATACAATTGAATTCTATTCAGTATCTGTATTATAATAACAAAGATGAGTATTGAACATGAAATTAAGATGAAATTCTGAGGCCTAATAAATCCAGAATTTCATGTTGATTTCATGTTCCCGCTTTAGTTTTGAGTAATGAAAATATGAATATTCATTTAAACTAAAAACTATGAAAAATGCAATTATGTATTCAGGAGTAGCCTTGTTTTTTACAGGACTTGTTATTCTTTCTGGATGCGAAAAAGAGAATATTGGTTCTGCAGAAGGAACAACCAAGGTAGAAGTCAGAATGACTGATGCCCCTGGAAATTTTGATGAAATTAACCTGAATGTTAAGGAGATCGTATTATTCTCTGGTGAGGAATCTTATACTTTTACTGCAGATGCAGACATCTTTAATATTTTAGATTTTAGAATTGGAACCAGTAATCCTGATATATTGGTAGCTTCCGGAGAGATGCCAAGTGGTGAAATTACTGAAGTTAGGTTAGTATTGGATGATTCTGGAAATACGATTGTTGTTGACGGTGTTTCACAAGAGCTTACAACTCCTAGCGGACAATCATCTGGTTGGAAAGTTAAACTTGAAGAGAACCCTTCATTGGTGCCTGGAGTAACTTATTCTTTGGTACTTGACTTTGATGCCGCAAAATCTATTGTAAGTGCGGGTAATGGTAAATATTTGCTTAAACCAGTAGTAAGAGGCCTTACCGCAGCTACATCAGGTTTAATATCTGGAACAGTTATGCCTTTATTGAGTCATCCTGAAGTATTGGTTATTGAAGGAGCCGACACAGTGGGTACAGTGGTTGATCCACTTACCGGTCAGTTTACAGTGGGTGGTCTTGCTGAAGGAAATTATTCAGTAAAATTTGTTCCTGTTGAAGGTTACAGAGATAGTACCATCACGGATGTAAATGTTGAACTAGGTCAAAATACCAGTTTAGGTATCGTTACACTAGAAGCAGAGTAATTCAGAACATCTATTTATATATGTAGTAAATCGACAGAGATCATGAAAAAAATAATAGTAACATTTTTCGTTGTATTTAGCCTTGTTTCCTTACGCTCTTCGGCACAAGTTAGTATAAACGTAAATATAGGATCGCAGCCTTTATGGGGTCCTGTTGGTTATGATTATGTGGATTACTATTACTTACCTGAAATTGAGAGCTATTATTATGTGCCTGAAAGACAGTTTGTTTATCTGAGTAATGGGAGATGGATCTTTTCAGCATCTTTGCCGTCCAGATATAGAGGATATGATCTGTATAGAGGTTACAAAGTAGTAGTTAATGGAAGGAATGCATATCTGAACATTAATAATGACAGAATTCGATATGCAAAATATAAGAAAGTACATAACCAAAGGGCTATCAGATATAGTAATGATCCGCGGTATTATGTAATTAAGGGTCATCCACATGGAATGCCTCCTGGACAAGCCAAGAAGGTATATTCAAATGGAAATAATAATAATAAAGGGAATGGTAGAGGCAGGGGAGCTGCTAATGGTAAAGGGAAGCGTTAGTTCTATTAATTAATCCTTGTTTGTGAAACAATTAGTTTGGTGTTTGCATAGAGAGTCTTTGTGTGGCGGGGGAGCATCAAACTGATTGTTTTAATAGAACTAATCCCGATTTAGTGTGATATAAATAAGACGAATTATGTTGAATGTTTGCAACATGTTGAGACACGATGGGGAAATATTAAAAAAGTTAATAGGGAAAGGAGATATCCCTATTAGTAGGATAGCAAAGCAAATGGGCGTTAATAGGTCAACTATTTACCGAATGTTTGATAAGGCAGATATCCCAATTGATTTTTTATTGAAGATAGGCAAAGTGATCAATAAAGATATGTCGCCGTTCTTTCCTGAAGTTATTCAGGCAATACAAGAACCTCCGGTGAATTACAGCTCTCCTAAAAGTTATTCTGAGCTTCTGGATGAAAGAAGATATTGGAAAGATAAATACATAAATATTTTAGAAAAATGTAATAGTTTGTTGAATAACCAATTGGCTTCAACAAAATCTACGAAGGTTAATAAAAAGCCTTCTAATGATTAAGTAAATATTGTAACCCTTTTTTAAAAGCCTATCTCTAATAGGTATAAATTCAAAATCATTTTTAAAAAAGGTTAATATGAAAAACTTTAAAAAATTAGTGTATTCTTCAATGATCGCTTTGGCTTTCATTACTGTGTTTAATATTGATTCGTTTGCTCAAAATCCTAAGCTGACTGATCCGGAAATAGCTTCAGTAGCTGTAACAGCTAATCAAATTGATATCGATTATGCTGTTATTGCAAAAGAGAAATCTAAGAATGCAGAGGTATTGAAGTTTGCTGAAACAATGACCAATGACCACAAAGCGGTTATTGCACAGGCTGTAGCTTTAGTTACCAGATTGAAGGTTACTCCGAAGGGTAATGCAGTAAGTCAAAAATTACTATCTGATGCTGCAGAGACAGGAAAAGCCCTCCGTGCAAAATCAGGAAAAGCTTTTGATAAAGCATACATCGATAATGAGGTGGCTTATCATAAGGCTGTTATTGCAGCGGTATCAGGTTTATTAATTCCTCAAAGTCAGAATGCTGAACTTAAGGGTTTGCTGGAAAAAGTTTTGCCTGCATTAAATACTCACCTTGCTCATGCAGAAATGGTGCAAAAAGATCTTAAATAATGAAAAGGGCTGTATTTGTTTTAAGTAGCTGCATTTGTTCGCTATTAATTTCCTTTGTGGTCTATAGCTGTGCTTCTGCCCAGGCAGATCCTAAAACACATACAGTTGAAATTAAAGATATGAAGTTTGTGCCAGAGAGTATTACTGTTAATAAAGGAGATACCATTATATGGATAAATAGAGATATAATGCCCCATGATGTGACAGAAGAAACCTCGAAAGCGTGGACTTCATCTGTAATTCCAGCTGGTGGATCATGGAAAATGACTGTAACAGAAGCAGCCGATTACTATTGCAGTATTCATGTTGTTATGAAGGGTAAGATAGTATTAAATTAATTTGTACAGAAAAGGGTGACCTCTTAATGAAAGAGGTCACCCTTTTTATGTTTAACGCGCTGGTATTAGGCCCTGGTTATTTTATTTATTTCTGTCATTACATAGTTAACAATCACATCGCAGCGTATCAGGTTAAACTCCAGAAGCTGTTCTGGTTGCCAATAAGTTTTTAATTCAGTACGAAGCATTTCTTTGGCGCGAGCTAATCTGATTTTGACATTTGATTCTCCTAAGTCCAATGCTTCCATTGTTTCATGGGTGCTCATGCCTTGTACTTCTCGCATAACAAATACAATCCTGTATTTTTCAGGTAATGTAAATACTGCTTTTTCCAGTATCAATTTTAATTCCTTATTCATAAGGTTATCTAAAGGTGTTTCACTATGATAATCATTATAGGGACTTTCTATTCGCCTTTTTTCTAATCTTTGCTGTCTTTTTTTATGCAATAGGCTTTCGTTAATTAGTATTCTAATGAGCCAGGTACTAAAGCTTGATTCATGCTTAAAACTAGCTAGCTGCCGGTAAGCATTGAGGTAAGAGATTTGCATAATATCTTCGGCTTCTTTATCGTCGTTAACGATAGACATGCTAATTCTATATAAGCGCGAATTGAATTTTCGGATTAGCGTTTCGTATAAATGCGTTTCTCCATTTAGTATCTCTGTCACGATTTCCTCATCACTTAATGTGCTATTTATTAGATTGGCTGAATTCATGGAACTGTTTTATTTAAAATAGAGTACCCAAATTGAAAAGGGTTACATTTTATAGCATATAAAATTTTGAAATGCTAGCTAGATAGTCCATTGATCATGGACAATTCCTATCAGGTAGTATTTATCGCCTTCTTTTGCAAAAACTAAACGGAGTGCCTGCCAGTCCATTCCTGCGTATTTCTTTTCAAAGCCAGAGAAGTAGCTCTCCGTATATTCCGCATTCGGATAAACCTTCATAATGTTATTCAGGCTGTTTCCTTTAGCTGCTGATTGATTAATGGATACTTTTTCTGCGTTTAAGAAATCTACATTATAAACAAACTTTTCAAAGTACTCTCTGAAATTTAGGTTAATATCGTCGCCAGATCCGTCATAGTGTCCCCAAACTAACTTAGTTGAATCGTTTATCATGGAACGGAACTGGTTTGGTTTAAGAACGATATCTGTATTGGTATTAACATAGCCGTATGGACTAAAGCGTAAGCCTGAATCGGGCTTAATGTATTGAATTAATGAAGGATAATCCTTGTTTTTAATTTGTTTAAGGATTGTTTGAGTTAAATCGCTTATACTTATCTCTTCCTTTTCTATAACAGGGATGCTATCTTGCTGTATAGCGATAGAGTCTTTCTTTTCTTCTTCCTCTACGGTTGCTTTTTTATCATTGGTACAGGCTGATAAAAAAAGAAGGCTCAGGAGTAAGGAATAAACTGTTTTCATAAGAGAATGTAATTAAGTATCAAAATTACGAAAAACAATCATTATATGGATATTAGGAGTTAAAGTAGCCTATATTAATGCCTTATGAAATATTATTAAAATAAATTAAAAATCATTTTGTTGGTTTCAGTAAAAAAGGTACCTTTGCAATCCATAATTAATAATAAATACCTGCGGAAGTGGCGTAATTGGTAGCCGCACCAGACTTAGGATCTGGCGCTTCACGGCGTGGGGGTTCGAGTCCCTTCTTCCGCACTTGATTCCTCCCGGCAACAACCGGGGGGAATTTTTGTTAAAACGATATAAAAAACAAAGTAAAAGCAATAATAGCTATGAATATTTCTCAAGAGAACATTGATGATTTGAATGCAATAATCAATATCGAGTTAACCCCGGAAGATTATAAAAGTCAAGTTGATAGTGTAATTAAAAGTCAGGCAAAAAAAGCTAAATTACCAGGTTTTCGCCCAGGAATGGTACCTGCTTCTCATATCAGAAGAACGTATGGTAAGGCTATTTTAATTGATGAGATAAATAAGATTGTTGGAGACGGTTTAAACAACTTTATTTCCGAAAATAAGCTTGAGATTTTAGGTCAGCCTCTTCCAAAGGAAGAAGAAGGTAAAGAGTATGCCTGGGACTTTAGTGAAGATTTTAAATTTCAATACGAAATTGGTTTAGCACCGAAAGTAGAGGTTCCTTTCTCTGATAAAGATACCTTAACTGAATATACAATAAAGGCTGATGAAGAAACATTGAACTCACGAGTTTCGAATCTTCGTAAAAGCTATGGTAAACGTTCAAATCCTGAAGTATCAGAAGAGAACGATGTTATCTACGGAGAATTAAAACAAGTAGATGATAAGAATGAAGTTGTTGAAGGTGGAATTGTAAAAACAGCTTCTCTTCGTACTGACATTATTGATGTTAAGAAGATCAAGAAAAGCTTAGTTGGCTTGAAGAAAGGCGATACAGTGATTATCGACTTGAAAAAAGCTTATGATAATAGTACGGTTGCAAGAATCCTGGAAATTGAAGAAGATCAGGTAGAAGCTCTTAGCCCTTTGTTTCAGTTAACTGTTGAAAATGTTAACCGTTTGGAAGAAGCAGAATTGGATCAGGAATTCTTTAACAAGATCTACGGTGAAGATGAAGTGAAAACTGAAGAAGAGTTCAGAGCTCGTGTTGCGAAAGAGATTGAAGAGATGTTTGTTCAGAACGCTGATCAGAAACTTCAGAATGACTTGTATACTTTAGGAATGGATCGTGTTAAGGCAGCATTTCCTGATGATTTCTTGAAACGCTGGTTAAAGGCAACCAATGAGAAATTAACTGATGAAGAAATTCAGGAAGGTTATGATGACTTCGCTAAGAACCTACGCTGGACTTTAATCGAAAATAAAATTATCAATGATAATGCATTGGAAATTAAATACGAAGAGGTAGTTGCTACAGCGAAAGATCGTTTATTGGCTCAATTTAAAATGTACGGTCAGCAAGAATTGCCTGAAGAGCAATTAAACCAATATGCAATGCAACTTTTACAAGATAAAGAGCAGGCTAATCGATTATTTGAAGAAGTGAAAGCTTTGAAGGTTTTTGATTACTTAAAAGGCTTGGTTAAGATTGAGAAAAAAGAAATTCCTTACAATGAGTTTCTTGAATTAAAATAAGATATTCGTAAACCTTGCGATAAGGAAATGTCATATTGGATAACCGATATGACATTTTTTTATGTCTCCCATAATCGGGCAATTTGTCAGTTATTTATCAATATAACAGATGGCGCAATTTTTGCAATCTCTGTATCTTTATAATGATAACCTTATTCCCTATATTCGTCATATACAATAAATTAAAAATAATATGAGTATCGATAAAAATGAATTTAGAAAATATGCTGTAAAGCATCACCACATTGGCAGTCAACATGTTGATGGTTTTATTTCAAGAGTTGAGAATATTCATGTACCTAGTTCAATGACCCCTTATATTATTGAGGAAAGACAATTGAATGTGGCTCAAATGGATGTGTTTTCACGTTTAATGATGGACCGTATTATATTTTTGGGTGATGCAATTGGCGATCAAGTTGCTAATATTATCCAAGCTCAGTTATTGTTCCTTCAGTCTGCTGACGCTCAGCGTGACATTCAGATATATATAAATTCTCCGGGCGGTAGTGTATACGCCGGTTTAGGAATTTATGACACCATGCAGTATATATCTCCTGATGTAGCAACCATTTGTACTGGAATGGCAGCTTCAATGGGCGCAGTTCTATTGGTTGCAGGTGCTAAAGGTAAACGTGCTGCTTTAAGACATTCTCGTGTAATGATTCATCAGCCTTCTGGTGGCGCGCAAGGTGTGGCAACTGACATGGAGATTAACCTTCGTGAAATGTTGAAATTGAAGAAAGAACTTTACAATATAATTTCGGAACACTCCGGACAGTCTTTTGAATGGGTTGAGAAGTCATCTGACAGAGATTTCTGGATGACATCAGATGAAGCAAAAGTACACGGGATGGTTGATGAAGTGTTGATTGGAAAGAAAAAAGAAGATGACAAAAAGTAAGGAGATAACTTGTTCCTTTTGCGGAAGGCCAAAAAAGGATACATTGATGCTAATAGCAGGTGATAATGCACATATATGTGATCAGTGCGTATCACAAGCTAAAGAGATTTTAAACGAAGAGTTAGATCTGCGCAAAAGTAAAAGTGTACAAACTGCTTTAAAGCTTTTAAAGCCGATTGAAATTAAAGATCATTTGGATCAATATGTCATCGGACAAAATGAAGCTAAAAAGGTATTGTCTGTAGCTGTATATAACCATTACAAACGTTTGAGCCAAAAGGTTGATGAAGACGGTGTTGAGATTGAAAAGTCAAACATCATTATGGTGGGTAAGACCGGGACAGGAAAAACGTTATTGGCTAAAACGATTGCGAAGATTTTAAATGTTCCTTTCAGCATTGTTGATGCAACTGTATTAACAGAAGCCGGTTATGTGGGTGAGGATGTTGAAAGCATTTTAACGCGGGTTTTACAGTCTGCAGATTATGATGTAACTGCTGCAGAGCAGGGCATTGTATACATCGATGAGATTGACAAAATAGCCCGTAAGAGTGATAATCCTTCCATTACCAGGGATGTTTCAGGTGAAGGTGTTCAACAAGCTTTGCTTAAGATCTTGGAAGGAACTATTGTGAACGTTCCACCTCAAGGAGGACGTAAGCATCCGGATCAGAAAATGATTCCTGTAAACACATCGAATATCTTATTTATCTGTGGTGGAGCATTTGATGGTATTGAGAAACGAATCGCTAAAAGATTGCGTACGCAAACTGTTGGTTATAAAATGCAAACCAATGGAGGGATGATTGACGAGGATAATTTACATAAATATCTGACTCCGCTTGATCTTAAATCATTTGGGTTAATTCCTGAACTGATCGGAAGGCTTCCGGTGATAACTCATTTGAATCCATTGGATAGAGATACATTATTAAATATCCTGACAGATCCAAAGAATGCATTGATTAAACAATATCAGAAGATATTTGAATATGAAAATGTGAAGCTTGAATTTGACAAAGAGGTTTTTGATTACATTGTTGATAAAGCAATGGAATTCAACTTAGGTGCAAGAGGTTTACGTGCTATTTGTGAAGCTATTATGTTAGATGCGATGTATGAAATGCCATCAAAGAAACATAAAACGATGATGGAGTTGCAGGTAACATTGGAATATGCACAAGATAAACTAATGAAATCTGATATAGATAAATTAAAAGCTGCTTAAGAATATTCTTAAGCATAAAGGAATCCTCGCTTATTGCGGGGATTTTTTTTATATTTATTCAAATGGTTGTTAGCCTTTAAATTATGAAGGAAAAAGAAAAGGAAGAAAATAGTAGTCCGATTAAGATAGGATTAAAGACCAAGGAAGAGATTGTTTTAAACTGGCTTCCCCGGTATACTGGCAGACCTTTGGATGAATTTGGAAAGTATATACTGTTGACAAACTTTTCAAATTATCTGCAAATGTTTTCCAAATGGCATGATAATGCGCCTATACTTGGATTGGATAAGCCCATGCAAAGCGTTACTGCCGATGGAATAACTATCATAAATTTCGGAATGGGAAGTTCGGTAGCAGCAACCATTATGGATCTGTTATCGGCCATTAAACCAAGTGCTGTTCTATTTCTAGGTAAGGCAGGAGGTATTAAAAAGAAGAATAAAATAGGCGATTTGGTGCTTCCAATTGCTGCTATTCGTGGGGAGGGTACTTCCAATGATTATTTCCCTCCGGAGGTTCCTTCATTACCTGCTTTTGCTTTGCAAAAGGCGATATCAACTTCTATACGTGATAATGAGATGGATTATTGGACCGGAACAGTTTATACGACTAATAGAAGGGTATGGGAACACGATAAACAATTTAAGAAATATTTAAAAGATGCCCGGGTAATGGTAGTAGATATGGAAACTGCAACTATCTTTTCTGTGGGTTTTGCCAATAAGATTCCTACCGGAGCTTTATTATTGATATCTGATCAGCCTATGGAACCTGAAGGTGTAAAAACAGACAAAAGTGATTCGCACGTAACTGCTAACTTTGTCGAAATGCACCTGAAAATAGGGATCGATTCACTTCAACAATTAATTCACAACAAACTAACTGTCAAACATCTTAAATTTTGATAATAAATGTGGTATAATAATATATTAGAGACGATTGGTAACACGCCACTAGTTAAATTAAACAAGATAACGAAAGAGATACCTGCTACTATTTTAGCCAAGATTGAATCAACCAATCCGGGAAATTCAATTAAAGATCGAATGGCGGTTAAGATGATTGAAGATGCAGAAAAAGCCGGACTTCTTAAACCAGGAGGAACTATTATTGAAGGAACCTCTGGAAATACAGGAATGGGCCTTGCTATGGCTGCGGTTATAAAAGGCTATAAATGTATTTTTACAACTACCGATAAGCAGTCAAAGGAGAAATTTGATGCATTACGTGCTTTTGGAGCAGAAGTAATTGTTTGTCCGACGAATGTTGAACCTGAAGATCCTCGTTCATATTATTCGGTTTCAAGCCGTTTAGTACGCGAAACTCCTAATTCATGGAAGCCAAATCAGTATGATAATTTATCGAATACTCAGGCTCATTATGAACAAACCGGACCAGAGATTTGGGAACAAACAGAAGGAAAGGTTACACATTTAGTAGTAGGAGTAGGGACGGGAGGAACAATATGTGGGGCAGGAAAATTTCTGAAAGAAAAGAATCCTAATATTAAAGTATGGGGTATTGATTCTTATGGGTCGGTATTTAAAAAATACAAGGAAACAGGCATTTTTGATAAAGATGAAATCTATCCTTATGTAACAGAAGGTATTGGTGAAGATTTTCTGCCTGGCAATGTTGACTTTGATATCATTGATTACTTTGAAAAAGTAACGGATAAGGACGCTGCCTTAATGACTCGTGAAATTGCGCTTCAGGAAGGAATTTTTGTTGGAAATTCAGCTGGTGCTGCGGTGGCCGGAGTGCTTCAATTGAAGGATCAATTAAAAGAAGATGATGTTGTGGTGATTGTTTTTCATGATCATGGTTCCAGGTACATGGGCAAGATGTTTAATGAAGACTGGTTGAAAGAAATGGGATACTTAGACTAGATCTGCAATAGGTTAAGTATCTATAAAGAGAAAGCCCTTCATTCATGAATGAAGGGCTTTCTCTTTATAAGTATTAATATAATTATTATGCTTGGCTCAGCAATTATTCTATGCTTGGTTTTTAGCTACTATTTTAATCTTAAGATTAAATTCTTTACTGATTAAATCATCAGCTTTTCCTGTATAGGTAATTCCCCAATCTTCGCGGGCAACATTGAAATCTGCATCAGCAACAACAGATGCTGGTGTAGATTCAGTTACTTTCGCATTAAAAGTGATGTTCTTGGTAACTCCATGCATATTTAGATTTCCTGCAATTACAAGATCACTAGCTGTTGCACCTTCAGTAACTGACGTTATTTCAAAAGTAGCTGTTGGGTATTTTGGTACATCAAAGAAATCTTCGTTTTTTAGGTGTCCGGTTAATTTATCTCTGCTTTCTCCTTCAGAATCTTGAACATCGATGCTATTCATATCGATTGTAAAATTTCCTCCAGTTATTTTACCTTCACTAGAGACATTAATATTACCTGAAGTAAGACTAATTTCACCAAAATGTTCTTTAGATACTTTGTTTGCATGCCATACTACTTGGGATGCGCTTGTGTCAATAGCTAGGGTTGTTCCATCAGCAACAGCATTTGTTTCAATTGCATCGGTAGTTGCAGCTCGTTCTCCTTCAGGATTACTAACGCAGGAGGCCAAAAGGATTGTCGTAACACCAAGTAGGGCCAAAGCAGTTTTCATTTTCATTGTCGTAATTTTTATAAGTGAGTAATTAACTCCAAAGAAAACAAATTATATTCTACTTCGATATGCTAATAGGGTAACATTATTGCTATTTACCCTACATTCGTATTAACACGCTTAATATCAGCTCCTAAAGCTTTTAAACGTTCTTCAATATGTTGATATCCTCTTTCGATTTGGTCAATATTATGGATAGTAGATTTTCCCTGAGCTGAAAGAGCAGCGATTAGTAAGGATACACCTGCACGGATATCAGGTGATGACATTTCAATTCCACGCAGTTTAACTTCGTTATTTAAACCGATCACAGTTGCCCGGTGGGGATCGCATAAGATTATTTGAGCGCCCATATCAATCAGTTTATCTACAAAGAATAAGCGGCTCTCGAACATCTTTTGATGGATTAGCACATTCCCTTTCGCCTGAATGGCAGTTACCAGGATGATACTTAACAGATCGGGCGTAAAACCCGGCCATGGAGCATCGCTCACAGTAAGTATAGAGCCATCTATGAATGTTTCAATTTCATAGTTTGATTGGCTAGGGATATATATATCATCACCTCGAAGTTCAAATTTGATTCCTAAACGTGAGAAAACGGAAGGAATAATTCCTAATTCATTGAAATGAACATCTTTGATAGTAATCTCAGAACCAGTCATTGCTGCCAATCCGATAAATGAGCCAATTTCGATCATATCGGGCAGCATTCTATGTTCTGTACCTCCCAAAGATTCAACTCCATGGATAGTAAGTAAGTTAGAACCGACACCGGTTATGTTTGCGCCCATGCGATTCAGCATTTTACATAGCTGTTGTAAATAGGGTTCACACGCTGCATTATAAAGCGTTGTTGTTCCATGAGCTAGGCTTGCTGCCATAACAATGTTGGCAGTTCCGGTTACAGAAGCCTCATCAAGAAGAATATAAGTTCCTGTTAAATGAGTAGCATCAATATTAAAGAAGTGTGTTTCTGGGTTGTAAACGAATTTAGCACCTAGTTTTTCAAGACCGATAAAATGAGTATCTAGTCGACGACGACCAATTTTATCACCACCAGGTTTAGGAATGGCTGCCTTGCCAAAACGAGCCAATAATGGACCTATAATCATAATAGAGCCCCGTAGTCCACCACCTTTTGTTCTGAATTCTTCAGTTTTGAAGTATTCGATATCTATGTTTGCAGCTTCAAAGGTATAAGTGTCGTCGTTAATTCTATTTACTTCAACCCCCAATGCTATTAAAAGCTCTATTAGTTTGTTAACATCTTTTATATCCGGAATATTGCTGATGGTAACTTTTTCTTTCGTTAATAAAACGGCTGATATAACTTGTAAGGCTTCGTTTTTGGCACCTTGAGGTATTATCTCACCTTTAAGAGGTTTCCCGCCGATAATTTCAAAAGAATTTTTGATCATTGATTTAAAAAATTAGCCGATTCAATCTTGTAGAAAGAAATGGTTATGTATTAGAATTATATTAGTATCGTTTCCCTGTGTTTCTCTTTTTATTGTACCCGTTGCTTTGGCCTTGATTTTTATTGTTGGAACCATTGCTTCTCCCTTTTGTGTTTTGGGCTGTACGTGTACGACTTCCCGGAGGCGGAGTTTTAAATTCAACCTTTGCTAAACTAAGATCATCACTAACCTGCAGTTCACCATTAGAAAGTTCTTTTAAATCGTTGATGATAGTCTCATCAATAACCGAATCTTTATTCCAGGTAACATAAGCCATTTTCATGAAATTTGCTATAGATAGAATCATATGTTCTTTCCGTTGCGGATCTTCTATAGCCTTGGCTGCATTAATCATTTTTTCTACGGTTTTACCGTAATGTTTAAACTTAATGCGGTTCTGTGGATAAGCTAATATTTCTGGTTTGGAACGAATAGATCCTTCTACGGGTCTTGGATAAGGACAATCAACATCTATTTTAAAGCCAGAAATGATGAATAGATGGTCCCATAATTTATGCTTAAAATCAGCAACATCTCTTAAATGGGGATTTAAAAATCCCATTAAATCAATTACCACTTGAGCATATTTATTACGTTCCTCACGAGTTGGTAGCGTGCATATATAATCTACCATGTTTTGCACATTCCGACCGTATTCTGCTAAAATAAGATGGCTTCGTGTGCTGTTATAATCAAATTCCATATAAGATGAATTTATTCTATAATTCTAAGTTTTGCAAATTTAAGCAACAATTGCTTCTGTCCTAATTCTTTAAAGAAAATAGTTGCCTTTAAATCAGGGCTCTTTCCTTCCATATTTACTACCTTTCCATAACCAAACCGCTCGTGCTCAACTTCCATTCCTACCTGTAAGTTTTTAGTATCTGAAGGTGTAAAACCAGAAGAAGGGACGTGAGCTTTAGGTAAAATGGAAGTGGTTTTTGGCCTACTTGTTTGTGGTTTCGGCTTAGAAAAAGTATCTAGAGGCTGCCAAGAACTTCTTTCATTTTCAAAGGAAGAAGAATCAGAACTGTTTGATTTTGGCCTGAAATCCAGATCCAGGTATTGAGGGTCTAGCTCATCTATAAAACGACTGGGTTCACAGTTATTTAAATTACCCCATTGATACCGTGAGGTAGCATAAGAAATATAGATGTTTTTTTCAGCGCGGGTTAAAGCTACGTAAAATAAACGACGTTCTTCTTCTAAATCGTCTCGCGAATTTAAGGATCGTTGAGAAGGAAATAAGTTTTCTTCCAAACCTACAATGTGAACAAAAGGAAACTCCAGGCCTTTAGATGCATGTATGGTCATCAATGAAACCGTATCTGCATTCGGGTCCTTGTCGTTATCTTCATTTGTAAGTAAAGCTATATCCTGCATAAAAACATCCAAGCCTTTCTCTTCTATGTCTTCGCGATCGCTGAATTCTTTAATTCCGTTGAGCAACTCTTGTATGTTTTCATATCTGCTTAAGCCTTCAATCGATTTATCCTCATAAAGGTCTTTTAATAAGCCTGAATGTTGAGCGATGTGCATGGCACTGTCAAAAGCTGTATTGGTAGCAGCCGCTGCCTGGAAGCTCTTAATTAAAAGGCTAAAAGGAGCAACCGTTACTGCAGTTCTTGAATCAAGATAATTCTCTGCATTACTAATAACGTCCCATAAAGAAATATTATGCTCGTTAGCGGATATCATGATACGCTCAATGGAAGTATTTCCGATACCACGGCGCGGATAGTTTATTACACGCTTTAATGCTTCTTCATCGTTCGGATTAAACGTTAAACGAAAATAAGCTATTAAATCTTTAATTTCTTTCCTTTGGTAGAAGGAGGTTCCTCCATAAATTTTATAAGGAATTCCGATTTTCCTCAGCGCTTCTTCCATTGCCCTGGATTGCGCATTTGTTCTATAGAGAATCGCAAAGCTTTGATAAGGAGATCCTGAAAGTGAGCGCTTTTGAGCAATGTTTTCTGCTACAATCTTTCCCTCTTCATTATCACTGAATGCACGGAATATTTTAATCTTATCGCCCACTTCATTGGTAGAAAAGACGTCCTTTTTCAGTTGATGTTCATTCTTGGCGATGATGCTATTGGCCAGATTTACAATATTCTGAGTTGAACGATAGTTCTGTTCAAGCTTAAAGATATTTAAATCCGGGTAATCCTTTTCAAAGTTTAATATATTCTGAATATTGGCCCCTCTGAAGCCATAAATACTTTGAGCATCGTCACCAACAACGCATAAGTTTTCATGGATGGCAGCCAGTTTCTTCACAATGATATATTGCGAAAAGTTTGTATCCTGGTACTCATCAAGCATTAGATATTTGAACTTATTCTGATACTTATACAACACATCCGGATGGTTTTTCATCAGAACGTTGGTGTTGAATAGAAGATCATCAAAATCCATTGCTCCGGCTTTGAAGCATCGCTGTGAATAAGTTTGATAAATAGTTCCTAAATGAGGTCTGCCCGATGAACGGTCCTCTGCTTGAATATGCTCGTTCTTTTGATATTCAGCAGCGGAGATCAAGTTATTCTTAGCTGACGATATTCTGTTATATACAAAGTTGGCATTATACAACTTGTCATCTAATTGCATTTCCTTTAAGATGGTGCGGATCAGGCTTTTAGAATCATCTGTATCGTAAATAGTGAAATTGCTTGGGTAGCCCAGATGATGCCCTTCAACTCTTAATATTTTTGCAAATACCGAGTGGAAAGTACCCATCCATATATTCTTTGCCTCGCCACCAACCACTTTGGTAATACGTTCCCGCATTTCTTTTGCAGCCTTGTTCGTAAAAGTTAGCACCAAGATATTAAAGGGGTCAACCCCATTATTTATAAGATGCGCTACGCGATAGGTAATTACTCGTGTTTTTCCTGATCCGGCTCCGGCAACAATCATTACCGGTCCTTTTATTTGCTCTACTGCAGCTCGTTGTGAAGTGTTTAATCCTTGTAAATAGTCCAAATTTGTACCTCTTTTTTTAAAGGTTAAAGTTACAAAATTATAATTTATGCCCTGCTGAAGACTTGCGTGAAATATGCGAATTCTGCATTTTAGTGGCATATTGCTTCTCAAGGAATTCGATAACCTTGGATGCAATGTCTTTTCCGGTAGCCTTTTCAATCCCCTCTAATCCGGGAGACGAATTTACCTCTAATACCAGCGGTCCTCGATCTGAAGGTAGCATATCTACACCACAAACTGTTAGGCCTAATTCTTTACAAGCTTTCAAAGCTGTTTCTCTTTCAGCCTTACTTAACTTAATTAATTCGGCTGTACCACCGCGATGTAGGTTGGATCGGAATTCACCTTCTTTGGCAATTCTTTTCATGGCACCTACTACTTTTCCATCTACCACTAGTACGCGAATATCAGTTCCTTTCGACTCTTTAATAAACTCCTGTATCAGGATATTGTTGCCCAAACCAAAGAAAGCTTCTATTACAGAGCTTGCCGCTTTTTTGGTTTCTGCTAACACTACTCCGATACCCTGTGTCCCTTCTAATAATTTAATTACTAAGGGAGCACCGCCAACCATCTTGATTAAATCATCAACATCATGCGTGTTTTTGGCGAAGCCGGTTACCGGCAGGCCAATTCCGGCGCCTGATAGAATTTGCATACACCGAAGTTTATCCCGTGAGCGAGTAATACCTTGACTCGGATTGGCTGATACTACACCCATTACTTCAAATTGGCGAACAATAGCAGAACCGTAAAAGGTTACTGAAGCACCAATTCTTGGAATAATAGCATCGATATCCGACACATCTTGTCCATTATAATGAATACTTGGCTTACCTTGTTTAATACCTACATAGCATTTTCGGTGGTCTAAAACCACACAATCATGTCCACGCTTTAAAGCAGCTTCATAGAGCTTTTTGGTAGAATACAGATTTCTATTAGTTGACAGGATTGCAATTTTCACTTGCTGTGGGGTTTTAAAGGTTAATCCTTTATTATTTTTTTACTGATGTGCGCTTGGATGATAGGTTTGAGCGGCTTACATCGACTAAGAATTTCTTGCGGATAAAGCTTCTGCCTAATAACACTGGAAATTCCATATTAGATCGATCTCTTAAAGATATCTCAATCCCATGAGTTTCACCAAACATTTTAATCTGTGTATGAATTATATAGCGGTTCTCTTCTAGTCCGAACGAATTTTTAATCTTTCTTTCTTTGTGAAAGGGGAGTATAAAAACCTTTCCTGAAGAATAACTTTCACTTAAAGGAATAAACTTAACAAATTGTTTTCTCCCTTTTTTAATTAATTCAATATGGTCGCAATGCAAAACAGAAGTCTTAGCTCCAGTATCAATTTTTGCTGGTACATCTGAGATGCCGAAGTCGATGAAATCAACTAATTCCTTCCAGCCAATTGTCTTCATGCGTTTAGCTTAATATTCGAATGTCCCGAACTCAGAGTGAATAGTAACTTTCTTGCTTTCTGTAGCTTCTACACGACCAACGATTTGAGCGTCTATTCCAAAATTTTTTGAAATACGTATAATATCTTCTGCAACTTCTGGCGAAACATAAATTTCCATCCGATGGCCCATATTAAATACTTTATACATCTCTTGCCAATCTGTTCCTGATTCTTGTTGAATCAGTTTGAAAAGGGGAGGAATCGGAAATAAATTGTCTTTTATAATATGAAGGTTCTCAACAAAGTGTAATACTTTAGTTTGCGCACCTCCACTGCAATGCACCATTCCGTGTATTTTTGAGCGGTAGCTGTCTAATACTTTTTTAATTACAGGAGCATAGGTGCGCGTTGGTGATAAAACCAGCTTACCGGCAGTTATCAATTCCCCATTGCCAATATCAATGGTGTCAGTTAAAGATTTACTTCCTGCAAATACCAGATCTTCCGGTACTGCCGAATCAAAGCTTTCAGGGTATTTATCAGCAATAAATTTATTAAATACATCATGACGGGCAGAAGTTAATCCGTTAGATCCCATGCCGCCGTTATATTCTTTTTCATAAGTGGCTTTCCCGAAAGAAGCCAAACCTACAATCACATCTCCATCTTGAATACGATGATTGGAAATCACATCCTCACGCTTCATTCTGCAGGTAACCGTAGAATCAACAATAATAGTTCGTACCAAATCACCCACATCGGCAGTTTCACCACCTGTTGAGTAAATGCCAATCCCCATTTCTCGTAACTCGGCAAGAATTTCTTCCGTGCCGTTGATGATTTCAGCGATTACTTCGCCTGATATTAAGTTCTTATTTCTGCCTATAGTTGAAGAAAGCAAAATGTTATCTGTAGCACCAACGCATAACAGGTCATCCAAGTTCATGATGATAGCATCTTGTGCAATTCCTTTCCAAACACTTGCATCGCCGGTTTCTTTCCAATAAATATAGGCAAGAGAAGATTTTGTACCTGCACCATCTGCATGCATTATATTGCAATACGAGCTATCATTTCCTAAAATATCAGGGATAATCTTGCAAAATGCTTGAGGAAATATTCCTTTATCAATATTCTTGATGGCATTATGCACATCTTCTTTTCCTGCGGAAACCCCGCGCTGGTTGTATTTTAAATCAGACATTGCGACAAAAATAAGGATAAGAATTGAGAAAGAGTAAAAAAGAAAGAGGGCTGGTTTAGCCAGCCCTCTGAAATAATTAATTCACAAATTAAAATATTCTTAATTTACGAATAATAGCTCTCTTAATTTTGGTACAGGCCATTTGTTATCGTCAACAATCTGTTCCAATTTATTAATATGGTAGCGTATCTTATCAAAATAAACGCGTACTTTTTCATCGTAAGCAATGGCTTTATCGCGGATATCTTCAATGTTATTCGCTTTCTTACGTTCCTGACGCATTGCTTCTGTATTTTCTAATATTTCATTGATAAGCGTAGAAATACGTTCCACCAAATTAAGCTGCGAGCTGTATGATTCTTTAGGCAACCCTAAGTCTTTTAATCCTCTTACATTTTCAACAAGCTCATTTAAATAAGTGATGGAAGCCGGAGCAAGCATGCTGTTTACAATCTCACCGATAACACGAGCTTCTATCTGAATCTTTTTGAAATAGCTTTCCAGTAATATTTCATGACGAGCATGAGATTCTCTTCTGTTTAAGATACCCAATGATTCAAAAAGCTTCAGTGACTTATCGCTTGTATATACGTCTAGCGCTTTTGGAGTTGTTTTTATATTAGATAATCCACGGCTTTCTGCTTCTATTTCCCACTCTTTACTATATCCATTTCCTTCAAAGCGGATAGCTCTGGATTGTTTAAGATATTTACGGATAACATTTAAGATCGCTAAATCCTTCTTGGTGTCTTTTGCAATCAATTTATCAACGTCAGTTTTAAACTGTATTAATTGTTCAGCAACAATTGCATTTAAAACGGTCATTGAGCTCGCACTGTTGGCAGAAGAACCTACCGCTCTGAATTCAAATTTATTACCTGTAAATGCAAATGGAGAAGTTCTGTTACGATCTGTATTATCTAAGTTTAACTCAGGAATTTTAGGGATACCATGCCAAAGCATGCTTTCTGATTTAACGATCTTCGCAATTCTAGGAGTTTCTATCTCGTCTAAAACATCATTTAACTGACTTCCTAAGAAAATTGAAATAATTGCCGGAGGTGCTTCATTTGCTCCTAAACGGTGATCATTACTTGCAGATGCTATGGATGCGCGCAATAAATCAGCGTGCTCATAAACAGCTTTAATGGTGTTTACAAAGAAAGTAAGGAACATT
This sequence comes from Albibacterium bauzanense, assembly GCF_004339765.1. Classification (GTDB taxonomy): domain Bacteria; phylum Bacteroidota; class Bacteroidia; order Sphingobacteriales; family Sphingobacteriaceae; genus Albibacterium; species Albibacterium bauzanense. The sequence continues at coordinate 885,782 of NZ_SMGO01000001.1, read as the reverse complement.
AAATTAGTTTTAGGAGTTTTTCCCGGAGCTAACAAATTGATTCCTGTGTTGGTAATTAAAGACCAGTTGTTATGTTTTCCTGAACCATTAATGTCGGCATAAGGTTTTTCATGGATCAGCACCTTAAAGTTATGACGTAAAGCTATTTGTTCCATGATATTCAACAACAGTTGATTATGGTCAATTGCTAAATTCATCTCTTCAAACATCGGTGCACATTCAAATTGTGAAGGTGCAACTTCATTATGCCTGGTTTTTAAAGGAATACCCAGTTTTAACGATTCATTTTCAAGGTCAACCATAAAAGCCATTACGCGCTCAGGTATTGACCCGAAATAATGATCTTCTAATTGTTGGCCTTTTGCAGACATATGTCCAAAAAGTGTTCTTCCGGTTAAAAGTAAATCCGGACGAGCATTGTATAAAGCTAAGTCAACTAAAAAGTATTCTTGCTCAATTCCTAGCGATGCGGCTACACGAGTAACGCTTTTCCCAAAATACTGACAAACATCAACTGCTGCTTTATCAAGCGCGTTAATAGCTTTAAGTAAAGGTGCTTTATAATCAAGCGCTTCTCCTGTATAAGAAAGGAATACAGTAGGTATACAAAGTGTTTTGCCAGCAGCTGTTTCAAAAAGGAAAACAGGAGATGATGGATCCCAACCAGTATATCCTCTGGCTTCAAAAGTATTTCTTATTCCTCCATTCGGGAAGCTTGATGCATCAGGCTCTTGTTGAATCAATGAATCTGCTGTGAATTTTTCTACTGGTAAGCCATTATTGTCAGGTTCAAAGAAAGCATCGTGCTTTTCAGCAGTGCTGCCTGTTAATGGTTGAAACCAGTGAGAATAATGTGTTGCTCCGTTCGAAATTGCCCAGCTTTTTATAGCCTGAGAGATATGTTCTGCTAATTCTCTGTCAATTACTTCCCCGGTGTCAATAATAGTTACCAGTTTTTCGTAAGCATTCTTTGGCAGGTACTCTTTCATTTTCTTAATTCCGAAAACGTTCTTACCAAAAAATGTAGAGGGCTTACCTTCCGGAGTAGACGTTGATTTCTTTTTTCTAGATAAAACGGTTTCCACCGCATCAAACCTGAGATTATTCATTTTTTGCTGATTATTAGGGGTGCTTTTTTGTAATTAAATTAGTGTTTGCGCAAAATTCATTAAAAAAAATCACAAATACATAATTTTATTGAGGTAATTTATAATTTTTTATGTGAATAATCTAATTTGCTAAAAATAATTACATTGATTCTCGTATTATGAGTTCTATGCGCTCTCGTGTCATAAAAATTGCCAAATCAGTAATTATTCTTATTTTTGCATACCTAGTTTATTACGTTAAAACGATACATTGGAAAATCAAGAATTAAGTACTTTAGAGACTGCTAAAGAGCTCGGGTTGATCCCTGAAGAATACGATCGCATCAAGGAAATTTTAGGACGGACTCCCAACTTTACAGAATTATCTATATTCTCTGTAATGTGGAGTGAACACTGCTCTTATAAAAACTCCATCGTTTGGTTAAAGAAATTACCAAATAAAGGTGCTCACTTAATGGCTGAAGCCGGTGAGGAAAATGCAGGTTTAGTAGACATCGGTGATGGTTTGGGTTGCTGCTTCAAAATTGAATCGCATAACCATCCATCAGCTTTAGAACCTTATCAAGGTGCTGCAACCGGAGTTGGAGGTATAAACCGTGATATTTTTACCATGGGTGCACGTCCGATCGCACAATTAAACTCACTTCGCTTTGGTAGCATTGAAAATGACCGTACCAAGTGGTTATTAAAAGGTGTAGTTAAAGGAATTGGCGATTATGGAAATGCATTCGGAGTTCCAACCGTAGGTGGTGAAGTATTCTTTGATGAATGTTATCAAATTAATCCATTGGTAAACGCCATGTCGGCAGGTATCGTAAAAGCAGGAGAAACAGTTTCCGCAACTTCGTATGGAGTAGGAAACCCTGTTTATATTGTTGGTTCTGCTACTGGTAAAGACGGTATTCATGGTGCAGCATTTGCATCAAAAGATATTACAGAAGATTCTGTAAATGATTTGCCTGCTGTACAGGTGGGTGACCCATTCCAGGAGAAATTACTTTTAGAAGCTTCACTTGAAGTTATAAAAACAGGTGCTGTTATCGGTATGCAGGATATGGGTGCTGCAGGTATTATCTGCTCAAACTCAGAGATGTCTGCAAAAGGTAAACACGGTATGCGGATCGATTTAGATAAGGTACCTGTTCGTCAGGAAAACATGAAGCCTTATGAAATCTTATTATCTGAATCACAAGAGCGTATGCTTATTGTGGTAGAAAAAGGTAAAGAAGCTTTGGTAGAGGCAGTTTTCGATAAATGGGATCTAAATTGTGCCATTATCGGTGAAGTAACTGATACCGAACGTCTACAATATTATGCTAAAGGTGAGTTAGTGGCTGACGTTCCTGCTGATGATTTAGTATTGGGTGGCGGAGCTCCGGTATATCACCGCGAGTATAGAGAACCTGCTTATTTCCAAGAATTCAAGAAATTTAATATAGATGATGTTCCACTTCCTAAAGATTTACGTGAAGTTGCACAGCATTTAATTGCTCATCCAAATATTGCATCTAAACGTTGGGTATCTGATCAGTATGATTCAATGGTTGGAACAGCTACCATGACAGATAACCGTCCGAGTGATGCTGCAGTGGTAGCCGTAAAAGGTACAAATAAGGCAATTGCGTTAACGGTTGATTGTAATGGACGTTATGTATATGCAGATCCGCATGTAGGAACAGCTATCGCAGTAGCAGAAGCTGCCCGTAATATTGTATGTGCTGGTGGCGAGCCTTCTGCTATTACAAACTGTTTAAACTTTGGTAATCCTTATAATCCGGAAGTTTATTGGCAGTTTGTGGGTGCTATCAAAGGAATGAGCGAAGCTTGTTTGAAGTTTGAAACACCTGTAACAGGCGGTAACGTTAGTTTCTATAACCAATCATCTGATGAAGGTGCTGTTTTTCCAACACCAACCATCGGAATGTTAGGTGTTTTAGAAAATGCTGCTGATATGATGACCTTGGATTTTAAAGCTACTGACGATCTTATTTACTTGATTGGTGAGTCTGTTAATGATATCGCTTCATCTGAATATCTTGCTTCTTATCATAAAATTGCTGCTTCTCCAGCACCTTATTTTGATTTAGAAAAGGAATACACCATGCAACAAACCGTAAAGCAGTTAATTGCTAATAAGTTAATCGTTTCTGCTCATGATGTATCTGATGGTGGTTTATATATTACCTTATTAGAATCTGCAATGCCAAATAATTTCGGATTTGCGATAGAGACTGATAGCGAAATCAGAAAAGACGCATTCTTATTTGGTGAAGGACAAGGAAGGGTAGTTGTATCTGTAAAGCCAGAACAACAAGCTGCGTTTATTGAATCAATGGCAACATCTGAAACAGAATTCTCCTACCTGGGAGTAGTAACTTCTTCAGGAAATGTGGTTGATGATGAAATGTACGATACTACTGCGCATGCAAAAAGTATTTACGACAACGTGTTTCACAATTACCTGGGAGATTAATTCTTAGATAAATTCAAATAATTTAAAAGCCTAAAGTATTACTTTAGGCTTTTTTGTTTAATACTATATTATCAGTTTTGTTTAAAACTGATAATACCTCTATTTAGGAATTTTATAGGAACGTTATAAGTACCTTCCAGGGAGGGACCTTAGAGGTAAATACCTATAATGTCCGAAAAATGTTCTTAGTATATAAGCATGTTGTTCTTATAATTATTAGATGTTAAACGAAGATTATCTAAATATTAATTGTTTGTTAATTGTAATAATTTTTGATAATTAAAAAATAATACTACATTTAATCTTTGGAATTTAAATATGCGAGCAAAACTTTACTTTCTTATTATCTTATGTGTCGTTGTTCTGACCTCTGCAATAGAGCAGCAGAAACCTAAACGCATTATATTTTTTGGTGATTCAATAACTCAGGCAGGTGTAAAACCAGATGGTTATATTACGCAATTGGGTAATTCACTGAAAATGCCAAACTATGAACTTATCGGAGCCGGAATTGGCGGTAACAAAGTATACGATCTGTATTTACGGATGGAAGAAGATGTTTTATTGAAGAAACCAGATGTAGTTGTTATCTATATTGGTATCAATGACGTTTGGCATCGCTTGCAAGGTACGGGAACAGATTATGATAAGTTTATAAAATTCTATCAGGCTATTATTACTAAAATAGAAAATACAGGCAGTAAAGTAATATTGTGTACTCCAACTGTTATTGGCGAGAAGAAGAATGGTGTAAATCCTATGGATGAAAACCTGGATAAATTTGCCGGTGCAATTAGAGAGTTAGCAACAAAGAATAATTTACCTCTATGCGACCTGCGCACTCTATTTACTAATTACGAAAAAGAACATAATACAACAGACTTGGAAAAAGGTGTGCTTACTTCAGATGGTGTTCATTTGAATGAGCTTGGCAATAAATTAGTTGCTGATAACCTTTTGCCATTCCTAAAATAATTTATTGATAACCTAATTATGACTAAAGAGAGCTCCGTCGCGAGCTCTCTTCCTGTTTAAAACATTCTTATTTCCCCACTCTGTTCTCTTCATCACTTTTAACATTTTGTTTCGGACCGCTGATCTTGGTATTTCCAAAGCTGTAGCTAAGAGATAATCTAACTACACGTGTTTCTCTTTTCTGATCTATGGAGGTGTTTAAGTTAGCGTATTCTGTGCTTACATGCTGTGATCGGGTGTTGAAGATATCTGATACAGCTAGTTTAACATTTGCCCGTTTGTCTTTGAACGATTTGTTGATACCCAGGTCCATGCTCCACGATTGTCCGATCTTATAAATGCTATAGCGCAATCCGGATTGGTAGTTTACAGTTGCATCAGCACTTAAAGTAGATAATAGTTGGAATGTATGATTGCTTGTTCCTTGAAATGCTAGTTGGCCGTAGCTAATCGGAGATTCCGCTTGATTTGATTCGAATCCTAAGTAGAATGTTGTAGCATTGGTGTTTGAACTCCAGAATTTGGTGAATTTAACGGGTGCATTTACATTTAAGAACCACTGTTTTTGCTGTGCAATGTTTTCATTGGTAACCAGTGTTGTTTTATCAACATCGTTTTGTTTCATGATCTCTACGATCGCATCTTTTCTTATTTCATAGCCTGTCGAAAAGTTAAAACGTTTCATCAAGGTGTAATTTAAAGCGAAAGCATGTATATATTCTGGTTGTAAGTAAGGGTTACCTTGTTGATAGGTATATTTATCTAAGAAATAGTTGAAAGGGTTTAATACACCATAATTAGGTCTGTTAATTCGTTTTGAGTAGCTTAAGCTAAATTGATTATTGTCTGATAGATCATAGCTCAATGATATATTTGGGAAGAAATCAACATAGTCACGTTTAACTTCACTGCCCAATGTGATAGAATTTCCATTAGAAGTAGTGTATTCTGTTCTTAAACCAGTTTGTATGCCAATCTTCTTAAATTTAGTATGGTAATTTATATAAGCTGCAGCTACTCTCTCCGTATAAACGAAGTGATTACTTCTATTGGCTACATTTTCCCAATCTTCATTTATAAATTCAGAGAACTTTAAGTTGTTGTCTGTTTTTACATTAGCATATTTTAATCCGGCTTCAAATCCTGAATTTTCATTGAATGGACGAGTATAGTCTGTTTTAAAAGATTGAATATGGATTGTTGATGGCATATCGCTTTTAAGAAGAAGTGGATCATGCATTACAGAGCCATCCTTATTGTAGAAGAAGTTGCCATAATCGGCTGAATTGTCTTCAAAGAATGCAGAGATATCTACATCTGCGCTTACTTTACTTCCCAGGGTATCGATGTTATAAGTATTGTTTAGATTAATAGAGTAGTTTTTAAATTCATTATCAAATTGCGATGTGGCAGCGAGAGTAGAATCTAATGGTGATTCATGCGAGCCAATTTGTACATTACTGGTATTATTGTCCTCAGAGTTATTTAATAGTCCACTTACCTGAAGAGAGATGGTGTTCTTTTCAGAAGTTTGCACGTCAACTCCTGTTCTTAAAGAGTGACTACCATATTGGCTGTTCATCATATTGTTTTGTGCAAAGCTGGTGAAGTCAGCATCTTGTTCTACTATTCGGTTAATATCCATTAAGTCTGTCCGATCGTTGGTTTGATAAGAGTAGGTTCCAAACAAGCTTACATTATCTTTCTTGTGGTTAATGTTTAATGAAGTATTGCCTTTATAACCATTTCCACGTCCTCCACCTAAGTTGAAGGTTCCATTAGTTCCGGCAATTTTGTTTTTCTTTAATTTAATGTTGATGATGCCAGAACCTCCTGCTGCATCGTATTTTGCAGATGGGTTATTGATGATTTCTACTGATTGTAATGTATTTCCATCTGTAGAGCGAAGTAAATTAGCCAATTGCGTAGACGACAGATGGGTTTCTTTACCATCAATCATAACCATGATACCTTGCTTTCCGTTTAAGCTAATGTTATCATCTTTATCTACAGTGATGCCGGGTGAGCGTTCTAATATTTCGAGGGCGTTATTGCCAGCTGCAAGAGTTGAATTTTCAACATTAACTACAAGCATATCTGCTCTTCGTTCAATAAGAGGTTTTCTGGCGGTAATCACAATCGTCTCTAACTCTTTATTGTTTACCGAAAGTTTAATATCTTTTATTTTAATAGTCTGCTTGCCTTCCTGTAATTGAAAGCTTTCGCTGTTGCTTTTACTATATCCAAGTAATTCTGCCTGAACGAAGTAGCTGCCATTCTTGATTTGATCAAATGTATAATTACCTTGTTCATCAGAGAATAATACTTTTACAGTTGAAGAGTCGGACGATTTAATAAGGCTTACGGTGGCATAGTCCATGTTTTTGCCAGTTTCGTCAATAACCTTTCCGCTTATTTTTCCTGCCGAATCTTGGGCAAATACTGTATTTGCTGTTCCACCAAGAAGGATGAGATAAAAGAATGCAAGGAAAACATTCGTTTGTAGTTTTAGGGTTGTAATTTTTTTCATCATTTTAATTATTTGATCCAAAACTATAAGCATCGCTATAAATAGACAATATGAATTAGGTAGGCTGAATTAAATAATCGGTAAGCCTAATGAAAAACTCGGTGAAAGAATTTTAAATTCATGTCATTTTATTATTACTTTTACGGCAAATCAAAATATAATCTATATGAAACCTAAATTATTACCAATAGTAGCCTTGGTATTTTGCATGTTAATGTCATCGTTGGCATATAGCCGCGACAAAGGTTATTATTATCAATTGAAGATCTACCATTTTAAAACAGCAGCTCAAGAGGCGCAGGTTGATCAGTTTTTAAAGGATGCTTATATTCCGGCGATGCACCGGGCAGGTATTCCGGCAATCGGTGTTTTTAAACCTGTTGTGCAAGATACAGCAGATCAGCGGATCTATGTATTCACTCCGGTAGCTAAGTTTGAACAGCTTTTAAATATTGACAATACCTTAGCAAAGGATAGTCAATTTCAATCTGCTGGAGCTCCTTATTTAAATGCTGCTTATAATAACGCACCTTATACAAGGATTGAAACAATTATTATGAAGGCGTTTGAGGGAATGTTAAAACCAGCTATACCTAATCTAACTTCACCTAAAAGTGAGCGGATCTATGAGTTGCGCAGTTATGAAAGTGCAACAGAGAAGCTGGCTGATAATAAAGTTGATATGTTTAATTTTGCTGAGTTAGATATATTTACCAAGCTAAACTTTAACGCAGTATTTTACGGAAAGGTAATTTCTGGTGGTACAATGCCTAACTTGATGTACATGACAACCTTTAATAATAAGACTGATAGAGATGAGCATTGGAAAGCATTTTCACCAGAATATGCACCGGTAAGTAAATTACCTCAATACCAACATAATGTGTCAAAGAATGTAACGTTGTTTTTATATCCAACGGATTATTCTAATTATTAATTGATAGAATAAAAATTTAATAAACATCCTTGCATTAACTTAATGTAAGGATGTTTTATTTTAAGTCAGTTCTTTCTTGACTTCTTCTCCCTTTTTCTTCTCTTTGCTGATAATTAAACGCAGAGTAGGATCGTTTGTCGCAAAGGCAAAGAACCAGTTAAACATCAAGGTGAATTTATTTCTGAAACTGGCAATAGGTATTAAATGGATGAATAGCCAAACTAACCAGGCAAAAAATCCTTTAAAAAATCCTTTCGGTAAATCAACTACAGCTTTATATTTTGCAATGATGGCCATGCTTCCTTTGTTTTTATAATGGAAAGCACGCAAAGGTTTGTTTTCAACCATCTTTTTTAAGTTTTCTCCTAAAAGATCTCCTTGTTGAATAGCCACTTGTGCTAATTGCGGATGGCCACCTGGATAATGTTCATCAGATGTTTGCAAGCAAATATCACCAATAGCAAAGACATTTTGTGTTGAATGTACAGTGTTATACTCATCAACTATTATTCTTCTGCCACGGCCAATAGCTTCAGGGGCCAGGCCTTTTACCTCACAAGCGATAACGCCTGAGGTCCAGATTAATGAGTTTGTAGGGATTGTTTCACCATTTCCTAATAATACCTTCCCGTCTTTATAATCTTTTACAGGTGTGTTCAGTTTAATTTGGACTCCTAGTTTTGTTAATACATTGGCTGCTTCTTCCTGAGACTTCTTGCTCATCGGGCCTAGTAATGATGGAGAAGCATCTATTAATATGATGTTCACCTTACGGTCGGTAATTTCAGGGTAATCTTTAGCTCCGATACTGTGCACCATTTCGGCTAGCATTCCTGCAATTTCTACACCTGTAGGGCCGCCGCCTGCGATTACAATATTGAAGTATTTGGTTTTCTCAAATTTATTGACAGCACGAACAGCTTTTTCCATGTTCAATAACAGGTGGTCGCGCAGTTTAAGAGCATCTCTAATTGTTTTCATGGATAAAGCATTTTGCTTTACGTTTTCCATGCCAAAGTAATTGGTTTCAGTACCTAAACTTAGAACCAGGTAGTCGTATGGAAGAATACCAGTATCCGTTTCGATTGTATTTTCTTCTGAATTTACTTTAATTAGTGAACCAATATGAAAACGTATATTCCTTCTGTGTTGGAACATTCTCCTGAAAGGGTAACTTATATTTGAGTTTTCAATAAATGCGGTAGAAACCTGATATAATAGAGGAGGAAAGAAATGATAATTGTTTTTATCTACTAAAGTCACCTGAAAACGAGGATCGTTTGTGAGTTTCTTAATAAGATTAACACCTGCAAAGCCTCCTCCAACAATGACTACTTTCTTTATGTATTGTTCCATGATCTAAATTAAGGATTAATATAAATTTAAATGATTTGCTATACGAGAACTTCTCTTTCACCAATTTGTTGGCGCCACATGGCATAATATAGCCCTTTTAACTCTAACAATTCACTATGGCTTCCTGTTTCTATAATGTGGCCTTTCTCTAAAACATAGATCCGGTCAGCATACATGATGGTGGATAACCGATGTGCAATCATAACGGTTATATGTTGTCTTTCTGCTGTAATTCTTCTAATAGTATTTGATATTTCCTCTTCAGTAATAGAGTCGAGCGCTGAAGTTGCTTCATCAAAGATAATTAAATTGGGTTGTCTTAACAAAGATCGGGCTATTGAAAGACGCTGCCTTTCTCCGCCTGATAATTTAAGTCCACCTTCACCAATAACAGTTTCCAATCCATTTTCTGCACGATCAAGGATGCTTTTGCCAGATGCTTTTCTTAAGGCCTCCAGCATCATTTCTTCAGTAGCATGCGGATTTACAAATAAGAGATTCTCTCGGATTGATCCTGAAAACAGCTGTGTGTCTTGAGTAACGAAGCCTATTTGATGTCTTAAGCCTTCAAAATCAACTTTGTTTTCGCTAATGTGGTTGTAGTAAATATTGCCTGATGTAGGTGTATATAATCCTACTAAAAGTTTTACTAAGGTTGTTTTACCCGCACCAGAAGGTCCGACAAAGGCGATTGTTTCGCCACGTTCTACTTCAAAAGATACATTTTCGAGAGCCGGTTGTTTGGCAATATGATGCTGGAATTTCACATTGTTGAATCTTAGATTCGTGATGGAGTTAATCTTTTCTGGTATCAAAGGTTGATATTCAACTTTCTTTGAAAATAGAGTTTCCAGATTAATCAAAGAAGCTTCTGCCTCACGATAAGACATGATGATGTTTCCTAATTCTTGTAAGGGGCCGAAAATGAAGAAGGAATACATCTGCATCATCATGAGTTGGCCGACAGTTATTTTATCATAAAATATGAAGGAGATCAGGGCAAACATAATTACCTGTTGTAAAAAGTTTACGAAGGTTCCTTGAACAAAACTAATAGCACGTATACTTTTGACCTTTCTTAATTCCAAGTTAAGAATTTTCATGGTAGTACCATTAAGCCGGAGGATTTCTTGCTGGGTAAGCCCTAAACTCTTAACTAATTCTATATTACGTAAAGATTCAGTGGTAGAACCAGCAAGAGCAGTTGTTTCTTTGGTAATGTTCTTTTGAATAGCTTTTATTTTTCTGCTTAAAAAGCTGGTAAGAAATGCCAATGCAAAGGTTCCTACTAAATAGATTAAAGGAAGTAAAGGGCTTAAGCGGAAAGCAACAATTGTTACAAATACGATACCTACAATGGTTGCAAAGAGGACATTTACAAAACCAGTTATAAAATTAGAGCAGTCTTCACGAGCCTTTTGGAGAACCGATAAGGTTTCTCCACTACGTTGATCTTCAAAGTCTTGGTAGGGTAGGCGCATAGCATGCTGCAAGCCATCCGTATAGAGTTGTGCTCCAAATTTCTGGATAATAACATTCACTACATAGTCTTGAAATGCCTTTGCAATCCTTGAAACCATAGCTGCACCGATAATCATCAATAAACCTATGGCTACTCCTCTAAAGAATTCGGTATTGGCACCCGTATTCCTGAATTCAGCTGCTTTATTTGCAAAGGGGTCAATTAAGAAGTTACCAAGTATATAAGGATTTAATAAAGAAAATATTTGATTTATGGCTGCTAAAATGAGTGCTATAAAGATAAGTAGCTTATACTTACTTAAGTACTTGAGGAGTAGTTTCATGAAAAAGAATTTTTGCCAACGATGAGTTTTTGGCAAAGTTAGAGTATTTTAAATAGATTAATTTATATTTGAATTAGCAATTCTAATAAATGCCACCTAAATTATAGAATCGATGATTTTTAAGAATTTAATTTTATATACTGTGATTTCAGTTGTATCAATTCCAGTATTCGGACAAGTAACTATTGATTTATACGACGGCTCGGTTCCTAATTCCAGGAACAGTGAGGTTGTCGAAGTTTCACCTGCTGCAAATGATGGAACCCCACGAGTTTCGGGAGTTACCAGACCCCAGATTATTGCCTTTTTACCCGAAAAAGATAATAATACGGGCAAGGCGGCTATTATTTTCCCAGGTGGCGGCTATTCTGTTCTGGCAATTGATCATGAGGGTTATGCTATTGCCAAACGACTGAATGAAGAGGGTATTTCTGCTTTTGTTGTAAAATACCGACTTCCAAGTGATAAAATTATGGAAGATAAAAGTATAGGGCCTTTGCAAGATGCACAGCGCGCTATACAGCTTGTTCGTGAGAGGGCAGCTGAATGGGGAATTTCAACAAACGAGATTGGAATTGTAGGTTCTTCAGCAGGAGGGCATTTAGCTTCTACACTTGGAACTCATTATCAAAAGGCGTTGATCCCTAATCCGAAAAACACCAGTTTACGTCCGGATTTCATGCTTTTACTTTATCCTGTAATTAGTATGGACCCAGTGATTACGCATAAAGGATCTCAAGTAAATCTACTGGGAGTGAGCCCTTCAGCGAGCCAAATAACTAACTTCTCTAATGATAAGCAGGTTAGTGATGATACTCCTCCAACTTTTATAGTTCATGCTAAGGATGATAAAGTTGTACCGATTGCAAATAGTGAACGCTTTAGGGATGCACTTACAAGTCATCATGTGCCTGTGAAATTATTAGTTTACGATGAGGGTGGACATGGTTTCGGATTAAATAATAAAACAACAACAGATCAATGGTTTGATCATTTTATGGAATGGTTCAAGACTATTGATTAACGTTAAAAATTATCATTAAAAATAATGGGCTATTGATATTATCAATAGCCCATTGTTTTTAGAATCTCTGCTTTTATTTGGCAGGATCTGGAGTATAACGTAAATATGGTTTTACTTCACGAACTCCTTTTGGAAATTTAGTAGTTGCATCTTCAGTTTTAATAGCATTAGAAACAATCACATCTTCACCTGGATTCCAGTCTGCTGGTGTAGCAACACTATGTTTGTCAGTTAGCTGCATAGAGTCGATTACTCTGATTATTTCAGTGAAATTTCTTCCTGTAGAAGCAGGATAGGTTAATGTTAACCGAACCTTTTTATCTGGTGAAATAATGAAAACGGACCTTACAGTATGTGTAGCAGATGCATTTGGATGGATCATATCATATAATTCAGCTACTTTATGATCTTTATCTGCAATAATTGGGAAATCAACATCAGTAACTTGTGTTTCATTGATATCTTTAACCCAACCACGGTGGTCTTCTACAGAATCCACGCTCACAGCGATTGCTTTAACATTTCTTTTTTTGAATTCATTGCTAAGTTGCGCTGTTCTTCCTAGTTCTGTAGTACAAACCGGAGTAAAATCTGCAGGGTGCGAGAACAAAACTCCCCAACTGTCTCCAAGGAATTCGTAAAAATCTATTTCACCAATTGTCGTAACGGCTTTAAAATTGGGCGCCGTATCCCCTAAGCGTAAACTCATAAAACAATTATTTTAGATTAATGGATTAATGCCAATAGACTATCAATTTTATAGACTATATATTTATTCAAATATACAATAAATTTTATTTCTTGTATAGTTCCAATCTTTAGAATATTTAAGAGATAATCATCGAGTCTTTTTGTGTTTAGTTCATATTCTTAAAAATTGTATATTAGGATCAATATTTATTAATTGTTTAGAAGCTTTTTAGAGAATTATGGAAAAAAGAGATGACAGGTTGACGTCCACCAATGGAAGACCTATTGCGGATAATACAAATGTTCAGACCGCTGGACCCAGAGGTCCCGTTTTATTACAGGATGTTTGGTTTTTGGAAAAATTGGCTCATTTTGATCGTGAAGTAATTCCCGAACGAAGAATGCATGCTAAAGGATCAGGTGCTTATGGCACATTTACTGTTACGCATGATATAACTAAATATTCCAAGGCTAGTTTATTTTCTACAATAGGAAAGCAGACAGATATGTTTGTTCGCTTTTCAACGGTGGCTGGTGAACGCGGCGCAGCCGATGCAGAGCGCGATATAAGAGGCTTTGCGATGAAGTTCTATACCGATGAGGGTAATTGGGATTTGGTAGGTAATAATACGCCGGTGTTCTTCTTTAAGGATCCTTTAAGATTTCCAGATTTAAACCATGCGGTAAAACGCGATCCTAAGACAAACTTACGGAGTGCGAATAATAATTGGGATTTCTGGACATCCGTACCAGAATCTCTGCATCAAGTAACCATAGTAATGAGCGATAGAGGAATCCCTCTGTCGATGCGTTACATGCATGGTTTCGGAAGCCATACCTATAGTATGCTGAATGCAAACAATGAACGTGTATGGGTGAAGTTTCACTTCGTTACGAAGCAAGGAATTGAAAATTTAAGTGATGCCCAAGCTGCTGAGTTGGTTGGTCATGATCGTGAAAGTGCCCAACGAGATCTGTTTTATAGTATTGAGAAAGGTGAATTCCCTCGCTGGGATATGAAGATCCAGGTTATGACAACTGAACAGGCTAAAGCTCATTATCATAATCCTTTTGATTTAACAAAGGTTTGGCCTAAAGGAGAGTTTCCATTAATTGATGTTGGCTTCTTTGAATTGAATAGAAATCCGGAGAATTATTTCGCTGAAGTGGAGCAAGCTGCTTTTAACCCGGCAAATATTGTTGAAGGAATTGGCTTCTCTCCAGATAAGATGCTGCAAGGGCGTTTGTTCTCTTATGGAGATGCTCAACGCTATCGTTTAGGAGTAAATCATAATCTGATTCCCGTTAATCAGGCAAAGTGTCCTGTTAATTCTTTCCACAGAGATGGAGCAATGCGCGTAGATGGAAATTATGGTGCGAAAACACACTATCAGCCTAATAGTTATGGTGCCTGGAATGATACGCCGAGCGCAAAAGAACCAGCATTGCCATTAGAGGGAGATGCTGATAATTGGGATCATTACCAAGATGATAATGATCATTATACACAGCCTGGAAACTTGTTCCGATTAATGACTCCTGAAAAACAGCAATTGTTGTTTGATAACACCGCTCGTGCTATTAATGGAGCCGAAGAGTTCATTAAGATCAGACATGCTCAAAACTGCTATATTGCTGACCCTGCTTATGGAGAAGGAGTTACTAAGGCTATGGGGATCGATATTGATAAGGTTGTAACCAGAGAATTATGCGATTGGTTTAGAGCTAATCCACGATTTATGGTCCAAAAGCCTTAGCTTAAGACTTAATAAAAAAGTAGTTATTGTGAAAAAGAATGACTACTTTTTTTATGGAGATTACTGTGTTTTTTATTCTTTATTCGCATCTTTGAGTATCGGATAAAAGAGTCTGATACAGTCTAATTAATATTAGAACATGAAAATTGAAACTATTGCAATCCATGCAGGAAATCGAGTAGATGCAGCTACCGGGGCAGTTATTGAGCCCATCACATTATCAACAACATATGAGAGAGGAGAAGATGGAGGTTACCCAAGTGGGTATATGTACACGCGTATTGCCAACCCGAATCGTGCTTCTTTAGAGAACGTTCTTTCTAAACTTGAGTATGGGGTAGCTGCCAGTGCTTTTTCTTCTGGAAACGCAGCTGGTGGAGCAGTATTTCAAGCTTTGTTGCCTGGCAGCCATGTCTTGGCACCAACGGATATGTATCATGGTTTGCGTAACTTATTAAATGTAGTATATAAAGGAATTCTGGAAATCGACTATGTAGATATGTCAGATCTCCAAGAAGTGCGAAATTCAATCAAGAAAAACACCAAGTTAATTTGGTTGGAAACACCATCAAATCCACTTTTAAAGCTTAGTGATATTAAAGCAATTACTGATATTGCAAAAGAACATAAAGTAATTGTTTGTTGCGATAATACCTTTGCAACTCCTATTTTCCAAAACCCATTAAAGCTGGGCGCTGATTTGGTGATGCACTCAACCACCAAATATCTGGGCGGACATAGTGATACGCTTGGAGGTGCTTTGGTAACTAAAGAAAAGAATGAATTTTGGGATAGAATACTTAAAGTACAGGAGCTGGCAGGCGCTGTCTTGTCACCTTTTGATTGCTACCTGACTGTGCGTGGCATAAAAACATTGCCCTATCGTATGCGTGGCCATTTAGAAAATGCTAAGCAGCTCACATCGTTTCTAAAATCTAATCCAAAAGTAGAGGAAGTTTTCTATCCGGACTTTGGCGGTATGTTATCGTTTTTGGTAAAAGGAGGAGAGGCAGAGGCTGCTAAAGTGGCTAATTCCACAAAAATATTTACGCAGGCAACGAGCCTTGGTGGTGTTGAAAGTTTGATAGAGCATCGGGCTACAATAGAAGGGCCGAATACAAAGACACCAAGAAATTTGCTGAGGCTTTCAGTTGGTTTAGAGAATATAGAAGATTTAATTGAGGATATTAATTCTGCAATTAACTAATATCCTCAATTGTATTATAAAATACCGCGCGTAGTATTATAGAGTTCGTACCAGTCTTGATGGTCAAGATCGATATTGAATGCATTTGCGATATTCTTGATACGATTCTCATCCCTCGTTCCAATTAATGGGAGAGCACCCAGTTTGATTAGCCATGCTGCGGCAACTGATTCGATATCAGCATTATATTTTAAACTTATTTCTTCCAATTTCTTACGAACCCGGATGGCCTGTTCATCTTGACCGGTTGCAATTCTTCCATCTGCTAACGGAGTAGAAGCTAATGGGCGCATATAACGTTGCTTAATATAATCTACCTGCCCATTATCCATTGCTTTAACATTTAACAGATTTAGCTCAATGTGATTGGTTACAATAGGAATACTTAAATAAGTTGCCAGCAATTGATGTTGAAATACAGAGAAATTGGATACGCCAATGTTTCTGATCTTTCCTGATTTCTTTAGATTTTCTAAGGTTTGGGCAGTTGTTTCAAGGTCCGAAATAGGATCTAAATGATCGAGCAAAAAGATATCAATATAATCTGTTTTTAGTTTCTTAAGAGAAGACTCAACACTTTTTATAATATGATCTCCAGATGTATCGTAGTGACTGATTCTTGTTTCCGGATTATTTGCATTGGGTGTTTTTAACCCACATTTTGTAAATAAAACTACATCGTCTCTTTTTATCGTTTTTTTATGAAGAAGATCTCCAAAGATCTCTTCGCAATGATAAGATCCATAGCTGTCGCCATGATCAAAGGTGTTTATTCCTAAGTCAAGACATAAGTTTACAATTCTTTCCATGGTAGAAGAAATGTTCTCTACCTTATCCCATCTATAAAACCCATAAATAGCTGGAGAAACCTTTGGTCCGGCATCACTCAAGTATATTTTCTGCATGATACAATTCTATATAAGATTATGGGAGCATGATATATTAACTGATCCCGTTAACGAAATTAATAAAATGTGACCATGTTTAAGTATAAATTCTTTAATTGCTAAAATATTCTAGAATAGTTGATTGATGCTTTTCCGTTTTCTTCGTGTATCCAGGCTACAAGTACCTCATTATTAATAGGAGCAATAACTGCATGATGATTGGGTTGTTTTCCATCGGTAACTTTTATCGTTTCAGTTTTATTTCCATTTTCAATTAGCTGAAGAACTATTTGTGCTTTATCAGCCTTTTCCATAGCTGAATGTTCCATAACCATTTCTGTCGTGTCCATGTTCATATCCATACTTGCATTATGCATTTTCATAGATGCATGCGCATTGTTTTCTTCCATTGCATTAGAAGGAGTTACTGCATTTTCTTCATAAACAACTGCTAGCTTATTTTGAGCGAATGTGGCCATTTGAGGATGTCTTCCATTAGCGCTAAGTAAAGAGCGGTTTTTAAAGTCTTCAGATAGATTTGGAGAAGATGTATAATATAAGCCAGCACCTCCGCCAGCAGTAAACCAAACTGCATTAACTTGTTGATTAATTACAGCAAGGCTTGGGCCAGTGTGTGGGCAACCTTCAACTTGCCAGTTATCTGCACTGATTGGTTTTATCGTTGAAAAGGATTCTCCTCCATCGTTTGATGAAAGATATACCATATCTCTAACCTGTTTTCCAAACACACCGCCAGGAAGAGCAATACTTCTGTAAGCGATGTGGATATTACCCATATCATCAGAGAGGATGTCTGTTCTGCAGCATTCGCAGGTGTTTGTATCTAAAAGAGTATCTATTCCAAAGATGTTACCTTCTGTTTTTGCGAAAAACAAGGCAGATCCCTTTTCAGTTGAGCTAAACCTTCCGTCTAACCAAACGGCTGCTACTTCTCCATCCTTAAGTGTTTCTATGTCAAAAAAGCTATGGCTTGTATTTTGTGAAGTATCTGAATGTATAATCTCTTCTGCCGACCAGTTTTTGCCGTTATCTGTAGAAACACTGTAGTAAATTGCTCCTGCGAAAGAGTTTACATGACTTTCAATTTTCTTTCCGAAAACAGCGATTATTGTGCCATCAGCTTTAAAAGCAACCTTCCCCATACTTTCTGGCGAAGTGCTTAAGTCTGCGGAAGTCGGAACCGTTATAATCTCACCAAATGTATTATCGCTTTCATTATATAGCGCATATTTTAATCGATACAGTGAATCTATCGGGTCTTTTGAAGTCCAGCTCATGACTATATTCCCATTCTGATCTTTTGTAAGATATGGGTTAATAGCATCCGCACTTTCATTATCAATGGATTTTATATCCATGCCTTTTTCATTACTCTGCTCGCATGATGCAAGCAGAATAATGAAAAAAGAAGCAACGATTAATTGAATTGTATGTTTCATTTTAACTGTAATTAACATTGTTCTTTTTATTATAATAAATATTTAATACTGAGACCTGCATAGCCATTTCGTTCAGGAGATGGATTGTAATAAGCAGGAGCAGCACCTCCAAAACCAGTAGCATTTAATGAAAGAATAGAACTATACTTTTTATTCAACAGATTGTCTATTCCACCATATATATTTACTACAAACACCTCATTCAGCTGTTTTTTAAATCCTATTTTTGTATTTACAATATGGTAAGATGAGTGATAGTCTGTATTGGCATCATTCAGAGGAGTTTTATCATTATAGAAATAACTACCATAAAAATACAAGCCCAGTTTTGTTTCCAGGTCTAATCCTGCCATAACTACCCAAGGTGCAATACCTGTAAGTTCATTGCCACTATAGTCTGCTATAACTTCATTATCGGCGTTGAGTTTTTTATAATCGTCAAATTTAAAATCTGAGTAAGTTATTGCTGTGAATGGACGCAGACTGGTAATGATATTACTATTTTCTTCATTTAAAAGCTGGTAAGACAGGGCAAGCTCTATACCATTGTGGATAGTTTTTCCCGAATTATTATAGATCGTGATGCCTTGTTGAACTGATTGAGCAATTAATTCGCCTTTCATATCCATTTTGAAAAGAGACAGATCATAAGCCAGTTTTGATTTTAATAAATTACCCTTTGCATTAATTTCATAATTTATGGCTTTTTCTGCCTGAATTTCAGGATTAATAAGTCCGTCTACATTTTTTATTTCTGAACTAGAAGGAGGAGAAAAACCTGAGCTAACACTTGCATGCAGGCTTAATGCCTCACCAAAGTTATGGCTAAGTGCTATCCTGGGTGAAACTTGCGGGTCAAATTTCTTGGTCCCACTCTGTGTTTTATCCAGATAGTTTTTAACGTTATAATTTAAGCTGTTATAACTTAAACCTAAAATAAGATCGGTATTTTCACTTAGTTCTGTGATTGATTGATAGAATAATGAGAAATTATCATTGTTATAGTCAATGGTAGAATTTATAGCACCTTCTGTACCTTGATTGTTTACAAATTGAGATCCTTTGGTAATTCCGTTATTGAATTCTGCACCAAGAGTGAACTGGGTTGGAAGAATAGCAAAATTTGGTTCGTAAGTAAAACGAGTTCTACCTCCGTAGCTTTGATAGTAATTTCTCAGATAAGCATAGGGTAGAGGATGATCCAAATCATAGAAATAGGTAAAAACACTGCTGCTATTAGAGAATTGATCATTGAATTGATAGCGTTGGCCTAGACCAATCCGCGTCCAGTTTTGATACCTTCCTGCTTGTTTATCTAAGTTTGAAGCGTTTGCTTGAGTCGGATCGGTATTAACCTGATCTAAGGTCAAGCCGCCCGGTATTTGCGAATGTTGAGTTGTCCGATTTAAAAGTACGGTTATAATACGCTTGTCGCTCGGGAAAAATTGAAAGTTAGCAGTCATGAAACGGCGCATATCGCTGCTATGTTCTCTATAGCCATCATATTCTTGCCATCCTACAGATACATAGCTATTCATTTTATCACCACCATTTCTATAAGTTGTGGCAAAGCGATGCAAATTATAAGAACCTACTTGGCCGCTTAGTTCAATGCTTTGTTCCTGATAAGGAGAGCGCTGCAATTGAAAATTAATAACACCACCTACACCTGCTCCGTAAATGCTGGATGCCGGGCCCTTAATTATTTCAGCCCGTCCAATACTGTTCATATCCAAAGCTTCTATACGCGTTGTTCCATCTGCTTCAGTAACTGGAATTTCGTTAACGTATATTTTAATATTCCGGATTCCATAGCTTGCACGAACCCCGTTTCCTCTGATAGATATTCTTGCTTCAGAAAGAGTACTCTGTTCCATTTTAACACCCGGAATTGAATTCAGAGCCGGTTGTATAGAAAGACCATTTCCTCTTTCTATGTTTTTTGTAGTAATTAACCCAATTGAGCCAGCAGTTTCTTTATTGCTTCTGCCTTCATTAAATCCGGTTACCCGAACCTCATTTAAGTTAATTGCATCTTCATCCAATTGAATATTGAGGTCATTATTATTTTGATTGATTTTAACCCATTGAGTTTTGTATCCAAGCATAGCAACCTGAATAAGGCTGTCGGGTGAATTTAAGTTGATCTTAAAATAACCACCTTGCTCTGACTGAGAGAGCAATGCCTCTGCTTGATTTTTGATTGTAACTCCAACCAATGGCTGGCGCGTCTGCGAGTCATAAATATGTCCGGTAATGGTTCCATCTTGTGCATTTGCTGAAATAGAAAGCACCACGAAAACCATCAACAGATAATAGTATCTGAAAGATTTCATTAAGTTAATATTGAAGGATTTTATATCCTAAGCATGAAATTATAGGTCATAGCCCACCTATATAATAATATAAGCTTCTTATGAATTAATAATGCGGACAAATGAAATTTATCCTATTAAGATGCTTGAGTTGATCTTTGGAGGGTGGAAGATTGTTGCTGGCTGTACCGGAAGATCGAAAGGCATTTCCGTAGCCGTAAAGGTCTCTACATACGTAAAGGGAGTTATTAAAACAACCTTTTGAGTAATGAAAGCTTCTTGATAGTTACCTTTCTTTTGATCTTGTGTATTATTTTTCTCCTTTTCCTGAGCTTGTTGAATTTTCTTTGCCAAATAACACTGTCCGTTACAATGTAATTCAGGCATGTCTATATTCTCACAAAGTGTTGAAGAAATATAATCGCGGTTAAGTTCGAAGCCAGCATAGATAAAAAATCTACTAAAGCTAGATGTTACTAGCGTTAAGATAAGTATGAAAGCAATCTGCCTCTTGAACATGTAACAAATGTAAAGCTAAATTGAATACAAGGGTAATTAATTTGATATTTTTTTGAAAATTTATATAGAAATTGAATTAAGCAGACAATTATGAATTAACTACTTCTTTTTCCATGCATTAATCTATCAACAGCTTCATTAAAAGAGCCTGCAAGCGTTACTTCTCCCGAATTAATGAAAAATATCTCATCCGCATTCTCTATTGTATTCAAACGGTGGGCAATAATAACCCGCGTTGTGCTTTCGGGTAGTTTTTTTAATATTTTCTCTAATAATTGCTCCGTTACGGTATCAATATTAGCTGTGGCTTCATCCAGGATCAGTATTTCAGGGTTTCTTAAAACAGCACGCATAAATGCAATTACTTGTCGCTGCCCTAAGCTAATGCTATCTCCACTTGAAAGAACTTTAGTTTCAAGGCCGCTTTCAAAAATAGCTAGTAACTCTCCCAGTCCCGAAGTCTGTATTAATTCAGTTAGTTGCTCGCTGTTATAATTCGAGTAAGTCTCGTTTCCATAAAGAATATTGTCTTGTATGGTGTCTGTAAATAGAAAAGGTTCCTGCAAGATAAAACCAATTTTTTGTGAGCGCTCATCGGGCTTATATGATCTTATATCTTTACCGTCAAGAAGAACACTTCCTTCTGTAGGATCATATAAACGTGCCATTAATGATGCAGTGGTAGTTTTTCCTCCTCCGGTTGGGCCAACCAAAGCATAGGTTTTACCACGTTCTAATTTCAGATTGATATCATGTAAGATTTCTTTTCCATTCGGATAAGCGAAAGAAACGTTTCTAAATTCTAATAAAGCAGCTGAAGGTTCTTTAACGTTACTATCAGAAATAGCTAAATTGCTTTCTAAAGACAGTATTTGAGAAATCCGATCCCAACCTGCCATGGCTACTTGAAATGTTGACCAAAGTGAAGCCAGTTGCCTTAAAGGGTTATATAAATTGACAGCGTAAGAAAGGTAACTTACCAATAAACCGATTGTAAATTCACCAATAGAAATTAAATAAATACCATAAGCCAATACAATTAGCTGGGCAAGGCTTGAGAATAAACCATAAACGGGCAAGAATATATTATTAGCCAAACCAGCTCCGATGGCAGCATTATAGTTCTCCTGATTGGTCTCTTTAAAACGTTTTCGAAAGTAATCCCGACGGTTAAAAGCGATGATAACCTTAAAGTTGTTAAGGCTTTCTTGTATTTCTGCACTCATGCCACCAATGCTCTTTAAGGTAGCCGCATTTTTCCTTTTTACCCAGGGAGATACAAGCTGAGTGAAAATTAATATCAATACAGCGGGAACAAGTGTAGCTAAACCCAGTTTGAAATTAATTGATAGCAAGAATATACTTGCCCCGGTCATTAAAGCAATGCTACTGATAAATTGCATCAACGACTGAGAGAAAAACTGGTTTAGCTTATCGGTATCGTTGTTAACGCGCGAGATAAGGTCACCGGCTTTATTCTGATTGAAAAAAGCAACTGGCAATAATTGCAGTTTATTGAAAATAGCATTTCGCAGTGTATATAATAAACGCTGACCAATACTTCCCATTAATGTAGTTTGTAAGTATTTGGTGAATAGGGCACCAATGTACATGGCCAATAAAATCCCCGAAAAAACCAATACTCCATGAAAGTCCTTCGTTACTACATATTTATCAATGGTATGACCGATTATAAAAGGGCCAAGAAGATTAAGAGTAGCATCTGTCAGGATCGTGAAGAATGCTATGATCAGGTTCTTCCTCTCATGCGCTATTAATTTAAAAAGATCTTTAAGCCCGGCGTATGTCGACTTCTTTTTCTCTTGTTCAAAAAGTTCGTTCAGATTATAATTCATAGTTGCTGGTGCTTTTTTGTGAATTAGAAATCTGAATATATTCCGGGCAAGAATTCATTAGTTCCTGATGCGTGCCTGTAGCAATTATTTCACCCTCCATTAATAAAATAATCTGATCGTATTTTTCTATTGATGAAATTTTCTGGGTTACAGATATTAAAGTTAAATCCGGATAGTTACTTTGAATGTTTGATAATATTTTGCTTTCGGTCTTATTGTCTACCCTGGCAGTAAAATCATCAAGCAATAGTATTTTTGGATTTACTGCTAAAGCGCGAGCAAGCATGATTCTTTGTTTTTGCCCTCCCGAAAGGCTTGATCCCCGTTCAGAAACAATTGTATTTAATTGATCAGGAAGTTCGTCAATGAAATTATTTAGTTCTGCAGTATCAATTGCCTTTTTCAAGGATTCATCAGTTACCGTATCACTAAAAGCGATATTCTCGCGGATACTCATGTTAAAGATAATACTATCCTGAAAAACAAAGCCTACCTGGCTATGGAAAGCTTCTGAATGATACTCATCAATGCGATGATTATCAAACTCAATTGTTCCTGATTCAGGTTGTATTAAGCCTGTAAGTAAATACAGGAGCTGTGTTTTGCCTGCTGCTGTAGGTCCAATAATTGCAGTTTTTGATCCCGGTTTAATCGAAAAAGAAACATTCTTTAAAGCAGGTTTCTGACCATAACTAACATTAACAGCATGAAGTTCAATCTTTCCTTTTAAAGCGCTGGTTATTGAACCTGTTTCTTCTAAGGGCTTGGTTTCAATAATATTGCTGATACGTTCATAAGAAGCACTGGCTTGCGCTATAACATTACTCATAAAGCCAATAACGAGTATTGGGAAAATTAGAAGGGCCAAATAACTATTAAACGCAGCGAAATCTCCCAAACTCATACTGCCATTAATTACAAATTTACCTCCCAGCAATAGAATTGCCAATCCGGCCAGGTTAGCTGTAAAAATAATTATGGGAATAAGTCCTGCAAAAAGTCGAAGTATTGCCAGTCCAAAATCTTTGGCCTTTGTATTTGCTTCTAAAAACTTATCGTATTCTAACTGTTGCGAATTAATTACACGAATAATTGCAGAACCCAAAATACTTTCACTAATAACTTTATTAAGCCAGTCGATAACCGCTCTGCTTTGAATGAATAATGATCTCACTTTTCCGAGTACCAGATAAAATGTAATTCCAAGAATCGGGATGATAGCGAGAACAACTAAAGCAAGTTTCCAGTCGATTGAAAGTAATAGAATACTTGCTCCAACAATGATAAACAGCGATGAAGCCAAGGATACAATGGCCTGAGATACGAACAGTTTAATCGAATCAATATCGGCTGTTAAATTGGTTAATAATTTCGATGGATTGGCAGTTTCAATATACTCAAAGCTTTGTTCAGATATTCTATCAGAAAGTTTTGCTCGTAAATCACGTGCTACCATTTCAGATGCATAGGTTTGAATAACGCTTTGTAAATAGGTGAAGATGAATATAATGACGATAATAATCATGAATTGTATAATTAGCGATCGGAATACAAAGGTTCCGTTTTCATACGCATCTATACCATCCCCAATGATTTTAGGTATCCATAAATTTAAGGCATTGCTGAGTAATGCGAACAATATCAGCAGAAAGATCATTCCTGAGTAAGGCTTTAGTAGTTTAAAAATACTTGAGTTTCCTTTTTTCTTGCTTCTATCTTGATCCATCTTATTATTTCAGACGCTCCCTCTCAGACTTTCTTTCTGATATTTTTGTTACAATTGAGGATACAAATATAAACGGATGTTTGTTTTTTTAGTTATTTTGTCCAATATTTTTAATTGATACTTACCTCTTTACATATGAAAAACCGTATAAGCCTAATTCTTAAAACTTGTTGCCTATTTTTATTATTCTGTTCTGTAGCCTACTCGCAAGAAAAGGGTGGTCAGGTATCAGAAAGTATACGGCTAAATCAATTGGGTTTTTACCCTAATGCACCTAAATTCGCCATTATTACATCACCCAATGTTTCTACCTATAGCTTGTTAACGAGCGATAGAAGTAAAACGGTATTAACCGCATTTAAGTTAAAAGAATCAGCAGATACAGCTTTAAATGGGAATAAAACCTTCATAGCCGATTTTTCATTCTTTAAAAGCCCCGGAGATTATGTGCTTTATGTAGATGGATTGGGGTATTCTTATCCCTTCTCTATTAAAGATTCGGTTAATAACGGACTGGCCAAAGCTACCATAAAAGCCTTTTATTTTCAGCGTGTATCTACAGCCTTGCCAGAAGAGTTTGCAGGTAAATGGCATCGAACAACCGGACATCCGGATAATAAAGTGTTAATTCATCCCTCGGCTGCTACCACAACTCGTCCGGCAGGAACAATCATAAATGCTTCTCGAGGATGGTATGATGCAGGCGATTATAATAAATACATTGTCAATTCTGGTATTACGACCGGCACATTGCTTTCCATTTATGAAGATTTCCCTGACTATGTTAAGGATTTAAACCTATCTATTCCAGAGAGTACGAATAAAGCTCCTGATTTGCTAGATGAAATTCTTTGGAATGTACGCTGGATGCTAACTATGCAAGATCCTGAAGATGGTGGAGTCTATCATAAACTTACCAACGCTTCTTTTGATGGAATGGTTATGCCGGGAGTAACCAAAGACCCTCGCTATGCTGTACAAAAAGGAACCGCAGCTACGCTTGATTTTGCTGCAGTATTAGCCCAGGCAAGTCGTGTTTTTAAAGAATATAATGTTGAGTTTCCCGGATTAGCAGACTCCTGCTATAAGGCATCGCTTGCTGCTTGGAACTGGGCACAAAAGAATCCGAATGTTGCCTACAATCAAGATGAGATGAATACTAAATATGAGCCTAAGGTAACAACAGGTGCTTATGGTGATAGAAATTTTACCGATGAATTTATCTGGGCAGCGTCTGAGCTTTCTGTTACAACCGGTGATGGACAATATTTAAAAATGCTGAATATATTTCCTGACAATTCAATGCCGTTGCCTACCTGGTCAAATGTTCGGCTATTGGGTTATTATACGCTGGCTAGAAATGAAAAACTATTAGATAGTATCGCTCCTGAATATTTTACAATGCTTAAGAATCGTATTATTAATATGGCAGATTCTTATATAGCAGGTGTTAGTGGAAGTGCCTATCAAACAGTTATGGGTAAAAGTCGTCGTGATTTTAACTGGGGAAGTAACTCAAACGCGGCAAATCAAGGTATCGCTTTGATTCAGGCTTATCGCTTAACCGGCTATAAAGAATATTTGAGATATGCTCTGGCTAATCTTGATTATTTATTAGGTCGTAATGCTACTGGTTATTCATATGTTACAGGGTTGGGGTCTAAAACACCGATGTTTCCACATCACCGCCCTTCTGTTGCAGATGGAGTTAAAGAACCGATTTCTGGTATGTTAGTTGGTGGTCCAAATCCTGGAGAGCAAGATGGTGTAGCATTGCCAAGCTCTGTCCCGAGCGAAGCTTACGCGGATGTTTCAGAATCTTATGCAACCAATGAAATCGCGATAAATTGGAATGCTCCGATTGCTTACCTTTCTGTTGCTTTAGAAGCTTTGCAAGATGAGTTTTATTAAAAATTAAAGGAAACTTTCAGCAGAGCCATTCTGCCTCGGATAGCATATTGATTGATAACACTTGCATTAGCATTACTCATAAGAATGCCTTGCTTTATATATTAGATTACCTTCATAATACTTCTTCCGTTGTATCTGCGTTAAAACACGCAAAAAAACGCAGACACAACGAAGATATCAGATGGGAGTAGAAGAGCATGTAAAGCAAGTCTAATACAAAGTAGTTGTATTGTGTATTAAGGCGTATTATTGATGAAAATTAAGACACTCATAGTCAACAAGAAACCTTCTTGATTGGAATTAATTCCAAATTTATTAGAAAAAAGTTTCCAAAAATGAAAAAAGAAGCTACATTTGCATTCCTCAAACGAAGAAATATTCTTTTGTTTAGGGTGCCATAGCTCAGTTGGTAGAGCAAAGGACTGAAAATCCTTGTGTCGCTGGTTCGATTCCAGCTGGCACCACACAAAAAGCCTTCTACATCATGTAGAAGGCTTTTCTCGTTTATATATTGTCGGTTTCAATCCGAAATATCCACTTATTTATCCTATGGCACGATAATTGGACGTTACAACTCAGGAGTGGTTATTCTCTAAAGAGAAAACTTATAGCCCTCCCAGATAAATCAAAGGAGAAGCTATAAAATTTCTAACAAAAACATAGTAAATAAACGCTTCTTCTTTGAATTTTGCAAATTATTTAACGAATATTTAACAAATTTGCATTGATCATTGTGTTGTTTAATCTCTTGAAATCTTCCTGTCCGATATATAATAATCATCGATTTTCATGAATTTGTTGTAAAACAGTAATCGTTTGGTCGATTATGATGTTGAATTGAACTATCCTCTTTTGTTTATTGCAGGAATCGGAAATAATACTTTTTTCTCTTTCTTAAAGGTGTAGTCGCTACTGCTAATAGCTGCCTTTTGCACAATCTTGTTTGTAGAGTGTCTTCAACAGCCATGAAAAAAAAGTGTAAAAAATATTGGGTAACCAAATGGTTTCGTATATATTTGTAATCATGATTTAATATAGATGGAATTGAGAAGAGACGTATTTCAGGCAATATCTGATCCGACAAGGCGAGACATTATTGATTTGCTTAGTAGCCAATCGCTAAACTTAAATGCCGTTGCTGGACATTTCAGCGTTAGCCGTCCGGCCATTTCGAAACATATTAAGATTCTTACTGAATGTGGGTTGATCATTGTCCGGCAGGAAGGGAGGGAGCGTTATTGTAGGACAGACCTGCAAAAACTGAAAGAGGTAGATGAGTGGCTTGAACGCTATAGAAAGTTTTGGAATCATAAACTTGATGCCTTGGAAGATTTTTTGGAACACCAAAACGACAAAACTATTTGATAACAATATTCTGCAAACCTAAAAACCAATATTATGGAAACAAAACCATTGATTGTAGAACGCATTTATAATGCATCCATTCAAAAAGTCTGGAAAGCCATTACCGACAAGGATCAGATGAAAGAATGGTATTTTGCACTTAAGGAATTTAAACCTGAAAAAGGATTTAAATTTCAGTTCACCGGCGGAGATGAAAACGTGCAATATCTTCATGAATGTGAAGTGATTTTCGTAGATCCACCGCATAAGCTCAGTTACAGCTGGACCTATCCTGAACATAACAATGGATATTCAGTGGTTACCTGGGAGCTTTTTGAAGAGGGAGAACAAAAGACAAGGTTAAGATTAAGCCATGAAGGACTTGAGAGCTTTCCTAAAGATAATCCTAATTTTGCTATTACAAGCTTTACAGAGGGTTGGAATTTTATACTTGGGGAGTCATTGAAAAATTATGTAGAGAAGCATTAAAAACTTTTAAAGTTCTCATTATGTCTGAGCGCAATAGGGAAATTAGGAGTAATTTCGTAGCTTCGTTTTTGTAAAAACCTTAAAACATTATGAGAAAATATGTACCCTATAGTTTCGTAGCAATTGCAGTTGCGTTAATCTTATTTAGCTCTGTTTCCTTTGCTCAGAATAATAATGGAGATTCAGGAAAACTACCACGACCAAAGTTAGTGGTGGGAATTGTAGTTGATCAAATGCGCTGGGATTATCTGTATCGTTATTATGACCGATACGGTAGCGATGGCTTTAAGAGGATGATTAACCAGGGTTTTAGTGCTGATAACACTAACATTGACTATGTGCCGACTGTAACTGCGATTGGTCATACAACAATTTATACAGGTTCTGTACCTTCCATACATGGAATAGCAGGGAATGATTTTATTATAAATGCTACTGGTGAAACCATGTATTGTACAGAAGATAGTACAGTTAGTACAGTTGGAAGTACCTCTAATGCAGGGGAGATGTCGCCAAGGAATTTGTTAGCAAGCACAATAACTGATGAGTTGAAGTTAGCCACTAATTTCAGATCGAAAGTGATTGGTGTAGCAATTAAAGATAGGGGAAGTATTTTGCCTGCAGGACATGCTGCAGATGCTGCTTATTGGTTTGATGGGGAGACCGGAAATTTCATTACTTCGACCTATTATATGGATAAGCTGCCTTCGTGGGTTGATGGTTTTAATAAACAAAAGTTAGTAGAGAAATATTTGAATCAAGGCTGGGAAACTTTATATCCTATTAGTAGCTATATACAAAGTTCTGCTGATGATAATAGATATGAAGGTAAGTTTAGTGTATCAGAGAAACCTGTTTTCCCTGTTAATACTGCCGAGCTGTATAAGAAGAGTGGAGCAGGAGCTATTCGTACTTCACCTTATGGAAATACATTAAGCTTTGATATGGCAAAAGCCGCCGTTGAGAATGAAAAATTAGGTCAGGGTGTTGTAACTGATTTTCTGGCTTTGAGTCTTTCATCGACTGATTATGTGGGTCATCAATTTGGACCCAATGCAATTGAGGTTGAAGATACCTATTTGAGATTAGATAAAGAACTGGCAAGCTTTTTTAAATATCTGGATGAGAAAGTGGGTGCAGGAGAGTATACGGTGTTTTTATCTGCAGATCATGGTGGTGCGCATAATGTAAGTTTCTTAAAGGACAACAATATACCTGCCGGAGCTTGGGGATCAGGTAAGATATTAACTGAATTAAATAAGGTGCTTCAAGCTAAGTTTGGAGAAGAAAAACTGATAATAAGTCTGTTAAATTACCAAGGACATCTTAACTATAAAGTGATTGAAGAGAAGGGTTTAGACATGGAAGCTATTAAATTAGCAGCTATTGATTTCTTGAGAAAGCAAGAAGGAGTAACCTATGTTGTGGATATGGATAAAGTTCAAACGGCATCAATTCCAAAAGTTATTCGTGAACGGATAATTAATGGTTACAATTATGATAGGAGTGGTAATATTCAGGTTATTTTAGATCCTGCCTGGTATAGTAGTGGTTCTGCAAACCCAACAGGAACTAGTCACTCAGCTTGGAATCCATACGATGCTCATATTCCTTTGATATTTATGGGATGGGGGGTTAATCATGGAAAAACGGACAGGCCGACCCATATGACTGATATTGCAGCAACCATTGCAGCTATATTGAAAATTCAGCAGCCGAATGGCTCTATTGGTATTCCAATTTCGGAGGCAATAAAGTAATAATTCCGGATGTTATTTCGTTGGATTATGTCAAAGGCAGATATCCAAATGTTTTAAATCTATACTTAAAATGAGAAACCTCTTTCTTTATACAGCAATTCCAATTGTGGTTTTGTTACTGATTTTTACTGGATTTTACCCTGGTTTAATATGGTTAACATTAATTGCTCTGGCTATATTGGGATTGGGTATTTATAACCTGATTCAGGATAAGCATGCTATTTTAAAGAACTTCCCTGTTATAGGTTATTTGCGTTACTTTTTTGAGTTTATTTCTCCGGAGCTCCAACAATATTTTATTGAAAGAAACACAGATGGAAAGCCCTTCTCCCGTAATTTACGGTCTGTTGCCTATCAGCGTGCAAAGAATATAGAATCGACATCGCCGTTTGGTACTCAACTTGAGCTTAATCACCGTAATTATGAAGGTTTTCGGCATTCAATCTATCCGGTTGATATCGTTGAAGAATTGCCGCGAATAATAATTGGAGGTAAAGATTGCAAGCAGCCTTATAATGCTTCCCGGTTAAATATTTCTGCTATGAGCTATGGTTCTTTAAGTTCTAATGCTATTATGGCTTTGAATAAGGGAGCTTTGAGAGGGAATTTTTATCACAATACAGGAGAAGGTGGCATTTCTGATTACCATATGCAAGGTGGTGATCTGGTATGGCAAATTGGAACCGGTTATTTTGGGTGTCGGACAGAGAATGGCAGTTTTAGTCCGGAAAGGTTTCGTGAAAAAGCACTTTGGAAAGAAGTGAAAATGATTGAATTGAAACTATCACAGGGCGCAAAACCAGGCCATGGAGGTATTTTGCCGGCTGTTAAGAATACAGAGGAGGTTGCAAAGATAAGAGGCCTGATACCTAATACTTTGGTGCTTTCTCCTCAACATCATAGTGCTTTTTCTAATGCCATGGAGCTTATTCAATTTATCGGAACTTTACGCGAGCTATCAGATGGTAAGCCGGTAGGTTTTAAACTTTGTATAGGAAGAACTGATGAGTTCATTGAACTTTGTGAAGCCATGAATCTGTTAAATATTTATCCTGATTTTATAACAGTTGATGGCGCAGAAGGAGGTACAGGTGCAGCTCCTTTAGAATTTGCTGATGCTGTTGGTGTTCCTTTAGAACCTGCATTGATCTTTGTTCACCAGTCATTGGAAAAATATGGAATAAGGGATAAGCTCAGGATTATTTGCAGTGGTAAAGTTCTATCGGCTGCTTCTTTTCTAAAAATGCTTGCGTTGGGAGCTGATTTGTGTAATAGTGCTCGTGGGTTTATGTTTTCTTTGGGATGTATTCAAGCACTAAGATGCAATACGAATGATTGTCCGACAGGTGTTGCAACGCAAGATAAAATGCTTGTAAAAGGACTGGCGGTAACTGAAAAGAAGGATCGTGTTTATTATTTTCATCGTAATACTTTACTCGCAGCAATGGAATTACTAGCTGCCTGTGGCAAGAAGAGTTTTGATGATATTAGTATGGATATCTTTATGCGAGGTGATGAGTTTATGCATTTATCAGATATTTATTTTCCGAATTATTTGGATGATTTCACAAAAATAAGGACTGAGGAATCAACATTTAAACGCGTAGGAGATCGACCTGATGAACAAAGAAGTAATTGATTATAAGAGGTAGTAAATCACTGTAAGTATCAGATTTATTAATTAAATTTGACTGGTTCATCGATTTATATTAAGATAAATATTTTTGCAATTATGATATCTAAAGAAGAGATTATTGAGAAAGTTGGAGTGTTATTAAAGGAGCTTAGTGATAAGTTCGATTATATTTCAGACCCTGATAAGGATGTGAATCCTCTTGAGTTTCAACTTTTTGAAATAAACGCTGCTTACTTTGCTGAACATGCAAATCTCCTTCGCAAACTTGAAGACGAGGAAGCTAGAAAGTATGCTGAGGCTGAGGAATCGGCAAGGCATGAACAAAGTCAAGAGGTTCATGAAAGAGAGGTGGAAGAGGTAGAGCATACGCAATTGAAAGATATAGAACATATTCCTATTGTTGAAAAAGAAGTAGCTGCCGAAAGGGAAGAAGAGACAGCGTTGGAAGAAAAACCGGCAGAGGAAAGACTTGTTGAGCCTATTATTTTCACTCCTGCATCAAGTAGTGAATCTGTAGGAGAAGAAGCCTTAGATTCTCAAGAAACTGTTGAGGAAATTGTAGAGGAAGATAATAATGTATTTAGCAGTGAAAGTAACACGGTTAGTAAGCAAGAAGAAGAGATAGATAAACCTCAATATCAAGAAGAGCCTGTTCCTGAAAGGAAAGTGGAAACTGAACCTATCTCTGAGCCTGTTAAAGAAATTACTCATGAAGTTGTAATTGAAGAGAAAACTTTAAATATTCATAGTGAGCGCCCGATGAGTTTAAATGATCGACTTTCTGAGCAAAGAAAGGCTTTGGATTCAGAGAAAAAGCACTTAGAGTCGCCACGCAGGATCAAGGATATTAAATCAGGAATAAATTTGAATGATAAACTGTTGTTTATTAAAGATTTATTTAACGGTTATAGCCTTGCATACAGCGAAGCAATCGAATTGTTGAATAGGTTTGAAAGCTTTGAAGATGCTGACCGCTTTCTGAAAAGTAATTATGCGCAGAAGAATAGTTGGGATACAAAACAAGCTAGTGTAGACAAATTATACGCTATATTAAGACAACGATATGGCTAGTTATAGCTGTATTGTTGGAGTATAAGCTTGGTTATATTGATTGAATATTAAACAAACCTTTTCTGTTTGCATCTAGTTTAATCAATATAAAAAGCAGGATTGTAAAACTCCATAAGGAAGAACCCCCATAGCTTATAAATGGTAAAGGAATCCCGATTACAGGGACGATTCCTAAAGTCATTCCAATGTTTATAAAGAAGTGAAAGAATAATATGGATACAACACCGTATCCGTATATTCTTGCAAAAGAAGATCGTTGTCGTTCTGCAATATGAATCAATCTTAAAAGTAAGCCTACATAAATTAATACCAGAGTTGCAGAGCCTACAAAGCCCCATTCCTCGCCAATTGTACAGAATATAAAATCAGTACTTTGCTCAGGTACAAAGTTGTATTTTGTTTGGGTGCCTTCAAGGTAACCTTTTCC
This sequence comes from Albibacterium bauzanense, assembly GCF_004339765.1. GTDB lineage: Bacteria > Bacteroidota > Bacteroidia > Sphingobacteriales > Sphingobacteriaceae > Albibacterium > Albibacterium bauzanense. The sequence continues at coordinate 852,518 of NZ_SMGO01000001.1, read as the reverse complement.
AAGCAGTTGACCTGAGCCAATAGCAATTAAAGATTGGTTGACATTATAGCCTTCTCCTCTTGGATCATCAATCTTTCCTAGTAGCACCTCAACGCGATTACGTTGATGGCTTTGAAGGATGTTATTATAAGCGAAATCCACTCCTAGTACATATATAGAAGCTGATATAAAGATAACTACACTGGAGATGATATTACTCCTGGTCTTTTTAGAGAAATAAATTACCGCAATAGTCAGCAGACCAACGATAGCAATTACAATCCACTCAGTATAAAGTAAAGTAAGAACAAATAAAGCAATGCTGATTCCTCCAATTAGTAAGACCTTGCCAGGCACATATCCCTCCCGATAAAAGACAAAGATTAAGGCGAAGAATGTTAATGCTGAACCTGTATCAGGCTGAAGCATAATTAGTATTACAGGAATGAGGAGTAGAAGGATTCCGACTGCTAAAGTTTGAAGGTTTGGATTTTTTGTACTATTGATATTCAGATATTTAGCAAGCATTAAACAGGCTGCTAACTTTGCAAACTCGGAGGGTTGTAAGCGAAATAAACCTAGTTCTATCCACGCTTGGTTACCACCAACGTTTCGCCCGATAAACAATACGACGATTAACAATAGGAGGGTAATTACATAGAATACAGGTGCAATGGAGCTATAGAACCTGCTGTCGATAACTAATATAACAACACCTAGAACGATAGCAGACAGTATAAATATAAATTGTTTCCCGTAGTTCGTGTTTAAACTCAGGATGCTGGGGTTCTCAATGTCATAAACAGCTGCATGGATATTGAACCAGCCAATTACGCAGAGAGCTAACCATAAAAATATAGTAAGCCAATCAATGTCAGAACCGAAGAATTTACGATTTGTATTTGTCATTTTGAGCTAATATCGCGGTATTATTTTGTCTGATTCTTTGAGCTTGTTTTTGATCTGCTGGTGTTTGCTTTGTGGTAGTATCTGTTTTCTTTTGTGTTGTTTCTTTTACTGCTGCAGGCTTAACAGCTGGCATTAGATTTCCATTATAAATCCGATCCTGAATGTATTTAGGCATGGTAATCGTATCAGTTAAATACTGTTCAACCATCATACTTGCAATTGGCGCAGCCCAGACACCTCCATAGCCTGCATTTTCAACAAATACAGCAATAGCTATTTTAGGATTTACACGTGGGGCAAAAGCAAAAAATACAGCATGGTTCTCTCCATGGGGATTTTGAGCGGTTCCAGTTTTTCCAGCCATTTCTATACCGTTTATCTTTACAGAATAGGCAGTTCCGCCTGGCCGGTTTACGGCTTGGCTCATACCCTCAATAACGGGTTCAAAGTATTTAGCATCTACTCCTACAGATATCCGTTCAGTAAACTCTGGTTTAACGATCTTCTTGTCGCCAATTGATTTAATTAAATGCGGGCGATAATAGAAACCTCTATTTGCTACAATGGCCATGATATTTGCCATTTGTAAAGGGGTAATACCTAGTTCTCCCTGACCGATTGATAAAGATATATTATAAGCTGAAGTCCATTTGTTATTCCCAAACTGTTTGGTATAATAATCAGAAGTTGGGAGATTGCCTGAGTTTTCTCCAGGCAGGTCAATGCCCAGTTTTTCTCCAATGCCAAATTTCTGAACAGCCGCTCGCCATTGATTGTATGCTAATGATGATTTTTCACCTCTTCCATCAATCATCTTTGCATAGGTATATCCGTAATAAGTATTGCAAGAAGTTTGGATGGAAGATACCAATGAGGTTGAGCCGTGAACATGGGTGCAGCCCATGAATCCATTTCTGCCATAGCGATAGCCACCCGGACAGTAAAATGTTGTATTCTCATCAATTAATTGAGCCTGCTGGGCAACCAGTGCACTCACAACTTTAAAGACTGATCCTGGAGGGTATTGTGCCTGGATAGGCCGGATAAACATAGGTTTGTTAGGATCGTATAATAATTTCATATAATTATTACCCCTTTCTCTTCCCACCATCATGTTTGGATTGTAAGAAGGGCTGCTAACAAAGCTTAGTATTTCACCGGTTTGAGGTTCGATAGCCACAATGGTTCCTACTTTATTCTTCAAGAGCTTTTCTCCCAGTATTTGCAATTCTTTATCTAATGATGACATCAGATCTTCACCTGCTACAGCCAAAGTATCATATTTTCCATCGGCAAAGTGCCCTTTCGGACGATTGAATGCATCGACCATGAGGTTTTGAACGCCTCGTTGGCCTCGTAAAAGATCTTCGTAGGCACGTTCTACGCCACTGACACCTATATAGTCCCCTGGTCTATAAAAGCCGTTACTTTGTTCGATATTTTTGTCTGTAACTTCGTTTATATAGCCAAGAAACTGTGCAGCTATGCTGTCAGGATAATTCCTGACTGTACGATTCTGTACATAGAAACCTCTGAATTTGTATAGATGCTCTTGTAAACGAGCGTATGTTTCTGCAGAGAGCTGTTTCTCGAAAATGGATGCTTTATAAGGAGAGTAGTTTTTTGCTTTTGTGAAACGACTGATGAATCCTTTTTTATCAATATCAATTAACTGGCAAAAGAGTGCGGTATCGATGTCCTTCACCTCTCTTGGTGTAACTAAAAGGTCGTAAACCGGTTCGTTTTGTACAAGTACTTTTGAGTTTCTATCGAGAATTACACCGCGTGCAGGGTAAATAATAACTTTACGAAGAACGTTGTTTTCAGCAGACAGATAGTAGGAGTCATCAATAACCTGGATATAGAACAGGCGTAATAGAAGAACTACTGCGGCTGCAATGATAATACCTTGTACAATGAATTTTCGTGCAAAAAAACTATTCACCTTTTTTTCCTTCTATAAAAGATTAACTCAAAGAGTATGATTAGAACAGTTGTAAATATACAACTAAAAAGAATGCTTGTTAACGTTGAAAGGATGTTATTTAGAGAGAAGCTCTCTAATAAATACAAGGTTAGGTGATGAAAGAAACTTAGTATAAAGGTGTAAATTAAAAACCAACGGAAAGACATTTGATCAATTCCAGGTGATATGGAGTCATGATCATCATCTTGTATTGTAAGATTTAAGAAGATAATTCGGACCCATGCTAATGTAACACATGCGGCTGCATGAATTCCCAAAGTATCGTAGAAAGCATCAATTGTTAGTCCGGTTAGAAAGGCAATTATAAAGAGTAATACTTTTGAAATCCGAACAGGAAGTAACATGATGGCCATAATATAAGGGAAAGGAATGACCAGGTTATAATACCCCATGTTTTTGAAAAGGAATACTTGTGCTAAGATTAGCAGTATAAAACGTAGAATATTTTCTAATAATAGCTTAGTCATTATCTAAATTTTGTATTTCAAGTGCTTCCTTCTCTTCTGAATATTTGTCTACAATTACATAAACATATCGTAAGGTACTGAAATCGTTATTTAATAATACGCTGATGTCTAAGAAGCTGCTTCCACTGCTTAGTCCGGTCTCTAATACGGTTCCGATTACTATGCCCGGAGGGAATAAAGAGAATCCTGAAGTTATTACCTGTTCCTTGTTCTCAACCTTGACGTGGTTGGGGATGTCTCTTAAGAGTGCCTTTTGAGGATCAGATGATTGTGTTCCCCAAACGAGCGAACCAAAGGCTTGGCTCTTCGCCAAACTTGCACTGATTTTTGTATCGGAGTGCAGCAAGGACTGAATAGTGGAGAAGTTTTCGGAGACATTAAGAACAATTCCTACAATTCCTTTGGATGAAATTACCCCCATTCCTTTTTTTATTCCGTGCCTGGCTCCCCGATTTACTGTAATATAATTGTTTTTCTGATTGACACTATTGTTTATTACCCGAGCCTGGATATAGGAATATTCAGGCTGTTGAGTACTATCGCGTATAACATTGGATATAACTTTGTTATCGTAATTAGAACTCTTTAATAAAGCCCTAAGTGCAGCATTTTCACGTGCAAGGGCTAAGTTAGTTTCATTCAGACTTAGATATCCTTTGAAATAATCGACCTGCTGATAAATAGAGCCAATTATTTGATTAGAAGAATTTATAGTACTTGCGCGTTGAAAGGTGTTATTACGGACAACTAAAACTATAGAGCCTCCGAAAAACAGGATAAACAAAAAGAATGTACTGTATCTATTTATGAATACCCAAAGATTGCGCATATTTTAAAATTGAGATAGAGATCTGAAATTATGCTTTTGGTTTATTCGAACATCAAGTCATCAATCTCAATCTCATATCTTTTTATTGCATTAAAAATTTAAACTTACCAATATTCTTCAGTGAGATACCTGTTCCTCTCACAACCGCCCGTAAAGGATCTTCTGCAATATGTACCGGAAGTTTAGTTTTAGCGTGTATACGTTTATCTAAACCTCGAAGTAAGGCTCCTCCACCTGTTAGGTAGATACCTGTTTGATAGATATCAGCAGAAAGCTCGGGAGGAGTGATCTCTAAAGCTTTTAATATCCCTTCTTCAATTTTAGAGATAGACTTATCTAAACAATGTGCAATTTCAGTATATGAAACCGTAATTTGCTTTGGAACGCCTGTCATTAGATCTCTTCCTTGAACAGCGAAATCTTCAGGCGGATCTTGTAGTTCAGGCAAAGCTGACCCGACTTCTATTTTGATTTTTTCTGCAGTACGCTCACCGATCATGATGTTATGCTGGCGACGGATATAGTTGATGATATCTGAATCAAAATTATCTCCTGCTACACGAATTGACTGATCACATACGATACCGGAAAGAGCAATAACAGCAATTTCTGTTGTTCCTCCACCAATATCAATGATCATATTTCCCATGGGTTCATCTACATCTATTCCAATTCCTACGGCAGCAGCCATAGGCTCGTGAATAAGATAAACTTCTTTTGCTCCTGCAATTTCAGCTGAATCGCGAACTGCACGTTTCTCAACCTCAGTAATTCCTGAAGGGATACAGATAACCATGCGTAAGGATGGGAAAAACCAACCTTTGCCATTGTTGATCTTCTTAATCATTCCGCGGATCATGTGTTCAGCAGCATTGAAGTCGGCGATAACACCGTCTTTTAGAGGACGTACAGTATGAATATTAGCGTGTGTTTTACCTTCCATTTGCATGGCCTGACGACCTATTGCAATAACTTTATTCGTTGTGCGATCAAATGCGACGATAGAAGGCTCATCAACAACAACTTTATCGTTATGTATAATTAATGTATTGGCAGTACCTAAATCAATGGCAACTTCTTGAGTGAACCAGTTAAATAACCCCATTCAGATATTTGTTTATAAATTTATATTGATTGTAAAGTTAATTCCTTTTTGCAAAAATGCTTATTAATTTCCTATAAAAAATGAATAATAATGTTTTGATTAATAATGATTGCAATAGCAAGATAAAAATAATAATTGGCTTAGTGTTTAAAGTGGCGTACCCCGGTAAGAACCATCGAGATATTCTTCTTATTAGCCATATTTACAGACTCTTTATCTTTGATAGATCCACCTGGCTGTAATACGGCGGTTACACCTGCATCTGCCGCAATTTCTACACAATCAGGAAAAGGAAAGAATGCATCTGATGCCATTACAGCACCTTCCAGGCTAAAGCCAAAATGCTTTGCTTTATCTATTGCTTGTATCAGTGCATCTACTCTTGATGTTTGTCCTACACCGCTTGAAATCAATTTGCCATCTTTAACAAGAACTATGGTATTTGATTTTGTATGTTTAACAATTTTATTGGCAAAGACTAAATCGGTTAACTCACGAGTTTCGGGCTTGCGATCTGTAACGCATTCCATTTGCTCAATGCTCTCAATGGCAGTATCTTTATCTTGTTGAATGATTCCATTCAACAAGGTTTTGAATTGTAAGGCAGGTAATTCAACTTCTTTGCGTCTTAAAATAATGCGATTCTTTTTTGAAGTCAAAACCTGAATCGCTTCATCACTGTATGAAGGAGCTATAAGAACTTCAAAGAACAGGTGACTGATTTCTTCTGCTGTTGCTTCATCAATTTTTGCATTGCTAATTAATACACCACCGAATGCAGAAACAGGATCACATGCAAGTGCTGTTTTCCAAGCTTCTAAGATAGAGTTGTTACTCGCTATGCCGCAAGCATTTGTATGTTTTAGAATAGCAAAAGTTGGTTCAGAGAACTCGTCTATTAGAGATACTGCTGCATCTACATCTACTAAGTTATTATATGATAGTTCTTTTCCATTCAACTTGTCAAACATGGCATCTAAATTACCATAAAAGCTTGCTGCCTGATGTGGGTTTTCGCCATATCTAAGACTCTTTGATTGAGCCTCGCTGTGTTTGAAAACATTTAAAGGATCAGGTTGATTACTATTAAAGTAGTTAAATATGCTTGTATCGTAATGAGAAGAAATATGAAACGCTCTTTTTGCAAAATATTTGCGTTGTTCCAGGCTTGTAGACCCTTCATTTGCTGCCAGAATAGTTTCAAATTCTTTGTAATCATCTCTTGAAGATAAGATAACAACATCTTTGAAGTTTTTAGCTCCGGCACGAATTAGAGATATTCCACCAATATCGATTTTTTCAATGATATCCTCTTCACTTGCTCCAGACTTTACAGTTTCTTCGAAAGGGTATAGATCTACAATCACTAGATCAATTTCAGGGATTTTGAATTGTTGGGTTTGTTCTTTATCGCTGTCGTTATCACGTCTGGAAAGAATTCCACCAAAAACAGAGGGGTGTAAGGTTTTTACTCTTCCTCCTAAAATAGATGGATAGCCTGTTAGATCTTCTACTGCAGTAACATCAACTCCCAGATCACGGATGAATTTCTCCGTTCCTCCGGTAGAAAATATCTTAACCCCGTATTTCTGTAAAAGGTGGATAAGAGGTTCTAGATTGTCTTTGTAATAAACTGATATTAAAGCGTTTTTGATTTTTACCGGCTGATTCATTTATTGTGTTTGTTGAGATGATGTATTTAATTCTTTTATGATGTTTTCAATTACTTTGGGATAATGTAAATGCTCTAATTGCTGACCCTTAAATTGAATTAATTCAATGGTGTCGTCAGGTTCGATTCTGTATCTTGCCTGATAGATAATTTTACCTTCGTCAAATTTTTCATTTACATAATGAATGGTAATACCTGATTCAGGTTCTTTCGCTTCCAGAACAGCTTGATGTACATGATTTCCGTACATGCCTTTTCCTCCGTAAGATGGAAGTAGGGCAGGGTGGATATTGATAATCCGATTCGGGAATGCCTCAATCAGATTCTTTGGTATTAACCATAGAAAGCCGGCTAAAACAATTAAATCAATTTGAAGATCTGTTAGCAGATTCAAGATATTATCGCTATGATAGAATTCATCCCGATCAAAAATGTGGGTAGGTATTTCGAAATTATCTGCTCTTTGTAATACATAGGCATCGGGGTTATTGCTTAAAATAATAGATACTTCAGCGGAACTGTGATCCTTGAAATATTCTAAGATTTTTTGAGCATTTGACCCTGATCCGGATGCGAAAATGGCGATGCGCTTCTTCAAATTGTGAATTTTTCCACAAAGATATTAATATCGTTCAACATAGGAAAAGTATATAAATTTAAATTGATTTATTTTTATATTTTTGGCTCAAGATATTTGAACGCTTTTATTATAAATTAAAAAATTAGAGAGTCTATGCTACGATCTGCCTTATTTACATTGTTATCCATATTTATTTTTGCTGGTTGTAATAGCAATAATAGTAGTGAAGCTACAAATGCTCCTGCATCAGTTCCAGAATTTACTTTTCTGAATATGGCAGATAATACACCGGTTACAAGAACAAGTTTAGCGATACAAGGTAATATCGTTTTTGTGTTTTTTGATACAGGTTGTATTCATTGTAGAAATGAGATTACTGCAATGGGAGAAAATTTCTCTCAGTTTAAGGATGCCACTTTTTACATGGTTTCTCAGCAGGATAAGGCAATCATTACTGATTTTATGAATACTTATGGAAGTAAAATGCGTGATCAACCAAATGTTCATGTGTTATTAGATAGCAGATACGAATTCCTTGCCAAGTTTAAACCAATGCAATATCCTGCTTTATATGTATATGGACCAGATCGGAAATTAAAAGCTTTCATGGAAGGTGAAAACGGTATCGATCAGGTAATTGCAGCAGTTAATAAATAGGATCTAACCTTCCAAAGCTTTTTTAAGTTTTGAATAACCTGATTTACTTACACTAACAGAGGTCTTGTCCTTAAGGATAACCTTATGTCCATCTTTGTCATAAGGTTCAATACGTATAACTTGATTTATTCGGACAATGAACGAACGGTGGACTCTCACAAATTCTTTTTCGTCGAGATTTTGTTCGAAATAAGAAAGCGTGTTCTTTTTTAGTGAACTTCCTTCATCGGTATAAATGCATACGTAATCATCATCGGCTGCAAGATAATTTATTTTACTGACCGGAATTATTTTGATGTTGTTGCCAGTTCGTACCAGTACGCGGTCTATATAGCGATTGTTTTCATTGACCTTTTGGATGAAAGATTTCGTTTTTTCCTGATGGGTGTTATTAACATTTTGTGCCAAAAATTTCTGAACGGCTTTGGTAAATCGAGCTTTGCTGATAGGTTTCAGGAGGTAGTCGATAGCATGCTGCTCAAATGCTTTTATAGCAAACTCTTCATAAGCTGTTGTGAATATCACAGGAGGAGGTTCTTCCAGTAGCTCCAATAGTTCGAAGCCAGTTATTTTTGGCATCTGAATGTCGAGGAAGATTAAATTAGGTTCAAATTCAGCGATTGCTTTAGCCGCCTCGAACCCATCATTGCATTCCTTTATAACTTGAATCTCAGGAAAATCAATTAAGTATTCTAATAAGATACTTCTGGCTAAGGGTTCATCGTCAATAATTAATGCTTTTATCATGGTTATTGGGGAATTGAAATGGTTGCTGTAAAGGTATCCTTTTCAGCACGGGTTTGTAATAAATCGGTCCGGCCGTAGATCAGAAATAAGCGTCGCTCAATGCTTCTAAGGCCAAATCCAGAACTCTTCTGTATGTTTATATTTTCGGGGTCAAAGGGGTTTTTAATTTGAATCTGCAACATGTTGTCTTTCCTTTGAACGTTTATTTCAATGTTAACCTGGGCGAGGGTATCGTATAGGCCATACTTAATAGCATTTTCAAGTAGTGGCTGTACAATCATTGCAGGAAGTTGTGAATCGTTACTGGCCTTATCAATGTGAATATCCACATTTAGACGGTGCCCAAATCGGACCTTTTCAATATCCAGATAAAGTTGGAGATGCTCCAGCTCTTCGTTAAGCCCTAACAGTTTTTGATCGTCTTTATGCAGGGTTCCTCGTAAAAAATCTGATAGTTGAAAGACCATGGTTCGTGCCTGCTCTGGTTTAGTACTAATTAGAGCGATGACAGAGTTTAAGCTATTGAATAGAAAATGGGGTTGTAACTGCTGTCTTAAATTGTATAATTCAGCTTCACGAGCTATCTTTTCTGCATCAACTTTGCGTTTTTCTGATTCGCTGTTATTTTGCTGAATATTCCATAAAACATTCATTAGCGCCATCCACCCGATTAGTAGGCTTGCTGCAAGAAATCTTAATAGAATAGAGAAATCAACAAATTGCTGATAGTTGTTATTTGGGATGCTCCAGCCAATTCCATAACGGATAATAACAATACTAAGAGTTGAAAGTGATAAGACCCAAACCAGAATATAGATTACTTTTTCATTTCCTGGTTGGTAATAATGTAACGCATTTGCAACAACATAGCAGGCTATGGTTATAGTGGCAGCAGATATCAAGCTATCTATTATTGCAATGCTAAATGGAATATCATACCAGAAGAGGGTGATAGATTGCACAATTGCCCAACCAGAAAAAATGATTGCGCAACTTAATAATAGAGATCTATGCCTTACAATAGGCTGGCTAGATTGTGACATGTATGCAAATTAGATGCTTTTAATCGTTATACCTCCAAAAATTGAAGTTCCTTTTATATATAATACTTTTGTTCGATCGGGTGCTGAATGCGTATGAAAACGCTTATCTTCAATTCCCCCAAAAATGGATGCCATTTCTGGTTGGATTACCCAATGAGATGGAGTGATTATTGTAGTGCCCCCAAAAAGTTGAACTACCTCCAAGGTTGCAGGTCCCTTAAGGTCAGCCCTCATCAAATTGATGGTAGCGCCCCCCATAATGTTCACTACGTCGCCTCCCTTAAACTGTTGGGAAACGACGTAATGTTTAGCATCACCAAAAATGGAAGTAGAATCTATATAGTCATCTTTATTTTCTTTATAGTTCTCTGTATTTTCTTTGTTGTAAGCGTTGTTTTTACTCCAATCTCCTTCATCTTTTAATTCACTTTCATCAGTTGAAGGTGGAGTTTTCGGAGGCACTTCATTTTCAACATCATTCTCATCCTTAACTCTTCTGTCCCATACAAAATCATCAGGTGTAGGTGGTACAGGAGGTACAGGTGGAATGCCTGATCGGAATCTTTGAGAACGACCTTTAATAAGCCAGAAGCCCAGAAATATAAGAATGATTGGCCATAATAAAGGCCCTAATCTAAAATCGAAATAGTTATTTAATAAGAAAAAGCCACCTAGTATTATTAGAATATATGAGGCTACATTTTCAAATTGGGATTTTGCTCCTATAAATAATCCGACGACAATTAATACCATTGGCCAACTAAAGAGCCAGCCTAATGAAAGTGCTGGTATGAGCCGATCAATGAGTAACAATCCTCCTATAAGGATAATGATAAGCCCGATGAAGTTTCTTCCTGAACGAGAGCCTTGGATTGATTGATTTCTTCTTTTCATTGTATTAATAATTTGTTCAAATATAGTTACCTCAATCAAATGCCTAAAGAGTAAATAGTTATATCACCTTAATAAATCGGTAAACGATGGAGTTTTGTCGGTAAATAGTAATTGATATTATCGAGTTATAAAAACATGGCCATTTTATGTAAACTAATATAAGCATATCTTATTATATTGTGCTGGCTTAATTTTTGTATGAAGTTCTTTGTCATCAATTAATATGAAACAAACAATTACTTTTTATATAGTTTTTTTTCTTTCCTTTTTAAGTGTTCCTATATCATTAATGGCAGAAACCTATCCAGAGGTTTTGTTTGAAAACAGCGTCTTGCCAAGTAGTTATTCTGGTAGTAAAATTCAATATCAAGGAGATAGCTGGATTAAAAATCTTCGAGGAAATCTACCCGTTTCAGATTCCATTTTCTTTACACCCAATAATGCTCTCTCATTAAATTATATTTCCTCAGCTCAAGGATATTGGCAGGCAGATGTTTTTTATCCAGAGAATTATCAGGCTTCGAGAAATGGAGTTTTAATCTTGAAATTATATGTGCAGTCTGAAACAACGATAGATGAACTACCTGCGTTTCAGATAATTCAAGCCGATTCGGTAATGTCTCAGCCTATGCTGCTTAAAGATTATTTAAGCAATTTTAAAGAGGATACTTGGCTTTCTATCGAGGTTCCGTTGAATAGAATTCAAGGCATATCTAATGATCACGAAATTGTTGCTATCCGATTTCTTCAACAAGGAGCAGATAATAAGGAACACCAACTGTATATCGATCAGATAGAGATACTGCCTTCCAGAACACCCATGAATAAATTGACGAGTGCGGCAGTTATACAGAATGTTATTCCGTTCGAAAAACATGTTGATATTTCATGGCGATTGCCTTTAACTCCAAGTATTCGTTATATTAAAATTTATCGATCAGAGAACAATAAGGATTTCAGGCCTATCGCAATTCGTCCAATTTTTGCGACAAAGTATAGTGATATTGTCTCAGAAGTTGGAAAGACCTATTATTATAAAATTACATGGCTGGATTTTCAATACAGAGAGTCACCTTATAGTTCGGTAAAAGAAACCAAGACAAAGCTTCTTAGTAATGAGGAGCTTTTAAATATGGTTCAACAAGCCAATGTTGAATACTTTGTCGATGGATCGGAGTTTAATAGTGGAATGCAACAATTTAAAAGATCTCATGGTAATGCAATTGTTTCTTCCAAGCTTACAGGAGTTGGAATAATGGCATTGATTAGTGGTGTTAATCAGAAGATGATACTTCGAAGTGTTTTAGTTGACAGGCTTAGCAAAATAAGTGATTTTCTAACTTCTGCAGAATCTATTCATGGCGCTTTTCCTGCTTTAATGGATGGCAGGACCGGAAAAGGTGTTTTCCCCAATCCTCATAACCCGGTAATCGACCTGGATGGAACTTCCTACCTGATACAAGGTTTAATAGTAGTAAAGCAATATCTAAATCCGAAAGACGCTACGGAAGCTGCTATAATCAATAAGCTTACATCTATTATAAATGCAGTTGAATGGAAAGAGTTTATGAAGCCGGAAACTCCCTTCTTGTTTACCAATTGGTCAGTAGATACGAATTTTGAGGAAGCTACACCCTTGTTGGGAAGAGAAGCACTGTCTGCTTATCTTATCGCATGGGCTTCTCCGGCATATAACATTCCGTTTAATGACTCTATTTCTATAACTAAAAATCTGTCTGAAGAAACTTATTATGGTCTGCCATTAACAATTGGAGCAATAGATGACTCTCTTGATACATTATTGACTGCCTTTGCGGTATTTGATCCAAGAGATAAGCATGATAAAACAGCTAATTATTATAAAGAACTACAGAATTTAATTTTGATCCAGTATAGGAGATCATTAGAAGAAGGTTCCTTGCCCGCTGGTTTAGGAAGTAATTTAATTGTTGATTCGCTGGGATGGGTTAATCCTTCATCAATTGTTAGTACGTACCCATTAAATCCAGGCTTTGCCCTTAGAAATTTAGTAGAGGTTTATCGAAATTATCCAACATTATTTTGGAGTGAATATGGCTTTAGAACAATCAATATAAAAGAAAATAAGCTTTCATTGAATACACAAGGAATTCGTTTTGGGACTGAAGCTATAATGATAGAAAATGGAAAGACGAATCTGATCTGGAAGCTATTTTCTCAAGATCAAGATATTCGCAGAATTGTAGATGCCTTATTTGATGCTGACTCCAACGGTATAAATTAATAAAGTATATTCTTAATTATTATCAAAATAAAAAGAAAAATTCTATCTTTGCAATCTGAAATTTAAAACAACTGAAAGGGGGTACTGTAAAACATGATTATTATTAATGTAAAAGATGGTGAATCTTTGGATAGAGCTTTAAAACGTTTCAAGAAGAAATTCGAGAAAACAGGAGTTCTTAGAGAGCTACGTTCACGCCAGGCTTTTGAAAAAAAATCTATTACCCGTCGTATTCAGGTAAAGAAAGCTGTTTATAAACAACAATTAAATCAAGACCCGATTTAATTAGAATTGTTTCTACATAAATAAAAACTATTTGTATCTTCAACTTGTTGAACATGCAAATAGTTTTTATGTTTTTAGACCGTTTTCTTAGTTTTTTAAAGTACGAAAAGAATTACTCCGTTCATAGCATTACGGCCTATAAACAGAATATTAGTGAATACTTGACGTTCTTAAACGAACAAGAATTCGATGTTCAAACAGCAACTCATCATCAAGTTAGAGCATATCTTGCCAGCTTAATGGAAAGGAAGCTTCAAGCCCGAAGCATCAACCGTTGCATATCATCCTTAAAAACATTTTATAAGTTCTTACTTCGTGAAGGTATCCTTCATGATAATCCTATGCTGCTTGTTAAAATGTTGAAAACTCCGAAAAATTTACCAGAGGTAATACAAGCAGAAAGTATTGTTCAGATGCTGGAAGCAGATAATATTTTCGAGGATGGATTTGAAGGACAAAGAGATCGGATAATAATTGAATTATTATTTGGAACCGGTATCCGAAGAGCTGAATTATTACACGTTTCTGAGAATGATATCGATTTTCTTCAACGTACAATCCGTATATTTGGTAAAGGCAGTAAGGAAAGGCTGGTACCTATTACGAATACGCTAGCCAAATCATTAAATAATTATATACAATTAAAAAAGGATAGACAATTTGAAAATATAAGCGACAAACTTATCGTTACAAATACAGGAGCGGATGCTTATGAAACGCTAATATATCGTACAGTTACTGATCGATTAGCTCTCATTTCATCAAAACAAAAGAGGAGTCCCCATATACTCCGTCATAGCATAGCAACGGCTCTGCTTAACAATGGGGCTCAGTTAAATGATATTAAAGAACTTTTGGGTCATGCAAGCCTAGCGTCCACGCAAATCTATACGCATAACTCAGTTGAACGATTGAAATCTATTTATAAACAGGCTCATCCAAAGGCCTAAAAAAAGGAGGAATGATGAATATCAATGTGCAATCTATCCATTTTGATGCAGATCAAAAGTTAATTGATTTTATTCGGCGCAGAGCTGATAAATTAACACAGTTTTACGACCAATTATTGGACGGGATATGTTATCTAAAACTGGAAAAAGGAGAAAGTGAGGCGAATAAAATCGCAGAGTTTAAAATTAATTTGCCTGGTAATCAGTTATTCGCTAAAGGACAAGCAAAGAGCTTTGAAGAGGCTACCGATTTAGCAATGGAGTCGTTGCGCAGGCAGATAAATAAACAGAAAACCAAAGAAAATAAAACTATTTTAAGCAATCATAAGGAAGTTCTTGTAGAAATAGAAAACAAAGAAGATTTCTAGTCAGGAGTATATGAACGTCAATGTTTCATTATTGGAACGTATGTTGTAAAATGAGAAAGCCCCAGATAATACTGGGGCTTTCTCATTTTGTGAAAAATTCTGTTACTCATCCAAATATTCTTGTATAGTGTTATAGCGAGTAAGTGTACCTTCATAAGTAGTCGACCATTCGTTGTTCATACTAGGAAAGTCTTCATCTGCCGCTGCATTATTTACTTGTCGAATAAGTACACAATAAAGTAAGTTTGGTCTAAGATAATCCATTAAATGTGCCTGAGTTTCTGACCAGATACCACCTTTATTAACCCAAGTATAAGCAACATTATTACCTGCTATTAAAGTAGATTCATCAAAATACTCACTAGGGAAGAAGTCATCCTCTTCTTCATCGTAAAAATATCTTTGAGCTACACCATCTTTTATACCAATAATTACAATGTTGGTGTCATCGTCACTGTCCGATAACTCACCTATCCAAAAGCCATCAAAAGAGCTTTTTCTGGCAACATGTTGTGCTTGTGCCTGAGGCAGGCTCCATGCTACAACAAGGAGGATAATAAGTGCAAATAATTTGCTGAGTTGTGTTAGTTTTTTCATTGGAAGAGTTTTTTTAAGTAAATGTTTTTGTTAGTTTCTGGAATGTGATTGTAGTTGAGTAGATAATATTTACAAGTAATTTTTCTTAATAAATTTGTTTGCTAATAGTCTGTTTTATTCTTAAAAATAGCGGCAGTGGTTTTAAAAAACAATACCTAAAATAAGGTATTTTTTAATTGGAATTATATGCTTTTGATTTTTTAATTTCAGCAAAAAAGGCATCCGTATGGATACCTTTTTTAGTTTTTTATATAAACATTTATCTCAGTTTCTTTAATTTTAATTCTGTTAGTAAGATAATTATTAATACCCCTAATACGAAGGTCGAAAATAAAATGCTTTATAAATATACAATAATTGTAAGCTTATATATTGTCTCTTATTTTTAATGGCAAAGAATTAAATATAAGTTCATAACTATGATCAATCATTCTTTTTGCTTGATCCAAAGTAATTTCGCGGTTAAGAACTACCGTGTTCCAGTGCTTTTTATTCATATGATACCCAGGGAAAACACTGTTTGGATATTGTTCGCGCAGATTTATCGCTTCTTCCGGATCGCATTTTGCATTGAAAGACATAGGGTGTGAATCCAATCCGGTTAATAAAAATATTTTATCACCAACCTTGAATACCAATGTTTGTTCACCGAATGGAAAACTCTCTGTTGCGCCTTTTTTTGTTAAGCAATAGCTTCTTAATTCTTCTATATTCATTATCTGGATAATTAAGAGATGTAAACACCCTTTACAGCAACTAATGTAAATATTTTAGCGGAAAACAATCAAAAAAAGAGGCCTGTACCATGAGAAATGATACAGACCTCTTTAAAATATATTCGAATATCGGTTTTGTGCTTAGAACTTCAACCCAAGAGTTAAAAATACATTATCTCGTGAATTCTTAATAGTAGCCGGGTCAGTTGGGAAAGTTTCTGATTGATAAGGTGTGTAACCTATTTCTTGTCTGCTATTCAGGTAAGTTAAGTCAATATATACATTGTTTACCCGGTAACCTAAGCCTCCAGAAACTGTTTGTTTCGTAGAGCTGATATGTTGATATGGATTGCCTTGGTAGTTATAACCTGCTCTTAACAAGAAATCAGAAGTTAATCTATATTCCCCACCTAATCTGAAATTAGCAGCTCCTTTGTATTCACTACTTATTATATCTGCAGATTGATTGTCATTTGCCTGGTCATTCGTTGTAATTCGCATACTGGTATAATCAACGTACTCAACATCAGCACTGATTAATCCGCCTTCAAATTTTGCAGATACACCAGCATTTAAGCGGTATGGAGTTCTAAGATTATATTCTTCATAATATAATTCCTCATTGGGATGATATTCAGCGGTTTCAGTACCATCAGTTGGATCAATCCAGCTATCAAAAAACATTGAATAGTCGTCCGTTACCACATACCAGGTTGGAGAAGTAGCTGAGAATCCGATCTGAAACATGTTATCAGGACGATAAATTAGTCCGAGTGTTGCGTTAAAACCGGTACCATTTGTTTTTTGAGTACTAGATGAGCTAAGCGTATAAGGGGCATTTAAAAGCCCTGCATTCTCAGGTTTTAAGAAATTAGAATTAGGATTTATAACCAGGAATTCGCTTGCACTTTTTATATTTCCAAACTCATCAAATCTTTTCTCTGATCGATAGTTAAATCCGGCAACACCAATTGAAGCACCAACGTAAAACTGATTGTTATAATTTGCTCCAAAGCTAAAGTTGGTTTGGTATTGACTGCCGGTTCGTATATCACTATTCTTTTGATCATTTGTTAAGCTTTCGCTGGCAGATGTATAATAATGATTAGTTGGGTCAACCTCCAATAGCCAGCTATTTACGCCCCAGTCCTCAAACACAGGGTCCGTTGCTTCTGTTAAGAAATTGGTATAGCTACTGTTATTGTTTTCGCCTTCAAAATGGATAGTAGAGTTAAAGTCATTTGTTTTCGCATATCCTATTCCCACATTAAAGTTTAACCAGCCAGAATTTCTATATGCATTCCGGTGAATAGGCATATTGAAAACTACACCAGCCTGGTCGAAATTGAATTTTTCAACCTGTGCCGAAGAAGAAGTGCCGTAATAATTACCGTTATTATTATTATTAAGATAGTTTAAGCTGAAACCAACATCTGAAGAGTTGAAGAAACCTAACCCTGCCGGATTTCCTGTTATAGAGCTTAAGTCGCCACCAAGCGAAGTACTTGCATTTCCAATAGCTTTAAAACGAGCCGTTGAGCCAAGGTCAGTTTGCGAAAATCGCATTGCATCTTCAATATATTGAGCTTTGCTCAAACTTGCCATGCAAACTAAAGCAATTAGAATAGGAATTGTTTTTTTGTTCATAAAAAGGGTGTCTATATATCATCATAAAATTAAGCCGATGATGATATCACCATCGGCTTAATTTAAATTATCTTGAACGTGTATTACCGCCGCTTGATCTAGAAGGTGCAGAACTAGTCGGACGAGAGCCACTGCTAGTTGGTCTGCTTACTGTAGGTGCAGCTGGCCTTGCTACAGGTCTTGTTTGAGTAGGACGCGTTTGCTGCGTAGGCCTTGTTGTTGGTCGCTCTGTAGTAGGTCTTGTCGTTGCATTCGATGGTCTGCTATTTGTAGCACTAGGTACTCTCGTTGGCCTTGCGGTGCTGTTTATAGTAGGACGCCCTATAGAAGACGATGGTCTGTTAGGTCTAACAACATTGTCGGTTCCTAAGCGGGTAGGGCGCGTACGCTCGTTCCTAACGTTAACAGGATAACCTCCACCATAGTAAGAATAAGGTCCCCAGTAAGAACCATAATATGGATATCCCCAACCAAGACTTGAATATCCATAATATCCATAACCATAGTACCCATAAGGGCTATACCAAGAATTGAATGGATTATACCATGGACTGCCAAATCCTAGACCAAGGTAAAAACCTGATCTGAAAGGACTGTATTGAAAAGGGCTGTAATAATATGGACTATAGTAGTCGTAGCTACTTATCCAAGGATCGTAGAAAGGCATTCCGGGAGTACCGTAATAAAAACGATTGCTCCGATCTCCGTATAAGAATCGATCATTATAACCATCGTAATAATCATTATAATAATTGTCTGCATATTCCTGATCGCTGTATTGTTCATTAGCATCAGAATCGGTGTCTTGAACTACAACCTGAGGCTCAGGTGTTCGCCCATAAACATCATCAGGAAAGCTCCGCTGAGCTGTCTGCATCGTAGTACAAGAGGCCATTAACGCTAATATTCCTGAGAACGCCAGGCCTTTAATTATATATTTTCTCATCTTCATCTCTGTTCGTTTTATGCATCG
The DNA here is from genome assembly GCF_004339765.1 of Albibacterium bauzanense. Taxonomy (GTDB): domain Bacteria; phylum Bacteroidota; class Bacteroidia; order Sphingobacteriales; family Sphingobacteriaceae; genus Albibacterium; species Albibacterium bauzanense. Next base: position 833,850 of record NZ_SMGO01000001.1, on the reverse strand, counting down.
TGGTCAATTACAAAAGTACGGACTATATTTATATGACGTAGTTTAATTCATAAACGATTTTTATTGAATATACGCTACATTATTAATAAATCCGTATAACTTTGTCAATGTAGTATAATATACGAATAAAAATTGAGATAATAAAGAAATGAGTAAGGGTATTACAAGCAGAAAAGAAGATTATTCCCAGTGGTATAATGAGTTAGTTAGTAAGGCTGATCTGGCAGAACATTCTGCTGTCCGAGGTTGTATGGTCATTAAACCATATGGATATGCAATTTGGGAAAAGATGCAAGCCGCTTTAGATAAAAAGTTTAAAGATACAGGGCATAGTAATGCCTATTTTCCTTTATTCATCCCTAAGTCATTTTTTACAAAGGAGGCTTCTCACGTTGAAGGTTTTGCAAAAGAATGCGCTGTTGTAACACATTACCGTTTAAAAGACGATGGTACCGGTAACATTGTGGTTGATGAAGATGCCAAGCTTGAGGAAGAATTGATTGTAAGGCCAACTTCAGAAACCATTATCTGGAACACCTATCGCGGATGGATCGAATCTTACCGCGACCTGCCTATCTTGGTTAATCAGTGGGCGAATGTTGTTCGTTGGGAAATGCGTACCCGTTTGTTCTTAAGAACAGCAGAATTCTTATGGCAAGAAGGCCATACTGCTCATGCTACAGCCGAAGAGGCCATTGCAGAAACAGAACAAATGCTTGATGTCTATGCAGATTTTGCAGAAAACTGGATGGCGGTTCCGGTAGTTAAGGGAAAGAAAACAGAAACCGAGCGTTTTGCCGGTGCTTTAGATACTTACTGCATTGAAGCATTAATGCAAGATGGTAAAGCCCTTCAGGCAGGAACATCTCACTTCTTAGGACAGAATTTTGCAAAAGCATTTGATGTTAAATTTACTTCCAAAGAAGGTAAACAAGAATACGTATGGGCAACCTCATGGGGAGTTTCTACTCGTTTGATGGGTGCTTTAATTATGGCACATTCTGATGATGCCGGGTTGGTTTTGCCACCTAAATTAGCTCCAATCCAAGTGGTTATTGTGCCAATCTACAAAACAGATGAAGAGAGAGCTGAAATTGTTGAGCTCGTTGACCAAGTAGTTGCAGAATGTAAACAAAAAGATATTACTGTTAAGTTTGATGACAGAGATAGCTACCGGCCAGGATTTAAATTTGCTGAGTGGGAATTAAAAGGTGTTCCATTAAGAATAACAATAGGCGCAAGAGATCTGAAAAACGGATTGGTAGAGCTTGCTCGTCGTGATAATCAGAGTAAGGAATCTGTTTCTAAAGAAGGCTTGTCACAGCGTATCGAAATTTTATTAGACGAAATACAGCATGCGATTTATGAAAAAGCATTGAAATTCCGTACTGATAATATTACCCTTGTAAACTCTTACGATGAATTTAAGGAGGTTTTAGAAGGAAAAGGAGGTTTCATATCTGCTCATTGGGATGGAACCGCTGAAACAGAGAAGCGCATCAAAGAAGAAACAAAGGCTACAATCCGTTGTATCCCATTAGATAATAAGCTAGAAGAAGGTCAATGTATATTGACAGGTAAACCATCCACTCAACGTGTTTTATTTGCCAGAGCCTACTAGTTTTTCCTCCATAAACTATCTACGAACCACTTTTTTGAATCAAGAAAGTGGTTCGTTATTTCAAAACCTGCAGCCTTAGCCAGGTCTTCAATTTCCTCAATACTATACTTCCTTGATATTTCCATAAAAATAGCCTCATGCTGTTTAAAATGAATAGATACTTCATCTTTTCCATCACTAAAGCTTACTTCCTGATCTTTTGCACTGATTAAATAACTCTTACAGGCCCCTGTCATGGGGTCATAGTTTGGGTAATGATAAAAAGCATCCAGGTCGAAGTTGCCAGCCAGCTTCTTGTTTATTCTGCTCAAAAGATTCAAGTTGAAATCGCGGGTTAAACCTGCTTTATCATTGTAGGCAGCAAGAATTGTTAAAGGATTTTTCTTTAAGTCAAAACCGATAAAAAACAGATCACCTGGTTTCAATAACTCCTGAACTTTCTGGCAAAGAGTTGTCGCATGGTCCATGTTCATATTCCCTATATTCGCTCCCAAAAATAAGATCAACTTAGGCTTGCTGCTTTGCTCGGTTAATTGCTTTAACATGGTTAGATATTCGCCATTTAACCCCTTTATTTGAATAGAAGGTAATATTTTAGGTAACTTATCCTCCAGTTGCTCGATAACATTTTGAGAAATATCGACAGGATAATAAGTGAAATCAGAACCCTTATCTAACAAGCCCTGCAGCAAAAAGACAGACTTACTCGCATCTCCTGCACCAAGCTCAATCAAATCAAATTCATTGAAATGATCAGTCACCTGATCAGCTATATCGGCTGATTGCTGCTGTAGTATTTCTAATTCACACTCACTTAAGTAATATTCAGGAGAATGCATAAGTTGTTGAAATATTGCATCACCAACTTTATCATAAAAATATTTTGAATACAGTCTTTTAGGATTACTTGATAGGCCTTGTTTTACATCATCGTAAAATTTGCTCATAGCTAATTTAAGGGTTTAAGATAATTCGGATACCCGTAAATTGCCATCTCGCAGAAGGGTAGAAAAAATTACGATAAGTATTTCTACTATGATCTTTTGGGGTAACTTCAGAAGCTCCGCGCAATACCATTTGACTGACCATAAACTTGCCATTATACTCTCCAATAGCGCCTTCTTCTTTCTTAAATCCGGGGTAGGGCAGATAAGCACTTTCCGTCCATTCCCAACGTTTGCCCCAATCAAAATAATCAGATGCAACTTCCCATTCAGCTTCTGTGGGCAAGCGTGTGCCTTTCCAGCTAGCATAAGCAAAAGCCTCGTAATAGCTAACATGGCAAACAGGTTCCTCAGGGTCAATGGCTTGAAAGCCATTAAGGCTATAATTGTACCATTCGCCATCTACTTTATGCCAGTATAATGGAGCCATAATTTCATTCTTTTTTACCCATTCCCAACCGTCAGCGTGCCAATAAACAAAATCAGCATAGCCTCCATCTTCAATAAACTCCAAATAATCTGCGTTGCTAACCAGCTCACTTGCTATTGAGAATTCCTGAAGATGTACTTTGTGTCTACCCCGTTCATTATCAAAGCTGAAGCTATCCGTATCGCTATTCCCGATCTTATAAATCCCTTCGGGAATCTGGATCGTACTTATTGGTTTTGGAGAAACAAGAACCTTTGGAGAAATATTGTAAACTGGAAAAAGAGGATTGTTGCCCAAAATGTATTTGATATCACATAGCAGTAATTCCTGGTGCTGCTGTTCATGATTTAAGCCCAATAGTATTAAGTTTTTTAAATCACGGTCCAAAAGAGTACTTGTCAAAAAACGTTTCATTTCCAGGTCAACATGCCTTCTATACTCATAAACTTGCGTTACAGTCGGCCGACTCAGATTTCCTCTATTTACCCGAATAACCCTTGCTCCTACTGATTCATAATAACTATTAAACACGAAATTATAATGCGGATTAAATGCCTCATATCCCTTTAAATGCTTGAGTAAAATGAAGGTCTCAAAAAACCAGGTAGTATGGCCCAAATGCCATTTCGGCGGACTCACATCTGCAATGGGTTGAAGCACATAATCTTCAACCTCTAAAGGTTCACAGATTTTTTCGGAAGCTTCTCTTACATCTTTGTATTGGTCAATTAGAATGGGATTTAAAACAGCTACAGAGGGATTCATAATTTCATATATTTTTATGATCTTTTATAAATATCGTAAAACTTTATTGGAAAACTATATAAGGCTATTGAAACTGATGAGTTTATGGTCTGTATTAAGTTTTGTACATTTGTTATCTTACCATTAAAGAACAATAAAAACGTTTAATTGATTTATATAATATGAAATTTGCAACCAAGGCCATACACGCTGGCCAAAGTCCGGATCCTACTACCGGAGCGATTATGACTCCGATTTTTCAAACTTCAACCTATACCCAAGCTGCTCCCGGCAAACATAAAGGTTATGAGTATTCGCGAGGAACAAATCCTACGCGTACAGCATTAGAAGATTGTATTGCTGCGTTAGAGAATGGCAAGTTTGGATTAGCGTTTTCAAGCGGAATGGCTGCAACTGAAACAGCCTTAAAATTACTTAAACCAGGCGATGAAGTAATTACAGGAAATGATCTATATGGTGGCTCATATCGTATTTTCACTAAGCTATTTGAACCCTACGGAATCAAATTCCATTTTATTGATTTCTCTAATCCGGAAACTATCCGTGAATACTTAAATGAGAAAACACGGATGATCTGGGTTGAAACGCCAACCAATCCTACTTTACAGATTGTTGATATTTTAGCAGTTTCCAAAATTGCAAAAGAAAATAATGTTTTATTAGCAGTAGATAACACATTTGCATCTCCTTATCTGCAAAATCCATTAGATTTAGGTGCTGATATTGTTATGCACTCCGTAACAAAATACATCAGTGGTCATTCAGATGTGGTTATGGGTGCTTTGGTTGTGAATGATGAAGAACTTTACAAACAATTATTCTTCTATTACAACGCTTGTGGTGGTACACCCGGACCTCAAGATTGCTTCTTAGCATTAAGGGGTATCAAAACCCTTCATGTAAGAATGAAAGCTCATTGTGAAAACGGCCGACAAGTAGCTGAATATTTAAGAAGCCACCCTAAAATTGAAAAGGTATATTGGCCTGGTTTCCCAGATCACAATAACCACGATATTGCTAAAACACAAATGCGCGATTTTGGAGGAATGATATCCATTGTTTTCAAAGATACTTCCATTGAAAATACCTTCCGCATAGCTTCTTCCTTTAAAGTATTCTCTTTAGCAGAGTCATTGGGAGGGGTAGAGTCTTTAATAAACCACCCTGCAACCATGACTCACGGTTCTATCCCTAAAGAAGTTCGTGAAAAAGTTGGTGTAGTCGATAATTTAATCCGCTTAAGCGTAGGTATCGAAGATATCGAGGACTTATTAGAGGACTTAAAGCAAGCATTAGCTTAACATTTCAAGCGCTAGTTTCAAGCTATTTATTAGCCTTAGCCTTAGTATTTGATAATTATTTCCAATACAAAAAGCCAATCCGAATGAGATTGGCTTTTTCCGTAAAAGTATATTTAAGATCATAAGTAATTAATTGAAACTGCTTTCTCCATACCTGGAAAAGGAAGAGAAGAGAAAGAGCAGTAGTTAAACAGTCCTTAAGCAGTCATTGTACCACTGCTTGAGGACTGTTTAACCACTGTTCAACCACTGTTTGACCACTGTTTGATCAAAACTATGTCTTACCCAGTATTAGCTATAATAATTACTGATTTTGGTTATACATATATTCCTAGTTCTACAGGAGCAGTACAAGCAGTTTTTCATTTAAATGACAATCTTTTGTCTTACACAAATAAATGCAAAATGGAATAGAAAGAAGGTGTAAATAAACAAAGTCCCTGGTTTTGTGTTGTAGATGAAAGATTAAATTTTACTTCAAGAAGACATCGTATGCAAAATTGGCTAAAAACAATAATTGCCGGAGCTGCCGCCTGGAGATGGGGTGGAGGTTGTATCGGAACAATATTAGTGTTCGTTATTATCTATTGGTTATTAGGACAAAGCGGTTGTTAGCTTAAACCATCAGTGCTGTTTGTAAATTAACGGTTGTTGCTTTGATACCAAAGGACTGTTAAGTTTTATCATCGCCCCATTCGCTGGTGTTTTTGATTCCTAGTTTTTTAGCATTAAAGACTGGTTTGATCCCTTGTTTGCGTTGAGCCATGTAATCATTAAATGCTATAAATGCAGGTTTCCTTAATAGGATGATAGCTATAAAGTTTAACCACGCCATTAATCCAACGCCAATGTCACCAAAGGTCCAGGCTAATTCTGCCGATTTTACGGTTCCATAGAAGGTTGCAATCATAATTAAACCTCTAAGCGACCAGAGCATCCATTTTTTGGTTCCTTTGCTATATAGGTAGCTGAGGTTGGTTTCTGCAATGTAATAGTAGGCCATTAAAGTGGTGAAAGCAAAAAACAGAAGAGCTATAGCCACAAATCCACTTCCAACAGCTGGAAAGTGGGTGTTAACAGCAAATTGCGTAAATGAACTTGGACCTTCGCCTGGAATGTTTTCAAGAATGAATCCACCGGCTGGGTTTTCAACGTTATATTGTCCGGTGAAGATAATCATCAACGCAGTGGTTGTACAAACAAAAATGGTATCTACGTAAACAGAAAAAGCTTGAACCAAGCCTTGTTTTACGGGGTGGCTAACTTCTGCAGCAGATGCGGCGTGCGGTGCAGTACCTTGTCCAGCCTCGTTAGAGTAGATCCCTCTTTTTACTCCCCATGCAACGGCCATTCCGAATATACCTCCAAATGCAGGTTCTAAGTCGAATGCTGAACGAAATATCAGACTAAAAACAGCAGGAACTTCCGTAATATTTATACAGACAATGATTGCTCCCATTAAAATGTAGGCACCAGCCATAAAAGGGACTACAATTTCAGCAACTTTACCAATTCTTTTAACTCCACCGAAGATGATAAGTCCCAGTAAGATAGTAATAAATGTACCGGTTGCCCATACTGGTATTTCAAAGGCATTAAACATGCTGGATGCGATGCTATTGCTTTGTACGCCTGGTAGGAATAAAGCAGTACTTAAAATAGTAACCACTGCAAATAACATAGCATACCATTTAATGCCCAATCCTTTTTCGATGTAATAGGCGGGTCCTCCTCGAAATTGGCCGTCTTTTACAACTTTATAGATCTGTCCTAAGGTAGCTTCAACGAAGGCTGAAGAAGCACCCAGAAATGCAATTGCCCACATCCAAAATACGGCTCCGGGACCTCCCATGGCAATGGCTGTAGCAACTCCAACAATATTACCTGTACCAACTCTTCCTGAAATCGCAATTGAAAATGCTTGAAAGGAAGATACTCCCTGATTGGAAGCCTGCCCATCAAAAAGCAAGCGAATCATTTCTTTTATGTAGCGAATCTGTAAGAAACGGGTTGCAACTGAAAAATATATTCCAGCTCCGATACAAAGTAGTATAAGTGCATTGCTCCAGATAATATCGTTAATAAAGGTAGCTATTTGCTCCATAATGGGGTTTTAATTGGTTGGTTATAAATATAATAACGTAGATATGTTCTTATATTTCGTATAAAGAAAAGAAAATTTATGTAGAAAATGTGAACAACAAGTTAAATTTATTGAAATTTAATTTACTAATCTTGTCTTGTTAATAGTGTAAATAATAATTTATGAATGCGAAAGATATATTAAACATTTTACCTTATAGTAAACCATTTCTGTTTGTGGATGATCTGCAGCGATTAGATGAGAATGGTGTTGTTGGAACATTTACTTTTGATGCTGGCCTGGATTTTTATAAAGGTCATTTCAAAGATAGTCCTGTTACGCCCGGTGTAATCTTAACAGAAACAATGGCGCAGATTGGACTTGTTTGCCTGGGCTTGTATTTGGTCGGAAACGCTGAAGATAGTTCAGTTGGCCATGTTATGCTTACTTCTACAGCGATTGATTTTTTGAAACCTGTATTCCCCGGAGAGAAGGTTACGGTAACGTCTGAGAAGGTTTATTTTCGCATGAAAAGATTGCATTGTAATGTATCTATGCAAAATGAGACAGGAGAAATAGTGTGCAAAGGGACGCTTTCCGGAATGGTTACAAAGATCTTGAAGTAAGGTTATTGCCAGTTGTCTGTTTGTAAAAAGTCTGATATGTTTAGCTTTGTAATAAAATTATCTTTAATATGGGAAGATTATGGAGGCGATAAACAATTTTGAAACAATTAACGATTTCAATAAATTCAATAACCACGAAACTTTACATCCTTTGGTGAATGTTTTAGATCTTTCTAAAGCGAACAAAAGAAAAGGTTGTAAAATGTTTTTTGGGTTATATGTTGTTTTTTTAAAGGATGTAAATTGTGGCGATCTAAGGTATGGACGGCATAACTACGACTACCAGAAGGGAACATTGGTTTTTGTGGCACCCGGACAACTTACTGAAGCAACAAATAAAGAATATTATCAGCCATCGGGAGTAGCTTTGGCATTTCATCCAGATTTAATTAAAGGTACTCCACTTGCTAAGAAAATAGGTGATTATAGCTTCTTTAGTTACGAAATGAGTGAAGCGCTTCATATGTCGGAACAAGAGCGACAAATTATATTAGATTGTTTCTCGAAAATCAAGTATGAAATTGAACATGCTGTTGATTCGCATAGTAAAACGCTTATTTCATCTAACATTGAGCTTTTTTTAAACTATTGTTCTCGATTTTACGATAGGCAGTTTATTACTCGGGAGGATGTGCATAAAGGGGTTTTAGAAAGATTTGAAAATTTGTTGAATGGTTATTTTAAATCTGATAATCCTAGGAATATTGGACTTCCTTCCGTTACATATTGCGCTAATGAGTTGAATCTTTCGACTAACTATTTCGGAGATTTGGTTAAAAAAGAAACAGGCAGATCACCACAAGAATATATTCATTCTAAACTGATTGATGAGGCAAAAGAAAGGGTTCTGGATCAGAATAAGTCTTTAAGTGAAATTGCTTATGAATTGGGTTTTAAATATCCACAGCATTTTACTCGTTTGTTTAAGAATAGAGTAGGGTATTTGCCAAGCGAATATAGGGTGCTGAATTAAATGTTTTTTAATAAAGCAAAAAGGGGAACGATTATAATCGTTCCCCTTTTTGCTTTAGGTTCTTTTGTTCCTTAGAGATCATTCGTTTAGATAAAGAGGAACGGTTAAATAATTCGCGATGTAAGTGAAAATATAATTGTTAGATTAATCTAAATTAATTAGTTTTGCAATATAAACTTGTAAATTTGGATATGCGGTATTTGTTCCTTTTAATATCATTTGTTTTTTTCTTTTCTTCCTGTCAGAATAAGGCAGCTGAAGTGCGGGATAAACCTTTGATTGTAGTTACAACAAGTTTACTGGCAGATGCTGTTCGTAATATTGTTCAGGACTCTGCAGATGTTCAGTCATTAATGGGTGCAGGTGTTGATCCCCATTTGTATAAAGCGAGCTTGGGCGATTTGGAAAAATTAATGCAGGCCGATTATATATTTTATCAGGGTCTTCATTTAGAAGGTAAATTAGCAGAGGTACTTGAGAAGTTAGGCCGTACTAAAAAAGTGATGGCTTTGGCCGATGAAATTCCAGAACAAATGATCCGGAAGGTTGATAAGAAAGGTGCTGTTCCTGACCCTCATATCTGGTTTAACGTAAAAATCTGGAAAGAGCTTGTGCTTATTGCTTGTGAAAAACTGTCGGCACAAATGCCTGGTTCGGCCTCTTATTTTGAATCGAATACAGCAGCTTATATTAAGAAACTGGATAGTTTGGATAGTTATGTGGAAGAGGAGATTGCTAAGATTCCGACAAGTAGGCGAGTGCTTATCACTTCGCATGATGCCTTTAATTATTTTGGATCTGAGTATCATATCGAGGTGAAAGGTTTGCAGGGAATATCTACGCTTTCTGAATTCGGATTGCGTGATGTGTCTGATTTAGTTAAAATGATTATTGACAGGGATATTCAGGCTGTTTTTGTTGAAACTTCTGTTTCTTCGAAATCGTTAAATGCAGTTGTTGCAGGTGTTCGGGAGAAAGGGAAGGAAGTGAAAATTGGAGGAACGCTCTATACAGATGCATTAGGCGAGCCTGCTTCAAAGGAAGGTACCTACATCGGAATGATGGAATATAATGTAAATACGATTGTTAAAGCATTAAGATGATGAATGAAAATAGCGTTCTTAAAGTAAATAGTCTGACAGTTGGATATACGCGGAAGCCAGTATTATGGGGAATTGATTTTGAAATTCCACGAGGTAAAATAGTTGGTATTGTGGGGCCGAACGGTGCCGGTAAATCAACTTTATTAAAATCGATTATGGGAGTTATTCCCATTACGAACGGTTCTGTAAAGATTTTTGATCAGTCGCTTGATGAGGTTAGAAAACGAGTGAGCTATGTGCCACAGCGTGAATCTGTAGATTGGGATTTCCCGGCTTCTGTTTTTGATGTAGTAATGATGGGTAGGTATGGCCGATTGGGGCTTTTAAACAGACCTCGTAAGGCCGATAAAGAGGTGGTATTGGATTGTCTGGAGAAGGTTGGAATGGCAGATTTTGCCAGGCGTCAAATATCTCAACTATCTGGTGGACAACAGCAACGAGTGTTTATAGCAAGAGCTTTGGCACAGCAAGCTGATTTTTATTTATTGGATGAACCCTTTGCGGGTGTTGATGCAGCTACTGAAGAAACAATTATCCAATTATTGAGGAAAATGTCGGAAGAGAATAAGACTCTGATTGTTGTGCATCATGACCTGCAATCTGTTAAGAAATACTTCGATTGGATAATTATGTTGAATGTGAATTTAGTGGCTCATGGACCAACAGAAACAACATTTACAGAAGAGAATATTAAAAAAACGTATGGAGGGAAGTTGACTTTGCTTTCTGATGTTAGAAATATTTTAGCAAACACACCCTATCCAACAAAGGAAAATAAATAATGCAGGCAGTAATAGATTTTTTCTCCTTTTCAGATCCTAATATTCGCTATGTGGTATTGGGGTCTATGCTATTGGCAGCGAGCTCTGCTATTGTGGGAGTATTTATTGTATTAAAGAAGAAAGCATTGATTGGCGATGCTGTTTCTCATTCTGTTTTGCCGGGAATATGTGCTGCATTTCTTTTTGCAGGTAATAAAAACATTCCTTTAATGATTATCGGCGCGTTTATATCTGGCTGGTTGGCAATTGTTATTATTGATTTTATTACGCGTAATTCTAAGATTAAGAAAGATGCAGCCATTAGTATTATCTTAACTGTATTTTTTGGTTTGGGTGTTGTGATGCTGACTCATATTCAACATAGTGGTTATGCTTCGCAGAGCGGATTGGAGAGCTTTATTTTTGGGAATGCAGCAGCTTTGATTGGAAATGATGTAATTGTGTTTTCCATTATTGCAATTATCTTAGTTATTACGGTTATTACCTTTTTTAAGGAGTTTGAATTAACCGCTTTTGATGAACCTTATGCTAAAACACTTGGCTTACCTGTATCCAGGTTAGAATTATTGCTTACTACGCTTACCGTATTAGCCGTTGTTACCGGTATTACGGCAGTTGGAGTTGTTTTAATGGCAGCTATGTTAATTACTCCTGCTGCTGCAGCTCGCTTCTGGTCAGATAATATTAGAAAGATTGTAATTATATCAGCCTGTTTTGGTGCGTTTTCTGGTTTGGCAGGAGCATTTATATCTTATATGGCACCTGCCATGCCTACAGGGCCATGGATGGTGGTTGCTTCTTCATTCATTGCATTTTTCTCTTTCTTTTTTGCACCAAAGAGGGGCTCTGTATTCTTGTGGTGGAATAAAAGACAGCATCTTAAAACAACTGATGAAGAAAATATACTTAAGATATTTTATCAACTGGGTGAACCTTCAGGTTATTTTGAAGGTGAATATTCAGTTTCAAAATTGATGGAGAAACGGACCGTTGGCCAGGATCGATTTAAGTCTGCTTTAAATCGCTTGAAAGGGCAGAATCTTATTGAACGTGTAGGAGAAGATTGGCTGCTTACGAAAAAAGGTATGAAAGAATCGGCCAGAATTGTGCGTTTGCATCGTTTATGGGAACTGTATTTAACAAAATACATGCAGATGCCAGCTCATAAGGTACATGAGAATGCTGAGATGATTGAGCATGTGTTAACACCAGAATTGGAAAAGGAACTTGAGATTCAATTAGGTTTCCCGGATCGGGATCCACATGAATCTGTTATACCAAGAATTTAAAAATAGAAGAGATGATCTCATTTTGGATAATATTAACCGGTGCATTGGTTGCTGTTTCAGCAGGTTTGCTGGGTTGCTTTTTGGTTCTTCGCCGAATGAGTATGGTAGGAGATGCCATCAGTCATGCCGTTTTACCGGGAATAGTAATCGCCTTTTTGATCAGTGGGAACAGGGAACCTTTAACAATATTAATAGGAGCAAGTACGCTGGGCCTGGTCACTACCTTTATTATTGAATATCTTCATAAAAAGGCGAAGGTGCAGGGCGATGCTGCTATTGGTGTAACTTATACTTTCTTATTTGCGGTAGGGGTAATTTTGCTGAGCCTTTTTGCGGGGCAGGTTGATATAGATCAGGATTGTGTTTTGTATGGCGAAATAGCCTATGTGCCCATTGATACATTGATTACAGCATCAGGCATGAATTTAGGCCCAAGACCTGTTTACTTATTAGGAGGTTTGCTGATTGTTATAGTATCGTTTATTATATTCTTTTATAAACAGCTTTCGCTTACAGCGTTTGACCCCGGCTTTGCTACTGCAATAGGTATTTCGACCGTACTTTGGCATTATTTATTAATGGGGCTGGTTTCTATTACCACTGTTGTTTCCTTCCAGTCTGTAGGAGCGATACTGATAATCAACTTCTTAATCGGGCCTCCTTCTATTGCTTATTTAATAACCAGAAGCTTGAAAAGAATGCTTATCTATACTGTCATTATTGGTATTTTGATTGCGTTTTTTGGCTATCAGATCGCAGCCTATTTTGATGTATCTGTTGCAGGCTGTATGGCAGTTACAACGGGCATTATTTTTGCGGCCTGCTTTGTCTATACCAGTTATAATTCAAAAATGAAAAAGAAAGATATTGTAATGACCCAGATACCTCAATCTGCTGAAACTGTTTAGATGGAAGAAGATATATTTAGATTTAAACAGTTTAATGTTAATCAAAAGGGTTGTACAATGAAAATAAACACCGATGGTGTTTTATTGGCAGTAAAGGCAAATCAGGATAATCAGGTTGAGTATGTTTTAGATATTGGTACCGGCACAGGTGTGATGGCATTGATGCTTGCGCAACGTTATCCACATGCCTATATTGAAGCAATTGATATTGATGAGGATGCTGTATTGTGTGCCCGACAGAATTTTATGAATTCGCCATTTAAAGATCGCCTGGAAGTACATCATACAGGGATTGAGGATTATCAGACTACGAGGTTTTATGACTTAATTGTTTCTAATCCGCCGTTTTTTATTAATTCATTGAAGAATGCAGATAAAAGGAAAAGTTTATCAAGACATTCTTCTATAGAGTTTTATAAAAAGATGTTTGAAAAGTGCGGAAGGTTCTTAACTCTAACAGGTGCTTTCCAGATTATCTGGCCTCTTGAAATTCGGGATCAGGTATTAAGTTTGAGTTTAGATGCTGATCTGTATTTGAATGAAGAGACTTATATTCAATCTTTTCCACACTCTGATCCTTTCAGGGTAATTTCAGTATTTAGAAAGTTGCCGCCAGATTTGTATGTTAGTAAGAACTTTGAAATCTATGAAAAGGAGGGAGTGTATTCTGCTTACTATCAGAGTTTGTTAAAACCTTTTTTTATTAATTATTGATTTCTTGATTAGCTTATGAAAAAGATTGGATTGCTTTCGGATACGCATAGCTATTTGGATGATGCCATTTTTAAACATTTCGACTCTTGTGATGAAATATGGCATGCAGGCGATTTTGGTAATATTGAACTTGTAGATACTTTAGCTGCTTTTAAACCTCTGCGCGGTGTATATGGTAATATTGATGGAAAGGAAGTGCGCGCGATGTTTCCTGAACAGAATAGGTTTACCTGTGAGGATGTTGATGTATACATGATCCATATTGGAGGTTATCCGAAACATTATCAGCCTGTCGTGAAAAATATAATGCAAGTTAATCCCCCTAAATTATTTATATCAGGACATTCACATATTTTAAAAGTGATGTATGATAAAGATTATGCTTGTTTACACCTAAATCCGGGTGCTGCCGGTAAGCATGGTTGGCAGAAAGTAAGGACAATTTTGAGGTTTATAATTGATGGTGATTCCATTCAAAATATGGAATTAATTGAGCTAGGGCCGAAATAAAAGGGATAAAGCAGTCATTTTTTAGTCATATATAAGATCTGGCTTGTACACTAAGCATTTCATCTTACTTTTGCCGAACCAATTTATGTGATCTAATACTTAGTAAAACCAAATTATGACAAGATTTAAAACTTTAGGCCAATTTATTATTGAAAAACAAGCTGAATTTCCTTTTGCAAAAGGGGAGCTATCTCGTTTATTGCGTGATATAGGAATTGCAGCAAAGGTTGTTAACAGGGAGGTGAATAAAGCGGGGCTGGCGGATATTTTAGGGGACAACGGAACTGAGAATATCCAGGGTGAAGGACAACAAAAATTAGATGTATTTGCAGATAAAGAATTTATTGAAGCTTTAAGCAATGGCGGAGAGTGTTGTATGATAGCTTCAGAAGAACATGATGAATGTATCCGGATTAACACGCAGGTTTCAAAGAATGCAAAGTACATTGTTTGTATTGATCCGCTTGATGGATCGTCGAATATTGACGTCAATGTTTCTGTAGGTACGATCTTCTCGATATACAGACGGAAGAACTTTGATAATGAGGTTAGCCAGGAAGAGATACTTCAGCAAGGAACAGAGCAAGTAGCTGCAGGATATATAGTTTATGGTTCTTCTACCATGATGGTTTATACTACCGGTAAAGGTGTAAACGGGTTTACATTGGATCCATCTATAGGAGAGTTTTGTTTATCGCACCCTCAAATGAAGATTGGACAAGATCCTCATATGTATTCTATTAATGAAGGAAATTATGCTCATTTTCCTCAGGGTGTAAAAGATTATATAAAATATTGTCAGCAGATAGACGAAGCAACAAACCGACCTTTTATTTCCAGGTATATTGGTTCAATGGTTGCTGATCTTCATCGCAATTTGCTAAAAGGAGGTATATTTTTATATCCGGCTACTGCATCTTATCCAAATGGAAAGCTTCGTTTAATGTATGAGTGTAATCCACTAGCTTTTATAGTTGAACAAGCCGGGGGTAAGGCAAGCAATGGTAAATCAAGGATTTTAGAGATCCAGCCTCAAAGTATGCATGAAAGGACACCCATTTTTATAGGTAATATAGAAATGGTTGAGATGGTTGAAGAGTATTTAATAAGAGGTGTGAAACAGCCTGTGAATACTGTTTTATAAGCTTTCTCTTACGTCTGTTAAAAAGGCTTTAATCTTTTCCAGGGAATTAATGATGCTTTGATTATCCTGAATATCCTTTTTATTAGATTTCATATAATCGCGTGCACCTTGAAGGGTGTAGCCTTTGTCTTTTACCAGAGAAAAGATGGTCTTTAGGTTATCGATATCTTCGGGACGGAAATATCGATTTCCTTTCTTATTCTTTTTGGGTTTAAGTATATCAAACTCACGTTCATAAAATCGGATCTGAGAAGCATTTACATCAAACATTTTTGTTACTTCTCCCATACTATAATACAATTTTTCGATATTGGGTTCTTTGTATGGCATATTTGTAATATTGATTAATTTGTGAACTATCACAAAGCTACTTTATTGATGATTAATATCCTATTTTTTATCTAATTAAGGATAAACGATTAACTTTGCACAATTATAGCAATCACATGACGAGTAAAGAAATTAGACAAGCCTTTTTAGATTTTTTTGAATCAAGACAACATCATATAGTTCCTTCAGCACCCATCGTTATAAAGAATGATCCTACATTGTTATTTACCAATGCAGGAATGAATCAATTTAAAGATTATTTCTTAGGAAACAGTGTGCCTGAATTTAAAAGGGTGGTTGATACTCAGAAATGCCTACGTGTTAGTGGTAAACATAATGACCTTGAAGAAGTTGGGGTTGATACTTACCATCATACCATGTTTGAGATGTTGGGAAACTGGAGCTTTGGCGATTATTTTAAAAAAGAAGCCATTGAGTGGAGCTGGTTATTGCTTACAGAGGTTTTTAAGATAGACCCAGATAAGATTTATGTAACTGTATTTGAGGGTGATGAAAAGGAGGGTTTGCCCTTTGATCAGGAAGCGTATGATGAATGGTTGAAATGGATTGATAAGGATCGGATCTTAAAAGGAAATAAGAAAGATAATTTTTGGGAAATGGGTGATACAGGTCCTTGCGGGCCTTGTAGTGAGATTCATATCGATTGTCGTTCAGAATCAGAAAGAAAAGAAGTTGCTGGCGAGGATCTTGTAAATGCAGATCATCCACAGGTAATAGAGATTTGGAATAATGTATTTATGGAATATAACCGTCTGAAAGATGGTTCTTTGCAGGTATTACCTGCTAAACATGTAGATACAGGAATGGGATTTGAAAGACTGGTAAGGGTATTGCAAAATAAACAGAGTAATTACGATACAGATGTTTTTACTGGTACCATTCAGGAGATTGAGAAGATAGCAGGTAAAAAATACGATGGAAGTGATAGTAAAGAAGCTGTAGCTTTCCGGGTTTTATCTGATCATATCCGTGCAGTAGCTTTTGCGATTGCTGATGGGCAGCTACCATCAAACACAGGTGCCGGATATGTAATACGGAGAATATTGCGCAGAGCGGTTCGTTATTATTACTCTTATTTGCATGTAGAGGAAGCCCTGCTGCATAAATTAATTCCCGTTCTTTCTTCCCAATTTGAATCGGTTTTCCCTGAATTAAACCTGCAAATGGATTTCGTGTCGAAAGTAATAAAAGAGGAAGAAGAATCTTTTTTAAAGACACTGGAAAAGGGTTTGAAAAAAATGGATGATATTGTCCGTAATCCTCAACAGGACAGGGTTATAGTTGGTAAGAACGCTTTTGAACTATACGATACTTTTGGGTTTCCTATTGATCTTATTCGTCTTATTGCCGGAGAGAATAATTTTACGGTAGATGAGGAAGGCTTTGAAGCAGAAATGCATAAGCAAAAGAATAGAAGCAGGGCTGCTACTACTGTAGATACAGAAGATTGGATTGTTTTATCAGCTAAGGATGGGTCTGATTTTGTAGGCTATAATGATTTATTGATTGAAACACGTGTATCTCGTTATCGAAAGATAAAGAATAAAGATAAGGTACAGTTTCAGGTGGTTTTAGAATCGACTCCATTTTATGCAGAGAGCGGTGGCCAGGTAGGAGATACTGGAGTTCTGTCTTTTGGTGATGAAGATATTTATGTAACCGATACTAAAAAAGAGAATGAATTAATTATTCATTTTTTGGATAAGCTGCCAGCAGAGATTGAAGGAACAGTTGTTGCAAAGGTAGATTTTGAGAAGCGTTTAAATACAAGTTATAACCACAGTGCTACTCATCTTTTGCAGGCAGCATTAAAGAGTGTGCTTGGTAAGCATGTGGCTCAAAAGGGATCGTTGGTTTCTCCTGATATTTTACGATTTGATTTTGCTCATTTTGCTAAAATGACTGATGATGAGATTCGTAGAGTTGAGATCATAGTAAATGAAGAAATACGTAAGAATTTAGTTGTTGAAATTGTTGAAATGCCAAAAGAAGATGCTTTGCAATTAGGAGCAATGGCACTTTTTGGTGAAAAATATGGTAATTATGTTCGGGTAGTTACTATGGATCCTGATTTTTCAATTGAACTCTGTGGAGGAACACATGTTCTTCAAACGGGAATGATTGGTTTATTTGTGATTACTTCAGAATCAGCTGTGGCTTCTGGTGTGCGCCGTATTGAGGCTTTAACAGGTTCAGCAGCTTTACGCTACTATGAAGAGAAAATAAGTCAGAGTAAACAAATATCGGAATTATTAAAAGGTAATAATCCGATAAAGGCATTGGAAGACTTAATAACAGAAAATGCTAAGTTAAAAAAGGAACTTGAGAAGAATCTGGTTGAAAAGACGAGAGCGCTTAAAAAAGACCTTTTAAATAAAATTGAGTCGATTAATGGTATTAATTTCATTGGCCAAAAGGTTGATTTACCTCATGCTGATGCTTTAAAGACTCTTGCTTTTTCGTTGCGTGATTCAGTCGATAATCTATTTTTAGTATTGGCTGCTGATTTAGAGGGAAAGCCAAACTTAAGTGTAATGATTTCTGATGATTTAATAAAGGAAAGAAATTATAATGCAGGTAATATTGTTCGGGAGTTGGCTAAGTCGATTCAAGGTGGCGGTGGTGGTCAGCCATTTTTTGCAACTGCCGGTGGTAAGAACAGTGAAGGGTTGCAGGAGGCCATTGATAAAGGGCGGACAATTATTCAATAAATTGATGTGTTAACATAAAGGAAAGATAATGAGAAAAATATTAATAGGGCTGATAGCCTTATCGTTGTTTGCGTCATGTTCTAACAATGAACAATTTGTTTTAAATGGGAAAGTTGAGAATGCAGGTGATCTTAAAAAAGTATTGTTGTATGAAGGTGATAATGTTGTAGACTCTGCTTTTCTTAATGAGGATGATAATTTTAGGTTTAAAAGAACGGCCTTAGAGGCTAAGCCATATACACTGGTTGTAGCAAACAGACCGTATATGCTTGTGTTAATGAATGGTGACAATGTGGAATTTAGTACTGATTTAAATAAAAATGAAGATCAGTATACTATAAAAGGTTCTGAGGTGTCTGCCAGATTACAGAAGTTGAGTTCAATACGTGCGGCTTTTCAAAAAAGTCAGAGTGAGATTCAAGCCGAGTTTGAAAAAAGAATTTTAACGGAGAATGAGGATTCAGTACATAATGAGTTAACGAAGAAGAACGATTCTATTATAGCGGAAAATTCAAGGAATACTTTCGAGTTTGCTCAAGAAAATCGTGATAATCTCGCTGGTTTTTATGCAATGTTATCGTTGTTTTCTCTAGATCCTATAAAATATGAACATGAGTTAATAAGCTATGCAGATGAAGCTCGTGTTAAATTTCCTGATAATTCAGCCGTGCAATCTTTTGCCAATCATATGGCAGAATTAAAGCCTGTAAGCATTGGACAGAAAGCTCCTGATTTTGAGTCGCTATCATCAACTGGCAGGAAGATTAAATTATCTGATTTTAAAGGTAAGTATGTTCTGTTAGATTTTTGGGCATCTTGGTGTGCGCCATGTCGTGAAGAAAATCCGAATATTGTTAAACAATACAATACATTTAAAGATAAAGGCTTTACAGTTTTGGGTGTTTCTTTAGATGACAATCAAGCGGCCTGGTTAAAAGCAATAAAAGATGACAATTTAGATTGGTCTCAGGTTTCAGAATTAAAGAGATGGGATAGTGAAACAGGACAGCTTTATAAAATAACAGCGATACCTGCATCCTTCTTGATTGATCCGAACGGTGTTATAATTGGAAAGAATTTACATGGTTTAGACTTGGAGAATGCGTTAAAAGAAAGGATCCAATAATAAATTAAGTTCACTTGCAATGTAATCATTAACAATTTGTTAATATTGTGGTAATGATGTGGTTTTAATTAATTCATACATTCGTCTAAAATATAAAGAATGAATACTTCGAAGAATAATATTTTAGTTGTTGATGATGAACCGGATATTCGTGAACTGATCGAATATAATTTAAGAAAAGAAGGATACCATGTCACGACTGCCGTTAATGGCAAGCAAGCCATTACCATGGCTAAACGCGAGATTCCTGATCTGATTATTTTAGATATCATGATGCCTGAAATGGATGGCATTGAAGCTTGCAGATTAATGCGTGCCATGCCTGAGTTTAAAAATACTTTCATGGTATTTCTAACAGCAAGAAGCGAAGAGTATTCGGAAATTGCCGGTTTTAATGTCGGAGCCGATGATTATATTGCCAAACCAATCAAACCTCGTGTATTGGTAAGTCGCATAAATGCTATTCTGAGACGTAATATTCAACAGGAAGAACCCATTTTTAATAAGCTGGAAGTTGCTGACCTGGTAATTGATCGCGATGCATTTATGGTTTTTAGAAATGAGGAAAGAATTATATTAGCTAAAAAAGAATTTGAGCTACTTTACTTATTAGCCTCTAAACCTGGTAAGGTCTTTACGCGCGATGTGATTCTAAAAAGTATTTGGGAAGATTCTGTAGTGGTTACCAATAGAACCATTGATGTTCATATTCGTAAGCTTCGAGAAAAGGTAGGAGGAAACTATGTTGCTACCGTTAAAGGGGTAGGCTACAAATTTGAAGTATCCTAGTTCAAACCTGTTATTAAGGTTTGACATATTTAAGAGCCAGGCCTTCTAATTCCTCTAAATCAAAAGGTTTTCTGAGATAGTCATCTGCTCCTGCTTCTTCAGCTAATTGGGGCAGGTTGCTATTTGCTGAAAAAATAATCACTGGTATATGTTTAAGATGTTCGGTTGCTTTGAGCTGTTGAGTTGCTTTTACACCTCCGATGTCTGGAATCCAATTGTCAATTAGAATAATATCTGGCTGTGACGATTCAACCTGAGCAATAATATCGTTACAATGGTTTGAAGATATTACAGTAAATCCTAGATTCTCAAATACATAAGTGCAGAAAAACAAGATGTCTGAATCGTCATCAAGAATTAGTATTTTATGTGTCATATTATTTACTATCAATTGATTGGGCTTTAAATAGCACAAAAGTGAGTCCAAACTTATGGAAAAGTAAGCATGTAAAATAGTTAGTTGTTATATTTCTGATTTATAGTGTATTAAGGAGTGTATCATTATTAATATAAATTGGGAGAAGATTCCTTTTAATTGCTTTTGTATTTCTTTGCCTACATTTTCCTATTCAGTTATTCTTATTGTACTTTTGTTGCAATGGATATATCGAAATCACAACCCAAATTTCTAAAATTTAGTGAACTTATCATATTTGAGAATGACAATCTTATTGTGATTAATAAACCTCCTTTGGTTTCATCTTTAGATGATCGAGAAGGTGGGAGCATGAATATTCTTCGATTGGCTAAAAGATATTATGAGGATGCTCAGATATGCCATCGTTTAGATAGAGAGACCTCGGGAGTAATGTTAATTGCTAAAAATCCTGAAACTTATCGTTTGGTGTCTATGGAATTTGAACATAGGAGAGTGGATAAGAAATATCATGCATTGATAGAGGGTGTGCATAAATTTGACAACCTGAAAGTTGATTTACCTATTTTGAATCAAGGAAATAAGAATGTAAACATTGATCGGGTAAACGGCAAGAACGCAATTACTTATTTCAATTCTATTCGCTATTTTAATCACTTTACTCTGGTTGAATGTAAGCCTATTACTGGCAGAATGCACCAGATCCGGATTCATTTAGCAACTCAACGTGCTTCTATTGTAGGAGATGATTTGTACAAAGGTAAACCAGTTTATTTGTCGCAATTAAAACGAGGTTATAGTTTGGGAAAAGGACAAGAAGAATTGCCGATTATGAGACGCTTTGCATTGCATGCAAGATCGGTAAGCTTTACTATTGAAGGGTCTTTGTTTGAATTTGAAGCTCCTTATCCGAAAGACTTTTCGACTTTAATTAAACAGTTAGAGAAGTTTGACTCATAGAGCCAAACTTCTCTTGTTATTAATAGCCTAGTATTTTTAATACTTGTTTGCTGTTTTGCTCTTCACCAAAAACTTCGAAGTTAAAGGTTTCATCTCTGTTCCTTCGTATGATAACATGTTTAGGAGAAGGTAATAAGCAGTGGTGTATGCCCCCATAGCCGCTTAATACTTCCTGGTAAGCACCTGTATGGAAGAAGCCCAGATATTGCACCTTTCTCGTTTTTGGCATGAAAACGTTGTTCATGTGCGCTTCAGAGTTATAGTAATCCTGACCATCGCAGGTAATACCTCCTAAATTCACTTTCTCGTATTCAAAGTCCCAGTTATTTATTGGAAGTAGAATGTATTTTTGGTTTAACGCCCATACATCAGGTAGGTTTGTTATAAAAGAACCATCTAACATTAACCAACGCTCGCGGTCATTTTGTTGTTTTCTTCCGATTACTTTGTATAATATTCCTGAAGCTTCAGCAACCGTATATTTACCAAATTCTGTAATAATATCAGGCTCCATTACTTCATGTTGAGCACAGATTTCTTTAATTCTATTCACGATTTCATTAACCATGTATTCGTAATCGAAATTATGAACTAATGAATCTTTAAAAGGCATACCACCTCCGATATCCAATGTATCCAGATCTGGATTAATTTTCTTGAATTTGCAGTAGAGAGTAACATATTTCTCCAATTCTGTCCAGTAATAAGGAGTATCTGATATACCTGAATTTATGAAAAAGTGTAATACCTTAACTCTGAAATTAGGATTTGGAACAATTTTATTGTTATAATAATCAATAATATCTTCCATTCTAATTCCTAGTCTGGAAGTGTAGAATTGAGAATCAGGTTGCTCTTCTGCAGCAATACGGATACCCAGATTGCAGGGAGTATCTAGTTCTACTTCGTCATCAAAAAGATTGAATTCTTCTTTATTGTCAAGTATCGGAATGATGTTTTTGAATCCATCATGGAGCATATCAATGATATATTGCTTGTATTGATATGTTTTGAATCCATTGCATATTACCGTAATATCTTTGTTTACGATACCTTTCTTTTCAAGAGCATCAATTACAGGCATGTCAAAGGCAGATGATGTTTCTAAGTGAATATCATTTTTTAATGCTTCTTCGACGATATGTCTAAAATGAGAGCTTTTTGTACAATAGCAGTACTTATAAGATCCCCTATAATTGTTTTTTAAAATAGCGGTCTGAAAAAGAATCTTTGCTTGCTGTATTTTTTTGCTAATAATGGGCAAATAGGTAAACCGTAGAGGAGTACCATACGTTTCAATCATTTCCATTAGATTGATATCGTGGAAATAAAGTTCATCATCTATGACTTCGAATCCGTCTTGCGGAAAACCAACACTTAAGTCAAGAAATTCCTGATAGGTCTGCATTATTTTTCTAATTTTGGCAAAGATATACTTTCGAATTGAGATGTTGAACAATTAGTAATCAAATTTTGTTCCATCCTTGAAATTGGGATCTAATTTGTATATTGAAGATGAGAGAGATTCAACTAATTGAAGTGAAATCAGAACTAGGAGCTGGTACCCGAGGTGCTAGTATGGGTGTTGATGCAATAAAGACAGCAGCACTTGATTTTGGGAGCCGTTTCTTTAAACAATATCCATCTGTTGAAGTTCCTAATGAGAATCATTTACTATTTGAATCTTCAGGAAGTCCATATGCTAAGCGGATATCTGGCGTTCTCACTGTATGTGAGCGTGTTGCTGATGAGGTTCATAAGACTTTTGATCTAAAGAAGTTTCCAGTTATATTAGCTGGTGATCATAGTTCGGCGATAGGTACTATGGCGGGCATTCATAAGGCTTATCCGAAAAAGAGACTAGGTGTAATCTGGGTTGATGCCCATGCAGATATTCACTCTCCGTACACCAGTACATCCGGAAATTTGCATGGAATGTCTATTTCAGCATCTTTGGATGAAGATAATTTAACACAGAAGGTTAATCAACCTGATCAGGAGACATTGAATTACTGGTTTCAGTTAAAAAATGTAGGAGCTATTGCTCCGAAAATAGTATCAAGAGATTTAGTTTATATAGGTGCCCGTGATATTGAACCACCAGAACTATATTTATTGAACAAGAAGAAAATTAAGAATATATCGGTGTCTAGTTTTCGAAAGTTAGGTGTCGAGAGGGTTCTTACTGATGTTATGAGTTATTTGGATCAATGCGATATGATTTATGTGTCGTTTGATGTAGACTGTATGGACCCTTCTATCTCGAGGGGTACCGGTACTCCTGTCCAAAATGGTTTCACTGAAAGAGAGATTGGAAACTTGATTGCTCGTTTATGTGGGTATCCGAAAATCTGTTGTTTCGAAATTGTCGAAGTAAATCCTACCTTAGACACCGAAAATTTAATGGCTGAAAATGCCTTTGAAATTCTGGTCCGTGCAATAAATGCATTGACCAACGATTAATACGGTTTACAAATTAGAATGAATATACAAAATCAAATTATAAAGGTTACTCAGCGAGCTGTAAAAGATTTATATGCAGCCGATCTGTCTGAAGATCAGATATCTTTACAAGAAACAAGGAAAGAGTTTGAAGGGCATTTTACTTTAGTGACTTTCCCGATCATTCGTTTTTCAAAAAAATCACCTGAACAAACTGGTCAGGAAATAGGAGAGTATCTTAAAAATGAGATAGACTCTATTGTTGATTTTAATATTATTAAAGGCTTTTTAAATTTAGTATTAAGTTCAGATTATTGGTTTGAACGCTTACAAACTGAAATTACCGACCCTGATCATGGTTTCTTTCCTAAGAACGGAAAGAAATTAATGCTGGAATATTCTTCTCCCAATACAAATAAGCCTCTCCATTTAGGTCATATCCGGAATAATTTATTGGGTTATTCTGTTGCTGAAATCTTAAAGGCTTATGGTTATGAGGTTATAAAAGCAAATTTGGTTAATGATAGAGGGATTCATATTTGTAAATCGATGCTATCGTGGAAGCTTTATGGTGATGGAGAAACTCCTGAATCATCTGGTTTAAAAGGGGATCATTTAGTTGGTAAGTATTATGTACGCTTTGATAAGGAATATAAAAAACAGATTAAGGGGCTAATCAGTAGTGGACATACAGAAGAGGAAGCTAAGAAGAATGCTCCATTGATTAAAGAAGCTCAATCTATGCTGCAAAAATGGGAAGCTCATGATCCAGAAGTTGTAGAGCTGTGGCGTATGATGAATGGTTGGGTTTATGCTGGTTTTGCTGAAACGTATAAGCAATTAGGAGTTGATTTTGATAAATATTACTATGAATCAGATACATATCTGTTAGGAAAGGATATTATTCAGGAAGGTCTTGAGAGTGGTGTGTTCTATAAGAAGGATGATAATTCTGTTTGGATTGATTTAACCGATGATGGCTTAGATGAGAAGCTTGTTTTACGTGGTGATGGAACATCGGTATATATAACTCAGGATTTGGGTACTGCTCAACTTAAATACGATGATTTTAAAATAGACGAATCCATTTATGTAGTTGGTAATGAACAAGACTATCATTTCAAGGTTTTGTTTTTAATACTTAAGAAATTAGGAAAGTCGTGGGCTGAAGGCCTGTTTCATTTATCTTATGGTATGGTTGATTTACCATCAGGTAAAATGAAATCTCGTGAAGGGACTGTTGTTGATGCAGATGACCTGATAGAGGAGATGATATCTACAGCAAAGGCTCGTACTGAAGAGCTAGGAAAAGTAAGTGATTTCTCATCTGAAGAAAAGGAAAAGCTTTATTATAATATTGGACTGGGAGCGCTGAAATATTTTCTACTGAAAGTTGAGCCTAAGAAAAGATTGCTATTTGACCCCAATGAATCCATCGATTTTCAAGGGCATACGGGTCCGTTTATTCAGTATACGTATGCGAGGATTAACTCTGTGTTGAATAAAAGTGGGTTTAATGTGGAAACAATAGTAGAGAAGCCAACTGTATTTAAGGAGTCGGAGTTGGATCTTATTCAATTGCTAGATCGGTTCCCAGAGAAGATTGAAGCTTCAGCTAAAGAGTTCAGTCCGGCACAATTAGCTAATTATATTTATGATCTCTCAAAGCTTTATAATAAATTTTACCACGAGGAAAGTATATTAAAAGCAGAAGACGAGCATATTAAAAACTTCCGGTTAAAGCTCTCTAAGGTAACTGCATTGACAATTGCTAAGGGAATGAAGTTGTTAGGTATTGATGTTCCTGAGAGAATGTAATTATTGAAAGGGATTCTGGTTATTCATAATTATAGAATCCCTGTTTAGTTTTTTTTCCTAATCTACCCGCGTTCACCATGTTTACTAAAAGTGGGCAGGGGGCATACTTAGGATTACCAAAACCATCTTGAAGAACTTTAATGATTGCTAAACAAACATCTAAGCCTATAAAGTCTGCTAACTGAAGAGGTCCCATTGGGTGAGCCATGCCTAGTTTCATTACTTGATCTATTTCTTCCTTACCGGCAACTCCTTCATATAAAGCATAAATGGCTTCATTGATCATAGGCATTAATATTCTGTTTGCAATAAATCCTGGATAATCATTGACTTCAACGGGAGTTTTTCCAAGGCTTTTTGACAGCTCCATAATTGTCTCGGTTACCCTTTTACTTGTGTTGTATCCACGAATAACTTCAACTAATATCATAATTGGAACAGGGTTCATAAAATGCATTCCGATCACTCTGTCTGGACGATTTGTTACAGATGCTAATTTTGTGATCGAAATAGAGGAAGTATTTGAAGCGAGAATAGTTTCTTGCTTGCATAATTTATCTAGTTCCTGGAATAAGGAAAGTTTTGTATCTATATTTTCGGTTGCTGCTTCTATTACTAAATCTGCATTTGATACTGCTTCCTTAATACTTGTGAAAGTTTTGATGTTTTTAAGAGTCTGCTCTTTTAAATCAAAACTTATGACTCCCTTATTTAATTGTCGGTCGAGGTTGGCATTGATCGTTTTAGTTGCTTCAATTAATGCTTTTTGGTTTATGTCTATCAATGATACCTGAAAGCCATGTTGTGCAAATGTATGAGCAATACCATTGCCCATTGTTCCAGATCCAATAATTGTAATGTTTTTCATCTTGATTTAGATATTGATTCTCTAATGTAATAAAAAAAACGGCCCACTGTATGAGTAGTGGACCGTCGATTAGCTCGAAACCCTATACGAGCTTTACTAAACTTAAACCTAAAAAATGAAATTATTCTATTGTATTGATTCGGACTATTTTCTCCTTGGTTGTTCGTTACGAATTGAATCTCGTTTATTATTCATTGAATGATTGTCATCCATTGAACGCCTGTTGGCCATATTTGATCCTCTTCTGAACCTGTCTGTTCTTCGATTATTATTCCTTGCAGATGCTCTTGATTCATCAAATGTTTTTAGCTGCTCTGGCGTCAGAATACTTTTAAGTTTTTCTTGCTGGGCATCTCTTTCTTTGAGCATTTCTTCCATTCTAGTTCTATTCAGCTCTTTTCTTTCTTCTGCCTTTTTAGCTTGTTCAAGAGTTAGTGCATAGACTTCTTTTTGTTGATCTGCACTTAATTGAAGTCTTTGTGATAATCTATCAGTAGATGCTTTTGCCATTTCTTCAGGAGTTCTTTGCGTCCTTTCGGTGGTCTTTTGATCTACATTCTGCCCGAAAGCAAATCCACTTATCATAAAAGCGATAAATAATGTCATTAATCTTTTCGTTACCATAATATCCGTGTTGGTTATATGGATAGAGTAGATTATTCTAACAAGGTTTAATAGTCGAAATGTTAAATAATGTTAATTTGGTTTGAGTTGTTCGTTGTTTTAGGTTTATCTCTTTTTTAAATCACTTAATTTCTTTTGCATATCAAGCATCATATTTGATATGTCGTCAATGGTAGGTCCATTTTGGGCTTCGGGGAAGTCTGTGCTTAAATAAGCTTTAGCTTGCCATATTTCAAGTATATCATCAAGTTCAATCCAATAGGGTGGATAACTCTTATTGTCGGAATATATTTTTAATCCTTTCTCATTATTAGCTTTATTGCCTAGACGCTTATAAACGATACCTTCAGATTTAGACACGACAACATAAGTTTTACCAACCTTAATATCGTTCCAATGTTCTACATATTCGGCAATAATAATTGTTCCCGTATCTAATGGTAGCATTGAGTCGCCTTTGAGTTCAAAGGCACGAAAGGTTCCATCTTTAAATAATGGAAGGCTGAAACGAGGTAGTTCTTTAACAAATTCCGGATCCGCATATCCATTTAGATAGCCAGCACTTGCTTTCTGCGGTACCAATTCGATGTTTTCTTTATTCTTTTTGTCGACAGTAATACTTAGAATTCGTAGAGAGGAGCTATCTCTGACTGTTTTTGGTTTCCATTCATCATCAATCAAATCTTGTGCAAGTTCATCCATGCTAAGGTTAAAGAATGTTGCCATTTTTTTTAGCAAATCGTATTTAGGCTCTGCTCTGTATTCTTCATATGCTCCAACAAGAGAACGCTTTATTCCTATTAAATCAGCGAATTTCTGTTGGGTTAAGCCTTTTTTCCTACGTAGGTACCTTAGATTTGGTGCAATATTAGACATTTTTAAAATAATTTTGTTTTTACTAAATTAGTTAGTATCATTGTGCAATTAAAGTTAGCAATTAATATCCGGTTCACCAAAAAAGTTAGTCAAATATTAGCGTATGAAACAGTTTATCTACATTTTAACAGACAGTAATCGTAAGAGTCTTCACGTTGGTTTGACGCATGATTTGGTATATACAATGAATTATTATAAGGAAATGCATTCGTTGTTTTTTGATGGCAATAAGAAAGTTTCCAGGTTGGTTTATTTTGAGGAACTTGTATCTTTAGAATCTGCCCTGGAAAGATTTAAGGAGGTGAGCGTATTCACGCGGGTTCAGAAAGAGAGATTGATCAGACTTCTTAATAATAATTGGAACGACTTGAGTAT
This sequence comes from Albibacterium bauzanense, assembly GCF_004339765.1. GTDB lineage: Bacteria > Bacteroidota > Bacteroidia > Sphingobacteriales > Sphingobacteriaceae > Albibacterium > Albibacterium bauzanense. Next base: position 805,341 of record NZ_SMGO01000001.1, on the reverse strand, counting down.
TCAACCTTATGCCACATTCGGTTTGATGAACGGTTCAGATAAATATGAAAGACTGGTTTCTGCTTCTTAAGAGTGTAGTAGAAACCAGTCTTTTTAATATTAGATCTTTTTAATATTTAATTACCAGCCCGGTGCAAAGTTAATTCCGAAGGTTCCAAATTTAACATCCTTTCGTTGGAAAGGAATCGCATAATAGGGTTCTATTACAAAATACCCAAACATATTAATCCGTAGTGATACACCAGCACTCATAGCTGGTACTCGTTCATATATAGCTATAAAGTTGTTAGGATTATTAGGGTCTGCAATTGTTTCTAACAGATCAGGCTGACTTTTAAATGCGATTTTATCACCTTCACTCCACGCTAAACCCATATCAAAGAATATATTTAAATCGGAGAAAAGCATGCTGGATTTCACCAAAGATAGACGTTCAGGACCAGTAAATGGAATGCGGGCTTCGAAATTCGCAACTGCAATCCGTGTTCCGGTTAATTGATTATAATTGAAATTGGAGGCTGCTCCGGTTCTATCGTTATAGAAGCTAGCCGACTCATAACCACGTATTAAGTATGGATATCCTAAGAATAAAGGATATAGCTTATCATCGTCCTTGCCTACACGCATATAAGTATATGCCCTTGCAGCAAGCGTAACGTGTTTCATGCGATGGTATTTTCTTAAATCAACTGTATAGCCTCTAAAATTATAATCCCCGAAATACTGTTCAACTCCTAATCGATAGCGGTAGCCATCTAAAGGAGCAGCAACCCCAAATACTGAATTATCACCAACGAATGCAGTATTTAATTGCTGTATGGTAAATGAATCAAAACTACTGTTATAAGTATCTTTGGCTTCTTCTGATGATAATTTGTGACGGTTTCCACCTATAAAGTATAAAGGATATCCTGACTCATCTGCAGCGTAGTAATTTGTATATCGATCAATACGATAGCTATAATGTGAGAATGCAGCTCCTGCTTCTAAGCGTGTAGTACGAGAGAAAGGGTAGGCAACAAAGCCTTCTACCTGTTCTTGGAAGGTTCTGATAATATCATAGTTGTCTAAGTAAGCCACTCCTGTAGGTGAAGCTGTTGAGTTAGGATCAATAGAATAAGAAACCAATCCTGAAATGAATGGAATGTGTGAAACCGCTCCACCCCAATTTAAACGGCTACTTTGGTTAATGTAGGCAACTTGTCCTCCAAAGTCATAAATTTCTCCATTAATTGATAAGCCTGCAAAGATCTGGTTTCGTCCTAAGATATCAGAGAATATTCCTTGAACTCCACTTGCTAACCCTGAACCGTATCTGCTTCCTACAGAAACCCCCATTCCGCTGCTCGCCAGATAATCTAGCTTGAATTTAGGCGTATATGGGATGTGATTTATTAAAGAAGTATCGATCCTGGAAAAATTATTGAAGTTTCTAAGATTGGTATTAATCACATCTACACCATATGTTTGGAAAGGAGGGATCATTGCTGCAGCGAAGTCAACATCCTCATTATTTACGGCTTTAGCTTGAAAATCGTTAGCCTTGGCATTATAAATCGTATAGGTTTGAGAGCGGTAATAAGAATATATGATATCATCATTTGCTGAAACACTTAGTGCAGGCGAATACTCGGTAATACCGCTTATTCCGGTAAAGTAATCTGTCAGCTGTTCTGTAGAGTTAGTGGCAATTGTGTAACGGTACATATTTCTAAAACCATCGCGATTGGATAAGAAATATATTTGGCTATCATCTCCAGAAAACTGAGGATTTAAGTTGTTAGCCAAAGGGAATACACCTAAATCTCTTGTTTCATTGCTTGCCATATCCATAATAGATAGGTTGAAACTAATATCTGCCGTTTTATCGTCGCGGGAAAAGCTGCCACGATCTGTACTGTAGACTAGTAATTTTCCGCTATGTGAGAACGCCGGATGATACTCTGAATAGGCATCATTGGTTAACTGTTTCAATTCTTTATTTTGAAACATATATTGATACAAATCGCTTTGTCCTTCTTTTAGCCCCGAAAAAACAACTGAATTTCCATCAGGAGCCCATGCAATATTACTAAACTCTGCCACATCGCCCATGCCTTCTAAGAATAGGGTTTTACCATTTGTTACGTCAGTGATCAATAGCTTATTTCGTCCTCCAGAGAAGACGCTGTATGCAAACTTTCGACTATCTGGCGAAAATGTTCCTGCAGATTCGATGTAACTAAATTCATCAATATGGCTATTCGAGATTCGACTGGTTAGTTTCCGGATAATTTTTCCTGTCTCAGCTTCTGCTAGATATAAATCAATACTTAACAGATCTTTTTCTGAAAGAAAGGCTACATATTTACCATCTGGAGAAACCGCCGGAGATACATTGGTATTACCGGCATTATTTTTATCAATAATTATTTTTCCTATCGGCACTTGTGCAGTGTCCGTCAATAAAGGTTTATATGTATTCTCGATAGCAGTTTTCCAGAGGTTTGAGAGGGTAGTTTCATTGTATCCAAATACCTGCTGAATAGCCATTTGATAGCCGTATTTTGCAGTGGCTTTAAATAATGGTACAATTACAGTATCGCCATAGGTTGAGCCTATATAAGACCAAAATGCCTGACCATATCGATATGGGAAATATTTATTGCTTTCTGTTAAATCTCTTAAAGATGGAATATCCTTGTTTAAATAAGCATCACGCATCCACATAGCAGTAAAAGCATCCTTTTTGCCAATTGAAAGGTACTCAGCCATACCTTCTACCATCCATAATGGCAGATTTGCGATGTTTTCTAATTGAGTAGAATCTCCTTCTATCAGTGAGTGATATTGAAAAGCATGGACCATTTCATGGCCAAGAACATGTCGGGTCTGACTGTTAATTTGCATGATTGGCATTACAACCCTATTTTTGAAACCTTCGGTGACACCACCTGTTCCAACTCCTATAGTACCCTGTATGGCAGTTGTTTGTTGAAAATCGGGATGATTATTATAGATAATTAACGGATTTTTATTGGTAAATGTGTCTCTGAAAACCTGTTGATGCAATTCATACCAAACTTCGCTTTCTTTCGCTATGTTTTTTATTAACGAGTCGTTCTTTAAATAATAATAAAGGTCAAAATGCGGGGTTTCATATACTTTGAAATCTAGTTTTTTATAACGCATCTTATTTTGACCAAAATATTGGGCATGCGCACTAAACGTAAGGATAAGAAAGAGAAAACTTAAGGAGAAGCGCACGAGAAGCCGATGATCGAAATTTCTTGTATCCATGTATTTCATAATTCACTGAATTTTAGTCAATAGTTAAAGTTAATTATTTTTCTTACTCTACGTCTATTAAAATCGTGGTACTGCTTGTTTAGATTCTTCTATTACTTTGTCTATATCTATATTATCCAAAAATGGAATGGAATCAATTCTAAAAATAGTTGAATCGGTAGGGCTAGGTTGAACTGGTCTGGGAGTAGGGCAATAATATTTTTTTGTTATTTCTACATCAGGCTCTGGAAATGGTCCATATGTATATCCACTACTTTCATCTTGATATAATTTCTCCATAAACTTACCAAAGATTGGTAAGGCAGTATGAGCTCCTTCTCCTGTCGATGAACTTTTGAAATGAATGCTTCGTTCATCATTTCCTACCCATACACCTGTCACAAGATCTTTTGTTAATCCCATATACCAGCCATCTACGTAATCTGAAGAAGTACCAGTTTTGCCAGCAATTTGATTCCCTTTTTTCCATAAATCCCATTCCCACAATGCTTGTGATGTTCCACCTGGTTCTTCCATTGTGCCGCGTAACATATACATCATTAGCCATGCGTTTTCTTCACTTAATACGCGTTTGCTCTTAGTTTTAAATTCAGCTATTATTTTTCCATCACGGTCCTTAATAGTTGAAACTAAAATAGGAGCAACACTATTTCCCTTATTTAAGAAAGTTGAATATGCCTTTACCATTTCAAAAACACTTACATCATTGGGTCCTAAACTAACAGATGGTACTGCTTTTAACGGGCTCTCGATTCCTAATCGATGAGCAGTTTCTACTACTTTATCCCAGCCTACCTTTTCTGTTATTTGTGCTGTTATTGAGTTAACAGAACGACCCATAGCCCATCTTAGCGACATGTCTTGATAAGTAAAATTCCAGTCTGCATTTTTGGGTTCCCATTCCATCTCTTTGCCATCCTCAGTATAGTTTATTTTAACTGGTTTATCGGTAAATATATCGCAGGGTGCCATTCCTTGCTCAATGGCAGTTAAGTAAGCAAAGGGTTTAAAGGTGGAACCTGCTTGTCTTTTTGCCTGGTCTATGTGGTCAAATTTGTAATATTTATGATTAATACCACCCACCCAAACTTTGATTTCACCAGTAAAAGGATCCATGGACATCATGCCTGTATTAAGCATTTTAGCATAATGTGCAATGGAATCTAATGTGGAATAATTCATTTCTTTCATTCCATTCCAGGTAAAAACCTCCATTTCCTTTTTCTGATTCAGATAGTAATTAATGCTATCTGTATTCCCTTTGTATTTTTCCTTTAGGAAAGTATAGAAAGGCGTCTTGGATGCTAAATTCTCTAAAAAGTTATCAATTATTTTTCCTTCAGAATCTCGCCAAGGTAAATCATTGCCCCAGACATTATTAAACCTGTTTTGTAAAATTTTCATTTGTCCGGAAACCACTTCTTCTGCGTGAGACTGCATTTTAGAGTCGATGGTTGTATAAATCTTTAATCCATCTTCATAGATATTGTAACCACTTTCTTTGCTCCAGTCGTTCAAGAAACGTAATACCGCTGCCCGAATATAGGAGTCTTCACTAGAATCTTCATTGGCTTCATTTACAGAGAGGCCGATCGGTAAACTTTGGAATTTAGTTAACTCTTCTTTTGTGATGAAATTGGCTTTCTCCATTTGAGATAAAACCACATTTCTACGGTTTTTTGAATTCTCGGGGTTTCGAATGGGGTTGTATAATGTGGTACCCTTTAGCATTCCTATTAAAAGAGCTGATTGCGGTACATTTAATGAGTCTGGTATTACATTGAAATAATACTTTGCAGCGGTTTTGATCCCATAATTATTATTTCCAAAGGAAACCGTATTTAAATACATGGTTAGAATATCTTCTTTACTGTATTTGGTTTCTAGTTTATAAGCAGTGATCCATTCTTTTATCTTAATAACTATTAATCTTACACCTGGAATTTTACCTAACAAACCGGCTGATTTATCATATCGTGTTTGGTAAAGGTTCTTTGCTAATTGCTGGGTTATGGTACTTGCACCTCTTCTATCACCTTGAAAAGTTGAGAATAAACTTGTAAAAACTGCAATAAAGTCAACTCCATTATGTTTAAAAAAACGAATATCTTCTGTTGATACTAATGTATTTATGAGTGCACCAGGGATCTCTTTGTATTCGACAGGATTACGGTTTTCTTTGAAGTATCTGCCTAATAACTTGCCATCTGCTGTATATAATTCAGAGGCTATATTTAGATTAGGCATTAGGATATCATTTCTGTTAGGGGAGTATCCAAAAAGGTTTAGAAAGTTTATCTCAATTGCACATATAAATATAATAAAGAAGTAGATAAATAGGACTATATAGCGCAAAGGCTTATTCTTGATTCTTCTAAACATATGCGTAAATATCGTAAATGTTTACTCAAAAAGAAGCTTTGTATTACAAATACCTGTTTAACTAAATTAAAAGTTTAAGGAAGCTTTGAATATTGTATTTGGAATCTTTACCTGAGTAATTATATTGTTTTCAAGTACTTGAACTTGAGGTCTGGCAATGTAGATAGGTTAGCAGTTACCCGATTGACCAGGGATGTTCTGATTGTAATCTCCATTTTACAATTGTTGTCAAAGGTTTGGCTTAGAATATCAAGGTCTTCATCTTTTATTATTCGCATTACATTGTTCATTTGTAAATAATCGAAATCAATTCTGTAAATATCTTTTTGATATTTTTCAACGATCGTGGCATTGTTAATTGATTCTTGAGCTGCCGATTTATAAGCATTTATTAGCCCGGGGATGCCTAAAAGTGTTCCGCCGAAATAACGTACCACAATAACGAGGATATTCGTTAAATCATTTGATAACAATGTGTTTAAAATAGGTCTTCCTGCAGAGCCTGAAGGTTCATTGTCGTCGTTTATCCTAAAAACGGATCTGTCCATACCTAAACGATAGGCATAGCAATGATGTCTGGCTTTTGGGTGGGTACTTTTTACATCACCTAAAATATCTTTTAGCTTGTTCTCATCCGTAAAAGGGTAGGAGTAGGCAATAAACTTGCTTCCCTTATCTCGAAAAACACCTTCAGAAGGCTCGTTAATTGTTTTATATTGATCTTCAAATAGACTCATTGCCTGCAATTATAAGAATTGCTAAGATGGCAAGCAAGATTCCTATCTTGTTTAAGACAGTTAATTTCTCTTTGAAAATAACGAGTCCTACAAGCGCTCCCAAAGCAATAACCCCTACGTTCATTGCAGAAAAGACAATTGATGGATTCTCAGGAATTGCATTATGGGCTTTTAAATAAAATAGAATATTTCCAAAATTAAATATTCCGAGGCCTATACCCCAAAAGAAAGCGGATAAGCTAGGTTTCTCATACTGTTTATAAATTCTAATGCCAATATAGCCAAATGAAATAATAAGTGCAGTTAGGAATATAAAAAAAACAGATGATGTATAAGGTACTTCTGTATGTTGTGCAACTTGCTTAAACAATATGTCAATAATGCCCATTCCCAGAAATATAATTAATGGGTATAGCCATAAATTGTTTTTTGACTGTTTATCTGCAACCCAGCGTATAGAGAAAAAGATTGCTAATAATCCGATTGCAATTCCAAGTATTGAACGTGAAGTAGGTGTTTCATTAAAAATTAGAAATGCAGCTATTAAAGGAATAAAAATAGAAATACGTTGAGCTATTTCTGTTCTGACAATACCTGTATAGCGAATAGATGCAGCAATAGCTAAAAATAAGGCAGGAAGTAAAAATCCCAATACAAGATAAAGGCTGGTATTGCCAAGGTTAAATGATATAGCTTGTATGTCGGGCTTATAAAAGAGTATATTTAGTAATAAAGCGGTAGGATAATTCCAGGCAATTAATTGGTTGGTAGGTATTTCATAGCGTCTGGATAATTTTAGTATAACAGATACTAAAACACTACAAAAGATGCTTAAAAGGACAAAAATCATAAATGATAGTAAATTGAAAGGACATCATTTCCCAGTACTATTTTTTCTTCGGCTGATTGTTTAATTGTAGGTGCGTAAAGACCTTGTCCCCATTTAGAATTCGATACGAATATACGGGCTTCGTCCCATATCCCGGCTTCTAGAAATAGATTAAGGGTTTTTGCGCCTCCTTCAATAATGACAGACTGTATATCAAATAAAAATAATTGATAACAAATACTCTCTGCCAAATAGAAGTCAAAACTCTCTAAAGCGATATATTTTGTAGATCCTTCTATTGTGGTGTCTTTCTCGTTGAGAATAATTGTTTCAATGCTATTATCAAAAATATTCAAACTCTTAGGCAATTCCAGGTTTCGATCTAACACGATTCGTTTTGAATTTTTACCTGGCCATAATCTCGTGTTTAATCGAGGATCGTCAATAAAAGCTGTGTTTTTTCCAATAAGTATAGCATCTTCTTCTGCTCGCCAACGGTGAACCAATTGCTGAGCTTGCTTACCACTAATCCACTGTTGTTTTTGATTATCCGGCGCAAAGAAACCGTCAGCTGTTTCTGCCCATTTTAGAATGATATAAGGTCTTTGTTTTTTTACCCTGGTAAAAAAGCGACGATTAAGATGGAGGGCTTCTTCTTCTAAAACGCCTTCGATAACTGATACACCTGCATTTGTTAAACGGTCTATTCCACGTCCATTTACTGCTTTAAAAGGGTCGCGACATGCAACTACAGCCTTTGGAATATCGTGCCTTATAATCAGATCAGCACAAGGAGGAGTTTTTCCCTTATGGGCACAAGGTTCTAAACTTACATATATGGTGCTATTTTTTAATAGTTTATCCGCCTCCGCAGGATAATTTTCTAAGACCTGATTGATCGCATTAACTTCAGCGTGAGCTTTTCCATATTCTTGATGCCATCCTTCACCAATGATCTGATTGTTATGCACAATTACGCACCCCACCATTGGGTTCGGACTTACTTTTCCTGCACCCAAGGCTGCTAAATCCAGGCAGCGTTTCATATAAAGTTCGTGCTCTTGCATATTGCAAATATACTCCCTTTAGTTATTTTATGTAGATTTGATCTAATAAAATTATAATACAAATTAGCCTACTCTTAAGTCTTTTAATGATTGAAATTAAACATCTGAAACAACGATTTATAAGGCATTTAAGTTCCAATTATGGAGTTGATGAATCTATTGAATTGTTTTGGATGAGTATGGAACATATTCTACAAATTTCACGACTTCAATTAAAGTTGAAGCAATCGGTTAATCTATTAGAAAGCCAACAGTCAATATTTAATTATATACTTAATGAATTGCAGACGGGAAGGCCAATTCAGTATATTTTAGGATATGCATGGTTCTATAATCAAAAGTTTATAGTAAGTGAAGCGGTATTGATTCCTCGACCTGAAACCGAAGAATTAGTTTCTTTGATATTAAATGAAAACACAGAGAAAGGCTTACGGGTCTTAGACATTGGTACAGGTAGTGGATGTATCCCTATTTCATTAAAAAAACATCTTTCAAGAGGCACTGAAGTGGTTGGAGTGGATATATCTCAAGAAGCATTGAATATAGCCAGATTAAATGCTGATTTTTTAGCCTGTCAGGTAGATTTCATTCAATTAGATATTCTTAAAGAGGAAGTTTTATTTATAGAAGCCAGGCAAAAGTTTGATATAATTGTAAGCAATCCGCCATATATTACTCCAAAGGAAAAACTATTAATGCATAATAATGTATTGGAGTTTGAACCGCATATTGCTTTATTCGTTGAAGAAGATGATCCTCTTGTTTTTTATAATGCTATCGCGGATTTTGCCGTAAAGAACCTCAATCCGAATGGGAAACTTTATTTTGAAATCAATCAGTTATATGGCAACCAGATTATTGCCATGTTAAATGAAAAAGGTTTTCAGCATACCCAATTAAGGAAAGATATCAGTAGTCATGATCGTATGATATCCGCGATTTTGGCTTAATAGCACATATTCAATTATTTAAAGCCATTAAACCTCCTTGTTTAGGTTAAGATATCAGTAGTCAGGATAGAGCAGGTTGCAATTTATTTCTCAGACATCTATATTTATTTTGCTAGCTTCGATAAACTTTAGTAGTTTTAAACTAGCAAACTAAATTATGATTGTTTTAAGTATTAACTAACTGATTAAATCTAATTATCAATGAACGAAAACATTAACAGAAGTGCATTATTTAACGGAAGTTGTTTTGCACTAATTACAACCGCTTTTACATTTGCCATTAGGGCAGGAATTTTGCCTCAGCTGGGTGAGGAATTTAATTTAACTGCAGAACAACTTGGATTTATTAACTCAATGTGGTTCTTAGGGTTTCCTATATCTATGGTTATCGGGGGACTTGTTTATCACTCGGTTGGTCCAAAGAATATTATGAGAGTAGCATTGGTTGCTCACACCATTGGAATTATTATGACCATTTATTCCGGAGGATATACAGGCTTGTTAATTTCTACACTTTTCATCGGTTTTGGTAACGGATGTACAGAAGCAGCATGTAATCCTATGATTGCTGACATGTATTCAGGTGAGAAAATGAATAAGATGTTGAACAGATTCCATATGTGGTTTCCAGGAGGTATCTTTCTAGGCAGTTTAATCTCTAAGTTTATGACTGATTTTGGGTTGAGCTGGCAAATTCAAATGTGGGTTCTTATGATTCCTACAGTTATTTATGCTGTCCTTTTTTATGGAAAAACTTTTCCAAAACCGACAACAGAAGGAGTTACATCGCTTTCTAAAAACTTTAAAGCAATGTTAACACCTCTTTATATCTTCTTGTTCTGTTGTATGGCTATGACTGCAATTACAGAGTTTGGTACTCAACAATGGGTTGGTATTATAATGAGCAGTAGCGGAGCTAGTCCGATGTTAATTTTAGCATCAGTAACCGGATTGATGGCAGTGGGTAGGTTCTTCGGTGGCCCTGTTACTAAAGTATTTGGTCAGACTGGTGTATTGTTAACTTCAGCAGTATTCGCAGCTATCGGTATCTATTTATTTAGTACAGTTACAGGCCCTATGGTATATGTTGCAGCAGTATTATTTGCTATAGGAGTTTGTTATTTCTGGCCAACTATGGTTGGTGCAGTAGCTCAACGAGTACCATTGAGTGGTGCATTAGGAATGTCTATTATTGGTGGTGTGGGTATGTTCTCTACCTCTATTTTCCAACCAATTATTGGTAGATGGATTGATGTCGCAACAGCTGAAAATGCTGCTGCTGGCTTAACCGGTTCTCAATTAGAATTGGTTGCCGGTCAGGATACGTTATCGAAGATGGTTACTTTCCCAGTTATATTGATTGTTTTGTTTATAATCTTCTTTTTATGGCAAAAGAAATCAAAAGCTACAGATGCAGAAACATTAGCTACAGCATAGTAGAATAATAATTTTTATAAATTGCAGAATGGCTGTTTCATTATTGGAACGGCCATTCTGCTTTTATTGAAGAGTGTTTGATGATTAATAAGAGAAAATAATCATCTTTAATCAATCTTTTATCTCTGAAGTTTAAGTAGTTAAACTTAATTTTAAATTAAACTCCAATTATTTTTGGACAGTATAGCTAAGAATTCTATCTTTGCATCACTTTCTGGAAAAGGAAAGAAAATTAATAAAGGATTCCGTAGCTCAGCTGGTAGAGCAATACACTTTTAATGTATGGGTCCTGGGTTCGAATCCCAGCGGGATCACAAAAGGCGCAAGAAATTGCGCCTTTTTTCGTTAAACGAGTCTGTTTACTGCGATTTTTACAAAAAAGCGATTCATTTAATATCATTCTATAGCATATCATTCGGTGACCTATTCGGTGACCTATTTTAAATGGTAAATTTAGGTCACCGAATTAGACGGGTTTGATGAGGCGAATTGGACAAAAGGAACTCTCAAATATTTATTTGTTAACCTTTTAATGTGGGATGATGAAAATCAAACAAAACATGGATCTTCTGCTTTGGATACGCAGAAGTCAAACGAAAAATGATGTAGCACCTTTGTACATCCGAGTGACCATTGACGGTATTTCTAAGGAAATATCGCTAGGAGTAAAAATTAATCCAATAGACTGGGATATTAAATCCAAGCGGGTCAAAAAGACAGAGCCTTCTTATAAGGCTATTAATTCCAAAATTATTCAAGTTCAGGTTGATTTAGATCGGCACTTTAATGGCTTACTATCTCAAGAAGATCGAGTAACACCCGATATGGTAAAGAATGCCTACTTGGGTAAGTTGGATGCAAAATCCAAGATAGAGAAATCAGAAAAGGGCAAGAATACCATCTTGTTTGCTTTTGACGAGTTTATTGAGCGTTTCGAAAAAATGGTAGATAAAGGGCTCCGCTCCTATGATACACTCAAGCATTGGCGTACCACCAAAAAGAAGGTTGAATCATTTTTAGTACATAAGTACAGAGCGAAGGATATAGCACTAAATAGAATTGACCCTACCTTCGGTGATCATTTCTATGATTACCTTACCCTTGAAGTAAAAGTTCCTCTGGCCGAACCCTCGGCTAAGAAACATATCAAAAACACTAAACAGATTATTAAATCAGGTGTAAAAAAGAAGCTAATTACAGTCAACCCCATTGAGGACTTTAAATGCGGTGGTGACGATACGCAGATCCTGCCTTTAGAGCTCCATCAGGTTGATACTATCTACAATAAGGATTTTGGTATTGACCGTTTGAATGAAGTACGTGATTCCTTTGTTTTCCAATGTTTCACTGGCTTTGCTTATCAGGATATTTACGGGCTTACACCAGAAAATATTGTTCGCGTCGGAACAGCTAAGGAAAAGTGGTTAATCAAAGACCGGGGCAAAACAGGTGTGTCTGAAATGGTTCCAGTACTACCCATTGTGAATGATTTGATCAAGAAGTATCGGAATCACCCCAGATGCATCATTAATAACCGATTGATGCCCATTGATTCCAATGCGAGGTATAACGGCTATCTAAAATTATCCTGCAAGCTGGAACGGGTGGTATTCCCAGTTTAATTCCCTTACTTATTTCCTTAGCCTTCCTTGTTGCTATATTCTTTGTTTTCAGAGGGATCTTTTTATGGTATTGGAAAATAAACCAAATTGTCAACCAACAAAAGGAACAAATAGAATGGATGAATTATATAGCCAGTAAATTGGATCAAATTGCCAAAAACACCAGTAAAGAGAAAGACCAATAGAGCATTTAGATAATCGCCCGGATGCCAGTCCGAAAATTGGGAGGGTTTCACAACGTTTTGTTATAAAGTGGCGAGAACTCAAATATAACGAAAGCTGGCGTATTTTTTATATACGTTGTTATGTGCATACTGGATTCAATAGTATTGCTTTTTTTGAAAATTGTCCATGCGTTAGTAATAAACATCCATTCCATAGTCTTTTGTTTCGTCTCAAATTTGCACTGTAACAAATAAACAAGAAACGATGAAAACTAAAGTTCCATTAAAATTAGCATTCCTAGTTTTTCTACTAGGATTTACAATTCAAACATTTTCAAAATCTAAAAACACAAACATTATGAACAGTACAAAAAAAGAAACTATCGGATTATTAGTAATTATGAAAGCAAAAACAGGAAAAGAACAAGACGTCAAAAACTTCTTACTTGGTGGATTAGCATTAGTAAATCAAGAACCTCAAACAGTATCTTGGTTTGCCTTTCAAATAGATAATAATACTTTTGGTATTTATGATACTTTTGAAGTAGAAGAAGGAAGACAAGCACATTTAACAGGCGAAGTTGCGAAGGCATTATTAGCAAATGCAGGTGATTTATTAGAGAACTTTGATCCTAGCACAGATATTCAAGCAGTAGATGTATTAGCATCTAATCATAAATCCGGATTGCAAAACAAGGGTTTGCTTGTTATTATGAAATCTAAAGAAGCAAAGACAACAGATGTTGAAAACTTCCTTAATGTCGGCAAACAATTAGTTGGTGACGAGCCAAAAACTTTATCTTGGTGTGCTATAAAAATAGATGCTACTACATATGCAATCTTTGATACTTTTGCAGATGATTCTGGTAGAGATACACATTTAACAGGGAAAGTTGCAGCAGCACTTATGGAAAATGCGCCTGTTCTTTTAGATGGTTTTGAAGCATCAGCAATTCAAAAAATAGACATCATAGCTTCGAAATAATTGTTATCTTTAGAAAGGAGTGTAACAAACACTCCTTTCTTTTTAATACGTAACATTAAAGAAGAAATAGACTCTTATGGCTCAAATTATTATTGATAAGCAAAATGGTGAACTGGCATTTAGACTAGAAAGGTTTGAAAATCTTAATCAATTTGACCATTTACAGCGAAAAAATTATTATTCTATTATTTTACTAAAAGGAAACAATTACAAGATAAATGTAGATGTTTCTAATTATGAATTACAAGGCAACCAAATGATTTGCTTGTCACCTTATCAACCATTTATGATTTCTTCTGAAGAGTCTTGTTCAGGCTGGTTATTAAATTTTCACCCTGACTTTTTTTGCACATATCGACATCAAAATGAAATTGAAACAGAGGGCATTCTTTTTAACAACTTTCATGGATTACCACATTTTAAAATTTCTGAAGAAGCGTTGTTTTTTAACCTTATAGATCAAATTTCAAAAGAAATGGATAGAGATTCTATTGCTCAGCATGAGGTTCTTGTGGCTTTTTTAAAGGTGTTTTTAATAGAAGTTGTGAGACAAAAAAAACAATCCAATAAAGATATAGTGCCAAAATTTTCTGATGATCAATCTGAAATATTGCAAAATTTAGTAGATTCTATTGAGAAGAATTATTCTGAGTTACACTCTCCGAAAGATTATGCAGATGTTTTATGTGTTAGCACTAAAACATTGGCTGGAATTGTGAAAAAATATTTACAGCAAACACCTAGTTCGTTAATTTCTAATAGAATTATTATAGAGGCTAAACGCGAACTATATTTAACCTCAAAACCTTTGAAACAAATCGCAGCTAATCTTGGGTATGACGATGAATTTTATTTTAGTAGGTTTTTCAAGAAGAAAGTAGGTGTTTCTCCCGATAATTATAGAAAGACAGTAGGTTTTGCTAAACTAGAAAAATTATGATTGTCAGTATGTCTTAAGTTGCACATAACTTATATATATACGCAATAGAATTAGGGGAAGATTACAAAATGTCTTAATAGTTCATTAGACTCCATAAAAGTTACCGGGGGTAAATCTGGAAGGTCATTATAGGGAATGTCTTTATTATATGCCATATGTCGAAACTTTATCAGAATTTCATCTTTATCATTTACTTATGTCGATTGACTCATCATGAAATAATATTCATGTCGAAAATACGGATATATTTCAACATATAAATATTTTCATGTCGAAATAAATACAGGAGGAGAAGTGTAATGTCGAAAGATTTTTATTTTTTCATCATCACTTGATGTCTGTAGGATTCTTTTCTTATCTTTGAAATAAGAAGTTCTTTGTCGAATTAGATCAAATCAAATCATGCTATCCGGTGACCTATTCGGTTACCAATCGTAAAGAGGTTTATCTAAATAGCTAAATATGAATTAATTAAACGCAATTTTTGTGTTCCCAGCGGGATCACAAAATAAAAAGCCTTCAAAGTCATTGATTTTGAAGGCTTTTTTCGCTCAAACTCTATCCAAAATAGTATGCTAAAATCTTGGCAAAAGATCAGTACTATATTTTATGGAATAAGTATTGGCGGTGGGCTACACCCCACTCTCTGATTTCACTGATTACATTCAGTAAGCTGGCACCATGTTCAGTTAGTTCATATTCTACTGTAACTGGCCGGGTATTCATAACATTGCGTCTAATCAATTTATTTTGTTCCAATTCCTGTAATTCTTTGGAAAGCATCTTTGCGGCAATTCCTTCTATATGCCGCCTCATATCCATAAAACGCATAGTACCATACATCATTAGGCAGCCGATAATTTGAATCTTCCATTTTCCGGACAATAAAACCATTGTATCTTTGATAGCAAGTAAGCCGTCCTTTCCACATTCGATTGATACTAATTGTTGTTTATTCACCTCCATAGTATTGCAAAGATATTGAATATCGATATAGTTTCATCAACGTAACCAGTTACCTCAATGAAACCTATAGTAACCTTTTGTAAGGTTCGATTTAAATTTGTCTACTTAAAAATTCATTAATCTAAAAATTTAAAGACATGATTTTAGTAACAGGAGCTTCCGGACACTTAGGCAGCTCGATCATTCAACATTTATTAAAAAAGATACCAGCTAATCAAATTATCGCCCTGGTTCGCAACGAAGCGAAAGCTACTATGTTTAAAGAAGCAGGTGTTATTATCCGTATGGGTGATTACCATAATCCCGCATCCTTGGCTACTGCTTTTGTAGATGTGCACAAAGCAGTATTGGTCAGTTCGAGTGATTTCAATGACCGTTTCGGCCAGCATAAAAATGTCATTGATGCCGCAAAGGCAGCAGGCGTAAGCCATTTTACTTACACTGGTATCAGTCTAAAGAATGTGAATACCTCGGTGCTGAAACACTTTACAGAAGATCATTTTCAGACTGAAGATTACCTAAAGGAAAGCGGCATGGCCTATACTTTCATGCGCCATAACTTGTACGCAGAAATGATTCCATTGTATATAGGGCGTCAAGTACTGGACAAGGGTATTGTTTTTCCTGCAGGTGAAGGCCGTGTACCCTTTGCTCTGCGCGATGAGATGGGCGAAGCTAATGCTAATGTACTTATTAGTGAAGGTCATGAAAACAAAAGCTACAATATTGCCAATGATGTAAATTATTCTTTTCAAGACATGGCAGATATCCTGTCAGAGCTGGCTAAGAAAAAAATTATTTATACTAACCCCAATCAAGACAGTTACATCGATTCGCTTAAGGCCTCAGGCTTGCCGGAACATATGGCGCAGATTGCCAGTGGATTTTCAATAGCGATGCGCGATGGAGATTTCGACCTTCCAGGTAATGATCTAAAGAATTTGCTAGGCAGAAAACCTACTGATCTAAAAGTTTATTTGCAGCAAAATTTTTATAGTGAACGAAGAAAATAAAGGATGTGTTAAAGCATTGGTGTAATGGTATAGTCAGTTCGTTGTTTTATTTTTTGCTTCATAAATAAGTTGTACAACGCCCGATTTGAAAATATTGGTTTTAATTAAGTTTAACTCTAAACGTTCTTTTAAATCTTCAAACAAGGGCTTGCCATTACCCAAAGCTATAGGATGTATTGATATACGGTATATATCAATAAGGTTTGATTGAATAAAGGTTTTAATAAGACTGGCGCCACCATACAACCAAATATCTTTTTCTCCCTGTTTTTTAATTTCTGTTACTTTATTAACTATATCAGAACTTATGAAGGAGGCTTTGTCATCTTGTCTATTTTGATGCGAGAAAACAAATTTATTCTTTGAATGTACTTCATTCCATAGCATCTTTTCCGCTTGACTGACGTCCATATCTGGTTGAAAATTACCCCAGGCATCATAGCTTGCTCTGCCGTAAAATATAGTGTCTATGGTAGATAGAAAACCATCAAAGTCCATATCGTCGTCCATAATGCACCAATCAATTTCCCCATTAGGGCCTTCAATAAATCCATCTAAGGTTACGGCTAAGTCTAAAATTACTTTTTTCATTCTTGTAGTATTTCTAAGGTATTTAATCTTTGAAGTTCGTTTATTGTAATGACTTTAAGACCCAAATATAGAAATTCAAACGGTTTTATATTTTTTGGTGCTAATGCACAAAGTTTATACCAACAAACTTTAACAGAATGGATTTTAGTCTTGTGACTTTGGTTATTCCCTTTGTGCGTGGTTTCGGAAAACTTCATGTAAATTTGTATGTACCATCTGAATTGAATTAATATATGAAGAAAATAGGATTTTTATCATTTGGACATTGGGGCACTCATCCCTCATATCAAACTCGCTCGGCAAGTGATACCTTGCTTCAATCCATTGATTTGGCTGTCGCTGCCGAAGAAATTGGTTTGGATGGTGCATATTTCCGGGTACACCATTTTGCAGCACAATTGGCATCGCCATTTCCATTGCTCTCTGCAATCGGTGCTAAAACTAGCAAAATTGAGATTGGAACCGGCGTTATTGATATGCGTTATGAAAACCCTTTATACATGGTTGAGGATGCCGGAGCTGCTGATTTAATTTCAGAGGGACGCTTGCAATTGGGCATTAGTAGAGGTTCGCCAGAACAGGTTATTGATGGTTGGCGTTATTTTGGTTATGAGCCGGCAGAAGGGGAAGATAACGCAGCTATGGGCCGCCGTAAGGCATTGGAGTTTCTAGAAAAGCTGAAAGGCGTTGGATTTGCTCAACCCAGTCCAAACCCGATGTTTCCGAATCCACCAGGTTTATTACGTCTGGAGCCACACTCTGAAGGATTGCGCGAACGAATCTGGTGGGGTGCAGGTTCCAATGCCACAGCTATTTGGGCAGCCGAGAACGGAATGAACTTACAAAGTTCTACTCTTAAAGAGGATGAAAGCTTTAAGCCTTTCCATGTACAGCAAGCAGAGCAGATCAGGTTATATAAAGATGCCTGGAAAAAAGCAGGCCACCAACGCGAACCCCGAGTATCAATAAGCCGATCCATTTTTGCACTGGTAAACGACCAAGACCACTATTACTTTGGTCAGGAAGCCAATCGACAAGATAAAACAGGTGTTATCGAAAAGGACAAACGGGCCATCTTCGGAAGAAGTTATGCTGCGGAACCAGATCAACTTATCAAAGAGTTGGCACAAGATGAAGCCATACAGGAAGCCGATACACTTCTTTTGACGGTACCTAATACGCTAGGCGTTGATTACAATATACACATGCTATCTGCTATTTTGGAGCATGTTGCACCTGGATTGAGTTGGCGTTGAGAATCTAAAGCTATAGCTTTACTTAAGACTTGGTTAAGATGCTTCCGTGCTCCTCGGGTCTTCTCTCCGTTGTGTCTCCGTTCTTCTTCGATGTTTTACGGTAAGAATACAGAAGTATTTGATATTTATTTAGTGGAAGGGTAGAGGCAGTAATGGTAATCGAAATATAAAAGAAGCCTGTAATCGAAAGATTACAGGCTTCTTTTATACTAGTGTCAGGATTGTTCAATTAATTTAGAGAATTTATCCAAGCAGCTATTTTTAATGCTTCATTCTTTGATACTTGAGGCATGGGTGGCATTTCAGTTGGGTAGTCGGGCCAATTCTCCGGTTTTGGGTTATAGATTAATTCGACAATTTTTTCATTGCTGTATTTTCTTTTTGCAATTTCTTTAAAGGCCGGACCTACTTGTTTAGTATCAGCGTTATGACATGCAATGCAAGTGTTTTTAGCTAATAATCCTTGTACTTCTGAAAATGTGGGTACCCTTTCTACGTTTACTGTTGTTTCAATTTTCTTTTCTGGTGCTGTCTTAGCTACTGATTTTGCTATGGGTTTTTTGACTTCCAAAGGGATAGAAGAATCTTTTGTACTTAATTCTTCTATAGCTAGTTTTGGACCGCTTGGAATATTATGCAAGGTGTAATAGGCTGTAGGGTGAATTAAAGAATAAAATGATTCTTCAGAGCGTATTCCATTTAAAGTAAGGGTATGTATAAAATGTTTTTTTAAGCCATCTGTTACAATTCGAACTTTTAAGCCATCACTTGATAGTTTTACACCTTTAATCTTGGCGGTTTCTTGCTCGACGGGCGGACTACCATACACCGAGTTATATTTATAGGTAAACGTTTCTAGTGAGTAAGAAGCGATATCTTCTGCCGAATTTTTGTCTACAGGTAATGTGAATTCTATTTCAAAACCATCTGGCATCGCTTTTATATTTTTCATTTCAAAAGGCATATCTTTTTGATTGAAAATTAAACGTTGTAAACCTTCATTTGCGTCGCCAGCAGAACCCCAACCCCTGTTCGTTTCTCCAACAAATAAGGAGCCGTCTTTTGCCCAAGCTAAACGCAGTATTCCAGAACGGAAGCCACTTCTTAATGCAATTGCTGCACCTTGATATTCGCCATTTACTTTTTCTAACATAATGCGAGATATCATACTCATCCCTTGATCTCCTATTAAAATCTGACCGGCAAAGGGGCCGAAGGTATTTTCTGGGATCTCGATGGGTTCAGAATTTGAAATGCCTAGAATTGCATGTGGAAGCCAAACCGCCGGAAGTTGAAGTTCTGGTACTTCAATCTTTGCTTCGGCCATAGTTTTAAATTCTCCTTGAATAATATTTTCAGGCTTTACCGCTCTTCCATTATCGTTTCTGATTCTACGTTCATCAATTAGATCAAATAGAGTTTGCTGCTTTAGTTTTAGTGGAGAATTTTCTTTTCCAGTCCATACTAATCCAGCTGGATGTCCTGTAAATGCGCCTTTAGGAACCTGCCAAAGTCCTCCTGACCCAATCCAATCGCCTTGATTCTCGGCATAGAAAAATTCTCCATTAATAAAGCCAGGTCCAGCAGGAGAGCGCATACCAGTTGCCCAAGGCTTCATTGTTCCATCTTCAAAGATTTGCATTGTCCAGCCTCTCCATGGCACTTTACTTTCACCACGCCACCATTCTTCATCACCAAAAGCAACATTGGCGGTTACAAAAAATGATCCATCAGGTGCTATTTTAGGACCGAAACTGTATTCATGATAATGTCCTGAAAGGGGCCATGAGTAAATGGTTTTATAGACATCCGCCTTGCCATCTAAGTCAGTGTCTGTCAGTTTAGTAAGCTCGCCACGTTGGGCTGCATAAAATGCCCCATCTTTATAGGCTAATCCTAGAATTTCATGTAAACCTGATGCAAACTTTATAAAATAAGGTTTAGCACTGGTTGGATTTTCAACTATATAAATATCACCTCTTCGGGTTGATACGCCTAAGTTTCCGTTCGGTAAAGTAACCAAACCACCTACTTCAAGTAGAACATGCTCCGGAGCAGGCAGCTTAACTATTTTGTAAAAATCTTCCTCCTTAGGTGTTTCTTGTGCAAATGTGAAGAGTGTGACAAAAGAAAGGAGGCTTGTTAGAATGAATTTAGTATAATATTGGATAATATTCGATAGCATATACACTGTGTTTTATTTGATTTCGATTAAAATGATATTGAATAAGTAATGTGATCCTTAATTGGAGCGATCAACTCTTTCTCACCATTTACATCTCGTAATATAACTTGAGCCTTCGGATCGTGTAATTGCAAATAATACTCTTTATCGCCGATAAGATAATGCCCTTTTTTAATTTCTAAGATCTGTGTAGATTTTGCCAATCTCATATACATATTATTCCCGTTTTCAACCGTAATTTCTCGATTTATGCCACTTCCATCATCTAATACACTTAATTTATCTCTAACTTCTGAGTCGGAAACTTTGTAAACGAAGGTGGGAATACCGCCTGAATCTACTACATATCCATCGGGTTTGTAATGTGAATTCACAGTATCTACAGGCCAAGCTTCTTGTTGGTTTGCTAACTTCACAACTTCTAAAGCTGGTTGGCCAAAATACTGGATAGCACCCATGGGGAGGGAGGTGCCATTTCCTCTACCATCCCACATGGGTGTTGCATCCAAAAACTGGCCACGCCATGCCTGCACCAACATGCCATGATCCATGTCATAGGTATAATGAACGTTATTAGCGCTACCTACAGAAACTGCATGCACTACTCGAACACCTTGATCTAAATCCATGAAGCTTCTTAATATCGTATTTTCATTTGCTTCTACTAGAATAGGATCAGCAGCATAACCTTCATTCTCGTCTACCTTCTTCTCTTTTATTTCTGAAATAACGAGATCTTTAAATGCAATAGCACCATGATCTCCTTGAATACGTAATGCGGCTTTTGCTACTTCTTGATTACTGACTGCCCCGGGAGTGGGTGTAAACAGTTCTACGTTTTCCTGAACTACTACTCCATTTAACAATACTTTTAAGAATCTGGCATTTTGGATTTTTTCTCCTGAAGAATTAAAACGCGGTGCTTGAAAAGAAATTTTCAGATCTTGCCATAGACCTGGCGCTTTTGATGCATTGATGCGAGGCGCTTTCAAGTTATAAATTCCACCATTGCTAGCCGAAGTGCTTTTTGTTAAATTCCATGAATCTTCTAATTGTACTTCGTAACGACCTTGTAGGTAAATGCCTGAATTTCCGTTTTTAGACATTAAAAACTTCAGTTCAATATCTACATCACCATATTCAAGTACAGTATAAAGATCAGTTCCCTTCACTTTTTTACTGGGTAAATTAAGTAATACGCCTGTTCCTGTAACGCCCGTAAGGCTATTGGCTACATTAATATTTCCGTTTACATCTTCAACAATAGCCCAACTTTTACCTGGATCATTAAAGGCAGTAAGGTCATTTAATGGAATTTGGTTTGACTTTTCTTGTCCATATACTGCATTTATTTCGGCAGTCAAAACCAAGGTGGTACTCAGCATTAATAGATAGACGCTAATTGTGTTTTTTTTCAAAGTGATTAGTTTTATTTTTTGTGTGATTAATTTTCATATCCTGGATTTTGAATCAAATTAGGATTTGCTGCAATTTGTGTATGAGGAATAGGATAAACCTCTTTATTTATATCTCCTGTTGGCTCATGATCCCACCACGCTCCATTAATATATTTCCCAAATCGAATTAAATCTGTCCTTCTTTTCCCTTCAAAGATAAACTCTCTACCTCGTTCTGCAAGTAATTCATCTAAAGTTAAAGAAGCGGTTGTATATTGTTCTGCAGGCCAATCAGCAGCAGAAAATGCTCTCTTTCTACTTTCATTAATTAATTCAACTGCTTCAGAAGTTGCTGAACCGCCATTTTTTCGCATAATAGCTTCTGCTTTATTAAAGTAAATTTCAGTTAAGCGATAGAGAATATAATGATTTTCTAAATAATTAGGATCATCTAGAGTTCCAGATTTATATTTATTGAAACGTGCTCCACTGTTTTCTTCTCCTTCAGCCATACTGCCTTCACTAGTTAAGTCGCCTTCACTTTCACGACGAATGCTGTTTACAAAAACAAGTGGTTTTCCGCTCCATTCTTCACTTCCCATAACTGGAGTTGTTGTTCCGTACTTGTATTGAGGGCCAAAAAGGAACCATTCTTTTTTACGTAAATCATTGTCTGAATAGGCATCAAATGCGCTAGGAATTACTACAAAAGCATTCCAACCTCCGTATCCTACATTTAGTACTTCTTTCATTGAATCGTATCCCATAAAGAAGCCACCCCAACCGAACTCAAAGCCTCCTTTACGACTATAAGCAACCTGAAATAAAGCTTCAGGTGAGGTTTTATTAACATTGCTGAAATTTAATTCGAGATCAGGAGCTAATTTAGGTCCACCATTAATACCACCTGCCGATCCGCTAATTATTTTATCGGATGCTTCAATGCACTTGTCCCACATAGGAGTTCCATGCCATTTTTCTGCATTCAGATACAACTCTGATAACATGGCATAGCCAGCAGCTTGTGAAACTCTACCAATTAATGCATTTGAATAGGGTTGTAAAGCGGGAACATAGGTTTCCAATTCACTTTGAACAAATTCAAATACTTCTTTGCGAGATTGTGTTGGTGGGTTTAAAGGTTCAGCTACAGTAGTCACTATAGGTACGTTGCCCCATAAATCCATAATTTTCATATAATGAAATGCTCTCAATACCTTCAATTCGGCTAAAATTGATTTCATCTCAGTTTCTGTCATACCTAATTTGACGTAATCTAATTTTGATAGATCTTCTATCGCCGAATTTACATAACCTACTCCAGTCCACATTAATTCCCAGGTTCCACGCATTCTGCCCTCATTGGGGGTCCAAGTATGGTAATGTTGGCGAAAATGATCTCCACCATCGTAACCATGACGGCCTTTTTGAGGCCATGCCAACTGATCGGATGATAACTCAGAATGATAATAATATGCACTTTGGCCAGTTGGAGCAATCCAAGCTTGCATGTGAGTAAAGGGTCTTAAGGAGGCCTGCATTACTTCAAGCTTATTATTATAGAAATTCTTTTCGTTCAATTCATTGTACAATTTTTCATCTAGTTTCGTACAATTACTTAGCGATGCCATAAATAAGCTTGCGATGCTTATGAAAAGGGCTTTATTTATATATTTCTTCATTGATATCTATTTAAAATGTTGGAAAAATAATATGTTAGAATCCGACGTTTAATCCAATAGTCCAAGATTTTGTTCTTGGGTAGAAATCTCTCCGATCTACTCCAGTTTCAAATCCAGTATCCTGCAATTCTGGATCTATTCCGCTATATCCTGTTATTGTTGCTAAATTTCTTCCGGAAATATACAAGCGCATATTTCGGATATAAGGAGTCTTCAAATTAAATCGATAGCCTAATGTCAGGTTATCCAGTTTTACGAAACTTCCTCTTTCCAAATAGTAATCAGAATATTGTGGATCATCATTTAGTTCACTGTTTTTCCCTATAGCACTTTCTAATACGTTATTTGGTAACCATTTTTTATTTCCGAAGTAAAGTTCTTTGGTATTTAAGATGTCAAAATCAAATTTTCCTCTGAAAAATATTGTTAAGTCGAAATTCTTATAGTTAATGGTATTACTTAAACCTGCATGGTATTTTGGAACGCCGTTTCCAATTATTGCCAAATCGTCGTTATTCATTTCACTTGCTAATGCCTGACTTCCATCTGCTTTATAAAAAAGCCATTTCCCTTCATCAGTAAATCCTGCAAAGCGTTTTCCGTAAAAATTTCCTACTTCTCCACCTTCTTCCAATCTGAATGCATTTCCTAAATTACCCGGCGATGGAAGTCCGTAAAACTCTAAATAGTTTGCTTTAAAAACATCGTTCGATAATTTGGTAAGCTTATTAAACTGGGAACTTGCAGTTAGGTTTACATTCCAACTAAAGTTGTCATTTTGAATAGGTGTTGCTGATAGTAAAAGTTCTACTCCTTTATTACTAATAGAACCAACATTGGTATATAGGCTGTTTCTAACAAATGGAGGTTGTTGTGCATTGTACTGATACAGTAAATCTGTTGTTTTTCTTTTATATACATCCAACGATCCAGTAATGCGATTTTCAAGAACACCAAAATCTAAACCGAAGTTCCATTCTGCTTTACGTTCCCATTTCAAATCGGGGTTAGGGTTTCTTGCTGCACCGTAGGTTTGATAATAAACACCATCAATCGGATATACTCCTCCAGTACCAAGAGTTACCAAGGATTGGTAATTTGGAATACCTTGGTTGCCTGTTACACCATATCCTACACGAAGCTTTAAATTATTGATAGCTGGAATTTCCTGAAGAAATTCCTCTTCTGAAAGTGTCCATCCTAGAGACATTGCAGGAAAATTACCCCATTTATGATTAGCACCAAAACGAGAAGAACCTTCTCTACGTAAGATAACTTGTGCAAAATACTTTCCAGCATAGGCATAATTAACCCGTCCAAAAAAGGCAGCTAAACGGTTGTCGAACTTATTACTACCCATGCCAGGTCTAGGTAATTGGTCATTATTAATTGCACTTCCTGCACCTAAATTCCAGTCTAAAAAACCATCGGTTGTAAATCCATTGTTATTAACATTAAAGGTTTCTTCAGAACTGTATTGATAACTATAACCCAACACCGCGCTCAAAGCATGAACCTCTGCAAAGGTTTTACTATAATCTACCGTAGATTCAAAAGTTTGAGTCCAATCTAGAAAGTTGCTTTTATAGGCATAACCCATTCCTTGATAGTCGGAGGTAGGACGTTGATCCCAATCATTTTTTGATCTAAACTGCCTGTCGTTAAAATTGTTTCTAACGTATGATCCAAAAGCAGAAGCAGTTAATCCCTCAATTATTTCAACAGATAATTTTGCGTCGCCAGAAAAAGTCTGTTGATTTCGCTCATTAATTCTATTTGCCAGACGAGAAAGAGGGTTGTAGTTATTGTAGGCTTGAGTTTCAACAAAAGTGCCATCCTCATTATAAATTGGTGCAGTAGGATTACGTTGAATTGCTTGTTCAAAATAACCGCGATCACCTCCTAAAAGATTGGCTTTGTTAAAATTTGTTGCCACATTTATTTGTAATTTTAAGCGATCTTGTAAACCTGTTTGATTAAAATTTAATCGACCACCAAATTGTTTACGCCCGTTCTGAACAGCAATTCCATTTGCATCATTATAAAACACAGATGCTCTGTAGTTGGCTTTCGCTGTTCCTCCGGAGGCTGCCAGAGTGTGGTATTGACTCAGATTATTTTTATCGACCAGAAGGTCATATAAATCGGTAGAAGAACCTAAATCTTGAGAGCTGTTAATCACTCCGTCTTTAATTAAATTTCTAAATTGATCTGCATTTAAATAGGCAGGCTTCTTATCGATGAATTCGCGTTGAAAATAAGTTGAATATTCATATATTGGATCGCCTGATTTTCCCTTTTTTGTCGTGATTAAAATTACTCCCGCATTTCCTCGTGTACCATAAATTGCTGCTGCTGATCCATCTTTTAAAACATCAAAAGACTCTATGTCTTCTTGTTGCAGTAAATCCAGACTTCCGCCAGGAATACCATCGATCACAATGAGTGGTTCACGTGTTCCGGTGAGTGAAGTAATTCCTCTAAGTTGTATAGCCGTACCTGAATTCGGATTACTCCCCTCCGTTCTGGTAATGTTTAAACCAGCTACTTTTCCCTGTATTAAATCCATGGCAGATCTTGAACCACCTTGATTAAAGTCTTCTGCTTTTACTGTAGCAACTGCGGAAGTAACTTCGCTTCTTTTTTGAGTTCCATAACCAATTACGACTACTTCATCTAAAGCCTTTTTGTCCTCCTGCATT
The DNA here is from genome assembly GCF_004339765.1 of Albibacterium bauzanense. GTDB lineage: Bacteria > Bacteroidota > Bacteroidia > Sphingobacteriales > Sphingobacteriaceae > Albibacterium > Albibacterium bauzanense. The sequence continues at coordinate 779,148 of NZ_SMGO01000001.1, read as the reverse complement.
ACAACGTTAATTAAAGTACGATTTCCTACTTTTTCTTCTTTTAATAAGAAACCTATGTAAGAAAACACTAAGACTTCTTCAGGTGAAGCTTCAATCGTAAAGCGCCCTTCATCGTTTGTTGAAGTAGCTCTGTTGGAGTTTTTAACATTCACCGAGACACCTGGCAATGTCTCTTGGTCAGCTCCATTTCTCACGATTCCTGTAATAGAATTTTGTTGTGAATAGGCATTATTTAAATTAAGAATCAGAAAAAAACTTAATAAAGTAAAGAATGGTTTTAATTTAAGAAATACCAGTTTCTCTTTTTGTAATAAATTTTTCATAGAATTTGATTTATCCTGTAAATGATTGGTTAACTGTTGGATAAAATTAGATATTATAGGCTGAGGGGCCTGTTAATGAATTCCTAATGAATTGTTAATGGATACTTAATATGATTTTCCTTAAAGAATATTCTCTAATTTTAGTTATTCCCATAATCTAAAAATGAGTTCAACCATCAAACTATATAAAGTTATTGCTTTGTTAAGTCTAGCAATATTGATCTTTGTTCAATCTAGATTGGTCTACAATACCGTTATATTAAATAACAAACAATATTACTTAAATGAAAAAGCCGCAATTAGCGAAAGCTATAATCAGATTATTCACAATGACAAGCTTTTTCCAGGAGGACAAAGCATCATAGATGGTTATATTAACCCTAAACTGCCAGAACTAGAGTTTCTCTATTATAATAATCGAAAAGAATTCACTAAAAAAGCACAATTGATTAGTGATAGTCTTTTTCAGAAACTTCGACAATCAAGCAATATGGATAGGGTAATTAGACATATTGTTATTGAGAACCAGTTAAAGGAAGACCTTCATTATGCTTTAGTTATTGAAAAATTAAAAATAACCTTTGACGGAACTGAGTTTATAGACTTATTTGATAGAAAGCCATCGAATGAATTGTCGTCTGTAATTAGTGGTGATTTAATTGACCTTAATCCACAGAATCTAATAACCTCATTAAAGGTAAGTAGCGCAGAACCTAATACTTATTCTCTTGTTTTTCTATTACATGTGGATACAAAAAATAGAATTCAGGCGATTTTGAAAAGCTCTTTATCAACATTTATTCTGTCTTTTATTTCCATCGTTTTAGTTATTGGTATTTATTTTTTAACGTATAAAAACTGGTTAAAGCAAAAAGCACTTTCTGAAATAAGATCAGACTTTATAAATAACATAACACATGAGTTTAACACACCAATTGCCACCATTCTTGTTGCTAATAAAAGCTTACAAAGGAAAAATATTGATGATGATAATAAAACGTTGTTAACTAATGTTATTGAGCGTCAAAGTTTGCGATTAAAAACTTTTGTAAGTCAAGTAGTAGACACCGTTAAGTTTAATAAAAAACAAATAAAAAAAACAAACCTAGAACTAATAGGATTCATAAATGAAATAACGCAAGAATATGAATTAAAGAAGGATAGGAATGTGGTATTCAGTAATAATTTTGATAATTATGAAGGAGTTATTATTAAAGCCGATCGTTTTTTGCTGATAACTTTATTAAATAATATTATTGATAATGCCATCAAGCATAATCTCTCCTCATCTAAATTAATTCACTTTGGCATAAAAAAGAATAATAATGAAATACGACTTTATATAACTGACAATGGTGTAGGAATTCCTAAAAATTTACGTAAAAAAGTTTTTGAAAAATTCTATCAAGCAGATATTAGAAAAAGTAACGGTGGTTTGGGTTTAGGGTTATTTTATGTAAACGAAATTATAAAAATGCATGAATGGCAATTGGAAATTCAGAGCAAGGAAGGACATTACACTACATTCTGTATCATTATAAAGAAAACAACGCTATGACAAAAAATATTCTTTATGTTGAAGATGAGGATGATCTTGGCAATGTAGTCAAGCAATATTTGGAGCTTGTAGGATTTAAGGTGAGTTGGTTCAAAACTGCAGAATCTGCTTATAGAATGTATTTAAAAGATAATGATTTTGACCTTCTTATGGTAGATATTCATCTTCCTGGATGTAACGGTTTTGATCTTGTGAATAAGGTCTTAAAGTTAAATCAAGATCAATACTTTGTGTTTCTAACAGCAAGAAATGAAAAACACGATCGGCTTACCGGATTAAAGCTTGGAGCAGACGATTACATTACTAAACCCTTTGACATTGATGAATTGGTGTTAAGGATTAATAATATTCTTAGAAGAAGCACTGAAAAAATTCCTTCAGATAATCCGGCTTGTCTGAAAATCGGTGATGTTGTTTTTAATCAAGATCTTTTAAGGTTGACTTTTCCAAACAATGAGGAAGTGTCTCTTACAATTAGAGAAGCTGAGCTATTACTCTATTTATATCGTTCTAGCAATCGAGTTCTTTCTAGAGAAGAAATATTAACGAACTTATGGGGTGAAAATGATTATTTCATGGGTCGAAGTTTAGATGTTTTTATTTCCAGGCTTCGTAAGGTGTTATCTCCTTCCAAAAGAATTCAAATCAATAATATTTATGGAGTTGGATTTGTTTTCCAAGAAATGAAAGTTTAAATATCTCATGGCAATATTCTGAGCCTTCAATAATTTATGTAGTTGTTAAATCTACCTAGTATCCTATTGGTTTGAAATAGTTAAAATATTTCTCTCATAAATACAATCGATAGCATTAGTATGGTATTCATTAAAGCCTGTTATTAGCATAATTTTGATTTTCTTAATATAAATTAATGCAATCGGTTGCAAAATATAATATTAATTGATACCTTTAATTTATCGCATGCTTATTTTGTAAAACATATACAATAATAGCACATATTTTTAACCATTAAATTATAACATTTATGAAGCACAAATACATTTCTGAACGCAGAATAGTTGCCGTCAACCTTTATTCCCGACAGTGACTTTTTAATTAAACCTTTAATTAGATCTGACTAATATCAGATACTGAAAAACCACTTTAAACTCTTAATTATGAAAAAAACTAAACAAAAAAGTTATTTAAAGGGTATAGCACTAGCCTTATTTTTGGTAGTGTTTACACCTTGCTTTCTCCTTGCACAAAGGACGGTTACGGGGAAAGTAATAAGTGAGGATGGAACTCCTCTAACCAATGCAAGTGTGCAGCTCAAGAATGGATCTATAGGTACGCTTAGTGCAAATGATGGAACTTTTACGATTGCTGTTCCAACAGGAGAAACAACCTTGGTTGTGTCTTTTATTGGTTTTATTAGCCAGGATGTAGACATTGCTGGTGAATCGCAGGTAATTGTTGTTCTGGAGTCTGAGAGCACTAGTTTACAGGATGTTGTAGTTGTAGGTTATGGAACACAAAGGGCAGAAGCAGTTACCGGTTCCGTTTCCTCTATACAAGGAGATGCGTTACGAGAGGTTCCCGCTGCTAATATTTCTCAGGCTTTACAGGGTCGTTTACCCGGAGTGGAGCTTTCACAAACTTCATCTCAGCCAGGGGCGGCCATGCAGATTAGAATAAGGGGTTCTCGTTCTCTATCTGCAAGTAATGATCCATTAATTGTGTTGGATGGAATACCTTTCGCAGGATCTATCGGAGATATTAACTCTAATGATATCAAGAGTATTGATATTTTGAAGGATGCATCGGCAACTGCTATTTATGGTTCAAGAGGTGCTAATGGGGTTATTATAGTAACAACTAATAAAGGTCAGATTGGTCAAAAGGCTAAGTTTAGCTATAATAGCTATGTTGGTACTAAAGATTTGTTTGCTAAATTTCCAATGATGAACGGTTCTGAATTTGCTGCTTTGCGTAAAGCTGCAGGTCAATACACCAATTCATTAGATGAGTCGGATGATACAAATACCGATTGGCAAGATTTATTATACAGAACCGGAATGACAACAAGCCATGATTTTGGTGTTTCTGGTGGAACAGAAAAAGGTACCTACTATTTTAATGCAGGTTACTTTGAAGATCAAGGAGTAATTCCTACTCAAGGATATAAACGTTATTCTATTCGTGGTAGCATTGATCAGGGAATTGGTGAATATTTCCGTGTTGGTTTTACTACAAACAGTAATTTCAATGTTACTCAAGGATCTAATGTAGGTATATATGGTGCATTAAGTATGTCTCCTATTGCAAATCCTTATAATGAAGATGGAAGCTGGAAAAGAACTATTAGAATGCCTTTAGATGAGACATGGTCTTATTCAAGAGATATTGTAAATAGTTTAAAAGATGAATGGTTAAGTCAGAATAGAGCATACGGAACATATAATACATTATATGGTGAAGTTAAAATACCTGGTGTTGAAGGTTTGAAATACAGAGCTAATTTAGGCTTAAACTATCGTCAGGCTAATGGTGGTAGCTACACAGGTACTGGAATAAATAGTTCTAACCCTGAAACGGTATCAACTGCATCTATTAGTAATGCAATGACTACTGATTGGACGATTGAGAATTTAGTAACCTACGATCGTACTTTTGCCGAGAAACATGATTTTAATGTAGTTGCATTATATTCTGCTTCAGAGAATCGTTTTAATGATTCTAGAATTTCAGCGAAAGATATTCCTGCTGATGCTTTCCAATTCTATAATTTAGGACAAGCTGCCGGAGAGATTACTGTTAATCCGAATGAACAAAACTATCGCGTAAGCGGTTTGATGTCTTGGATGGGAAGGGTAATGTATTCTTATGACAACCGATATATGATATCTGCTACATTACGTTCTGATGGTTCATCAAGGTTAGCAAAAGGACATCAATGGCATACATATCCTGCTGTTTCTGCCGGTTGGAATATCAGCAATGAATCATTTATGCAAGACGTTTCATTCATAAACATGTTAAAATTAAGAGCTGGTTATGGACAAACATCTAATCAGTCTGTTGCGCCATATGCTACACTTGGACGTTTAAGTACCCGCCCATATAACTTTGGTGACGAATATTCTACAGGATACTATGTAACTGAATTGCCGAATGCTGATTTAGGATGGGAGTATTCAGAAACATTTAACTATGGTGTTGATTTTGCATTATTAAATAATCGCTTGTCAGGTACAATCGAATACTATACTACAAACACAAAAGACCTTCTTTTAGGAGTTAATTTACCTTCTACTTCAGGAGTTGGCAGCTATACTGCCAACGTTGGCCAAACTCGTAATAAAGGTTTGGAGCTTTCTCTTAATGGTGTAATTGTGGACAATAATAATGGATGGACTTGGGAAGCTGGTTTTAACCTTTATGCAAATAGAAATGAGCTGGTTGCATTGGCATCTGGAGCTACTAGAGATGAAGGTAACTGGTGGTTTGTTGGTCATCCTATTGATGTAGTATACGATTATCAAAAAGTTGGTCTTTGGCAAGAAGGTGACCCTTACTTAAGCACACTTGAACCAGGTGGAAATGTAGGTATGATTAAAGTAAAATATACCGGTGAATATGCGGAAGACGGTACACCGCTTAGATCAATAGGCGCAGATGATAGACAAATCATGAGTATAGAACCTAAGTTTCAAGGGGGTTTAAATACACGTGTTTCTTATAAAGGTTTTGATTTATCAGCTATTGGTTCATTTAAAAGCGGTGGTACATTAATCAGTACTCTTTATTCTTCGGCTGGTTATCTTAATATGATGAGCGGACGTAGAAATAATGTGAAAATAGATTATTGGACTCCTGAAAATACAGATGCTACATACCCTAAACCAGGTGGAATTACAAGCAGTGATAATCCGAAATATGGAAGTACTTTGGGTTATTTTGATGCATCATACTTAAAAATAAGAACGCTATCATTGGGTTACAACTTTGACAATAATAATTGGTTAAAGGATATCGGTGTTAGCAGACTTCGTGTTTATTTAACTGCTCAAAATCCATTTGTTTTATTCTCTCCTTACAAGAAAGAATCTGGTATGGATCCTGAAACTAACTCGTATGGTAATGAAAATGCGGCAGTTGCATATTCTCAGAACTTAAGGAGGTTGCTAACAATAGGTACAAATGCTCCGGCAACTCGTAGCTATTTAGTTGGTATTAATTTAACATTTTAAAGATTGATGATCATGAAATATATAAATATAAAGACATTAATAGCAGTAGCTGTGATTTGTATGTTATCACCAAGCTGTAAAAAGATTTTAGAAGAGCAGCCGCGAAGCATTTACGAACCAGGCTTCTTCAAAACTGAGAAAGGAATCAGGGGTGGAATAACATCTATGTATGCTCATTTACGCTATATATATGGCCAAGCCTACTACTATAATGCTACACTTACAGGTACAGATGAAGTAACCTATGCTCAAAGTGCTGATGCTAACTTTAAAGATATGGACCTTTCTGGTATAGGACAGCTCACACCTTCGAGTAGCCGAGCTGATGTATTATGGGGTGCTGCTTTATCAAATATAAATACGGCCAGTGGTATTATCGAGAATGCAAGTGAAGTGGGTGTATCTGATGCGCTTGTTGCAGAAGCAAGGTTCTTCAGAGCATTTGACTACTTTCAATTAGTACAGACTTTTGGTGGGGTTCCATTAGATTTAGGCTCAGGAGAGCTGATGCCTAATGATAAACCTGCAAGAACATCTGTTCGTAATACCGTTCCTGAAGTTTATACTAAAGGGGTATTTCCAGACCTAATAAAAGCAGTGGATGATTTACCAATGGTTGGAAGAGTTACCGGTGGGGCTACAAAAACCCTTGCCCGTCTTTATTTGGCAAAAGCTTACCTTACTTATGCATGGTGGTTAGAAAATCCAAATAATATACCTACCTATCCACAAGCTGACAGAACAGATCCGGATGGACATAATGCTCAATGGTATTTTCAACAAGCATATGATATAGCAGCTGAGGCGATCGATAATCCCGGACCTTTTGGATTACAGGCAACTTACTATGATGTAAATGTTGGTACAAATGACCGGAATAATGAGATTCTTCTATATGCTGATCATACAGAAACAAGCGAATTTTATAATGCAAGTAGCCTTACATATTCCAATGGAGGTGCACCTGAAAATTTCGCTGGATGGATGATGACATGGAACTACACAGATATTAGGAGTGGGGCAAATGCAGACGGAAGTGGTGCTACAAGTTCTGTTCAGCGGGAAGCAGATCAACATTTAGGTCGTCCGTGGACTCGTATGGCTCCTACAATTGGTGCAATTGTAAATACCTTTGCTGATAAAACACTCGATTCTAGATACGATGGTACTTTTGTTAGCGTTTATAGAGGTAATTGGCCAAAAGGAGGTGTCTCAAATACAGTATTGTATAACGCAAACAATTTACCGGTTTCACCTGGAGATGCAATTTTAACTTTCTTGAATGAAGAACCAATTACTCCTATTGTTTATCCAAGTAATGAAGGGACTAGTAATATTGGGGCAGGAACATTACCTGGAAGATCAGATTACGTAGTGGGGCCACAAGGAATAAGCAGAATTGTGTATCCGGGACTTTGGAAACTTGGACCTTATCGTACTGACAATGGTGATGGATTAGGACAGCCAAATGCTGCAAGTACACGTCCTTTTAATATTGCTAAGTTTTCTGAGCTTTATTTTGTAGCTGCAGAGGCCGCAGTGAAAGGTGCTAATGTAAAATCTGGTAAGAGTGCTAGAGAGCTTATTAATGTTATTAGAGCAAGAGCTGGTAAATGGAGTTGGGATAATAATGGAAACGTTGCTAAGGTTGAAGATAATAGTGCGGCTATGACTGCACTTACTCCGGCTAACATCACCATTGATTATATTTTGGCTGAACGTTCACGCGAATACTATGGAGAAGGTTATCGCTGGTATGATCTGGTACGTACTCAGAAATGGAATGATTTAGCTTCTTCTTATAAAATAGCAGGAACTGCAAAAGGAGATCATACTGCAGTAACAGTTACTAGAACTATTGAACCATACCATTACCTTAGACCTATTCCTCAAGGTCAGATAGAGTCAATGTTAATGACTCCGGATGAAAAAGAGAAATATCAGAATCCGGGATATAACTAATTCCGGAACTCTGAGTTTTAACACAAACAAGAATGGCCATTCAATTATTGAATGGCCATTCTTGTTTGTGTTTCTTAGTTAATTGAACTATGGAATACTTACAAAGGTCTCTTCCGGACCAAGGAAGCTTGATTTCAACCCACCAGTATCTAATACTAGCTTCTGCAATACAACGCCAGCATCTACCATCCTGTATTTGATTGTGTGTTTTCCTGGCTTATTGAAGTGAAGCTTTGTTTTGAATATCTTAATGTTATCCGCAACCGACTTTCCCCAAGCTTTATTATCTTGATAATCTTCACTAATATTAACAATTACAGGCTCTTCATCATCTATTGAAACTGCAAACTTTAATCCATCACTGTTCGTAAAATCTATAGTTGGAGATATATAACTATGAAGAGTGAAATTCCCGGATTTATTTAAATAAATCGCATATTCCAAATGAGGGGAGTCTTTAGTTAATTCTTGAGGGCTTGTAGTTACAGGGAAAGTAGTCATTCCTCCTAAAGTTTTACCATAATCAGTAAGTGTTTTCCAAAAAATTGGTCGGCTATTAACAGCTTTGCTGTAATTTACACTCTCCATTGACACATAACCATTTTGTTCTATAAAGGTATTGATTTGATGGCTATTACCATCAGTGTTATCAGTATGGATAGTAAGCACCACAACAGAATTATCACTTCCTTTGATAGTCAATTTTGATAAATTGGTGCCTTTGGGTGCCTTGGTCCAATTAATACTTAATTGAACTCTTTGTTCTTCAGTAATTTGGCCTTTTGGATGGCTAATATTAATGTAATCTGGTCCCTGGATAGTGTACGTAATAGGTTGAACCCCTTTATTAAAAAGCTCTATATAATGATTTTTATTTTTTACTGAATAGAAAGTAGGAAAAGCCTCGTTTATTTCTGTTCTGCCCGTCCATGAAGTTTCACTACCTTCAATTGCTACTCCCATTTCCCCTTTATTTGTTACTTCTATTTTTTCAGTTTTTGGAATAACGTTTACCGGAGGTTGCTGCCAATAAGTATATCCAATATGAGTTTGATCCATCATATGATCCCATTTGCCATTCGCTAAAACCTTATTATAATAATGACTTATGATTGAATCTTTTTCAAAAAGCTCCGTTGTTTTCTGACTTAATTCATTTGTGCTATTTCTTCTTTGTTTTGCATATAAATGATTTTTTGCAACCGTATAATAAAGCTCATTTAAGTTTGCAGAAGCTAAGATCGGATGAAGAACCAATTGATAAAAAGCATCCTTTTGATCCTCTGGTATTTTATTATAGATAAAATTTGCTTGGTCTACTAAAAGGTTATAGTCATTCACAACTCTACCAAATTCATTGTAATTTACAAGGCTATATGTGTTTTCGTTTAAAAGTTCGGGTTTTATTCTTCCATTATATTTGGTGTATTCGTTTATTAGATATCCAATTTGAGAAGCATATTCCTTCCCGAATTGTTTATTAGCCCATTTAATAGTATATTCCATAAGCCTTTCATAAGGCAAAGCATCTGGATCCCAGGCATAATCCAAAAAGAACTCAATAGGGAATTCCATTGGTTTTAGATCTCCAACATTGACAATCCATAATTGGTTGGCATCGTATCGATAAGCCAAGTTCATCTGTTCCCAAACCTTTTGAATAGGGTTGGTGTTAATCCATTTGTAATTTCTTGGTCCGCCAACATAATCAAAATGGTAATAAATACCATACCCACCTTTTCGTGGTGCCTCACTTAATTTTGGAAGCATTCGTATATTTCCCCAATTATCATCACATAAAAGAAGAGTTACATCATCAGGAACTCGCATTCCCTTTTCATAATAATCCTGAACTTCTTTATATAATGCCCATACTTGCGGGGTTTCATTAGCAGGTTTACCACTTACCTTTTCAATGATCTCTCTTTGATCAGATACAATCTTTTCTAACAGGGCAGTGGCTGTTCCTTGTGTCATTGGCTCATCCCCGTCACCTCTCATTCCTACTGTGATAACTTGCTCATTACCAATTGTTCTTTTTAAGCCGCTCTCCCAAAATTCTTTCAATTTTTCAGAGTTCTTACTGTAATCCCATTCGTCAGAACCATATCTTCTCCATTCATCATGCGCTCTGGTTAAAGGTTCATGATGAGAAGTTCCTATTACAATCCCATATTCTTCAGCCTTAACCGGATTAAGTTTATCGTCATCATTAAATGCGCTTCCCCACATTGCCGGCCATAAATAATTTCCTTTTAACCGAAGTATAAGCTCAAAAACCTTTTCATAAAATTGATGATTGAAGCCTCCAAACTCTTTTTTCGCCCAGCCTGTTAATGCTGGTGCTTCATCATTTAAAAAAATACCGCGGTATTTCACAGCAGGCGAATTTATAAGATGGCGGCCGGCTAAAGCATAAATATTATCTTGCTTCTTTACAGGAACATCAGCCCAATAATACCAAGGAGAAACGCCTATCTGATAAGAAACTTCGTAGATTCCATAAATGGATCCTCTTTTATCACTACCCGCGATTACTAATGCGCTATCCACGTTTGGTAATGGATTTTTAACAACTTCAATGAGTGTACTTTCCCACCTACCTGCTATACCAGTTACATCTATTTTGTTGTCTCGAATTAGCTGGTCAATAACATCGCTATGTCCAATAGTACCAATAATGATAGCATAGCTAGCATTATTGGTGTTTAACCCTGGCTTTATTCCAGTTACTTTTTCAATATCTGTTTGCAGATCTATTGCAGCTCTAAGTACACCCTTATAATCATTGTCACTTACTATTATCGGACTTACTTTTCCTTTTTGGGCAATTGCGAAGCTTCCTTTTGAATAATAATCAGATATAAATGGATCGCTGCCAGCCTTTAGATTGAAAGTATTTCCAATAATTAATAAACATATAAATAGTAAGTTTTTCATAAGAATTTAATTGGATGCCACTAAATCTCATTAATATGAAAGCTTAATTGCCAGGTACATATTTAAATTCTAAACTTTCATAATATTCCAAATCGTGGTCTGGTTTAGGAAGACCGGCAGGAATCGGCCTGTTAGAGAAAGATTGGAAATATAAAACACAAGAGTTTCTCCACCATACAGCTTCTTCATATTGAATGGCTAATAGTTGTTTAACTGAGCGATGCCATTCTGCGTCCACTTTTCCTTCCAAAGCATTCCAGGTATTTTGCATTCCTTTCACTTGTTCAGCTCCTAAATAATAATGCTTTACAATTCCGTCCCAAAGAATGTCACCCGATTTAAGTTTATAGTCCCAAGGAAGATGGTGAAACCATAATAAGTATTCTTCCGGACAAGTATCTAAGTTGGCAAACTGTCGGGCCACTTCTGGAAAATATTGCGCTACAGCATTACTTCCTGTTGCAGTTCTGTCAAAACCAATTCCTTTATTATCGGCTTGATGGTAATAAACTGATGTCCAATCAGCTCTAGGTTTATCTTTAATCCATGGTCCCGGACCATAATGATGACTCCATCCCATTATATGATGAAGACCCAAAGGTGTCATATAATTAACAATAGTTTCTCTGGAACCCATCATCATGTTTTTAATCGAGTCTTCAGAAGCTTTGTCAGTATTGAAAGTCATTGGGATCCATTCGTCAGCAATTTCTTCAGAACTGAGCTCATAATCCCAGGCAAGACGGCCAAAGGCATACCAATTAGATTGTGCAAAAGGATGGCCGGTCCAATTTATATCATTACCAATATTTGCAACTCCGGCGATTGCCGACAGCGAATGATTGTCTAGCTTACCAGCAGTAATTTTCCCTACGGTTGAGCCTTTCCCTTTTGCATAAGTGTCAGCTTTTAAGTTCTCTTCAAATAAGGTTGCTAAATAAGCCAAGTTGGTAGACATTCCTAAGTATTCTTGTGTTATTTGTAGTTCCACCATTAAAGGAGTATTAGGCATTGCTCCAAATAATGGATGAAAAGGCTCTCTCGGCTGAAAATCAATAGCTCCATTTTTAACTTGGACTAATACGTTCTTGTCGAATTTCCCATCAAGAGGTTTAAATTCATTGTATGCTTGTTTCGCCCTATCATCTGGAACCTCGTTACTATAGACGAATGCTCTCCACATAATGATACCATTAAAAGGAGCCACGGCTTTTGCTAACATATTGGCACCATCCGCATGATTGCGACCATAATCTTGAGGACCAGGCTGACCTTCAGAATTTGCTTTCACTATAAAACCACCAAAATCAGGGATTACTTTATAAATTTCTGCCACCTTCTTTTCCCACCATTCAATCACTTGTGGATCTAAAGGATCGGCTGTAGGCAATTTTCCAAGCTCAATAGGGGAGCTAAACCGAGCTGGCAAGTAAACTTTTATACCATATGGACGGAAAGTATCTGCTAGAGCTTTCACTTTCTTAATCCATTCAGGCGTCAATATGGTTGAGTTAGCATTAACATTTGTTAATACCGTACCATTAATTCCGATTGATGCATTTGCTCTTGCATAATCAATATAACGTTGTTCTATATGGCCAGGAAGCGTCTGCCAATTCCATAAAGAGAATCCTGCATAACCCCTTTCAACTGTCCGGTCCAGGTTATCCCAATGATTTAAGATTCTATTTTCTATTTTCGGCTCTTCTGTAATAGATAGATTTTCTATAGGTAATTCTTGTTGCAGTATTCTTAAAAAGTTAAAAACACCATATAAAATCCCTATATCAGATTTGGAGCTAATAAGAATTACCGGTTTCTGATCGATAATTGTATTTTTAATGATATATCCATGTTCGTGATCCGGAACATCGACAGTTATTTTATGAGTTGGCTGATCCTCTTCTTTAAGGAGAACAATAGATCCTGGTTTTATAGTTGGGTCGCTTTGAACTTTCTTTTGTAAAAGGCCTTCTAATCCATTTTCTAATTCGTTTATAGCTATAGAGATAGTTTCAGACGACTTGAATGAATAAATAGAACTTATCTCTTCACGATAATTTTCTAAAATTTTTGTCTGATTTATTGCATCGTATTTTAACCATAATCGGTACCCATTATCAGCAAAGGCAGATAAGTTTAACAAAGTAAGTAAGAAAATGAGTTTTGTAGCTTTCATATTATTAGGTTTTATTTTTGTTCTTTTTTAAAGAAGATTTGCGAATAACCAGATCAGTATTTAATACAACTGTATTTGTAATACCCAGATCCCCATTTCCTTTTAAATGATTTACAAGGATGCGTGCTACACTTTCACCCATTTCTTTACCCGGGTAATTAATTGTGCTGATAGTCGGTTCAGTTACTTTACAAATCAAATCGTTGTTGAAGCCAATAATAGCAATGTCTTCTGGAACTCTGATGCCTGCCTGTTTTAATGTTGTAATAGCCAGGGCAGCAGCAAAGTCGCTGGTTATAAAAATACCATCGGGCAAAGTCTTCCTCTTTAGTACATCGTTTTTGAAGCAATCGATGATTGCTGATTCACTCAAGTCATTTGTAATAAACAGTTCTGGTTTATAGCTTATTTCATGATCAAGAAGAGCTTTTTTATAACCTTCAAAACGGTCTTTATAAACATTTCTATTTAAGTCACTTGTTATATGAAGAATGTTCTTGCATCCTTGTTCTATCAAATGTTTGGTTGCAGTATACCCGGCTTTGAAATTATCAATTATAACCTTTGTTGACGGGAGGTCTTCAGCAATACGGTCAAAAAGTATTAAGGGGACACCCTTTTTAATGAATGTTTTAAAATGATTAAAATCTTTAGTCTGATTAGATAAAGAAACAATAAGTCCATCAACCCTGCTATTAAACATAGTGACAGCATTGTTTTTTTCTTTCTCTTCAGATTCAAATGATTGACTGATAATCAAATTATATCCTGCATTATTAGCTATCTTTTCAATTCCTGAAATTACAGAAGACATAAACATACTGTCTAACTTTGGAACGATAACTCCAATCGTATTTGTACTCTGTTTTCTTAGGTTACTTGCAAACTTATTAGATCTATAATCTAATTCTTTTGCAAGATCCATTATCTTAGTTTTAGTTTTTATATTTATAGCCGGATGATCATTTAAACCTCTGCTTACTGTTGTCGGCGAAATGTTTAGCTGTTTAGCTATATCATATATTGTTATTTCTTTTTTAGCCATATGGTTAATTGGTTAGTATCACGTTTTAAAAGTACAAAGAATAATGATTGTTTGCAACCGATTGCATAAAATAATGTTTTCTTATATTTACTTAAATTATATTGCAAAGGCCTCGGGTAAGTTAGGTGTTATGTCCAAATGTTTTTATTAAAGTATAAAAATCTTTAGAATAGAGCAAGGTAAACATTATATTAGTTGTTAAAACTTTCAATTCATTATCAGAAAATACGAACGGAATATTTAATTCGTTCTTTGTTATTTTAAATAAATGTTATACTTTTATGCAATCGGTTGCAAGGCTGTATAAAAGATATAGATGTAGATTTATTAATTTAAAGGAATTGCTATTGTTGTTTATAGGAAAATAAAAATCGATTAAGAAAAACATGGAAGAGTTAAATCAGTTCTCGTTGAAAGATAAGGTAATTGTAATTACTGGAGCAACGGGAATATTAGGTGCATCATTTTCATTGGATGTAGCCAGGGCAGGAGCGAAGGTTGTAGTATTGGGAAGAAATAGAGAACGTGCAGATCAAAGAGTAGCCGCAATAAAGGCAATAGGTGGAGAAGCGTTTTCTATATTGGCGGATGTTTTAATAGAAGAGCAGATTTATGCTGCCAAAGAGCAAATTATAAACACTTGGGGTACAATTGATGGACTGGTCAATGCTGCTGGTGGCAATATTGCAGGTGCGGTTATTCAGCCTGATCAAAATTTGTTTGATGCAAAGATCGAATATACGCGTCAGGCCGTTGACTTGAATTTATTTGGAACAGTGATTCCGACACATATTTTTGGAAAAGTAATAGCAGAAAAGGGGAAAGGTTCTATCGTGAATATATCTTCCTTAGCTGCTCAGCAATCCATTACTCGTGTTTTGGGCTATACCATGGCAAAATCGGCTATTGAAGCTTATACCAAATGGATGGCTACTGAACTTGCCTTAAGGTATGGGGGAGGAGTGAGAGTAAATGCTATTGCTCCCGGAGTGTTTCTTACAGACCAAAACCGAGATTTGTTAATTAATTCTGACGGCACTTATACAGATAGAACAATGCGCTATATAAATAATACCCCTTATCAGCGTTTGGGAAAACCCGAAGAGTTAAGCGGAACGCTCATTTACCTGTTAAGCGACGCTTCTGGTTTTGTTAGTGGAGAAACAATATTAGTAGATGGGGGCTTTAATGCCTATAGTGGTGTTTAAAAGCTATATTACATATATAATTTAACGAACATGGCTTTATTACAAAGTTGGAGATGGTATGGTCCAAACGATCCGGTAACTTTACAAGATATTAAACAAGCAGGCGCAGAAGGTATTGTGACTGCATTGCATCAAGTAGCACATGGCGAAGTATGGTCTATTGAAGAAATATCAGAAAGAAAACAAATTATAGAGAAGGCCGGACTTCAATGGGTAGTAGTAGAAAGTGTACCCGTACATGAAGAGATAAAAACGAGAGGCAGCAATTGTGAATTATATTTGTCTAATTATCGGCAAACTCTACAAAACCTGGCTGCTTGTGGACTTCAAACAGTATGTTATAATTTTATGCCTGTTCTTGATTGGACACGCACCGAATTAGACTATATGTTGCCCAATGGCGCAAAAGCGTTGTACTTTAATTGGGTTGATCTGTCCATTTTTGATTTATTTATCTTGAAGAGAGAAAATGCAGATCGTGACTATCCCGAAAAAGTAGTTCAGCAGGCACAGAGTAAGTTTGCAAAGATGACTCCAGTTGAAGTTCAAGTACTTAAAGAAAATATACTAATGGGTGTTCCTACTGAAGGAGGCGTTACCATTGATCAATTGACAGAAAGTATTGAAATATATAAAAAGATTGGATTCGATGGCTTACGTAAAAACTTAGCCTACTTCTTGCAGTCTATTATGGATACTTGTCAGCAATTGAATATTAAAATGACGATTCATCCAGACGATCCACCATATTCTATTCTTGGATTACCTCGGATAGCAAGTTCCAAAGAGGATTTATTGCACATTATCGAATCTGTAGATCACCCTTCAAACGGTATTTGTTTATGTACAGGATCTCTGGGTGCAAATAGCAATAATGATCCTGTAGAAATACTGAAAGCAGTAGGACATAGAGTTTATTTTGCACATTTACGAAACGTAAAAAAAGATGCAGATGGGAATTTTTATGAATCTGATCATCTCACTGGTGATGTAGATATGCACGGCGTAATGAAAGAATTAATAGCAATTAATCAACAAAGAGAGGTGCCTATTCCTTTTCGGCCTGATCATGGGCATCAAATGCTTGATGATTTAAATAAAATCACCAATCCTGGTTACTCAGCTATTGGAAGATTAAAAGGTTTAGCTGAATTAAGAGGACTTGAGTTGGGAATTGAAAAAACAATTAATCAATAAAGAATGTGTTTTTTCAATCCCACCTTATGTATATGTAAATGAAATTTACCAGACTAGATTATAATAAAGACTTTCTAAGCTCTTCAGGCGACTTAGGAGATAAATATCCTAAAGGAATATCAAAAACAGTCCGAGCACCTATTTGCCCTTCTTTCGCCATTTTTCCTACAGCTCTTGTATAAGCTACTAAAACGCTGGCTGTAAATTCTGGATTGCTTTCTAAGGCTAAACTGAATTCAATTCTTTGTTTTGAACCATTGCCCGTAATGCCTGAACGAAAAACAACCCCTCCATGAGGCATTCCCGAATGATTCGCTAATAACTCTTCTTCATTAATAAAATTAACAGTAGTCTGATATTCATCAAAGTAATGAGGCATTTTAATAATGTTGTTTTCTATATCAGATAAATTGGCACCTTCATTTGCAACAACATAACAAACCCTTTGATGTTTTTCCGCAGTCGAAAGTTGTGGGTTTTCACCAGCCCGAACCCTTTCTATCGCACTATCAATGGGTATTGTATATTGAACTCCATTTTTAACACCAGGAACACGCCTTACAGCATCTGAATGGCCTTGACTTAGGCCTTTACCCCAAAAAGTATAATCTTCACCTTGCGGTAAAATGCTCTGACCAAGCAATCTAGCCATTGAGAATAACCCCGGATCCCAGCCTGTAGAAATAAGGCTCAATTTATTGCTGGATCTGGAAGTTTCATCAACCAGTTTGAAATATTCCGGGATCTTCGCATGTGTATCATAGCTATCTACTGTATTAAATAATTTAGAAATCACTATTACTTGCTCTGGCAAGTCTTTCGCAGATCCTCCACAAAGAATCATTACATCAATTTTACCTTTAAAATCTTCTATCCTTGAAATAGAAATCACTTTAGAATTGGTATTCAAATCATCTGGCTGCCTTCTTGTGAAAATTGCAATTAACTCCATATCAGGATTCTGCAAAATTGCTAATTCTACGCCCTTCCCCAAATTTCCATAACCTACAATACCAACTCTTAAAATATCATTCATAATGTTTCTTGTTTTTTGATTTATTTTTCTTTGCTCTTAATTTTAACCTGCTAAGTTAAATAAAAAGCAAATATGCATTCGATAATACTGCAAAATTAGATCTCTCTTAAGTCGGTTTTATTAAACCTAAAAAGGTAAAACATCAAAGAACAAGTAATCATTAAAATGCTAAACACGATATAGTAGCTACCTAGTATGACATACAAGGCTATGAAAAAGAAAAATAGAAGGAACTTCAAATAGGTCTCAGTATTTAATTTAATCATATTTAAAATAGTTACTAAGAAAAGTAATGCAGAAAGTCCAAACAAGAAGCCATTAGCAATTGCATATAGATTATAGTCTGCTGCCATCGTAAAAAGCGTCCATTCCGGAATCAAAATGATAGCAAAAAGCAATAGCCAATTCCATAGTCTTTTAGTGATTTTAATGGGCAAACTTCTAACGAAGTTCATCTGTTCAGTTTCAAATCTTAATAAGCTCAGTACTAAGGCCGAGTGGCATATTATTGCTGCCAACAGAGCAGTAAGTAAAACTTTAATATCATTTCCAACGTCAGCAAACATCCATAAAACACCTTTAAATAAAATAGCGGATATAATTTTGCACATCAACAACATCACTAGCTGTTCATTGAAAAGATAAAATATTGGCCAGCTAAAGAACGGTCGTTTTATTTGAAGGTTGAATCTTACCTGTCGGTTTTCCTGTTTTAAAAAGCTGAAAGTTAAAGAATGAAACCGCAGCCAGGCTAATAGAACTGATAAAGTAAGAAAGATTAATACAATACTAATTACGCTGCTATACAATTGGAATTTTAAACCAAGTATAATTAGCAAAACAACGTAGATGAGAATTGGTAAAAGAAAGATCGAATACAACTTTAGCCATAGCTTTAACTGAAAATTTTTTTCTCGTGAACCTATTTCTTTTGTGAAGTTGTATTGCTCTAAACTAAGTTTCTGACTGATGTATAAATGAACTTTCGCACAATATAAGAGCCAGCAAATCGATACAAGCATTATTCCCAGAGGAGAAGAAAGGCTCATTAGTAATAAAGCTTGATGGAATTCAATTAATTGAGAAGCCTCAACAACCCCAAATAAAATATAAAACCCAAAAAGGAATAATCCTGCATGTTGTTTATAAAATTCCTTTGCTAAACTATTGACCAGTAATTTAAACATCTATAGCTTGACGATTTGTTTATCAATAATCTGGAATGTTGTATCCAAGCTTAATTTGTTAATATTAATATCCTGATGTGAGGACAATAAAAAACTTTTCCCTTCTAAAGCTTTTGTTTTGATTAAACCATAAAGCTTATCTGAAGAAACCGTATCAATTGTAATTAAAGGTTCATCCAAGATGTATAGATCTGGATTTCCAATAAAAGCACAAATCAGCGATAACTTTTTCAACATTCCACTCGAGTAACCACCTATTTTGTTATTTAGAAAAGCAGTCATCTCGAAGTGATCAACAAGGTATTCTACTTCTTTAGTATCAGCTTCTCGGATTTCCTGATAGAAATCAATGAATTCTTTTCCCTTTATGAATAAAGGATACTGCGGTTCTGCTTCGGCAAAGCTGATTTTGGAACGAAATAATATGGGTTGCTTTTTTAAATTGATCCCTTTAAATTCCACTTCTCCATTAAAAGGTATTTGTCCAGAAATGATTCGGAATAAGGTCGATTTCCCAGTTCCATTTCCACCTTTTAGCCAGTGTATTCCCTTTTCTACTTCCCATGTGTTGAAGTTTAATACTTCATTACTGCCGTATTTTTTACTGATATTGGTTAATCTTAACAAAATATTAAGCTTTTAATTCTGATGATGTATTTTATTCTGGAATATAAAATTATCTAATCTAAGATAGTTCTTTCTCAATACAATTCTATGTATAGATATCTACAACCTTCAAAAATGCTGCTGACATACTGTTGTCACATCCCATTTTAATTTTGCTTTACAAAACAATAAAAAAATATATTATGAATACAGCAACCCAAATCATTAGTTCAAAAGATCTATTAAAACACTGGCAAGGACATAGAAGTTTAACTCGTCGTGTGATTGAAGCATTCCCAGAAAAAGACTTTTTCGAATTCTCTATTGGAGGAATGAGACCTTTTTCAGAATTAACTTCAGAGCTTCTTGCTATCGGAGCTCCCGCTATGAAAGAAATCGTAAATCGAGAAGGAAAACCCTATGACGAAGCCTCCAAAAAACTAAGCACCAAGGCACAATATCTTGAAAAATGGGATGAAGCTACTGAAGAGATTAACAACTATTGGCGCCAACTAAAAGATGAGAACTTTAGTCAGACTTTTAATCTTTTCGGACAGTATGAATTCCCGGTTATTGAAAATATTTTCTATTTTATTGATAATGAAATTCATCATCGCGGACAAGGTTATGTTTATTTGAGAATCCTGGGAATCGAACCTCCATTCTTTTGGGAGAGAGGATAAGTGTACAATTCAGGCGTCAATATATAATTAAATCTGACGCCTTTATTATTCTCATAATTAAATCTGATGGCTATTAATTTCTTGTCCTGCAAAAGAAAGCAACTATTGCTGTTGTTATAATTCCCATAACAGGTGTGCCGATAGAGTTTTGAACAATGTAGCTTTTCAAATTGAAATAATCTTGTGCTTCTGACAAGGTCATTTTTCTGTTTTCTACTGCATATTTAATAGCCTGATCAAAATAGTCAGGGGTAATAAATACAGAAACAATATATTGTGTAAGAGGTGCCAGTATCGTCAATATAACGGTGATAATGAGCCCACTCATAAAACCTTGTTTATAAGTCATTACGCCATTATAGAACTTCTTTCGTTTATTTAATAAAGCAAACGCATAAATTGCAATAGCGGGGATAGCAAAAAGGTTCGTGATAATTTCATGATGTTTAATATATTGATCGTGTAACCCAATCAATTTCTCCATGAACATCCAAGCAAAAGTTACTATTAGAAAAATTATCGCCCATTTGATTTCAATTTTAATGTTTTTCATAGGTTGATTTTAAGTATTAATAGTGGCTTTCATTATTAAAGTTACTACATGTTCGTTAACATCAGATAAACTTTTTATATAATTACAAGCCATACCTATTTTAGGTATTGAGTTGCTATTTTCGCTTTCAATATTTAAATAGATTTACCTTACTCAAAAAAACCTAAAATACGGCCTACTGGTAAACGGAGAAAATTCCCAAGGGATGGATGTGAAAATAATTAATAGCGCTATAGAATACCAGATAGCTGTTGACTTAAACTTGTCTTTATCAACCTTCTTTCTTCGGGCTATTCCTGCACCTGCAGTTATAAGCGTCATAGCTATGAGCATCATCGTTATATGCTCCATACCAAAAAATCTAAGTTGAGTTTGATGTATGCTCTCCTTAAAGTTATGAAGAAAATAATCAACTATCGGACTAATATAATAAAGCCATAAACCGATAATTAGCTGTGTATGAGCAATAGAAACCGTGATAATCCTTATTATTCTATCAGATTTAGTATAAGGCTTATTCTTTAACCATCCTCTGTAGGCGAGGTAAATAGAAACAATTAAACTTATCAATACAAACCATCGAACTAAGGAATGTAAGGTCAATAATGTTAAATACATGTTTAAATATCACTTTGTTTAACAGGTATCTTTACCGTAAACTCAGAGCCTTCTCCAAGTACAGAGTTGACGATAATTTCTCCTTGATGCTTTAATATAGTTTGATAAACAATCGATAAACCAAGGCCCGTTCCTTCTCCAACATCCTTCGTTGTAAAGAAAGGATCAAAAATTTTACCGCGTATCGCCTCATCAATGCCAAAGCCATTGTCCTTAACCTGGATATAAACAAATTCGCCTTCTTGATAAGTATTTACTTCTAATTCGGCTCCATGCTTGCTGCCAAATTTCTTTTTTACAGAATAAGACGCATTTGTTAGCAAATTTAAAAACACTTGATTAAGCTTGCCCGGATAACATTCTATGAGAGGTAATTTGCCATAGTTTGTCTTTATATTAATCGTATCTTTCAATGAGCTATCAAGAATCACCAAGGTTGATTTCATACCTAAGTTAATGTCGGCCATTTTCAAATCGTCTTCATCAACGCGAGAAAAGATACGCAAGCTCTTCACAATCCCTGCAGTTCTGTTAGCCCCTTCCTCAATTCCCATTAAAAGAGATTGAATTTCCTCTTTTATATATTCGATCTCTAAATCCTCTTTAACTTTACTTATATCATCCTTTTTATCAAATACGGATGATGAAGATAAACTAATTCGTTCCATTTCAGTAAGAGCTTGAAAGGTCTGGTCAATATCCCTTCTTAGAGGAGTTATGCTGGCTGTAACAAAATTAATCGGGTTGTTAATTTCGTGTGCAATACCTGCAGTTAACATACCCAGAGAAGCCAGCTTTTCTGTCTCTATCAATTGAGTCTGTGCCTGTTTTAAATCAAGCAGTGACTTCTGAAGATCATCGTTTGATTTGCTCAGATCCAACGTTCTTTTATTGACTTCCTTTTCAAGGAAAGCATTTTGTTCCCTGATAATTCTTTCGTTTTCTTTTAAAGTATTTAAAGCCTCTGTTTGTGAAGCTTCCTTCTCTTTTCTATACGTATTTATTTCATCAGCTAGAGCAAAAGAAAGCAGTACAATTTGAATAACAGATCCCAGCATCAAAATGTAAGGAGAGAATGTGCTATAGGGGATAAGGATCGTGAAGTTTGTTAAAACGAAAATGATAATACAAACAAAGAACAAAGCAAAGGCTATTAAGAAAAATTTAGCCGGCCTGTAATTCATTCGCATAATAACAAAAGCAACAAACATCGCATATATTGCACCTGCCAAAGCAATAAGTTGAAGTATTTTTACTCCAAAAACATTAAAGCCTGCCATTCCTATAATAGTGGCACTAATACATAAAAAGATATAGATGTTGATGCCAGTATCTAGTTTCGGTGTAAAAGAACGCGTATGTAAAAACTTTTTGACGAAGAAGGCAGTCGACAAACCCGATAGCATCGGGACTAAAAAAGTGCTATTTAATGCCAAGAAGGGCGTATCAGGCCACAGGTATTTGAATGCGAATCCATGAAAATTTATCTGAACCAATCCAACACATAAAATAAAGAAAATGTAATAGATGTAGCTGACGTTTTTTACGGTATAATAAATAAAAATATGGTAAAAAGCCATAATAAGGATCATTCCAATATAGATCCCGGTTATAATAGCTCTTGTTGATTCCCAATGAGATATTGTTGATTCATTACCCAAATAAAAAGCAGTCTGCAGCTGATCCTTCGACTGGATACTGATGTAAAAATAACGGGAAGTATTATATGGAATTTTTACAGGAAAAATGTAATTAGGGCTTTCTCTAAAACGTTCTTTATAAGTTTTATATTCCCCTAATTCCAAACTATCCCACTTACCTGAAAGGTCTTGAGTATAAAGGCTAATCTTATCAATAGAAGGTTGCGAAGCCATTAAAAAGAGATTTTCCTCTTGCGTTTCATTCTTGATTTGAAATTTAACCCAGACCTTGGAGTCTGTAATTCCAAAATTGAGATTTGAATCAATATCTAAGAGGAACTGTTTTTTAACAACATCTGTTATTGATAACTCTTTTGTTTCATCAATGTATACACCAACACCTTTATCTATTCCGAAAAGTACTTGCTCATTATCAAAAATATAATCGACTCTACCATCGCTAGCATAACCAACACCGCTATTAAAGAGTAGCAATACTAGTATCAGATAATATTTTTTAATACTCATATTTGCTTTTCTAGATTAGGTATCTTTAAGTTGTATTCTACTTCAAAGGTGCCTTTGGGGCCTTTTTCCATTATAAATTGATGAGGATCATTTCGCAGAGAAATAATCTTTTCTCGCTCTGTTGGATCTGCCGTACTTAAATCATAAATATTCCTTAATCGCATAGCAGTCGCAATCAAATCATCCTTTGGATAGTAAAAAAGTCCCTTATCTCCCAAAGATTCCTCAACAACTGCACCCACTCGTTTTCCCATCCTTACTGTAATCGGCGCACATAAAACAAAGATGCTTTTTAAAGATAGTTGGGATGCAATGGCCGCTCCTACACGAGATAGGATATAACTCCCAATTCCCATTCCTGCAACCTCTCTGGAGTTCCAAAGGCCGCAAAGTTCACAGGTGCCGCCCGATAGCTGATCCTCTTTCACCATCTTAAAAATCCCATCATCATATTTTCCTAATGCATCTTCAATAGGTAAACTATAGTGCCCTGTAACAACCTGTAATCTCGCACCCCCATATACTATTTTCGTCTTTTGATCTTCTACTAAAATAACGTTCGTATTATAGTCATCCACCCACTCTTGCCTATTGGATGTAATCTTGGTTATTCCAAAAATCTCAAGCAGTTTTTTATGACCGACAATAAATTTCTCACAAGCTTCAGGATCATCCGGGGCTCTAAAGGTTCTTATCTGAATCATTTTTAGAAAATTTATGAAGGTTGGTTTTCTTTATTGTTATCTGCTGTTATCAGTTCGTCAAAATCAACGAAATATCTTCCTGAATCTTTAAAATGATCCAATAAAATTCTTCTGCAAGTATCAGTCACCATTGCTCCACCTAAGGTTACAGCCGATGCTAATTGCGGCCAACCTACAATCGTTTTATTCATATTAGCTAAGGATTGCTTCATTTTTGAAGAAACGTTTTCAATACCGATGATTTGTGCCAGAAAAGATATTTTATGTTCAACAGCCAGGCCTGCAAATTTAGCAATTAATTCTTCAGGTGTTAAATTTTCAAGTTCTTTTGTTCTGCCATGAAAGATAGGTCTATCTGGCTCCAAATCAAACCGTTCTACATCCAGCATTCCGCGGTCGTTGGTATCCATCACAACTGGTATTTGATATTTCTTAGCCATAATCCTGCTTAATACTTTAATCTCCAGTCCGTCGCACTCTTCTACCAAAATATCGATCGAACCATTGTCAGTAAAGAAGCTTGCAATATTATCGCTCGTTAAACCTTCCATAAAGCAGCTTACTTTAACAAAAGGATCTAATTCTGCAATCTGTCGCGCAGCAATAACTACTTTGCTCATCCCCAAATCCTGCACGCCTACTCTTAGTCGGTTCATATTACTTAACTCAATGTCGTCAAAGTCGGCTAAATGAAGTGCACCACAAGTACGTTCCATTGCAAGCGTAAGCGCAATACTTTGTCCTACCGATAGTCCGATGATTCCTATCTTCTTGCCTTTTAAAAGCTCAATCTCTTCCGGAGCTATTTTATACATGTTTCTATTGGTTCGCACCTTAATAAACTCTTCTTCGTCTAATAAGTGGACTAAATTATTAGACCAGGGATAGTACACCCAAACACCGTATTTGCTTAGATCCCGTATTTGAACATGATCTTTTATCAAATTATCCATAGCCTCTTTACTCAATCTTTCTGTTGGATTTGATAATTTTATGAGCTCGGTAAGTTGATTGTAAATTGTATCGTATTGTTTTATATTGTCGGTAGAACGTAATAGCTCTTGAAAAGCTTCTTCATCGTGAAGGTTATTCAGCCTATAAAACAAAGGTTTATAGATTGAATGTAATTGGTTAATTGTTTTGTGCACGTTAGAATAGGTTTTAGTATCAATAAAGATACTTTCTTTTTCTATGAAAACAGTTCTTTGTCATGAACTTATTAATTTAATATAATTGGGGTTCCTGCAAAATAGCGACCCTTTCATTAAGTTTTTTTGCAAAAAACATTAATTTAGTATTAACTTTAGGAAGTGAATTGTTTTTAGAAGGAATATATTTATGGCAGAGAAGGTAATATCAATATTATATGTAGACGATGAGATGATTAATCTATTGTCTTTTCGCGCTGTGTATCGATCCAAGTATAATATTTTTACAGCTATTAGTGGTGCTGAAGGATTGGAGATTCTGGATAAAAACGAAATACATATTGTTATTACAGATCAGCGTATGCCCAATATGACCGGGGTAGAGTTTCTTGAAAAGGTTATTGAAACACATCCGGCCCCCATTCGTATCCTTTTAACGGGCTATACAGATATGTCTGCTATCATAGCAGCCGTAAACAAAGGAAATATCTATCATTATTTGAACAAGCCCTGGGATGATAAGGAAATGTCAAGAATTATTGAAGAGGCCTATGATGTTTATCTTAAAAAGATTGAAATCATGAATGAAAATAAAGAACTCTCAATTACTAATTCCCAGTTAGAGTTTTTACTTCGTCAAAAACTACTCTCTTAAACTCACATTTATTTATTTTCTTGTCGTAATTAACCTCTTAATTTGTCGTAATATCAATAGCTTATATCTATAGAAAGGCGTTAATTTAGCCTTAGATTATGAAACATAAATTATTGAGAAATGAATAAATCAACAAAAAACGAAAAACCAAGCATCACAGTGGAGGCAATAGTAGCAGCACCTATTGAAAAGGTTTGGAAATTTTGGACAGAACCCTCTCATATTCAGAATTGGTGTTCAGCTTCCGACGATTGGTATGTTCCGGCAGCCGAAAACGATTTAAAAGTAGGAGGGAAATTTAGTACGACCATGTCAGCAAAAGATAAAAGCTTCAGCTTTGATTTTAATGGCGTATACACTGAAGTTAAACATCATGAAACCATTACATATACAACTGGTGATGGAAGAAAGGTCATGATATCGTTTAGCGACCAAGGCAAAAACACAAAAATTGTTGAAACATTTGAAGCAGAAAAGACCAACTCGCTTGAAATGCAAAAAGATGGCTGGCAATCGATATTAGATAACTTCAAAAAATATACTGAAATTCATTGATGATAAGAAACCATCATGGGCATGCCGTTCTTTCTTCACAGATGAAAGTGTGAGCAAAGTGCGAAAAACAAGATGATGCATCAGACATTAGAGAAGATAATAATATGACAAATAAGTTAACCAGTGTGTTATTCGTAATCTATTTGATTGCATTATTTTGGATCATCCTATTCAAATTTAATGTGCAATTCTCTTATATGGGAAATACCAGAAGTGTAAATCTAATTCCGTTTAATCAACCTTTAGTATTAAATGGTAAAATTTCATTTGCTGAAATGATATTGAATATAGTGATTTTTGTACCACTTGGTATCTATGCGGCAGCCCTATTTGAAAGGTGGACTATTGGAAAACAACTTTTCTTTGTTTTCTTGATCAGTTTATTAATTGAAGTCCTTCAATTTATTTTGATATTGGGAGCTTTTGATATTACAGATATAATTACTAACACTTTAGGTGGAATAATTGGATTACTGATATTCAAAGGCCTTAAGAGAGCATTTGGAAATAGTGTTAAGGCACAAAAGCTCATCAATATAATTGCAACAATAGGGACTATCTTAATGATTTCGTTGCTATTATTTCTAAAAATAAATAAACTTTTCATGTTTAGAATGTAGTGTTTATAGCTAACGAAGTACTATTGGGCATCTTTACAAATCCTTAAACGTTTCTTTAGGTAAATATTCGGCAGTTGAACCAAATTCAATCTTCATATAGAAATTGGGTTCTGAATATACAACTAAACCACTTTCTTGGTATTTATTTGCTATTTCCAGTGCATCAGCCAATCTGGGTACAGTTAACAAAGTATATATATCCGTTTCTTCAATAATTCGAACACCATATCGATCATTAATTTTCTTTATTTCAGCCGGAGAAGTAGTTGGTTTAAATTTTACAGCAAATTCATCTGTGAAAAACATTTCTGAATCGGAACCTGAAGCTAAGATATAAACTGGGTTAGCTGAAATAACATTGTTATCTTTAGTTAAAAGTGTCATAACGTTGTTCACCACATTCGGGTTCAGAGTTATAACAACTGTACGCTCATTATGCCATAGAAATTCTGCTCCTTTCGCAAAAGAAGCTATATCTGAAG
This sequence comes from Albibacterium bauzanense, assembly GCF_004339765.1. Lineage (GTDB taxonomy): Bacteria > Bacteroidota > Bacteroidia > Sphingobacteriales > Sphingobacteriaceae > Albibacterium > Albibacterium bauzanense. The sequence continues at coordinate 751,528 of NZ_SMGO01000001.1, read as the reverse complement.
TTGACTTTTTAGCAGCTTCATTATCGTTGTATTTGACTGCCAATTTGTTGTTCAGCTTGTTTATATAAATCTTTTCTTCGAATCCATAATAGTAATAACGTTCTCCATTACGGATTTTGCTATTATCTTCCTTCTTACATCCCCATATAATTAACATGAATATACCCAATAGGTATAAAACTGGTTGTTTGTTCTTCATAATGGTTTATCGTTTTGGTATCAGGTATTTTTAGAACGGAAGCTGATATTGAATTGCTACAATTTAATAAATTATTGCATAATGCAGATTAGAAAATCGTTCATATCTCGATTTGCTTAAATAAGGTTCAAACAAGGTTCAAACAGGGGCAAAACAGTCATATCGACCCTGTTTGAACCTTGTTTGGTTCTTGCTAAATCCTGCTTTAATTAGCTTATGCATAAAGTATTGGCTATCTTAAGGTTTTATCAAATTTAAATGTAAGGCAATGGCGAGATTGAAAAAGGGAATAAATGGACCTATATCTGGTAAGGTAGGGGACGTTGTGGGTAGTAGTTGGAATGGGATCGATTATATTAAAAGTTTACCTGATAGGAAGAAACCACCAACAGAGAACGAATTAAAGAATCGATTTAGGTTTGGACTTTCGCAGTTATGGCTTCGTCCATTATTGGTATTTGTTAGGGCAGGGTTTAAAGGATATACCGAAACTTTTGAAGGATTCTCTGCAGCAAAATCTTATCTCTCGAGAAATGCATTAGAAGGAGAGGGGTTTGAAACGACAGTAAATCCGGCATTTGTAAAAGTGAGCTATGGCGATTTGCCATTATCCGAAGATATACAGTTTGAGAAGATCAGTGATTCAGAACTTCTTTTTACCTGGAATCCGGATAGGGTTAAAGGTGCTTATCCTGATGATCAGATCATGCTGTTGGCTTACAATATAGAGAAAGAGGACGAGGTAAACAGCGGAAATGCATTCTTTAGCCTAACTGGTCAGTTTAGGAAAACAGGAAGCGATACATTAAGTATATCTCCGGATAGTTTTAGCCCAAATAAAACCTATCATATTTATGCTGCGTTTTCAGCATTTGATAGGAGCAACCAGTCGGATAGTGTTTATCTCGGAGCGGTTGAAATGTAATCGTGGTTAAAATATAACTAAGCTTTTCTGAAAGCAGTGTCGTTGAATCTATCTGGGTTTAGCGCGTTCGTATTGAAGTGGCCAGTCTATTTCTGCGTTTAGTTTTTGTGCAAAAATGAGTGGTAAATAGGGGTTGCGTAATGATTCGCGGGCAAATAGAATTAGGTCGGCTTTGCCATCTTGTAAAAGTTGTTCGGCTTGTTCAGCATCAGTAATTAACCCGACTGCAGCGGTTAAGATATTTGCATTCTTTCTTATTGCTTCTGCAAGGGGCGATTGATAGCCAGGAACTAGCGGAATTTTTACTCCGGAGATTACTCCTCCCGATGAGCAATCGATTAAATCAACTCCTTTTGTTTTTAAGATTTTGCTCAGATCGATGGAGTCTTCAATCTGCCAGCCATTTTCAACCCAATCGGTGGCTGATATGCGAACAAAAAGTGGATAGCTTTCGGGCCAGACTTCTCTGATAGCTTGAATGACTTCCAGCAATAAACGGATTCTGTTTTCAAAAGATCCGCCATATTCATCCTCGCGTTGGTTACTGAGTGGTGATAAGAATTGGTTTATTAAATAGCCATGTGCTGCATGAATTTCGATCAATTGAAATCCGGCTTCCAGAGCACGTTCGGCAGCATCTTTAAAGCTGCTGATAATTCTTTCGATACCTTGTTTATCCAGAGCAAGGGGAGGGCGGTTATTGCTGTTAAATGCTATTGCACTGGGTGCTAAAGTTTGCCAGCCACCTTCTTCAAGAGAGAGTTGTGTAGCACCATTCCAGGGAGAAGAGCTGCTTGCTTTTCGACCTGCATGTGCCAGTTGAACACCGGCAACTGCTCCGTGTTGATGAATGAAATTAGTTATTCTTTTTAATTCAGGGATGTGTTCATCTTTCCAGATGCCCAGATCTTCTGGTGAAATTCTGCCTTCAGGCGTTATGGAAGTGGCTTCTGCGATAATTAGTCCGGCTCCGCCTACAGCACGGCTTCCAAGATGAACCAGGTGCCAGTCGTTTGCAAAACCATCCTGAGCAGAATATTGACACATGGGAGAAACAACGATTCTGTTTTTGAACGTTACTTCTCTTACGCTAAGTGGACTGAATAATATTGACATGCATTAAATATAGAGATTTTATATTTAAGATTTAGCCAAGCTGTTAAGTTGTATAGGTAAGGTAAATTGTACGCGGACTGGTCTTGTGTTTTGTATGCCTGGTTTCCATTTCGGTGCGTTTTCTAATAAGCGTTTTACTTCTTCAAAGGTTCCATGACCAGGATCTCGCAGACTTTTTATAGTTGATAGAGAACCATCTGTTTCCACAATAAAGCTAACGAGTACTCTAACATTCGAGTTACTGTCGCTAGCTGGATAGGCTTCTTTTGAAAAGTTGGCGTTTTCACCTATGTATTTATAGAACTCTTCTAATCCGCCAATAGGTTCAGGAGGCTCTTCAACAGATGTGAAAATGTGTGTGTCAGTAGGTTCATTGGTTGCTTTTGAATTCTCTCCGCTAGTTTCTTCTATAGTATTTAAGGGCGATGTTACAGGGTTATTTAGGGTGACAAGAGGTTTTGCGCTTGTTTCAATCGATTTCCCAGATTGAAGAGCGAATGCTATTAGCATGACTGGAATTAGAAGTGAGAACCGTATCAATACTGATTTCTTTGATTTGTTTTTAAATAACATCGTAACCCTGCTTTTTAAAAATGGTTTATTAAAGAAATTGTTCATGATAGAATGTACGGGAGTAGAAAAAGCGTGACTTACTAATAAATTCGCATAATTAATTCGGTCGTCATTGGTGCTAGTAGCTTTTTCATCTGCAATGTATTCATGATTGAGCTTGACAGATCGAAGCAGAAAATAAACGAGTGGGTTAAACCAATTGATGATTTGGATGAATTCAAAAAATAAGATATCCAGGCTATGGTATTCTTGAGCATGAATATCCTCATGCGCTACAACTTTAGCATATCCATCTATATTCGGGTCAACCCTTACAAAGTTAAGAAAGGAGTAGGCATCGCCTGAAGCCGGTTTATTTAAGTTCTTTTTAAAGATGAAAAGTCGGTATAAAAGCCATAGAATGGATAGTGAGCAACCGATAGTATAGATGGTAGTTAAGGCTGATAAACCGCTTTCGGAATTGCTGTAAGATACAGTAGCCGGATTAATTTCGGCTAAAGGAAGTACTGCAGAAATAGGAAGAACGGTAGAGAATAATTCTGAACTGGCTTTAAATATTTTCAGATCTAAGAGGGGAATAATGAAGGAAAATAACGTACTGCCTATCAAATACAATCTGTTTAATTGAAAGAAGGTTTCTTTTCGTAAAAAGAACCAGTAGAATCCGTAAAAGATTGCCAGGTAGGCATTTGCCCATAATAGATATTCCATAACCTTGGGGTTTTAATTGTTTATTTCTTTTTTGCGTCTTCAATTATTTTAAGGATCTCATCCATTTCTTTGACATTCAGCTTTTCTTTTTTAAGAAAGAAGGAGAGCATGTTTTGTGCAGAATTGTCGAAATAAGAAGATATCAGCTTGCCTGATGCAAAGTTTTTATAGGCATCTTTTAAAACAAGTGGATAGTAACGGTGGCTTTTTCCGAAGCTTTCATGAGCTACAAAACCTTTCGTTTCTAAGATTCTGATAATGGTAGACACCGTATTATAAGCTGGTTTAGGTTCAGGAAGCTCTTTAATAATATCTTTTACAAAAGCTTTTTCCAGTACCCATAACTTTTGCATAATTTCCTCTTCGGCTCTTGTTAATTCTTTGATTTCCATGGTGTGTTTCATATGTAAATAATTTGACCTTTAATGGTCATATGGAATATCCAATGTGTTTTCATCCGTGTTTGTGCAGCCTGTGCTACATGGATATTTCATATAATCAAATATAATACTAATGTCCTAGTTTCGCAACTAGTTTATTAGTTGTAATTGTAGATACTTCTGTTTGTGTATATTTGCAGGCAAAATTAGGATGAAACAATGACAGATTTAGAAGTGGCTGAAAGGGCAAAGAAAAAAAAGCTATTTAAAGATAGAAAACGGACTAATATTTTGAGTGGCCCGGAGCAAACATTCATCTCTTTTCTGGTTGCGAGAATACCTGCATTTATAACACCTAATAGGCTTACGGCTATTGGCCTGTTTGGTTCATTACTGGTTATGCTGGGTTTTATACTGGCATATTATGGTAGTCAGCTTTTTCTTTTATTGGGCGTAGCCGGACTTTTTATTAACTGGTTTGGAGATTCGCTCGATGGCAGAATTGCTTATTATAGGAATATACCGAGGAAATGGTATGGCTTTTCGCTTGATATTGTCATGGACTGGGTGGGTACGGTATTGATCGGTATGGGTTACTTCTTTTATGCCAAAGACGGTTATGAGGTGCTTGCTTTTCTCTTTGTAGTGCTATATGGCTGGGCAATGATCATATCACAGCTTCGATACCGGATTACAGATGTTTATACCATTGATGCCGGCTTGATGGGGCCTACAGAGATACGGATCGTTATCGCTTTAATGATTTTGATTGAAATGTTATTCTTTAATACAATTCACTTTTTCGTTGGTGGTATTTGTGTTATTCTCTTTATCATTAATATTATTGATACCCGAAAACTCTTGAAATTGGGTGATGACCGGGATATTGCAGATAGAAAGGTTAAGGAATTAAATAAGCTTATTGATTAAGAATATACCTGTTTATTTTAAATAGTTATTTTGAAGAAGAAATCTTCCTTTCTTGTTTTCATAAAAGCTCAGGCATCAGCTTTCATTGGAGGGCTGGTAGATTATTCAATCATGATAATCTGTACCGAGATAATCCATATTCATTATACGATCTCAATTGTTATTAGCGGCTTTATTGGTGCCATTGTTAATTTTTCTATTAATAGAAAATGGACTTACCGTGCGGATAAGCTGGAAGTAAAAGGCCAATTATTAAAGTTTGTTGTGGTTGTTGTTGGTAGCGTGTTCTTGAAATCTGCAGGTACCTACCTGTTTACCAATTGGTTGAGAATTGATTATAAGATAAGCAGGATTATGACAGATATTCTAGTTTCACTTGGGTTCAATTATACCTTACAAACTTATTGGGTGTTTAAAAAAGGTGAAGCACTGAAATAAATTCAGAAAGTATTCAGATTTCATAGCTAGTTTTCGGTTATGAAAATTGGGATAAGCATATTTAATTTATTATTAATTGTATGGAGCTTATCTGTATCCGCTCAGGATAAAGATTTAAATTACTTTATTAATGCGTCTGAGAGAAATAGCCCTGTTTTTGTAGACCTCCAAAATCAAATCCAGTCATTAGACTTGGATAATCAGCAAATAAAATCTTCTTACGGACCGCAAGTTTCTGCAGGATCTAATTTAATGTATGCCCCGGTTATTAACGGTTATGGTTATGATGATGCTATCACAAATGGGCAGCTGGTAAGTGCTTTGGTAACTGTTAACAAGGAACTTGTTGGTCGTAAGAAATTAAATGCTCAATTATTGGGTGTTGAGCTTGATAAGAACGCATTAAATAATCAATATAAACTAGCTGGAGCTAGTTTAAGAAAAAGTATTACCGAACAATATGTGCTTGTTTATGGCGAACAGGAGCAGCTTTTGCTTTCTTCTGAAATAATGGATCTGCTTTATGGAGAAGATCAGGTTTTAAAGCTTTTAACTCAAAAGGCTGTGTTTACGCAAACTGAATATTTGACCTTTAATGTGACTTTGAAACAGCGCGAATTAGCTCATAAACAGTTGCATGGACAGTATCTTAATGATTTGGCAACGTTAAATTATTTAAGTGGAATTGTAGACACAACTCTTCAACATTTAGAAAAACCTGCTATTAAGAAGCTGGATGAGACTTCCTTTCAGAACAGTATTTATTATCAGAGCTTTCAAGTCGACAGTCTTAAAAATAGCAATAATGAGCAGTTGATTTTGCAATCATATCAACCTAAATTAAGCGTTTTTGCAGATGCCGGTTATCAGTCACCGTTGATTACGCACGCTTATAAAAATATGGGTTTTAGTGTTGGGCTAAATCTTTCAATTCCTATTTATGATGGTGGACAAAGGAGGATTGCTTTGGCAAAAAACAGACTGATTGAATCAACTGCTGTTGCTAATCGTGATTTTTCAAAGCAACAGTATCAACAGCAAATATTGCAAATTCAGCAGCAAGTAGAACAGTATAATGATATTTTAAAATTAGCAGAAGAGCAAATACAATATTCAAAGACCTTGGTGCAAGCCAATGCCTTGCAGTTGCAAAAAGGGGATGTACGTGTAGTTGATTTTGTTCTTTCTGTTAATAATTACCTGGATTTGAGGTCTGCTATTATTCAGAATTACGTTAATCAAGAGCAACTTATTAATCAGCTTAATTATTTGTTAATTCAATAGCTATGAGGTACTTATCAATTTATTCTTTATTGATATTTTGTTTAAGCATCAATGCTTGTCAGGTAAGCGACCCTGCAGCTGCCGAGCAAGCTCCTGCGGCTGCAGCTACACCTGTAACTGCAATAAGTATTGATTCTGCTTTATTACAGGAGAAGATTGAGCTGAATGCTACAGCTGTTTTTCTGCTTAAGAATTTTGTAAAAGCTAATACAACTGGTTATATAACTTCATCGAACATTGAGGTGGGCGATTGGATAAATCGAGGGCAGACGCTTTTTGTTATTAAAACAAAGGAGGCGGAGAGCCTCGGTAAGCTGATAACTAAGCTGGATACTTCTTTTAATTTTTCCGGAACTACTCAGGTCAAGAGTTCCGCCAGTGGTTATATTGTTCAATTAAATCATCAGGTAGGAGATTATGTTCAGGATGGTGAATCTTTGGCGCAGTTGTCTGACCAAAGCAGCTTTGGATTTATTATGAATTTGCCTTATGAGTATAATCAATTGCTGAAAGATAATAAGTTGATTGAGTTGGTATTGCCAGACGAGCGAGTTTTGCGAGGTATTATTTCGCAAACCATGCCCAGTGTAGATTCAGTTTCTCAAACACAGAGGGTACTTATAAAAGTTAGTGACGCTGCTAATATTCCTGAAAATTTGATAGCCAAAGTTTTGTTAGTTAAAAAGACCGCACAGTACCCTTCTTTGCCAAAGGAGGCAGTTCTTTCTGATGAGCAACAGCAGAATTTCTGGGTTATGAAGATGCAGAATGATTCAACAGCTGTTCGTACACCAATTCATAAGGGCCTGGAAACTGGTTCGCGTGTGGAGATTATATCACCTCAGTTCAGTCCTCAAGATCTGATTTTGATCAGTGGTAATTATGGATTGGCTGATACTGCAAAAGTTAGGTTGATTAAGGAATAAACGCTATGGATAATTCTTTCTTCTATCGATATAAAAATCCTTTACTGGTTATTGCCTTATTAATTATTATGGGTGGGGGTTATACTTATTCGCGCATGCAAACGGCTCTTTTTCCTGAAATTACCTTTCCTAAGATAAAGATTATTGCAGATGCCGGACAGCAGCCTGTAAAGCAAATGACGGTAACGGTTACGCGTCCGTTGGAGAATGCCATTAAACAAGTTCCTGGTTTGGTGAATATACGAAGTATAACAAGTAGGGGGAGTTGTGAAATATCGGCTTTTATTAACTGGAATGCTGATATTAATTTGAGCCAGCAACAGGTTGAATCTAAGATTAATCAGATAAGAAATCAATTGCCACCTGATATCCAGATTACAGTAGAGCAGATGAATCCTTCTATTTTGCCTGTAATTGGTTATTCTGTAAATAGTGCCAGTCGAAGTCCTTTGGAGTTAAAGCAACTGGCTTTACATACAATTAAGCCCTTTTTATCACAGGTAGAAGGAAGTAGTGATATTCGAATTGTGGGTGGTAAGGATAAGGAGTATTGGGTTGTGTTGGATAAGGAGAAGATGAGCAGATTGGGTTTAACGCCCGATGCTGTAAGTCAGGCTGTTAGTAGCACTAATTTTGTTAGTTCAAACGGGTATTTGTCTGATTATCGATTGATGTACTTAACGGTTACTGATGCACAGATTACCGATAAAGAGCAGTTGGCTGATCTGGTTGTTAAAAACGATGGCAAAAGGGTTATTCAACTGAAAGATATAGCGAGCGTTGAAATTCACGAAGCAAAAGAATATGTTAAAGTGAATGCGAATGGAGAAGAAAGTTTATTGATTGCTGTTGTTAAACAGCCAAATGCTAACTTGATTGATCTGAGTGTAAGGATGGAGGCGAAGATTGAGGAGCTGCAAAAGGCTTTACCTGCCGATATTATTATCAAACCATATTACGTACAGGCTGATTTCGTTAATGATTCTATAAAAAGTGTAAGCGATAGTTTGTGGATTGGTTTGGTATTAGCAATGGTGGTTGCGATCATTTTCCTGAGATCTTGGAAGGCGAGCTTAACGATCTTGATTACTATCCCTATTACCTTGAGCCTGACATTGATTGTTTTGTATTTCGTGGGCCAGACTTTTAATATTATGACTTTAGGGGCCATCGCTGCCGCGGTTGGTTTGATAATTGATGATGCCATTGTCGTAGTTGAGCAGATTCATCGTACTCATGAAGAGCATCCAACAGAATCTAGTAAGGTGCTGGTTCAGAAAGCTATTAATTTTCTATTAAAAGCAATGATTGGATCTTCCATCAGTACGATTGTTATTTTTCTTCCTTTTATATTAATGAGTGGTGTTGCCGGGGCTTACTTTAAAGTAATGACCGATACGATGATTATTACCTTGGTATGTTCCTTTTTTGCTACCTGGGTATTGCTTCCAGTTATTTATTTATTGCTTACTAAAAAAGAGAATAACTCTAAAGAAAGCATGGTTGAGCATGAGGTTAAGGAGCGTATATGGGTAGGTTTTTTTATTAGAAAGCCGGTTATCAGTTTGATAATTATGTTGCTGTTTATTATTTCAATGGTATTGATTTTACCACGATTAGCTACTGGATTTTTGCCTGAAATGGATGAAGGGAGTATCGTATTGGATTATGAATCTCCTCCAGGTACTACGTTGGAAGAAACGGACAGAATATTGAAAGAGGTTGAGAGAATGATTCTTGAAGTGCCTGAAGTTGAGTCGTATAGCAGGCGCACGGGTACGCAGATGGGTTTCTTTATTACAGAGCCGAACCAGGGAGATTATTTGATTCAATTGAAGAAAGACAGGACGCATACAACTGATGAAGTGATTGATGAGATACGAGCTAAGGTAGAGTCTTCTCAGCCAGCGTTGAGGATTGATTTTGGACAGGTTATTGGTGATATGCTGGGTGATTTAATGAGTTCGGTGCAGCCTATTGAAGTTAAAGTATTTGGCCCGGATCAGGAAAGGGTTCAAGCCTATGCAGCACAGATCAGTGAAATTGTTAGTCAGATAAAGGGTACTGCTGATGTTTTTGATGGGCGCATTATTGCCGGGCCTTCTGTTTCTATTAAGCCGAATGCCGTTCAGTTAGCACAATATAATATTACGCCTTTGATTTTACAGTATCAATTGCAAACCGCTCTGGAAGGAAATGTGATAGGTGATGTTTTTGATCCTTTGCAGCTTACACCTATTCGTATGATTTATCCACTAAGCAGTAGTTTGAATGTGAACGATGTTAATAATACGTCTGTTTTCTTGCCTGATGGAAAAATGAAACCTATTAGTGAGTTTGCTGATGTTACGATCCATTCGGGAGAAGCTGAAATAGATCGTGAAAACCTACAGGTTATGGGTGTAGTTACTGCTCGATTGGATAATCGGGATTTGGGTAGTACAATGAGTGATATTCAAACAGCGATAGCTACCAAGGTTTCTTTGGCAAATGGGTATACTCTTAGATATGGCGGGGCTTATGCTGAACAGCAGCAATCTTTTAAGGAGTTGTTTATGATTTTAGTGATTTCGAGTTTGCTGGTTTTTTCTGTTATATTATTCCTTTTTAAGGATATTTGGGTTGCTCTTATTATTCTTACTGTAGCAGTATTAGGGGTGTCTGGAAGTTGTATTTTGTTATTTTTAACGAATACTCCCTTGAATGTTGGAAGCTATACTGGTTTAATTATGATGGTGGGTATTGTGGGTGAGAATGCTATTTTTACGTATCTTCAATACGAGGATGCTTTGAAGAAGATGACTCAGGACAGGGCATTAATTTATGCCATCAGTACTCGTTTGAGACCTAAACTAATGACGGCTTTGGGCGCTATTATTGCGCTGGCGCCACTTGCCTTGGGAATAGGAACAGGCGCTCAGCTGCATCAGCCATTGGCAATTGCAGTTATAGGAGGCTTCTTGTTTGCTCTTCCATTGTTGTTAATTGTTTTACCATCTTTATTGAATTTAACAAGCCCGGGGAAAAACTGAAATGAAAATATTAATTGTTGAAGATGAGCGAGCACTTTCGGAAAGTATAGTAGCTTATATGAAGCAGGAAAATTATGTTTGCGATACAGCGTTTGATTATCAGGAGGCAAAAGAGAAGTTAGCTTTGTTTGATTACGATTGTGTTCTATTGGATATTATGCTTCCTAATGGCAATGGGATCGATTTGCTGGAGATGTTGAAAAAAGAAAACAAGATGGACGGCATTATTATCGTTTCGGCTAAAAACTCGCTGGAAGACCGTATTTTCTCTTTGAATGTAGGTGCTGATGACTATCTTTCTAAACCTTTTCATTTGGCTGAGCTGAGTGCCAGGGTTCAATCTATTATCCGACGCAGGCAATTAGGAGGTAGTAATGTTATTCATTATAAAACTATTACGATTGATATGCTTGCTAAGAGTGTTACTGTGAAGGGCGATCTCATTGAGATTACCAGGACAGAATTGGAGTTATTGCTTTTTTTGCTGATGAATAAGGGGAAGGTGGTTTCTAAAAGTACGATTGCTGAACATTTGAGTGGTCAGTCTGCTATGTACTTCGATAATTTTGATGTTATTTACACGCATATCAAGAATTTGAAAAAGAAATTGGGTAGTAGTGGAGAATACTTAAAGACTATTTATGCTACAGGTTATAAATTAGAAGCATGAAACTATTAACCTATAGTACAAAAAGATACCTGGTTTTTTCGGTTTTATTGGTTGTTTTGAGCATTCCGATCTTCTACATTGTTCTGGAAAAATTGTTTATTAGGGCTGTAGATGATTCGCTAAAGCATCAGGCTATTCTGTTACCTGAATATACAAAACATATAAAGTCGGAAGCAGATATTGAGCTATGGAAGAATCTGGATTGGGATATTGAGGTAAACCCTGCAAATGGAATTGCTATTAAGCAAAGGCCTTATACAATTATTGAACATAGCAAGGGAGCGAAAGAGAGTATACAGTTTCGTGCTCTTGAGAAGGATGTTCGGCTCTTAGATAGGGATTATGTGATTACTTTCAAATCTTCTTTGATTGAAAAGGAGGATCTTGTTAAAGCTGTTTTAGGTTTGCAAATAGCTTTATTGAGTTTTTTGTTTTTGGGCTATTTGTGGATTAATCAGTATATCAGTAAAAAGATATGGAAGCCTTTTCAAGGTATTTTGAATTATCTTAAAACGTTTGAATTGGATAAAGGTATTATAAATAGTAATACTGATTTGGTGATAGATGAGTTTAGAGAGCTTAATTATTCTGTTAATGGTTTGGTAAGTCGGGTTAATACTGCTTATTCATCACAAAAAGAGTTTACAGAAAATGCTTCTCATGAGCTACAGACTCCATTGGCTATTATGCGAGTTAAATTAGAGTTGCTTCTGCAGGAGGAGCATCTTTCTGAAAGTCAGAGTAAGTTGATTGATGAAATTAACGGAGTATTGACAGGTATGGAGCAAATGAATACGAGCCTGTTGTTATTGACTAAAATGGATAATCAGCAGTATCCATTGAATGAAGAGTTTTCAGCAAGCGAACTGATTAAAGAGATTATTGAAGAATTGGACTTCTTTATAGAGGTTTCACAGCATCATATTAGCTATGTGGAAGAAACAAATACCTCTTTATTGGGTAATCATCAATTGTTTAAGCAGGTTGTGACTAATCTTTTATTGAATGCTATTAAGTATTCAGCACCGGGTTCTGAAATTCGAATTATTCTTTCATCAAAATCTATTGAGATTATTAATCCGGGAGAGGAGATGCCTTTTAAGAAAGAGAAGCTTTTTGAACGTTTTTCAAAGAAACAAGGAAACTCGAAGGGGAATAGCCTGGGGTTAGCTATATCATTTAGAATAATTAAACTCCATGGTATGAAATTAGCCTATGTTTATCAAGAAGCTCATCATCATTTTGCAATTTATTTCTAATTCAGATTATCTTCAGATTCGCCATTTAGTTTAGCCTGTAATTCTTCGTTGATTTAATTATAGAGCTAATAAATGAATATAGTAATAGCAGTGGGGTTGTTTTTGCTTGGTTTATTACAGGCTAATCCTGGTTTCTCACAAGTAACGCCTGAAGATATTAAACAGGATTCTATTCATACACTTGAACTAACATATTCTCTGCCACAAAGAGCGTCTTCTGCAAGGAGAATTCTGTCACATCCATTGTTTATTCCATTAGCTTTAACAAGTTATGGTTTTGTCGGGATTGAGAATGATGGACTGAAAGCTCTTAATTATGAGTTTAGGGAAGAAGTACAGGAGCATTATCCTAATTTTAAAACGAGTGTAGATGATTATTTACAGTTTAGCCCGGCTGTTGCTACTTTTGCATTGAAGATGGCTGGAAAGGAGAGTGAGCATGCTTTTGGAAGTTCATTACGATTGTATGTGACATCGGGCTTGTTGATGGCCGGTAGCGTGTATGCGTTGAAGAGTATAACACATATTCAGCGTCCGGACGGTAGTACTTATAACTCATTTCCATCGGGCCATACGGCTACTGCTTTTGTAGCTGCTGAATTTATGCATCAGGAATTTAAGAATACAGCACCCTTATTAAGTTATTCGGGCTATGTTGCTGCTTCTGCTACAGGAGCCTTGCGCATGCTGAATAATAAGCACTATTTTACCGATGTTTTAACAGGTGCCGGCATTGGTATTTTGACTACCAAGGCTAGTTATTGGATAAACCATCATTTCTTCGAGAAGGGAAAGAGTAGTAATTAGTTTGTGTTATGCCTGAAGAGCCATCGTTAATAAAAAAGTAGATTCTTCATAGGCTAAAACGCTATGAGGTACTCCTTTATGCAATGTTAACATTTGTCCTTCACTTAATTCAGCAGTTTGTCGTTCTGTGCGAAAGTTAATTCTGCCACTCAATACCTGAACACTGATTATTCCCGGTGCGGTGTGCGTTTTCATTTCTGAACCTGCATGAAGAGCAATCAGGACGATGCGCATACTGTCTGATTTAAATAAAGTGATGGCTGTACGGTCACCTTCTTTCCAGGTTTTTTCGTCTTTTATTTTCGCTCTGTATTCTGAAAGATCCATTTTTACCATCTGGGCATCAAGTAATCTGTCTCCTTCTGGCCGTAATGGTGTAGATTGATTGTATTTTATCTTGGTATCTTCATCTTCTTCATCCAGATCTTCCTCTGTTTGATAGGTGTTTGGGTTTTCACGAAGGGCCTGAATCATTTCATCGGCAAGTTCATCTGCATAAATACCATAACCATTTACGAGGGTGCCTTTTAAGCTGTGCTTATCTGAAGAAATGGCATATACAATGGCTTCGTCTCCCGGATCAGACATACCTTCAAAGCGATAGTGCTTATCGACAACAAATTCGCCTGGGTAGATCTGCAGGGAATTTTGATGACAGATCAGACAATTATTATTTAAATTGAAATCTACAGTATATCCTCTTTCTTTGAGTACGTTTAATACTTCTGAAACGGTTGTCATTGTTCTCATAAGCAATCTTTTTATTTATAACCAAAGAGTCGGTTAAATGTTTTTAGACCTTATAATTCAATATAAGTATAAAGATATTAAAAGATAAATATTAACTTCGATGTGATAACCTAATCTTATATTTCATGATCAATAAATCTTTTAAAAATACGTTTGTAGCATTTACATTTCTTACTATACCCTTTCTATTCGGACAGAATAGTATGGCTCAAGGGCTGGATAGTATTAAGGTGGTTGCACCCGGAGCGAGTGTGAAAGAAGTTTCTACTCAGTTTTCTTTTACAGAAGGCCCGGCTATTAGTAAAAATGGTGATATCTATTTTACAGATCAGCCAAATAATAAAATATGGAAATATTCTACAGATGGGCAGCTATCGGTTTTTATGGATGATGCGGGCAGAGCTAATGGATTATTTTTTGACCGGAAAGGTAATTTAATTGCTTGTGCGGATGAAAAGAATGAACTATGGTCTATTAGTCCGGATAAAAAAGTAACAGTTTTATTAACTGACTTTAAAGGGCATAAATTAAATGGCCCGAATGATGTGTGGGTTGATTTTAAAGGAGGAATCTATTTTACTGATCCTTATTATCAACGTGATTATTGGACGCGAAAGGCTTCTGAAATTGATGGTGAGCGGGTTTACTATTTGCCAAAGGGGTCAAAAGAAGCGATTGTAGTTGATAGTACCATATTAAAGCCAAATGGTTTGGTGGGTACGGCTGATGGTAAGTATTTATTTGTAGCTGATATAAAAGATAATAAGACTTATAAGTACCAGATCAATAAAGACGGTACGTTGAGTAACCGTCAACTTTTTGTTAATCAAGGTTCGGATGGAATGACTCTGGATAAAGAGGGTAATTTATATTTAGCAGGGCGTGGTATAACTGTATACGATAAGAACGGTAAGCGTTTAGGAAATATTCCTATTACGGATGCGTGGGTTGCTAATGTATCTTTTGCTGGTAAAGATCGTAAAACTTTGTTCGTTACAGCATCTAAGGGAGTTTATACCTTGCAAATGAATGTGAAAGGTATTGAGTAATAATATTATATTAAATCTTAAAAAAAGCCAAGAAGGTTTCAACCCTCTTGGCTTTTTTAAGATTGATATAATTTCTGAAACTAAAGATGCTTTAGCACTTTAGCTTCGTGTGAGAAGATAATTTCTTCTGCGATGTTTGTAATTTGATCGCCTACGCGTTCAAGTTTTCTTATAATGGATAAGAAATTCAATCCGGCTTCAATCTTTGAGATGTCTGAACCAATGTATTCTGTTATATTTTTGGTTGCCTGCATATTGATTTCATTTAAAATCTCATCTTTTTTGAAGATTGTACGAGCTAATTTCGTGTCTTCTTTAATATAAGCTTTAAGAACATCCTTCATAATTTCAATAACAACATCATACATCTCCTGAATTTCGGAAGCTTTTAAAAGTTCTTTATCAAAGGCTTTCTCTTCACTGAGTATATGTTTACAGATACCTTCAGCAAGGTCTCCGATGCGCTCCAGATTAGTATTGATTTTTAAGGTTGCAAGAACAGTACGTAAATCGCTGGCTACGGGACTATATAAAGCGAAAAGATCTTCACAATCACTATCGATTTTTAGCTCCATAGAATTGACGCGTTTCTCATTGGCTATTACTTCCCTTGCCAGGTCTTTATCATTTGCTGCTAAAGCTTTATATGCCTTCTCTATTTGAGATTGTACTAAGACCCACATGGCTGTGGTGCTCTTTTTCAATTGCTCAAGTTCTCTATCTAAATGTATCATAATCTTATAGTTCTGGATTAACCGAATCGGCCGGTAATGTAGTTTTCAGTTTCTATTCTTGAAGGATTTGTAAATATCTTCTCAGTTAAATCATACTCGATCAATTCGCCCATATAAAAATACGCAGTTTTATCGCTAATCCGAGCTGCTTGCTGCATATTATGAGTAACAATTACGATGGTATAATTATCTTTTAACGTATGGATAAGCTCCTCGATTTTGGTAGTAGATAGCGGGTCTAAAGCAGATGCCGGTTCATCCATTAGTAGAATGGACGGCTTAACAGCAATGGCACGGGCAATACAAAGACGCTGTTGCTGCCCACCAGATATTGCTATGGCTGATTTATGAAGACTGTCTTTTACTTCTTCCCATAAAGCGGCTTGTTTCAAAGCATACTCAACAGTATCTTCTATATAAGATTTGGACTTTTCACCATTAATCCGCAAGCCGAAGGCAACATTTTCAAATATGGATTTTGGAAAGGGGTTGGGTTTTTGGAAAACCATCCCTACCTTTTTGCGATACTCGTATACATCGATTTCATTTTTGTAGATATCTACATTGTCGATCAATACATCCCCATCGATCTTAACGCCTTCAATCAGGTCGTTCATCCGATTGAAACAGCGTAAAAAAGTAGATTTTCCACAACCGGATGGACCAATGAATGCAGTAACAGTATTTGCTGACATTTTGATTGAAACATCTCTTAAAGCTTGTTTCTGGCCGTAAAACAGATTTAAATTTCTGCTTTCCAGCTTATATTCCGGGTTGAGTTCTTTTACAGATTTGTTTTTTTGTACCATTTGTTCCTTAAATAGATAGCGATCCCATTTAATATAAATGTAAATAATAATAACACAATAATTCCAGCAGCAGCATTTATAATGAATCCCTGTTGCGGTCTGGATGTCCAGTTAAAGATTTGAATTGGCAGAGAAGTATATTGGTCTAACGGACCTTCTGGGATGAAAGGTACATAAGCCAATGCGCCTACAACAATCAAAGGAGCTGTTTCACCAATGGCTCTGGATGTTGAGAGGATGATTCCTGTCATGATTCCTCCAAAGGATGCTGGTAAAACTATTCGACGGATGGTTTGCCATTTTGTAGCTCCTAGTCCCAATGCCGCCTGACGCAGGGAATCTGGCACTGCTTTAATGGCTTCACGGGTTGATACAATAATGATAGGCATGATTAGCAAAGACAGAGTCAGCGACCCTGCAAGAATGCTGTTTCCTAGTCCGGCCATACGTACAAACACCTGTAAGCCTAAGATACCATAAATAACTGAAGGAACTCCGGCAAGGTTGGATATATTGATTTCTACGAATTTTGCAAGTCTGTTCTTTGTGCCATATTCTTGTAGATAAATTCCTGCCAGAATGCCTATTGGCAAAGCAACAATTAATGTGAAGAGGAGTAAGGCAACCATTCCGGCCAGGGCAGTATAAATGCCAGATTCTTCCGGGTGTCTGGATGGTAAATTTGTAAAGAACGACCAGTCAAGACGAGATGCTCCTTTAATGGTTATATCGATTAATAAAACGGCTAACATGATTAAAGCAAACGCCGTACATGCAATAGCATATATCCGAAAGATTCTATCTTTCATCTTTATAGAGAAGAGTGGCTTTCTAGTCATAGCGGTTTTGATATTTCTTTTGAATCCAGAAAGAGATATTATTGAGGATAAAGGTGAATGCAAATAGTGTGATACCGGCAGCGAAAATAGTGCGGTACTCTAAAGAATCTTGCGGTACATCACCCATACTCACCTGTACAATATATGTTGTAATAGTTTCTACTGATTTAAGTGGGTTGAGAGTTAAGTTTGGTTGCTGACCTGCAGCAATGGCTACAATCATGGTTTCGCCTAAAGCTCTTGAAATAGCCAGGATGATGGATACGATGATACCTGAACTGGCAGCAGGAACCATTACTTTAAAGGCTGTTTGAAGTTTGTTTGCTCCTAGCCCGTAAGAAGCTTCTCTCAATGATTTTGGAACTGCACGTAAAGCATCTTCACTTAGTGAAGTAATGTAAGGGATAATCATAATTCCCATAACGATACCCGGTGAAAGTGCGTTAAAGCCAGATAAGCTGGGTATTAAAAGTTGTAGAAGAGGTGTTACGAATTGTAAAGCAAAGAAACCATATACAACGGTTGGTATAGCAGCCAGTATTTCCAGAATCGGTTTTACGGTTGCCGTGAATTTTTTGGATGCATATTCATTTAAATATACGGCAATGCTAATCCCTACAGGTACAGCAACAAGTGTTGCAATTATAGTTGTTAAGATTGTACCGGCAAGCAGAGGTAGGATTCCAAAATGCTTATCTGCAAAAAGGGGTGTCCATTGCGTGTCAGTAATAAAATCGAAAAAAGAGACCTCTGCAAAGAATTTTATGGTATCGATGGAAAGGACGAGAATGATACCAAGTGTTGTGAGAACTGAGATCAGACTGCATGCAATCATGATTAGTTCAATAAGTTTCTCGGATTTTCTAGATGAGTTAGCCATTCCTTTATTGTGCGTCTTCGTGTAATAAGTTCAGGAGATTTGCCCCAACAATTGATTTGTTTTCAAAGATAGAACCTGTCCTTAGGTTTTTAAATCTTTCATAAGACAGTTTATATACCTCGGATGGTAATGCCACAGAACCTATTTCTTCTGCTAAAGCTGCTGCATTCTCTAAATAGAATTTTACATACTCTTGAATATAAGGTATTTCGGCAGATTTTACATTGATATAAATAAATTCAGGACGCGCAAGAGGTTGATAGGTACCTGTTCTAACGGTTTCATCTGTTGGATAAATTGCTTCACTCTCTTGATCTACCTTGATTGGTACGAGCTTTAGTTTGTCCTTATTTTCTGTATAATAAGCTAAGCCAAAGTAAGCTAAGCCATTTACATCGGTAGATACGCCTTGTACTAATACGTTATCGTCTTCACTGGCTGTATAATCGCCTCTGGAAGCTTTAGCTTTTCCGTTGATAGCTTCGGTAAAATAATCATAAGTACCGGAGGATGTACCAGCGCCATAAAGGTTCAATGGTGCATCTGGCCATTCTGGACGGATTTGATTCCAGCGGGTAATTTTTCGCTGACTTTCCGGCGACCACATTTTATGAAGCTCTTCAACGGTCAGGTAGTCAACAAATGTATTCTTTGGACTTACAACTACTGCTAAGCCATCATAAGATACCGGAATTTCGATAAATCCAATGTTGTTTTGTTTGCTTAGTTCAATTTCACTTTTACTTATTGGACGAGAAGCGTTGCTGATGTCTATTTCGTTTCTAAGGAATTTCTTAAAGCCTCCACCTGTTCCTGAAACACCAACAGTTACCCGTATTTGTGGGCGTATTTCGCGAAACTCTTCTGAAACAGCTTCCGTTAAAGGGTAAACGGTGCTGGAGCCATCAATATTAATTTTCCCTTCGTAGCTCTTAAAGCATGATGAGAATACTACGAGCAAGGTTGCCAGCGAAATAAATCTATACATAGGTATGAAATACGATTTAATATGGTGCAAAGATATTAAGGTAATGTATACCATAGGTTATGGATATGTTAACTTAATGTTAACAATATCCATAGTAGATAAGTTTATTTTTAAATATTATTAGTCTCTTGCAGACGAATTATAAGCAATTAAACCATTTTCTAAGCATATTAAGGCTTTTTTTAGGTCGTCTTGATTAATCACATAAGCTAATCTTACTTCATTTTTTCCCATACCTGGGGTACTATAGAATCCTGAGGCAGGAGCCATCATAACTGTTTCATTGTTATAATCGAATTCTTCTAGCATCCATTGACAGAATTTCTCGGTATCATTAACAGGTAATTCTGCTAAAATATAGAATGCTCCACCTGGAACAGAACAGCGTACGCCTGGTATCTTATTTAATCCATTGGCAAGAAGGTCTCTGCGTTGAGTGTATTCTTTTTTAACTTCAATGAAGTAGCTGTCAGGAGTATCAAGGGCAGCTTCACCAGCTATTTGTGCAACTAAAGGAGCGCTTAAGCGGGCTTGAGCAAATTTTAAAGCCGCTTTATAAATAGCCTTGTTTTTAGTGATTAAACAGCCTAAACGTGCTCCGCAAGCACTATAGCGTTTTGAAACACTATCTATGATCACTACATTATCATCAAAGCCTGATAAGTTTAAAGGTGAGATGAACTCACGATCATCATAACAGAATTCACGATATGCTTCATCTGAAAAGAGGAATAAATCATATTTCAGGCAGAGGTCACGTAGCGATTCCAGTTCTTCTTTAGAATATAAATAACCTGTTGGGTTATTTGGATTGCAAATAAAGATAGCTTTTGTTTTATCTGTAATTACTTTTTCAAATTCGGCAATGGAAGGAAGAGCGAAATTGTCATTCATGACCGATAAAAGAGGCTTAACAACAATGTTAGCCATACAAGCGAATCCACTGTAGTTGGCATAGAAAGGCTCAGGGATAATGATCTCATCGCCACTGTTTAAGCAGGTTTGCATGGCAATGGTGATCGCTTCTGAGGCACCATTGGTAACCAGGATATCATTGGGTGTAATGTTGTAATTAATCCGGTTATAATGTTGAGCTAATTTATTACGATAGGAGAGAATCCCTTCTGAGGGAGTGTAGGCCCAAACTTTAAAGTTTATGCTTTTTATAGCATCTATCATTCCCTTCGGCGTTTCAATATCAGGTTGCCCAATATTTAGATGATATACTTTCTTTCCCTTTTGTTTAGCTGATTCCGCATAAGGAGTCAATTTGCGGATTGGAGATGCTGGCATATCATAGCCCTTCTGCGATATTTTAGGCATTGTTAGTATTGAAATTATTAGTTATTTGTTTGATTATTTTTCGTTTGAGTATAAAAAAAGGCTGAATGAATAAAATCAAACAGCCTTTTGGATTAATTTTATTCTTTAGTTTTTTTGTACAACGCCTTTAATATATAATGCTTTGACAGGTGTTTTCGCATTGGAGCGAATGGTCACCATTTTTGAAAATGGACTCGCCGCAGAGGCATCAAAAGTTACTTTTATCTTTCCTTCTGCACCTGGTTGAACAGGGGCAGTGGTGAATTCTGGTACGGTACATCCGCAGGTTGACTCAACTTTGCTGATAATAAGTGGTTCTGTACCTGTATTCGTAAATTTGAATTCATAGCTTACAGGCTTCCCTTGAGCAATCTTACCAAAATCATGTGTCTCTTGTTCAAATTTGAATTCAGCTTTATTTTGTAGAGTCAAGGAAGTTAAACCCATAAAAGTTAAGGCAAGCACCAGGACTGAGATTATTTTCTTCATGTTTTTCCAATTTATACCGTTGATTACATAACGATATTGATTAATTGTTTTCATTTAATCAAAAGTACATAAAATAATGTGTTTATAACAATGGAATAGTTGTTAAATTAACGGTATCGATATTATATTTTGTGAAATACCGATTATTTGCTATATAGTTCTGAGTTTAGCATGCTTCCCTCATTTATTATATTTTTTTTATCTTTGGGTTTTTACTGATTTCTATTGAGTTTATACAAACGTTATGTCAGAAACCACGAAACTATTTTCCAAGGCCGAATTAAGCTATAACGAATTTAAAAGTCAATTAATTGCCGATTATAGAATAGCATTTGAAAGCCGACAGATTAGTTTAATTGGAAGGAGAGAGGTTTTAACGGGTAAGGCAAAGTTTGGTATTTTCGGAGATGGAAAGGAGTTGGCTCAAATAGCGATGGCCAAAGTTTTCAGAAATGGGGATTGGCGTTCGGGCTATTATAGAGATCAGACTTTTGCATTTGCTTCGGGCATAACAGATTACTATAAATTCTTTGCGCAGCTATATGCTCATCCGGATATAGATGCAGAACCGTCGTCTGGCGGACGGCAGATGAACTGCCATTTTTCTACGAAATTAATAGATGCCGGTGGTAACTGGCTTGATCATACTCAACAAAAAAATTCTTCATCAGATGTCTCAACTACAGGCGGGCAGATGCCTCGCCTGGTAGGTTTGGCCCAAGCATCTAAAATTTATAAAGAGCGGAAGGATTTACAGCATATGACCACCTTTTCGAATATGGGTACTGAGGTTGCATTTGGCACGATCGGTAATGCTTCTACATCGGAAGGTGTGTTTTTTGAAACATTAAATGCTGCCGGAGTTATGCAAATACCGATGGCAATTTCGATTTGGGATGATGGATATGGTATATCTGTTCCTAATGATATACAAACAACCAAAGAAGATATTTCAGAAATATTAAAGGGACTTCAACGGGACGAAAAAGGCGAAGGCTTTGAGATCTTTAAGGTGAGAGGTTGGGATTATCCAGCATTGGTTGCTACTTATGAGAGAGCTATTCAGATTTGTAGAGAAAAGCATATTCCTGTAATGATTCATGTTACAGAAATGACTCAGCCTCAGGGACATTCAACTTCAGGATCGCACGAGCGTTATAAAACGAAAGAACGCTTGGAATGGGAAAAAGAGTTTGACTGTATTAGTAAGATGCGTAATTGGATGATTGAAACGGAAGTTTCTTCTGCTGAAGAGCTGGACGAACTTGAGAAGGAATCTAAGGATGCGATTAAAAAAATTCAGCAGAAGGCATGGAAGGATTACCTGGCTGTATTTGAAACTGAGAAAGAAGAAGCGATTGGGCTTGTTCGTGATTTGAACAATGATCGGGCATATCAGTTGGCTGAAGAATTAAGATTAATGTATGAACCAAGCCTTAAAGATATTTATGGGCTTGTACGCAAGGCTTTACGGATTGTGCGGAAGGAAAATTCGACTGCAAAAAACAACTTGCTAAGATGGTATGAAAGGCATCAGGAAATTAATACGGATCGCTTTAATTCAAAAGTATTTACTGAGAGTATAGAGGGTGTTGAGTATATAACAGAGACAGCTGTAGAATACCCTGATGAAGTTAAACTGGTTGATGGCAGAGAGATTTTAAATGCTTGTTTTATCGCTAATTTTGAGCGAGATGCAAGATTGCTTGCCTTTGGTGAAGATGTAGGTGCAATTGGTGACGTTAATCAAGGGTTTGCCGGTTTGCAGTTGAAATTTGGAGAGGAACGTGTTTTTGATACAGGGATCCGTGAAAATACAATTATTGGCCAGGGTATAGGGCTCGCATTAAGGGGTTTAAGGCCGATAGCTGAAATTCAATACCTGGATTATGTACTGTATGCAATTACTGCTTTAAGTGATGATTTAGCTTCTTTGAGTTATCGTACTAAGGGTGGTCAAAAAGCGCCAGTTATTGTTCGCACAAGGGGGCATAGGTTAGAGGGTATCTGGCATTCGGGCTCACCAATGGCTATGCTTTTAGATACGCTTCGTGGAATGCATATTTGTGTGCCGCGTAATATGACACAGGCTGCAGGGATGTATAATGTATTGTTTAGATCTGACGAACCTGCATTGGTTATTGAGAGTTTGAATGGCTATCGTTTAAAGGAATCTTTGCCTGAGAATGTGGGAGAATTTACTGTACCGTTGGGTGTAGCAGAGATTATGAGAACAGGAACGGATGTTACGGTGGTTTCTTACGGATCGACTTTACGGGTTGTAGAAGCAGCTGCAGAAGAACTGGAAGAGCTTGGAATTTCTATTGAGATCATTGATCCTCAAACGTTACAGCCTTTTGATATTAAGCATACGTGTGGAAAGTCATTGAGCAAAACAAATAGACTTTTAATAGTAGATGAAGATATGCCCGGTGGTGGTTCTGCATTTATTCTTCAACAAATTCTAGAACAGCAAAAAGGTTATTTTCACCTGGATGGTCAGCCGCGAACATTGACTGCAAAGGCTCATCGGCCTCCTTATGGTTCGGATGGAGATTATTTCACAAAACCTTCTATAGATGACGTTGTTGAAGCGGTTTACGCTATCATGAATGAAGCGAACCCGGAAAAGTACCCGACTATTTTTTAGATAAATATCCATAATGAGTAAATATAAATTAGGAGATTTCGTACGCCTTGTAGAAGAAGACGCGGAAGGTTATATTACTGCCATTCTGAATGATGGAATGATTGCGGTTACAGGAGAGGATGGCTTTGAAATTCCGGTGCCAGCAACGAAAGTTACGCTGGTATATGGTAAAATGGATACTGAAGAGGATAAAAGAAGCGAGGAGGCGCAGGTTCCTCAAGCTGAATTTAAGAATGAAGGAATATACTTAGCGATAACCGGCGACCCGAAACAAGGATTGGTAGAATTTTTTGTTGTTAATGAAAGTTCTTATCAGCTGATGTTTGCTATGAATACGAAAAAAGCTGATCAGATAAAGGGTGAATTTAGCGGGCAGATTACAGCACATGCTGCTGAAAAGATCTATACTGCTAATGCTGCTTCTATTGGAAACTGGCCAGTGTTCAATTTCCAGTTGCTTTTCTTTTCGAAAAATCTGCTTGATGTTAAAAAGCCCTTAATATACGATAAGAAAATACGACCTGTTGATTTGTCGACTTCTAAAAAAGAAGTTCCTGTTTTGGGAATGAAAGCATGGATATTCCGCCTGGATGAAGAGGAGGCTAAAATAGATACTGATAAGTTGCAAGAGCATTTCTTTTCTCATCGTCCGAATAAAAAATAAAAGCTATTATTGACGATTTCTGAGCAATTAAATCCCTATGATTACTTTCCCGAATGCTAAGATAAATTTAGGTCTTCAGGTCTTGAGGAAACGTTCTGATGGCTATCATGATATAGAAACTGTTTTATATCCTATTCCAATATATGATGCACTTGAGATTGTTGAGGCTTCTGAGACAAAGCTTTTTGTATCGGGAATTCCTATACCAGATGGTGGTGATAATTTATGTAGCCGGGTTTATAATCTATTAGGAGGTATTTATAAATTATCGCCTATACATATTTATTTGCATAAACGGATTCCTATTGGAGCAGGTTTGGGTGGAGGATCATCAGATGCTGCTTTTTTGATTAAATTAATGAATGATTATTTTAATCTGAAACTAGAGTCTGAACAGATGATGAACTATGCACGTACGATGGGGGCAGATTGTTCATTCTTCATCAATAATAAAAGTGTTTTTGCAGAAGGGATCGGAGATCAATTCTTAGAAATAGAAATAGATCTTTCAGCTTATCATTTACTAGTGGTTAATCCTCCTATACATATTAATACGGCTGAGGCCTATGGTGGCGTTTTATTAAAGGAGGATGGAAGGAACTTGAAAGAGATGATTCTTGAACCGATTAATACATGGAAAGAAACTATCTTTAATGATTTTGAAGCTACAGTTTTCAAAAAGTTCCCTAGTATTGGACAGATAAAACAAGATCTTTATGATGCCGGAGCTGTATATGCCGCAATGAGCGGAAGTGGCTCTTCGCTTTTCGCTATATTTGATCAGGCTGTTTGTTTACCTGATTTAGCTAAATCGAACCAGGTGATATATTGTTAATTATTTAAACCTAATCACAATAATTTAATTTTAAAATGAAAAACAATTCTTTAAACAATCCTATTTGGGTGATGAGTTCGGCTTTTGATCAATTGAATCTTGATCAATTAATTGAGAAAGCTATAGAGGTTGGTGCACAGGGGCTCGACTTATGTGTTTTTAGAAAAGATGGTACGCGGGAAGATCATACGGCTACTCATCTTGAATATGAAAACTTTGGAGTAGAAGATGCAAAAAAACTGATAGAGCAGTTTAATCAGAATAAGTTGGGCCTGTCTTTAGGTGCCTTTGAAAATATGATTGGCGGCGATGAAGCTGAACGGATTAAGAACCAGAACCATTTATTGAAATTAATTAGAATTGCTTATTTGCTAGGTGGTGATGAGAATAATGTGAAGGTGGGAACTTTTGTTGGTTATAATCATGAACTAGGAAATCAAGAAAATGGTTTTCAAAAGAATTTGGATGAGTATTACCGTGTATTTAACCCGATTATAAAATATGCAGAAGATTTAGGGGTTACGGTGATGTATGAGAATTGTCCGATGGAGGGGTGGCGCGCACCGGGTTTTACCAATACATTTAACAATTTACCGGGAGTTTTGGCTGCCAGAAAATTAATGTATGCGATGATTCCAAGTAAGGCTCATGGAGAAATCTATGACCCTTCTCATGATGTTTGGCAGAATACTGATCCGGTTGATGTAATTGCTAATAGCGATATTGATCGTATTCATCGTATCCATGTTAAAACAACTAGAAATATTAAAAATCAGGCGCGTACTGATTGGGGAGGAATGTATCCTATGCAGAGTGTTAATGCAGATTTAGCATTAAAGGCGAATGTTTCTATTCCACAAAATAGCTGGGATCGTCATCACTATGAAGCTATGTTACCTGGATTTGGAGGGTCTGATAGTATGGATTGGCGCGCATTTGTAGATATATTAAAAGAGAAAGGTTTTGTGGATGCTTTTGAAATTGAAAATGAAGCAATGAATTCAAAAGGAACAGGCAATCTTGCTGCAATTACACAAGGTTATGAAGCAGCTATAAGTTTCTTGCGGCCTATGTTGTGGGATTTGAAACAAGATGGTTATCAGTTTAATAGCTATAAAGCACTTGTTCAGCCTCAACGAAAAGATATCGCTTTAACCGATGTGAAAGGCTTGAAATAATACTTTTTATAAAACAAAACCTTTTAAAGCTTGTTGATCTTATTATGAAAAGTGATATAAAAATGAAATCAGAATTAAAAAAATCATTAAATAAAGATAAGATGAGTAAGAATTCAAGTTTAGTAGGATTTGCTTTAGCAGGTTTAGCAGCAGGTGCAGCCGCATGGTATTTATTTGGTACCAAAGATGGGCGCAAAAGTTTAAATAAGGCGATCGATAGTATTAATGAACTTTCGAACACTATTAAAGAAAAAGCTAACGAAGGATTGGATTGTGCTTCTGATTTTGCAGAGAAGGCAAAAGATAAAGCGAAGAAGAAATTCGAAGAAGGTAAAGATAAGTTCTCTGATGTATCGGGTGAAATTAAGAAAAAAGGAAGCAGCTTAAAGGATGATGCTGAAAATCTTGGAAGAAGAGCTGCGCGTAGTGCTGAAGATTTAGCAACTGATGCTAAAAATAAAATGCGTTAGTAATTTTTAAATAATTATTCATGAATTCATTAGCCACTAAAGAGTCCTAATCGTATCTTTGGTGTCAATGAGTTTCTTAGAACAAGTACGATATTTAGTTTATAAAGAAATGCTGTTGGAGTGGCGTTCAAAATACGCCTTCAACAGCATTTTGTTGTATGTTATATCAACCGTTTTCGTTTGTTACCAAGCGTTTCGCAGTGTTGACGGTGTTGTTTGGAATGCATTGTTTTGGATAATCTTGCTTTTTGCTTCTATCAATGCTATCTCAAAAAGCTTTGTTCAAGAAAGTAGGGGAAGGCAGCTATACTATTATACATTAGCTAGTCCCAATGCAATTATACTTTCCAAAATAATTTATAACATTGTTTTAATGTTAGTGCTGTCTTTGATAGCTTTATTTGTTTATTCTGTAATCTTCAGAAATCCATTAGGAGACCCATTCCTTTATTTAGTTTCGGTTGTATTAGGCAGTATTAGTTTCGCCACAGTTTTTACCATGATTTCTGGAATTAGTGCTAAAGCCAATAATAATGGCACTTTAATGGCCATATTAAGTTTTCCGGTTATTATCCCTTTGCTTATCGTTTTAATTAAATTATCCAAGAATGCGATGGATGGACTTGATAGGAGTGTAAGCTACGATGAAATCTTTGTGTTATTAGCAATAAATGCGATCGTAATTTCCGTTTCTTTATTGTTATTTCCTTACATTTGGAGGGACTGATGAATTGCCAATAGGTAGTTCTGGAGCAAATGATTATTGTTCTACTTAAATATTAATTAATGAAATCTTATTGGTGGAAGTTTTTAGGCGCAGCTATCGTTGCATATACAGTCATTGCAGGCTTATTAGGTGAAGTTCCGGCTTTGCCGATTTTGCATGAGAGCATTCGCAATGTTTATTTTCACGTTCCTATGTGGTTTGCAATGCTTCTGATGTATTTAATATCAGTAGTTTATAGTATTAAGTATTTGGGTTCAGGAAAACCAGAAGATGATTTCATTGCGGTTGAAAGTGTGAATGTGGGTTTGATATTTTGCCTTTTTGGTTTATTAAGCGGTATGTTATGGGCGAATATAACCTGGGGAGATCCTTGGCCAAATGATCCTAAATTAAATAGTTCTGCAATAGCTTCATTAATGTATCTGGCTTATGTTGTTCTTCGAAATGCACTTGATGAGGAACAAAAACGAGGAAAGATATCAGCTATATACAACGTTTTTGCTTTTCCGATTATGATCGTCTTGTTATTTATTTTACCTCGACTAACAGACTCTTTACATCCTGGGAATGGCGGAAATCCGGGCTTCAGCGGTTATGATATGACTGGAAGTATGAAATGGGTATTTAGACCAGCTGCATTGGGATGGATGCTTATTGGTTGTTGGATAATGACTTTAAGATATCGTATAAGAAAATTAGAATATCATACAGATGAACAGAGTAACTAATTAGTAGTTCTCTAGGCTTTAACTGGTTTTAAAATAAAATTCGAGATGAAAAAAATATTTCTATTAATAATAATGAGCTGCTTTAACTTTCTGGTTACGTTTGCTCAATCAGATAACGGAGTTGAAATGGCTACTGGCTTACGTAGTTCAGGGAAAATTTACGTTGTTGTAATTGTGTTGTTGATTATTTTCATTGGCTTTATTATCTATCTGTTTACAATCGATAGAAGAATAGGTAAGCTGGAAAAGAAAGACAAGAATATCCAGTAGGAAGTCTAATCTAATTCTTAATTTATATTTATTATGGCTAATCCAATAGCTTTGTCTGCTAGCGCGCCTCATTTTTTCAAAGATGTTTGTGAGTTCTTTGATCAGGCGGCTCAATTTACGAAACATGATGCTGGTTTATTAAACCAGATTAAGGCATGTAATAGTGTATATCGTTTTCAATTCCCTATTCGACGTGAAAGCGGTAAAATTGAAGTTGTTGATGCCTGGAGGGTGCAACATTCTCATCAT
Source organism: Albibacterium bauzanense (assembly GCF_004339765.1). Classification (GTDB taxonomy): domain Bacteria; phylum Bacteroidota; class Bacteroidia; order Sphingobacteriales; family Sphingobacteriaceae; genus Albibacterium; species Albibacterium bauzanense. The sequence continues at coordinate 722,646 of NZ_SMGO01000001.1, read as the reverse complement.
AAATCGCCTACAAAGGGTGGTATCCGTTATAGTGATATGGTGAATGAGGATGAAGTGATGGCATTAGCTGCATTGATGAGTTATAAATGTGCAGTTGTTAATGTTCCTTTTGGAGGAGCGAAAGGTGGTATCCGGATTAATACAAAGGACTATACGGTTGGTGAACTTGAAAATATAACTCGTAGATATACGGTTGAGTTAATTAAGAAGAACTTTATTGGTCCTGGTATTGATGTGCCTGCTCCTGATTATGGGACAGGTGAACGGGAGATGAGCTGGATTGCGGATACGTATTTAACTATGAATCCGGGTCAGTTAGATGCGTTGGGTTGTGTAACAGGGAAGCCCTTAACATTGGATGGTATCGCAGGTCGTAGAGGTGCGACAGGGCGGGGAGTAGCTATTGCGATTCGGGAATGTGTGAGTTTTGCTGAAGATATGAAAGCTTTGGGGCTAACTCCGGGTATAAAGGGAAAAAGGATTATTGTTCAAGGTTTAGGAAATGTAGGCTATTTCTCTTCCAAAGTATTAATGGAATTTGGGGCAATAATAGTTGGTGTTTGTGAGTATGATGGAGCGCTTTATAATGAGGATGGTCTGGATCCGGATGAAATATTAGAACATCGTAAGAATACAGGTAGTATTTTAGGTTTCCCGGGTGCAAAGAGAGAATTTAAGTCTTCAGCCGAAGGGTTAGAACAGCCATGTGATGTGTTGATACCAGCTGCGTTGGAAAACCAAATAACTGAAGCGAACATTCAACGTATTCAGGCAAAGATAATTGCAGAAGGTGCAAATGGCCCTACTACTCCTGGAGCTGCTGCCGCATTTATAAAGAACGGTGGTTTAATTATTCCGGATATGTATTGTAATGCAGGTGGTGTTACTGTGTCGTATTTCGAATGGTTAAAGAACTTGTCGCATATTGCTTTTGGACGCATGGATAGACGTTATACGGAAACAGCTAATTTGAATATTGTAAATATGGTTGAGGCTGTAACGGGAGGTTCTTTAACTGCGATACAACGAAAGATTATTGTAAAAGGGCCATCGGAAGCAGAGTTAGTTAATTCAGGGTTAGAGGATACGATGATTCGTTCTTATCATGAAATACGAGAAGTATTTGTGGCTAACCCTAAAATTACGAGTTTAAGGACATCTGCATTGGTAAGCTCTATAGATAAAATAGCTATAGCCTATCAAAATATGGGTATTTGGCCATAAAGTATTGCTAATTAAAAAATAAAGGGCCGGTTTGAGAATTGTTCTCAAACCGGCCCTTTATTTTTAATGGGATTTCTATACTTTAGACTTTGTTTCCTTAGGGCTAAGATCCAGAGGTTTATTTACCTTTTCTTTTAATAGGGCTAATTGGATCACTTCATTCATCTCAGAAACATAATGGAAAGTCAGGTCTTTTATATAACTTTCTTTAATTTCTAAAATATCTTTCTTGTTAGACTTGGATAGAATGATTTCTTTGATATTCGCGCGTTTTGCTGCAAGTATTTTCTCTTTAATCCCTCCAACAGGTAGAACTTTCCCTCTTAAGGTAATCTCTCCTGTCATGGCAAGATGCTTTTTAACTTTTCGTTGAGTAAATACAGATGTTAATGCTGTTAACATAGTAACACCTGCTGACGGTCCGTCTTTAGGAGTTGCGCCTGCCGGAACGTGAATGTGCACATCCCATTCATCAAAAACATGTGCGTCTATACCAATGTCGTTAGAATGAGCTCGTAGGTATGCCATAGCTATTGAAGCAGATTCTTTCATTACATCACCAAGGTTTCCGGTAAGAGTTAGCTTCCCTTTACCCGGGCTTAAGCTTGATTCTATAAAAAGGATATCTCCACCAACTTGTGTCCAGGCTAACCCTGTTACCACACCTGCTACTTCATTGTTTTCGTATAGATCTTTATCATAGAGAGGAGCACCAAGAATTTCTTCTATATCATTGTTAGAAAGTGATGGTCCGATAGGTTCTTCCATTACAATATGAGTAGCTACGCCTCGTATTACAGAGCCGATTTTTTTCTCTAATCCACGAACACCTGATTCACGAGTGTAGTCTTCGATTATTTTCTCGATAACGGAAGATTTAAGCGTTACTTCTTTTGGTTTTACACCATGTTGTTCTTTTTGCTTTGGTAAGAGGTGGGTTTTAGCAATTTCTATTTTTTCTTCAATTGTATATCCGTTTACCTCAATAATTTCCATCCGGTCTAATAATGCCGGTTGAATATTATTTAAAGAGTTTGCGGTTGCAATAAACATTACATTTGAGAGGTCAAAATCTACTTCCACGTAATGATCATAAAATGCATTGTTTTGTTCTGGGTCTAATACTTCTAAAAGGGCAGAAGAAGGGTCGCCACGGAAGTCGCTTCCAACTTTATCAATTTCATCTAATACAAATACAGGATTAGCTGTGTTTGCCTTTTTTAATGATTGAATAATTCTACCTGGCATTGCGCCGATATAGGTTTTTCTGTGACCACGAATATCTGCTTCATCATGAATACCTCCTAATGCAATTCTAACATATTTTCTTCCCAGAGCAGAGGCAATCGATTTTCCGAGAGATGTTTTTCCTACTCCTGGAGGGCCTACCAGACAAAGGATAGGAGCTTTCATGTTTTGTTTTAATTTTAAAACAGCCAGGTATTCGATAATACGTTTTTTTACCTTTTCTAATCCATAATGATCTCTATCAAGTACTTTCTTCGCTCTTTTAAGATCGAACTTATCTTTGGTGAAAGAGTTCCAGGGAAGATCCAGCAATACTTCTAAATAGTTTAATTGGATAGAATAATCTGCAGCTACCGGGTTGATTCTTGCAAGTTTGTCTAATTCCTTTTTAAAGTGGATAGCAACTTCTTCGCCCCATTTTTTCCCTTTGGCTCTTTTTTGAAGTTCTTCAATTTCAAGATCAGGAGAGTTTCCTCCAAGTTCTTCTTGAATTGTTTTTAACTGTTGATTTAAGAAATATTCTCTTTGTTGTTTATCTAAATCTCCTCTTACTTTATTTTGGATTTGGTTTTTTAGCTCTAAGAGCTGTAGCTCTACCATTAATTGTTCGAGAACTTTCTGTGCCCGATCCTTTAAACCTGGAAGTTCTAATAAGCTTTGCTTGAATTCTAAATCAGCATTCATGTTTGAAGAAATGAAGTTGATTAGAAAACCAGGGCTCTCAATATTTTTAATAGCTATTCCTGCCTCGCTTGGCAGGTTAGGAGATAGTCGTATAATATCTAACGCCAATTCCTTAATGGATGCTAATAAAGCATTGAATTCCTTGTTAGCACGATGCTTGGATTCTTTGAAACGTTCAACTGTAGCACGAATGTAAGGTTCAGTTTGTACAGCTTCTTTTAAGACAATCCGTTGTTTTCCTTGAATAATAACAGTTGTATTACCGTCAGGCATTTGAAGGATCTTGATAATACTGGCTATCGTTCCTACTTTATTCAGTTCTTCAAAAGTAGGATCTTCTGTGCCCATGTTTAATTGAGACACGACGCCAATTATTTTATCACCCTTGTAAGCATCTTTAACTAATTTAATCGACTTATCGCGACCTACAGTTATAGGAATAACAACTCCAGGAAATAATACGGTATTTCTTAATGGTAATATAGATAGTACTTCTGGCATTTCAGCAGCGCTCATTTCGTCTTCATCGTGTTGTGATAATAAAGGAAAAAATTCAGTATCCTCATTTATAATGGGTAGAACCTGACTGAAATCAAAAGGGTTGTAATTGCTCATTTATTTTAGTTTGTTCCTAATAATTTTGCGACATATTGACAGCAACAACACTAGGTTTTTTTTAATTCATATAGTAAATGTAATATCTGCAAGGCTTATGCCAATCTCGAGAGACGACCAGGAAGCGACAGAATTTCTGTTTAATTATATTTTCGGTACCGTTTTTGTACTAGGCATAATAAAAAGGATAGAAATGAGTTTAATTATTGTTGACAAGATTTCTTAACTTTATGTTTATATCCCAAATTAGAAAATTGTATATGAGAGTCAAATTGAATAAAGTACACCTAAGTGTAAAAAAAGTTGTGATAGCAGGATTGTTTGTTATTGGAAGTATTCCTGCTTTTGCGCAGAATGCCGATAATAATACAAACCCTTATGTTAAGCTTGGTCAGAAAGCATTGATTGATGGGGATTTTAAGGCCGCTGTTACTAATCTTGAAAAAGCGCTTCCGTCAGATCCACAAAATTTAGATATTCTTTATATGTTAGGCTATTCTCAGTATCAGTCAAATGATTATACTGGAGCTACTAAGTCGTTTTCATCTGTTATAAAAGGAAGACCAAATGATGTATCAGCATATTACTATCGTGCAAAAGCTCAAAATACATTGGCCATAGATACTGAGTCTAAGTTGACCGATGAACAACGAAGCAATTTATTACATGCAAGTATTAGTGATTATAGTAAAGCTATTGAAATGAATGATAGTGATGCTAAGCTTTATCAGAATAGAGCAATGGCTTTTCGTGATCTAGGTAATTTGATAGGTACAAGTACTTCAAAAAATTATAATAAGACTGCTGCCGTTGAGTCATATGATAATTGCATTAAAGATTTAGAAACTGTATTGAAGAAAAATCCAAATAGGAAGGATTTAGATTTAGAATTGAAGAAGGTTAAGGTATACAGAACTAGTTTATAGAGAATAAACGTATTTTGATATTAATTAAAAAGGCTAGCAACAATTATGTTGCTAGCCTTTTTAATTATACGATATTTTAATCAGTAAAAATACCTGTTACTCTGTATTTGTTATTACCCAAGAAGCGTACTTGTTGCTCTTTTTCAATTACATATATTGAGTCCGGATAATAGGAAAGAGATTCATAGCTTTTGTAAAGTCTATTGAGCGACTCATTCTTTATAGAAATAGATCTTATTTTACTACCGCCTTTGATAACTTGAATCATACGTGTTCGTAATTCTGGAGTTAAGGCTTGATAGAGAGTAGTATCGCCATTAATTTCAATTTTATAACTTGAAGTCCAAGAAGGTTTATTAATATCAGATTCAATAAAAAGGTCGAATTCTTTTTTCCAGTCATTAATTAAAATAGTTTTTCTTTCCTGTTGTTCGTTTTTACTTACTTCTTTAAGAATAGCCGATTTTCTTGAAGATAATCTAGAGGCTTCATTTAGAAAATAGCTTTTAATGTCAAAATAAGTAAGAGCGGTTGATTCCGTATTTTCAACCTGAGAACAAGAACTAAATAGAAATAAAATTAAATATAAACTGTTTAATAAAGTCTTTAGCATCTACCCATTTATTAAACTACACTAATGGCAGCCCTGTCATCTTTTCGGGTATTGGAACATTCATTAGTTTTAATATTGTTGGCGCAATATCTCCTAGTTTTCCATCAGCGATTGATTTATAATCTTTATCTATCAAAATACAAGGTACCAGATTGGTAGTATGAGCGGTATTAACAGTTCCATCGTCATTAATCATATATTCTGCATTACCGTGATCGGCGAGAATAATAAAAGAATAACCGTTTTCTAAACCACACTCAATAACTTGCTTACTACAGCGATCAACAGTTTCAACTGCTTTTATTACTGCTTGAAATACTCCGGTATGGCCCACCATATCTGGGTTTGCGAAATTTAGACATATGAAATCTGGCTTATTAGAATTTATATCTTCACAAATTGTATCAGCGATAGTATTGGCACTCATCTCTGGTTGCAGATCATATGTAGCAACTTTAGGTGAAGGTACTAAAAGACGGCGTTCATTGATGAATTCTTTCTCTCTGCCACCTGAGAAAAAGAAAGTTACGTGAGGGTACTTTTCTGTTTCTGCAATTCTAACCTGAGTTTTCCCATTTTGTTCTAAAACTTCTCCAAGTGTTTGAGCCACATCGTCTTTTCTGAAAACAACATTTACGTTTTTAAATGTTTCATCATATGAAGTCATGGTTACATAATGAAGATTTAGTGGGTGCATTCCGAATTCTGGCAGCGGTTTTTGTGTTAATGCAGTTGTGATTTCACGAGCACGATCTGTTCTAAAGTTATAACATATAACTACATCTCCATCTTTTATGGTTGCAATTGGTTCTCCATTGCTATTTACTTTTACTATAGGCTCTACAAACTCATCAGTTATTCCTTCATCATACGAGTTCTGAACAGAATCTATAATGTTTTTGGTAGGATGGCCTTTTCCACCTACTAATAAATCATATGCTTTTTTTACACGCTCCCAACGGTTGTCTCGATCCATGGCATAATATCTGCCAACTGCTGATACTATTTCACCAACTCCATTTGAGATCTTTTCTTCTACTGTTTGAAGAAATTCTTTTCCTGAATGAGGGTCTGTATCTCTTCCATCAAGGAATGCATGAACATATACTTTCTTTAAGCCAGCATCTTTAGCTACATCGCACAATCCTATTAAATGATTGAAATGAGAATGTACTCCTCCATTAGATAATAATCCAATAAAGTGAATATTAGTATTGTTTTTTAATGCATGATTAAAAGCATCAATTAAAACTTGATTGTCTTTTAATTCATTATCAGTAATTGTCTTGTTTATTCTTCCCAGCTCTTGGTAAACAATTCTTCCTGCACCTAGATTCATATGTCCGACCTCTGAATTACCCATCTGTCCTTCTGGTAACCCAACGAATTCTCCGGAGGCTTGTAGACGAGAGTTTGGATATTCTTTTAATAGAGAGTTGAAGAATGGCGTAGACGCCGCTTCTACAGCATTACTTTTATCGTGCTTACCAAATCCCCAGCCATCGAGAATCATTAACATTACTTTTTTATCTTTTTGCATTAAAATTATATTTTAGTTCTATGAATTATGCTTTATCCAAAAAGTGGACTCAATTATACAAATTTAAGAATAATTAGAAGACTATTATAATGGCGCATTTTAATGTTGGTGAAATTATTTATCTTTCTTTAAATGGGCATTATATTCTATATTTGATTTCTCGGCATCCTTTTAGTGTAAGAAATGATTATTGATATATTAAATTGAATCAGGATAATTAATGAAGAGTTGTATTTTATCCATTGCTTTTATATTTATTTGTATTTCGAATTCAATCGGGAACGATTTGATTGGAGAATTATCAGGTCAATTTCGACAGGGAAACGCCAGAGAGATCTCTAAGTACTTCTCACCAACGGTGAATTTGTCGATTTTAAATGACAATAATGTATATTCCAAGGTACAGGCAGAAATCATTCTTGAATCATTCTTTAAGATGAATTCCCCTACAGGCTCTAAGGTCATTCATCGTTTAGACAGCAACCCTAACTATCAACATGCAGTAATTGAGCTGAATACAATAAAGGGGTATTTTCGGGTTTCTTATTCTATTAGAATTAATGATAATAAAGCCCAGGTTGTGGAAATTAGGATAGAGAAAACCATTGATTAGTTAACGAGTTTTTGAAAATATTAAAGGTAATTCAGGGCAAATTCTTACTTTTGAGGGGAAATTTAACAGTATGGATCAAATAGAGAGGAATGCTATGCATCAATTTATTCAATTAGCAATTCGTGAAGATGTTGGTGATGGTGACCATACTTCATTGTCTACGATTCCGAAAGGTGCACAGGGAAAAGCTCATATCCTGATAAAGGAATCTGGTATTCTGGCTGGAGTTGAAGTTGCTAAAGCTATATTCAAAGAAATTGATCCAGAGTTAGAATTGACTATATTTTTTGAGGATGGTCAGGAAGTAAATCCCGGTGATATCGTTATTGAGATTTATGGAAGTGTGCATAGTATTCTATTAGCAGAACGTTTGGTTTTAAATGTTATGCAACGTATGAGTGGTATAGCAACAGTAACAAACAAAGTTGTTAAACAGCTTTCAAAGACCGGAACAAGAGTTTTGGATACAAGGAAGACGACACCGGGTATTCGTTTCTTAGAAAAGGAGGCTGTTCGTATTGGAGGGGGAGTTAATCATCGATTTGGTTTGTATGATATGATATTAATTAAAGATAACCATGTTGATTTTGCTGGAGGAATAAAGAGTGCTTTGGATGCAGCAAATAAATATCGTAGAGAACATAAAAAAAATATTGATATTGAAATAGAGGTTAGAAGTATTGATGAGCTGAATGAGGTATTAGAACATGGAGGTGTGGAGCGAATACTTTTGGATAATTTTGATATTAAGACATTGAAGGAAGCTGTTCAAATAATTGACAAACGATTCGTAACTGAAGCATCAGGAGGTATTACTTTTGAAAATGCTTTTGAATACGCTTCATGTGGGGTTGATTTTATTTCTATGGGGGCATTAACACACTCCGTAAAAAGTATAGATATAAGTCTTAAAAGCAATTTGGCAAAGACCCTTTCGAAAAAGTAGCAGTTAATGATATCTATTTCTTCTATTTTAGCTCTGATAGCAGCTTATTTATTTGGATCAATACCTACAGCGGTTTGGCTAGGGCAATCGTTTTATAGGGTTGATGTGAGAGAGTTCGGTAGTGGAAATGCCGGAGCAACTAATACGTTCAGAGTTTTAGGTACAAAGGCTGGAACTGCTGTCATGCTGATTGATATATTAAAGGGGTGGACTGCTACCAATTTGGCCTATTTCATAGGTATCTCTGTTACGGGGCCACAAAGTTCTATCCAATTTATAAATTACCAACTTATTTTAGGAGTTATTGCTGTATTAGGCCATTTATTTCCTGTGTTTGCTGGTTTTCGTGGAGGAAAAGGAGTAGCGACCTTATTTGGGATGATACTGGCTATTCATTTTGAAGCAGCAATGGTTTGTGTTGCAGTATTCATCATCCTATTATTGCTCTTTAAATACGTCTCTTTAAGCTCTATTTGTGCAGGATTTGCATTCCCTTTTAGTGTTTCGGTGGTTTTTCATACTCCTATAAAATCTATTCTCCTTTATGGTATTTGTATATGCGTATTGGTTCTGATAACTCATCAAAAAAATATTGAACGTTTACTAAAAGGAAAAGAATCTAAGGTTTATTTATTTAAACATAAATAATACGGTTGTTTGCTGTACTGGCATGTTAATTGCTTTTTTATTGTTATATATTAAATAAATAATCAGATGAAAAACCTGCCTAAGATAACTGCCGGCTTGCTCTTAATGAGTTTTATAACAGCATGCTCTACTGTTCCTTTTACCGGTAGAAAACAATTGAGCCTGGTAGATGATAGTAGTTTGAGACAGGAGGCAGCACTTGCTTATACTCAGTTTTTAAAGAGCCCTCAAACTACGGTAATAACTGGAACCGCGGATGCAAATGAAGTTCAACGGGTTGGACAAAGAATTTCACGTGCCATTACTACATATTTTAATAATAATGGGATGGGTAGTCAATATAACTTTGACTGGCAGTTTGCATTGATAAAAGACAAAAATATTAATGCATGGTGTATGCCCGGAGGAAAGGTAGCGGTCTTTTCTGGTATATTACCAGTTACTGCAAATGAGAGTGGTTTAGCCGCAGTTATGGGTCATGAGATTGCTCATGCAATAGCAAAACACTCTGCTGAACGAGCCTCTCAAATGGCTTTGGCACAAGGTGGTGGTACTCTGATTGGTGCTGCTTCATCGGGTAAGTCACAAGCAGTGATAAATCAGCTTTACGGTATTGGAGGTCAATTAGCTATCTTAAACTATTCTCGCAATCAAGAGTCTGAAGCAGATAGAATGGGTCTTATTTTTATGGCAATGGCCGGATATAATCCAAATGAAGCCGTTAACTTCTGGACCAGAATGATGAATGCTAAAGAAGGATCTGGAGCTCCACCCGAGTTTTTGAGTTCACACCCTAGTGATGCACGCAGAATTAATGATATTAAAAAGTTAATTCCCGAAGCGATGAAGTATTATAAAGCGAATTAATTGAGAATTGGAGGATATTTTAGGAAAGTAACTTGTTTATAGCAGAAGCCTTTAGTAAGCATTCCTGATATTCTGCATTTTCATTTGCATAAGCTGTAATTGCTCCTCCGACATGGAAAGATAGATATCCTGTTTCAGAATTATGTATTAATGTGCGAATAACGACATTGAAATCAAAGTCGTTATTTCCATTGAAGTACCCAATGGATCCAGCATATAAGCCACGGTTTCCTTTTTCATATTGACTTATTAGATTCATTGCACTTATTTTTGGCGCGCCTGTCATTGACCCAGGAGGGAAAGTGTTTTGGATTGTAGTTGTTGACTCTATTCCTGGTTTAATGGTGCAACTAATGGTTGATATGAGTTGATGAACCTGTTTGAAACTATATAATCCCAGCAGTTCTTCTACTTTGACAGTTCCTGCTTTAGCACTTCTAGTTAAATCATTTCTGACTAAATCAACGATCATTATGTTTTCGCTGATTTCTTTCAGGTCATTTTTTAGTCTGTTCTTTATTTCATTATCTTCTTCTGGTGTTTTTCCTCTTGGTGCCGTTCCTTTAATAGGTTGAGATATTAATTTTTCACCCTTTTTTGAGAGGAAACGTTCAGGAGAAGCAGATATAATGAAATTGTTTTCATGCTTCAGAAAACACGAAAAAGGAGTAGGCGATATGGAATTTAATTCTTTATAAGCAGCGAAGCAATTAAGACTTGAATTCTCAGAATAAAATTCCTGACATAAATTTATTTCGTATATATCTCCTTTAAAGATATGTTCTTGAAGTTTTTGGAAAGCAGTTCCATATTCCTGGCGAGACATCCGGTTTTTTATAGTACCATGGAAATTAATAGCTTCCACTTTAATATCTATCAACTCTATTGCATTAATAATTGCATATGGATCAGTAGCTTTTATTTCTACTTTACCTTTCTTGAAAGTTAATAGGTAGTTAGGAATAAAGAAGTAGGCTTCAAGGTCATAAGTTAAATAACCAGGAATAATTTCTTCAGGATGTTTATTGAGGAAGTTCTGTAAATCTTTAAAGTCTTGTAGTTTGTCGGACTTGAATTCTGATGTTTTTCCAACTGCAATCATTAAAGATATTGAACCGAATGGATCACTATAGTTATTTGAATCTAATATGCAAACGGTAGAAAAAGAAGAAGCCCATAATTGGGCTTTTTCTTTAAATAAATCAATATTTGAAGGTTCGTAAATCACGAATCTATTTATTTACTGTAATTATTTTAGAATTAGAGTTTGTACACGGTCAGGACCTACTGAAAGATATTTTATAGGTACGTTTAATTTCTCCTCTAAATAGCTAATATAACTTTTCAAGGCCTCAGGAATTTCTTCTATTGAAGTTATTTTGGTTATATCTTCTTTCCACCCTGGTAAATTTTCGATGACAGGCTCTGGTTTAATAGAGATAATATCATATGGCATATAATCGATCTTCTCGCCACTTTGAATATAATGTGTACAAACACTTATTTCATCAAAGCCACTTAATACATCGGCCTTTGTCATTACTAATTCAGTAACTCCATTTAACATGATGGCATACTTTAAAGCAGGGATATCAATCCAGCCTGTTCGTCTCGCTCTACCAGTAGTAGCACCGAATTCGTGGCCGATTTGTCTTAAGTTTTCACCAATTTCATTGTCAAGCTCTGTAGGAAATGGGCCGCTGCCAACACGTGTACAGTAAGCCTTGAAGATGCCGATAACGCTGCCGATCTTTTGAGGAGCTACTCCTAAACCAATACAGGCTCCAGCAGAAGTTGTATTAGATGATGTTACGAATGGATAAGAACCAAAATCTATATCAAGCAATGTGCCTTGAGCACCTTCGGCTAAAACTTTCTTGCCATCTTGTAATGCTTTATTTATTAGATGTTCACTATCTACATGAGGAATAGTTTTTAGGAATTCTATTGCCTCAAAAAATTGTTTTTCTTTTTCACTAAAATCAGGGATATCTCCATAATGAGATAGAATAGATTTATGCTTTTCAACAAGCTTATTATAACGTGTTTGAAAATCAGGCAATGTGGTATCTCCAACACGTAAACCATTTCTGCCGGTTTTATCCATGTATGTAGGACCTATACCTTTTAACGTAGATCCAATCTTACCATCACCCATTTTTGATTCTGAAGCTGCATCTAATAGTTGATGAGTAGGCAAGATAAGGTGAGCTTTTCTTGCAATTACCAGTTTTCCTTTAGCAACGGGGTCAAAACCGTTCTTTTTTAGACTATCAATTTCTCTCTTTAAGATAATTGGGTCAATCACTACTCCGTTACCAATTACATTTAAGATTCTGTCATTAAATATTCCGGATGGAATGGTGTTTAATACGTATTTCTGTTGGTCGAATTCTAATGTATGGCCAGCATTTGGGCCACCTTGAAAACGTGCTATCAGATCATATTGAGGACATAGGACATCAACAATCTTTCCCTTACCTTCGTCGCCCCATTGAAGACCCAAAAGTATATCAACTTGCATAATTTTTTTTATAGAAAGTGAAAATTAAATATTTAATAGTATTTGTTAATCATTTATATGATTAAGAGAACCTTTACTTAGAAGTGATTGCTCTTCTTTATTGCGTTTTGAAGCACAAGCACTACAAATACCATATAGGTTTAATGAATGATGCTTAATGTCGAAATTTAATAGTTCACCAATCATGGATTGAATTTGGTGGATACGGGGGTCACAGAATTCCACAACTTTACTGCATTCAATACAAATAACGTGATCGTGTTGTTTAAAGCCATAGGACTTCTCAAATTGGGCCATATTTTTCCCAAATTGATGTTTTTTCACCAAGTCACATGAAACTAATAATTCAAGAGTGTTGTATACAGTAGCGCGACTAACTCTGTATTTCTTATTTTTCATGTGGATATATAATGATTCCACATCAAAATGGTCGTTTCTAGAATAAATTTCTTCAAGTATGGCAAAACGTTCAGGTGTTTTCCTTAAACTTTTATTTTCGAGATAGGCCTCGAAAATTTTCTTTACCACTTGAAATGAGTCTTGTGCAGTCATTTGTTTTTCTTAAAGGAACAAATTTACCCAAAAAAAATTGAAATGCGGAAAATTCGCTGAATTGATATCTTTTTAAACAACTGATTTATCATTGCACAGTTTTAAGATACTATTTCTGATTCAAAACGATTGACTCCGGTAATCCCTTTTATTTGTTTTAATCTTTTAATTAACCTTTCTAAATGATCAGTGCTATTGACATAAATCATGATACATCCTTCAAAAATACCTTCATTGCTTGAGATTGTAATGGAGCGGATATTAATTTTGAAGTCTTCTGATATAACTTTTGTTATCCGGTTTACCAATCCAACATCGTCGATGCCTAATATTGATAGGCCTGTCAGAAATGCTAATTCTTTTTGTGATGTCCATTTTGCTTTGACAACTCTATAAGCATAGTTTGCCATTAATGAAGCTGCATTTGGACAGTTGTTTCGATGGATTTTAATGCCATCATTTATAGTCACAAATCCGAATACATCATCGCCAGGAATTGGATTACAACAAGGAGAAAGTGTATAGTCTATTTTTTGAAGATCGTCTCCAATTAATAATGTTTCTTGATCTCTTTTATTAATTTTCCTAACGAGTCCCTCAACGTGAGAGTCGAAGTGATTGGAATTAACAGAATCTACAGATTTTTCGGCAAGTGCAAACTCTCGTAAATCTTTTACATCAATTTCTCCTTTAGCTATGTTATAAAATAAATCCTGAGTGGAGAAGAGCTTAAAGAACTGAGTAAGTTTATTTAGATTATCAGTATTGTAAGTTACTTTAAGAGATTTTAATTTGCGCTCTAGAATCTCTTTGCCGTCTTCTGCTACTTTTCTCTTTTCTTCTTTTAAAGATGATTTTATTTTAGATTTAGCTTTGGCTGTTACTACAAAGTTCAACCAGTCTTCTTTAGGAGATTGTTTGGTTGATGTAATGATCTCTACCTGATCGCCGTTTTGAAGAATATGTGAGATTGGGACAAGCTTATGATTTACTTTTGCTCCAATACAACTTGCACCTAAATCTGAGTGGATTTCGAAGGCAAAATCAAGAGCCGTTGCACCTTGCGGTAATTGAATCAATGAGCCCTTTGGAGTGAAGATGAATATCTCATCAGAGAAGAGATTCATTTTAAAATCGGCAACAAAATCAAGAGCATTACTCTCTGGGCTACTTAAAATATCTCGTACTTTTTGTATCCATTGATCCAAGCCACTATCTGGGTTAGACTCTTTATATTTCCAATGTGCAGCAAATCCTTTTTCAGCAATCTCGTTCATTCGTGTTGTTCGGATCTGCACTTCTACCCATTGGCCCTTAGGGCCCATTACAGTGGTATGTAAGGACTCGTATCCATTTCCTTTTGGAGAAGATATCCAGTCTCTTAGTCGGTCTGGATTTGGTCGGTAAAGGTCGGTTACAATCGAATAGGCTTTCCAGCAATCTGCCTTTTCAAACTCCGGTTGAGAGTCAATGATAATCCGAATTGCGAATAAATCGTAGACTTCCTCAAAAGGAGTTGATTTTTTACGCATCTTATTCCAGATGGAATGAATGGATTTCGACCGTCCGAATACTTTAGCATCAATACCTTGATCGGTTAATATTTCCTCTATAGGTTCAACGAATTCAGCAACATAGCGCTCACGTTCTGCCTTTTTTTCGTTTAATTTTCGGGCAATGAATTTATAAGTATCAGGATCTGTATACTTCATTGAAAGATCTTCCAACTCAGATTTGATGGCATATAAACCTAGTCTATGTGCAAGTGGAGCATACAAATAACTAGTTTCAGATGCTATCTTTAATTGCTTATCCCGAGGCATAAACTCCATGGTTCGCATATTGTGTAAGCGATCAGCCAGTTTAATTAATATAACACGGACATCATCTGCCAGTGTAAGCAGCATTTTTCTAAAATTCTCAGCTTGTATTGAACTGTTAGGGTCAAATATTCCGGAGATCTTGGTTAATCCATCAATAATCTTACTAACCTTTTTTCCAAATATGAGTTCAATATCTAATAAGGACACATCTGTATCCTCTACTACATCGTGTAATAAAGCGCATACAATAGATGTAGTTCCTAAACCGATTTCTTCTGCTGCGATCTGAGCCACAGCAATTGGGTGATAAATATATGGCTCGCCAGATTTTCTTCGCATATCACTATGACTCTCCAGAGCTATATCGAAAGCTTTTCGAATCATTTGCTTGTCGCCTTTTTGCATTGTTGGTTTGCAAGCCCTTAATAATGCGCGATATCGCTTTAGAATTTCTTTTTTTTCCGACTCTAAATCGATTACTATTTCCTTCATACTTCTATTCTCTTCTTTCTCTTCCTTCAGCGACTAATATTATTTATTGAAACAAATTTTTCATAAATTAGTCGTGAGTTTAGCTTAGTTAAATATATGAAATTTTTAGCATTTTATTTAACATTTCCGTTACTTTTTTGTGGATTTGTGCTACATGCACAAGAAGAGGAAGAGCGTTTTGAAATGCCATCAGTAGCGATGAATGTTCCAACAACATTGCTAGATGGAGAACGAGTGCCTTGGATTTTGCTTCGGGTAGTGAATATATATGGGCAACGTACTTTTCGGACAGAAGCAGATCGATTAGCCTTTAATAGATTGAGATATAATGTGTTGAAGGTGTTGCCTTATGCAAGGATTGCTCAACAAAAATATGACCAGCTTTACCGTGATTTAGCTTTAACTGGTGACCGGAAAGAGAAGAAAAGATTAATAAAGCAATGTGAGAAGGATATTAAAGATATGTTTTATAAAGAGATTAAGAATATGACAATTTCTCAAGGTGAAATATTGCTAAAATTAATCGATCGTCAAACAGGAAATACAAGTTATGAGTTGGTTAAGGAGTTAAAAGGAGGAGTTCCTGCTTTCTTTTATCAGTCTTTAGCACGAGTTTTTGGTCATAATTTAAAAAACGAATACGATCCAGTAGTTGATCGTGATATTGAAAATATTATCCGGAGTTCGGATAGTATGTACCGATTTTATTAATTTCGACTTTCTTTGTATTCGAATTTGTATCGAATACTTTATCTTTAATACTATATGAAATCAGAAAGCTTAGATCTAAAACTAGATTTATTAGTCATAACTGTGCATCCAGACGATGCAGAATTAGGTTGTGCAGGCACAATCCTTAAACATATTGCTGCTGGCAAAAAGGTAGGAATAATTGATTTAACGCAAGGTGAATTAGGTACCAGAGGTACAGCAGAAACCCGTCATGAGGAAGCAACTAACGCTGCAGAATTACTAGGGGTGAAGGTTCGTGAAAACTTGAAAATGAGGGATGGTTTTTTTCGCAATGACGAAGAACACCAATTGAAGGTGATTTCAGCGATTCGGAAATATAAACCTGAAATAATTATTTCTAATGCACTGCGTGATAGACATCCTGATCATGGACGTGCTGGTGATCTTATAAATGATGCTGTGTTTTTAGCTGGTTTGCGTAAAATCGCAACCTATGACAAAGATGTAGAACAGGATATTCATCGTACAAGATTATTATTACAACTTATACAAGATTATTATATAAAACCTGATATCGTAGTTGATATAAGTGAATATTGGGACCAAAAAATAAAAGTTATACAAGCCTATAAAACTCAATTCTTCAATCCAGAATATAATGAGAATGAACCTCAGACCTATATATCCAGACCTGAATTTTTAGAAGTTATAGAGAGTCGTGCAATTGAGTTTGGTAAAAATATTCAAGCAAGATATGCAGAGGGTTTTACCTGCCGAAGATTATTGGGAGTAAATAATTTATCTGATTTACTATAAAATGAAATAGTTCAACTAGTACACATAATTATGGCCACTGCTTTTTCTAAGATTAAAAGTGCTTTTAAATTATTAAAGCAGATTGACTTTGATCAATTAAATAAACTATCCGAAAAGGTAGACCTTCCTAAGGCATTGGCAGGCTTTTCGAATCTAGATGATAATCAGTTATCCGGATTAATGAAAATGCTTCAGTCAGATAAAGGAACTCGTGAACTGCCAGTAATCAATGGTGATTTTTATGAAGTACATCTTCGTTTAACAGAAGAGGAGAGAGCTATTCAATTTAAGGTTAGAAACTTTATGGAAAGTGAAATTAAACCTTTAGTCAATAAGTATTGGTTAAATGATGAATTTCCTTTTGAGATATTACCTAAGTTCACTGAATTGAATCTATGCGGTGTTACTTATGAAGGTTATGGTTGTCCGAATTTGTCTTTTTTAATGGAAGGTATCATTGCTATGGAAATGGCAAGGATTGACTCATCGATAGCTACCTTTTTTGGTGTTCAAAGCGGGTTAGTTATGGGCTCTATTTATCTTTGTGGTTCTGAAGAACAAAAGAATGAATGGTTGCCTCAATTACAGCAATTAAAAAAGATCGGGGCATTCGGACTCACTGAACCAGAGGTAGGATCAGGAGCTGCCGGAGGTTTAACAACAACAGCAAAGAAAACAGAAGAAGGCTGGGTTCTTAATGGACAGAAGAAGTGGATTGGTAATGCTCCTTTTTCTGATGTAACTATTATTTGGGCCAGAGATATAGAAGATAATCAAGTAAAGGGTTTTTTAGTAAGAAAAGGAACTCCGGGGTATCACGTTGAAAAGATAAAAGGTAAATTGTCTTTGCGTATCGTCCAGAATGGATTAATAACCCTTGAAAATTGTATTGTTCAAGAATCTGATCGGTTACCTCTAGCTAATTCTTTTAAGGATACAGCAAATGTATTGAGAATGACCAGGGCAGGGGTTGCATGGATGGCAGTTGGTTGTGCACGAGGAGCTTATGAAAATGCATTAGATTATACCCGCAAACGTGAACAATTTGGAAAACCGATTGCATCATTTCAATTGATTCAAAATCATTTAGTTGAAATGTTATCTAATCTTACTGCTATGCAGACATTGGTTTACCGGTTATCAGAGTTACAAGATAATGACTTATTAAAAGATGAGCATGCTTCATTAGCTAAAGTGTTTTGTACTTTAAGAATGCGTGATATCGTTAGTAGAGCACGTGAAGTCATGGGTGGAAATGGCATTTTAATGGAATATAATGTAGCACGTTTTGTTGCCGATGCAGAAGCTATTTATTCGTATGAAGGAACCAAAGAAATCAATTCCTTAATCGTTGGTAGAGCTATAACGGGTTATAGTGCTTTCGTCTAATTTGTTATTCCTCAGTTACCCTACCGACGGCATTCTTCTGAAAAACCCAGATTGTTCTATATTGTGTCGTGTCATAATGAGGAGAGTTCATTGTTAATTTGTCGGGAGCACCACTTTTAGCATCAAAGAAAAATATTTTTGTGATACCATGTTCCGTATGGGGCATAGAATTTCCGTAAGAATCATAATCAGCAACCAAAGGGCTGTCTACTTTCACAGCATATACACGAATTACCGGACCCGAATTGTTTTCATTTCTGTAAAAAGCAGTTTCAGTAAACCCACCTCTTATCTTTTGCGAATTTGTTAATAATGAAGAGTCGCTAATGATAACGATCAAAATTAACACAACTACAAAGCCAAACCAAATCCAACGCTTTTTATTTACTTTATTCATCTTTGTTATATCTACTAGTTCCAGAAGTGCTGAGCATATCTTAATGATATTTTTGAACTTTCCTAATGGGGGAAATGTGCTGCAAAAGTACTAAAATTTTGCTTGTTGACCTAGAAATCCTGTTAGTCCGCCACTATGTAAAATTAAAATATGTTCTCCTTTTTTAAAGTGGTTTTTTGAAATTAAATCCATCACAGCAAAGAATAGCTTTCCTGTATAAACAGGTTCAATCAAGATACCAGTATCCTTGCAAAAATTTTTTATAAACTCAATTAGTTCAGGTTTGGTTTTAGCATAGCCTCCAAAGTGGTAATCAGTATGAAGGTTTATTTTTACTTCCGGACAAAGGTTGTGAACAGCAGTCTCAATAAAATCTCCACCTTTTAAAACAGGAATCCCGTGGATATGAGCGTTGGGTTGAAATTTACTTGCACCTTTTGCTAAGCCAGCTAAGGTTGCACCTGTTCCACAAGCTGCAAAAATATGATCGTATCTTTCTGTTAATTCAGATATAATCTCTTCGCAACCTTTGACGGCCTCAATAGAATATCCTCCTTCATTTATGAAAAAAGATGATGGATCATTATCATGATATTTTTGAAATAATTCTTCTTTATTTTTGTATTCATCTCGTGTAACGAAATGAATATTCATGCCAAATAACTTACATAAACTTAAAATAGAGTTGTCTACTTTCTCTCCTCTGATATATGCAGTACTTTTAAATTTAAATTGTGCAGCAGCAGCGGCAGTTGCTAATATATGGTTAGACCAATTACCACCAAATGTTACCAAATGATTCTTATTTTGATCTCTGGCTTTAATAAGTAAGTATTTTAACTTTCTCCATTTATTACCTGAAATATAAGGATGAATCATATCGTCCCGCTTAATGAATATTTTAATTCCTTTTTCTTCACCTAATGGTGAAATCAGAGATTGTTCCGGACTAAAAAAATCAAAATTAAATTCCATTTAGACGATATGATGTTTTTTTTCATAAAACTAAGTATTTCTAGAGCGTTTGCATAACATATGTTATTTTTGCAATTATGATAGATGAACTTAATCCACAGGATAACGGCGATCAGGATTTATTTGAGCACTTACGAATAATAGTGGATAAGGGTCAGACACCTCTCCGCATTGATAAATTTTTAATGAATCGCGTTGAAAATGCTTCAAGGAATCGGATCCAAAATGCAATTGATGCAGGTAATGTGCTGGTTAATGAAAAAGAGGTTAAGGCTAGTTATAGAATAAAGCCTGAGGATGTCATTTCTGTCGTTTTTCCTCATCCTCCACGAGATACAGAAGTTTATCCAGAGAATATTCCATTGGATATTATTTATGAGGATGATGACTTATTGATTGTCAATAAATCTGCTGGAATGGTTGTGCACCCTGGTTATAATAACTATACCGGAACGCTTGTTAATGCGTTGACATATCATTTTAATTCATTGCCTCAGATGCCAGGTAATGATGGCAGACCCGGTTTAGTACACCGTATCGATAAAGACACGAGTGGTTTATTGGTTATTGCAAAAAATGAGTGGACAATGACTAATTTGGCTAAGCAGTTTTTCGATCATAGTATAGAAAGAAAATATGTGGCTTTAGTATGGGGAGATATTACAGAAGATGGAACTATTACCGGATATATAGGCAGAAGCTTAAAAGATCGGCGTGTAATGTCTATGTATGATTCTGAAGACCAAGGTAAGTGGTCAGTTACTCATTATAAAGTGCTTGAACGACTTGGTTATGTAACTTTAATAGAGTGTCAATTAGAGACAGGAAGAACTCATCAAATCCGTACTCATTTAAAGTCGATTGGCCATCCTTTATTTAATGATGCAATGTATGGAGGAGATAGAATAGTTAAGGGAACGGTTTTTTCTAAGTATAAACAGTTTGTTGATAATTGCTTTGCCTTATTGCCCAGACAGGCGTTACATGCTCAAATAATTGGTTTTACACATCCAACGAGTAAAAAAAAGATTGCGTTTGATAAACCATTACCAGAAGATTTTCGTTTATGTTTGGAGAAATGGCGGTCATATGTTCAATATGATCACGAAGGGAATAAGTAAGAAATTATTAAATCAGTTTATATAGAGTTAATGAATCAGAGCCGCTTTTTAGATTTTAACGGTCGCTTTCATCATACGGAAGAAGCTATATTTCATGCAACTAACCGAGGCTTTCGTTATGGAGATGGCTTATTTGAAACAATGCGTTGGGAAAATAGAGATATTCAACTTTTGAACTATCATGCTGAGCGTTTAATAAAAAGTATGGATATCTTGAAAATAGAAGGAGGAAAGCTATTTGATAGTACTTTTATTCGTCGGAGAGTTACATCTTTGCTTGAGAAAAATCAATTAATAGAGAATGAATGTAGAATACGTTTTTCTGTATTTCGTGATGGGGAAGGTTTATATACTCCACAAACTAATCAATCGGCTTATATAATAGAGGTAACTAAGTTAGACAAAAAGATAAATGTTAATAATCAGTCTGGGTTGATTATTGACATATTTTCTGATCATCGTAAACCTCAGAATTCACTTTCTAATATAAAATCCAGTAATGCAATTTTATATGTATTAGCAGGCGCTTATCGTAAAAAACACGCGTTTGATGATGTTTTACTAATAAATGAAAGTGGTTTTTTAGTGGAGTCATCTAGCTCAAATATCTTTGTGTGGTATAATGGCATGCTCTATACTCCTGCTTTAAGCGAAGGTTGTGTAGATGGAGTAATGCGTCGTTCTATCCTTGATTTTGCCAAAGAGAATGAGATAGAAATTATTGAAGCTCAGATTAATCCACAGATTTTGAATGAAGCAGAAGAGATTTTCTTAACCAATGCAGTGCATGGTATGCAGTGTGTTTTAGGCTACAAGAAAAAAAGGTATTTCAACCGTTTATCTAAGGATCTGTGGCAAAAATATGAACAATGGCAAAGAAAGATCGCGGAAGAGGCTAAATCACTTTAATCGAAAACCTCTGAGAAAATCAGAGATACTCATTCTTTTTTTATCTTGAATTTGCAGATCCATAATATGGATATACCCGTCTTTGCATGCAAATTTCAGATAGGTTTTGCTGTCGCTTAAAGGTGTTCCTGGTTTTTCATTAACTTGAATAAACTCTGGTTTTGCTTTATATATTTTTAGGATCTTCCCTTCGAGAAGTGTAAATGCTGTAGGGTATGGGCTTAATCCTCTAATCAAATTATAAACTTCCTGAACTGAACGATCCCAATTGATGCGACAGTCTTCTTTATGGATTTTTGGTGCAGTTTTTAAATCATTGTTTTCAGGTTGTGGTGTCCCTTCAATATTGCCTTCATAAATAGCACGAACTGTTTTAACCAACAATTGAGCACCAATATTCATTAGTTTATCGTGGAGGTCTTCCGCAGTATCATCGGGTAGAATTGGTGTTTTCTCACTAAAGAGAATATTCCCAGTATCGATTTCATGCTGCAATAAAAAAGTACTTACACCGCTTTCTGTTTCACCATTCATAATGGCATGATTTATTGGCGCTGCGCCACGATATTGCGGTAGAAGAGATGCATGTAGATTTATAGTTCCTTTTGGAGGCATATCCCAAACAGCTTCGGGTAGCATTCTAAAAGCGACTACCACTTGCAGGTCTGCTTTGTAGCTTCTTAACTGCTCTATAAAATCAGGATCTTTTAAGTTTGTTGGCTGTAATACAGGTAAATTGTTTTCTAAAGCAAACTTTTTTACAGCAGATTCTTGAATCTTTTGACCTCTTCCTGCTGGTTTATCAGGAGCAGTAACTACGGCAACAACCTTCTCTCCTGCTTTCAGTAAGGCTTGCAAAGAAGCAACTGCAAATTCAGGAGTACCCATAAATATAATTGACATAAGATAGAATTCAGAAAATTTTGGAATACATTCTTTACCTTTGCGAAGGTAAAAATAATATATCGAATTTGAATTTTCCTTTATTTCTTGCTAAGCGGATTACGACTAAAAGCAATCGTACTTTCTCAAAATTGATTGTTCGAGTAGCCATTGCTGGTATTATGTTGGGACTTACCATCATGATTTTGGCTATTGCGGTTCTTCGTGGTTTTAAATCGGAAGTAATTGAAAAACAGCGTGGCTTTTCTGGAGATATTGTTCTTTTTCAATTCGATTTAAATCCAGCTTATGATAATACCCCATTTCTACTAAATGATTCCATAAGAGAGAAATTAAGCGCAATTCCGTTTGTTAAAACTATCCAGCCTTTTGCTACTAAACCCGGGATTATCAAAGCTAATGAGGAAATTGAAGGTGTTGTATTAAAAGGTATTGATAAAACATATAATCAAGAATTTATCGCCAGTATTCTAACTGAAGGTAAGCCGATTGATTTTTCAGATGAGGAAAATGTAAATAGTCAGATATTAATTTCTAACTATCTGGCAAATCGTTTGAATCTAAAGCTTGGAGATGATTTTTTAATGTATTTCATTCAAGAGCCTCTACGAAAGAGAAAGTTTACAATTGTCGGTATCTTTAATCAGGGTGCTGAAGAAATAGATAAAACTTTTGTAATTGGTAATTTGGGACTCATTCAACGTTTAAATGATTGGGGCGCAGATACGGTAGGTGGTTATGAGGTTATGCTCAATTCATTTAGCAGTCTGAATGAGAGCAAAACTCAGATAAATGATGCACTGCCTATAGAGCTCAGATCACTAAGTGTTGTGGAATATTATCCAGAAGTATTTCAATGGCTAGATCTATTAGATGTAAACACGGAGGTAATTTTGTTCTTAATGGTTCTTGTGGCAGTTATTAATATGATTTCGGCTCTTTTAATCATGATTCTTGAACGAACTCAGATGATTGGTATTTTAAAAGCGCTTGGTTTTTCAAACGGAGGTATCCGAAGAGTATTTCTTTATAATGCTACTTATTTAATTGGCTATGGATTGTTATTAGGAAATTTAATGGGACTTGGTTTCTGTCTTATTCAAAGTCAAACAAAGTTCATTAAGCTTGACCAGGCATCCTATTATGTAGATCATGTGCCTATATCCATTGGTTTTTCCGATATTATTTTCTTGAATTTAGGAACTTTAGTAGTTTGCCTATTAGTTCTTTTAATTCCTTCAGGACTAGTAAGCCGAATTAGCCCGGTAAAAGCAATCGGATTTAAATAGCTTTTGGCCTAAGGACTATTCTAATTTCTTTGCTTCATTCCAATAGATGTCCATTTCTGTTAAGGTCATATCCTTTAGATTTTTCCCTTCTTCTTTAGCCTTGTTTTCCAGGTAACTAAAACGTTGGATAAACTTTTTATTGGTTCTTTCCAAAGCGTTCTCTGGATTTATATTCAAAAATCGGGCGTAATTGATCAATGAGAACAATAAGTCACCAAATTCATTCTCCGCTTTTTCTTGATCAATTAAAGAAGAATCTTCTATATTGAATTCTTCCTTAAATTCTTGAAGTTCCTCTTCAACTTTCTCCCATACCTGGCTTTTATCTTCCCAGTCAAAACCAACACCTTTTACTTTATCTTGAATTCTATAAGCTTTGACTAATGCGGGGAGCGATTTAGGTACTCCTGATAAGACTGATTTGTTTCCTTCTTTCAATTTTAGTTGTTCCCAATTCTGTTTAACATCTTCTTCATTAGCAACAATAACGTCTCCATAAATATGAGGGTGCCTGTTAATTAGTTTTTCGCAGGCCGAATTTAGAACATCTGTAATGTTGAAAGCTTTCTGTTCATCAGCGATCTTAGCGTAAAAGGTCAAATGTAGAAGAATATCGCCCAGTTCTTTTTTAATTTCAGGGAGATCATTCTCTAAAACTGCATCTCCCAATTCGTACATCTCTTCAATAGATAGATGCCTTAAACTGAGCATCGTTTGTTTCTTATCCCACGGACAGTCAGTACGTAAGGTATTCAATATAGTAAGTAATCGTTCAAAGGCTGCTCCTGGTGTATATTCTTCAGGAGGTGGTGTTTTTGACATTTTTTCTTGTTTAAATAGATCGTGTTTTGGATGCCAGCCAAGCTTTCTCATCTTCATTTAAAAATGGAGATAGCTTATCGAAAACTTCGCTATGATATTTGTTTAGCCAATCAATATGGCGTTTTTCTAAGAATGTTTTGTTGATAATGGAAGTCTCAATATAACATAGTGTCAGGGTTTCAAAATTCATAAACTGTCCGAAATCAGAATCCTTATTCAAGCGACTTGCTACAAGGTTTTCAATTCTGATACCATAATGTCCTTCCCTATAAAGACCAGGTTCAATGGAAGTTATTACATGAGGTTCAATAGCGATATCAGTATTTGATGCATTAAAAACATGAGGGCCTTCATGAACATTCAAAAAGAAACCAACGCCATGCCCTGTGCCATGACCATAATTTCGGAACTCATCCCAAAGTGGCTTTCTCGTAATTGCATCAATTTGATATCCTCTTGTTCCAACTGGAAAAACAGTAATACTTCCTTCAATCATAGCCTTTAAAACCAAGGTATAATCTTTCTTTTGATCGTCAGTAAGATTTCCTAAGCTAATTACGCGAGTAATATCAGTAGTCCCAGTAATATATTGTCCGCCAGAGTCAATCAGAAGTAGTCCGTCTAATTCTAATTTTACATTACTTTCAGAAGTAGCTTTATAATGGGGCAGGGCACCATGTTCTCTATAGCCGGCGATCGTATCAAAGCTTTCACCCACAAAATCTTTTTGCGCAGCTCTGTATTCCTTTAGTTTTTCAGCAAGGGTAATTTCCGAGATTGCCGTTTTTTCTATATTGTGTTCTAACCAATAGAAAAAACGACTTAATGCTACCCCATCCTTAATCATGGTTTCACGAGTGTGAGCTAGTTCTGTATCGTTTTTTACAGACTTTAAAAATGTACTGGGATTAGTATCTTCAATTTTATTACAAGATTCAGGAATTAAAGCATAATACGAGTAACAATTTCTTTTAGGGTCAATAAAAATGTTAGCATTAGCAGGGATGCTTTTTATTGCATCCTCAATTGCTCCATAAGGATGGATAGAAACTCCTATACTTTTCAATTCTTCTAAATTCTCCTTGTTGAGTTTTTCAGAGTCAATAAATAATTGCACACTACCTGAAATGAATAATGCAAAGCTAAGAACTACCGGATTGCATTTAACATCTCCACCTCTAATATTAAATATCCAGGAAATATCATCTAACGATGAAATCAAATGAACAGAAGCTCCTCTTTGTTTTAAAACACTTTGTATTTCCTTAATCTTTTCAGAAGTATCTTTCCCGGTGATAGCTTTAGCTAGTAAATAAGCAGGCTCCTTTGGGAGAAGCGGACGGTCAGTCCAAATTTCCTCAATCAGGTCAAGATCAGTTCTGATGTTAATTCCTATTGGCTTTAAAGTATACAGTAGTTGTTTTGCAACCGTTACAGAAGCTAATTTTCCATCAAAAGCAAGAGTTTTTCCAGAAGAAAGGGTTTCAGAAAGCCATTTGGTATATTCTGCTGCTCCTTGAGCTTTTAGCTTTACCAATTGAAAACCAGAGCCTTTTAATTGATCAGTTGCTTGTACAAAATACCTGCTGTCGGTCCATAAACCTGCAAAATCCGCAGTAACTACAAGTGTTCCAGCAGAACCTGTAAAATTGGAGATCCATTCTATGTTTTTATAGCGATCGGGTGGGTATTCACTAATATGAGGATCTGCCATAGTAATAATATAGGCATCGATATTTTCATTTTTCATCCTCTCTCGAAGTGCTGAAAGCTTATCTGAAGGTGTCATTTCTGCTAATATTTAAGTCTGCAAGTTAGCAAAAAGCGCCGATGTTATAAATAGCTTGACTCGCCATATCTAACCGGTATGGATTTATTATTTTAAATACAAAACAGTACATTTATACTAAATATGGCAAATCAATTAAAGTTTGAATCATCTCCATATCTCAAGCAACACCAAAACAATCCTGTTCATTGGTATCCCTGGGGTGATGAAGCCCTGCAGAAAGCTCAAAAAGAGAATAAACTCATTATTGTAAGCATTGGTTATGCCGCCTGCCATTGGTGCCATGTAATGGAACGTGAGAGTTTTGAAAACGATTCAGTTGCGAAAGTAATGAACGATCATTTTATAGCAATTAAAGTAGATCGGGAAGAGAGACCTGATATTGATCAGGTATATATGACTGCGGTACAGCTTATGAAAGGACAAGGAGGCTGGCCGCTTAATGCTATCTGTTTACCTGATACACGTCCTATTTATGGGGGTACTTATTTTCCTCCTGAAGATTGGAAGAATGTATTGCTTCAACTAGTAGAAACTTGGAATGAAAAACCTGAGGTTGCATTAGATTATGCACAACGATTAACGCAAGGCATTCATGAGTCAGATGCTATGCCGGTTCATCAACTCGATAAACCTTTTGAAGTATCGACATTACATGAGATTGTAGAGGTTTGGAAAGCTTCGTTTGATAAAAAAGAGGGAGGTTATAAACGTGTTCCGAAGTTTCCAATACCGAATAATTGGTTATTCTTTTTGCGATATGGCTTTCTTGCAAAAGATGAGGAGGTGTTAGAGCATACTCATTTTACACTTAAGAAAATTGCTTCCGGAGGCATTTATGATCAAGTAGGCGGCGGTTTTGCCCGTTATTCGGTAGATGCCAGATGGCATATTCCCCATTTTGAAAAAATGCTGTATGATAACGCTTTATTAGTTAGCCTTTATTGCGAAGCTTATCAACAAAAGAGAACTCCTCAATATAAGAGGGTAATTTATGAAACCCTAGGGTGGATTAAACGTGAGATGACTAGCCATAAAGGGGCATTCTATAGTTCGCTGGATGCAGATAGCGATGGATTAGAAGGTAAATATTATACATTTACTCAGCAAGAAATAAAGGAAGTCTTAGGTGAAGATGCTCCATTATTTATTAACTATTTTCAAGTTACGGAGAGAGGAAATTGGTTAGAGGAAAATACAAACGTATTGGAATTGCATGAAGATGCTGACACTTTGGCGCGAGAGGCGGGTTATTCAGAATCTGAATGGAATAATTATTTAAGTGAAATTAAATCGAAGCTTTATCAGCATCGGGAGAAACGTACTCGCCCGGCATTGGATAATAAAATCCTTTGTTCCTGGAACTCTATGATGATTAAAGCGTACGTAGATGCTTACCGGATATTTCGCGAAGAGGAATTTATAACTGCTGCAAAAATAGCGGCTATTTTTATTGAAAGGGAGCTTTTTAATTCAAAAGGCGATTTATTGCGCCAGCCTACCTATAATGGAAAAGAAATAACCGGTTTCTTAGATGATTATGCATTTTACATTGAAGCATTAATTGCTTTATATGAAACTACTTTTCAGATTGATTATCTTGAAAAAGCAAAATCACTTATGGATAAGGTATTAATTGATTTTAGGCATGAAAATGATACTGCTTTCAACTTTGCTTCTCACCAATCAGAGAAATTGATTGCAAATAAGAAAGATATAATGGATGATGTCATTCCATCATCAAACTCTGTGTTAATACGTCAGTTGTTTAAGTTAGGCTTATTTTTTGATAACAATTCATATCGTTCAATTGCAATGCAGATATTGATCAATGTTTTTCCACAGATTAAAGCATATTCCTCTGCATTTTCGAATTGGTCGATACAGCTTTTAGAAGAAGTCTTTGGCTTAAACGAGATTGCTATAACGGGTCCTGATTATCAACGAAATCAAGAAGAGTTGGATAAATATTATCTTCCCAATAAAATAGTGATGGGAGGGGTAGATGAAAACCTTCCTTTATTGAAGGGTCGTGTAGATTCGGCCAACAAAATATATGTTTGTAAAAACAAAACATGCAGTTTACCGGTAATAAATATACCGGGATTATTAAAATTAATTTTTAAACCGGAGAATGGACAGAATTCTCCACAATCTTAACAAGATGATTATACAACCCAACAGCGTAGTTGCGCTAACTTACAAATTACACACTGTAAACGATGGTTCAAAAGAATTTGTAGAAGAAGCTGATCAAGCAAACCCATTGGTTTTTTTATCAGGTGTAGGTATGATGTTGCCTAAATTTGAAGAAAATATTCAAGGGTTGAAAAAAGGTGATAAAATTGATTTTGAACTACAAGCTGCTGATGCTTATGGAGATTTAGATGAAAGTGCAGTAGCACAATTGCCTGCCGATATGTTTAAAGAATCAGGAATTCCTCCAGTAGGAGAAATTATCCCTTTACAAGATAATCAAGGAAATCAATTTAGAGCAAGAGTAACGGAAGTAAGTCCGGAAGCTGTTGTAGTTGATTTAAACCATCCAATGGCCGGACAAAACCTGCATTTTGATATTGAGGTTTTAGATGTTCGTGAAGCTACTGCAGATGAATTAGCACATGGTCATGCACATGGTGCAGATGGTCATTCAGGTCACTAAGTTTAAATTTTTATTAAATTAGAAGAGATTTAGGAATAATTCCTAAATCTCTTTTTTATAAAATACTATGAATTATTTTTTAGTTAAGTCTGAACCTTTTAAATACAGCTGGGATCAATTTCTTAAAGACAAACAAACCTTTTGGGACGGCGTTCGTAACTATCAGGCACGTAATAATTTGAAAGATATGAAAAAAGGCGACCTGGTCCTTTTTTATCATAGTAATGAAGGGAAGGAAGTAGTCGGTATTGCAAAAGTTATTAAAGAATCTTATCAAGATCCAACCACTACTGATGATCGTTGGGTTGTAGTTGATCTGGCACCGTTAGAAGCATTAAAACAACCAGTTAGTTTGCAGACTATAAAAGATGATGAACTTTTAAAAGATACCGCTCTGGTAAAACAAAGTCGTTTGTCGGTAATGCCCTTAAAAGCAGCAGAGTTTGATCGTATTATCGCACTAGGGAATGCTGAATAATTCTCTTATTTAGCAGAATTTGAGGAGTCAAATACGTGCATCAATTCATGAGCATCGGAAGCTTTCATTTTGCCAGCTAAAACAAGTCGTAATTGGCGACGTTGAATTGCTTCGGTATAATAAAGCTTCTCGTTTTCAGTTTCAGGTATTAATTCAGGTACTCTTAGGGTATTAGAGTTTTCATCGATAGCAACAAAAGTATAAAAAGCCTCATTAGATTTGATCTTGGTGCCTGAAGGGATGTTTTGTGCCCAAACCGTAAGCCTAACTTCCATAGAAGTGTTAAATGCGCGACTAACCTGTGCTTCAATCGTAACAACATCTCCTAATTTAATAGGGTGATGAAAAGATACAGTATCTACAGAAGCCGTTACAACAATTCGGTTGCAATGCTTTTGGGCAGATATTGCAGCAGCAATGTCCATCCAGTGCAGTAGGCGGCCTCCCATTAAACTATTCAACGGATTGGTATCATTGGGTAACACCAATTCATTCATAACCGTGAAGGATTCTTTTGCGAATTTTTTGTCCATTACCCTATTGATTAATTATTATTCTTCTAATTCTAAGATTTTATCAGCAAGTTCTTCCCATCTGTTTTTATAATCGTTTAGTTGGTTCTTTGCTGCTTGATATAATTTTGTTAACTCAGCTAATTTGTCGGTTGAGTTGTATATTTCTGGATCAGCTAATTGAAGTTCAAAATCTTTGATCTTGTTTTCTGCTTCAACAATATCTGCTTCTAAGTGTTCTAGATCTTTATTCAGATTTGAAGAACTCTTTCCCTGAACCTTTTTTATTTCAGGTTTAACTTCTTTTTTTTCCTTCTTTATCTTTGGCTCCTTTGAAGTGTTTTTAATAGCTTCCTTTCTGCCCGCTTGCCAATCTTCATATTCCTGATAAGTTCCAGGATATTGTTTGATCTTTTGATCTTCAATATACCAAATTTTATTGGCTACGTTATCTAGTAAATATCTATCGTGAGATACTACAATAAAAGTTCCTTCATATTGTTTAAGAGCTTGAATCAGAATATTGATAGATTGTATATCTAAGTGGTTGGTCGGCTCATCCAGCAACAGGAAATTAGCATCTGCTGTTAATGCTTTTGCCAATGCTACGCGAGATTTCTCTCCTCCAGAAAGAACCTTAATTTTCTTAAAAGCATCATCGCCTGTAAATAAGAAAGATCCCAGAATGGTTCGTAATTCTGTTTCTGTATGTTTAGGTGCAAATGCTTGTAATTCTTGAAGCACTTCGTTTTCTAAATGAAGTGCTTCCAATTGATGTTGAGCAAAAAATGTTTGTGAAACATTATGACCTGATTCACATGTACCTTCAAAATCAGGGTCTACGCCTGCAATGATTCGTAACAAGGTTGATTTACCTCTACCGTTCGCTCCAATAAGAGCAATCTTATCACCTTTCTCAATAATTCCTTCAGTGTCCTTTAGAATAGGAACATTCGGGTAGGATTTACTGATATTCTTTAAAGTTTTAACATGACGTCCCGAAGGTTTACTAAAACGGAAACTGAAATTTACAGTTGGGGTATCATCATCTACAGCATCCACCTTGTCCATTCTATCTAAAGCTTTGATACGTGATTGAACCATTTTAGCTTTACTTGCTTTTGCTCTAAAACGCTCAATCAACTTCTCTTCCTGTTTTATCTTAGCCTGCTGATTTTTAAACTGATTACCTTGAATTTCCTCCCTTAAGGATTTTTCTTCCTGATAAAAGCTATAGTTTCCAGCGTAAACATTTAGTTTGCCTTTTCTAGATTCAACGGTTTTGTTAATAACGCGGTCTAAGAAATACCTATCGTGAGATACAATTACCACTGCTCCTTCAAATGCTTGCAAATACGTTTCAAGCCATTGAATGGAAGGTAAGTCTAAGTGGTTGGTAGGCTCATCCAGCAATAGAATATCAGGGGCTTGCAATAATATTCTTGCCAGCATAACCCGCATTCTCCATCCTCCAGAGAATTGAGACAGTTTTCGCTGTTGTTGTTCTTCATTGAAACCTAGACCTGCTAATATTCCTGCAGCACGATATTCTATATTGTATCCATCAAGAGCTTCAAATTCGGCTTGCTTATCGCTTAATTTATGTAAGATATCATCGCTATAATCTGTTTCTAACTTTTTAAGAAGCTCTTCTATCTGATCATGCAGTTCATTCTGCCTTTCGAAAGCTTCCATGGAAACATGTAAAATACTTTTATCAGATTGATAAGATAGTAGATCTTGGTTAAGGTAGCCTATTTTCAGATCCTTAGCCATAGAAATCGTGCCTGATGTAGGCTTCATTTCTCCTACGATCAACTTTAATAGAGTTGTTTTACCAGTTCCATTTGCACCGATTAATCCGGCTTTCTCTCCTGGTTTTATATGCCAGTTTGCTTCGTCATAAAGTGCGCGGGCACCTATTTCAAAAGTTAAATTATTGATTGATATCATTTCGCTGCAAAAGTACGGATTTTTAAATTAAATTGTTTTCTATCTTTGTTCTTATGTACAAATTGGTTAAACCTTTTTTCTTTTCGATGGAGCCAGAAACGGCTCATTATACGGTAACTAGCGGGCTCAAAAACTTTTTGAAAGTTTGGGGCGCCAAGAAGATCCTAGAGGCGGCATTCTCCTATGCAGATCCCTCATTGGAAAGAGAGGTTTTCGGATTAAAATTTAAGAACCCTGTAGGTTTGGCAGCTGGCTTCGATAAGAATGCTGAATACATTCATGAAATGGCTGCTTTAGGCTTTGGTTTTGTTGAAATTGGAACGGTAACACCTAGACCTCAGCCAGGAAATGATAAGCCTAGAATGTTTCGTTTAACAAAAGACGAAGCTTTAATAAATCGAATGGGCTTTAATAATCAAGGAGTAGATGTAGCAGCCTTACGCCTGAAATATTTTACAGATAGAAACGGCCTTATTATTGGTGGAAATATTGGTAAAAATAAAACCACTCCCAACGAAGATGCTGTAAGTGATTATATCATCTGTTTTGATAAGCTTTTTGATGTAGTTGACTATTTCGTTGTAAATGTTAGTTCTCCAAATACACCCGGACTTCGTGATTTGCAAGAGAAAGAACCCCTTAAGCATATTTTAAATACATTGCAAAAACGAAATGAGGGTCATGAGAAGCCAAAGCCGATTCTATTAAAAATTGCTCCCGATTTAACCGACAGTCAGCTTGATGATATTATAGAGATTGTTATTGATACAAAAATAGCAGGAGTTATTGCTACAAATACGACTATAAATCGGGAAGGACTGAAGAGTGAATCTTCTTTATTAAAAGAGAGTGGAGGCTTAAGTGGTAAACCTCTATCTGTGCGTTCAACCGAAGTAATTCATTATTTGTCAGAAAAATCAGGAAAGGCATTTCCGATTATTGGTGTGGGTGGCATTCACTCTTCTGCAGATGCTCTTTCTAAAATGCAAGCAGGCGCAAGTTTGGTTCAGGTGTATACAGGGATGATTTATGAAGGCCCACAATTAATTAAAGCGATATGTAAGCGCTTAATTAATAAAAAGTAGATCGCTATATATTTATATAAAAAAAGCGGGATACTCATTTGAGTATCCCGCTTTTTAATCTATCGAAATAGATTATTTCTTTAAACCAGCAGATAACTGATCTAAGATCGCGTTGTTTTTAACAACCTGATGCGTAGCTGGCATTTCAGAACGGCTTCCGGTTTCAATGTTGCGACCTAATTTTAGAAATTGAACATCAAGTTTAGCAGTAACTTTGTTCTTTCTATCTTTTCTTTTTAAGCGAGTAACTCCCATTTTTGTATATTTTTTATTTTAATAACGAGGTCGGAAGCGGATTCGAACCGCTGTAAAAGGTTTTGCAGACCTCTGCCTAGCCACTCGGCCATCCGACCATTCCCATTAAGGAATGCAAAAATAGTAAATTAATCTATCTTGCCTAAGTTTTTTTGATTTTTCTGCTTAATTCCGAACAAATGATGGCTGATGAGATAGCAACATTCAATGATTCAGCTCTACCAAATCGAGGGATCGTAATTCTTTCAGAAATAAGAGGTATTAAATCTGCTTGAATCCCACTTCCTTCATTTCCCATCAAAATAATTCCTTCTTTACCAAAATCAGTTTCATAAATCGATTCTCCGTCCAGAGTTGCGCCATAAATTTTAAGCTTACATTTAGGTAACCATTCTTTCAGGTCATAATAAAATACCTTTATTCGTGCCAGAGAGCCCATGCTTGCTTGTATAACTTTGGGATTATAAATATCAGCGGTATTCATTGAACAAATCAATGTATTCATTCCAAACCAATCAGCCGTACGAATGATTGTTCCTAAGTTTCCCGGATCCTGGATAAAATCTAAAGCTAACGAGAATTTATTTCGTAAATCTTCAACTTTTAAATCGTAGTGAGGTATTTTGAAGACAGCTAAAATTCCCTGAGGATTAGTTAAAGCACTTATTTTCTTTAATTCATCGGAACTTATCTCGTTTCCTTTTATAATTTGCAGAAAATTAACCACTTTTGAAGACATTTCGGGAAGGTAATATATACTATGAAGTACATACTCTTCATTGATAAATTCCGTTATGGATTTGAGACCTTCTACAATAAAGAGATTATGGGTCTTCCGAAACTTTTTTAGGTGAAGAGATTTGATTAAACTTATTTGGGACTTTGAGAGCATTTACTTCTAAACTTATATCTTTTACAATTATAGCGCTTTTGCTGCTATTTATTACATCTTGTAGATCGGTTCGTTTATTAGAAGATAATCAAACCTTAGTGACAAAAGTAAAATTAAAAGGGATCGATAATGCCTACGAGGAAGACGCATCAGAATATATTCAGAAAGAAATACGTCCAAACTCTACCATAAATTTATTTATTTACAACTTTGCAAATAAGCAAGGCGATCATTACCGAACCGATAAGATTCGTAATGTTGGTGAAGCTCCGAGACTACTGGATAGTTCCTTGATCGAGATTTCCCGTAATCAAATTGAACGTTTTCTAGCAAGCAAAGGCTATTTCAACGCAAAGGTTAAAGACTCTATTGCTATAAAAAAACAAAAGGCAAGTATTACTTTTATCGTCGAGCAAGGTAATCCTTTTTTTATTCGAAACTTAGAATACCAGATTGCAGATCCTAAACTGGATAGTCTCTATAAGCGAATGAGTCCTGAGTTCAGTCATCTTCATGCAACCATGCGCTATGATAGTGATTCGCTGGTGTATGAACGCGAGAATATATATAATTTATCCAGACGTTATGGATACTTTGATTTTCTCCGTCAATATGTTCGTTTTGAAGTAGATTCAGCAATGGAAGGTAATCTTGTAGATCTGAAACTGATTATCGATAATCCCGAAAATAAAGCGAGTCATCCCATCTCTTATATTGATAGTAGTTTTATAGAAATAGCCAAAAGTGATGGCTCAATAAGTAATCTTCCTCGTAAAGATACATTGGATCAAGCCATGTACTATACAGATCATACAGGAAAGTTTAAAGCCGTACCACTTAATCGATATATCTTTCAAAAACAAGGTGACCGTTATAATTACGATTATGAAAACCTTACTTACGATCGTTTATATGAGTTAAATACATTTAAAGGTATTAAAGTAAGCTATACAAAGCCTGATTCTTCGCATATCAATGCTCATTATGCTCTTATTCCTTTAAAAAGAATGGCTAATAGAATAGAAGGTGAATATACTTTTAACTCAGGCAGGAGTGGTTTCAATATAGGTAATACCTATACGAATAGAAATTTATTTGGAGGATCGGAGCAGTTGGAGGTGAAGGGTCAGTTCGGTATTCTATTTGATTCACAACTTTCAGGAAGTCTTTTCAATCGCGTCTATAACCGTGACTTCCAGTTTGGTGCCTCCTTAACTATTCCTCGTTTGATTGTCCCATTCTGGATTCCTGTTATGGGAAAAAATGGAATGCCGAGAACAGTATTCTCTACAAATTGGCAAATATTCGATCAGGCAAGTACTTACTCAAACCGATATTTTATTAATTCCATATCCTATATCTGGAATGAAACTCGCTATAAAGTGCATCAGCTTACTCCCATATTGCTTGAATATCGTATCGGTCGCTTAGATGCGTCTTTTAAAGAGCAACTCGATAAAGAAGGCTATCGTTTATATATTGAGAGTAATGACCGGGCTTATATAGGCTTGGGTAGTCAGTATTCTTATACATTTAATACGCTCCGTCTAAATAGTTTAGAGAACTTCCTCTATTTTAGAGGTACATTGGATGTAAGTGGAAACACTTTGGGTTTAATTAGTTCAGTCGTTGATTTTAAGAAGAATGAGAGCGGAGAAAAAACACTTTTAGGCGTTCCTTATTTACAATATTCAAAGGTCGAAACTGATTTTAGATTCTATAAATACTTTGGTGGAGAGCGTCAATTGGTATTGCGTATTAATCCTGGTGTGGCCGTTCCTTATGGAAATAATCAAAACCTGTTAATTTTTGAGAAGAATTTTTACTCAGGTGGAATGAACGGTATTCGTGCCTGGCAAGCTAGAACATTAGGGCCTGGTGGTTATAACCGTTCTGTACTGCCTGATTCATTGCGATTGAATCTTCGAAACCTTGATCAGTTAGGAGAGGTTAAATTAGAAGCTAACGCAGAATATCGCTTTAAAATAATGAATAATTTTTTTGGAGCAAAATTGAAGGGGGCAACTTTTATTGATGCCGGAAATATTTGGCGGATAAAAGATGATGGATTGAATCCTAAGGGTCAGTTTAGGTGGGATAGGTTTATGGATCAGATCGCAATTGGTGCAGGTGTAGGCTTCCGCTTCGATTTGGAGTACTTTGTTTTCCGTTTTGATATTGCTGCTAAAGTAAGAGATCCTCAATTTGAAGGAGCCGACCGATGGGTTATATCAGAGATATTGAATTCGAAAGATTTTAAGGAACGGTATAATCAGACCAACGATCCTGATCGGTACAACTTTGTTCAATATAATTTTGGGATTGGTATGCCTTTCTAGAGCCCTCAGAAGATTCCCTTGATGCCATGCACCAGTGTTTCAAAAAATGTAGTTAAATCCATCCCGTGCTTATAATTAAAGTATAAGAATACTAACAGGGCAATAATAGCGAGGGTTAGAAGTTTACGGAACATCATTCCAATAAGTATAAATATGGCCGGAACTATAAGTAATACAACCCAGTTTATTTTTATAGGATTAAGTCCTGAATCACTTTTTAATATATAAAATAGCTGTCCGTGAGATCCACTATCGTTAATATGTTTAATAAAGACGAAGGTTGATTTTTCTACTTGATTAGGAGTAATAGCAACCCCATTATGAAACTCAAGCGGATAATTAAAGTTATTTAAAGAGAATTGGAAGGTTCCATTGATATTTTCCAAAGGTTGTTCAAGCGAGTCAGTTGCAATAATTGCAAGTTTATCATTTTTTAGCAGATTTTCTTCTACAATGAAATGATTAATTTGGTTTGTCTGTTTTTGTGCAAAAGTTATGTTTGGTATTAGAATAATTGCAGAAAAAATAAAGAAACGATAAATTGACTTGTGCATCCGATCATGTTATTAGACTTACAATATTAAGGAATTCTTTATAATCAGAGTGCATAAAAAAAAGAGGGAAGATATCTTCCCTCTTTTTTTATTTAAAGGTTTAGGTATTTTTACAATGCAAATCCAACCGAGAATGAAAGTACGCGGTTGTTTTGTTTGTAATCTACACCATCCGGAGCGATATCTGATAATCCCAAGCCATAACCTGCACCAAGTGTCAAACCACTCGATAATTGGTATCCGGCAAGGAAGTTTGCACCAAACTCAGTTCCCTTTTGAGTACCATCCTTACCAAAATCGAAATCTTGTTCAGCTGAACCCCAATCTCCTTTATATGAGTTCTTACCCGATATACCAAAGGCTGCATAAGGTCCGGCTCCTAAAAAGAAATTACCACCACCTGCAGGAAATTTAACTACTGCATTTACTGGAATTTCAATCCACATCGTATTTTGTGTCAAGGTTCCTAAATCATTATCCATTAATTTTGCTCCTTTTCCTTGAAGAGAAACTCCTGGTTGGATAGAGAACATAGATGTTATAGGGGCATCCATGAAACCAGTTATATGGAAATTGGTAGAAGCTTCAGTATCGTCTGCATTATTACCATCACTGAAATGGTAAGTTGGTAGATTCACACCAGCCTTGATACCATATCCTATTCCTTGTGTTTGAGCAAAAGCTCCAACTGTAAATAATACTGCTACTGCAGATAAGATTAACTTTTTCATAGTTTCTAAATTTGTGTTCTGTTTTTTTAATGTTTAAAACATAAACTGCTTTGCAACTGTCAAGCCAAAAAAACATTTTGTTTTGTAAGTTCCTTATAATCAGGTTAATATTTATTTATAATACAAATCTGAGATTGTACTTAAACTTATACACATGAGGACATAAATACCCAAAATCTTCACTACTTTTGATGTTTATATACAAACAGAATATGGGTGGACAAAACAGAAAAGATATTTTTCCAGGTTTATTGGTAGCAATTATCTTGAAAAAGGATCAACGATCTGGTAATTTAACAGAGGGTATCGTTAAAGACATTCTAACTTCATCAGCCTATCATTCACGCGGTATTAAAGTTCGATTAGAAGATGGCCAGATTGGCAGAGTAGCTGAAATTTTAGAAGAAGATTAGATCTCAATATCATAATCTTCTTATTCAGATAATATGAATTTAACACTGTACTAATACGAATAGACAATATTTGCTTATTCATATTAATATAGATTATTCATAAATGAAAAGAAGATCCTTTTTTAAACAAGCATCGCTTGCGGTTGCCGGAGCAACTATGCTTTCCCCATTCGATTTATTGGCTTCAGAAAAACGCCGTAGCATTTTAGCTAATAATGCTGGTTCAGCAAAGAATATAATATTTATGGTGAGTGATGGAATGAGCATTGGCACACTTACTATGGCCGACTTACTTCTGCAAAGAAAAGAAGGTCGTAGAAGTAAATGGTTATCACTTTATGATGAAGGAAAAGCGACTCGTGCTTTAATGGATACCGCTTCTGCTAATGCCCTGGTAACTGATTCTGCAGCTGCCAGCTCTGCATGGGGAGGTGGTAAGCGAGTAAACAATGGTGCTCTGAATGTAAACCCAGATGGATCCTTCAATAAGCCAATTCTTCAGAAATTCAAATCAGCAGGTAAGGCTGTAGGCTGTGTTACCTCAGTTCCAATAACACATGCAACGCCTGCAGGATTTTGCGTAAATATTGCAAGCAGAGGCGATCAGTCTGAAATAGCAGTCGAATATTTAAACTTAGATTTTGATGTCCTTTTAGGTGGCGGAACCGAGTTTTTTAGTGCAGATAAAAGAAAAGATAAAGCCGATGTTTTTGGCCAATTCTCTCAAAAAGGCTATCACGTAGTTCAGAATAGAAATGATCTGCTTCAAAGTTCTACAACTAAACCCTTGTTAGGTGTATTTCATGAAGACGGATTGCCTTATGTTCTTGATATTCAATTTGATAATAGACTGAAGGCTGAAATACCTTCTCTATCAGAAATGACTAAGCAGGCAATAAACCGCTTAAAGCAGAATAAAAATGGTTTCGTTTTGCAGGTAGAAGGAGGAAGTGTTGATTGGGCTGCCCACGCCAACGACGCTAGTGCTTTATTACACGAGCAAATAGCATTTGACGAAGCACTATCAGAAGTAATATCTTTTGCAGAAGAAGACGGTGAGACACTTGTTATTATAACAACCGATCATGGAAATGCCAATCCAGGCCTCTTTTCTAGCAATGATAAATTCGATAAAATCCAGCATTTTAAACAAACGAATGATAAGGTACTGAATAGTATCAATAGAAATTTTAGCTCGAAACAAGTAATAGATTACATTGAATCGGCTCAAGGTATTGCTATAAAAGATGAAGAGGCAAAGGAAATTTTAAAGCACTATAATCAATTAGATAGTGAAGGTTTATATAATCCTAATAATCTGCCATTTAAAACGTTTGCTGAAATTCAATCTAATTATACTGGCATTTCATTCGGTTCTACCAATCACTCTAGTGATTTTGTTGAATTAGCAATGTTTGGTCCCGGAAGTGAAGACCTTAAACATTTTGTGAAAAATACAGATTTACATAATTTCATGCTACAAACTGCTGGTTTAATAGAAAAATCATAGATCAATAGAATGCAATAACAGAAAATCCTATAGCTTCTTAATATGACAGAAGAAAGATTGTTGATTTGTTTGCAAAATGGAGAGTCTATCGCTTTTGATATTTTGTATGATCGTTATTGGACACTACTTTATAAAGCAGCATTTAATAGAATTGCTGAAAAAGATATAGCAAAAGATATTGTTCAGGAAGTGTTGGTTAGTATTTGGCAAAAGAGAACTCAATTAGCCATAAAAACCAGTTTGCAAAACTATCTATTGGGTGCTGTAAAAATGCAGGTATTCAATTATTTTAGATCTGAAAACATTAAACAACGTGTTCATGGATTTGTGATGGATGAAACAGGATTTATTATAGACAGCATAGATGAGTCTTTCTCAATCCAGGAAGTGGAAAATGAGCTTGTTCTTGCCATAGATAATTTACCTAAAAACATGAAACGTTCCTTCCTTCTTCGGCGTGAAAATCTGAGTATTAAAGAAATAGCAGTAAGGCTTAATTTAGCTGAGCAAACTGTAGCCAATAATATAGCAGAAGCAGTACGTCGCTTACGAATGGAACTAGCAATAAGTTAACCCAAACTTCATTGTAAATCAAAGTAGATTTTCCTCCTTTCTGTTACTTAAAGGTAAAGAAACAGAAAGGAGAAAAATGAAAATTTAAAGTCTACGATCATTAATACCCGTTTAAATCTTAATAAAGAAAACGGTCCTAAGGAAAGGCATTCTAGCACTTTTCAGTCAAACAATAAAACGCTAAAATTTTATATAATAGATATGAATAAAATAACTAATCCGACTAAGTATGGGTTGTCGGTTATACTATTAACTGTCCTATTGACTTCCTTTTTTACCGCCTATGCCAATGCTAGTTTAGCAAAAGCGAGTATATCCAATAATTTCGGTAATATCTCTATACAACAAAATGTAACAGGTACTGTACGCGATTCTTTAGGTAATAATATGCCGGGTGTAACGGTTCAGCTAAAGGGTACTAACCAAGGAACTTCTACTGATATAAATGGTAAATATAATTTATCTTCTCCTGCTAACTCAACATTGGTGTTTAGTATGATAGGGTATAGCAGACAAGAAATTGCTATAGATGGAAGAAATATAATTGATGTTATATTGAATGAAGACGCATCTTCATTAGAAGAGGTGGTTGTAACGGCTATCGGTATCCGTCAACAGAAACGTAAGATTGGATATGCTACTCAAGAAGTAAAAGCTGAAGTATTAGCAGAAGCAAAAACAATGAATCTTGGTAGCGCGCTGACCGGACAAGTAGCTGGTCTAACAGTAACCAATCCTACTGGTATTTTCCAAAAACCTTCTTTCTCTTTACGGGGTAAAAATCCATTGATCGTATTGGATGGTATTCCTATTGAGACTGATTTTTATGATATTTCCAGCGAAGATATTGAGAATATAAATGTTCTTAAAGGAACAGCAGCTTCGGCACTTTATGGAGCGAGAGGAAAGAATGGAGCGATTCTAATTACAAGTAAAAGTGCTAAAAGCGATAAACTGGAAATCAATATTAACACGAATAACATGGCTACTGCCGGTTTTACTGTTTTTCCTGAAACCCAAACAGAATATGGTAATGGTTCTAATGGTCAATATGAATTTTGGGATGGGGCAGATGGTGGTATCTCGGATGGAGATATGATATGGGGACCGAAATTTGGAACGGGTGTTAAAGTTCCCCAATGGAATAGTCCGATTAAGGATAAGCAAACAGGTGAAATAATACCATGGTGGGGAGATGTATCGGGAACGATGTACGATGATAAATCTCGTTATGAGCGTGTACCTACAGATTGGATCAGACATGATAATTTGAATGATTTCTTAGGAACCGGCCTCGTTACAGATAATTCATTATCGATAGCATTTAAAGGTGAAAAGGCAAGTTTTTATGCTTCCGGAAAATATGCCCATCAAAAAGGGCAAGTACCTAATACATCCTTAACTACCGGCGGACTTAATTTCAATTCTTCTTTTTATTTAAGAGATAATCTGCAGTTAGATGCAGCTCTGTCATACAATAAGGTTACGTCTCCTAATTATCCACGTTATGGTTATGGCCCTAAGAATCATATGTATACCATTTTGATCTGGATGGGAGATGATGTGAATGGTAAGGAGTTAAAAGAACACATGTATGTGCCTGGACAAGAAGGATACAGACAAGCTAATTATAATTATGCTTGGTACAATAATCCTTATTTCGCTGCTTATGAACTTGAACAAAAGTTAAATCGAGATGTAATAACAGGTCGTACAACATTGAATTGGCGTGTATTACCTAACTTGAATCTTCAGGGCCGTGCTTCACTTCGTGAAAATAAAACCTTTGAAGATATGCAAAGCCCTAAATCATATATGAATTATGGCGACTCCAGGAACGGCGATTATAAATTATGGAATAAAGCACAGGCTAATATCGACTTAGACTTCTTAGCTTCATTTAATCAACGTTTATCTTCTAAAGTTGACTTAACATTAAACGCCGGAGCTTCTACATTTGATCGTACGGTTAGAGAAGATTATGAATCCAGCGATGGTCTAATCGTTCCATACGTTTACAGCTTAAATAATACACAAGGCCCGGTGCAGGCAACAAATTATTTTCAGGAAAAATCTGTACGAAGCGTGTATGGTACTGCTAACTTAGATTTATTTAATTCAGTATTCTTAAACTTCTCTGCCCGGAACGACTGGTCTTCAACTTTACCTAGTGGCGGGAATTCCTATTTTTATCCTGGTGCGTCTATCAGTACCATTCTTTCTGATTACATAAGCATGCCTAAAGCCATTGATTTTGTAAAGCTATATTCATCATGGGCACAGGTTTCAAGTGATTTAGAACCTTATAGTATTTATTCTACCTATAATAAAGAAGTGACTTATGGTTCTACACCATCTGTTGGATATCCGTCAGGAATTATTAACCCTTATATCCAGCCCGAGAAATCTACTTCGTATGAAATCGGTTTAGCTACTTCATTCGCTAATAATCGTTTGTCTCTTGATTTAACGTACTATAATATCATTGATGAAAATCAGATCATTGATTTAAGTATTTCTCAAGCTTCTGGTTTTGCCAGCCGCAAAGTAAACGGGAATGTTTATGCTACCAATGGCTTTGAACTTATGGCAGGTGCAAAACCTATTATAGGAGATCGTTTTTCTTGGGATATTGGTTTAAACTGGACGAGTTATGCAAAGAAGATCAATGAAATATACGACAATCAAGAGAAATTCGGAAACCTGAAAGTAGGCGACCGGGTAGATAGCTATTATGCTACTGTTTGGCAAAAAAGTGCTGCAGGAGATCTAATCCTGAATCCGAATAGTGGTTTACCAATCAGAGACCCGTATCCGACTTATCTTGGAAATACAGAACCGGAGTGGAGATTTGGTCTCCAAAACACATTTAAAGTAAAAAATTTCACAGTTAATCTTGATTTAGACGGAGCGTGGGGAGGTTTAATGCGATCTGTAACGATTGAAAAAATGTGGTGGGGAGGTAAGCACCCTGAATCAGTTGAATATAGAGATCAGGAATATGCTGCCGGCCATCCGGTTTATGTACCCCAAGGCGTAGTTATAACAGGTGGCGAAATTACCAGAGATGTAGATGGTAATATTTTGTCTGATACACGTACCTATACACCTAGTACTACTGCTGTTAACTGGCAAACCTGGAGCCAGATTTACCCCTATCAGGCACAAGTTACTGAAGAGGAAAGTGAAAAGTTTGCAAACGTATACGACAGAACATATGTCAAACTTCGCCGACTTTCAGTTGGCTATGATTTAACCAATATCATGAAAATTGGTAATGCAAAAAGTGTTAATGTATCCCTATTTGGATACAATCTTTTGATGTGGAAGAAAATCCCTTATGTAGATCCTGACTATGGTAATGATACTGATTTACAAGACCCATCTGCAAGATATTTGGGCTTCTCAGTGAATTTAAAGTTCTAATATCTTAAAAGTCAAAGGATTATTAACAAATAGATTTTATAGAAAATTATAAAAACATGAAAAGAATAATATACAGTGCTATAGTAATGCTCTTCTGTTTAACGTCCTGTGAGCGTTTAGAAGATATAAATATAGATCCAAATCGTCCAACAGAAACGCATCCTCAGTTACAGCTCACTAAGGTTCAGTGGGATGCTTTTCGATCTTTTCAGGGTACCGGGCCACTTTACGCTATAAAAATGCTGGTTCAAACAGATGGTGAAAATAGTAATCAATACTATCAATGGAATCGTGGAAGCTTTGACCCCTATTATAACATG
Source organism: Albibacterium bauzanense (assembly GCF_004339765.1). Taxonomy (GTDB): domain Bacteria; phylum Bacteroidota; class Bacteroidia; order Sphingobacteriales; family Sphingobacteriaceae; genus Albibacterium; species Albibacterium bauzanense. Next base: position 678,525 of record NZ_SMGO01000001.1, on the reverse strand, counting down.
CGTGATGTTACGAAAATGGCTGAAGAAGCGGAACGGATAAATGATAATAGCTATATTGCTTTAGCAAAGTTTTTTAAAGCTTATTATTTTTATAACCTTACGCTTACATTTGGAGATATCCCATATTCAGCTGCATTAAAAGGTGAATCGACAGATGGCTATGTGCCTCCAATATACGATAGTCAAAAGCAAGTTTTTATGGGAATTTTAGCAGACCTGGCAGAAGCAGATGAATTGTTAAAAGATCAAAATGAGTCAATTGCCGGCGATATCATTTATAAAGGCGATAGCTATAAATGGAGAAAGCTTATTAATGCTTTTCGTCTTAAAGTGTTAATAACATTATCTCATAAGGAAGCCGATGCTGATTTAAATATTAAGGCTGCTTTTGCACAAATCGTTCAAAATGGGCCATTGTTGGGAGCCGATGGAATAGATGACGGGCAATTAGTATTCTTAAATCAGGAAGGTAACCGCTATCCAGAGTTTAACTCGAGTGGTTATGGGTCAGGTATGTATATTGATGAAACATTTATCAATCGTTTACAAGAACGCGAAGATCCAAGACTATTTGTGTTTTTCACTCAAACAAGGCTCGCTCAAGAGGCAGGGAAAGAAATTGATGATTTTAGTTCCTATGATGGAGGTGATCCAGCCGCATCGTATGCCGAAGTAAATTTAAAAGCAGCAGCAGGTAAAACATCGAAGGTATTAGAACGCTATCATCAAGATCCAACAAATGAACCATTTGTTTTAATTGGTTATTCAGAGCAGCAATTGATCTTAGCCGAAGCATCTGCAAGAGGTTGGATTTCAGGGGATGCAAAACAATACTATGATGCAGGAGTGAAAGCTTCCTTTAAGTTTTATGAAACCTATGCGAAAGGTTTAGGTAATTATGTGAATGCTGATAAAGTTACTGAATACTTATCTAATCCATTAGTGGATTTTTCGAAAGCGACTACCTTGGAAGATAAAATTGAACGTATCATTATGCAAAAATATATTAGATCCTTTTTACAGAACGGGTGGTCTGCATTCTACGATCATTTACGGACAGGTTATCCATCTTTTCGAAGACCTGCAGGTGTAAATGTTCCATATCGTTGGATGTACCCACAATCGGAATATAATTACAATGCAGAAAATGTTTCAGAAGCTATCCGTACCCAGTTTGGTGAAGGAAATGATAATATTCACCAGAAAACATGGTGGCTTAAATAAATAATAATTAAGAACATGAATACAAGACGTGATTTTATTAAGCAAGCTGCGCTAATAGCAGGTTCATCCGGTGTATGGAATGCATTACCTGATGCATTGAAAAAAGCAATTGCGATTAATCCAGAGTTAGGTAGTACCTTTTATGATGCCGAACATGTAGTTATATTAATGCAAGAAAATCGCTCTTTTGATCATTGCTTTGGCAGCCTTCAAGGTGTTAGAGGTTTCAATGACCCTCGTGCAATTAAGCAGCCCAATGGAAATAAGGTATGGTTACAGTCTGATAAAAAAGGACAAACTTATGCACCCTTTAGGTTGAATATAAAAGACACTCGTTCTACCTGGATGGGCGGTTTACCACATTCTTGGTCAGATATGGTAGATGCCCATAATAAGGGAAAAATGAATAACTGGTTAGAAGCAAAGCGAGCAGGAAATAAGGAATATGTGCATATGCCTTTAACCATGGGCTACTACAACCGTGAAGACATCCCTTTTTATTATGCTATGGCAGATACCTTTACGGTCGGCGATCAGCATTTTTGTTCTTCTTTAACAGGTACGACTCCTAACAGGTTATATCTATGGAGTGGTACTGTGCGCGATTCTAAGAAGCAGAATGCAGTCGGGAATGTTAGAAATTCCGATGTAACCTATCGGAAAAATGTAGACTGGCGTACATTCCCTGAACTGCTGGAAATGAATGATATATCCTGGAGAATTTATCAGAATGAGTTGAGTTTGGATACAGGATTTACAGATGAGGAAGAACCATGGTTAGCTAATTTCACTAATAATCCCATAGAATGGTTTGAACAGTTTCATGTTTGGTATTCGGAAACTTACTTGGAAGAGCTAAAGAGAAAGGCTAGTTTATTAGAAAAGGAAATAGCTGCTATTAATAGCGAAACTCCGGAAAAGAAAGAGAAGCAGAACATCTTAAAAAATTATCAGGAAAGCTTGCAAAAATGGACTCCCGAGAACTTCAGTAAACTGCCTGAAATAGAAAAGAGTATCCATGCTAAGGCCTTTACAACCAATAAAAATCACCCACCATATCGTCAAGTTGTTGATAGCATTTACGATGACAATGGTGTTTCCCGAACTATGAAAGTACCTGCCGGAGATGTGCTTTATCAATTCAGACACGATGTAGATAACAATACTTTACCTACGGTTTCATGGTTGGTACCTCCTCAACATTTTTCCGATCATCCAGGTTCACCATGGTATGGTGCCTGGTGTGTTTCTGAGGTAATGAATATCTTAACCAAGAATCCTGATTTTTGGAAAAAGACCATTTTTATTGTAACTTATGATGAGAATGATGGCTATTTTGATCACATTCCTCCTTTCGTGCCTCCTTCACCAAATGGAGAAGGTTTACCTGGAAAGGTTTCTGAAGGAATCTCTATGGAAGCTGAGTTTGTTGATCTGAATGAAGAGTTAAATATAAAGAAAGTTTCTGAAAAGGATGCCAGAGCAAGTTCCATTGGTTTAGGCTTCAGAGTACCTTTGCTTATTGCATCACCATGGAGTAGAGGAGGAAAAGTTAATTCAGAAGTATTAGATCATACTTCCATTATTCAGTTTCTGGAAAGCTTTTTAAGTAATAAAACAGGGAAGGAGATTAAAGAAACCAATATCAGTGAATGGAGACGTACAGTTTGCGGCGATTTAACTTCCGCTTTTAGCCCCTATAACGGTGAAGAAATACAATATCCTCAACCGGTAGATAAGGAAAAATTTATCCAGAGTATTTACAATGCTAAATTCAAAGAGTTGCCGAGTGGATATAGACTCTTGAACACAGCTGAAATCAATACCGTTAATCAGGGAAATGTAGTTCCTGAAGAGCTTATGCCAGGTCAGGAAACAGGTATAAGAGATTCTTGTGCACTTCCTTATCAAATGCATGCAAGTGGCGGTTTAAGTGATGACAAAAAGTCTTTTGCTATTAAATTTAAAGCAGGTAATCCTTTTGGTAAAAAATCGGCAGGTGTTCCCTACCTGGCTTATGCAAGCACAAATTATAAGGGAACCAATTCAAACGATAGCTTAGAACGGGGTAAATCATGGGCTTATGCCGTTAAAGCAGGAGATGAGTTAACAGAAAATTGGTTATTGAATAACTTTGAGAATAATTCTTATGCACTTTTAGTTTATGGTCCTAATGGATTTTTCCGTTCTTTTGAAGGAAACTCAAATGATCCTGCTTTGCAGATTAGCGATGGTTATCGGACTGCCCTTAGCTTAACAAAAGCCGTTGAAGACAAATTAGTGTTGAAAATTGCTAATAATGAAACCGATAAAAAGTTAAGAGTAACAATTCAGGATAAAAGTTATGGTTTGCCTAAAATTACTAGAGAGGTACTGAATGGTCAAATCATTGAAGTAGACATTGATACTGCTAAAAGCCATGGATGGTATGATTTTATACTACAAGTTGATGGTTTTGAAAGCTTTACTCAACATTTTGCTGGAAGGATAGAGACTGGCGAGATTAGAAAAACTGATCCATTAATGGGAAAGGTTCTTAACGGCTAATCTATCAAACAGATAGAAAATCTGTCTAATTAATACCAGGTAAGGAGGATCTTAAACTCCTTACCTGGTATTTTTTGTTTAATAAGCTATTAAGATTTCTTTTATTCTATATTTGGCCCCACAATTAACCATAAACCTTTACTGCCGTTGAATATGAAGAAAAATTTACTCGTACTTTTATTTATTTTCTCAAGCCTATTTGTCTTTGCCCAGAAAAAGAATGAATCCTATCGTTATCATATTAAAAAAGCTACTTCACCACTCGTAATCGATGGTGTGATGGATGAGGAATCTTGGCTGCAAGCAGAGTCTGCTAAAGACTTCTATATGATGGTACCCATGGATACAAGCTTCGCCAATGTACTCACAGAAGTACGGATGACCTATGATAATAAAAATATCTATCTTATTGCAATCTGTTATGATACCAATCCTGGGGCCTATGTAGTCGAATCGCTTAAACGAGATTTTTCTTTCAACAAGAACGACAACTTCTTATTATTTATGGACCCTTTTGATGGCCGCACGGATGGTTTTTCATTCGGTTCTAATGCTGCAGGCGCACAGTGGGATGGAAGTATGTATGAAGGCTCAAAAGTAGATTTAAGCTGGGATAATAAATGGACTTCGGTCGTAACCAACTATCCCGATCGTTGGGTTTTTGAAGCTGCAATCCCTTTTAAAAGTATTCGTTACAAAGAAGGAATCAAGGAGTGGGGGATCAATTTCAGTCGTTTCGATATAAAAAGTGGTGAGAAATCCAGTTGGGCACCCGTTCCACGTCAATTTCCATCCGCTTCGCTTGCTTACACAGGTATAATAGTTTGGGATGAAGTTCCGCCTTCTGCTGGGAGAAATATTTCTATTATTCCTTATGTATTAGGCGGTGTTTCGAAAGATCATGTAAATGGAACCCCAATAGATTATCGAAAAGATATTGGTGGAGATGTTAAAGTAGCACTTAATTCTTCTCTGAATCTGGACTTAACCGTTAATCCGGACTTCTCACAGGTTGAAGTAGATAAACAAGTAATTAACCTAAATAGATTTGAGCTGTTCTTTGCTGAAAAACGTCAGTTTTTCCTGGAAAATGGCGACCTGTTTGCAAATTTTGGTTATTCAAGTATTCGACCTTTCTTTTCTCGCCGTATTGGGTTAAACGCACCCATTCGCTATGGTGCCAGACTTTCAGGAAAGTTGAATAAAGATTGGCGTATAGGAGTTATGGATGTGCAGACTGGTGACGTAGATGAAGCTTCACTTCCAGCTCAGAATTACGGTGCAATTACACTTCAGCGGCGAGTGTTTTCTCGCTCTAATATTGCATTTATGTTTGTTAACAGACAGTCTACCGGTTCATTATCAAAGAATAGTACATCTCCTGATTTTAATCGTAATGTAGGATTAGAATATAACCTGGCTTCTTCCAATAACCTATGGTCGGGTAAGGCGATGGTCTTGAAATCTTTTACTCCGGATCAAACGCAAGATAACGTTGTGCAAGCAGCTCATTTGCAATACCTCAGTAAGAATTGGACATTCTACCTTCAAGAAGAGTATGTGGGTAAAAATTACCTTGCCGAAGTAGGTTACGTGCCTCGAAATGATTATGTTAAGATTAATCCGAAAGTATCACGTAACTTTTTCCCACAATCAGGAAACATATTAAGCCACACAGTACAACTGTCTTCGACCTATTATTTTGATGGATCAATGAACCGCACGGATAATGAAAGTATTCTGTCTTATATGGTTACCCTGCGCGATCAAAGTAGCATTACTGCTGCATTCAACAATAGTTATGTTAAATTGCTAAAACCATTTGATCCCACCAATATTGGAAAGGGATTATTAGCTACCGGAACTGAACATCAATGGAATACGGCGAGTTTAGATTACGTATCTAAACCACAAAGTGTATTAACTTATCAGCTAGGTGGCTCATATGGAGGCTATTATGCTGAAGGTACACGCTATAGTTTCACCTCTCAATTAGGATACCGTTTTCAGCCCTATGTTAGTCTTGCGATTGCCAGTTCTTATAATGACCTAAAATTGCCACAACCCTGGGGACATAACTCTTTCTGGCTTGTAGGTCCTCGTGCTGACGTAACTTTCTCTAATACGCTTTATTTTACAGCTTTCGTTCAATATAATGAACAGCTTAAAAATATGAATATCAACACCCGATTGCAATGGCGCTATAAACCTGCTTCCGACTTCTATATCGTTTATGCAGATAATTACGATCCTACTTCATCCTTCTCTGTTAAAAACAGACAATTGGTTGTAAAATGGACTTACTGGTGGAATTTATAAAGCTGTATTTACCTCAATTAATATTAGTCAATAGGTCGGGTAGGATCAATAGTTTGATTAGGTTTCTCGGGTGTTTTACTTTCTTGGATTTTAGAAGTGTCTCTGAATTTCTTTTTGGTTTCCCATAAAACTTTAGCTGCATCAATAGAGTGAGATTTGTGGATGTTTCCCTCACTTTTTGCTAATACAGCTAATTGGCCATAAAATTTATGCAGACTATCTAATTCCTCTTCTGTAAGATCCTCAATATCTACCATTCGGTTGCTTGTATATCGATTGGCAGCAATTAGTTCATTCAACTTTAATTGAATCGCCTTAGAATCTTTGTTCTGTGATTTCTGGATCAAGAAAACCATTAAGAAAGTGATAATTGTTGTACCAGTGTTAATTACAAGCTGCCAGGTTTCAGAATAATCGAATATCGGACCACTAAAAGCCCATGCAATTACGATGAAAGCCGCGCATGTAAAAGCTGTAGAGCTACCTGTCCAATTTGTTATCTTATTGGCAAATTTTTCGAAGAAGCTTTTCTTCTTAACTTTTGTTTCTTTATCAGTTGATGTGTTAAGCATAGGTTTTGAGTTTAGGATTCTTTATAAACAAGGTTAAATATTAATTGTTCTGAGTCGTGATATCGAGTAATTGTAGTAATTGTTTTTCAGCTTTTTCCATATCAGACAGCCTACCTCCTTTATGTAATGCTTTTTTAAAAAAAGGAACGATGGTTTGATCTTTATAAGCCTTTATTAATTTATCAGAAACGTAGTATTTTTTGCAAACACTTCGGGTATTCCCGAGCTTGGACGCTACGAAGTCATACATTTCAATGATATTTTTTTTGTATTGGGTTTGATTTTCAAAAGAACCTAATTCGCATAGCTTGCGAAATGCCCAAACTGTTCCATACCAGGTCCTGAAATCTTTAGAAGTAAAATCTTGTTTAGTACAGTATTGAATATATTCGTTGAGATCTCCTGAGTCGAGTATGCAAATGGAGCCATCTTTATCCAAATATTGAAATAAAGATTGTCCGCGTATCTCTTTGACATTCTTTAGCTGTTTAGCAAGGGAACGGTCGCTAACTTTAATTTTATGCAATACGCCTTTTTTTCCTCTAAAATTAAAAAAAATTACTGAACCATGAATCTGAACATGTTTATTTTTGAGAGTAGTTAATCCGTAGCTGTTATTCTGTTCGCGGTAGTAACTGTTTCCAGCTCTGATCAATGTTTCTTCCATTAATTGAAGTGCAATTGCAACTATTTTCTCTTTGGTAAGTTTTCTTTTCCGAATATCTTTTTGTATGTTTTTTCGAATACAAGGCAGCGCTCTTCCAAATTCAACAATTCTGGCAAATTTATTCTCATGCTGCATTTGCTGCCATTCAGAATGGTAGATGTATTGTTTCCTTCCTTTAATATCAATGCCGGTTGCTTGAAGATGACCGTTTTCTGCGGGGCTAATCCAAACATCTTTCCATGCAGGCGGAATTACAAGTGAATTAAAACGTTTTATAAGGTTTGGGTCTTTAACTTGAGAGCCTTTAAAATAATATATAGCTGTTTTTCCTTTTAATTTCCTGGTATATCCCTCAATAGTATCAGGGATATATCTTAATGTTGAAGACAGTTTGTTCGTTGATTCGGCTTTTGTTCTCATCTTAATTTCCAATTGAATAACTTAGAATTATGTAATTTGTTTGTAACCTTTATCGAATTCATAGACTCTATTTATTTGTAACTAAATAAATAAAGAAATGATATATACATCGATCGCATTATTTGCACTAACTGCCGCATTAGGCTTGGGTATTTTGATTAAATGGCTTACAAAAAAAGATGCTCCGCGCTCTGTAATTTACTCACATGGTATTTTTGCTGTTATAGCACTTTTACTATTGGTGATTTATGCAGTCCAAAATCCGGATAACTTCCCTAAAGTGAGTATTGTCCTTTTTGTTTTAGCTGCTATTGGCGGACTGTATATGTTTGCGCTCGATCTTAAGAAGAAAGCTAGTCCGCTTAATATTACCTTTATACATGCCCTCATTGCTTTGGGTGGTTTTGTAACTTTACTTTTGTTTGTATTTGCTTAATAACTGAAAGATGAAAGTGTTTGGACATCCTATTCATGTTATGCTAATCCATTTTCCTACTGCATTACTTCCCATGGAACTTGTATTTTCAGCGATTAATTATTTTAATCATGATTTGTCATTTCTGAATGCATCTTTCTATTTAATGAGTGCAGGTGTGATTTTAGGATGGGTGGCCATTGTGTTTGGTGCTTTTGACTTAATTGCCATTTTCGAGAATAAGCCAGATGCCATGAATAAAGCGCTTTTACATGGAGGGATTAATACAATTGTAATAACTGTTTATACAATATTAGCATATATTCAATATAAGAACTATCCTTTATTGGAGCCCGATAGTGTAGTAATGTTAATTATAAAAGTATTAACAAATGCTTTTTTGATACTTGGTAATTTCTTTGGTGGAGATTTAATTTTAAAATATAGAGTAGCCGTTAAAATTGAATAATATAAAAATAATTAGTGCTTTAAGAAAAACCTATATTAGTAGATTAATATAGGTTTTTGTATGAAAAGAGTTTTTTGTTTATCTGTTGCTGTTCTGTGTTTCTTATTGGTGAGTGTAGAGTTTTCTCAAGCTCAAGCTGTGTCAAAACCTATCAAGGTTGAGATACGGAAGGTAGGCAATACATATCAATTTATTAGAGGTGGAGAACCTTATTTTGTGAAAGGTGCAGGCGGAACAGGTTATCTGGATAGGTTGGCTAGCTATGGTGGTAATTCCATACGAACCTGGGGTTCGAACAATGGACAGCGTGTGCTTGATTCGGCTGCCAAACACGGATTAACGGTTTTAATGGGCCTTTCCGTTACTGCAGAAAGACATAATTTCGATTATAATGATACAGCAGCTGTAAGGAAACAGTTTGATCGTATAAAAGCGGAAGTAATAAAGTATAAGGACCATCCGGCTTTATTGGCTTGGGGAATAGGCAATGAGTTGAACCTTCAATATACGAATCCAAAAGTATGGGATGCTGTAAATGATATCGTTAAGATGATTCATGAGGTTGATCCAAACCACCCTGCAGGCACAATTTTAGCAGGTATTAATCAAAAGGAAGTCGATTATATCAAACAAGTAAGTCCGGATATGGATTTTCTTGGTATTAATATTTACGGAGATCTGGCTTCTTTGCCACAAAAAGTTCAGAATGTAGGCTGGAAAGGTGCTTATATGGTTACTGAATGGGGGCCGACAGGGCATTGGGAGAGTTTACAAACAGAATGGAAGATGCCGATAGAAGAAACGAGCAGTGAGAAAGCATCGGTCTATAAGAGGCGTTATGAATATTCTATTGAGAGAGATAAGAATCAGTGTTTAGGTTCCTATGTGTTTTTATGGGGGCAAAAGCAAGAAAGAACCCCTACCTGGTATGGGCTTTTTACTGAAAAAGGAGAAGAGTCAGAAGTGATGGATGCTATGGAATATCTATGGTCCGGAAAGTGGCCTGCTAACAGGGCCCCACATATTTATTCATTTCAATTGGATGGAAAGAAAGCTTCTGACAATATCTATTTGAAGCCAGGTGGCAGTTACAAAGTGTTTGCATCTGTTAATGACCCCGATAAGAATACTACATTAAATTATCGTTATGAGTTATTGCCAGAACCAACCGAAGTGGGAGAAGGAGGTGATTATGAAGCAAGGCCAAGTTCGATTGCGAATACTTTTACTGCCAATAATGGTAATGGAATGATTACTTTAAGAAGTCCTGATAAGGAAGGAGCATACCGCTTGTTTGTATATGCTACGGATGGGCAGAATAAAGTAGCAACGGCTAATATTCCTTTTTATGTAAAGAAGTAGATTCTTTAATTGCATTAAGTATTCCTAAGATATTACTATCAGTATATATCTTAGGAATTATACTTTATAATGGACGACAGATATTTGTCGGATTATTTCTGCTTTTTAACGCGAACAGCATTTAGTCCTTTTTGACCTTTCTCGGTTTCAAAAGTAACTTTATCGTTTTCTCCAAGTTCTTCTTCAAAACTGTTTACGTGTACAAAGATGCTTTCTTGCGACTCTTGATCTTTGATAAAGCCGTAACCTTTAGATTCGTTGAAAAAGGTAATGATCCCTTTTCTGATCAGGTCAGCCGGATCAGGAGCTTCTTGTTTAGAAACACCGATTTCAATGTCTTCTTGCTTGATGACTATTCTTTTCTTCGGATCGGGTGGGGTGAAGGTTAGATCGCCATTCTCATCCACATAAGCATACATTTCTTCAAGACTCTTGCCTTTTGATGAAGTGCTTTTGCGTTCTTCTCTCTTTTGTTCTTTATCTTGTTTCTTCTTTAATCTCTTTTTTTCTTTTTCTTTTTTGTTAAATGTTTCTTGTGATTTAGCCATATTTTGTTTTAGGATTATTGTTTTATTTTAATATTTTAATGATCGGTAAGGAGAAGAATGAATGAGCGCATCTAATGCGTAGAATGCAAATATACAGCTAATTATTGCCAATTACTAATGCTAGTATGATAATTGCATTATAAAAAGACAAGAATAATGAAAATCGTAAAAATCAATTTCCTTCCTAAGAAAGTCACAGCCATGGCTATCTTTCCTTTTGTTCTCGCAAAGGGAAAAGTAGGAGAGATTATAATGAATCATGAACGGATACATTTAAGGCAGCAAGTTGAAATGCTTATTCTTCCTTTTTATCTGTTTTATGTAATCGAGTATATAGGACGTCTAATTCAATATAAAAATATGGACAAGGCATATAGAAATATATCCTTTGAAAGGGAAGCTTATATGAATGAACAAGATTTTGATTATTTAAAAAAGAGGAAGTTTTATGCGTGGGTGCGGTATTTAAAAGGCTCTTTTAAGTAATATAATCCCCAGGCTTTATTTCTGTTTTATTAATTCGGTATCTAAAACGATAGATTCAAATTCAGTTACCGGATATTTACTTTCTATTAATTGAACAAGCATGTTCATGGCTACTCTGCCCATTTCGAAAGCCGGCTGACGGACACATGAAAAACCAGGTTGAAGCAGATCTAATATATCCGAATTTGAGAATCCGGTTACCGCCGGATGTGTTTGATGTGGTGAAAGCTTTTTAAGCGCGGTTAAGCAGCCAATACTTAGACGATCACTAGCCACAAAAATCGCATCTGGTTTCTCATCCATACTGATAAAGTATTTTATGGCATCTTCTACTTCCTGTTGCAGTCGGCCACCATGGTGACAGTATCTAACCATAGAATCTTTAGCTTCCATATTGTTAACACGCAAAGCTTCCTGATACCCCTCTAATCTTTCTTTTGTAATGGATAAGTGCGGAGCATTTGCTAAATGAGCAATTCTTTTAAAGCCTTTATCGATGAGAGCTTGCATTGCATCTTTTGTTCCCTTTTTGTTATTTGATGTCACCGTATGGGTATCAAAGGCAGATATAACCCGGTCAAAGAATACAATAGGCAGTCCTTGTTTATGAAGTTTTAAGATATGCGAAAAATCCTTGGTTTCTGCCGACATAGATACAAGCAGGCCATCGACAGATCGGTTCGCTAAATGTTGTATATTAACAACCTCTCTTTCATAAGAGTCATGACTTTGAGAGATTATTACATGATAGCCTTTACTGTATGCTATAGATTCAATCCCATCAATTACTTGTGAAAAGAAATTATTGGCTACCTCGCAGACAATGATTCCTACAGAATAGCTTCTACGTTTTCTTAAACTTAAAGCAATTGGGTTCTTTTTATAGTTATGCTCTTCGGCATAATCAAGAACTCTTTTTTTTGTTTCTGTATTAATTTCATAGCTATCGCTTAATGCTCTAGATACTGTAGATGGCGAAAGATCCAGTGCAGTTGCAATGTCTTTGAGTGTAATTGGTTTGAACACGGTTTATTTGTTATATAACCAAAGATAATAAAATGATTAGTTAGTCCAATTGTTATTTTCAGATGGAAACGTTACCGGTATCGATTGCGTAGTTTTTTATACTAATAAAGTCGTTTTTTTCGTAATTAAGTAGTAAACTCGTTAATTATGACATAGTTACTCTGTCCTAACCAATACTTTTATATAAACTCTGTATTTATAAAAGATGATTATTAAATAATTACTTATTATGGAAAAAAACAATTTAGAAAATTCAAGAAGAGATTTTATCAAGAAGGCTTCACTAGGTGTAGGTGTACTTGGTTTATCAACAATGGGGGTTAATGCTAAAAGCTACAGCCGTATTATGGGAGCTAATGATCGCGTCCAGGTAGGTATTGTAGGTTTTTCTAACCGTTTTAGAGGCTCTTTGGTTCCTTCATTTATGAACCATGCAAAAGAGCTTAATTTTGAATTTGTAGCTGTTTCTGATATCTGGAATCGTCGTCGTGATGAGGCAGAAGCATATATAAAAGAAAAAACGGGCAATACAATTAAGAAATATCGTAATAACGACGAGCTGCATGCTGCAAAAGGAATTGATGCCGTAATTATTAGTACAGCAGATTTTCAACATGCTTTAATGGCAGCAGAAGCTGTTCGTAATGGCAAAGATGTATATGTAGAGAAACCAATGGCCGAAACATTAGAAGATGCTAAAATTCTTTTGAAGGCTGTTCAGGAAACAGGAAAGATATTGCAAGTAGGTTCTCAACGTAGGAGTGCACCTAATTATATAGCTGCCAATGAATATATCAGATCTGGCAAGTTTGGTGATATTAATATGGTGGAAATGACCTGGAATGTAAATCAGCCGGGCCGTTGGCGTTTACCGAAATTGGTAAGTGAAATTCGCCAGGAAGACACAGATTGGGATCGCTTTCTCATGAATAGACCAAAAGTTGCCTGGGATCCACGTAAATATTTAGAGTTTCGTTTATTCTGGCCTTATTCTTCTGGTATTTGGGGACAATGGATGGCTCATCAAATTGATACGGTACATTGGTTTTCAGGTTTAAATCATCCAAGAAGTGTGGTTGCAAATGGAGGTATTTATACTTGGAAAGATGGACGTCAGAATCCTGATACAGCAACAGCAGTAATGGATTACGGACCGGCAAATGATATGAGCAAAGGGTTCCAGGTTCTTTATTCTTCTCGTTTTACAAATTCAGCAGGAGATGTTAAGGAATTGTATTACTCAAATGGCGGCATGCTGAATTTGGATACAAATCAAGTGACATCAGAAGGTGGATTGACAGAAAGATCGGCAGCAGAAATGGGAATGAAAGCTAATTTATTAACTCCTTTTACATTAGCAAGTGCTGCAAAAATGGAGACATCTGCAAATACTGGTGGCGACCCAATGACTTCTCTTCATATGCGTAATTGGATGGAATGTGTTCGTAGTAGAAAAACGCCGAATGCTTCGGTACAAGCAGGCTATAACCATTCAGTAGCGAATATTATGGCAAGAACAGCAATGGAAACTGGTAAAAGAGTAACATTTGATGATGCCAAACAAGAAGTTGTTACTAGTTAATTGATACATAAGATACATAGATTTTTTAAGCAAAGAAAATGATCAAAAATTATAAACTATACAAACCCTTAATCTTAGGGGGATTGATGTTGTTTATGGCATGTTCTTCACAGCCATCTAATGAGACAACACGTTTTAATATAGTAGAGAATGAAGCCGATAAACGTATAGATATTACGGTAGATGGTGAGCCATTTACTTCATATATCTATCCGGACGAATTGATGAAGCCTGTATTATATCCATTGCGGACATCAAAAGGCACATTAGTTACAAGGGGTTGGCCTATGGATCCTCGTCCGGGAGAACGTGTAGACCACCCTCATCATGTTGGTATGTGGTTTAATTATGGTAATGTTAATGGCTTGGATTTTTGGAATAACTCAACAGCCATACCTGACGAGAAAAAGGGTGATTTTGGCACCATTAAGCATGTTTCGGTTAATAATATGACTGCAGATAATGATAAAGCCGTGTTAGAAGTAACCATGGATTGGCAGAAACCAGATGGTACTAGTCTTTTAAAGGATGAAACCAAATATATCTTTACTGAAGAAGGTGATGAACGTGCTATTGAATTAATCACAAAGCTGACTGCCTTAGATGAAGATGTTTCTTTTATGGATAATAAAGAAGGTCTATTAGGCATTCGTTTAGCTCGTGAACTGGAACATCCTTCTGATAAACCTGAGAAATTTACTGATGCAAATGGAATAGCTACTGATGTTGCGCAAATGAATAATGAGGGAGTAACTGGCCTGTATCGTAGCAGTGAAGGAATTGAAGGTGATAGCGTTTGGGCTACCCGTGGCAAGTGGGTTAATTTAAATGGAAAAATAGGCGATGAGCCAGTTTCGTTGGTTATTCTTGATAATCCAGGAAATGTAGGTTATCCGACCTATTGGCATGCTCGTGGTTATGGATTATTTGCTGCCAACCCATTAGGACAAAAAGAGTTTAGCAAAGGCGCAGAGACATTGGATTATAAACTGAAAGCTGGAGAATCAGTAGTATTTAAATATAAAGTACTCATTAATTCTGGTAGTAATCTTTCTGATGATCAGGTAAATGCAGCGTTTGACTCATTTGCTACTTCTAATAATTAGTAAATGGCTAAACTGAATAAAACTCTTTTGAAAGAAAATAAACTATCAAAAGAGTTAACAAGCCCGGTTCAAGGCTGGGATCAATTACCTGAAAAGGTTTTACAGTTTGGTACAGGTGTTTTACTTCGAGGCTTGCCTGATTACTTTATTGATAAAGCTAATCAACAGGGCGTGTTTAATGGACGTGTCGTTGTTGTAAAGTCCACCGTTAAAGGAGGAATAAGCGAGTTTGAAGATCAAGATAGTCTTTATACACTGTATATTAAGGGAATAGAGAATGGTAACGAGGTTCAGAAGTCGAAGATAATTTCTTCCATTAGCAGGGTGCTTGCCGCCAATGAAGATTGGGAAGAGATAATCGATGTTGCTATGAAAGATGAGTTAGAGCTTGTTATATCGAACACCACTGAAGTAGGTATTGTTTTAGATACAAAAGATGATTTAAAAGCAAAGCCTCCACACTCGTTTCCTGCTAAGCTAACGGCATTACTATACAAGCGCTTCCTGCATTTTAGGGGTGATGAAAGTAAAGGCCTGGTTATACTACCTACAGAATTGATCAGTGATAACGGGTCAAAATTGAAAGAAATTATAATCGAGCTATCACGGATCCATAATCTCGGTGAAGACTTTATTAACTGGATTAAACAAGCTAATCATATCTGCAATACGCTTGTTGACCGCATTGTGCCTGGAAAATTGTCTAAAGAGGACCAGAAACAGGAAGAGTTACAATTAGGATACATGGATGATTTAGCAATATTGGTTGAACCATTCCGGCTTTGGGCTATAGAGTCTAATAGTGATGAAGTGAAAAGAGTACTTTCATTTGCCAGTATTGATAAAGGGGTGGTTATTGTGCCTGATATTGGAAAGTTGAAAGAGCTTAAACTGCGTTTGCTGAATGGTAGTCATACATTTTCATGCGGATTAGCCCTGTTATGTGGTTTCTCAACTGTAAAAGAGGCCATGAGAAATGAAGATTTCGTTCTTTATCTGCAACATCTATTACAGGAAGAAATTATTCCAGCTATTACGGGAGAAGAGATTTCTGTGGCAGAAGCTAATGACTTTGCCGGACATGTGGTTGATAGGTTTAGCAATCCATTTCTGGATCATTCTTGGAAGAGCATTTGTTTTAATTATACTTCAAAATTGCAGATGCGTACAGTCGCTTTAATAGAGAACTATTCGCGCAAACGACAGGTTGCACCTCAATACATGGCTTTAGGATTTGCCGCATATTTACTTTTTATGAAAGATGTTGAAGATGAGTCGTCTTTAAATTCTTTATGGAAAGAATATGATCTAAATGAATTGGTAGATAGAATATTGAAAAACCAGAAGCTTTGGAATACAGATTTAAGCAAAGTTTCTGGTTTTGCTGAAGCAGTAAAAACACAGTTGCAGCTTTTATTGAATTATCCGGCATTAGAAGTAATCCGGCAGATGAATAATAATCAAAATAAATAATAAAGAGTTTTTTAGATAATTAGAAGATGTTGTATCGAGTATTAAAGGTGCACCCTAATGATAACGTGTTAGTTGCCCTGCAAGATTTACAAGCAGGAGAGACTGTTGAATATAAGGGGATATCTTATCTGTTGAAAGAGGCAATTCCTGCAAAGCATAAGTTCTTTACAGAGGATTTAAAGGAAGGTGATTCCATTATTATGTATGGTACTTTAGTAGGAAGACCGCAATTTGATGTGAAGATGGGTTCAAGGATGAGCACCGATAATGTGAAACATGCAGCCGCAAAGTATCAATATCGCCCTTACAATTATCATTGGACAGCACCTGATGTTCATAAATTCAAAGACAGAACTTTTAATGGTTATCATAGAAGCGATGGTAATGTAGGTACAGCAAATTATTGGCTGTTTATACCCATGGTATTTTGTGAAAACAGGAACCTGGATGTAATTCGCGAAGCATTGCATAATGAATTAGGTTATGCTGTAACAGATAAATACAAGGCTGGAGTTCATCTTCTTCGTGAGTTGTATGAAACAGGAAAAGAGATTCAAAGTGCTGATTTAAATATTAAAGAATCTGTTGTGCCTGTAGATCGTCTGTTTAAAAATGTCGACGGAATTAAGTTTTTGAACCATCAAGGTGGTTGTGGAGGTATAAGACAAGACTCTGAAGTTCTTAGTAAACTACTTGCAGCCTATGCAGATCATCCTAATGTTGCCGGAGTAACTGTTATGAGTTTAGGATGCCAGAATTTACAGGTTAAAGACTTCTTGACTGATCTGAAGTTACGCAATCCAAACTTTGATAAACCCATGCACGTCTTTGAACAACAGCGATCATTGAGTGAGGAGCAATTAATTATGACTGCCATTCAGAAAACTTTTGTGAGCTTAACTGAAGTGAACAAAATAACCAGGAAAGCGGCTCCTTTAAGTAAATTAACGATTGGTGTAAAATGCGGAGGAAGTGATGGTTTTAGCGGGATATCTGCTAATCCTGCTGTTGGTTATTGTTCAGATCTATTGGTTGCATTGGGAGGAAAGGTATTATTAGCCGAGTTTCCGGAACTGTGTGGAACTGAGCAAAATATAATTGATCGTACGGTCGATGAAGCTGCTGCCAGAAAGTTCATTTCATTGATGACCGCTTATAGCGATTCTGCTGAAAGTGTGGGTTCAGGATTTCATATGAACCCTTCACCCGGTAATATTCGGGATGGATTGATTACCGATGCTATTAAAAGTAATGGAGCGGTTAAGAAAGGTGGAACGGCCCCTATTGTTGATGTGTTGGATTATACAGAGCTTGCTGTTAAGCCAGGTCTGAACCTTGTTTGTACGCCTGGAAATGATGTAGAAGCAACTACAGGAAAGGCAGCGAGCGGGGCGACACTTATCTTATTTACTACCGGCCTTGGTACACCTACTGGTAATCCCGTTTGTCCGGTTATAAAGGTATCATCAAATAGTAAGCTCACGAGTAGGATGGGAGACATCATCGATATTGATTGCGGTCCAATTATTTCAGGAGATAGAACCATTGAAGAAATGGGAGAGGAGATCCTTGAGTATTGTATTAAAGCGGCATCCGGAGAAGTTATTCCTAAGGCAGTACAGCTTAATCAAGATGATTTTATTCCTTGGAAACGCGGTATATCGCTATAATACTGTATTCAGAAGCAAAACAGATAAAACTAATAAAGATGAAACAATTTTTAGATAAGGACTTTTTATTGAATACTAAAACTGCACAGACGCTGTATCATGATTATGCAGCTAAAATGCCCATCATTGATTATCATTGTCATTTGCCACAGCAGCAAATTGCAGAAAATACTCAGTTTGAAAATATTAGTCAGGTATGGCTTAATGGCGATCATTATAAATGGCGTGCACTTCGTTCCAATGGTGTTGACGAAAGCTATATCACAGGTGATAAGCCGGATAGAGAGAAGTTTCGTAAATGGGCTGAAACAGTTCCTTATACATTGAGAAACCCTCTGTATCATTGGACTCACCTGGAATTACAGCGGTATTTTGATATCCATGAAGTATTGGATGGGAAAAGTGCCGATAGAATTTATGATCAATGTCAGGAAAAGCTACAGACCGAAGATTTTCGAGTAAGAGGTCTCCTAAAGAAAATGAATGTAAAAATGGTTTGTACTACGGATGATCCGACAGACTCACTTAATTTTCATCAACAGCTTAAAGATGAGGGATATGAAATTCCTGTTTTACCAGCTTTCCGACCAGATAATGCGATGAACTTAGATAATCTAAGTAAATTTAGTGCTTATGTAGCAAAGCTTGAATCGGCAGCTGATATTTCCATCTCAACTTATTCAGGTTTTTTAACTGCATTAAAGAACAGGCATAATTTCTTTGCCAAAATGGGCTGTACCGTATCTGATCATGGATTAGAAGAAGTTTATTCTGATGACTATACCAAAGAGGAAATCAGCAGAATCTTCGACAAAGCTATTGCGGGTAAGGAAGTTTCAATAACAGAACATCGTAAATTCAAATCAGCCATGTTAGTAGAGTTTGCTGAATGGGATGCTGAAAAAGGATGGGTACAGCAATATCATTTAGGAGCTTTAAGAAATAATAATAGCCGGATGATGAGCCATTTAGGCCCTGATACTGGTTGGGATTCAATAGGAGATTTCTCACAAGGAAGAGCACTGTCTAAGTTCCTTGATAGACTTGACAGAGATAATAAATTAGCTAAAACAATACTGTATAATCTTAATCCGAGTGATAATGATTTGTTTGCTACCATGATTGGTAACTTCAATGACGGGTCTGTAGCCGGGAAAATTCAATATGGTTCGGCATGGTGGTTCCTCGATCAAAAAGATGGCATGACCAGGCAGATAAATGCCTTGTCGAATATGGGGCTGCTTAGTCATTTTGTAGGAATGCTGACAGATTCAAGAAGTTTCTTATCCTTCCCTCGTCATGAATATTTCAGACGCTTATTATGCGATCTCTTTGGTACTGAAATCGAAAATGGTGAGATACCTAACAATATGGAATGGGTAGGTAAAATTATAGAAGACATTTCCTTTAATAATGCAAATAAATATTTCGGATGGAACATACGATGAACGCTACTAAGCCCTTAGGCAATTATAGATGGACAATTTGTGCACTGCTTTTTGCAGCCACTACGATTAATTATTTGGATAGGCAGGTTCTGAGTTTGCTTCATCCTATGTTGGAAGAGAAGTTTAACTGGACCAATACTGATTATGCAAATATTACATCGGCGTTTCAATTCGTATATGCTTTTTCAATGCTTTTTGCAGGGCGCATCATTGATCGCCTTGGAACAAAGTTGGGCTTTGCAGTAGCAATTATAGTTTGGTCTATCGCGGCCATTCTACATGCTTATGCAATTCCATTAGGCGAAGGAGTTGTTTCCATTTTGGGCCTTGTTGGGATAACAGGTTTATCAGTTTCTGTTATTGGATTTATTTTAGCACGTTCTTTTTTAGGTGTTGGCGAGTCTGGTAATTTTCCTGCTGCTATTAAAGCTACCGCAGAGTATTTCCCGAAGAAAGATCGCTCTTTTGCTACAGGTATATTTAATTCAGGTTCAACTGTAGGAGCCATTATAGCTCCGTTAACTGTGCCCTGGATGGCATTACATTGGGGATGGCAGAGTACATTTATTGGTATAGGTGCTGTTGGTTTTCTTTGGTTAATTCTTTGGTTCTGGTTTTATGAAAAACCCGAAAAGCAAAAAAGACTTTTTGCTGAAGAATTAGCCTACATTCAAAGTGATAATGAAATTGTTGAAATACCTGTTGATAAGGAAGAGGTTGTAGCTAAAAGAGTTCGCTGGACAAAGCTATTGACTTACAGGCAAACATGGGCTTTTACTATTGGTAAATTCATGACCGATGGTGTATGGTGGTTTTTCCTGTTCTGGTTACCATCATATCTGAAGGCAGAGTATGGTATGACAGGAACCGATATTATGATCCCGCTTGGGGTATTATATGGTTTGACCATGTTCGGTAGTATTGGGGGTGGTTGGTTTCCAATGTATTACATTAAAAAAGGATATAATGCATACGATGGTCGGATGAAAGCAATGCTTATTATAGCCTTTATTCCTTTATTAGTTTTATTAGCCCAGCCTTTGGGCGATATTAGCTATTGGATACCGGTAATTTTAATAGGAATTGGAGCTTCTGCACATCAGGCGTGGTCTGCAAATATCTTTACTACCGTATCAGATATGTTTCCTAATATTACAGTGGGGTCCGTTGTAGGAATAGGTGGCATGGCTGGTGGTATAGGCGGTGTAGTAATGAGTAAACTGGCTGGTGCGCTTTTCGATTATTATGATAGCATCGGCGATCTCCATACTGGTTATTCAATTATGTTTGCAATTTGTGCTGTTTCCTATCTAATTGCATGGGTAATAATGAAAGCCCTGGTTCCAAAAATGAAATTAGTTGATCTGGATGATTAAAGACGATCAGAGCTTAGACGAAATTATAACCTAGTTTTCGATATATAATTTGAAGATATAAGCTGGCAATCAATTATTTTATTGGCGTATTCTTCATTAAGCTGTCTTCTTATTCCATTTTCAGAAATATGATCCCAAACCCCAGAATGGTGCCATTTATCTAAATGGTCCCAATCTGGCCGGTCAATAATAGGATATATACATATACCCCAGAAAGGAATACCTTTACTTAATACGATATTACATTCATCAGAAATGAAATGTATCCAGTTAGGACGATGTTCTCCGCTATGGCTGGTTTCAGCTAGTATTATCGGGAAATGATAACGTTGATAAACCTCTTCAATTAATGAATGTAAAGGGCGCCACCTTGGATCAGAATGTTCATTAGCCCATGGTAAAAAAATTCCTTCAATGCTATTATGAACCCATTGGTTATTATAATAGAAATTTAGGCCTATTATATCAACACATTCGGGTGTGCCGCCTAATTCCGGACAAATCTTTCCGGTTAACATGTCAAGTACCTGGAATTGATTCTCATGAGCAGCTTGTGCCAATTTAATTTGCTCTTCTGTCGAATCTAAATTTGGAATTATGCTTACCAAAGGTTCAGTACTAAGTATCTTAAAATTAGGGTTAATTTTTTTCAAACACTTAACACCTTCAATGTAAGCATGCATAAGTTTATATTTCACGTTCCATCCTTCTGCTGTACAAAAAGGAACCGTTCCGGCGGCTTCTCCTCCTAACCAGGATATAAAACTTACTTCATTGATGGGAGTGATGATGAGTTCTTTCTTCCCATAGTTCTCAATGAAAAAATTAGCAAAAGCAGTACACAGTCCTACAAATCGCTGAGTAAATTGTGGATGCAGAGGTGATAGGTCATCAGGGTAACCGAAATGGCAAAGATCCCATACTTGTTGTATACCAAGCTGATCTCCTGTATCCATCATGAACTTTACCGTATCAAAATCGTAATGAAATGGCTTAGTTTCTACAACGCTCCAACGAATTCCTTCTCTGACAGTATCGATATTCATCTGTAGAAGCATTTCGTAGTCAGATTTTAACTGATTGATATGGTCTGTTTCCTTTAATAAGTCTACGCGATCACCAAAGCAGTTAATCTTATCACTGCATTCAAAACCTCCCATCCAAAAGGATTGAAAAGGACTTTCTTTATAACTCATAACCGGATCTGTCTTTTTATCTAGAACTGTTTTGCTGTGAAATTGTTTAGGTTAAAAACCTCATATGGAAACTTTAAAGGCTGCTCTCGACTCTTCTTTTATCAAAGGACCTATAATATCAGATTCAAGTAGTTCAGTTATCGGAAATTCGTTGATTTTGGTGCCTCATCCTGATGACGAATCTTTAGCTTGCGGTGGAACAATTGCCCTATTAAGAAAAAATAAATTTTCGGTGCATTTAATCTTTATTACCGATGGTACAATGTCTCATCCAAACTCCAAAATCTATCCTCAAAAAGGTTAAGAGACCTGAGAGAAGAAGAGGCAAAGAAAGTACTAAAAGGTATGATCATGATAAGACTCTAAATCAAGATAGATAACTCTCTTAAACGCTTAATGGTTTATCAATTAAGTAAAACACGTATATATTTTTATCGGTAAGTATTTATACAAATGCTAGTCTCTTTGTTCGT
Organism: Albibacterium bauzanense; assembly: GCF_004339765.1. Classification (GTDB taxonomy): domain Bacteria; phylum Bacteroidota; class Bacteroidia; order Sphingobacteriales; family Sphingobacteriaceae; genus Albibacterium; species Albibacterium bauzanense. Next base: position 656,146 of record NZ_SMGO01000001.1, on the reverse strand, counting down.
GGAAGAATATAAAGGTGCGCAGATTCGTCAAGTACTTTTCCTTAGCAAAATGGATATTTATCTTCTTTAAATGGCGTATATACCTCGAAACATTCCCTCCTGTCAGCTGGTTGATCTTGCAAGCAGTTTACTCTGTTTGTACATACCTAAATCAAAATAAAATATGGAAAGCTTAACTGAAATACCACTTAAACACATTCTTTGTTTCTCTCATTTACGCTGGGACTTTGTCTTTCAACGTCCCCAACATTTATTAAGCCGTTTTGCTAGTAATGCGATTGTTTATTTCTTTGAAGAACCAGTTTTCGATGCTTTGAATGAGAATTATCTTTCAATCTCAAAAAGAGGCAAGAGGGTAAATGTTATTGTGCCGCATTTGAAAGAAGAAATAGATCCACAAGCTGTTAATGCAACATTGACAACGTTGCTTGATAAATTTCTGCTGGATGTAAAAATGGATGATTGGGCCTTTTGGTATTATACTCCTATGGCCTATGCGTTTACTAATAAATTCAAACCTAAATTGATTATTTATGATTGCATGGATGAACTTTCTGCTTTTAAGTTTGCTCCAGTCGAATTAGTAAGCCTAGAAAAAATACTAATGGAAAAAGCTGATATAGTATTTACCGGAGGACACTCGCTGTATGCAGCTAAAAAACAATTGCATCCAACAATTTTTCCTTTTCCAAGCAGTATTGACAAAGAGCATTTTACGAAGGCCAGATCACAAAAGATTCAACCAGATGACCAGATAGATATAGCAGGTCCAAGGATCGGTTTCTTTGGAGTAATAGATGAGCGATTTGATATCGAATTAATTAGAAATATTGCTAACGAGCGTCCAGATTGGCAAATAATTTTAATTGGTCCGGTGGTTAAAATCTCTGAAGACATCCTGCCGCAGAATAGCAATATTCATTATTTAGGGCAGAAATTATATAATGAATTACCTGCTTACCTATCCGGGTGGGATGTTGCCTTAATACCTTTTGAACTGAATGAATCAACCCGATACATCAGTCCAACCAAAACGCTTGAATATCTGGCAGCAGGAGTACCCGTTGTTTCAACCCCAATTTACGATGTTATCAATCCTTATGGCACTAATAACCTGGTTCATATTAGCGGCAACTCACATGGTTTCATAAAAATTATTGAAAGTGAATTGAATAACCCGGATAAAGGAGAGTGGTTGAGAAAAGTAGACGAGTTTATGAAAGATCTTTCCTGGGATAATACATATGTGAATATGTTAACTCAAATAAAGAAAGTCTTACAAAACAAGAATTCAACATCATTAATGGATAATAGCGCATATGTATGACTATATGATAGTTGGGGCCGGATTCGCAGGAAGCGTATTGGCTGAGCGGTTAGCAAGAGTAGAAAATAAAAAAGTACTTATAATCGATAAAAGAAATCACATTGCTGGAAATGCTTATGATTATTACGATGAAGCAGGCATTCTGGTTCATAAATACGGACCGCATATCTTTCATACAAATAGCAAAGATGTATTTGATTATCTGTCTAAATTCACGAAGTGGAGAAACTATCAGCATCGTGTACTAGCGAGTGTTGACGGACAACTACTACCCATACCGATTAACCTGAACACGATAAATACAATGTATGGGTTGAACCTTAGCAGCGATGAACTAACAGAGTTTTTTAAAGAGCGCTCAGAAAAGAAGAAAGAAATCCTGACTTCAGAAGATGTTGTTATAAACAGCGTTGGACGAGAATTATACGAGAAGTTCTTTAAAGGCTATACTAAAAAGCAATGGAACCTTGATCCTTCAGAACTTAGCGCATCGGTCATAGCCCGTATTCCTACCCGCACCAATAAAGATGACCGATATTTTACCGATACTTTTCAAGCGATGCCTCTATACGGTTATACAAAAATGTTTGAAAAGATGTTAGATCATCCCAATATCCACATCATGCTGAATACTGATTATAAGGATATTCTAGGGGTAATTGCATATAAGAAACTAATATATACGGGGCCGATTGATGAATATTTTGATTTCCGCTTTGGGAAATTACCCTATCGTTCTATTGAATTTAAATTTGAAACATTAGATCAGGAAAAATTTCAGGAAACCGGTACGGTTAACTATCCCAACGATTACGGTTTTACCAGAATAACTGAGTTTAAGTATTTAAGTGGGCAAAAGCATCACAAAACATCCGTTGTTTATGAGTTTTCAAAGACAGATGGTGATCCTTACTATCCCATCCCCAGGCCAGAAAATGCCTTGTTATATAAAAAGTATCAACAGCTCGCGCTGCAAATGGAAAACACTTACTTTGTTGGACGCTTAGCAACTTATAAATATTATAATATGGACCAGGTTGTTGCGCAGGCCCTAGCTACTTTTAAACAAATTAGAGACAATGAAATAGCGAATGCAAATATTTTGGCAAATCATAAAATGATTTTAAACAGTAAAGACCTTTCCGAGATATAAGTATCAGGATATCTAAATTTTGAGATAAGCATTCTTTTATACTTGTGCATGTTAAACAGAGAATAAACAAAGGCCAAGCAGTGGATGAACAGTCATTATACCACTGCTTGACCACTGTTCAACCACTGTTCAACCACTGTTTGACTACTGTTCTTTATGAATAAGTGTTTTGCCTGTTTTACCCCATTATAGCTATACACTTTCGTTTATAATTATCGAGTCTTTAATAACTCTTTAATATCCTTCCATATGAACAGTTTTACGTTAATAAACTGTAAAGCCCTTTCAATGTAAGACCAGATAATTATTGGTCTTTTGATACAATAGAACGAAATATAGAACTAACATTATTAACGCAATCGTTACCGGTAACGATTGCGTTAATAATGTTAATGGAACTGTGTTTTTTATAAAAATATATATCTACATTGAATTAGTAACGCGTTAGAAACAGCGCGTTAAAACCGTTATAAAGAGAACGTTACAGAATTTTTGTGCTTAATATTTCTTTACTTATTTGTAGTAAGGGTTGGAGAAAAACAGATAGTTTATTAATCATTTTTCGAGACCGTTTGCAGAAGATTGAAGAATTCATTTTAGGAGTTAGAGGTTGTTGTCTGACTACGAATGATTATAGGATTAAAGAGAAATTGAGCAAAATTAAATAACAGTAAATATCGTAGCCTAAGGGATACTTAGAAAGCTATGATGGGATTGTGAGGCACCGTCGTTGGTGTAGTGGTCATAAAATTATTTAACATTATTTTTTAATATTATGAAACAAAAAAAATTACTAACAACCTTATTGTTTTTTATTGCCCTTTTTGAAGTTTCAGCTTACTCTCATTTTGAAGTCCGATCAAATATGGAGTTGAAACCTTCAACTTCTTCTGAGAAAGAACTGATTAAAGACTTTAAGAAGATAAGGCCCGGCTTAACTGTAACGAATTCTCAACTACAAAGAACAGTAACTGGTAAAGTGACGGATTCTTCTGGTGAATCGCTTCCTGGCGTTACCGTAGCAGTAAAAGGTACTTCAAATTCGACGATGACGAATGCTGAAGGAAATTACTCTCTTTCTAATCTTCCTGGAAATTCTGTATTGCAGTTTTCTTTTATAGGAATGCAAACTCAAGAAGTTAATGTTGAGAACAAGACCGTAGTTAATGTTGCTTTAACAAGTTCATCTATTGAGATGGAAGAGGTAGAGGTGGTAGTAGGTTATGGTGTACAGAAAAAAGTTAATGTAATCGGCTCTGTTTCTACTCTATCATCTAAAGAAATTACGGCAACACCAACTGCTAATGTTTCTAGTGCATTGAGCGGTCGGGTACCAGGTTTATTTGTTACACAGTCGAGCGGCCGCCCCGGAGCAGATAATGCAACATTAAGTATCAGAGGAACTGCAACTATTGCAAATTCTTCTGGTAATACCGCAGTGCTGGTTGTTGTTGATGGTATTCCGGGCCGTGATCTCAATTCTATAGAACCTGGTGATATTGAAAGTATCTCTGTTTTAAAAGATGCTTCAGCAGGGATTTATGGTTCTCGTGCTGCTAATGGTGTTATCCTTGTAACTACAAAATCAGGAAGAGAAAGCCCTCCAAGATTTGAGTTTGATTTTTATTCAGGATGGTCTTCAGCATCCTTGCTTCCAGAAATGACAGATGCTGCTACCTATGCAACCATGGTTCGGGAAGTACAATCTTACAGAGGTATTGCTGAAGAAAATATGGCCTATTCTGTTGAGGATGTTGATAAATTCAAGTCTGGAAAATATCCATGGACGCATCCTAATACGGACTGGTTTAGTACCGTAATAAAAGATTATTCTAAGAGCGATCACTATAGCTTTAGGGTATCGGGAGGAACTAAAGATGTTAAGTATTATGGTGCCTTTGGTGCACAAACGGATGATGGAATCTATAAGTCGGGTTCTTCATCCTATAATCGATATAACTTTCGAGTTAATTTAGAAACAACATTAAATGATTATATCACTCTGAATCTTAATTTAGGAGGTTCTCAATCAGATATAATGGATCCTTATAATACTTCTTTCAGCAGTATTATAAGAAATTTACCAGTATCGACAGCTATTTGGCCAACTGGTGAACCTGGTCCTGATATTGAGAAAGCTCAACAGCCGGTAACAGACACCGATGCTAGTAAAACGGGTTATACTGATTATAAGCGCTACAGAAGTGAGAATACGTTAACTGCTACGGTAAAAGTTCCCTGGGTAGATGGGTTATCTTTAGTTGGTAACTATTCTTATGATATGTTTTTTGGCGTACGAAAGTATGTAAGAGATCTGGCAACTTTATACTTTCTGGATGAAGCAGCTTATTTAGCCGCCGGAAATGATGGTAGTCAGAATGGACAGGCTTTTCTTAAACCGCAGATAAGAGCTGAAATTGCAGACCCAAGAGTAGAAGATACTTATAGTGATTCAAGAACTATAACAAGCAGTTTTAAGATAAATTATGACAAATCGTTTGATAAGCACTCTATTAGTACGTTTGCTGCTGTTGAAAGCATGGAGTTTCTTAGTAAAGGGATTACGGCATATCGTAGAGGCTTTCAAACAACTGAGCTGCCTTATCTGAATTTTGGATCTACGGAAGAGATGAGTAACAGTTCGTCTGCAGATATAGATGCCCGATTGAACTTTTTCGGAAGGCTTGCTTATAACTATGATAGCAAGTATTTGTTCGAATTTACTTTTCGTCGGGATGGTTCGCTTAGATTCTCAAAAGATGTTGGCCGCTGGGGAAACTTTCCGAGTGTTCTCCTAGGATGGGTTGCATCAAGAGAAGATTTTTGGGCGAACAATCTTTCAGCAATTAATTATTTTAAACTAAAAACTTCATGGGGACAGCTAGGAAATGATGCGGTGATACCATTTCAATATTTGGCAATGTATGCAACCGGTACTGGTCAGACATTTGGGCCATCAAGAAGTTATCAATCAAGTTTATATCAGGTTGGAGAGCCCAATCCTTTTATAACCTGGGAAGTTGCAAATGTTTTCAATGCAGGGTTTGAATCTTATATGTTTAATAGCAGAATCAAATTTGACGTGGATGCTTTCTATCAAAAACGCACAAATATTCTTGTCGCCAGAAATGCTTCCGTTCCGGATTTTACAGGACTGTCTTTACCAGATGAAAACTTTGGAATTGTAACTAGCAAAGGCTTTGATGCATCGCTTGGATATAACAATAAGGCAGGTAATTTCGATTACTCTATTACAGGTATGTTTTCATTTGCACGAAACAAGATTGTAGAGTATGATGAGCCTGAAGCTTCTTATGACTGGCAAAGATTGACAGGGCATTCTACTTCTGCTTTCCTTCAGTATAAAGCTATTGGAATCTATAAAGATGAGGCTCACGTCAATTCTACACCTCACGTTCCGGGAGCAAGAGCGGGTGATGTAATATTATACGATTATAATGACGATGGTGAAATTACGGAAGCCGATAGGATTGTTTATAATCTTAATGGTAGCCCGGAAATAACCTTTGGAGTTAACCTTTCTCTAGGTTATAAGAATTTTCAATTGCAAGCATTGGTTCAAGGTGTGGGGAACAGCTGGCGGAGGATTGCAAATTCGGAAGATGATTTTATATACATGGGAACTTTCGGAAATTACTTTCAATATTATGCCAATGACAGATGGACTGAATCTAATACCGATGCAACAATGCATAGAGCTTTTGAAAGGGTAGAGGAATATTGGAGAAAAGATGCTTACCTGGCCAGTTCTGATTATTATAATATGGCCTTTGCACGGCTTAAAAACGTTGAACTTTCTTACACATTACCAGAAAGTGTATTAAAAACGATTAAGGTGAAAGGTGCAAGTGTATATGTTACAGGTAAAAATCTCTTCTTCTTGTACAACAAAAATGCTGTAGGAACTGATCCGGAAGTATCATCCGTTTCTACTTATCCAACCACCAGGGTGTTAGCATTGGGTGCAAGAGTATCTTTTTAATTTATATTAATTATGGAAGTTATGAAACAATATTTAAACGGTTTAATTTTAGTTGTCCTTTTGCTTTGTTCTACTGCATGTACTAAGGATATTCTGGACAAAACTCCCTTAGATCAATATTCTGATGAAACTGTATGGTCTAACCCGGAGCTTGCTAGTTCTTATCTGAATTATTGTTATGATGGCCTTGGTCATGGATTTCAAAGCGTTAAAGCAAGTAATTTCACTGATGAAGCAATATTTGGCAGAGGGGCTAGTACTACTGCTCTGCTTAATGGAACAATGTCTCCGGATGCATCGTTGAGTAATCATTTTATGGAACCTTATCGGTGGTCACAATTTTCGCAAATTCAGCGTATTAATAAATTCCTTGGTAAAATAGATGGAATTGCTGATACTTATCCTGAAGGACAGAAAGCTGATATAAAGGCTAAGACTGATGTTTTGAAAGGAGAAGCTTTGTTTTTGAGAGCATTTAATTATGGTAATATGGCGCGTAGTTATGGAGGTTTACCATTATTGGATAAAGCAGCTGAATTAAATGATGATTTTTCAACAATTACAAGAGCAACTTTTGAAGAAACAATTAATTTTATTGTTGCTGATTGTGATGCAGCAGCAGCTCTGTTGCCGTTAAAATCGCAGCAAGTGTTAGGAAGAGCTAATAAAGAAGCAGCTTTAGCACTTAAAGCAAGAATGTTATTATTCGCTGCAAGCGATCTTACTGCCGGAGATGTGTCTGGCATAGGTATAAATGAAACTAATGCGCTGGTTCATTATGTAAATCCAAACAGAGTAGCCTTATGGACTGCTGCAAAAAATGCAGCTAAAGATTTAATGAACCTTCCGGGATCTTCTTTAGCATTAGCTGATTTTGGAGCAGCTAGTGGTAATAAAGAAACTGTAGCACAAAATTATAGAGCTTTAACCGGCAATAGTACTACTCCTGCTGATGGTGAATTTATATTTGCTAAAATGTTTGATCAGGCGCTTGGTACCAGACATCGTACTAACCAGGTAGATGGGCCAAATGGCTATGATGGACTTTATGGAAGAAATGCTCCTTTACAAAGAATGGTTGATGAATACGAGATGGAAGATGGTTCAAATTTCTTTGATCATTACTATATTGAGGAGGTTTCTGAAGGTTCAGGGACCGGAAGGTACATAAAAAATAAACCAGATGCAGGCTTTAAAAGTCCAAACCCGTACCACAATCGCGAAGCAAGGTTTTATGCCAATGTTTTGTATGATAGTGCCATCTATAATATTGAACCAAGACCTTCGAGTTTGAAACTTCGCGATCCTCTAGGAATTTATGACAGGCGTACACGTATTACCATTAATGCTGATGGATCGGAGACTGTTCTTTATGGTTTGGATACACGAAATGGCCCTATTGTAGCTGGTAATGGTAATTACGTTGGTTATTTGACAATGAAATGGGTACAGCAAGGTGTTACAGGTAGTACGGGTTATAATTCGAATATCTGGCCATATTTACGTTATACTGAAGTAGTGCTTGGCTATGCAGAAGCTTGTTGGGAGTTGGGCGAATATGGAGAAACCAGAGAATGGGTGAATTTTTTCAGAAATCGTGTACTTCTTCCTAATACTACTGCGACCGATGCAGAATTAAGAGATGCATTGAGACATGAAAGAAAGATTGAGCTCTATGGCGAAGAATCGAGATGGTTTGATATAAGAAGGTGGTTAATTATGGATGAAACCATGACATTGCCTCAATACGGTGTGGATATTACTGAAGTAACTGATAAAAGACAGACGCCTGAAAAAGTTACAACCACATGGAAATATAATCAAGCGATGCCAAACAATGTTTTGATCAATGCGACTTATTGGTTGCCGATTACAACAACAGAACGACAAAAAGCACCTCAATTGTTGCAGAATCCAAACTATCGTCAGGATTAGCAAGTAAGGTTAATTGAATAAATTCTTAGCTCCTGCGAAGTTTTGGCAATTGCCAAAACTTCGCAGGAGCTTTATTGTATAAGCTATGTTTGTTAGAGATTCTGCAAATTAATAAGATCAAACTTTAAATGTAAAGCATAAAGGAATGAGATAAAAGTTTAAATTTGCAGTATGAATATCATAAGTAAAATAAAATATATCGGTATTGTTGTATTAGCATCGGTACTTTTTAATGCTTGTAATTTAGGCAATAATGAAAACGAAGTAGTTGCACAGCAGGCAACAAGTGCTCCTCAAATAGGAGATCGTGTTCCAAATAACCTGGTTTGTATGGTTAATAACGCCTATATGGGCGTTCCGCAATTGGAGGTGTCTTTTGAAGGAAAAACATATTTTGGTTGTTGTGAAATGTGTCAGGAACGCATACCCAAAGAGAAAGAAGTTCGTACTGCGATAGATTTATATAGCTTAAAAGCAGTAGATAAAGCCGATGCATACATTGTTCTAGTTGGAGATCATGGGGAAGTGGCATATTTCGAAAACGAGAAAAACTATAAAGATCTTATTGCGAAAAGTAATCTTAATAAGCAATAAGTACCAGTTTATAATTCCCTTTACCAATTTTGTAAGCTTAATATGAGTATTTGTATTCTTATTTAGATTACAAAAAGTCTCATTTAGGCTACAAACCTTAATTAGCAGCTGTTGATCTTTGTTGTGTTATTAATTTAAATATAAAATTATGTCACATCAAAATGAAACTTCAGGTGCTGTTTCCCTATCAACTCCTGATATATCTAGTAAAATTTGGTTTATTACAGGTGCTTCTCGTGGTTTTGGCCACGTTTGGACTGAAGCCGCCCTTAAACGTGGCGATAAAGTTGCTGCTACAGCACGTAAACTGGAAAGTATTGCTGATCTAAAGGAAAAATACGGTGAAAATGTGCTTACGTTGGAACTCGACGTAACAAAACCAGAACAAGTAAAGAAAGCTGTAGCGCAGGCTCATGCTCATTTCGGCAGGCTTGATATTGTTTTTAACAATGCCGGGTATTCCCTTGTTGGTACGATTGAAGAAGCCAGCGCAGATGAAATTCGTCTACTTTATGAAACAAATGTTATTGGTGCAGTATCTGTTATTCAGGCCGCTTTGCCACTGCTTCGGAAACAGGGAGGGGGTCATATATTGGGTACCTCAAGCAACCTTGGTCATGTAACGATGCCCGTGATAGGTTATTATTGTTCTTCAAAATGGGCATTTGAGGCTATTCACGAAAGCCTTGCCGCAGAAGTTAAAGATTTCGGAATCAAGGTAACCATCGTTGAGCCAGGTGCATATGCTACAGAGTTTGGTAGCCAGGAGTCTTTGAAGTTTGCGACAAGCCTTGATATCTATACCGATCTTAAAGATCGCTTTGTAGAGAGCTTAAAAACTATGGAAAGGGGTGATCCGAATGCCACGCCAGAAGCCATCTTTAAGGTTGTTGACGCGGAAAATCCGCCGTTAAGATTCTTTTTGGGAAGCCATTGTTTACCATTGGTACGCGCCGAATATGCAGAGCGACTGGCCATTTGGGAAGCTTGGGAGGATGTTTCTAACTCGGCTCAGGGTTAACCAAGATAGAAGAGTACAGAAATAAGACAATTATTTGATAAAATAATAATAATGATAACCGATATTTATCATTGTATCGGTTATCATTATTATTTAGGTTTTAGGATATGAAAAAGGAAGAAAACAGCCCTCAGAAAATTGCATCTCTTTCTGATGCACATCAGTTTTTTGATTTACCTAAACCAAAGCATCCGCTCGTTAGCCTGCTTAACGGGCGTGATATGCAGGCTGAACTTTGTAAGCTTCCCCAACACCATGTACTTGGTTTTTACAAAATATCTTACAAACCAAAACTTAGTGGCCAATTAAAGTATGGCCAGAGTTATTATGATTTTGATGATGGTGGTTTATTGTTCATTTCTCCGGGCCAGGTTATTGGCAACAATGATAACGATGCCGGCGTATGTTCCGAATATACTTTACTTATTCATCCGGATTTTTTTTTAGGTTATCCCTTATCAAAAAACATAAAGCAATATGGCTTCTTCTCTTATTCAACCAATGAAGCACTGCATCTTTCGGAAGATGAAAAAGCAACGATCATTGAGATTTTTAAAATGATCGAGAATGAGTTGCGAAGCCGGATTGATGACTTTAGCCAGGATGTGGTTATTTCTCAAATAGAACTATTGCTGAATTATGCTAATCTTTTTTATAAACGTCAGTTCGTTACGCGTAAAGCAGTGAACAATGACCTATTGCAAAAGCTGGAAGAAATTTTAGATAGCTATTTTTCGGGTGAAAGCCCTCTAAATCAAGGAACACCCACAGTTCAATATCTTTCGGAAAAGCTTAATATGTCGCCTAGTTACTTGAGTGATATGCTGCGTTCTCTCACCGGACAAAATGCACAGCAGCATATACACGATAAGCTTATCGAGAAAGCGAAAGAAAAACTATCTACAACCAACTTGTCAGTAAGCGAGATCGCCTATGAGCTGGGCTTTGAGTATTCGCAATCTTTTAGTAAGTTATTCAAAACAAAAACTAACCTGTCGCCATTAGAATTCAAACGATCTTTTAATTAAATGATATAACTTCATTTTTAGGTGACAGCGAGGACGATTTTGCCCTGAATGTGTCCAAGAGCAGCTCTTTCGTGTGCCTTACGGGTATCGGAAAGTGGAAATATACTGTCGATGGCTACACGAATTGTTCCATCATCGAGCAAGCGACTGAGTTCTGCAAGTTGGGCGCCGTTCGAACGTACCTGAGTTGCCGAGACTGTGACACCTAATTTATCAGCTTCCTCGGAGCTGGAAAAACCTAAAGGAAAAATTGGAAACAAAGCGCCACCACGTTTGAGCGTGCGCAAGAAACGACCGGTTGTTGGACCACCAACTGAGTCAATGACGAGATCGATATCATGTACGACATCTTCGACAGAAGTTTTGTTGTAGTCGATGAATTCATCGGCACCAAGTTCGTATAAGAACGCTTCCTGTTTACCAGACGCCACTGCGATCACTCGTGCACCTTTCCATTTTGCAAGTTGTACTGCGAAGTGTCCAACGCCACCTGCTGCACCATTAATGAGTACCGTTTTGCCTTCGAGGGGTACCGGCTTATGCATGTTCGGCTGAAGAGGGTTTGGTACGTTATGACCTACTTCTATCATAAATTGCCAAGCGGTGAGCAACGACATCGGTACTGCGGCAGCATGAACGTGATCGATGCCAGCCGGCTTTAGCGAAATTTCAGATACTGGCACATTAATGTACTCTGCATAGGCCTGACTAGGACCGTAGCTGGGAAAGCGAACCATAGAATACACTTCATCGCCAACAGAGAAGTCCTTAACATCATCGGCGATCGTCTCGATGACGCCTGAAATGTCTGTCCCCAGAATTATGGGGAACGGCACCTTTGGTTGCCACTCAGGGGGCAACATTTTATATCCGTCGCGCAAATACCAGTCGGGAGGATTAAGACCGACCGCATGAACACGAATGCACACCTCGCCTGGTTTCAGTTCTGGAATTGGTGCATCTTCGTAATACAGCACTTCAGGGCCACCGAATTTGTGTTGCCGAATTGCTTTCATCACAGGTGTGCTTTCAATCTTATCTGTTTTATTCTCAAATATTTCCATTGTATTGTGCTTTTATGTATAAAATTTAATTCACCCTCAGTTGACGTCTGAGATTATTTAATAAGCTGCAATATTAAATCTTCTGTTTACTTTTGACAAGTATGTACTTATTTGTATGTTACATACTAAAAAGTATCTATTGTTGATTATCAGCACTTTATAATAGTATAAAAATGAAAAATAAATCAAATTCCTGAATGCATACAAAATTGCGGGGTTGATTATGCTTTCAGACGCATAGGCGGAAAATATAAAGCGCGTATTTTATGGCATTTGAGTATACAAGGGGTATTGCGTTATGGCGAATTGCGAAGGACTTTGCCCGATATTACAACAAAAATGCTTACCCAAACTTTAAGGGATCTGGAAGAAGATCAATTGATAGTCCGAAAAATGTATCATGAAGTGCCACCAAAAGTAGAATATTCTTTGAGCGATACAGGGTTGGAATTAATTCCATTTATAGAGCATCTGAACGATTGGGGTAAGAAGCAATTAGCGAATGAATTAGTGACTGATTAATTTTATTGAGAAAGGCTGTTTACGAAGAAATTTCTATATTCGATACTTTAATGATTAGACTCTACATCGCAGTGACAATTGAAAGAATACTTGATCAGATATATGTATTGCCGGAAGCTTCGAAAACATTGATGCTTAGCTATATTACTGCAGATTCTTTCCAGAAAGGTCACATTCTTTTAAAGGCTGATCGTGTTGAGAAAGCTGTATACTTCATCAAGAAAGGTATTGTACGAGCATTTGCACCTCAAGCAGAACAAGACGTGACATTTTGGTTCGGCGAAGAAGGGGAAACTATTCTTTCGATGAAAAGTTATGTAGCGAATGAGAAAGGCTACGAAAATGTGGAACTACTGGAAGACTGTGAACTTTTTGAGCTGAAAATTGATATGCTACACAAACTATACAATCAGGATATCCATATTGCCAATTGGGGACGAAGACTTGCTGAAAAAGAACTGCTTAAAATTGAAAACAGGGTAGTGTCTACCGAACTTCTTTCAGCCAAAAAACGTTATGACAGTTTGCTCGAAAATTCGCCTGGCCTTATACAGCGCGTACCTTTGAAATATATCGCATCTTATCTTAGCATTACTCAAGTGAGCCTAAGCCGGATAAGAAAGGAAAAATAGGTTCGAGGTAAGATCATTATTTAACATAGGATAAATTTTGCAAAATTAATTCTCCATAATTTTGCTTTCACTTAGCAGTGAGTATAAAGAATTAATGTGATGGTAAATAATAATATATGAACGACTTGAATATTATAAAGATCCTTTCGGCAAAAACGTGGTTACGGTTGGCGACAGCGTGGCTGATCGTGTTATTGTTCATGATATTTGGTCATTCCTTATTGGGTTCAGGTATGTCTGTTGCGGTCGCGGTTGTCGCATTTATTGTTTTGCTGTCAACAATTATCTTATCAGCTTTTGGCGTGGTAAACGAAGCCGATGAATTGGCGCATAAACTTGGTGAACCTTATGGTACTCTTATTCTTACTTTATCTATCGTTTCTATTGAAGTAATACTAATTGCTGCTGTAATGCTAGGCCCGGGTGAAAATCCGACTATCGGTAAAGATTCAATTTTTTCCGTTATGATGATTATCATGAATCTCGTTGTAGGGTTATGTATTTTACTGGGTGGCTTAAAATATGGTGAACAGGAGTATAATGCTCAAGGAACGATGTCTTATCTTGGCATGATTATCATGTTGGGTGGGCTCGGCATGTTGCTTCCTAACTTTATTGTGGGTGCGGGAAATGGAATGTTTACTAACACTCAAGCCACTATACTGTCTGCTCTGATTATTTTTCTTTATGGGTGCTTTCTATTCTTTCAAATGAAAGGATACAGGCACCTGTATGTTCAGCCTAAATTGGGCTCGATGGGAATTCCTTTTAAGGAAAGAGATTTACAAAGCGTTGGTAACACAGCATTAGGCGAAGCGAGTGTGGTAAACCGAAGTGAAATGTGGATACGGTCATTGGTGTTGCTCTTTATGATTTTGCCAATCGTTTTATTGTCTCATAATATGGCAGTTGTAGTTGATTTTGGAATCAAAGCAGCCAAGCTTCCGACCTTATTGGGTGGGGTGTTGATTGCTATTATTGTTTTTACACCAGAATCTATGACGGCCGTTAAGGCTGCACTCAATAACGAGTTTCAACGAGCAATTAACCTTTGTCACGGAGCCTTCGTTTCTACGGTAGGGCTCACGGTTCCATGTGTGCTGATTATTGGTATGCTAACCGGTAAAGTTGTGATATTTGGGCTTACCTCCAGCGAGATGATCCTCTTTGTTATTACCTTATTATTGAGCGTAATGACTTTTCTTGGCAAAAGGACAACACCTATTGTTGGTATTATGCACCTGGTATTATTTGCAGTTTTTATAATGCTGATTTTTAACCCATAAACTTTTCTGAAGTTTAATCTATTCTGCATCCTTTAGATTAAAAAAAACAAGGCTTGGTGTTCAACCAAGCCTTGTTTGTGGAGTCGGAGGGATTCGAACCCTCGTCCAAACATGGTACTGTATATGCTTTCTACATGCTTAGCTTCCATTAAATTTTCGAGATCTGGAAGGTTGGTTGCTTACCTATACCAAATCCTTATCTGTTTTATCTCGTCACTTCATCACAGCGTTGAAGCAACCAGTTCCATAGTTCGATGCCCGTGTGTCTAGGCTACAGAACAAAACCCAGACTGGACAAAAGCTAAACTAATTCTAAATTAGGCAGCTAAGGCGTAGTTATTTTCGCCATTTAAAAAGTTGAAAGTTCAGATTAAAGCGCTAGACTAACAACGCGCTGCATGCTTACATAACCGTCTCCATCCTGTCAATTCCGGTCGACCCCATATAATGTACAAATATACGAAAAAATCCGGTCACAAATTTATGTAACCGGATTGGAGATTTTAATTACTTGAGTTATTTATTAATCTTTAACTAGGGTAAATTCATCGATAATATGGCTTGCACCAGCAAATTTGTCGATCAGGAATAATACATAACGGATATCAACACTAATGGTTCGTTGAAGCTCAGGGTCGAAAATAACGTCGCCTGCCATAGCTTCAATGTTTCCATCAAACGCAAGGCCTAATAATTCACCTTTTCCATTTAATACAGGTGAGCCAGAATTTCCTCCGGTGATATCATTATCTGATAAGAAATTTACGGGCATATAGCCGTTTTTATCAGCATATTGTCCGAAGTCCTTAGCCTCATATAAATCGATTAGCTTTTGCGGTAAATCGAACTCCGGATCATTAGGTTTGTATTTAGCGATGGTCCCTTTTAATGTCGTATAGTTATTGATTGTAGCATCGTTCCTTGGATCTGCAGGTAAAGCGCGGATCTTTCCGTAAGATAAACGAAGTGTACTATTTGCATCCGGATAGTATTTTACTTTTGGATTTGCTTCACGCATACCTTGAACCATTAAACGGAAAGCGCGATTAAAGTCAGCTTGTTTTGTTTTCATGGTATCTGACTCATAGCGATAACGTGCTATGATATCATTGGATAGTTTGAAAAGTAAATCGTTGGATAAAACTTCAAGGTTGGGGTTATTAATGAAAGCGATTAGCTTTTCCTGATTTGCAAATATACTTGTTTCAAATGCTTTGTTGATGTATGGGGTGACATCGCCGTTATTTTCTTTTGCTATTTCAGCAACATACGGAGCGATTAAGTCTTTACCTCCTTTTTCAACATATAAATTAAGAAGAGCAATTAACAGTTCTTTCTCTACAGGCATGGATAAATTTTCGTAAGAAGAATTAGCCTGATTAATTAGTTGAGGTAAGAGCTCTGCTTTTTTAGCATCGTTTTGTTGAAGATAGAAGTTAATTGCATTACCTAGTGTATAAGGTAGTGGTGCTAAAGAACTGCTACGAAGAATACCGCCTGAAATATAATTATCATGTCGGGCTTCTTCATTTGTCAATGCATAATATTCATTAATGGTAGCCATTACAGAACCGTACTTGTCGCGATTCTTAGATTTGTTGGCCCATTTATTGAATTTCTTTTCGGATGCTGCTTTTGTTTTAGCAGTTTGATGTTGGGTTAATGCATCAATCATACCTTGACGATTTTTCCAATAGTTAGCAACACCTGCATATTTTGATGCGTATTTTAAACGGATAGCCTGATCCTGATCCATGTATTTCTTCATCACATCCATGCCTGTTTTTGAGGCTTCAACCCATGCCGGATAAGCGAAGTTTACATTTTGCGAAATTCCAGCCGAAGGCATCCAACGATTTGTACGACCCGGGTAACCAAGGATCATAGCAAAATCTCCTTCTTTGAATCCATTTAGACTGATAGAAAGATGATATTTTGGTACTAGTGGCACATTGTTTTGAGAGTATTCTGCAGGGTTACCATCTTTATCTGCGTATACGCGGAATAAAGAAAAATCGCCGGTGTGGCGAGGCCATTCCCAATTGTCGGTGTCTCCCCCAAATTTGCCAATATTATCGGGCGGAGTTCCAACTAAGCGAACATCTGTATAGTCTTGATAAACGAAGTAATAAAACTCGTTGCCTTCATAAAATGATTTTACTGATACAGTGTATTTACCACCTTCGTTATTCTCTTTTTCTATAAGAGCAATTTCTCTGTTGATAGTAGCTTCACGTTCAGCTTCAGTCATAGTATCATTTAACTTACTTAAGATACGTTTTGAAACATCGTCCATACGTACAAAAAATCTTACAGATAACGACTTTGGCTTTAATTCATCGGCTTTAGTTTGTGCCCAGAAACCATTTGTTAAATGATCATTTTCTGGAGTTGATAGTTCTGCAATTGCTCCATAACCACAATGGTGATTGGTCATTACTAAGCCTGTATTGGATACTATTTCTGCTGTACAACCTCCTCCAAATTGAACAATGGCATCTTTTAAGCTGGAATTATTAATACTATAGATTTCTTCAGCGGTTAACTGTAAGCCCATCTTCTGCATATCTCGCTCATTTAATCGCTCGATATTCATTAAAAACCACATACCTTCATCGGCTTTAACCGAGAAAGTTGTTGCAGCTAATAAAATAAATAAAAGAAACTTTTTCATTTTGATGTATTTAAATATTTGATCTAGGCGGCAAAGTTGCATTAATTTAATAAAGTGACAAAAAGATAATTGTTTAAATGAGGTAAAATATCTTTTAGGATTATTTGAAGGGAGTGTTAAACTTATTTCTGATTAAATAAAATCCGATAGTACTGATAAATGCTAAAACAGCTGTTGACAACCATAATATATCAAATCCGAAAGCTGATACAATCTGTGTTCCAATAGATGGAGATAGTATATGTGCTGCTGAAAAGGCTAATCCGTTTAATCCCATATAGGCGCCCTGGTTACTTATGTGAGCACGTTTTAAAGTGACTGTTGAAGTGAAGGGGAAAACGAATATTTCGGAAACACTGAGAATAAACATAGATAAGAAAAGAATCCAGACGCCTGCACTATTTATTAGTAAGAGGAATGATATACTTAGCAAAGCTGCACCCAGAGTGATGGTTTGAAAGGAAGTAAGTTTTTTTTCAGCAATATGTACCAAAAACATCTCTAAAAGAAAAACCACTAGTCCATTGAAAGCAAGTATGATACCGACAGCGCTATCTTCTAATATATATTCTTGTTTATAATATAAAGGTAATGTGCTTAGTAGTTGAAAAAAACAGATACTATAAAAGGTACATAAAATATTGAAGATAATAAACGCCTTGTCTTTGTATGGAGACTTGGCAAGAGGCAGTATTTGAATTCTTTGACTATTATTTTGTTTTATAAGCTTCTGATTTCCTTCTCGTCTTCTGAAGTAAATATAAAAAACAAAGCCTGCCAACGCAGCGCTAATCCCATTGCCATAGAAAAGCCAATTATAAGAAAAGGCAGCAAGAAGTCCCCCAACAGCAGGACCAATTGAAAAGCCTAAGTTTAAGGCCATCCGGTTTAAGGATAAGGCACGTGTTAAATTTTGTGGCTTAGCGTAATAGGCTATTGAAACCGAATTAGCTGGTCTGAAGGTTTCTGCAATTAAACTTAGAATGAAAATACCAATGCTTAGTAGAAGAGGTGTCTTTAGAGCAGGAAGAAGAAAAAATAATGGAACAGTTAAACAAAGACTTAATAGTTGAATTTTAAAATGACCATTAATATCAGTAAGCCTCCCTCCAATATAAGATCCTGAAATTGCTCCTAGTCCGAAAAAGCTTAAAACTATCCCTGTTTCTTTTAATGAAAAATGAAGATGCTCTGTCATGTATAAACCCAGGAATGGTATTACCATTGCACCCATTCTGTTTATAAGCATAACTAAGGATAGCATCCAGGCAGGCTGAGATAATCCTCGGTAGGCGTTGAGATAAATCTGAAAGTGGTTCTTCATTTATATATTTACAAACTTAGGTGTTTTTGGGTTTCTATCCATTCTCAAATCAAATTATTAACTTTGATGACAAATTATTCGTTATGCAAAACATCAAAAATTATATTGAACAAAATAAACAACGTTTTTTAGATGAGTTGTTTGAACTCCTTCGATTTCCTTCAATAAGTGCTGACCCAAAATATAAAGAGGATGTTGCAAGAACGGCGACTTTTGTTGCTGATAAATTGCGTGCTGCAGGTGCTGATAAGGTTGAGGTTTGTCCGACTGCAGGTCACCCGATTGTTTATGGGGAAAAGATAGTAGATCCAAATAAACCAACTGTCTTAGTTTACGGACATTATGATGTTCAACCTCCCGATCCTTTAGAGCTTTGGAAGACTCCTCCTTTTGAACCAACTGTGCGTGATGGAAAAATATATGCAAGAGGTGCCTGTGATGATAAAGGTCAATTCTATATGCATGTGAAGGCATTTGAATTGATGCTTCAAACAGATGGCTTACCTTGTAATATTAAATTTATGATTGAAGGAGAAGAGGAAGTAGGATCAGACAATTTAGGAGTTTTTGTTAGCGAAAATAAGGAACGATTAAAGGCAGATGTTGTTTTAATTTCAGATACCTCTATGATTAGTTTGGAAAACCCTTCTCTGGAAACAGGTTTACGAGGTTTATCATATGTTGAGGTTGAAGTTCAGGGGCCAAACCGTGATTTGCATTCAGGCGTTTATGGAGGTGCTGTGGCTAATCCTGCTATTATCCTGGCAAAAATGATTGCCTCTCTGCATGATGAAAACAATCATATTACAATCCCTGGATTTTATGATGATGTTGTAACTTTATCAGAAGAAGAGCGCGAGGCGCTTAATAAAGCTCCTTTTGATATTGAGGAATATAAAGAAGATTTGGGGATTGAAAATGTTTGGGGAGAAAAAGGCTATACTACCTTGGAGCGTACAGGTATACGACCAACGTTAGAGGTGAATGGTATTTGGGGTGGATATACCGGTGAGGGTGCAAAAACTGTTCTGCCTGCTAAAGCAAGTGCTAAAATATCGATGCGTTTGGTTCCTAATCAGAATTCAAATAAAATAACTGAAATTTTTAAGAATCATTTTAAACGTATCGCTCCAGATACTGTTACTGTGAGTGTAAAGCCACATCATGGGGGAGAACCTGTTGTAACTCCTACCGATAGTGTAGCGTATCGTGCAGCTTCAAAAGCGATTGAGAAATCTTTTGGAAAGGCTCCGATTCCAACAAGGGGTGGAGGGAGTATTCCGATTGTAGCACTGTTTGAGCAAGAATTAGGCATTAAGACTGTACTTATGGGCTTTGGTTTAGATAGCGATAATTTGCACTCACCAAATGAGAAGTATGATATTGCAAATTACCTGAAGGGTATCGAGACCATTCCTTTGTTTCATAAATATTTTAATGAATTAAGCTGATAGTTGGATTATTTTGTGAAACTTTATAAAGAATTTATTGTTGCGTTTTAATATAAACAATCGTTTTCATGGTACACTTATTGCTTTAAGGTAACATGAAATAAAAACAGGCTTAATATAAAAATGTGAGAAAATTTTTACTTCAAGGACGGACTCTCCCACGATGGGTAATATTTATTGTTGATTTAATAATTATTAGCTGGTCTTTTTCCTTTTCGTACTTTATTGTTGAGCGGTTTGAGTTCAATGATATGGTAAGAGGTCATTATCTTATTTATATTTCTCTTTTCTGCTTAATAGCATCTCCTGTAATCTACTTCTTAAGACTTCACACAGGTCTTTTACGTTATTCTAATACGCAGGATATGTTGCGTATTTTTGTTGCCGTATTAACTTTCAGCATTGTTTTTTTAGTTGCTTCCTTTTTATTTGTGCAGCCGATTTTACATATTCAGTTATTGAATTTGTTCAGTATATTGATCATTAATTTCTTCATTACTTCCTCATTATTAATTATGTTGAGGATTTTTGCAAAAGCAGCTTTTTATGTAATGATCAGACGCTATGGGAATAAAGAAAGAATTAATGTACTAATTTATGGTTCAGATAAAAATGCTGTTTTAGTTAAACAGGCATTGGAGAGTAATTCAGATGCAAACTATGTAGTAGAAGGTTTTATTGATGTTGACCGGACTAGACTAAATAGTTATATGGAGCAAAAGAAGGTCTATCATTTTAAGGAGCTTACTGTCTTAAATGCAAAGAAAAATATTGATCAGATTATTGTTATCAACGAGCTATTAGGAGAACGAGATAAAAAGGTTGTAATTGAGCGTGCTCTAAGGTTAGGTATTAAAGTAATAACAGTTCCTCCAGCAGGAACCTGGCTTTCTGGTAAATTGGATAGAAAGCAAATGCAGAAGTTACGCATTGAAGATCTTTTGCAAAGGAAGCCTATTCGAATAGATCAAACAAGGGTGAGTAACGATTTGACAGGGAAAAGAGTATTGGTTACTGGAGCTGCAGGATCGATCGGGTCAGAAATTGTTCGACAAGTATTAAAATATAATCCAGCTGTTCTTATTTTATGTGATCAGGCTGAATCTCCTCTTCATGAAATGCAATTGGAGTTGGAAGATAAGTTTCCAGACGCTTCTATAAAAATTAAGATCGCTGATGTTAGAAGCTATAGTCGGATGCATAAATTGTTTAATGATTTACGTCCCCAAGTAGTTTATCATGCTGCAGCCTACAAACATGTTCCTTTAATGGAACATAACCCTTTTGAGGCTATAAAATCGAATGTGCAAGGAACTAAGAATGTTGCAGATTTAGCTGTGAAATTCGGAACAGATAAATTTGTTATGATATCTACTGATAAAGCAGTTAATCCTACTAATATTATGGGTGCTTCGAAGCGCCTGGCAGAAATCTATATACAAGCTTTGAATGATGGTCAGTATTCATTGAAACACAAGGGTGGGGTGAATGGAAACGGCATGTATGTATCAAAAGATGTTAAGACCCGTTTTATTACAACCAGGTTTGGAAATGTATTAGGGTCAAACGGATCTGTTTTACCTCGTTTTAAGAGTCAGATAGAAAAGAGAGGTCCTTTAACTGTTACTCATCCCGAGATCACCCGATATTTTATGACTATTTATGAAGCTGTTCAATTAGTTTTGGAAGCAGGGACAATGGGAGAAGGTGGAGAAATATTTGTCTTCGACATGGGTAAACCTATCAAGATTGTTGATTTAGCTAGAAAGATGATTCAACTTGCTGGTTTGCAGGAAGGTGTAGATATTGATATAGTGTTTTCTGGTTTACGCCCTGGAGAAAAACTGTATGAAGAGCTATTAAGTGCCTCTGAACATACTTTACCAACTCATCATGAAAAAATAAGCATTGCACGAGTTGTGAGCTATCCATTTGATGAAACAAAAAGGAATATTGATGAACTATTGGCAATAAATGAACAACAGATCAATAAAGCTGTAGTTCGTAAAATGAAACAAATTGTACCAGAATTCATAAGCAAAAACTCTCCATATGAGCTATTAGACGCTGAATTGGAAGAAAAGCACATAGTTACTTAGCTGAGACTTGATGTATTTTTTTATATTTGAGGTCGCGTATTGCAGTAATATTGCATACATGATTAATCAGTATTAAAACAAATACAAGAAAAGCTGTCTATGGATAAAGGATTTATCGAACATATAAAACATGCATTTGAGACGCCTTTTACCAGTTCGGTTCTCATATTTGCACTTATATTATTTATAATACTTCTCTCCCCAATTCTTTTAAGAAAAATCAGAATCCCGGGGATAATCGGACTCATTCTTTCGGGAGTTCTCATAGGTCCTCATGCATTAAATATTCTTGAACGTAATTCTGCAGTTGATTTGTTTTCTACTATTGGCTTGCTTTATATTATGTTTATAGCAGGTCTGGAACTCGATTTAAATGAATTCCGAAAGACAAGGCATAAAAGTGGAACCTTTGGTTTTTATACATTTATTATTCCTGCACTTATTGGCTATCCGGTTTGTTATTATATTCTGGGTTACGATATCAGTGCAAGCATAATGATTTCAAGTATGTTTGCTACGCATACCTTAGTTTCATATCCTGTAGTTAATAGTTATGGAATTACTAAAAACGAGGCGGTAGCTATAACTGTAGGCGGTACGATTTTAACAGATACCGCAGTTTTAATTGCTCTAGCTGTTATTATCGGTTCGTCACAAGGTCAGTTAGATCAGCAGTTTTGGCTAAGGCTGTGTTTGTCCTTTGCTGTCTTTCTATTAATCATGTTTGGAGTTATTCCCCGAATAGCAAAATGGTTTTTTCAAAAAGTTGAAGGGGAAAGGACTTCACATTACATATTCGTTTTGTTTGTTGTCTTCTTCGCCGCATTTTTAGCTGAGGTATGTAGCCTGGAACCCATTATCGGTGCTTTTATGGCTGGGTTAGCACTGAATAAATTGATTCCTCATTCTTCGGCATTGATGAACCGTATTGAATTCATTGGAAACTCGTTATTTATCCCATTTTTCTTAATCAGTGTGGGTATGGTAGTTGATATAAATGTAGTTTTTAACGGCCCTGCTACATTATATGTTGCCGGTGCCTTAACGATTACTGCATTGGCGGGAAAATATATAGCAGCATGGTTAACCCGTGTTACTTTTAATTATACGAATGCGCAACAGCAATTAATTTTTGGTTTAAGCAGTGCTCACGCAGCAGCTACCCTGGCTGTAATAATGGTGGGTTATCAGTATGAAATAATTGATGAAAATGTTTTAAATGGAACCATTGTAGTAATTTTAGTTACTTGTGTTGTTGCAACATTGGTTACTGAAGGGGCTTCAAAAAAAGTAGTATTAGCAGGGAGTCAGGATGAAATAATAGAGGAGCCGAATCAACTTGCAGATGAGCATATTTTAATACCGATTGCGAATTTAAATAATATGGAGCCCCTGCTGGATATGGCAACTTTGATTCGTAATAAAAAGTCACCTCATCAACCTACTATTTTATCTGTTGTTCCAAATAATGAAATGGCAGAGGCTAATTTGAAGACTGCTCGTAAAAATTTAGATTCCATTGTAAAGTATGCTTCAGGTAGTGAGACAGAAGTAAATATAATGGCTACCATTGATTATAATATTGCTGGAGGGATCAGTCGTGCCTCTCGTGAAATCTTGGCAACCTGTATTTTAATCGGATGGCCTAGTAAAGCAAGTATTATTGAAAAACTTGTTGGTGAAAAGACGGAAAGTATATTGAATTTGACAGATGTAAGTTTATTTATGTGCCGTTTGGAAAAACCATTTGTAAGTCAGAAACGTATTATACTATTAGTACCACCAATGGCAGAAGCAGAGAAAGGTTTTCATTATTGGCTGAATAAAGTTTCCAGATTGACTCAAGAGCTGAGTTTGCCATTGTTGTGTGTTTGTAATAGTCGTTCTCAATCTGCTATCGATCAATATTTGTTGAAAAGTAAAACAAGTATTAATTTTCAGTTTGAGTTGTATAAAGAGTGGGATTCTTTACAAGGTTTGAGTGAATATGTAAAACCAGATGATTTTGTTGTATTTGTGTCTGCTCGCGTAGGAGATGTCTCATATGATCATGATTTTGATGGTGTTCCACGAAGAGTAGGTAAAGTTTATGAGAATAATAATCTTATGCTGGTTTTTCCAAGTAGGCGAAAAAAGAGTATGATAGTTGATTTAACGGATATACATCAGATATCGTATTCTCCTAGCCGGGAAACGGTGGGGTATTTGGGTAGAAAGTTTGGCGATATATTGAAAAAGGAGTAAAGATATAGCTGGGGTATATCATTACCTGGTTTTATATCGTTTTATAAAATTGAGAAAACAAACTATATATGATCAATGTGCTGTTAGTAGAGGATGATACTACCTTTTCTGCTATTATTGAAAGTTTTTTAAAAAAGAACGGATATCAGGTCGACCCTTATTTTTCTATTAGTAATAGCATAAATGCTATTAAAAAGAATAAGTATGATTTGGTTTTGCTGGATTATCGTTTAGGTGACGGTAATGGGTTAGAGGTGCTGGATTTTATCCAACACCATGGACTTGTTGTTCCAGTTATAATAATGACAGGCTTCAGTGACGTTCGCACTGCTGTTAGAGCTATGCGGAAAGGGGTTTATGATTACATTACAAAGCCTGTGAACCAGGATGAGTTACTGATGATCTTAAAAGAAGCATTAACGAATTCTACTGAAAAGCCAAACATAGTTTCAAAATTAAAACTAAAGGAAGAAGATAATTCAGATGAGAAAGAGTATGTTAAAGGCAAGAGCAAAATAGCTAATAAACTTCAGGAATATATTGATTTGGTAGCTCCTACAGATATGACTGTTTTGATACGAGGAGAAAGTGGGACAGGGAAGGAATATGTAGCAAAATCTATTCATGAGAAAAGTAAAAGAGCCGGTAAACCTTTTGTATCCATTGATTGCGGAACCTTATCTAAGGAATTAGCCGGGAGCGAACTATTTGGTCATATTAAAGGGTCATTTACAGGTGCTGTAGTTGATAAAAGGGGACAGTTTGAAGAGGCTTCGGGTGGAACCCTGTTTTTAGATGAAATAGGAAATTTAAGTTATGAGGTTCAGGTAAAGCTTCTTCGGGCATTGCAAGAGCGTATAATTCAGCCAATAGGTGCCAATAAACAGATTAAAGTAGATGTGCGTGTAATTGCTGCTACTAACGATGATTTATTGGGAAGTTCTGCTGGTGGTGATTTTCGAGAAGATTTATATCATCGAATTAATGAATTTGAAATCCACGTCCCTCCTCTGCGTGAGCGTGGTAACGATTTGAATTTGTTTGTTGATTTCTTTATGAAAAAAGCAAATGAAGAATTAGAAAGAGATGTAAAACAATTAGATGAGGAAGTAATTGCTGTTTTTGAAAGCTATGAATGGCCCGGCAATTTAAGAGAATTGAAAAACGTTGTTAAGCGGATGGTCCTTTTGACGCAAGGGGATACTGTTCAGGTTTCTGCATTGCCGGAAGATATGGTTCAATCGTTAAAGAATAACATAAATTCTTATGATATCTCTGGAGATGATCTAAAGTCAAAGAGTGAAGCTCATGAAAGACAACTGATTATAGAAGTTTTACAGAAGGTGAAGTATAATAAGAGTAAGGCTGCCCAATTATTGAATATTGACCGCAAGACTTTATATAATAAGTTAGATAAATATCAAATCTCTTAGATTTTCCAATCTAGGGATCTTCTTTTATCTTTACTCCGTTTAATACTATAATATTGGCTAAAATAGAGAAAAAGGAAACGCCTTTGATGCAGCAGTATAATCGCATTAAGGTTAAATATCCAGGAACATTATTATTATTTAGAGTTGGTGATTTTTATGAAACCTTTGGTGAAGATGCTGTTAAGGCATCAGATGTTTTAGGGATTGTTCTTACAAAGAGGGGAGCTGGTTCAACTTCAGAGGTAGCTTTGGCGGGTTTTCCTCATCATTCACTTGAAACATATTTGCCAAAATTAGTACGCTCAGGACTTCGTGTAGCAATTTGTGATCAGTTAGAAGATCCAAAAACTACGAAGACCATCGTAAAACGAGGTGTGACGCAGTTAGTAACTCCGGGTGTTTCTTACAACGACAATATAATTCAACAAAAATCTAATAATTACTTAGCCTCTGTTTATATTGAAAAGAACTCAGTTGGATGTTCATTTTTGGATATTTCAACAGGTGAATTTTTGGTAGCTCAAGGTAAGATAGAGTACATTGATAAGCTTTTACAGAGTTACAAGCCTAATGAGATTATTTTAAGTAAAAAAAATCATAAAGAATTTATTGAGAATTTTGGAGATCGCTTTTATATTTATTCTTTAGATGAATGGCCTTATACCGGCGATTATGCAAAAGAGCTTTTACTGAAGCACTTTGAGGTAAGTACGCTGAAAGGTTTTGGTGTTGAAAGATTAGGTCTGGCAATAGTAGCTGCCGGGGTTTCATTACATTATTTAAATGAGACGGAACATCATAATCTTCAACATATATCGACTCTTTCAAGAGTAGAAGAAGATCACTTTATGTGGTTGGACCGTTTTACGATTCGGAACTTAGAACTGATAGATTCTCATAACGATAATGCAATTACTTTATTAAATGTACTTGATCATACTTCCTCTCCAATGGGAGCTCGTTTATTGAGGAAATGGATCGTAATGCCTTTGAAGGATCAAAAACCAATTAATGCCCGCTTAGATGTTGTTGAGTTTTTGTTGAATAATCCCGAATTGCAACAAGATTTACTGAATGAAATTAAACAAATAGGAGATTTAGAGCGTTTGATCAGTAAGATTGGTTTACAGCGAGCGAATCCACGAGAAGTTGTACAATTAAAAAGATCGTTACACGCAATTGCAGAGATTAAACAGATCATATCGCATGTTGATTCAAAGGCCCTACAGGTAATTGCAGAACAATTAAACGGCTGTAAACATTTAACAGAGCAGATTGAAGCTGAATTACAAGCTGAACCTCCGGTTTTAATAGCTAAGGGTAATGTTATTGCAAATGGAGTGAATGAAGAGTTAGACCATTTGCGAAAGATTGCTTTTGGAGGAAAAGACTTTTTACTGGAAATTCAGAAGAGAGAGGCTTTGAATACAGGGATTCCTTCTTTGAAGATTTCGTTCAATAATGTTTTTGGTTATTACCTTGAAGTAACGAACTCTCATAAAGATAAGGTTCCGGAAACCTGGCAAAGGAAACAAACCTTGGTAAATGCTGAGCGTTATATTACTGCTGAATTAAAAGAATATGAAGAGCAGATATTAGGTGCGGAAGAAAAGATATATGTTCTTGAAAGCCGGATTTATGCTGAATTGCTAAGTTCTTTGCTAGAATATATTAAGCCGGTTCAATTGAATGCTCAGTTGATTGCTCAATTAGATGTATTATTAAACTTTGCTTTAATTGCTAAAAACAATCATTATACAAGGCCTGAAATTAATATAGATACAGTTATTGATATTAAGGGAGGCAGGCACCCGGTTATTGAAAAAAATCTACCTCTAGGAACAGAATATATTACAAATGATGTTTTTTTAGATAGTGAGACGCAGCAGATTATTATTATTACCGGTCCAAATATGGCTGGAAAGTCGGCCTTATTAAGACAGACAGGACTTATCGTTTTGATGGCACAGATGGGGAGTTTTGTTCCTGCTAAGTCAGCAAAACTTGGTCTTGTGGACAAGATATTTACTCGGGTTGGTGCCTCTGATAATGTATCAAGCGGTGAATCGACTTTCATGGTTGAAATGAGTGAGACTGCAAGTATTTTAAATAACATCTCAGAACGGAGTTTAATATTGCTTGATGAAATTGGAAGAGGTACCAGTACATATGATGGTATTTCTATTGCCTGGGCGATCGCTGAATATTTACATCAATATCCGGCGGCTAAAGCAAAAACTCTTTTTGCCACGCATTATCATGAGCTGAATGAATTAACAAATAGCTTTGACAGAGTTAAGAATTACAATATATCGGTTAAGGAAGTAAGTAATAAGGTCATCTTTTTACGAAAGTTAGTTCCTGGCGGCAGTGAACACAGCTTTGGGATTCATGTTGCTAAAATGGCCGGAATGCCTTCAGCAATTATTCACCGTTCAAATGAAATTTTAAAACGTTTAGAACAAGAAAGGACAGGAGGGGAGAATATTAAGGATAGTTTGAAAAAGGTTCAAAAGCAAGCTTATCAATTGCAGATGTTTTCTATTGATGATCCTGTTTTAGTGAAAATAAGGGATGTTCTGAATAATTTAGATGTCAATACCCTAACGCCAATTGAAGCACTAATGAAATTAGATGAGATTCAACGTGTGCTTAAAAGCTAGATTTTAATTCCATACGTACAAGATATTGGTAGTGATCATCTTCATCAAGGATTTGAACTACCCAACCATTTTCGTTACCGACTTTAATTAATTCTTGTTGATCGATATATATCCAACCGAATGGTTTACCCATTCTTCCTTTATATTCGTATTGAAATTTAATCTCTCCATAATAATGATTTGGCTTTTGAATGCCTTCATCGTAATAGTAAGAGATATCAGAAGAGTCAAATAATAATTGTCCGCCAGGGTTTAATAATGTTTTGCAGTGATTGAAGAGTCGTTTTAGTCCATCAATTGATTCTGCAAGACCAATGCCATTCATTAAAAACAGAAGGGTATCATATTTGCCTTGATTATAAGAAAATATATCTTCTTTAATAACTGATCTGATACCTCGAAGTTTCATGATTTTACAGGCGTTGGCGGATACTTCTAATGCCGTTACATCCATACCTCGTTCTTGTAGATAAAGTGCATGGCTGCCTGCTCCAGCACCAATATCCAGTACTTTTCCATCGCAAAGCGCCAGGGCAATTAGTTCCTGATCTGGAAATTCACTTTCATCTCTAAAAAAGAGATCGATGGGCATAAACTCCGTTTCTGATTGATTCGTATGAAGGATCAATTCATTTTCAATTTTATTTGTATTGTAATAATCGAGAAGGGCTTCCCCGTATACATCAGGATATTGCATTAATCTTTAATTTCTAAAATTCTTTTGGATAATTTGATCATTTCTTCATCTCCTGTGTATTTATTTTTTTCGTCGGAGAGCTTAATTACTGGTGTCCAATGAGCCTCTTCTGGCAAAGTATCTGTCATTTTGAGAACAATATTCATTGGCTTTAACCCTACGTCGTTTGTGAAATTGGTTCCAATGCCAAAAGAGATTCTTATTTTTCCTTTGCAGTAATTGGAAATCCTTTCCACTTTCTCATAATTTAAACCGTCAGAAAATATAATCGTTTTCGTTGTTGGGTCAATGCCATAGTGCTTGTAGTGGTCTATGGTCATATCTGCAAATTCTAACGGATCGCCACTGTCATGCCGTACACCATCAAAAAGCTTGGTGAATTTCTTGTCAAACTGTGAAAAGAATACTTTACTTGTATAGGTGTCAGATAATGCAATACCGAGATCGCCACGATAAACATTAGACCAGTTTTCAAGGCCTAAAGAATTCGCCATTTTAAAACCATATTTTGCTGCATGAAACATAAACCATTCATGGGCATGAGTACCGATAGGTTTAATACGGTTTTTCATAGCTAAATGTACATTGCTAGTTCCTATAAAACAGTCTGAACCGAAATCTTTTAGAGCTTTAATAGTAAGGTCATGAACTTTGTAAGAATGCCGGCGACGAGTGCCAAAATCAGCGATCGTTATATTTAACTTTTTGTATTTGTTTATTTTCTCTTTTGCAATGAAGCTAACTTCTTCATCACTTATGCGTTCTTGTTTGGTGATCTTATAATAAAGTTCACAGATGAGACTCATAATTGGAACTTCCCACATAATTGTACGATACCAATAGCCGGCTATTTTAACAGAAAGATCATTTCCTGTTTGAGTAACCTCAACTTCTGAAGAATCATAGCGATACCCCTGAAGAAAATCAAGGTAGGTGGGATCAAGATAGGGGCATGTTTTTCTTAAATATTCTTTTTCATCTTTTGTGAGCTTCAATTGCTCCATTTTGTCTATTTCCTCTTTTAGTATTTCTGCAAATCCCGGAGGAAAAGGATGCTGCCCTCGATTGATAAACTTATATTTTGCTTGAGCATTCGGAAATAATTTTATCACTGCATGTTGCATCGTGAATTTATAGAAATCATTATCCAAAATTGAATATAAATGGATATCTGTCATAAGGAGTATCTATTAAATGATAGGTATGCTAATATGCGGTTTTTTAAACAAATCTAAAAGATAATTACGTTGATAGATTTTTTATCTTCGTCCAATAATCAGATAGATGTATGGTTTATGATGCGGTAATAGTAGGAGCTGGGGCTTGTGGACTAATGTGTGGTGTACAAGCAGCTGCTCTTGGAAAAAAGGTTTTAATCCTTGAAAAGAACGATAGGGCTGGTGCTAAAATATTGATCTCAGGAGGAGGGCGCTGCAATTATACAAATCTTTATAGTACATCTGAAAACTTTATTTCAGAAGACCAAACTTTCTGTGAAAATATTTTTAAGCAATGGACTGTTAAAGATAGTATCTGGTTCTTTGAGAGTAATGGAATTATAGGTAAGGAAAAGGTGTTGGGTCAACTATTTCCTGTAAGTAATAATGCAAAGGATGTTGTGTCAGTCTTTTTAAATTTACTTAGAAAATATAAGGCTGAACTTAAATTAAATTGTTCAGTTACTAACGTGGATAGGACCGATGAGTCGTTGTTTGAAACTATTTATGAGATTAATAATAGAAAAGTAAGGGTGTTGTCAAAAGCAGTTGTTATGGCAAGTGGAGGGCTCCCAATTGGTAAGCTTGGCGCAAGTGATTTTGCCTTACGCACTGCAAGATCATTTGATTTAAGAATAATTGAAACGGCACCAGCCCTGGTTCCCTTAACAATTACTGGAAAAGATAAGGAATGGTTTGCTGCACTAGCAGGGAATTCTATTTTTTGTAAGGTTTCAAATAACCGAATTAGTTTTAATGAGAATATACTTTTTACTCACTGGGGTTTAAGCGGCCCTGCTATTTTGCAGATATCATCTTATTGGCGTGCAGGCGAAGAGATAGTAATTGATTTGTTGCCCGGATTTTCTATGGCAGAGATTATTTCTGAAGAAAGAAATTTAGGCGGCAAGCGTTTGCTACAACATGTTTTGCATGAGCATTTTACTAAAAAATTTGTTGAGTCTTTGGCAAAATTCTTGCCAATTGATAAAAAGATAGCTTCCTTAAGTAAGGTGGAGGCTAAATTAATTAATAAAACAATTCATCATTTTACTGTTAAACCTGCTGGTGATAAAGGGTATGATAAAGCTGAAGTAATGCGAGGCGGGCTGGCAACAGAAGAATTAAGTTCTAAGAGCTTAGAATCCATTAAAATATCAGGACTCTTTTTTGGAGGTGAATGTGTGGATGTAACGGGTTGGTTAGGCGGATATAATTTCCAATGGGCATGGGCATCAGCTTTTGTAATCGCTAAAAATCTTTAGCGATTGGAAATGGCTTTAAAACAAATAACTAATAATAATGCCAGAAGATTATAATTGTTAAAACGACGATTGCAATTATAATAACCCATTGTAAAAGTCTGCTTGCAGGCTTATCGCTTTTTTCTTCGAGAGCTTCTTTTGAAGGCCCGGGGTTTCTCTGGTGATGTGAATAATCATGTTCTGCTTTATCGTTTTGTTCCATGTTAATGTCTCCTTTCAGAAATATAACATAGAACATATATAAATGTTTTCTTCTAATTTCGCGCGTTAATTAGATCTTGCTGAACCTGTTCTTGAGTATAATGTCCAATTTTGTTTCCAAAAGAGTTTCCTATATAGTTAATTATATAAGTAATTTCTATGGGAGAAAGGTGTGTCTCGGCAGGCATTTCACCGTTATAAGATTGTCCGTTTATTATTAATTCTCCACTCATGCCGTATTTAATTATGCTAGCAAGGTTGTTTTTGTTCTTTGCAATAAAGGCTGTGTCGGTTAATGGCGGATAGAGTAACCCTAATCCCTCACCTTTCGCTCCATGGCAATTTTGACAATGCGTTTCATAGGCTGTCTTTCCATTAACATAATAGTGAGCATATTCTATTTCTTCATTGCTTTGACATGATAGAATAAAAATGCTGATAGTGAAAATACCTACAATACTGTATATCCAGTTATTTCTCATATTCACTTAATAAGATATCCATATCTTTCATAAGCTTGGCAACTTCTTTTTCATCTGTTCCGTTATAGGCACCGCGAATATGCTTGTCTTTATCTACTAATATAAACCATCCTTGGTGTTCAAATCCTCCAGCCACTTGATCATTCTCTTCTGTAAAAACCATGTATTCAGGTGATATGCCATAGATTGTTTCTCGAGTTCCTGATGCAAATTGCCATTGGTTTCCTGATATCCCAAGTTTTTCGGCATAAGATTTTAAGACACTTGGAGTGTCGTATTTTGTATCTATACTATGTGATAAAAGCATTACTTCAGGGTTGTCTTTGTATTTTTTATAAACCTCTAACAAATTACGATGCATTATTGGGCAAATACTTGGACAAGAAGTGAAGAAGAAATCAGCTACATATATGCTATTCTCAAATGTTTTTCCTGTTATTGGTAAGCTATCCTGATTTAAGAATTCAAAATCTGGAATACTGTGATAAACTGTATCTGTAACGGTTTCACCATTTACTTCTGTAGTAACAGGTTCTCTGGAACCTAGAATAGGTAGTTTATCTGTATTAGTGGATTGGCAAGCTGATAGTGCTAAAATGGATATAAATGCTATTGTAAATAATAAGTTTCTCATCATTACTTGTTAAAAATACTAAGAACGGATGCGCTTTCTTCTGCTACTGTCTTGAAACGTGTGTTAATGTCTTGAACTTTTAAACGCTCATTTTGTAAATATTCTTGAGTTTCTGTTTCCGACATACTTTCATAATCTAAATTTAACTCATGCATCCAATCATTCATTGCATCATTAGAAGCCTCAATCTCTTTCTTAAGATTTATAAGTTTTGCTTTTTGTTCTGTAGTATCAATCTCAGAATGTTCAAGCTTAATAGTTTCCCAATTATTTAAAATGGAGTCTATTTTAATGCTTGTATGAGTAAATGTAGCCATCATAGGCATTACTTCATCGTGAATAGCAATAACTTCATCTTGAAGTTGCTTGGTTGAATTGTCTTTTGTATTGCATGCTGTTATTAATAACAACAAACTTAATGCAGATAGTAGGATAGGTTTCATAGAAAAATTTTTAGCAAATATACAAGCTTTAATTGTCTTTGTCTATTGTAGAGAAGAAGGAGGTTTAATTGAATCGTTTCTATTAAAATTGAGGTTGCGTATATATACTTCATTTTTGACTTTTACATAGAGCATCCCATCTTTATCGAAGAGTTCAATATTAAAACCTGCAACGTATTTTCCTTCTTGAATAAGGTGCTTTTCAGCTTTTGCTATCTCTTCTTCTGATAGTTTTATTGTAAAAAACAGATTTTTTTTTGCTGGTTTTATGTACTGTATTTCTGCACTTTTTAACCAAACGAGATTAGTATAACCTTTTCTTTGAAATATTTGATCAAATAGTATTGCATAGAAGGGATCCGTAGCAGAAAAAATCGTTCCTCCAAAAATTGATGAGTTGTAATTTTTATTAAGCAGGCTGCGATTAATTTTCACATCTACACCTCGGAAATCTTTATGGAATTGTTGAACCCATATTCGTTGAAAAAAAAGCGGTGGATAAAATCGCATCGCCCATTTAAGTAAATTCTCTGATGCTTGCATTCTATTCAAATATACGCAGAAGTGATGAAAGTCGCTATTTCTTTCTTTTCAAAAATAAATAGATATTTGCGGGTATGGATTTTAAAGAAAAAGTTGCTGAAAGTTATCGGCAAATTCAAGATCAGATTTGTAAAGGGTTGGAAGAAGCTGATGGATTGGGAAGGTTTGAAGAGGAGGTTTGGGAGCGAGAGGGTGGTGGGGGTGGCAGAACCAGAATTATGCAAGGAGGCGCTGTTATTGATCGTGGAGGAGTTAATTTTTCTGCAGTGCATGGGAAGCTTCCAGAACAAATTAAGAAATCGTTTGGGGTAGATGAAGATGATTTCTTTGCAACAGGTGTGTCTATTGTGATCCATCCTGTTAATCCATGGATTCCTATTATCCATATGAATATTCGCTACTTTGAATTAAATGAGAAAGTTCGCTGGTTTGGTGGTGGTATTGATGTAACTCCTCATTATATTATAGAAGAAGATGCTCGTTTCTTTCATTCTTATCTTAAAGATATTTGTGATCAATCTTCTCCATTGTTTTATGCAGATTTTAAATCGTGGGCTGACCGGTATTTTTACATTAATCACCGAAAGGAAACACGTGGTATTGGTGGAATCTTTTATGATCGATTAGATCCGGAAAAAAGTGGATTGTCATATGGTGAAATCCTTAATTTTTCAGAGCAGGTTGGTAATTCTTTTTTACCTATTTATACAGAGCTAATTGAACGCAACAAAGATAAATCTTATTCTGATAAACATAAGACCTGGCAAGCGCTCCGAAGAGGCCGCTATGTTGAGTTTAACCTGGTTTATGATGCAGGGACCAAGTTTGGATTGGAAACCAATGGTCGCATAGAATCTATTCTTATGAGTCTGCCTCCACAAGCTAACTGGCATTATAACTTTAAGCCGGAACAGGGAAGTGAGGAAGAAAAAACCCTTGGTTTATTAAAGCAAGGAATTGAATGGATATCCTAAAAAAACACCACCCAATTGTCTCTTAATATTCGCTAAATAAGCATAAAATTGCTAACTTCGCATGCGTTCAAATTTTTGAAAGCATAGTTTAAATGAACTAAATTCTTATGGCTGACGAAACAGAAAATGAAAACAATTTAATACCAGCTGACGATCGTATAATCCAGATTAATATTGAAGATGAAATGAAATCATCGTACATTGATTATTCAATGTCGGTTATCGTTTCACGGGCATTACCTGATGTACGCGATGGGTTAAAACCAGTGCACAGGCGGGTTTTATATGGTATGTTAGATTTGGGTGTCACAAGCAGCAAGCCACATAAAAAATCAGCACGTATAGTTGGGGATGTTTTAGGTAAATATCATCCACACGGAGACTCTTCTGTATATGGTACCATGGTGAGAATGGCTCAGGAATGGAGCATGCGCTACGTTTTAGTTGATGGACAGGGTAACTTTGGATCTGTTGATGGAGACTCTCCTGCAGCAATGCGTTATACAGAAGCACGGTTGAAGAAGATCGCTGAAGATATGTTGGGCGATATTACAAAAGACACCGTTGATTTCCAATTGAATTTTGATGATACATTGCATGAGCCAACGGTTCTGCCAACTCGTATACCTAATTTATTAGTCAACGGAGCGTCTGGAATTGCTGTAGGTATGGCCACAAATATGGCTCCTCATAATCTATCAGAAGTGATTGATGGAACGATAGCTTATATTGATAATCGTGATATTACAATAGCTGATTTAATGCAGCATATTAAAGGACCTGACTTCCCTACAGGAGGTATCATTTATGGTTATTCAGGGATTCAGAGTGCTTTTGAGACAGGACGTGGTAGCGTAATTATGCGTGCCAAAGCTGAGATAGAAGTTACCAAAAGCGATCGGGAGCAAATTATTGTAACCGAAATCCCTTATCAAGTGAATAAGGCGACCATGATTGAGCGTACAGCTGAATTAGTTAATGAGAAAAAGATAGAAGGTATCTCTTCAATTCGTGATGAATCAGATAGAGATGGTATGCGAATTGTTTATGATATTAAACGAGATGCTAATGCTTCTGTGGTGTTAAACAATTTGTTTAAGTACACTGCTTTACAAACCTCTTTTAGTGTGAATAACATTGCATTGGTCAATGGAAGGCCAGTCATGTTAAATCTAAAGGATTTAATTCACTATTTCGTTGAACATAGACATGAAGTAATTATTCGCCGGACGAAGTTTGAATTGTCTGAGGCCGAAAAACGTGCACATATTCTTGAAGGTTTATTAATTGCATTAGATCATATTGAAGAGGTTATTAAATTAATCCGTGCATCCAATACACCTGAAGAGGCACGTACTGGTTTAATGGAGAAATTTGGTTTGTCAGATATTCAATCTAGGGCTATTCTGGATATGACTCTTCGTCGTTTAACAGGATTAGAGCGCGATAAGATTAAAGAAGAGTATGCTGAGTTAATGAAAACCATTGAATACTTGAAGTCTATTCTTGCTGATGAAGGTCTTCGTATGCAGATTATCAAAGACGAACTTCTGGAGGTTAAAGAAAAGTATGGTGATGAACGACGTTCTAAAATTGTTCATTCTGCGGGAGATATGAGTATGGAGGACTTTATTGATGACGAGGAAATTGTTATTACCATATCACATGATGGATATGTTAAAAGAACACCTCTTACAGAATATCGTACACAAGGTAGAGGTGGAAAAGGTGCTTTAGGTTCGAATACCAAAGACAGTGATTTTACAGAACATATTATCTCTGCCACTGCTCATAATTATTTATTGTTCTTTACAGAAGCAGGACGTTGCTTCTGGCTAAGAGCCTTTGAAATTCCTGAAGGATCAAGAGTTTCAAGAGGTAGAGCCTTGCAGAATATTATTAATATTCCGAAAGATGAAAAGGTTAAAGCCTATATAAAGGTGAAGAATTTGAAAGATCAGGAGTATCTGGAAAATAACTTCATTATTATGTGTACAAAGAAGGGGACAATAAAGAAAACCTCTTTAGAAGCATATTCTCGTCCTCGTGCAAATGGAATTAATGCAATTAATATCAATGAAGGCGATCAATTATTAGAAGCTAACTTAACTAGTGGTGAAAGTGAAATAGTAATTGCATTGCGTTCAGGCAGAGCAATCCGTTTTAATGAATCAACTGTTCGTCCTATGGGAAGAACAGCTACTGGTGTACGTGGAATTACTTTAGCTCATGAAAATGACGAAGTAGTTGGTATGGTTAGTGTGAATG
This sequence comes from Albibacterium bauzanense, assembly GCF_004339765.1. Taxonomy (GTDB): domain Bacteria; phylum Bacteroidota; class Bacteroidia; order Sphingobacteriales; family Sphingobacteriaceae; genus Albibacterium; species Albibacterium bauzanense. The sequence continues at coordinate 618,969 of NZ_SMGO01000001.1, read as the reverse complement.
ATCCTGAAACTACCATTTTGGTTGTATCTGAAAATGGTTATGGAAAACGTACTGAGTTAGAAGATTATCGCATCACGAACCGCGGGGGTAAAGGTGTAAAGACGATTAGTATAACTGAAAAAACTGGTGACCTAATTGCAATAAAGAATGTTACTGACCAGGATGATTTGATGATCATTAATAAATCGAGCATTGTTATCCGTATTTCAGTAAGCGAACTTCGTGTAATGGGACGTGCTACTCAGGGAGTTAAGTTGATTAATTTGAAGAAAGACGATCAAATTGCATCGGTTGCTAAGGTAGTGCGGGAAGAAGATGAAGATGTAGAAGATAATCCACAGATTGATGAAAATGGATTAAATGATGATTCAAGTATAATTGAAAATGATTAATTAGTATGTTATTGTTTAAATTAAAAAGTCGATTCTTTCTAATTTTCCTATTACTTTTTATTGGTCAGGGAGTGGTCTACGCACAATCGGACGAAAAAGAAGGACGCAATAATTTTGCGATGTATACCAAATCAGGAGATTTTACAGTCCTGGAAAAAGCAAGGAAGTTTTCTGATAATGCATATAAAGATCATAGAGACTCCATAGCTTATAAGAATAATCTTTTACGTGCCTTAGTTTATAGTAGTTTGGCTGTTGCTGATTCGAACAGGAAATTAAAGTATACAAAAGATCCGATTGAGGAGGCTAAATTCGCATTATCAAGGTTGAATGATAATCAGCTAAACTATGAGAACGAGGCCCAGATAATTTATATTCACAGAAAGTTATCTAATGCCTATTTAATCTTAGGAAAAAGAGCTCTTAATAATAACAAACTAGAGGAAGCGTATAATAACTTCAAAGAAGTAGATGCTTTTAGTAAAAGTGGAATTAATGTTAAACATAATTTATCAGTCTTAAGCTCGCGTCTTGATAAGCCCGAAGAAGCAGTTAATTATTATAAAGACTATCTGGAAAGTCTGAACAAATTGAGTCCTGAGAATGTCTTAATACTAGCTGATCTATATTCAAAAGCGGGTAACCCCACTGAACAATTAAATACATTGTTAGATGGTTTGGATGTTTTTCCGAACAATAAGGATATTCTATTCGAGGCAATCAATATCTATGCAGATAATGGTTCATATGATGCTGTTATCCCTTTAATCAGTGTAGCACATGAGTTAGATCCGGAAAATATAAAGTTAAATTATTTAGCTGGCTATGCTTATGAAATTATAGGAAATCGTAAATTAGCTGCGCAGTATTATGAAACTGTTATAAAGCTAGATGACAATAACTATGATGGGAATTATGAACTAGGATTACTTTTTTTAAAGGACTATATCAGCGATACAACAAACGTTGAAAACTTTGAATTAGCAGAAAAATATTTACTGAAAGCGAACGAAATTGATCCTAATTCTGAAAATGCATTGAAGTCACTAGCAGTATTATATGAGAAGTCGGCTGATATAATACAATATGAGCGAGTAAAAAATCAATTAAATCAAAATACATTCAATTAAACCAAAATGAAAATTAAATCACTCTTATTACTTGCTGCTTTATTCTATTCTTTCGGTGCATTTGCACAAAGCGGGGAATTAAAGAAAGGTGTGGCTAGCTACAACAAGTTTAACCAGGTTAAACAAATTGGTACACCGGCTCTGGGAATGAAAGACCTGGAAGCTGCAAAAACGTCTTTAGAGAAGGCGTCTTCAAATGATAAAACTTCCAACTTATCAGAAACCTGGACTTATTTAGCTCTCGTATATGCAGACTATGCTCTTGTAGATAAGACTCCTGCAGCAGCAGAATACAAGCAAAAAGCTATTGATGCAATTGCAAAAGCTAAAGCAGCAGAAGGAAATGCAGAACAAGCACAAAATATTTCCGCGGCTTCAAGCACTTTAGCTGAGATTGAATTAAATGCCGGCGTTACAGCCTTTGAGGCTAAGGATTATGCTTCCGCATATCAGTCTTTTAATAAAGGGCTTGATTATTTACCAGGAGATACTTTGTTTAGCTATTATGCAGGTTTAGCTGCTATTAATGCTAAAGACTACCCTAATGCTATAGAAAAATATAAGGTGTTATTAGGACATGAAGATTTTTCTACTTTGCCTCAAATATATCTAGATCTTTCTCGTCTATACATGATATCGAAAGATACCGTGGCTGCTATTAAATATGCTGAAGAGGGATCTGTCAAATTTCCAGATAACCAGCAGTTGGCTACTCAAAATATTGAATTAAACCTTCAAGCAGGTCATGGAGAAAAGCTAATTTCAAGTATTGCCGGACAAATTGAGAAGAACCCAGGCGATGCCAGATTGCAATATTATTATGGAATTGCATTAAGCTCTAATAAAGATGAAAAAGCTGCTAAAGAAGCCTATATAAAAGCTGTTGAGTTAGATCCTACCTTCGCAGATGCGTATGTTAATCTGGGTGTAATGTTATTAGATCAAGGTATTAATATGTTTAGGGAAGCAAGTAAGTTACCTGCAAATCAGCAAAGTGAATATAATGAACGTGCTAAAGAAGGTAATGCATTGATTGAAGAGGCGTTCCCGTATTTAGAGAAAGCAACAGAGGTAGCACCTACACATGCAATAGCTTGGCAAAATCTAAAGACTTATTATCAAATCAAAGAGAATGCTGAGAAAGTAGCAGAAATAGAAGCAAAAATAAAAGAACTATAGTTTATAGAGATTTAATAAAACAAGAATGGCTGGAAATTTCCAGCCATTCTTGTTTTATTAAATCTTGTAACCTTGAATTATAAATATAAGGTTTAAGTAGTTTGTAGCTGATTAACCAATCAATACCCCTGGTTTGTTAATAATAGGTATTCTAACGAAATTTGAATCAACCACGCTTTCGGGTAAGAAGATAAATTTCTTATCGTAAATGATCCCATTAATATAATAGCTAAGCCAGTATTCATTGGTTAATCCAAACAGGGCTTCATCAATAGGTTCTATCTTGGCGAAGGAATTTCCATTAATATCTCCAATGAAGTGTCTTAATGTAGTAGTTTGAATATCTTTACCATCCGTATAGTCATAGCCTCTAGAGCTTACTAAAACATTATTAATTGTTTCTTTTTTTCGATTAATAATATAAACATACCAGAATTTGCTTTCAGGTGTTTCGCCTTCTAGAACAATGGCTATTCCTATATCTTCAACTATATTTTTTGGTAAGTCTCTTTTCATTAAATAATTAAATGCTTATTTTTTTGCTTTTGGAGCAGCTTTTTTCTTAGCTGGAGCCTTCTTCTTAGCTGCTGTTGCAGTGGTCTTTGCACCTTTAAAAGATTTCTTGGCTGCAGGTTGTTCGTCTGCAAGCTTTTTAATTTCGTCGAAACTAAGGTCCTCAGGTAATTTATCTTTAGGTATCTTTATGTTAAGTTTACCATATCTGATAAAGGGGCCCCAACGACCATTCTCTATACGAACTTCAGGATCTTCATCAAAAGTTTTAATAATTTTATCTATATCTTTTTGACGTTTTGTTTTAATGATCTCAATAGCTTCTTCTTCCTCAACTTTATGAGGGTCAATATCCTTAGATAAAGAATAGAAAGATCCATCATGACGAATATAAGGACCAAATCTACCTATTGCGACCGTCATATCTTTACCTTCAAACATTCCAACATTTTTTGGAAGCCTAAATAATTCTAAGGCCTCTTCCAAAGTAATGGTTTCAATCATTTGTCCTTGCCGTAAACTCGCAAATCTTGGCTTTTCTTCGTCTTCAGTAGATCCGATTTGAACTAAAGGGCCAAATCGGCCAACACGAACAATAATCTTTTTTCCTGTTGCAGCATCTGTGCCTAATTCTCGCTCATGACTAGCTCTCTCTGCAGTTTCGAGGGTATTCTCAACATCGGTATGAAAAGGTCCGTAAAAGTCCTTTAACATGGTTGTCCACTCTTTTAAGCCGTGTGCTATATCGTCGAATTCCTTTTCAACAGTTGCTGTAAAATTAAAATCAACAATATCTACAAAATGTTCCACTAAGAAATCATTTACCATAATTCCAATATCGGTTGGAAATAGCTTGTTTCGCTCCGCACCAGTAATTTCTGATTTAACGATTGATGTAATTATACCATTACCCAAGGAAATTACTTGATAATTACGTGATTTCCCTTCTCTATCTTCTTTTACTACATAACCTCTGTTTTGTATGGTTGATATAGTTGGAGCATATGTTGAAGGACGACCAATTCCTAATTCCTCCATTTTCTTCACTAAGCTTGCTTCTGTATAACGAGAAGGCGGACGGCTATATCGTTCAGTTGCGTTCATTTCCTTTAAGGAAACGATTTGCCCTGTTTTCAGTGGTGGAAGAAGGGCATTATCACTGCTATCATCTAAATTAATATCTGTTTCTTCGTCTGTTGATTCAAAATATACTTTTAAAAATCCATCAAACTTCATTACTTCTCCGCTGGCAGTTAATTCTTCAGATCGGGAAGAGATTGAAATTTTAGCAGTTGTTTTTTCAAACTCGGCTTCACTCATTTGCGAAGCAATAGCACGTTTCCAAATTAATTCATACAATTTACGTTCAGCAGAATCTCCACTAATACTATGGCTTGCAAAATTCGTAGGTCGTATGGCTTCGTGAGCTTCCTGAGCTCCGGAAGATTTTGTTTTATATTGACGGGGCTTATGGTATTTATCTCCATAAGCATTCTTAATTTCTTTTTCTGCAGCATCTAAAGCCGTTTGACTTAAGTTCACTGAGTCTGTACGCATGTAAGAAATATAACCTGCTTCGTATAAACGTTGTGCTAAACTCATTGTTCTGCCAACAGAATAACCTAGCTTTCTACTAGCTTCCTGTTGTAGTGTAGAGGTTGTAAAGGGTGCAGATGGAGTGCGTTTGCCGGGTTTCGTTTCTAACGATTTGATTTTAAACTCTGCAGCTATGCAGTCTTTTAAAAAATTCTCTGCTTCTCCTGCTGTTTGAAAACGTTTTGGCAGTTCCGCTTTGAAAAGTTCTTTTTTATTATCAGTATAAAATATGGCAACTACTTTAAAAGATGCAACCGGTATAAAATTATTATACTCTCTTTCGCGATCTACTAATAATCTTACTGCAACTGATTGTACTCTTCCTGCTGATAGAGATGGTTTTACTTTCTTCCAAAGTACAGGAGAAAGTTCAAAGCCAACCAGTCTGTCTAACACGCGTCGCGCTTGCTGCGCATTCACCAAATTATAATCAATTTTACGAGGGTTCTCGATGGCTTTTAAAATAGCAGGTTTCGTTATTTCATGGAAAACTATTCGCTTTGTTTTACTTTCGTCCAAGCCTAGTGTTTCAAACAGGTGCCAGGAAATTGCTTCTCCTTCACGGTCCTCATCTGAAGCTAGCCAAACAGTTTCAGATGCTTTTGCTAGCTTTTTAAGTTCGCTTACAACTGCTTTTTTATCTGTTGGGACTTCATATTTCTGTGCGAAGTTATTTGTTGTATCGATTGCTTCATCCGTCTTGACAAGATCACGTATATGTCCATAACTGGATTTAACTAAAAAATCTTTTCCTAAATATCCTTCTATTGTTTTCGCTTTTGCTGGAGACTCAACGATAAGTAAATTCTTTGCCATTAATAACTTGATTTTTGCAAATAAAGTCAATTAAAAAGGGATTTTCAAGCCTATGCCAATATTTAATTTATTGAATATTATGAAATCACACTTTTTATTGAATATATGAAATGAAAAAACCAAGGTGTTAAATATTGCCTTGGTTTGTTAATTTATAGGTATTATACAATGTAATTAAGCTAAGAAACCTCCTCCAATTAAGTCATTTCCTTCATAGAAAACAGCTGATTGGCCAGGTGCAATTCCTTTAACTGCATGGTGGAATTCAACCTTCATAGAAGTACCTTCTTGTTCAATTGTACTTAGCATTCCGGCATCCTTATACCGTACCTTAGTTACAGCCTCAAAAGGGGCATCAATGGATGCATATTTTACAAGATTGATGTTTTTTACAATGGCGAAAGATCTTTGCAGCTCAACTTCATCACCTAATACAACGGTATTAGTTTCCGGAATAATTTTAATAACAAATACAGGTCTTCCTAAAGCGATACCAAGTCCTTTTCGTTGCCCAATTGTATAATAAGGATAGCCTTCATGTTTTCCAACAACCGTCCCATCGCTTAATACAAAATTGCCAGCCCCAACACGCTCGTCCAAATCTTCAACACGGTGACGTAAAAATGATCGATAGTCGTTATTAGGAACAAAACATATTTCATAGCTTTCGGATTTGTTAGCCAACTCTCGTTGTCCCATATCATTAGCCATTTGCCGGATTTCCGGTTTACTATAAGTTCCAAGAGGGAAACGTGTTCGTGCAAGATTTTCTTGTGAAACACCCCAAAGTACATACGATTGATCTTTGTTTTCGTCTTTACCTTTTGAAACTACATAGCGGCCACTATCTTGCAACCTAATATTAGCATAATGCCCGGTTGCAATAAATTCACAATCAAGATGATTTGCACGTTTTAAAAGAGCTTCCCATTTAATATGAGTATTGCATAGCACACAAGGGTTAGGCGTTCTACCAGCAATATATTCCTCAACAAAATTGTCAATTACAAAGCCTGAAAACTCATCCCTGATATCTAAAATATAATGTGGAAAGCCATAGGCTACCGCTAAAGCACGTGCATCATTTATACTATCTAAGCTACAGCATCCAGTTTCTTTGGACGATCCGCCTGCTGAAGCATAATCCCAGGTTTTCATTGTTAAACCAATAACCTCATAGCCTTGTTCATGAAGCATAACTGCTGCTACAGAACTATCAACTCCGCCACTCATTGCCACTAATACTCTTCCGCGTTTACTCATATCAATATGTTGAAGCTGCAAATGTAAGGCAAAATATATGGAATGGATTTATGTTTAGTTCAAATGAAAGTAAAAATGTGGATGTATAAATTAAATATAGAAAGTTTCAAAGTGGTTAAAAGTTCATTTTCTCCACATCATCAGCACTCTCTTCCACCTTTTTCTTTAATTCTTCTTTGTAGTTTATTAGGTTTTGTGTCAGTTCTTCATTATTGGTTGCTAGTATTTGCGCAGCTAAAATCCCTGCATTTTTTGCTGCATTTAAGGCAACAGTAGCAACAGGAATACCGTTTGGCATTTGCAGAATAGAGAGAACCGAATCCCAGCCATCAATTGAGTTTGATGATTTTACAGGAACTCCAATAACAGGTAAATGGGTTAATGAAGCAACCATACCTGGAAGATGAGCTGCGCCACCCGCTCCCGCAATAATTACTTTCAATCCTTTAGAGGCAGCACTTCTTGAAAATTCAAAGAGCCTGTCCGGAGTTCTATGAGCTGAGACTATAGTTAATTCAAATCTCACTCCTAAAGTTTTTAATATTTCTGCAGCATCCTTCATGATGGGCAGGTCTGATTGACTTCCCATAATTATAGCCACTTCTGCAAGTTGATGATTTGACATATTTTTAGTTTAAGCAATTACTTTTAAAATATCCTGAACAGATCGGGCTGTTTCTATAGCCTTTGCACGATCGTCATTAACAATCGTTACGTGACCCATTTTACGAAATGGTTTTGTGTATTTTTTACCATATAGGTGAATGTAAACACCTTCTTTTTCTAATACTTTCTCTAAACCAACATATTGAGCTAAGCCTTGAAAATCAGATTCTCCAAGTAAATTAATCATAACAGCATTCGTTCTGCATTGTGTTTCTCCTAACGGAAGATTGAATATAGCTCGCAAATGTTGTGCAAATTGCGATGTAATATTCCCTTCAATACTTTGGTGGCCGCTGTTATGCGGACGAGGAGCAAGTTCATTAACAAGGATTTCACCATCTTTAGTCAAAAACATTTCTACAGCTAGCAGACCGACAATTTGAAGGTCTTCAGCAATTTTAATCGCTAAAGATTCTGCTCTCTGTTGAATATCATGAGGCAAAAGAGAAGGAGAGATTAAATACTCTACCAAATTCACTTCTGGGTTAAATTCCATTTCTACACAAGGGAAGGCTTTAACTTCTTCATTTTGATTTCTGGCAACAATTACCCCGATTTCCATTTCAAAGTCAATCCATTTCTCAATTAAGCTAGGTGCTTCAAAAGCTTTGGCTTTATCGTTTTCGTTTGTAATCTTCATTACACCACGGCCATCATAGCCATCCTTTCTTAATTTTTGAATATAGGGAAGTTGAAGCTTTGCATTATCTAAACCATCTCTTGAAGAAATCAATTGAAATGGAGCAGTAGGAATATTATTTTGTTTAAAGAATTCTTTTTGTAAGCCTTTATCCTGAATTAATCGAATAATCCGTGCTTGAGGATAAACGATTATACCTTCTTCTTCGAGTTTTTCTAACGCGTCAACATTTACCTTCTCAATTTCAATAGTCAGCAAATCAACACGTTTTCCAAACTTATAAACCGTATCATAATCATCAAGTGCGCCTACCTCAAAATGATCGCAAAGATTCTTACAAGGAGCATTTTCATCCGGATCAAGTACTGATACACTCGCATTAAAATTGATTGCTTCTTGAATAAGCATCCGTCCTAATTGTCCACCTCCTAAAATACCCAACCTTAAATCGCTGTAAAATTCTTTTGCCATATCTTTAGCCTGTGGCCCAATCTATATTATTTCTGTAAAGTTAAATGATTTATTTATATAAGTAAACAGCTATATCTTAGCTATATTTCCTTTTTGCTTAATTGCCTCAATTATTTGATCAGCATGGATTCTTGAATTTTCAATAAACCAGGAATGTGTATTTAATCCGCCGCATACTACGCCTGCCAGATAAATATTTTCAACATTGGTTTCCATAGTTACTTCATTATAACGTGGCATTCTCATGTTTTCCTGATCAAGCTCTATTCCTATATTTTCAAGGAATTGAAAATTGGGTTGATAGCCTGTTAAAGCTAAGACAAAGTCATTAGGGATTGTTATTTTACCATCAGGTGTTTCTATATCCACTTCTGTTTCCCTAATCTCGACCAAATTGCTCGAAAAATAAGCTTTTATTTCGCCTGCAGCAATCCGATTTTCGATATCTGGCTTTACCCAATATTTTACACGTTCTCCAATTCCGGAACCTCTTGCAACTAAGGTAACGTTCGCTCCCTTTCTAAAGGTTTCAAGAGCAGCATCGACAGAAGAGTTGCTTGCGCCAACTACAACTACATTTTGATGAGAAAAATAATGAGGTTCTTGGTAATAATGAAAGACTTTCGGTAAATCTTCGCCGGGGATATCCATTAGCATTGGAATGTCATAGAATCCGGTAGCGACAATAATATTCCTTGTTTCGTAGTTGCTTTTTGAAGTTTCTACTGTAAAGGTGTTGTCTTTTTTTAGCACGTTCTTTACCGGTTCAAAAAGACGGATGTTTAGATCATAAGAAAGTGAGACTTTTCTATAATATTCCAGAGCCTCTGCTCGCTTAGGTTTCGGGTTAATGCTTACGAAGGGCAAATTGCCGATTTCCAAACGCTCAGCGGTTGAAAAGAAAGTCATTCCTTGCGGATAATTATAAAGGGAATTGGTTAAGCAACCTTTCTCTATAATTAGATAGGATAGTCCGGCATTTTTGGCGGCGATCCCACAGGCCAGTCCTATGGGGCCACCTCCAATAATAATTAAATCAATAATTTTTTCAATTTGCATAATAGCAATCAAAAAGATTTAGATTATTTACCAGCTGCTTTAGCATGGTCAGCTAAGAATTGAGCCAAACCGCTATCGGTTAAAGGGTGTTTTAAAAGAGCAAGAATAGCTGATAGGGGACCTGTCATCACATCTGCTCCAAGTTTTGCACATCCAAGAATATGAATACTATTTCTTACAGATGCAGCAAGTATTTGAGTTTCGAAACCGTAATTGTCATAAATCAATCGAATGTCTTCGATCAATGATAAGCCATCAGTCGATATATCGTCTAATCTCCCAATAAATGGAGAAACGTAGGTTGCACCAGCTTTGGCAGCTAATAAAGCCTGACCAGCTGAGAATACCAACGTGCAATTTGTTTTAATTCCTTTTGAAGAGAAATATTTTAAAGCTTTTATTCCGTCCTTAATCATCGGAACTTTAACAACAATCTTGTCGTCTAATTTTGCTAAAGCTTCACCTTCTTTGATGATACCTTCATAATCTGTAGAAATAACTTCCGCACTTACATCGCCGTCTACAATTTTACAAATAGCTTTATAATGATTGATAATGTTTTCCTCACCACTGATGCCTTCTTTGGCCATTAAACTCGGATTAGTGGTTACTCCGTCTAGAACGCCTAAATCTTGAGCTTCTTTAATCTGAGCAAGATTGGCAGTATCAATAAAAAATTTCATGAGATTACTTGAATATGTGAATTGTTAAATAATACGGACAAATTTAGCCAATATTATTCAGGTTTTTATAAACCCCTGTTTCTTATTCAGAAAGAAAAGAAACAAAAAATGGGCAAGCCCCTTTTATCGCACCGCTACAACCTTTTACCCTTGCTGCGTTCCCACCCTGGGGGAGTTCAAAGGGAGCTGGTCGTAAAAGACTTACCCACCACAAAAGTAAGAAAAAAAGTGATATAAATATAAAAATGGGCACTCTAATCGTTATATGATTGATTTACTTGACCTTAATTTTCTTATCCCAGGCTTCCGAAAGTTGAGAGGAAAGCAGGATACTACTGGATGGAAATTTGCTTAAATTCTTGTACATCGTTTTGCTAAAAACCTATTATATTCAAGTTTATATGAGTTTTCTTTAAGGAAAGTAAATAAAAATTACGGAAAAGATAATATTTATTAAAAATAATAGTAATTTAGCAAAACAATTCAAGAGGTTCTACCAAATAAAAAAATGAATAAAGAAGCACAATCAAACGGATTATATCGCCCTGAGTTTGAACACGATGCATGTGGAGTGGGTTTCGTTGCGCATGTAAGAGGAGAAAAATCGCATCAGCAAATTATGGATGCGTTGATAATGTTAGAAAATATGGAGCACCGCGGAGCTTGCGGTTGCGATCCTGACAGTGGAGATGGAGCAGGTATTATGTTCCAAATTCCTCATCAATTTTTCTGGGAAGAGTGTATTGCATTAGACATTTTATTAAAAGAACCTGGCCATTATGGTGTTGGTATGGCTTTCTTACCAAAAGGTGAAAAAGAGAATGATATTTGCAGATCGATTATTGAAAAGGCAGCTCAAGATAGAGGATTTAAATTTCTAGGTTACCGGGATGTACCAGTTGACTCAAGCGGTTTAGGTAAAACAGCATTGAGTGTTGAACCTGCAATTGTTCAATTTTTTGTAGAAAGACCAGCAGAAATAAAGAATAATGAAGATTTCGAACGTAAACTATTTGTTTTACGCCGATTAATCGTTCAAGAAATAAAAAAGACGGAACATCAAGTTCAGGAGCAATTTTATGTTAGCTCTTTATCATGCGAAACCATTGTATATAAAGGACAACTAACGACTTCTCAAGTTCGTGCTTACTATCCCGATATCAGCGATGCAAGAATGGTTTCGGCATTTGGCTTAGTCCATTCACGTTTCTCTACTAATACTTTTCCTTCATGGAAACTTGCTCAACCTTTTCGTTTTGTAGCTCACAATGGAGAGATAAATACCCTAACAGGTAACTTAAACTGGTTTTATGCTAGAATGAGATCATTAGCCTCCCCGTTTTTTACAAAAGAAGAGATGGAAATCCTTTTGCCTATTATTGATAAAGGACAGTCTGATTCAGCTTGTTTAGATAACGTTGCAGAACTTTTAATGCATTGCGGAAGGTCATTGCCACATGTAATGTTAATGATGGTTCCTGAAGCTTGGGATGGAAACGATCAAATGGAACCTAAAAAGAAAGCTTTTTATGAATTCCACGCAACTCTAATCGAGCCTTGGGACGGTCCTGCTGCTTTGTGTTTTACCAATGGCAAAATGATTGGTGCCATGCTTGATAGAAATGGTTTGCGTCCTTTAAGATATTCAATTACGAAAGATGATCGTGTAATTGTTGCTTCAGAGACTGGCGCTCTACCATTGGATGAAAAACTTGTTATCAAGAAAGGACGTTTACAACCAGGAAAAATATTCTTGGTTGATATGGAAAAAGGAGAGGTCATCAGTGATGAAAAGATTAAAGATGAACTTGCTAATCAACAACCTTATGGCGATTGGTTAAATCAATATAAGATCAGGTTAGACGACCTTGCAGAACCACGCGTTACCTTTACCTATTTAGCTAAAGAATCGGTTTATCGCTATCAGCAAGCCTTTGGCTATTCTCGTGAAGATGTTGAAGATATTTTAACACCGATGGCTCTTGACGGAAAAGAACCCATAGGATCTATGGGAACCGATGTGCCTTTGGCAGTTCTTTCTACCCAGGCGCAGCATTTATCCAGCTACTTTAAACAATATTTTGCACAGGTTACTAACCCTCCAATCGATCCTATTCGTGAGAAATTGGTAATGAGCTTAGCAACCTTTATAGGTAATGGAGGCAATATTATTGATGAAAATAAAATGCATTGCCACTGCGTAGCTCTAGAACATCCTGTTTTAACAAGCAAGGAATTAGAGAAATTAAGAAGCATTGATACAGGCGTTTTTCAGGCTAAAAGTTTACAGACTTACTTTAAGGCAGAAGATAAGCCGGGTGCTTTGCAAGCAGGCTTAGATCGTCTATGTAAATATGCAGAAGATGCTGTAAATGATGGGTTTGAGGTTATTATCTTAACCGATAGGGCAATTGATTCACAGCATGCAGCAATTCCTTCATTATTAGCGGTATCTGCTGTACATCACCACTTAATTAAAACCGGACATCGTGGATCAGTAGGTTTGGTTGTTGAAGCAGGGGATGTTTGGGAAGTTCATCATTTCGCTTGTTTATTAGCTTTTGGTGCTACTGCAATCAACCCTTATTTGGCACTTGCATCAATCCGTACCTTAAAAGAACAAGGTTCTATAACTACTGAATTAACATGGCCAGAACTTAGAAAGAACTATGTGAAATCCATTTGTCAAGGTTTGTTAAAGATCTTCTCTAAAATGGGAATATCAACTTTACAATCTTATCATGGAGCACAATCTTTTGAAATACTAGGAATTAATAATGATGTAGTTGATAATTATTTCTGTGGTGCAGTATCAAGAATTGGAGGTTTAGGCCTTGATGAAATTGCAAAAGAAGTTATCATTAAACATAGAAGAGGCTTTGCAAGTAGCAGGTCTGCCAGTAATTTGCTGCCAGAAGGAGGCTTATATGCATGGAGAAAAAGAGGAGAGTCTCATTTATTTAATCCAGAGACCGTTCACTTACTTCAGAGAGCTTGTCGAACCAATGATTTTGATGTCTATAGACAATATTCAGCTTTAATAAGTAAGCAAACAGATAGATTTTATACTCTTCGTAATGTTTTAGATTTTGCATATCACCGCCCTGCTGTACCTTTAGCAGAGGTTGAACCTGCCGAAAATATTTTAAAACGTTTCGCAACCGGAGCTATGTCTTTTGGTTCCATTTCACATGAAGCCCACAGTACTTTAGCCATAGCCATGAATAGAATTGGCGGTAAAAGTAATACAGGTGAAGGTGGAGAAGATGAAATCAGGTATCAGCCATTACAAAATGGCGATTCTATGCGTTCATCCATCAAACAAATTGCTTCTGCACGTTTCGGTGTAACCTCTTATTATTTAAGCGAAGCAGACGAATTACAAATAAAAATGGCACAAGGTGCTAAGCCTGGTGAAGGAGGACAATTACCCGGACATAAAGTTGATGACTGGATTGCCCGCGTTCGACATGCTACACCAGGAGTAGGATTAATCTCACCGCCGCCACATCATGATATCTATTCAATTGAAGATTTAAAACAGTTGATATTTGATTTAAAGAATGCGAATAGAGCAGCTCGGATCAATGTTAAATTAGTATCTAAAGCAGGTGTTGGAACGATAGCTGCAGGGGTTGCAAAAGCTCATGCCGATGTGATTTTAATTGCAGGTTATGATGGTGGTACAGGTGCTTCGCCAGTTAGCTCTATCAAACATGCAGGTTTACCTTGGGAGTTAGGATTAGCAGAAGCTCATCAAACATTGGTTAAAAATCAATTAAGAAGCCGGGTTGTATTACAAGCCGACGGACAAATGAAAACTGCGAGAGACATAGCTATAGCCACACTTTTGGGTGCAGAAGAATGGGGCGTTGCAACTGCCGCTTTAGTAGCCGGAGGATGTATTATGATGCGTAAATGCCATTTAAATACTTGTCCGGTAGGTGTGGCAACACAAGATCCTGAACTTCGTAAACTCTTCACCGGTAAGCCAGAACACATTGTTAACCTGTTCTATTTTATTGCTGAAGAACTTCGTGAAATCATGGCTTCTTTAGGCTTCAGAACCATCAATGATATGGTTGGTAAAGCTCAGTTCTTAAAGAGAAAAGAAGGAATACATCATTGGAAGATAGATCGTATAGATCTTTCAGATATTCTCCATGTGGCACATCATTCAAACCCTCGGTCTTTATATCATACAGAAGGTCAGGATCATGAAATGGATACCATCCTTGATTGGGAATTGTTGAAATTAGCTGAAAACGCGCTTGAAACCAGGGAACCTGTTTTTGGTAATTTTAATCTTAAAAATACAGATCGTACCATTGGTACTTTATTATCCAATGAAATATCGAAAAGATATAAATCGGAAGGTTTGCCTGATAATACCATCAATTACAAGTTTAATGGCTATGCCGGACAAAGTTTCGGGGCTTTTGCAACTAAGGGCTTATCTTTTGAATTAGAAGGTGAAGCAAATGACTATGTAGGAAAAGGCCTTTCAGGAGCACAATTAGCTATTTATCCTCGAAAAGAGAGTGAATATAAAGCAAGTGAGAATATAATTATCGGAAACGTAGCCTTATACGGTGCCACATCCGGAAGGTTATTTGTTCGCGGACAGGCTGGCGAGCGTTTCGCAGTAAGAAATTCGGGCGCAACGGCTGTAGTCGAAGGACTTGGCGATCATGGTTGTGAGTATATGACCGGTGGAAGTGTTTTGGTATTAGGAGAAACCGGAAGAAACTTTGCAGCCGGTATGAGCGGAGGTGTTGCATGGGTTTTTGATACAGTGGGTACTTTCAGATCAAAATGTAACCTGGAAATGGTTGATCTTGAAAAACTGGAAACACAAGACGAGACACAAATAATATCTTTGCTTAAACAACATATACATCTTACCAACAGTGATATCGCAAATCATATCTTAAGTAATTGGCAAGATAATAAACCATTCTTTGTTAAAGTATTCCCGAAAGAATACAAACAAGCTTTAATGGCTAAATCACTTATTAACAACAATTAGTACACAACAATAATGGGAAAGATAACAGGGTTTAAGGAGTATGAAAGAAGGTCTCCTAAAAAGGAATTGGTGACTGAAAGGTTAAAACATTCTAAAGAATTTGTTAAGCCTTTTACAGATCAGGAATTAAATAAAGAAGCAGCCAGATGTATGGATTGCGGTATCCCGTTTTGTCAGTCGGGCTGCCCTTTAGGAAATGTTATTCCTGATTTTAACGATGCTGTTTATAATGGTAAATTTGAAGAGGCTTACGACATCCTTTCTTCAACAAATAACTTTCCGGAATTTACCGGAAGGATTTGTCCGGCTCCTTGTGAGTCAGCCTGCGTGCTAGGCATTAACCGTTCACCGGTAAGCATTGAATCTATTGAGAAACATATAGCTGAAATTGCTTATTCCAGAGGTTATGCAAAAGCGAAACCTGTATTATTTCCCACAGGTAAAAGCGTTGCAGTAGTAGGATCTGGTCCTGCAGGTTTAGCCGCTGCAGCTCAATTAAGTAAAGCTGGCCATCAGGTTACTGTGTTTGAAAGAGACGATAAACCAGGTGGACTACTTCGTTATGGAATTCCTGATTTTAAACTTGATAAATGGGTTATTGATCGTAAGTTAAAAATAATGGAAGAGGAAGGCGTTGTTTTCAAATGCAATGCTGAGGTAGGTGTTGATGTTTCTGTAAAGGAATTAGAACAATACGATGCCGTTGTTCTTGCTGGTGGTTCAACCATCCCGCGTGATTTACCAAATAAAGGCAGAGAAGCTAAAGGCATTCATTTTGCAATGGATTTTCTAAAACAACAAAATAAGAGGGTAGGAGAATCTCCAATCCTTACTGAAGAAATTACAGCAAAAGGAAAGAATGTAATTGTTATCGGCGGTGGAGATACAGGTTCAGATTGCGTTGGTACTTCTAATCGCCAAGGCGCAAATTCAGTTACTCAGTTTGAGTTGATGTTTCAGCCACCTGCTAACCGTACAGAAGCCATGCCTTGGCCAACATATCCTATGCTACTTAAAACTACTTCATCCCACGAAGAAGGTTGCGAACGTTATTGGTCTATTAACACCAAAGAATTTATTGCTGATGAAAATGGTAATCTCAAAGGATTAAAAGTAGTTGATTTAGAATGGGAAAAAGATCGCCATGGAAGACCTGTTAAATTTACAGAAATTGAAGGCTCTGAAAGAGAGTTACCTTGCGAATTGGTTCTTCTAGCCATGGGATTCCTTTATCCACAGCATTCAGGTTTATTAGATCAACTTGGACTAGAATATGATCAACGTGGAAACGTTAAAGCTCAGGAAGGTGTTTATAGCACTAATGTCGACAAAGTATTTGTTGCCGGAGATATGCGCAGAGGTCAGTCATTAGTTGTTTGGGCTATTTCAGAAGGTAGAGAATGTGCCAGAAAGGTAGACGAATTCTTAATGGGAGTTTCCGAGCTCGAATCAAAAGACGCAATTCCAGTACTTTAAATAATATAAGTATCTAAAGATTAAAGTCTATCCCTTAAAAAAGGATAGACTTTTTTATTGCAGAGAAGTGACCTTATTTAAATAAAAGACAAAAACATCTTTTATATCTTTATGCAATAAATAAAAAAAACATGGATAATAAAATACAAATAGAAGAATTGGATGTGCGTGTGCTTATTCCGATTGAAAGACACAAGAAATTAATACAACTGTTTAAGGAATTACCCGTTGATGAAAGCTTCATCTTTATCAATGACCATGATCCAATTCCTCTTTATTACGAGTTTCGTTCAATTTATGGAGATGTAGTGGGATGGGAGTATCTCAATCGTGGAGGCAGAGAATGGAAGGTAAAAGTTACTCGAATCGAGGCTTCTCAAGGAAGAGAATTCACAGATATCTCAACCTTGCTTGATCTTCGGAAAGCCAATGAAAATGAATGGAAACAGATCGTATTTCACCGTTACGGTATGATGGAGCAAGGTGACGTAATGGAAATTATTGCTGCGGAAGATCCAAAAGAAATTCATGACATTTTTATTAATAAATTTGAAGGACAACATTCCTGGATATATAAGAAAAAGGAACCTAATGAATACATTGTTCATATAAAAAAGGAAGTTAAGAGTGGTTTAGGAGATGATGGTTTTTCAGTCGTTAATGAGTTCGATATCCGGCCTTTTCCACCAACAGAACGCCATGAGATGTTTTATAAAGCCTTTGCTGATATAAAAGCAGGCGAAGCTTTCGAATTTATCAATGATCATGACCCATTGCCTCTTTATTATCAAATGGAAGCAGAAAGCAAAGAACCTTTTAAATGGGAGTACCTTGAAAAAGGTCCTGAAGCATGGAAAGTGAGAGTCATTAAAACAAAGGAATAATCTTTATAGTCTCCCTAATCTTAGATTTAGTGAGACTATAAACTTCTCTTTGCATTTATAACTTTTTTCAATCTTGGTCTATTATAGCGTTGAACAATTATTGGATAAAAATTTAATATCAGATTTAATATCAAAAGCCATAATGATTTTACAAACCCGAATTTTATAGCTACAAAAATATTTATTGCTAATACTATAAAGAATATGATAAGATGACCGAATTCAGATTGCCTTGTTCCATATTCAAGATGTAATAATGAATCTATATTCTTTTTAACAGGATTTCCTTTTTTATTGAGTTTCTCCCAACCAATCCAAACTAAAATTTTTCTAAAAAAACTAACCCCCAAGAATTGATAAATTGTCCCTTCTTCTTCCCATTTTTTAGTATTGTAGTAACTGGAAGCTAGTTTTGGTTTTAAGGTTTGAGTAAATGAAAGGACCGATATCATCAGCATAAAATTTAGTATCCAAGCGAATAAAAAACTATCCAAGCCTTTCCAGATTGATGTGCCATAAATTACAAGTAATGAGATAATTATAGGCAAAATTAAATTTAAATATTTACGCATGCTTCTTGGGCCTTTACTAGAAATATCAAATATTAGTCAGCTCGAATTTACAAAATTAGCCGAATCATTGACTCAACATGAGCAACAATTCGGCTAATAATTTTTTTAAATAAATCTATTTAATGCCCATGCGATTTCGTGGAAACATCTTTCCACTCTTCCCACAATTTTAATTTTTCACCATAGGTATATTGTGTCCAGGGATAAGCTAATTTACCAAGAAATAAACGTAGGGGAGGGTTCTCAGAATCCACCACTTTAAAAATAGCTTCAATAGTTGCAATAGGGTCACCAATGTTTTCTGGTTTCACTCCCTCGCCATTTTTGAAATCCGAAGTCACTTTTTCGTAAGCGTCTATTGGTGTACTTTCTATTGCTGACGAGCCAAAGAAATCAGTTTTAAAAGAATTAGGTTCTAGCATTGTAACATGAATACCCAAATCTTTTACTTCTGCTTGTAATGCTTCGCTTAGTCCTTCTACTGCAAATTTTGTAGCAGAATATAATCCCATTGTAGGTAAAGAATTAATACCCAAAACGCTTGATAATTGAATAATATGGCCCTTGCCTTGTTTTCTGAAAACTGGAAGAATCGCTTGTGTCATCCATAAAGTTCCGAATACGTTGGCTTCAAATAAATCCCTTGCTTCTTTTTCACTGTTTTCCTCAATAGTACCAAATACACAATAGCCTGCATTATTTATCACTACATCGATTTTTCCAAAATGTTGTGTTGCTTTTTCTACGGCGTTTATGCAGTCGGCTTTGCTCGTAACATCTAATTGTAGCGTTAAAACAGCATCGCCATATTTATCTGCTAATTCTTGTAAATGGTCAATGTTCCTTGATGTAGCAATAACATTATCGCCACGTTTCAAAAATGCTTCTGCCCATATTTTTCCAAATCCCCGAGAAGCTCCTGTAATTAAAATTGTCTTAATCATTTTTTATTTCTTTAAATTATTTGCCTTTATTGACCTTACAAAGGTGGGGCAGAATAAAAAAGATAAAAATGAACTGGTCTAGGAAAAATGGTTGAACTAGATTAACTTTTTAAAGCTTTTCGATTGCGGATCTTACTCAAATATTCGGTGCTAAAACCAAGATAAGAAGCTAAAGCATATTGTGGAACTCGATTGGCAATTGCAGAGTACTTGCTTATAAATTCATCATAGCGTTCTTCTGCTGTTTTTGTAAAATTAGAAAGTAACCTTTTTTGTTGAAATGCTAGAGAACGCTGAGTAATAATACGTTCAAATTTTTCCATTTTTGGTATTTCCTTTAGGAAAGTCTGTTCGTCCTTAAAATCAATTTGTATAAGAACAGAATCTTCCAAAGCCTCAACAAATAAGGTAGCTGGTTCTTGATAAATTAAACTGCTATAATCAGAAATCCACCAGTCTTCTATTGCAAAAGCTAATGTGTGTTCCTTACCTTGATTGTCGACTAAATAGGCTCTAAATGCTCCCTTAACCACATAGCTCTTATGTCTGCAAACAAACCCTGGTTGTACAATAAATTGTCTTTTCTTAACTTTTTTAATCTTAAAAAAGGGTGTAAGCTGATCTACTTCCTCATCGGTTAATTCTACATATCTTGAAATGTATTCTATAATTGGGTCGTATTCCATCAATTGTAAAGGTAGATAATTCTTTATTTATTTCAGGGTTTGCGATGATCTGCTGTTGGTATACCTGTTTAGTGTGCACTAAAGAACCCTAGCATGGTGTTTAATGCTTTTTCACTGTGCATTCGTTCACCATTTTCAAGCGACTCTTTTGCTGCAATCGCTGCTCTTTTACGCATGTTTATTTCATAGAAAGAGATAGCTTCGTGCACAGTATCGAATTTGTCAGACGTTAAACATTCGCTCAACTCCAACGCATCAAGCATAGCCATATTTGCACCTTCGCCTGCAAATGGAGGTATTGTATGAGCCGCATCGCCAAGCATTGTTAAATTGGGCAAGGCTTCCCAGGTTTGGTCTAAAGGTATACAATATATCGGTCTTGGGATAAAAGGTGTTGTTGTATTTTCAAATAGTTCATACCAAATGCTGCTCCATTCAAAATATTCTTTTTTAAACCATTCAAGCAATTGTGTTTTATCTGAAAAGTCTAAACCACTGTTAGCCGGCCAATTTTCTATTGCTTTAAAGCTTGCATAAAATCCGATTTCATCATTACCTTTTTGCCCCATTAGTATATTCTTTTTATTTCCGAATGCCATTATTTTTCCGCCATTCAGTAATGCAGAAATTTTTGGTGCTGCATTTTTCGCATTATAAATATTACCTTCAAGCATTATAATGCCCGAATAAAGAGCTTTAATGTTTGTGATGTATGGACGGATCTTTGAGTTCGCTCCGTCAGCGCCGATTACAATATCTGCATAAGCAGAGTTTTCATTTTTGAAATGCAACAGCCAACCTTCATCTTGTTTTTCCATTGAAATAAAATGGCTGTTCCATACCACGGTTTCTGGATGTAAAGATTCTAAAAATATTTTTCTTAATGTCCCTCTGAGAATTTCAGGGCGAAAATATTCGCTGCCAAAGTTTTCCTCAAGTTTGGTTTCGTGGTCGCTGAAAAATACTTCTGCACGTTCATTAACTATTTTCTTTCTATCGGCTCCGGGGAGTAAATTATTTTTGAACTCATCTAACAGATTTGCCTTAATGATGGCTGCCAAACCCGATTCATCGTGCAAATCAAGCGGAGAACCTTGCACACGGGCATTCTTATTCAAGTCTCTTTCATACACATTTACTTTTGCACCTTTAAGCTGCAAAAGTCTTGCTAATGTTAATCCACCTGGACCACCGCCAATAATCGCGATTTTTTTTAGCCCACTTATTGCATCCATTGAGATTTGTTGTTTTGTGTATATACTACGTTGTTATCTGTCGTTATAGCTTTGTTCCTTGTATTAAGATTGATGACTTTACTGATTGGTTTTTTAGGTGTAAAAATTTTTTTCGTTCTTCATCTTGTTTAAAATTATCAAAGTCTTGTTGTGTTTCAAATTCTACAAGATGAATTTCATAGGGTTTGTCAATATGGCTTTCAATAAAATTGTTTTCTGTAGGCCTTATTCGGAATAAAAGTCTCCCATTATACTTTAAAATTGTAGGGATTGCGATACTTTCAAATTCATCGAAAGTCTTTTCTTGTCCTTCAATTATGTAAATTAGTTGAGTCATCAGTATCATATTATCATTCAATTATAGTTCTATCATTATTTGTTGTCGGTTGTGAAATTACAAGAAAGTCAAGTTGTTCATCGGTCTCATTCGCTATATAATGTTCTGTTTTAGGATGAATTAATATTCCTTTTTGCTCGACTACAATTATCTTGTTGTCATCTATATAAAAGGTTGCAGAACCTTTGAGTATAAAAAAGAACTGTTGGGCGTTAGTATGAAAATGTAATTTTTCCTTCGTTCGACTAGGCATGTTTTCTTGTTTAACCGAAAGTCCAATTGTGTCTGCTAAAACCCAACTGTTGCAATTTTCACCCCACAAATAATGCTCTGCTGTTTGCCTATCAATTATTTTCTCTGTCATATGTGGTCTCTCAAAAGTTGATATTTTTGCTTACTGATTATCATATTACAAGCGGTCCAAATTTTTCCATTAACTTCCATATAGGTTTCAAATCCAGGGTTAACTTCAAAGCCTACACTTTTGTAGCTAGCAATTGCATTGTGATTCCAATCAAAAACAGTTAAGTCAACATTTTCAAATTCAGTAGTCGTAAATACACGACTTAATAAATTTTTTATTATTGCTTTTCCTATTCCTTGATTTCTGACAGAACGATCGCCAATTAATATTCTTGAAAGCCGTGGAATTTCATTTTGAAGATTAAGTTCACAATGCCCGATAATTTCACCAGTTGACATTAGTCGAACTTTAAAAACTTGTCTTGCACTATCACCAACATATTTCAGTAGCTGCTCTCGAGTCAGTGGATAAGTAAATACAGGGCCAGCAAATTGAATCATTTCTTCTTTATTTTTAATCCAGGAAATAAGTCGGCCAAAGTCTTTTTCTTCAAAAGCCAGTAATTCGATCATAAATGTCGGTATAATTGTATAACGGTTCAGGTATTGTCACAGTGTGGAGTTAAAACATTTACGTTCAATACAATACAAATGTATAAAAAAAGGACTAACGAAATATAACGTTAGTCCTCATAATAGCAATACTTATTATCAATCAGTGAATGTAGTCCCGGTTAATTTTTCACTTAATGTCCACAGTTGTTTTGCGTTGGTTTCATCTAATGAATAGGGTTTTACACCTGTCATTTCCTGCCCCACAGCTAAATCAGCAATATTAGAATCTTCACAATATACTCCGCCAATGTTGTTTAATAAAGGGCTTGTAGCACACCAAATCGTTGTAGCCGCACCTTGTGGAATGGTTTTTAGCGATGCTACAACTTCCTGTACCGGATTCCCTTCTTCATCAAGGAAACCAAAATTCTGTAATAACTCCATTGGTGCTTCTCTTGCCAATTCAGTTCCCCAAATATTGCCCGGATGTACTGAATATGCTCTTATTCCAAATGCTTTAGCGCGATTGTCTAATTCAAGTGAAAATAGATTGACAGCAGTTTTCGATTGTCCATATGCTGATAAAGTTTCGTACTCACGGTTTTCGAAATTAGGGTCCTCAAAATTGAACGCTGCAAAATGATGTCCTTGAGAAGATACGTTAATTACTCTTGCCCCATTGGCTTTCTTGAGTACATTCCATAATCTTGCTGTTAATTGAAATTGTGCTAAATAGTTAGTCACTAATTGGGATTCTATTCCACGACTGTCTCTGCGTAACGGAGCAAACATAATGCCCGCATTATTGATAAGTAGATGCAAGGGTCTGTCCGAAGCCAAAAACTTTTCAGAAAATTTGTCAATAGAGTAGGGATCTATTAAGTCCATTTCTTCTATTTCTACATTGCTGATTCCTTGTAAGTTTCTTTTTGCTTTTTCAATATTCCTCGCAGGAACAATTACAGTTGCTCCTGCATTTGCAAGTGCTCTCACTGTTTCTAATCCAATCCCTGTGTTGCCACCGGTTACGATTGCAATTTTCCCTGTAAGATCAATTCCTTTGATTACTTCTGATGAGGTAGAAACTGCATTAAATCCTGAACCTATTGGTTTCTGTAATGCTCCGTTATAATTATTTTGTCCCATTGTTTTTGTTTTTTGAATGATGAATTTATAAACCGTAAATACCGCCTGAAACGGAAATTTTCTCTCCCGTAATCCAAGCTGAATCATCAGAAGAAAGGAATACGGCAACTTTTGCAATATCTTCTGGCTGACCGGTTCGACCAAGCGGTGTATTGGCAACTAATTTTGTTTCAGCCTCACTGCCAATAAAACCTGCACTATATGAACCTTCAGTTTCTACCACACCAGGCAGAATAGAGTTAATCCGGATATTTCTTCCTGCAAATTCTTTCGATAAAGAAATAGTAATGGCATCTAATGCAGTTTTTGTGGCAGAATATATTGACCCTGTCGGCAAAGGCGTATTACTTGCACCCGAGCTAATATTGATGATATTACCACCCTTATCGCCAAACAGCTTCAAAGCTGCTTGAATGGTGAGTATAGAGCCTAAAACATTAATGTTGAATTGTTGATGAAAAGTTTCTGCCGATACCTGTTCAATCGGCTCGTATAGATAAATACCTGCATTGTTTACCAAAATATCCAACGTCCCAAAAGCATTCTTTGTTTCTTTAAACAGTTTGATTACATCAGCTTCTTTTGATACATCCCCCTGTACCGAAATTGCTATTCCGCCATTATCTGTTATGGCCTTCACAACTTTATCTGCTCCCTCTTTGCTCGCAGCATAATTTACAACAACTTTTGCTCCTTCTGCTGCAAAGTATTTTGCGATAGAAGCACCTATTCCTTTTGAAGCACCTGTAATTACCGCTACTTTGTTTTTTAGTTTGCCCATTTCATTTAATTAAAAATTATTAGCAAAGCTATATCATGGAAAGTTATTTTAGTAACTTTGTAACCAAAAGTAATAGTAACCTTGAGGTAACAAAGTAACATGGAGTGTCAAGTAAAAGAATTTCAAAAAGAGTATAAAAAAGAAATGATGGCTGTCCAGGATTCAATGGACGTGCTTAATGGGAAATGGAAAATCTCTATTATATCATCTATTTGCTATTACAACAAAAGAAGATTTTCCGACATTTTAAATGATGTGGTTGGTATTTCCAACAAAATGTTAAGCAAGGAATTAAAAGAATTGGAAATAAACAAATTGGTTAAACGAACAGTTTTAGACACGCAACCTATAACCGTTCAGTATGAGCTTACACAACACGGCAAAACACTACAGACCATAATTAACAATCTGACAGAATGGGGAATTGAACATCGAAAGAAAATTATTGAGAAATAGTTTTTTTGAGATTTTAATTAATAATTTCTCCTTTATTATTTGCCAATCTTTCACGCCATTCTTTGAGCTGCTCAGGTGTTTGTCTTACCCAATCTGTTATCTCACCAACGATTTTCAATGGTTCTTGGCTGCGATAAGAACGTGTCGGATTGCCCGGAAATTTTTTATTTGTAACGTTTGGGTCGTTTTCAAAGCTCCCTGTCGGTTCAATGATATAAACACGTTCACGACCTTCACCTTTGGCCAGTGCTGCAGCAAGTCCAGCTCCATTAATTAAGGCGGTAAAATAAATGTGATTCATGATGACTTCGGTCTTGTAATTAGACCTGCTTCCTGCTGTCAGTAAATCACCAATCCCCAAATCTGCTTTTGTTCCATGATAAAAGGGTCCGGTGTCAAACAATTGTTCCTTGAACGAAACCGCCAAGTCATTATTCTTTTTTGCATTGTCAAGGTCGTTCAAATCCTCATAGCATTTGGCAATGTTTAAATATAGAGAAGAGAATGCTCCTTTAACTGAGTCGTCATTTATTCTTAATGCAAACTGCAAAGTTGTTTCGAGCCATTTTAATTTGTCGGGAACATTTTCTTGATGTCGGGCAACATAAAAAGCAGCAATATATTTTTCGAAGTCATTTGTTGCCTCATCCCATGCCTGAAGAAACAGTCTGCTTGCATCTTCAGATTTATTTTTTTCTTCCATACCCATTCCTTGGATACAGAGCTTAACAATAGGATTGTTCGGATTAAATTCCATTGGCTTGGTCGAAGGTGGCGATTTTGTCAAGTCAGTTTATAAATAAATTCTTCTATCTCTTTTTGTCGCGCATTTGCAAAACCTTTGTCATTTCCGACTTTTATAAAACCACATTTTTCTAAAACCTTTTGTGAGCCAAAATTATCAAATGCAACTCGTCCAAAAATGGGTCTGGAAGTTTCAATGGCAAGAAATTCGTTTAATACCTTTGTTGCGATACCTTGTCCCCAAAATTTTCTGTCAATCCAATAAGTAATTTCCGTATCTCCCTCCATTACAAATTTTGCAATACTTCCAACAATAATGTTGTCAATAATTACTGTCTGGTTGTTAACTGTTGGGTCGCTCAATAATTTCGTATGTTTTGTTATGTACGCTGCTTTGTCTGTCGGATCTTTTGGCATAAATGCAGCTAAGTATCCACCTTCTTTGTCCAGTTGAAATTGAAACAAAAAGTCTAAGTCTGCAATTTCTGTTGGTCTAAGTTTTATGTCAAGTTTTTTAGCCTTCATTTAATCTTGTTTAAGTTGTTATTGTCAGTCCACGATGTAATTCAGTTCAGTTACTCCAGAAGCAAATTGTCGGGTTGTCAATAGATTTAGTTTTATTTTGTCTGTGATATCTACAAACAATGGAATGCCTTGTCCAAGAATAATTGGATTAACAAATAGCCAGTAGCCGTCAATTAAGTTCAGTTGAATAAGTGAATGTGTTGCTGTCGGGCTACCAAAAAGCAAGATATCATTGCCTGCCGTTTGTTTTATTTCATTTATTCTGTTTGAAAGATTGTCGCTAATAATTGTTGTATTGGTCAAACTCGCGTCTTTCATTGTTTTCGATAAAACAACTTTATGAACTTTGTTGTACCACTTTGAATGCTCAATATCGTGTTTGGTCGCTGCCGGCTTGTCCCCTGCGGTAGGCCAGTAATTTTCCATCATCTGATAAGTCACTCGTCCATATAATGCAGTGTCGCCTTCACTTATCCGCTTACCGACATGGTCAAAAATTTCTTCATCAACTTTAATCCAGTCCATCTCTCCGTTCGATCCTGCTACAAAACCGTCAAGCGATATGTGCATAAATGAAATTATTTTTCTCATATGGCTCTATTTTTATTGATGTTTGTTACGTTCTTTTACTTTATCTTTTATAATGAATATAATCTGTAGCCAAAGGGTCAAGTCCGTTTTGTCTAAATTCAGTTGCAATTTGCCCTCTATGATAAGTGGAATGATTAATCACGTGAAATAATAAATCCCGAATACAATGACTATAAGCCTGCCCATTACTAGTGACATAGTTGATGGTTTCGTTTAAATCAAATTTGTCGAGTATAAGCAGTGAATGCTCTTGATTCACCTTGTCAATGTTCTTAAAGTTCTGAATAGGATGAATTTCCCAAATCCCGAAAGCCGTTTGTTTGGGGTCAATTCTAATGTTCCAAACACGGTGAGCATTTAATATATGGCTAAATAATTTTATCGCCTTTTCGGATGTTTTGTCTGGATTGTCGTTAAAAACGTCTCCCAATTTTTGATTGTAATGATGATTATATTCAAATAACTCTTTAAAAAATGGTTTCATTTATTATTGTCTTTTATTGTCTATATTAACCTCACAATTGCTATTGTCAAGAGACTTTTTTAGCGAAAATTTCTCTGCTAAGAGTTTTCTACAATATCTGTCGCTGATTTATTGCCGAGTTGTTCAGCTAGCCCGACGAGAAGCCCTTCACGACTGCGAATGTAGCAGAGCCGATACACGTCTTCATACTGAACCACTTCGCCAACGAGCTGAGCACCATGCTTGATAAGTCTGGATACCAACTCATCAATGTTGTCAACAGTAAACATGGTACGAAGATAGCCGAGAGAGTTTACAGGGGCAGTCCTGTGGTCTGATATAATAGATGGTGTTATAAAACGTGAAAGTTCAAGACGGCTGTGTCCATCGGGAGTAATCATCATAGCAATTTCAACAGACTGATTACCAAGCCCTGTTACACGTCCAGCCCATTCACCTTCTACCATAGCCCGTCCTTCGAGCTTCAATCCTATTTCTGTAAAAAAAGAAATAGCGCTGTCAAGGGATTCTACAACGATACCGACATTGTTCATTTGTAGTAGGTTGCTTTTTTTCATTGGTATATTTTTTTATAATTTCAGTCAATCTATTCCAAATATATCTCTCCAATTAAATATAACTTTCCTTGCCCACTAATTTCAACTCTGTCGTTTAAATAGCTGCATTGTAAATATCCCTTACGCTCTGAAAGTTGTATTGCCGTCAGTTCAATCTTGCCAAGTTGTTTTGCCCAATATGGGGTTAAAGTAGTATGAGCAGACCCTGTTACAGGATCTTCGTTAACGCCTGATTGTGGGGCAAAAAATCTCGACACGAAATCAACCTTGTCACCTTTGGCTGTTATAATAATTCCACGCGCCTTTAATCTTGAAAGTGCCTCAAATTCAGGAACTATGTTTCTTATCTCATCTTCACTGTCAAATACGAGTAAGTAGTCCGTTTTACCTTTAAAGGCTAATTTGGGTTTGATATTAAAGCCACTAGTTATTTCATCAGATAACATTACTTGCTCAAATACATCTGTCGGAAAATTCAGTACCAATAATTCCCCTTTTTTCTTTACCGTTAATTCTCCACTTCTTGGGGAATAAAACCGAATGATATTCTCGTTGTAGTTTTCGTGGTTGAATAAAACAAAAGCCGCCGCCAAAGTTGCGTGTCCACAGAGGTCCACTTCAATTGTTGGTGTAAACCACCTTATTTGATATTGGTTATCCTGCTTTACATAAAATGCAGTCTCAGCAAGATTGTTTTCCATTGCTATTTTCTGCAAAATATCATCACTCAACCATTGGTCAAGCGGACAAACGGCTGCCGGGTTTCCTGAGAATACTTTGTCGGCAAATGCATCTATCTGATATATTTTCTGTTTTCTCATATTGTGTATTCAATATGCAAGATAACTATTCGAAAGTTATATATAATTATCAGTTTCAGAAAAATATTCGTCTTTTTGAAGTTCAACTACTGTAATCTTCGTTCGATGCTAAATATTCAGGCAGTGCTTGTAAAAAAAGTTTGTTAAATGCAGTTCCTGAAAACGGATTCTGACTGGTCACCAAGTTTCTGTCTTTTACAGCATAGAAAATGTTTGTTACTTATCATAGTCCTTTTGCGATGTTCCAAATCCAATTGATAATAACAAGTAAAATTAATGGTATAGCGTATCGTGGTCTTTTTAAGTAGCTCTCTATTTTTAGATAAAAATCAAAGAAAGTTTTTTTTCTGGTAATTAGGTCTGCGATGATCCAAATTGGAGAAAGCAACATAATGAATGCAATTATAACACCCATTGGATTCATGTTAAGGGCTTGAAGAAAATTGCCTTTTGTCAATAATATTATTGAACGGGTTGAGCCACAAGAAGGGCAGGGTATATTGGTAAATTGCTTTATTAAGCATACTTGAACCTGTTTGCTTTCAGATCTTTCATTTGACAAAACAAAATAAAGCCAGGTATACCCTGCTATGCAGGCTATAAACATGATTGAATACAGTTTATTCCTGCTGAGGATCATTAATATAAAAACTGTTGTATTTTTTGCATGTTCTTTTCTTTCGTAGCGCTTTGAATCATAAACCAGTCTATAATCGTCCAAATTCCTAAACCACCACAGGTTAAAAGTTTACCAATACCTAGCCCCGTGTCGCCAATGATAAACCGGTCAACACCAAGTGTGCCAACTAAAATTGAAACAATTAAACTTGTAGTCGGGTCTTTTAACTGTAAAGTTGAAATCATTACCCATTTAGAATCATCCATTGCAATTAGTCTATCTCTAATTGCATTAAGCTGATAACTCTCGAAATATTTTGCATTTGACATGATAAACATATCTACTCTTTGTGCATCCATTAGGTTTATTTTTATTTATTTAATAATTTCTACTCGTATGGCTTTTCGTTTTCGCCCTGTTTTTTAAAATGGTTACAAGCCTCCATTTATATAAATTTGTTTTGAATTAATAAGTTAATATCTTGATTTTAATTGATATATCGTTTGTTAAACGTGACGAAATCAAAATGTCCGCGAAGCATGAAACCCCTCGCTAACGCGAAATTAAATGCTTTAATATTATAAAGATATGATGTCAGGTACTGGGTTTATAATTATTAATTGCTAACAATTATTGTTGTTAACTTTGATTTATACGAATATAGTTCTTTATATTCTATAAATAATTATCAGAATAATATTTTTTCTTTAGCAAAAACTCTACACCTCAAACCCCAACTTCGAAGCAAAATCCCACAATACAATCCCGGCAGAAACTACAACATTTAACGAATGTTTAGTGCCAAACTGAGGGATCTCCAGACAGCCATCAATCATTTTCATCGCCTCGTCCGACACTCCGTGTACTTCATTTCCTAAAATCAAAGTATACTTTTCTTGAGGGTTAGGGGAGTAGGTATTCAGAAATTGGCTGTTTTCTGCCTGTTCAATTGCTATTATTTTGTAATTTTTTGATCTTAAGGAAGAAATAGCTGTAACAATATCTTGCTCATATTCCCAAGAAATAGAGCTCGTGGCACCCAATGCTGTCTTCTCAATTTCACGATGAGGTGGCTGACCAGTAATGCCACAAAGTATTATTTTCTCAACAGCGAAGCCGTCAGCAGTTCTAAATATTGACCCTACATTGTGTAAACTGCGAATGCTGTCTAGAATTAAAGTTATAGGTAACTTCTTTTGTTCTTGAAATTCTTCGATGGTTGGACGGTTTAGCTCGTCCATTGCTAATTTTCGCATGGGCAAAGATATAAAAATCGAATTCCTTTTTTAAAAAGAGTATCTTTGCAAATACTTTCAATTGCCGGTTTTTATAATTAAATTTGCCCGGCAAAAAAGAACTCCAAAACAATTTTGCCATGCAGTTAGATCCTCAAAAATTCGTAGCAGAAGGCCTCACCTACGATGATGTATTATTAATACCGGCTTATTCAGAAGTTTTACCACGCGAAGTAGATACGCGTACCTATCTTACTAAAAAGATCCGACTAAATATTCCCTTGATTTCAGCAGCAATGGATACGATAACCGAGTCTGAATTAGCTATAGCATTGGCGCAGGCGGGTGGTATCGGCATGCTTCATAAAAATATGAGCATCGAAGCTCAGGCGCTTGAAGTTCGTAAAGTTAAACGTTCAGAAAGTGGCATGATTCAAGACCCTGTTGTGTTGCACGAAAATGCAATCGTACAGGATGCTTTCACCATCATGAAAGAAAATAAGATTGGTGGAATTCCAGTAGTTGATGGAAATGGAAAGCTGGTAGGTATTGTTACCAACCGCGATCTGCGTTTTCAGAAAGATATGAGCATTCCTATCGCTGAATTAATGACAAAAGACAATTTAGTAGTAGCGCCTGTAGGTACCGATTTGGTTCAGGCAGAAGCTATTCTTGAAAATTATAAGATTGAAAAATTACCGGTAGTTGATGATAACGGCTATTTAGTTGGTTTAATTACTTTTAAAGATATCCAGAAGTTTAAAAACTTCCCTAATGCTGCTAAAGATGAGCATGGCCGTTTACGTGTAGGTGCAGCCGTTGGCGTAACTTATGACACGATAGACCGCATCGCGGCTCTTGTAGATGCAGGAGTTGATGTGGTAACGATTGATACGGCTCATGGCCATTCAAGAGGTGTAATTGATAAATTAAAGGAAGTAAAAGCGAAATTCCCAGACCTTCAGGTAATTGTTGGTAATGTGGCTACTGCAGAGGCAGCAATCGATCTTGCTGATGCAGGTGCTGATGCTATCAAGGTAGGTATCGGACCTGGATCTATTTGTACAACTCGAATTATTGCAGGTGTTGGAGTGCCGCAATTATATGCAGTTTATGAGTGTGCTAAGGCACTTAAAGGTCGCGGTGTTCCTATTATTGCAGATGGTGGAATTAAACAAACCGGTGATATTGCCAAAGCCATTGCATCGGGCGCAAGTACTGTTATGGCAGGCTCGCTGTTTGCAGGAGTAGAGGAGGCTCCCGGCGAAACTATTATTTACGAAGGAAGAAGATTCAAGTCTTACCGCGGTATGGGTTCAATCGAGGCGATGGAGCAAGGATCAAAAGATCGTTATTTCCAAGATGCTGAAGATGACCTTAAGAAATTAGTTCCGGAAGGAATTGTAGGTAGAGTTCCTTACAAAGGAACCCTTCAAGAAGTAGTTTATCAGTATATTGGTGGATTAAGAGCAAGCATGGGCTACTGTGGTGCTTCTACCATTGAAAAACTTCAGGAAGCTCGTTTTGTAAAGATCACGGGTGCTGGTTTGCGCGAAAGCCATCCTCATAACATCGTAATCACTAAAGAAGCTCCAAATTACAGCAGATAAGTAAAGAATTTAAGGTTAAATTGAAGTATTTTTAAGGGTCGTAGTTTTTAACAGCTACGACCCTTTGTTGTACAGTTGCTTTACACATGTTATACCCTTGCTTTACATGCTTGCGTTGTTAGCGAGTGATCCCTTCGTTGTGTCTACGTTGTTTAGCCTAAAAACAACGTAGATATAACAAAGAATATAGGGACTAAGTATGGAACGATGTAAAGCAACTTCTATCTGATATTTAATCAGGGTTCTTACTTGAAGATATTCTTTAATTTCGGGATGCTGCAAAGGTTTTATCCATTACGTTGATTAACGTTTTGCCTCCCCAAAAACCACTTGCAATCATTCGGCGAATAGTTAAGAGAGGTTGGTTTTCGTCGCGCTTGGTAGAGAGAATAAAAGCAGTTCGTATTCCTCTTTTCTGAAGCTCGGGCAAAACCTCAGGACTCCAGAGCCCGAATGGATAAGCAAAATCATCTATCTTCTTGCCAATGATTCCTTCTAACACCTTGGAGGGTTTCTCAATTTGAGTCACCCAGTCTTCACCTTCGTATTTTTTAACATTATGATGGTCCCAGGTATGACTTCCAATTACGTTTCCATCGTCATATAATTCCTTTATTTGCTCTTTACTCATGTATTTCGGCCGGCCGATGGTGACCGTCATTACGAAATATACAGCTTTAAATCCGTATTCCTTTAAAAAGGGTGCCGCATTTTCATATTGAGATAAATCGTTATCATCAAAAGTAAGCATGATCGGTTTCTCCGGTAATTCATCTCCGTATGCCAAATAATTATAAAGCTGATCGGGCAAGATGGTAGTATAACCGCTATCTGCCAGTGCTTTTATCTGATCTTTAAATATGTCGATAGGAGTGATGTAATCTTTAGCGCTTTTTGAGTCTTTGGCAGTCCAGTCTCTTATTTGATGATAGCAAAGTATAGGGACCTGCTTTCTCGCTAATATTTCTGCTGCACTTGCTACCTTTCTTTCTTTCGCGGTATCTTCTGCTGGTTGCAATACTTCGCTGACTTCGACATCTATTTTGTTGAGATCGCCTTTAATGATCTTGTCGGCGGTGTTTTGGTATTGGCAGCTGCTTAAAATCAAGGCAAAAAATAACCCCGATACGTATCCATTCTGTTTCATTTTGCGCAAAAATATTTCATGTAATATTAGCGATAAATAACATCATCCGGCGTATTAAAAGAGTATTAAAATTCTAATTATTTATAAATGTTTGATGCTTATTCATTTGAATTTAGTCAGACAATTGCTATCTTAAAATTTCTTATTTTTGTTCGCAAATAACACGGTAAAAATGATAGAAAAAATAGAAGAAGTAGAAAAAGACGCGCAGGAAGTGGAACATGTAAAATGTTTGATTATTGGTTCAGGCCCTGCTGGCTATACTGCAGCCATCTATGCTGCCCGGGCAGATTTGAAGCCAGTTTTATATACTGGAATTATTATTGGAGGGCAATTAACCACCACAAATGATGTAGAGAATTATCCGGGTTATCCTGAAGGTATAACCGGTCCTTTAATGATGGAGGATTTCAGGAAGCAAGCAGAGCGCTTTGGAGCTCAGATACGTTTTGGCCATGTTTCTAAAGTAGATTTTACTGGTCCGGTACATAAGGTTGAAGTTGATGGAGTAACGGTTATTACTGCCGATACTATTATTATCGCAACTGGCGCCAGTGCTAAATGGCTGGGATTAGAAAGTGAACAAAAATACAATGGTTTCGGTGTTTCTGCTTGTGCAGTTTGTGATGGCTTTTTCTTTAGAGGACAAGAAGTAGCGATTGTAGGAGCTGGAGATACAGCCGCAGAAGAAGCTACATACCTGGCAAAACTTTGTAAAAAGGTGCATATGTTTGTTCGCCGTGACGAGTTTCGTGCGTCTAAGGTGATGCAGCATCGCGTATTAAATACCCCAAATATTGAGATCTATTATAACACTGAAACCAAAGAGATTTTGGGTGACGGGTTAAATGTTACCGGTGTTCGGGTAGTTAATAACCAAACACTTAAAGAATCAGCGGTTGATGTAACAGGTTTCTTTGTTGCTATCGGTCATCAGCCTAATACTGAGCTGTTTGTTGATTGGCTTGATATGGAAAGCACTGGTTATCTGATAACAAAAGATAACAGTACGCAAACCAATATTGAAGGTGTTTTTGCTTGTGGCGATGTGCAGGATCATGTATTCAGACAAGCGGTAACTGCAGCAGGAACGGGTTGTATGGCTGCTTTAGAAGCTGAACGCTATATAACAGCGAAAGAACATGTGATGGCTGAATAAGGCGTTTAAAAAGATTCCTATTGTTTAAGATAGCATATCATCCTTTGTATGTGCATCCTTTACCAGAGGGGCATCGTTTCCCGATGGTTAAATATGAGTTGCTTTATAAACAGCTGATATATCAAGGGGTAGTTACATTGGATAATTTCTTTGAGCCGGAACCGGTAAATGAGGACTATATTTTATTAGCGCATAAAGCAGATTACTGGCAGCGTTTGAAAACGATGCAGCTTAGTTATCAGGAGATCAGGCGGATTGGCTTTCCGCTATCAGAACAGCTTATTGAACGTGAACTTAGAATTGTTGAGGGCACGATAAAAGGGAGCTTGTTTGCCTTGGATGAGGGTGTATCTTTTAATATTGCCGGAGGTACACATCATTCTGGAAGCGATTGGGGAGAGGGCTTTTGTTTGTTAAATGACCAGGCAATTGCTGCTGCTTATTTGTTGAATAAAAAGCATTGCAAGAAGATCTTGATGATTGACCTGGATGTTCATCAGGGAAATGGCACGGCAGAGATCTTTGAGAGTAATAGCAAGGTGTTTACATTTTCGATGCATTGTCAGAATAACTTCCCTTTTAAAAAGGAAGTTTCTAATCTGGATGTCGGACTGCCGGATTATACAGGCGATGATGAATACCTGGAAGTGTTGGCTGATAATTTAAAGCTTTTGTTTTCGAGAGAGCAACCCGATTTTGTTTTTTATCTATCAGGGGTAGATATTCTTGCTTCTGATAAATTGGGTAAGCTGTCTGTTTCAGAAAAAGGCTGCCAGGAGCGAGATCTACTCGTATTTCAATACTGTAAGGAATATAAAGTTCCTGTTCAGGTAAGCATGGGAGGGGGCTATTCTCCTCAGCATCGGGCAATTGTAGATGCACATTGCAATACATTTAAACAGGCGTTGAAGGTTTTTTAAAAATGCGTTAAAATATTTTGTTAATGCATTTGGTTTAAGTATATTTGCGCCCTAATTAGCAGAGAACAAGTATACAATCATATAAAAAATACAATGAAAAAAGATTTGCATCCATCAAATTATAGACCAGTTGTTTTTAAAGACATGTCTAACGAATATGCCTTTTTAACAAAGTCTTGCATTGATACCAAAGAGACTATTCAGTGGGAAGACGGGAATGAATATCCATTGGTTAAACTAGAAATTTCTCATACTTCACATCCATTTTATACTGGAAAAATGAAGTTAATTGATACTGCGGGACGTATTGATAAATTCCGTACTCGTTACAATAAAAAATAAGCATATTTTAGAATAAAAAGAAAGTCCCGGTTATTATTGCCGGGACTTTTTTAATTTTATTGAAATTCAATCGGTTATTACCCAACAAACAGGTCATGCAGATAATTCTTTATGATAACGATTTATGGCGTGTAAAGCTCTTCCCTTTAGCATTGACACGTCCTGTTTCGAATTTGAGGGTAGGGATATTAACCATTGATGAGAAATGGAGTAAATACTTCAATGTGCCGGTATCTTTTGTTACAGAAGACTATCTGGCAGAAAAATATCCTTTAAGTAATGTATCGGATAATACGGTTCTGATTATCCGTGGAAATATTCTCCCTGACGAACATTTATGTGAAAGCCTTCGTAGTTTAAAAGCAGGTGAGGCATTGGTTTCACAGGATGAGATTATCGCATTTAAAACAGATGTGGCTGACGCGGGAACTGTTTCATCTTTTCATATTAAAGATCTGGATAAAAAGAGCATTAAACTTGTTCATTATCAGGAATCAATAGATCGTATTGACTATCCGGAAGATATCTTTAAGAATAATGGAGAAGAGATTAAGAAAGATTTTGAACTTTTAACAAAAGGGCGAGTTTCTGCTCCTTTAAGTACAACAAACCAAGTTTTTGGAGATTACCCTATCTTTTTGGAAGAAGGGGTAAATGCTGAATTTGCAACTTTTAACACCAGTAGGGGGCCGGTTTATTTGGGCAAATCAAGTCAGGTTTGGGAAGGAAGCCACATTCGTGGTCCTTTTGCTTTAGGTGAAGAATCGACTATAAAGATGGGTGCTCGGATTTACAGTAATGTTACTATAGGGCCTTATTGTACGGTTGGAGGAGAATTGAATACCAGCGTTATCTGGGGAAATTCAAATAAAGGGCACGATGGTTATATGGGAAATTCGGTGGTAGGTGAGTGGTGTAATTGGGGCGCAGATACGAATAACTCTAATATGAAAAACAATTTCAAGGATGTGCGCCTTTATGATTACGAGAAGAAGAATTATCGGGAAACTGGTTTGCAGTTTTGTGGTGTTATTATGGGCGACTATGTTCGTTGCGCCATTAATACTGCCTTTAATACAGGTACAGTGGTGGGGGTGAGTGTTAGTATTTTTGATGTAGGTGTACCGCCTACTTTTATCCCTGATTTTTCATGGGGAAGTAAGGGTAGTTTTACTTGTTATGAGATAGAGAAAATGTTTCAGACCAGTGAATTGCTTTTTCAAAGGCGTAGTTGTAAATTTGACGAGATTGAAAAAAAATTGCTTAAATCGGTTTTTGATTTAACGAAAAACTATAGAAATTATTAAATTATTTAAAACATGAGAAATAAAATCGTTGCTGGTAATTGGAAAATGAATCTTGACTATCAAGAAGGAATTAGTTTGTTTTCAGAGATCCTTAACATGGTTGGAGATGAAACAAGGGGCAATCAACAAGTAATTGTTTGCAGTCCTTTTATCCATTTATACAACATCGCCCAACAATCAAAGGATTCTGAAAATGTTTTTGTAGGAGCACAAAATATTCATCAAAATGATAGTGGGGCTTATACAGGAGAAATTTCTGCAAGCCAGGTTAAATCTACAGGCGCATCTTATGTAATATTAGGTCACTCAGAGCGTCGTGCATACTTTGGTGAAGATGAGAAATTGCTTGAAGTGAAATTGAACCAGGCTTTGAAGAATGGATTGAAGCCTATTTTCTGTATCGGTGAAACGAAAGACGAAAGAGAATCGGGTGAATTTTGGGATATTCTTGCAAAACAATTAAAAGAGACTGTGTTTCTTCTTTCAAACGAAGACTTTGCAAATGTGGTACTTGCTTATGAGCCTGTTTGGGCTATCGGTACAGGTTTAACAGCTACTCCTGAGCAGGCACAAGAGGTTCATGCTTTTATTCGTGAAGAGATTGCTAAGAGCTTTAATCAAGAGGTTGCAGATAACACAAGTATTCTTTATGGAGGAAGTTGTAATCCTAAGAATGCTGCTGAGCTTTTCTCACAAGCAGATATTGATGGTGGGTTAATTGGCGGAGCTTCTTTGAAATCAAGAGATTTTCTTGATATTATAAATGTGTTTAACGGACGTTAATACGGTCCTAACCGATGAAATATTTAGAATTCGATTTTAATTGTAATCCCTCGCAGAGCTGGCAGCAAGATTTATTGATCGATAAACTTGGCGATACAGGTTTTGATACTTTTGAGCAAACAGAGGAGGGGTTTAAAGCTTATATTCCTGAACCTAATTTTAATCCGATTGATCTGGAAACAGTTCTGTTGAACTTAGATAGCGGTTTTCAGGTAAGCTATAAATTGTCTTCGATAGCTCCTCAGAACTGGAATGCATTGTGGGAGAGCAACTTTCAGCCAATCTTTATTAAGGATCGGGTATGTGTTCGAGCAACTTTTCATGATGCTTATCCAGATTACCCAATTGAGATCTTGATAGATCCGAAAATGGCTTTTGGAACAGGCCATCATCAAACAACAAGTTTAATGATGGAGTATATTCTGGAAGAAGATCTGGAAGGTAAAACCATATTGGATATTGGTTGTGGGACAGGAATACTTGGTATTCTTGCCTCCAAACTTTTAGCAAACAATATTGTTTCAATTGATAATGATCCAATATGTGTGGAAAGTTCGAAAGAAAATAAACATTTAAATAATATTAGCAACATGAAAGTTCTGGAAGGTTCTGCTTATGCAATCCCTCACCAGAACTTTGATATTATATTGGCTAATATTAACAGAAATATACTATTAGAACATCTTTATTATTATTCGCAGGCTATTGTGCAAGGGGGGAACTTGTTTTTAAGTGGTTTTTACCAAGGGGAAGATCTTGATCTATTAAAGAAAGAGGCTGCTAAATGCGGTTTTGAATTTATGGATTATAAGACACGCGACAATTGGGTTGCTGCAAAATTTAAATTTAATAAAGAACAATAATTTATGCGCGTTCATTTTATTGCTATTGGCGGAAGTATTATGCATAACTTGGCAATAGCTCTGAGCAATAAGGGCTATATAGTTAGCGGCTCTGATGATTACATTTATGAGCCCGCGCATTCTAATTTATTTGAGCATGGTTTACTGCCCAGAGAAAATGGGTGGTATCCTGATAAGATTGATAGTGAGCTAGATGCGGTTATTTTAGGAATGCATGCCAAGGCAGATAATCCTGAATTAATTAAAGCGAAGGAGTTGGGGATAACTGTTTATTCTTATCCGGAGTTTATTTACGAGCAATCTGTTAATAAATTACGCGTTGTGATAGGAGGTAGTTATGGAAAAACTACAATTACCTCGATGATTATGCATGTTTTGAAAGAATTGGGCCGTGAATTTGATTATGTGGTAGGGGCGAAGCTTAATGACTTTGAGAATATGGTACGTATCTCTAAAGACGCTCCAATAATTATTATTGAGGGCGATGATAACTTTGCCTCTGTTGAAGATAAACGTCCTAAATTCTTGCTATATAAAGCTAATATTGCTTTAATAAGCGGTATAGCCTGGGATCATGTTGATATTTATCCGACTTTCGAAAGTTACTTGCGTCAGTTTAAACTCTTTATTGAAAGTATTGCTCCAAAAGGAACTTTAATTTACAACAAGGAGGATAAGCAAGTTCAAGAATTGGTTTCTGAGAATAATTCAAGAATTAATAAACACGGTTATCGCACACCTGAGTTTACGATTAATAAAGGACAAACATCAGTACATACACCCGAAGGTGAAATTCCTCTTCAGGTATTTGGCCGCCATAATCTTTCAAATTTAGCAGCAGCTTATACAGTTTGTGAGTGGTTAGGGATTAGCCGTAAGGAGTTTTTTAGAATAATTCAATCCTTTAAAGGTGCTTCAAGGAGACTCGAGTTTGTTACCAGCAACAGTGAGAGTGTGGTTTATAAAGACTTTGCTCATACACCTTCGAAGGTAAAAGCTTCTATTCAAGCTGTAAAAGAACAATATCCTGATAAAACTTTGGTGGCTATTATGGAGTTACCTTCTAACGTAAGTTTGAATGAAGGTTTTCTATCAGAATATAAGGATACCATGAATAAGGCTGATATCCCCTTGATATTTATTAATCAGGAAACATTTAAACAAAAGAATCTTGTTCCTTTAAGCGACAGTTTACTACGAACCGCTTTCAATAATGAGAATATAGTTTGCTTTAGTACCATTCATAGTTTGAAAAGATATTTACAAGGAATAGACTCGAAGGGTAAAAATTTACTCTTTATGAGTTCAGGCAATTTCGGAGGAATTAGCCTGGTTAATTTTGCTGAAGAATTTATTTCTTAATCAGAGAGGTTTATTTCTTAATTAGTTAATTGTATCTTTGTAAGGGTGTTATGTGAACGACAAATACGCTTAAAACACACATAAAGGGTAGCATATGAAAAATCTAGGAAAAAAAATTAGGCTGTTAAGGCATCAACGTGGCTGGAGCCAGGAAGATGTTGCGAAACGCTTGGATATCTCTATTCCTGCATTTTCTAAAATAGAAACCGGTATAACTGACGTGAACTTATCGCGTTTAGATCAAATTTCTCAATTGTTTGATTTGAGTATTGTACAGCTTCTTACTTATAATGATGCGGATGACCAGAAGAAGTATAATACGGAGCTTGAACTGGCAAACGGAAAGATTAAAGCCTGTGAGGATCAGATCATCGGTTTGCAAAAAAAGGTAATCGACCTTTACGAAGAGCTTCGTAAGGTTAAAGGAAACTAATCTAAAAGAACCTAGGATATAGTATTGCCATTATTCTAGGTTCTTTTCTAAAAGATTCTGGATGGATTAAAAATCGTCGTCCTCAACGTCGAAGTCATCTAAGTCTTCGAATTCACTAAAATCCTCTAACTCCATTTCGTCGTCAAAGTCATTAAATGAATCGTTGTTCGAACCTTTCTTTTTAAACACTTCTGATTTTTTATCAGCTCGTACAGTCTTTCCCGGCGTTTTCATAAATTAGTCAAATTTTATTGTTACCTGTTTTGGATTATAAAAGTACAAAGTATTTAAAATATTTTCCTAAAATATTATTGATTTTTATTCTTCAGAATTTCCAATAAAATTTTCTTCCGAAACGATCTCTTTTAGCTTTGGTAAATCGGCTTTTGAGTTAATGCCAAAGTGATCTAAAAATAAGGGGCTTGTGCCGTAAAGGATGGGTTTTCCAAGAGCATCTGACTTTCCAAGAATGGTGATCAGCTCTTTTTCTAAAAGCATTCTGATGGAGTAATCGCAATTGACACCTCTAATTTGTTCGACTTCCAGCTTGGTAATGGGCTCTCTGTAAGCAATAATAGCCAGGGTTTCTAAGGCTGCCTGGCTTAATTTCTTCTTAGAACGGTGTATTTGTAATTGGTTAATAACTGTGTAATACTTGGCTTTACTCAAAAATTGGAAGCCATCATTTAAGCGGAACAAACCAATTGCAAGCTCTTCCTGATTGTATTTACTTTCAATTCTATTAATAAGCTGATCGATCTCTTCAGCAGCTACTTCCTCGTTAAATGTGTTTTGGAGGATGGTTTGTATCTCTAATGCGGAAATACTTTGCTCAGAGGCAAAGATTAAGGCTTCGATATGCTGCTCTAATTGATCGATCATTTAGAATCAATAATCTATAACTTGTTCTTCCATATGGGCAGGAGTTTCCCGCCATTGGTATTTCTGATTTCTCAATTGCGGTTCGAATCCAGCTTCTTGTATCGCTTTTTGAATACTTTGTGAGGTAAAGCGATGAGGCGCACCAGCTGCAGAAACTACGTTTTCTTCGATCATAATGGAACCAAAGTCATTTGCACCTGCATGTAAGCAAACCTGTGCTGTTTTCTTACCAACAGTTAACCAAGAGGCCTGAATGTTTTTAATATTAGGTAGCATAATCCTGCTTAAGGCAATCATGCGGATATATTCTTCGCTGGTGGTGGTATTCGTTATACCGCGTACTTTCTTAAGTAAAGTTCCGTCATCTTGAAATGGCCATGGAATGAAGGCAATAAAACCATCGCTTTCTGGAGGTTTCTTTTCCTGAACTTCACGAATCCAAACCAGGTGTTCGAAGCGTTCTTCAATGGTTTCAATGTGTCCGAACATCATGGTAGCAGAAGAAGAAATGTTTAGCTGATGAGCCGATTCCATAATCTTCAGCCATTCTTGTCCGCCACATTTACCCTTAGAAATCAGTCTTCTTACCCGATCGTTTAATATTTCAGCACCAGCACCAGGTAGCGAATCAAGGCCTGATTCTTTTAAAGCCTTTAAAACTTCAGTATGGCTTAATCCTTCTAATTTACAGACGTGAGCTATTTCTGGGGGGCCTAAAGCATGTAGCTTTAAGGTAGGATAGAGTTCTTTTAATTGCTTAAATAGAGTGGTATAAAAGGAAAGCCCTAAATCTGGGTGATGACCTCCTTGAAGCAATAGCTGATCGCCTCCATAGAGGAAGGTTTCTTCTATTTTTTGCTTATAGGTTTCTATGTCGGTGATATAGCTATCTGGATGACCCGGGCGTCTGAAGAAATTACAAAACTTGCAATTTGCAATGCAGACATTGGTTGTATTAACGTTTCTATCAATCTGCCAGGTTACTTTTCCGTGAGGTACCTGAATTTTACGAAGCTCATTAGCCGTAAAGGTTAATTCAGCTGTAGAAGCATTGTTATATAGATAAACTCCTTCTTCTTGTGTTAAGAATTCAAATCGCAGGGCTCTCTCTAAAAGTTGTTTTATATCCATCATTACAAATATACATAGCTTTAAATGAAAGGCAAAGCAAATTGTTCTTAGTCTGTTATCTAAAAGTCAAGCTTTAATTGAATGTGTTTCTTTTTACTTAAATCTCCCTTTTTATTGGGTATTGCAGGACCATTAACTGTCATTCCTTTATATTTCCAGGAGTCATCCCGTTCTTTTTGAATCAAATCCTCAAACCGATCATTGGGCTTAAAGTCCTTTTCCATTTCGATAGCAACTTTTGACAGGTTTTTTAATGCTTGATTCTTGTCATTGAAACCTAATTTAGCCTTTTGCAAGGCTGTTTCAAGGTGTTGTATAGTTTCATCATAGACCTTTAAAGGAACAGGGAAGGGGTGGCCATCTTTTCCGCCATGTGCAAAAGAGAAGCGTGCCGGGTCATCAAAACGAGAAGTTGTTCCATGAATAACTTCACTGACCAATGCCAATGACTGAATAGTTCGGGGGCCTGCTCCGTCTAGTAATAACAAAGATTCCATGTCATTCACTTCTAAGTTCTGCGCAAGTGTTAAAATTGATCCTAAACGTTTTAGGTTTATATCTTTTTCTCTGACATCGTGATGTGCGGGCATGCAGAGTGTTTTTATTTCTTTTAATAAGTGAGACGGTTCCTCTTTTAACAATTGAATCATCTCTGATTTTAATGGAGTTGCTGCTTTATCTGTAAGATTTAAGATCTTTCCTTGATTCTTTCCATAAATAAATTGATGAGGTTCTTCTGTAAAGGATTTTATACTTGGAGAATGCCAATGGTATCTTCTGGCCATTTTGTTATTGGTATTCATTCCTTGTTGAATAACCGCCCATTCTCCTTCATTACTTAAAATAAATGAATGTAAATAAAGCTGAAATCCATCTTGT
The DNA here is from genome assembly GCF_004339765.1 of Albibacterium bauzanense. Lineage (GTDB taxonomy): Bacteria > Bacteroidota > Bacteroidia > Sphingobacteriales > Sphingobacteriaceae > Albibacterium > Albibacterium bauzanense. The sequence continues at coordinate 575,763 of NZ_SMGO01000001.1, read as the reverse complement.
ATAGCGTTGTTATCAACTCTTGCAGAGAGCCTGCTTGCGCGGATAAGTTCTTCGCCAGCCATTCCTGTTTTATTTGCGATGGCCGTTATTTCCATGGGAGTTTTAAGAGAATGTTTTCCTCTGCCTCCACATATATAGATTCCTAGTTCCTGTGAGCGAGTGTTTATGGATTTCTTAAGTGCACCCATTACCGAAGTAGTGATACCCGATGAATGCCAGTCCATGCCCATAACACAGCCAAGAGACTGGAACCAGCATGGATCGCTTAATTTTTGCAATAAGGTGGTTTTGCCATATTCTAATACAATAGCTTCTGCAATTGCACCTCCCAATTTACTCATCCTTTCTGCTAGCCAGATGGGTACTTTGCCATAATGTAAAGGTAAGTCTGCTTGTCCGCTTCTCATGCATGCAATTTACTAATTTAATTAGTTTTATTCATCATGAAACTTAATAAGAGATTGAATGTTATTTTAGAGAACACCTTTTTACAGATAATTTGGTATAAAAATAAATATATGAAGAAGCACTATTCTTGGTTATATCGTAATAGTTTATCGATAGTTTTCATTGCTCTATTTTTCATAACTCTTTTGGCACAGGCCTTAACAGGCTTTAAAGTCCATAATTCTGAATTAGAAGACGCTTCAATGGCTGCTTTATCATTTACAGAATATTTAAATAGTGGTCATTTTATTTCAGCTACTTTTGAAAACTTTGAAAGTGAATTTCTTCAAATGGCTTTATATGTGGTGCTTACTATTAGTTTACGTCAGATAGGATCTGCAGAATCTAAAAAGATAGAAGGAAAGGAACCGGTAGATAGAGAACCCGAGCCCTCGGCTAAAGCTCCCTGGCCTGTTCGTAAGGGTGGTTGGATCTTAAAATTGTACAGTCATTCTTTATCCCTCACTTTTTTATTGTTATTTCTTATAAGTTGGACAATGCATTTTTATGGTAGCTGGGAAGATTTTAATGTTGAGCAGAAGATGGACGGAAAACCTGTAGTTGAAATATCAATGTATGTTTTTGAGCCAACCTTTTGGTTTGAGACTTTTCAGAATTGGCAAAGCGAATTTCTATCTGTCGCATCCATTGTTGTGTTAACTATCTTTTTACGTCAAAAGGGTTCGCCTGAATCCAAACCTGTTGACACACCTTATCTGGAAACAGAGAGTTAAAGAAGGTGTTATTCTTTATGAATCCTAATGAATAGGAAAGCTCTTAAATAATTTCTTATTTTTGCAAGCAATTATGAATAGGAAAGTAGCTTTTTATACATTAGGTTGTAAACTTAACTTTTCTGAAACATCATCCATCGGCAGGTTGTTTCAGGATGCTGGATATGAGCCTGTTGCTTTTAACGAGAAAGCAGATGTATATGTAATTAATACCTGCTCTGTTACAGACCATGCAGATAAAAAGTGTAGAAAGGTTGTAAAAGAAGCTTTAAAGCATTCGCCAGGTGCATACATAACCATTGTTGGTTGTTACGCTCAGTTAAAGCCAAAAGAGATCTCTGAAATTGAAGGCGTGGATATGGTATTGGGCGCTGCTGAAAAGTTTAACATTATTGAACATATCAATGAGTTAACGAAGCAGCCTAAGGCAATTATTCATAATAAACCTATTTCTGAAACCAATATTTTCGTTCCTGCCTTTTCTATTGGTGACCGTACACGTACCTTCTTGAAGGTTCAGGATGGTTGCGATTATTCTTGTACTTTTTGCACCATACCGCTTGCCAGAGGAGCCAGCAGAAGTGGTAAAATTTCAGACATTGTTAAACAAGCTGAAGAAATTGCTGCATCCGGAATTAAGGAAATTGTATTGACGGGGGTGAATATTGGTGATTTTGGATTGCAAAATGGTGAGCGTAAGGAGACTTTTCTAGATCTAATTACTGCTTTAGATCATGTAGAAGGTATTAACAGGTTTAGAATATCTTCTATTGAACCTAATTTATTAACCGATGAGGTGATTCATTTTGTAGCAAATTCTAAGCGTTTTGTTCCTCATTTCCATATGCCTCTCCAATCGGGTTCTAATAAAATATTGGGACTGATGAGACGCAGATATCGACGTGAGTTATATGTAGAACGTGTAAAAACGATAAAAGCTTTAATGCCGGATTGCTGCATTGGTGTTGATGTGATTGTGGGGTTTCCTGGAGAAAGCAGGGAAGACTTCCTCGATACTTACCAGTTCTTAAATGAATTGCCAATCTCTTATCTGCATGTTTTTACTTATTCAGAGAGAGAAAATACCATCGCTGCACAAATGGAAGGTTCGGTACCTGGTGCCAGCAGATCAGAGAGAAGTAAAATGCTGCATATACTATCTGAGAAGAAGCGTCGTTTGTTTTATGAGCAACAACTTGGCAAGCAGGTTGAGATATTATTTGAAAGTGATCAGAAGAATGGATTAATGCATGGGTTTTCATCGAACTATGTTAAGGTTGAAACGCCATATGATCCTCTTTTAATTAATGAAGTTATTGAAGCGAAACTTTTATCTATTAGTGAAGAGAACCATGTTCAGATTCAACAGCTTACTGAAACCTTTATTCATTAGCTTTTATTGGTAATGATGGGGAAAAGACTTAGTACATGGATAATCCTTGTATTTTGTGCAAGCGTTTTAACGAGTTGTTTATCTCGCCCCGAACGTCTTCGTACAACATTACCTTCATCACCATCTTCTTCTGTAAGGAATAACCCATCTTCTGGAAATATTTTTAATAAATACGCGGATATTATTGGCGTAGATGCCAAGGATCTTAAAAATTACGAACTCTATAGATACATTGATGAATGGATGGGGATTCCTCATCGTTTGGGTGGCCAGGATAAAAGAGGAATAGACTGCTCTGCTTTTACAAATCATTTGATATTGGATGTATATGGTAAAACCCTTCCTAGAACTGCGAGGGATATGGCTGAAGTTGTTAAACGAAAGTATGAGAATCAATTAAAGGAAGGCGATCTGGTGTTTTTTAATTTTGATGGAAAGACCTTTGACCATGTTGGAGTTTATTTGGGAAATAATAAATTTGTACATGTATCGACCAGTAAAGGAGTAATAATCAGCGATTTGAAAGAACCCTGGTATTGGAAATATTTTTCTCGTGCTGGCTCTGTTTTATAATCATTATAATTGCTGAATATATCGTTTGATTTTTTAAATTTGTTATATGAAACCTAAGCATAAAGAAAGTATGTGGAGTCATTTTACACATTATGCAAGTTCTGAGATATCCCTATATGTAGTAATGATAGTTGGTATCATAATAGGAATCATCATATTCAGTTAATTTTTCCCTCCTTATAATATAATCATGACTTTAATTTTAAAACGCCCCCTTGTTATTTTTGATCTTGAAACTACGGGTGTTAATGTAGCATCTGACAGGATCGTGGAGATCAGCGCACTGAAAGCTAATCCTGATGGTACAGAAGAAACAAAGACCTTTCGGATTAATCCTGAAATGCCTATTCCATTAGAATCTTCATTAATTCATGGTATTTACCAGGAGGATATTGCTGATGCTCCAACCTTTAGAGAAGTAGCGCAGGAATTGGCAGATTTTATTGGTGATGCTGATTTGGGTGGTTATAATTCAAATCGGTTCGATATTCCAGTATTGATGGAAGAGTTCTTGCGGGTGAATGTTCCTTTTGATATCGAGAACCGGTTCTTTGTTGATGTTCAAAATATATTTCATCAGATGGAGCAGCGTACATTAAAGGCTGCTTATAAATTTTATTGTGAAAAGGATTTAATAGATGCACATTCAGCCGAGGCTGATGTTATAGCCACTTTTGAAGTGTTAAAAGCTCAGGTTTTAAGATACGAGAATAAAGAGTGGGAAGATAAATCCGGTAAAGTGTCGATTCCAGTTAAAAACGATATTGAGGCTTTGCATAAATTCACTAATCTTAATAAAACTGTTGATTTCGCAGGAAGAATGGTTTATGATAATGAGGGGATAGAGATTTTTAGCTTTGGCAAGCATAAAGGCAGGGCTGTAGAGGAGATTTTTAAAATTGAACCTAGTTATTATGCCTGGATGATGAAAGGTGATTTTCCAATGTATACAAAGACTTGTTTAGAAAGGATCTGGAATCGTTCACGTCAGAGTCAGGCCAAGGCTCCTGATGCTCCAAAGAAAAGTCAGCAGATAGGTGAAAGTAGTGCCCAGGCAAAACCACCCGTTAAAACAGAAAGAGAGAGACCAAAAGAGTCATCTAAACCTCCTCGTCCTATCTCTGCAGATATGTTAAAAAGTTTGCAAGATAAGTTCGGAAAATAGTAAAGAGAGATTCTTTAAATAGAATTAGGTATGCTGGTCCAGGAACGTGATATTGCGTTTTAGACCAGCATATTTTGTTCTCTTCACTGCCGATTTCTTAAATATCTTTTTAAACGTATCTTCTGTTATTTCCTCCCAATCTTGTTTAGTCATTCCTAATAAATCAGGATGGGGATTAAATAAAGGTTCCTGATGTTGTATAGAAAAGCGATTCCAGGGGCATACATCCTGGCAAATATCACATCCAAACATCCAGTTATCCATTTTTCCTGAGAAAGAGGAGGGAATGCTTTCTTTTAATTCAATGGTGAGGTAAGAAATACACTTGCTGGCATTTACTGTTTTATTATCCAGTAAGGCATCTGTAGGACAGGCATCAATGCATTTTGTGCAGCTTCCACAATGGTCTGTTTGTATTTTTGAATCGTATTCTAATTCAAGATCAACAATTAATTCCGATAAGAAAAAGAAGGATCCTTTTTGTTTGGAGAGCAAAAGGCTATGTTTACCTATCCACCCTAATCCAGCCCTTTCTGCCCAGGCCTTGTCTAATACTGGTGCAGAATCAACAAAAGCTCTTCCAGATACCTCTCCAATATGTTCTTGAATAAACAATAGAAGCTCTTTGAGTTTATCTTTGATTACGAAATGATAATCCGTTCCGTAAGCATATTTCGATAGTTTTGGAGCCTGTGGGTCTTGCTGTTTTTCTTCTGTAAAGTAGTTGTATGATAGCGATATAACCGACTTTGCATCATCAACTAATAAACGTGGATCTAAGCGTTTATCAAAGTTGTTCTCCATATAATAGAGCTCACCCTGATAATTGTTTTTAAGCCACCTCTCTAAGTGTGGGGCTTCATCTTCAAGAAAATCTGCTTTGGATATACCGCAAGAAAGAAAGCCTAAACGTTCTGCTTCTTTTTTTATTAATGCGCTATAAGTTGAAGCAACAGACATGATATAGTAATAAGCTTATATAGCCGCTAGAAGTTTGGTTTAAGCAAGTATTTATTGTAGAATCTAAATATATGTTCAACTGCTTCTTCTGCCGTATCAACTAATCTATAAAGGCTTAAATCACCCTCGCTAATATTTCCTGCTCCAAGCATTTGGGTTTTTATCCAATCAAAAATGCCACCGTAGTACTCTTTTCCAACCAGAACTATTGGGAACCGGGCTATTTTACCTGTTTGTACTAGTGTAATGGCTTCAAACAGTTCATCCATCGTTCCAAAACCTCCGGGGAGTACGATATATCCTTGTGAGTACTTGGTAAAGATCACCTTTCTAACAAAGAAGTAATTGAACTCTAAGAGTTTATCGCGATCGATGTATTGATTGTGAAACTGCTCGAAAGGCAGGTCAATATTCAACCCAACCGACTTTCCGCCAGCCTCATAAGCTCCTTTGTTAGCAGCTTCCATAATTCCGGGGCCACCACCTGAAATAACACCATAGCCCTTTTCAGTTAATAGTCGGGCGCAATCTTCTGCGAGTTTATAAGATGCATGGTCGCGAGGTGTACGTGCAGAGCCGAATATTGAAACACATGGACCTATTTTGGCCATTTTTTCAAATCCTTCTACAAATTCTGCCATGATTTTAAATATCTGCCATGAATCAGTTACTTTGATTTCTTGCCAGCTTTTATTCTCGAATGCATCTCTGATTCTATCTTCTCCTTGTTCTACCATAATATTTTTATAGAATTGGGCTAATTTAATAAATTACTTCGGCTTTGGGTATATGCTACTTTCTACACTGCAATTTTTAGGTAGAATTTCTATCTTTGTTAGATGAATTTTTCTTCTAAACTACTTGAAAATGCGGTAAATGAATTTAGCCGTTTACCAGGTATTGGACAAAAGAGCGCACTGCGATTAGTGCTGCATCTTTTAAACCAGTCTGAACAGGATGTAAATCGCTTTAGTGAAGCAATGAGTGAGCTGAAGACTAAGATTAAATATTGCTCAGAATGCTATAATATAGCTGATAATCAGATTTGTGAGATCTGTGCTTCTCATAAAAGAGATAAAAGTATTATTTGTGTGGTTGAGGATACGCGTGACGTAATGGCAATTGAAAATACCAATCAGTTTCAAGGTGTGTATCATGTTTTAGGCGGATTAATATCGCCGATGGATGGGGTAGGACCAACAGATTTGAGAATTGAACAGCTTCTTGAACGTTTGAGAAAAGGCGAGGTAGAAGAGATTATTCTGGCTTTAAGTGCAACGATGGAGGGTGATACCACTATTTTCTATCTATATAAGAAAATAAAGGATTTTAACTTGAAGATAAGCACCATTGCTCGAGGAATAGCCTTTGGTGGCGAATTAGAATATGTTGATGAGGTAACCCTGGGACGTTCTATTGTAACCAGGATTCCATACGAGCGTAATATTGCTTAGTTTCTTAATCCCTCTGAATTGAAAGATTTTAAAAATAAAACGGTAATCATCACGGGTGCCTCTTCAGGAATAGGCCGGGCCTGTGCAGAAGAGTTTGCAGCAAGAGGAGCAAATATAGTATTGGCTGCGAGGAAGTATGCATCTTTATGTGAACTAGGAGTAGAGCTTGAAGAAAAGTATCAGATTAAAACAAAATCTATTCAATGTGATGTCAGCAAAGAAGAAGATTGCAGGAATTTGATTGAACAAACTCTTCTTGAATTTTCAGGAATAGATGTGCTAATTAATAATGCAGGAATTAGCATGCGTGCTTTGTTTAAGGATCTGGACTTGCAGGTTCTTAAGACTTTAATGGATGTCAATTTTTGGGGTACTGTATATTGCAGTAAATATGCAATGTCATCACTATTAGCATCAAAAGGTTCTTTAGTGGGGGTTTCTTCCATCGCAGGCTATAGAGGTTTACCCGGTAGAACCGGTTATTCGGCATCTAAATTTGCAATGAACGGATTTATGGAATCTTTACGGGTTGAGAATCTTAAAACCGGCTTACATGTTATGCTTGCCTGTCCGGGATTTACGGCTTCTAACATCCGTAATACAGCATTGGATACCAGAGGAAAACAGCAAGGTGAAACTAACATGGATGAAGGAAAAATGATGTCGGCAGAAGAGGTTGCACAGCGAATAGTAGATGGGGTATTTAAGAGGAAAAGGTCCTTAATTATGACTTCACAGGGTAAAATGGCTGTTTTTATGAATAAATTCTTTCCCGGATGGGTTGATAAGCAAGTATTTAAATTATTTGCTAAAGAAAAAAATCCTTTAATTAAATAAATCTATTTTTTTGATTAAATTCACGAGAAAAATAAGGGCCCTTAACTAGTTTGGAATATGGAAAATGCAATGATAACAGAACTTATACAAAAAGAGGATATTTATCAATACAAGATTATTAATGCTCCTGTTGATCATAGTATAGATTTGAAGGCAAAGCTACAGAATGCACTTCGTTTGGGAAATGAATTTAAATCAAAATCAAGTATCACGTTTATGACCCAAGATGGTCCGAAGCGTATTGAAACTACGGTCTGGTCTTTAACGGATAAATATTTGCAAATTAAAGGTGGAATTCTATTGCCTTTGAATAGTTTAATTGCTATCGACTACTAAATCCTGCATATCTACGGCTACTAACCTGGATATACCTTGTTCTACCATGGTTACTCCATAAATGATGTCCGTGTTGGCGATTGTCCTTTTATTATGAGAGATAACAATAAATTGAGACCTTGTTGAGAAGGTCCTGATTATATTATTGAACTTATCGATATTAGTATCATCAAGCGGGGCATCCACCTCATCGAATATACAGAAAGGAGCAGGTTTCGATAAGTAAAGAGAGAACAGTAATGCGGTCGCAGTTAAGGTTTTTTCACCACCCGAAAGTTGGTTGATTGATAGAGGCTTCTTTCCTTTAGGCCTGGCAATGATTTGTATATCAGATTCTAATGGGTTTTCAGGGTCGGTTAGTAAAATATCGCAAGTATCTTCTTCGCTGAATAAAGACCTGAATACCTGGATGAAATTCTCTCTTACATCATTAAATGCAATCATGAACTTCTCTCGTGCGGTATTGTCAATCTCTTTGATGGTTTGAAGTAAGGTTTCCCTGGCTTCCAGCAAATCATTTTTCTCTTGTTTAATGAACTGATAGCGTTCATCCATTTCTTTAAAAGACTCCATTGCTATCGGGTTGATGGCTCCAAATTCATCTAGCTGCTTTTTTAACCGGTTTGTTTTTTCTCTTAGCTCTTCTTCGTCTCCTTCAATGCTATGCTGCGTTTCTATATCTTCTAATTCCAGATTAAATTCTACTGATATTCGTTCAGAAAGAGCATTTAAGCCCAGTCTTATCTCATTGGATCGATCCTTTAATTCATTTAAAAGGATATCAGTCTGTTCTTTATTCCGACGTAAAATAACCACCTTATCTTCAAGGTCATTAATATCCTTTCGGATAGCGTAGTATTCCTTTTCAATTTCGCTTAAGCCCTTTGTAAGCGAATCCTTTTGCTCGTACATTGCTTGTAAATCAACATCAGATAGATCTACAAACTGAACAGTATCTTGAAGTAAAAGCTTTATTCTTTCAATTTCTTCCTGGTGTTTGCTAACACGGTTTTCAATGTTCTCTAATTGGATTTCACGGTATTCCAAGTCTTTTTCTAAGCCTGAAACCTTATTTTTTTGTTGATGGAAGCTGATATTCTGCTGATTATAAAGAGCAGACTCATCAGCATATAATTGTGAATAACTGGTATGCTCTTTTTGGAGATAATCAATCCTGTCATTGAACAACTCTACAGCATTTGTTTTGCTATCTAATTCAACTTTTTTCTCCTGCAGTTCAATTTCAAACTCCTTTATCTTTTGGTCGATACTTTCTTTTTGGCTTTGATTATGGGCAATAAAATGTTGGTATTGTTCTTGTTTGGTTTGTACCGAAATTAATTCGTTGGTAAGCTGGTTAATCTGGAGCTTTATTTCCTGAAGTTGTTCTTTTCTGGAACTGTTTTTTAAAGAAGCTAATTTGTTTTGTTCAAGATGTAGATATGACTCTAAAGATTTCTGATTTTTAGTCAGCTTATTGATCTCCGTTTGTAAGTTAGCGAGGTTCTTTGCTCTGCCTATTCTTTTTCCTTCAAACAAGCCAACAGACCCTCCTGAGATGCTGTAGCTTTTCTTTATAAACGATCCATGTTTATCTAATATAACCAGATCAGTATCCGATAATTGATGATCTTGCAGGCTTGTCGTGCTTTCTCGTTCAAAATAAACGTTCCTTAGCAGCTGCTGGCAAAGATGTAAATATTTCTTGTCGACATCAATGATGGTTAAAGCAGGGATCAGATTGTCAGCAGTTAGAGTTTCTTCTTTGTCGACGGGTTTAACCGCATTTAAAATAAAGAAACCAGCTTTCCCCTTTGCTGAATCATTCAAAAGTTGAATGGCGGTTAAAGCATCTATCGTATCATCAACCACATAATAATTCATGTAGGGCTCCAGGTAGTTTTCAATTGCTACCCGGTAGTTCTCCTGGCAATATAAAATGTCTGAAAATAGAGGAACATTAGCTTTCCATTTTGGGTTCTTTTTCAGGAAACGAATAGATTCAGGAAAGCCCTCTAAATTATCAACCAACGATTTTGTTAAGTTATATTCGTTTTGGCGGGCATCTAACAGCCTTATTTCCTGATTGTTTTGCGTGTTGAGCTCCTCAATTCGTTGTGTAGTTTCCTTTAATTGATTCTCTAGTGTTTCTTCTTCTTTAATAAAGAAATCGTAATCATTCTGAAGTGTTTCTAACCTGATCTTTATTTCAGTAACCGCTTTATCAAATGAACTTAGTTCAATTTCATGAGTCTCATTATCGGATGAGCTTTTCTGACTTTCTTGCTTTAACGCATCAATTTGAATTAACAATACAGCAGTTGATTTCTCTAATTCATAGCGTTTATTTTGAGCAATGCTTTTTTGACTCAACAGTTCATCCAGTTCTGCTTTTATCGTTTTTTGTTGATTGTTGAGCGTATCTACTTCTTTAGACTTTCCTTCGAGGTTCTGATTGGAGACATTTAGCTTTTCTTTTTCAATGAATAACTCTTCCTTTATGCGTGTCAGGTTATATTGAATGTGATTATATTGCTGTTTATCTTGTAGTAGGTCTTTGTTCAGGCTTTCGTTCTTTTCATTTAGATTACGAAGCTGTTCATTTTTAACCTTCCTCTCAGTTTCATATTGTTGGATTTCTGAACTTTGTTTATTGAGCGCCTTTTGTTGCGTACTTAGGTTGCTTTCTTTTGTTAATAGATCCGCTTTTAACTTTTTAATCGCTTCCTCTACGTTAAATATTTCACTGCTAACCTGGTTGTTCTGCTGTTGTTGAACAAGCTCTTTTTCCTTAATGCTTTCTAAGTCCTTTTTAAATCCAGCCATCCTCAAAGAAGCCAAAGCAATACCATTCGTTTTATATTGCTCTTTTAAATGGTAATAGCGTTCTGTTTTTCTGGCTTGATATTCTAAACTCTTTAAGTTTTTTTCAATCTCAAGTAAGAGGTCATCTATTCTGCTTAAATCTAATTCGGTTTCTTTTAAACGATTGAAAGTCTGCTTTTTACGGATCTTATATTTCGATATACCCGATGCTTCTTCAAATAAGGTGCGTCGTGAATTTTCTTTATTATTGATGATCTCATCCACCATTTTCAGCTCAATGATGGCATATGAATCAGAACCTACACCAGTATCCAAAAACAGATCCGTTATATCCTTCAGTCGGCATTGAACATCATTAATGCGGTATTCACTTTCACCACTGCGATATAATTTTCGGGTAATGGTAACCTGAGAAAAAGAGGTAGGTAGGGTGTTATTTGTATTATTAAAAGATAGCGATACTTCTGCAAGCTGGGCTGCCTTCCTTGATTTCGTGCCGTTAAAAATGACGTTCTCCATCTTCTCTGAACGAAGATTTCGAGTGCTCTGTTCTCCTAGTACCCATCGTATTGCATCTACCACGTTTGATTTTCCACAACCATTTGGACCCACAATCGCGGTTACCCCATTGTTGAAATGGATGGTTGTTTTATCACCAAAACTTTTGAAGCCCTTTATGTCAAGCCGCGTTAATTGCATTAATAATTATGTACTAAGGTAAAAACAGTGGAATGCGAATTTAATAATTCTTTTAATATTGAGCATGGTTTATACATAGGAAAGCTTTTATTTTGTTGATGTCCCCATAAATATTGTATCTTTAAGGATGGAAACTTTCATTCCCGTTGTTTTAGCGATTGCTTTCTTTATTTTTCAAGCCTATTTGGGTGTTAAGAAAGAACAAGAAAAGGCGGCAAAGCGAAATTTAGGAAAACCAGGCTCACCTCCTCCGGTAGCTTCTCATCCTGAACCTGCTAAGAAAGTTGTTTCTCAAAAAAGGGAGGCTATTCCTCGAAAAAGAGATTGGCTGGAAGAACTATTGGATCCTCAAATGCCACAGCAACAGCCTGTTATAGTCGATAAACCACCAGTTGAAGTTCCAAAAGAAAGGTATGAGCAAGCCTATGTAGAACCTCAATACGAGACTTTTTATAAGCGAGAGAAATACGTTCCTACTGAGAGACCTGCAAGTTTATTAGAAGAATACAAACGGCTATCTACTTACGATGAGGATGGAGAGATAAAAAGAGCGAAGAAAATAAGGGCAGATAGAAGAACTGAAACTAAGCGATTGGAAACGATGGCGCTTGAGGTTCATGATCTGGAGAGGGAAAGAAACGCTGTTCATTTCAACCTAGAGGAAGCTATTGTCATTAAAGCGATACTTGAGCGTCCTTATTCTTAAACCAGAGCATACTTTATAGGCTTGAATGGCCTTGCTTTTCGAAGTAGATTAACTTTTCTCTAAAAGGTACTTTATTTAATTATCTTGAACTTCTCAGCATCTGCCAAGAATGCAAATTCTTCTCTGTTAGCTATTAAATCTTTCGGGTATATTGTGAATGTATATAGATCTTCGTTTTCAGGTTTATAGTAAATTACTTCACCAGCAGGCGATATACACATGGAGCCGCCAGAATGATAGATCTCATTGCCATCATAACCAACGCGGTTTACTGCAATAACAAAAGATTGGTTTTCAATTGCTCGCGCAGGAATCAGTTTTTGCCAGTGCTCAATCCTTGAATCGGGCCAGCTTGCTATATATAACAAGATATCGTATTCTGTATCAACATTTCTTGACCATACAGGAAAACGAAGATCATAGCATATTAGCGGACGTATTTTCCAGCCTTTAAGTTCTACAGTAATCTGCTCGGTTCCTGCAGTAAACAGTGTTTTTTCTTCCGTTAAAGTGAAAAGGTGCCGTTTGTCATATTGCTCGAAAGTTCCGTCAGGACGCATCCATATTAAACGGTTGTAGTAATTGGATTTCTCTTTTATAATTAAACTTCCAACAACAACGCAGTCATACCTCTTGGCATGACTTTTCATCCATTGCATGGTTATGCCGTGCATTTCTTCAGCACATTTTTCAACATTCATTGTATATCCCGTATTGAACATCTCTGGCAGGATAATTATATCTGTGGAAGTACGTAATGAGGATAGTCTTAAAGAAAGATTGCTAAGGTTCTTTTCAGTGTTCTCCCAAAACAGATAAGCTTGGAATGTGGTTACTTTTAATGCTTCCATATTGTAAATATACTGTTTTATTTGAAGTTAGGCTTGAAGAGTGTAGTTTTCGCTTTTAAAGGAAACGGTTCTATATCTAGTTAAGTATAGTTAGGGCTAATAATTATAGTTTTAGCGCGATAGTAATTCAGGAAGATTGATTAATATTTATCTTGATGGGCGATGAAGCTTTCAGAGAATATTCTTCAATTTATATGGAAGTATCAACTTTTTAGAAAGGTAGAACTTCGTACACTATCGGGAAAGGAATTGCAGATTAAGCGTGTCGGACTTCAAAACTTTAATGAAGGGCCAGATTTCGAGAATGCTTTTCTTAGTATTGATGGTATTGGCTGGGTAGGAAATGTCGAAATTCATACAACCTCTTCGGAATGGAATAATCATAATCATCAGTCTAATCCAGTTTATAACAATGTAGTCCTTCATGTTGTAAATCAATACGATGTAGAAATTAAGCGAGAAGACGGTACAATCCCTGAAACACTGGTATTGGAATCATTGATAGAAGCTAAGGTGTTGGAAAGATACGATTCTATCATGAATAGCATGCATTGGATCCCTTGCGAGAAACTGATCCATACGGTTGATCCGTTTTATATCCAGCAGTGGTTTGGCACTTTACTGTTTGAAAGGTTTATTTCAAAATCAGCGTATATTCTAAAATTATTAGATGAATATCGTGGAGATTGGGAAGAGGTGAGCTATATTATGCTTGCCAGAAGTTTTGGATTTGGTGTAAATGCAGATGCTTTTGAGCAGCTGGCGAGAATATTACCTTCTGGATTAATAAGAAAATACAGCCCCGATCGTACAGCTATTGAAGCTTTAGTATTTGGACAGGCTGGGATGTTGGGCGTTGATTTTCAGGAGGAATACCCACTACATCTGCAGAAAGAATTCAATTATTTGCGCAAGATACATAAGCTTAAGCCAATGGAAAGTGTGAGCTGGAAATTCCTTAGAATGCGCCCTTCAGGTTTCCCAACTATTCGTTTAGCTCAGTTTGCTGCTTTGTGCTCTTCAATTAATCATTTTTTTGCTCTTATTATTGAAATAGAAAACTTAAATTTGTGGCGAGTACGATTTAATGCCTTGATAATTAATGAGTATTGGTCTACGCATTATCATTTTAAAAAGGAAACTGCCAGACATAATACCACATTAGGTAAGGGTGCCATTGATCTTATTCTGATTAATACGATTGCATTGCTTTTGTTTTCCTATGGAAAGTATGTGGGTGATAGCAGCTTTATGGACCGAAGTGTTTTATTTCTTGAATGTATAAAGCCAGAGAATAATCGTATTATTCAAAAATATACCGAATTGCAAATACGAGTTCAATCTTCAGCAGATACTCAAGCTTTAAAGCAATTAAAAATAAGTTATTGCGATAAAAAGCGTTGTTTAAACTGTGAGATTGGTTCACAAATTATTAAAAGATAAGTATGAAAGGCTTAGTGGTATTTTTAGAACAACGTTCGTTTGGTGTATGTACCTATTTAGGTGAGCGCTTTGGTGTTTCTGTAGCAAGGATTCGCCTGTTTTTTATTTATAGCTCATTTTTGGCGGTAGGGTTTCCCGTTATTTTCTACCTTTTAGCAGGTATTGTTTTGGATGTCAGAAACTATGTGAAGCGCACTCACAATAGCCTGTTTGACTTTTAAAACACTCGGCTCTTAAAAACTTAAAATCTTCGCTATCTCATGATGGCCTTTTGCTTCTGCAAAATTAGCCGGAGTTTGTCCGTTATCATCTTTTATAAGCACATTTGCCCCGTTCTCCAATAATAGAATCAACATTTCTATATTTCCGTTTGCAGCAGCAGCATGCAAAGGTGTTAGGTTTCCGGCTTGTATAATATTTACTTCTGCGCCCCCTTCAACCAATAATTTAGCAATAGCATCAAAGTTAGCATTAACAGCTGTATACAAAGGGTTTACATGGTATCCATTGTCGGATGTTTGATTCGGATCAGCGCCTTTTAATAATAAGTGACGTACTATTTCTTCATTTCCGAAGTGGCAAGCCATTCCCAAAGCTGTAAAGCCGTGATTTGAATAGGAGGATAGTTGAGAAGGATCAGCTTCAATAATTTCAGCAGCTTCGTTTACTAAGCCTACTGCAGCAGCTTCATAGATATCTACTTTATCAATATGTTTTAAGAGTACTTTAACAATTTGCAGCTTGTGATAATAGCAGGCAAGCAGGAGCGGGGAGATATCGTGACTTGTCTTTTGTGTAGCTAAGCTCGGATTATTATGCAGTAAATTATCCATTGCGAATGAATCGCCAGATTCTATGTATTCTTCCAGTAAGCTTAAACTCATATTGTTGTTTTCAAATCGTCTCTTTATGGGAGAATGATAATTTTATGTTAAAAACCAGAACGACAAAATTATAAAAATAGAAGCGAATTAGCCAAAGGCTGTCCACAAAATTCGGATAGAAACAATTAATAATGCAAATGCCAAGCATTGGATAATTATTTTTCCTTTAATACGTGTTGAGAATATAGCGCCAATCTGTGCTCCCACGATAACACCTATACCTAACCATAGTATTTGAAAATATCCTTCTTGTAAATCTCCTTTAATGTAATGGATCATACTTCCGCTTAAACCCATTAAACTTAATACAAAGTGGGAAGTTGCTGTTGCAATATGAACCGGGAAGTTTAATAAATTAACCATTGCCGGTACATGAATAATGCCTCCGCCGATACCTAATAAACTAGATGCAAAGCCTACAAAAAAGCTTAATACAATCCCTAAAAGCAAATTATAACGATAGATATATCGAACACCATCAATATCCATCAGGTACCTTGCCATTCTCCAAAATGATTTCTTTTCCTTTCCTTCTTTCTCCGGGGCGGTTTTTGTTGGTTTGATGATTAATATGATCGCTAGTATTAATAAAACGATTCCAAATATTAGGTCGAATGCTTTTCTTGAAATATAAGAGGTTGATAAAGCCCCTAGAATAGAGCCGGGTAGGGTAGTTATACAAAATAACCAGGCCGATTTATAGTCGATACGCTTTTTAAACGCATAGGCCAAAGATCCTGAGGTTGCATTGAGAAATACGACAGCTAAAGAGATACTGGTAATGATTTCGGGGTCTTTTTCTGGGTAAAGCAGTAAGAGTATGGGTACGAGAATGAAGCCCCCGCCAGCTCCTACCATTGTTCCAAAGGTTCCAACCATTAATCCCAGAAATATTAATAAGAGGGCTGTCATATGTCGCCAAAATTAAAGATTAAACAGTAGAATACCAATGTTGTTTTTTGCAAGAGGTAGAAAACGTTTAAATGTGATTATATTGTAATCAGTATTTATTTGTTTTAGCTTTGAGTTTATTTGTATGTTATGCAAGAGAGAAAAAAGGTTGTAGTTGCCGTTACGGGTGCCAGTGGCTCCATTTATGCTAAGGTGTTGTTTGATAGATTAACCCAGTTAGGAGATCAGGTGTCGGATATTGGACTTGTTATGTCGGATAATGCAGAAACGGTATGGGAGTTAGAACTTGGTAATGCAAATTATAAAGATTATCCTTTTACGTTCTATAAAACCAATGATTTTTTTGCTCCTTTTGCTTCAGGATCTGCAGGTTATGAATGTTTAATTGTTTGTCCTTGCTCAATGGGTACCATTGGTAGAATTGCAAGTGGGATATCGAACGACCTTGTTAGCCGGGCTGCAGATGTGATTCTAAAAGAACGTAGAAAGTTGATTTTGGTAGCTCGTGAAACTCCTTATAATTTAATTCACCTGCAAAATATGAAGCAGATTACTGAAGCAGGTGGAATTATTTGTCCTGCCAGTCCCTCATTTTATAGTTTACCTAAGAATTTTGAAGAGCTTGCCGCTACGGTGGTAGATCGTGTTTTGCAGTTAGCTGGTTTTTCGCTTAAAAGCTATCGTTGGGGAGAAGAATAAAAATGGTGAACAGCTAATGCTGCCCACCATCGGTTGATTGATCTAATATTACTGTTATTGGTTTTTAATTCGCTGGTATTACTTGAATTTTCAGTTTGATGTTTAAATCATCTGCACCTCCTGCTTCAACGTAAGTTTTACTATTCCATGCTTGAGCTGCAGCGTGGTCTTTGTTTAGAGCATGACGTAATAGGATTTGGAAGTCGAATGCTGCATTTGTTTCTTTCAGTGCACTCAATATTCCTGTTAATCCAATTTGATCATCTTCGTATTTATAATCGAAAACTCCATCTGGCGAGCCTAAGAAGAAGAATTGGTGTTCATCTGCTTCGTCAATGATCTCTTGATTAATGCTTTCATTATCTGAAAGAAGGTTGATTTTCATGCGGTAAGATTTGCCTTCAGTTAAATTGATAGTTCCTGGAGTTGGAGTCCCGTCTTTTGTGAATGTTACAAGGGTCTCTCCATCAGAAGGAGTAAATACGTTGTTAGTATAAGTTCCATGTTCAAAAACAAGTTGAATAGAATTATATTCTTCTTGATCCAGTTCAGGAATAGGGTCGTTTTTAGAACAAGATGTGATGCTAACTATAAGTAAAAGTGCGATTGCTGCGATTGATAATAATTGATTCTTTTTCATGTTTGTAAATTTTTAATGTTAGAAATTATAAGATAATCTAAGTGTGATGTTTCGTCCTATGTCGTGAGCATAGTAACGAAAACGATTCATGTATTCTTTATAGGAAACGTTAAGTAAATTGTTAGCTGAAACGTTTAATCCTATTGACTGTGAACCCATTAATAGTTTGGTTCCACCGCTAACGTTTAATAAACTATAGGTAGGAGGAGCCGGTGCAAAGTCTGTTTCCTGATTATAGCGGGTTTGTTTAAATACCGTAGCGTATTCTATCTGCAGGAACGAATCTGAGATCTTGTCGTTATTTATAGGCATAGAATATCGAATGCGATTCTCTAAACGGTCTGAGGGAATCATTGGTAGATTCTGTTCGCTTTTTGTATCATCAGCCCTAAGGAGCGATCCTTTAAGGAAATATTCAAATCCATAAGGAAAACGATAAGATGCTGAAATATCTGTGCCTAAAAATAGCGCATTGGTCTGCATATAATCGAAAACAGGGAATGCTCCTCTCAGGCTTTCCTGTATTTCACCAGTGGGGTTTAAATAGATGTAATGATTCAAGTAATGAGCATAAGCGCTGATTTCGATATTTAAGTTCTCTTCTTGAAGATGAAAGGTATTGATCCATTTATAGCCTTGTTCGCTTTTAAGTTGGTCATCACCGATTTCGATAGAAGCAGAACCATGGTGCAAACCATTGCTATATAATTCGTTTACAGTAGGGGGGCGCCAGGAGAGTCCGATATTGCTGCGCAGATCCCAATTTTGTTTTGGTTTCCACACTGCTCCCAGAGAACCTGAAACGTTGTGGTATTCGTGTTTTCCGCCATATAAGGCTTGATTTCTGTAACCAGCAGCATCTAAATTCTTGTAGTCATAACGTATTCCAGCTTCTAATTCATACTTATCACGTACCAGACGTTCGATAGCAAATCCTCCTAAGCCAAAACTATCATAATTTGGGATAAGGGGTGTTGCCTGAGTTCCGGGTACACTGTTATTGATAATCGCGGTAGCATTCAAACCTAGAACTGTTCTTAAGCTTTTTGCATTTATCTTATCATAAGTAAAGTCCAGGCTATGTGAATCTAATATTAGATCCAGTGCCGGAATGGCGCTTCGATCTCCACGGCGGATGTCAAACTCCTGACGTGCATTGCGTTGATAACCATATTGTAAATCGAGTTGGGCACCATTGTTTAAGTCTTTATGGACCTTTAGTTTAGCTAAATCATGTGTAACAGCTTGTCTTGGAACACCAATTTTATATGTAAATTCACCATCATCAAAAGGTCGTCCATTTTTAATCGCTGCCTCCAGATCTTGCAGAGAGCCAATATGAGCTCCTTCAAAAATACCAAGATCTGTGTTGAAATGGCTGTAGTACACATCGATTTGTGCAATGCGAGCATTGTATGATAATGCAGCAGAATAGTTCTTTTCTTTAACGCCTGTATTATCTAAATAGTAGTCGGCAGCTTGTAAATTACCTCCTTGCTTTATAGTACCTTGCGCCCGCCATGATAAACCTGGTATGCTATTTATGCTGCCTTCAAGCATGGCAGAGGCTGTGCCGGTTCTTCCATTGCTGCTACCAACCAGATCGATGTTACCGCTAAGTTCTTTATTAATGGGTAGAGGAGCTGGCTCTACCAGAATTACCCCACCAATAGCTTCTGCGCCGTAACGAACAGATTCTGCACCTTTAATCACGGTAATTTGTGATGCTACAAAGGGGTCAATTTCTGGAGCATGTTCCGAACCCCATTGCTGCCCTTCTTGTTTTATTCCATTATTAACCATTAAAACGCGATTGCTATGCATACCGTTGATTACTGGTTTTGCAATGGTTGCTCCTGTTTGCATCATGGTTACACCAGCAACATTTTGTAATATTTCAGCCAATACAGAACCTTTTGATTCAACCAAATCGCTGTTTTTGATCGTGGTTGCGGTTGCTGTAGTTCGTACTGCAGCTTGATGGCCAATAACTTCTACATCATGTAAAACGATGCCTTCATGTTCTAGAAGGATATCAATTGATGGACTACTTTGTGGAAGCTTAACTTTGTACTCCTGGTTCTTAAAGCCTAAAGTAGTTATATGCAGCGTGTAATTTCCAGGGCAAAGTTTATCGAAACTAAAGAATCCATGTCCATCTGTTTGTGTTTCTCTATTACCTTGTTGAAGGTGGACGGTTGAATTTGATAAAGGCAGATTGGTATCTGTATCTAAGATCCGACCCTTTATAGACAAATTACAATTGTTTTGCGCTTGTGAATAAAATGGAACTAATAAGATTACAAGTAATATGAATCTTTTTATAAATAACATGAATACGGGTGTTAATGGAACATATATTATATCTGAACACACCTGTATCAATAATTTGATATAGATGTGGAAAATGAAGAATCGTAATCTTTTTAGGTTACGATAGATATAAAATTATGCAGCAGGGGGGCCCTTGTTGGAATATTCTTCTAGAAAACAGTAAAGGATATCTGTTTTACTTTTGTCTTGAAAAACATGGATGGTCTTTTCGAAGACCGTAATTTGAATAGGGGAACTTAATAAAGCAGGATCAGATCGTCTGGTAGATACATAATCACAGATTATACATTTTACAGTATAGGTGCTTACTTGATCTTCGTTTGATGAATGATGGGAATGTTGGGTAGTACGATGTGATCGGTGTTCAACCAGCACAGTTTGCACATATGCGAGGGTAAACACCAGTAGAAACGCAATAGACTTAAGTACTAGTTTTCTGCCCAATGGTTTTTGCTTTGTTTTAACGAACAAAGATTGCTTAAATTAAATGAATTTGCAAGTTTTTTTAATTGTTGGCTTAAGGCCTTGGATGAAAAGAGGTGATAACTGATTGTAAGTAAGCTTTGTCTAAATGGGTATATATTTCTGTTGTGGTGATGCTTTCATGACCGAGCATTTCTTGTACGGCACGTAAATCTGCCCCTCCTTCAATTAAATGGGTAGCAAATGAGTGACGAAAAGTATGTGGACTAACGTTCTTTTTGATATTGGTTTTGCTTAACAGGTCTTTTATAATTAAGAAGATCATTACTCTGGATAAAGCTCTTCCCCTGCGGTTTAAGAAAACGAAGTCTTCAAATCCGGTTTTGATAGGTGTATGGTTTCGGATTTCCTGAAGATAGAGGTTTATCATTTTCTTGGCCGCTCCTCCAATTGGGATTAAGCGTTCTTTGCTGCCTTTTCCGACTACTTTTACGAAATCTATTTCAAAAAACAGGTTAGATATCTTTAGATTGATCAATTCGCTTACTCGGAGACCACAACCATAGAGGGTTTCTATAATAGCTTTGTTTCGTAGTCCTTCTGGCTGTGAGAGGTCTATTGCGTTGATAATTTCTTCAATCTCGTATAAGTGTAAGAAATCGGGGAGTTTTCTGCTTAATCTTGGTGCTTCAATCAGCTCTGCCGGGTTATGTTTAATTTCACCTTCTATGGCCAGGAAAGTATAGAATGCTTTAACTCCGGAGAGTATTCTTGCTTGTGAAGAAGGGGACACTTCTAAATCTTTCAGCCAAACTAAAAACAGTTGAATGTGCTTGGTTTCTAATTTAACCGGATTGAGAATATCTTGTGTTAAGCTGAACGAAAACAGCTTCTCGATATCCATAATATAGGCAATTATTGAGTTGGCAGCAAGCGATCTTTCAAGCTGTAAATACTGTTTAAAATTATTTATCGAAGCTTTCCAGTCCATAATCCTCTACAAATTAACGCATAAACTTTAAAATAATTGGAGCTGAATAAATTGTTTTAATATTGGATAGAAATAATTTGCAGATGTAGTTTTATTACGTATTTTTGCAATCCAATCAAACGGTGGTTGTAGCTCAGTTGGTTAGAGCATCGGTTTGTGGTACCGAGGGTCGTGGGTTCGAGCCCCATCATCCACCCAAATACCTTGGAGGCCCTTTAAAGCAATTTAAAGGGCTTTTTTATGCTCAAAAGTCTAGATGTTTTTAACTAACAAAATTACTGATAGAGAAGCAAGAAACATTTAAGGGATATGCACGTAGGAAGTGATGAACTGGTAGATATAGTTATTGCTATCAATTTAAATTTATACCCCTATATTCATTTGGACTTTGACCGACTATCTTTTTGAATAACCGGCTAAAATGTTGTGGATATTTGAAGCCTAATTCGTATGCTATTTCACTGATGGTCTTTTTTGAATCGAAAATTTTCTCTTTGGCGATGTCAATTAATTTGAACTGAATATACTCTTGTGGCGTTTTTCCTGTTTCTTTTTTGATCAGATCACCGAAATAGTTGGGCGATAGATGCAAGTTATCTGCAAAATAAGCTACAGATGGCAGTCCAATGCTATAGGGCTTTTCGGAAGCGAAATAACTATTCAATAATTCTTCAAACCTTTCCAATATTCCTTTATTAACGTTTTCCCGCGTAATAAACTGGCGATCATAAAATCGTTCACAGTAATTCAGGAACAGTTCAATATTAGATGCAATCAACTTTTTGCTATGCTTGTCTACTGATTGACTTAATTCATATTCAATTTTAGAAAAACAATCAAAAACAATCTTCCTTTCTTTTTCAGACAGATGTAATGCCTCAGCGGTGTTATAATTGAAAAAATTGTACTCATTCAAGCTTTTGGCAAGAGATGTTCCTTTGATAAGGTCCGGATGAAAAACCAAACCGTGTCCCATTGGTTGATAATAATCTATTTTATTCTCCACATCAATCACTTGCCCCGGAGAGATAAATACCAATGTACCTTCCTCATAGTCGTAATAATTACAGCCATACTTTAAATCTCCACAGTGTATTTCCTTGAGGAAGATACAGTAAAGTCCAAAAGTCATACGGGAACCTGATCTTTTCTTCGCTTTTGAGAAATCAACTATACTGACCAATGGGTGTAAAGTTTCATGATCATTAAAAGCATTATATTGGCTTACTGTATCAAAATTATATGCCTGTTCCATAGCTATTACTTTTTTGTTGATACAAAATTAAACATTCTCTTATAACAATAAGAGTATATACATACCAATCAGTAATATTGGTAGTAGAATCCGTAATTGGTATACTAATTCACTCAATATCAAACCAGAACTTTGTAGTGTTGAATAAAAGAACAGCAATTCAATAAGAAATGAAAACAATTAAAACTAAAAGCAATGGAAAAACGTAAGCTTGGAAATAGTGGGCTGGAAGTATCAGCTCTCGGATTAGGTTGTATGGGATTAAGTTTTGGCTATGGTCCTGTTACAAATAAACAGGAAGCTGTTAAATTGATCAGGGCCGCTTTTGAAACAGGTGTAACTTTTTTTGATACCGCTGAATGTTATGGTCCGTTTACGAATGAAGAATTGTTGGGCGAAGCACTTTTACCCTTTCGCGATAAAGTAGTCATTGCTACTAAATTTGGCTTTCAGGACGGTGATTCAAAAAAAGGATTGGATAGCAGTCCTACAAGGATAAGAACAGTGGCAGAAGCGTCCTTGAAAAGACTAAAAACCGATTATATTGATCTTTTTTATCAGCACCGTGTTGACCCTAATATACCTATTGAAGAAGTTGCCGGAACCATTCGGGATTTGATTAGCGAAGGAAAAATAAGACATTGGGGGCTGTCAGAAGCAGGTATTGGAACAATCCGTAGCGCACACGCTGTTCAACCTGTTGCAGCGTTGCAAAGCGAATATTCTTTATTCTTCCGTGAACCTGAAAAGGAAATTATCCCGACATTGGAAGAATTAGGAATTGGCTTTGTACCCTTCAGTCCTTTGGGAAAAGGTTTTTTAACTGGCGCAATCAATGAAAGCACGAAATTTGATTCTACGGATTTCAGAAACATCGTACCCCGTTTTTCGGAAGAAAACAGAAAAGCAAATCAGGCATTGGTAGATTTGTTAAAATTGATCGCTGCAGAAAAAGATGCAACACCAGCTCAAATAGCATTAGCATGGTTATTGGCTCAAAAATCCTGGATCGTACCTATTCCGGGTACTACCAAACTGCATCGTTTGCAAGAAAATATTGGGGCTGCCACCCTTGAACTGTCCGTAGAAGATATTCAGCAAATTAGTAACGCAACTTCAAAGATATCCATACAGGGAGCGAGATATCCCGAAGCTTTACAAAACAGAGTAGGAAAATAAATTCAATTGAAATGAAAAAAGAATTAATGAAGTGTCTGGGCGCATTCACGTTAGTATTAGCTACATCAATATCGCTTAATGCCCAAAATAAACATAAACCATTGATTATTGCAGAGCAAGGCAGTTTTGCTGTTGGTGGAACAACGATTATTGAACCGGGCAGTTTCGATTTGAATAATTCTCTGAAGCCTCAAGGACAAACTTTTCATGGAGACCATGCTTATACTTTTTATCAGATCCCGATAAAAGCTAGAAAATATCCACTGGTTTTTTTGCATGGAGCTGGACAATCTAAAAAAACATGGGAAACAACACCTGATGGTAGAGAAGGTTTTCAAAATATTTTTCTTCGCAGAAGATTTCCAGTTTACTTGATTGACCAACCGAGACGTGGCGATGCAGGAAAAAGTTCTGTTTCGGCTGCTATAACCCCAACTCCTGACGAACAGTTCTGGTTTACGCAATTCAGGATTGGTAATTATCCTGATTACTTCCCAGATGTCCAATTTCCAAAAGACAGCGCTTCTCTTGAACAATTTTTTAGACAAATGACTCCCAATACGGGCAGTTTTGATAGCAACATTATTTCAGATGCGGTTTCCAGATTATTTGATAAGATCGGTGAAGGTATTTTGGTTACTCATTCACAGGGTGGGGGGCCGGGCTGGTTTACAGCCATCAAAAATGATAAGGTTAAAGCTGTAGTGGCTTATGAGCCGTATAGCAGCTTCCTGTTTCCCCAAGGTGAATTGCCCCAACCGATAAAATCAACAGGTCTTTTTGGCGAGCTGAAAGGTGAGGAAATACCTTTAGCTGATTTTCTTAAGCTTACCAAAATACCAATCGTTATTTACTACGGTGATAACATTGCCAAGGGGCCCACTAATGTCTGGAATATGGATCATTGGCGTTCAGGACTTGAAATGGCGAGGATCTGGGCGACAACTATCAATAAACATGGCGGTGATGCAACAGTAGTTCATCTTCCCGAATTTGGTATTAAAGGTAATACGCACTTTCCTTTTTCTGACCTGAACAATATCCAGGTAGCCGACGAATTATCAAAATGGTTAAAGAAAAAAGGTCTCGATAAGTAATATTGGTAGCGAAAACCGTAATCCGTATACTAATTGATTCTCTTTCAATCTCGACCTTTGTATCATCAATTCTTCTTACGAGAATGTAGGTTGAATAATTAGTAAAAATAGAAATGATTATGAACAAACTCTTAAGATTAATACTATTGGTAATGACAGGAATTCTCACATATACTGCTAATGCACAGGTTGATACAGATCAAAGTTTAAACATAAAACAGCAAGCCATTATCAATATTTCGGCGGTTACTGCAAAAGGCGATCTGTTAAAGCTAAAAGGAGAATTGAATAGGGGGCTTGATGCCGGGTTGACCGTCAACCAGATCAAGGAAGCTATTATGCATCTTTATGCCTATGCCGGATTTCCTCGTAGCCTTAGGGGATTGCAAACTTTTATGATTGTTTTAGATGAACGAAAAGCTAAAAATATTCAAGATGAAATAGGAATTGATGCATCACTAATTAGTGATGAACGCAGTAAATACGAACGTGGAAAGGCGATATTAGAAGAATTAACTGGCGTGCCGGAAACTTATCCGAAAACCGGTTATGCAGCTTTTGCACCCACAATAGAGATCTTCCTTAAAGAACACCTCTTCGCTGATATTTTCGAACGAGATGTATTGACCTATGAAGAAAGAGAATTGGTAACAGTATCGGTACTCAGTAGTATAGGCGGAGTGGAACCCATGCTGCGTTCACATTTAAATCTATGCCTGAATGTTGGTTTAACACCAAATCAATTACAACAATTTGTAGGAGTTATCAAATCATCCGTTGGTAAAAAGGAAGCTAAAGCGGCTCAAAAAGTTTTAGACGAAATTCTAAATAGTAGAAAATAAAATTAAAACATGAGAAAATTAACATCAATAATTGCATTCGCAATGTCAATAGCAGCTACAGATGTAGTAAATGCACAAACTAAACAAAATTCAAACCGTCAGCAAAACCCTTATACATTGGTTTATGAGGGAGCTATTACGGAAAACGTAAATGGAAAAGTGAATATTCACCCAGTGACTTATAAACTGAATGGGATTGATATCGCTGCCAATATTTATACGCCAGCAAATTATGATGCTTCAAAGAAATATCCAGCAATAGCAGTCGCACATCCCAACGGTGGCATAAAAGAGCAGACAGCTGGATTATATGCGCAACGTTTAGCAGAAGCTGGCTATATTACCATCGCTGCCGATGCCGCATACCAAGGAGCAAGCGGCGGTGAGCCTCGTCATACAGATAACCCTACATCTCGAACAGAAGATATTCATGGTATGGCAGACTTTATTACTCAGTACCCAGGTGTTGATGTCAACCATTTAGGTGTTTTAGGTATTTGTGGCGGCGGTGGTTATACAATAAAAGCGGCCCAATCTGACAAACGGTTTAAAGCGGTTGCAACCTTAAGTATGTTCAACTCTGGAGAGGTAAGACGTAATGGCTTCCAGAATTCACAATTAAACACTATTCAAGAACGTTTACAACAAGCTTCGAATGCCCGTGCTCAAGAAGCCGCAGGTGGTGAAGTGATCTATGCAGGAGTGGCGAGCATAACAGATGAAGAAATTGCTAAAACCTCAACTGATCTATATCGTGAAGGGTATGAGTATTACTATAGGACTTATGCACATCCAAATTCAACCTTTTTGTATACCATGAGCAGTCTGTTCGACTTAATGACTTGGGATGCTACAACGAATATGGATCTGATCAATCAACCGCTTTTGATGATGGCTGGAAGCAAAGCTGATACAAAATATATGACTGATGAAGCATTTAGCAAAGCAATTAATGCAAAAAACAAGGAATTATTTCTTATTGATGGAGCTACTCATATACAAACCTATTGGAAACCTGAATATGTATCGCAAGCGGTGAATAAATTGATTGATTTTTATCAAACTAACCTTTGAAATTTAAAAAATATGAACTTTAAAAATATAGCTATATTATTTCTTATTGGAACGGTTTCTGTGTCTTGTAGTCAGCAGAGCGATTCGACGCAAACAGCCCGATCGGAATCACAAACATCACCCGTTTTTTCAAAGGGTGAAAAAATAACGAACGATAATTTTGTAGGAACGGCTTGGCTCAATTATTTAGCAGAAGCAGATACTGTTCATAATGTTAACATCGGATTGGTAACTTTTGAACCAGGAGCAAGAACTAATTGGCATTATCACAAAGGAGGCCAGATACTCCTGGTAACCGAAGGAAAAGGTTTATATCAGGAGAAAGGTAAACCAGTTGAGATAATTGAAATGGGTCAAGTTATAAAATGTCCACCCAATATAGAACACTGGCATGGTGCCACACTAACCGAGGCAATGACACATATTGCTATAGGAACCAATACCAATATAGGTGGTGCAGTATGGTTGAAACCAGTAACGGATGAAGAATATAATGCAATATAAGTGTATAATCTTTAAATAGTTTTAGATTAATCTTTCAAATAGAACAGGGGATCTCAAAATTTTGAGATCCCCTGTTCTATTTGAAGAGCTATCAGATTTACTTCTCAATAACATGAGTGTCACGGACACTGCTAAATGTCATTGCTAACAATTTCCAATCGTTATTTAGTTTTTTATAAACTTCAGTAACTGTAAATTCAGTCACTGCATCGTTGCCTCTGACATCAGCTGTCAGCGTAATGCGGTTCCAAACAATGGCATTGTCACCAATGATTTCTATAGCAACATCATGAATGTCAGCTTTCTTATACCAGATTCTTCCTGTTTTAATAATATCAAGTTCCTCATCCTTTTTCCAGGTTCCACTCATATGGACAAATTTTGACTTATCATGGAAAAGTGTTGCTAGCTTGTCAACATCTTTGTCTGCCATCCATTGCCACTTATCTTTGGAAAGTTCGATAATCTGTTGTTGTTCTGCGGTAATACTATTAGCTGGAGTAGAGCTTGCGTTTTGTTGTTGTGAAAAGGCCAATTGTATACTCGTTATGAAACACATTCCCAGCATTGCTAATTTCATTGTTTTTGTTTTTGTCATTGATTTTTATTTTAGATTACTATTTATTATAAGAAATTCGATAGATAACTCCAGCTGTATCGTCTGAAACAAGCATTGATCCATCTGCAAGTACAAGTACATCTGCTGGTCGACCCCATGCATTTTGGGTAGCATCATCCAACCAACCGCTTGCAAATGTTTCATATCCTGATTTCCCGTTTTCAAGCTTTACAAGACTAAGCCTGTAACCACTCTTTTTACTGCGATTCCAAGAGCCATGCTCTGCAATAAAGATCTGATCCTTATACTCGGCTGGAAACATATTTCCTGTATAAAATTTAAGACCAAGGGGTGCAACGTGGGCTCCAAGATTTTGGGCAGGCGCAGTAAATTCTGAGGCTTCATGTGTGCCACCAAACTGAGGATCTTTAATGGTGCCGCTATGGAAATAGGGGTAGCCAAAATTCATTCCAGCAGTAGGTGCAGTATTCAACTCACAAAAAGGAACGTCGTCACCCATCATATCTCTACCATTATCTGTAAACCATAGATCATTGGTTGTGGGATGCCAGGTAAAACCTACGGTATTACGAATACCACTTGCAAATTTTTCTAATCCAGTTCCGTCATCATTCATTCTAAATATAGAAGCATATTCTTCTGTAGGTTCGCAAATATTACATGGCGCACCTACGGGAATATATAATTTACCATCAGGGCCGAAGGCAATATATTTCCACCCGTGTGGGGCATCAGTAGGGAATTTATCATAAATAACTTCACCCTCGCCTGGATTGGTAATGTTCTTTTCAATATCGGGGAATTTGAGGATTCTGCTGATTTCTGCGACATACAAGTCGCCATTTTTAAGTGCTACCCCATTAGGTGAACGGAGACCTGAGGCAATAACCCATTTCTTGTCTGCTATGTTATCTCCGTCAGTATCTTTTACCGCATATACTGAATTCGCAGTTCGGTTTCCTACAAAGAGTGTCCCGGAAGGAGACATTACCATGGAGCGTGCATTTTCAACTTCTGCATATACGCTAATGGAAAATCCATCAGGTAGTTTTATTGTTTCCAGAGGTAAGTTAGCACTGGAACCGGTGATGGCAGCAAATGAGCCATCATTAGCTTTTTTTTCAGGAGCGGCGGTTTTATCTGTACTGTTAAGTGAGATCAAGCCTATCACTGTTGCTGCAATTGATATAAATTGTAATTTATTCATGGCGACTAAATGTTAAATTGATTTGAGATCCTATTTTACTTTATATGCGATGATACGGTTTGTGCCAAATGAGGGTACATAAAGAGTTCTCGTTTGGTTGTCATAACTAATATCATTTGCCATTATTTGATTGGCTCGGCTATCCAGCAATAGCTGATTTGTTCCGTCTCTATTTATGTAGTATAAAATACCCCGGAAATTGCTCAGTATAAATTCGTTTTCTGCAATCATCACAATTCCGTCGAGTCCGTTTTCAAAGCTGTCAGCAATTGTTGTGATCTCTTTATTAGCATTTACCTTTTGGAAAGTTGAAGATCCTACTACGTATAAGTCCGAATTTAGTGTCAATAAGCCGTTTGCGCCCGGAATGTTTTCAAGGTAAAGGGCCGGTTCGTCTCCCTCGATTCTATATACTTTACCTGCTCGCGTATCACTTACATAAACAATTCCTTTTGAATCGATTGCCAAATCATTTAACATTTGAGCATCTTCAATCGGAATACGTTTTATAACCGAAGCTTTATCAATATCGATAACCGCAACCCCAGATGTTTCGGCTGTATAAAATAAACCGTTGAATATAGCAGATCCTTTATTGGATGTAAGACCTGTTACCCAATCATTCTTAATCACCTTTCCATTCAAATCCATTCGGACAACTGTGCCCGAACCCATGCTAGACACGTAAAGTGAGTTTGAATTAGAGTCGTAGAGTACAGACTCTGGGCCTTTCAATGTAATGGAATCTGACTCCCATAACTTCTCAAGACTGTGTTGTGCGAATAAGGGTGAATATGCCAGTACAATGATTCCTAATAAAAATAATTTTTTCATATCTTATAAAATTAATGTTTTGTTATTGAGCAGGCTGATTATTATTAGTATTCATTTTAACTGGCCTAAGCAGTTGTGAGAAGGTGAGCGAACCCATTCTCCATTTGTTATTTTCTTTAACGTATACTTCAGTCACCATAAAAGAATGGACAACTTCATTTCCCCCGACTACTGCCAGCAAATCAATGTCATTTAAAAGGATAGCCGTGTTTCCTATAATATTCACTGAAGCTCCATAAACCGCTGCTTCTTTATACCAAATGCCACCACTTTTAATAACATTTAATTCCTGAGTCTTGCCCCAGCTTCCACCCATATGAACAAAGACACAGTTTTCGTCAAATAGATTGTTTAAAGAATCTACGTTTTTGTCTGACATCCATGTCCATTTTGTTTTGGAAAGGTCGAGGATTTCTTGTTCTTCTTTTGTAGCAGTTGTTGTTGCATTTGGGAGCTTTGCCTGGGCATATAATAAATTTACACTAATGAAGCACAGGAAGATCCCGATAATTAATCTTTTCATGGTTTTATATTTTTTGATTACGCCAAATAACAGAAAATCAGCTATTCGAAATTGCCTAATAGACAGTTTCCCTTTTAAAATAGACGAAAAGGCACTTAGAATCGATAGCTAAAGTTTTAAGCTTATCTTTAAATTCCTGATAGATAAAAAAGGCCATTCTATCGATTTTATAACACCAACTGTCTATTTGATGTTTTTTATTAGATAAAAAAGTGCTGATTTGTGTAATCTCGTTGAGATAGTTAATTGATTGGTTATTGATTATTATTTTTGCAACGGCGATGGCGAGTTTTGCCTGAAAAACAAAACTCGCTTTTTTATGCTAATTTTATATTAAAGGATATTTATGGTTCTCCCGCTTCGTCTAAAAAAGATGTTTCTCTCGATGCATTTCTATATTGTAGCGGGTTTTGTTTTGTTTACGCTTTTTCCGTTAACGTGGCCTGTCGATCTTCCTTATGAGTTTTGGATAAAGCAAATACTTATGCGTCTCATTTGGGCGGGCTTATTCTATCTTAACCTGTTGTTTTTGACTCCACGATTATTATATAAAAATAAAGCATTGCTTTTTATATGTATATCATTAGGGATGGTGATGGCATCGGTCTATATAAACAGTTTCCTTGATGATGTGACTGGCTCTAGAGCGGCCTTTATAAAAATATTTGATCAAAATCCTGTTGAATACAATTCTCATGATTTTTACTGGACGATGATGACAGCCTTGGTATTGTTGGGTATTAGTACTATCCTTGCTTTCTATAAAAAACTAAAGATCGACCAGTCGGTTTTCGAAGCAATCGAACGAGATAAGGTTAATACCGAGCTCTCTCTTCTCAAAGCCCAGATAAACCCACATTTCTTTTTCAACATCTTACATACTATCTACGGTCTGGCTGATACTAATTCAGCAGCATCTAAGGATGCTATTTACACGTTATCGCATATGATGCGGTATGTGATATATGAAACCAAAAATGATCTGACCGATCTGGAAAAGGAGATTAAACTCATCGAGGACTATATTAAATTAATGCGCTTGAGATTGAGTGAGAATGTACAGATTATTTACGAAAAGCCAGCGGGAATGACGAATTACGAAGTAGCGCCAATGCTTTTCCTGCCTTTTGTCGAAAATGCGTTTAAGCATGGTATTAGTTCTGTAAATCCTAGTTATATTTATATTGACATTAGCCAAACAGGAAATAAAGTGAAGCTGGAAGTGAAGAACTCACTTTTTAAAGAAAAGGCCCAGCACCTGGAAGATAGTAATGGCATTGGCATAGCTAATACAAAACGCCGGCTCGACTTGTTGTACCCTGACAGATATACACTTGAAGTATTTAACGACACGAAAACCGAAGATTATACCATAATTCTAACGCTGGTTTTAAAATGATGATAAACTGTATAGGGATAGATGATGAGCCGGTTGCTTTAAAATTGGTAACATCCTACATTGAGCAAACACCATTTTTAAACTTGATGGGGACGTTTACCAATGCAGTTGAAGCGCTAAAGGCAATCCATGAACAGCCAGATCTCCAGTTGCTGTTCCTCGATATTCGTATGGCCGACTTAAGCGGCATAGAACTGGCCAAGATCATCGAGCAAACAGGAAGAAGCAAAACGCTCCGTGTAATTTTTACCACAGCCTACGATCAGTATGCATTGGAAGGATTTAAGGTCGATGCGCTTGACTATCTATTAAAACCCTTCAGTTTTGCTGATTTCACAAAATCGGCTTCCAAAGCTTATGATTACTTTAAGCTTTTGGAAAATAATGACATCAACTCCAGTATTATACCAGCAGAGCAACGTGCCGAAAAGAGTTATATCTATCTTAAAGTTGATTATCAGTTAGTTAAAATTCAAATTTCAGATATTCTTTATATTGAAGGATTAAAAGATTACGTAAAAATCTTTCTAAAAAACCAAGAAAAGCCGTTACTTACTTTAATGAGCTTAAAAAACCTTGAAGAGAGGCTTTCGCCGTCAGGGTTTATTCGTATTCATCGTTCATTTATCGTTGCGGGGAACGCTGTTACAGCAATTGCGAAAAACACCCTTCAAATCGGAGATCTGACGATTCCCGTAACAGAACAATACAAGCAGTCGTTTAATGATTTCATAAAAGATTGGGTGTAATGTAAATTGAGGTAAATCATCTTTACTAAATACTTTAGAAGCCTATTAAAGGAATTTATAACTTTTTATCCTCAAAAATGTATATTTAGAGTATTGGTAGATCATTTTTAACATTATCACATCAAAATTACACAAATCATATTTATACCTAATTTGATAAACTCTATATTTATTTTTTAACAAATTCTATCAAATAATATAGTAAATATGAAATGTCCCAGCTGTAACGAAATCTTATTGATAAGTGATAAAAATGGAATTGAAATTGATTATTGCCCTTCTTGTAGAGGGTTATGGCTAGATCGTGGTGAATTGGATAAGATCATCGAGCGGTCAGCGGATCATTATTCTAAAAAAGAAAACTATGACCGCGATTATAATCAGTATGGTTATGATCAAAGTCCGGGCAGCGATTATAATCGTAAGCCATATAAGAAAAAATCATTTTTAGGTGATCTTTTTGACTTTTAATTTTACGCTAGGTCATTACGTTTGATCTAGCGGTTTTCTTTTATAGTATAGGTTGTAACTACAACGGTTTTCCTGCAACCACCATCTGTTCCAGTGTAGGTTGTATGCTTCCTCCCTGTTTTTCAATGGTAATAGCAAACATCTCTGCCTTTTCTATCGTAACCATTTTCTGTAAAAGGGTATTTGCTTGTTGGTCTAAAAGCCCTGCACTTACTGGTTTTCCACTAACGATAGCCCAAAGTTGATATTGTTTGTCGATTGATAATTGTGGTAAGTTAGCCTTTAAGAATACTTCTCCTGAATTACTCCAATATAAAGTAGCTTCATTATTTTCATATCCGGCTACTCCGGCTAAGAAAACGTTTCTTGTAGCAGGGTTTGAAAGAACATCAAGTTCTTTACTGGCATTTTGAATCTGAGCTTGAAAGGTTTTATTTTGAGCTAATATTTCGATTTTTTCTTTTTTTAAGGTTGAAATTTCAGCTTTATATTGGTTCATTTTAATAAAATGATAAGGAAGACCAATAAAAATTAACAATGCTGCCGCTACGGCTAAATAAGTATATAACTGTGAGGTTTTCTGAAACCTTATTGTTTCACTTTCAGAATTTATAGCCGTTTTATCTATAGTAGAATTATTGATAGTAGCCCAGATCTGCTTTTTGGAATGTTTAGGTGGAGTAATTGCATTTAATTGCGCATAATTTTCTAAAGCACTTTCTGTTTCTTGTACAGCCGCTTTTATTTCAGGATATTCAAGACATAAGCGTTCCAGTTCGAGAGCTTCTTCTTCTCCCAACAAGCCTAATACATAGGCTTCAATGTTTCCTGATGATATGTAATCCGGTATATTCAATTTGATTTTAAAATATTTTTTAACAGCATAAGTGCTTTTCTTGCCCTGGTTTTAACCGTTCCTAATGGAATCTTTAATTCATCTGCGATCTCCTTTTGAGTGAATCCTTTAAAATAAGCCAGATCAACAATTTGTTTATCTTCTTTTCGTAAACTATCAATTACAGTATTTAAGCCTAAATGATCTGTATAAAGAAATGTAACTCTTTTATTTTCAATTATAGGCGAATCGTTTTCTAAACGATTTGTTTTCTTTTCTTTTTGTATGGAAGCTGAACGAGCGAAATCAATTGTTGTATTCTTGGTTATTTGAAGCATCCATGTAAAAAGTCTGCCTTTGTTTATGTCGTAATAATCTATATTTTTCCAAATTTTAATAAAACACTCTTGCAATACATCTTCTACATCTTCTGTTTCTTCTCTTTCCCCTAAGATTTTAATAATCACATTATAGAGTGCACCTGAATAATTATCGTATAGATAATTATAGGCGCGTTCATCCTTTGCCTTTAATAAGACTATTAATTCAATTTCGTTATACGGGTTATTCTGCAATGAATGTTTTTATAAAAACGAAGATAATTTAAATTATTTACGAGAAGGATTAAGTTTTGGTTTTATTTTTTTAAAAAACCGGAATTGAATTTATCTCGTATCTATAAATACAATAGTATAGAAATTAAATAACTTAAAATTAAGAAAATGGAAGAGATGAGTAATAAGCAGGAAAATGAGGGTCTAAAAAGACGCAGCTTTTTAAAGTATGCAGGAGCCGGAGTTGCAGTTACAGCATTGGCAGTAGCTGGATGTAAGAAAAGTGATAATCATATGCCAAATCCTGAAGACGGGGAATACTTTGGTAGTGGAGATATCGCAATATTAAATTATGCATATGCATTGGAACAATTAGAGGCTGCATTTTATACGAAAGTAGCAGAATCACCTTATAGTGGAATTTCAACTCAAGAAAATTCATTCTTTACTGATATTCGTGATCATGAAATTGCACATCGTGAATTTTTTAAAGCAGCAATTGGTGGTAGCGCAATAAAAGGGCTTGAAGTAGATTTCTCTTCCATAAATTTTGGTTCTAGAGAAAGTGTGTTGGCCACAGCTAAAGCCTTTGAAGACCTGGGTGTTTCTGCGTATAATGGTGCTGGTCGTTTAATTCAAGATGGTAAATACTTAGTTCTGGCTGGGAAAATAGTTTCCGTTGAAGCTAGACATGCTGCACTAATACGTGATTTAATTAGCAATGGGTCATTTGCTGACAATACGGTTGTTGATATGAATGGCTTGGATAAATCAAGAAGTCCTGGTGAAGTGTTAGAAATCGCCTCTGTTTATATCAAAACAAAATTGAATGTTAAAGATTTACCACACTACTAATCCTAAATAAAATGAATTTATTTAATATAATTGACGAAATAGAAAATGTGGATCAAGAGATTCATGAACGTTTAAATCCTCGTAGAGCAGCTCTCAAGAGTTTTTTAAATTTTGGTACAAAAGTTACTGTTGCAGCAATGCCCTTTGCTATTGGAGGAATTCTTAATAAAGCTTATGGACAGACGGTGCCAGGTGATGTAAAGGCTATTTTAAATTTTGCATTAACATTAGAGTATTTAGAAGCAGAATTTTATACGAAGGGTGTTGCAACTTCAGGGTTGATACCATCAGGTGCGGCAGTTGCTGCATTGACAACTATAAGAGATCATGAAAATGAGCACGTAGCTTTTTTGAAAACAGCTTTAGGTAGTGATGCAGTTGTAAAACCAACTTTCGATTTTACAGCTGGTGGTGCTTTTGCTGATGTGTTTAGTAATTATGATACTTTTTTAGCCGTAGCACAAGTTTTTGAAGATACGGGTGTTCGTGCTTATAAAGGTCAGGCAACTGGATTAATGAGTAATAAAGATATACTTACTGCAGCTCTTAATATTCATTCAGTTGAAGCAAGACACGCTTCTCATTTAAGACAGATGAGGAGGGCTAGAGGAGGGGCAGCTGCGAATTTAAAACCATGGATTACTGGTGCAAATGATACCGGGATAGGATCATCAGTTGATGCTGTATACGCTGGTGAAGATAATAAGAATCAAGCAGGAGTTGATATTAATCAATTAAATGGAGTGGGAGGTAAAATATCTGCAAATGCTGCAACAGAATCTTTCGATGAACCTTTAACCGCTGAAGCTGTATTAGCTATTGTAAATCCATTCATTAAGTAATTTTTTGACTTGTTTTAATCTTTGATATCTAATTTAGATATCAAAGATTAAAACAAGTTATTAGGATAAACAAATTCCATTAACAAGAAGTTTCTGATAAAAACAACAGGAGTAAAAATGATAGCGAAGATTTATACTGTGCTGTTTTCTAAAAACATCGTTTTAATAAAATCCACCTCGCCGGTCTCAACATTATAGAAAGCCCCTAAAACACCTATTTCTCCTTTTTCATACATGTCGCGAAGTATTTGGCTTTTGTCCAAGATTTCTCCTATAGTATGTTCTACGTGCATAGATGCTACGAGATTAATGCCTTCGATAGAACTCAAATCTGTATCGTTATAATGTTCTTTTACATATTCGATCGATGGGCTTACTTTATCAAGAAGGTTCGTTAAATGTCCTAATTTGACTTTTTTACAAGCACCAGTAATAGCTCCACATTTAGAATGCCCTAGTACTACAATCAGTTTGGAACCAGCAAGTTTACAAGCAAATTCCATCGAACCTATAACATCGTCGCTAACCACATTTCCTGCGACACGGATACTAAATATATCACCAAGGCCTTGATCGAAAATAAGTTCAGCAGAAGTTCGACTGTCGATGCAACTTAATATGACAGCAAAGGGAAATTGGCCATTTTTTGTTTCGTTTACCTGTTCTAGTAGGTTACGGTTGGCTTTTAAATTGTTTACAAAACGTTGGTTTCCTTCTTTTAAAAATGACAATGCCAATAAAGGAGTTAATGATTTTTGATCTTCTATATTATGTAATCTCATGATATTGTATTGGTTTTTTTGTAAAGGTAAAAATCATTCTAAGAAATAAGAACAGTTATTTATAGTGGTTAAAAAGAAGGATTAACAGCGGAATCCTGCAGCCGGTGTGCTGATTTTATTTTTGCTAATCAGTTATTACCTATTTCGGAGGAAAGGAGCGATCTAGAATTTAATAAGAAAGATGATAAGTCTGAGTTTTATATTGAGAAATTATAGCAAGTTTCGGGTTTTATTCTATTAAAAACCTAGCGATCTTTATAGTGTAAAAATTGAGACAGGAATGAAAGAGCAAGATAGTATCAACTATAAACGTATTGCAGAAGCGATAGATTATATAAAAACCAATTTTAGGGAACAGCCAAATCTGGACGAGGTGGCAGAGAAAGTTCATTTGAGCCCATTTCATTTTCAAAGATTATTTACTGAATGGGCAGGAACAAGTCCAAAGAAATTCTTGCAATATATCAGTGTTCAGCATGCTAAAAACTTACTCAATGGTGAGCATGAGGCTACATTATTTGATACTGCCTACGAAACAGGTCTTTCGGGAGCGAGCAGATTGCATGATTTGTTTATCAATATAGAGGGGATGACACCTTTCGAGTATAAGAATGGTGGTAAAAACCTTTCTATTAATTATAGTTTTGCAGAAAGTCCGTTTGGAAACTTGATAGTGGCTTCTACCGCAAAAGGTGTTTGTTATATGGCCTTTGAAGATGATGAAGAGAAAGCAATAGAGGATTTGAAGCGCAGGTTTCCAAATGCAGAAAATCAACGTAAATTAGACCTAATACAGCAGAACGCTCTTTTTATATTTCAAAACGATTGGAGTAAATTATCTGAAATAAAACTTCATTTAAAAGGGACTGATTTCCAATTAAAGGTTTGGGAAGCACTGCTGAAAATTCCAATGGGAGGTTTAGCAACTTATGGTACAATTGCTGGAGAAATTGGTAAACCAACAGCATCAAGAGCAGTTGGTACAGCCATTGGAAGTAATCCTGTTGCTTATTTAATTCCTTGTCATCGAGTTATTCGCTCTACCGGAATCTTTGGTGGATATATGTGGGGTAATACAAGAAAAACAGCGATGATAGGTTGGGAAGGTGTAAAAACAAATATTGATCTTTAGGAATGGATTTATTCAATAATGAAATAGATGTTACACGCAATCTTTTGCCAAAAGATGGAACGGTAAACTATTACGGCAAATTAATCTCTCTAAAAGAGGCCGATTATTATCTAGAGGCTTTGTTAAATAATATTGAATGGAAAAATGATGAAGCCGTTATTTTTGGTAAACGTATTATAACCAAACGTAAAGTTGCCTGGTATGGTGATAAACCTTTTGAATATACTTATTCTAATACAACAAAATTGGCTTTACCCTGGACTAAAGAACTCCTTGAATTAAAGGCAAAGATAGAAGAGCGGGTAGGAGAGAAATTTAATTCTTGCTTGCTGAATTTATATCACAATGGTGATGAAGGAATGGCTTGGCATAGCGATGCTGAAAAGGATTTAAAAAAGAATGGAGCCATTGCTTCTTTGAGTTTTGGAGCAGAAAGGAAGTTTGCTTTCAAACATAAAGAAACCAAGGAAACAGTTTCTTTATGTTTGGAGCATGGAAGTTTATTGATCATGAAAGATGCTACACAAACTCATTGGTTGCATCGTTTGCCACCCTCAAAGCTAATTGCAAAACCACGTGTAAATTTGACTTTCAGAACGATCGTTGAGTAATGAGCCTTGCCAGTTATTTAAGAATCAAAACGGGTGTTTTTGAGTTCAAAGCCAATCTTTGTGAAATGCTATTATGTACCAACCCTTGTAAGAAACTATATCTTTTTGGAAGGGCAATAATAAGTTGAGCCTCCTGAGTATCTGTAAATTGGATGATGCTATCAATGGTATCCATATCGTCTGTATAATGATATTGTGGATTAAAGCCTTTCAGCATCTGTTGCAATGCAGAAACTTCAGATACAGCTTCTGGTTTTAAATGATGACCATGTGGATCAACATTTAAAACCAAAAGTTCTGCCTTTGTTATATTTAATATCTCTTCGAGTTCATTTAACGGAATGGTGTCTGTTACCTTTTTGAAATCGCAGGCGAGAACTACTTTTTTAATAGGGGTAAACTTGGTTTGTGAAGGGCAAACGATAACAGGAATTGTACTTGTTTTAGCAATGCCAATTGTATTTCTTCCTAAAACGCTATCTTCTTTTGCATTTTCTCCTGTGCTACCAATAATCACCAAGTCAATTTCCTGTTCTTCAATTGTTTGCTGAATAGCTCTTAGTAATGGCAAGTTACTTAAATGATAGTCAATTGTGATGTTGCTTCCATCAACTAATAACTCTAAACGTGCTTTTAAGGCTCTTAATCGTCTCAATAAGCTTTCTTGTTTTTGGCATATCTCTTCGTTGCTGAGTTGAATAAAGTTTACGGACGGCAAAATACTTTCATAAATAGAAACATAGAAAGAGTTTAACAGCACAATACGTGAAGCTCCAACGTATTTGCCAAGTTGGGCTGCATAGTTTGCCGCCTCGGTGGCATCTTTAGAAAAATCAGTAGGTACAAGTATGGTTTTCATATAACAATATTGTTTAATGTACGTCTGTTGGAATATCTACGTTCTTTTTAAACTTTTGAAAGTATACTAAGGGGATTGAAAAGAGCATAATTAAGCCTGCAATCCAATACGCATCATTGTAAGTTAATAATAAAGTTTGTTTAATAACAGTGCCTTCTATTGCCTTTGTAGCCATATGTTGGGCGTCCAATCCGGAATATCCTTTGCCCATAAAGTTCTGGATGAGCATCTTAAATCGTTCAACAAAAGCCGGATTGTAATCATTAATATTCGCTAGTAGATTACTGCGGTGAAAACCTTGGCGGATATGGATTAAGGTGGTTAAGGCGGCAATTCCAAATGAACCACCTAATTGTCGCATCATGTTATTTAAACCAGATCCCTGACCTATTTCAGGTCCCTTTAAATCCTGGATAGCAAGAGTAGTTAAAGGCACAAATAACAATGCCATTCCAACACCTCTGATTACTAATGGCCAGAAGAAATCGCCGGTTCCAGAAGAAAGTGTCGAATTACTTAACATCCAGCAAAAGACAAAGAACAATAGCATTCCTATGCTAGCCATAACCTGCGCTGGAACTCCTTTTTTAAGCATCATCCCGATAAACGGCATCATAATAATGGTACATACACCACCTGGAAAAAGAATTTCCCCAGTTTGTAATGGTGTAAAACCAAGCAAATTCTGACAAAATATCGGAAATACAAATACAGAACCATATAAACCAAAACCTAATACAAAGGAGGTAAACATACCTACAGAGAAGCTTCGATGCCGCATTATTTTGAAGTTAACAATAGGGTGATCGGTACTAAGTTCCCGCCATATAAACAGTATAACACCAAATACGGATAGAATGGCTAATACGATGATATAAGGAGTAGCAAACCAATCCTCACTCTCTCCTTTCTCCAGCAAGGTCTGTAAACTACCAACAGCAACTGCCAGTAAACCAATACCCCACCAGTCGATAGGCATACCTTTTCCCTCTCGCGGAGTGCTTCTAACAAATGTGTATGTACAATACGCTGCCAGAATACCAACTGGAATGTTTACATAGAAAATCCACGGCCATGAACTAATCTCTATTATATAGCCACCAATAGTTGGTCCAACGGTAGGACCAACGACAGCACCTAAGCCAAACAAAGCAGTTGCAATACCTACATCTTCTCTGGGCCAGGTTTCTAATAAAATAGCCTGAGCTGTTGCTATAAGTCCACCACCTGCAATGCCCTGTAATATTCGG
Organism: Albibacterium bauzanense; assembly: GCF_004339765.1. Taxonomy (GTDB): domain Bacteria; phylum Bacteroidota; class Bacteroidia; order Sphingobacteriales; family Sphingobacteriaceae; genus Albibacterium; species Albibacterium bauzanense. The sequence continues at coordinate 535,022 of NZ_SMGO01000001.1, read as the reverse complement.
AATCCAATCAACTCTTCCAGCATGGTTGCATTTCCACATAAAAAGGATGATATTGTAAATAAAACGATGGAAGCAAGAAAGTAATTCTTTCGGCCAAAGCGGTTTCCCAGCCAACCCGACATAGGCAGGATGATTACATTCGCTACTGCATAACCTGTAGATAGCCAGGCAATATCTTCTAAGGAAGCCCCAAGATTACCTTGTATTTGGGGCAATGCCACGTTTACAATGGTTGTATCAATCAGTTCCAATAAGGAGGCTGTGATTACCGTAAACGTGATAATCCATTTTCTAAATCCTGTTTCTACCATTGAATTATTCAGTAATTACTGATACCTTAACACTCATTCCCGGACGCAACTTTTCCATAATCTCTTTTGTAGTGTTAATTTTAATCTTCACAGGGATACGTTGAACCACCTTTACAAAGTTTCCGGTTGCATTATCAGGTGGCAATAATGAGAATTTAGCACCGGTGGCGGGAGAGAAGTTATAGACTGTTCCTTCAATTTTTTCATCCGGATAAGCATCAACTTCAATATTAACAGGAGCACCAATTTTGATATCTTCTAATTGAGTTTCTTTGAAATTAGCAGTAACGTAAATACTATTTTCATTAACAATAGAAAATAAGGTCTGACCTGCTTGCACCAGCTGTCCTTTCTGAACATTCTTTTTAGAAACGATACCAGTAGCAGGAGCAGAAATGTCGGTATAAGATAATTGAAGCTTTGCGAAATCTACATCGGCCTGGCGTTGATCTACACCGGTATTAGTTACCGCTAATTGAGATTTAGTGGTTGCTATTTGTTCAACTGCTGCTTTGTATTGATCTTGAGCTGCCTGATAAGAAGCTTGTGCTACATCTCTTTGAACTTTAGCCTGATCAAATTGCTGTTGAGTTATAGAGCCGTCTTTAATTAGATTGGCATAACGTTCATAATCTTTATTAGCCTGCCATAGCTTGGCCTTTGCTGATTCTGCTTGTGCTTTTGCACTGGATGAATTAGCAAAAGTAGAGCTGATCTGCGATTGAGAAACACCAACTCCTGCACTTGCGCCACGCTGTGCAGCTAATGCTTGTTCTAGTTTGATTTGATAATCACGATCGTCTAGTTTAAGTAAAACCTGATCTTGCGTAACTCTTTCATTTTCTTCAAATAAGATAGAGTCAACATAACCACCAACACGGGCTACAACAGGGCTGATGTCTCCATCAATTTGTGCATCATCTGTGTCTACGTGCTTGCTATAGTAGATGTATTCTTTTACTCCGAGAGCGGCACCGGCAATAATTACAAGGCCTAGTATAATTGGAATTACTTTTATTGATTTCTTTTGTGTCTTTTCCATTTGGATTCAATTTTTATTTCAATGTTCCGGTTGATTTTAATAGAGTATAATAAGCAAGCATTGCATCGGCTTTAGCCAGTTCCAGATTAATCTGGGATTGAAATAGTTGATTATTGGCGTCAATACGATCTGTTACAGAAGCTATCGTATTTTCATATTTTGATTCTAAGATTCTATCATTTTCCTGAGCCTGTGCAATAGAAGTTTGTAAGATTTTTATTCTTTCGACTGACTTCAAGTAGTTTTGATAATCTTGATTGACCTCGGTTTTTATTTGATCTTGAAGAATTCCTTCATTAATCTGAGTTTCCTCTTTCTGAATACGCGCTTCTGCTACTTTATTTTTATTTGTCCATAGGTTTCCTAAATTCCAAGATAGGGTAGCAGCTATGGATACAGGAGCTAAGAATTGATTAACAGGAGGAATAAATTTGCCACTAGGATTTATATAATACATTTGGGCACCTACCCCAAAGGTTGGTAAAAGATCTGCTTTAATTGATTTTATATTATAATCAGCAACCTGTGTTTGTAAACTTATTTGTTTGAGTTCTTCGCGGTTGCTTAAAGCATTGTCAATATAACTGGGCAATCCCATTGCGATGGATTGATTATCAGGTATCTCGTTTATTTTTAATACCGTGCTTTCTGGTAAGCCCAATAATATATCTAAATTGTAGTTTACTACTTTACGATTGTTTTCCAGGTCAAGGCCAGTTAATTGAATATTTGATTTTTCCAATTGAAAACGCAATACATCATTTTTGGTAACAATACCTTGTTCAAAAAATCGTTGTGATTGTTTAATTTGACGGTCAATAACCTGTAGGTTCTGTTCAACCACCTTTTCACTTTGTAACACTTTATACAAATTGTAATATGCGTTGACAATGTTGTAGGTAATGTCTTGCTTGTCTTTATCGATATCAAGACGGGCTACTTGAGTTAACAGGTTGGTAGATTCTTTGGCAAACTTCAATTTATTGCCTTGGAAGATAAGTTGCTGAACCGAAGCTGTGCCTATATATACATCTGAGCGAGCAGGTAGGTCAAAGGGCTCTTCCTTTCCAATCTGGAATTGATCATTTAATATTTCAGAATGGTTGTAAGCAAAACTTGTGCTGGCGGTGGGTAAAGCTTTATCTTTTATCTGATTATATTGAGAGATTGCTTTGTCAACACGTGATTGGGAAAGTTTGAGTTGTTTGCTGTTTTCTAATCCCAATTGAATGGCTTCATCAAGTGTTATTATTCTTTCCTGAGCTTGCGCGTAGGTAAAGAAGCTCAGTATAATTATTGTAATCCCAATTCTTTGTAGTGTTTGTATTGTTGTTTTTAACAAAAAGCTATTGATCGGCTTATTCGCTATTTTTATAGTCTTCATTGAGTAAGTAAGCTTTAAATAAGTTTTTTAAGTGACTTTTCATTCGGGGTTTAAGTTCTTCTTCCATCACTTTTTCGTTCTCTACGTCTCTTTCTAAGATAGCAGATGACATTTGGGGAGTGTTTAAGATGTAATACTTTGTCCCGAATAGGGTAGCAATCACCATTTCAACATCAATATCGGCCTTGAAACTGCCGTTATCTATGCCGTCTGTGATAATCTTTTTTACTTCTATTACGTTTTTAGAAAGAATATCTATAATGGTTTTTGTAAGTTCTGATCGCTGTGATAAGGATAATTCGCGGTGTATTAATTTATGGAAACAGCTATTAGAAATGATACGGTCTATATAATAATCTACACACCTTTGGAGTTTCTCCCAAGAGGTGATGTTTTCGTTATTAATATTCTGTAAGGTGGCTCTGAAGGTTGATACACGACGTTCAAATACGGCCGTAAATAAACCATCCTTAGATCCAAAATAGTAGTTTAGCATAGCCATATTGACACCTGCTTCTTTGGAGATTATGCGGGTAGAAGCCCCGTCATATCCCAGATCGGAGAACATCCTTTCAGCAACGTCGAGAATACGTTCTTTTTTATCAATTTTCTCTTTATCCATGGTATTATTTTTTGAGGATGCAAAATTAATCAATCGTTTGATTAATTATTTAATATTATATAAAAAAAACCATGTGTAGGAATTTAACTTGCTGATAAACAGTTATTTTATTTTTATATAATCGTATTTTAATTGTTACGTTGCACTTGTTTTGTGAGATAACTATTATATTTATTCTATCATTTATAAAGCAAAATCCAATGGATCAGAAGATTATTAATTTATACGACCAGTATACGCACAGCCAATTGAGCAGAAAAGAGTTCATGAGGAAATTAACTATTCTTACAGGTAGTACAGCTGTAGCATTGTCAGTGTTACCTTTATTAGAAAATAACTATGCAACTGCGGCTCCTGTTGATGAGGAAGGGCTTCTAATGGAAAATATAACCTATCCGGGAACAGATGGACCCATGAAAGCATTCTTAGCAAAACCAAAGGATAAAACTAACTTGGGGTCCGTATTGGTTATTCACGAAAACAGAGGCTTAAATCCACATATAATTGATGTAACTAAACGAGTGGCTGCCGAAGGCTTTATTGCTATTGGTGTAGATGCTTTATCGCCTTTTGGAGGTACACCCGCTAATGAAGATGAAGCCAGGGAATTGTTTGGTAAGTTGGATGCCTCTAAGAACCTTCAAAACTTTTTAATGGGCTTAGAATATTTGCGGTCTCGTAAAGACGCAAATGGTAAAGTTGGCTGTATCGGTTTTTGTTGGGGTGGGGGACTGGTCAATAATTTGGCTGTAAGTGATCCAAAACTTCAAGCTGCTGTCGCCTATTATGGTTCGCAACCGAAGACAGAAGCTGTTCCAAATATTAAAGCAAGTGTAATGTTGCATTATGGAGGTTTAGATGAGCGCATCAATGCCGGAATCCCTGCTTATGAGGAAGCACTGAAAAAGAATAATATTGATTATAAATTATTTATATATGAAGGTGTGAATCATGCCTTTAATAATGATACTTCACCAACCAGGTATGACGAGACTGCTGCTAAACTTGCCTGGCAAAGAACTATTCAGCTCTTTAAAGAAAAGTTGAGTTAACACATTTAATAATAATAGAGGAATGAACGTATAAATTACGAGAAAATAGAATTAATACGGGTTTATAAGGTTAAATACGTGTATTTCTATTTTTCACTAACTAAAAAAGCCAAATAAGTGTTGATGAATTATAGTTAATATGAATATAATTTAAACATCAACATTATGAAAAAGTTATTCTTTGGTTTAGCAGCATCATTCTTTTTTTGTTTCATTGCAAATAATGCAAGCGCTCAAGTTCAAGATACTTTGAACGGAAACAACGATAGAGATCAAAAAACAATGCCTGCCGATACAAGCAGGCAAGACACTAGTAGCAAAGATACCAGTGATATGATTACACCGGCACCAAACAATCCGACGACTAGTGACACAACAAACAGGAATAATGGGTTACCACCATCAACCCCAAGCAATCCTAGTCCTTATCCTGGTTCAAGGACAGCTCCGGAACCTCAGCCAAATGCACCAGATTATCCGAGAACTAATACTCCAACCAATCCTTCGCCAGTACCTGATACAGGAGCACCAATAGGATAAAAATATTAATAAACAAAGGGTATAGCCATTTAGTACCCTTTGTTTATTAATATAATAATACATAGTTGTTGATGTATTAGAAATAAATCTAAATTTGTAGATTAGATTTCTAATACCAATTATGGACACAACTCAGTTGCAACAAAAAACCTCTAAATATTCAAATACTATTATACGAACTGCTGTCGCCGCCATGTTTTTTATGGCTGGCCTCTGCTTTTCAAGCTGGGCATCGCGTATTGCAACCATACAACAAAAACTCTCGCTTTCTGACGTAGAGCTAGGAGGTGTATTGTTTGCTTTGCCAGTAGGTTTAATGCTGTCTCTGCCTTTATCTGGTTGGGCAGTATCAAGGATAGGAAGCCGTAGATTATTGACCATTGCTCTCATAATCTATGGTTTAGCACTTGTTAGTTTAGGTGCTGTAAATCAGACATATCAACTCGTTATTTGTTTAGTCATTTTTGGTTTCGCAAGTAATGCAACTAATATTTCTGTTAATACGCAGGCAGTAGTGACCGAAGCCTTGTATGGCAGACCCATCATGGCATCGTTTCATGGTTTGTGGAGTTTAGCAGGATTTGTAGGAGCACTTATCGGTACATTTATGATTGGTAAGGAAATACTGCCGGCACCACATTTTATGATTATCGCCACTATTACTATCATCTCGGTTGTTATTTGCTGGCGATATTTAAATGATGATCATAATTCAGCAAGTGCCAGTCCTGCTTTTGTTATACCAGATAAGTCATTGATGATTCTGGGATTAATTGCATTTTGCTCAATGGTTTGTGAAGGTGCAATGTTTGATTGGAGTGTAATTTATTTTAAGAAGATAGTTTTAGCAGAAAAAGCATGGATAGCAGCAGGGTATACTGCTTTTATGTGTACAATGGCTTTGGGTCGTTTTGTTGCTGATAGTTTTGCCGAACGTTTCGGATTGAAAAGGACCTTACAGGTTAGTGGTACTCTTACAGTAACAGGTTTACTTATAGCTGTTATTTTTCCAACATTATATACTGCTATAGCTGGGTTTTTACTTGTAGGAGCAGGGGTGTCTTCGGTTGTGCCAATGGTATATAGTGTAGCTGGAAAATCGACAACGATGTCGCCAGGTGTTGCTATTGCAGCAGTTTCAACAATTGGATTTGTAGGTTTCTTAATTGGTCCACCGTTAATTGGGTTCCTTTCTGGAGCATTTACACTTAGAATTGCATTTGTTTTTATTGCTCTTATGGGTTCTTTTATAATCGTATTATCTACAAGGGCAAAAATATAATAAGTAGATAATATAACAGAGCCATAAAATCTACTTACCATAAATGTAATATTATTTTAGATGTGACCTCAGCATCCAGGCAATCTTTTCATGAGTTTGAAGTATACCGGTTATAAAATCGCTTGAACCTACATCATTCCAATCTTCATCATAAACAGGAATATTACCTCGTAATTCTTTAATAATAGCTTCATGGTCATCTAATAGTTCTTTCAAATAGCCAGGACCATCATTCTTTTTGCTTTTTTTCTCAGTGAGATGCGTCAATTCTAAATAACCTTTCAAAGTAGCCTCTGCATAGTGCCCTAATGAGCGGATTCGTTCAGCTATATCGTCAATTATTTGAGCCAATATTCCGTATTGCTCTTCTAGAAATAAATGCAGTGCATGAAAATTCGGGTCTTCCACATTCCAATGTGCATTCCTTGTTTTGATATACAATATCGTTTCATCTGCTAAAAGTACGTTAAGCGAATGGGCAACCTTCGCTAGGTTTTCTTGCGTAATACCAATGTTTGATTTCATAGTTTTCAAATTGAGTTCTTTAAAATTTGAATTGGTATAACAAAATAGGAGTAAATAAGTTTGATGCTTAGAACTTAAAAATAAAAATATTAATGTAATATTGCGAATGAAACAGAACATGATTGTTCGTTTTTCAAAATCTCAATAGAATTACTAAAAGCATAACACTTTGTTTTTATAGAATAGAATGGAAAGTACTTTAATTCTGATCCAATGTAAAGATAGTATTGGATTGGTTACTTCGGTTACGCAAATCCTTGCTTCGCAACATCTGAATATTATTAGTATGAGGGAGTTTGTTGATGAACTTTCTTCACGTTTTTTTGCCCGCATTGAATGCAATGGTTCACCAAAAGATAGTGAACATCTTTATAATGAATTAAAAGATGCTCTTCCTGAGCAAGCTATTATCACAATAAACCCTAGTAAACGAAAGAAGATAGCCATATTTGTCACAAAAGAATATCACTGTTTAGGCGATATATTAATGCGGAACTTCTTTGATACCTTAGGTGCAGAAATACAATGTGTTATTGGAAATCATGAATACTTAAGATCTATCACAGAGCGTTTTTCACTTCCTTTCTACTATATTTCACATGAAGGTAAAAGTAAAGAGGAGTTTGAAGGTGAAATCCTATATACGTTATCAAACTATCGGCCTGATTATTTAATTCTAGCAAAGTTTATGAGGATATTATCGCCCGAATTTATAACGCATTATGAAGGTAAAATAATCAATATCCATCATTCATTTTTACCTGCCTTTATAGGTGCCAATCCTTATAGAAAGGCTTTTGAACGAGGTGTTAAAATCATTGGCGCTACTGCGCATTTTGTAACGGGCGATTTAGATGAGGGGCCTATCATTAAGCAACAGATCATTCATATCAATCATAATTACGGTGTTTCGCAGATGAGAATTGCCGGGAAAGAAGTTGAGATGGCGGTACTGAGTAAAGCGATAGCCTTGGTTCTTGAAGATCGAGTATTTATTACAGGTAATAAAACCATTGTGTTTGATTAGTGACTGTATATATAATTTAAGTTGTTTTAATTTATGAATTCTATTTTTAGTTAAGCATTCATTTAAACCTTTTGGTTAGGCATCCGTTTAAACAATAACTCTTAGATAGATGTTCTGATTTAAAAAATAACATGAAGGATAAAATAGAAAAGAAGAATAAAACAACGTATCCGCAAAATAAAAGCAGGGTTAAAGGCAATCAGAAAGATGAAGATCAGGATATCTTGAAAGGAGATATATTGGAAGATGCCTTAAGTAGTTTTGACGATATCGAATTAGGAAATCAAATGGATGATGATATTTTAATTATTGATGAAGATGCCTTAAAGAACCCTAATCCCACAAAACAGGACGGAGAAGAAAATGAAAGACCTGGTGGTGGATTAAGAAAGTAATTTTAACATTCAACTTTTATAAAAAGTTATTTATTTGTTGAATGAAATTATTAATTTGCGTACGATTAATAAACAACTAAATTATATGACAAAGAACATTATGCTATTGTTGTGCGGGATATTATGTGCACAATATGCTTTTTCCCAAAACTCAATTTCACTTGCCAATTCAAATGCAATGGCAAGTAATATTGAAAAGCCTATGAGTCATGATCATATGGCAATGAACCATGTTTCTATGACAGATGTTCCTGCTGCAAAAGCAGTGAGAAGTGCAGACGACGCTGCAAAGCGTGTAACCACGATGCCCGCGAGCTGGAAAGGTGTGGTTGATAAAACAATTGCTTTGGGTACCTTACCCGGACTGAAGTTTGATGCCGCTGCAATTTCAGTTAAGGCTGGAAGCAAAGTAAAGTTAACTTTTAACAATAAAGATGTAATGCCACATAACTTTGTTCTGACTGATATTGGGGCTGGAACAGAAGTGGGTCAGTTGGCTTTAAAATTAGGAGCTAAAGGTGCAGAAATGGATTACGTTCCAAGTACACCTAAGGTTTTAGAATATACTTCTATTATCGATCCTAATAAATCAGAAACCATTTATTTCAATGCTCCTAGCAAACCAGGCAGCTATCCTTTCATATGCTCTTTCCCCGGGCATTATATTATTATGAAAGGTGTAATTACTGTTACTCAGTAAATTTTAATAAAAAATTATTCCTTATACACCTCCAGCATCTTAGATAAGAAGCGGGAGGTGTATAGTTTTGAAAATTAAATTCACAAATATTGGTTTAATAATTAATCACTTTTATAAAGAAAGTATTTGTTTATTGTTAATTCCATATTTAATTTATCTTTTGTTTGATAATTTCAATAATAATATGGTATCTTTGTTTTGAAATTTATAAATATTAGGTAAAGAACATAAAAAAGATTTTATATGTGTGGTATCATTGGAGCTTTTGATTTAAAAGGTCGTTCGCCTGAGCTAAGAACTCGCGTTCTTAAAATGTCAAAAAAGATTCGTCATCGCGGACCAGATTGGTCTGGAATATTTAGTAACGAAAATGCAATCCTTTCTCATGAACGTTTAGCAATTGTTGATCCTAAATCAGGTAATCAACCTTTATATAGTACAGATGGAAAGCTTGTTTTAGCTGTCAATGGCGAGATATACAATCACCAAGAGCTTCGCGCACAGTTTCCTGAATATGATTTTAAAACAGAAACTGATAGTGAAATACTTTTGGCTCTTTACCAGGAAAAAGGTCCGACCTTTTTGGATGAACTGAATGGTATTTTTGCTTTTGCAATTTATGATATTGAAAAAGATGCATATTTCATTGCAAGAGATCATATTGGTATCGTGCCATTGTATATCGGATGGGATGATCAAGGAACATTTTATGTTGCATCTGAATTGAAGGCATTAGAAGGAGTTTGTACAACGATTGAAACTTTTAAACCCGGACATTATATTTATAGTAAAGATGGACAACAGTTTCAACAATGGTATAAGAGAGACTGGGAGTCTTACGAAAACATAAAAGACAATGAATCTGATATCGAAACCTTACGTTTAGGTTTGGAAGCAGCTGTTCATCGTCAATTGATGTCGGATGTTCCTTATGGTGTTTTATTATCAGGTGGATTAGATTCTTCAGTTATTGCGGCGGTTACTAAATTGTTTGCATCTAAGCGTATAGAATCTAATGATCAGGAAAGTGCTTGGTATCCTCAATTGCACTCTTTTGCAGTTGGTTTACACGGTTCTCCGGATTTAATTGCAGCAAGAAAAGCAGCAGACCATATAGGTACTGTGCATCATGAAATAAACTTTAGTATTCAAGAAGGTTTAGATGCAATACGTGATGTTATCTATCATTTAGAAACATACGACGTTACTACAATCCGTGCATCTACTCCAATGTACTTATTGGCGCGAGTTATCAAGTCAATGGGTATCAAGATGGTATTATCAGGAGAGGGATCGGATGAGTTGTTTGGAGGATATTTATATTTCCACAAAGCACCAAATGCTAAGGAATTTCATGAAGAGACTGTAAGAAAGCTCAGCAAACTGCATTTATATGATTGCTTAAGAGCGAATAAATCGTTAGCAGCCTGGGGTATTGAAGGTCGTGTTCCTTTCTTAGATAAGGAGTTTATGGATATCGCAATGCGCTTAAATCCAAAAGATAAAATGATTGGAGAAGGTCGTATTGAGAAGTGGATCGTTCGAAAAGCATTCGAAGATTATTTACCAGAAAGTATCGTTTGGCGTCAAAAAGAACAATTCTCTGATGGAGTAGGGTATAGCTGGATTGACACTTTAAAAGAACAAGCTGAAACAAAAGTAAGTGATCAGGAGTTGGCCGATGCATATAAGAAATTCCCAATCAATCCTCCAAGAAATAAGGAAGAGTATTTATATAGAAGTATTTTCCAGGAACATTTCCCTTCAGATTCTGCAGCTCTTACTGTACCTTCAGTGCCTTCAGTAGCTTGTAGTTCACCTGAAGCGTTAGCATGGGATGAGTCATTCCTTAACCAGAATGATCCTTCGGGAAGAGCCGTTGGTTCTGTTCATCAAGAGAGTTATACAAAATTATCTGTTGAATAAACTATCTTCTTATCTGATTGTTAGAGGTATAGTATAATAGCTTTGATTTAAATCCGTGGGTATATTTATATATCCACGGATTTTTTTGTTTGCACTAAGCGCTTTGAGATATAAGAGTTTTCTTCCAGCGTTTAAATCCATACACGCTCATAATTGTATAGAATACAGAAAGAATTGCAAAGAAATATAAGCCCCGGTCTATCTGCAGGAAAATAGATGCTGCATTTAATAAAAACCAATAATGCCAGGTAGATAACACTTTTCTCGCTTCCATATAGGTTGCTACAAAGCTGAAAACAGTGATTGTGGCATCTATATAAGGTCTTTCTGAATCAGTGTATTGATGCATTATTATTCCTAATACAACACTTAATATTCCACTTGTAACAATAGCTATTACATGATTGCCAAGCTTCCAGGTGCGGATCGGTACATTAGTTTTTCCACTGATAGCTTCCTTATTTTGATGTTGATACCAGTAAGTCCATCCATAGAAGCCTGCAAGGATATAATAAATATTTAATCCAGCTTCCAGATAAAGAGTTACATGCACATATAAATATACAGTGATAGCAGATGCAAGGATGCCGAATATCCAACACCATATATTTTCCCGAATCATTAAGGTCAAATACAAAATACCAAAGATTACGGATATGATTTCTAGGATAGTGTTCAGGCTCATGGCATGCAAAGTAAACGAAAATTTATAAGCGAAAGAAAGATTAAAACTTTTATTTCTTAAGGTTGTTCTTTATATTTATTCTCATCCATTTATTATATTTTCTATGATTGAAATATACGAAATCATTATTCGTTTAGGCTGTGCTGCATTGTGTGGAGCATTAATCGGTATTGAAAGGGAACGTAAGGAGTGGGCTGCAGGAATGAGAACACACATGATGGTGGCCGTTGGTTCAGCATTATATATGATTGTTTCTGCATATGGTTTTGAAGAGATATTGAAACATCCGAATGTTTCATTAGATCCTTCTAGAGTGGCTTCTCAGGTTGTAAGTGGAATTGGGTTTTTAGGCGCAGGAACTATTATATTTTTACGACATGGTATTATTCGAGGATTAACGACCGCTTCGGGTTTATGGACAGTTGCTGCGATTGGTTTAGCAGTTGGTGGTGGAATGTACTGGGCCGGATTAGCAACAACTGCTATTGCAATTACTATTTTATGGTTATTACAGCCAATCGAAGCCCTTTTGTTTTCCAAAACGAATAGAAACTTATTAATACATTTTGATTCTGTAGAGGATTCAAGTGCAATTATCGATAGCATTTTGCAAAATGAAGAATATGATATTCGTCATTTTGCATTAGACAGGAAGGATAATGGAACTTTAACATTGAAAATAAGCTCAATTAAAAGCAAAGACCTTAAATCAATTGCCGGAAGAATCAGTAAAGATCCAAGAGTCAAAAGCATTGATTTTGTATAGCTTTATAGATATAATTGTTTTTGTGATATGACTATCTAAAAAGTCGGGCAGCCAGTAGAGTTATATACAATATCGAATGATGCATTTCTATTTCGGACCTGCCGACCATCTTCACGAGTAAGGTAGGGCTGTTGTTTTAAGTTGTTTTCTTCTAAAAGAAATTGAGTATGGATTGTGTCAATTATACCTTCTTGCATATAACTCCAAACAACATTAAGTGTATCACCACGTTTTATGCCATTTATTATTCCTCTTCGTGCGTCTTTCATCTCGGGTATCCAATTATACACACCGCTAATTGAGTCACCCTCTAAACGTACGTAAACATAAGTCGAATCCTGTTTTTGCGTTCCATCCAATTTGAGAAAACACATTGTTTCGCTAGAAGGAGGATTGGAAATAATGGAATCTTGATTGCTAGTAATAGTTATATCGTTCGCTTCATTTTTTGTTGCATCACTGATACATGCTCCAAGGAAAGGTAAAATGAATACTATAAATAGGGCTTTTTTCATGTTTTTTTAATTGAATGATCATTTAGATTCCTATTTAAACATAACAAAAATCAGTCCATGAAAGGTTAATTGAAAATAAGCTAGGTTATTAAAAACAACGTTTAACTCTAAACGTTATATAGGATAAGAAATACTATAAAATTTGTTATGAAAGATAATGTGAACAAAATATTGGATTCAGTAGTTGATGTTATAGTACAATCAACAGAAAACGTTAATATCAGTACGTCAGAAAGGATAGTCTCCGTAGCAACAGGAGGCTTTATACTGTGGAAGGGTATGAAAGACATTTTCTCAAAACCATCTAACTCGGTTTGGGAAGTAGCATTGGGAGGTGCTTTATTATATCGGGGTGTTACTGGCTATTGTAAAGTAAAAGATAAATTGTTACCAAAGAAAGAAGAGACAACCACAACATATCTGATTGAAGCAATGTAGCTTTAATTAAGAATAATAATGTATAAAGGAAATCTATATTAAAAGAAAGAGGCCGTTATTTCTAACGGCCTCTTTCTTTTAATATGAAATGGTTAATAATCTATGATAGATTATTTGGCGTTTTCATCACCTTCCATTTGTTTTTTCAATTTAGCAAGAACATCTAAGTCACCTAAAGTAGATTTTTCAACTGAATCCTTTACTTTTTTAACAGCACCTGAAGATGCTTTGGCTTCTTTCTTACGAGCATTGAATTCTTCAACACGAGCTTCAGCACGTTCATCTTCCCAAACACGTGAATGAGAGATTACGATGCGTTTTGCATCTTTGTTAAATTCAATGATTTTAAATTGTTCTGTGTCATCTGCTTTTAGAGCTGAACCATCTTGCTTAACACTGTGTTTGCTAGGACTGAATCCTTCAACTCCATATGCTAAAGCTACGATAGCACCTTTCTCACCAACTTTTAATACAGTTCCTTCATGGATAGAATCAACTGTGAAGATAGTTTCGAAGGTATCCCAAGGGTTTTCTTCTAATTGTTTATGACCTAAACTTAATTTACGATTCTGCTCATCAAGCTCAAGAACAACAACATCAATTACTTCATTTGCTTTCGTAAATTCGTTTGGATGGTTGATTTTCTTAGACCAAGATAGATCAGAAATATGAATTAGTCCGTCAATTCCTTCTTCGATTTCAACAAAGACACCGAAGTTAGTCATGTTCTTAACGGTTGCTGTATGCTTGCTACCAATAGGGTAACGCTCAGCAATGTCTTTCCATGGATCAGGAGTTAATTGTTTAATTCCTAAACTCATTTTACGCTCATCGCGATCTAGAGTTAGAATTTGTGCTTCAATCTCATCACCAGTTTTTATGAAGTCTTGTGGACTGCGTAAATTCTGTGACCAAGACATTTCTGAAACGTGAATTAATCCTTCAACACCTGGAGTGATTTCTAAGAAAGCACCGTAATCAGCTACAGTAACAATTCTTCCTTTTACTTTAGAACCTACTTCAAGAGAAGTATCTAATGATTCCCAAGGGTGTGGAGTTAATTGTTTTAAGCCTAATGCGATACGTTTTTTCTCATCATCAAAGTCTAAAACAACAACGTTAACTTTTTCATCTAATGATAAAACTTCTTTCGGATGTTCAATACGTCCCCAAGAAATATCAGTAATATGCAATAAACCATCTACTCCGCCTAAGTCAATAAATACACCGAAATCAGTGATATTCTTAACTGTTCCTTCAAGAACTTGACCTTTCTCTAGTTTAGCAACAATTTCTGTTTTTTGATTTTCTAAATCGTCCTCAATTAACACTTTATGAGAAACAACTACGTTTTTAAATTCATGATTGATCTTAACAACCTTGAACTCCATAGTCTTACCTACATAAATATCATAATCGCGGATCGGTTTAATATCGATTTGAGATCCTGGTAAGAATGCTTCTACACCTTGAATGTCAACAATTAAACCTCCTTTAGTACGGCTTTTAACAAAACCTTTAATGATAATATCATTCTCAAGAGCTTCATTGATAGCTTCCCACGAGCGTTGAGTTTTCGCACGTTTACGAGACAGTATTAATTGTCCGTTTTCATCTTCTTGAGTTTCAACAAATACGTCAACCGAGTCACCTACTTTAAGATCTGGTAAATCGCGGAATTCAGTAAAAGATACAAAACCGTCTGATTTATAACCGACGTTTAGTACTACATCTTTGCTGTTAATTGAAACAACAGTTCCTTTAACAATTTCTCCCTGATTGATTGAATTGAAAGTGCCGGAATATTGCTCTTCTAATTTTTCGCGTTCCGCGTCATTGTAGTTTCCGAAACCTTTGGTGTCTTGATCCCAGTCAAAATCACCTTCTGGGGTAATCCATGTATTGGATTTGATTTCGTCAATGAACGATGAATCAGCCTCTGATTCGATGTTCTCTTTTTCTTTTACTGATTCTAAATCAGTGTCTTGAAGTTCGGCTTTTTTAGCCTCTAGTTCTTTTGCTGCTTCTTGTTTTTTTGCCATTAATTAATTTATCTCCTTTTCCCGACTTTGGTCAGGACTGCAAATGTAGGGAATTAATTATTGAAAAGGTAAAAATTTAGCTATAAATATTGAATAATTAGCTGAAAAATCCTATTTTTTAGGTGACAAAACTTTTTTGACCTCATTTATAACAAAATCAAGCTGTTGTTCCTGATTTAAATTGGTATTATCTAATACAATAGCTTCTTCTGATCGGGTTAGAGGACTCTCCTTACGGGTAGTGTCTTGATAGTCCCGATGTGCTAAATTCTCGAAAACTTCTTCTAACGTTACATTCTTCCCTGCAAGTTGTAATTCTTTAAAACGACGATCAGCTCGTACTTTAGGGTCTGCCATCATAAATATTTTAACTTGAGCGTTTGGAAAGACTACAGTGCCAATATCACGCCCATCCATTACGATGTTCTGGTTCTCTGCCATTTTTTGCTGTTGAACCACCATGGCTTTCCGAACCTCTTTAATAGAGCTAACTTCGCTTACTAATTCAGATACATTCATCTCTCTTATTTTAGAAGTTACATCTTTGCCATTAAGTAATACGATGGTCTTGTCATCTTTTAAATCGAATTTAATTTCTATATCAGAAAGATGAGATTTTATCTTTTCAATATCATTAGCAGAAATATGGTGCTCTATAAGATATAAGGTTAGAGCCCTATACATCGCTCCACTATCTATATATATATAATTTAGCTTGTTAGCCAATGCTTTCGCAACCGTACTTTTGCCACAGGAAGAATAACCGTCTATGGCAATAATGATATTTCTTTTATCCATTGACTGGCAAAGGTACTATTTTACTAGAAAATGTATATTAACTTTGCCTGCATGAGTTTTCTAAAAGAAGATCTATTACCTTATATAACCTTTAAAACTTCCAGAAGTGGTGGCAGTGGGGGGCAGAACGTAAATAAAGTCTCTACAAAGGTCGAGCTTCTGTTCGACCTCTCGAAGGCTTCTCTGTTTTCAGATGAGGAAAAGGCATTGATTTCAAAAATGTTACAATCGCGAACTCAATCTGATAATTACATTCAAATAATTTGTCAGGAAAGCAGATCTCAATTAAACAATAAGGAAATAGCCTTAGATAAGCTGACTTCCCTTATAAAGAAAGCCCTGGTTGTTCAAAAACAAAGAAAATCTACTAAACCAAGCAAGAAGTCTGTTCAGGTAAGACTTGATAAAAAGAAGAATCAAGCGTTAAAAAAGATAAGCAGGAAGATAAAATGGGATTAAAACCAATTCTATTTAGAATAATTCTTAATATGCCCCTGCCTTTGTATTCTTCGTAGATTTAACTTTGGTTTTGTATTTTTGCAGTTAAACAATTTATCGGATAACTATGAAAAAAAGTTCGATTCTAGGAATAGTAGTAATTGCTGTTTTTATCGCAATAATCATTAGTATTTACGGAGATTCAAGTACCTACGCTTCATTTTCTGAAGCTCAAAAAACGGAAGTTGAATTGCATGTAGTGGGCCAGTTAAATAAGGAAAAAGAACTGGTATATAACCCCGTTCAGAACGCCAACTACTTCTCGTTTTATATGCTTGATGAACATGGTCAGGAATGTAAGGTCGTTTTTCAGGGATCTAAACCTCAAGATTTTGAACGTTCAGAACAAATAGTTCTTACAGGAAAAATGGTAGGACAAGAATTCCATGCTAGTAAGATTTTGATGAAATGCCCTTCAAAATATAATGATCAGCAAATTGAGATAACAGAAGCAACTGCTACTTCACAAGTTTAATTATCAGTTTAATATCTGCATCTAACCTGCAGATTACAAAAATTATATTAATATTTAATGGATATCGTTTATCAAGGTGAAAACCTTCTGCCTGGTCAGTTAGGTCAGTTCTTTATTGTATTGACATTTGGAACTGCTTTACTCTCGCTCATAAGTTATTTTTACGCTACCAAAGTTAAGGGTGAACCTGCTGCTGTTTCATGGATGAAAATTGCGAGGATAGCTTTTTGGATCAACCTGGTTTCAGTGATTGGTATTGGTACCTGTTTATATTATATTATCTATAACCACCTTTTTGAATATAATTATGCGTGGGCACACTCTTCTACCATTCTGCCTACCCATTATATGATCGCCAGTTTCTGGGAAGGACAAGAAGGAAGCTTTTGGTTATGGATGTTCTGGCAAGCTTTACTAGGTGCTGTACTTGTATTTAGAGCAAAAACCTGGGAAAGCCCGGTTATGACAACAGTCATGCTTTGTCAGGCTGTATTAGCATCTATGTTAATAGGAGTAGAGTTTTTTGGAGAACGCGTAGGCAGCTCTCCTTTTATTCTCTTAAGAGATGCAATAGACATAAAAGCTATGGCTCCAGTGTTTTTTGCAGATCCGGAGAACTACAGAAACTATCTTAAGGTTATTGTTGATGGAAATGGTTTAAATCCTTTACTTCAAAACTACTGGATGGTGATTCACCCTCCAACCTTATTTTTAGGATTCGCATCCATGGTAGTCCCTTTTGCGTATGCATTTGCAGGATTATGGCAAAGACGTTATTCAGAATGGGTGAAAGTTGCAATGCCCTGGTCTTTATTCGCAGTAATGATTTTAGGAGTTGGAATTATTATGGGTTCCTTTTGGGCGTATGAAGCCTTAAACTTCGGAGGTTTCTGGGCATGGGATCCAGTAGAAAATGCTTCTATTCTTCCTTGGTTTACACTAATTGCAGCGGTACACGTTCTTTTAGCTTATAAAAATTCAGGACATTCATACTTTACAGCTTCATTCCTGGTAATGATTAGTTTCATATTAGTTATCTATGCTTCTTTCTTAACAAGAAGTGGTATTCTAGGAGAAACGTCTGTACACTCATTTACAGATTTAGGTATGTTCTGGCAATTGGTTCTATTCAATTTCATCTTTTTAGCAATGATGATCTGGGCGCTTGTAAGCCGCTGGAAAGAGCTGCCAATAACAAAAAAGGATGAAGAAACGTATTCAAGAGAGTTTTGGCTGTTTATCGGATCCATGGTACTTTTAGTAGCTTGTATTCAAATCGTAGCCAGTACATCCATTCCTGTCTTTAATGCGATATTTGGAACTAAAGTTGCGCCTCCAATCGATCCGATAGCTCATTATAATAAATGGCAAGTGCCTTTTGCTATCGTAGTTGCAATTTTATCAGCAACCGCACAATTCTTTAAATACCGTCGAACTGATATTCATAAGTTTTATAGAAATATATTAAGTTCCTTAATTGTTGCCATTGTTGCAACTATTGCAGTGGTTTATATAACTAAAGTTTACACAAACTTTATGTATATATTACTAACTTTTGCTGCTGTATTCTCGATTGTATCCAATGCAAAAGTACTTGGAGATGCTTTCAAAGGAAAGTGGAAGCTGGCAGGGTCTGCCGTTGCGCATATTGGTTTCGCATTACTTTTAATCGGAGCTTTGGTAGCAGCTTCTACAGAAAATATAGTTTCTAAAAATAGTACAGGAGTAATTGCAGTTGAAGGCTTTGATGCTGTTGAAACACCTGGCGACAACTTATTTATGTACATAAATGAGCCCATACAAATGGGTGATTATACCATTACCTATGTAGGCGATAGTATCAATGGTGTAGATGTATATTACAAAGTAAACTATGTGAGGAAAGATGACAAGGGAAATATCAAAGAAACTTTTCAATTAACTCCTCGTGCTCAACAAAACCCTAAAATGGGTTTAGTTGGAACTCCTAGTACAAGACATTATTTACATAGAGATATTTATACCATTGTAACTGCAGCACCAAAGATTGAGACATTATTGGGCGGTGCCGAACATGAAGATCATGAAGGGCATTCTGCCTATGAGAATTATGAAGAACCAATGACCTATGAAGTCAATGTTGGTGATACGCTTCGTTATCGCAGTGGATTTATTATCGTTAAAGGAGTAAATCGGAATGCAAGCATTCAGAACATGCCGATAGGAGAAAATGATATTGCTGTTGGATTAACGGTAGAAGTTCATGCCATGGATGATAAAACTTATACTGCAGAACCCGTTTACCTGATAAAAGGTAACTCTGTATACGATTTTGAAAAAGATGTGGAGGAAGAGGGCTTGAAATTCAGATTCACAAAGATTATTCCGGATGCTAATAAGTTAGAATTAATGGTTTATCAAAAACCACCGGCAGAAAAGAAATGGATCGTAATGAAAGCCATTGAATTTCCATTCATTAACTTCTTCTGGGCTGGTACTATCATTATGACAATCGGATTTATTCTCTCTATCTTTAGAAGGAATAAGGAAATAAAAGAATAAAGTATGATCAATATTGTAATCCTTGGAAGTGGAAATGTAGCAACCTTATTAGGAACATCTCTATCGAAAGCGGGTTATAATAATATCATACAAGTATGGAGCAGGAAGCTGGAGCACGCAAAGGCTTTAGCTAACCTGCTCCATACTCAATTTACTGATGATATAGATCAGGTGGTAGATTCAGCCGATCTATATATACTTTCAATCAGTGACGATGCTATTCCATTTGTAGTCTCCAAAATGAAGCCTGTTAGTGGAATTATAGCACATACTTCAGGAAGTACCTCTATCGACGTTTTTCACAACAAGTTTTCTAATTACGGGGTGTTTTATCCCTTTCAAACCTTTTCAATTGGAAAGGAAATTGATTTTAAAAACGTTCCTATACTATTAGAAGGCTCTGACTCAAATTCTTTGTCTGTATTAGAGTCTGTGGCTTTATCTATCTCTGATAAGGTTCAAGAGTGCAATTCTGATCAGCGTAAGGTATTACATATAGCAGCGGTTTTTGCTTCTAATTTTACAAATCACCTTTATACAATTTCACAAAAACTTCTGGAAGATAACGGTTTGGATTTTGATTTAATTCGTCCGCTGATTTTAGAGACAGCCCTTAAAGTTCAAGAAATCATGCCTGCCGAAGCTCAAACCGGACCTGCAGCCAGGAATGATTTAAGCATTATAAACAGCCATCTAAAGCAGCTTGAGAGTGAACCTGAACTTTCGGCTATTTACCGTTTATTAAGCAATCAAATTACTACATTTACCGATAAAAATCGTTCCTAGTATTTGGAAATTTCTTAAAAAGACCTCATTTTGTAATTATGGTATTATTTGATCAATTAAAGAAAGTTAAAGCTTTTGTCTTTGATGTAGATGGAGTTCTTACGAACGGCGAAGTGTTGGTTACGGAAGAAGGTGAACAGCTTCGGTCTTTTTATATAAAAGATGGCTATGCTTTAAAATTGGCCGTAAAACAAGGATATCCCATTGCTGTCATTACTGGCGGGAAGTCCCTGGGAGTAAAGTTAAGGCTTGAAGGCTTAGGAATCAAAGATGTGTTTATTGATATCTCTCATAAAACAATGATCCTGGAGCAATGGATGCAGAAGAATAATATTCAAGCGGAAAGCATTCTTTATATGGGAGATGATATTCCTGATATAGAAGCAATGGGCATGGTTGGTTTCGCTAGCTGTCCGGCTGATGCAGTAGAAGATATTAAAGCAATTTCTCATTATATTTCACCTGTAAAAGGAGGGAAGGGAGCTGTACGTGATGTTATTGAGAAAGTTTTACGTTTACAGAATAAATGGGATATTGACCCTGAAGTTAAAAGTGTTTAAAGAATGAATTTATTTGAGATTATTCAGAATACCAAAATCATATTAGCAACTAATTCTCCAAGAAGAAAGGAACTTTTAACACAATTAGGTATTCCTTTTGAAGTGAGATCCAAAGAGATTGATGAATCTTATCCTAAAAGTTTTCGCCCGGAAGCCGTTGCGGTCTATATAGCAGAAAAGAAAGCCAATTCATTTCTTAAGAGTTTAACAGATGAATTATTAATTGCTGCAGATACCATTGTTTCAATAGAAGATGAAATCTTCGGTAAGCCCAAGGATACGCATGATGCTAAAATGATGCTTCGTAAGCTCTCAGGTAAACCTCATGAAGTAATTACAGGTGTTGCACTCTTATACATGCAAAAGATCTATTCTTTTTATGAGAAAACAACTGTTCATTTCAAAGAATTAACAAACGCTGAGATAGAATACTATATTAAGGAATATCAACCTTTTGATAAAGCTGGCGCATATGGAATCCAGGAATGGATTGGAATGGTTGGCGTTACAGGGATAGAAGGGTCGTATAATAATGTGGTTGGTTTGCCTACCGCCAGATTATATCATGAGATCGGTTCTTTTTTACTGCAAAGTAAAAGCACCTTTTAGCTAAAACTAAGAGAAAATATCAGTTAGCCTCTTTATTTGAAAATCGATGAGTTTCTGTAAAGGGCCTGATGCCATCATTTTCATCATCATATTCAACTCTGCGTTCAGCTCCAGCTTAACTTCAGTTTTACCATCTTTCTGGTCTAATAGCCAATTCAAAGATATATCGAATGGAGTCTCACTCGCAGGAACAATGCGTATTTCTGAATTCTCTTTGCGTTCTTTTACCTTCAATGCTAATTTAGACATGTTTTTGATGGTAAAAGTAGCTTCGTCCCTGGTAGAGCTCCAGTCATAGACATTATCTGGTTGCAATTGCTCATGATTATTGCAATCTTCTAGAAATGCATAAACTTCTTCGATGGGTTTGGATAAGGTTGTTTTACTCTCGAAGGATGTCATAGCTCTATTTATTGATGTTTATTGCTCCACTCTTCAGGATTAAGGCGCCATTCTTCTAGCAGGGCCAATTCTGATTCATTAATAAACTGATTTTCAAAAGCATATTTAATTAAGGTTTCATAATTTGAAAGACTAATTAATCGACATTTTGCTTCCTTAAAGTTCTCTTCAGCAATCGGTAAGTTATAAGTAAATATTGAAACAAGTCCAACTACATTACAGCCTGCATCTCTTAAAGCCTGTACTGCTTTTAAACTGCTTTTACCGGTTGAAATTAAGTCTTCAATAACAACTACACGTTGACCATCTACAACTTCACCTTCAATAAGGTTTTGTCTGCCATGATCTTTTGCACTCGATCTTACGTAGGTAAAAGGTACCCCAAGATCTTGGGCTACTAAAACTCCTTGTGGAATCCCGGCTGTCGCAACTCCTGAAATCATATCTATCGATCCAAATTCTTCATGAATAACTTCCGAAAACTTTTGTCGAATATACGTCCTCGTTGTAGGATAGGATAGGGTTATCCGGTTATCACAATAAATAGGTGACTTTAAGCCTGAAGCCCACGTAAAAGGATTTTTTGGTTCTAGTTTTATTGCTTTAATTTGCAATAGAAATTCTGCTATTTTTTGTTCTATCTCACTCATGTGATTCATGCCGCAAATCTATAAAATTTATATGAACGAATCAGCTTTGATTCTAACTCATTTTCACGAAACCTCGTCTAGCTCTACACAAAATATTGACATACAAGATTTTGATATAAAAAAGCTTTTTCAACAAATTGTAGAAAACAAGCTTCAACAGACCTTTATCCTTCAAACAGATGATCCGAAAGCTACTTTAAAAGAAATAAAGAAAGCAGTTAGAGTCATTAATGCCGCTGGTGGACTAGTTAAAAACGCTAATTCTGACTATTTGTTTATTAAAAGATTAGGAAAATGGGATTTGCCAAAAGGAAAAGTTGAAGAAGGTGAAAAAATGCGCGAAGCTGCGGTTAGAGAAGTTGCAGAAGAATGCAGTATTGAGATCGATTCTTTAGGAAAGAAGATAGAATCAACCTATCATGTTTATGTTTTAAAGGGTGAGTTTATTCTCAAGAAAACAAATTGGTATAAAATGAAGGTTAATAGCGTTCCAGATTTAATACCTCAAACTGAAGAAGATATTAGCGACGCTAAATGGTTCTCCGCTAAAGACCTCCATATAATTCGTGAAAATACTTATCCGCTGATTAAAGCATTAATTGCTGATTTAAACTAAGGTTTAGGTAGAAGATCAATCACTTCTTGTGGAACCAATTTGCTCAGGTTACCACCATTTCTATAGATCTCTCTCACTATGGTAGAACTTATGTGTGAGTAACCCGGACTGCTTATCAAGAATATAGTTTGTACCTGCTCATCAATCAGTTGATTGTTTTGAGATATAGGTTGTTCATATTCAAAATCGCTAACATTTCTCATGCCGCGTATAATGAATTTGGCGTTAACTTTTTTACAATAGTCAATGGTTAGGCCTTGATAACTATCTATTATAATTTTATCTTTCTCAGAGATGAAAATCCTCTCTAAGATCTGCCGTCTTATTTCATAAGATATAAAAGGTTCTTTTGCACTATTCACTCCAATAGCTAAGTAAACTTTATCAAACAGGGGTAAAGCCCGTTTAATTATATCAATATGAGCATTTGTTATCGGGTCAAATGATCCTGGAAAGACAGCTGTTTTCATCTTTTTTAAGTTTGAGTGAAAAAACTAAAAGAGGTTTGTCCGTATTTACGTTTTTCAACAAAATTTATATGATTCGAAAAGTGTTGAAAGCTAGGGTGTTCAAGTATAAGTAATCCGTTTGGCTTTAAAAGCTCGGTTTTAAAGATTCTATCGGGTATCTCAGCAAGCTCTGGTAAATCATAGGGCGGATCAGCAAAGATTAAATCAAAGGGTTCATGTGTGCGCTCAATGAATTTAAATACCCTGTCTCTTACAACCCTTACACCTGGTAATTTAAATTCTTCTACCATGGAGGTTAAAAAAGCACAACATTTGAAATTTTGATCTACGGCTACCAAATCTGTTACACCTCTTGATGCAAACTCTAATGATATATTCCCCGTTCCACTAAATAAATCTAATACACGTATATCTTCAAAATCGAGTCTATTGCTCAGTACGTTAAATAATGCCTCTTTAGACATATCTGTTGTCGGCCTTACCGGTAATCCTTTTGGAGGATCAATTTTTCTACCCCTTAAATCTCCGGAAATTATTCGCATTCGATGGCTCCAATTAGAAAGTTGAGGTTGGAATATTCCTTTTGACCAATTAGATTTAAGTTTTCTTCACTAGGAAAAGAAAGGTTTTGACTGTATTTGGATAAGCGCTGATAGTTTTCATCCCCTTCAGCAATGTCTCCCCATAAGTAGAATTGTGTTAAAGCAGGAGTCAGATCTAATTTATCAAATAGCGTTAATAGAAAGAAGTTAAATTCGTCTGCGGTAGCACAGTTAAACTGACTATAAAACTTAAGTTTATTATCCTCAATCAGCGTAACCTCAAAATGATCGTTATAAAAGTTCAATCCTAATACGGTCTTATATTTTACCTTCATGTCGGTCAAATAATTGATCATTATTTTAGAACTAGGAATGAGTTGCACATCTTTTAGAACGGTCAACCAAAACTTTTGATCTTCCTGAGGAGAAAAACTTATAAGACAATTTTGTTTGTCAATTATTGAACTAAACTGTTTTGATATATTTTCTTCACCTAATAAGTGTAAGGAAGGATTTGCATCTTCTTCATAAAGATCCAGAGGTATTAAGGATACTGATTCTGGAGTAACTACCAAATAAGTTTTAAGAAAACGTAAGTTTAGAATACCTGCTTTGCCTCTAAAGAAGTCTTCAGTAGGCTTTTCTTGTATTAATCGGATCGTATTATTTTCATCTATAATGGCAATCTGTGAAAGATCTGCTTTTGGATGAATAAATAATTTGCAATTCAAGCTGTTTTCCTGAATAAACTTTTCCTCAGCTTTCAATAATTCTAATTGACTTTCCATTCTTAACAAAAATAGGTTTTACAATCGATTTGGCAAACCTTTTCATAACTTTGGATGTGGTTAAAGCAGAACTTTTTAAACAATATTTTCCGAATAATCCCACTAAACACCAACAGGATGCGTTTGAGGTCCTCGCAGATTTTTTGAATTCGACCGAAAATTTTTCTTGTTTTATATTAAAGGGCTATGCCGGAACCGGGAAAACCAGTATCATAAGTGCACTTGTAAAGGCACTACCACAAATAAAGATGCGCTTTGTTCTATTAGCACCAACCGGACGAGCCGCTAAGGTAATTACATCCTACTCCAATAAGAATGCATTAACGATTCACAAAAAAATCTACAGGAAAAAGGTTGCTGGAACCCCTGATATGGATTTCGCCTTAGCAGAAAATAAACATACCGATACCTTGTTTATAGTAGATGAGGCATCAATGATTTCTAATGAACGGGCTGGTTTCTCCCGACAAAGTTTGTTAGAAGACTTAATTGAATACGTTTATAATGGAGAGAACTGCAGGTTAATGTTAGTAGGCGATACCGCTCAACTTCCTCCTGTAGGCCTATTAGAGAGTCCTGCCTTATCATCAAAGATCCTAAATACCTTGTTTAGCCTGAAAGTGTTTCAGATTGAACTAACAGAGGTTGTGAGGCAAGAGAAAACATCAGGCATTCTTTATAATGCAACTACCATACGTAATTTAATACTTAATAATTCAAATGAGCAGAAATCATATCCATACCCTCAGTTTCATGTAAAGCCCTTTAAAGATATTTACAGAATGACCGGAGAGCGCCTGATTGAAGGCTTAGAATACGCATATAATAAATATGGTATGGAGAATACGTTGGTTATCTGCAGATCGAATAAGAATGCTAATCTGTACAATTTAAATATTCGAAATAGGATTCTCTATCGTGAAGAAGAATTGACCGGTGGTGATTATATTATGGTAGTTCGAAATAACTATTTCTGGGTTGATAAAAATCAGAGTCAAAGCTTTATCGCTAATGGCGATATGGCTAAGGTTACAAGAGTAAGTAATGTTCATACCCAATTTGGATTTCATTTTGCAGATGTAAGCCTGGAGTTTGTAGATTCAGACAGTGAAGCTTTAAATTGCCGCGTTTTATTAGAAACACTCTATGCAGATGCTCCGAATCTTCCTTCAGCAGATCAACAACGGCTCTTTGAAGCCATCATGGAAGATTATATGCATCTGCCCACAAAAAAGGATAGAATTCAGGCATTAAAACAAGATCCTTATTATAATGCTCTGCAGATAAAATTTGCGATGGCAGTTACCTGTCATAAAGCCCAAGGGGGACAATGGGAGGCTGTTTTTATAGATCAAGGTTTTCTTACAGAAGAGATGCTCAACACCGAATTTATGCGTTGGTTATATACTGCCTGCACACGTGCAACAAAAGAGCTTTTCCTTTTGAATTTTGGTGATGCCTTCTTTGTTGAAACATAAATTACCTATTCTCTTCGATTTTCCTTAATCCTTCCTTATTTAATTAAATTTGTCAGCTAATGTTAAATAGAAACCACAAGAAATGATAAAATATAATCGATTTATATTGAAAAATGGACTTAGAGTTTTAGTTCATGAGGATCCTTCAACTCCGATGGCGGTAATGAATATTCTTTATGACGTTGGAGCTCGGGACGAAGATGAGGACCAAACTGGTTTTGCGCATTTATTTGAGCATCTTATGTTTGGTGGATCCGTAAATATTCCACAATATGATAAACCCTTGCAATTGGTTGGGGGTGAGAATAATGCGTTTACAAGTAACGATATAACCAACTATTACATTACGTTACCTGCTGTAAATATAGAAACTGCTTTTTGGTTAGAGAGCGATAGGATGTTGAGCTTAGCCTTTAGTGAAAAAAGTTTAGAGGTTCAGCGAAATGTAGTTTGCGAAGAATTTAAGCAGCGCTATCTGAATCAGCCTTATGGTGATGTTTGGTTGAAATTAAGACCCTTAGCATACAAAAAGCACCCATATCGCTGGGCTACGATTGGTAAAGAACTTTCTCATATTGAAAATGCAAAGATTGAAGATGTTAAAGATTTCTTCAAAAAGCATTATAATCCACAGAGTGCTATTTTGGTAGTAGCTGGAAATGTTGAAACTGAAGAAATAAAGAGATTAGCAGAGCATTGGTTTGAACCTATTCCAAAGGGAGTAGAATATAAAAGAAACCTTCCTGTTGAGCCAGAACAATTGGAGGAGAGAAGAGAGATCATTCATTCAGATGTTCCTACAAATAGTATATATATGGCCTTCCATATGCCGGCAAGGACAGAGAAGGGCTATTATATTGCTGATTTAATTTCTGATCTTTTATCACAAGGCTCATCATCCCGCTTATATCGAAGATTATTAAAAGAACAAGAGATCTTTAGTGAGATTCATGCCTATATAACCGGTAGTATCGATGCTGGTTTATTTATTATCGAAGGAAAACCCTTGCCTAATGTTTCGATAGAAACTGCTGAAGCTGCAATTTGGGATGAACTTGAAAAAATGAAGTCTGAATTCGTTTTAGATTACGAATTAGAGAAAGTCAAGAATAAAGTTGAATCTACCATGGTTTTCTCCGAAATGTCTATTTTAAACAAAGCCATGAACCTTTCTTATTTTGAATTACTAGGCAATGCACAAGAAGTTAATACAGAAGTAGAAAGATATTTAGCTGTTTCTGTTGAAGATATTCGAAACATGAGTACTGAAATCTTTAAGAAAGATAATTCGTCAACCTTAATTTACTTAGCCCAAGACCATGCTTAATAGAATCAATCCACCAGCTTTTCATCCAATTGAAAGTGTAAATATAATTTCTCCGGAATCATTGAAACTATCGAATGGTTCTAATCTGTTTATGTTTAATGCCGGCGAACAAGAACTCGTTCGCATTCAATGGGTATTTGAGAATGCCGCTTTCAAGGCCAATGCGCCTATTATAAATTCAGCACTTAGTGCTATGTTATTAGAAGGAACCTCTAAATATACGAGTGCCCAGATTGCAGAGAAAGTTGATTTTTATGGAGCCTATCTTTTTCCTGAATACAACTACGATCAAACAACCTTAAACCTGGTTACCTTAACAAAGTATTTAGATAAACTATTGCCTTTCGTTCTTGAGGTATTGAATGATGCAATATTCCCTCAACAGGAATTGGATACTTATAAACGTAATTCTAAGCAGTCTTTAAAGATCTCTTTAGAGAAAAATGACTACCTGGCCAGACGTCAGTTTAATAACCTGCTTTTTGGTGATAGTAATTATGGGTATATTCAGAAAGAGAGTGATTTCGATGAACTGAATAGAGATGATTTGAAGGCTCTTTTTAAGCAACAGATTGTCCCGGCTAATTGTACAATCTTCGTTTCAGGAAAAATATCCAATGAAACTTTAAACTACATCAGCAACACAATCAATAATGGCTGGGTTGGAAGTACTGAAGCTCCTACCTTTGCTAGACCTGTGTTTGAAGCTGTTCTTGCTCAGAAGGTTGTGATTGAAAGGGAGAAGGCTGTACAGTCTGCTATTCGCATCGGACAATTGAGTATTCCACGAGCTCACCCTGATTTCCCTGCTTTGCAGGTATTAAATACAACCCTAGGTGGCTATTTCGGATCACGTTTGATGATGAATATTAGAGAAGATAAAGGATATACCTACGGAATAGGATCTGGCTTAGGTTCTCTGAAACATGCAGCATTCTTTACTATTTCTTCCGAAGTAGGAACTGCAGTTTGTGCTGATACCTTGAAAGAAATAGAATTTGAAATTAATCGCTTAAGAACTGAGAAAATATCGGAGGAAGAACTAACCTTGGTGAAAAACTACTTATTAGGATCTATGTTGGGTAGCCTGGAAGATGTTTTTTCTCATACCGATAAGTTTAAGCAAGCTTACTTCTCAGGATTGACCCTTGATTACTTCGACTACTATACTCAACA
This sequence comes from Albibacterium bauzanense, assembly GCF_004339765.1. Taxonomy (GTDB): domain Bacteria; phylum Bacteroidota; class Bacteroidia; order Sphingobacteriales; family Sphingobacteriaceae; genus Albibacterium; species Albibacterium bauzanense. Next base: position 506,054 of record NZ_SMGO01000001.1, on the reverse strand, counting down.
GGTAAAAGAAATTACTCCCAAAGGTTTATTAGACCTGGCTACTGAGTATTTAGATTTTAGCACGATGGTTCAAGTTGTTGTAGGAAAAATATAAGAAGTTGACGATAATAATTTAACATTTTCGAATGCTTATATACCTAATGTTAAGTATTTCTATATATATTATCGTCTAAATTCTTCTTTTCTAAATTTATTTTATATTTTCGGATGTTTTTGTTAGAAATTTTAGCCCTATTGTACGACCCAGTGCATTTGGGGCTAAAAATTTCTCTTCTTATTTCCTTTTGTTTTCCTGCTATTGCATTTTCTAAACTATCTTTTTCGCGACTTTAGTCTCAATTTTCAACAATACAGTTGATTTCATTACTTCTTCTTAACAAAAAATAAATATTACAGCTCAAGATTTCATTTATGGGCGATGCGTATTTGATTTTTACTAGGTTTTAATCAAACAGTAGTTAAACAGTGGTTGAACAGTGGTCAAACAGTGGTTGAACAGTCCTCAAGCAGTGGTAAAATGACTGTTAAACCTCTGTACATCCTCTGTTAGAAGATAGTTTGGGTTATAGAATGTGTGTAGTTTGTATATACAGATATATTATGTGAGCTAGGTATCTGTAAATGTGTTTGTTGTGGATTTAAGGAGTACCCGGGAGCAGATTCGAACTGCCACGCCCTTAGGGCGCCACCCCCTCAAGATGGTGCGTCTACCAATTTCGCCACCCGGGCAATGAAATATTTGAATGCAAATATATAATTATAATATATTGATATATTATGTAAGGGTTAAAATTTGCCGGAAAATTATATACCCGTATAGTTCCATGGGGTAATTGACTTAATCTCTTCTTTTATAGAATCGGATACATTCAGGTTATCCACGAAGTTAGCAATAACTTGCTCATTAACCTTGGTATTTGTACGAGTTAGGTCTTTTAAAGCTTCATAAGGCTTCGGATAACCTTCTCTTCGAAGAATTGTTTGAATTCCTTCAGCTACAACAGCCCAATTGTTTTCCAGGTCTGCTCGTATTGCCGTTTCATTAATGATTAACTTGTTGAGTCCGCGCATTAGTGATTTCAGAGCAATCATTGTATGTGCTACAGGAACACCAACATTACGCAAAACTGTTGAATCTGTAAGGTCGCGTTGAAGCCTTGAAATAGGCAGTTTAGCGGCTAAGTGCTCAAAAAGAGCATTCGCGATACCCAAGTTTCCTTCTGCGTTTTCAAAGTCGATTGGATTAACTTTATGGGGCATGGCAGACGATCCAATTTGTCCGGCTACAATTTCCTGTTTAAAATAATCCATGGATACATAGGTCCATATATCTCTGCTAAAATCAATAAGGATATTATTAATACGTTTCATGGCATCGCAATGTGCTGCGAAGTTATCATAATGCTCAATTTGCGTGGTGTATTGCGAGCGCGATAGTTCAAGTTGTTCGTTAACAAAGTCATTTCCAAACTCGGCCCAATCAATAGCCGGATAAGCAAGATGATGGGCATTGAAATTACCCGTTGCTCCACCAAATTTTGCAGAAAATGGAATGTGGTTTACCTGTTTGATCTGATTTTCTAAACGTTCGCAGAAAACCAGGATTTCTTTCCCTAAACGCGTTGGAGAGGCTGGTTGACCATGTGTTCGGGCAAGTAAAGCAATATCTTTCCATTTAGAAGCTAGCTCCTGCAGTTTATTAACTATCAGATTTAGTTCTGGCAAATAAACTTCCGTAAGCGCTTTTTTCCAGGAAAAAGGAATGGCTGTATTATTAATATCTTGAGATGTTAGACCAAAATGAATGAATTCTTTGTGTTCTTGTAGGTCTAGCAGATCGAATTTATTCTTAATGAAATATTCAACAGCTTTTACATCATGATTGGTTGTTTTCTCAATCTCTTTTATCTCTTCTGCATCTTTCTCTGTGAATTCGCTGGCTATTTTCAGCAATTCGTTTTTTAGTTCGGTGCTGAGTTTCGGTAATTGGGGAATATCACTATCGGATAAGGCAATGAAATATTCAAGTTCTATATAAACACGAAAACGAATAAGAGCAAATTCTGAGAAATAATTAGATAGAATGGCTGTTGATTTATGATAGCGACCGTCTATAGGTGAAATGGCAGTAAGAGGTGAGAATTTCATGAGATATATTCTTTATGGTCTGTAAAGGTAGAAAAAGGAAAGGAGCTATACAATTTCTAAGAAAGGGTAATGAGGTTTTTTATAAAAGGGTGCGACTTTATATAAAACCTTAAAAAAAGGAATAAAAAAAAACCTGTACGTTTTCGTACAGGTTTTTTTACCGATGTAATTATAATTAATTTACAACGTTAGTATCGATAGCGTTAGTGTCGATAACTGCAGTATCGATGTCGTTAACTACAGTAGTGTCTTCGTTAACAATTACATCAACGTCATCTGCTTCAGTTGCAGCTGGTTGAGTGTTACAAGCTGATACAGCAAGAGTTAAAGCTAGTCCTAAGAAACCGAATTTTAATAGATTTTTCATTTTTAATTGTTTTTTGTTGTTTTAAAATAACATGCTATTTTACACTTAATACATTTAGATGTAAAAGGTAACCCAACAATTTTAAAAAAATTGAAGAATAATATTAATCATGGGTTGATTGGTTTGAATGTAAATTTATTTCCTTTATAATGAGAAAATTGGGTTACTTTTATTCGTTTTAAGTATTAAATGGTGAATAACATAAAAAGTCGGGTACTGAGTGACCAGGAAGTTATTGAAGGTATAGCAAATGGCTCTACTGATGAGTTGGAATATTTATACGCTGCATATTTCCCCATGGTTTTTCAGCTTGTGACTAAAAACAATGGGAGCGAGGACGATGCGAAGGATATTTTTCAGGAAGCAGTGATCGTATTATACGATCGGGTAAATAGTGGAGACTTTGTTTTAAGTAGTAAATTAAAAACGTTCTTATATTCTGTATGCAGGCGGTTATGGCTTAAGAGATTAAATAAGAATGATCGACTGAGTTTTAATGTTCAGGAGCATGAAGAGATTGTTGCTGTAGAAAATGATTTGCTTGAATATCAATTGAAAGAAGAGCAGTTTTTATTGATGGAGCAATCGCTGCATTTGTTGGGAGAGCCGTGTCAGACTATAATAAGCGACTTTTATTTACGGAATCTTTCCATGCAGGAGATTTGTGAGAAGTTTGGCTATACCAATGCAGATAACGCCAAAACGCAAAAGTATAAATGTTTACAACGCCTGAAGAAGTTATTTTTCGGCTAAAATATAAAAATGAAATGAAGAAGGGTATTGATTTTATTGAACAGGCAGATGCATATGTTCGAGGAAGCATGAATGAAGAGGAGCGGAGGCTATTTGAAGAATATTGCAAAGAAAATCCGTCGGAGGCATCAAAATACAGGGAGCATGTTCTATTATTAGAGAAACTTAACGAATATCAAAATAGAATTGATTTCCGATCGAAACTAGAGAGTATACAGTCGAAGCTTGAAACTCCTAAGATCCATAAGTTATCGGGTTCGACCGGGATTGTAAAACTTTGGAAAAACTACGGTTATAGTGCATTAATAGCAGCTTCTGTAGCATTAGTAATTGTATTTTCTACTTTATGGATGTCTGGTTTTTATAGTGATGTAAAGGACAATTCGAGTAAATATAGTGCTTTAAAGCGTGATATGAACCGGATTGTGAATAATGTGAATGCTCAGAATAAGGTTATTAGCAATATAAGTTCTAATAGTGAAAAAGCAGTTGCCCCAAGTACATTTGGGGGTACAGGTTTTGCTTTAACTTCTAACGGTTATATCGCTACCAATTACCACGTTATCAATGGTGCTGATTCTATTTATGTTCAGAATACGAAGGGCGTTTCTTTTAAAACTGAGGTTGTTTATATTGACCCTACTTATGATATCGCCATCCTGGAAATTGTAGATCCTACTTTTAAAGAACCTGCACCGCTGCCTTATACATTTAAAAAGACAGAATCAGATTTAGGACAAGATGTTTATACCATTGGTTTCCCACGTGAGGAAGCTGTATATGGTAGAGGTTATTTAAGCTCAACTACAGGCTTTGGTGGAGATACGATTGCTTATCAGGTTTCGATTCCTGTAAACCCTGGAAATAGCGGTGGACCGGTGTTAGATGATAGCGGAAATGTGATTGGTGTAATTAATGGTAAACAAAAGGAAGCCGATGGAGCAGCCTTTGCTATTAAGACCAGCTATTTACTTAAATCTGTAGATGCAATATCTAAAGACGCATTAAATCGTAAGATGCAAATTAACAAGACTAACTTGTTGAAAGGCCTTTCGAGGACTGCTCAGATTAAAAAGATTCAAGATTTTGTTTACATAGTTAAGGTGTATTAAAAGTATATCCTGTTTTTTAAAAGGCACTTTATCTAATCAAGATAAAGTGCCTTTTTTATTCCTATTAATTATTATATTGAACGTATTAAAATTATATACATGAAGATCTATACAAAAAAAGGTGATAAAGGGCAGACCTCTCTAATAGGGGGTACAAGGGTTGCTAAGCATCATTTACGGATTGAAAGCTACGGTACGATCGATGAGCTTAACTCCTATATTGGCTTAATCAGGAGTCAGAAAATAGACGAAAGACAAGCAGTAGTATTGAAGGAAATTCAGGACCGTTTGTTTACCATTGGTTCTTCCTTGGCTTCTGATCCTGAGCATTCAAAAATGAAAATACCTGATCTATATGAATCAGATGTTACTCTTTTGGAAGAAGAAATTGATAAGATGAATGAGGAATTGCCTCCTTTGAAACATTTTATATTGCCTGGCGGAGAATTGCCAGTAGCCAGCTGTCATTTAGCGCGGTGTGTGTGCCGCAGAGCAGAGCGAATAACCGTGCATTTATCAGAAGAAAGTTTTGTGGATGAGAAGGTTTTGATCTATTTAAATCGCTTAAGTGATTACCTTTTTGTGCTTGGAAGAAAGGTATCTTTTGACGATAAAATTGAAGAGAATATTTGGGTACCTCGTTTATAAACGATTGTTTTCAAATAAATTTGATTATGTCAATAATTATTATATTTTTGCGCAAAATTGAACACTAATAAATACAACGAATTATGTACTGGACATTAGAGCTGGCATCTCACTTAGAAGATGCGCCTTGGCCGGCAACTAAAGATGAATTAATAGATTATGGAATCCGTTCAGGTGCTCCTGTTGAAGTTATAGAGAACTTACAAGCCCTGGAGGATGACGGAGAGCCCTATGAAAATATCGAAGAGATTTGGCCGGACTATCCTACAAAGGAAGATTTCTTTTTTAACGAAGATGAGTACTAAATAGTAGGAGAAATTAAGACAATAAAAAAGGCGTTCAATTTGAACGCCTTTTTTATTGTCTTAATTTTATTCTTATTTCTTTTTAGGAGCAGGAGTTGGAGGAGTTTGCTGACGCATATAATCTTCCATACGTTTTTGAAAACCTGATTTCTTTTTCTTTGACTCTGGTTTCTTTTTATTCTCCTGAAGTTTTGCGTGAATCTTTTCGTCGTTAATCATTTGACGAATAGCAAACTGCTGTCCGAATGTAAATAAGGTTGAAAGGAAATAGTAGTAAGTTAATCCAGACGGATAGCTATTCAAAACGAATAAGAATATTAACGGCATAAAGTAACCAATGTACTTCATTTGCCCTGTTACACCTGATACTGAATTGTTATACCAGGTTGAAAGCAAGGTAGCAAGGGTCATTAAAATAACCATTAAACTAATATGTCCAACTCCGAAAATAGGTTTGAAGGTTATAATAGCATCGTAGGTCGATAAGTCATTCATCCATAAGAAGCTCTCTCCCCTCAGCTCAAATAGGTTAGGGAAAAAGAAGAAGAAAGCAATGGTAAACGGCATCTGTAAAATCATAGGAATACAACCTCCCATGGGGTTTACGCCAGCCTGCTTATAGAGCTTGAGGTATTCTTGTTGTAGCAGGGTAGGGTTATCCTCACCAACCTTCTTCTTAATTTCATCCATTTCAGGTTTTAATACCCGCATTTTGGCCATTGATACATATGATTTGTAGCTCAATGGTGATAAAACTAATTTAAGAAGAACGGTAAGTATAAGAATGATTATGCCATATCCCAGATTAAAATCTTCGAGAACATTAAAAACGGGTAAAGTAATAAACCTGTTAATCCAGGTCATTGGTCCCCATCCTAAATCAATTTGTTGCTCAAAATCATATCCTTGATCCTTTAATATGGAATACTTATTAGGTCCGAAAAAGAATTTCATCGGATAAGTATTGATATCTTGTCGTGCGAAATCCAGGTTTAGATTTGCTTCGAAAGTTTTAACAACATTTGCTTCAGCAGTTGTATTTACAGCTAAAGTTCCACTTGCAAAATCTTGATCAGCTATCAGTGTATTTGAGAAAAAGTGTTGTTTAAAGGTAATCCAATCGGTTTTTCCAATATCTTCTTGATCATCTTTCCCTGTACTCAGGCTTTCAACATCACCTTCTGCTGTTCTAAAATAAGCTGTAGAATAACGTTGTTCATTAGCAATATCTTTCTCTTTTTGTGAAAGCGCGGAGTTCCAGTTCAGGATTAATTGTTTCTCGCCAGGAGCAACCACATCTTGCATTCCTTTTGTAACTACAACGAAACCAACCTGATAGCTATTGCCTTTTAATGAGTAGATATAATCAATATACTTGCCTTCGGCATAATTTAAACGTAGAGTTACTGAAGAAGAATCACTGTTACTTACTTCAAATCCTTGATCTGGGCCGGCAAAATATAAGTTGTTGGTAATGATATTTTCACCTGCGCTTGAAAATTGTAAGCCGAAGGTGTTTTCATCTCCGTCAAACATAATTAAAGGTTTGCCGGTATAATCAACTTCGTTTTTCAGCTCAACAGATTTAATCCTTCCACCTTTATTGGTAATGTTAACTTTAAGAAGCTCGTTTTCTAATGTGATAAGCTTTTCGCTTCCATTTTTAGAGCTACCAAAAGGGCCGGTGGCAACTATTGAATCTTGTGTAGGGATCGCTAAGGTGCTGTCTGCTGCAGTGCTGGTGACTGTATTGTTTGTAGTGGAGTTTACACCTTGTGTTTTTGCAAGTGCAATAGAGTCTTGTAAAAGCTGCTCTCTTTTAATTTCTTCATCAGATGGCCTCATCAAGAATACCGAACCAACGATAATAATTAACATTAAAAAGAGGCCGGTAAACGTATTTCTATCCATACTTAATATATTATTCTATTAATTTCTATTTAGTTTTATCTATTTAGTAGTTATTTTTCGTTCTTCATTAACCTTCTTGGCATGCTGTAAAGAAGCGGCTACAAAGTTAACAAAAAGTGGATGCGGATTAACAACTGTTGATTTTAATTCAGGGTGAAACTGAGATCCTATAAAAAATGGGTGGTTTTTAAGTTCTATAATCTCTACCAGCCCATTATCAGGATTTATACCTGAAGCAATCATTCCTCCATTTTCAAATTGCTGAAGGTATTTGTTGTTAAATTCATAACGATGGCGATGGCGTTCTGTAATTTTTACTTTTCCATAGATAGCAGCTGCCTTAGAGCCTTTTTTAAGATCGCAAGGGTAGGAGCCTAATCGCATAGTTCCGCCTTTATTTTTAATCTTTTTCTGCTCATCCATTAAGTTTATCACAGGGTGCTTCGTTTTAGAATTCATTTCGAAGCTGTTTGCATCTTTTATTCCTAAAACATTTCTTGCAAATTCAATAACAGCACATTGCATACCTAAGCAAATTCCGAAAAAGGGAATCTGATTTTCACGGGCATATTGAATTGAAGCAATTTTTCCCTCTAATCCTCTTTCTCCAAAACCAGGAGCAACGATAATGCCGCTTAATCCTTTTAATTTATCAACAACATTACCTTCTGTAATGCTCTCAGACGAAAGGTATTTAACGATCACTTTACACTCATTTACTGCTCCGGCATGGATAAATGATTCGTTAATAGATTTATATGCATCGGGTAATTCAACATATTTTCCTACTAAGCCAATCTTGATCTCAGAGGTGGGGTTTTTAACCTTACCAAGAAAGTTCTTCCATAAAGACAGTTCTGGCTCAGACCGGGTTGGAAGTTTTAATTTTGCTAAAACGGTTTTGTCAAGCTGTTCTCTTAGCATCAATAGAGGAACATCATAAATTGAAGGAGCATCTATTGATTCTATAACTGCATTTAGATTGACATTACAGAATAAGGCTATTTTTTTTCGAAGTTCTGCATTTAAGTGATGCTCTGTACGGCAAACCAGGATATCTGGCTGGATACCATATTCTAAAAGCATTTTTACCGAATGCTGTGTAGGCTTGGTTTTTAATTCGCCTGCTGCAGCTAAGAATGGTACTAAAGTAAGATGTATAACCAGTGAATCATTGCTGCCTAATTCCCATCGAAGCTGACGAACAGCTTCAATAAAAGGTAGCGATTCAATATCGCCTACGGTACCGCCAAGTTCAGTTATAACAATATCATAATTGCCACCCTCTCCCAATAAACGCATATTTCGTTTAATTTCGTCTGTAATATGGGGTACAACCTGAACTGTTTTACCTAAATAATCACCAGCACGTTCTTTTTGAATTACATGTTGATAAATTCTTCCGGTAGTAATATTGTTTGCCTGTGAGGTAGGAGTATCTAAAAATCGTTCGTAGTGACCCAAGTCCAAATCTGTTTCTGCTCCATCTTCTGTTACGTAGCATTCTCCATGTTCGTAAGGATTTAATGTTCCCGGATCAATATTAATATAAGGATCGAATTTTTGAATGGTAACTTTGTAGCCACGCGCCTGAAGAAGTTTAGCTAAAGATGCTGAAATAATGCCTTTACCTAACGAGGAGGTAACGCCGCCCGTAACGAAAATGTATTTTGTCATATTGATATGTTGGATATTCTTATAGGAAATGATCTTTTTAGACCCTTTTCTAAATGTTTTTGTACGGGATACAAAATTAGGAATTATTTTGGGTATTTTGACTTAATAAATATTTAGTGCGTTTTTTGTTTGCATAAAACGTTCGATAAAAGGTTGACTTTCACTTATTTTTAATACTTTTACATTTCTAATAATATATATAATATTGATTTTTACTGATTTTAATTTTGATGAACGTCTTTTAGACGGACTGAATAGTATGGGTTATAAAAGCCCTACTCCAATACAAGCTCAAGCAATTCCTCTTATTCAATCAAACCACGATTTAATTGCGTGTGCCCAGACAGGTACAGGAAAAACAGCTTCTTATTTACTTCCCGTAATGGATGGTATTTGTAAGTTAGCTAAGAAACCGCCTATAAGTGCCTTGGTATTAGCTCCTACGCGTGAACTAGCCTTGCAAATTGATCAACAGATTGAAGGGTTAGCTTATTTTACAGGCATTAGCTCTATCGCAATATATGGTGGTGGAAATGGGATAGATTATGAGCAACAACGAAGATCCTTAAGAGAGGGTGTAGATATTGTAATAGCTACCCCAGGCAGGTTAATTGCTCACTTAAATTCAGGGGGAGTTCTTTTCAATGATATCAAATTCCTGGTTCTTGATGAAGCAGACAGGATGTTGGATATGGGTTTCCAGGAAGATTTGTTACATATTATCCGGAAGCTTCCTGCTCAGCGTCAAACATTGCTTTTCTCTGCAACAATGCCTTCAAAGATCAGGCAGTTTGCTCAAAAGCTGCTGAAGAATCCACAGCAAGTAAATATTGCTACTTCTAGTCCGGCTGAAGGTATTCTTCAACAATGCTACCGGGTGTATGATGAGAATAAAAACGCTCTTTTGGTAGATATTTTGAAGAATGGTGAATTTAAGAGTGTAATAGTTTTTGCTTCAACGAAAGAGAAGGTAAAGCGCTTAGACTTAGATTTAAAGAAGACCGGCCTAAAGGTAAAAGCTTTTCACTCCGATTTGAAACAAGATGAAAGACAGCAGATATTGCTTGATTTTAAGAATAGGAAGCTGAATGTGTTGGTAGGTACAGATGTGCTTTCCAGAGGGATTGACGTGGATGGGATTGATTTGGTAGTGAATTTTGATGTACCAGGCGATCCGGAGGATTATATTCATAGAATTGGTCGTACAGCTCGGGCAGAAAGTACAGGTACTGCAATAACTTTCGTTAATAATAAAGATTACGGTAAGTTTAAGTCAATAGAGGAGTTAATGGATCGAAAAGTTGACCGTGTAGCATTGCCAGGTATTTATGGTGAAGAGCCAAAAGAGCCTTTAAAATCAAATGGTCGTCCGACAAATAAAAAATCTAATAACGGTAAACGCAAGATATTCAAGAAGAAACAAGTTGTCGAAACAAATAATGCTCCAAAGAGTTAATTAAGCATTATTTAATAAGATTGAAAATGCAGATATTGTTGCTTTAATTTGCTCGAATGTTAAAGATTTTATTAATTTTGCATTCGTTTTAACAACGAGCCTCCATAGCTCAGCTGGATAGAGCAACGGTTTTCTAAACCGTCGGTCACAAGTTCGAATCTTGTTGGGGGTACTAAAATATAGGTAGTAAATACCTCATAAAAGCCATAAGAATAACCTTCTTGTGGCTTTCTCTGTTTAAAGCCCTTCATTTATACTTATTTATATCTAAACGATAAACGTAAGACCGAAAACTTAATTTGATTTATAGCTGTTATTATTGTCTGAATCCATGCTTCTTGCATTGAATTGGCTTAAGTTGAATAAACTTTTATAATAGCGATTTATGAATATCTCATCTTATAATTTTAAGCATTCTCAAGTACTGGTTAACGGGATTTCGACACATGTAGTGGAGGCTGGAGATAAATCCAAACAGACAATACTTTGTCTTCATGGATATCCGGAAACCTGGATGGAATTTGAACAGCTTATGAGATTGTTGCAGGATGATTATCATATAATGGCTATAGATCTGCCCGGAATCGGACAAACTGAAAGTATCGCTTCTACAACTAAATTATCTATTGCGAAATTTATCAAGAATTTACTTGATGTTCTTGGCCTAAAGAATATTGTTCTTGTTGGTCATGATGTTGGAGGAATGGTTTGCTATGCTTTTATTAAACACTTTTTCGAATACTTATCTAAAGCCGTCATCATGTGTACGGCCGTTCCTGGTGTCGCACCTTGGGAACAGGTTAAGCGGAATCCTTTTATTTGGCATTTTGCTTTCTTTTCAGTGCCAGAATTGCCTGAGCAGTTAATTAGCGGCAAACTGAATCTGCTCTTCGATTATTTTTATAATTCAATTGCTGCAAAAAAGGATGCTATAGCTCCAGATAGGAGAGAGAAATATGTTCAGGCTTATAATTCGAAAGAGGCATTGAGTACAAGTTTGGGATGGTATCGTTCCTTTGCTGAAGACGAAAAAGAAAGGAACTTGAATATTATTTCTGATGTACCTTTATTGTATTTAAAGGGTGCTGAAGAACAGGGTAACATAGAGGATTATGTGCAAGGTTTTCAATTAAGTGGCCTTACACAAGTTAAAGCAAAGAAAATTGTCGATAGCGGACACTTTGCACCTGAGGAAAATTCAGATGCAGTTGCAAGCTTGATTGATGATTTTGTTAGAAATGGATGATGTTTCTTTGCTATTGGTAATCCAACAGCTGGTAGTGAACGGCTATCTACCCATAATAACATATATACGCAACATCCGTATCACATAAAACCTCAAATGTAGTATTAGCTTCTACATTAAACTCTTCGTGTTCCTGGTACTTTTTCCAGCTAGCTTCCGGTAATCTAACATTCATGATACCAGACACTACTACCATTCTTTCTGGTGAAGAAGTAGAAAACTCATAGGTTCCTTTTTTCATTACACCTAGTGTAGCTTTACCTTGTTCTGTGTCTATTCCAAGGCTTTGAACCTTACCATCAAAATATACATTGTGAGATATTGCATTAATTGAAGAAGAGTTTGTTGAGTCGCTCATAAATTATTGTTTGTATTAAATAAAGTTAAGCAAATATATTATCTCTTCTCCAATTACCCACTATTTTTTAGTGCCGATATTAACCATCCAGTCGATGCCAAACTTATCAGTAAAGGCACCATAGAGATCTCCCCAAATTTGTTTCTCCAAATGCATAAATATATTCCCTCCCATACTTAAATCAGAGAACCTTTTGCGGAGCTTTTCTTCATCATAACCACTAAGGGCGAGGCTTATGTTTCCTTTGCCAGATGGTTTATCCTCGGGATTATCGGATGCCATTAAATCAACTTCTCCTCCCATAAGGCTAGCGTGCATAATTGAATCTTTTTTAGCTGCCGGACAACTATCATCAACTTGTCCGAATGTCATCATTTGAAGCTCTCCTCCAAAAATTTGTTGGTAAAATTCCATTGCTTCCCGACAGTTTCCATCGAAAAGTAAATAAGCATTTAATGTGATTTTTTCCATGACTATATTTCTTAAATTGTTAGATTAAATATGTTTATTCCTCAGCAAGCTCTCTAAGCTTTGACAATGCTTTTGGCCACATATCTTCGAACATCTCTTTATATTCTTCAGGCGTATCTGCATCTATTGAAAGGTCGGTTATTCCATCCTTTTCTTTGAAGGTATAGTTTTCATGTGCTCCAGCCAGGGCTTTTGCTCCTTCACTTTTTAAATCTTCCTTTCCATCTTTTATAAAGCCTAAATGTTCAATTGAAACAAATTCATAAGGTTTGTTTTCTTCAATTCTCGAAAACATTCCCGAGCCTGTAGGATCTAAAAATTGGATTTTACTTCCTTTTTCCCAACTTCCTTTATAGAGAGAACCTTCATGAAATACAGTTGTCCATTTAGGGTATGTTTTATCATCCAACATGGTATGCCATACCTTTTCTTTGGGTGCATGAATGCTTATTGAGAAATGTAGCATTTGCATAGATTTACTTTCGTTTTTCATAATATTATTGTTTAAAAAATTGAGCTAATAATTAAAATTAAGCGTCAACCATAGTTTGAATATCTAATTTTCTCATTTTCATAACTTCTTGCATAACGCGTTCAAATTTTACGGAGTCAGACATTAATTCATCTAGAACATTTGGAACGATTTGCCATGAAACACCAAATTTGTCTTCTAGCCAACCACACTGACTTTCCTTACCGCCTTCTAATAGCTTATTCCAGTAATAATCTATCTCCTCCTGTGTTTTACAACCTACCACAATAGAGATTCCCTCATTGAACGAAAACTCATGTTCTGCAGAGCTATCCATTGCCATAAACACCTGATCATTAAGCTTGAACTGGGCATGCTTTACATAACCTTCAACATCAGCGTCTTCGGCAGTATATTTCGCAATACCGTTTATACTTGAGTTTTCAAAAATTGAAGTATAAAAATGAACAGCCTCTTCTGCTTTACCAGATTGCTCTTTTACGAACATGAATGAGGGGGTGAACTTTTGTCCTACGTCTTGCATTTGTCCTAAATAAAGCTGCCAACTAACGCCAAAACGATCCTGAACCCAACCATATCGTTCGCTCCATGGATATTTATCAATAGGCATTAGTACTGAACCACCATCTTTAAGTTTATCCCAGGTTTGATTGGTTTCTTCTACAGTTTCACATAATACAAAAAAGGAGATGGACGGATTCTTTTTAAATGCAGGCCCGCCATTTAGGCCCATAAATTTTTCACCGTATAAGTTGAAGTTAACAACTAAGGGGCTTTTTAATGTTATCTCTGAATTTTTAAAAACAGAACAATAAAAATTTGCTGCTGCCTCTGCCTCATTATTAAACCATAGACATGGATAAATTGAATTTTTCATAATAAATATATTAACTGGTTGATATATACAAATTTAACGTATAGAAAGAACAGATATATATATTACTGCGACAATTATAGGGGTGATTGCGACAAAATAATAACAGCTAATTTTAAAGGTTAGGTAAACCTAATATAAGGTATTGTCGTAAATAGCAAAGACAATAGCAATTGTTTTAGCTTTATCAGTCAGGTCTCTTTCGGGGTTAAAGAGAGCAGGGTTATAAGAAAGTTCAATATGAGCCAGATTCCTTCCATCCTTTGCGGTGAAAAGAGTGTTTCTACGATAGCTGGTTGAATCTGTTACAGGTTTTTCTGCTTCTATATGAAATGATACAGCTTTCAAGAGATTATATAGAGTATTGAAAGCTGTAAGATCGCATTGGTTATTTACTATAATTCTTCTTTCAAAAATTTGATTGTTGTAAAATAAGAGTTCAATATCTGCTGATCCAGACCTGTCATCGCCTTTTATGGAGTTAATATTAAGGATTGGGTGACTGATGAATGTAGCCTTTATATTTTCGTCCAGGACAGTTACTTTATCAACTTTATTAGATTCTTTTAATAAAGAAAGAGAGCTGGGCAGGTCAGATTTTATTGGAAGTCCTAGAAACAGTTCTTTTGCTAATTCTATCATGTACTCATCTTCCACATCCTGACCGAAAGATGGATTAATTGAGAGCGCAAAAACTAAAAGACAAATAAATCTAATCAAACCCTACACTCGTTAGTTAATTATTTCTTTTTGCTATCCAGGTCGGATGATTTGCTTTTTTTGCCTGCCTGGTAGTCTGAGACTACTTTTGAACCAGCCAAACTTGCATCTTTGGGAGCTTTTTTCTGATTCTTATTCGAGTTTTTATTATCATTTCTTCCCATGGTTGTTTATAATTTATTATGCGTTATTGCATTTATAAATATACGAAAACTGAGTGCAATTTTGTAATTCTATATAAATTAATGAAATTTTACAGTCTGGAAATATTGTTCTCATATATTTCCTGTAGCTTCGTAATTAACATAAATGAATAAACGTAATACTATTAAGACTATGACACAAATTGATAAAGTAGCGATAATTACTGGTGGAAGTTCAGGTATCGGTTATGGAATTGCAGAATCCTTATTAAAGGAAGGATATAATGTTGCAATTACTTCCAGGTCTGAAGAAAGAGCTCTGCAAGCAGTTAAGAAATTAAAGGGAGTTGGAATTGGTGCTGTAATCGGTTTGGAAGTGGATGTTCGTTCTTTTGAATCTCAAACAGCTGCTGTAAAAGAGGTATTAGAGAAATGGGGTAGGGTAGATGTGTTTGTAGCTAATGCCGGTGTTGGGCATTTTGCTTCTATTACTGATCTATCTCTTGAAGAATGGCATGAAACTATTGATACCAATTTAACCGGTCCATTCTATAGTATAAAAGCCTCTTTAGATGCTTTAGCTGCTTCTAAAGGCTACTTTATTACGATCTCTAGTTTAGCGGGAACTAATTTCTTCGAAGGTGCATCTGCCTATAATGCAAGTAAATTTGGTCTTACTGGTTTTACTCAAGCTGTAATGCTCGACATTCGTAAACTCGGAATTCGTGTAACTACCATTATGCCGGGATCTGTTGCTACTGCTTTTAATGGCCATGAAATTAGCGATCAGGATGCATGGAAAATTCAAAAAGAGGATATCGGTGAACTCGTAGCAGATATTTTGAAAATGAATGCTCGTTCTCTTCCTAGTAAAATAGAAATAAGACCTTCATTGCCACCGCAAAAATAATTCTATTCTGTGCTTGTTTTTTCTAAGCCCAGTTTTAAGACGAACAGTTTATATAGATTTTCTGTATAAGCTGTTCGTCCTTTTTGATTAATATACAAGCTTATTTAGAACAAAATATTCTATCTTACAGTACGCTTTAGTATAAATTGATGAATAGTATTTCTTGTTGAACATTTATTGATTAATTTTGGCTGATCTGTATTAAACAAATTTATACAGATTGACGATTATAATTTGTCATTCACACATTTTTTCTAAACAGAGCCCATAAACAATGATTCAGAATGAATTTGTTTTCAATATAAAAGAGAAAATGAAACAATTCCTCTTAGAAGGAAAGACTGTATCTAGATGGACTATCTTAATTTTAGATTTGCTAATTGTTTCCTGGTCCTTTTCTTTCTCTTTCTTATTAGTTAAGGGTTTCGAATTTACATTAATAAGTCCACTGCGTTTCGCTATCTATACCGCTTCTTTTTCCATTATTGCAATTGCCACACTTTATGTTGGCCGTATGCACACAGGTTTGCTGCGTTACTCTAATAGTGTAGATCTATTCCGTATATTTTCTGCTTCTATTACTTTTAATATTATCTTTTTAAGTTTTATGCTTCTGTTTGCGCAGACAGTTATAGGCGATGAGCATGAAAACCTCTTTTTAATTGTACTTATCAACTTCTTTATTTGTACATCTTTATTGGTTATGCTACGTGTAATAGGGCGGAATGTTTATCAGTTTTTAACACGTCGATTTGCCGGAAAAGAGTTTGTAAACGTTTTAATTTATGGTTCCGACAAAAATGCCATACTGGTAAAACAAGCATTAGAGAGTAATCAAGAAGTAAACTATGTTGTTGTGGGTTTTATTGATATCAATCGCAACAGGCTTTATAGCTATATGGAGCAAAAGAAGGTTTATCATTTTAAAGAACTGCCTGAACTTAAGAAATATAAGAAAATACAAGAACTGATCATTGTTCATGAGAACTTAGACGAACGTTCTAAAAAGGTGGTTATAGAACGCAGCCTTCGTTTAGGAATTAAAGTTATTACAGTGCCTCCATCCAGTAAATGGCTTTCAGGGACTCTTAAACGGAAACAAATGCATGAGCTTCGCATTGAAGATCTTCTGCAGCGCAAACCTATTAAAATAGATCAAAGCCGCGTAAAAACTGATCTCCATGGCAAACGTGTTCTGATAACTGGTGCAGCCGGTTCTATAGGTTCTGAAATTGTGCGACAAGTTTTGCAATATGAGCCAACTTTATTGATACTTTGCGACAATGCTGAATCACCTTTACATGCCATTCAGTTAGAAATAGAAGAAACCTTTCCCGATGCCTCAGTTATGATGATCATAGCTGATGTACGTGACGCTAATCGGATGGAATTTGTCTTTAAAACGTATGATATTCAAGTAATCTATCACGCTGCAGCTTATAAGCATGTACCATTAATGGAGCATAATCCATTTGAGGCGGTTGATGTAAATGTAGGTGGAACAAAGCATATTGCAGATCTTGCTGTTAAATATGAGGTCGAAAAGTTTGTGATGATATCTACCGATAAGGCAGTTAATCCCACGAATGTGATGGGAGCCTCTAAGCGTCTGGCAGAAATATATATTCAGGCTCTGAATTCGCCTATTTTAAAAACCCGATTTATAACTACCCGTTTCGGCAATGTATTGGGTTCTAATGGTTCTGTAATACCACGCTTTCGGGCACAGATTGAAAAGGGCGGCCCGGTTACAGTTACCCATCCTGAGATTACGCGTTATTTTATGACCATATCTGAAGCCGTACAATTGGTTTTAGAAGCCGGTACAATGGGACATGGCGGAGAAATCTTTGTTTTTGATATGGGTAAGCCGGTTAAGATTGTTGATATGGCGAAGAAGATGATTCAGCTGGCAGGTTTTAATGAGGGAGTAGATATAAAGATTGTATATACTGGCTTAAGACCGGGTGAAAAATTATATGAAGAGCTATTAGCTTCTTCTGAACTTACGCTTCCTACCCATCATAAAAAAATAAATATAGCTAAAGTGAGGAACCATTCCTACGAGGAAGCCAATACTGCCATTATAGAATTATTGGAAATTAATGAGATGCAAGATAACGAGTTAGTAGTTCGTAAGATGAAGGAAGTAATACCTGAATTTTTAAGCAATAACTCAATATACGAGAGTTTAGATACCAACTACCTCAGTTAAATCAGTCCGTTATTTTGTCTTTGGCATAGTTATTTCTTATAGCTGCTTGGTATAAATTAAATATTCTGACAAATTTCAAATACAAAGTAAAATGAAAAATAGTGCGATAACCTTTATAGCATTGACTGCAGTATCTCTTAGTCTTTTAACAGCATGCGGTAATGCATCAGGCGAAAAACAAGATGTTCTCGCTCAGGAAATGGCAGAAAAGCGAGTAAATGATAGTTTGAAATTGGATAGTTTCAAAAGGGCTGAAGCAGCAAAAGCTGCGCTTGCAGAGCAGGAAGCTGCTAAAAGCTATTCTAAAAAGGAATCAAATATAATTCCTACCACAAATACCAGTACGGTAATTCATGCTTCGCCAGAAGCTGCTGAAGAGCAACAAAAGAAAGGCTGGAGCGATGCTGCCAAAGGTACTGCAATTGGTGCAGGTGTAGGAGCTATCGGCGGAGCTTTAATTGATAAAGATAAGCCAGTTAGAGGAGCAGCTATTGGAGCTGCAATCGGCGGCGGTAGCGGTTATGCTATCGGCAGAAAGAGCGACCGGGAAAGTGGAAGAGTTGAAACAAAAAAATAATTATTTTCAATAGAAACCCATTATTATAAGTCAAGTTTCCACCATTCTTTTTGCAAATAACTATCAGAAGCTGTTTGCTCATTGTCTGGTTGGTTCTTTCTTATCATAATGGGTTCTCCAATCATAGGAGCTATCATTCTTAATCCTTTTTGGTCAGCACTTTGTTTAACACGCTGAATGGGTTCATCCCAGGGGTGATTTGCCAAAGCAAACTTCCCCCAATGTACCGGAAACAATGTTGCAGCATTTAAGTCAATACAAGCCTGTACTGTTTCTTCAGGCATCATGTGTATAAAAGGCCACGATGTGTTGTATTGTCCGCATTCAAGGATTGCTATATCAAAAGGGCCAAAGGTCTCTCCAATTAATTTAAAATGGCTATCATAGCCTGAATCTCCACCAATGAAGATCTTATAACCTTCCATTTCAAGTACAAAAGAAGCCCATAAGCTTCCACCTCTTCTAATTCCTCTGCCAGAGAAATGCCGTGCCGGAGTAGCGGTTAATATTAAATGCTCATTATACTCCTCCTTTTCCCACCAGTCCAGATCTGTTATTGCATACCCTGGAATACCCAGGTTTATTAAAGATCGTTTAACACCAATTGTTGTTAAATAGTTCTTCACCTTCCCCGTTAATTTGTTGATAGTCTGAACGTCCATATGATCATAATGGTTATGAGTCAAAATTAACAGATCAATTTCAGGCATATCCTCTGCCGTATATACATTTGAGCCATTAAAAGCCTTCACCATAAATGACATGGGTGATGCATGGCCACTAAAAACAGGATCTACTAAGATGTTTTTACCATTGCAATGAATTAGATAGGAGGAGTGGCCAAACCACACAATTAAAGGTTCTTTTGAGAAAAGCAACTTTAAATCGGTTTTAACAGATGGAATCATATGCTGCGGACGAACGCTCTTCGGCCGACGAAACATATCTTTTAGTATACTAATAAAAGAAACATCCGGAGCCATTGTTGGAGTAGAAGAGAGGTTCTGAAAAGAACCATTTTTGTAGTTTTTTGATTGGGTAATCCGACGATCTTTCATGAGTTTCTGCTATTGTTGAGCAATTTACTGATTTATTACGAAGCAAGGAAGAGCTACCTTGTATTACCTATAATAATACCATGGTTTACATAACCGAGTTATGTTCGGGTGGTCCTTCCGTTGTATCTGTGTTTTTTAGGCTGTTTTAACGTTGATGTAATTAAGGAAATATGATGGTTGTATTCGTATACGTAAAGCAAGGTTATTGAATGTTTTTTCTTTTTGTCGATTAATTTCAAAGTATTATATTCGGTAATTCAAAAAACAGTGTTCATGAGTTGAATACTACCGTATCCTTTTATTTTTAAAACCCTTAATTAATATTTTAAAACCCTTAAATTATGATCACCAATTCTTTTAAAACGATCGTGCAAAAGCGAGGTCATATTTCGACTGCCTTTGCTGCTATGTTTGTTCTTTTATCTTTTCAGTCTTGTACTCAGTCAGCTAATAATGCGACGGATTCTGCTGTAAAATTAGAACCAATCTTCGATGGTCAGACATTGGATGGCTGGAAGAAAGTAGCCGGAACGGCACCTTTTGAAGTCATCGATGGAGAAATAGTAGGTACCCAGGTTAAAAATACTCCTAATACATTCTTAATTACCGAGAAGGAATATGGTGATTTCATTTTAGATGTAGATATTAAAATTGAAGGCGTGAATAGCAATTCGGGAATTATGGCGCGTGGCCAGTTTGACCCGGCAGGTAAGGATGGTGCAGGTTTGGTATTTGGCCGACAAGTAGAAGTGGATGCTTCTGATCGGAAATGGACTGGCGGGATCTACGATGAAGCGCGCAGAATGTGGCTTTATCCGCTTGATTTAAATCCACCTGCAAAAGAAGTATTTAAAGTAGGAGAATATAATCATTTTAGAATTGAGAGTATCGGAAATGAATTGAAGACCTGGATTAACGATACCCCGATTGCCTATGTTATTGATACCCTGGATGCAACCGGATTTATTGGTTTACAGGTGCATTCAGTATCTAGCGATGAACAAGTTGGTAAAAAGGTGTATTTCAAAAACATTGAATTACAAACAGAGAACTTAACTCCAAAAGCATTTCCAACCGGAGTGTATGTTGTTAATTTAACAACTAATGGCTTATCTGATCAGGAAAAGAATGACGGTTATAAATTGCTTTTTGATGGAAAAACAAGTGAAGGATGGGTAGGCGCTCATAAAGATACTTTTCCAGAAAAAGGATGGGAAATATCAAACGGTATACTTTCAGTTCTGGCATCAGATGGAGCAGAATCTACCAATGGTGGAGATATTGTAACCAAAGATGAGTATGGTGCTTTTGATCTTTCCTTCGAATTTAAATTAACTACGGGAGCTAATAGTGGTGTAAAATATTTCGTTACACTGGCAGAGCAAAGTGCCGGATCGGCCATTGGTTTAGAGTATCAGATTTTGGATGATGCTGTGCACCCGGATGCTAAGCTGGGTAAAGATGGTAATCGTACAATTGCCTCTTTATATGATCTGATTACTTCAAATAAACAGCCTCGTTTTATGCGTCCGATAGGAGAATGGAACCGTGGTAGAATTGTTGCTTATCCAGATAAACGAGTTGAGCATTATTTGAATGGAGTAGTAGTTTTATCGTACGTAAGAGGCTCAGAGGAGTATCGTAAGCTAGTTGCTGCTAGTAAATATAAAGACTGGACTAATTTTGGTGAAGCTGAAAAGGGCCATATTTTACTACAGGATCATGGTGATAATGTTAGCTTTAAAAATATTAAAATAAAATCGTTATAAATTTGAATAAGTGTATAATGTACACTATATTTGTACTATCATAATTTAGGTTTATAATTGGTTAGTAAAGGTTCCCATTCTCCCCGTTTGGGAACCTTTCATTTTTACTAAATTCTTAAAAAACAATTTCCCTTTATTTTACCGTTCTATTTCCAAATTCATAAATAAATTCTCTATTTTGTTCCTTTATTTAAATACGAAGGCAATTATTTTGAAAAAGTCAATTCTTAAGAAACCGATACTAGTCATAAAATTTGGAACAGCATCTATAACTACCAATAGTGGAGAACTGGACGAGCAGGTAATTGCTGGTATTGCTCAACAGGTTGCACAAATTCATTCACAATATCACATCGTTTTAGTTTCCTCGGGAGCGGTGGCTGCGGGTAAATCTTTTATAAAAGATTATAAGAAAGGTTTAAGCGAAAGAAAGGCAGCAGCTGCTATTGGAAATACGTTGTTGCTTAATAAATACTCACAATATTTTACACCCTGTGGTATTAATATTGCGCAAAGTTTGAGTGAACGGACTCACTTTTCTAATCGGAAGCAGTTTTTGCAATTAAAAAAGACTTACGAGAAACTTTGGGAGAATAATATTATTCCGATAGCGAATGAAAATGACGTTGTCAGTAATCTGGAGCTCAAGTTTTCTGATAATGATGAGCTGGCTACTTTGATTGCTGTAGGTTTTAATGCATCTTTGTTATTATTCAGTACATCGGTTCCAGGTGTGTTGGATGCTAATGGCGAGCTGATTAAAGCGTTGGATACGAGCGATAAATCGGTTTTACAATTGGCAAACAAAGAGAAATCGGCATCTGGTTTAGGAGGGATGACTTCTAAACTAACTTATACACGTTTGGCCAATCAAATGGGTATAAAAGCAGTTATTTTTGGAATAGGAACTGAGAACGGCATTTTGAAAGCTATTAAAGGGGAAGCAGGAACCGTTTGCGAACCTCAACCTTGTTCGATGTCGGCTAGAAATCGCTGGCTTGCAAGCGGTAGTTTGATAAAGGGAAAGATCAAGGTAGATTTAGGTGCTACAGCTGCATTAAGTAAAAGGTTTAGTTTGCTTGCTGTTGGTGTAAAGGAGGTTATTGGTGATTTTGAGCAGGGAGAAGTGATTGAGATCGTGGATGAGGATAATGTGGCCATTGCAGTAGCGAAAACCAAGATATCATCGAGCGAGTTGATAAAGAATTTGAAGAAACAGAATTTAGAAGTGGCAAATGCCAATGATATTGTATTTATATAAACATTACGATTCATAGACAATGGAGAATATTCAAGAGATCCTTAAAAGTGCAGCGAAAGCTACTACAGTAGTCCAAGCTCTTTCTGAGGAGGTAAAAAAGTCATTGTTGAAAGAACTTTCAACACGGTTAAAGAATTCTAAAAAAGAAATCCTTGCGAGCAATCAATTGGATTTAAATAAAATGGATGATGCTGACCCCAAGAAAGATCGTTTAGTTTTAACGGATGCCCGCATTGATGATTTATCGTCGAGCTTGGATGAAATTGCTGCTTTGCCAGATCCGGCCAATCAAGTGATTGTTGAAAGAACATTGGATAATGGATTGCAGGTTATCAAGAAAACTGTGCCTTTGGGTGTAGTAGGAGTGATCTATGAGTCAAGACCGAATGTAACGATTGATGTGGCAGCTCTTTGTCTTCGCTCAGGCAACGTTTGTTTGCTTCGTGGTGGTAGTGATGCTTTTCATACAAATACGATCTTGGTTGAGCTTATTCATCAGTGTTTAGATAAGTTTAATATTAACCGGGCTGTTGTTCAGCTTTTACCGGTCGATCGTCGTTTTGTAGATGAATTGTTGAATGCTTCAAAGTACGTAGATATTATTATTCCCCGTGGCTCTGATCAGTTAATTCAATTTGTAAGAAATAATTCGAAGGTTCCGGTAATAGAAACGGGTGCTGGTGTTTGCCATACTTATGTGGAAACTACTGCCGATTTAGAAAAGGCGGTGTCTATTGTAGTAAATGCTAAAGTTACTCGTCCATCTGTATGCAATGCATTGGATACCGTCATTGTAGATCGGGCAATTGCTAAGCCATTTTTAGAATTATTAGCTCCTAAATTAGCAGATTTTCAGGTAGAGATATTCGCAGATAAGGAATCGTATGATATTTTATCTCATTCTAATTATAAGCAATTGCAAGCTGCAACGCAGGAGGATTTTGGCCGTGAGTTTTTAGATATGAAATGTTCGGTTCTTGTCTTGGAGAATATTGATGAGGCATTGGATCATATTTCAAACTATTCGTCTAAACATTCGGAAGCCATTGTTTCTAAGGATGCTGATAAACAAGTACGCTTCTTAAATGAGGTAGATGCTGCTGCAGTTTACGTAAATGCTTCTACTCGTTTTACAGACGGAGGTGTATTTGGACTGGGTGCTGAGATTGGTATTTCTACTCAGAAGCTACATGCCCGCGGACCATTTGCATTGGAGAAATTAGTTACTGAGAAGTGGCTGATTCGAGGTGATGGACAAATCAGGTAATCGTAATTAAGATTTAGTTTATTTTTTTATATTAGCGAAAGGAATTTTTAGGTCCACGCTCGAAATATCCTATAAACTAATCTTGATAACCTGATTATTGTTTTATGACTTGGAAAAATTTCTTCCTGCTGGCTGGCCCTTTGTCTTTTTTAATTATCAAGTATATTCATTTAGAAGGTCTTTCGCCTGAAGGGCAAGCGGTTTTGGCTTGTACCTGTTGGATAGCAGTTTGGTGGATTAGTGAAGCTGCAGAACTTCCTGTTACCTCTTTATTGCCTTTAGCTCTCTTGCCGTTGGCAGGCGGTTTAACGATTGATCAAACTACTACGTCTTATGGTCACCCTTTTATTTTCCTGTTTATGGGTGGTTTTATATTAGGTATGGCTATTGAGAACTGGGGCTTGCATCAGCGAATCGCTTATAAGATCATCAATTTTGTAGGGACAGGAGAGAAGCGGATGATTCTGGGTTTTATGCTGGCTACGGGCTTTTTATCGATGTGGCTATCTAATACGGCTACTACCATTATGATGCTTCCAATTGGTTTGTCGGTTATAAAGCATATGGGAGAAAGGCAGCCTTTCTCCAGAAGTTTGATGTTGGGTATTGCTTATGCAGCTTCTATTGGCGGAATGGCTACTTTAATTGGTACGCCGCCTAATTTAATACTTGCTGGTGTTGTTCGGGAAGCTTTTCAAATCGAGATTTCTTTTATGCAGTGGATGATGTTTGCGCTTCCTTTGAGTATTGTATTATTATTTGCTACCTGGCTTTATCTTACACGCTATAAGTTAAAGATGGAGAATCAAGCTGAACATGTTGCATTATTGGAACTAGGTAAAATGTCGCTTCAAGAGAAGCGGGTATTGGCTATATTTTCATTAGTTGCTTTTTTCTGGATTACTCGTTCATTTATTTGGGATACTTTTATTCCTGGTTTGGATGACACCATTATAGCCATTGTTGGTGCTTTACTTATGTTTTTGGTTCCCGCAGGTGAGGGTAAAGGAAAATTAATGACCTGGAGTTCTGCTAAGAAGCTTCCATGGGATGTTTTATTGATTTTTGGTGCTGGTTTGGCCATTGCAAAAGGTTTTTCTCAGACCGATTTGGCAAGTTGGCTTGCTATGCAGTTTATGGCTGTTAATTTCCTTCCGGCTATGCTGATATCTTTGTTTGTTATTGCCGGAATTAATTTTTTAACGGAAGTAACATCTAATACTGCTACCGCGAGCATGATTTTACCATTATTGATAACTTTGACAGCAGCTTTAGGTATTCCTCCAATACCATTATTGGCGGGGGCTGCTTTAGCAGCTTCTTGCGCTTTCATGCTTCCGGTAGCTACACCGCCTAATGCGATTGTTTTCAGTTCGGGCAAGATAAGGATAGGAGAGATGGCCAGGATTGGATTATGGCTTAATCTAACTTCAATTCTCTTTATATTTTTGTTTATTTATTATTGGTGGCCGATAGTTTGGACTGTATAAAGTTATTTAGGTTCCATGGTGTAAGTTAAGGTGGTAGTATAATTGCCAGATCGAGCATTGCTAAAGTTAGTGTCATTGGGCATAGTAAAATATTTGAGATTATAGTATACAGGGTTGGGGTCTGTCCAACCGTCTTTTATCATCAACGTTTTACCAATATTATCTAAACTGATGGTGTTATGAGTTACATTACTGGGTGCAGGAGCACCATTTGTACTTTGAAGTTTAATGGCGCTTACAGGGATAATGCTAGTTTGACTGGAAGAGAAATTGGCTGTACTGCTTTTTACTTTAATTTGATAGGGTTCTGTAGATTGAGTTCTTAGTCCATTACTAATAGTAAGGGAAGCTCCTGTTATATAGTCTGCGGGACCATTAAAATCCAATGAAGTATTTTGTGCACCGTTAACTAAAGTTAAACTAGTAAGGGGAGTACCACCACCACCTCCTCCACCACCACTACCATTGAAATATTTACCAAATCCATAGGTTGTTGAGGAGGAGGACATTAATACTCCGCCACTATTATAGAGACGAAAGGTAAGTTGGCAAGGATAGGATCCGTTTTGTAGCTCTACAAGTTGCGGGCCGCCCTGAATTTTTAAATCGTATCTTATATTAACAGAATAATATGGTGGTGCTTTCAGGGGAGTTGCCGAAGATGCAATAAGTGTTACTTCATTGTAATTCATGGGAATATATACCTGTGGAGCATTAATAGCATTTGCGAAAGTTGGTTCACTAGAAAGAGAAGGGTTGTGTTTTACTAAAACATATTGAGGATCTAAAGTAGTATTATTTACTGTAATTGGGCTGGTAACCTGTACAGTTAACTTCCAATTCTTTTCATTATTACCACCCGGGATAGCAAATTGAATTTGAATATTTCCGATGGAGGTACCTCCGTTATCTAAATCATTTTGGTTGTTAAATTGGATATAAGACCCTCCACCTTGCGAAGAACTAATGGTAATATCTTTTTTTGGTTGAGCGCTTAAGTTTCCACTGAACCATATAAGTAAACAGAGTGTAAATATATTAGCTTTCAATTTGTAAAGATTAGTTCAATATTATTAATTCCATGGTTTGTAGCAGGTACCAGTTGAGCATAAGCAACGTACTTGCCTTTTTTTAAGCTACTAGGTAAGTTTATGCTTATCCACTGTTTATCATCAGGTAATGAAAAAAACGCAACTTCATCTAATTTAACCATTTCCCGAGTCTCTAAATTTAATAGCTCATACTGAATTTTACCGTCTTGCCATATATTGCCTCGATTAGCAACAGATAGTTTGAGATCTTTAGTTCCATATGTTGATTGATTTAGGCTAAAATTACCAAGATCTATCTTAGGTTGAGGGTACTCCTTGTTTTTATAGTAGATTTTAATACCCATTTGTACCAAAGTTTGTATAAAAGCCTGACTTTGTTCTTTATCTCTACTTAATTGTGTAAGATACAGCATTGCTGTACGAACAGGTATATCATCATCCTGAATACTTTGAATAGCAATATGTATTGTATCTGTTGCTCCTGGAGGAAGGGTGATATGATTTCCTGAAGGAAGATTTAAGTAATCGCTAAGCGAGTTGGCAAGCGTTCCTGAATCATATGTTTTATTATTGCCAATGGAATCGTATTGCCAGTCATGAAAAGACAGTCCCAATTCTAATGCATAGGTGGTATCAGGATTATGAACAACAAACATCTGCTCTTTGTTGCCGTTTTCAGTAAAATAGATGCGGGATGCAGAAGTAGATATGGCACTTTGTGCAAAGCAAGTAAAGTTTATAAAAATATAAATACTTGTTAGTAGTGCTTTCATTGCTTAGAACTTTTTAACTTTGATTTCCGTATCCTTCTTCTTAAATTCAAAGATTAATTTATCCGAATCCTGACCTGTGATAACTTTAATATTTTGAGAAGGATTTAAAAATTGATATCGGTTGTTTTCAATGTAAATGGTATAGGTTCCTTCCTTGACATAGAAATTAAATTTCCCTTCCGGGTTAACAAAGGTATTGAATATTTCTCCTTTCTCATTTCTAGCATAGATATTGACACCCACAATGTCAGATATTTTTTCATCGTATTGTTGGCGTATTTCTTTTAGCTCTCCAGAAATGTGGTTGTTTTGGATCATAGGAAGTAAAACGGTTTTATTACGCTTTACTTGAAGCGAATCGGAACCCAATTGTAAACCTTCTTTTTCATCAATCCGGATTCGATAAGTACCAGACATAACATTTTGATAACTAACTTCACCATTTTTATCGGTTAGAGCTGCTGTGCTATTAAGCCGGATTATTTTGCCAGGAATGGCTTGTTCTTGATTATCCATTATACCGTTATAGTTTTTATCCTGGAAAAGTTTTAGTTTAACTTTATGATTACCTAAGGCTGTAGCTTGTTTAAAATATTTCTTAATTCCAGCTCTAAATTGCATGTTATTGCTGGAGAAGTTTTCAGATTTAAAGCCACTGTAGCTACTTGCAGCAGTTAAAGCCCAATTGTTCATTACTGTGTATTCGACATTTGCGTTGAGGCTTTTATTAAAATTACTGTATATCGCTGAATAGTTTAAGCCACCCGATAAGTTTGCAATGAGTTTTTGATTGAATGCTTTGAAAGAGTAAGATGAATAGAGCGAATAATTATTTGATTTGTTTTTGGACTGAATTGCTTGAATAGCATCGTAGATGTTCTGAGGATTAAGGTTTGCTATAGCATTTAAGCTTATATTTTTATAGCGATAGGATAGCATTAAACGCATGGTTTTGGACCAATCATCTTCATTATTGACATTGGATAAACCATATTCAGAAGAGAGACTGAGATTGTGCTTTCCGAAACCAGTGCTTATGTCGGCTCTTATATTATAAGAAAGCATTTTATTCTCTATGCGATTGGTTATATTTTTTTGCTCGATAATTTGGGGAGAAATAGAAAAATTAAAGTTGTTATGATTGAGGGATATACCTGTTCCAAGTGTTTGATTGCGACCGTAATAGTAATTCTCTGAAAGAGGCATTCCGTTTAAATCAACCAGAGGTATTTGAGTTAAGTAATGAGGTTGATTTGTATTGTTGGAATAGCGTAAAAAAAGCTGTTTATTTGTGCTGAGACTATAAGAAACACTTTGATTTAAATTAAGGGTTCCTCTTTTCTGTCCAGCATACTCAGGTGTACTATAGAAATTAGTTGAGTTAATACTCCAGTTTTTGTCTTTTATTCCATAATAAATGCCTGCAGAGTAGCCAAATGCCTGAATCATAGCATCTGTGTTTTGTTCATTACTAATTCCTCCTTCAAAACGGATGTTTTGGATAGGGTCTAATTTTATAGAAGAAGATAGTGTAAGTAAATTGGTATTAATAGCTTTTTCAGGGTCGGTATTGTAGATATAGGCTATTTCTGATTGAGTATTTTTATTAGTAAATTGATAACGAGAGGCGAGTGTAGTAGCTAGGTTTCTATTATTGTTGTTTAGATTATTATAGATGCTATAATCGTTTTGTGAGCCTATGATTTCGAAGCTTCGATGATCATTTGGTTGATAAGTGATCTTTGCTCCGTTGCCACTTATGCTATAGTCATAACCATCTCCGTAAATATTTCCCAAACGTAGGGTTAATTTCTGGTTACCCAGTTCAAACCAGGTATTGTAGATATTTAGGTTTTCGCGCTGTTGATAATAATCAGCGTTTGTAGTGAAGCTAGCTTGCAATTTATTGAGTAAAAAAGTCCCGTTAGCTCGTAATTGGCTGTATGATAGGCCCTTGTTTAATTGATTATGCGTTAATTCGATGGAGTTTCCTGTTGTATTAAACCTAGTAGCATTCATTTGCCTCGAACTGCTCAAAATTACAATACGAATGGCAGTACTACCTACCACTTTATTTAGGATTAAATCTTCTGCATTAACAATAAGTTGGTAGTCAGGGCTGAAAGCATTTGTGGAACGTGAGCTTACTTGTAATTCTATAAGCCTCTTTTCCTTGGATTCTAAATTAATAATGAGCTCTTTTTGAGCAATTTGTAATCCATCTGGCTGAAGTCGGTAACTGAGTTTGATTTGTCGGCTTGAGTAACTCCTGTTTTCCACAAAGAACGAAACTTTATTTTCCGGAAGATTTGGGTCCAAATAATTATCCAATGCAAAGGGGTAGATGTTTAAATCAATCTCTTCTTTTCGATTGATATGGAAGCTTGCAGACTGTGTTTTGTTATCTCCATTTAATAAATAAGAGATGTTATATTGAATGGATTGTTCGGGTATTTTTAAGAAGTCTTGATTTGTAAGGAATTTAACAGGAAAGCGTTTGCTTTCATTTGGGGCTAAGGAGAAAGAGGCAGTACTTGGTGATAAAAGGCTACCAGGATATGCTGCTTGGGCAGTTATTTTGTTTATTTTAAGGCTGTCGCTACTTTGATTTTTTACGAGTAAAAAGTTAATAAAAGTAATGCCCGGCTCTGCCAGAATGGAATCTTGTTCAAATGAAAAAGTAAGAGGTGCTTTTTCTTGCGCAATAGCAGAGCTTAGTGCTCCCAAAAGGCACGTAAAAAGAACTAAGATATTTCTCATTTATTGAACTTAGTAACATGGGTTTAAGTCCCTCTACCTTGCAATGATTTTATACTTTAATTGAATTCAAAATCTTTTTCAGCTACACGTATATCCGTCGTTCCACTCATTTTGATAAAGGATACGCCAGAAAAAGAACCTTTCGTCTCAGGAGATAAGTCGAAATAAATTAACTGTTCAGCGTCAGGCAACATGGAAATGTTTACGGGATTTAATTTTATCTCCTGCCCGCTATTTTTATTTGTTAATTCCATTTCTACTGAAGCATCACTGATTGTATTTCCTTGGTTTTTTACCTTTACTCCAATTCTACGATAAGACTCATTATTCTTAGTGACGTTTCCTAAATCGTCTACAGCTGTAAATTCCAAATCTTGCGTTGTATTGGTTGGAGGTGTATTGAAAACTTGTATCCCGAATTCAAATAGTACCTGTATACCAATACCTACTCCTCCTTGATAGTTATCAGCTTGTTGTCCTATCTGTGAGAAAAATAACATGCTGTTTGTAACTTCATTCGCAGAAGCCTGTTCTGGAATATGCAATGTAACCGGGATATTCCTTGAGGCACCTGTTTCTACTGTGAATAAAGGTTCAGAGGTAGATATCCAAGCACTGTTGGATTTGGGTAATGTATTTGCATCTACATATATCTTTTCTCCTGTTTCATCGCGATACCAATCTTTGGTACTGGTATTGAAGGTAAGAGGCTTTGAGGATCCATTAGTAACAGTTACGTTTTGTACCAAAGTTTGTCCTGGAGTACCACTATAGAACATACGAGTTGGAGATATGGAGATTCCCTGTGCATTAACAGATATACTCAAAAGGAGTAAACTTAAAAAGAGAATCGCCTGAGTAATATGCTGAGTTTGATTTTGATTCATTATTAAATTCATAATACAGAAAAGTTTCCTAAATTAACTACAAAGAAAGGATATTAAGAAACTTTTCTGTAATTAAATTTAAAGTGCATTTACAATGGTATAGGTAACAGTTGCTTCATAGGTTCCTGATTCTTTTCCTAAAAGGACGGTTTGCGCTTTCTCCTGTGTTATGAAATACGTTACTTCATATGATTTTGCAGCACCAAGTGTTGCTCCTTCAATCAGATCTTGATCAGTTGTGCTTAATGAAACAATATCCATAGTCCCTGGATCAGTCTCATTTGAACTTGCTTGAATAGATAATACATCTAATGGAATCTCACTGGCAGTAGTAGTAGTGAAGTTTTCACCAGTGCTGCCAGTAGCTTTTACTTTAACAGTATAGTCATTAGCAGCAGTGATAATTAAGTGGTTTAACTTCAGAACAGATTGTCCTGCAGGATCATTGTATTTAGCTGGAGTATCGTAAACGAAGGCTATATTGTTATCGCTACCATCGATACCAGAACCAGCATCAATGGAATTGAAATTTAAGAGCTCAATACTTACGTTTGCTGTCCCTGCTGTAGCATCTGCTTGAGCTTTAGCTTGGGTGTTAATGAAAAGGATGGCTACGAAAGATAATGCGCCGATGATTAATTGCTTTTTCATGTTAGTAGAATTTGTCTTAGTTTATTGTTTGTTTTGTTTATTTTATCTTATTTGTTTTTAAAGTGCACTAAGGGTGTATATTATAGTGTTTGTGTAAATGCCACCACCGATACCTAATATTTTGTTAATGGCATTTTTGGAAGATATACTATATTCTATGTTTAAGTATTTTTTGATAGAAGGTGCGGCATTCTCAATTAATACTTGATCGTTTATTTCTAAGCCAGGAATATTTTGTAAGCTAAGACCAGTTCCTGATATATCAGTATTCTTAATTTGTATACCCAGTATATTAGAAGGAAATGCAGGGCTACCTGCCGATGTGAAATCCTTATATGCTGCCCGAGCTAAGAGGCTGAATCTTTGATTAGAAGATACCACAATATGATTGGGCATATTTAAAGAAACGCCATTCTCATAATCATCTATATTTTTGAGACTCAAGTTAACTTGTAAACCCGTTCCTATATTAGAACTTAAGCTAATGAAATCATCTACTTCTACAGCTACTGGAATAGGTATATGTGATAATGTAGTACCAGGATCTTTTTCAACCAGATTCTGTGCAGATACAGTTGATGTAAGTATCAGTAGGCAAATAGCTAATGCTATGCTGCTTATTATACTAGTCCTCAATTTTCTAACACTGTTCATTATTACCTTTTTAAATCTATCCAAAGATGAGGTTGAATAAGATTTGTTTTTGTAATATATATCAGCGAGATTTAGTAGTATGTTTACTACAGAAGGAGGCTTGTGCTTGTGTAAAAGCCTAATGGGCTGTTACAGAATAGGTGAGAGTTTGCATGTAATTTCCACCTGGTTTTCCTAGGATATCAGTAGACTGGGACTTTGCTTGTGGAATGATGTATTTAACAGTAACGTGTTTTTCACTTCCTCTATCCGCTGCAGTAATAATATTCTGATTTTCGGTACTCAAATTAATAACAGATATGGTAGCGCCAGAAAGGTTGGTATTGCCGCTAGCATCTACAGTGAGAACATTAACTGGAATGAGGCTGCCGGCAGCGCTTCCTTCACCAATAAAATTAGGGCCATCCGCTTTAACTTTTACATCAAAGGTTTGGGTAGCAGTGATTATTAAGTAGCTTTCTCTTACAATGGTTTGATTAGTATTATAATCACCTTCATTTTTATATTGAAAAAGTACAGACTCAGAATGAATGCTGCTGCTTGGGTCAATGGACATTACATCAGAAATTTTGATGCTGAGTTGAGCAGTACCGGATTGAATGATTTGTGCTTTTATTGAAAAAGTTATAAGAAGCAGGGTACTGATAAATATGCTGGTTATAATATTCTTTTTCATTTGCTTTAATAGTATTTACCCTGATTGTAAAGATATTCTGCTACAAAGCTATGATATACATTTCTATCTTTTTGTAGTATAATAAAAGCGTAACAAGTAATAACTTTACTACTTGTTAAGAAAGAGAAATATCATATAATCTGAATATCTCTATGAGTTCCGGAACAGTTTGAACATCTAGTTTTTTAAATAAACGTGTTTTGTAGGTGCTTACGGATGCGATATGAATATTAAGATCGTTAGAAATGTCTTTTAAAGTAAGTCCTTTGATAAGCTTTTCTGCAATATCCATTTCGCGATTAGAAAGAACTTCAATGGGGTTCTGAGAAGGTACATGTTTATTCAGGGTATTGAATACCATTGTATCTTTCACTTCACTGCTAATGTAGCTTCCTTTGTCGAACATCTTTTCAAGTGCTTTGCCAATCCGTTCTTCGTTTGAGTCTTTATGTAAGAAACCGTCAGCTCCCATTTTTAAATAGCGGATAGCATATAATTGTTCGTCTTGGGCAGAAAAAACCAATACTTTAATCTTTGGGTATTTTATTTTAATGATCTCTAAGGTTTCTTGAAAATTGCCGTTAGGCATTTTGATATCTAATATGATTAAATCATATTGTTTTTTGTCAATTATATCCAAAAGTCCTCTATAGTTGTCTGTTTCCTCAATAATGACTGAAGGTCTTAGCTTTTTAATCATTAAGGATAATCCCAACCTAACTATGCCGTGGTCATCTGCAATAAGTATTTTCTCGGTCATGATATACAGGTCAAACTAAGGTTAGCGGCAGATTCATTTCAATTTTTGTGCCGTTATTTTCTATTGAAGCTATTTTAATAGTAGCTTTTAATAATTTTGATAAATCATTGATGATGGCAAGGCTAATGCCAGCACCTTTCTCATTTAAGGTTCCCGTATGAGTTGCTTCGTTAAGGGTGAATATGTCTTCTAGAACTCGATTGCTCATACCAATACCAAAATCTTCTATTGTGAATTTAATGTTTTCACTGTCAATTAATGTACAGTCAAAGATAATATTTCCTCCAACATAAGAATACTTAATAGCATTTTCGATAATTTTTTTTAAAATAAATAAAATTAATACTGCATCACTTATGAATGTAATTTCCTGATCTCCTTTAAAGGAAAGTTGGACGTTCTTTTTCTTTAGATCATTACTGAATAATTGCTGAATAGATAGGAATAATTTAAAGCCGTTTAGTTCGTTTTTATGCAGACTGAATCCATCTTGCTGGGTGTTTATCCAAGTAAGAGTAGACTCAATGGTATGCTGATTAAGCATTGCACTAGATCTTAACTCAGGCAGTAATCCAGATAAAATTTCTTGCGAAATATCTCCATTTTGTAATGCATCCAGAACCCATAGTAGGTTTCTGGATACTCCGATAAAATCATGAGCAATTAATGATATCCATTGTTTTTTGGCTTGAATATCTTTTTTTAGTTCTTTGATGATAGATTCTTGTTGTTTAATTGTCTCTATCAACTGTGTACTTTCCATTAATATTAAATTGTTATTATTCAAGTTCTAACAAGTTTAGAATAATTTTGATTTCATCCAACGTTTTTTCTAATAATTCTTCAATATAAGTTGCATCAAAGTCTGCTAGTAGTTCAAATGCGATAGCGAGTTTGCTTAATTCTGTTAAGCCTGCAGTTAAACTAGTGCCTTTCAGTTTGTGACCTGTTCTTTTTAGTCCCTCCAGATCGTTTGAGTCGACATGTTGTTTAAGATATTTTCCACTTTCACAAAGTTCTAATTTAAGTAACTTAATGAATTCGATCTTAAAAGTTGGATCTAAAGATGTGTATTCATCAAACCATACTCGATCTATATGATTTGATAGTTGGAAATTTATCGGGCTCTCGTAAATAGATGAAGTTTCTTGCGCAGTTGCTGTTCCTATCCATTTAGTAAACATATCAGCGATGTCTTGTTTTACGATAGGTTTCGTCATAAAATCGTCCATTCCTGCTTCCAGACATCTTTCTCTTTCATCATTCATTGCTCCAGCTGTTAAAGCAATTATAGGTACATGAAAACTTTTTTGAAGTTCTCGAATAGTATGAGTTGCTTCAATGCCATTAAGGTTTGGCATTTGAACGTCCATTAAGATAATATCCGGGTCTTCTTTTTGGTATTGCTTAACGGCCTGTTTTCCATCACGGGCTTCGAAAATGGAAGCATCTGGAGCGATTTGTTGAATAATGGATTTGGTGAGAAACATGTTTACTTCATTGTCTTCTGCAATTAAAACTTTTATTCCCTTTGCGAATTTGAGCCTATCTTCTTGTTTTATGGATTTGCGTGCTAAATTTTCCTTTTTTAATTGTGCTAATACCTGATACATTTCACGCATTTTGATAGGTTTTACCAAGCGTGATTCAACTCCAAGTTCATCACATGCTTCCTGAAGTTGATCATCATCAGACGAGCTATAAAGCATGATTATAGGTTGTTTTTGTGCATGAATGATGCTTTTTATTTTTCGGATAGTTTCAATACCATCCATAAAAGGCATGTGATAATCCATGATGATAACATCATAGTTTTTACCACTTTGAAGTTCACGGAGGGCTTGGGAACCGCTATCCACGTCATTTACAGTGATCTTCTTAAGCTCAAGCATGTGTTTCAATATGCGCCGGTTATTTGCATTATCATCTACTACTAATACTGATTTAACATCTTTCAAAGACACATCTTCAGGTTCATCCTTCTCTGTTTTAAAAGTAAGATCAAAATAGAAGCAACTGCCCATACCTACATCGCTTATTAAGTGAAGTTTACTGTCTGCAAGTTTTAATAAACTATTAGAAATTGTAAGCCCCAGGCCGGTACCCCCGTACTTTTTTGTTATGGAACCGTCTTCTTGAGCAAAAGCTTCAAAAATCTCTTTTTGCTTTTCTTTTTTGATACCAATGCCAGTGTCTCTTACTTCAAAACGAATAGAAGTTTTCCCATCACTGAATTCTTGCATAGGTGTAATCTTCAGTTCTACTTCTCCTTCTTCCGTAAATTTGATAGCATTGCTGAGTAAATTAACCAATATCTGTTTTAAGCGTGTTTCATCTGCCCAAATATAACGGGGTGCATTTTCTGAAATGTCTAATAGAAGCTCAACTTTCTTTTGTTCTACACCATAGGTTACAATACTACAAGTTTGGGATGCCATATCCTGTAAATCAACTTTCTCATTATTGAGAATTAATTTTCCTGCTTCAATCTTTGAGAAATCAAGTATGTCATTTATAATTCCCAGTAATGTGCTGCCCGATTGGTTAATAATATTTACATATTGTTGCTGAGTGTTATCTAGTTTTGTTTTTAGCATTAAATCGGTAAAGCCAATAATTCCATTTAAAGGAGTGCGGATCTCATGACTCATGTTTGCAAGAAACTCTGATTTTGCACTGCTTGCTTGAATGGCGTTGCGTTTTGCATCCTTTAACTGACCTTCTAATTCGAAGCGTTCGGTTAAGTCAACGGCACTGCCTATAACATATTCTTTTTCCTGATCATCTTGTTGTAACACATTATTAAATAACCAGGTTCTGATATTGCCTGTTTTTGTAATAACCTTCATGATACCTTCAGCACGCCCTTTGGTTTTGATAGTATTGAGGTATTGCTTAAGTAGAACTTGATTATTTTCTGGTATAATATCAAAAAGAGATATTTGTTTTATCTCTTCAATTGTATAACCAACCATATCAGCACCCGTTTTATTGACAGATAGAAAATTGCCTTCTAAATTATGCATGCAGAAAAGATTTTGCGAATTCTCAAAAAAAGCTCTGAAGCGTTTTTCGCTTTGAGATAAAAGGTTCTTTTGTTCTTCCAGATTAGTAATATCTCTACCTATAGAGTATATTAATCTGGTTTCTTCTTCAAGAACACTTGCCCATTGAATGTAGTGTGTTTTTCCACATTTTGAGATAAGGCGATTAGTCAGTTTCTTTAAGACCCGACCTTTGCTGTGAAGCTTAACTGCTTCTTCAAAGCTTTGTACATCATCCGGATGGAAATACCGTGTTAATTCACTTTTTAATATTTCCACTTGACTGTATCCCAACAGTTTTGAAGCTGCCGGGTTTATATGTAATATTTTCTCCCGATTAGAAACGACAATAAGATCATCTGTAGACTCGAACAGTATCTCCAATAACTGAGACGCCTGCACGGTTTTTCTATCAATTGTGATTTGAGAAGCGCGGTTGGCAGCCTTTAGAATATATTGCTTTTGTTCAACATTAAGTTTCCTTTTTTTATAATCATAGAGGTTAATTGTACCTAATAAAGATCCTTCTGAATCATAGAATGGATGAGTCGCAAAAAAACAAATCTTATTTTCGTTAAAGCCTGTAAGATTATGGTAGTTGCTAGCTTCAATGTCTTTGATTTCAAAGAAGTTGTTGTGTACTATCAGATCTCTGTAAGGTAATTGAGAGAGGCTGTTGAGGTTGAACTTTAATCCATAGTTAGCTATGAAATCCATTTCATCACCTTGAAATAAGCAGATGTTGCTAAGTGGTACATCAGCAATAAGAGCGACCGATTCATTTAAAAGATCAAAGATATTCTCGTTTTTGATCTTAACGTTAAGCTGGCTATATTTTCTAAGGGCTTTTAGAAGATGTTTTTTCTTCATGAAATGGACAGTGCTGGATTTGTTTGTTTTTGCAATAATAAGGTTTTAAATCAAACTCTAATATCTCAAATTTATTAGAAAGCTTTATATAATAACTTTGAAATTTATTGCATTTATTAAATCAATCGCTGTTTTAGTGAAAATCTGGGTATGTTTGAGAAACGATTTGTTTGGCTTGATTTTGGCTGTAACAGATTTGATTTATTCATAGTATGAGTAATGATAAGATTTTAAACGAATATTTAGCCGCATGCTTATAAAACAACACTTTTTTAAAAATATTATTTTTACGTCATTGCTATTATTGTTTATGCTTGCACCTATATTAACTCAAGCACAGGCAAGTTATCAACCTTATTCATATCATTTTTATCAAAAGTTTAATAAAGTTCAATATAGCTGGGAAACCAGTCAGCATACAGCTGTGAAGCCGATGATTATTGATTCGATAATGACTCCTGTTTATGATTCGTTGATGAATGTAGGAGTGAAGGAGCGGTTGACATGGGTGGGCCGTAAATTGTGGAATGAGCATTTGATTGATGTAAAAGGAGAAGGTTATACTATTTATGGTGATTTTATACCTGATTTTCAGGTGG
The DNA here is from genome assembly GCF_004339765.1 of Albibacterium bauzanense. Classification (GTDB taxonomy): domain Bacteria; phylum Bacteroidota; class Bacteroidia; order Sphingobacteriales; family Sphingobacteriaceae; genus Albibacterium; species Albibacterium bauzanense. Next base: position 468,099 of record NZ_SMGO01000001.1, on the reverse strand, counting down.
GAAGAGATTTTGGAGGAGGAGGTAAAAATACATGGTTGAATACTCGCGGCTTTCAACTGGGAGGGACTATAAGTGAAAAATTTTTCTTTTATACGAGTGCATATGAGAATCAGGGAGTATTTCCAACCTATGTGAATGATTTTATTTTGGAAAATAAAGTAGTGCCTGGTCAGATGTATGGGAAGCTTGGTACAGATCAGCAGGATTGGACTTATGCCTCGGCTATTGTGTCTTATTCTCCTAGAAAGAACTTGAATTTCTCTCTTGCTTATGATAAGAACTTTATAGGAGACGGTTATCGATCTATGTTATTATCTGATATATCTTCTAACAGTACTTTCTTAAAGTTTAATGGGGTTTTTGGTAATGTACAGCTTATCAGTATTATGTCTTATATGTTAGACCCAAGAGAGACGGGTATCAATAGAAGTGGTAGCCAACGAAGATGGGGAGCTTTTCAATATGCAGATTGGAATCTAAGCAACCGTTTTTCGATGGGATTATTCCATTCTATTATATGGGCTAATCGCAATAATGTTGAAGTGAGTGATATGATGCAGGTTGGTTTAAATACAAAGTATAAGGCTTTTAGAAATGCTTCTTTTTATGGGCAGTTGTTGTTGAATAAAAAACTAGCCGGACAAATAGGTGTTCGTGGTTTTGATGCATTGGGTGTGAGAAACTTGACTTTCCTGGCTGAATATAATTTTGCAAAACCTTATAGTTACACCGATACCGATCCTTTAACAAGTTATAGTAATTATTCTCAGCCTTTGGCACATCCTTTTGGTGCCAATTTTCGCGAATTCGTAGGGGTAGCGAATTACTCTTATCAGAAGTTTGATTTCTCTTTGCAAGGTAATTACGGACTTTATGGTTTAGACATAATAGAAGGTGATAATTATGGAAAGAACTTATTTAAACCTTATGATAAAAACTTGGCACATAGTGGTGCTATCGGACAGGGTTTGAAAACTAATATGGTATACGCAGATGCTAAAGTTGCTTATGTTGTAAATCCAAAGTACAATCTGCGATTAGAAGCCGGGGCAGTTCTTCGTCGAGAAAGCAATGCTGAATGGACTAATACCAGCAGCTTAATTACTTTAGGTTTGCGGGCATCGTTCCGTAATCTCTATTATGATTTTTAGCTATTATTAGAAGTCGTAATATAAATTTCTAAAGGATGAACGTAATCCTAATGTAACCATTTTTGAGCTTTCTTTTCCACGTTCATTTTTTTCCTGACGAATGATGGCACCTAATTCAAAACGCAAATTATATTTGGAGTTTAGCAAATAGGAAACCCGAGTATCAATGAATGTTAAATTAGTTTTAAGTCCTTGACCAATGTAGTTGCCATAAAGGCTCTCATAGTTAAAATAAGATTTGAAAATATTCTTCCCAAAGTTGCTATCATCATCTGGATCTAGTCCATAGGAAGAATAGTTGCCTTGTAAAGAGAAATCGAAACGCTTAATCGAATAGTTGGCTATCCCTACGAATTCGCGAAAGTTAGCTCCCAGAGGGTGAGCAAGTGGTTGTGAAAAATGACTGTAATTACTAATAGGATCAAAATGGGTATAGGTATAAGGGCGTGCTGCATTGAACTCTCCTAATAGGTTTAAGCTTTTAAGGCCAAAGGTATCGAAGGTTCGGAAACCTAGTTGAGCACCCCATTTATTGTGAAGATAGCCATTGCCAGTAAAGAATTCTTTGGCAGTAAATTCACCTAGTAGAAACTGACCATATAAAGCAAAGTTATTTAATATTTTATATTTAGCATTTAACCCCAAGTGCATTTTATCAGGCGAGTCGGGATCAGAAGACTCAACTGAACGTAGAAAGATAATGGGGTTTAGATAGGCAGGTTCGATGCCTCGTACTCCGTTGCCGCTTTCTGTGCGATTGGCCCAGATAATGGATTGAAAGAATCCAAGAGATAGACGGTTATTTACATTCCAATCCAAGTATTGAAAGGTTCCCCATTTTCCCCTGGTTTTATCAACTAATTCTGGAGATAATGGGTCAATCATATAAGACCACATAGTCATGTATTGTACGTTTCCGAGCTTACCTGTTAGTTTTAGAGAAGTGTAATTGGATGCAACGTCCGATAGAAGCATGGACCGGTAACCGTCGCCAATAAAGTTTTTATCATAAGCCAGACTAATATTCAAGTATTTGCTAGGTGTATAGGAAGTTACAGCAGTATAATTGTTCCAGTCTTGAACATTTTCTCCTACATCTCCATAAGTCTGACCGGGTACAACTTTTGATTTATCTATAAAAGTATTGATGTAATTGGGAAATATACTTCTGTTGTTGTATGCACTTATATAATAATAGAATTTATCATTAATATTTCCGCCAATTTGAGCCCCCAGAGTTCTTACGAAAGTATTTTTGCCTCCTCCGGCAAAGTCACGTCCCAAGGATAAATCGGGTAAAATGTCTGCATAGAAATGGGAGTTGTTTTGGTTACTTTCAATAAGATGCTCATTATAAATTTTCCTTCCTAACCAACTATCACGTTCTTGGAAATTGAGATTCATTAATGAATCGTAGCTTGGCCGCATTACAGAATCAATGAGAAATGGCTTTAAAGCGGTATGCTGGCGTGTTTCAGTACTGTATTGTATTGAGTTTAACTTTTGATAAAATTGATAAGAATAGGGTTGATAAACAGCCTGAGCTTTTGTAGTAAACGGACTCAGAATGAAAATAAATAGGAAAATGATAATCGATTTTATAAAATAGTTTTTAAGAGAGCACTGTGTCATAAGCATAAAATAATCGTGTATGGTGAACCTATTTTAAATAGCAGCTAAAATCAAGCCAGAAGCGAAATTAGAGATTTAAATGTAAATTGAATTGCTTATGATAGCTTTGATGAAAATTCTGATAAATTTGAATTTATAAACCTAATTAGGCTATTTTTAAAAATGCATCGAATCTTTGCTTTTTCTTTTTGTCTGTTATTTGCGATTACATCCAATTGTGTATATGGCCAGCAAAGAATTCATAATGAACTGGGATTTCGGAATGATAATGACGTCTATTTAATGAAGTCTCAGGATGAGTACTATACGAATGGTATTAGTCTTTTTTATAAAAGAGCGATTGATTCAATGCGGTTCTCGCAAGATAAATGGGAAAATAAACTTTGGTCGGTTGGAGCAGGGCATAAAATATATAATGCTTATACTGGAGATATTGAATCCGAGGATGATATAGATCGGCCAATAACTGGCTATTTATATGTGAATGGTGAAATGAGCTGGTATTCGAAAAAAGAAGAGGCAATGACTTTGGGTATGGAACTAGCTGTTATTGGAAAAAAAGCTTTCGGAGAAGATGTTCAACGCAGTTTTCATCAACTTTTTGGCTTTTATGAGATAAACGGATGGCAATATCAATTGAATAATGCGGTTGGTGTAGATGTGCGCGGCAGTTACAGTCGGTTGATGTTTCGGAATAGGGGAAAGCGTCTGGATATTTTTATGAATAGTGCTGTTTCTCTGGGACTCAATAATACACGCTTAGCAATTGGTCCGAGTATTCGCTTTGGGAAAATTAACCGTTTGTTTGAATCGGCTGCTATGGGAAGCAGAATACAGTCTGGGAGCCATAAACCTGATAGAGAATTTTATTTCTTTTATCGTCCGCAGTTTAATTGGGTTGTTTATAATTCAACGGTTCAAGGTGGAATGTTAGCTACTCATAAAAGGCCGGTAGCTTTTGATATTAAACCGATAGTGTTCTCTCAAGTTATTGGTTTTCAAATGGCGACTGATCATGTAGGTTTAAACATTAATTATATACACACTACTAGAGAGGCTGTAAATCAATTAAATACACATGAATATGGGTCTCTTGGTGTGACTTATTATTTTTGATTAGTTTTTAAACTTTCCTATTTATTAAAATAAAATATTATATATTAGCCTATCTGATACAGATCATAATATTGTAAACCTTAAAACCAATCCCTTGATGAAGGATTTTCAAATAAAAAAATCAGCAACAAAGTATGATGCAGTTATAGTAGGTTCTGGTGCTGGCGGTGGTATGGCAGGCTATGTTCTTGCAAATGCAGGATTAAATGTTTTGATGCTTGAAGCCGGACCTTTCTTTGATCCCGTGCTCGATTCACATCAGTTAAAATGGCCTTGGGAGTCGCCACGCCGTGGTGCTTCAACAGTAAGACCCTTTGGTGATTTCGATGCTGCTTATGGAGGTTGGGAAATAGATGGAGAGCCATATACACGGAAAGACAATACAGAATTTGAGTGGTTTCGCTCAAGAATGTTGGGAGGAAGAACAAACCATTGGGGAAGGATTTCTTTACGCATGGGACCGCTTGATTTTAAGGGAAAATCTTACGATGGACTTACCGATGATTGGCCAATAAGCTACGACGATGTTAAGCCTTATTATGATAAGGTTGACCGTTTAATCGGTGTGTATGGTACTAAAGAAGGAATGGAAAATGAGCCCGATGGTATTTTTTTAGCACCTCCAAAGCCAAGGTTGACAGAGCTTTTTATTATGGAGGGAGCAAGGAAAACTGGAGTTAAAGTAATCCCCGGTAGAGGTTCTGTGCTTACTGAACAATTGCCGGGAAACAAGGATCGTGGTGTTTGCTTTAATTGTGGTCAATGTTCTAGAAGCTGTAAAGTTTATGCGGATTTCTCTTCATCTTCTTGTTTAGTTATTCCTGCTATTAAGACTGGAAATCTGAAAGTTGTGCCAAACGCAATGGTTCGTGAGGTTATTACAGATAAAGATGGAAAGGCTACAGGAGTTTCTTATATTAGTAAAGAAGATTTACAGGAATATCAGGTTCAGGGTGCTATTGTAATATTGGCTGCCAGTGCTTGTGAGTCGGCGCGGATTCTATTAAATTCTAAATCAAATAATCATCCAAATGGTTTGGCAAACAGCAGCGATATTGTTGGTAAGTATTTGCATGATTCAACCGGAGTATCTATGTCGGGTTTCCTTCCTCAACTAATGGATCGGAAACGTTATAACGATGATGGTGTAGGAAGTGTTCATATTTATTCGCCATGGTGGCTTGATAATAAGAATTTAGATTTCCCAAGAGGATATCATATTGAATATGGCGGAGGTTTTGGTATGCCTTCTTATGGTTTTGGTGGAAGTACTCCTACGCTGAATGGTTTGGTTCCTGATCGGGATGGTAATATGAAACCAGCCGGTGGATATGGTAAATCTTTAAAAGATGATTATCGTCGGTTTTATGGTACACAAGTGGGTATGGCAGGACGAGGAATGGCAATAGCCAGGAAGGAAAATTATTGTGAAATAGACCCAAATGTAGTAGATAAATTTGGTATTCCGGTTTTAAGGTTCCAATATACATGGAGTGATGCTGAGCTAAAGCAAGCAAAACATATGCAAGAAACTTTTGAAGAGATGTTAAATGCAATGGGTGCTATGAATATTTCGAAACCAAAAGGCCCGGAAAATGATTATGGCTTATTGAAGCCAGGTGAGATTATTCATGAAGTTGGAACTGTGCGAATGGGAGATGATCGTGCCACTTCAGCTTTAAATAAATGGGGGCAGGCTCATGATTGTGATAATGTCTTTGTTGTTGATGGAGCACCGTTTGTACAACAAGGAGATAAAAACCCTACCTGGACTATTTTAGCTTTATCAATGAGAACTGCTGAATATATATTGGATCAAAGAAAAAAACAAAACTTATCCTAATGAATAGAAGAGATAGTTTAAAAGCTTTAGGATTAACTGCAATAGGCTCTACGGCTTTGCTAAAATCCTGTACAACAGATGATAAAACTGGTAAAACAGCTAAAGGAGAGGTGGAAGCCGTTCCTGGTCGTGAGAAATTTGAGATTGAACGGATCAATGACTTAAATGAAGAACAATTCTTCGATGAGCATGAGATGGCAACAATTGCTGTTCTGGTAGATATTATTATTCCTAAAGACGAAGTTTCAGGAAGTGCGACCGATGCTGGCGTTCCTGATTTTATTGAATTTATTGTAAAAGATATACCTCAGCACCAACTGCCAATGCGTGGAGGATTGAAGTGGTTGGATATGCAATGTCTTAATCGATTTGATTCTGTTTTTAAAGAATGTAATGAAGCGCAACAAATTGAACTAATAGATCAAATTGCTTATCCAGATAAAGCTACTCCTGAAATGAAACAAGGGGTTGCTTTTTTTAGCCGCTTGAGACAGCTCACAGCCTCCGGTTTTTATACAACTAAGATTGGAATTGAGGATATTGGCTATAAAGGAAATGTGCCAAATAAATGGGAAGGCGTTCCGGAAGATGAAATAATTAAGTATAATTTATAATAAATTCCTTCTTTTCTTGTTATTGTAAGTAGAATTCATGAAATTAGTCTTTTCGTTTGAATAACCAATCAGGCGAAATGCTTTTTTTTATTCTGAAACCTGCAATAAGCAATAGATGAAAATTAAAATAAATGCACTAAGCATATTGGTGTTACTATCCATAAGTTTGTTAACCAGTTTCCTGACCTTCTCTGCCTTTGAATCTAATGTATCGGATAAACCTAGCTCACTAGCTGAAAATAATGCTGTAGCTGATGAAGTAATTTCTGAACGATTATTTGGATTGCCAGTAGATGATTATCGCATTGAAAACTCAACGATTAAACGAAATGAGTTCTTATCTACGATTTTAGATCGTTATCAGATTGATAAAGTAACCATTGCTAAATTGGTGAAGGCATCAAAACCAGTGTTTGATGTACGTAATATGGCTGCCAATAAACCTTACACTGTTTTTTTTGCAAAAGATAATTCTAATAAAGCTGAATATTTTGTTTATCAGCCTAATGCGGTTGACTATATTGTATATGACTTAAGAGATTCTGTACGAGTTTATAAAGAGATGAAACCTACTCGTACAACAGTAGAGACCATTGGTGGAACAATTACAAATTCATTATATGAGGCTTTACAAGAGAATGGTGGTAATCCTGATATGGCGGTCTATCTATCTAATATTTTTGGAGGGGTAATTGACTTCTATTCGATCCAAAAGGGTGATTGGTTTAAAATTGAATATGACCGACAGTATGTTGGTGATGAACCAGTAGGTGCTATCAAGGTTAGATCTGCTATGTTTTCTCAAAATGGAAAAGAATACCAGGCTCATTATTTTCAACCAGAAGGTTCATCAGAAGGTCATTACTACGATGAAAATGGGAATAGCTTACAGCGCTTTTTCTTAAAAGCTCCTTTGAAGTTTAGCAGAATAACATCTAAATTTAGTAATAGTCGTTTACATCCTATTCTAAAAGTAAGGAAAGCTCATTTAGGAACAGATTATGCTGCACCTAAAGGAACCCCTATAATTGCTACTGGTGATGGTGTAGTAGAGGACTCTCGTTATACAAGTGCAAACGGTAATTTCGTTAAGATTAAACATAATAAAACCTATTCAACACAATACCTTCATATGACTAAGACTGCTGTTAAAAGAGGACAGCGAGTTAAGCAAGGTCAAGTAATTGGTTATGTAGGAAGTACAGGCCTGGCTACCGGACCGCATGTATGTTATCGCTTTTGGAAGAATGGTGTACAGGTAGATCCGTTAAGACAGAATTTCCAGCGGACAGAGCCTATTTCTAAGGAATATATGGCTTCATTCCGTCAAGAGATTCAGCGTAATCAAAATACTCTTGCTGCTATAACTACTGAAAACGGGGTTAAAGAAACTCGTTTTTTAGCTTATGAAGGAAGACCAGAGAATTTGTTTAAATATTTTAATAGCGAAGGCTCCGAGAATACCCTTTAAGAGTGCTTATTTTTTTCTATATTTATAGGTATACGAAAAAACTAAGCAATGAATAAAACCCACACCTACGATTTGACAGTGAAATGGACCGGTAACAAAGGACACGGAACTTTTGATTCGCGTTTATACGGTCGTGATCATAAAATTAGCGGTAAAAATAAGCCCGATATATTGGGTTCTTCAGATTCTTCCTTTCGAGGTGATAAAACGAAATATAACCCCGAAGAACTTTTGTTAGCTGCTTTATCTAGTTGTCATATGCTTTGGTATCTTGATTTATGTGCAGATGCAGGCGTAGTAGTAGTAGACTATACAGACAATGCCTCAGGAATAATGGAAGAGAAACCTGATCGTAGCGGTCGTTTTACAGAAGTTACACTAAAGCCCGTAGTTACCGTGAGTGAGGCATTCATGGTGGAAAAAGCAAATGAGCTGCATACAAAAGCAAGAGAACTCTGTTTTATCGCTAACTCCGTAAATTTCCAGGTTAAACATAAACCCACTTGTATTGTACTTTAAAAGGTTCCAACACCTTGTTTTAAAAAATACTTTAAGATCGTTTACATTTAGGCGCAATAGGATATGCAAACTCTAAATAACGTTCATGAACAATTTGCTGAATTTTTTAAAGCAGAGAAGCTAAAACCTTTTGCCAGCCTGGTTTTAAAGAAACTTGGTGAGGGACATATTTGTCTGGATCTGAAAGAGATTTTGAATGGAGAAATAGAGTTTCCTTCTCTATATCATAGTCTATCAGAAATGGAAAATGACTTGATTAAAGAACCTTTAGTGAGTACATCAATCGATAATAAACAACCCTTTGTGTTGTTTAAATCAAAGCTATACCTCCAGCGATATTTTGTTTATGAAACCATTATTTTAAAGCGTATACAAGTTTTGATAAATAGTGAGTCTGTTGATTTCACTTATCGTATTGAGTTAATCAATAAACACAGAGAGTTTATAGCCAGCCTTTTTAGTTCGGATGATTCACGGGAAGGATTATCTGCGGATGAAAGGATAGATTGGCAGTTAGTAGCAACCATCTTGGGTTTATTAAACAATTTTACAATTATTACTGGTGGGCCGGGCACGGGTAAGACAACTACTGTTTCAAAGCTATTAGAACTACTGAAACGAATAGATCCGAATATTAGGATTGGATTGGCGGCTCCTACAGGGAAGGCTGCTATGCGCTTAGCAGAATCTTTGCAGGGCGATCAACCCACAACCATTCATCGTATGCTTAAAACGATTTATGGTTCAATTCATTTCAAACACAATCAACAGAATCCGCTAAAATATGATATCGTTATTATCGACGAAGCTTCTATGATTGATGTAGCCTTATTCGCTAAATTATTAGATGCTATTGGACCAGAGACTCGTTTAATATTATTAGGAGATAAAGATCAGCTATCATCGGTAGAGGCTGGAAGTCTGTTCAGGGATTTATGTCAAACACAGGAAAAGGTGAATTCGTTATCATCAAATAAAATCGACTTAATTAATTCATTCATAGCTAATAATGAAGCTAAATTAACTGATAACTTTATGTCAGATAAGTCTGCTAATCCTCTTTCTGATCATATTATTGAATTGAAAAGAAGCAGGCGCTTTGATAGTACAAAAGGCATTGGGAAATTCAGTAGAGCTATAATTTCTAATAATTCAGTTGAGATTGAAGATTTTCTGAAGTCAGGCTATGATGAGCAAATTCATATTGATACAAAATATAGTCCTGACATATTTAGAGAATTTGTGAAAAGTTACGAAGCCTATATTCAAGAGGATGATATTCGTTCGGCTCTGAATAAATTTAATAAAATAAGGGTACTATGTGCAGTTCGAGAAGGAAAATTTGGACTGTATCATATTAATACGGCAATAGAAACTTTATTAAATGCAGAAGGGCTTATTGATAGTCAAACAGAGTTCTATATGAATAGGCCTATTATTATAACTAAAAACTACTATGATTTAGGGCTGTTTAATGGCGATATAGGTATTCTCAGACCCGATTCAAATAACATTTTGATGGCATGGTTTGAGGACAGTGAGAAGCAATTAAAAGCAGTGCTTCCTCAACTTATTGTTGAATCTGAAACAGTTTATGCCATGACTATTCATAAAAGCCAGGGTTCAGAATACGATGAAGTGCTGATCGTTTTGCCAGATCATGAAGGTACGCATATACTCACCCGGGAGCTATTATATACTGCAGTAACAAGGGCTAAATTAAAGGTGATTATTCAGAGTTCAGAAAATATATTATTATCAACGATTGATAGAACTGTGAAAAGAGCTTCAGGGATTAAAGATCGCTTTAATGACTCTATACAAAATGATCTATGGGCTTGCAATTAAATGTTTCCAACTCGCTTTTTAGATTAGTTGAACAGCTCGCTAATAATCTGCAGAAACCATTACCTACGGTTTTTCAACCTCATTTTATAGTAACCCAGACACTGGGAATGAATAATTGGCTGAAAATACAAATAGCTGAAAAATTAGGAATTACTGCGAATTGCCAATTCTTGAAACCGAACGATATTATTAATCATGTTTATTTTTTATTAGATGGTCCACAAGAGCAAATACTATCCGTAGATAATCTACAGTGGCTTATTTATGGCTTATTAGATGAATATGCTTTTAAAGGTCGATTTCCTTTTATCGCACAATATTATAATCAAGGAGAAGATACCAAACGAATGGCTTTGGCAGAGAAGGTTGCCGATCTATTTGACCAATATCAGATATATCGTCCGGAGATGATTAATGAGTGGAATAATACTCAAACTCCTGATTTGAGTGAAAATAATTGGCAAAAATACCTATGGATTGCTGTGAAGGGTAAAATAGGAGATAAAATGCCAGATAAAACCCGGGTAGGGAAATTTATTATTGATAGTCTTCAGAATCCTTTGCAACAAGAAAAGTTAAGAAGGAAACTTCCTCAAATTGATTTTTTCGGTATATCTATTATTACGGAGTATCATCTGGAGGTTTTCCATGAGCTAGCTAAACATATTGATATCTCCTTTAACCTACTGAACCCATCTCCATCAATTTATTGGTTTGATGATAAAAGCCCTCAACAAATTGCACGCTGGAAGAGCAAAGCACGACAAAAAGCATCATTATACGAGGTTCCTATTGAAGGGAATGCACTATTAACTAATTGGGGGAGTGTAATTCAAAACACTTTTGGACTGTTTTTCAAAGATGACGACTTTTTAAATGAATATGAAGATAGCGGTATAGAACCCGCTCCCAAAAGTTTATTAAGTAAGATTCAAAATGATATTTATAATAATGCTGTTTCTGATGATCGTAGCAAGTTCAGCCTAGATGACTTAAAAGATGGTTCTATTAGTCTGAATTCTTGTTATACGCCTGTTAGAGAGGTAGAAGCATTGTATAACTATTTGGTTCATTTGGTAAATCAGGATCCAGGAAGTTTATCACCACGTGATATGGTGGTTATGGTAAGTGATATTGATACGTATGCTCCTTATATAAAAGCTATTTTTAAATCTGCTCCTTATTCCTTTCCATTTACAATTGCCGATGAAAGTATTCAATCTAGTGATGGATTAATCGGGGCACTTCATGCGATTTTAAATTTAGAAGAAAGTTTTAAAGCAGAAGACATTTTGCAGATATTGGAATGGAGCTATATTCGTAATCGTTTCAATATTGAAGATATAGAACTAATAAGGAGGATAGTAGATGAAGCTAATATTCGTTTTGGAATTGAAGGCAATATATCTGATGATACAGTTTATGTAAGCTGGTTAAATGGCTTAAATAGAGTTGTATATGGTATTAGTATGAAGATTGATGAAGCTTATGAATTGAATGATTACAGTTTTTATCCTTTAGATATAGTAGAAGGAGAACAAGCATTTGAACTGATTCGTTTTTCTCATTTTGTGGAAGTATTAGTTGAAACAATACGAGAACAACAAAAAGACAGAACACTTATTGAATGGGGCGAATATATTTTGAGGTTAGTTTCAAACCTTATTTTTCAGTCGGAAGAGGAAGTGAATGATGATTACCAATTGTTGATTAATTATGTAAAGAAACTAAACTTGATTAGTGAAAATATTCAAGAGAAGATTGGTTTTCACGTATTCAAATATAATTTCCTTAGTAACCTATCAGGTGAAATACGGACTAACAACTTCGCATCTGGCGGGATCACTTTTTGTTCTTTAATTCCGATGAGGAGTATCCCTTTTAAAGTGGTTGCTTTACTAGGTTTAGGATTTGATAAATTTCCAAGGAAAGAAGATCCTTTGAGCTTTAATATTATGCAGCAGGAGAAGAGGAAGGGTGATCGTAATATTAAAGAAAATGATAAACACCTTTTTCTGGAGACCATCCTTTCAGCGCAAGAACATTTATACATTAGCTATATTGGTAAGAATACAAAAGATAATACCTTATTGCCGCCATCAGCAATTGTGGATGAGCTGATTGATTACATTGTTTCTGGAATAGATGTTATAGCAACCAATGCAGAGGATTCGTTTGTGAGAGAGCAATTTGTTATCCAGCATCCTTTACATAATTTTACTCCACAGCCTTCAGGTATATCTAATTATCTGGCAGCCAATGATAAACGTGTTGAGAAAGCAAGCTTTGAAAATTCTCAGGCAAAAGAGAGCTCTGTATTAGAGGAAGTATCTATTAATGAATTAATCAATTTCTTTAAAAATCCATTTGAATATTATCATAATAAAGTATTGAACATATATTATCGGGAAGAGCGTGTTTTATTGCCCGAAACTGAACATTTTGAATTGGATGGGTTACAGGAGTGGCAAATAAAGCAAGATTTCCTTTTTCTTGGCCAGCAAGAGCTTGATGGTTATATACAGCGAGGTATAAAAAAGGGGCAATTGCCTTTGAAAAATATGTCGCAGACTTTATTAACCAATATATATTCAGCTGTTGAATCTACAAAACAGTTAGTAGAAGAAAGTATCAATAATCAAGATGAACGCACTATCTCAATTGAATTAGAGGTTGAAGGAATAAAAATAACAGGAGAAATTAATAAGGTATTCGGTGACAGAATGATTCTGGTTAGTTTTTCAAAACATAACAATAAATATAGGTTAGAGGCATATATAAAATATCTGCTTGCTATCGCCAGTAATATTGAGATAGATAGTTATTTAATTTCAGATGTTGATAAATGTATTTACAAAATAGATAAGTCTGCGCTTAGCGTGGAAGAGGCAAGAGAGAAATTGGGTGAATTGGTACGCGCCTATTTTCATGGGCAAGAAAAGCCTTTTATGTTTCATCCAAGGTTCGAAAACGACCCAGATAAACTTGCTAAATACGATTTAAAAAAATACGAAAGGATGCTTAATGGTATTTTCCAGAATGAGCATATTCCATGTGGAGATCAATATTTGTTAAATGAATATGATCTTGGTTTCTTTGAACAAGAAGGCATGTTTGAGGAATATCTGAGTAATTCAGAAATGGTTATTTCAGCGGCTTTTAGGCTATTTAAGATAAAGGTTTAACTCATGGAAAAGGAAGAATACTTAGATTTTGTGGCAGCTGATGTTCCGTTGAGTGGTAGCAACTTAATAGAAGCCAGCGCAGGAACAGGTAAGACATATTCAATTGCTATTCTTGTTTTGAGATTAATTCTTGAACAAAAGCTAAGTATCAAGAAAATATTAATGGTAACCTTTACCAAGGCTGCTGTAGCAGAGTTGGAAGAAAGGATACGTTTGTTTGTACGAACAGCATATAAGAGTGCTCATAAGGAAGAAATTGAAGATTCGACCATTAAGTTGTTAGTAGATCGGACAATAGCTCAATGGGGTCAGGAAGAGGTTATAGAGCTTTTGAAAGAAGCCAAACTATTATTAGATGAAACATCAGTTATGACCATACATAGCTTTTGTCAGAAAACATTGAATGAGTTTGCTTTTGAAACTAATCAGCTTTTTGGTTCAGAAACCTTACAAGACACATCTTCTTTAATTGAGGATGAGGTTAATAGGTTTTGGCGTGAAAAAATAACTACGCTTGATCCTATACTGTTAAAGTTCTTAAAAGGCGAACGATTTAAAAAGGAAGGAGATAAGTTAAGCAGGAAAATATTGGTAAGGTTTATAGAAACTTATCTGAATGGTCAGCGATATATTGAATATGATTCGCAAATATCTTATTCTTTCTCTGAAAGTGAATCAAAAGCTGTTCTTTCAGAACTACTTACTATTGAAGAACAGAAAAGTGCATTTCTTGAAAGTTTATACCAGGAGGTCATAGATTCAACAAATGAGCTTACAGAACGCTGTAATTCGAATACTTTCGCAAAGAAAAATGTGTTACCGCTTATTCATCAACCAGAAGCTTTTTTGGATTATTTGAAAGACAAGTCCGATGCAGCTTATATTATTAAGCTTTTTCCAGATTGGCTCGATAAAATTGCTGAAGTTGATGCTTTTCAAAATTCTATTTCTACGCGAGTAATGGAAGTTTTGAATAGATTATATTGTATACTAATTCAGGATTCCGTCCAATATATTGTTCAGCATAAGGAAAAGAAAAATGTTCTTTCATTTAATGATATGATTGAACAACTACATAGATCCCTGACAAGACAAGGTAATGAAAGACTGGTGGCTGAACTTCAAGAGAAATATAAAGCAGTTTTTATTGACGAGTTTCAGGATACCGACAAATTACAGTATGAGATTTTTCATACAGCATTTGGACATAATACAACTCTTTTTTATATCGGAGACCCAAAACAATCCATTTATGCCTGGCGACAAGCGGATTTGAACACCTATTTTAAAGCTGCTCGTGAAGTAAGTAATAAATACGGAATGAATCATAATTATCGTTCCTCAGCGCCCTTAATTGAGGCGATGAATTTATTCTTTAAGCCTTTGGCTGATTTTGATACTTTCCATTATCAGGGAGAAAAAGAAGGCATAGTTTATCATCATGTTGAATCTCCTATTAATAACAGTAAAGGTGTATTGCTAAATAAAGATGTAGTCGATTTTCCTATAACGATCGTTGAAAATAAAGGCTCAGATGAACGCTATCAAACAGTAGTTGCACAGATTATTCAGCTATTAGAAAACGAAGATTATCTGATTGAGAAAAACGGCCAAAGAAGAAGAATTAAAGCTTCTGATATCGGCATTCTTGTAAGATATAATGGTGAAGGCCGAAAGATTAAGGCGCAGTTAGCCAAATATGGTATTCCTGCCATAACTATCGATGATAGTAAGGTTTTACAAAGCCAGGAGGCAAAATTTGTATATTATCTTTTAAATGCATTTTATGAGAGTAACATCTCCACGATCAACAAAGCCCTACTGAACCCTTTAACTGGATATACTCGCTTAGAGATATTGAAATTGGATCAGGATGAGGAGTTGCAAAATTTTAAAAGATATGGACTGCTTTGGAAAGAGGATGGTATTTATGCAACACTCATGCAGTTTATTATTGATTATGGTGTTAAGGGAAGCCTTTTAAATAATGTTTCAGGAAATGGAAAAAGAATCATCACCAATCTCTATCAACTAATTGAGATACTTCATAAAGTGCAATCTCATAAGAATTTTTCGCAATTAGAGTTAATACACTGGCTTAAGCGAGGCTTGGAAGGGATGAGGCTGGAGGGTGACGAATTTGAGCAAAGAATTGAGAGCGATGAAAAAGCAATTGAAATTGTTACCATTCATAAAAGTAAGGGACTGGAGTATAACATTGTTTTTGCTCCATTTTTAGATTTGAAATCGGAGAATGATCGTGATTTCTGCAGTTTTAAAGATGATTCAAATGGAGAGTACTTGTTTGGTATCACAGAACACCTAACAGATGAGCATCGTGAAATGGTAGAAAAGCAGTTAGAACAGGAAAATCGGCGACTTATTTATGTTGCAATAACTCGCGCAGTATATAAGTGCTTTATAACCCGCTATACCTATTATCAAAATAATACTTCTCTAATTCCATTTGTCAGATCAATTCAAGCCCTCCCAGAACAACCTCAACTCATTAATTTTTCACAGGCTTTGGAGGTCGATAAAGATTACCGTTATTCCAAGTCGGCAGATCAGCAACTTTCTACTCCTGGCTATGCAGATCGGTTCAATTTAAATGAAAAATATTGGCGTAAGCTAAGTTATTCTTCTTTAGCAAAGAAACCAATCTATACGAAGAAGCAGAATACCTACGTTGATTTAAAAGACTATGAATCTTTTATTTTCAAAAAACTGCAAAAGGGTAATATTACAGGTAATCTCTTGCATCATATTTTTGAAAATATTGATTTCACAAATGGACAATATTGGGAACGGTATATTCATGCTTCTTTAATTCGATTTATGCCAAAACAATTGGAAAATTATAAAGCTTCATTGATTCAGCTGCTTGAAGAAGTATTAAATGCTAAGATAAAAATAGCAGATCAGGAATTTAGGTTGTCAGAACTATCCAAGGATAAACGTTTGAATGAGTTAGAGTTTGACTTTAATGTTCCTGTATTTAACACTCAGAGTTTAAATTTATTATCTACTACAGAATATCCATTTAGCGTAAATTCATTCGGAGAGCTTGAAGGTATCATGAACGGTAAAATGGATTTGTTCTTTGAGCACAATGGCATGTTTTATATCTTGGATTGGAAATCGAACTTCTTGGGAGATTCTCTGGATTTTTACTCAAAGGAAGTTTTGAATGAAGTGATGTTTGATAATAATTATCATTTACAGTATCTCATCTATACCATAGCAGCCAAGAAATACCTGGAACAAAGATTGCCATATTTTGATTATGAGAAGCATTTCGGAGGTGTCATTTACCTTTTTGTAAGAGGATTAAGGAAGGATAGTGATTATGGTATATTTGTTTGCAAACCTGAATTGAATCGAATCAAGGAATTAGAAAGTGTTTTATCATATTCTCATAAATAAACGAATTTCAATATTTAACTTCACAGTTTGAACTAGGTTTTACAGTAAAATAGATTTTTATGAAAGCGATAATTTCAGTTGGTTTAATGTTGTTTGTTCTAGCAGGGTGTGGAATAAGCCAACAAGCGAAGGAAATGAAGACGTTAGCAGATTGTACTTATCGTATTGTACGTGTAAATAGCATTCTTGTATCAGGTACCGACGTTCAAAAACTTATTTCTAAAAGAGATATGAGTTTAACCAATATACCTTCTCTTGCTCTTGGTTTTATAAACAAAAGTATCCCTTTAAAGGCTGATCTAACCATTGAAGTGTCAAATCCAACCAATGACTATGCTGCTATTAATTATTTCGATTATGAAATTCTAATTAATAAACAGAAGTTATCTGAAGGTGCAATAAATCAACGAATAGATATTGCACCACAAGGAGTAAAGGAGGTTAGATTAGAGCTTAATAAGAATATATACGAGTTCTTAGCGAATGATTCTATTCGGAATGATATCCAGCAGTTTATAACGGGGACTAATCAATCTGGAAAGAAAACCTATATCACCATACGAGTAAAACCCGCTATTCTTATTGGCGACCAATTGGTGCATTACCCAGGGTTTATAGATATCCAACGTGAGTTCAACAATGACCTTCTTTTGCAATTATAAGGTTTCTAAATTGCAATCCTTTGTTTGCTTTTTAGGATAATGGTGGTAAATTAGAACTTTCTTTTCAAAAATATCCAAAGGAGTTTCTTCCGTGAAGTTTAAAAGATGAAAAAGACAATTTAAAAAATGAGTACATTTAGAAATCAATAATATCAAAATAAATAATCATTAATCACTAAACCATCAATTAATCATTAACCTATGAACACAAGCAACCGCTTTAAATTATCTTTTATGATGTTCCTCGAATTCTTTATATGGGGAGCCTGGTTTGTAACACTGGGAACATTCTTATTTGGTACTTATAAAGCAACAGGAACTCAAGTCGGAACAGCCTTTTTAACACAATCATTCGGTGCAATTCTGGCACCATTTATCGTTGGAATTATCGCGGATCGTTATTTTCCAGCTCAACGTATTTTTGCAGTATTACATATAATAGGGGCACTCCTTCTATGGTTTGCCGGACAAGCAGCTACATTTGAAGGTTTCTTCCCTTTAATTTTAATTTATATGATATTGTTCATGCCTACGTTGGCTTTGGCAAACTCAATTGCCTTCAGACAAATGACCAATACCGAAAAAGAATTCCCGCCAATTCGTATTCTGGGAACAGCAGGATGGATTATAGCAGGTCTATTAATTAGCTACTTAGCCTGGGATAGTCAAGATTCAGGTCAGTTAGGAAATACTTTTAAAATGGCAGCTATTGCTTCAATGATATTGGGTTTATTTTCTTTTACATTGCCAAGTACTCCACCGATGAAAAAGGGTGAAAAAATATCTGTAGGAGAAATACTAGGTCTGGATGCACTTCGTTTACTTAAAAACAGATCATATTTAATCTTCTTTATTTCATCCATTGCTATTTGTATTCCTCTGGCTTTTTATTATAATTTTACAAATGCATTTCTAACTGAAGTAGGAGTAGCAGCACCAACAGCCGTTCAGTCACTAGGTCAAGTATCAGAATTTTTGTTTATGTTGGTTATGCCTTTCCTTTTCGTGAGATTTGGAGTTAAGAAAATGCTTGCATTTGGTATGCTGGCATGGGTTCTTCGCTACGTATTCTTCGCTTATGGAAATGCAGATGCAGGCTATTGGATGTTAATAGGAGGAGTTGTTCTTCATGGTATTTGCTATGATTTCTTCTTTGTAACTGGTCAAATTTATACCGATAACTTAGCAGGAGATCGCTTTAAATCTGCAGCGCAAGGTATGATCACTTTAGCAACCTATGGTGTTGGTATGTTAATTGGGTCGCTTATTTCAGGACCAATTGTAGATAATTATTTAAATAGTGATGGTACACATAGCTGGCAAAATATATGGTTAATACCTGCAGCTATTGCTGCAATAGTAGTTTTATTATTTATTGTATTTTTCCGTGATCGGAATCAAAAACAAGCAATTTTAGAAAGTTAATTATAGAATACCTAAATTATTAAATTATGGCAGATAACACGTATGATGCAATCGTAATCGGCTCCGGAATTAGCGGAGGATGGGCTGCAAAAGAATTGACAGAGAAAGGATTAAAAACAATTGTCCTTGAGCGAGGGTGGAATGTAGAGCATGTTAAAGATTATCAAAACAATACTACTGATCCTTGGGAATTCCCCCATAGAGGTGGGCGTACTCAAAAAATGATAGAGGATTACCCGGTATTAAAACGTGATTACCCTCTAAATGAAAAGAATCTCAAGTTTTGGGTGAATGAAAAGGAGAGTCCCTATACAGAAGTTAAACGATTCGACTGGTTTCGTGGTTACCAAGTAGGAGGGCGCTCATTAACATGGGGCCGTCAAAGTTACCGATGGAGCGACCTGGATTTCGAAGCAAATGCCAAAGAAGGCATTGCTGTTGACTGGCCTATCCGTTATAAAGATATAGCGCCTTGGTACAGTTATGCAGAAAAATTTGCAGGAATTAGTGGAAACAAAGATGGAATTGCTGCATTGCCTGATGGGGATTACATGCCACCAATGGAAATGAACGTTGTTGAGAAGGATATTGCTGAACGACTTAAAAAGCATTACAATAGTAGCCGACAAATGATCATTGGCCGTACAGCAAATATTACAGTACCTCATCATGATCGAACTAATTGTCAATACCAAAACAAATGTTGGTTAGGTTGTAATTTCGGTGCTTATTTTAGCTCTCAATCGGCTACTTTACCTGCAGCTGCTAAAACAGGTAATTTAACTATAAGACCTTACTCTATCGTTACTCAAATACTTTATGATAAAGACACCAAAAAGGCAACTGGCGTAGAAGTATTGGACGCTGAAACAAATCAGACTTATCAGTATTTTTCTAAAATAGTCTTTGTATGTGCTTCTTCATTTAATTCTAGCTGGGTACTAATGAACTCTGCAACAGATGTATGGGAAGGCGGATTAGGAAGTAGCAGTGGTGAATTAGGCCATAATGTAATGGATCATCATTTTAGATTAGGAGCAAGTGGTAGAGTGGAAGGTTTCGATGATCGATATTACTATGGATCAAGACCTAACGGTATCTATATACCACGCTACAGAAATGTGGGAGATGATAAACGCGATTATCTGCGAGGATTCGGATATCAGGGTTCTGCAAGCCGGAGTGGCTGGTCGAGAAACATTGCTGAATTGAATATTGGCGGTGCTTTCAAAGATGAATTAAGCGAACCAGGAGATTGGTCGATAGGAATTACGGCTTTCGGTGAGATCTTACCAAACCACGATAATAAAATTACGCTAGACAAAGAGAAAAAAGATAAGTGGGGATTGCCAGTCTTAGCGATGGATTGTGAGTTGCGTGAGAATGAGCTGAAGATGAGAAAGGACATGATGGCCGACGGAAAGGAAATGTTAGAATCTGCCGGTGTAAAAGATGTAACAACTTTTGACTCGGGATATTATTTCGGACAAGGAATTCATGAAATGGGTACTGCTCGTATGGGGCTTGATCCTAAAACATCGGTCCTTAATAAACATAATCAAGTTTGGGATGCATTAAATGTATTTGTTACAGATGGTGCATGCATGGCTTCAGCTGCTGCTGTAAATCCATCTCTTACTTACATGGCTTTAACAGCCCGCGCTGTAGATTATGCCGTTAGCGAATTGAAAAAACAGAATCTTTAATATCCATTAAGAAAAGCATCATGAATAGAAGAGAAGCAATTAATCGGGTAGCATTAGTTTTCGGTGGTACAATTATAGGTGGACAGTTATTCCTTGAAGGATGTACTCGTCCTGCCACAAAAGATGTTGCAAGCCTATTTGAAAAAAATCAGACAGACTTTTTAGGAGACATCGCTGATACAATTCTTCCTGCAACGAAAACTCCTGGAGCAAAAGAGGCCGGAGTAGGAGAGTTTATACCAGTAATGGTACGCGACTGCTATACTGAGCAAGATCAAAAGACATTTATGGAAGGTTTAACAAAAATTGAAGAAGCTTCCAATAAAAAATACAGCAAAAACTTTCAGCAATTAAGTGCGGAAGAAAGAACTGCTTTATTAATTGATCTGGATAAAGAACAACAAGAATACCAAAAGAATAAGAAAGAAGGTGAGCCTAACCATTATTTCAGAATGATTAAAGAACTAACCCTCTTGGGTTACTTTACTTCTGAGTTAGGTGCTACCAAAGCTTTAAGATACAATCCGATTCCTGGAAGGTATGATGGTGATATTGCCTATACGAAAGGTGATAAAGCCTGGGCTTAGTTCAATTTTTTAATCTTTAAACGTAGTGAGTTACCAATAACCACTACATCAGAAAATGCCATTGCCAAAGCTGCTAACATTGGGCCTAAAAAGCCCAATGCAGCTAATGGTATAGCAAATACATTGTAAAAGAAGGCCCAGAATAAATTCTGTTTAATCGTGATCAAAGTATGTTTACCAACTTTTAACAAGGTAATAACTGATTTAAGATCATTGTTTAGCAATACAACTTTAGCTGATTGAATAGCTACCTGGCTCGCATTCCCTAATGATATACCTACATCAGCAGTAGTCAAAGCAGGCGCATCGTTAATACCATCTCCAACCATAGCTGTTGTTCCCTGTTCTTTGTAAGAGTCAATAATATCCAGCTTTTCTTGCGGTAATTTCTCAGCGTAAACTACTTCGATTCCTAATTTCTTCGCTACCGATTCACACTTCTCTTTTCTATCACCACTTAATAATATAGGCGTGATCTTTTGTTCTTTTAAGATATCGATTAGCTCTTTTGCATCTGGTTTTAATTGGTCTTCAATAGAGATCTTGACCAACAGGTTGTTGTTCCTTTTTAAGTAAATATCAAAATCATCTTCGCCAGAATTTATGATCTTATTAGATCCAATTTCATAGGTGTTACCATCATTATCAACGGCTTTTATCCCTAATCCTTTAATCTCTTTTACTTCGGTGAATATAAACTTCTTTACTACTTGAGACTGAAGTTCTTTTACCAATGATTTTGCAATAGGATGGTTCGAATAACTTTCTAAACCAACAATGATAGAAGCTGCGTCTTCCTTGCTTATATCAATAACGTCCATTGCTTTGATATTAAAATCTCCAGTGGTTAGCGTTCCTGTTTTATCAAAAACCATGTATTTAAGGTTAGCCATTTCTTCAACGGTGGCCCCACCTTTAATTAGAACACCTTTTTTTGCGCCTCTGCCCAAACCAACCATTACAGCTGTCGGTGTAGCTAATCCCATAGCGCAAGGGCAGGAGATAACAAGTACAGCAATAGCTCGCATAATTGAATCACCCAGCTCAATATTAAAAGCAAAATAGGCAAGAATAAAGGTAAGAGCAGAGATACTTACTACAACAGGTACAAACACGCCAGCAACTTTGTCTCCTAAACGCTGAATAGGAGGTTTTGAAGATTGAGCACGTTTCATGATCTCAATGATCTGAGAAAGTACAGAGTGTTTTCCAACCTTGGTTGCGCTAATTTTGATTGTTCCATGCTCAACCAATGTTCCTCCAATTACCGAATCATACTTGGTTTTCTCAACCGGAATACTTTCTCCGGTTATTAATGACTCATTAACCGAAGCATCTCCCCATATAATATCACCATCGGCTGGTATTTTATCACCCGTATTTACTAATAATATATCACCACTCTGGATCGTTCTGGAGTCTATAACTTCGTGCGTTTCACCTTTTATACGAGTAGCTTTAACCTGTTGGTATTTTAGTAAATCCTTGATTGCAGATGTAGTTTGAGACACCGATCTTTTCTCAAAGAGATTTCCCAATAATACTAAAGTTATAATTACTGCTGTAGTTTCATAAAACATATAGTTAGCACCTAACTCAAATGCGGTACCTACTAAACTATATATAAAAGCTGAAGTGAAACCAATAAAGATCAACACATCCATATTCGGCATTCCGTTTTTAAGGGAGTTAAATGCACTTTTTCCAAAATGGATAGCACCTAAGATGAAAACCGGTAAACACAGAGCTAACTGAATATAAGGATTATGTAACCAATGAAAAGGCAGAAACATATGTGAGAATAGAGGAATCGTAAAGATTAGGCTAAAATAGAAGCGATTCTCTATTTTATCATAAAATTTTTCTTGTGGAGCTTCTTCTTGTTCGTAAACCTTAAAGCCTAATCCTTCAATATCTTTTATAATAGTGGGTAATGATGAATCCTCAGCACCTGAGAATTTTACCTCTTCATTTGCAAAATCAACATGAATGTCTTGAAGACCTTTTTTCTCTAATAGTTTGTGAACCGATAGCGCACAATTATTACAGTGCATTCCTGTTACATTCAATTCTACTAAGTCGTGTTCGTTGCTCATGATAGTCTTTATCTAATTATAATATCAAAATTACCGCAAGTGATTCTTTATTTAGATAATAAAGTCGGGAATTAATAGTACTTTTCACGGAAATTACAACATTTGATTTTATGAAGAGTAAATCCATCCCTATATATAAAAGCTCATCGAATATATTAGATGAAGATGACTTTTTCAATATAAAATGGCTTGATCTGAACATCGATTCATTGGAGAAGATCAAAAAGCCGCATCGCCATGATTATTTTAGTATTTATTTTCTAATCTCAGGTGAAACAATCCAGTTTATCGACTTTCATGAATACAAAGTACAGGCTAATGCGTTAATCGTAATGCGCCCGGAACAGATTCATTTTCATGTAAAGGCAAAGAATGCCAAACTGCTTCTTATCTCTTTTAAAGAACAGTTTTTGATGTCTTTACAAAGTAGGAATAATTGGCATGATATATTTGGTGCAGATGTTATTGAGCTGGATAGCGATAGCATGCAAGCTTTTATGAATTTCATTAATCTAATGATTGAAGAATATGATAGCGAGTTAAAGAATAAAGAAATCCTGGCGAAAATATTTAGTGCCTTATTAGACAAGATATCGCTTCATTTAAAGAAGAACGATTCTCTTGAAAAAAGAAAAAAGTACAATTCAATCTATAAAGGCTTTAAGCAATTGGTAACTGTTCATGCACTTGAGGAAGTAAAGGTAAGCGACTATGCTAAGCGGTTATTTGTATCGCCTGGACATTTAAACGATGTAATTAAAGAAATAACAGGCAAAAATGCGAAGACATTAATTAACGAACAGCGTATTCTGGAAGCTAAAAGACTCTTGTTTTGGACAAATACACCAATTAGAGAGGTTGCTTATCAAACAGGTTTTGATGACCCAGCCTATTTTACACGCTTTTTTAAAAAATATACAGGCCTTTTACCCAGCGATTTCCAACAAAAAGATTAACTAGATTTTACGAATACTAATTCGTTTAATTAAGTGATTAACATCTTTCTCAAGGATCAAATTGGCGCGATAGCGAGTTGGTAAAATATTCTTTAAAAGGTTGGGTTTATTAATCTCATTCCAAATCGATGTGGCTGTACTTATAGACTCTTTATGATCAAGATTAGCATATTTATGAAAATATGAGTCTGCTTTCTTGAACGCTGTATCACGAAGTGATAGAAAACGATCTACGTACCATTTCTGTAAATTCTGTTCATTTGAATGTACATAAATGGAGTAGTCGAAAAAGTCAGAAACGAATATTCTGGGCCCTTTATGTTGTTTTGATAAGTTAACTTGTAAAACGTTAATTCCTTCTATGATAACAATATCGGGTGAACTAATTAACTGATTCTGACCTTCCATAATATCATACTCCAGATGTGAATAGGTAGGGGCAGATATTTCTTTTTTACCTGATTTGATATCAGCCAGAAAGCGAATTAATCTCCTTGTATCGTAGCTCTCTGGAAAGCCTTTTCTATTTAGTATTCCTCTACTTTCCAGTACGCTATTGGGATATAAGAAGCCATCTGTTGTTATTAAATCTACCTGTGGTTTATCAGGCGCCAATGAAAGCAACCTTTGTAATACCCTGGCAGTTGTGCTTTTACCAGCTGCAACACTACCTGCAATACCGATAATGAAAGGTAGCTTATGGGTTCGGTCTTTTAAAAATCCGCTTACTTCAGAGTGTAGTTGACGCGCCTCATTAATATGAATATTAAGTAAATGGCTTAACGGGAAGTAAATTTCTTGTATTTCCTGAAGAGTTAATGGCTCATTCATTGCATTCAGAGAACCAATATCTTCGTTGGATAAATTATAGGATATAGATCCATTCAATTCTCTCCATCGTTTACGTTCAATTCCTATAAAAGGTGAGTATTGTTCGTTATTATTAAATTGGATCATTACAATAAATTTGCATTTACTTTAAAGGCCATGTTTTATAATTCACTCTGCAAACCAAGTAATATTAGTTTAGCAGTACTAGGGTTAGTTGCCAACGGTACGTTGTGCACATCGCAAATACGCAT
The DNA here is from genome assembly GCF_004339765.1 of Albibacterium bauzanense. GTDB lineage: Bacteria > Bacteroidota > Bacteroidia > Sphingobacteriales > Sphingobacteriaceae > Albibacterium > Albibacterium bauzanense. The sequence continues at coordinate 442,780 of NZ_SMGO01000001.1, read as the reverse complement.
AAGCATTTGAATATCGGGCTCATGAGGATGCTTTCCTAATGGATCGCGAAAAAATAATACAGCACTTAATATGCCTTCTGCCGCCAAGGCAGCTATTTGTGCGTCGCCTCCTTTTGGGCCACTTAATTTAAGTTCAACCTGTAAAGCTGTTTCAATGATTCGTTGTCCGGTAGTACCCGTAGCTATTAAATGAAATTGGTTAAGTTGATCGTGATTTTCTTTAGCGAATTGAATCATCTCATCTTTTTTTCCATCATGAGCAATTAATGCAATAGTTTTTCTGTTTTCCATATCTATCCAAAAAATATATAAGCTACAATAATAGCTGCAATAACACCTGCTAGTTCAGCTAAAAGTGCGCAAGGTAATGCGTGTCTTGTCTTCTTTATGGCTACAGAGCCAAAATATACGGCTAAAACATAAAAAGTAGTTTCTGTAGACCCCTGAATTACACTGGCTACCCGCGAAGCAAAGTCGTCTGCACCATTTGCGTTCATTAGTTCAACCATTAATCCCCTTGCACCGCTTCCACTTAGCGGCTTCATAAATGCTACTGGTAAAGCTTCAACAAAGCGTGTATCAGCGCCAAACCAAGCTACAACAGAGCTAACTCCTTGTACAAGGTAATCCATTACTCCAGCCTCACGAAACACACCTACAGCAACTAAAATACCGACCAAGTAGGGTATTATTTTTATAGCAACCTCAAAACCTTCCTTTGCACCGTCTATGAAGTTTTCATATACATTTACTTTGCGATACATCGCTAAGGCAATAAAGGAAACGATGATTGCAAACAGAGTAACGTTTCCACCTACCTTAGAAATGGTGCTAATTTCTTCTTGTGGTAATGTATTAAAGTAAAATAACAAACCTCCAATAAATAAGGATATACCTCCTAAATAGGCTAAAACTATCTTATTAAATAAATTGATCTTCTGATAGATGGCAACAGTTATTAATCCTACGATTGTAGAAAAGAAGGTGGCAATTAAAATGGGAATAAAAACATCAGCCGGATCAGCCGCCCCTGCTTCTTTCCGATAGGCCATAATGCTGATAGGTATCAGCGTTAAGCTAGAAGCATTTAATACCAGAAACATAATCTGTGCATTCGTCGCTGTCTCTTTATCAGGATTTAACTCCTGAAGCTCCTTCATCGCTTTTAATCCTAATGGAGTAGCTGCATTGTCTAATCCCAACATGTTTGCCGAGAAGTTCATTAAGATAGATCCTAAGGCAGGATGATTCTTAGGAATCTCAGGAAACAGTTTGTGAAAAAACGGTCCTACAGCTTTTGCAAAAAGCTGAACCATTCCTCCCTTTTCGCCAATCTTCATAATTCCCAACCAAAAGGCCATTAAGCCAATTAATCCCAATGAAATCTCTGCTGCTACCTTTGCACTGTCAAATGTTCCAGTAATAATACGTTGGAATATCTCAACATCGCCAAGAAAAATAAGTTTAAATAGGGCAACGACAAATGCGATAAGAAAAAATGAGATCCAGACGTAATTTAAAGCCATATTGACGATTGAGTCAGTAAATGTAAGATTTTAATCAGCTAAATAAAATCAGATTCTAATCACTTTTATAAAGATCATCTATTTCTTTTGCGTATTTTTTCTCAATCACCTTTCGTTTGGCTTTCATCGTAGGTGTGAGTTCACCTTCATCGATAGAAAATGGGTTACGTTTAACCAGGAACTTTTTAATCCTTTCAAACTTTGCTAATTCGTTTGAGAGTTTTGCTATGTCTTCATTAAGCCAGCTTATAATATCTGAATCTGTAATAAACCGGTCCGGCTTTTCAAAAAACTCCTTTTTAATATTAAAACGTGTAATTAAACTCTCTTGCGATGGAATGATAATGGCTGTAATATATTCTTGCTTATCACCAATCAAAAAAATCTGTTCTATTTTAGGACTTTTTAAATAGGTATTCTCTACCGGAGTAGGATAAATGTTTTTACCAAAAGAATTAACCAGCATATTCTTTAATCGATCAGTAATTTGAAGGTTTCCTTTATAAAACCTTCCAATATCTCCTGTATGCAGCCAACCTTCTTTATCAATTACATTGGCTGTTTCTTCTGGTTTATTCCAATAACCTTTCATTACACAATGTCCGCGGATAATGATTTCACCTTCAGGACATTCAAATGAAGGATTAAAAGACTCATAGCTTTGAACCGTGTATATCTCATTGGTTTCATAGTTTTGAATTCCTATTTCAATACGCGGTACAACTCTCCCTACGGTACCATATACTTGTCGATCATATTCGGTGACTGATACTATAGGAGATGTTTCTGTTAAGCCATAACCTTCCAATATTTTTATACCCAAGTCTCCAAAAAACTCACCAACATTTTGAGAAAGAGCGCCACCACCAGAAATTAAAAATTTAAGCTGGCCACCAGTCTTTGCTTTTATTTTACTGAATACCAATCGTTCTGCAAGACTGTGCTTTAAAAGTAAAATCGGACCAGCTTGTGTGCCATTTTCCTGCACTTCCCTAAATTCTTTTCCCACTGCCAATGCCCATGTAAATATTTTCGCTTTCATCCCTCCAGCTTGCGTGCCTCCCTGAATTGCTTTATCATGGATGCGCTCCAGTAAACGTGGAACGCAGTTTAATACAGTGGGTTTAACCTCTTCCATATTCTTAGCAAGTAGCTCTAAACTTTGGGCAAAAGCGATGCGACAACCGCAAGATAAACAGATATGGTAAGTTGCAGTTCTTTCAAAAACATGCGAAAGGGGAAGAAAGGATAAGAATAAATCCGTTGACTCAATAACAGGAATTAAATCCAGAGCTGCCCGAACATTGTTCACCAGGTTTGAGTGAGTAAGCATTACACCTTTTGGTATTCCTGTAGTGCCTGATGTATAAATAAGAGTAGATAGATCGGATGGAATGATTCCTTCGCAGGCAGCTATGATCTTCCGTTCATAATCAGGAAATATCTTTTTACCTTCATTAATTAGTGAAGAAAAAGAAATCACTCCAGCCTTTAGGTGCGCATCTTTTATCGTCTTTTCATAATCATCAAAAGCGGCAATAATCCGCGTTAAAGATCCGCAGTTATTAGCAATCTTTACTATCTTCTTCAATAGAAAGTGATTGCCTACCAAGATTATCTTTGCACCACTATCATTTAAAATATATTCGGTGTCATTTTCTGGAAGAGTAGGGTAGATAGATACATTGATAGCTCCAATTTGTTGAATGCCCTGATCAAAATAAAGATAAGTCGGACTATTTTCTATTAGCAAAGCTACCCGGTCGCCTTTTTGAATACCAATCGAGATAAGATAGGCCGAAACTGCATTAATATATTCGTAGGCTGTTTTATATGAGATTTCAGTCCATTCCTGACCTGTTTTTTCCAATAAAAAAGAATGATCTTCCGGATGAATGTTTTTAATGACATTGCGCAACAAGTCTGGCACTGTCATTTCTTGCGTAACAGGGTTCATATCTTTCTATGTTTATAGGTCATTACAAACATAAAAAAAAATAATCTAAAGAAAATCAGAGGATGTTAAACAGCGAAACTTTCTCCGCAAGCACATGAACGGGAAGCATTCGGATTATTAAATACGAAACCTTTACCAGTCAGTCCATCCGAAAAATCCAATTCAGTACCAGCTAAATAAAGAAAGGATTTAATATTTAATACCAGTTTAATTCCCTTGTCTTCAAATACCTGGTCATCCTTTTGCTCTTGGTTATCGAAATCCAATTTGTAAGTCAAGCCAGAGCAGCCTCCGCTATCAACAGAAACACGAACGAAATAAGAAGAATCGTAATTCTCTTCTTTCATCACATCTTCTACGCGTTGTTTTGCCTTATCAGTAATTGTAATCATAGCTATTAAATAGTTTTACAAATATCGACATTATTTATTTAAGCATACAATTCTCTTGTCATCCTAAAATGAAATTAATTAATCAATTAATCCACTTTTAAATAGTTGCCAGGCTGGAGACTCCTCTCTGAGCTCCTTTACTTTTCTTGATACAAGTTTAACTGCTTGATCTATCTCTGCTTCTGTATTAAATCTTCCCAAACTAAAACGCAAAGAAGCATGAGCATCATCTCTGCTCAAACCCATGGCTAAAAGTACATGCGATGGATCCAGCGAACCTGTAGAGCAGGCAGAGCCAGATGCCAAGGCAATATTTCCTAAGCTAACCATAATATGTTCGGCTTTTAAAAACCGAAAAGTAATATTAGTAGTGTGAGATAATCTATTATCTGAAAGCCCATTAACAGTTGTCTCTTCAATTTTTAATAGAGACTTTTGTAAGTAATTTCTTAAAGATTCTAGCCACTTACTTTCTTCTAACATCGTTTGTTTGCATAATAAAGCAGCAGCACCCATACCTACAATCCCTGGAACGTTTAATGTTCCACCTCGTAAACCATTCTCCTGTCCGCCACCCATCATTAAAGGCTCCAATTGTATTCTTCTAGTCTTCCGTTTTACATATAATGCACCAATTCCTTTAGGTCCATAGATTTTATGTGCACTAAAAGCCATCATATCAATCCCTGCACTTTTCAATGAAATAGGCACTTTTCCTACAGCTTGCGTAGCATCGCAAAAGAATAATACTTTATTCTCTGCAGCAATGCTGGCAATTTCTTTAATAGGATGAATAATACCCGTTTCGTTATTGGCAAACATCAATGCAATCAACACAGTATCTTTTCGAATGGCATTCCTTAAATCCTGTAAATCAATATTTCCTTGACTATCTACTGCTAAATAGGTCACTTCAGCACCCTGTTTTTCCAACGAACGGCATACATCTAAAACAGCTTTATGCTCAGTTTGACAAGTAATGATATGTTTACCAATAGATTGATATCGATTATAAACTCCCTTTATGGCAATATTAATAGATTCTGTAGCTCCAGAGGTAAAGGTTATTTCCCGATCCGTTGCATCTATTAATTCAGCAATCCTTAATCGGGCTGTTTGTACTGCTTCAGCGGCTATTTGTCCAAATTTATGATTCGTACTAGAAGCATTTCCATAGTTTTCCGTAAAGTAGGGTATCATTTCCTGCAGCACTCTCGGATCAACCTGCGTTGTTGCGTTATTATCTAAATAAATAGAAGCTGCCATTACGATTTATTTATTTTTTAAAAGATTGTGAACTTTTATTTGTTAATTAAACAAATTTGATGAAATAATTCTATTTAAAACAGCGATGGAGAAAATTGAACACATTGGCATAGCGGTAAGAGACCTGGATGCGGCAATAAAGAACTACGAACAAATCTTGCAAAGCCCTTGCTATAAAACTGAAACTGTTGAAAGTGAATCGGTTAAAACGGCTTTCTTTAAAATAGGAGAAAGTAAGATCGAATTGTTACAAGCATTGAATAACGAAGGCCCTATTTATCAATTTATCGAGAAAAGGGGAGAAGGTATTCATCATATTGCCTATGAAGTTGCAGATATTAAGAAAGAAATGGCTCGCTTTAAGGCAGCGGGATCACGCTTATTGAACGAAGAGCCAAAGAAAGGTGCCGATAATAAATTGGTTTGTTTTATTCACCCAAAAGATAATAATGGTGTACTAACCGAATTGGTTCAAACGATTAGCACACCAAATTCGTAAATCAAATACCGATTTCCTTTAATAAGAAATCAGCATTGTCAATTTTATCAGCTACCCAAAGTACATAACGTATATCAACACCGATTGATCTGCTATAACTTTCATTCCATGCAAAATCATTAATGGTTGCATCGTAGGCACGGTCAAAGTTTACACCAATCAATTCACCCTTAGCATTCATAATTGGAGAGCCAGAATTTCCTCCTGTCGTATCCATATTATATAATAGATTAACGGGTACATCGCCCAACTCTTTCATCGCATAAGGTCCAAAATCTTTAGCTTCCCAAACTTCCCTAATCTTAGAAGGGTAGCGGAAATCAGGCTGATCAAGTGCTCCTTTCTCAATAATACCACGAATCGTGGTAAAAGGCTTTACATACGTAGCATCGGCAGGAGAGTAACCACGAATATAGCCATAGGTTAAACGTAAAGTACTATTAGCATCAGGAATAAAGTCCCTTTTCTGAAACTGCTCCTTAACTGCCACATAATCGCCCATTAGTTGATTTAAGACACCCTCTCTGCGATCCAATTCAGGTTTTAATGCTGCTTGCTGTGTTTGCAAATCATTTTGAAAGCTCAACAAATTATCTGAGTAGCTAAGAAGTGATTTAGGAGATAGTAAAAGCTTATTGAATACAAATTCCTGATCTTTTAATTTGCTTGCAGACAAAGATTTTTTAGCGAAATTAACTAGATCTGATCTTTTATTAACCGCAGTAACCGATTGGTTGTCAGAAAATTTAGACGCATCTAGTAACATCTTAGTGAAGATGGCACTGTCAGTACTAAAGTTATAGCTTTCATACAGGCTGTTAAGGATACTTTTAAGGCGTGGTAAATTAGATTGGAACATTTCCTCTTTATTTGCACTGTTTCCTAGTGCTAATTTAAAAGCATTTATTTGTCTTGCCACATTCAATAAACGAGTGCTTGCATAGATTTGATTAAACCAGAGCTCACGTTCAGCATCACTAAAGATATCCTTGTAAAGATTATCAATATCAGCCATTAAGCTACCGTATTTGCCTTTTAACTGGCTGTCGTTTTCAATAAACTGCGCCAATGCCAAGTCTTCATCTTGTTTATTCTTATGAAGGTCTATCGCCTTTAAGCCTTTCATCTTACCACGGTAGTTTTTCATCACGTTCGCATTACTTTTAATACGAGTTGCCAGACTAAGTTCAATTGCCCGGTCATTATTCCCTGCCTTCACCATTTCATTGTTTTGAAAATCATAAAGAGCAGCTGTATAAGGAAGCAGGAATCGTTCCTGGTATTCAATATATTGAGCCGGACGGTGCCTGAATGTTCTACCCGGATAACCTAATATAAAAGCAAAATCTTCTTCTTTAACACCATTCGGATTTACTTTTAAAAATTTCTTAGGCTTATAAGGTACATTGTTTACTGAATAAGCAGCCGGCGAACCATCAGGAGCTACATAAGCACGTAAAAATGAGAAATCGCCTGTATGTCTTGGCCATATCCAATTATCAGTGTCGCCACCAAATTCACCTATAATTTGTTGAGGAACATACACCAGGCGTACATCTTCAATAGTTTTATATCGGAAAAGAACATAGCTCTTGCCGATAAACATCTCTGAAACTTCAGCCTTAATAGAAGGATCTTTCAGCTCTGCCTCTTTTGCAATATTTAAACGCTCCTGAGTAATCAAATGAATTCTCTGTGCCGGATCACTCGATGCTTGTGCAGCCTGCAATACCCGACTCGAAACATCTTCATAACTATCGGTAATCCGGATGGTTAACCCTTGCGCTTTTATTTCCGACTCTTTTTGTCTCGCTACAAAACCATTGGTCAGGTAATCATTTTCTGGCGTACTGGCCAAACGCACAGCACCAAAAGCACAATGATGATTGGTAATGATTAATCCTTCATCCGAAATAAAAGATCCTGTACAGCCACCTACTTGTACTAATGCATCTACCAATCCAACCTGTCCCGGATTAAAAATATCAGTCTGGCTAATTTCAAGTCCGGCTTTCTTTAAATCAACCCGATTTAAATCGCTCAAAGGAAACATCCCTTCATCCAGGAATGTAAATGAAGTTATTCCTGCCCCGATAATAAGCGATATAACAGTAACAAGTACATTTTTCTTAAAAATATTCATAAATAGTATTCAACAAGTTTTGATTAATTATATTCGCAAAGTTAGCAATAACATAAATGAATTAAACCCAATGGATGATTAAAGAGATCACAACCTTTGTTAACAGGTTAAACCAGTGGAGGATACAGCGGATATCTAATCGGAGCTTCTTAATTATTTTAGCTGCAATTGTAGGTATTACCGGTGGATTAGCTGCTTCTGCCTTAAAAGCACTTACCTTACATATAGCTACATTCTTACAGAATGAGGTTCCATGGGAACTCAGGGGTTATCTTTATTTGTTTTTTCCCTTAATTGGTATCTTTTTAAGCGTTCTGTATGTCAGAAAGTTTTTAAAGACAAAAAAGATGGATCATGGTATAACACCCATCTTGTATTCCATTTCCAATAAATCAAGTAGGATACCCGTACACAATGTTTACTCCCAAATTATTACCAGTGCATTAACCGTAGGTTTTGGTGGTTCAGCTGGTCTGGAAGCTCCAATTGTAGCCAGCGGTTCTGCAATTGGTTCTAATATTGGTCGATTCTTTGGTTTAAATTACCGTGAGGTTACCATGCTACTGGCTTGTGGTGCAGCAGCCGGAATTGCCGGTGCATTCAATAGTCCGGTAGCAGGAATGGTGTTTGCTATAGAAATTCTTCTTCCCGAGTTCTCCATACCAGCCTTCATCCCTTTATTAATTGCCGCAGCAACCTCATCTGTCGTATCAAGGCTTTTATATAGCGAGCCACTTTTTTACCTGGTTACTGATACCTGGGCATTCGATGCATTAATCTTTTATGTTTTATTAGCTTTATGTGTCGGCCTGTTTTCCGTGTTTTTCAATAAACTGAACCATGCTGCTAAGGGATGGTTTGGAAAAATGAAGAATCAATACCATAAGCTTATTATTAGTGGATTGGTATTAGGAGTAATGGTATTTATATTTCCAGCTTTATATGGCGAAGGTTATTTGGCTATACAAGAGCTATTGGCTGGTAAAAGTACTTCTTTATTAGGGAATAGCTTGTTTTCAGAATATCAGAATATTGGCTGGCTTGTACTTATATATGCCATTATAACGGTTTTTGCTAAAGCCTATTCAACAGTAATTACCTTACATAGTGGTGGAAATGGAGGAAACTTTGGGCCAAGTTTGGTAATGGGAGGTATTTTGGGCTTTGCATTTGCTTACGGCATTAATTTAACCGGATTTGTTGAATTAAATGTAGCCAATTTCATTGTGGCAGGAATGGCCGGAGCATTAAGCGGAATTATGCACGCACCTTTAACCGGTATATTTCTGATCGCTGAAATTACAGGAGGATATGCACTAATGGTACCCCTAATGATTGTTTCTGCTATTACTTATTTTATCAATAAGAGTATTTTGAAATATTCAATATATACTCAAGCTTTGGCTGAATCTGGCGATTATCTTCCTCATGAAGACAAAGACCGGACAGTTTTAAAGATGATGAAATTGCGTTATGTTCTTGAGCGAAATTTTACTGTATTGCATCCCAATGAGAAGCCAATGGATAGACGATTGGACATTCTCCATACCAAGAGAAATATTTTTCCTGTAGTTGATGATAACCAGGTTTTAGTAGGAATTATCTATAGTGAAAAGCTATTTGAAATATTGATAGGAGAGGCTTCGCCAGATAAAACAATGAAGGAGCTTGCTCAACCACCTCAAGATGTTATTCGTATTGATACGAATATGTATGAGGTTATGCGGAAAATGGATCGTGAGGATATATGGATTCTTCCTGTAATAGACCTAAATGATAAGTATTTGGGATTTGTATCTAAATCAGCCATATTTAATAAATACCGCGCATTGCTTATGCGTATAGGTAATTACCTGGAGTAACTATAAAAGGTCTTTGAATTCTTTTAATGCCAAGGTGATATCATCCGGACTATCAATACCATAAGATTGATAACTGGTTTTTGCAGTTTGAATAGAATAACCATTCTCTAACCAACGTAATTGCTCCAGGGCTTCTGCCTTTTCAAGTGCAGATATTGGTAATAAAGTTAGCTGCTGCAAAGTTTTTACCCGAAAGCCATAGATTCCAATATGCTTAAAATAATCTTGCTTGTCCAGCCATTCGTTTTCAGGAACATCACGCTGAAAAGGAATGGTATTTCTACTGAAATACAAAGCTTTCCCTGTTTTATCTATAATTACCTTGGGTGTATTAGGATTAAAGAGCTCTTTATAGCTGTCGATTTTTTTAACCAATGTTGCAATTTCAGTTCCTTCCGAGTTAAAGCAAGCTGCCAATAGATCAATTTGCTCTGGTTGTATAAAAGGCTCATCACCTTGGATATTAATAATAATATTTGCATCTGGAAAATGATTGGCAGCTTCTGCACAGCGGTCCGTTCCACTATTATGGCTACTAGAAGTAAGGATAACGTTTCCTCCAAAAGACTTTACATGATCAGCTATGCGGTCATCATCAGTAGCTACTACTGCAGAACTTAAACTATTGGATAACAGGCATCTTTCATATACCCGTTGAATCATTGATTTACCTGCTATATCTACCAAAGGCTTCCCAGGGAAACGGCTTGAAGCATAACGGGCAGGTATGATACCAATGATATTCATAATTAAAACAAGCCGTTTATTTCCCGATTAACACTTTCCAAAACAAAGGATAAATCTTCTGTATTGTTTTCAAAATCAAGCTTGTCTTTATCAAGCACTAATAACTTTCCTCCATCATAAGAGCTGATCCATTTTTCATACTTATCGTTCAACTTAGACAGATAGTCTAAACGAATACCAGCCTCATAATCACGACCTCGTAATTGAATATTATCAACCAATGTAGGAACAGAAGCCCTTAGGTAGATCAATAAATCAGGAGGTTGGATAAACTCTAAAACGCTTTCAAAGATATTACTGTAATTATTAAAATCGCGGGCCGTCATCAAGCCCATATCATGCAGGTTCTCTGCAAAAATATAAGCATCTTCATAAATGGTACGATCTTGTATGATGTTTTTCTTCTCTTTCTGCAGTTCCAGCATATGGCGAAAGCGACTATTTAAGAAGAATACCTGCAAATTGAACGACCAGCGTTTCATATCGTTGTAAAAGTCTTCCAAATAGGGGTTATGCTCTACCGCCTCAAATTGAGGTTCGTAGCCCATTTGCTTTGACAATAAACGCGTTAGGGTTGTTTTACCCGCTCCAATATTTCCAACGATCGCTATATGCATGGTTTTTTCTAAAATGATTTCAAGCCAATTAACTGACGGACATCTGATATGGTTTTTTGAGCAGAAGCTCTTGCCTTTTCAGCACCTAAATTAACTACTTTTTTAACATATTCATGATCGTTTGCAATATCATTGATTCGTGAACGCATCGGTTCAGTTGCGGCAATCATATCTTCAGCTAATTGCTTCTTAAAGTCGCCATAACGAATTTGGCAGCTATTATATAGTTGATCAAAGTGAGCAACCGTATCTTTTGAAGAAACCACTGCCATTAAATCAAATAGATTTTGAATATAATCTGGTTTAGCTTGGTTTTCAGCTGTTGGGCCAGCATCTGTTAAAGCTTTCATTACCTTTTTACGAATAGCCTCCGGCGTATCTGAAAGGAAGATTGCATTGCCTTCTCCTTCTGATTTTCCCATTTTTCCCTTACCATCTAAACCAGGAATCTTAACCAGTTTCTGTGTCGAGCTGAATGCATAAGGCTCTGGAAAGTAATCTTCATTATAAAGCCTGTTAAAACGATTGCCGAATGTTCTAGCCATCTCTAAATGCTGCTCCTGATCTTTTCCAACAGGAACTTTTGTAGCCCGATGTATAAGAATATCAGCCGCCATTAGCGTAGGGTAGGTTAGCAGACCAGCATTTACATTATCCGGATGTGAACGTACCTTATCTTTAAAAGAGGCACTTCGCTCAAGCTCACCCAGGTAAGCATTCATATTAAGGTATAAATAAAGCTCAGTAATTTCAGGAACATCTGACTGAACGTAGATCGTTGCCTTTTCCGGGTCGATGCCTGCAGCAAGATATTCAACAACTACTTGTCGTACATTGTCATGCATTTCAGATGCTGTAGGATGTGTAGTAAGCGCATGCCAGTCGGCAATAAAAAAGAAGCAGTTGTAATTTTCCTGCATCTCAATGAAGTTCTTTACTGCACCATAGTAATTTCCCAAATGTAATTTTCCGGTACTCCGGATACCGCTAACGACTGTTTCCATATGGTTGCGAAAATACAGATTTCGAAGGAATATTGGGTAATGGTGGAGAGCAAATATTTTTTAGTCTTAGATTCTTAATCAAGTCGGATTGTACTTTAAAAATACAATGATCTCTGATTATAATCTATTCTGGATTTACTAGAAGATAAGTTTTTAATAAAATCACCGTATTCATTAAAAGTCATCGTTTTATTATTTTCCTTTTTTAAACTTGTCTTAGGAATCTCGGGGTTGTCTAATCTTACTTCCGTTGCAAAAATGTTAATGTTGTCATATGGTAGAGAAACTCCCAAGATCAATCCCGGTAATCCACCAAAAATAGATGGACCGGAAGGAACATTTATATCCGGACAATAAAAAGCAACGACATAAATAGAATCAAGTATGATGGCATTTGCCCTGCGACATTCATAACCTAAAATATTCATACGTTCAGTTGTAAACTTCCACTTAATCGGTACGATCACATCTTTCAAATTATAGATATCCTCACCCGATTCTTTTGTTATTCTTAATGAATCAGCATTCAAATCCCTGTATACACTGGTTGTTGGAATGCCCAATAAAAAATCAAGATAGTTTGTTATTTCCTTGTTGTTCATCAACTGGAAAAAACTGATATTATGGTCGAAGGATAGCTTATACTCCCGTAAAACAAAACGATTTTGTTCTAACGAGTATAAGTAATCTCTGTATTTATCAGCTAAGGATTCCTGGCCAAGTAGTTTCTTTGAACGTTCATATTGGTTGATCTTATATTCATAAGTAACCGTTCCTGCATCAATAATATGGTTAAATTGAGCCTTGAGAGAAAATGTAGAAAATAGTAATAAGCATACAACAACAATGTTTTTCATATCCTTTATCCTTTCATTTTATTGATGTCGAATTTTATGGTTAGTAAGAAATACCTTTTTATAGTCGAATATCTGCTTTCTGTAAACCCGGTATTTCCATAAACCCGCTGAAGCCCAGTATTTTTATTTAAAAGGTCATTTACGGATAGTTCTAATGTGAAATTATCATTTTTCCCAAACAACTTTGTTAAGGAAGCATCCCACAATAATTGGTTCAATGATGTGTTTGAAAAAGTGTACTTGGGTTTATACAAATAATTGAAGTTTTGTTTCAATTGAAATTTGAGTGGTAAGTCAATGTCTACATTTCCGGTACCTTTAATGCCGAAGCCTTCATAGTTAAAATCGGTATTTTCTGAATATTTTATCCGCTCATAACTAGGGCCAGCGGCTAAGCCAAATCGTATCCCTCCTCGTTTAATAAAAGCAAAGCTAGGACGTAGATCAATAAAAGTACTTATTATCCTATTCTCAATAGAATTTATGTAACTATAGCTTAATTCCTTTTTCATGTCAAGAGGTAACCATAGATAATCTTTTTTCTTACTGATTTCCTTCCCATAGGTCGTATGGAAAGTATAACTGTATATATTTTTCTTGATATTCACCGGGGAAATGAGATTGCCTTCGGACAAGGTGTTAATATTGTAACCAACGGCATTGTTTTTTACATTGAATTCAAATTCACTATTAAGAGCTCTTAACTTATTAAGCTTAAAGTTGTAATAATTAAAATAAAATTTACTGACGGATTCCGGTTCTAAATACTTGTTTCCAGAGTACATATTGATAAAATCGTCACTATAGGTAATAGGCTGAACCTGCAGAAGGGTTGGGGCTATGTTGTTTTTGGAATACCGAAATTCCAACCTATGAGTACTACTAATATTATATCTAAGATTAACTAACGGTTGAAAAAAAATGAAATCATTTTTTAAAGATATCTGGGTATCTATATCTTTTAACAGGCTCCTGTCAAAAGATATCGCTGTACCTATCTCACCGGAAAACTTATCGATAGACCTTCTGTAAATAGATTTCAACTTATTTTCGATATAACTATACCTATGATCTCCACTGAACCTATCTTCATAGGCCAGATTGTTACTGGTAGTATTCACAGCATTGGAAACACTATGGTTTTTGTTTTCAAAACTATTGATTAAGCTTCCATTAAAAACTGGTTCGCTATAAACCAGGTTAGAGTTTATTTTATAATCAAGCTTTTGCTTTGCTATTTCTAGATGATCGGCGTTTTCCTCTCCAAGGTTGTTTGTCTCCAAGATAATTTGGTTATCCATTTTTGACGATTTCAATTCAGGGCTGATCCCAATCGATATTCGCCTTCCTTTTTTACTTAACTCTTTTGACCAATTGGCATTCAGAGATGTCGTAAAGTCATCTCCATTGCTATTGTTTACTTGATTTGAATGAACGGCTACTACATTATCTGCTATCCGCTTCAAATAGGAGTCCTGATAAATAAAGCCGGTCTGCTTTGAATGATTCACCTGAAGGTCCAGGTATATCTTTGAAGCAACTTCATTTTCATAATTTATGCGAAAGCTTTGATTATGAGACTTCCGCTGAAAATCTGTATTCCTTGTGTTTGACAGTGGGTTTACATCTGGATCTATCAATTCATAAATATCTTTCGTACCCTCAACATTCATCCCACTTATACTAACACTGGTATTTAGTTTCTTCCTGTTCCAGATATTTGAATAGCTCAGTCCACCACTATATACTTTTGGAGTTCCTTCCCCTAGAAATTTACCTGTAGAACTGTCAAATTGATTACCAAGTGCAGAACCATTTGCAACCATGTTTTTGTAACCAACCCCCAACTTACCTGTATTGCTAAGAGCACCATAACCAAAGATTTTGCGGTTGCCGCGGAATGTATTTAACATCACAACATTATTGTAGTAATTGTTCAAATATCCTCCCTCTGCAGACCCAAACATTCCTGACTTCTTATCTTCCTTAAGTTTTACATCAATTGTTTTTCTTCTATCGCTATCAACAATCCCTGTTATTTTTTCATTTTCACTAATATCATCATACACTTGTATTTTATCTACCATATCTGCCCTGATATTTTTAGTGACCAAAGTGGGATCATTGCCAAAAAATGGTTCACCATCCACAAGCACCCTTTCGATTATCTGTCCATGTGAATAGATTTGTCCACCGCGAGTAATCTGCATACCCGGAAGATCATTGATAATATCTTCAATCCGGGCATTGGGTTCAAATTTTAAAGCGCCTATATTATATTCCAGCGTGTCCCCATTAACACTCATCAGCCCCTTAGCTGTAATCACGACCTCTTCAAGAAACACTGAATTTAGGGGAAGTTCAATGGTGCCAAAATCCCTTCCTGAAAAAGTGTCGTCCACATGGAAAGGGATAAAAACATCAGTATGTTTTGGGTAAATAGCAATAAGAAAAAACTGTCCTGTATCAACGGGAGCGAGAAATGAAAATTTTCCTTCTTTATCTGTTCGTCCGAAAGTATGGATTATCGAATCTTGTTGATTAATGATTTGTAGAATTGAACCGTTTAAAGCAATCCCATCTTCAGTGTATACAGCGCCTTTAATTTCTATATCTTGGGAGTATGCCACGTTAAAAGTCAAGAAAAGAAAAAAGAAAGTTATAGAAGCAATAGTTTTCACCATACCTTTTTAAGCTTATTTTGTTTCATACTTAGAACTAGAGAACCAGTAATCAATCTTTAATATGTCTAACGAGAAATAGGAGTACCCATCGTGCTAAACTACAAAAATAGTTTAATAACTAAAATAATAGTTATGTTAATGTTTAACAGCAGTAGGTGTATATCGTAAAAGTAAGCTGTATGTAGCATTTTCTCGTAGGGTTCGTTATAATACCAGCTGATTATTAGTGTTTTTAGCTGTCTAAATTTTCAGCCATTCTTTGAGGATTCGTGGATTAACCTTTAAAATATCAGTATTATGATCTCCAAGGTAATATTTATGCAATAGTTGTCGTTTTATTTGCATTGCTTTCCTGTGAGAAAGAAAAAATCGATTCCGATTTAAAGTTCTCACAAACTTGTAATTTTTCGAATTCTAATGTTGAGATCGTTAACAGGTTAAACGGTTCACTGGGATATACGAATACTATCTCAAACATTCCCTTGTCAGGCTACAAATTTGTCATTGAATCTTCCGACGGTCTGCCAATGATTGTTTGTAATATGCCTGCCAGCTTCGAAATGGCAGAAGACCAATTCATGAGTATAACGTTCAGTGGTCGTGTTGTCATAATCTCAGACGAAGCTGATGCGATAAATACCGATATTGAGTTGAGCTATTTGAAGTTCGAATAGTATTTAGGACCGATGAGATATAGAATCATATTGCAATTCTACCTTACTTGTTCCTTAATCTTTGCTTTTTCAACTTCTTTTCCTCTTTTCTAATTTTTCGTTCTGCATCAAACCTATCTAACCTTGCTGCCGTACCCATCATTCGACTCTGAAAGTAAAACTGATGGCTTTTTTGCTGTTTCTCAGCGTCTTTGTTAGATAATAGCTCTAATGAATGATTGCTATCGTCTCTTTCAGATCCTAGAATAGTAGAATGACTACCATTGGTATTAACGATAACCGAACCATGTTTAACAGAAACCGACCCATCAGAATTTATAATATGCGGACCATGTTGAACGGAAATTGTGCCATTCGGATTAATGATATGTGGGCCATGCTGTATAGAATGGGTTCCGTCGGCATTCACAACAATTTGACCTTGTACATTTACAAAAAAGAATACAAATAGACTTATAGCAAACACTTTTTTCATAATCACAATATCGATAGAAGATTAAAACTAACGCACTAAAGCAATATACGGAAAAATAGTCTCTTGAAAGACAGAATGCTTTTTGAGTGTTAAATATTGTTAACGTTTTTATAATCAACTAAATGATCTTTATTTTATTATACATTATTTTGTACATTTGTATGTACATATATTTATAGTTATGATAGTAATTAGTCCAAGTGAGCTAAGAGGTAATTTGAAAAAATATCTGGATTTAGCCGAAAATGAGCGTATAATAATACAACGAGGAAAAACTGAAACTTTTGAATTACGTAAAAGAGAACGTATAAGCGATGATCCTTATTTTGATGATATAAAGAATATCGAGGAGATAGAGAAGGGTATAGAGGATTTAAGAAAAGGTAAATACAGTAAACTAGATCCGACCAAAACTCTATGGGAAAATATATTGTAAATATCTCCGACAAAGCTATTAAGGATTTAAAGGATATATAAATCGGGCGATAAAAAAAGTATCAAAAGATTGGAGCGGGTTTTTGCTGAATTGGTTGAAACTCCTTTTATAGGGATAGGTGAGCCCGAAATGTTGAAATATCAATATGCTGGATATTGGTCTAGAAAAGTTAATCAAAAAGATAGGTTAATATACATGGTTCATGAAGATACCGTAACCGTTTATATAGTTTCTGCTAAAGGACATTATAATGATAGGTAATACAGGATAAAAGAAATACCGTTGTAATTTCAACTCACGGATTGGTTAAGAAAACGGATAAAATTCCGAGAAGTGAAATTGAAAAAGCTGAAAGATTAAGAGAGAAGTATTTTAACGAGAAAAAGAAATGAAAACTTATAGTTTAGACGAATTGACTGATAATTACATCGGTAAAAAAGAGACTGAAAAGCGTAATGAATTTGAGAATGAATTACGACTAGACTTGCTTGGACAAGCTATAAAACAAGTTCGTTTAGAAAGAAATATGACCCAAGAAGAATTAGGCGAACTGGTTGGAGTAAAGAAAGCACAAATTTCGAAAATTGAGAATAATGCAACCAACGCTAGGTTTGCTACAATTTTAAAAGTTTTCAAAGCATTAGATGTAAAAGTGAATTTTAACGTTGAATTTAACAATGAAAAATTTGCTTATTGACCTATTCGTCTTGTTTGTATTCTCCATTAACAACCTTGATTAGTACAATTATAACCGCCCATTTTACAACATATACCTAATAATTCTATGCAGTTTTGCTCCAAATCAATATATTAATATAATGCCAAGAGTAGCAAAATGGTTAGGCGATGCAATGGAAGCCTTAATACCTTCCAAAATGCCGTTAATGGAAGTAGTAGAAACGAATTACATCAGTCCTAAAATAAAAAGAATACGTTTTCAGGGAAACCTTTCCGGTATGAGTTTTCAACCTGGTTATGCAGTTCTTATCCGTGTAAATGAAACAGAATTTAGAAACTATACAGTTGTATTTAACGATGTGGAAAATGGGATTTTAGAAATCATTTTTTATATACATGGTCAAGCTCCGGGAAGCCTTTTTATTGATAATTTAAATGTAGGAGATGAGATACGCATCAGTGCGCCTAGAGGGAAAAAACAATATGAACCAACGATAAAACAACATCTTATCTTTGGAGACGAAACCTCATTGGGACTTGCTTGCTCTTTTCTTCCTTATCTAAAAAAGAACCAGCATCAATTTCAATTTTATTTTGAACTGGATGAATCTAACTTCAACGTGCCTCAGCTTTTAGGTTTAGAAAATTATTCTGTTTTCTCAAAAAATGATATATTTATAAATAGACAGTTAATAAACGATTTGCCTATATTTAATTCACCTGACTGGAATACAAGTCATTTCGTTTTAACAGGAAATGCAACTTCGGTTCAAAACTTTCGACACGTCTTGAAAAGCAATAGTGTAAAAGGACGAATATTCACAAAAGGATATTGGCTTAAAGGGAAAGCAGGTTTATAGAAAATAATGAAGAAGATAATCATATTTTTATTTTTCATTTTCTCAACGATTTCAATCTATGCACAATCTGGTAAACCATTTGTGCTTGGCATAATTGATGAAATTCAATCAAAAGAATTAGGAGAGAAAAGGACATTTAATATCTATCTTCCTGAAGGATATAACGATGCTGACACGGTAAGCTATCCTGTTATTTACTTGCTTGATGGTTCGGCAGATGAAGACTTTATTCATATTGTTGGCCTTGTTCAATTTAATAGTTTTGAATGGGTAAATCGTGTGCCAAAGTCTATCGTGGTAGGCATTGCTACTGTGGATAGAAGGAGAGACTTTACATTTCCTACAGCAATAGAAGAAGATAAAAAGACATATCCTTCAGCAGGGCATTCAGATAGGTTTATCAGTTTCATAGAAAAGGAACTGCAGCCCTATATAGACAAAAACTATAAAACGAGTTCATCCAAAACAATAATTGGACAGTCATTAGGAGGGCTTCTTGAAACAGAGATTCTATTAAAGAAACCTCAGCTTTTTAATAAATATATTATCGTTAGTCCAAGTCTTTGGTGGGATAATGGCTCATTGCTTAATCAGGATTCTGAGATATTAAATGCCGATTATAATGTCAATACTTTAGTTTATATTGCTGTAGGCAAAGAAGGTTTGACACCAACTGCAATTCCAAGAGTAATGGAGGTTGATGCAAATTTATTGGCAGAAAAATTACGAATGGCCAAAAACAAAAATGTAAAGGTTTTATTCGATTATTTACCCGATGAAGACCACGCAACAATACTGCATCAAGCAGTAGCAAATGCGTTTAAGAATTTATATATAACAACAAATAGTACTCAAGAATAAGAATCAGTATTCAGAAATAAAATCTGTTATGAAGCCAAGAATCAGAACATTATTTTAACCCTACCGCAAAATTAAAATATGAACGATAAAGTCTTATTTAGCGAGCAACAAAGATTCAGACAATGGTGGTTTTGGTTAATCTTATTGGGTATAAACACACTATTTATACTAGGAGCATATAAACAAGTTATAGAAAGACAGCAATTTGGCGACAAGCCAATGAGCAACGAAGGACTTATATTTGCCACAGGCTTAGTTGTTTTGTTTACAGTCTTGTTTGTTTTCGCTCGATTAGAAACACAGGTAAAGAATGATGGCATTTATATTAGATTCTTTCCTTTCCATATTTCTTTTAAATATTATCCTTGGGATAAAATAACCAGATCATTTGTGAGGAAATACAGGCCACTTGTTGAATACGGTGGATGGGGTTTACGATTCAGTATCTTTGGAAGCGGAACAGCCTATAATGTTTCAGGCAATATGGGATTGCAGCTTCAATTTACTGATCAGAAGAAATTATTAATAGGAACAAGTAGCCCCGAAGAGTTGATTAAAGCACTCAATGAAATAAACCAGTTTAAATCTTAAAGCTGAAACAAACCAAAACCTCATTACTAAGTTGCTAAATACAGGAAAGTTATTCATACTTTTAGTTTTTACTTCCTTCTTATATAAATTCTAAACACCTTGCTTTACACATTAGAGTTATTAAAGAGCTATTCTTGCGCTACGTCTGCGCTTTTTTGGCTCTTTTAGTGTAGATATAGCAGTGAAAACTTTCTGTGGGTTTTCATTAATTTAAGAGAAGGTATGTGCGTCTCCTATGCTTCTGTTAATCAAATGCCCGTTTCATTATGCAATTTTCTCACAAACTGGCTTTCTCGGTATAATCCGCCAATCTTTGGTTTTGTTTCGCAATTAAATTTTAAGATTATGGCAATTATTAAGAATGGCAAAATTCATGGAAGGATTGGAAATTATGTTTATCGCGTGGTGAACGGGCAGGAGATTATTCAATCTTATCCGCGTACTGTAAAACCACGAGGAGGCACCGTTTTGGAAAGTAAAAAATTTGGGAAAGCAGCCTATCAAAGTGCAAGGATTTTTGGTTTTTTGAAGGACTTTGCTTTAAACAATCAGGATGGATCATTTTATTGTAGTATGGTTAGCTTTTTTAAGAAAAGTTTCTACTCAAAGCATAAAATTGCAGATAATCCGGTATTCGATGATTGGGAGACAGTTCCTGGTTTTGAAAGTATGGTTGTTAATTCAAAGGCACAGGTAAGTGATATTCTTCTGGAAAAACCACAGGTATCAATAACAGGAGAGAGTTGTACGCTAGATATCTCTGAATTCGATGCTAATCAAGAAGCCAAAGGTATTATGAAAGACGTATCTCATATCGGCTTTGGGTTTTTGTTGATCCATTATGATTTTGACTCACGGTTTGCTGAGGTAGTTCATTATTTCGAATCGGAACGTTTCCGAATCTCCAAAGGGTTTAAAGAACAGAATTTTGAAATTCCATTGGTTATTGATAATGCCACAATTGAAAGAGGTATGCTACTTTTTGCTTTCGGATTGCGACTGTTTGCATCTTTACAGAGTTTCGGATATTTGAATAATAAGAGCTTTAATCCCTGTGCTATATTGGGTGTTTGGTATAAGAGGTAAGGGGGTGATTATGTCAATATTTATGTCTTTCAACGCTTTGAACTTAATACAGTAGCAGTTGGTAGTAAAGTATTATAGCTCCGCTATTAAAGATTTTAGTTTTAACAAGTTTAAAAATAATTCTGTCGTATATTTCTTCAAATAGAGCTAAACCTTTTCCCTCAACCATTGGATATATGCAAAGTTGTAATTCATCAATCAAATTAAGTTTCAATAGTTGTATGATTAAACTACGACTACCAATAAAAATATTTTCCCCTGATTGTTGTTTGAGTTCTAAAACCGTTTCTTTTAAATCATTATTTGCTAAGGTTGCACTTTGCCAATCTACATTTTTAAGTGTATGAGAGAAAACAATTTTTGGTATTCTGTCAATAGCCGTAGCAAAGTCATTCATTGATTTTTCTTCGGAAGGATTTTCTAAAAATGTCCGCCAATATTCCATAAGTTGATACGTGGTTTTGCCGTATAGAATTGCGTCACCTTGTCCTAATAATTCTGTATAATGTTGATGTATTTCTACATCTGGAATTCCTACTGTATGATCACAAATTCCATCAACTGTCATATTGAGTGCCGCAATTATTTTTCTCATATTTTTTTAACATTTATACGGTGTTACCTGCTGGCTTTATTATTCGCTGTCTTTTTCACATTATTCTTTATTAATATTTCACAGCTGCGGAATTGGCTCAACCACTAATTTATTTCCCTTTTTGTCAAAATAAGTTACTGTCATTTCAATCATATGAGTTGTCCATTTTTCAACTCCTGCGTCTGATGCTTGTTGACAAAAAGTTGGGTAGCCTGTTTGTCCTTGTTGATGGATTGAAATTGCGTGTTTCAGTTTTTCCGCTGAATTTATATTGTTTACTTCCATTTTCGGATATTTTGATTCTCCGTCAAGAGTAAAGTCATTTATTCCATAATATTTTGTTCGTCCGTCTGATACAAAGTTATCATAATGTGTTATTCCAATTTCTTTTAAATTTTGGACAAATTGAGGGAAATCCGCTCCGCTTTTAACTTTTCCAAATGCTTGGTGTATTTGTTCTATTGTAAACATATTCAATATTCCATTTTTTTATTTCAAGTTTCGGTTTTTCTGCTTGCAGGTAACATCTGTATTAACAAAACCATATTTCGCCAATCCAATATTTAGCAGTAGTTCCTATTTGTCATTTATTTTAAATTTTGGAGGTAATATTATTTTATGCTTTAAGCAATAATCAATAAATTTTCCATTTTCCAATACTTCGAACGCAGACGCTTTTGCATCGGACAATGTTTTGTACTTTTTAGAACTTTTCTTTCCATAAATCGACAAATTGAAACACTCTTCATCTTTACTGATTAAAATTTCAAATAAATTTTTACTTATTTTATAAATGTTATCTTCTTCTTTCCACTTCAACGATTTGATAAAATTTTGTTTTCTACTTTCAAATCTTCTTGCTGATTCTAAATGATTTGACGCTTCAAAACTGTCAGTTAAATTGTCGCAACATTGTCTTCCTACTTGTATCGAACCCCATTTTTCGTGATATATATGAAAAGCATATCGCATATTATTTCCACATCTGTCGCATATCCCGATTAGATCCCCTAAATCTTCATCGCAAATATAATCCCATCCAAAATTTGGCATTATAATTCCGTGCTCCATTGCGTGGCAACCTCTGCATAAAGTTATACAATCTTCGCTCGCATATTCCCATAGTTTTCTACCTTTTATATAATGTTTATGATGTACTTGCAAAACGACTTCAAATGAATTTCGTCTACACTGCAAACAAACAAACCGATCGGATTCGATAATATCTTTACGAAAAGATTTCCACGCTTCTCCTTGATACTTTCGGTTTTTCATATGCGTACTTTTGGTAGAATTACGGCTAACGTTTGCAGCTTGACGAAGTGGCGGAAATCGAAGCACAAATGTTCAATTTTGTACAAAAGTTCATTCGAAGAACTGCCATTGAACTTAGCACTAAACCCGACATTTTGCCAAACTGCTGTTGGTGGCTATGGCTTTTGCTTATTGTCCTTCCCTATATTTTTCTATAATCTCAGCGTTTAATTCTTCAGACTGTCCATTAAGTTCTTCAACAAGTTTAAACACCATTGTTTGCGGATTGTAATTGGCAAATTGTTCTCCAGTAATTCCATTAGCTAATTCTTTAGCCCATTTTATTGCAGAGCCTTGATTACCTACTTTATTTAATAGAAAATACATTTCAGTATCATTTTTTTTGTATTGAAATATATTTTTCTTTTTACCAAGCTTTGTATTTACAGCATCTTCTATAGATTTCTTATATTCATCTCGCGTCATTGCTGTTATACGGTTATAAAAATGCAACAAATACCATAATTCAAAAGCTTCATTACTCCAAGCACACTTTATATCATTAGCGTTAGCTTTTAAAACTGCACTATTGAAAGAATTTGCCTTGAAACTATCTCTATCAAAAACCGCCCAAACTCTATCATACTTTTGTTTAGATTTATCCCTGAGTTCAATAGCCTTCTCAACAACTTTTAGAGTGCTAATTCCACCACCATCAAATCCAATGTCGTAGACAATTTTGCCTACTTGTTTGGGGAAAGATTTAAAATAATTCGGTTCGGTTTTTTCCCCTTCACATACAATTAAAAAATAAGTTACAAGTTCTCTTGCTTTATTTTTTTTAGCCTGTTTTGCAAAACGCTTCTGTAAAGCATTATCAATTTTTATAATTCGTGCCATAGTTCAATTAGTTTGTAATGAATGGAATGGCACCATATCTGCCTCTTATGTAGTTTCTTTCAAGATTTGAATCGTTTCTAACTTTAGAGCCGTCAGGTAAGTTGAAGTCGGATAGCGAATACAAATCTGTTTGTTCTTGATCGTCCTTTTCTGCAAACCAAATTTGATCTCTTCTAAAAAGATCTTCACCTAATAAATTAGTATCGTGTGTTGTGAAAATCAATTGAGCATTGTTAGGATTTGATTCTGGGCTATTAAAAAGTTCAACAATACGTATTGTAATTAGCGGATGTAACTTAGCGTCTAATTCATCAATAATTAACGCTTTACCGAGATACAATGTATCGAAAATCGGTCCAGACAAATCAATAATTTTGTTAGTACCTTCGGACTCATTTCCTTGTTTGTCAAAAACAACAAAATCTATAACATTTCCTTTTTTGTCAAATTTATTATGTACGGTCTTTAAACTAACACCTTTTTTCCCAGCGAAGTCTTTAATAAGTTTTGTTTTCATTTTAGCTGAAATAAAGTCAGGGATTTCAGCTGGATTAAAGTCTGACTCTACCGCATTAATCTCTTTGAATCCTAATTTAAGCTTTTGGTATAGTTTCAAAGATTCATTGCATCCATTCAAATTTTTGTGAAGCATTCTCATTGTAAACCCTGTATAATCATTATGCTCAAGACCTGACAATACATTATAATCATTGAAAAAATCTACTATTTTTTTTGAAATGTCACCGCCTAATTGAGCTACCAGAGAAATAAATAGTCGGTTGCCATTTGTTTTAGATTCATTTCCTTCGCCTTCTTTAAATTTATCGGAAACACCTATTCCATCCAATGTCCTTATGAACAGAGATTTCTCACTTTTTTCAGATTTCCCAGCAAATAGCCATTCATTGACAATTTGCTCCAATGTATATTCAAAGCCATATCTATATCTCGTTGAATCTTGCCAAAAAACAATTTCAAAAAAAGTCGGTTGATTTTCGGTTTCGGTGGATAGTAAGAATGGGGAATAATCTAATTCATCTGAATCATTTAACTTCACAGAGCTCAAAACAACGTCTCTCATTCTTTCTAAGGCTTTAATCAAATTGCTTTTTCCACTTGAATTAGCTCCATAAATTACAGATGAACGAAGAATCTTTTCAGGTTTGAAACTAGATATATTGGTTTTTAATTCGGAAATGCCTTTGGCTTCAAGGCTTAGTGTTCTTTTCTTATTGAAGGAAAGAAAATTTCCAACTGTAAATTGTACTAACATTTTTATTTATTTTGAGAAATATACGCAAATCTAAAACATAAATTCACAAAAAAACACAATTTCTGATTATAAATTGAGAAAAAGTCTCAAAAAAAAGATCTTTATTGACGACATTCTCTTATTTGGCAGCTTCGCCCGTTAGCCTTGCCACTAACGTTTTGCAGCTACAAGAAGTTGGCGATTTCGAAGCTCTAAACTATCTGCTACCATTGAACTTGAAACTAAGCACAAAGCTTCATTTAACCACTGAAACGCCAATTTTTTGTAGGTGCTGTTAGGGGCTGGGATTTATTCTCTAATTTTCATTCAATTTAATTCAAAACTATTATTTATACTGCTCTCCTTTGTAACCGCCTTTTACAACTAGCATATTAAATGTGGCGCCATAAGATGGTTTACCCTGACTTTTACTAATTACTTCTTTATTTAGAATTCTTTCGAAAATTTCATAAGGTAAGTTACAAAACTTGTAACCGCTACCTTTCTTAAATTCTACATACATATCTAATCCAGTATGAGCAATTCTATCAATATTATCTGAGTCAAACCCAATTTCTTGCCATTCTATATCCATAGTTTTTCCTTTAATTATTTTTGCATCCAACGTATTATTGTTTCACTATAACTTAATTCTTCTGGTTTTTCTTGATTCCATGCTCTTATCTTTTCAGCAAAGTTTATGTTCTTTACAGTGTCTAATAATGGTATTTTTACTTTCATTGGTATTTTCATACACTCGCCAATTACAAATGCATCTCCATTTCCCAAGGATGGCAAAGATTTGAGGAACATTGAAAAATTATTTGGTGCAAAACTTATAATTTTTGACTGATCCTCACTATTAGTTAAGCGCAGAGCAATAAAAGTGCTAACTTGGGATAAAATCGTATTAGGAATTTCAACTGGTCTTTGAGAAATTATCATTGCTCCCAATCCAAATTTCCTTCCTTCTTTCATTATTCGTTCTACAGCATTTTGAGAAAAACTATTTTGAGTTCCAGAATTTAAGTACCGATGCGCTTCTTCGTAACATATTAGCAAAGGCCGACCTTCATATTTCTTATCGTCAATTTTTAAAGTATAATAAACCGTGTCAAATAGTAAGTTTGAAAGTACTCCAATGACAACATCTAAGATATTATATGGTATTCCGCTTAGGTTTAATACGCTTATTTGTTTATCATTTTCAATCCAAGAGGAAATTAATTCTGCTATACTTTTATCTCCTTTTATGTATTCATCATCACCAAATACAAATTTAAAATCTTCATTACGCAATAAATTCTCGATGTTATCTGCAACGTTTTTATATTGAACCTCATTTGACTTAAATGGTCTATTGACTCCCATAGAATATGGTTCAAATTGAGGTTTAATCAAATTTTCAGCATCTCCAATTAAAGGATTTTCATCTCCGTCTTTTAGATATGCGAATTCACCGAATATTCTTGAGCCATTCTCAAAGGTGCCATAACCTCTATTATAAAATTCAAACCAAATATTTTTAATATTAAATGGAATTGGCGAATTTATATTTATATCTGATAGTTTTATTTTTTCTTTTAGTAAGTCTACTGAATTAACAAATTCTTTTTTCATTTCAAGAATCCTATCCCTAAAGACATCTATAATTGAGGAATAAGTTAAACCGTTTCCAAGTCCAAACAATTTACAAAGAGTTTCAAAATCAAGCATCCAATATGGTATAACCAGCTTTTTTGCTGGGTCATAAATGGAGAATTCATTTGCATCGTCACCAAGATATTTCATGTATTCACCATGAATATCAATAATTACAACCCTGGAACTTTTATATTCTGTCGTTATATTATTTAATAGATAAGCAACAGTATTAGATTTACCACTACCTGTACTACCTACTATTAGTGAATGTTTAAGTACAAATTCATTAAGATTTAAGTAAACAGGTAGACTATTGGAAAAATAATTTTTCCCAACTTCAATAGGAAATTTCACATCAGATTTAAATATGACATTGATATCGTCTTCATCAATCAAAAAAACTGAATCGGCAATACTTGGTGTTATTTTAGCTCCGCTTTCAAATTCGCCCTTTATATTTTTAAATCCAAGTAATGAGACATTAATTACCTTCTTATTGATTGCAATATCACCAGTTTGCATATAAGTTGAAAAAGATTCAACAACGCAATAAACACAAGAAAGACCATTAATGATTTTTACAAAACTACCAACCTGACCAATACGATACAAAGTTCCATTATGGATTATATTATAATTATCGAGTTCATTGCTGACTTCAACTATAACTCTTTCAGTATTAACTTCTATAACCTGACCAATTTTGCCGCTATTTGTGATATTTAACATTATGGTTTGGGTATTATTTTAGGTTCGGGAGCAATTGGTTTTGAAAAAGTAATCTCATCAATTAAGGAGATTAAATTATTAAAATCACCTATATTAGAGGTGCTATTAAAAATACTTTCTCTTCGATTAGAATACTTTTTCTTATTGGTATAAATAGAAAAGTTTGGATAACTACCTAACAAACCTATTCCTTGTTTAAAAGTGAAATCATCATATGCAAAAGCAATGACTGACAAACGATGATTATTATTAAGCCCATTAACAATAACCTCATTTATATGGTCATCACCAAAAGAATATCCCAATACAAAAACAATTTTTTCTTTATCAATAAGATATTTACGTAGTCTATCTAAATAGGAAATATATGGAGCCTTTCTAGAAGATAAATATTTATCCATAGAAGGATATATCAGCAGGTTTTCAGCAGATTCAATTCCGCTATTGTCAATGTATATTTTATCACTTATATCCTTTACAAAGTTCAAAGAACCATGTAATTTCCATAATTTAACCCAGCTTTGCTTAACATAGACACCTTGAAAATCATCAACAGAGTCTGTAATAAAGAAAGGTTTTACGTTTCCAATAAAACCACTGAAATATGGTAAACTCGCTTTTTCAAGTGCTTTTTCAACTAATAAATCATAATTTAGGGTAAAAATTTCTTTTTCATAATCTCGATTAATAAAATTTAACCAAAGAACTAATTTATAAAAATTATCAGTATCAATTTCAATTGATAATTCGTCAAAAATAATTTTCTTTATAGCCTTTTCGATATCAAGAATATCTTGTTCCTTTAAGCTATTTATTTCTTTTCCAGATTTTAATAAAATCCTTAATTGCTGTGTTTTATTTAATATATTTTCGACAGTATCCTTATCATCTAATATTTTAATGAAGTTAGCATTAGTAATACCTGCTATAGCTAGTTTAGTTATATCTTCAATATTTGGGAGTCCGCATGCTTTAGATACTCCAGCCCCTAATAAAAGACCTATTTGTTTGGGTGTCGCGAGAATTTCTTTTAAATTTTCCATGTTGTTACAATATGATAGATGTTGATTTTGCGATATCCTTGCCCCTAACATCTGTATTAACGAAATCATATTTCGCTAATACAACATTATATATGTATAGCGTTTTATTCTTATGTAAATATATTAAAACATTGACTAATAGGGAAATATTATTAATTATTGACAAAATAGCGAAACTATTTATAAAATATTCTTGTTAACTAAATATGGATAGCGAAAATCTATTGACATTATTTGAGAAAAGGTTGGCACTTCAAAGGTATTCACCTAGTACAATTAGAGCCTACCGAGACTATGCACATATTTTTCTAAAACATATGGAAGACTATGTTGATTTGGAACAGATACCGATAATAGAAATTGAAAACTTCATAAATATGAAGGTAAAAGAGGATCGGATAAGCGTTTCCTATCAAAAAGGGCTAGTTGGTGCCATTAAAAAATTATATAGGCTCTTACTAGTGAAAAATATCAAGTTAGATTACTTATATCCCAAAAGGAGTTTTGACAGTTTACCTAAGTTCTTTTCCAAAGATGAAATAAGAAAGATTTTAGAATGCACTTCTAATTTAAAACATAAGGCTTTGCTTATGTCAATCTACAGCTGTGGATTAAGGCTCAGTGAGGTTTTGAACCTGAAAATTACCGATGTTAGATCTTCAGATAAATTACTGAGAATAAATCAAAGTAAGGGTAATAAAGATCGTATTGTATCATTGCCCGACAGGTTATTAGTAACTTTAAGAGAATATTATAAAGAATACAAACCAAAGGTTTATCTTTTTGAAGGTGCTTCGGGTAATAGATATAGTGAACGTAGTGTACAACTTGTTCTTAAACAAGCACTTTCCCGAGCTAAAATAGGCACTTTAGGCACAGTACACACATTACGACACTCATATGCTACACATTTAATTCAAAGTGGTACTGATATTCGTATAGTACAGGAATTATTAGGTCATCAATCGATAAAAACTACTCAGATATATACTCACATTACCGATGTAAATAGAATAAATACGCCAAGTCCTTTAGATTTCCTTTAATATCCCTAGCAAAGTAATTCAGATAGATCTAAAATAAATAGTCCTTCACTATAAGAAGTAGTTTAGTGGTTATAAGGATTGAGAATAACTTTCATTCTTCGATAAGATTCCTGGGTTGAGCTTTTCCTTGCTGATACTGCTCAATTCCTCATTGAAGCCGTTCTGAATTTTTTGGAGATTTTAATAAATAAAAAGTTTCCATAATACTTTCGTAATCTGATTCTGAAAGACTCACGACATTCTCACCCTTTGCCCGGGTTACAAATAAAGGACTATTGCTTTTAAATACCTCATCCAAGTATTTCTTTAGCTTTTGTCTGAAATCTGAATAGGTTGTATGCATAATAACAATATAAGGAAATTTACAGATCTCTCTTTGACTAAAATCTTTTTTCCTTTAAATCTATTTGTTTTGTACTTGATCCTGAAACAATTTCAAAATCTACTACTCCTAAAACAAGTTCTTCGTCTACAGTAATGACTTCAACTTTCCAGATTCCATTCTTAACATTTCGAGAATCTATTTATTTCTTTGTAATGGTAAATGAGTTTTGTTTTACTTCTAATAAGAAGTACATTTATCATTAAATGGATTTTTAGCTAGTTCAATTTATCTAAAGGATTATTTCCTCTTTACAGAGCTTCGGATATTTAAATAATAAAGAGTTTAATCCGAGTAAGATATTGGGAGTTTGGTATAGGAGGTGAGGAAGTTTTAAAGCAAGGTAGATTTGTGCAAAGCAATAATCGTTGCATTTTATATGTGTAAATTTGTTACAGTGAGGCGTTTACGGCTTGTTCGATGTCTTCTTTGATAAAGATCCATTCTTTGTTTTTGAGACAGATGGGATCTGGCTCATCATCGGCTGCTTCGAACTCGGTAAAGTTTTGATGGATTAAAGCTTCATCATGTGACCATTCGAAACGCTGGCGATGCAGATCCTTCATTTCGCTGATGCTATAGTGATCAAGTACTTCGTGCAGGTCCCAGAAATCTTTTTTTCTTCCACCTCTTTGAACTATGTCTACTTTCATCGCTATAATTTCTTCAATTGTGGCCATCCGTATATTATCTTCAACTATAGCTTGTTGAAAAAATGGATCTATTGCATAGTAGACATCTAGTTTGGTGATATGATTAATGTCAGGTCCGACCAAATAAGATTTTCCTATGCCAGGGTTGCCACCAAAATCACCTTGAACATAACCAAATGATATGTTAAGAAAGTCCTCAATTGCATCAAAGTCGATTGAACGATAAGAAGCGTCGGTAAAGAAATCGATGTCAACTGACATTCTGTGACCTAGTTGCAGACTTAATGCTGTTCCGCCTACTAGTCGGAATTTCAGGAATTCTTTAGATTGCATGAGTGTAATCAGGGTGTCTTTTAAAAGATTATTTACAGTATTCCAGTACAACATATTATTTAAGTTTTTTATGAAGCATGATCGGTATACTGTTACCTGTGATCTTGTCCTTGCCAGTTATTTCTTTTATTTTGCCCTTACCGTAAAACTTTAAGATCTCTTCTTTTTCCTCAGTATTTCCTCGTTCAAATATGCGTTGAATAACGTATTTGTATTGTCTTTGCCATTCAATTTTACTAATATCAGTGTCCCAGAAGAGTATTTCTCGAATGATCGATAAGTCAGGGTGCTTTCTGAATTCAGTTTTTTGTTTCTCTTTTTTGATTTCGTAATAGGCTTGCAGTATAAACATAGTCCCTTCTTCTAATTCCAGAGCCTTGTCTATTTTCAAAGATAGGGCAGGAGTTAGCCCGCGTCTTCCCTTGGTTACCTCATTTAGCGTTTGGGGATATTCATTTAAGGAAAGGGCGAAAGGACCCTTTTTAAGATTTCTTTTCTTTAGTTCGCGCTCGAGAATCATTCCTGGATGTATTCCTTTATATTTCTCTAATGTCGTTTCCATATTCAAAGATAAACAAATTTAAGTAAACATTATTGTTTACTTTTAAGAATATACTGTTTTTGCTTTCGAACTGCGGTTTTTCGCTTCTTCGCAAAACTTCGGATATTTAAATAATAAAGAGTTTAATCCGTGTGGGATATTGGGAGTTTGTTATAGGAATGAATGCACCTTTAATTTAGACAGTTTTTACAGTAGTAAAAGAGTTTTGTTTTCCTCTTAATAAGTATTACATTTAGCAATAAATGGATTTTTTAGCTCATTAAGCCAAATTGTTGTCATTAACTATCCAATTATAGATGATAACCAGAAAGTTAAGAAATAGAGCAGTAATTCAGATTCTTGGATACTGTTTAAGGTAAAGTGAATTTTGAATGTTATTAGTATTTATCATTTTCTATAGAGAAGGTGAGTAGATATAAATGGACTAACTGATTTAAAGCAGAAATAAGACGGATGGAAATTAAAGTATTGAAGCCTAGAGAAGCGTTAAATAAAGCTTTTCTGAAAGTAAAACCAAACAGGGTTGAAATAGAGAGTTTCAAGAATAATCTGATTCAATTGATTGACAGAATTAATGATAATGAATCAGAAGAGTTCCATAAAAATATAATTATTGACTTCCTTAAGAAGACTTATTATGATCCTAATCATTTTATAAATACAAAAGGAAGAAAAGATCTTGTAATCCATAATGGAGATAA
This sequence comes from Albibacterium bauzanense, assembly GCF_004339765.1. Taxonomy (GTDB): domain Bacteria; phylum Bacteroidota; class Bacteroidia; order Sphingobacteriales; family Sphingobacteriaceae; genus Albibacterium; species Albibacterium bauzanense. The sequence goes on along the minus strand of NZ_SMGO01000001.1, from coordinate 410,471 downwards.
AGCCAGTACTTCAGTAGGGGTGATTCTTGAAGCTAAGAAACTTTCAAATAAGAGCGAGATGGTAAGTTTATCTAACTTAAACGTTAAGGCTCTTCAAGAATTAGTATTTTATTATTTACAAGAACGAGTTACGCATAAAAACATTGAAGTAAAAAGTTTAATTATTACTAATATTTATGAGTGGTATTTCTTTGACGTTCATGTCTTTGAACGTTTATTTGCTAAAAATAAGGATTTGGTATGGAAATTTGAGGAGTTTATAAATGGCAGATTATCAGGTAAAACGACTGATTTCTTTTATTCGGAAATTGCAAAACCAGCTATTGAATCTATCGTCCAAGAAATAGAATTTACTCATTTTGATATTCGGGATTACCAAGATATTGTTAGGAACGACGATAAAAAGGATGATAATAAGTTAATTGCTTTATTCAAATTATTGTCTCCTGAGCATCTTTTGAAACTCCCATTTACGAATGATAGTAATACGTTAGATAAACAATTTTATAATGAATTGCTTCATATTATTGGTCTGGTAGAAACGAAAGAAGGAGGGAAAAGGTTAATAGAACGCAATAAAGATGGTAAGCGAAATTCCGGAACTATCATAGAAGATACTATTATCCAATTAGATAGTTTGGACAAAATGACCAGATTAGATAAAGCTTTTCTATATGGTGAAAATCATCAGGAACGATTGTTTAATGTAGCCTTAACTTTAAATATCACTTGGATAAATCGTGTACTATTTCTTAAATTACTTGAAGCACAGCTCATTAAATACCATAAAGGCGATAAGTCATATTCATTTTTGAATCTAGATAGAATCAAGGAATACGATGATTTAAACAGCTTGTTTTTTCAGGTTTTAGCACGTAAACATGAGGAAAGGAATGACGATGTAAAAAAGATATTCGAAAAAGTACCTTATTTAAATAGTTCACTTTTTGAACCTACAGAAATAGAACATTCTACTTTATTTATCAGTAATTTAAAAGATGATAAAAAAATTCCTATTCTTTCAACGACTGTTTTAAAAGATCAACAAGGTAATAGAAGGGTAGGGAACTTATCAACTATAGAGTACCTTTTTCAATTTTTAGATTCGTATGATTTTAGTAGTGAAGGGGCTGAAGAAATTCAAGAAGGTAATAAGACATTAATTAATGCTTCTGTACTTGGGTTAATTTTTGAAAAAATTAATGGCTACAAAGATGGGTCTTTTTTTACTCCAGGGGTGATTACTATGTATATGTGCAAGGAGATTTTAAGAAGAACTGTTATTCAAAAATTTAACGAAGTCAAAGGTTGGAACTGTGAAGAGTTTTCTAAATTATATAATAAAATTGAAGATTTAGATGAAGCAAACCAGATTATAAATAGTATCAAAATTTGCGATCCAGCTGTTGGTTCGGGCCATTTTTTAGTTTCTGCACTAAATGAATTAATCGCTATAAAAAGTGAGTTGGAGATTTTGCAAGATAAGGATGGAAAGCGATTAAGAGAATATTGTGTTGAAGTAGAAAATGATGAGTTAATTATTACCGGTAAGGACGGGGAATTATTTGAGTATAATCCAAGTAACAGAGAGAGTCAGCGTATACAAGAGACATTGTTTTATGAAAAGCAGATTATTATTGAGAACTGTCTTTTTGGAGTTGATATTAATCCAAACTCTGTAAAGATTTGTCGTCTGCGATTGTGGATTGAATTGTTAAAGAATTCATATTATAAGACAAAAACAGAATTAGAAACATTGCCAAATATTGATATTAATATTAAGAATGGTAATTCTTTAATCAGCCGCTTTGGTTTTGATAGTGATTTGAAGTCTGCTTTGAAGAGCAGCAAAATTTCGATTGATGATTATAGAAATGCAGTTTCTGATTATCGTAATGCAAAGAGTAAAGATCAAAAAAGAAAATTAGAAATATTAATTAATGATATAAAGGGCAATTTCAAGAGTGAGATTAGTAGAAATAGTAAAGAAATAAGAAGTTTACAATTACTGAATGCAGAATATTTTAATAAATATGGCAGTGATCAGTTATTTACAGTCACCTTAACTAAAGCTCAACAAAAGGATAAAAAAAGCCTTGAAGATAAAATCCAAAAGATTGAAGCTTTTAGAGAAGAGGTTAAGAATAATAAGATTTACGAAAATGCTTTTGAATGGCGAATTGAATTTCCCGAAGTATTAAATGATGACGGCGACTTTATTGGTTTTGATGCAATTATTGGAAACCCACCATATATTCAATTGCAGAAAATGGGAGCTGATAGCGATGCTTTACAAAAAGTCGGTTATGAAACATTCGCTCGTACAGGAGATATCTATAGTTTGTTTTATGAATTAGGGCATCGAATTTTAAAAAATAAGGGATTATTGATTTTTATTACATCCAATAAATGGATGAGGGCTGGTTATGGAGAAAGTTTAAGGAAGTTTTTTATAGAGAAGAGCAATCCTTTGGTTTTAGTCGATTTTGGAGGCACACAAATTTTTGATACAGCGACTGTAGATACTAATATCTTAATGTTTTCTAAGGATAAAAATCAACAAAAAACGTTAACCTGTGTCGTCAAAGAAAAGGTGTTAAGTAATTTGAGCGTTTATATTAGGCAGTTTGGAATTACAACCAGTTTTACTACCCCTACTAATTGGACAATCCTAAGCCCCATTGAGCAGCAAATAAAGGCTAAAATAGAAACTATAGGCACACCGCTAAAAAATTGGGAAATTAGTATAAACTACGGCATTAAAACAGGTTTTAATGATGCTTTTATAATTGACGGGAAGAAAAAAGCTGAACTTATAACCTTAGACCCTAAATCTGCTGATATTATACGACCTATTTTACGCGGCAGGGACGTTAAAAGATATTCACATGAATTTGCTGATTTGTGGCTGATTAATAGCCATAATGGCATAAGAGAACAAAGTATAAAACCCATAAATATAGACGATTATCCCGCGATTAAACAACATCTTGACCAATATTATTCTGAACTTGAAAAGAGAACTGATAAAGGGATTACTCCTTATAATTTAAGGAACTGCGCATATATGGAGGATTTTTCTAAACAGAAAATCATATTTCAAGAGATGGTTCAGGAACCAAGTTTTATGTTGGATGAAGATGGTAAATATCTATGCTTGGACACGGCAAGAATTATAACTGGAGAAAATCTCGACGTGCTGATTACTATTTTGAATTCAAAATTATTCTTTTATGCGGTAAAGACATTTTATGGTGGTGGAGGATTAGGCGAAAATGGAATTCGTATGAAACATACATTTTTTGAAAATTTTCCAATGCCAAATACATCCGGGATAGCAAATCAATTAATTAGCTTAAGCAAAAATGTGTCGATAGAAAATTCGGAAAATATTGATTTAATTATATATAATTCATTTAAGCTAACTAAAGAAGAAATTGCATTTATTGAGCTTCAATAAATGCAATTTCTTCTTTAGTTAGACCATACAATTCATAGGTTAATATTTCAATATCTGCTTCAAATTTAGTTGTTTCTTCGTTATTTTCTTTCATTGTTAAAATTCCTTGTACTAATTCCGAAATTGACTTTTGTTCAGCGTCAGAAATACGAGGAATTGGAAAAAGTATTACATTTTGAGCACCTATTTGCATATCTCCTACACCTGTCTTATTCATGTTAGTTAGATAGCTATACCATTTTATTATACGTGAGTTTAAAACGGCTAATAGGTATTTTAAATTGCCACCTGTCAAGATATAACAAGCATTATTTACCATAAGATTACTAGAATCCATAGAAAAAGCCATTTGGTCGCCAATAATTTTCCATATGATTTTCTGTTTAGAAAAATCCTCCCAATAATTTGCTCCCCAACGTTGTAAAGCATACCATTCATACCGTATTCCGGTCTCGGATTTGTTTCTGTTAGACAATTCCACATGGTATTTCAAGAGGTGTGCATATATATAAGGGTATTGATTTTCAAAGGCTTGCTCGGCAATTAGCGATGCGCCTTTTACAGTTGGATCATTATGCAAAGGGAAATGCCAAGGTATATAAATAAGCCATAAATCAGCAAATTCATGTGAATATCGCTTGATATCACGCTCTCTAAGTATTGGTCGTATAATATCAGCAGATTTAGGGTCTAAGGTTATAAGTTCAGCTTTTTTCTTCCCGTCAATTATAAAAGCATCATTATACCCAGTCAAGATACCTCGATTTATATTAATGTCCCAATCCTTAAGAGGCGTTCCTACAGCCTCTATTTTAGCCTTAATTCCTTGTTCAATCGGGCTTAAAATCACCCAACTTTCTGAACCCTTAAATTGAGAGATAGTTGCATGCTGTCTAAAGTAAACGCTGATTTGGTTGCATATAATAATAGTCTGTTTTAATTTAGACAGAACTGATTTAAATTATACAATACTTTTACTGTTCATTTAAACAGATAAAATTATGATTTACGGTTACATCAGAGTAAGTACAGACAAACAGACAGTTGAAAATCAACGGTACGAAATCAACCAATTTTGTAAGAAAAGTGTATATGTAGTAGACAAATGGATAGAAGAGACTATTTCAGGTTCGAAAAATGTAGATGAAAGAAAATTAGGTAAGCTTCTTAGAAAAATGAAAAAAGAGGACATTCTAATTTGTTCTGAATTGTCTCGTTTGGGAAGAAATCTTTTAATGATTATGGGTGTGCTTAATGAATGTATGAATAGGGATATTCAAGTTTGGACTATTAAAGACAATTATCGTTTAGGCAGTGATATAAATTCTAAAGTATTGGCATTTGCCTTTGGATTATCTGCTGAGATAGAGCGAAATCTTATTTCTCAACGAACTAAAGAAGCTCTTGCTCGGAAAAAAGCAGAAGGTGTGATTCTTGGTCGTCCTAAAGGAAGTAAATCCTCGAAAACGAAACTTACAGGTCAAGAGAAAAAGATCAAGGATTTATTGGAAAGAAAAGTGTCTTATAGTGCGATTGGAAGAATACTGGGCGTGCATAGATTAACTGTTTCGAGTTTTGTAAATAGACATCACCAAATCCTTAACAATTAAATATTAAAAGTCAATCTCCAATTCTTGCCGATACAAATGTTGGCTGCTCCAAAAACCTTTCTTTATTTCTCTTATGCAAACGCCTATTTGAATAATAAAGAATTTAATCCGAGTAGGATATTAGGAGTTTGGTATAAAAAGTAGTTTATTGGTTATAAAGATTGAGGAGGGTTTTAATAGTGATACTTGCATTGAAGAACTATAACAACTCCATCCTCGACTTTATACACAAGGCGATGTTCTTGATTTATACGTCTTGACCAAAATCCAGATAAATTTTCTTTTAGAGGTTCAGGCTTACCTGTTCCTTGGAAAGGAGTTCTCAATATTTCTTTAATTAGGCCGTTGATCTTTTTTAGCATTGATTTATCAGTCTGTTGCCAATATAAGTAGTCTTCCCAAGCACCATCGACAAAAATAACTTTCATTCTTCGATAAGATTCTTTGGTTGAGCTTTTCCTTGCTGATACTGCTCAATTCCTCGTTGAAGCCGTTCCGCATTTTTCGGAGATTTTAGTAAATAAAAACTTTCCATAATACTTTCGTAATCTGATTCTGAAAGTACTACGATATTTTCACCCTTTGTACGGGTGACAAATAAGGGACTATTGCTTTTAAATACCTCATCCAAGTATTTCTTTAGCTTTTGTCTGAAATCTGAATAGGTTGTAATCATAATAACAAATATAAGAAGATTTTATAATTGTACAATATGTTGTACATTGTGTACTGGCTTATGATAATGATTTACGAAATCTCTCTTTGACTAAAATCTTCTTTCTTTTAAATCTATTTGTTTTGTACTTGATCCTGAAACGATTTCAAAATCTACCACTCCTAAAACAAGTTCTTCGTCTACAGTAATGACTTCAACTTTCCAGATTCCGTTCTTAACATTGTTTTTGTAGGTATATCCTCGATAACCGCCTGTTCTGCCACCTTTAATTTCATAAGCAATATCTTCTACAATTTCCCAGTTTTTAGTAGCAGGGTTTAACCATTTCCAACGATGTGCAATAGCTTTTTCCAGGTTTGTAGGAGCAAATATGGAAGTAAAAATATAAACATCTTCATTTGGACGGTGAGTGAATTTTAATCGATGGTCTCTCCAGAATATATACCATTCGTCTGCCTCATATATAACTTTATACTTATTGTTGCTTATCTCTACTTGGTGCGCAACAATTCCATCTTCCAATGCTAAGGGCACAGGAGGAATCAGTTTAAAAAAATAAAAGAAATTTAATGTTGTATAAAGTATCAATATCATACTGATCATTTTTCCCAAATGAATCTCTTTGCGAGTGCTGGGACTTACTAGATAGATAAAAATCAATAGGCAGAAAATATAAGCTAAACTGGTAAAGCCAGAGATCAGAAAAATATCTTGATTCATCTTTCTGATAAAAACAGGGATTATAAAGCTGAAAAATGTAAAGCTTAAAAAATAGAGTACACTAAACTGCAAGTATTTATTTGAAATTCGTTTTTTCAGTAATTCGTTTGCGAATAGTATAAAAACTAAAATGATGAAAAATGAAGCTGTCTTTGATAGAGAGACACTTCGTGAAAAATAAATGACGTATGCACTTGAAAGTGCTCCAAAAGAAAACTGTATGGCTAAAGGAAGGTAAATCTCGAATCTTTCGATAAAGGTGTTTTTCCACTTTTCATCATCAGCTAAATTAAAGAGATAGATATTAATCGTTAGAAATATCATATGTAAGCAAAGAATAGTAAGATCATATACACGATCTATTCTGCCTAATGTCATAGTGTCAAAGATGAATCCTCCCATGAAAAATAGTACAGGTAAATGCTTTTCATGTTTTCGAATATATTTTCGAAATGCGCTATTTCTAAATCGTACTAATGCTCTTTTCATTGTTCTTTTCAACCAGTTAAATTAAGGTTTTTTAAAGATCTAATTATGATTGTGGGTTAATTCATATTAACTATCTTTATTTTATGAAAACACCCTTAATAATCCTTTTCATTTTTATATCTGGTTTAACCTATGGTCAGACTGAAGAAACAAGTCAGTATCACCGATTAACTGTTTATGGCAAGGCTGAAGATAATGGAAATTCTTTCCATCGTATTGATACTACCCGATATCCAAACATACCCGGCAATGTGAAAAGATTGCTGACTAACGGTGCAGGATTGTTCGTGAGTTTTAAAAGTAATAGCGAATATGTTAAGGCAAAATGGTGTGTAACCAGTAGAGGTGTATCACCGAATATGACGGCGATAGCTTATAAAGGGCTTGATATTTATATAAAAAATAAGGAAGGAAAATGGCAGTTTGCAGGTAGTGGTAATCCTGCAACGAAGGAATGTAATGAATATACGCTGGTTGATCATATGGATAGTAGTGAGAAGGAATTTCTGTTATACCTGCCTCTATATGATGAAGTGAAAAGTCTTGAGGTTGGTGTTTCAAATGCAGCCGAATTTCAGGAATTGGAGAACCCTTTTAAAAAGCAGATTCTGGTATATGGGTCAAGCATTGCTCAGGGTGCTTCTGCTAGTCGGCCAGGATTGGCTTATCCGGCTCAATTATCCCGAAGTACGGGTTTGAACTTTATCAATCTTGGTTTGAGCGGTAGTGCTAAAATTGAACCTGCAGTTGCAGATATGATTGCACCAATGCAAGCTGATCTGTTCATCCTGGATTTTGTTCCCAACTCAACAGCTGATATTGTAGCAGAACGGACAGAGTCTTTTATTAAAAAGATTAGAAGTGAACACCCGGAAACACCAATTATTATTATGCAGAGCCTTGTTAGGGAAAGTGGTTTCTGGAATCAGGAAGTTGGTGAAAGGGTAAGAAAGCAAAATGAACAAATAGGCATTGAGTTTAAAAAGCTGCAGGATCAAGGGATCAAAAATCTTTATTTTATCGAAGGAAAAGATCTTTTGGGCGATGATCATGAAGGTACGGTTGATGGTACTCATCCTACCGATGTTGGCTTTTCCAGAATGCTTGAGAAAATCCAACCGATAGTGTTGGAAGTTCTCAAGAAACATAAAATTATCTGATGGGTTTTCTAAAACGTCTCATCGGCGCTTGGTCCATAGCTTCCTGGAATTGGGATATCTAACAGACGTAAGAATACACCAAGCTGTGCTCTGTGATGAATGATTTGAGATAATGATATTCTAATTATATCTGCTTTTGTTCCTGTGCTCAATATTTGATCGCCGTTTCTTAAAACCCATGTTTCTGAAAGCTGATCTTCATTGGCATTTTCAAACTGCTTTATACCATCGGCGACGTTGTTCTCAAATTCGACTAGTAATTCTTTTGTGGTATTGATATCTTTTGGTTGGTAGGGATTATTCTGAAAATCTAATTCAGTTGTATTTAATGCCATGCCAACCCAGCCAGGAAGTTCTGCAATATGTGCGGCTAATCTTTTTATAGTCATACTCTTAGGGTGGGGCTGCCAATCAAATTTGTCATCGGGTACTATAGATAACATTTTTCTTGTTGTTACGCTTTCATTTTTTAGTTCTTTTAGGAATGCTTCTGTCTGTTTCATAATGTTTATTTTAAAATGGTGATGAATCTTTAATTCAATTTCTAATTATATAACAAAGAAACGACGGGATGCTGACAACCCTATGTCAGCAGAAAAAATATTTTATACTTTTTTTGCAATTTCAGCAATCATATTTCGAACATCTTGCTTTAAGGAACTTGGTGATACGATTTCAGCACGCTTGGCTAATGTTAAATACCATCCGGCAAAAGCTCTTAATGAAGCAGTTAGGAATGTCATTTCTATTTGATCTCCTTTTTCTTCTTCAGATACAAAGCCGTAATAGTATTTTTGAGTGGTGATATGGCCAGCGAGTATTTTTTCCACCAATAGTACTACCGTTTGTAAATCTTCTTGCTCAGATTTGATTTTTAGATATTCTTTTAATGTGGGGTGCTGTGTTTGAAAACATTCATCTAGGATATCGAAGTTTAATATTCTGTCGGTTCTGAATGTTCGATAGTCATTCCTTAAACGGCAATAAGCAATGAGATACCAAAAGCTATTTTGAAGATAAATTCCAACGGTTTCAATATCACGTTGAGTGATTTTCTCTGCATTTATATTCTTATACTTTAATGAAACAAGTTTCTTTTCATTGATTGCATTTAAGATATTTTGAAGAAATTGATTGTTAGTAGTGCTTTCTTGCTGGTAATTGTTAAGGACAAGAATATGTGGAGCAATGTCTTCAAGATAGTTTTTCTCTACGGTTCTTAGTACAGCTTTGATTTTAAATAGGGCAGATTCGTAAAGTTGATAATTCTTTGCATCGGTATATTTCTCTACAATTTTTGAAGCCATTAAAAAGGTTGTTGCTTCTTCTTTTGTAAATTGAATGGGTGGTAGTCGATATCCATCCATAATTGAATAACCTACTCCGGCTTCTCCAATTATAGGGATTCCAGCTGCTTCTAAGCTCCTGATATCTCTGTAAACGGTTCTTAAACTAATTTGAAAACGATCGGCAATTTCTTGTGCTTTTATAACCCGTTTGGATTGTAGTTGAATAAGGATAGCGGTTATACGATCTAATCGGTTCATGGTGTTTAATTAGTTTGCTAAAATAAACGTAATTGTTGTGGGTTTTTATTTATGATAGTGATTTCATTGAAATTGGAAAGGGTAATCCCTAAGAGCCGCACTCTTTTATCTTCTGCAGATAATTCTTTTGATAAAAGCTCTTTTACTGTCTGCAAAATGATGGATAGGTCATTTGTGTTTTGAAGTAAAGATTTACTTCGATTGATGATTGAAAAGTCATTAAACCGAATTTTTAGGGTGATTGTCCGACCTTTAAGTTGGTGCTTTTGCAAACGCCCTGCTAATCTCTCAGCAATCTTTTCCAGTTCAAAGTCCATATCTTTTAAGCGGGTTAAATCATGCTCAAAGGTATCTTCTACGCTGATTGACTTTGTTTCTCGGTTAGGCTGCACTGGCCGGTCATCGATTCCGCGAACTATGCGATAGAAAAAATGTCCCTGTTTGCCGAAGTGTTTTACCAGTTCGGGTTCTGTTAGTCTTTTAAGATCGGCTCCAGTATGTAAATTCATTTGTCCCATCTTTTTGGCTGTTACTTTACCCACGCCGTAAAACTTTCCAACGGGTAAAGTTTCCATAAAGGCTTCAATTTTTGAGGGGCCAATAAAGGTAATACCGTCTGGTTTATTAATATCTGATGCTACTTTTGCTACAAATTTATTGATTGAAATACCTGCTGAAGCGGTAAGATTTAGCTCCGCCTTAATGGCTTCTCGAATTTGCTTGGCAATATCCAGGGCTGATCCTATACCTAGTTTATCATAACTCACATCTAAATAAGCCTCATCTAAAGATAGGGGTTCTATGAGATCTGTATATCTTTTGAAGATCTCACGAATGCTGCCAGATACTTTTTTATAAACATCAAAACGGGGTCGTACGAATAAGATATGAGGACAAAGACTTATCGCTTTATGTGAAGGCATTGCTGATCGTACTCCAAAGACGCGAGCTTCATAACTTGCTGCAGCTACAACGCCACGGCCTTCGGGAGAACCACCAACGGCTAAAGGTTTGCCTCTATATTCTGGAAAATCACGCTGCTCTACCGATGCAAAGAATGCATCCATATCAATATGGATTATCTTACGATAGATTTTCTCTTCGATCATAGAGGTGTTCATTTGTGATAATGTAATAATTTCTTTTAATAATTTGTATTTTTACGTACCAAATTAAAACATCAGTTTTATAATTGATAGCACGGTTTTTGCGAAATACGTTTAATATTAATTACAGACGATTTATTTTTTTGAGCAAGCATGGAACAAATATTTATTAGACCTACCTATAAGAAAGCAGGCCCCAATGATTTTTTTAGAAAGCTACAAAAGGAAGTTCAGGATAATGTGTTAACGGATACGTCTATTCAACGTAAAAATGTTATTAAATCTATCAGCGTATTATTATTCTATTTTATTCTTTACGCTTGTATCCTGATCTTTGGTAATAACGTTTGGTTGCTTTTTCTCTTCTATATTTTTCTAGGGTTTTCTACCATGATATTGTTTATCAACGCTTTTCATGATGCAGCTCATGGGGCTGTTTTCAAGAATAAAAAGCTGAATAAACGATTTATGTATGTTTTAGAACTGTTTGGTAGTAATAGTTACATTTGGTCTAAGCGACATTTATTACTACACCATCCATATCCGAATGTGCAAAACTGGGATACAGATATTAAGCAAAGCGATATTGTTCATCTTTTCCCTGAAAGTCCAATATTGAAGATTCATAAATACCAGCATATTTATATGTGGTTTATTTATCCTTTTTATACATTAAACTGGTTGTTTAACAGGGATTTTAAAGATTTCTTTGGTACGAAGGATAATTATTTAAAGAGGATTCTTCGTATTCCAAAAATAGAGTACTTTAAGCTTTTTGCTGCTAAAATATTCAATGTTTTTTATCTGGTAATTGTTCCCATTCTCTTTTTAAATCAACCTTGGTATTTAATCGTATTTGCATGGTTGGTTATGCATATTGCTGCAAGTATGCTTGGCGTAATAGCTTTAATATCAACACATGTTGATGAGGATGCTGTATTCCCGATGCCACCTGAAGATGGAAAGATGGATACTACCTGGGCGATTCACCAATTAACGGTAACAAAGGATTTTAGTGCAGACAATAAGCTGGCTAATTTTCTTTTTGGAGGATTTACTCATCATGTTGCGCATCATTTGTTTCCGCATGTTGCTCATACATATTATCCTAAAATTACACCAATTATTCGTCGTTATGCAAAAGAATATGGTTTTCCATATACTTGCTACCCAGCCTATCAAGCAATTCGGTCGCATTACTTTTTGCTTAAAAAGAGTGGGGTAAAAGGTGGTCTAAAAGAAAGTATATTTGCACATGGTGAAATTTAGTGCCTCTTAGAAATGAAACACCTTCATAGAAATTTCTATTTAGCGTTGGTTATCATTTTCTTTATTCTTGTGTGGCCATTTTTATATTTTTTGGGGAAGAATAGTTCTAAAAACTTTTCGGCTCTTGTGCGCCTAAGAAGGATGCTGGCCTTACTATCTTCTGGTGCTGCAGGAATTAGTTATAAGGTTAAAACTGATGAACCTGTTGATTGGTCTCGTAATTATATAATTTGTGCAAACCATACGTCAAATCTAGATATAACAGCCTTAATGAAGGTCTGTAAATCTGACTTTAGCTTTATGGGTAAAGATGAGCTATTACATAATCCGGTAACCGGTTTCTTCTTTAGAACGATTGATATTCCGGTTAACCGCTCTAGTAAGATTTCAGCCTATAAGGCATTTAAGCGAGCGGAAGTTTATTTGAATGAAGGAAAGAGTATTGCTATTTTTCCGGAAGGAGGGATATCGGATGAGTATCCGCCAAAATTACAAACATTTAAAAACGGGGTTTTTAAATTAGCAGTAGATTTGAATATTCCTATATTACCGGTAGTTATAGAGGATGCCTGGAAAATACATTGGGATGATGGTGCAAAATATGACACTAAGCCTGGTAGGGTAAATGTGCATGTTTTGAAGCCTGTTGAAGTATCAGAATTAAATTTGACGGCCGACGAACTGCATGATCTGGTTTATAAATTATATAAAGTAAATTGGATCATTTAATTAGTAACAAATTGATCTATTAGGTATCTAACAGTAAAATAATTGAAATGACAGAGCAATCACTTATAGATATTACGGATATTGGCAGGAAGTATGTTATAGGAGCAGAAACTATTCATGCGATTAAATCGGTTTCTTTGAAAGTTAATAAAGGCGAATTTGTAGCCTTAATGGGGCCTTCTGGTTCTGGTAAATCGACCTTAATGAATATTCTTGGATGTCTGGATACACCTACACGTGGTGAATATTTGTTGAATAATATCCGTGTTAGTGAGATGTCAGAAGATGAATTAGCCGATGTAAGAAATAAGGAAATTGGCTTTGTGTTTCAAACATTTAACTTACTCCCAAGGTCTACTTCGTTGGATAATGTAGCCTTGCCCTTAGTATATGCTGGTGTAAATAAAAATATAAGAACTGAGAGAGCACAAGCAGCACTTGAGAATGTTGGATTGGGAAACAGGGTTCATCACAAACCTAATGAGCTATCTGGAGGTCAGAGACAAAGGGTAGCAGTTGCACGTGCTTTAATTAATAATCCATCAATTATATTGGCCGATGAGCCTACAGGTAATCTGGATACAAAAACATCCATTGAAATAATGGGCTTATTGGAGGAAATTCACTCCAAAGGAAATACCATTATCCTGGTTACACATGAGGAAGACATTGCTCAACATGCCCACCGTATTGTGAGAATGCGAGACGGTTTAATTGAGGATGATTATATGAATGATTCTGTAAAGCGTGTTTCTCCTCGTTTAGAAGAGTTAAAAAACAACGAAAATAATAGCTTATAAAGCGTTTTTTAATACCCAATATCGGAAACCTAAAACTAGCTTCTGAAAGCTAGTCAATTTCATGGGATCTTTACCTGCATATCGGGGTAAAGCTTTGTTATTGATCTTTAATAAGGTTTTAAAAAATAGCTTCCTCATTCTATAAATACATTTTAAGAATGAATTGGTTTGGTTTCGGTTTGTAATTCTGACAGATACTTGTACATTCCTCCTTCTCGTATAATAAGCTCTTGATGGGTTCCCGTTTCAATAACCTGGCCTTCGTTTACTACAATAATTTTGTCTACTTGACGGATGGTAGATAAACGATGGGCAATGATGATAGAGGTTCTGTTTTTCAATAACTCTTCGAGTGCTTCCTGAACTAAACGTTCTGATTCTGAATCGAGAGAGGAAGTGGCTTCATCTAAAATTAGAATCGCGGGATCTTTGAGAAGTGCTCTTGCAATGGCGATTCTTTGACGTTGACCACCAGAAAGTTTAACACCGCGTTCACCAACGAGGGTTTCATAGCCTTCGGGAAATCCGGTAACAAAGTCATGGGCATTAGCTCTTTTCGCAGCTTCAATCACTTCTTCATTCGAGGCATTTAGATCTCCGTAAGCAATGTTTTCGCGGATGGTTCCACCAAATAATAATACATCTTGTGGAACGATGGCAATCTGACTTCTGATATCAGTTAATGAATAATTTTCAGCTGGATTACCATCGAATAGTAATTGTCCGCTTTGTGGGTTGTAGAACCTTAAAATTAAGGAAGCAATGGTTGATTTACCTGTACCGCTTGGTCCTACGATTGCTAACTTTTCACCGGCTTTAACAGAGAATGAAATATCTTTTAATACAGGAGATTCTAAGCGGGAAGGGTAGGAGAAGTTGATATGCTCAAAGCTTAAATTTCCAGAAATACGTTTTCTATCTTTGCTGTTAATAGGATTGATAGAAATATCTTCTTGTTTTTCTTCTAAGAGTTCAATAACACGTTCGCTTGCACCAACTGCTTTTTGAACATTTGCATATAAATCGGGAAAGCTACCCATAGAGCCTGCCACAAACATAGAGTATAAAATATAGGTTGTTAAATCGCCTACAGTCATTTCTCCATTTAAAACAAGTACAGAACCGTACCAAATTACTCCGATTACCGCTCCGAAAATACAGAAGATTATAAATGAAACGAATACTCCTCTATAATTAGCACCGCGCATAGCGATACGTACAACTTCAGTCAGTGATTTTTTATATCTTCCTGCTTCAAATGCTTCATTTACAAAAGCTTTAACGTTTGAGATTCCTTGTAGGGTTTCTTGTACGATGGTATTTGATTCAGCTAGTTGATCTTGAGTTTGGCGGGATAGTTTCCTGATAAAGCTTCCAAAAAATACGGCTGCAATGATCATTACTGGTAGGATTGCAAGGTTTAGAAGAGTAAGTTTTGGGGAAACGATTATTAAGAAGGCTATTCCTCCGATCATGGTGATGAGTTGGCGGATCATTTCTGCCAATGTTGTAGTCATGGTGGTTTGAATCTGAGATAGATCTGCAGAAAGTCGACTGTTTAATTCTCCTACCCAACGGTTTGAAAAGAAATCCATGGGTAAGGTAATGAGGTTGAAATAGGTGTCGCGACGAATATCTGCAACTGATTTTTCAGATACCTCTACAAATAAGCGGATCCTGAAAAATGATACGACTGCTTGAGCGAATAAAATGATGAATGCTATGTAACCAATGGTTGCTATATCTGAAGGTAACCATGCATAGGTTTGTTTAGATTGTGCGGCATCTATCATTGCACCTAAAAGAGCAGGGAAGGCAAGTAGGGTTATGCTTGACAGGAAGAGGAATATCATTCCAATGATAAACTTGAACTGATAAGGTTTTAGGTACTTTAAAAGCTTTTTAACGCTTTTGATGTTCTCTTTATTTAGCTTGGGCTTTGGAAGTTCTTCTTTTGTGCTCGATACGTTGCGTGCCATATTTATTAATCTAATAGGCTCCAAAAATACATAATATTTATTTGGTTTTACCCATCCATAGTAGGGCATCGATGGTTAGCTGGTTCTGAATTTTGTTTGTAAAAGTAAATGATAAATCTTTATTGGTGCCATTTTCATAATCGATATCGTTATGTCCCATGTTGATATACAACATTTTATATTTTTTATTTGTCCATACCACTGGATAATAACCACTGTGCCAAATCTCATGAGGTTTGGGACCTGTTCCTACAGGAAAACTGCTTTGATCAATAGAAAGTAATATTTCAATATTCGGATTGGTTCTTAAATCATTTTGCCAGCGATACCATTCATTTGGAGATGATGTAAACGTTTCGGGCAGATTTTTAGTCGCTGGATGTGAGTGATTCTCTACGCGTAATACAGCCGATGTTGGTCGCCAGGTATTGCTTACATAACTTCCTGACCCTAAAAATTCATTGTGATACCAATCCCAGTTTTGTGGAAAATCAGAAGGTGTAAGTGCAAAGCCTGCAAAATGGAAGCCTATGAATCCGCCCCCGTTTTCCATGTATTGTTGAAAGGCTTGTCTTTGTGCTGTATCTTCAGGTCGTGTGTCCAGAAATAAGACTACCTGATACTTGGATAGAAATTCTGCATTGAGATTATTCCAATCGGAGGTAGAATCATAAGTAAAGTTATATTCTTTCGCTACCTGAGGAAACCACTTATTTGCTTCATGAACGTAGCTGATGTGAGCCTGATCATTTTTAGCAGTATAAAAGGCAATAACCTTAAAGTCTGGTTTCTTTGTCTGAGCTGAGAGGTTAATGGATAAGAAACATAATATGAAAAGAGTAACAAGAGGGATGCCCTGTTTTATAGTTCGTATGTTCATAAATAGAAGACCTTAACTGCTAAGATATAAAATTCTGCAACGATCTATTTAGGGTTTAATTAACTTGTTTGTAGAATGGTAAATAGGTATCTGTAATTTTCTCGCCAGGAGTATGTATAGCAACGGATGTTATTTTATCATTAGATATCTCAAAAGCAATTCCTGAAGCGATATCATCAATCAGGGTGACTTTTATGGAAGATGATGTTTCAATACCTTCAATGCTTTCTGCATTTGGGTAAGCTGTTTTTAATTGACTAAGCGTACTTGTGGATGATATTCCTTTCTCTGTAATAAAATCTACATTGCTTAGGCGTAAAATTTGTATGGTTTTTCGCATATCCACATTAGCATCACAAACAGCATAGACATCCAATTCTTTTTTGGGAGATTGTTTGTCTAAATACCACATACTCCAACTTTTACACATGGCAGCATCTGCGCTGTCGGCCTTTCCTAATACATTAAATAACTGAGCTTGTTCTACTTCTTGTTTTAATTCAAATCTGCCCAATGATTTTCCTGCAATAACAAATATTGTGTCGCTATCAGAAAGCTTTAGTTTGACGCTGTCTATTGCTTGGGTTTTATTTCTTGTACTGTCTGTTTGTGATATGTTTTGTGAATTTTGATTTGTATTGCCGGTACATGCTCCAATAAATATCATTGCAAACGAAATGATTAAAAGAGGGTAGGATTTCCTTATTATATTAATTGAGTTTTTCATTTGAATTGTTTTCAGAATAAATAAACAAATCTTCTGCCAAGAATGAAGAATGAAATTTTTAACCTTTGTAGCTGAGAAAATTTTTTACGAAGATGATTAGATTAATTTTTTCTCGAGTGCTATTCTGACAAGCACGGCTGTGTTTTTAGCATCCAATTTCAGTAACAGGTTTTTTCGGTAGCTTTTGATAGTTTCAGGGCTCAAAAATATCCGTTCTGCAATTTCACTGTTTGTCAATCCTTCAGCAACCAATTTCAGCAATTCCTTTTCTCGATGGCTGAGCCAGGTATGTGTCTCTTTCGGGCGCTTCATCAAAATATCGATCTCATGGCAAAGAAATATTTCGCCAGCGGCTACTGCTTTTATTCCTGCCAATATTTCTTCGGTCATGGCATTCTTGATTAAATACCCTGAAGCACCGTTGTCGAGCATCTGGCGCACGATGCTATACTCATTGTGTGTGGTTAGGGCTAGTATCTTTATTTCCGGAAACTCTGTTTTTACTTCTTTGCAGAAATCTAATCCGCTAATATCCGGTAAGCTTACATCCAGCAACAATACATCTGGTTTACAAAAACCCAAGGATTGCCGGCATTCTGAAGCACTGTGTGCTACATTAACCACGGTGGCCAATCCAGACGCAGCAATTAACCCCTGCAATCCTTCGGTCAATATCTTATGGTCGTCTACGATGGCTACTTTAATCATGATGTTCGCTTTTTGTAAGTTTTAGCTCTACATGTACTTCCGTTCCATCTTCCGATGAATAAATCTCCATTTTACCCTGAAAAGCAGCTACACGCTGACGGATATTTTGTAAGCCCATTCCTTCGGTTACCTTTTGTTGGTTGAAACCTTTCCCGTCATCTTGTACGGTGAAAGATACACGATTATCTTCTTGTATCAGTTGCACATTGATTTGCGTAGCTTCTGCGTGCTTTAGTGCGTTATTAACCAATTCATGAATGCAACGATATATCATGATCTCCAGATTACCGGATAGGCGAGCTTCGTCTCCAAAATAATGAAAGCGTACGGTTGGGATTGCGGTGCAGAAATCTGTCAAGGAGACTTTCAATCCAGATCGTAGAAGCGATTCGGGCATCATGTGATGCGCTACTCGACGAAGTTCTTGTATAGAATCGTCCAGCATGCCTAAGGCTTTCTGGAAGCGGGAAACGTCTACGGCTTCTAGAATTGCATTACCTTTTACCTGCGGCAGATTGATTTTTACTAGAGACAACATGCTGCCTAAGCCGTCGTGCAGGTCTCTCGCCAGCCGGCTACGTTCAGCCGTTTCGCCATCAAGTGTGGCTTGTACTGCTACTAGTTGTTTTTCTTGTTCCAGTCGCTGCGTTTCTTCTTCAGCAAGTTTTCGCCGGCTGACTGCCAGGCGGTAGCGTATGACAACAAAAGCTAGTGCGATTATTAAAATCAATCCACCGGTAATACCGAGCAATAAATACAGCTTTCGCTGGCTTTGTAAGGTACTGATCTGAAACTCTTTCTTTTCGGTTTCGTATTTTACTTCCATTTCGGAAAGTGTATTATGAAAAGTTTCGTTATGTTGTTCTTCCAGTGCTGTAACAAATTGGTTTACATAATACTCCATGGAGTCGATTTGCCCCAACTGTCCGTAGGCTAATGAAAGATGGATATAAGCATGCTTGGTAAGATTGACATCAGCCGAATCTATTTGCAAGACTTTTAGGCCAGTCGTTATACATTCTTCGTATTTGCCAGTATAATAATATATAGCAGACAATATAGTTGCACTGGTGGATATTAAATTCGAAAAACCTGCTTCTTCGGTCTGTTGTAGTGCCTGTTGCGCTATAGGCAGGGCTGAGACATAGTCGTCATAATAGCTATATGTGTTCGCCAAAGTCGCTAAGGCTTGATTCTCTCCGAACTTATTACCTGTTTCCTGATAGATTTTAACTGCCTGCTTAATGGGTTGCACAACTTCTTCCTTGCTCATTTCCTGATTTCGATATATATAACTCATGGCTAAATATATGTCGGCCAGTCGCTCTCGATTTCCACTCTCTATTGCCATTTGCTCTGCTTTAATATAGTATACCATGGCTTGGTCGTCGTTGCTCAGCAATCGATAAACACCGCCGATACCAGCATAGGTCTGGCACAGTTCATAGGTGTCATTTATTTTTTCAAGTATGCCTGCTGATTTTTTATAATAATCCATCGCTAAGTCATACTTGTTTTGATAAGCATGAAGGCTGCCATAAACCCTATTTAGTGTTGCTTCTAATTTTGCATCTTCAAGTTTTTGCGCGATCGGTAATGCTTTGTCTAAATAAATTGTTGCTGAATCATAAACCCCTCCCTTGAGATAAGCTAAGCTCATATTTTGGTAAAATAGGGCTTCCGCTTTTTTATCCTTGGTTTGTAAAGCTAATGTTAGTCCTGTTTTTGCATATTCCAAGGATTTCTGCATATTAAGGTTCGAGTATCTGTCTGACAGATCCTGATATAGCTTGATCTTTTCTCCCTCTGTAAGTTTTTTTGTAGTTAATACTTTTTCCAAGGAATCTACCGATTGCCCAAAGCCGATTAAAGGCAGCAATGCAAAAATCAGGTATAAGAAAAAGCGACACATATACTGTATGTATTTATGTATATATCTTATTATCATACTGTTTAATTAACGGGTTTATCTCTAGTTTTTCATATAGCAAAGGTACGATGCATACATGCCTGATAAAAACCCCATTTGGGGGGTATTGTATAAAATATGGCCGCCTTAACTTTGCTTTCATCATAAAGGAAAAGAGGTTGATTAATTTGTCAGCCGGCTCTGGATAGAAATTGTAAACACTAAAATAGAAAAATAATGATAGCAATTAAGAAAATGATGTCTTTATGCTTTATAGCATTAACAACAACAGCTTGTGTAAAAGAGAATGATGATCTCGGTATGGAAGGTAGTGCCGAATGTTTGTACAAAGTTACAATAGATGGGCAGACAACACTTCCAAATCAGTTTGGTCAGGATAATATTGTGATCACAACGTCATCTGCGGAGGATATTTTTTCGTTTAGGATAACTCAGGCAAAAACAGATCCAAGCGAGGAATCTGTGATGGATGCTGTTGCATACAATGGTCGCTTTAACAGCAAGTTACCTGAAGGAACTTATCCTGTAGGTTTTTTTGGTGCAACGTCATTTCAAGCAAATGAGTCTGGATTATTTCCTCTTTATGGTTTTGAAGAAGAAGGTGAATGGGGTAATGCTACCATTACTCTGGTGGAGAATTCTGATCAACGAATCCGTATGAAAGTATCAGGGACAGTGATGAAACAAGACGAGGTAGGAGGTGATGTTAAGGAGTTAGGACTTGTTCCTGTGGAAGCGGAAATAATAATTGGTCGCAAACATTATGTTGAAGCCACTGTCGATGGAGTTTTAGTGGGGGGCGCCGTTTGTAAATGTCAAAAGTAGGATAAACATCTAATTACTTTGTTTTAACTAAATTACTATATAAATTATGAAAAAAGCAATTTTTACTCTCTTGGTGATCTTTATCGCTGGGGCTGTCCATGCGCAGCAATTTCAAAATGGAACAACTATGGCAAATGCTGGTATAGGCCTGGGAACCGCTTTAGGCGGCTTAGGAAAAGCGCGTCCTGCTATTTCTGTATCGCTAGATCATGGCATGTGGGATATTGGTGGCCCAGGCGTGATCAGCCTTGGTGGTTATATTGGCAATACCGGTTACAAATACACTGATTTGGGATATACCGCTAAATGGAACTACACGATCGTAGGTGCAAGAGGTGCCTACCATTATAATGGCTTTACCAATGTTCCGGATCTTGATGTTTATGGAGGAGTTATGCTTGGGTATAATATTGTGAAATATTCCTCAGATGGAGATGATGATTCCATGAGTAACAGCTATGGCAGTGGTTTGGGCTTTTCGGGTTTTCTGGGTGGAAGATGGTTCTTCAGTGAACAAATAGGCGGTTATGCTGAACTAGGTTATGGTGTTTCGGTATTGAATGCGGGAATTACCATTAAGTTCTAAAAGACCAAAGGTTTTCTATAATTTTTTATGCAAAAGCCCCTCTGAATTTCAGAGGGGCTTTTGCATAAAGTATTGATGTTATCTAGCGTTTTTTGTTTCTAGTCTTTATCAGGAGAAAAGCAAGTATAATTACTGCAAGGGTACTGAAGAGAGAAATAACGAGATAACGATTCGATGTTTGTTGGATTTCCTGAATTTTTAGTAACTGCTCTTCCTGGTTTTTTTGAAGCTTGCTGATTGTGTTAACATAACCATTGATACGTTTAGTTGATTGTTCTGCCTCGGAAGAGATGAAGGTTTTCTCCATGTCTTTGTATTCTAATAATACCTTAGTTTCTTTAAAAATATTATTATCGGTAGCAACAATTTCTTTTAAAATATCAATGGAAGCTTGCATATCTTTTTTGGTTTTCAAACCAAAGATTCCTGTGCGAGCTTTTAGGCTCTGATCAAACTGCCCGAAACGAGCACTGCGTTGGTCAAGTAAGGAATTTACTCGCTGACGTTGTACTTCATAAGCTAAGGTGTCTTGAGCTAAAAGTGGTTGATAGCTTAAAAGTATGAAGACAAAAAATAAAAATATCTTGTAGTTCATTTTACTTTTTATTTTGGAATTCAATTCTTACGATATTATCAGTTTGCAGACCTAATAATCCACTGGCATTTCCTTTGTTAATGGCAATTTCAAGGTAATTACTGATACCGAACAGGCAAAGTTTCTCTCCTTCAGGAACCTCGTTATAATGCCAGCTTAATTGATTGATAGTTTCGTTTCGTTTGAAAAAAAGCGTAAAAGGACGTTCCTTTTGAATTTTAGTAAATAATTCTTTATGGATATTGGTTATAACATTCTGGAATGAATCAATGTAAATTACGCTTCCTTGAATTGCATCAGGCTCTACAATAGGTTCAAAAACCCGTCGCTGAACGAGTTCGGTCACTGGCTCGCCAATTTCAGCTAGTTTGCCACCTTTAGCTAAATGGCAGGCAGCTTTTGCGAAAATATCAGTTAATGGGAAATGTAGAAATTTCAAGTCTTGTATAATGGATAATTCTACTATTTCTTCTGGTTGATTTTCAAAAATTAATGAAAAGATTCCATTATCTGCACCAATAAAATAATACCCATTGTACTTTAATGCCAGGTATTTTGTGTTTTCGTTGTAGACTGAATCAATGCCAATTAAATGCACTGTCTTTTTGGGAAAATACGGATAAGAATTCTTTAAAATAAAGGCTGCTTGTTGTAGATCAAAGGGTGCAATATCATGAGATATATCAATGATCCTTACGGTAGGATGTAGCGACAAGATGCTTCCTTTTAATGCAGCTTGATAGAAGTCTTTATGTCCTAAATCAGTAGTTAAAGTAATTATACCCATCATTAAAAACGTCTCCTCAAATCCAAATTTGGTTTTAACTCATTTTTGCAAACATAAGCAGAATTATTTTGCTTTTTTTTATGCTCCATTATTAGTAATCTTGCGTAAGGAATTTGATCTGCAAAGATTCAAATTTATTACATATAATTTAGCCTTCTAAAAACATTAATTTGAGTGAAATAAAAATTAATCTAGAACAAATTGACCCTCAAATATTATGGGGTCCGGAAAATGAGCATTTCAAATTAATAAGAAAATATTTTCCAAAACTAAAGATGGTTGCGCGAGGTACCGATCTCACTGTTTTAGGGGATGTTAAAGAACTTGAAGAGTTTCGATTGTATTTTGATGCCTTAATGGCTCATGTTGAGAAATATAATAATCTCATTGAAAGAGATATTGAAACAATTTACGATTCTAAAAACTCAGTGAAAACTGTTGAAAAAGGTTCTGCAAAAGGGAAAGAATTAGTTGCACCCGGTGGGGGAGAACCTATTGTTTTTGGGCCAAATGGTGTAGTTATTAAGGCCAGGACGCCTAACCAGAGAAAGATGGTTGATAGCATTCATAAGAATGACATTATTTTTGCTATTGGGCCCGCTGGAACTGGTAAAACTTATACTGCCGTAGCATTGGCTGTTAGAGCTCTTAGAAATAAAGAAATTAAGAGAATTATTCTTACCCGGCCGGCTGTAGAGGCTGGTGAGAATCTTGGTTTTTTGCCTGGTGATTTAAAAGAAAAGGTGGATCCGTATCTAAGACCTCTATATGATGCATTGGATGATATGATTCCGGTTGAAAAGCTTAAATATATGTTGGAAAACAGGATTATTGAAGTTGCACCTTTGGCATTTATGAGAGGGAGGACATTGGATAATTGCTTTGTTATTTTGGATGAAGCCCAGAATGCAACGGATATGCAAATGAAGATGTTTTTAACAAGGATGGGGCCAACTGCAAAGTTTATTGTTACAGGCGATGTTACTCAGATAGATTTACCAAAAAAGCAACAATCTGGATTAAACACGGCTATTAAACTACTAGATAATATTGAAGGCATTGATGTTATTTATTTGAGTGGAAGTGATGTAGTAAGGCATAAATTGGTTAAAAGTATATTATCTGCTTACGGAGATATTTAATAGAATAAAGATGAACGCTTTAAAAGAAACCAGTTTTAATTTTCCTAAGCAGACTGCCTTTTATAAAGGGAAAGTGAGGGATGTATATACCATCGATAATAAATACCTGGCAATGGTTGTTAGTGACCGAATCTCTGCATTTGATGTAGTTTTACCACGAGCTATTCCATTTAAAGGACAAGTTTTAAATTTAATTGCAGCAAGAGCACTCAAAGCAACGGAGGATATTATCCCGAATTGGTTGATTGATGTTCCTGATCCGAATGTAAGTATCGGACGTATTTGTAAGCCTTTTAAAGTAGAAATGGTGATCAGAGGTTATTTATCTGGTCATGCATGGCGCGAATATCAATTAGGAAAAAGAGAAGTGTGCGGAGAAAGGTTGCCAGATGGTTTAAATGAAAATGATAAGTTGCCTGAACCTATCATTACTCCTACAACAAAAGCAGCAGTAGGGCATGATGAAGATATCTCTGAGAAAGAAATATTGAAACAAGGGATTGTAAGTAGAGAAGATTATACTAAATTAGTAAAATATACAAAGGCTCTGTATAAAAGGGGAGCTGAGATTGCTGCAGAGCGCGGACTGATTTTAGTAGATACGAAGTATGAATACGGGAAAGTAGGAGATCAGATTTATTTGATGGATGAGATCCATACACCTGACTCCTCCAGGTATTTTTATGCTGATTCTTATGATAAATTACAAGAGGCAGGAGATCCGCAAAGACAATTATCGAAGGAATTTGTTCGTAAATGGCTAATTGAAAATGGATTTCAAGGAAAAGAGGGGCAGCAGGTTCCGCTAATGACAGATGAAGTGGTTCAATCTATTTCGGAACGGTATATTGAGTTATATGAGCATATAGTTGGTGAAGATTTTGATTATCCGAATTCGGGAGATATAAATAAACGAGTAGAATCAAATATATTGGCAGCAATAGATAGATTAGAGGTAGAATAGTAATACAAATACGAGCAAGATGAAATTTACAATTGATAGGCATGAGCGGTATGTGGTTTTGAAACCACATGAAAAAGTATTGGATGGGAGTGCCGCACCACAAGTTAAATCAGAATTTGTTCGCATTAATACAGACGGACAACGAAACATTGTATTAGATCTTTCTGAAGTAGAAGAGATTGATTCATCAGGTTTACGCTCTGCATTGATGGCTCATAGAATGTGTAAAGCATTGGGAGGGATTTTTATTCTTGCACATGCTAATTCAGAGATTTCTCAATTGATTGAAATCTGTAAGCTAGATGAGGTTCTTTTATCGGTGCCTACAATTCAAGAGGCTGAAGATATTGTTTTTATGGAAGAATTGGAGAAAGAGTTTAGAGGGTCTTCGGCATCAGAAGAAGGATGACATTTGAATTAACAATATTAGGTAGTAATTCAGCCACGCCGGCCTATGGGCGTAACCAGACTTCGCAAGTATTAAATATAAATGAGAAGCTGTATTTAATTGACTGTGGAGAAGGAACCCAGCTTCAGTTAATGAAGTATAATATAAAATCTTCTAGAATAAAGTATATTTTTATCAGTCATTTGCATGGAGATCATTATTTAGGTTTAGTAGGCCTGATTTCTTCCATGCATTTAATTGGTCGTAAAGAAGAACTGACGTTATTTGGTCCTCCGGAATTAAAGGAAATTATAGATATTCATTTGCTGCATTCTGATACCAGGTTACGTTATCCATTAATTTTTCATCCTGTTCAACCTTCGCAGGAGCAAGTAATATTAGAGAATGATGATGTTATTGTTCGCAGCTTTCCTTTAGATCATCGTATTCCTTGTACTGGTTTTCGCTTTGATGAAAGAGCCCGATTGGCAAAAATTAACATAGAGGCCGTAAAGGCTCAAGGGGTGCCAACAGAGTGTTTGCCGGTTTTAAAACAAGGAATGGATTGTGTTTCTGATGATGGTAAAGTATATAAATCTGCAGAGCTTACTTATCCGCCACCGTTAACGCGTAGCTATGCATTTTGTTCAGACACGCTTGATTCTGGTAGTTACCATGATTCTATAAAAGGTGTGAACTTATTATATCATGAAGCCACATTTTTAAATGACCTGTTATTAAGGGCAGTTGAAACATATCATACTACAGCTTTACAAGCTGGTGTGATTGCTAAAAATGTACTGGCAAAGAAATTACTTCTCGGGCATTTTTCAGCCCGCTATCGAAATCTGGAACCTTTACTGAATGAAAGTAAAAGTGTGTTTCAGAATTCTTTTTTAGCTATGGAAGGGGTTACATTTCCTGTTGAATAAGGGAGTTAGATTGAGAATTTATCGATCATTTCCTGGGTTACATGGACGGATTTTGCAGTTTTAATGTCGATTAATATATAATCAAACCAACCATCGCAAGCTGTTTTTCCGGTTTTTGTAATTTGTATTTCGAAATTAACTCTACATCCTTTTGAGTTTATACTTTCAATTCCTGTTTCAACAGTAAACTCTTGTCCCATTGTTAACGCTCTTTTATAGTCGATATGAGCAGTACGAACTACCCATCCATAACCATTGTTCATAAACTCTTCCATGCTCATGCCATAGCATTCTCGCATTTGATCATAGCGGGCAGCCATTACATAATCAAAGTATCTGCTGTTGTGAACATGTTGAAACATATCGATATCATCAGGCCTGACCTTATAGGAGGTTTTGAAACGGGAATAAATCTTCATGTAGTTAAATTAAAAAATTATAAGCCAATTCATTGTAATATAAGATATATACCTTATTTTTGCATAAAATTAATTAATTACACTTTAATATTATTCAGGTAATGTATTTAAGTAAAGAGTACAAAGCGGAGATTTTTAAAACATTCGCAGAATCAGAAACCAATACGGGATCTACAGAAGGACAAGTTGCCTTATTTACACATCGTATTGCTCATTTGACTGAGCATTTAAAGAAAAACAGAAAAGATTTTTCTACTCAGTTAGCACTTCAAAAATTGGTAGGTAAACGCCGTGGTTTATTAGCGTATCTTTATAAAAAAGATATCGAAAGATACCGTGCGATTATCAAAGCCTTAAAACTGAGAGATATTATCAAATAGAAATCAGGAAAATTTTGAGAAAGCCATCCCAAACCGGAGATGGCTTTTTATTTTTGCAAAACACAATACAATATATTAACAGAATACGGCTTGAAGATGAAACCGTATTATATCGAAACAAAAATGAGTTATAAAGAATTTAAAACAACATTCGATTTAGGCGATGGTCGTCAGATTGAAATCTCTACAGGAAAACTGGCTAAACAGGCTGATGGTTCTGTTGTAGTAAAACAGGGTGATACCATGTTATTAGCCACGGTTGTTTCTGCTAAAGAAGCTAAACCTGGAACAGATTTTTTACCTCTATCTGTAGACTATCAAGAAAAATATGCTGCAGCTGGTCGTATTCCCGGTGGGTTTTTGCGTCGTGAAGCACGTTTGTCTGATTATGAGATTTTAATTTCACGTTTAGTTGACAGAGCGCTTCGTCCATTATTTCCTGAAGATTACCACGCAGATACACAAGTTATGATTAGCTTAATATCTGCAGATAAAAATATAATGCCTGATGCTTTAGCTGGTTTAGCAGCTTCTGCTGCATTGGCAGTTTCTGACATTCCATTTAATGGCCCTATTTCTGAAGTGCGTGTAGCTAAGATTGATGGCCAGCTTGTTCTTAATCCAACTTTATCAGATTTAGAGCGTGCAACTTTAGAGTTTATTGTTGCCGGTTCCGCTTCTGATATTGGAATGGTTGAAGGAGAGGCGAAAGAGATTTCTGAAGAAGAAATGCTTGAAGCTATTGAGTTTGCTCATAAAGCAATTAAAGTTCAGGTTCAAGCTCAGCTTGATCTTGCAGAGATGGTTGGTAAAAAGGTAAAACGTGAATACAATCATGAGCCTTCTAATCCAGAATTGCGTGAATCTATTTATGCTGCATCTTATGATAAAGTATACGAGATTGCTAAATTAAGTCTTCCTAAACAGGAGCGTTCAGCACAGTTCAAAGAAATTCTTTCTGGTTTTTTAACTGAAGACTTAGATGATGACACTGTTTTCTTAACAAAAAAGTATTTTCATGATGTACAATCGGCTGCTGTTCGTAATTTAGTTCTGAATGAAGGAATTCGTTTAGATGGACGTGATTCTCGTACAGTTCGCCCAATTTGGAGCGAAGTAAATTATTTGCCTGCTGCTCATGGTTCTGCTGTGTTTACACGTGGCGAAACTCAATCATTAACTTCTGTTACATTAGGAGCGAAAGATTCGGAGCAAATGATTGATGGTGCATTTATTCATGGATACAATAAGTTTATATTGCATTATAACTTCCCATCGTTTTCGGTAGGTGAGGTTCGTCCAAATAGAGGCCCGGGTCGTAGAGAAGTAGGTCATGGTAATTTAGCGATGCGTTCTTTAAGACAAGTTTTACCAAAGGGCGATGAGAATCCATATACAATTAGGGTTGTTTCAGATATTTTAGAATCGAATGGTTCTTCATCGATGGCTACTGTTTGTGCTGGTTCGTTGGCATTAATGGATGCAGGTATTAAAATTAGTTCTCCGGTATCAGGAATTGCTATGGGTTTAATCATGGACGAGGATACTGGTAAATATGCTGTATTAAGCGATATTTTAGGAGATGAAGATCATTTAGGTGATATGGACTTTAAGGTAACAGGTACTGAAAAAGGTATTGTTGCTTGTCAGATGGACTTGAAAATAAATGGTTTGAAATGGGAAGTTTTAACTCAAGCTTTAGATCAGGCAAAAGAAGCTCGTTTGCATATTTTGGGTGAAATGAAGAAGACGTTGGTTACTCCTCGTGAAGATTATAAACCACATGCTCCCCGGATTGTTAGTTTCTCAATTGATAAAGAATTTATTGGTGCTATTATTGGACCTGGAGGTAAGATCATTCAGGAAATGCAACGAGAAACAGGTGCTACTATTTCAATTGAAGAGGTAGACGGAAAAGGTATAGTACAAGTGTTTGCTGATAATAAGGCTGCTATTGATGCTGCCGTTGGACGTATCAGAACAATTGTTGCTAAACCAGAGATTGGTGAAATCTACGAAGGTAAAGTTAAATCAATTATGCCTTTTGGAGCGTTTGTTGAGATTATGCCAGGAAAAGACGGTTTGCTACATATTTCCGAAATAGATTGGAAACGTTTAGAGACTATGGATGGCATCTTCAATGTAGGCGATGTAATTAAGGTTAAATTGCTAGACATTGATAAGCAAGGCAAGTTTAAATTATCTAGAAAGGTATTGCTTCCGAAACCGGAAAAAGACGAATCTAAATAAAAGTATATTATCATTATTAATATGAAACATTTAATTTCTCCATCTCTTTTATCGGCAGATTTTGCTAATTTAAAAGAAGATATAGATATGGTTAATCGTAGCAATGCTGATTGGTTCCATATAGATATTATGGACGGAGTATTTGTTCCGAACATATCATTTGGCTTCCCTGTTTTAACGGCTATTAGCCGTTATGCAAAGAAGCCACTTGATGTTCACTTAATGATTGTTGAGCCAGATAGATATTTGCAACAGTTTAAAGATTGTGGCGCTCATACTATCACGGTTCATTACGAGGCTTGTACTCATTTGCATCGTACGATTCAGGCTATTAAAGATGTTGGCTGCAAGGCAGGTGTTGCGCTTAATCCACATACTCCGGTTGCTTTTCTTAGTGAGGTAATAGGAGATTTGGATCTTGTTTTAATAATGTCTGTAAATCCTGGTTTTGGAGGTCAGAAGTTTATTGAAAATACCTATGAAAAGATCCGTCAATTGATAGCTATGGCATCCGCTAAGAATGAAAGTTTGCTTATTGAAGTAGATGGAGGAATTAATTTAGGAAATGCGAGTGATTTGCTTAAAGCCGGAGCTGATGTATTAGTTGCAGGAAATGCAATATTTGCAGCTAAGAACCCCGAAGCTGTTATTGATGAGTTAAAAAACATAGCAGTGTCAAATATTAGAATATAGATATTCTTTAAATAGAGTAATTTGAAAACGGAGGATATTATCCTCCGTTTTTTTTTATATTCTGTATTAATTCCCTTAATAAATTAAATATTTCGTATTTATCTAATTAGATTTTAGTTTTTTTGATAAAGCTTTGTTAATAATAATGATAAAATGAAAATTAATATTTAATTTTATCGCAATATTTAACTTAAATTTTACAACGAATGAAACATAATTTTGGTGCTGGACCATGTATTTTGCCCCAAGAGGTTTTTAAACAAGCTTCTGAGGCAGTAATTAACTTTAATGATACTGGCTTATCTATTTTAGAAATTTCACATCGCTCCAAAGAATTTGAGGCAGTAGTGGCTGAAACGGAATCTTTGATTCGTGATTTGCTTTCGGTACCACAGAATTATTCTATTTTGTTATTGCAAGGAGGTGCTCGTCAGCAATTTGCAATGGCTCCTATGAATTTATTAAAAGAGGGTGGAAAGAGTGCTTACCTTGATACAGGTAGCTGGGCCAGTTATGCAATAAAAGAAGCTAAGAATTTTGGATCGGTAGAAGTGGTTGCTTCAGGTAAAGAAAATAATTATACCATCATTCCTAAGGATTATACTATCCCTACGGATGTAGATTATTTTCACTATACATCTAATAATACTATTTTTGGAACTGAACTTTTTGATATACCAAATTCACCTGTTCCTTTAGTTTGTGATATGTCTTCTGACATCATGAGCCGCAAGATAGATGTCTCAAAATTTGGTTTAATATATGCAGGTGCTCAAAAGAATATTGGACCAGCAGGATTAACAATTGTAATTGTAAATAATGATTTGCTAGGAAAAACAGGAAGAACTATTCCTTCTGTATTCGACTACCAATCGCATATTAATGCAAAATCAATGTTTAATACACCTCCTGTATTTTCTATCTATGTTGCTATGCTAAACCTTAGATGGTTGCGTTTAAAAGGCGGAATAGAGGAAATTGAAAGAGAGAACATTGTAAAATCTCGTACTTTATATGAGGAAATAGATCGTAATCCATTGTTTAGAGGACCTTCAGCAGTAGAAGATCGTTCTAGAATGAACGTTACTTTTGTAATGGAAAACCCTGAGTTGGAAAGCGAATTTTTAGCGCTTGCTCAAAAGAGAGACCTGGTTGCTTTAAAAGGACATAGAAGTGTAGGTGGATTTAGAGCATCTTTATACAATGCATTGCCAATATCAAGTGTTCATTTATTGGTTGATGTAATGCAAGAATTCGAAGAAAATCATAAATAATAAAAAATAGAATTAAAAATGAGAATACTGGCTAATGATGGAATTGATGATCAAGGTAAATTAATGCTTGAAAACGCAGGTTTTCAAGTAGATACCACTCATATTCCACAGGATGAATTAATGGAGAAATTACCTCAATATGATGTTATAACGGTACGTAGTGCAACAAAGGTTCGTAAAGAACTTATTGATGCTTGTCCGAATTTAAAGATCATTGCAAGGGGAGGAGTAGGTATGGACAATATTGATGTTCAATATGCTCGTGACAAAGGTATTACTGTAATTAATACTCCAGCTGCATCATCAATATCAGTTGCTGAATTAGTTTTTGCTCACTTATTTAATGGTGTACGTTTCTTATATGATTCACAAAGAAAGATGCCTGTTGAAGGTCAAACTAACTTTGCTGGCTTAAAAAAGGCTTATGCTAAAGGTGTTGAATTGCGTGGAAAAACATTAGGAGTTATTGGTTATGGCCGTATTGGACATGAAACTGCTAAGATGGGATTGAGTTTAGGGATGAATGTTTTGGTAGCAGATACTTTTCCTGTTAATACAGAAATTTCATTGACATTCTTTGATGGACAATCTGTAAAATTCAATGTTAAGCAAGTTCCTCTTGAGGAATTACTACAGAATGCAGATTTTATAAGCCTTCATGTTCCTTTCTTAGGTAAACCATTAATTGGTGCTGAAGAGTTTTCGAAGATGAAAAATGGAGTTGGTATTGTTAATGCTTCAAGAGGTGGAATTATTGATGAAACTGCTTTAATTAATAGCTTAGATTCTGGTAAAGTTGCTTTTGCAGGTTTGGATGTGTTTGAAAATGAACCACAACCAAATAATTTATTACTAACTAATGCTAAAATATCTTTATCTCCACATATTGGTGCAGCTACAAATGAAGCTCAGCAACGTGTAGGAGAGGAGCTTGCAAGTTTAATTATTGCAAAACTGGCAGGTTCGTAATTTTAATAATATTCATAGAATTTATAATTGTTCAGGTTATTTAATTAAGAGAGGTCTATATTAAATAACCTGAACTTGGTAAAATGGCTGTTCTTTAAACAAGATGGCCTTTAATATTTATATCCAATGAGAATCCTAAAATTCGGGGGAACATCCTTAGCGACTGCTGAAAGAATGAAAGCACTTTATCAGATTGCAAAATCTGATGACAGACAAATCATTGTTTTATCGGCTGTTTCGGGAACTACAAATGCTTTAGTTGAAATTAGTGAAGCCTTTCAACATGGTAAGAAGGAAGCTGCTGATGCTATAATAAAGGAATTGCGATTAAAGTATAATGCATTTATTCAGGAATTATTTACAACAGAGAAAGGGTTAGAGAACGGGAAAGAATTAATAGATTATCATTTTAAATTGATAGCTTCTCTTTCTGAACAGCAATTCACTCCAGTTGAAGAAAAAGTTATTCTGGCTCAAGGAGAATTATTGTCTACTACTTTATTCCATTTTTATTTAACTGAAATAGGTGTAAAATCACGATTGTTGCCCGCACTTGATTTTATGAAAATAGATGAAGATAATGAACCTATTATTGATTTTATTAAAGTGAAGCTTCAAGAATTGTTGGATAAGGATAAAGATTGTCAGCTGTTCATAACTCAAGGATTTATTTGTAGGAACTCTTTTGGAGAAATAGATAATTTACGTAGAGGGGGCAGTGATTATACAGCTTCTTTGATTGGTGCTGCTATACAAGCTGATGAGGTTCAGATTTGGACAGATATAGATGGTATGCACAATAATGATCCCAGGATTGTTAAAGGAACAAAGCCTATTGCACATATTAGTTTTAATGAAGCAGCAGAGCTGGCCTATTTTGGAGCCAAAATTCTTCATCCTCAAAGTGTATTTCCTGCGCAACGCTATAATGTTCCGGTTAGGATTTTAGATACGTTAGTTCCTGAAGCACCAGGGACAACAATTAGGGCAGAGGGTGCTATAAAAGGTGGGGTGCGTGCTATTGCAGCCAAGGATGGAATTACAGCTATTCGTATCCATTCTTCCAGAATGTTATTGGCATATGGCTTTTTACGTAGAGTTTTTGAGGTTTTTGAGCGGTATAAAACTCCGATTGATATGATTACAACATCGGAAGTTGCTATTTCTTTGACAATAGATGATACTAAACATTTGCAGGAAATTAAGAAAGAACTCGAAGATTTTGGGCATGTAGAAGTTGACTATGATCAAACGATTGTTTGTGTTGTGGGCGACTTTAGTTCAAGTACTCATGGTTATACATCACGAGTTTTGGATGCAGTAAAACACTTGCCAATTCGAATGATATCATACGGTGGAAGTGAGTATAACATCTCTCTTTTATTAAACACTTCTGATAAAGTAGAAGCACTGAAATCATTGCATACTCGTTTATTTTAAAGACCAGGATCAAATATGTTTGATAATCATTTAGTTAAGGAATTTCAAAATAAAGAAACTCCTTTTTATTATTACGATTTAGCTTTATTAGAAAATACTCTCCAGGCAGCTAAAAAAGGTGCAGATAAGCATGGATTTCATGTCCATTTTGCATTAAAAGCTAACTTTAATGATCGGGTATTGAAGTCAATCTGTAGTGTTGGTTTTGGAGCTGACTGTGTAAGTGGTAATGAGGTTTTAAAGGCTGTTGAGATTGGTTTTGATGCTAGTAAAATAGTTTTTGCAGGTGTAGGTAAATCAGATAAGGAGATTATAGCCGCTCTTGAAAATGATATCTTCGCTTTTAATGTGGAATCTATTCAGGAGTTAGGAGTAATAAATGAATTAGCAAAGGCTAAGGGAAAGAAAGCTCGCATTGCTTTGCGAATCAATCCAAATGTTGATGCCCAAACGCATCATTATATAACAACTGGTTTAGAGGAGAATAAATTTGGTATTAAAATTTGGGAGTTAGATGGTTGTATAAATGAACTAAAAACTCTTAACAATATTGAATTAATCGGTATTCATTTTCATGTTGGTTCACAGATTACTGATTTAAATGTTTTCAAAAGTCTATGCATTAAGATTAATGAAATAAATACCTGGTTTGAAGAACGCGGTTATTATTTGAAAGTATTAAATGTAGGAGGGGGGCTTGGTGTTGATTATCATAATCCTGATGGAAATAGTATTCCGGATTTTGAAGCCTATTTTAATGTTTTTGACCAGTTCTTAGAGCGGAAGAATGATCAGGAAGTTCATTTTGAATTAGGTAGAGCACTTGTGGCACAATGTGGAAGTTTAATTAGTAAAGTTCTGTATGTGAAGACCGGGTTAAAGAAGAATTTCTTAATTCTGGATGCAGGAATGACTGAATTAATGCGACCAGCATTGTATCAGGCTTATCATCAGATAGAACGGTTAGAAATTAAAGATTCTCAAACAGAAGAATCCGCGACTGCTAATTATGACATCGTCGGACCTATTTGTGAAAGTACAGATTGCTTTGCTAAGGAAGTTGTTTTACCTGAAACAAGCAGGAATGATTTAGTGGCTATCCGTACTGCCGGTGCTTATGGAGAGGTGATGGCTTCTCGTTATAATTTACGTGAGGAAATTCGCTATGTTTATAGCGACGAAATATTAGTTAAATAATTAATGGAGCAAATAAAGCTGTTATAATAGCTTTATTTGCTCCATTTCGAAAACTGAATCTACTTTCCAGTTTAATTTATCCTTTGACGCTTGCACAGCTAATTCATCGCAACGTTCATTCTCTATATGCCCTGCATGACCTTTTACCCAAGTAAACTTAACTTGATGTTGTTTGTATACTGCAAAGAATCGTAACCACAGATCTTTGTTCTTTTTTCCTGCAAATCCTTTTTTTATCCAGCCATACAACCATTTTTTTTCAACAGCGTCAATTATATATTTTGAATCAGAATAAATCATTATCTCTTGATTTGGAATTTTAATTGATTCAAGAGCTACGATTACCGCTAATAGCTCCATTCTATTATTGGTAGTTTTTCTAAAGCCTTCTGAAATTTCTTTATAGTGTTGTCCTTTTCTTAAAATTGCGCCATAACCGCCAGGTCCTGGATTTCCACTTGAAGCTCCATCAGTAAAAATTTCTATCATGAAAGCAAAGATAATGGATAAGCTCTTAAACAGCATCTTTATTAGCAGACTTTAATTCACCCTAATTTATATTTTTGTTATCTTTACGTTTTAATTTAAATATAATTATGTCGCTCGAGAAAATTAATATTAGAACTTGGATTATTCTATTTATCATCATTGGTTTTGCTGCCTTACGTGGATTGAGCCCGGAAAGGTTTGGAGACTTAGCTAATTTTACTCCAGTAGGGGCCATAGCCCTTTTCGGAGGTGCCTATATTAAGAATAAATACCAGGCTTTTCTTCTTCCTTTATTGATTTTATTGGTTTCCGATGCTTTCATTAACTATGGTTATTTCGGTGAATTTACTCTTCTTTATGATGGAATCTTCTGGGTGTACTTAAGCTTTGCTTTGATTGTTCTGTTAGGCAGAGCTATCAAACATGTAAAACCAACGAGTATTCTTTTATCTGCTCTTGCTACTGTTCTTATACATTGGGTTGTAGCAGATATTGGTGTATGGTTAAATAATCCTGCATTTGCACAAACACCTGCAGGCTTTTTGCAATGTCTTGTAATGGCTATACCTTTCGAAAAGAACTTCCTTGCAGGAACTCTATTATATAGTGCAGCTATGTTCGGTGGATTTGAATTATTGAAATCATATTTCCCGAAACTGTCTTTAGCTCGTATATC
This sequence comes from Albibacterium bauzanense, assembly GCF_004339765.1. Lineage (GTDB taxonomy): Bacteria > Bacteroidota > Bacteroidia > Sphingobacteriales > Sphingobacteriaceae > Albibacterium > Albibacterium bauzanense. The sequence continues at coordinate 374,675 of NZ_SMGO01000001.1, read as the reverse complement.
ATAAAGCAGTATAAGACCTCTTATAGAATTGTACTGAAAGTTAAAACTGGAATATGTACTATACTAGTATAGCATATACTTAATAGTATTATAATATTTAAAAGCTGGCCTTAATTAGGGTCAGCTTTTTTTATGACATAGAATCTGCAAAATTCAATATTGGGATTTATATGTTATGGATCCTTTATGTTTTTACTTATACAGACAGGTTCTGTTCTCCTTTTATAATCTTTATAAGTCCTCCTCTAATGATGCTTGTGAAATGTTAATGTCTTCTCACAAAGCTATGATTCATCCGCTGTTTTATATATTCAATTTAGTAATGTTATGATTAAATATATACACTAATTCGTCTTCAGCTGTTTTAAGAAAATTACATCTAAATTTAGAATAGTTCCTACATATTTGGTGATTTACGTCACCAAATATAGTTCCGATATTGTGTTATATATTCTTATAATCAGGTAGTTATGTAGTTTACATAAAGTTTTTATACTTGTAGTCATTTATGTGTATAAAAAAGAAAGTCCCCAAACAGAATATTATTCTGTTTGGGGACTTATCGTATTAGTATACAGTTGATTATACTTGTTTACCTGTAGTTATCATAGATTAGAACTCATGTCTATTACAGGTTTCTTTAAAGGAGGCCATCATAGACTTAAAATGAGATAATGCTTGATTGATGAAGGTTTCGTCGATCAATTGAAATACACCATTAACTCCATCCGTTACATCCATTTCCGATATCTTATAAGTTTGTTCAAGACTACCTTGTTCTATCTTGATAATAAACTTTTGATTCATTGAAAAGATAGTGATCTTACAATCAGGATGAGGTAATTCTGCAATACTTCTCATTATACAATTCCTTGAGCGCACATTGCTTTGGCGACCTTAATAAATCCTCCAATATTGGCACCTTTCAAATAATTGATTTTACCCGATTCTTCTTTACCGTAATGAGTACATGTATTATGGATGTCATGCATGATGTGTTTTAATTTAGCATCGACTTTTTCCTCAGTCCAGCATTGACCAATTCTGTTTTGTGACATCTCTAATCCTGATACAGCAACACCACCTGCGTTTGCCGCTTTTCCTGGTGCATAAGAAATACCCGATTTTAATATTAATTTTACTGCTCCCATAGTACAAGGCATATTAGCACCTTCTGCTATACAGAAACATCCATTCTTTATTAAAAAAGCTGCATCTTCAGTATCTAATTCATTTTGGGTAGCACAGGGTAGGGCTATATCACATGGATAAATCCAAGGAGTTTTACCAGGTGTAAAGGTCGAATCATATAGATCTGTATATTCCTTAAAGTCTCTTGATCCTTTGTTTTTTAGTTTCGTGATAAAATGAATCTTATCAATCGTAAAACCATCTTTGTCATGAAGTACACCATCACTATTTGATACAGTAATAACTTTAGCTCCAAGGTTTACGGCTTTAATTGCAGCGAACTGGGCAACATTTCCACTACCAGAAATTGTGATTACTTTACCTTTTATAGAGATGTTTCTCTCATATAGCATTTGTTCTACGAAATACAAAAGGCCATAACCTGTTGCCTCTGGTCTAATTAAACTGCCACCCCAACCTGGTCCTTTACCTGTTAATATTCCTGTAAATTCGTTTCTTATTCTCTTGTATTGTCCGAAAAGGTAACCAATTTCTCTTTCTCCAACACCAATATCACCAGCCGGAACATCAACATTAGAGCCAATATGACGAGATAGCTCTGTCATAAAACTTTGGCAGAAACGCATAATTTCTTTATTAGACTTGTTTCTAGGGTCGAAATCAGATCCTCCTTTACCACCACCAAGTGGTAATCCTGTTAAGCTGTTTTTGAAAACTTGCTCAAAGGCTAAAAATTTTAATATGCTTAAGTTTACGGTAGGAGAAAAGCGTAAGCCGCCTTTATAAGGACCGATCGCACTGTTCATTTGAACACGAAATCCTCGATTGATTTGAATATCACCATTGTCGTCTTCCCAACATACCCTGAAACTAACTACACGCTCTGGTTCCATAATGCGCTCTAAAATCTTTTCATCCAGAAAAGCAGGGTTACATTCTTCCATATATGGAATAACATCTTCGGCTACCTCAGTTACAGCCTGAATAAATTCCGGTTGATTAGGATTTCTTTCTTTAAGAAGTTTTATGAAAGACTTAAATTTTTGGGACATATTACTATAATTTGTTTTGATTTTTATTTTGTCAACAATAATAATTATAATATGCGTATTATTCAAATTTGTAGATATATTCTTCATATTATTTCAAATATGTATGTTAAAAATTGTGTAATTGGAATTTCAATTAGTCTTGATTTTTATTAATTAAATACCCTGGTTAATATCTTATGTTTAATTGTACTTATAATACATATTATGTTAAATAGAAATATATGCAATTCAGAATGGCTCATTTCAGAGGCTCCTATCTTAATCTTAGAAAGATTAAAAGATAGGTATATATCATGTAATATAATCAGAGTGTGTAGATGTCAGAAACAGAATATACTATTCTAAAGAATCGCAGATCTTATACGAACAAGCTTATCTATTAAACCTTCTAAAAGATCTAACTGTAACATGTTTGCTCCGTCAGACTTGGCCATAGCTGGTTCAGGATGCGTTTCAATAAATATACCGTCTGCGCCAACTGCTATAGCAGCTTTTGCAATGGTTTCTATAAGCTGAGGTTTACCTCCTGTAACTCCGGTTGCCTGGTTAGGTTGCTGTAAAGAATGTGTGCAATCCATTACTACAGGAACATTAAATGACTGCATTTGTGGAATTGAACGAAAATCCACAATAAGGTCTTGATAACCAAATGTATTTCCTCTATCAGTTAGAATAATTTGATCATTTCCTGATTCTTTAACTTTATCTACCGCAAATCGCATTGACTCAGCTGATAAGAATTGTCCTTTCTTAACATTTACTACTTTACCTGTTTCGGCAGCAGCAATTAGTAGATTGGTTTGACGGCATAGAAACGCGGGAATTTGTAATACATCTACAAATTCTGCAGCAATACTTGCTTCATGACTTTCATGAATATCCGTTACTGTAGGAATATTAAAGGTTTCACCAACTTTTCTAAGGATTTTCAATGCCTTTTCATCACCAATACCTGAAAATGAATCTATTCTTGAGCGATTAGCTTTACGGTACGATCCTTTAAATATATAGGGAATATTGTACTTGTCGGTAATTTGAATAATTCTTTCCGCAATGCGTAAGGCCATATCCTCACCTTCTATTGCGCAAGGGCCTGCCATTAAAAAGAAATTGCTTGAATCTGAATTCTTGATGCCTGATAAAGGGTTTATTTTCATTTTTAATTATAATATATTTTTGAACTAATTTCCGAGTTCAGACATGAATTTAATTCGCATTAGTTTTATTTCTTCGAATGAATAATCGTCATTCCCCAGCTCATCTAAAGCTGATTCAATGGAATCTGAATCTGCCTCTTTAAAGTAATCAAATATCTCATTTTGACGATCCTCATCCAAGACTTCATCGATAAAATAATTAAGATTCAATCGGGTACCCGAATTTACAATCGATTCTACCTCTTTTAAAATCTCTTCATAAGTTATCCCTTTTGCTGAAGCAATGTCATCCAAACCTATTTTTCTATCAATATTTTGAATTATGGATACTTTTAATGCTGATTTATTAGCAGTACTTTTAATAATTAGGTCAACCGGACGGTCAATTTCATTCTCTTCAACGTAATTCTTAATGAGAGAAATAAATTGAGTTCCAAACTTTAATGCTTTACCTGCCCCTACTCCCTGAATTTGCTTTAATTCATCGATTGATACCGGATAATGTATACACATTTCCTCCAAAGAAGGATCTTGAAAAATAACAAATGGAGGTAAACCTTTTTGCTTGGCTATTTTTTTTCTTAGATCTTTTAACATCTTAAGAAGGACTGAATCTACAGCATTCCCCCCTTCACCAGAACTAGCTTCACCTGTGTTTGAAGCCTTCTCCATTGTATTGTTAAGAATGAACTTAATTGAATATGGATTTTTTAAATAAGACTTCCCTTTTTCGGTTAACTGAAGCAAACCGTAGTTTTCTATGTCTTTTGAAAGAAAATTCTCAAGAACAGCCTGTCTAAAGAAGGATTTCCAATATACAATCCCTTCATTTTTTCCATAACCAAAGAAAGGATGTTCATCATGTTTATAGGAAGATACAGGCTGGTTATTCTGACCCATCATTACATTGGTAATATGATGATCGTCAAATTTATCACCCTGCTCTTGTATAAACTTTAATACTTTTAATAGAGAATCCTGTGCCTCAAAATAAGTCTTTTCGGCATTGCAGTTATCACACATGCAATCACATCCGGTTGCATCAAAATCTTCCCCGAAATAATGCAATATCTGTTTCCGTCTACATACAGCAGATTCGGAGTAGTCAATTACTTCCTTTAATATTTGAGTTCCAATTTCTCGCTCCGCAACAGGTTTATCTTTCATGAATTTGGTGAGCTTTTCAACATCTTTTTCAGAGTAAAAAGCTAAACAAACCCCTTCCCCACCATCTCTTCCTGCTCGTCCTGTTTCCTGATAATACCCTTCCATACTTTTGGGGATATCATGGTGAATTACATATCGGACATCCGGTTTATCAATCCCCATACCAAAGGCAATGGTAGCAACGATAACATCAGCTCCTTCCATTAAAAACAGATCCTGGGTCTCTGCCCTGGTTTTGGCGTCTAAGCCTGCATGATACGGATAAGCTCTAATTCCATTGATTTTTAGAATCTCAGCAATTTCTTCTACCTTTTTTCGGCTTAAGCAGTAAATTATGCCCGATTTTCCTGTATTGTTTTTTATAAAGCGAACAATCTCTTTTACAACGTCAACCTTTGGCTGTACTTTGTAATATAAATTTGGACGATTAAAGGATGATTTAAACAATTTGGCGTCAACCATATTCAAGTTCTTGCGGATATCCGATTGAACCTTCGGTGTGGCTGTTGCTGTAAGTGCTATGATAGGAATATTATCACCAATATTATTGATAACCTGTCTTATTTTACGATACTCCGGACGGAAATCATGGCCCCATTCTGAAATACAATGGGCTTCATCAACTGCAACGAAAGAAACCGTTATATAACGTAGAAACTCAATGTTCTCAACTTTTGATAACGATTCAGGTGCAACATATAGTAATTTCGTTTTACCATCTATTACATCTTTCTTTACCTGAGCTATTTCTGTTTTATTAAGGGAAGAGTTTAAGAAATGAGCGATACTTTCAGAGCCTCCAAATGCACGTAATTGGTCGACCTGGTTTTTCATTAAAGCGATAAGAGGAGAAATTACAATAGCTGTTCCTTTACTCATTAATGCAGGTAATTGATAACAAATCGATTTCCCACCACCTGTAGGCATAATAACAAAAGTGTCTTTCTTTTGCAGAATGTTAGTTATGATTGCCTCTTGCTCACCTTTAAAAGTATCAAAACCAAAAAATATTTGCAGATTATCGAATAATGATTTTTCTATTTGCATTGTTGTCCTCAAGGAAAATGTCTAATATGTACATTAGATTACTCAAAATAACATATTTTTGTGTGAATTCTGTACTAAATATAAAAAAAAATTGTGAAAACTAATTCGGAAATAAAAAACATTGCCATCAATACTTTAAAAACCGAAGCGGAAGCTGTTCTGAAATTAACTGAACACATTAATGATGACTTCGTTAAGGTTGTTACTGAAATTTTAAATATCAAAGGTAGGGTTATTATTACAGGAATTGGGAAAAGTGCAATTATAGCTCAAAAGATTGTAGCTAGCATGAATTCTACAGGAACCCCGGCAATCTTTATGCATGCTGCAGATGCGATACATGGCGATTTAGGCATGTTACAATCCGATGATTTGGTGATAGCTATTTCCAAAAGTGGCAGCTCCCCTGAAATAAAAGTCCTTATTCCTTTATTAAAACAGCTGGGTAACAAATTGATTGCATTAGTTGGCGATATAAACTCATATTTAGCTAAGCAGGCCGATTTTGTATTAAATACGACAGTTGAAAAGGAAGCTTGTCCGTTAAATTTGGCCCCTACAACCAGCACAACAGCACAATTGGCTATGGGCGATGCTTTAGCAATATCTTTATTAGAATGCAGATCTTTTAGTAATACAGATTTCGCAAGGTATCATCCGGGAGGTTCTCTTGGAAAGCAACTATATCTTAAGGTTGGTGATTTGGCATCTCAAAATGAAAAGCCAAGCGTGTTAATTCATGACTCTATTAAGAAGGTTTTGGTAGAGATAACGAAGAACCGCTTAGGAGCTGCTGCTGTTTTAGAAAACGATACCATCGTCGGAATTATTACAGATGGGGATATTCGTAGAATGATAGAGAACCATGAGAATATCGCTAACCTGACGGCAAAAGATATTATGGGAGTCAATCCTATTAAAATTCAAAAAGACGAGCTTGCTGTAAATGCTCTTGATTTACTACGAAAAAATCATATTACACAGGTAATTGTTACAGATGGTAAAGTATATGCAGGAATCGTTCATCTTCACGATTTACTTAAAGAAGGAATTATCTAATCAAAAGCTTACATTTGATTTGGTAAAATTCTATTATTTTATCGTTACTCATTAATTAGCATCAATGAAAAACAACTTTGTGGTTATCATGGCAGGAGGAATTGGAAGTCGTTTCTGGCCTGTTAGCAAATCTTTATATCCTAAACAATTCTTAGATTTATTTGGTACAGGAAAATCCCTTATCCAGTCTACATATCAACGATTCAGTGAAATTGTTCCCGTTGAAAATATATTTATAATAACGCACGAATCTCATTTAGAAATACTAAAAGAACAACTTCCTTCCGTATCAGATAATCAAATACTTGCAGAGCCAATCATGCGTAATACAGCTCCCTGTATTGCTTATGCCTGTCATAAAATCAAAGCAATTAATCCTGAGGCTACCATTGTTGTATCGCCCTCAGATCATTTAATTCTCGATGAGAAAAACTTTAATGAGTCTATCATTAAAGCACTCGATACTGCGTCAGAAGAAGATCGATTAATTACTTTAGGTATCAGACCATCACGACCCGATACAGGTTATGGCTACATTCAATATCTGGATGGGTCGGCTAAGGAAGAGTTTAAAAAAGTAAAAACATTTACAGAAAAGCCCAGTTTAGAAATAGCAAAAACCTTCCTTCAGAGCGGAGACTTTTTATGGAATTCGGGTATATTTATCTGGTCTGCAAAATCTATTATAAAAGCATTAGGTAAGTATGTTTATGAATTGAATGAGATATTCGCTGAAGGAGAAAGACACCTCAATGCAGATACAGAAAAGCAGTTTATAGCACTTGCATATCAACGTTGTCCTAATATTTCCATTGATTTTGCCATTATGGAAAAAGCAGATAATGTATATGTTTTACCCGTAACCTTTGGTTGGTCAGATCTTGGAACATGGAGTTCTGTTTATGACCTGGCAGAGAAAGATTTCTCTGGTAATTTGTCCATTCCTTCAAAGAACGTAATGTTCTACGATTCGAAGAATTGCATGGTTAGCGTAAAAAAAGAAAAACTAGTTGTATTACAGGGCGTCGACAATTTAATTATTGCAGAATCTGATAATGTATTATTGATTATTCCACGAGATCAGGAACAGAATCTTAAGCAAATTCTGACCGATGTTAAATCAAAGCACGGAAGTAAATATCTGTGAATTATTTCTTTGTACGTTGACGGATTGCTTCATAAACGACTACTCCGGTAGAAACGGATACGTTGAGTGAAGCTATTTCACCAAAGAGCGGTATTTTAGCTAAGTGTTCTGATATCCGGATTAAATCATCTGAAATACCTCTCTCTTCTGATCCTAAAATTAAAACACTTGGTGAGGTGTAATCAGGTTGATAAATAGTATCATCTGTTTTTTCTGTACAAGAAATTAATTGTAAGCCAGACTCCTGTAAGAATTTGGCCGTTTTATAAAGGCTATCAACCCTGCATACCGGGATTTTAAATAAGGCCCCCGCTGAAGTCTTTATAGCGTCAGGATTAATTTCTGCAGAACCTTTTTGAGGTACGATAATCGCATGTACGCCCGCACATTCTGCAGTTCTTGCAATAGCTCCAAAGTTACGGATATCAGTTACTCCGTCTAACATAAGAATAAGGGGCACCTCTCCCCTTTCATACACAAGTGGAATGATGTCTTCAATGTGCTGATAGGTAATTGGAGATATAATAGCAACAACGCCCTGATGATTCTTCCGTGTAAGCCTATTAAGCTTTTCAATTGGTACTTGCTGATAAGAGATATTTCTTTCTCTTATCAATGTTTTTAATTCTATTAATAACCCACCATTTAAACCTCTTTGAATAAATAAAGACTCTAGCTCTTTACCACTTTCAATTGCTTCAATGACTGCTCGGATACCAAAAATGAACTGATTGGTCTCTTTCTTAATAGGTCTGGAAAAATCTTGCATATATTCTATTTTCGCTACGAAGTTACAGCATTAATTATAGGTGAACAATAATTCATTGTAATTAAAATAAAACTCAATATAATACACAATTTTAAACTTATTAACACAATATATAAAATATTCACTATAAGGTATTTATGTGTAATGCTAACATTTTATCAACAACGAATGTTAATTAGCAGCTCCGTTTTTAAATATCAAAATGAAACATTACTCAGCTTTATAAATTGGGTGTTTATAAATGAAATGACCGAATCGAGTAAAATTTAGATATCTTTGTTTGTACAGAAAATCAATACGTTTTAGAGCATAAACCTAGTTATTTAGATATCAATGAGTACCAATGAATTTAACCCCTCTTCTAACAGATCTAACAAACCTGCCTTTATTGATCGCAAATCAAAGTACTCACAATTAACAGGCGGATTGGGTAAATTGCCTCCTCAGGCTTTAGATTTAGAAGAAGCGGTTCTTGGTGCTTTAATGCTTGAAAAGGATGCACTATCAGTGGTGATTGATATTTTAAAAACAGAAACCTTTTATAGCGATGCGCATAGTAAGATATTTGAAGCTATTACCAATTTGTTTCAGAAATCTTCTCCGGTAGATATATTGACAGTAACAGCTGAACTTCGTAAAATGGGTTCATTAGAACTGGTTGGCGGAGCTTATTACCTTACACAATTAACAGACAGGGTTGTATCTGCTGCAAACATTGAATACCATGCGCGGATAATATCTCAAAAATACATTCAAAGAGAACTTATTCAGATCTCATCTGAAATTATCACCAAAGCATACGATGAGACTTCCGATATATTCGATCTATTAGATAGTGCTGAAAAGAGCTTATTCGACATTGCTCAAAATAATTTACGTCGCGATACTCAAAAGATAGATGATATCATGCGGAATGCTGTGGATGCTTTGGAGAAGCTTCGTGATCGAAAGGATTCTTTAACAGGTGTCCCTTCAGGATTTACTGCATTAGATCGAATTACTTCTGGTTGGCAGCCTTCAGATCTTGTTATTATTGCTGCAAGGCCAGCTATGGGTAAAACTGCTTTTGTTTTAACTTGTGCCAGAAATGCAGCAGTACAATATGATAAACCCGTTGCTGTGTTCTCTTTAGAAATGTCGTCCGTTCAATTGGTAAATCGTTTGATTTCGGGCGAAACAGAGATTGAACAAGAGAAGTTGAGAAAAGGTAATTTAGCCGATCATGAATGGACTCAACTGCATTCCCGTATAGGAAAACTAACAGAAGCTCCTTTATTAATCGACGATACACCTGCATTGAACGTATTTGAGTTTCGTGCAAAGTGCAGAAGATTAAAGGCTCAATTTGACATTCAAATGGTCATTGTCGATTACCTTCAATTAATGCACGGAAAGGTAGATGGAAAAGGCGGAAATCGTGAACAAGAAATTGGTAGCATTTCACGTGCTTTAAAATCAGTGGCAAAAGAGTTAAATATCCCCGTAATTGCACTTTCTCAATTAAGTAGAGCTGTTGAAAGTCGCCCTGGAAATAGCAAGCGTCCTATGCTTTCAGATTTACGTGAGTCGGGATCTATTGAGCAAGATGCCGACATGGTTTTATTCCTTTACAGGCCAGAATATTATGGACTTACTGAAGATGAAAGTGGTAACAGTACAGCTGGTGTTGGAGAAGTAATTATAGCCAAGCATAGAAACGGTGAGATTGCAACAGTTCCATTGAAGTTCGTCGGTAAATATGTGAAATTTACCGATTTGGATGATGATTTTGGAACACCAGCCAGTTCATTTTCAGCAGGAATGGCCCCTTCTCAAGAGTTTAACAGTCCGGGCGTTATTACACGTTCGTCAAAAATGAACGATATGAATAGTGACGAACCACTACCATTTTAAATTTCGTTAATAATCATCGTCATCATCTATATCTAATCCCAAAGCCATATTATAAACTCCCTGCAGCTCTGAAAAGGCATGCATGTTTCTTGCTTTTTTGGCTATCTGCATCCCCTTTTCATAAACCGATATAGCCTCATCCCTTCTATCCAGTAATTCTAATAGTTTTCCTGTATGATAATAGGTTCCTATATAATCCGGGTTGTTCAAAAGTAGATCCTGATAAAACTTTAAAGCTAAATCATATTGCTTTAGTTTTACGTGTTCTGTGGCAATCGCGTAGCGTATAAATGGATCTGTTGAACCCTCGTTTAAAAAGTTCATTAATTGCTCTAAACGTTCCTTACTCATTGTTCAGTCGTTGTTTTTTTTTGTTAGATTTGTAAAAAGGAATTTTTAATAATTTAACTAAATGAAACCATCATGAGTTTATAAACTTCACAAACCGAAATAATAAACACCCATGATAGTTTTATCACCATTTAAAAACAATTTATTCTGATGAAAATATTAGTATGTATTAGCAGTGTTCCTGATACAACCACAAAAATAACCTTTACAAATGATAATGCCCAGTTCAATTCGACGGGTGTACAATTTATTGTAAATCCTTATGATGAAATAGCTTTAGCAAGAGCTATTGAGTTAAGTGAAGGTGGAAAAGGAACAGTAACTGTAATTAATGTTGGAGAAGCCGAAACAGATCCTACGATTAGAAAGGCCCTGGCTACCGGTGCAGATGATGCTGTACGCGTTAATGCAAAACCTAGAGATGCCTGGTTCGTAGCCCATCAGATAGCAAAATATGCCAAAGAAAATAACTTCGATTTAATATTAACAGGAAGAGAGTCAATTGATTATAACGGAACACAAGTTGCAGGTTTCGTTGGTGAACTAATGAACATTCCTTCTGTATCTATTGCTAAAAAAATTGAAGTTCAGGATCAGACAGCTTTAGTTGATCGGGAAGTTGAGGGAGGAAAGGAAGTATTAAGTATTTCTCTACCCTGCATAATTGGTGTTGCAGAAGGTGTTGCAGAATCACGTATTCCAAATATGCGTGGTATCATGTCGGCGCGCACTAAACCCCTGCAGGTTATTGAAGCTGTTGAAGTAGCTGAACTTTCAAGTGTTACTAAATTTGAAACTCCTCAACCCAGAGGCGAAGTAACATTAATAGCTGCCAATGAGCCAGAAAAATTGGTAGAATTGTTGCACAGTAAATCACATGTTATATAGGCTCTGGCCAAACATGTTATACGTAAAATCAAAGAAGAAATGTCTGTATTAGTATATGTAGAAAATACCGCAGGTGAATTTAAAAAATCTGTATTTGAAGTGGTTTCTTATGCCAAAGCAATTGCAGGTTTATTGAATACCGATTTAACTGCCATCTCCATTGGAACTGTTGATCCATCTAACCTGAATCTATTGGGGCAATATGGAGCCTCAAAAATATTAAATGTTAACTCTGATCAGTTAAAATCATTTGTTAGCCATTCTTATGCATCCGTTATTGCTTCTGCAGCCAAGAGCGAAAATTCGGCTGTTGTTATTCTTTCAAACTCTTTCAGTGGTAAAGGTTTAGCTCCTCGTGTTGCAGCTAAGCTTGAGGCGGCATTTGCACCTGGTGCAGTAGCTCTTCCTGAAATAAGTGGCAATAATCTGATTGTTAAAAGAGTTGCTTTCTCTAGCAAAGCATTTGCTTTTACAGAATTGAAAGCAGCCAATAAGGTACTATCCCTAACTCCAAACTCATTTGAGCTAAAAGTAGATCAAGTTCAGCCAGAGATCATTGATTTTGATCCTCAGTTAACAAATGATCTGAATACCATTATTAAAGATATTGTACGTTCAACAGATAAAGTATCACTTGCAGATGCTGAAATTGTTGTGTCGGGTGGACGAGGCTTAAAAGGACCTGAAAACTGGGGATTGATAGAAGAACTTGCCGACGCATTAGGAGCTGCTACTGCTTGCTCAAAGCCTATTTCTGATGCTGGATGGCGCCCTCATGAAGAACATGTTGGTCAAACTGGTATTTCTGTGCAGCCAAATTTGTATATTGCAATTGGTATATCTGGTGCCATTCAACACCTTGCAGGCGTGAGTGCATCTAAAACCATAGTTGTTATAAATAAGGATCCTGAAGCTCCTTTCTTTAAAGTAGCTGATTATGGAATTGTAGGCGATGCATTTGAGGTAGTTCCTCAATTAATTGCTGCAATAAAATCTTATAAGGCGGGGTAATTATAAGGGAGCCTTCGATAAATATTATTTGAATCTGAATTCTATTTATCGAAGACTTTTTTATTTAAAGATTATATGGATAAAATCAAATTAGAGATTATTGGCTTATCATATAGCCAAACCCAGTCAGGTGCTTATGCATTAGTTTTGGGGGAAGTGAATGGACGTCGGAGATTACCGATCATTATCGGTGGGTTTGAAGCTCAAGCTATTGCTATAGAGATCGAGAAAATGACTCCAAGCAGGCCGCTAACTCATGATTTGTTTAAATCATTTGCAGATACCTTTGATATTACAATAGAAGAGATCTTAATATATAATCTGGTAGACGGCATTTTCTTTGCCAAACTAATCTGTAATGATGATGGTAGAATCGTTGAGATTGATGCCCGCACGTCAGATGCCATTGCCATAGCCGTTCGTTTTAATTGCCCTATTTATACCTATGAATTCATTTTGTCATCTGCTGGCATTATAATCGAAGGAAATGATTTTGCATTTCTTGAGAATATGGATTCTGACTCAAAAGATATTGGCTCAAAAGAGAAAGAAAGTCCCATTTCTTACTCTACATTTTCTGATGAAGAATTAAAAGAGAAACTCCATCAGGCATTGGATGACGAAGCTTATGAAAAGGCTGCTAAGATCCGTGATGAAATTTCCAGAAGAAAGTCTTCCTGACTTGTAGCTGACGATGCCTCGTGTTTTTTTCGTACTTTTGCATTTGATTCTATTTATAAAATTATGGCTAATATAAAAGTATATACCGAAGAAACCCCTAATCCAGCTACACGTAAATTCTTAGTAAATAAGCTATTAATGAATGGTAGTTTAGATTTCCCTACACGTGAGTCTGCACAAGTATCACCCTTTGCAAGCGAGTTATATAAATTCAATTTTGTTGATGGTGTTTTCTTTGCAAGTAATTTTGTAACCGTTACAAAATCAGCCGACAGCACCTGGGAAGATATTGAAGCAATCATTAAAGAATTTGTAAAAGGAGCAGTAGAGTCTGATCTAAAAGTTCAGGAAGTTGTTACCGATATGAATGTAAACTTTGAAGGCACAGACATTGAAGTTAAGATTCAACAAATTCTGCACGATTATGTAAGACCGGCTGTTGAGCAAGACGGCGGCGCTATCCATTTCTTAAATTATAACGAAGGTACGGTTACTGTTGAACTACGTGGTTCATGCAGCGGTTGCCCTTCTTCTATAGTAACCTTAAAGGCAGGTATAGAAGGTTTATTAAAAAGAATGGTTCCCGAAGTTCAGGAAGTAGTTGCCGATTCCCTTTAATCAGAATTAAACAGATAAAGGAGCCATTGTTTCCGGGTTCTTTTTAGTGTATTTAATACTCCAGAATATACCAACAATACCTGCAAGAACCATGATTACTGAAATCAGTTCTGCTTGAGTAAAGTCTAAGCCAAAGGCATGGTATTTTGAGTTAACACGGATAAGTTCAATCGTGAAACGCTCCAGTCCGCTAAAGATCAGGTAAATGGCAAATAACATGCCTGCATACCTGATCTTCTTTCTTAAGAACCATAGAATTCCGAATAGTATTAAACAAGCAGTAAATTCATATAAAGATGTTGGGTATACTCCTACTGGTAACGTATGGCAAAATCTACCAACGCATCCTTCAATAGGCACACCAGCATCTATGACATTATGAGGAAATTTGAAAGACCATGCCCAATCCGGAAGCCAGGATAACAGACCGGGCTTAGCGGCTGTGTTTTCAATCCCCCAGTCTCCATCGCCAGACATATGGCAACCCATTCTTCCTACTCCATAAGCCAGCATCATTCCGGGTGCTCCAACATCCAGCATATGAGCAGGCTTTATACCATGTTTGTTTGTAACATATAAAACTGCCGCACCACCACATATCAGTCCGCCGTAAAATGTTAATCCGCTAAATGAGAATATCCCTTCTATCGGATTAGCCATAAACTCATCCCAATATTCCAGATTATGAAAAATCTTAGCACCTAATAATCCAAAAACAGCTGCCCAAACCAATGCATTGCCCATTAATTCATAAGGATGCACAGTCTCGGTAACCTTTTTAGGCTTGGCAAGTTGAGTTCGTTTTTTATCTTTCCATATCCAGTAAATAAATAAAGCTCCTAATACAAGCCCTCCTACTATATTGCCTTCACCCGAAAGAATAAAACCTTGTGGGTCTTGAACCAGCCTTTCATAATTGAAAAATGCATGAACAACCTTAAAGCCTAACAAAAATCCTAAAATACCATTTAGAACTAATTCAGTTGTGCCAGCAGGTTCTCCCTCTATGCGTGTTCGTTGAAAAGGCTTGATTAAGCCCTCCTTTTCCTTTCGTTTTAACTCTTTAACGAACATACTATATCCGCAGGCAAAAGCGATTGCAACAAACAAACCAAAGGTTTGAATAGGTAGAGGAACAAAAATTCCTGTAATATATTCTATAAGGTGTGATAGGGTTGGAAACATAGGATAAAGATATAGTTTTTAAAGATAAGCAGAAAAGAGTAAAGATGATTTAACGCATTTTAAAACATTTTAATAAAGACGCTGTTGTTATTCTAATCAATCAAACATGCTTATGAAAACTTTTGGAATTATTCTTACTATTTTGGGTATCGTTATGCTCATATGGACTGGTTTTAGTTATACCAAACAAGAAAAGGTAGTAGATATCGGCCCATTGGAGGTAAATGCCGATAAAGAAAAACAAGTTAACTGGCCTTCTTATACGGGTGGTATTTTACTTGTAGCCGGAGTAGTTTTAATATTGGTTGATAAAAAGAAAGTTTAATTTATAAAAAGGGCCCCGTTGAATATTCAACGGGGCCCTTTTTATTATCGTTTAGCTAAATCAACATAGTTACGTTCAGGTGCACCTACATATACCTGACGAGGACGACCAATTGGCTCCTTGTTAGTACGCATTTCACGCCATTGAGCAATCCATCCCGGAAGTCTGCCCAGTGCAAATAAAACGGTAAACATATCTGTTGGAAAGCCTAATGCCCTGTAAATAATTCCTGAATAGAAATCAACATTCGGATATAGTTTTCTTTCTATAAAATAAGGATCGTTAAGAGCAGCATTTTCTAGTTTCTTCGCAATTTCCAATACCGGGTCATTAATTCCTAATTTCTCCAATACTTCGTCACAAGCTTTCTTAATAATTTTAGCTCTGGGATCAAAGTTCTTATATACACGGTGACCAAAACCCATTAAGCGAAACGGATCGTTTTTGTCTTTTGCCTTTGCAATCCATTTATCACAATCTCCTCCATCATTTTTAATCTTTTCAAGCATTTCAATTACCGCCTGGTTCGCTCCTCCATGAAGTGGCCCCCATAAAGCAGATATCCCTGCAGAAATAGAAGCAAATAAATTAGCTTGTGATGATCCTACAATTCGAACCGTAGAAGTTGAACAATTCTGCTCATGGTCGGCATGAAGGATTAATAAGGTATTCATGGCAGAAACCATTACCGGATCAATTTCAGTCTGCTCGGTTCTTTGACCAAAGATCATATTTAAAAAGTTGGTTACATAATCTAAATCGTTAGAAGGATAGATTAGCGGATGGCCCAATGATTTTTTATATATCCATGAAACAATGGTTGGCATCTTTGCCAAAAGCTGTATAACCGTTAAGTCTTCCTCTTCCTCTGTTGCGTGTGCATTCAGAGATTCGGGATAAAATGCAGATAATGCACCTACCAATGCAGACAACAGACCCATTGGGTGTGACTTTGATGGAAAACCATCAAAGAACTTTTTCATGTCTTCATGAATAAGTGTATGCCTTCTTACTGTCATACGAAAAGTTTCCAGTTCGTTTCCAGTTGGCAACTCTCCATAAATCAATAAATAAGCAACTTCAACAAAAGTTGATTTTGAAGCTAATTCTTCAATGGCATAACCACGATAACGAAGAATACCCTTTTCACCGTCTAAGAATGTAATGGCACTTTTTGCGGCACCTGTGTTTTTAAATCCAGGGTCAAGAGTAATATATCCTGTTTGATCACGGAGTTTTGAAATATCGATCGCTTTCTCATTCTCTGTTCCAGTAATTACAGGTAATTCTAAGTTATTTTCCCCAATTCTTAAAGAAATAGTTTCAGACATATTTAAATTTGGTTTTATACAAAAGTAATTAATTCGATTAAAATTTAGGATGTACGTATACAGAATAAATTCTAATCTGCTATAAATGTAAAAATGATGTTAAGAAATTACTAACTACGAATTTCACGTTCAGAACGTCTAAAAGTAGCAAAATTTAAATAAAAGACACCAATTATAATTAAATTTTTATTCAGAATTTACAACTGGATTACCAATTAGCTTATTTTCAGTTTTTAAGGACCTGATAAAAGCTAATATTACTTAAATTTCTCTTTTAAGGCAGCTAGTTTTGCTTGCATATCTAATTGACTATCATTATTTGTACGCTTTTTAATTTTAACAGGCTTCTTTTTAGGAATCGGTGCTGGTTCATTTCTCATTGATAACGCAATTCGCTTTCGGGCGACATCCACACCGGTAACCCGCACTTCTACTTGTTGGTTAACCTTTAAAATTTCATTCGGGTCTTTCACATATCGATTTGAAAGTTGACTCAAATGAACCAATCCATCTTGGTGAACGCCAATATCTACAAAGGCTCCAAAGTTTGTAATGTTGGTAACCAGGCCAGGTAAAACCATTCCTTCTTTTAGATCGTCAATGCCATTTATGCCTTCTGCAAAAACAAAGGCTTCAAATTGATCGCGCGGATCTCTTCCTGGTTTTGCCAGCTCAGAAAAGATATCATTCAATGTCGGCAAACCTACGGTATCATTCACATAGTCTTGCAGTTTGATACTTTTTCTCAGCTTATCGTCCTTTAAAAGCTCTGAAACTGAACTTTTAGAGTCTTTTGCTATTTGCTCAACCAGCGAATAACGCTCAGGGTGAACTGCACTGGCATCCAAAGGATTTTCAGCATCGGTAATTCTTAGAAATCCGGCTGCCTGTTCAAATGCCTTCCCTCCTAGTCGCGGAACCTTTTTTAAATCCTCACGTGATTTAAAAGGACCGTTGTCATTTCTGTAAGAAATAATATTATTGGCTAACGCAGGGCCTAAACCAGATACATAAGCCAAAATCTGCCTGGAAGCTGTATTTAATGAAACTCCAACTGCATTTACACAGCTACTTACCGTTTCATCCAATGATGATTGTAATTTTGCTTGGTCTACATCGTGTTGATATTGCCCTACCCCTATTGATTTGGGGTCTATTTTTACCAACTCTGCCAGTGGGTCCATCAATCTTCTACCAATAGATATAGCTCCTCTAACAGTAATATCGTAATCCGGAAACTCTTCTCTTGCTACAGGTGATGCCGAGTAAATAGAAGCTCCGTTTTCATTCACCATTACTACAATGACCGAAGAAGGAACAACGCTGCGAATAAACGTTTCTGTTTCTCTTCCTGCAGTACCGTTACCAATGGCGATAGCCTGGATTGAAAATTTGCTTATTAAATCGTTAACAATCTTTTCAGCATCTTTTAACTTTCCTTGTCCGGTATGCGGGTATATAACACTATTATCAAGTAGCTTGCCTTGTTCATCTAAACAAACAATTTTGCATCCGGTGCGGAAACCCGGATCGATGGCCATTAATCTTTTTTGCCCTAAAGGAGCTGCTAATAGCAATTGTCTGGCATTTTCAGTAAATACCCTGATAGCTTCATCGTCTGCTTTTTGCCTTGTTAATACCCGGATCTCTGTTTCAATAGAGGGTTTAATCAATCTTTTATAACTGTCTTGCGTAGCAAGTGCTATTTGCTTAGAACTATCGTTATTTCCCTTCTTAAATTCTTTGTTTAATATATCGATGGCATCATCTTCATTAACAATTAATTCCAGCTTTAATAAACCTTCCTTTTCTCCGCGGCGCATAGCCAGTAATCGATGAGAAGCTACTGCCTTAACAGGCTCTTTCCAATCAAAATAGTCTTTGTATTTCTGTGCGCTTTCTTCTTTTTCTGCAATCAGAGTTGATTTAAAATCACCTTTCTCATAGAACAATTCTCGAACTTTAGAGCGTATAGATGCATTTTCAGAAAATAATTCAGCTAAAATATCCCGCGCACCTTGCAGAGCATCTTCAGCCGATTCAACTTCTTTTTCCTGATCAATAAATTCACTAGCTATTTTTAAAACATCGCCATCTTCCTGTAAGAGTAATGCATCTGCCAAAGGTTCTAAACCTTTTTCTCTCGCTACACTTGCTTTGGTTTTTCTTTTTGGTTTATAAGGCAGGTAGATGTCTTCCAAAATACTGAGCGTTTCTGCTTCATTGAGCATCTTAATTAGCTCAGGAGTTAATTTCTGCTGTTCTTCAATCGATTTAAAGATTGCTTCCCTCCTTTTATCAAGCTCTTGTAATTGTTTTAATAAATCTCGGATGGCCGTTATTTGTACCTCATCGAGCCCATTGGTCATTTCTTTTCGATAGCGTGCTATAAAAGGAATGGTTGCTCCTTCTTCAAGTAAAGAAATAGTGCTTTTCACCTGATTGCCTGCCAAGGCAAGCTCTTGAGAGATTTTAGATTCGTAATTCATGAATTTACAAGGGAATGAAATCTTAATTTTTTGAATAGAAAAGCCGAAAATAAATTCCGGCTCATCAATATGTGTAAAGGGATTATATTGGTTACTCTGTTTTAGAATTCGGATCCTCTGTGTTTTTAAGAGGTTCTGTGCTGTCAGCTGGTTCAGGAGTTTCAGTAGCCGATGCTGACGTTGCCTCATCTGAATGGACGCTGTAATCATAATTCGGCTGATAAAAGCCATCATATTCCGGATTGTAGTTTGGATCTAACGTAGGATCGCTGTAATCCTTTGTTGCAGCTGCCTCAGCAGAACTTCCTGTCGGGTCATCTGCATTGGCTGCTTCCTCCGAAGAAGGCCTTTCACTTTCTGCTACAACGCTTGCATCGCTGCTAGCAGGAGTCGATGAATTTTCTGCTATAGCTTTTGGTGCAGATTTTTTCTCAACATCCTTTTCAAAGTCGTTAATTTGATCGTTAATATCGCGTTTAATGGTTTCTGAAGCATCTTTAAACTCCCTTAACCCTTTGCCCAAACCGCGCGCTAATTCTGGAAGCTTCTTGCCTCCAAAGAGAAACAACGCAATCACGAAAATGAAAATCATTTCCTGCCCGCCTATGTTTAAAAATAAAAGAATTGAACTGTACATATTTTTCTAGTATTGGTTATTGATTCTTCAAAGTTATTATTTTTTAGGAATAATGATGAATATAAATCGGATAAATGATTGCTGTTTATCAGGGTATAAATAACCTATTTCATTCGTTGATTCCATAGGACATAAGATATCCGTATCTTTGCCGGATTATAAAAAAAAACAGACATTGAAAGCATATTTCTCAAAGTACTTACCTTATTACCGCTCCAACTTGCATTTGGCTGGCCCCATTATGATCTCTCAGTTAGGTCATACATTGGTTCATACTGCTGACAGTGTTATTGTTGGGCACTTTGCAGGTACCGTTCCTTTAGCTGCTGTGTCTTTGGTAAATAGTGTTTTTATGATCGTTATGGTAGTCGGTTTGGGAATTGCCTTTGGCTTAACTCCTTTAATTGCTCAAGAAAACGGCCGTAGTAATAAAGAAGAATGTGCCCGATTATTTTCAAACAGTATTTTTCTAAATATCATTTCAGGGGTAGTTCTGTTCTTTATAGTTTATTATGGCTCTATGGCTATGTTAACTCACCTTGATCAAGACCCGGCAGTTGTAGTAGAAGCCAAACCCTATTTGCTGATATTGAGTATTTCCATCGTTCCAATCATGATATTCAGTGCCTTCAAACAGTTTGCAGAAGGTTTAGGGTTTACCAGACAAGCTATGCGAATTACCATCTGGGGAAATGTATTGAATGTTATCATCGCTATTATATTCGTTAAAGGGATGTTTGGTATTAAGCCTATGGGAGTTAGCGGTGTTGGTTATGCTACCTTAATAGATCGTTGCTTGATGGCATTGGTAATGGGAGTCTATATTTTTAATTCAAAAGACTTCCGCCCCTATATTAAGCACTTTGTTTGGAAACAAGTTGATTGGGTTCGTTCTATTAATATCCTGAAAATCGGGTCGCCGGTTGCTATGCAGTATGTCTTTGAAATCGGGGCTTTTGCAGCAGCTTCTATTTTAGCCGGACAATTAGGTGCTGTAGAGCAAGCTGCTCATCAAGTAGCAATTAACTTAGCGGCCATAACCTATATGGTAGCAACAGGAATAGCTTCGGCTGCAACCATACAAGTAGGCAATAGCTTTGGGAAGAATAACTTGAATCGTCTCTTTAACTTCTCTGCTTCAAGCTATCATATTGTGCTGGTATTTATGGTTTTTACTGCACTTGTTTTTGTTGTTTTTAATAAACAATTACCTTGGATATTCACAGCCGATGAAGCTGTAATTTATTTGGCTGCACAGTTATTAATCATTGCTGGTTTATTTCAGCTGTTTGATGGTACCCAGTCAGTGG
The DNA here is from genome assembly GCF_004339765.1 of Albibacterium bauzanense. GTDB lineage: Bacteria > Bacteroidota > Bacteroidia > Sphingobacteriales > Sphingobacteriaceae > Albibacterium > Albibacterium bauzanense. Next base: position 353,406 of record NZ_SMGO01000001.1, on the reverse strand, counting down.
GTTTAGGTATATTAAGAGGTATGAGTGATGTTAACAAACCTACTTTTATCGTATTTGTTGCTTACTGGATCATCGGTTTACCTATTAGTTACTACTTAGGAATCCACCTTGGCTATGGTCTGGAAGGTATTTGGTATGGTTTAACTATCGGATTAATGGCTTCATCGCTTCTGCTCTTTCTTCGCTATCGCACAAAAACACGCCATTTACTTAAATAAACTGTTTGAATAATTAAGTTCAGTCTATTCAATACTATCGTCTTCTTTGTCGGCAGGGCTTTGCAGCTTATCCGGACTAATGATGTGGCGGATTATCCATCCTTCTTTACCGTCATCAAAACCTCTTTCAAAGAATACAGTAAACCTTTCGACGATTCCTTCTGGGTCTTGAAAGTAAATTTCGAGATTGATCTCATGTTCTGACTCCAGTTCAGTATGGTCGAGTTTTGATAACTCTTCGTAGGCTTTTTTCTTTATTTCTTCATCGTTGCGCATATACTTAATACAATCATAAGCACTTCTTGTTTTAAATAGTAGCATTACTCTTCCCTATCTCATTGTTTTACATCTTTCAAAATTTGCGGAGTATAGGGTTCGTTGTAACTACGTTGTTTAGCCTAAAAAAACGTAGACACAACGAAGAGATCATTCGATAACTACTCGAGTATGTAAAGCAATGTCTTTACATGACTGTTTTAAAGTACTAAAAAATCGAAACTTATCTGAATTATTATTGGTTGAAGAGTGGATTACACGAAATGACTTAATAGCAATACACCACATAAACCAAGTATCGACACGATACTTTCCATGACGGTCCAGGTGGTAAAGGTTTCTTTAAGTGATAGATTGAAATACTCTTTAAACATCCAGAAGCCTGTATCGTTTACGTGAGAGAGCATTAAGCTTCCGGCGCCTACAGAAAGAACCATTAATTCGGCTGGAGCATCGGGTCCGATCATTGGCAGAACCATTCCTGAGGCAGTTAATGCAGCTACAGTTGCTGATCCTAAAGTGACGCGTAATAGTGCGGTAATTATCCAGGCAAGTAATAAAGGAGATAATTGTATGGTTGCTGCAATTTCTTTCACAGTTTCTCCTACTCCGCTATCTACCAGTATCTGTTTAAAGGCGCCACCGGCAGCAATAATCAGAATGATCATGGCAATGCTTTTTACTCCTTCAGAACAAGATTCCATGGCTTCCTTAATAGGCGTATCCTGCACAATTACAGCGATTAAGACCGATGCAAGTAAAGCAACAGTTGGGTCGGCGATAAATGCAAAAAATGTATGCGTAATTGATTCGGGAATAACGCTGGCGCCAATTGTTCCTGCAATGATAATGAATACGGGTAATAGTGCAACTACAAAACTTTTAAAGCCAGATGGTAAGCTTGTATCCGAAGAAAAAGAACCCATATCAAAGCTCACTCCCTTTTCTCTTTTTATGACTAATCGGGGGAAATAAACACCTGCTATGATAGAGATCGGCACTGTTAGAATAAGTCCGTATAAGAGTGTTTTTCCTAAATCAGCATCCAAAATCGCTGCTAAAGCAACCGGACCTGGATGGGGTGGTAAAAAACCATGTGTAACCGATAATGCTGCTGCCATGGGTATACCGATGTATAATTTTGGTAATCCGGTAGCTGAAGCTATTGCAAAAACCAGTGGAATCAATACTACGAAGCCTGCATTGTAGAATAATGGGATACCTACTAATAGGCCGGTAAGTAATACTGCCCATTGGATATTATCATATCCAAAAGATTTCATTAGTACAAATACGATCTTTTTAGCGGCTCCGCTGTCTTCAATCAGTTTACCCATCATAGCGCCCAGTGCAAGCACCATAACCATACTCCCGAGTGTGCTTCCTATTCCATTTCCGATAGAATCCATCACCGTTAATACTGGCATTCCGAGGAATAAACCAGTAAGGATAGCAACAATAAGAAGGGCAATCATTGGACTTAGCTTCTTAAGAATAAGAATAAAAAGCAATACAATGCCTAGGAGTACAATTAGTAAAGACGACATGGTTTAATTGTTCATTTGGTAAAACTGATGCATGGTTTCCTTTAAATTGGAATAAAGGAGTCTAAAGATGGTAAAATTCTCTGAATAAATTTTAGAATTTATTGGGTTTGGTTCAATGGTTTTTAGATTGGCATAATTTGAAGTTGGATATTCCTGGATTAAATTCAGGGTTTTCATAGCTAAAAAAGCGGCGCCTACTGAAGATGCATCTTCAGTTTGAACAACTACCAATTTCTTTGCGGTTATATCAGCAAGTGTTTGTACCCATATATCTGACTTCACAAATCCGCCACTGATGTTGATTTGTGTAATGGGTTCAGCATTTTGCTGAACGGTATCCAGAACATCTCTCATTGCATAGCAAACTCCTTCTAAAACAGCTCTTGAAAAATGTTGCTGACCGTGTTGAAGTTTAACTCCAAAGAAAGTACCGCAACTTTCACTGTCCCAGATAGGTGCGCGCTCTCCGGTTAAGTAAGGTAAAAAGATTAATCCGCTGCTACCTGCTGGCACCTCTCCTATTTGTTTGAAAAGTTGATCATAACTTTCTTCTGTCGGCTTGCCTTCTGTAATATTTTTTAGCCACCATTGCAGAGTAATACCACCATTATTTATCGGGCCACCACAAATGAAAGTCTCCCGATCTAGAATATAACTAAAGGGCATTGATTTTTCGTTTGGCAAAGGTGTTTTACTGGCAATTCGAATAGCACCGCTTGTGCCAATAGTCATTACCGCTACTCCCGGTTTATTGGCCATGCTGGCAAGATTTGCCAGGCAACCATCGCTGGCACCTATTACAAATTGAATGCCTGCTTGAAGAAAACCAAGTTCAGGGTTTTGACTAGTACCATTAAATTCTTTTGTATAATCTGTAGGCACTGGTTCAGACAATACGTTATTATTAATGCCAATTAATGCCAATGCGGATTTGTGCCAAGTTAATTTATTGATATCAAATAAGCCAGTGCAGGATGCTATTGAATGATCAATTTTATATTCCTGAAAGAGTTTATACCAAAGGTATTCTTTGATAGAGATGAATTTATGGGCTTTGTTAAGTAATTCTGGCTGGTTTTCTTTTATCCAGATCAGCTTGCATAAAGGCGACATGGCATGAAGCGGAGTGCCAGTATCGTTATAAATAGCAAGACCTTCGGCAGAATCGCTTAATCTTTTTGCTATATCGGAACTTCTACTGTCCGCCCATGTCATCATGGTTGACAGTGGTTTACAATCTTTATCTACAGCAAGTAAACTATGCATAGCGCTACTTAAACTGATAGCCAAAGGTTGTGAGCCTATTTTAATGATAATCTCTTTAATACTCTCTAAAAAGGCTGCCCATATCTGTTCAGGATCTTGCTCATGATAACCTGGTTTTGGGGAATTGAAGGAATAATACTGTTGAGAAGTTTCAAACGACTTGCATTGAAGATCAACCGATACAGCTTTTACACTGCCTGTACCGATGTCTATTCCTAAAACATACTTCATAGTTGGGGTTTAATGTGCAATATAGAGTTTTTAGAAAAAAATAAGTAGGAAAAAGGACTAGAACTTATTAACATCAGACCACTTGTTAATGATTTTCTATAGCGATCTTAAGTAAAGGAATGTAGATTGTAGGTATATCTGGCATTAATTCTAAAATAGAGGTTGATTTTGTTATTGATTATGGAATTTTTAGGTGTTTTATTTAATAGTAAAGGTGTATCTCTATATAAATTATCATAATTATTTTAATTTATAATAATTATATGTGATTATATTATATATTTTGTTTATAAAACTTGTATTATTTATATTTTAATTTATATATATGTTATAATATGTATTAAAACATATTAATTTATTTTAATTGCAATAAAAATTATTAAAATATGTATATATATTATATTGATATATATAATATATATAAAATATAATATATTTGATATATAGAAATTCACAATTATTGATTTATTAAATAAATATTATGCAAGTAAGTAAAGTAAAAACGATTTTTTTTGGTTGTATCCTGTGTTTTATGCCAACTGTTTTTTTGAAAGCACAAGTAAATGAAACGAAAGCTACTTTAATAGAGGGAATTATAGTTGCTGGGTATGCAGATAATGGAGGCTACTTAAACCTGGTAGGGCCTGCTATTAAATTTACTAATAAACCTTTGACGGTGTTAGTGGGTTTATTGCCAAGTTTGAAGTTCAAAGAAGATAAATCCGATAGTGGGACAAAAAACTCATTGATTACACCAACGCTAGGTTTTGGTCTAACAAGCGTTTATAAACACTTCGCTATTCAAATACCCCTTTTTTATAATGGTAAGACAGCAAGCAGTGATGGTAAATGGAATGTTGGTGTTGGTGTCGGGTATAAGTTTTAAAAAGGTCAATGATCCTTAGGTTCTTGTTCTATTATTAAAGTTTATTTAAATCAAGAGAGGTCTTAGGAAGAATTAGATACAAACTCATCAAAATACTCCCGAATTTGGTATAATATTTAGCAATATGTTCCGAAATATAGCTTTCTCGGCTTTAATCGGCATTTTTAATGCATAAACCTAATTTATAACCAGAAAACCGATAAAGTATGGAAAAGGACTTCAAGGAATTACTGCGTCTGCTTCAGATTAAATCATTAAATGAATTGTTATTCTTCGAGAATGGTAAATTGAAAGGTTATCATGATCTCTATGTATTTAAGTATAAGATGAGGAACTTTTGCGAGATAGTGTATAGTGCAGCAGCCAACTTGACGAATAACTTTACTATCGATCAAATTATTTCAGCATTCAGAAAGTTAACGTTGGATATGGTTTATAGTTTGACTAATAAACAGGAGTTGCTGAGGTATGTAGCTAAATATAAGTAAGTGTTAACCTACTTCTTCTATGGATTGAGATATCTGCTGATTTGTGTTTGGGTCTAAATCTTCATAAACAGAGTTCTTGCTTAAGAACTCAGGAACGATCTTCTTCATCATACGGACTACCTCTTCGTTATTATGATGTAAATTCACTTTTAGCAATTCCTCTATTGCCTTGTTAGCTTGTTTGTAAGGATAATTCTGAACACGGGCAATATTGATTTTCTTATGATGGGTAGCTATAGTTAACTCTGTAGAAGCCAGTAATTCTTCATATAGTTTTTCGCCAGGGCGTAATCCGGTGAATACAATTTCGATATCTTTTCCTTCTTCTAAACCTGCAAGCTGGATCATCTTTTTAGCCATATCCAATATCTTTACTGGTTTCCCCATATCAAACACGAAAATCTCTCCACCCTGCCCCATTGTTTCAGCTTCCAAAACTAGTTGTACTGCTTCTGGAATGGTCATAAAATAACGTGTAATTTCAGGATGGGTAACTGTAATAGGTCCGCCCTTTTCAATTTGTCCACGAAAGCGAGGGATAACAGAGCCATTTGAGCCTAAAACATTGCCAAAACGAGTGGTAATAAAACGGGTTTTACCATGGGGAAAAGAATCAAGTGATTGAGTATAGATTTCTGCCAATCGCTTGGATGCTCCCATTACATTGGTTGGATTTACTGCCTTATCGGTAGATATCATAATGAATTTCTCGATATCAAATTCTACGGATAGGTCAGCAATGTTTTTAGTACCGCCCACATTTACAGCAATGGCTTCAAAGGGATTATTTTCCATTAAAGGTACATGCTTATATGCTGCTGCATGATATACAACTTCGGGCCTGCACACATCGAAAAGTTTATACATCCGGTCATATTCTTTTACATCGGCAATTACAATTTCAATATTAGCATTAGGAAAGTTCTCTTCTATTTCCAACTGAATATTGTATAAAGGCGATTCGGCATTATCACACAATATTAGGAACGAGGGTTTGTAACTAAGTACCTGACGGACGATTTCAGAGCCTATCGAACCTGCAGCGCCGGTTATTAAAATTCGCTTTCCTTTTATATGCTTCTTTACCATATTGCAGGAAATATTAATGGGCTTACGTTGCAGTAGATCTTCGATTTGTAGTTCTCTGATCTGCTTTTTGGCAACTTTTCCAGAAAGCCAGTTTTTAGAAGGTGGAATGGTGAGAACCTGGATACCCAATCGCATACAACACTCAATTACTGTTTGTTTTGACTTTTGATCTAGGTTTTCGTTGACTATTAAAAGCTCGTCAATATTCTTTTGTTTTTTAAGACGTTCCATATCACTAAAGTGATAGACCTTTTTTTGTTCTACATAGCTGTTAAATCGGTTTTGTTCTATATCTATGAATCCTTCTATGATATAGTTCATTTCCTGGTCGTTTTCTAACGCTCGCTTAACTAATACTGCATTTTTATCAGATCCATAGATTAAGACGCGATGAGCTTTTTTATTAGAGAAATGCTGAACCATTGATAAATAAAATGATTTGGCAAGCAGTCTGAAAATGATTAATAAGGTGGAACAAACGAATATATTAATTATTAAGACCTGGTATAAGGCCTTATAATTACCTTTAATAATATGGTCTCCAAATAGTAATACTCCGCTTAGAAATAATAATGTAACAATGAGTGTAGCGAAGAATATGTGAAGTAGGTCAATTGTGTTTGAAAATCGGAGAAGCCGTGTATGTAATTTTAATAAAAAGATTATTGGTAGAGCCGCTAAATTGAAAAGGACTATGTAAGCAGAATAACGTTCAAGGTCTATGCGGAAAAATTCGAACCACTCTACAATAAAAAACGACAGGGTAAATGCACAGGAAATAAGTACCATATCGATAAACAGAATGATTAAGGGGTGAAGATGCTTATCGTTTAATAAGAAATTCTTAATCGGGTTTACATTTAAAGGAGAAAGGTTTTTCATACAATTTATTAATTGTTATGCTCCTAATTATTAATTAATTCATAATAACCAGGTTAACAAAGTTAAATTAACTTAAGTAACCATTAAACTTTTTTATAAAAATACCTAAGTGTAGGTACACCAATTAAGCAATCCTTGGTTTAATTCAATATAAATTTAACCTTTTATTAAGAAATTAACGCTTCCTGAAAGATATATTTTAAATATAAAGGTATATTAACGCTATTTATGATCTTCCATTCATGTAATTCATGGACGAAATCAGGGGCTTCTTCATTAGCGCTTATGGAATAATGAGTATAAAAATCAATACGGCTTGGGTGTTGAGGAGAGCAAGCATTGTAAATTTTTCCGAATGATTCTTGTTCTAGAATGGCATGGCTAATTGCTAAACAATCATTTAAATGGGTCATATTAACAGGAGCCAAACCGTTTGGAATTGAATTCTTGCCTTTTAAGAATCTTCCCGGATTTCTACCTGGGCCAAATAAACCACCAAAACGGAGAATGGTAGTAGTAAAGTCTTTCTGAGCAAGTACAATATTTTCTGCAGAGAACAATGCCTTACCTGATTCGCTGGTAGGTTGTGGAGAATCTAGCTCATTAAATTCCTTTCCAGTATTTTCGTATACGCCTGTAGAACTGATTAAGATAACATGTTTTACTTTATTGCTAGTGGCTGCTTTACAAATAGCTTTAATTTTTTGAGGATAGTAATCTGATTCTCCTGATTTTCTTTTAGGAGGAATGGCGATAAAAAGCACGTCGCTTTGAAAGAATTGAGGATTGTATACCGCGTCTTCTGTGGAAAAGTTGACCTGGTAGCTATCAATTCCTGATTCCTTAAGGGCATTTAACTTTTCACCGGATGTTGTTGATCCTTTTACATGGTATCCTTTTTCTATGAGTGACTTTGCCAGAGCTAATCCATACCATCCACAACCTAATATGCTAACAGTTAATAGTTTATTATTCGAATTCATTCTCTACTTTCTTAATAACCTTGTTCCATCAACTATAGACACTGGATATATTTTCATCTGTTTTCCCATGGCTTTTTCATATGCCAGGGCTGTGCTATTTGAGATTCGATCAATTGCTGAATTTTCTATCAGGTTAATTGTACATCCGCCAAACCCCCCTCCCATCATTCTTGCACCAAGAACTTCCGGATAATTTTTTACAAACTCAACTAAGAAATCGAGTTCCTCACAACTTACTTCGTATTGATTTTTTAATCCTTCATGAGTCTGGAACATTCTGTGTCCAAACTGAGTGTAATTAGCTTCTAATAGATCGCTACAAGCGTCTTCAACACGTTTTATTTCTTGAATAATAAATTCGCAACGATTGTATGTTATTTTATCGACTGGTTTAACGAACTTATCAATCATTTCTAACGTAGCTTGTCTTAAGCTTGTAACTTCAGGATGATGTTTACGGATAAGTTCAACTCCATATTCACATTGTTGCCTTCTCTCATTATAAGCGGATGATGCTAAAGAGTGTTTTACTTGTGTGTCGAATAAGATCAGGCTATAGTCGTTGGTATCAAATGGAACATATTTATACTCGTAGGTTTCGCAATCTAATTTAATGAGCTTGTTTTCTTTGCCGAAAGTGCTTGCAAATTGATCCATCAAGCCACATTTTACACCAACAAATTCATTCTCTGCTGCCTGAGATATTTTAGCTAGTTCGAGAGAACTGAATCCGAGATTAAAAAGATTGTTAAAAGCATAAGCAGTTGTACATTCAACTGCTGCAGAAGATGATAAACCGGCTCCTTGAGGTATATTGCCTCCAAAAACAATGTTAACTCCGCTTACTTTTTTATCTAGTTTTTGCATCTGGTCAATTACTCCCATAATGTAATCAGGCCATAATTTGTCTGAATTTTCTATATGAGATAAAGATGCTATATAGCTATCTTGATAGTCCTGAGAGAAAATATGAACTTCGTTGTCTTCCCTGGCTGCTATAGCAAGAATAATGTATTTATCAATTGCCGCAGGTAATACTAATCCATTATTATAGTCAGTATGTTCACCGATTAAATTTATTCTACCCGGAGAGCAGAATATCAAAGGATCTGAATTATATCTTTTATTGAAAGTTTGCTCTATATCATGAACGATCTTTGCAAGTTCAGGCATGATTGTTTTCATATTTTATTATCTTATTGAAGAATAATTCGCCTCCAGAAGTCTTGAATAAAACCTAAGCCATAGGCAACTAACTGAATTAAAGAAGTAAATACACTTAAAAAAGCAATCTTTAGTGAAGCTGTATTATTCCAGGCATGAAAGAATAAAAGAAGAATATAGATAGCTAATAGTAAGTTACCAAGCTGGGCTATGGGAAGGGAAAGCAAATTTGCGATAAGAGTCGTGAATAAGAACAATACAAACGCTGATGGAAAGAAATGAACAAGCTTTAATTCGCTAGGAAAATGCTTGTAAATATTTATTCTTGCCCTTCCAAAAAAATGTAGCTGTTTGTAAAACTGTTTGAAATCAGTTCTTCTTTTATGGAAGACTTTGGCTTCTGGAATAAGCCCAATTTTAAAGCCTGCCTTTTGTATCCTGATGCTATATTCTATATCTTCTCCTAAACGAGTTAATTTAAAACCGCCAACTTGTTCCCATGCTTTTCTGGAAACTCCCATATTAAAACTTCGGGGATGAAAGGTGCCAATATGGCTTTTGTTACCACGGATACCTCCGGTAGTAAATGGAGATGTCATGGAATAACTAATTGCCTTTTGAATGGGTGTAAAAGAGTCGTGCGCTGCATCCGGGCCACCATAAGTATCTAAATAATGTTCTTTTAGATAGTCATTTACAATATTTAGATAATCGATTGGTATCAGGCAGTCGGAATCAAAGATTATAAAGTAATCGCCTTTTGCACGCTCAAAGCCATAATTACGAGCAAAGCCTTGACCAGCATTCTCTTTGTAAAAATATTGAATATTGATTTTATCAGAGTAGCTTTCGACAATAGTGCGTGCATCTTGTTTAGAGCCATCCTCTATTATCAGGACTTCAAAGTTTTTATATTCTTGTTGCTCTAACGTAAAAAGCAACTCGTCGATCTCTTGAGGACGATTATAAAGTGGAATAATAATCGAAAAAAACATATTATATTACCTTTTCGATTTGATAATTATTTCGTTCGGTGGAGCTTCTTGAAACCAATTCTGCAACAAAGCCTGTTAGGAAAAGCTGGAACCCAACGATAATAGCTACCAGAGCTAAATAGAATAAGGGCTGGTCGGTTACATCTCGATATGTGATATGTGATGAAATTGCACTGAGTTTTTGGATCAATAGCCAAATGGTGATAAGAAATCCTGCAAAAAAACTCACCGCACCCATCGTACCAAAGAAATGCATGGGCCGCTTGCTGAATTTACCTACAAAGAAGATGGAGATTAAATCAAGGAACCCATTGATAAACCGGCTCATTCCAAATTTTGTTTCACCATATTTTCTAGGATAGTGTTGTACAACCTGCTCCCCTATTTTTTTAAATCCTGCCCATTTTGCAATTACAGGTATATAACGGTGCATTTCACCATATACCTCAATATTTTTCACTACCTCTTTTCTGTAGGCCTTTAATCCGCAATTGAAATCGTGCAAATTATTTATCCCCGACATTTTGCGTGTTGCTGAATTAAATAATTTTGTGGGAAGAGTTTTTGATAGTGGATCGTGCCGTTTCTGTTTCCATCCGGAAATTAAGTCAAAGCCTTCTTCTTTAATTCTATTATACAGCTTCGGGATCTCATCCGGACTGTCTTGTAAATCAGCGTCCATGGTAATGACAACATCTCCTTGTGCCATTGCAAAGCCAACATTGAGTGCTGCTGACTTACCATAATTTCTCCTGAACTTTACAGCTGTAACTGATTGAAACTTTTCTTTAAGTCTTTCAATGACAAGCCAAGAGTCATCGGTACTACCATCATCAATAAAAATAAGTTCATAGCTAAACTTATTTTCCCACATTACCCGATCAATCCATGCAGTTAGTTCTGGTAAAGACTCGTCTTCGTTGTATAAGGGTATGACAATAGAAATATTCATCATTTAGTCGTTCAGCTCGTCATTAGTTTCTTCTGCACGGTAAAAAGTAGGTCTGTCTTTTTTAAAGATAGCCGCCCATATCATAGCACCTATAAAGTAGATGATGACTGAAAAACCGATACTTTTAACGATATCCATAAAGGATGGATGAAACTGTTTAACCATGGCTATTTCAGCATCTGAAATGGCTTTATCAATGATTTCCTGATCATCTGTAATCCTTTCCATTAATTCGGTTGTCGCGTTTAATGTCATTTCAGTAATCTTTGATTCATAAGTAGGCTCTATCCACCGTGCAAAGACTATTGAAAAGAAAAACAAAATAATTGTAGGAATAATGAACAGGATGAAGATAGATTTCAGTGCTTCGCTAAATGACCAGAAACCTCCTATTTGCTTTCTTATTTCTAATGTGAAATATACAGCTAATCCTAAGCCAATAACTAATTGGATTGCAGAGTATTTCCATGTACCCATTAATTGTGGGCCTGCATAATAAACGAGTAAAAATATAACTAGATTAATTGCTGTCCAGACTAGACCATATTTGATGGCCAGCGATCTTGCGGAGATAAGGGTGTTTGAATCCATCGTATTTAAGTTTAAGATTGATTATAAGCAACGATTAAAGCAAGTATCGCCGCGTCAAAAGATTTATTTCTACTTGATTTAACATAGCTATCGAATTGCTGTTCAGTTGGTTCAGGTTCTGAGAAAAAACACATAACCGGATAAAACAGATCTGCAACTTCTTGATCTGGATCAAGCTTTCCGGCAACAGCTGCTATTCCTTCGAAATCACTATCTACCAGGATCTGGTTTTCAATAAAAGGTTCATAGATTCGATATTCATCTTGAAATTCATCTTCTTCGACTAATAAGAACTCTTTTAGAAAATCATCTAATTCAGGACTTATTTTTTCGTCTTTGCATTCTCGTAAATAGAGAAGAACGTTTAATAATTCAGTTCCACGGTCAATAGTTTGATCTTCGATACGCTCCCATTCAGGAGACTCAAGATAATCTGCTTCAAGTTTTTCTGCATCAACTGTAAAGAAGTTAATTAACAGTAGATCAAAAAATATTTCACGTAAATCATCGAAATGAATAAAGTCATCGAACACGCGATCTAAGTATTCAACTTTTTCGAGATAGGGCTTATCTATTTTGAAAGCTTCTAGAATGCGTCTGCTAAATACATCTGATTTCTGATTGTTTGCTAGACTATATTCGTGAATAGAGGCTTTAAGTGCTTGTTCTATTTGAGGATTCATAGTGATGATTTTAAAGGATTAAAGTTTTATTTTTATGTATTAATAAACTTACCTTTCCCTTTAACTCTGAATTAAAAAGAGGGTTATTGTTTGCTTTTGAGCGATTAGACTTGCTGTCAAATATCCATAATTCATTCGGATTAATCAAAATTAGATTCGCCTGTTCACCAACTTTAAGTTGGATTGGTTCTATGTTTAGCACCTTCCGTGAATTTATAGCTAGCTTCTCTATAATCAATTCAAGTGATAGTTTTGCTTTTAACAACATAGGTAGAACAGTTTGTAAGCTGGCTATTCCGAATTCGGCTATTTCAAACTCTACTTTTTTATATTCAACTTCGTGTGGGGTATGCTGAGATACGATGGCATCAATGGTTCCATCTTTTAATCCTTTTATCAATGCATCTCTATCAGCCTTAGATCGTAAAGGAGGTCTTACTTTCAGGTTGCTGTCAAATGAAATTAACTCATCGTCTGTTAGAAGTAAATGATGAGCGGCAACATCGCATGTAACTTTAAGACCTTTCTTCTTCGCCTTTCGAATTTGCTCTACGGCCCCTGCTGTACTGATTGTGCTAAAATGGATAGGAGAGTCGTTATATTCAACCAGGAACAGATCACGGGAAATCATGAGCTCCTCTGCCATATTCGGATTTCCTTTCATCCCGAGATAGGTACTCATTTCTCCTTCATTCATTTTAGTTTTTCCTGCAATCGACTTGTCTTCTGAATATGAGAATATCAACCCGTCAAAGCCTTGACTATATAAAAGGGCTCTGCTCATTAATCCTGCATGTTGTAAGCTTCGGTCTCCATCACTGAAAGCGACAGCACCAGCCAATTTCATATCATATAATTCTGCAAGCTCTTTTCCTTCTCTGTTCTTGGTAATAGTTCCTAAGGGATATATATCAACCGGTGCATCTTTGGCACTGTTAACAATAAATGCAATCTCTGAACGACTGTGTAAAGGAGGATTGGTATTGGGTTGTAAAACCACCCCTGTAAAACCACCGGCTGCTGCGGTAGCGCAACCTGTTATAAAATCTTCTTTTGTTTCGAAACCCGGTTCTCCAAAATTTGCATTCAAATCAAAAAAGCCAGGTGCCAGGAACTGGTTTTCACCAGCTATAAGCTTAGTTCCCTTGCTAACCGTAAGTTTTCCAGGTGCTTCAATGGCTTTTATAATTCCATCTTCAATTAAAACATCAGCTGATTGTTTATAGAACTTAGAATCAGGAAAAAGAATATTAGCAGATTGAATAATCAGTCTTTCCATAGGTGTAGGTGAAGTTTAGGGATTGAGATAATCTTGAGAAATGGAAGGTCATCAATAATTCAGAACTATTCCTTGCGAGAAGGAATAAAGAAATTTGTTTAAGACAAAACAAAGATTGCTTTTGGATATCTTCCATTAAAGAACAAAAATACAAAATACTCGTTAATGAATAACGAATATTTTGTATTTCTCAAAATTACTTAGATCCAATAACTGTATTGTTTGGAAGAATAGCTTTTTTCTTAATAACAACAATACCATCTTTTACGGTATGTGTTTCAAAATCACCATCTTCTATGTGTTCTCCGCCAGTAATTCGAACATCGTTTCCAATACAAGCACTTTTATCGATAATGCAATTATCAATATAGCAACGTTCGCCTACACCAACAAGTGGCCTATTTGCCTTTTGAGCTGCCACTATATCGTCCAGGTTTTGATAATGATCTGAACCCATCATGTAAGTATTTCGTATTACTGTTCCCTTTCCGATTCTGGAACGTACGCCTATTACTGACCGTTCTATTTTATCTGCATTAATAATGCATCCTCCTGCTACGATTACACGATCAAGTAAACAACCTGCATATTTTGAAGGTGGAAGCATTCTTGAGCGTGAATATATTGTGTTTGAATCAAATAAGTTAAATAGAGGAATATCGTCTGTTAAACCAATATTTGCTTCAAAGAAAGAATCAATATTCCCGATATCTGTCCAGTATCCATCATATTGAAAGCTATATACGTCTGAATGTTCGATTGCATGAGGTATTAATTCTTTGCCAAAGTCAAGTCCATCGGTTGTTTCCAATAAATTTAATAACTCATGTTTATTGAATACATAAATTCCCATGGAAGCCAGATACTCTCTGCCCTGCCCTTTCATTGAATCGCTTACTTCAGAGCTCCAGTCGACCAACAACTCAGTTTTTGGTTTCTCTATAAAGGAAGTTATCCGGTCGTTTTCATCCGATTTTAGAATTCCAAATGAGGTAGCATCTTTCGCATTTACCGGAATAGTTGCTAAGGTAATTTTTGCATTCTTTTCGATGTGAAAATCAATCAACTTTTGGAAATCCATTTGATAGAGTTGATCTCCTGAAAGAATAAGAATGTATTCATATTCATGCGCTTCAAGATACCTGTTTATTCGTCGAACAGCATCGGCTGTTCCTTCATACCATTTATCCCCATCGTTTGTTTGCTCAGCAGCAAGAATATCAACAAAACCCTTCTCAAAAACACTGAAATTATAGGTGTTTTTAATATGTGAATTTAAGGAAGCTGAATTATACTGTGTAAGAACAAAAATACGGTTGTAACCTGCATTTAAACAGTTAGAAATAGGTATATCAACCAATCGGTATTTTCCGGCTATGGGCACAGCCGGCTTTGAACGCGTTAACGTTAAAGGATTTAAACGAGTTCCTCTTCCTCCCCCTAAAACAATGGAAATCACATTGGGTTTCATAAGCGATTAATTAAGTTTTCATATAACTGTATATATTTCATTGTAGAGCTTTTCCATGAATAATCCAGCTTCATGTTTTCTCTTTGTAATTTATTAAATACTTTTGACTCTTCATACAGTTTTAATCCGCGTTTTATTGCTTGAACCATATTACGTAAGGAAACTTCTTCAAAAACAATTCCGTTGGCCTTATTCTTCGATAAATCGGTTACTGTATCCTTTAAACCTCCAATGCTCCGAACAATAGGAATGGTGCCATAACGCATGGCATATAATTGATTTAGGCCACAGGGTTCTACTCTGGAAGGCATAATTAAATAATCAGCAGATGCATAAATTTGATGCGAAAGTTTTTCATTATATCCAATAATTACTGCTGTATTTCCTTTCTCACGTAGGTGGGTTAAGGCTTCCTGTATATGTATATCTCCAGATCCTAAGACGATAAAGTTTATTTTTCCGGTAAATTTTTGCGCTAATTCCTGAACAAAGCCTGGTAATAAATCTGCTCCTTTTTCGAGTGCAAAGCGCCCGATAAATGCCAATAATGGTAATTCCAGATCTAAACCATAGCTTTCACATAAGGCCTTTTTATTGCTTTTTTTACCCGTTATTACTGTTCTAACACTGTAGTTTTTATGAAGGAATGGATCTGTTTCAGGATTCCATATCTCTTCATCGATACCGTTGATAATTCCATAGCCTTTCTCTTTTTCAGAAAAGAAAAGACTTTCAAGACCGTTTGCTTCTTTAAAAAGTTCTTTTAAATAACCCGTCGAAACTGCATTATAAGCCCAACAGCATTTAATGAGAGAAGCTAATGGATTAATATTTTTATCCCAGTCTAATAAACCCCATTTATTGGAATCAAAGGAGGGCATTAAAATAGCTTGTTGCCAGCCCATCCATCCCTGGTATTGAGCATTATGGATGGTAGCAAGGGTCGGGATGCCTTTTAATGATTTAAATTCTTCTGCATTTTCAATAAAAAAAGGAACAAGGCCACTATGATGATCGTGACAATGAAATAAATCGGGTGCAATATTTTGATCACTTATCCATTTCAGCAATGCGTGCTGGAAGGCTATGAATTGATTACTTTCATCCGGATAACTATATATTTCAGTACGATCTAATAGTCCGGGAATTTTGACCAAATAGATTTCAAAACCCAAAATATTTGTGGTTTCTTTTAAAATTGCGAATGAGTAAAATTGTGAACCTTGCTTAAATTCTGACTCGTATACTTTCTCGAACTTATGGTCTCTTACAAATGGCTTGTCATACCAAGGCATAATAACAGCTGCCTGGATACCCAATAGGTTTTGATATTTTGGCAATGCTCCTACTACATCGCCCAAGCCACCAGTTTTTGCAACAGGATAGCATTCTGCGCTGATATGAAATACCTTCATAGCTGTATTAAATTAGATTTGGTTGTCGCTTTAAAACTAATCCTCCTAATGGTGGTAGTTTTATAATGGCAGAGTGTGCATGTCCCATCCAAGCGATTGGTTCACTTAAAACAGAGTCCTGGACAACTCCAGAGCCATAAAACTCGAGATCGTCTGAGTTAAGAATAACATCCCATTGTCCGGATGCGGGTAAACCAACCCGGTAATCATTGTGTGTAACTGGTGTTAAATTTAGGATTACTAATAAGTTTGCATCTACATGATGGCCCTTTCGAAGGTAAACAAGTACAGAGTTTTGAGCATCTCCATATTCTATCCATTCAAAACCTTCTTGTCGAAAAGATACTTCATATAATGCCGGTTCAGATTTATAAATGGTATTTAGTTTTTGGATAAATTTAAATATACCAATATGTGGTTCATATTGCATCAAATGCCAATCGAGCGACTGATTAAAGTTCCATTCAGAAGTTTGAGCAAACTCAGAGCCCATAAATAATAGCTTTGTTCCCGGATGCGTGTACATATATAAATAAAGTGCACGAAGATTAGCGAATTGTTGCCAATTATCGCCTGGCATTTTGTATACAAGCGATTTCTTTCCATGTACTACCTCGTCATGAGAGAGCGGTAACATGAAATTTTCAGTAAAGGCATAAACGGTACTGAACGTTATTTTTCCATGGTCATATCTTCGAAAGAGAGAATCTCCACTAAAATAATCAAGTGTGTCATTCATCCATCCCATCATCCATTTCATTCCGAAACCTAATCCATTTTGAAAAGTCGGACTGCTAACGCCTGTCCAAGCTGTTGATTCTTCTGCGATGGTTTGAACATCTGGAAATTCGCTATATACTGTTTCATTAAATTCTTTAAGGAACGATACTGCCTCTAAATTTTCTCTGCCACCCAGCTCATTGGGTATCCACTCTCCCTCTTTTCGAGAATAATCGAGGTATAACATAGAAGCGACCGCATCTACCCTTAAGCCATCAACATGATATCTGTCTAACCAATAAATAGCATTGCTGATTAAGAAAGATCTTACCTCATTTCTGCCATAATTGAAAATGTATGAATTCCAATCGGGATGATAGCCCTGTTTAGGATCTGCATGTTCATATAAAAAGGTTCCATCAAACTTATGCAAACCATGGGCGTCTCCCGGAAAATGAGATGGCACCCAATCTAAAATTACTCCAATATCATTCAAGTGAAGTTGTTCTATTAAGTACATTAATCCTTGTGGTGAGCCAAAGCGAGCTGTTGGAGCGTAAAAGCCTGTAATTTGATAGCCCCATGACGGACTGTAAGGATGCTCCATAACAGGCATAAACTCTACATGTGTAAAGCCAGCCTCTAAGATATAAGGAATCAGTTTTTCAGCTATTTCTTCATAGGTCAGAAACTTAGATGGATTAGATATATTTCGCATCCACGAGCCTAAATGCATTTCATAAACAGCTAGTGGCACATTCAAAGCATTTTTCAAATGACGGATTGTCATCCAATCATTATCTTTCCATTCATACCAGGTAGTATTTACTACAGACGCTGTTAAAGGTGGTTCTTCCCATTGAAAAGCGAATGGATCTCCTTTTTCAAGTACCTCACCCGTTTTTGTACTAATGGCATATTTATAGATTTCTCCATTCTTTACTTGAGGAATAAAGCCTTCCCAAATGCCTGATTGGTCCCAGCGTAACAATAACGGATGGGAAAAACGATTCCAACCATTGAAATTTCCTATGACTGAAACGGCATCAGCATTGGGAGCCCAAACAGCAAAATAAGTTCCTATTTGCTGGTTAAATTGCAGCTCATGAGCGCCAAATTTTTCGTAAAGCTTATAGTGTTTGCCTGCGCGAAATAGACTGATATCAAAATCAGAAAACTTAGAATAAGCTTGTACAGAATTTAGCATAGTTAGATTTTTGGTGGTTATTTAAGTAGCATGCTTTTAAACCTTTTTCCTATAACAACTGTACTACCAAGTTCGTTTTGACTAAAGTTGATTATTTCATTGTCAACAAGTACAGTCTTTAATTCAAAAGGTAAGCCAATAATATTAACACGGTATTCATGGTACGACTCTGTATATAAACCTTCAACCTCTTGTGTAATCTCTAAGGAACTTGCAGTACCCTTAACTATGAATTTCTTATTTACGTATCCCTGATGTTCATAAGCAAATGAATCTCCTTCATCTTCGTATAAACTTGATTCAACATGTGATTCTGAATAGAATACATTTAAATCAAGGATCTCAATTGTTTTCTCATTTACATATTGCATGACAGGATGCTCTGGCAATACAGTGCCTGCTTTAATAAAAATCGGCATTTTATCTAGTGGAGTGTCAAATTGATGCTCCATACCTCCAGGTATTAAAGCATGTGTCCAGTAGTCATACCACTTGCCTTTTGGAAGGTAGATTGTTTTCTGTTGCTGACCGGCTTCTAAAACAGGGGAAACAAGTATTTTATCACCAAAAGCAAATTCTTCTTCTCGTTGCAGATTACTTACCTCCTCTTGCTCAAGCATAATTAGAGGATTTAGAATGGGTGAGCCATCATGGGCATGTTGCCTGAAAACAGTATAGATGTAGGGTAACAGTTTATATCTTAGTTGAATAAACTTTCTATTTAGTTTCTCGTATTCTTCACCAAAGCTCCAAGGTTCTCTTTCTGCTGTATCGCCTGCAGAATGTGCACGCATAAAAGGAGAAAAGACCCCAAATTGAATCCATCTTGTAAACAATTCTGCAGTAGGTTCGCCACTAAAGCCACCAATGTCAGTTCCACAAAAAGGCAAGCCTGACATCGATAAGCGCTGTAACTGCAAGGATCCCATTTTTAAATGCTCCCAGGTTGCAACATTATCACCTGTCCATACTGATGCATAGCGTTGAGTGCCTGCATAGGCGGCTCTGGTAATGGTAAAAGGCCTTTTGTTGGGTTGAAGTTTTTTCAATCCATCGTATGTTGCTCTAACCATTTGCATTCCATAGATGTTATGTGCTTTTCTATGAGACCCATGGTGACCATCGTAATTATGACGAACATCATTTGGAAATACCCTGCCACCAAAAACAGCAGGTTCATTCATATCATTCCAAACACCCGCTACTCCACTTTCAACTAATCCTTCATACAAACCTCCCCACCAGGCGCGGACTTGTGGGTTGGTGAAATCAGGGAATTGACAACGACCAGGCCATACATATCCTTCCATAAAATAATCATCCCCTCTTCTACAGAAGTAGTTGTTTTTTTTACCTTCCTGAAATACCCAGTAATTATCATCTACTTTTATTCCAGGATCAATCATTACGACAGTTTTAAAACCATCTTTAGCTAAATCCTGAATCATCCCTTTTGGATCAGGAAAATAACGCTTATTCCATGTAAAACACCGGTATCCCTCCATATAATCAATATCGAGATAGAGCGCATCGCAAGGAATTTGGCGATTCCGGAATTGAAGTCCAAGGTCTCTTACTTTACTTTCCGGGTAATAGCTCCACCGACATTGGTGATAGCCCAATGCCCAGGTAGGTGGTAAATAATGGGTGCCTGTAAGATTATGGTAACGTTTTATTACATCCGTCATAGAGGGTCCGTGAATATAATAATATTGAAGCTCTCCTCCTTCTGACCAAAAGCTAGTTTGATCTGTTTTTTCACTAGCAAAGTCAAAGTAAGTTTTAAATGTATTATCAAAGAAAATTCCATAAGATTCTCCTTCGTGTAGACTCAAATAGAAAGGAATGCTTTTATATAGAGGATCTTGATTAAATGAAAATGAATAAGTATCAGAATTCCAATTCGTTAAGCGCCTGCCCTTTAAATTTAAATGGCTAGCCTTATCCCCTAATCCAAAGAAACCTTCATTTTCCTTTGCTTGTTTGGTGCAATAAACGTAGTAACCTCCAAAGTCATCGTTTTCTTCCCAGTGCATGGGAGCGTGATCTTGATTGGTTATTTTTCCATCTCTATTTTCAAAAGAAATATGAAAGTTTTCTTTATTCAGTACACAGGTTACCGTGTTGGTTTTCACCCGATAGTTCTCATTATCTTCATCTAGTTCATACAAGTCTACATGTTGATTTACATTATCAACTGCGTATGAAAAATCGGAAAGAAAACTGGAGTTAGGAGCCAAACGAACTCTGATGATCTCATCGCTTACAACTTTAATTTCTACTGTAGCTTTATTATCATGGAAATAAAAGCTATTACCTTTCTGAAGATACTGAGTTATTCTACCCAAATACTTCTTTTCAATTTTGGGAGGATCAAGTACAGGATTATTAACATGATGTATGTCCTCTTCATATTGATCGCTTATTTTTTCTTTTAAACTTTTAGTCACTCTAAACTCTTCCACCATATTAATTCGATTCTGTTTTTTTTTAAGATATATCGTAAGCAAATTACATTATTTACATTAGTAAACAAATCGTATTTTACTATAAAATATTGGCTTGAGTTTCCGATGTTCTTTTTGTAAGACTTTGATGATAACAACCATTGTTTAATTGGTCGTAGAATTAAATGAATGAATTATTCTCGTGATTTTGGAATATTTCAACTAAAGCGAGTTATTATTTAGATTTTTATTTGGTATTGTCTAAATTGCAATTATATTTGCAATATATAGTGCTATTAATAATTATCTCCACAACATGAATTACACCTTCACACATCACTTACATTTCCATCGCCATTGTGGCGATATAAAATAGTATGTTTCTACGTGGAGCGTAACCCCAATGTTTAATTTTATTAATAATATATCTTTTGAAAGCATTAAAAATTGCCATACAAAAATCTGGCCGTCTAAACGAAAAATCTGTAGCACTTCTTAAAAATTGCGGATTAAACTTCGAGAACTATAAAAGTTCACTTATCACTTCTGTTAATAATTTTCCGCTTGAAATTCTGTTCTTGCGCGATGACGATATTCCTGAATATGTTCAAGATGGCATTGCCGATTTGGGTATAGTTGGAGAAAACGTAATTCAGGAAAAAGAGGTAGATGTTGAATACCTTCAAAAACTTGGATTTGGGAAATGCACTTTAAAAATTGCTATTCCAAAGGGAAAGAATTATGAATCGTTACAAGAGTTGAATGGCAAATCAATTGCTACTTCTAATCCGATAATTTTACAGAAATTCTTGACAGAGAATAAGATTGATGCTAGTATTCGTACGATTTCAGGGTCGGTTGAAATTTCACCCGGGTTAGGTTTGAGTGATGCTATCTGTGATATTGTATCAACCGGCGGGACTTTAAAAAGTAACGGCTTAGAACCTTTTGCAGATGTATTATCTTCGCAAGCGGTCTTGATCGGTAAGAAAGATATCAAACATGATTCGATCGTTGAAGAATTATTACAAAGAATTCAATCTGTTTTACGTGCCAGTGAAACTAAATATGTGGTATTAAACGTAGAGCGCAAAAATCTACCTTCTATTTTAACCCTTTTACCAGGTGTGAAAAGCCCAACTATTATCCCTCTTGCAGAAGAAGGATGGGTTGCAGTACATACAGTTATTTCTGAGCAAGATTTTTGGGAAAAAATCAATGCTTTAAAAGCATCTGGTGCACAAGGAATTGTGGTTATGCCAATAGAAAAAATTATTGTGTAAATCTGGTTAATAAAGAATAAATGTTAGCGTATTTTGAATATAGTCAATTAACTATTGAAGATAAAAAGAAGCTGGTATTACGTAACTCTGATTCAGATCACAAGATTCAAAAACAAGTTGAGGAAATCATTGCTGAAGTAAGAGAGAACGGAGATCGGGCATTGATATCCTATGCTGAAAAATTCGATAAGGTTTCATTGAAATCTTTAATAATTGATGAAGACGAAATTAATCAGCAAGCAGAGACAGTAGATCGTAATCAGAAAAGAGCGTTAGAAATTGCGTTTAATAATATCTATATGTTTCACCGTTATCAATTGACTAAAGAGAAACAGGTTGAAACTACAAACGGTGTAAGCTGCTGGCGAGAAAATAGGCCTATTGAACGGGTTGGACTTTATATTCCTGGTGGAACAGCTGTTTTGCCTAGTACATTCTTAATGTTGGCTGTTCCAGCACGTATAGCAGGTTGTAAAGAAATAGTAGTTTGTTCGCCTCCGCAGCCGGATGGTAAAATAAATCCCTACATCGCTTATTGTGCACAGCTATTAAAAATAGATACGATTTATAGTGCAGGAGGGGCACAAGCAATTGCAGCTATGGCCTATGGTACAGAAAGTATTCCTAAAGTAGACAAGATATTTGGGCCAGGAAATCAATACGTTACACAAGCAAAAACGCTGGTACAATTGAATGCCAATACAGCTATTGATATACCTGCCGGACCTTCAGAAGTAATAGTTATCGGTGATGATACAAGTAACCCGGCCTTTGTTGCTGCCGATTTACTTGCTCAGGCAGAACACGGTAAAGACAGTCAGGCTGTTTTATTAAGTACCAGTAAAACTCTTATTGAACAGGTTCAGCAAGAGCTGAGGGAACAGATAGAGGTTTTGCCTCGTGCAGAGATTGCTAAAAAAGCCATTGAAAACTCTTATAGTATATTGTTTGATTCTAAACAGGATCTTATGATATTTTGTAATGATTATGCTCCTGAGCATCTTATTGTATCAGTAGATGAGCCGGAAGCTTATAGCAGGATGATAATGAATGCCGGCTCTGTATTTTATGGTCATTTAACTCCTGAAAGTGCGGGAGATTATGCATCTGGAACTAATCATACTTTGCCAACAAGTGCGCATGCGAAGGCTTATTCGGGAGTTTCGGTTGATTCCTTTATTAAGAAAATTACCTTTCAACAAATTAATGAAGATGGAATCCTTAACTTAGGTCCTACGATAGAAATACTTGCCGAGATCGAAGGTTTACAAGCACACAAGAATGCAGTTAGCATACGATTAAAACATTTACAATCAAAGAATAAATAACATGTCTAATTTTAATATTCAGTCGATTCTTAGAGAAAATATAAAGAATCTCACTCCTTATTCAAGTGCCAGACATGAGTTTAAGGGGAAGGCATCTGTTTTCTTAGATGCAAATGAAAATGCTTACGGATCTCCTCTCGATAAAAACTTTAATCGTTACCCTGATCCTTTACAAATTAGTGTAAAAGAGGCAATCAGTAAAATTAAAGGAGTTCCTGTGGCCAATACTTTTTTAGGTAATGGCAGTGATGAAGCTATTGATATTCTTATTCGTGCATTTTGCAATCCTCAGCATGATAATATCCTAATCCTACCTCCTACTTATGGGATGTATGAAGTGGCAGCGGCGATTAATGATGTTGAAGTTAAGCATGTTAATCTGAATTCAGAATACCAACTGGATTTAGAAGCAATTGCAGAAACAATTGATGAACATACTCGCATTATCTTTGTATGTTCTCCTAATAATCCGACGGGGAATTCAATTTATAGAGAGGACATAGAAACGCTGTTAGCGAATTTTAACGGATTGGTTGTAGTAGATGAGGCATATATCAATTACTCACGTCAGAAATCTTTTATTCAAGAACTTACAGAGTATGGAAACCTGGTTGTTCTTCAAACTTTATCAAAGGCTTGGGGTTTAGCTGGTTTACGTGTAGGAATAGCTTTTGCAAGTGAAGAGATTATAGAGGTATTTAATAAAATAAAGCCGCCTTATAATATCAATCAATCTTCTCAGGAACTAGCACTTGAAGGCCTTCAGCAAGTTGATATGGTTAATAAATGGATTTTGGAAACTACATTGGAACGAGACAGGCTGATTGAAAAGTTAGCTGAGCTTACTTTTGTGGAGAAGATATATCCTTCAGATGCTAATTTTATTTTAGTGAAAACTAAAGATGCTATTTCCATTTACAACCATTTGGCTGATCATGAAATAATTGTTCGTGATCGTTCTAAAGTCTCATTATGTGAAGGTTGTTTACGAATTACTATTGGAACACCGGCAGAGAACGATTTATTGCTTGAGTCTTTAAATAATTACAAATAACATGTCAGAAAGTACACTTAGAAGTCAGGCTTATAAATTATTGTTCATTGATCGTGATGGAACGTTAATCAAAGAACCTGAAGATGAGCAAATTGATAGCTTTGAAAAATTAACCTTTTACCCTGAAGCTATTCAATATCTTTCCCGTATTGCGAAAGAACTTGATTTTAAATTAGTTTTAGTAAGTAATCAGGATGGTTTAGGTTCTGATTCTTATCCTGAAGAAACATTTCATCCTGTTCACGACTTTATCATAAATACATTAAAAGGAGAAGGTATTAACTTTATTGCAGAACACATTGATAAAACTTTTCCTCATGAAAATGCTCCTACCCGTAAACCTGGAACAGCTTTACTTACTGAGTATTTTAATTCCGAATTGTATGATCTAAAACATTCATTCGTTATTGGGGATAGGGTAAACGATGTGAAATTAGCACAGAATTTAGGAGCAAAGGCTATTTGGTTAAACAATAACCCTGCGCTTGGTATTAATGAGAATTTAGAGATTGACCCAGCTACGGTAGCTATTGAAACAGGTTCTTGGCGAGCTATTTACGAATTCTTGAAGTTAGGAAAGAGAAAAGTAAAACATACTAGAAAGACAAACGAAACTGATATTGAAATTGAATTGGATTTAGACGGTTCAGGAAAGTCTGATATATCAACCGGAATTGCATTTTTTAATCATATGCTTGATCAATTAGCACGTCATGGAGGAGTTAATTTAAAGATTTCGACTAAAGGCGATTTACATATTGATGAGCACCATACTATTGAAGATACAGGTATTGCTTTGGGAGAAGCTTTTTTAGAGGCACTGCAAGATAAGCGAGGTTTAGCTCGTTATGGATTCTGTTTACCAATGGACGACTGCCTGGCCCAGGTTGCAATTGATTTTGGTGGAAGAAGCTGGCTAGTATGGGATGCAGAATTTAAACGTGAAAAGATTGGAGAAATGCCTACTGAGATGTTCTATCATTTCTTTAAATCATTCTCAGATGCTGCTAAATGTAATCTCAATATTAAAGCAGAGGGTCAAAATGAGCATCATAAGATTGAAGCTATTTTTAAAGCTTTCGCAAAATCAATAAAGATGGCTATTAAACGAGATGCAGATAATATGCAATTACCAAGTACCAAGGGCTTATTATAATTAATAAAGTGAAAAAACATTCTTCTATAGGAATTGTTAATTACGGGGCTGGGAATATTTTCTCATTGACTGCAGCTTTAAAGCGGCAAGGATTGAGATATGGAATGGTTAATAGACCTGAAGAGCTTGATAATTACGATCGAATAATTATTCCCGGTGTTGGGCATGCTGCTAAGGCAATGGGGAAATTAAAAGCAAGTGGAATGATTGATTCTATCCTGCAATTGAAGAAGCCTGTGTTGGGCATTTGTTTAGGTATGCAGCTTTTGACTGATTATTCAGAAGAGGGAAATGTTGATTTACTTAAATTGATTCCTTTGCGGACTCTTAATTTTGAAGGAAGAATTGATTTAAAGGTTCCACATATGGGCTGGAATACCATAAAACAGGTGAATGAATCAGAATTAATGAAAGGTATTCCTCAAGAAACATACTTTTATTTTGTACACTCGTTTTATATTGAATATAATCCTAAATTTACCGTCGCTTCTTGCAACTATGGAATTTCATTCTCTGCTATAGTACAG
The DNA here is from genome assembly GCF_004339765.1 of Albibacterium bauzanense. Taxonomy (GTDB): domain Bacteria; phylum Bacteroidota; class Bacteroidia; order Sphingobacteriales; family Sphingobacteriaceae; genus Albibacterium; species Albibacterium bauzanense. Next base: position 327,268 of record NZ_SMGO01000001.1, on the reverse strand, counting down.
AATAATAATTTCTATGGTGTACAGTTTCACCCCGAGAAATCAGGAGATGCAGGAGAATTAATACTTAAGAATTTTTCAACAATATAACCAATCAGGAGCATAACATGTATATCATACCGGCTATAGATATTTTAGACAAAAAAGTTGTTCGTTTACGAGAGGGTAATTATAAAGACGTAACATCCTATGATGTTAGCCTTGAAGAGATGATTGAGAAGTACCAGGCAAATGGTACCGAAATTATTCACATCATTGATTTAAATGGTGCTAAAGGAGATTTTACAAATCAACAACATCTTTTTGATATTGTAAAGAAAGTAGATATGAAGATTCAATATGGCGGTGGAATCCGTAGTATTGATATGGTAAAGAAACTAACCGATGAAGGTGTTTTTAGAGTTATTGTAGGAACCCAGGCAGTTACTAATCCAAGTTTTCTAGACGAACTGAGTGAGCTAAAATGTTCAGATCAGGTTATAATTGCTATCGATGTATTAGATGAAGTTATTAAATATTCAGGGTGGATGGAAAGTTCTCCTGTGAAATTAATCGATTACATAGATCGTTGCCTATCGCTTGGTTTTTTCCGTTTTCTATGTACAGATATTAATAAGGATGGTAAATTGGGAGGTGCAGGAATCGAATTGTATAAGAAATTACTGGATCACTCCCCTATTATCAAACTCATCGCTTCTGGCGGTATAAGCTCTATGGATGATGTGAGAGAACTTGCTCAGTTAAGAGTTGAATCTACTGTTGTAGGGAAAGCCATTTATGAGAACCGAATTAGCATTGAAGAAATAAAAGAATGGAACCTACGTTCACTGATAAAATTTTAAATTCCTCTACTCTTGCCAAGCGCATCATTCCTTGTTTAGATGTTAAAGATGGCCGTACTGTTAAAGGTGTTAATTTTATAAATTTACGAGATGCCGGAGATCCGGTAGAATTGGCCTGGCAATATTCTCAGCAATGTGCCGATGAACTCGTGTTTTTGGATATTTCTGCTACGAATGAAGGGAGAAAAACTACGCTTGACTTGGTAAAGGCTGTAGCTGAGCAGATTAATATTCCTTTTACGATCGGTGGAGGAATATCTGAAATAGCGGATGCCGATGCTTTGTTGAATGCTGGTGCTGATAAAATATCAATCAATTCTGCTGCTGTTCGAAATCCTGATCTAATTAAGCAATTAGCAGATGCATTTGGAAAGCAGTTTGTTGTGGTTGCTGTAGATACCCGATTTATTGATGGGCAGAATTATGTTCATTTAAATGGTGGAAGGTTAAAAACAGATTGGGAAACCTTTAAATGGGTTAAAAGAGCTGAGGAACTAGGAGCTGGAGAAATTCTACTCACTTCTATGGATTATGATGGCACCAAAAATGGATTTGATTGCGATTTACTAAGTGAAATTAACTTAAATCTTACTATTCCTCTTATAGCATCCGGTGGCGCTGGCAATATGCAGCACTTTACAGATGTATTCCAAAAAGCAAATGTGGATGCCGCATTAGCTGCTTCGGTTTTTCATTATGGAGAAATAAGTATTCCCGACTTAAAGAAAGAATTAAAAAGAAATGGAATCTGTACAAGATAAAAAGAAGAATAAAAAAGAAATCATGATTGATTTTAGTAAAAATAATGGACTAGTTCCTGTAATTATACAGCATTTTCAAACGCTAGAAGTTCTTATGTTAGGCTATATGAATGCTGAAGCCTGGGAGCTTACTCAAAAAGATAAAAGGGTAACTTTTTTCTCCCGTTCTAAAAATAGATTATGGACTAAGGGTGAAGAGAGTGGGAATTTTCTTGAAGTTAAATCTACGCATATAGATTGTGATAATGATACCCTGTTGATTAAAGCAAAACCCGAAGGGCCTACTTGCCACACAGGATCACGCAGTTGCTTTAATACTGAGTATAATCAGAATTTCTTATTTGAGCTGGAGCAAATTGTTAGTCAGCGCTATGAATTCCCAAGCGAGGAATCGTATGTAAATAAGTTAAGGAAAAAAGGAGTAACTAAGATTGCACAAAAAGTTGGTGAAGAAGCTGTTGAAACGGTAATTGCAGCATTGAGAGAAACTGATAAGGATTTCATCAATGAGTCGTCCGATTTATTGTTCCATTTATTGGTTTTATTACAGGAAAAAAAGATTTCACTTAAAAAGATTGCAAAGAACTTAGAAAGCAGACATAAATAACCAATATCTTCGTAAAGTATATTTTTACGAAAAAGATTATTGCTATGTTGAAGCTTTCCGTGCAGTTAGATGCCATTTTAAGTGGGCATCAAAATCCCATATATACTGTTGAAAATGGTGCTAAGCCTAATCAGCTATTAACAGCTGGAAACGACAAGGGTATTGTACTTTGGGATTTAGATAAAATGACTTTCGATAAGGTACTCTTACCTGTTGAGTCTTCCGTATATGCACTTCATTATATTCCTTCCTTAAACTTTCTTGCCATTGGAGAGCGAAGCGGTAAAATAAATATCTTCAGCTTTGATTCTCATGAAGTAATTGAAACATTGTTATTTCATGCTAAACCGGTCTTTGATCTTAAATTTTTGGCGAGCAAGAATGAATTAATTGCCTCTTCTGAAGACGGCACAGTTAGTGTATGGTGCTTGAAGACCTATAAAAAAGTTCATCACCTTGATATTTCCAATCAAACAGTGCGTGTAATTGCGATAGATCCTACGGAAGCAACCATTGCCTTTGGGACCAAAGATGCGAGAATTTATATTTATGATGCGCATGACTACAGCTTTAAATATCTTTTAAAGGATCATACCATGCCAATAACTTCTTTGTGCTTTTCTCCTGATGGAAAATACTTCTTATCCGGAGGGCGCGATGCTAAACTCAATATTTATCTTACTTCTGATTTTTCAAGAATAGAGCACATAACAGCGCATATGTATACTGTTTACAGCATTGCCTATCATCCTACCCTACCTGTTTTCGCAACAGGTAGTCGCGACAAAAGTATTAAACTATGGGATGCAAACGATTTTAAGCTTTTAAAAACGGTTAGTTTTGAAAAAGGATACGATGCCCATAAGCTTTCTATTAATAAAATAGTATGGAATAGTAATGCTAATCAGTTAATATCTGTCGGAGACGAGAAGTTGGCTTTCGTTTGGAGTGTAGGGCTTAATAATGAGCCAGCCTCTTAATGATTCTAAGCTTGTGTGTGTATTTCTGTTCTTCTAAAGAAAATATTCCGTTTTCATCTATTTTGTCGACTTTCACTTTACCTGATGAGTGAATAATTTCTGAATCGTTAAGTAGAATTCCGACGTGAACAATTTTACCGTCTTCGCTATCAAAGAATGCCAGATCGCCCGGAAGTGTTTTTTGTAAGAAATCAATAGTTTTTCCTTCACCTGCTTGCTGATATGCATCTCTTGGAATTTTTACACCAAAGTGCTTATATACTATTTGCGTAAATCCGGAACAATCGATGCCAAACATGCTGCGTCCACCCCATAAATAAGGTGCATTAATATAGAACCTTGCAACTTCTTCTATTTCTTTGGTGATATTACGTGCATCTGGATTTATGGAAAGCCCTAAAAACATATATTCGGTTTCACCAATGGTAAATAAACCATCTTCCTGTAATAATGGAAGTGTGCTTCCTGGTAATATATGTAACATCTCGTCATGCCCTAATCTCATCAAGATACCATGCGAAGAAAGATCTGAAACAGCTTGTACATGATGCGTTATCTCTTTGTATAAATCAAAATTTACAGGCGTGATTTGTTTAGTGTCTACCCAACCTTCATAATTATCGTGGGCTAATTTTATTAATGACCAAGACTGCTGCTCATCTAAAATTTCAAAACAGTCGCCAAATAAAACCTCGGAAGTCATTTCACTTTTATGTGAAGGTTCTGCACGCAGAGGTATTAGGGATAAACTGCAAATTCCATATTGTGTCATAAATCTATTTTGAGGGCAAATATAAAACTACTATTTAAAACCCGATTAATCATTATTTGTTATCTTTAAAATAAAAACTAAAGTTATGGCTGCTATTAATAATTTTCAAAGAATCCTGATTGCTATCGATGATTCTCCTTATTCTGAAAAGGCTGCTCAATATGGTTTTCATTTAGCGCGTCTTATGGATGCACATGTTGCCTTATTAAATGTGATGGATCCGCCCTCTTCTACTTATTCAGGAGATCCCCTTTTAGGTCAGCAACCTTTGGTTATGCCTGAAATAATAGATATGCAAGAGGAAACTTCAAAATCTGTATTGGAGCGTTACGGATCTATTTGGGATAGTGATAAAGAGCTTGTTACTTTTAGCAAAGTTGGAAATCCAAGAGTTGAAATTTTAGCAACAGCCAATGAATGGAATGCTGATCTTATTATTTTAGGAACACATGGAAGGACTGGTTTCGATCATTTCATTTCAGGAAGTGTTGCTGAAGGAGTGGCACGACGTTCTATATGTCCGGTTCTTATTGTGCCTAACAAAACAGACCAATAATAAGGAATTACAGGTCTGTTTTATTAAGTTTTGTATTTATTTATTCAGCGTGTAAGAATGCTTTCTTTGCAAGCAGTTCTTCTTCTGTTTCACGTCTATCTTCGTCATCAACGCAGCAGTCAACAGGACATACAGCTGCACATTGAGGTTCATCATGAAACCCAACACATTCTGTACATTTGTCGGGAACTATATAATACACTTCATCTGAAATGGCAGCTTGAAGTTCGTCGGCATCGGCTGTTTTTCCACCACCGAAATCAATCATTCCGGTTAATGATGTACCATCTGAGTAACGCCAAGATTCACCTGCATCGTAGATTGCATTATTTGGACATTCAGGTTCACAAGCCCCACAGTTAATACATTCGTCTGTAATTATAATTGCCATTATTATTTGAAATATTGTTTAAATATTATATTTTATCCTAAATAGAAAACGTTTCTAATGCGTGGAATAAGTTTCCTACTTTTGTAGACAAATATAAAGTATTCTTAAGACATTCAAGTAAAAAACACATATTTTGACAAGTAATCAACGCATTGAGGCATTTGTAAATCTTGGATCTCAGTTATCTAATGAAATTCAAACATTCTCCGAAGGAACTCAAACGCTAAATGAAATAATTCAATCGTCTCAGTTTCAAAACCCTTGGTTTACACCTGGCAATGTTGAGCAGGCTTTGCAAGCAAATCTTGCACTTTTAAATCTGGTGGATTTGAGAGCATGGATTGAACCCTATTCAAAGTATTTCCAAAATGATAGTGATAAAACGGTTGGTTTAATATTGGCTGGAAATATTCCTATGGTAGGCTTTCATGATGTATTATCGTGTTTAATAGCAGGATTTAATGTCCAGGTTAAGGCTTCGGCCGATGATAAACTTCTTATTCCCTATTTATTAAAAAGGTTAATAGAAATCGAACCCGCTTTTAAAGCTAAAATCAACTTGGTAGATCGCCTGTCAAATTTTGATCTGGTGATTGCAACCGGCAGCAATAACAGTTCACGCTATTTTGATTATTACTTTAAAAAGACTCCTCATATAATCAGAAAGAACAGAAATTCAGTAGCTATTATCACAGGTAAGGAAACTAAGAGTGATTTAGGGAAATTAGGGCATGATTTATTTGACTATTTTGGTTTGGGATGTCGGAATGTTTCCAAGATATTCTTTCCAAAGAATTATAATTATTCTTTGTTTTTTGAAGCAATAGAGTCATTTTCATCCATCAGTAATCATTATAAATACAATAATAATTATGAATATAATAAGGCCATTTATTTAGTGAACGGAGATAAACATCTTGATAATGGCTTCTTATTATTAAAAGCAGATACCCGTTTTGCCTCCCCTCTTGGTGTTGTTTATTTTGAAGAGTATGACTTGTTCAGTTTCGTAGAAACTCATTTAGAGGAGAATAAAGATAGTATCCAATGCGTTGTATGTGAAGAAGCTATTCAGGGATCAAATTCAATGCAAGATTTGGAAATTCCCTTGACAGGCTTTGGTACAAGTCAGTTACCTGGTTTAGTTGATTATGCTGATGGTGTAAATATTTTAGATTTTTTAAAGGCCAATAGCTAGTTTATGGTTAACTTTGAAGATATGTACATCATTAAAGTAAAAGGCGTTGCAAAAATTCCAGACTATGTTCAATTACGTGATGATGAATTTACTTTATTGGCCTATTTTCGGGTAGATAGACCTGATAAATCATTAGATAAGGTTGGTTTAGGCTCCAAAAAGGATGTTATCATGAAATTAGTTAGTGACATTCCTTTTGGTAAAATAACAAAATTAGAACTTTAAAATGGATCAAAACGTAGTAATAACATTAAAGAATGTTGATATATATCAGCCGAAACATTTAGTATTATCCAATGTAAACCTCCAGATCCAATCGGGTGAATTCGTTTATTTAATAGGTCAGACCGGTTCAGGTAAAAGTAGTTTGTTAAAGGTGATTTACGGAGAACTTCCTATTGGAGCTGGCGAGGGAATGGTTGCTGGCTTCGATTTAAAAAAGCTGAATGAGCGCGATATTCCTTTCCTGAGAAGGAAGTTAGGAATCGTTTTTCAGGACTTTCATCTTTTAACAGACCGTACTATTGAAAAGAATTTAGAATTCGTTATGCGGGCTACCGGATGGGAAGATAAGAAACTTATGAACGATCGGATGTTGGATGTGCTTGAAAAGGTTGGTTTGCGTTCTAAGCTAAAAAAGATGACACATGAGTTATCAGGAGGAGAGCAACAACGTGTTGTAATTGCCCGGGCTCTTTTAAATAACCCTGACGTTATTTTAGCCGATGAGCCTACTGGTAACCTTGACCCTGATACATCCGAAGAGATTGTTCTTCTTTTACGTGAAATTAGTCGTTCTGGAACTGCCATTTTGATGGCCACACATGATTATCAGATTATCAAAAATCTACCATCTCGAATAATCAAGACACAAACTGGTTCATTATTGGATAATATCAGCCTATAATTATCCTAATTTTACGTCAACTGGTTAGACATTTATGTTTTTGACTGACATGTTGACGCAGAAGCACAATTGGCAAAACAATTGTTGAAGTTTAGTTTATGCTATTTTAATAGAATAGTATGGATTAGAGTTATTAAATAAAAGTGAATTAATTAATTATTCAAATGAAAAATAAACATCCTGAGGGACATTTGGAGAATACTAACCCTGAAGAACATTTGGAAAATAAAAAGATTATTGACGAATTAGAATCAGTAAATGAAGCTCGTTTACATAGTAAAGATGATTCGCACCTGAATGAAGCAGATCAAGCCGATGATTTATCGCCAGAAATATTATTGAAAGCTGAGTTAAAAGAAGCGAATGATAAATATCTGCGTTTATATGCAGAATTTGATAATTATAAAAGGCGTACTTCTAAAGAGCGTATTGAACTTTTACAAACTGCAGGAAAAGAAGTTATCGGTGATCTTTTATCAACTTTAGATGATTTCGATCGTGCCTTAAAAGCGATGGAATTAAGTGATAGTGTTGATTCTATAAAAGAAGGCGTTACGCTGGTTTCTCAAAAATTAAAAAAGACCCTTCAACAAAAAGGCCTTAAGGAAATGGAATCTATTAATCAACCTTTTGATGCCGAAATTCATGAGGCAATAACTAATATTCCTGCTCCTACAGATGATTTAAAAGGTAAAGTACTAGACGAAATAGAGAAGGGTTACTACCTGAACGATAAGGTACTTCGTTATGCAAAAGTAGTTGTAGGCAGTTAGTATAAAAAGATGTCAAAGAGAGATTATTACGATATATTAGGGGTTGCTCGTGCTGCGGATCAAGCAGAAATTAAATCAGCTTACCGAAAACTAGCAATCAAGTTTCATCCGGATAAAAACCCGGATGATCCGAAAGCCGAAGATAAATTTAAAGAAGCTGCAGAAGCTTATGAAATATTAAGCAATCCGGAAAAACGTAAACGCTATGATCAGTTTGGCCATGCAGGCGCAAACGCTAATGGAAGAGGCGGCTATGGTGGAGAAATGAATATGGAAGATATCTTCAGTCAGTTTGGAGATATCTTTGGCGGTGATGGGGGCAGTCCTTTCGAAAGTTTCTTTGGAGGATCTCGTTCACGTGGTGGCGGTCGTCGCGTTATTCGTGGAAGTAATTTACGAATCAAAGTAAAACTTACTCTTGAAGAAATAGCGAAAGGTGTAGAAAAGAAAATCAAGGTTAATAAGAACGTTGTTTGTAAAACTTGTGATGGTTCTGGTGCAAAAGATAAATCTTCTTTTCATACTTGTTCAACTTGCTCAGGAACAGGATCTGTTAGGCGAGTTACCAATACTATTTTAGGCCAAATGCAAACTACCAGCACCTGCCCTACATGTAATGGCGAGGGTGTTGAAATTACTGCTAAATGTTCAGAATGTCATGGTGAAGGTTTAACCAAAGGTGAAGAAACAATTACCATAAATATTCCTGCAGGTGTAAGCGAAGGCATTCAACTTTCTATGAGTGGTAAAGGGAACGCTGCTCCTCGGGGAGGTATTCCCGGTGATCTGATAATTCTTATTGAGGAAATTCCTCATGAAGTTTTAAAGCGTGATGGAATTAACATTATTTATGACCTGCATGTAAGTTTTGTAGATGCAGCATTGGGAACAACATCTGAGATACCTACCATTGATGGAAAGGCAAAAATAAAGATTGAACCAGGTACACAAGGAGGCAAAATCCTTCGACTAAAAGGTAAAGGTATACCAGAGGTTAATTCTTATATTAAAGGTGATCAATTAGTTTATATCAACATTTGGACGCCAAAAGCATTATCCAAGGAAGAAAGAGCTCAGTTAGAAAATTTGCGTGAGTCTTCTAACTTTAAGCCTCAGCCTGGTAAAAACGAAAAAAGCTTTTTTGAACGCATGAAAGAGTATTTCGAATAAAAATATAAATAAAAAGCTTAACTGAACGTTAGGCTTTTTTTATACGTAACAAAATAACCTCTATTGAATCTAATCCAATAAACCCCATCTGGATGCTAGAAGTAAAAGACATCGTTAAGCAATATGCAAAACATCTCGCATTAGATCATGTATCGTTCACGATAAAGAAAGGAAGTATATTTGGCCTTCTGGGTCCTAATGGAGCTGGAAAAACATCTTTAATTCGTATTATCAACCAAATTACAGCACCCGATCATGGTGAGATCTTATTTAATGGAGAAGCATTAAGCGAAAAACATATATCTCGAATTGGCTATCTGCCCGAAGAACGCGGTCTTTATAAAAAAATGCTGATTGGAGAACAGATGCTTTACCTTGCCCAACTAAAGGGATTAAGCAAAGCAGATGCTACAGAAAGAATAAAGCACTGGTTTGAGAAGATGGAAATGGAAACCTGGTGGAATAAACGGGTAGAAGATTTAAGTAAAGGAATGCAGCAAAAAGTGCAATTTGTTGCTACAGTTATCCATCAGCCTGAATTAATTATTCTGGATGAACCGTTTACAGGTTTTGATCCTGTAAATGTAGATGTGATTAAAAATGAAATTATAGACCTGAATAAGAAAGGAGCAACTATCATTTTTTCTACACATCGGATGGAATCTGTTGAAGAACTATGTGATTCGATTGTACTTATCAATAAATCAAAAAAGATATTAGATGGCAAGGTTTCTGAAATCAAGAATGCCTATAGAAAACATCAATATCTAATAAAATATAGCAATAAAGGAATACAGCTTAAAAATCCGGAAGGGTATGAATTGTTTCAGGTTTTAGATACCCAAGAATATGAAGAAGGAAATAAAGCAACCATCGAATTATTGAATGGCCATCATATTAATGATGCTTTAGCCCATCTGATAAATCAGGTTCAGCTCCAGGAGCTTATTGAAATTATTCCTAGTATTCATGATATATTTGTAAAACAGGTTAAAGAGAACTAATGAAGAAAATATTTCTTATCATCAAACGTGAGTACCTAAGTCGGGTTAAAAAGAAATCGTTTTTAATCATTACTTTTTTGGTCCCTCTATTGTTTCTCGGAATGTGGGGTGGTGTAATAGCCCTATCTATACAAGATTCTGGATCTTCATCAACAGTTTATGTAATTGATAATAGCAATCTTATTATTAATGATTTAAAGGATACAGAGAGCCTTTCATTTGAAAAGGCTACCCGTTCTGCAAATGAAGAGAAAAGTTATCTGCAAGAAAACCAGTTTCTGTTAGTGATCCCTGAAAATATTTTAGAGTCTCAAAAATTAGACCTTCTCTCCTCTCAAAAAGCAAGTATTTTTGTTCAGGGCGAAATAAGTAATCAAGTAGATAATATCTTACGTAAGATATTATTAAACAATGCAGGAATTGATATTCAGACCTTAGATAGCATTCAGCCTAAGGTAAAAGTAACATCGCTTGAAATAACAGAACAAGGAGAGCAAGAATCAAATGCTGGTGTTGCTATGGGAATCGGGATGTTTGCATCCATTATGATCTATTTAACTTTGTTTATTTACGGTGCGCAGGTTATGCGAGGCGTTATTGAAGAAAAAAATAATCGCGTTGTAGAAATTATCATATCTTCAGTCAAGCCCTTCCAATTAATGCTAGGTAAAATAGTAGGTATCGGCTTGGTTGGTTTAACCCAGTTTCTTTTATGGATCGTTTTATCGGGTACACTTCTGACAGTAGGAGGATTAATTATGGCAAGCCAGATGCCCGATGCTTTTTCTCCAGAAGAGCTAAGTTCTATTTCATCATCTGTTCCCAATTCAGCAGCATTTGCTCAACAAAATAGCTTGTTGGGTGATGTACAAGGAACGCTGGCAGGTATTGACTTCCCTTATTTGATTAGCTGTTTTTTAATCTTCTTTATTGGAGGGTACTTACTCTATAGCGCCTTATTTGCTGCAGTAGGTTCTGCGGTTGATAACGAAACAGAAACTCAGCAATTTATGCTACCCATTACCATGCCCTTGCTTTTTACCTATGTAATGTCTTTTGGCGTACTTATTAAAGATCCACATGGTCCTTTGGCTTTTTGGCTAAGCATGATTCCCTTTACTTCACCCATCGCAATGATGGTACGCGTGCCATTTGGAGTCCCATTATGGCAATTATCCCTATCCATTATTTTACTGATAGCTGGTTTTATTTTAACAACATGGGTTGCTTCGCGTATTTATCGAGTAGGAATTTTAATGTATGGTAAAAAAGCAAGTTATAAAGAACTTATCAAATGGTTTAATTACCGTAAATAATAGGAATGATTAAAAGAGAAAACTTAGCTTTCTCTTTTAACGTCCCAGTTTTCTAAATATTCAGCTATTCTTTTCAAGAACTTTCCACCTAAAGCGCCATCAACAACACGATGGTCATAAGAAAGAGATAAGAACATTCGTTGGCGGATTGCGATTACATCGCCCTGTTCTGTTTCGAGAACCGCAGGCTTCTTTATAATTGCACCTAAAGCCAATATTGCAACTTGCGGCTGGTTTATAATAGGTGTTCCCATTACCGTTCCAAATGAACCTACATTGGTTACTGTAAAAGTACCTCCTTGTGTTTCATCTGGTTTTAATTTATTTATGCGGGCTCTGGCCGCCATATCGTTTACGACCTTAGTAATACCAACCAGGTTTAATTGATCAGCATTTCTAATAACCGGAACAATCAGGTTACCCGAAGGTAAAGCAGTTGCCATTCCAATATTAATATCTCTCTTTTTAATGATTTGTGAACCATTGACAGAAATATTAATCATCGGATAATCTCTTATAGCTTTTGCGATAGCCTCAATGAAAATAGGTGTAAATGTAATTTTAGTCCCCTCCTGCTTTTCAAAAGCATTTTTAACACGATCCCTCCAATGAACAATGTTTGTTACATCCGCTTCTATAAAAGAACAAACATGAGGCGAAGTTTGAACACTTGTGAGCATATGTCCTGCAATAAGCTTACGCATACGGTCCATTTCTATAATTTCATCTCCTTCTGAAATAGAAACTGGTTGAGCCTGAGGAGCTGGTTCTGTATTCGTGCTAATTGACTCAGAGCTTGAAGGTTTTGTTGCAGGTGGAGTATTACCTGTTTTGAAGGCAACAAAATCAAGAACATCCTGTTTTGTAACACGGCCTTCCAAGCCAGATCCTTTAATTTTATCCAATTCTTCCAGGCTTATACCCTCTTCTGCAGCTATATTCTTTACTAAAGGAGAGTAAAAACGGTTGGAGGAATCTATAATCGTTTCTTTACTTTCATTCGCTAACAGATCTATTCCTGGAATAGGAATACTTGTATGTGTTTCAACTTTATCTTCAGCAGGTTTACTAACAAAAGGTTCTTTGGATGGTATTTCAGGCTCTTGCTCAAGGTCTTCTTCATTAACTTCTAAAATCGCTATCGCCTCACCTACCTGAGCAATCTCATTTTCTTTAAAGAGCTGTTCAACAAGCGTTCCGGCAATGGGTGAAGGTACTTCAGAATCAACCTTATCGGTTGCTATATCTAAAACTGAATCATCAATTTCAATTGAATCTCCAGGTTGTTTGAGCCATTTAACTACAGTTGCTTCAGAAACGCTCTCCCCCATACGTGGAAGAAGTAAATTATATTTTGCCATAAACTTAAAGATTCTGTATTAAGGCGAAGTTAATTAAATAATTGCAGACATTTATTTTTACGGAATATTATTTGCCATAATTAACTATAAGCCATTCTATATTTCAAAAATCATTTATTCTCTTCCCTAACTAATTGAATTAGTTGGTATAAAGCATTCTTAGATGCCCTTATAATAGTACCATTGCGACTATTCTTAAACAAATACTTAAAAGTATAAGTTTTTTTAATCCCAGCAATAGCCACCCATACTGTTCCTACTGGTTTCTCAACAGAACCCCCACCCGGACCTGCAATTCCGGTAATAGCTATCGAATAACTGCTGCCAAGTTTTTGTCTTACACCCTCTGCCATTTCTATCGCTGTTTGCTCACTTACTGCACCAAAATCATTTAATGTTTTTTGTTCTACTCCTAATGAATTAACCTTCACCGAATTGTCGTAACTCACAATACTACCTAAAAAAACCTGGCTACTACCTGGTATTTCAGTAATTAAATGAGAAACATAACCTCCTGTGCAGCTTTCTGCTAAAGCCAGGCTCAGGTTCAGATTCTTCATCTCATCTAATAAAGTTTCTTCCAATGTCTGTTCATTATCATTGATGCAGTACTCTTTTAATTCATCTTTAATCTCTTTAGTAAAACTATCCAGCTCTTCTTTTAATAATTGATGATTATCGCCTTCTGCACTCAAGCGTAAACGTACCTGCAAAGGCGCAGGAAGGTAGGCGAGTTTAATATAGGCTGGTAAACGATCTTCAATATGCGCAATCCTTTCTGCCAGGAAAGACTCTCCAAGTCCGGCTGTTAAAATATGATTTTGTATCAATTCTTTTCTACCTGGAAGTACCTTTATTCGAGGCAATACTTCATGCTCCATTAAATATTTCATTTCAGATGGAACCCCTGGCATAATAGCCACATGGCTTTTGCCTTGCTTAATCCACATACCCGGTGCTGTACCTGCTTTGTTAAAAAGAACTTCTGCGATCTTTAAAACCTCAGCCTGTTTTATATTCTCAGGGAGCATTGGTCGATCGTATTTCTCAAAAATCCCTTTAACATGTGCAAGTACTTTCTCATCAAATACTAATTCAGAATTAAAGTATCTCGATAGAGTTTGCTTGGTCACATCATCTTTCGTGGGGCCTAAACCACCTGTCATTAAAATTACATCTGAACGAGAAGTGGCTAAAGCTAAGGCATTGATTATCTCCTCTCCATCGTCAGAAATAGTGGAAATCTGCTTTACCTGAACACCGATTTCATTGAGATGTGCACAAATCCAACTTGAATTTGTATCAAGAACCTGACCTATTAAAAGTTCATCACCGATAACTATGAGTTCTGCTCGCATAAAATTTAATTAAGAAAAGAAAACTTTCTAAAAGCTATTGTAATAATCATTACGCTTATTAAGCTTAAGATCTTGAAGTATAGATGCTTTTACACGTAATGTGAAGGTATAGCTTCGATAAGTACCAAATGGAATCCACCCAAACGACATATCCCAGCAATGTAAATCGCGGTAAATATTAAACTGGGTTAGAATAATTTTTTGTGCTTTAAAATCATAACCAGTATTATACTGTACCTTCCATTTAGGTGTTAAATTTACATCCCCATAGAGATTTAAAGTACTGGTAATTGAAGACACAACTCCCGGCTTCGAATAGTAAAAACTAAAGGACGCTGCTATATTCCACGGTACTTTAAAATCTACAAAGGCATTAGGATCTGATGATATTCGTGCTAATTGCTGGCTTTGTTCTGGTGTCATAGCACCATTCGAAGCATTGTTCAATTCCTCAATATTCTCATTTCTGCTATTCCTGGCTTCAGAGTTTAAGCTATAATCCATTGATAAACCAAAATTGACCAAGCGAGCTAAAACTCCATCCTTAACAGAGAACTGATTGACCCGCCGCATATTTACCGGATCATATTGGTATGGATCAAAGCTACCATTAAAGCTAAGCCCTAATTTTTGATCAAACAAAGAAGTTCTTCCTGAGAAGTTTATATTGGATAATTTAAATGAATCAGCAACAAAGTTATAATTACCATTAAAAGATAAACCCTGTAGTATCGGGATCTTCTTAAAGCCCGTACTGTCCTCTGTACTACGCACTTTAGCTTCGATATTATTGTCGATCGAGAATCCAATACCCATGGATTCTCCAGCTCCGGGGCCACCAAAAACAGAGTTCTCGTAGATAGAGTACATTGCTTCATTTCCATTAACATCTTGATATCTGCGATAGAAACCAAAGCGTGCATCTGAAAAATCAGGGCGGTAATTAAAGTTTATTGAAGGTGTTACAACATGTCGTATAGCAGCTAGCTTACCTTTAAACTCCTTCATTCCATAGAATTTGGTTGAAAATCCACTCGAGAGAGAATAATCATAAGCACGGCTAAATCCGGGTACTGTATCAATTTTTTGAACAAAGCCTCCGGCTGTATTATCCAATCTCTTTCTTATAGTTTGAAGATACCAGCTCTCGGTGTAATTGACACTGGTATTGAATTGGAGAAATTGCAATGGATTTAATGAAAGGCTTATTGGAATATTATGTTGCAGGCCATTCCTGAATTTTTTTAGCGTTTCACTTTTAAACAATTCTGACTCAGTAGAACTTATTGAATTACGCCCCTGTAAACTGTACCCTACGTTAATTCTTTGATACCACTTTTGTTCTCCAATCCTATCTTTAGAATCAAAAGGATTAAAAGAGGTCATATTCAAGTTAAAGGAAGGCAGTTCTAAGAAAACCGTACCTGCCGAAATATCTTGCCGGTGTGATAAAGAAGAAGTAAAGTTAAAACGGCCATCGCCAAATATTTTACCATAACTAATACTTGAAGACATGCTATTACGGGTAATTTGGTCATAATCATAACTTCCGCCAGCAGCAGTTTTAGAAAAATAAGAACCTGTACCCACATTTACAGAGGCACTAAAAGTCGTTCCTGGGTTTGATTCTTGCCGCTTACTATGATTCCATGTAATATTGAAATCTTTACTCGGTTTATACCCTGGCGTACCCTCTACTCCTGTTCTGGTACTGGCAAAACGCATACTAAAGCCACCGTCGTATTTATAGTTTTTACGGTAACGCGTTCTTAAAGACGTCTCCCATGATCCTTTAGAATAGAGGGAACCTCTGATTTCCGCGTCCCAATAATCGTTTAAGCCTATATACCAACCAATATCACGCATAAAGAAACCACGCGTATAGTCCTCTCCAAAAGATGGGAATAAGAATCCGGAAGTTCTTTTATTCATTTTCGGAAAAAAGGCAAATGGAACCGTTATAAAAGGTAAGGGTACATCTTCAATTACTAAATAAGCAGGCCCGGTAATTACATTCTTTTCCGTGACAAGACCCCTGCTGATAAAAATACCAAAGTGGGTATGAGGTTCAGGTAAATTACATGTACTATAAATGGCATTTTTGATAGATGCCTCATTAAATTCATTCTTCTTTAATTGCTGCGCCTGTATAAATCCACCTTCTACTTCCGAAAAGGTGCCATAGACTTTACCTTTTTTAGTATCAAAGTTATAGTATAAAGAATCAGTAGTTGCCGGTGGTTCGGCTGCTGTTTTAAAGATAGGACGACCTCTGTATTTGTGATTATGGTCATAAGAACCACTTGCAAAAAGCAAATGAGAGTTATTATCGATGCGAATATAATCGGCTGTTAACTCAAAGTCTTCATACTTTATCTTAGCGTTTCCGAAAAAGTGAATAACATTGTTACGATAATCCATCCAGGAGGAATCGCTGGCAGCAGTATTAATAGCAGAGTTTAACGCATTAGCTCTTTCTTGCGGACTAGTAGTTTGTGCTGTGGTATCCTGAAATTCAGTGGCTAATACCGTATCTTTAGCAGCTATAGAGTCTGCATCATTTTTTAAAGTATCCTGTATTCCAGTTATATTCGTGTTTGTTGTATCTTGCCCGTATACAGAAAGTACCGTAAAAAACGTTATAATGAAAAATATTTGTTGAAAAATGCTTATAATCAATTTCAAAATATGACTTTGAATAGTACTTTTGTAAAACAAACTGAAAATGCCAAAATTAATGAAAATTAAGCTAGCTATTTCTTAAATCTCAGATTTGCGAAAATACGATAATGCTTAACTCTATTTATTAAAACAATAATAATAATACAAAATTGTTATTCCCGCTATGAAAATCAAAAATACGCAACAAAAAATATTAAACGTTATCTTTTTATGTTTTCTTATACCCTTTCTAAGTTTTAGCAACCAAGAGGATAAACCTGATTTTCGAATAAAAACAATTGTAATTGATGCTGGCCATGGTGGAGAAGATGGAGCAACGCGTGGAGCAATAGCGCGGGAAAAAGACGTAGCTCTGCAAGTTGCTTTAAAGCTTGGAAAAAAGATTGAAAGCGAGATGAAAGACGTGAAAGTAATTTATACCCGCAAAACAGATGTCTTTGTAAAATTATATGAGAGAATCGCAGTAGCCAATGATAATAATGCCGATCTGTTTATCTCTATTCACTGTAATTCTATGCCAAGAAGAGCTGGTAATGAACGTGTAAGCGGTACAGAAACGTTTGTCTCAGGTTTTCATAGATTGGGAGAACAAGATGTTGCTATGCGCGAAAATGCATCCATGCTTTTAGAAGAAAATTATGAGCAGAACTATGATTTTGACCCCAACGATCCTGAAAGCTACATCATTTTCTCTTTAATGAAGAATCAGTTTCGTGATCAAAGTATCAAGCTGGCAACATTGGTACAAGATCATTATGCTACTTCCGGCAGAATTAACCGCGGGGTTAAAGAACAAGGGCTTGCCGTATTGGCAAGAGCGGGAATGCCTGCTATTTTAACAGAAATTGGCTTTATTAGTAATCCGGCTGAAGAGAGATACATGACTTCAGCTGCCGGACAAGCAGAAATTGTAGAGAATTTAACGAACGCGATAAAATCATATAAAAGTTTGATTGAACGTTAATTTAAAACATTCAGCAGAAAAAGTTGTTATGGTTTATGAAATATAAATCCTTAGAACCGAAATTATTTTGAAAATAAAAAACGAAACTAAAGTTGGAATATTGGCAACTGTTGCCATTGCTATACTCGTATTAGGCTATAGTTTCTTAAAAGGAAACGATGTTTTTACCTCAGAAAATACTTATTATGCAGTTTATGAACGAGTTGATGGATTAACCGTTTCTAAACCCGTATATGTAAACGGATATCAAATAGGACGAGTTTCCGGATTAACATTATTACCTAATGGTACGATTCTGACAGAATTTAAGATTGATAAGAAATACGAGCTTCCTGAAAATACAATTGCTCGTATTGCCAGCACAGATCTATTAGGAGGTAAAGCCATTGTTTTTGATCTGGGCGATAGTAAGGTCTATGCACAAACTGGTGATACCTTGCAATCTGACGTTCAAAAAAATATTATGGAGCAGGTTGAACCTATTCAGAAGAAAGCCGAAGCCCTATTTGCTGTATTAGATTCTGTATTGAGTTCTGTTAATAATACCATCAGTCCGGATTTTCAAAAGAACATCAACCGAAGTTTACAAAGTATTGCAAATACCTTAAATACCTTAGAGAATACAGCAACTCAGGTAGATGGTATGGTAGGAACTGAAAAGTCAAAAATCTCAGGGATTTTAACCAATATGGAATCCATCTCAGCTAATTTTAATGATAATAATGAAAAGCTTACCCGCATATTTGCAAATTTAGAAACGGTAAGTGATAAAGCCGCCCGCTTAAACTTTGAAGAAACAATGAATAAGGCAAACATGGCTGTTTCAGACCTTCAATTGGCGGTTGATAGTATTAACAGTGGTAAAGGTTCATTAGGAAAACTATTGAACGATGATGAACTATACAATAACCTTCAGGATGCATCAAAAAGCCTTGATAATCTAATTATCGATGTTAAGCAAAATCCTAAAAGGTACGTCCATTTCTCAATCTTTGGTCGCAAAGCTGAGTAAAGAGCTTTCTATCCATTCTGTATAAAAGGCTCGCTCTGTTTTTCCAGTTGCTCGAATTTGCTGTGGAATAAAGCTCGTTTTTGTTTGTCCCGGTATGGTATTAATCTCTATAAAATAGAAGTTATCAGTTTTATGTTCAAAAAAGAAATCAATACGTACCAATCCCTTGCAGTTTAATTTCAGATAGATTTCTTTTACAATCCGTTCCATTCGTTCTACCTGTTCTTCATTAATTTCTGCAGGCGTAATTTCTTGCGTTAACCCTGCTATGTATTTCGCTTTATAATCAAAGAAATCACGATCTGTAATTACTTCCGTTGCAGGAAGCACTTGTACACTGTCTTTAAAGCGATAAACCCCTACTGAAAACTCTCTGCCCGATACAAACTCCTCTACCAAAACCTGTCTTCCTGTATTTTCAGTATTAAAAGCCAAATCAACTGCAGCTTTAATACCTTCAGCCTTATCCACTTTAGACATACCAATGCTGCTTCCTCCCCCATTCGGTTTTACAAAAATGGGCAGCCTAAGTTTATTCTCGATAATTTCTACTGCTCCTTCCTGATCCTGTTCAAACAACTGAACCGAATTAGCCAAATACATATCTGAAATACCTCGAAGAACCGCCTTGGTATATGCTTTATTCATGGTCAGGCTTGATGTCAGCGAGTCGCAGCTCGTATAAGGTAAACCCAACATTTCAAAATAACCCTGCAACAATCCGTTCTCTCCAGGAGAGCCATGTATCATCACAAAAATTAAATCAAACTGGATTTTATTCCCAGAAATTGTTAAGCTAAAATCATTCTTATCAATCGTATAAATAAACCCTTCTGCATTTTCATAGAACCACTCACGAGGTAATATTTTTATTTTATACACGTCATAACGTTCACTATCCAGGCTCTCTTCAACAAAGGCTGCACTTTTATAAGATACTTCATCTTCACCTGAATATCCACCACAAAGCAAGGCGATTTTTAATTTCATATGGGGCAATTTTAAAAGCAAATATAGATTTTATTTAACGTTGAATAAATTACCCATCATAAAAAAAAGTAGATCACTCTTTAATATTTTGAGTAAGTTTGGAGGTGCAAAAACCGTATCCAATCAATTGGATTAATATTTGCTAACAAAGAAGAAGATTTGTTTAAATTATCAATATGAGTAAACTCTTTCAGTACCTCGGTACTAAAACATTTAGAAGACACTTGATTATAGCAATCATTTCAATCATTGTATTCGTTTCCTTAATATTCTTTGTTTTACGGAATTATACTCACCATGGTGAAAAGATTAAAGTTCCAGACTTAAAAAGCAAATCCATTACAGAAGCCATTAGCCTTTTAGAGCAACAAGGCTTTAGATATCAGGTAGATTCCGTATATCAAGCTAATGCTGAACCAGGAGTTATTATTGATCAAGATCCTGTTGGAGGTTCTTTTGTGAAAGATAATCGTACAATTTATCTTACCATGATTACCTTAAGTCCGCCGGTAGTGAGCTTCCCTGAGATACGTGAAATGACCTTTCTTGAAGCTCGTGCCATTCTTGGTAATTATGAACTTCGCTTAGGCGATACAACCTATGTGGCTGATATTGCCCGAGATGTAGTATTGGATGTTCGTTATGGCGGAGAAGAATTAAAAGCCGGACAAGAAATACCAAAAGGCTCCCGGATCAATTTGATTTTAGGTAATGGAATGGGCGATTCTGAAGTACTAGTGCCTAATGTAGTTGGTTTAACCCTAAGTGAAGCCCGCTTCTCAATCTTAGGATCTTCCTTAACTGTTGGTACGGTTAATTATATGGGTTATATTACTGACAGCTTAACAGCACGTGTGGTAAGTCAAACACCTCCTGCAGATTCTTTACAAATGGAGAAGGTAAGTGTAGGAACTGCTATTAACCTTGCATTAAGCAACTAGAGAATTTCTATGCAAAAAAGAGAAAGATCAATTTCTATAAAGAAAATATTATTAGCTGTCGGGGTTCTTGTTTTTATAATTGGTGCTGCTATCGCCTTCACCGTTTATCAACGATTTTTAGCACCCAATGTAACAGCTAATCAGCCCTACCTATATATTCCAACAGGTTCAGATTTCGAAGACCTGATGAAAAATATGGGTGATAATGAAATACTAGAAGATACAGCAGCATTTAGATGGGCTGCAGAAAAGAAAGATTATCCATTGCGTGTTAAAGCTGGTAAATATAAACTAACAGAAGGAATGAACAATCGTACACTCCTTAACCAGTTAAGTGCCGGTTTACAAGAACCTGTTAAACTTCGTTTTCAGAATATTCGTTTAAAAGAAAACTTTGGGGGCTTATTAGCCAAGCAGCTTGAGCCAGATTCACTTGCCTTTATTCAACTCTTAAATAACGATAGCCTGGCAAAGGAATATGGTTTCAACCATGAAAACTTTTTTACAATGTTCATTCCCAATACCTATGAATTTTTCTGGAATACTTCTACAGATCAGTTTGTTGAAAGGATGCATAAAGAATATGAAACATTCTGGAATGAAGAAAGAAAAGCCAAGGCAAAAGCCCTTAATCTAACTCCAATTGAGGTAAGCAATTTGGCAGCAATCGTAAAAGGTGAAGCATTACATAACGATGAAATGCCTAAAATTGCAGGCTTATATTTGAACCGATTAAGAAAAGGTATGCTTCTGCAGGCAGATCCAACTGTAATCTTTGCAACACAAGATTTTACTATCAGAAGAGTACTTAATGTGCATTTACGCACTAACTCACCTTATAATACTTATATACATAAGGGCCTGCCGCCCGGACCTATTATGATGCCTAGTATCGCTTCTATCGATGCTGTTTTAAATCCACAAACACATGATTTTGTTTATATGTGCGCGAAAGATGATTTTTCAGGTTATCATAACTTTGCAACTACAGTGGCAGAACATTTAGTAAATGCCAGAAAATTCCAAAGAGCATTAGATCAAAGAAACATAAAACGTTAATTATGTTTAAATTCAGCTGTAATATCAGGGTAAGATACGGAGAGACTGACCAAATGGGTTATGTATATTACGGTAATTATGCCCAATATTATGAAGTTGCACGTGTAGAAATGTTACGTAGTTTAGGTACTTCGTATAAAGACATGGAAAACAATGGTGTAATGATGCCTGTTTTAGATTTATATTGTAAATATATCAAACCGGGCAGGTATGATGAAAACCTGACTATTACTGTTATGATTAAAGAAAAGCCAGGCATCCGTATCAAGTTCTATTATGAAATTCATAATGAACAGCAAGAGTTAATTAATATAGGAGAAACCATTTTAGTGTTCGTAAATATAGAAAAGAACAAACCCTGTCTTCCACCCGAAGAGTTTAATAAAAAAATGGCTCCTTATTTTACCTGATAAAGCATGAATCGAATTCACCAAACTTTGTTGAAATTCAAACCATACGATTATTTAATTGAGTGGACAAAGGTGGTTGTGTTGCCTGGTTTTGGTTCATTGCCATTATATACGGTAGCCGTGTTTTTCTTTCAGGAAATTGCCCGCGAATCTCTTTTAAACAAGGCATCATCTTTAGCATATAACTTCCTGCTGGCTATTTTTCCGGCAATAATCTTCCTCTTTACTTTAATTCCTTATATACCGGTAAAGAACTTTCAAGATCAACTACTCTCCTTTATAGCACTTGTTTTGCCCGAAAATGCATATGAAACCATTCGTACAACTGTAGAAGATATTATTATTAATCAAAACAGCGGATTGCTTTCTTTTGGTTTTATTGCGGCAGCCCTTTTTGCTACCAATGGCCTAACATCCTTAATGATGGCTTTTAATAAAGCATCGTTAATTACAGAGAACAGAGGTTGGGTAAAACAGCGTTTGGTAGCTATCGGTCTCGCCTTCATGATCGTTGTTGCCTTAACAATCGGGATGACCCTTCTTACAATATCCAGTCAGATATTTAACTTTATTAAAGAACTGTTTGGTATAGCAAGCAGTTCCTGGTTAAATGTAATTATGGTAACCCGCTGGTTCATTTTAGCAGCAATCTACTTCTTCACTGTAAGTTTCGTTTATAAATTCGGACCTTCTTCAGCTACAAAATGGAAATTTTTTAGTCCGGGTGCAACCTTATCAACAATTTTAGCTATTTTCACTTTTATAGGCTTCGCTTATTATATAAACCATTTTAATACCTATAACAAACTATACGGCTCTATTGGTACCTTAATCGTTATTATGATCTGGCTCTATTTAAACTCTTTAATATTATTAATCGGCTTTGAGTTAAATGCAGCTATAGAACTCTCTAAACGTAGTATCAAGATAGTAACACCTCGTTTCAATTCATTTAAAACAAATGTGCAAACAGAAGATCGTTTAAAACGTTGGTAAACGTATTCACATCTTATTTATCAGATAATTATTTTTTTTTAAACCTTAATCATAAAACAAATCAAATGAAAAGCAGAAAAGACTTTTTAAGACAATCAGCCATGCTTGCAGCAGGCGCACTTATTTTGCCTTCATGCATGTCCGACACAAATAATACTTCAGACAGTCAGGAAGCAAATAATGAAGCATCAGTACCAGCTGATACTAACATCGGTTTACAGTTATATACCTTAAGAGAAATCATCGGACAAGATGTACCCGGAGTGATTGGAAAAGTAGCTGCAATTGGTTACAAAGATGTTGAAGGCTATGGCTTTTCATCTAAAGGTGGTTTCTGGGGATTAAGTCCACAAGAGTTTAAAGCATTATTAGATCAAAATAACCTGGTTAGTACCAGCGGACATTATGGAATCGAAGAGTTTATCAGAACCGATAGTAAAGATGAACTTCAGGCTATTATTGATGCAGCTAAAGTTATTGGTAATGAATACGTTACTGTACCTTATCTATCAGAAGACTTAAGGACACTTGATAGCTACAAAATGATTGCTGATAAATTAAACGTAGCTGCAGAAATGTGTAAAACAGCAGGTTTAAAGTTAGGCTACCATAATCATGATTTTGAATTTGCAGATCTGGGAGGTGGTGAAACTGCCCTTAAAATCTTTATGAATAATACAGATCCTGAATTAGTTCAGTTTGAATTAGATCTATATTGGGCAGTTCGTTCAGGAAATGACCCTATTGCCTTATTCAATGAATTCCCTGGTCGTTTTGCAATGTGGCATATAAAAGATATGGATAAAGCTACTCCAACCATCAATACTGAAGTAGGAAGTGGCTCTATTGACTTTAAAGCAATCTTTGCCGGTGCAGAGCAATCCGGAATGAAGCGTTTCTTTGTAGAACAAGAAAACTTCAGCATGGATCCTTATGAAAGCATTACGCAAAGCTTTAATTACATTAAAACAGAATTAATTTAATGTAACCTTTTTGTTTTTTATGCCTATATCTTGATTTTCTGAGATATAGGCATTTTATATTTCTTATATTTACTAATGTGTAACGAAGGATAAGTCATTAAAAGACTTTAGGTGCCTGTTTTGAGTAATTATTAAAGTTAAAAACGTTGATAGATTAACGATTCATTGTATCTCCCAGGAATTACTTTAATAATGAACAACAAAACATAATGTCATCAACCATAAAGATTGATAGTACTCTTAATGAGTCTTCCAACAAATTAAAATTCAACAATAAGAACCGTTCTTCTTTTTTCGCCGACGTGCGACATAAGGTAGACCACTATTTTAAATCTAATAAAATAGAAAAGAAGGCAAATGGAGCCATGTGGACAAAGGCTGTTATTTTCCTAACAGGCTTTGTATTATTATATGCCTTAATAATTTCTAACCTCTTTAATCCTTTAATTATGCTGCTGTTTGCCGTTTTATTAGGCGTATTCAGTGCTTTTATCGGATTTAATATCTGCCACGATGCCATCCATGGTGCCCTTTCATCTAACTCCAGAGTAAATAAAATATTCAGTACTGTATTTCACTTTGTTGGAGCCAATCCTTACGTTTGGAATATTACTCATAATGTGGTCCATCATACTTATACCAATATTGCCGGTCATGATGAAGATCTTGAAATAGCCCCGGGTCTTATTCGACTATCTGATGATGATAAATTAACCAGTATGCATCGTTTTCAGCATTTCTATGCCTTTCCATTATATAGTTTAGCTTCCCTATCCTGGGTATTTCGTAAGGATTATAAGAAGTTCTTTCAATCAAAAGTGGGTGAATGCGTAAGTCCGAAACACCCTAAAATAGAATACTTTAACCTGTTCTTCTTCAAGTTTTTGTACTATTTCCTTTTCTTCGGCTTACCGGTACTCTTAACAGATATTACCTGGTGGCAAGGAATTATTGGCTTTGTAGCCCTTCATTTTGCACAAGGCTTGGTTATGGGATTAGTATTCCAACTTGCACATGTGGTTGAAGGTACAGAATTCCCCATTCCCAATGGAGAGGGAAATATGGAAGATGCCTGGGCAGAACATCAAATGAGAACTACAGCCAACTTTTCTATGAAAAGTAAATTAGCAGCATTCCTGCTCGGCGGTTTAAATCAACAGGTTGAGCATCATTTATTCCCTAAAATATGTCATATCCACTACCCTGCCATATCACATATTGTTAGAGAAACGGCCCATCAATATCAACTTCCCTATATTGAAAACATTACTTTTTGGGATGCTATGAAATCTCATTATATAATTCTAAAGAAATTCAGCGTTGCTTAATAGGTTATAAGTATTAAAGAACGTTTGCCCCGTTTTCTTCTAATACCTTGTGCATAAATAGTACTTGATAGTATAAGGCGTTTTCCCAATATGGCCATTCATGTTTACCCGGACGCTCAATATATTCATGTGGTATTCCATTATAAACCAGTCTTTCATGCAAAGCCCTGTTAGTCTTAATTAAAAAGTCGTCTACGCCACAATCAAATATATATTTCACGTTGCTGGTCTTCATTTTGCTAACCATGGCAATCATTGTATTATTAGGGTAAATAAATTCACCTGTACTTTCAGGTCCTAGAAGTTTAATGAAATTTTGTTTTCTTGATTCAGCAAATTCAGCCGGAACAACCCATTGAGCCGTATTAATATCCATAACGCCACTCATGCTTCCAGCTGCTGAATACAAATCAGGGTGTTTCGTGACAAGAAAGAAAGCACCATGCCCTCCCATCGATAATCCAGCAATAACTCTTCCTTTTCGATCTTTAATTGTTCTATAATTTTTGTCAATACTCTCAATTAGTTCTTTAGAAATAAAAGTCTCGTATTGGCTTGTTTTATCAGTCGGACTATCAAAATAATAGCTGGTAGTTCCTCCATCAGGAGTTACAATAATCAAATTATATTGGTCTGCTAATTTATGAAGTAAAGACTTGTCTGGTATAGAATGATGCCAGTCGCGGTAACTACCGCTACCCCCGTGTAAAAGATATAAAACCGGGTATGCTGAACTATTCTTGTTATACGAATTTGGAGTAACAATAGCTGTTTTAAGGCTCCTGCCCATAGCATTACTATAGACCTCAATAGTATCTACCTTGGCTGCGAAAGATGAAAAAGCGATAATTAAAAAGAAAAAGAACAGTATTGATTTCTTCATGGTTCTTATATTTAACAAATATGTGTTACATTGACACAATAATAATTAAAAGATTCTAGGCCACCTAATTTCCAAAAAAATATTTTACTTTGTAATATGGCAAAAGATAATGAGATTATCTCGTTAAAGAATGTTATCGAAGATAATTTACCATCCATATCGATAGATATAGCAATCTTTGGTTTTCATGAAAACCACCTGAGAATATTATTATTAAAGAATAAGGATAAGGAAAGCTGGACCCTCCCTGGTGGATTTATTGGCAAAGAAGAAAGCCTTGAAGAAGCTGCCAATCGTTTACTTTTTTCAAGAACAGGATTGAATAATATCTTTCTTCAGCAGTTCCATGCCTTTGGTGATCCTGAACGTACACGAATAAATAAACGTGCCGAACTTTTAAAAGAACAATATGCTAAAGATCAATATGCACAAGAGTTTATTGAGTGGGTACTAGGCCGTTTTATAACCATAGGTTTTTACGCTCTCGTAGAATTTACAGAAGTAGAGCCCAAACATGATATCTTTACAATTGAGTGCCGTTGGCATGATGTTCAAGATCTGCCATTACTTGTTTCAGACCATCAATCAATTATAGAAACAGCACTTAAAACATTAAGGCAGCAGTTAAATTATCAGCCCATTGGTTTAAGCCTGCTTCCGCATGAATTTACCATGCCCGAGCTTCAAAGACTCTATGAAACCCTTTTAGGTAAAACTCTTGATCGTAGAAACTTTCAACGCAAAATGCTCAGCTATAAAATACTTGAACGTTTACCCACTAAACGAAAAGGTGGAGCCTACAAAGCACCCTACCTCTATCGGTTTGATAAAGAAAGCTACGAAGAAGCTTTACAAAATGGCTTAAAAGATCTATGGTAAAAGCTTTTAGAATATTAACTTTTAATCTGAAAAGCCTCTATCATCTGATCCAGAACATCTTTAGTTCGTTGGTTTAATTCCTTCTGCTGATAGCCAGCTGTAATCCTTTCAAATTCATCCAAAACATACAATCCTATTTGAATTTCATCCCGATAGGCTAATTGTGGAGAAATAGTAAGCGTTGTTATATACTGCAGTTCCTGTGTTAAGAAATCCAATGTAGTATTGGTAACATTGTTAGCTTCCTCAGTTTGATCCAGTGCATATAAATTTCTTACAGTATTCAGTTTATTCAGAGTATCTATAATGGAGTAATTTCTTAAAGGCAGTTCCCTCATGCTTTTCTGCATTACCTGCTTTGCCTTATCTGTTTTACCTTCAGTAATCAAGTTATTAGTCAATGTATTATTTAACTGCCATGTACTATTCAGAACCCTCCTTGATTCAACATCAATATATTTCGCTTTATTAAATGCTGTAAAATCCAGTCGGTTCATCACATTTGAATACATTACATCAGTATTAGTGCGCTGGGTCTTATCCACCTCTTTACCCTCATTTTTTAAAGGCAATAACCGATAAGCATATCCTTCCAGATATAGATATTGTTCTAAACCCATATACGTATCCTCAGATACTGATGTAGCAAAATAAATAGGCCTTTTCCAGTCATTGTTTGCCAAAATATCAAACATAATTAAATCTCCTTTACTTGCATAGGGTTTATTAAAGCTCCATTCCATTGCAGGCACCACGTTTGATTTTTGATCAGGCCGAATCGTATTTGTATCTATCAACTGATCAGCATCTATCGAAAGTTTCAATTTTCTGGCAGGTATAAAATTCATATAAGAACCATCTGTCATTTGAACTTTATCATTTTTATTCTCAGAGGTCATTACTGCAATCAGATCTCTTAATTCTACACTATCAGTAATTCCATAATCCACATAGGGGAAAAAGTCTCTAACACCAGCCTGATATTGCTTATGCAATAAGTTAATGGGCAATGCCTCTGAAGAATTTACCTTTGCTTTCAATTGATCAATAAATGAATCATCCTGTAAAAACTGAAGACAAATTACTCGTACATCTGTTCTTATACCTTCTACCTCTTGCGCGTACCATAACGGATAAGTATCATTATCGGCATTCGTAAAAAGAATAGCATCCTTAGCACAAGAGTTCAGGTAGTTCCTTGCCCAATTTAAAGATGTTGTTTTATCTGACCGATTATGATCATTCCAGCCTTGAGTAGCCATTAAAAATGGAACAGAGAATAAACAAATTACTGTAGCCGCTATTAAACCTATCCTTTTCGTAGAAGTTCTTTGAAGAATTTCCTTAATTAAAAGAAAACCAAAGCCTATAAAGATTGCAAAAGCATAAAAAGACCCAGCATAAGCATAGTCGCGTTCCCGAACTTGCATAGGGTCCTGGTTCAGATATAATATGATAGCTATGCCCGTAAAGAAAAAGAAAGCAGTAAGAATAACACCGATCTGCTTATTTCTTCTAAACAGCCATATAGCACCTGCTATGCCAAGTAAAAAAGGTAAACCATAAAATACATTATGTCCTTCGTTTGCAACTATACTTGGCGGAAGATTCGTTTGGTTTCCTAAACGAATGGCGTCTAAAGGCTTAATCCCTGTTATCCAGTTGCCATTTTTTATATCGCCATATCCCTGAATATCATTCTGCCGACCAGAGAAATTCCAAAGAAAATACCGCCAGTACATTACTCCCATTTGCCAGGAGGCAAAAAAGCCAAGATTTTGACTAAAAGTTGGCGTTTCCCCATCTCTGAGTCCTATCCATTCCTTGTAAAAATCAATATGCTGTGGCGTCTGACTATATGTTCGTGGAAATAGTAAATTTTTATCATAAGTCGTTTTATATGTATTTCCAGCAATCTCATATTTATTTTCCCCTTTTCTGTATAGATTTCCTGTTACTTCGTTTTCAATGCTTTTAGCATCAAATGTATTACCATACAATAAAGGAGTAGATTTATAATTCGTCCTTCCAAGATAATTATAGAGTGAATAAATATTATCCGGATTGCTTAGATTAATGGCAGGTTTAGCATTTGCACGAAGAAGAATCATTGTATAAGAACTAAATCCCAATAGTAAGAATACCGTGCATATTAAACCTAGATTTAGCTTGTAATTATGTTTTCGGATAGAATATCGAACGCCGAAGAACAACAAAAATCCAACTATAACAATGTAAAACAAAGCGCCCGATCCAAATGAAAACCCAAATAGATTAACAAAAAGAAGATCGAATTTAAATGCTCCTAATACAAAGTATTGAATAACTCCAAATTGAACAAAAGCGACGATTGCACACCCAATCAGTAAAGCTTTAAGAGTTCCTAAGGTAGTACTGTTCTCTGCTTTTTTATAATAATAAACAAGTGTAATTGCTGGAATCGTTAACAGATTAAGTAAGTGAACTCCTGTCGACAGGCCAATCATAAATGCAATTAAGATTAACCAACGGTCATTTGCCTGACTTTCCCATTTAAGAATCGCCCAAAAGGTAACAGCTGTAAATAAGGATGAAAGTGCATATACTTCAGCCTCTACCGCTGAAAACCAAAATGTATCTGAAAAGGTATAAGCCAAAGCGCCTATTATACCAGCAATTATGATACTTGTAGTCTTAGATTTAATCTTCTCATTCTTATAAGCCCTGGCAACCAAAGCTGTTATGGTCCAGAATAAAAACATAATGGTAGCAGCACTTGCAAACGCAGCACTAAAATTAACCCAATAGGCTACTGCAGAACTTTCGCCAAAAGCAAACAGACTAAAGATCTTTCCCAGCATAAGAAAAATGGGCGCTCCGGGCTGATGGCCAACTTCAAGCTTAAATGCAGCAGCAATAAATTCCCCGCAATCCCAAAAGCTGACAGTTGGCTCCATGGTCAGCCAATAAACCACTAAGGCAAATAAGAACAAAGTAAAACCAACTATTGTATTGATTCGCCGATAGTTTCTTTTCTCTTGTTCAGTATTTATCATTGAATCAAATTCAACCACAATGCTTTGTTTAACCCTTTCAATATCCAATTTATCCGATGTCGAATTTTGTTCTAAATCAGTAATAATATGATCAAACAACTCATCACAATTAGATCTTACGATAGTTACCTCTTCCAGATATTTACGGATCTCTTGCTTCTGAAGAACAGTTAATTTCATGTTAGCTTAAGATTTAAATTGAGTAATAAATCCAGGTTACCCATAAAGCTTTTAGTTTCTTTTAGTTTAATTTCAACCTCAGTTCTCCCCTTCTCACTAAGCGTATAATATTTACGCGCCCTATTATCTACAAGCTCTACACTTGCTGCTAACAAACCTTCTTTTTCCAGTTTATGTAAAGCAGGATATAAAGCCCCTTCGGTAAGTAAGATCTCACCATTGGTAATTTCTTTAACTACTTGAGTGATTTCATATCCATACATCCTTCCATTTTTTTGAAGAAGTTTCAAGATGATTATTTGAAGACTCCCCTTTAATAAACCTTTATATTTAATCGAATCCATACACAAATATATAATTTTATTTATATATAAGTAACTTATGTATATAAGCAAGATGTAAAAACCATTTATCAACCATATTGTCTTATAAATATGGGTCTTACAGAAATCATTCAGCAAAAAATTAAGGATGAAGGAGTCATCAGCTTCGAGGAATTTATGGAAATGTGTCTCTATTATCCTGAACTTGGGTATTATACTTCTCCTGGAAATAAGATCGGAATGAATGGTGATTTTTATACCAGCGCATACCTTACACCTGTTTTTGGTGCATTGATTGGTAAGCAGTTAGAAGAAATGTGGAAAACGCTCGGCTGCACTGATTTTACCATTGTCGAATATGGTGCAGGTACAGGCATGTTATGTCATGATATTCTTTCCTACCTTAAGAAGAATGAGAAAATGTATGAGCAGTTAAAGTACTACATCATCGAAAAGAGTCCTATTATGCGAGAGATTGAAAAGTCGCATTTACTTGAAAAAGTAGAGTGGCTCAATTCAATTAATGAGCTTCCGGAAGTTAATGGCTGTATATTCTCAAATGAGCTGGTAGATAATTTTGCTGTTCATCAAGTCGTAATGAAAAATGAACTCATGGAAGTTTTCGTAAGCTATGATAATGGCTTTACAGAAGTATTACAGCCAGCCCAAGAAGAATTGAAAGAATATCTTAAGGAGCTAAATATTGAACTCCCCAAAGATTTCCGCAGCGAAATAAACTTACAGGCCATTAACTGGATCCAGGAAATAGCAAGCTCATTGAATCAAGGCTATGTAATGACGATCGATTATGGCTATTTAAGTTCGGAATTATATAAGCCTTATAGAAGCCAGGGTACACTTATGTGTTATAATAATCACAAGGTCAATGATAATCTATACGACAATATCGGAATACAAGATATTACCTCTCATGTAAATTTTTCAGCATTAATAAACTCTGGCAGGAAAAGTGGACTGAATGATTGTGCGTTTACCAGTCAATGTGATTTTCTATTATCTATGGGATTCACAGAGCTAATTCAGCAAATGATCACCCATGAAGATGATGTTATTCAAGCTGCTCGCAAAATATCCTTTTTGAACCATACCCTATTGATCGATATGGGGAGTAAGTTCAAATTCTTAATTCAAAAAAAACAACACCCATTGTAACTTAGCAATAAGTGTTGTTATCCGATTATTTAGTTTTTATAAACAGCCCTTAATTTATAACCCCTCCTTCAGGAACAGTCCAGAAGTAAATTGTTGAGCCATCAACAGTTTGTGTCTTTTCAGGTTTCCAGTCTCCCATTGTAAAAGCATGCGATACAATCCTTGTACCTGGTTTAAGAGCCAGAATTTTCGGACGTAATTTCATGTTTACATCAGGTAACAGATATAAAGTAATAACTGAAGCCCCGCTCAAATCGGTATCAAACAGGTTAGCATTAAAAAACTCAACCTTATCGCTCACCCCTGCACTTTTAGCATTGGCATTAGCTTCTGCAATTCTCTGAGGATCAATGTCAAATCCCTTACCTGTTGCACCATAATCTTTGGCAGCAGTAACAACAATTCTTCCATCACCACATCCTAAATCATACAATACATCACCAGGTTTTACATCGGCTAATTTCAGCATTGCATCAACAACCGCTTGGCGTGTTGGTACGTATGGAACATCCAACGCCGGACGATCTTGTGCATTTGCAAGAGTAGCAACAGATACTAATAAAAGCACGACCCCAATTAGTTTTTTTACAGATTTCATCTTGTTTAATTTAAAGGTTAAAAAATATATGAATTAATTATATCTAATATTTTATAAGTTTCTGTATATCAATCAAGTGATAATTTTATCAACATGATACTCATCGCTTTGTTTAGATTTATTTCTTCCCTCTATTTTTTTAAATATCGCAAGCAGTAATACCCCTACGAATAATACTACAACACCTACCAGCGCACCAACACCCGTATACATCAAGCTTGAGTATAAAAGGTAAGCACTTGTTAAACAAAAGATAATAGGTGTAATCGGGTAAAGTGGAACGCGAAAGGGCCTGGGTACATCCGGCTCTTTTTTACGTAATATAAATAATGCAATACCTACCAATAAAAAGAAAAACCAAAACACAGGCGCTGTATATTCAATGATAGTTTCAAAACCACTACGTGTAAATAAACCTAAACTTATTAATACCAAGGCAATCAATCCCTGTACTAAAAGCGCGTTTACCGGGCCAGATGTCTGGCTATTCCACCTTCCAAGAAAAGAAAGTATCCTGAAATCTTTTCCTAATGCATAATTGGTTCTTGCACCTGTAAAAATCGTTGCATTGGCAGATGTTAGAGCCGAAACAGCTACAATAATTCCAATAAGCCAAACACCCGTTTCTCCCCACACAATTCTCATCAAATCTACCGCTACAGCATCAGATTGAGCTATCCCGCTGTGTCCCAATGCCCTCAAGAATCCTATATTAATTAAAAGATAAGCTGCTGTAATAATAAACAGACTGACGATCAACACTTGAACCATCCGCTTCTTTCCAGATTTTAATTCAGCCGATATGTATGCTGCTTCATTCCATCCACCAAATGTGAGTAGAACAAAAACCATTGCCAACCCTATAAAGTTGCCAGAGGATGTAGATGCATCCATTACAGGCGGAGCAGTTTCAATAACCTCCGGTGCAAAGATCAGCCCAGCAGCGGCAATCAGTAAAACACCAGCTACCTCCGCCACTGTAAATAATTTTTGTGTGCCCGTCCCTAATCTAATTCCCGTAATGTTAATGGCTGTAAGAACTATGACGACAAGTGCAGCATATATCACAGACGAAAACTCACCGAGACTGTGTATCTGGCTAAAATAATCTCCGAAAATATAAGCTAGTAAAGCGATTGATCCAGTTTGAATAACACTCATCCTGGCCCATGCAAAAAGAAAAGCGAGCTTCTTTCCATAAGCTCTACCTATGAAGTGATAATCTCCACCAGCATTGGGAAATGCGGTGGTAAGTTCGGCATAACAAAGTGCACCAATTAATGATACTCCTCCGCCTAATATCCAGGCAAATAAAAATAATGAGTCAGAATCTGTATTGGCTGCAACTAAAGAAGGTGTTCTGAAAATCCCAGCGCCTATTACAATGCCTACAATAATAGCAACAGCATCAGTAATACTTAGCTGGTGTTTAGGTGCCACGTTTTGAGTGGTATCTCTTTCCATAATTCATTCATATATAATTAGTATTTAGGTATTTAACTTTTGTTTATTTTATTAAAATACTGTTTAAATACGAAATTGTTTTATACGTAGAGATAATTGTTACAATCGGATAGCTACCTCTCTATTATCTTTATGTTGTATATTTCAATCAAAATTGCTATTATTGTAGATAATAAACAACATATTATGAAGTTGAAGAAACAAATCCTGCTTCCTAAGTATCAGAAAGAATTAGAACAAGTGGGAGAAAACATCAAATTAGCTAGGAAACGACGTAAACTAACTACCATACAAGTGTCAGAACGAGCGGGTATTGATCGTTCTACATTATATTATATTGAAAAAGGGAATCCTAGTGTATCAATGGGTGCATATTTTAATGTACTTAGAGTATTAGGACTTCATGATGATTTTTTAAAAGTGGCAACAGACGATGAGTTTGGAAGGAAATTACAAGATCTTAGTCTAATGGGAAAATAAAAGATGGCAAAGACAGATATATGGGTTTACGCAGATTGGAAAGGTATGGATTCTCCTAAATGTATTGGGGTATTATCTGCCCACCATGCTAAAGGAAGAAAAGCATTTAGTTTTTCCTACGATAAGGACTGGATAATTTCTCATGAGCAAATGTTACTTGATCCTGATATTGAATGGTATAGTGGACAACAATATCCCAATAAAAAAGAAAACTTTGGTGTATTTATGGACTCCATGCCAGATACTTGGGGAAGAACTTTAATGAAACGGCGAGCTGCTTTTATTGCACATGAACGGGGAGAAACAGCACCTACTTTATATGATATTGACTTTCTTTTGGGAGTCCATGATTTAAGCAGAATGGGGGCTTTAAGATTTAAGAAAGAACCTGATGGAGATTTCCTTAATAACGATTCGGTTTCACCTACTCCTCCTTGGGCAAGTATTAGAGAATTACAGTATGGCGCAAAAATGATTGAATCTGATATCGATTCGATCGAAATAAACAAATGGCTTGCTATATTGATGGCTCCAGGTTCCTCGCTTGGAGGAGCTAGACCTAAAGCTAATATTTTGGATAATGATAGTCACCCTTGGATTGCTAAGTTTCCTTCAAAGAATGATAATGCTATAAATAAAGGTGCATGGGAATATTTGGCATATCGCCTTGCTGTCAATGCGGGTATTGTTATGACAGAATCAAAAATAGAACATGTCGCTGGAGCTCATTATACTTTTTTTACTAAACGGTTCGATAGAGATAAGGAGGCTAGGGTTCATTTCGCTTCTGCAATGACTATGACCGGAAATAATGAAGAACTCATTCGTAATACTACACCTTCATATTTGAATATTATAGAATTTATTCAATTTTCTGGAGTGCATATAGATGATGATCTACAACAACTTTGGAGAAGAATTATTTTTAATATACTAATTTCTAATACTGATGATCATTTAAGAAATCATGGTTTTATACTTACAAATGAAGGTTGGCGCTTATCTCCTGCTTTTGATATAAACCCTTCTATAGACAAAGGAGGCTTGGCATTAAATATTGATACAGAAAACAATCTATTAGACATCAATCTTGCCAAGAGCATTGGTGTTCATTGTAGGTTGAGTGAGAAAAAGATGAACGAAATAATAGAAGAAGTGAAAAATGCTGTATCTAGTTGGCGGGAAATAGCAAAGGGTATTGGAATATCTCGTAGTGAACAAATACTAATGGCAGCCGCCTTTAAGGTTTAAATATTCTTTCTGTATAAAAATAAAGCCCCTCATTCTCCATCTGAATATTTCATTCTACCAATATAGCTTTCTTTCCTCTTGAGCATTTCATTATAACTAATAAAACCTCTCTCCTCCAAATTTCCCCCTCACCTACTCCCATTCACCCAAACCCACTAACCTTCTCCTGTTCAATCAAAGCCTTTCTAAGCACAAGTTTCGAAATCAATCAAATACCATTAATCAAATAAGCCCTTTAGCAAGCAATATTCCCAATAAGTTTTAGAGGGCAGTACCCTACGATATGTTTGTTCCCAATGATTGCAAACCGGTTGCTCATTCAATTAACAGTTTTATTCACCTTTTAATTTTAAGAAAATGGCAATTTATGTAAAAGGAGCATTGGGCTCATTCTCAGGGAAGCTTGGAAACGTTGTAGGATCTAATTGGCGTTCTATCGACTACTTAAGGTCGCTTCCTAAACCGTCAAAGAAAGCAGCAACAGCTAAGCAAATCGCACATCGGTCAAAGTTTGCTTTAGTTATTGAATTCCTCAACCCCTTGCGAAGCTTTATAAACATGGGATACAACGATTCCCAAGAGCGAAAGATGACAGCCTTTAACCGGGCAGTAAGGCACTTGCTGCCAAAAGTCGAAGGACAATATCCAGACTTCAGCATTCCGTATGATGATGTGAGACTTTCAAAGGGCTCACTAAAAACCATCTCACCTTTGGTTACTAAGAACCTGGATGGAGATCTGGATATCACGTGGGATCCTACCGTCAACCCATTATCGTCCGAAGCAGATGATCTGGTTTATTTCATCATGTACAACGAAGCAACAAAAGATTACTTCCTGTATCAAGATGCTATTCGCGAGGATGGTGAAGACTCTATCAATCCTGAGATCATGGGTCAGGGAGAACTTCACATTTGGAGCGCAGTAAGTTCCAGCGATGGATCAAAACGCTCAAACAGCAGTTACTTCGGGTCGCTTACACTCTTGTAACATCCATATGGAGGATCTCGCAAGAGGTCCTCCATAATTTCCCGCTCTAAACAAGCTCTAACCCCAAATCCATTCACTTTAGCACCCAATCATCATGAATCACATCCAAACAGTTTTCGATCAGTTCAACTACTTCTTCAATCAGCACAAGCTCAGTTTAATGCTGGTATTATCCATCCTTGTATTCATCTTTTTTGGCGATACCATCCGGAGGATAGACATCACAGCAGCTCCCATTGATCTGGGCGTACTGGCAGTCATACCCCTATCAGCCATCACCGTTATATCCTTTATGATTTTAACCGGATGGATGATCGCCTGGCAATGGCCTGTATTGAATGAATATCAACACATTTTTTTAGAAAGAACCTTTAAATCCCTACTATCATGGCAAAAAGTATTGATCTACTTCTCCTTCTATTTGGCAGTTTTCTATGCCTTCATATTAGCAACAGCAGCTTTTATGTAATACAAGCTCAAACAGAGGCCACCAACCTGCCAGAACAGCAGCGAGCCCAGATCCGTACAATTTATACACAAGAAATCGGAGTACGCGAGAAAAGCAATAAGAACGATGGCGAACGAGTTGGTGAATATCTAAAATACACAGGTTTAAACGAAGGCTATGCCTGGTGCGCAGCCTTCGTTTCCTGGTCGTTTGGCCAGGCAGGACTAAAAGAACCAAAAACAGCCTGGTCTCCTTCCCTATTTCCCAACAAACGAATCATCTGGCGAAAGAATCAAAACAAGCCCATTCCTCAAGCAGGAGATGTTTTCGGAATTTATTATTCCAACTTAAAGCGCATCGCTCATGCAGGCTTTGTAGACGAATGGGGCGATAAATATGTAATCACGGTCGAAGGAAATACAAACGATGCCAATAGCCGCGAAGGCGATGGCGTGTATCGAAAAAGAAGACCCATTAGCAGCATCTTTCAAGTATCAGATTGGATCACACCCCTAAAATAAATCATCATGAAAAGAATACCCTTCCTACTAATCAGCAGCCTCCTAATTCTTAGCTGTGCAAGCCTCCATAAAAAACAAAGCTTACAGCAGTCGGCGCAAACAGCAGGAATTACAAGTTTAGAAAGCCATGACAGCCACCTTAGCCTTGAGGCAAGCCAATGGCTTCAATCATGGATAGAACAGCTTCATTACAGCACTACCCTTATCCATTCCGATTCAACAATCAGCTATCAACCCAACGGTGGTTTTCAGTTAAGCAAAGGCAGTATCATCTTCAGTGAGCTAAAACAGCAAACAGCTACAAACCATCAAGTCCTTTCAAACAAAGAACAAGAAAGCAATCATAACCGTCAACAGCAAGAGCTTAGTATCCATCAAGAACAAAGCAATCTGCAGCATGAAAAAGAACGCTCTCCATCTATCCCATTAAAATGGCTCATACTATTGGTACTAATTGCTATCCTATCTCCCCTTCTCCTTGCATACAAACTCAAAAGGAACAAAAGATAGTACTTGCTAAGCATTTATTAAATGCACTCATTTGTAAACACATCTACAATAAGCCCCTACGCGGCAGTAAACCTAATTAACGAATGTAAATAACCGAATAATTCAAATAATTAAAATCTATTTCTATGAAAACAGATGATGTATTCACTTATGAACTATCCAAGTTGGTAAAAGCTCTAAACCAGCTACTTCAAACAAACGAGCAGATTATTAGAACCATCGAAGAGATAAAAGCACAAGATAAAGCTCCTGTCTCCGTGCTGCATGACCTTATCTTCATAGAAGAGCTCTCTCAAAAGCTTCGGCTTAGTCCAACTACCCTCTATCGCTATGTAAATGAAGGACATATTCCCTGCAGCAGAATCGGCAATCGTCATGTTTTCTTTGAAAGCGACATTAAAAAGTTTCTTGATCGAAATTACAGAACTGGCCCAATAAAAAAGAAGGAAGGAGGCGGAGATAATGGAAAATAAAATCAACCTATTCTCAGAATACTCTTACAGCGAAAGTACGCTTAACATTGAGCTTAAAGAAAATGCAATAATAATACAGAAAGTACAAACAGTAAAGAAGAAGCTTGTCGCTTTATTAGAGAAAGCAGCTATTGATTCCGATCTATTTCGCATCCTCAGCTATTATTTTAATCTAAATAATGAGAGACCCCAGGAAGTACCCAGCGAACGAAACATTATGTATTTACGAATAATTAGCTATCGACTTATCAAGGTTTTAAAGATAGAAAGCAGTGTACCTAAAGAACAGCTCTTGCTGCGTTTTTTTATTTTAATAAACTTTAATAAAGATCAAATTATTGAATATTATATTAATAAAATAGATTCTGAGATCGAAAATAACCCTGATAGTAAAGACGATATACTAAACTGCTATTGGATTGAGAGCCATTATCTACCCAAAAAGGATATAATTTACACATCTGCTAATCATTGTCTCGGTACAACTATT
The DNA here is from genome assembly GCF_004339765.1 of Albibacterium bauzanense. Lineage (GTDB taxonomy): Bacteria > Bacteroidota > Bacteroidia > Sphingobacteriales > Sphingobacteriaceae > Albibacterium > Albibacterium bauzanense. The sequence goes on along the minus strand of NZ_SMGO01000001.1, from coordinate 288,212 downwards.
AATAACCACATATCCATTTTAAAGTGTCAATCCAAGCGTGAAAATGAACAAGCGATGCAATCTGTCCATACAGGCTATCGCCATATACCCAGAATTATCAACCTTATAGGAACCTCTGCGGTCATGATGTATGCGTTTAATATGCTCATTAACACAAACATAATAAAACTCCATATACCCTTTAAATCCTTTTTTGAGGTAATAAGCGAACTTGTTCGTCGTGCTGATGGTAAGAAATTTAGTACAAATACGCTAAAGTCTCGTTTTAATACCTATAGTCTTATAACTCTCTATAAGATGGCAGATCTGCTCGAAATACTAAGGGAATATAATGATTACCAAATAAAGATGTATCATAAAAGAAAGTGATTGGAGATATGGCTAAAGGTATTAATGTCTTTCTTATTGTGAGTGGTCGTGTAATCCCTATGTGTCAAAGTGAAGGGGCTTATATTATTATAATGATGAAGGTTGGGCTCTTTGTTTTCACGAACAATATATAGACGGGGAACGAGGCGCAGAAATTGATGTTTGTACTGAAACCATAGCAGAAATAACCTTTTATGACCCTGAATTCTTTCTTGAAATGAATGAATTTGTTCAAGAACATTACTCCCCCATTTATCTAAAGACAGTGACTGACTGTTTTAAAGATAAGTGGGGGAGGATGTATGTTGTAATCTGACCTAATAAATGTTACATCGTTCCAACTCTGCCTATTAATTAGACTACTTAGCAGCAAGTACACATGCTATTGCACACAGTATTATTCTTAAGCTAACTTTCTTTCTCAATCATTCCCGGAAACCAATCCTTAAATGAATTCAGCGTTAAATTAAAACTTTCGCGGTACATTTCTAGATATTTAGCAAATTCTTCTTCTGTCATTAGCGACTTTGCTAATGATAAGGTGGCAGCTTCATTCTTCAGAAGTTGCACCAATATTAAGGCTTGTTGTTCATCCATGATATAAACATAACCGCTTATGTATTAATTCGGTTGCTTCTTACATTCTTGCTAAACATTTTAGATTACGTTATGAAAGAAAACTATTGTTTTAAAAGAAAATCGTGCCATAGGTATATCTTTATCTTAACCTATCCCCATATTGGGGGATTTTCTTAATAACAGAGTACAGCTATTAATTTCTTAACGATATATTAATTAGGAAACAGTATTTTAGTAGCTTTCAAGATAAGCACTGTGTTTTATCGAGGAATGGCAAGGTCGTACCTAAAAATGCTTTGAGTCTTTCCATTCATGTTTTTTGATAGAGTTTATCAGTAGCGATTAGTATTTATTTTAATTTATATTCCTAAGTATTTATGTGCCCTAGATTTATCAATAGATTTTATCATTATACAAAGTAAATATGAAACAACCATTGTAATTAAGAAAACTAATAGCTGTGTAAGCAAAGTGTTTTCCATAAATATGAGCTTTACAATTTTATTTGCAAAAATCAAAACAAGCAAGTGGTTTAAATAAATTGCGTATGATACTTGCCCTAAAGATTCTAAAAATTTAGAGGTTTTAATATTTACCATGTTTTCCTTCAGTAAAAGTATTATTAACAATCCAGAATATATAAAACTCGATATCTTCACAGCAGTTATCGCCTCGCCTATATTATTTAACATATTAAAATGAATTTTTGTCTCAATCAATTCTAATATTAAACTAAGAAATATTAGAATTATTAATGTTTTATTATTTAAGCTTACCTTATTTCTTTTTAGATACATACCTAGAATAAAAAACATTATCCAGGTTATAAAATTACCCGCATAGATAATTAAAGGTATATCAATATTCAAGAATAATTTCAAAAAAAAGAAAATTAAACAACAGATAAAACTTAATAGAGTAGCTATAACAAGACCTCTTTTATTCGTCATTTTCTTTAGCAATGGAAAGAATATATAAAACTGAATTATCAAGAAAACGTAATAAAATATTCCTGAAATTTGAAAAGTTAAAAGCTTATATAAACTATTCAAAATGGTCTCTCCTTTGAAATAAAGAGCCACGAAAATATAGGGCAAACTCCAAACTAGGTATGGCAAATAAACTCTTGAAATCTGCTTTTGAAGAAACATTTTATAAGTATATTCAGCGTTAAAAACTTTGTCTACCATAAAGTATCCTGAAAGGGCGATAAAAAGAGGAACTGCAAAATTGATTAATTGCCTAACCAAAACAACTATCCAAGAAATTTCATTATTGATTTCTGCATTTAAAGAATGAATCAATAAAACTGCTAATATTGCAACAGCTCTTAACAAATCATAATATGGTATTCTTTTTTCCATTTAAATAAGTTTTTAAACTTTCATAACCGACTCTTAAATACAGAGTTGACTTAATCCTATATTTTTTATGCTAACATTAGCTTTTTTCATTAGAAGAACGGGTGAAATTATTCTAGTAATAAATATGCATTTTATTCTAATGCTTTTATTGTCTAGTTTGCTGTAATTCAATCGGTTTGTTTTTTAGTAATGTAACAAGAATTTCCTATTGAATATTACAAATATTCATTAAGCCCTTTATCTTTGAAAGAATTGACTATTGTTTTAATTTCTTGTTCCCTATTCTTCTTATGAATTAGCAATACATTATCATCATCAACAATAATATAATCATCTAAACCATCTATAATTACTAATTTCTCCGCTGATGCACTAATAATGCATCCATTAGAATTATTAATTTCATACTTATTGGTTCCAATAAGAACATTGTTGTTATTATCCTTATCACTTATTTCATACAAAGAATTCCAAGTTCCCAAATCACTCCATCCAATATCTGCAGGAATAGTATAAACATTTGTTGCCTTTTCTATAACTGCATAATCAATTGATACATTAGGTGAATTAGGGTAGTTATTATTTATAAATTCTTCTTCATTATCAGTATTGTAATATTCAAATCCAGAATCGAATAATTTATATATATCAGGTGAATAAAGTCTGAACGCTTCAATGATATCCGCTGCTTTCCAAATGAACATACCTGCATTCCATAAAAAATCAGGTTCTTCTATATATTTAATAGCTAACTCTAACTGAGGTTTTTCATGGAATGCTTTTACCAGATGTAATTTCTCATTATCCGATGCATCATATTGAATATAACCATAACCCGTATCCGGGCGCGTAGGTGATATGCCTAAAGTTACTAAAACATTACTTTTCATTGCATGATTTACGGCATCTTGAATAATATTTAGATAGGCGCTTTCTTTTAATATCAAATGATCAGATGGAACAATAATCATTATTGCATTTGGGTCTTTCTTTAATAATTTAAATGCAGAATAGGCAATACATGGTGCTGTATTATTTCTTGACGGTTCACAAATGATATTCTTAACTGTAAGATTTGGCAATTGCTCATGAACTAATTGTTTGTAATCTTGATTTGTTACTATATGTATATTATCGTTGTTTATATAATCTTTAAATCGATTGTATGTTAATTGTAAGAGGGAATCACCTGTTCCCAGAATGTCGATAAACTGCTTTGGAAAGGCATTTCGGCTTTTTGGCCAGAATCTACTACCGACACCACCAGCCATTATAAATAAGTTAATATGCTTGTTATTCATTCTAGGTATTATTTTAAAGGAATGGATTCTAAAATAGAATTATTATATTTTAGAAATAGTGGTAGCTCTAAATCGCGTTGTGAAATAAGTTGATCTTTTTGAGGAATAATCCAATCAATTCCTAATTCGGGTGAGTTATATGAAACTCCTAGCTCTGCTTCCTTCTTATATAGATTATCGCATTTATAAAAAAATTCGGCAGTTTTACTTAATACTGCAAAGCCATGTAAAAAACCACGAGGAATAAATAGCTGTAACTTATTCTCTGCAGTTAATTCAACTGCGATATGTTTACCATATGTAGAAGACTCTGGTCGAGCATCTACTGCAACATCTAGTACACCCCCACCTAAAACTCTTACTAATTTTGCTTGAGCATAATCCCCACTTTGGGCATGCAATCCTCTTATTACTCCATATGAAGAATAAGATTGATTATCTTGAACGAAATTAATATCCTTTCCTATTGTTTTTTTGAAGGATGTTTCATTAAAACTTTCAAAAAAATAGCCTCTTGAATCTTCAAATATTTTTGGTTTTATTATGAAGCACTCGGCTAAACCAGTGTTAATTATTTCCATTGTGACTTATCTAAATTACTTCCTGTAATATTCATTTAAAGGACAAAGTATCATTTTTAAAAGCGGATATTAATCACCCATTTTGGGTGATTTTTTAAGATTTATATTAAGTTAACATGGTTATTTTAAATTTTAAAAATGTAAGTAGTACTTTAGTACATTCAACAATAGCATGTTCCATATTTATTAAAATGACACGACCTCTTTTTACAATTTTAAGCATTATTTTCTGTTTGCAATTAAATGTTTTCGCGCAAGATTCCCTCTTCCATTATGAAGTAGAAGCCCAAACAACTGCTACAAGCAATGGTGTTGTTCCTTTCTGGATGCGCTCAAACCAATATGGCTCTATACCAAACGCCGGCGTTTCCGGAAGCTTTCTTGGTAGAGCATCTAAAGCCTACGATACAACGAGAAGTAATACTTGGTATGGTAAAAAAAAGCTTATTGATTGGGGGGCAGGATTTGAAGGCAGAACCAACCTCGGAAAAGAATCAAACCTAGCTTTAATTGAAGGCTATGGCAAAATGCGAGTAGCCATCTTTGAACTTAAGGCAGGAAGAACGAAAGATGTAATGGGGCTTAATGGGGATAGTTCACTTACTTCCGGGAACTTTGCAATCTCAGGAAATGCATTAGGCATACCTAAAATTGAGATTTCAATACCTGAATATTATACTTTGCCTCTTTGGGATGGACTAATAGCTATCAAAGGGAATTTTTCACACGGTTGGGCTGGAAAATATACAGTGCAAACCGTAGAGTTAGAAGAAGTAGGAACATTAGAAGATGAAACAATTAATACAAAAACCTACATTCATCAAAAATCTTTATATGGCCGGATTGGAAGAGATAGTTGGAAACTTAAACTTTATGGTGGTTTTAGTCACCAAGCAATGTGGGGAAACGAAAAGGATGTTTATGGTGCTGATTTCGATCTTTCAAGCTTTGAAACATTTTTATACGTAATAACTGGTAAACCATATGCAAATGGCATAGTACTTTCTTCTAAAATAGGAAATCAACTAGGCTCAATTGATGTCGGTGCAGAATATGAATTTAAAAATAGTAACCTTCTTGTTTATAGACAGAATTTTTACGATGTAGGTGCACTTTCAAAATTAGCAAATATCAGGGATGGTTTAAATGGTATTCGTTTGGAAAACAAAAGGCCAAGACTCCAAAATGAAAATGTTTTTCAATGGAAAACTATCCTTTTTGAGTTTCTTTATACTAAAAATCAAGCAGGAGAGCTTTGGTCTAAAATTACCAAATCTGGAGATGAAAACTATTATAATAGTTATTATTACAAAGAAGGGTGGTCTTATAATGGACAAGGATTAGGAACCCCCTTTATTACAACAGTGTCTGAATCAAAAAAGGGTCAGATTAAAAATCCAAATGAATATTTCATTAATAATCGTTTATATTCTTTCCATTTAGGTTTTTCCGGCCATTTGAAAGATTGGAATTTTATTTCTAAGGTTTCCTATTCAAGGAATTTTGGAACTTATAATACTAGCCCTATAGGTGGTTCGATAGGAGAAATAAGAAATCCTCCTATTTATGGACTCTTTGAAACTGTTAATCAATTTTCAGGGCAATTAGAATTACAAAAGGAATTTAATAAGAAACTAACTATGGGAATGGTTGTCGCATTAGATCAAGGAAGATTATTAGACAATTCTATTGGTCTTCAATTGAAGTTAGTCAGAAGTTTTAATTAGCATTATTTAATGAATTTATTTTCCCTTTATAGAATTATATATGATTATTGCAATTCATTCTTTATAGATAATATAAGTTCTGCTGAAGCAAAATTAGTTATTTTATGAAGGCTACCTTCTATTTTTTCGGTCAAGATATCCTCTACTTTAGTCTTTAGTTCACTTTCATTATAAATCACATGAACATATTTTAATTTATCAAAAGTCCTACAAGTGGATATTTGATGATCACTCCTGATCTCATTGTGAATTAATAATCTTGGTAATACAATTATTGGTTTATCTAAGGTTAATGCAGATATTATAGTGCCCATTCCTGCATGTGCAACAATTAAGTCCGCTTCATTAAGATGCCTATTAAATTCAGAAGGAGACATAAAGCTTGTCCATTCCATATTTTTAGGTTTATACTTAGAACTTACAGTTTGTGCAAAAACATGTAATGTTAAACTTTCATTTAATTGACCCACGATTTCATCCATCGCGGAAATTAATCTATCAAACGGAACCTGTGTTCCAATAGTAACAAATATTCTCTTCATGATATAACATTTCCGTGGTAAACTATCTTCCCTTTCACTAGTTCCGGCCACTGTGTATATACTATGTTTGCAAATCGTAATGCGATTTTACCACTCATCGATATTTTATCAACATTCGCAATACTATCAATCCATATGGTTTTACATCCAATAATACGTCCGACGATAATGGCCATTAAACCTGGAGCTGCCCCTGTTGTAATAATTATTTCCGGTTTTAATTTCAAAATCATTTTAAATACAGAGTAAAAGCTCTTTAAAAGTCCGATTTTATCCCATCGACTTGCATCAGGAATAAGATAATAGTCAAAGTTTTTGACGGAGCTAGCGAAACTTGGTTCAGTAGAGACAAAAACTACTTCATTGTTTTCAAAAGCAGGTGCAATGCGTAATAGTTGTATCCAATGCCCTCCTGCAGAAGCAATAGCTATGATTTTTTTACTCATTTATTAATTTATTACAAATATATTTCAACTTTTCAATTAAAGTATCTGCAGAATATGGTAAGTTTGTCCAATCGTCTTACAGCATCTCTTTGCTCCTGCTCCAATCTCTCCAAAATTCGGTAATTTGGTGCTTGATTTCTCCTTGAACTCATTTTAAAGTGTTACCTACCAGTTAATACCTTTATATCCCGGCAGTTTCCTTACCTCTTGATCTAATCTAACCATATCCAAAATAGTTTTATCACTATTCCATGAAGATAAAACTTCAGAATACTCCTCTTCTTTATTGTTAACAATTATCATATCAGAATCATCTAGTAATGAATTTATACTACTTTCCATTAATTTAGATAAGTGAGGTATACGCGCTTCGATATATTCTTTATTTGTTCCAGTTAGTTTTGAAATCTCAACATTTTTATCATAAATGCTGATTTGATATCCTTTACCTAAAAGTATTTCTATTAGAGATACCGATGGGCTATTCCGTAAATCATCTGTACCAGCTTTAAAACTAAGACCTAAAAACCCAAGTTTTTTCTTATTCTTGTTTACAATAATCTCTACAGCTCTTTGAATCTGCACTTCATTGGTTTTGTCGATATTTTCAATAACAGGAGCTTTAATATATAAATCATGTGCAAGTGTTTGAAGACCTTTTAAATCTTTTGGAAGACATGAACCTCCATAAGCAAAACCAGGTTTAAAGTAATATGGAGAAATATTTAAATGCTTATCCTTACAAAAAATATCCATTACCTTATGAGAATCAATATCTAGTGCGCTACAAATATTTCCGATTTCATTTGCAAAAGATATTTTTAATGCATGAAACGTATTATTAACGTATTTCATAATTTCAGCTACTCTTATATCAGTGATTACTATTTCAGCTGGTAAATGAGCATATAAAGAAGAAATTATTTTTGTCGCCTGTGGATTATGAGAACCTATTAAAGTAAGAGGGGGATTATTGTAGTCTGCAACAGCAGAACCTTCTCGAAGAAATTCAGGATTACTTACAATTGCGAAATCCACATTTCTTAGTTTGCCGGATTTTTCTTCAATTATTGTAGCAAACCTATCGGCTGTACCAGGCATAACGGTAGAACGTATCGCAATCACATGGAACCCTTCTTTTTCCATAAGTGTTTCACCAAAATTTTCAGCAACATTAAACATATAACCTAAATTCAGGTGACCATTCAATGTAGAAGGAGTACCTACTGCAATAATAGAAATATCAGTTTCAAGAATAGCTTTCTTATAATCTATTGTTGCAGAAATTCGACCAGCTTCTTTTTGCTCTTTTATAATATGATCAATATCCTTCTCAATTATTGTCGCACGTCCACTATTAATTTGATTGACTTTAATAATGTTTGGATCAACACCTACTACATGATTACCATTTTTAGCTAAACAGCCAATACTAACACATCCAACATAACCTAACCCGAAAATACTTATATTCATTATATATATATATTATTTGTTATTGTAAACTTAATTTTTTTATTGCTTCCTTAGTTCTTGTTGCCTGCATTTCCCATTTTTTATTTCGCTCAATTTTCAATACTCTGACATCCTCTGCTAAACTATCTTTATTTAGAATCGCAGTTTTTATTCCCTCAGCTAGAGACATTGGGCTTAATGTATCAACATAAACTGCACCTTTATTAAATAGATCTCTAAGTAATTCCGTATCAGACAGTATCATAGGCTTCTCAAATCCAGTGGCTTCATTAGCAACACTAAGTTGAATATGTGATTCAGTTGTTAGTCCTAATATAGCGTGTGCTTGAATAAACAAAGATTCGTAATCATCTTCTGAAAGATAGCCAGTAAGAGTGACATTTTCAGGTATTTTATTTAAATCATGAATTCCAACAGCTCTTCTGGTATCCCCTGAAATTAATATTTGAATTTCAGGTATTAATTTAGCAGCTTCAAAAACGACAGAAATAGGCTCATCTATTGCAAAAGCACACGGCATTAATATCCATGGTGTTTGTATATTTAGATTATATGAGGATATATTTTGTGTATTTTTATAGGCAGGTTTCGTTTCTAGAACTAATAATTTGGAAGCTTTAACTCCTCGCTCGATTGCTATTCTCTCAATTACATGGTTGTGCACTAATATTAAGTCAGCCTTGTTTAAGGTTGAACAATTTCCTAAAAATCGAGCCCATTTATCACTAAAAAGTCCATTATGACAATCTGCAATGATTATCATATTTTTATTAAAGAAACGTTTGTAAATTAAAGCTATATTTAAAAGTGGAGTTGGGGGCAATTGAACCCATAAAGTTTTTGGGCGTCTTTTTAGTAACATCCATAAAGTTTCTATTCCTTTACCAAAATAATCGAATATCTTTAACTTTCTCTGCTGGAAAATAGGGAGAATAAATTGAAGATTAAAATTGAAAAATGGTTGCATAGAAGATGCTCGCCGTTGAAACTTAATCCAAGCAATGAACATTTCAGTATTCTTTGTTTTCATATTTAATGAATATTTCTAGTATTTATTATATAAGGGTAAAAATTAAATTCAAATAAATTGGATGGGCATAAGGGAAAAGAAAGGTCAGAAGTAATCAATATTTCGAGGGATTAATAATTAGTTTAAATAATGAAATACGCTGTATTGCATCGAATCTTTTATCAATCAATACCCATGGAAACCAAATCAACAAGAGGATAAATTTATATGAAATATAATAGAGACTTGAATAGTTCTTCTTAATAAAAAAAATAGAACCTTTTTGTATAGAGTAAATAGATCTAAAAGACAACTTTCGACCATCATTATCCCCACTTCCTCCATGAATATGGATAATTTGTGGCCCTCTAATTATTAATCGCTGAAGTCCTAAATCTTTGATTCTTTTTTGCAGATCGACTTCCTCTCCAAACATAAAATAGGAATCATCGAAACCATTAATTTTTTTATAAACTGTGGAAGGTATAAACATATCAGCTCCCATTACTCCATCCACATTAAAGGTCATTTTATTAGGTAGTTTTTTATCAACAAAAGCTTGAGAGAGACCGAATATCTTTTGGATTAGCTTCCTGAACGACAACCTCAACAAATATGATATACTTTTAAAATGAATAACAGAAAGACCTTCTGTTTTGTCCATATTCAATAAAACAGTACCAATTACGCCAACAGTGTTTTTTGTTTCATTCTCTACCATAAAGTCATAAAATAACTTAATGGCATTGTTTAAAAGTATTGTATCTGAATTTAACAGAAAAACATACCTGCCTTTTGATACATTGACCCCAATATTATTTGCTATTCCAAACCCAACATTCGAATCATTTTGTATATAAGTAATGCGCGAATCATTAATAAAGTATTCTTTTGTCCCGTCTTTAGAATCATTATCTACAATAATGACCTCAAAGCTGACTTCTTTAGTTTGTTCTAGAACACTATTAACGCATTGTAAAGTTAAGTCTTTTGTATTATAAGAAACGATTATTACTGATACATCCATATTCAAGTATTACTTTATGATTCTTCTATTAATTTTATTCATGGTTTTTTTATAAAGTAAATTTATTTCTTGTGTGTTTTTTTCAATAGAATACAATCCTTTAACTGTAGCTTGTGCATTTTTTATTTGCTCAACATAATGTTGAATACCATTAGTTTTTACATCATTCATTGCTAAAGTTAATTCCTTTAAAGTAGAATAGCGTATTCCAATTTCTAATCCGCATTCTTTTAAACCATTATCAAATTGTTCTTTTGTACCACTAATATCTTTACCAATTACTAAGCAACCATTAAACATTGCTTCTGCTGTTGTTAAACCAAAACCTTCAAACTTAGAAGGGACAATTAATGCCGAAGCAGTTGACATCAACTCATAAGTATCTTGGCGGTAACCTAAAAATTTAATCCTGTCCTGCAAACCACTCTTTTTAATTTTTTTAATTAATGTTCGAGTATATTCATTTATAGTAAATTTAGCAACGATTCTTAATTCATATAATTCATCAGTCTTTGCAAATTCAATGAAAGCTTCTAATAATTCAGTAACTCCTTTATTATCTGTTATTTTTCCAACAAATAAAAAATATTTTTCCTTTTCAAGTATAAACCTAGTCTGATTATTCTTAAGTACTCCATCATAAATAAGACAAGAATTCTGCTGATTCAATTTAAAATGATTATATACACCGTTCGTGATAGCTATTGAATAGTTATTGTCATTGTTTAATTTGTCAAAAAAAAATTTTTTGCTCGGAAATTGACACATTTTAAATTCTGGCCCTTGGTATTCTCTAAGATGCCAAATATGTGGTATGCCAAGCTTTTTTGCTACAATGTAACCAATTTGAATAACGCCTACATTTGTGTGTATGATATCTATATTGTAATCAGACGCAATCTTAATAATCTTTTTAACGGCAATAAAATTCTTAATTGGATTGGAAATTAACCTCCATGGGTAACGGATTTTCTCTGACCAGTAATTAAACCTCGGCCAGAGAGAGAATTTATAGTTAACAATCTTATATACAATATTCCTTGACTCTAGCTCTGGGATTAATACTTTTCTTGGATTTACTAAAACAACAGGATTGATATTCTCATATACAGAAAGACCATTAAGCATATTTAATAGAGCTATATCAGATCCTCCTTCACCCACAGATATATAGAGTACATTAATTTTTCTATTCATCACCTAAAAAAACATTTTATAAGGTATAACTTTATTCCCAATGAAATCAGAACTATATTGCACAACTAAGAGGCTATAGGATTTATATAAATAATATAATATTATTAATAGATAAAATAAAAGCGATGTTGTGTCTTTTCGTTGAAAAATAGATGGCACAACAACTATAATTAATATAACTAAATATATTACTAAACGAAAACCAATAGGGTAAGTAATAATCATGTTGTTTGTAAATATTCCTATAATAAACAACTTTAGTAATAAACCATTCATATCCTTTACATAATATATACAAGCTGTGCCTATAAGTGTTAGAGGAGTCATATCTGCAAGAATTCGATAGGTTGACATTTGTACGTCTGAAAGGGAATCTGTATATGAATCATATCTATTGATTACATTGATTCCCTGTCCTACAACTTCAAAAAACATTGAAATTAATAACCTATAGTTAAGAATACCGGATAATCCAATTATGAAAGAAGACCATAACAAAATATACAACCATTTTTTGTCGAATTTGATCCTTTCTACGATTAATATTACTGGCAAACACCACAAAACTGTGGTATGGAAGCTAATAGACAAAATATAGAAGACTATAGCTATTAGTCTATAATCTTTGCCTTTTATATAATAATGAAGAGCAAACAGAAAAAAGGAAATTGAAATAGATTGCCTCATACCGGAAAATTGGAAAAGGTAAAAATGCCCAACCAATACAAATAAAAGAAGAGATAGAATTCGATAAGGAGATCTTTTATAGATGAAGAAAAATACACCACTTAACGATAATACAGCACTTGTGAATATAAAAAAATGTTTGTTATTCCATATATAGGAGATTATGGAATTCCATAATTTGTAACCATATTCGGTATTCGCCCTAACATCATAGCCGATCGTTGGATGCTGAAAAAAATGAATATAATTAATTGTGTCAGTTCCTACACTAATATCTCTTAAAGCAGGAAGCAAGAAAACAATTATACAAAAAAATCCAAAAAGCCATTTAGCTTCTATATTTTCTCTTTTCCATGTTATTAGAAAAGAACATATAAGCATTAAATATAAAGTTATATACGGAGTCATAAATTAAGAAGACGGTTTACCTTTTTTCATATCCTTTAATAAAATATTGGATTTCTAATTTTAAGACTTGACTTTATCAAGGATTAATAATACCATTTTTTAAAAATTCGGAAGCCAGGCTACTTACTCTTTTTTTAGTTTGATTTACCTTATTCCAATCAATAGGATTATCTATTTTACTATTAATTAGTGCCTCATCATATTTTTCTAAGATTCGATCATTTAAATCAAATTTATTAAGTAAAGTATATATTCTATCATTCATTCCTTTATGTCTCCCTTCAATTGGAACTACAATAAAATTCTTATTAAATAATATAGAAAATACAACTCCATGAAAAGAATTAGTTATTATACACTTTGCATATTTGATATTAAATAACCAGCTTTCAATATTTATAGTTGAGAATCTTAATCTTTTTGTATTTATAGTTTTTATTCCTTTTCGAGACTTTAAATAGTTGTAAATTTCTTGAATACAGTTTTGATTTTCTTGAAGGATGTAAAAAAAGATGAATTTTTTTGATTTCGTTTTCTTCTTTTCAGAAATCAATCTCTCTAAGTCAGATTCCTCTAACAATAGTGTTGGGTCAGGCATTAATTCCACTTTTGTTATTCCCACCTTTTCCAGAATTGATAATCCAGTATTTTCACGTACACTTAAGACATCAAATTTTTCAATAAAAGGTTTAATTAATGAAAGTTCCCTTTCAGGATATTCTGTACACCCAAAACTAACAGCGTACGAAATTCTCTTAATTGATTTATCTCCAAAGGTCAAAAAATAAGGTGTCCCATGTTTATTAATAATATAAGGATTCCATACTTGATCACTTCCAGTAATATAAACATCTAGTTCAGGAGGGTCTTCTTGCAATTCTTTTAAAGAAGAATATTTTTTTGTCAATATTAAATTCTTATCTCTAAAAGGCACAAAGTTTCTTTCTTTAAAATAGGTAATTAAATTACTCGGAATATACTTTATTTTTCTCGTTGCAATGCATTTGAACAATGACTGTGTAGGAGTTTTTGGAACATAATTTATAATGCTTACTTCACTTCCTTTTATATTTTTTTTCAAGAATTGTTGTAACGCATAAGCTTGTAAAACACCACCATAATTTGCTCCCCAATGAAAAGTAATTATTCCAATTTTCATATTAATCTTTACTTATTATTCTTTAAAATGTACTTATACTAATACTTTTTAAGGTATTTTTTTATTTTATTAAGAACTTTTCTTCCTATCGTTTGAGCATATGTTCTTTTATACTCTTTAATTATTGGATCGAGTTGATTTTTAAATATATTAAAGTCATTGTGTCTTAGTGATTCATTAAATGCTGAGTGACTTGTTCTTGCCATATCCATACGCAGTATTTGACGGGTTTTCATAAGGTCGCTAATCGTTGAATTTGAAGCCAATACTCTTTTTTGCGGTCGCCATTTCTTTTCTTCATCGGCTAAGAATAAACGGAACGATAAAGCTTCTCTCCTATGCGAAAATCCAGAACTTTGAGATGCAATTGCTTCTTGAGGGCTTATTTCTTCTACTATCAATTTCTTCTCCAATCGACATTTAATTATTAATTCATTGATTATAGGATTTCTTACTATTATAATATTTGTCCCTTTACTATCATTCAGATATTTTGGTAACCAAGCATCTCCAATAGTAATATCAGCTGTTTCTGCAGTAACATCATCACAGTAATCACAAGCCTTATACTTAAAAAGTCCCCATCCCCAGTTTGCGCCAAATAATTGATTCAAGGGAGGGCTTTGAATTGCAACTTTTTTATTATCTATTTCTCCTTTAATTGTAACACCATACTGATTAGCAGTATACCCTTCTAATTTAGTTCGAAAATCAATAGATTCTAAATTATCTGGATGTACTCCACATTGCCATGCCCACATTTTTGCAAAATTCTCACTTTTTAAATGGCCGCATATAAGTCCAATGCAATACTTAATACGTTCATTTAAAACAGGATCTTGTTTAGTTAATAAACGAATAGACTTTATAAAACAAGGTAAACCAACAATAGCATATTTACCTGGTCTATTTCTTACTAAATTTATAACTTCAGATATTTCTATTGGATAATATCTTGATTTTGCACCTTCTATAACTTCGTCAAGTGTTGTTGATATAGAATACTTAAAGATCATCGAATGGTCCTCTGAATCCTTCCTCTCTTTTACATGAATAACTCCATCTACCAACCCTTGACTTAATAATTCGGACAATATCCAAGTACCCATACCTCCTGAGCTACCCATTTCACGGAAATTATCTTGTGCTACATAACCAGCATATGTAGATATTATATATCCTAATTTATCATGCATTGTTGCATGCGATCCATATAGATCTTTGCCAATTTGATCTTCATTGAGACTTTGGTCAGAAAAAGGGCAAACTTCTAAAACAGATTTTTTAAAATCAGAGCTAACATCTTTAATGTCCAAAGTAGCTTGATATTTAGAATCAGCATCCAATTCCATGCGTATTGGGGAATTCTCTACTGCAGAACAAGCTCCACAACCAACACAATATCCACCTTTCACGACCGTCTCCATTAAAGATTCAGCCTCTTTTATACTATTGGTCATTTTCTAAATTTATTAAGTGCATAATTAAATATTTGCATTAACATATTCTTTTCATCTTTGTATAGGCCTACGGTATAAATAGCAGTAATAAATGTAATAGCAGACACAATTCCTGTAAATAAAAACCTAAAAGGTAATTCAACCTTATATTTAAATATCGCACAAACCACAATAGAAAGTAGTACGGGAATTATTGTCATTCCTAAAACTCTTTCCATATATTCTTTTATTGACAATCCAGCAATTATTTTTAAAAGCACAACCCGCACCATACACGCTATAGCTTCTAAAACAATATAACAGATTAATACAGAATAAACAGGAAAGCCTTGCTTCAACAAAATATAGGAAAAAGGAAGGTTGAATAATAAAATTGTACCAACAATAGCTTGATAAACTTTCACTTTTCCCGTGGCTTGAAAAGCGGACTGTAATCCTATTGTCAATTGATTAACTAAAGTTGCAATTAAAATCAGGTCACAAAATACTACCGCATATTCGGGAACATTCTTTAACCAAAGTTGCAAAATCTGTTCCATTTCAAAAATACAAGGAATAGCAAAAAGAGCTAGTAAGAAAAAGCTGAATTTACTTCCAATCATAGAGAGTCTTAACATTCTTTCTCTATCATCTGCACCTTCACTTTTCATTATTTGCGGATTTATTGCTTGTAACAATGTAGCAGAAAAAAATTTAAGTTGACCAGAGACTTGATTGGCAATCCCATATGAAGTATTAATGATTACTCCATAAAATAGATTCATCAGAATCCCCAGGCCCTGATTTCTCCCTAAGCCACAAAAAGTTCCAAAGAGGTTCCAGCTTGCGAAAAAACTTAATTCTTTTATTAATGTTTTATCAACATTAAACACTCGTTTGAAAGTGCATTCTTTATACCTTCTAAAACAATAGACAGAAAACAAGAAAAAGCTTATTATACTAATTCCTGCTGTAAAGAAACCATAAAATACAAGTTTATCAAAAGTTACATAATATAATGAAATCGCTATGATTAACTTTAACAATGTCTCTAAAATATTTACAATGGCTATCCAAAGCATATTTTCATTTGCAATTAGAGTTCCCGTAAAAGGAACAGTTATAATTGTAAAAAAAACAGTTAAGGACATAAAATGATAGATTATCTTTGCTTGTTCAATTCTATTTTGTGGAATGTTTAAAACACCATCAAATAAAAATAGACCCAAAATCTCTAAAATTAAGACTATAACTCCCCCGATAATAATATGCAGAAAAAAGGAGTTTGTGAAAATTCGTTTTTGCATCGAGATGTTATCTGTCCCTTGATAAAAGGATAGATAGCGTTGAGTTGAAGTTGCCATTGCTGTATTCAGAAATGATAGCATTGTAATAATCCCTGCAAGAAGATTAAAAATACCATAATCCGTACTTCCTAAGGTATTTAAAACTAAACGTGTCGAATACAAAGTAATACCCATTGTAATTAACATGCGACCGTATAATATTACAGTATTTAGTACTACCCTATTTGCCGGAACCATTTTCTTTTAGAATTCTTAATCTTCTTTTATGTTTTTACGAATTATGCTTTATAATATTTCTAAAACATTTATAATTATTATAAGACGAATTGTTTTGAGACTTATAACAATTATAAATGCAATACTAAATAATTAGAATACTTATTTAGTATTCGAAAACCAAGTCAACCATCTCTTAGAATTTTTTTTATGAGAATCTTCATAATAGCCATAACCATAGCCATAACCATAGCCATAGCCATAGCCATAACCCTTATTATATTTAATATCGTTCACAAGAATCGCAATTTTACCCAATTTATTATCTTGCCCCAAATCATTAACAATTCCTAATTGACCTTTCATTGTAAATCCTTGTCGTACCACATATAGCGAGAGACTTGCATACTTACTCAATAATTGAGCATCTGTAACTAATCCAATTGGTGGCGCATCAATGATTATATAATCAAATTCATTTTTTAATGTCGTCATTAATTGATCTGTACGCTCATTTAATATTAATTCAGATGGATTTGGAGGAATTGGCCCAGAACTTATTAAAAACAAATTATCATTTATACCTGAAGGTTGTATGATATCTTCCGAGGTTAACTGTTCTGAAATAATATAATTACTAAATCCAATGGTATTTTTTGAGTTTAGTTTAACAGAAAGGTTCGGTTTACGAAGATCCATTTCCATAACAACTACTTTTTTTCCGGAAAAAGCTAGAACCAAGGCTAAGTTAATTGCAACAAAAGACTTTCCTTCTCCACTCATACTAGAGGTAAGTAAAACAACTTTTTGATCATTAGATCTTAAATAAAAATCTAAATTCGTCCTTAATGATCGGAAACTCTCAGAGAGAGCTGAACGTGATTCTTTTGTGATTAACTCAATTTCATATTTATCATTATGACCAATCTCTGCAATTATTGGAACCTGTGTTCTCCGTTTAATATCTTCTTTATCCTGAATCTTTGTATTTAAAATATCCTTTAGATATAAAATAATAAAAGGTATAGCTAAACCAAATAATAAACCGACAGCTAAAACAAACAATTTTTTAGGACTAATTGGAAGATTTTCAGCTTTAGGAGCATCAATTATTCTACTATTTGAGATATTTGAGGTTTTACTAATAGCCGTTTCTTCTCTCTTCTGTAGGAGGAATACATAGAGTTCTTGTTTGATCTGCTGCTGTCTTTCTAAATCTAGATAGGTTCTTTCAGTAGCAGGTACACTACGAATGGCTCCTTCTAATTGTTCTGTTTTCTTTAAAAGATCAGCTCTTGTAATAGTTAAATTTGCTTTTGTACTATTTAGATTACCTTGGATGTCTTGCCTTAAATTAGTAAGCTGTTTATCCAGATTAATTATGGTTGGATTATCTGGAGTTGAACTTAGTAATCTACGATCACGTTCTAATAATAATGTATTATAACGTTCTGCAAGTCCACTAAAAACAACATCGCTAGGCAGCATGGCACTGGGAATAATTCGTGCATTATTTCTGTCGTCTAAATAACCCTGCATGCTGCTAAGAATACTTAATTGTGTTTCTATTGCAGCTAGGTCTTTGATATATTGACTCGAATTTTCTAAAAGAATTTGAGACTGTACAGTCATATCTGCCAATTGGCTTTTTTGTTTAAAGCTCTGGATATCTCCCTCTACACTTCCCAATTCCTGACTGACTAAGACTAAACGATCCTCTATAAATGCTATGGTACTATCTGCAATAGTATTTTTATCTCTCAAGTTACTTTGAACATATTTATTAATCAAGGTATTTAAAATATCTTCACCTTTTCTCTTTAGAGGATATTCAAAGCCCAAATCGATAACTGTAACTAATTTATTAGCGACTTCAACATTAAGTCTCTTCATAAAATCAACGACCCTATTGTCTAAACTTGAAATACTGAACTGATAGGTTTCATCTAAAAATGATACTTCACTATTCCTTATAATTTGAAACTTACCAATCTCAGGAATAATTAGTATCTGATTATAAGAAATTGTTTCTTGAAAATCACTATTTGATATTTGAACTTGTTTTTCACTAATAGGTTTTAAGTTGAAAAGGTTATTAACAACATTAGAATCTATCTCTATAATATCGATATAAAACGGCGGTTTATAGAGCTCAACGTCTCTTATATTTCCCTTTCGATAATACACAATATTGGAATGAAGTTCCTGAACTACCTCCTCCATTAAAGTACGAGTTTTCAATATCTCAACTTCATTATCAACTGTACTCTTAGCGCCTAGCATGCCAGCAAAATCACCTAATAGAGCATTTTCTACACCAGCTCCCTTTTTTTCATCACTTACCAAAACCTTAGCATTGATTTGATAAATTGGAGTGCTGTAACGTAAATAAGTAAATGCTATTGCTAAACCAATAAAAGCACCCAATGCAAACCAATACCAATTTTTCAATAATTTATTAAGCAAACCAATAATTGCTTTATTAGCATCATTTGATTCTTCTTTGAAGCCATATTCCTCCCACTCGCTCATATAATAAGTCTTTTTATTTTAGAATTTTATAATCTGGATAATGCAACGATTGCTAAAGATGCAAGTGCACTAATTAAGGATATAGTTTGAGTCCTTGCAGCATTATTAGCTGCAACTTTACCTTTACCTGGCTCTACATATATCACATCGTTTTGTTGTAAATAGAAATAAGGTGATTTAAAGGTATCGTAAGAATTAAGGTTAAAGCGTATAAATTCCTTTTCACCATTCAGGTTGTCTCTTATGAGCATTACATTTTCTCTTTTGCCATAAATGGTTAAATCACCAGCTAAGCCAATGGCATCTAATAAGGTTACTTTTTCATTTGGTACTGTATAAGTTGCAGGTTTAGCTACTTCGCCAATAATGGTTATCTTAAAGTTTGCAAAGCGTACTTGAACCGTAGGCTCCTTAAAAAATCTAGAAGCATTTTCAGCGATTAACTGGCGTGCATCATAGGTAGTTAAGCCTGCTACTTTAATATTTCCTAGCATAGGTATCGCTACATTTCCATCCTTATCGACCAAAAATCCTTTAATAACCTGATTGCCTACTGTTGATGCTGAACTGGCACCTACTGCGGGTACCGTTGACACTTGATTAACGGCAGCTGTTGCATCTACATCAACTGTTTGTATCGTTATGTTAAGAATATCATCAGCTTGAATAACAGGTTCATTAAACTTAGCCAAGTTTACAACTGCAGTACTATCAAAAGGTAGATCGTTAAAATAAACTGATTTTTTGGTTACTACGCAAGATGAAAATGACAAGAGAAAGAAAGATGTTAGAAGAACAAATATTCTTGTGTTGGGTATATGTTTGTACATGGTAGATATATGAAATGGTTGATAATTAGCAAACGCGAAGATATCAACTTAATTGTGCAATCCTGTTAATTTTAGATTGCATTTTCTTCTCCGGTAAGGATATTAATTACAGTTAAAAATACAATTTTTACATCCAGCATTGCAGTCCAGTTTTCCATGTACCAAATATCATGAGTCACTCTTTTCTCCATTAAAGCAGGGTCTTTCGTTTCTCCGCGGTAACCATTAACTTGCGCCCAACCCGTAATACCTGGTTTCATAAATTGTCTTACCATATATTTCTCTATAATCCTACTATATTGTTTGGTATGTTTTAGCATGTGAGGACGAGGGCCTACTACACTCATAGTGCCTTGAAGCACATTAAAGAATTGAGGAAGTTCATCAATACTCGTTTTTCGCATAAACTTACCTAACCTCGTTACTCTAGAGTCATTTTTGGATGCTTGTAGAGAATCACTATTCTCATTTACTTCCATGCTACGAAACTTATAGCACCAAAAAGGTTTATTATCCCTCCCACTACGTTGCTGCTTGAATAAGACAGGTCCTGGGCTTTCTAATTTTATTAGAATAGCTAAAATTGGATAAAGCCAGCTTAACAAAAAGATAATTACCAATGAACTAAAGAACAGATCGAAAACACGTTTCTTAAAGCGGTTCTCTATCTCGTAAGATGGTTCCTGTCGAACACTCAACACAGGCAATTCGCCCATAAAGCTCATTTCAAAAGGTATCCTATTTTCCATACTTAAATCTGGCACCAATTTAATACGAATACACTGGCGTTCTGCTTCTGCCAATAAAGAAGTAGTGAGTGACATGCGCTCTGGTTTCAGCGAAACATAAACCTCATTGATATTTTGATCGACGGCTTTTTGCAATTGTCCAAAGGCAGCAGGCATCAATTCACCCTTATCATTAACCAATAAAGAATCAGATTCTGATAAGAAACCTTCGAAAGAATAATTAAGTTCATGTGTACTGAAATATTGAGCCAATTTTTGTCCACCCTGATTATTACCCATAATGGCAACCGATTTACGAACATTAAATTTGCTCAAAACAACCATTTGAAAATAGGTACCAACGAAGCGACTAAGCAATAGACCTAAACCCAGTAAAGGATAGAAGAAAATAAATACCTTTAAAGAAAGGAAGCTGTTTTCAATAAAAAATAAGGTGATACCAAAAAAAAGGAGATGGAATACACTGCAACGAAAAGTGCTGCGGTAAAACTTCTCTAAATTCTCCATACCAATGGCTGTATATAAACCAAAAGCCAAGGCAATTACCAACCAGGTTGAGTTTACAATTAATAAATAATATTTATAGAAATCTCTGATATTCAAGCCAAATACATATTCTGTTAATTCAGCCGAAATAAGAAAGACAACACTTACCAGAATAACATCTGTTAAGGCTACAATATATTTAGAAATATAAGCGAAACTCGATTGCATGATTTACTTAATAAACAAAACAAGAGGTAAACACAATGGATGTGTCTATGAAATAACCTTATCCTGATTAATAATTGATCAGGATAAGGTTATAAGATTATTATTTTATAGTATTACAAGCTTCAGTTAGCATTTCAAGGTTAACTGCACCAGCTTTCTCGCCAATGATATCACCCGGTTCAATACCTACTGTTCCTGAATTATCGGCTGTTACTGTCTTGCCAACAACAACTTTAACTTTATCACCCCAAACTGCTTTGAAATCGTATTTTGCACCAGCAGTTAACATAGAAGTGGATATGAAGCCATTTTTAACAACACCTAATAGTTTGAATTCAGTTTCACCGTTCTCACGGTCACGAACATATAGATAGAATGTTGGAAGAACATTTAGCACCAAATCATCACCCGGACAACGAACATATAGTTGTAAGGTTACTTTAGGATTACTTGTTGGCTCATTAAGCTGGAAGTTAAATGGAAGTGCAGTACATCCCAGAGCGACAAGTTTTATACCATAGAAGCCTTCATTTTCTGTTAAGTCTCTACCTGAGTTGTCCCGAACACGAATACTTATTAAACCACTTGAAACCGGTAGTTGAGGAAGTGTAATTGTAGGATTTTCTTTCGTTACAGAAGCCTGGGTAGAAGAAACAACCTTTCCTGCTATAATAGCTTCCACAGTTAAAGAATAGGTAATACCATCTTGCATCCATGGAGATAGAACATTGATAACAAGTGGAGTATTACATGATTTAAAGAAACTTCCTATCATGTACCAGGTTAAGTGATTGGTTTCAAAACGAGCAACCGGATTGCCATTCACCATGGTTACAGTTACATTCTTTTCAAAAGTCCATTGTGCGGTAGCATTATCATAACTGTAAATACCCAACTCATCACCTGCTTGTAAGGAAGCACCAGTGCTTGGATTGATGAAGGTCGGCTCAAGTCCAATATCAATTGTAATTGGTTTACTAAATTGTTTTACTTGCGTATTACCTATACTGAATTCAATATTTACAAGCCCTGCTGGTACAAATGAACCAGTTTCTGCAGCACCGCCACCTTCAGGAATAACATTGTTTGTTGTTAAACTTCCACCAGGGAATACAGCAAGAGCTGTTTCTTCAGATGGATCGAATAACGTTACTGAACTCCTTAATGATGCACCTGTAATAACTGTACCGGCTGCATCTAAGAACTGTGTACCACTGGCAATCTCAATATTAACAGATTGTTTGCCTATATCCCCACTACCTGTTGTAAGAACAATTGGGCTTGCAGTAGCATTGTTAACCAATGCAGTAGTTGTTATACTCTCAACAATACCATCAACCGGAGGGTTAGCTGGTTTTAATAAGGTAACAGTTTTAACACTCTCAAATTGATTGTAGTTAATGGTTACAGGCACATTCTGAGTAACATAACCTGCGCCAGAAAGAACTACCGTAAACTGAATGTTATTACCTGCTGTAGGATCTGCATATGGAGTAACACCTAAGCCTAAAATTCCACTAGATAAAGCAAACTGCTTTTCACCGGCAAGATTATAAATAGAGGCGGCATCGCGACCAGTAATGGTTACAGTAATATCATTACCTACTGAACCACCATTGGCATCTTTAACTTGAATTAAAGTAGTATAGTGAATTACGTCTGTACTAACATTTAATTCAAAACCTTTTAGGGGATCAGCACATTGTGAGAACAACATGGTTGAAATCAACGCCCCTACTAATATAAAGTATATCCTTTTCATTTTTATTTAATTTTATAGCTTAGACTTAATTGAACAACCGGTAAGAAACGATATTTATCTACATTATCTTCTACTAATTTTGCGTTTGCTTCGTTTCCGTCCAACAAGTTAGTTCCTACGATGCGAACATTAGGTTTATCAAGGTAATAAGCACCCAGATTAAGATCTAAACCAAGCTTTGGTCCTAAATTGAAATTTTGTAACCCTAATCCTAAATAAGGAGCTAAAGAGAATTCCCAGTCAATACTGCTTGTAAGAACACCAATATCTTCCGGAGCAATCTCAATTTCCCCATATTGATAAGGTTCAGTAAGTTTAGTTACAAATGTACCTTTTGCCTTAAAGAAATAGCCCATACCACCACTTATTGCGAAATGCTTACCAAAGTTATCATTTGCATCAAATGGAGTCCAGTCAACTAGTAAATGTATATTGGACATACGTGCAGTAATATCGTTTGTCGTTTTATAGTTATTATAGGTTTTCAATACATCGGTATCAAAAGGTAAAAAAGCTGCGCCTGCGCGAAGGGCGAGGTGGTTTTGAAAAGGTACCGAAAAGGTTACCCCTACTCCTTGTGTACCGGCTTGAATTCCGATAGAGCGAACATAAACAGGGTTGTCCGGAGTTTGACTTTTTGCTTGAGAAAAACTTCCCAGCAATACACACATTACGCTTGTTAAGTATAACAATGGTTTCATAATTATTAATTAAATACAATGAGAAAAATTATCTTTTCAACTTAGGGTTAATTGATTAGCTTCTTAAAATTAGTGTTCAGGTTTAAATTCATGGATTATATCTCTTAATTTGTTCAAAGCTAATTCAAAAATAATCCTTTTATATCACCCATTATGGGGGATATTTCGTAATTTAGTTACATATTTGTTAAGAGAAGGTTATTTTTAATATGACTTAACTTTTTTATTACAAGAAATACAAATATTTCATCAATTTTAACCTGAATAAAATAAAAATTTGTTAATTGAAATCTGAGCTATATTGAACTACCACCTTTTATAAACCGAACAAAAAAATTAAACAAAAATGCAGAATAGGATTATTATTATTGATGATAATCAGTTGATACGTGAAAGTTTAAGAATGATCTTGCAGTCGGCAGGAAAATATGTTATTGTTAGCACTTATAGCAATTGTGAAGATGCGATTGCTAATTTAGAGCGCGATGCTCCTGACATTGTTTTGATAGACATACAACTGCCTGGAATAAGTGGAATTGAAGGCACTACGTTAATTAGAAAAAAATTACCGAATTGTATTATTCTTATTATTACCGTTTCTGAGGATAGTAGTCAAGTATTTAAGTCATTAAGTGCTGGAGCAAGTGGTTATATTATTAAAACAGCCAGTCTGGATACAATTAAAAAATCTATTGAAGAAGCACTTGCTGGTGGTGCGCCTATGAGTTTATCGATTTCAAAGATGGTTGTTGAATCCTTCCAAAAGCAGAATGACTCTCCTTTATCAGATCGGGAATCGCAAGTATTACAGTATATCTCAGAAGGCAAAAGTTACTCAAAAATTGCAGATGAGCTATTTATTAGTAAAGAAACCGTTAAGACGCATATTAAAAATATTTACCGTAAACTAGAAGTTGTAAGCAAGGAAGACGCAATTCGGGTTGCTAATAAGAATAAGTGGGTGCAGAATACTCATTAAATTTTCCCCATTTTAATTATACGCCCAGGATTACCAATAACCGTTGCACCATCTGGTACGTCATGGATAATCACAGCCCCCGCACCTATTGTGCACCATCTCCCAATTTTGATTCCTTGAATAATACAAGCCCCAATACCTACATGTGTTCCCTCTCCTATTTGCACATTACCAGCTAAAGCAGCATTTGGTGAAATATGTACATAGTTCTCAAGTATGCAATCATGATCAATGGAAGCGTTTGTATTAATAATAACATGGTTTCCAATATTGCATGATGAATTCATAGATACTCCGGCCATTATTACAGTACCTTCTCCAATAGTTGATCGTTTAGAAATGCTTGTATTGATATGACGAACTGAAATAAATTTATGAATACTAGAAGAAGCCAGCCTTTTTCTGATTGCATTATTCCCTATTGAAATGATTAATTTATCCTCATTCGGGTTGAATGAAACAGGAAGTCCTTCATAAACTTTGTAATCTAATAATGTTTTAATTTCTGGATTAGAATCCAATAGACCACCGACTTTTATATCAAGGTCTTCAAGAATTTCGATTATTACTTTAGCATGTCCACTCGCTCCAATTAAATATACCATTATATACTTCCTTTAAATTTATTTATAGTTGCCTGCCCTCCTGCATTAATACCCTCGCCCTTGAAAATCTTTGCCATGGTTCTCCATAAAATTCTTGCATCTAAGGCCAAAGATATATTGTCCACATACCAAACATCATACCCGAATTTCTTCTCCCATGAAATGGTATTTCTACCATTCACTTGTGCCCAACCTGTAATTCCTGGCTTTACTTCGTGTCTGCGATTCTGATCCAAAGTATATAATGGCAGGTATTCTACCAATAAAGGCCGTGGTCCCACTAAGCTCATATTGCCTTTAATTACATTAAATAATTGAGGTATTTCATCAAGGGAGGTTTTACGTATAAAAGAGCCGATTGCCGTTAGTCGATCGGAGTCAGGAAGCAAATTTCCATCTGCAGCCTTTTTATCATTCATGGTTTTAAATTTGATAAGATTAAATATCTTTCCATTTTTACCCGGACGGGCTTGTATGAAAAAAGGTTTTCCTTGATTCGCAAAAAATAAAAGAATGACAAGTATGAAAAATATTGGCAAAAGAAGCACAAAGCCCATGAATGCTAAACTAAAATCAAAAACAGGTTTAATGATTATTTGATACATTTTTGAATCTGTGTATTATATTCATTCAATAGAAGATTCCAGAAATGCTGTTGATCATAACGGTCAATGATCATTTTTCTGGTATTCGCTTTTAATTTATTTAACAAGTCTTTATTATTCACAAATTTAATCATTGCTTCCAATAAGGCTTTCTCATTCTTTGTGGGGATAATTAAACCATTTTCTCCTTCTATAATAATTTCATTGCACCCATTAATATTAGATACAATACAAGGCAATCCCATCGCACCTGCTTGCATTACGACATTCGGAAAGCCTTCCCGATAGCTTGGTAAAACCATTACATCACTTATTGAATAATATGCTCTTACATCAGATTGGTAACCAAGCGATATAATGGAAGGGTTGTTCTCTATTTCTCTAACTACATCTGGCAGTAAAGGATCCAAATGTTGTTCTTGAGGACCTACTAAGATTATTTTTGTTGCTGGAGATTGGATGTTCAATTTTTTAAAGGCAGAAACCAGTTCATTTATTCCCTTATCACCCACTAAACGACCCACAAAAAGGAAAACAACATCGTTAATATCAATTCCTAAATCATCTTTTAAAATTTGTACGTCGTCCAAGGAGTAAAGTGCAGGATCAAAATAAGATGTATTAATACCATTCGAGCTACCGTTTCCAATAACTTTCAACTTGCTTTCTACACAAAACCCTTCTTTTAAAATGGTTTCCTTCAATCCTTTAGAATTAGGAAAAACTGCGTTAGCACATTTGTAGGTTAATCGTTCTGTAAAATTAAGCAGCTTTCTTTTATTACCGGTAGTTTCCATTAATGGCATTCCTGCAACCGTATGGAAACGATGTGGAACACCAGCCATTTTTGCAGCAAGCATACCTACAATACCAGCCTTTGGAGTATGTGTATGAACAATCAAAGGTTTCTCTAACTTAAAAAAGCGATAGAGCCTCCACAATGCTTTCAAATCTGAAATTGGTGTGATTTGTCGGCTCATTTCAACGTTATATGTTGAAACTTGTTCCTTCTCTCCAATTCTCTCTAACCAAGGCTTATCAGACGATATTGCTATAACTTCATAATATTGACTCATGAAACGAAGTTGATGTTCAAGCAGCTTCTCTAATGAAAGAGGGACAGTAGTAATACGGATAAGCTTGGGATTACTCATGAATTAAAAATTACTGATTTCTTTCATTGTAAAACTTTGCATCCCATATCGGAGTTGGAGTTCTTTATATTTATTCAATATAATTTCTAATCCAGCCAAACTTTCCTGTGGGAACGTTCCGAAGTTGTGCGGATGCCACCATAAATGATAATGTTCTTTATCAATAGCAGCACTTTCCATTTCTTTTAATATGCGACGCAAGCGCAAAGCATTAATTATACTTTTTGAGGAATAAGGCCTCAAGAAGCGGCTTGCCTTTAACTGTATTACTTCCTCTAAATTTGTATCTGAGAGCTTATATGACTTTTTCGAACCCAAGGGAATAAACGCATCACCTGTTCTGAATACTTTTTTCATTAAGGTTTCTTTACCTGTTTCATTCCAATACCAATCAATAGGATTTGAACGAACAGCCTCTATTCCATGTTGACTACATATCTTTAGATAATCTTGACGGATCTGATTCCGTGGAAAAACCAATGATTTCAAATCCACTCCTAATCGTTTAGCTAATTTAACCGCTATTTCTAAATCAGCATCAAAACTAGCTTCATCCTGACCTTCCTCCTGGCAAAAATAATGGGAGTACGTATGGCTTGCTAGTTCTTGATTTTCACTGCTGATGATCTGTTTTATTAAATCTGGAGCAAAAAAACAAAATTCTAATTCCTTTCTTTTACCATATATTTCTTGTAATCTATATGGATTAACATGTTGGTTCAAGTAATTGGGTTTACATACCGGATTAATCTCCTCCCATTCTTCCCAATTCTCAGCAAATAACATTCCTACGGTTGCCCAGGTAACATGTACATTAAACTTATTAAATAGTTCTAACATTCTTGGAATCACTTCTCGAGTGTTTCTGAAATAGGTAAGCCTATCCTGAAGGTTTACTTTTTCAAATACTCCCCAGTATAATTCGAAATCTAAAGAAATAGTGAATGTGCCTTTATTTTTCATTTTCAGTTTTTGCTACTAGTTCCGCTTTACGTTTGTTAATCCAGATTCTGCGCAAATTCTCTTTGTATGACAAAAAGGAAAGGATAACAAAGAATAGAAAATACATAACCATACTTTTTTGCCGTATTACTAAACCAAGATTTGACATTACAAAAGATAACGCTATGGAGGAAGTTAAAAAAATGACGGCACTCATTTTTACTAAAGAAGAAGACTGTTTGAAGAAGCTTATAAATTGCTTGTCAAATAGTTTATAAACCAACAATAAATATAAGAGATTTTCTAACGAAACAAAGATGCCTAATATCCCAGAAGCATCCAGGAATAATGGTCGGAACCAAAACGTAAATAACTTTAGGGGCAAGGAATAATTATTTAAATCTACACCAGACCCTGATGAGGAAAGCTCTCCCGCCCTTTTTGTTGCAAATTCGTCAAAGCTGCCAATGATATCAGCCTCATTTAAGTTTGCGACGGCCAATATCTGACCATAAAATAAAAATATAGCACCTATAAAAGTAATATAAACTAAAA
This sequence comes from Albibacterium bauzanense, assembly GCF_004339765.1. Taxonomy (GTDB): domain Bacteria; phylum Bacteroidota; class Bacteroidia; order Sphingobacteriales; family Sphingobacteriaceae; genus Albibacterium; species Albibacterium bauzanense. Next base: position 259,250 of record NZ_SMGO01000001.1, on the reverse strand, counting down.
TCTTTTGATATAGAGGTACTTTTTCTCTTCCGGTTAAATAGCCAATTACTGCACCAGCCCCTAGAAATAAAAATACATGTGGCCTTATGTTAAACACGATTAAGCTTCCTAAAGTCAATGCAATCAAACGCGCTTGAGGTTTTTTCATCGCATATGCAAATAAGCCTAAACCTAAGAATATCAATGATCCCTTACCCAAAGATACAGTCCAGAAATGCATATTTGGAAGAAATAGTAAGATAGCAATCAGATCATAGCCTTGATATCTAACTAGTAAACGGTTGTTTTCTTTAAAAAAGATATAGAAATAGACGAATCCGATAAACCCAAACCATGCAAAAAGCATCATCATCATTTCATAGTTAAATCCTAAATTCACAAATGGATAAGCTACAAAATCTATAAATCGCGTTCCTGTATGATAGATTCCGAGCCATGTATCACCATTTTCTGCTCTATTAAAATAAGCGAATGAATCAGATCGGCTAGAGCGGGTATAGATATAATATATCAGCCAAAAAAGCAGGTGGTAAACATATAGATTGTCTAAAAGTCTTAAATTAATAAAAGGATGTTTATTTTTTAGGTTTGCTAATAAAGGCTGTTGCAGCCCATAAAGAATAATTGCTAAAATCAATGCGCCTACCATAATGTAGTATTTCTATTTAATTAAAACAACTCTAAGTCCCCTAAACTATATATCCAAGATTCGGTATTCAAGAGTTCTTCAAATTCCGAAGAAGAAAGCCCAATATTTTTTAGAGTGATCATAGGCCCTATTTTAAGAATTGGCAATAGACCTAAGAATGGATATTGAAAATTCATGTTTTTATAATGGTTACCAGAAACTGTAGTCAAAAATACTCTTTTACATCGCAATTTTAGCTCATAACTTAACTGCTTTCTTTTATCGGAATTAAAAATATTCTTGTTTACTAAAAAATCTACAATTCGAAGCTCTACCCCAAACTTATGCTGCTTATAACGATAAACTATTAGATAACTATCGTTGTCAGTTAAGAATTGATAGTCAAACATAGGATTAGCTGAATACCGCCATTCAAAATATGCCCTGCTATAATTAGTTTGGATTCCAGGCCCTGGATTTTCGAAGAGTTTATCCGATAACTTTAAACCATTCCAAGAGAATAATTCTAATGGTATCTTGCCTTTAAATGCAAAGGGATTTATTTTTAGTTGTATGGGCATTCTTCCTTGTTCTTCCCAGCCCATTTTTAGGTAACCTGGTTTACTTTTTTGATTAGGAGTATTAAAAACAAAAGCTGTATTTTGTTTGATTTCCTCCAAACCTTTTAAGGTTAAATTTTTGAAAATTCCCTTTCCCTGATGAGCAGGATGAGTTGCTGTATCTACTGCTCTAACGGTTTTATAGCTCTGATCCTGATCTTTCCATTCCCAATTCATAAATGCTCTTAGGCCTATTATCTGCTCATTTTCTTCTGCTAGTAAGACTGTTGAGGCGCCGAATGGGTTATCAATATGTTTCCATCGCCAAAGCTTTTCAGATTTAGGTATTAAAGATTCCCCTAATGAGATTTTTAAGAGTTCAATAATTTTCGGAATATCCTCTGAGTTTGCTTTTCTTATTTGCATTGTATCACTCATTGAAACATATTTTCATATACTGTTTCTAGCTCATAAACCATTTTGTCCAAACTAAATGCCTCTTGCACTCGTTTTTCTGCATTTTGTGCTAATTCTAGTCGTAAAGGTTCGCTATATATTAATTTCAAAACCTCATTTTTTAAACTCTTCCATTCCTCAACCGGTACCATTAAACCATTTATATTATTTTGAATCACTTCTTTAATACCACCTGCATCTGTTGTTACAACTGCACAACCCATACTCATAGCTTCTAATAGAGCAATAGGCAGCCCTTCAAATTCAGAGCTCATCATATAGATGTCCATTGCTGATAACCAAGGTTTAACCTCTACCTTCAAACCTGGCATAAAAACTCTGTTTTCTAAACCTAATTCTCTTCTTTTGTTAAGAAGTTCTTCTTTTAATGGACCGTCGCCAACGATAATGCCATAAACACGCTCATCATTCGCACAGACTTGTGCCATAACTTCTAACCATTCCAAGAGTCTTTTTTGAAATCTAAAAACTGCAACCGTTCCTATAATTAATGCATTTTCTGGCAATCCTAAGTCTTTACGTATAGCAACTCCATCCTGAGTATTACGTTTAAAAGAAGAAGTATTAACACCATTTGAAATAACTTCTACAGGTATTGTTGGTTGAATGTTTTTCTGGATTGAAAGAGCTACGTCTTCTGAAACAGCGATTGCTTTGCTCTGGCTGTTAAAAGTCCATTTATTTAAATAAAAGGTGATTTTATGATAACGTTCTTGTTTATTATGTTCTGTGTAGATCAGAGGAATTCCTTTTAAACGGTGTACTAAACGCCCTAAAAAGCCTGCCCAGGGAAGATGACAGTGAACCAATTGTATGTTATGCTGAGTGATATAACGAATCACTTTTCTCCATTGAAGCATCAATTCAATATTGTTCTTAGCTGAAAAACAAGAGACCTTTCCTCCAGCATCTTTAAGGGCATTTTCTAATTGGTTTTTCCAAGGCAGAAAATAAATATAATGAAATTCAAATCGTTCTTGATTATGGAGTTTTAGGGTTTCGGGTAGTAACATCTCTGCTCCACCTCTTCCTAAAGATTTAATGATATGTAATATTTTAATTTTCTCCATGAATCATCTTTATATATGTGCTTTCAAACTGTTGAGCAATGGATTGATTATTATAATCTTGAATAACTTTATCATATGCATTCTGTGTAATTTGTTTTACAGAAGGAAGCAATGCTTGTTCCATTAATAATGCAAAAGATTTTTCGTCACCTCTATTGATTAGAAATCCTGTTTCATTTTGTTGGACAATTTCTGATATTCCACCAACATTATAAGCGATTACTGGAGTTTTACATACCATTGCCTCAAGAATCACACCTGGTAATCCTTCAATGATACTGGGTAGCAAGAGCATATCTGCTTTACCAATGTAATCCATTGGGTTTGTTCTCCATCCATAGAAAGTAATATTATCTTGCAAGCCTATTTGCTTAGAATTTTCTTCTATTTCCTTACGTTTAGAGCCTTCTCCCAGCAAGTGTAGATGAGCATCTGACTGCCTTTCTAAAAATAATTTAAAAATTCTTAAAAGCCCTTCATGATTTTTTTCAAATGTGAAACCGCCAACATGTATAATGTTTAAACTAGAATTGTTATTACCTAGCCAGTTAACATTCTCTATGTTTTTTAATTCAATACCTATTGGAATTACTGAAGTCTTCTTTTTAGTTTCAGGAAATAATTCATTGATGTCATCTTTTGAATGCTTAGAAACCGATATAATAGCATCCACTTTTTTATATAACCATCGATTTATGGTTTTTATCAACGGGTTCTTAATATACTGGCTGACCATACTTGCATTTCTTGCAACAATAGGCACTCTCCAATTATATAACAGCTTCGAACAAACGGTAAATTTCAAGGTATCACCAGCATTACACTGGATAATGTCTGGTTGATGCTGCTTAATTAAAGAATTTAATGCTTTCCACCCTTTTATATCAAACCACCTTTTTGATAGGGGTCTGTTTAACTGTATTTTCTTTCCATCAAAGGGAAGCACATCGTTCCCTGGAAATACACTAATCAGAAACACTTCATGTCCTGCCGCCTCCAAATGCTGTGAAAGCTGAGCAGCAAATATCTCTGCGCCCCGGAGTTGTGATTTCTGTATTAGTTGGAAAATAATCATTTATCAAAATTTTCCAGCACACTTTTATAAAAAGAATCATGCTGATCCCCTATTTTTAAAATATCAAACTTTTCCATTGCAACAGATCTTGCTTTTAATCCCATCTCTTTACCACTGTCATAATTGTTCATCATCCAATTCATTTTTTCAGCTAAATCAATAGGGTTCTTCAATTTAAAAAAAATCCCGGTTTCTCCTTCATTAATTTGTTCCTTAAAAACATCAATATCCGAAAGGATTATTGGTTTAGCAGATAACATTGCTTCTACTAAAGCCCCACCTTGTCCTTCATAATGAGATGGGAAGATAAATGAATGAGTCTTTTGAAGAAGGGCAGAAATATCATTTCGATTACCTAAAAATTCAATATTATTTGAAACTCCTTTTCTATTGGCGTAAAGTTTAATTTCATTAGCATCAGCTCCATCGCCAGCAATCATACAGATAAAATCCTCGTTGGTATTTTTTAATTCGCCAATTGCGTCAATTAATTCTATATAACCTTTCCTTTTTAAGAGGCGCGCAATGGTTAAAAACACAAATCGATCTTTAGATTCGTACATAGGTTGAACTGGATTGTAATTCTCAATAGATCTTCCTCTATATATAGTAGTTATCTTATTGATGTCAACTCCTAATGCCCTGGCATTTGAAATTGATATTGTTTTAGTTATAGAAGTAAAATAATCAACCTTTTTAGCCAAAATACGATCGATAAATTTGACCATATTTAGCTTAATATTCCTTGTAAAGGTTTGCGCTTCGTATCTTTCCTTAGAATAGGAATCATTTACAAAGGCTCCTATTAAAAGTATCGATTTCGGTCGATTAGAAATCCTTGCAACTAACTCACTTTTAAAAAGATGAGCATGAATTATATCTGGTTCAATTGTCTTTATGAGCGTCTCGAAGGCTTTTTTACCTTTGAATATCCAGAATTTGGAAGATTTCTTTAAACCTAGTTCATATACAGGGATCTTAACCTTTGCAAATTCTTTTTTCAAGTCATCCTTGTCAGAGAATAGTGTACAAATAATGGGATCGAACTCTTTTAAATTCGCAGCTATTTCTAATATGCTTTTTTCAGCACCTCCAGTCTGTAGGGTATCTATAAAAAACAAAACTTTCATAATCTTTTTTATTTTATAACCAGTTTGTGAAGTTTTATAAAAGCATTTCTAAGCCTGCCTTTTGGTATTGTTCTCATAATCAAGAAAGTAAACCATGCCATAGGCCATTCTTTTTTTACATCTCTTATTATATTGGAATCTTTATTTCTATTATTCATCTCAACATAAAAGAAGCAACTTTTTAAAAGAAAAGATTTCCTTTCTGTTTTATTTCTTATAAAATAATCTTTGTACTTTTTATAGAGATATTCTCTTGCTGAAAACCCCTGTTCATAATTAAAATTTCTTTCCTGTGCATCGTGGAATACATTAACGAGCGGTTTATTGACGAAGTCAAGATTAAATCCATTCACTAAAGTTTGTACTACAAAGTCAAAGTCTTCAACAACATTGATATTTATATCAAATCTTACACCCGACTCAATTACTTTTCTGCTTACCATCAAGAAAGGAGTTCCTGCTCCTATCTGCTTACCTTTAAAAAGATTGCTTAATACATTGCTTTTAATTGCAGGTACCCATACATTATATAATCTGTCAGCTCTAAAATCTTGTCTTCCACAGGTTACCAATCCTATTTGATGAGTTTTATCTGCTAAAAACAACTCCAATTGGCTTTTTATCTTCTCAGACAGATATTCGTCATCAGAATCAATAAAGGTTATATAATCCCCTTTAGATAACTCTATTCCCTTATTTCTTGCTCTACTTGCCCCAACGTTTTTAGTAAGCTTGATATATGATATTCTACTATCCTTTCTAATGAATTCATTAATTATCTTGTCTGTATTGTCCTCTGATCCATCATCAACTACTATTAATTCCCAATGAGGATAGGTTTGATTTTGTATACTCCTAACCGATCTGGAAATAAAATCACCCCGATTATAAGTTGGTAGAATTACAGATATGAGACTATTTGAAACCATTTGGTATTACAGAAGATTAAATATATTTTAATATCAATTCAGAATTATCGTATTGAGTATTACTGCTTAATTTAAGAAATCTATCCTCAATAAAGAAGGAATTATCCTGAATCGATATAAGATCATCTGTATCGCCTTCAAGATTCAAACTAGTTATGGATGTATATTTTGTAAAATCGATATTGGGTATTCCTGGATTTAATATTTGGCAGCATTTAACACCCAAACATAAAGCCTGAATAAGTGCAGTTGAATTTACTGAAAATGCATGAGTTATCGAATTAAAGAAATCACTCTGAACTCTTTTCTTTTCATAGAAGTACAATCTACTTCTATTAATTTTGCTTAAGCTCATTTTTATATCTTCTCTAGGATGAGGTTTATATTTTAGTCGTATATTATGTTTAGCGTAAAAATCAATAAGGTTGGATATTGTATTATTATACTCTGTAAATATTCGAGGTAAAACCTTGTACAGTTGTTGACCTAAAAAAACTGGATTAACACCTCTCTTATTAATATCTCTATTATAATTTTTATTTATAATAGCATTTACAATAATTATATTCTTTTCACTTATTCCATTTCTTATATAACAATCCTTGTACACCTGTCCCCAAACCAAATTGTAATCAGCAATCTGTTTTTCAAAAAAGTTGGCTCTATAATAATCGGCTAAGTAAATACCGTGTTGAAAGGTGAATATCTTTGTTTTGCGGTCTTTTAAAACTAATGCGATAAAATAACATATAGGTATAGGAAAAGAACAGATAAAAGCATTAAAAGTAATCCCATTCAATTTCCTTTCTACTCTTTTTAATATATATTTTGACAATGAAAGGCGTAGGCTACTATTTAATAGAAACCCAAGAGATAAGAGATATTCTTCAAAACGCCAGCCATTTTTAAGGTCACATATATGTTTATTCTTAGCATTTAACGCTAAAAAACCCGGAAATAAACTAGCATCTAAAAACTCTGGAGCACTAAAAATCATTGTTGCATTTTCTAACTTTTCATTTTTATGTACTTTATAATGAAACAAATCAAAAATATGGGTAATTAGAATTCTTAGATTGCTGCGCTTCCTTACTTTCAGATGAGCTTTATTTTGGATATTAGAAAAAAAAATTTGTTCTATATTTTTTTTATTAAGCTTCATTTAATAGCTTTTTTAAGACCATTTCCCATTATTTAAAAACCTTGTAAGCTTACCATTTCTTTAAACCCAGTAGAATTAGATTTCAAGGTATCAAAATCCCCGATTCCACAAATTTCACCTTCACTCAAATAGACGATCTTATCAGCAGATTTAACTGTTGATAATCTGTGAGCAACCAATATAATAGTATATTTTCCTTTCAGTTTGTCTATACTTGATTGAATATCCATTTCAGTCTGGGAATCCAATGCCGAAGTAGCTTCATCCATAAATAGAATATCAATATCTTTATATAGTTCCCTGGCAATTGATATTCTTTGTTTTTGTCCACCGCTAATCATAATACCATTGTCTCCCAAATAAGCATTTCCTTTATCCGGTAAACTCATAACGAATTCAAAGATAGAAGCATTTTTCAGTGCAATTTCAAAGCGATTTATATTTTCTGTTGTTGGTTGATCCCAAAATGTTATATTATTAAAGACGGTATCGTTAAAAATAACAGGCTCCTGTGTTATATAACCTATACGTTTATGAAATGAATGCATTTCTAATTTACAGACATCATTGTTATCAATATAATAACTGTTTTCCTTAATTTGTAAGAGACCTGATAGTATATTAATTAATGTAGTTTTACCAGATCCGCTTTCTCCAACAAAAGCGATGGTTTCATTTTTGTTAATGTCTAAATTTATATTTTTAAGTATATGTTTATCGCCATAAAAGAAATTCAAGGATTTAATATCAATTCTGTTTTTAAACCCTTCGAAAGTTAGGGTTCCGTTTTCCACTTGATGCTTAGAAAGTATCTTTGTAAATTCCTTCATGTTTTCTAATGATCCCGATACAGCAAGAAACCCATTCCAATAGTTCTGTAAAGACATTAAAAAACTTAATGATCGATAAAAAAACAAAAGGCTTAAAATAATTAATGCTAGAGGTTGATTAAATATACTCACTTGAATAAGTATTACACTGACTATAACAATCATGATTATAGGCTCTCTTATAGCATTTAGCCACGTTGCCAATATGCCGATCCTTTGTTGGGATACCTGAGTTTCATCAATTGTATTCTTTAATTTTTTAGCAAAACTAAAAACTAAACCCGTCGCTTTAAGGTATTTGTAATTCGTGACTATCTGTATAAGTAAGCCCTGGAAAGCATGAAGTTCTTTAGTAAGTTTTTTAGAATTGGATTTTGTAAAAAAGTAAAACTTCTTGAAGATAAAGTTAGTCAAACCACCTCCAATACTCACTAATAAGGCAAATTGTGGATTAACGAGAAATGCTAAAAAGATATAAACAAATACCAGTACACCATATTGAAATGCAGTAAAGTAATTACGATACGCCTGCACTACTTTTTCAACTTCTCCACTAAAAGTGTTTTGAATCCTGCCGGTATCACTTGTTACGAATGCGCTATACTTAAAATTAGAGAGAAGATTTATATTGGAGAATCTGATTTTCTTTGTAAAATCTAATTGTAATATTAAGCGGTAATATCCTTCAATAAATTTAAATATTCCTTTTAGAATGAAAAAGATTAGCATTAATAACAGAATGGATATTAGATTTAATTCGATTCCTAGCGTATCAAATCCATCCAATAAGAAACTTAAGCTTCCCATTTGAGTTGAGTCTACGCCATTAGGATTTCCCACAATTTGTAATAGTGGTAAAAACATAGCCAACCCAAAGCCATCCAATACTCCTACTAGTAGACTTAACGCTATAGAAATAAAAATGCGGTATTTTAAAAAGGAATAGAAGTAAACAAAACTTCTAAAATTCTTTATTATAAATTGTTTTAATATTTTCATCTATAGAGAACAACTAATGAATTCATAGAAAGGTATACATTTTACGTTTTCATTCACTTCGGATTGTTTATGGATATACTTGTAAACTGTTTCTATTTTTGAATAATATTCCTCCGTTGCATCATTCTTTTTAAGTAAGTCTCTAATGTCGATAAATATTAATTTTAAATTAGAACTATCAACATCTAACAGTTCAAATAGAACTGTACTATAGAATGAAAGAACAACTTGAGGTCTCATACCATTACGAATTCTTTCTTCATATGTTTTTTCAAAAGGTATAACTTCACATTTCTTTTTTATGTTAATCAAGGATTGATTTGATTCCCGGGGATGCATATAATATTTTATAGAACTGCCACTATCCATAATAAGCTTATCAATAATTAGTTCAAGATCAACACTTGACATTTTCTTCAGTTCAATTAAAGGTGAACCTATAAAATGCCATTCATCAACTGGTGAAATAATGCTTTTTAAGTATTTTTCTGAATATGTAATTAGTGAGTCATGAGCACTTGTGTTAAAATGAAATTTACTAAAAAACAGTATATGTTTAATTCTACGAGGTTTAAATAATTTATAATTGTCTCTAACTAAGTCTATATTTTTAATTCGATTACTGTTAATATACAGAATTACAGAACCATCTGTAAGGGATACTGATCTATTGTATTTCACAAAATTTATAAGCCATCGTTGACGGTGGCTCATGAAATTAGTAAAAATCAATATCTTATATTTGGTTTTACGAAAATTAATGAATTCTATTATGTTCTTTAATAAGAATGTAGAATTATACTTATGAGTCTTTTCATAGAGTGAAAGCACCCTGATTTTATTAAATATGGAGTATAAACGTTTCGCTTGATCGGGTATTACTAGGCTTCCTAATAAAACGATATCTAAGTTCCACTCTGAATCTACTTGTAAACAGCAGTTAAAAAATTGCTGCGCTTCCTGAATATGTCTTTCTGTGGAAATAATAAGTAATACAGAGTTCATTTTAATGTTTAACCTTTGAGTTCTAAGATAGTTCTAATAGCATGGCAATACGAGTGCTCTTGTATTTCATTATCTTTTAAATATTTAATTTTATAGTTGGAATATAAAGCACTATTTACTGTTACCTTAACTATTTTTGAATCACTTTCTAAATAATTATCCATATTTGAAATCGGTGAATTTAAAAGAGTTGATATTACTTCAATTCGATTTATAACACTTTTATGATCCTTTAATTTATTATCGATTAAAATATGTACAGGTTTATTAAAATATACAGCTACGCCCACTGTAGTGCTGAAATGAGTGAATACTATTGTTGAGTCTTTGATTAACCTTACAACATCATTCTTTACTATATTGAAATCATATTTTAAAAAATCATATTGCATACTATATACTTCTATTTCAGGGTGGGCAGCAAAATATATTATATCTAACCCCATATTGACTCTTTGATATTCAAGAAAATCACTAAGATTTTGATAATATTCATCTCTTTCTGATTCATTATATAAGTGTTTAAAGGCGAAAGGGATCAATTGATCTGTAAAAACACCATAATTGCCTGTATGGATTGGTTGTGATTCATTTTGAACAGATAATATTTGATTCACATCATCTGTATGCACCGATATAATTTTTGTATTAGAAAAGTTAGTAAAAAAAGGAGTCTGATAAAGTGTTCCGGCTAATAAATAATCAAGCTTCACTTTATTAAAATTAAAGCTTGAAAGAAGCCTCTTTATTAGGGGTCGATAGGCTATGAATTTTGTTATTCCATGAGATATGGATTTTCTAATATTTAAATCAATCATGGAGGGTACCATTCTTGTGCTATATCCTAAGACTTGACTTGATGGATGATTTTTTAACGAATTAAAATGTTTTATAAATGAGCGAGGATAATTTACACTTGTTATATATAAAACAGTTTTATCAGTATACTTATTAATGAAATTCTCTATATCATTATCATTGTTAATGAAAAGAGTCTTCTCAATCAAATATGGGTCTTTTACAGTTGCTGAATATCCATTCCAACCACAAAATGAAAGGAATAACACTTCATGACCTTCATTAACTAAACGGTCAATATCGAATATTTTGCGATGAGAATCTCTATAAATTCGCATCATAACAAATACTAAAATCGTATTACCCATATATTGCTTTCGATTTTTTTAAAATAAACAGTCATCTACTCTACTGCTCAGAATTTAATAACTAAATATATTAGGTTATCCTCAATAGTCGTTTAAAGAATTTAATTAAGCTATTCTCCTTTTTTATTACATCATCTGCATAATAACCGTAACCATAACCATGGCCATAAACATAGCCATAACCTTTTCTAGGGCGTATTCCATTAACTATTACAGAAATGTTCGGAAACTTTTTGTTTTTATACAGGTCATTTAGTAAAGTCAAGGAAGATCGTAAGGAATGATCTGGTCGAATAATAAATATAGATAAATCGGAAAGTGCTGCTAAATTAAGTGCATCTGCAACCAATCCAAATGGAGGAGTGTCTAATATGACAAAATCAAAGTTTTCTTTCAAATAACTAATCAATTCTGCTATTCTTGGATGAATAATTAACTCACCCGGGTTAGGGGGAGTTGGACCAGAACTTAATAAAAATAAATTAGGATATGCTTTTAATGGTTGAATGATATCAGAAGGTTGCATTGTTTTATCAATTATAAAACTTGATATACCTACTTTATTTTTTAATCCTAATTTTTCCGATAGAATTGGTTTTCTTAAATCAAGTTCTAAAATAGCTACTCTTTTCTCACTAAGGGCTAAACTATTTCCTAAATTTAAGCTTACGAAACTTTTCCCTTCTCCACTTGTACAGGATGTAATCACAAAAACTTTATTTGTTTCATTCGTATCCATAAAGGAAAGATTGCTCCGTATAGAACGAAACTGTTCTGCGATAGCAGATCGGTTATTCTTTGAGATAACAATAGGTTCTTCTGAATGACTAAGACTTAGCTCTCCAAGAATTGGTATATGTATCGCATTTTCTATTTCTTCGCGGGTTTCTATTTTTTGATTTAATAAAACTCTAAGTAGAATAATAAAGCAAGGGAATAGAAATCCAATCATTAATGCGATACCATAAATATCTAAAGTAATAGGCCAAACCTTCCCTTCATTTAATACATCATCTACGGTTCTTGATCTTTCTGTATCAGAGGAAACTAATTGAATATCGGTTTCTTCTTTCTTTTGAAGTAAAAATAAGTATTGTGCTTCCTTAATACTTACCTTACGATGAAGTTCCACAAATTCCTTTTCCTTTTCTGGGAGAGTGTTAAATTCATTATTTTGTGAGTTTTCTAATGAGGAAAGATGATTATTGCTAGCCTGGAATTGTTTACGAATATTAGCAATATTTAATAATGTATTGCTTCTAACATTCGCCAATTGTTCATTCACTATACCTAACCGGGGATCAGATTTTGCTCCGGTTGTTTGAATCATCTGTTTACGTAAAACTAATTCATTATATTGTTGAACCTGAGAAAGTAAGACTGGATCGGAAAGACCATTATTAGTAGCAATAATTTCTTCGTTATCAGATGCATTTTGCATACTACTTTGAATCATCAAGAGCAGTTCATTCTGAAAAGTATATTGGCTTTTTTGATCATCCAGATCTTGTAATTTCATCAATAGCTCAGCAGCAGTCGTAGAGATATCGTATAATTTATTTTTTGCCTTAAATTCACCGATCTCTTGTTCTTGTGCATTCAATTCTGAACCGATAGTTTCTAAACGCTGATTTAGGAATGTTAATGCCCTTCTAATTGCCTGGTTCTTGTAATCTAAATAGGATTCATTATAAGAGTGAATTAATACTTGAATATACTTTTCAGCTATTTCAGGGACTTCTTCAACAATAGATAATTTTAATAAGCCAACTCCTCCATTTCTGGTAGCTTCAACCCCTAGTTGGGAAATGTATTTTGCAATGGTTTGAGACCTTCCCGTCAATTGAAATAAATAAGTATCATCATTAATAATTGCACCCGACTTTTTATTGAATGTTATGGTATCAGAATTTAGTATCAAAGATTTTCCATAAATACCTTTGATTGATTCACCATTATCATCTATAATAAAGCCTTCCTCATTTAATGTTAACCCATATTCTGGACTGCTACTATTTGGGTTGGATTTATGTACCTGGATAGTAACTGGTAAATTGTCTTTTGTTATCGGCTGATTTTTTAATCGCCCCATCTTGGAAACAATTACATTCAATTGCAAAGAATCAACTACTTTCCCATTAATGGCATGTGATTTTAAAATAAAGATTTCATTATTAACTGAAGCTAACGTATTATCAACATTACTAATTAGTCCAACGTTTGTCAAAATACTATTGGCATTACTTTCAAGTTCACCACCACCAACTAAAATATAACTAGAGATTCGGTATTTAGGAGTTGAATAGCGTAAGTAGATGTAAGCACCCAGTAAAGCTATTAACATCGTTACCAAAATCACGACATAGTTAGCAAGCAATTTTGTTAAAAAATATTTTAAGTTAAAAGAGCCTTTTGCCGATCGTTGATACTCATCCTCAAACACGTCTTCCATGTGGTCTATAAATATTAAATTCTTAAAATCTTGTAAATATGGCAACTAAACCCACTGCCAGAGACAACAGGGATACGTAAAAACGAGTTTCCTCACTAAATCTACGGCTATCTCTGGGTTGAACATAAATTACATCGTTATGTCTTATCTGAAACAACTCAGAATTATAAAGTATATCCATTTTGCGAAGATCAACTTTGAAAATTGCACGTTCGCCATCATAGTCACGGTAAATTTGAATATCATATCTTTTTGCCGAAACAGGCAAGTCACCCGCTGCACCTAAAGCGTCCAGGAAAGTAGTTCGTTGAAGTGGAAGCGTATAGGTTCCTGGACTGCGTACTTCACCAAGAACTGTGAATTTGATTTCAAAGAACTTGACAGTAACAAAAGGTTCTTTAAGATACTCCTCAAGACTTGTAGTCAGATTATTCTTTAATTCTTCAGCAGTAAGCTTGGCAGCAAGGACTTTCCCTAAAAATGGCAATTCAATTTGTCCATCAGCATCCACAAGAAAGCCAACTACTTCAGATTGGCCACCTTGGCTAGAACCGGTGTTGCCGGAGGTGGGTATACCACCATAATTATTAAATAATGCTGCAGCTTCAGGATCCTGTGCTCCAATGGTTATTAATAATCGATCTCCAGTTTGAACAGTCCTTTCTATTTGAGGCATTGGTGGAAGATCAAAGCGGGATGTATCTGGAAGGTCGTTAAAATACCTCAACTGTTGTGTTGCGGTACAGGAGCTTAAAATCAATAAAAATACAATAAGGATGGGGTAAAAATTTCTCTTCATTAAGAATATGTACTATGGTTACTTAAAATTTAATTTGGTATTTCTATGTTATGCTATTTACCTCTTCTTCTTTCAATATCCCTTTTAAATTTTGAACCAAAAAGTTTTTCTGTGTTTGAGTAAGACTAGACCCTGAAGGTAAACATATTCCTCGCTCAAACAGGTATTCTGAAGTACCGTCACCATAAAAATCATATTTCTCAAAAAGAGGTTGTAAATGCATTGGTTTCCAAAAGAACCTGGATTCAATGTTTACTTCTTGTAATTTTAAACGAATTATATTAGGGTCAATTCCGTTTAATACAGCTACGCTTAACCAATGATTGGAAAAAGAATTGCGATCACTTTCTTCAATAAAATGAAATGATTTAAATTCCTTTAATTTTTCTTTATAAAAGTAGAAGTTTGCTCTTCGTTGTGCTACTCGTTTATTTAATACCGTCATTTGTCCTCTACCAATAGCAGCACAAATATTACTCATTCGGTAATTATAACCCATTTCACTGTGCTGGTAATAGTGCTCATTGTCACGTGCTTGTGTAGCATAAAAATACGCCTTGTCAATCCATTCCTTATTTTTAGAGATTAAAGCACCTCCACCTGAAGTGGTAATGATTTTGTTACCATTAAAAGAAAGAACTCCAAAGTCGCCAAAGGTTCCAAGAGCCTGATTTTTATAACTGGATCCCAAAGCCTCTGCAGCATCTTCTACGACCAATATGTCATAGCGTCTGGCAATTTCCATGATTTCAACAATCTTTGCAGGATTGCCATATAGATGCACAACTATAATAGCTTTGGGTTTTATACCTTTAGAGATTCTGTCTAAAATAGCTCGCTCCAGAAGTTCAGGAGACATGTTAAAGGTGTCTTTTTCACTATCAACAAAAACAGGTTTAGCACCTAAGTATAAAATAGGATTGGCAGTTGCAACAAAAGTAAGAGATTGACAAATAACTTCGTCTCCATCTTTTACTCCAAGAATAAGCAGTGCTAAATGAATGGCAGCAGTTCCAGAGCTAACCGTAGTGACATGTACACCATTTTCAAGATAACTTTCTAAATCCTTTTCAAAACCAATAATGTCCGGTCCGGTTGGGGCTATCCAATTGGCATCAAAGGCATTTTTTACAAAGGAGAATTCTTCATCACCCATGTGTGGAGAAGAAAGCCATATTTTATCAAACATATTATTTATATATAAAAAAATGCAATAACACGTTATCGTTATCTTAAAAAATCAAATCTTATACAGAAAGCCTGTCATATAATTTATCTGTAAAGTTTAATGTCGACTAATTTAGTATAATTTTATTGATTAGTAATTATATGTAATATTACCAAATAAAATTGATAATAAAATATCTTATAAAAAAAATAACCCTTTTAAATCAAAAAAATATTAAAATATTTAACTGAAAAGAGCCTGGTAATTATAGATTTATGCGAATCTATTTCATTAAATCTGCTGTTAAAGTCGACGTAATTAAAGCCGGTTCCAGTTTTACTGGTTTAAACCCCATTTTTAAATTATTTTCAATGACTTTTTGATTTTGAATCTTATTCTTAACTAAAATCTCTTTCATTTTCATCACATCAAACCAAAATCTAAAAATTGTTACTTTAACATTGTAACCCAAGCTTTTATTCCTCAATGTCTCATCGCCTATCAAGGCCCCGTATTCTGGAGATGTTCCTAGATTCTTAATATTAAATACACCCACTGGGGTGTTTATCCTGATTAAATCATCTTTAACTAATACGAGGTCTACCCTGTCATGTTCATCATATCGATTTAAAAAAGCCTTTTGTTTTTCAATAGTTAATGTACTTATATCTTCAAATAGAACTGCATTATTTGGATCATTTCTCCATTTTAAGATATAAGAAGAGTGTTTATCTGCTATTAGTTCCCACTTATAACCGGCTATACACTCCAATTTATCAAGATTTGCAATAAATCTATTCTTTATAGTCATAATAAAATTAAACAGCTATTTAAAGACTTGGTTTTTTCTTCATATTTAAAAACTGGTAGATCATTTCAATTCTTTCCCAGTCATCCAGGGTATCAATATCTTGAAAAACATTCCTATTGAGACGATAAGCTTTAGGCATTAATTTAAAAAAACCTTTGTTTAATAAAAAAGATTCACAATTAGCCCAATAAAATTGTCCGGCATCATGAAATCTTTCTGGTAAATCCTGACTCCTCTTACCATAATTATCTCTATCACCAACCTTTAAAATTTCATCTTCTATCATTAAATATCGTTCAATCGGAAAATCATATTTGACAACAGGAATAACTGCATGTGTCATTTCATTTAAAAGTGAGAAAGATTCTTGTAAATACTCTTTCTCAATAAAGGGTGCAGTAGACAAAATGCCACAAAAGTTGGTAAAGTGCATTCCTTGATCCTGATAATAATTAAGAACTTCAAAAAACACGTCATTTAATCCTGCATTATCATCTGAATTTCTAAAACTTCTAATGAAAGGAACTTTGGCACCATATTTTTGAGCAATTGCCGCAATTTCCAGATTATCAGTAGACACCATAACCTCATCAAAAAGGTCACTCGCCAATGCAGCTTCTATAGAATAAGCAATAATCGGTTTACCGAAAAAGAGTTTAATGTTTTTTTCCGGTATTCGTTTACTTCCTCCTCTCGCGGGTATAATGGCTAGATTCTTTGTCTTATCAGGAAGCATAAATATTTTTTGTTTTGAAATAATTAGCCCCTCTCGGATCTTCTAATAACGGCTTAAAAGCTTGCATAAAGCCTAATCCAGGATTATGATTGGCTTCAATAACCAGGAAACCTTCATCGGTAACCAAGATGTCCCATCCTACATAATCAAGAAAAGGATTTTTTTCCAAATAAGCTAAGATAGTTCCTTTTATATCTTCCCAGAAAGGTATCACCATTCCCTCAATTACTTGATTTGTGTCTGGATGGTTGCTCTGATGTGTAATTCTTCCATTTTCATCCTTTCTTTTACAAATGGATAATAGCCCTGTTTCATTATCAATTAACGAAACCAATCCTCTTTTTTGAAAATTATGAAAAGGTGCTGATCTTGACCAGCCCATTCTTAATATACTCGCATGAATAAAAGGCTTCTTTTGTTCAAAATCATATAATGTAACCAATCGTATGGTATTAATCGACCCGGGATAAATCTTAGCAAACAACTTATGCTGTTCATAAAATTTAAATATTCCGTATTCATTTAATCCATTAATAGTTGATTTCAGGATATCCTGATCTATAGGTTTACCTTGTAAAATTAAAGCTTCATTCGTTAAAGATAAAAACAAAATGCCTGTAGTATTACCGCCTTGGAGGGGTTTCAAAACATATTTATTCGATTTTTTTAAACCTTCCAACAGTTCTGCATATCCAAAAACACCATCAACTGCAGTAATCTCACCCTTAAAAACTATTCCTAATAGTTCTCCTGTAGGAAGTTTGTCTTTTATAAATCTATAAAAGACAAACTTATCATGTAAAATTGGCCAATAACCATTATTTGAATTTAAACTAATCTTAGGTATGGCTGAATCAGGAAGATATTTTTTATAATTCGTTTTATTCAATGAATAAAGATAGATACTTTCTACATCAAAACCCTTTGACATCATTGAAATTGTATTAAAGACATTCATCTTAAAAAGATGTTTATGTTGAATGCTTCTCAATAAATAATTAACGAAAGAAAACTTCGTGTGTTTTAAATTCATTAAGGTAAAGTATTGGTATGGGTTTATATTAAAAGGGTAAATGTAAATAAAAATGTTGGAAGCCATCTTGGATGTTAGGTTTTTACTAGTCTCTAAAAAACGTTAAATTAGTTGGCGTACCTTTTTTTAAATCTTGATTAGCAAATTTCCCAAGAATTGTTTGGAAATGTTTGGGGTGTAGTCCATGGCCTGGCCTTATTGATTTAATATTCTTTTCAGTGAGCTTCTCTCCTGCATTAATGTCTTCCACCACAAACAAGGATCTCCTTTTCATTTTACTTTGTTCTGATACATCATAAGTAATTTGACCTAGTGCATTTTCTGCCTCTCTTATTGCCTGTACCATCGCTTTAAATTCATGTGGTTCCATGGAAAATGCAGAATCCGGACCACCTAAACTTCGATCAAGTATAAAATGTTTTTCTACAACCGTAGCTCCTAACGCTACAGCTACTACGGGGACAGTGCTACCAATCGTATGGTCGGAAACACCAACCTTTGTCCCAAAGGTTTCTTTGAAATTAGGGATCGTCAATAAATTAGCTTTATTAATAGGAGCTGGATATTCAGCAGTGCATTTCAGTAAAGTAATACAATCATTATCCATTTCTTTGCATGATTTCAATGCTAATTCGATATCTTCCAGTTCGGCAGTACCTGTTGAAATAATTATAGGCTTACCCTTACTTGCTATATACTTTATAAGAGGGATATCTGTAATTTCCATAGAAGCAACTTTATATAATGATACGTCCATGCTTTCAAGAAAATCTACTCCTTCTTTATCAAAAGGAGAAGAAAAAAAGGTTAAACCTAAATCTTCAGCGATTCGTTTAAGTTTAGGTTGCCATTCGTATGGCATAGAAGCTTCTTCATACAGAGCCCAAGGGGTGTAACCTTTCCATAAACCTTCAGTGCGTGGAGCAAAGAGACCAGTATTTAAGTTTAAAGTTAAGCTCTCAGGTTTATAAGTTTGAATTTTAACGGCATCTGCACCCGAATCTGCAATAGCTTTAATAGTTTTTACAGCTAAGTCAAAATCATTATTATGATTTGCTGATAATTCAGCAATAATAAATACTTGTTTTTTATCCATTAATAGCGCCTTTTTGAAATTACATTAATTCACTTATATGGTTAATTATATCTTGTTTTCCCGACCCTATTTCCAGTTTATCTAATTCTTCATAATACTTTTCGATATTAAAATAAACATCGTTCATGTAATTCTCTAAATTATCAATGCCTTCATAGGAAAAAGTCATGTAGAAATTGCGGAAAACTTCTTTCTGTGAATCGTTTTGATACAATGCTATACAAGGTATACCTAAATAAAAACCTTCAAATAATGTTGTACCAGGAGAAGTAATAAGAAAATCATTTTCTAACATTACATCTTCCACATTGTCAATATCTCTTAGGACCTTTATATTGTCATTCCCTCTTGTTATACCTTCTAATTCAGCATGAAAGCGATAGCCCTTACCTATTATAACTGTAAATTTATATGGGTTCGATGATCCGCGAAAATATTCTAATATTTTGCAAGAAAGATTGGCTTGATCTGACCCTCCAAATAATAATAGAATATTATTAAGGATGTTTTTATGCTGGTAAGCTTTATATGCAAATTCTTTTCTTAAGGTTAGATACTTTGGTCCGGTTAGATATTTAGTTCCAGAGTGATCGGTATGTATTTTGTTTGAAAAATCAGTACCAATAACAGCATTAACTACTAAATCAGCAAGCTGATTTGCAGAAGTACAATTACCAAAAATAACCGTTTTAAAGTGATTGCTTTTCTTATCTTTTATTGATTGAATGAAATCAGATTCGACACCTAATTTATCAATAATTAATAGCTCAAAGCTTTGTCCACTAATGACTTCAAGCAACTTATCATATTCTGCTAATAGAACATCAAAACCATTATACCTAATGAGTTCTGCGATATAAGCCTCACTGGAAGTTACAAACCTTATGTGGAAATCTCGATTTTCTTTTAAGGACTTTGCAAGTTCGATCATTCGATAAATATTCCCAAGGCCTAGAGTAAATCCCCCTTCGGAATATATGATTACATCATTTATTCCGAACTTCATTATAGAACTCTTTTACTTTATTAATCACAAACTCTTGTTCTTCATAGCTCAAGGTAGGATACATTGGTAAACTCAGGCAATGTTTGTAATATTTTTCAGAATGCAGTCGATCGCCTTCTTTCCAGCCAAATTGACGATAATAGGGCATTAAATGACAGGGTATATAATGAATCTGAGAGAAAATATTATTCTGGCGTAAATAATTATACAAACCAAGACGATCTTCTACTTCAAGTATATATAGGTGATAAGCATGGCCTTCAATCACTCCAGATTGCCCTTTAATATACGATTGACCGTTAAAGGCATCTTCATACGTTTTGGCAATGGATCTTCTCTTGATCAAGCCTTCATCAGCCCTACCCAATTGACTAAGCCCTAATGCAGCTTGAAAATCAGTCAAACGGTAATTAAAACCTAATAGCTGCATCTCCATATACCATCCTGGATAAGATTCTTCCCCACCTGCAAATTCAATGCTATTCGTAAAATCCTTATCAGATTTAACAATACCATGTGTTCTTAATTGGAGAAGCTTTTTATATAACCGTTCATCGTTTGTAGTGATCATTCCTCCTTCACCAGAAGCGATGTGTTTAACAGGATGAAAGGAGAATACAGCAAGTTCTGCATAATTACCATTTCCGCAGTTTTGCTTCTGATTGTCCGAGTTAGTAAAATAACCACCAGGTGCGTGACAGGCATCTTCAATAATCCATAAATTATATTCATCTGCGAGTTCACGGAAAACTTCTAAGTTAACTGCTCTGCCGCCAAAATCAATGGGAATGATGCCTTTGTACGTGCCAGACGGAGATGATTCTAATAAGGATTTGACTGAGTTAACATCCAATAGATACGTTTGAAGATCTATGTCACCGAAAACGATCTCTCCACCACAATAACGTACACAATTTGCAGAGGCTGCAAATGTAATGGGACTTGTGATAACCTTATCACCTTCTTTAACATCCAGCGCTAATGCACATAAATGAAGAGCAGCAGTGCCATTAGCAACTGATACTGCGTAGCTGCTTCCAATGTATTTTGCAAAGGCATTTTCAAATTCAGCTATTTTTGGCCCTTGCGTTAAATAATCTGATTTCAGGGTTTCAATTACTGCCTGAATATCTTCATCAGTTATATGTTGACTGCTGTAGGGAATAAATTGTTTTTTCATTATAGTCAAAACTTGAATCAACACTGTCATCTAAAGAAATATTAAAACGTGTCATATTCGGATTAGTAATTGGCAATACACCGTATATCATTTTACTGGTAAAGAAAGGAATAACTGATCCACTTGAACCCATTACATAACAGCTGGATGATTTGTTAAGATGTGCTTAATTAATGCCTTTCCCAAAGAGCCTGTGCCCCCGGTTATTAATATAGATTTGTTGGATAGCATAGATATCTTAATTAAAATTCTTTTTAAATATAGGCAAACGATGCGCAATAATAATCATTGTATAACTATCTCGCAATTTTCAATCTTATCTCTTATACCAAACTCCTGCTATTGCACTTGGATAAACTCCTTGCTATCTATTCTTCTTATAGTAAGATTTATGAAAAAGAGCGTTTATGTTGTTTATAATTTATGATAGCTCCTACAATTTAATTACTTTCGAGCTAAAATAAACCTAAACAATGCAATTCAGAAATGATATCCAAGGGCTAAGAGCTTTAGCCTTTCTTTTTGTCTTTATTTTTCATTTAAATCATTCTTGGCTTCCTGGTGGCTTCATTGGGGTAGACATATTTTTTGTAATATCAGGCTATCTCATTACATCCATCTTGATGCATCAAAAGGCAAAAGGTACTTTCAGCTTCTTAACATTCTATGAGAAAAGAATTAAGCGGATTGTTCCTGCACATTTTATCCTAGTCATCTTTGTATTAATTGCTGTATACTTCGTATATCTTTATTATGATATAAAAACCCTAAGAGGTTCGATTTTAGGCTCCGCCTTATTCATATCCAATATTGTATTTGCAAGAGGCGAATCTTATTTTGGGGTAGGATTAAGTGATAACCCATTATTGCACACCTGGTCATTATCAATAGAAATGCAATTCTATTTTATACTACCATTACTTATAATATTCATAAAAAATAAATACCTGCCCTATGTTATGGGTGGATTAATCATCTTGTTTACGGGATATAGCACCTATCAAATGATGGTTAATCATGCTACATCAAGTATGTATTTTTCTCTTTTAGCAAGAATGCCTGAATTTTTTGTCGGATCACTATTGAGTTTGATTTTTTTAAAACGAAAGCCAATTAATAAGAATAATAGTCTTATAATCAGCACGATAGGTCTTTTGGCTATATTTGGTAGTGCAATCTTTATGACTGGACAATCCACATTTCCTGGCGTATTAGCATTAATCCCAACTATCGGTACTGGATTACTGTTAATCTCCGAGAAAAATATATTCTCGGACTTACTTTCGAAAAAGGTGATGGTTCATATCGGAGAACTTTCATATTCATTATATTTATGGCACTGGCCTATTATGGCATTCATGAGATATCAAGAAGGAATGAATGTGGCTTATGATTTTACGGTATATGAAATACTATTCATCTCAGTTTCGACTTATGTTCTAGCATGGCTTTCTTATACATTTATTGAAAACGTCTTTAGAACTACAGGGAATAAGAAATTTATTTTATCCTTTTCTCCTGTAGTTGTATTCCTCCTGGTGCTTGCGTTTACTATTCCTGTACTTGCTAAGAAAAGTGCAATGCCAGACGAATATATTATGCCAACTTTTGGGACAGAATCAAATGGGAAAAAGAATATTGAAACATTTGGAAATGCATCACCTACGTATGATAGGATATTTCTTTTTGGAGATAGTCATGCTTTAGCTATCAAGCCTTTTTTGGATTATATTGGCAAACAAAATAATTTTTCATTTAGAACAATTACAACATCAGGTTATCCATCTATTGGAGGGGTCATCAGAGAAGAGGTTCCTGCATATAGTGCTATTAATTATGAGATTGCTCAAACTTTTATTGACACTACATTAATAGAGGTAGCTAAAAATGATATAATAATTATTAATAGTATAGGGTTTGACAGACTGCCATCAATGAAAATAGCCTTAAATAATTTTGCAAAAAACTTACGATCAAACCAAAGCTTAATAATCTTAAATACTTTTCCTATTATTGGTCGGAATCCTGTCCGAGTAAATAAATCTATTGTAAAATCAACTGATTTTAAATTTCAGGTTAGTGACAGATCACGAAACAAGGAACTTATTGAAGAGATTGTTAATAAATATGATAATGTATATTACTATGATCTCTCAAAAAGCAAGGTTTTTAACTCGCCTCCATTTTATAAAGATACACTTATGTATTATGACCAAAGTCATCTAAATGTGTATGGGGCAGTTGAAATGGCAAAAGACCTCGACGCTGATTTTATGACACTCTTAGATAAATTAATCAATAAATACCAATAAAAAGCTCTTCTATTAGATTCTTAAATCTTTTTCAGGTTATCCTTCCGTAATCTCTATGTTGTTTTGCGTGTTTTAACGTAGACACAACGGACGCAATACGGAAGAACTACGGATTTATATAAAGCAAGCTAGCTTGAAATTGAGAGAAAGATTACAATCTCCCGTCAGCCAATTCGCCTAAGATTCCTTTCACATCGTAGATAACTTTATTTTTCTTGCACAGTTGAGTGAGATCAAGAGACTTGAACTCATCGTGAGCGACAGCTAGAATAATGGCATCGCAATCTTTTGCATCGCCCAGCTCTTTGATGCTATCCCATCCGTATTCATGCTTAACTTCAGCAGGATTTGCCCAAGGATCGTAGATCGTGATATTTACATCGTAATCCTTTAGAGCATTTAATACATCTACAACTTTGGTGTTGCGGACATCGGGACAGTTTTCTTTGAAAGTGATCCCTAATACAAGGATGTTAGAGTTTTTAACCTGAATATCCTTCTTAACCATTAATTTGATTACTTCCTGAGCAACGTACTCTCCCATTCCATCGTTTAAACGACGGCCGGCTAAGATAATTTCAGGATGATAACCGTGCTCTTGAGCCTTTTGTGCTAAATAGTATGGATCTACACCAATGCAATGTCCGCCTACCAAGCCTGGTTTAAAAGGCAAGAAATTCCATTTGGTACCTGCTGCTTCTAATACCGCATGGGTATCAATATCTAAACGATTAAAGATTTTTGCCAATTCATTTACGAAGGCAATATTGATATCGCGCTGCGAATTCTCAATAACTTTTGCAGCTTCAGCAACTTTAATACTAGGTGCCAAATGAGTGCCGGCAGGAATTACAGATTTATATAGCTCATTAACCCGCTCCCCAATTGCAGGAGTAGAGCCAGAAGTTACTTTTAATATTTTCTCTACCGTACGTTCTTTATCTCCCGGGTTGATACGTTCTGGAGAATAGCCTGCAAAAAAATCAATATTGAATTTTAAACCCGATACTCTTTCAAGAACAGGAACGCACTCATCTTCAGTAACACCAGGATAAACGGTTGATTCGTAAATTACGATATCTCCCTTTTTTAATACTTTAGCAACAGTTTCGCTTGATTTATAAAGCGGGGTAAGATCTGGACGATTGTTTTTATCGACAGGCGTTGGTACGGTTACAACATAGATATTGCAGTTTGCAATATCGGATAAAGTAGAAGAACAATAGAGTCCGTTTGAATTAGAAGGCTTATCAACTAAGACTGTTTTCAATACCTCTTCAGATACTTCCAATGTTGAGTCGATACCTGCATTTAATGCATTGATACGAGGTTGATTAATATCAAAACCGATTACCGGGTATTTAGTCGCAAATAAACGTGCCAAGGGCAAACCTACATAACCTAAACCAATAACAGCAATCCTAGTTTCTATAAGATTATTCATTTCTATATTATTCTATGTATTATTTTAAATTTCCCCAGTACCAAGTAAGAGCTTCTTTTAAACCTTCCTGTATGGTGTGTGATGGTTTATAGCCCAGTAATGTTTTAGCCTTATCTATACTTGCTAAAGAGTGTGGAATGTCTCCTGCCCTATTTTCCCCGTGTTCAATAGTAACACTGGCAATCTTAGGGTCAAACTCTGTTAGGTATTCTTTTAGGTATTGAACTAATTCGTTGAGGGTGGTACGATCTCCTACAGCTGTATTATAAACCGTATTGAGAGCATCAGAATTATTAGTCATGATAGCAAGCTCATTCATCTGGATTACGTTATCAATGTAGGTAAAATCGCGTGAATAATCGCCAGTACCGTTAATAACCGGACTTTCATAGCTCATGAACTGTTTAACGAATTTAGGTATCACAGCAGCATAGGCACCATTGGGGTCTTGTTTTCTGCCGAATACGTTGAAATAGCGTAATCCAATGCACTCTAAACCATATGTTTTTGAAAAAACATCGGCATACAGTTCATTAACGTATTTAGTAACTGCATAAGGAGATAGAGGCTTTCCGATTTTATCTTCAACTTTAGGTAGAGATTCAGAATCGCCATAAGTTGAAGAACTTGCAGCATAAACAAACCTTTTTACTTGTGCATCTCTTGCTGCGACCAGCATATTTAAAAATCCATTAACGTTTACTTCGTTGGTAGTGATGGGGTCGTTAATAGATCGGGGTACGGAACCAAGTGCCGCCTGATGCAGAATATAATCTGCATTTTCACAGGCTTGTTTGCAATCTTCCAGATTCCTGATATCTCCCTCAATTAAAGAAAAGTTTTCCTGATCTAAAAAGGAGGCTATATTATGACGATGACCGGTAGAAAAGTTATCCAACACGCGGATCACATAGCCTTTATTTAAGAAGTATTCGCATAGATTGGAACCGATAAACCCGGCTCCTCCGGTAATTAATATGGTTTTTGGTTCTGATGAACTATTGCTCATTATTAATTTTGTTATAATTAAATAGTATTAATAAAGTAATATGAATTCAAATAACGATTTTATGTGATGCAAATATATAATTTCAATTACTTAATTAACTGAAACATCAAAATATTATTCATTAATTCATATATATTTGTGACCATATGGGGTATATATACATTTTCTGTACAATCTTATTTACTATTTATGGACAGATAATCCTTAAATGGCGACTTAATCAATTGGGGAGTTTGCCTGAAGGGTTTAGCGGTAAACTCAAGTTTATGGGGCATGCCTTATTAGACTTTTATATTATCTCAGGCTTTATTAGTGCATTTCTGGCTTCCCTTTTTTGGATGGCAGCCATGACTAAATTTGAAATTACCAAGGCATATCCTTTTATGAGCCTCTCTCCTGCTTTGGTATTTATTATTGGAATCTATTTTCTAGGGGAAACTTTTACCTGGGGAAAATTAATCGGGTTATTTTTTATTATTTTAGGAACGTTAATCACCGTTAAGTTTTAAAAAGCATGACTTTATCTGTAGTAACAACGCTATATAAATCAAGAAGGTTTTTAGATACTTTTTTACTAGAAATGATTGAAGCCATTCGGAAGCTGAACATCGATGATTATGAATTGATTTTTGTAAATGATGGCTCACCCGATGATTCGTTGCGTTTCTTATTGGATAAAAAGAAAGAAATCCAACAGATCGTAGTTATTGACTTGTCCCGAAACTTCGGTCATCATTATGCGATGCAAGCAGGTCTACAATACGCAAAGGGCGACTTTGTATTCTTAATTGATAATGACTTGGAAACTCATCCTAATTTTATAATCCGGTGTTTTGATGCGATGCAGAGTCAGGAAGATGTCGATGTGGTATATGGCTATCAAGAAAAAAGGAAGGGTAAGTTTATAGAAAGTTTAGGTGGCAGACTTTTTTATTGGTCAATCAATAAGATATCAGAAGTTAAGATTCCGGAGAATATTCTTTCAGAAAGATTGATGAAAAGACAATATGTAAAGAGTCTTAATTCTTTGGGTGATGCAAACCTATTTATGGGTGGTATGATGTACTGGACAGGCTATAACCAAATTGGCTTGCCAGTTACTAAGGGATTACGCGAAGGGGAAAGTACTTATAGCACAAGAAAGAGATTGGAATTAATGATCCAGGCAGTGACTTCTTTTTCGGGAAAACCACTGGAG
This sequence comes from Albibacterium bauzanense, assembly GCF_004339765.1. Lineage (GTDB taxonomy): Bacteria > Bacteroidota > Bacteroidia > Sphingobacteriales > Sphingobacteriaceae > Albibacterium > Albibacterium bauzanense. Next base: position 231,975 of record NZ_SMGO01000001.1, on the reverse strand, counting down.
TATCTATTTTATTCAGGATTGCTGATTACTTTTGGAAGCGTACTTTCAATTATTTATTTAATAGCCAAAAAAATCATCTGGGGCGATGCTATTCAACTAGGTTGGACCTCACTCGTTTCTATTAATATATTAATTTTAGGAATTATTTCTACCTTCTTAGGGTTAATGGGGATTTACCTATTCAAAATTTTCAAACAAGTACAAAACCGTCCAAATTATATTATAAAGAAGATTTATAATTAACCTTAAGATTTAAACCAATTTTCCTAAATACATTAACATGCAAGGCAAGATAAAAACAACAGCATACCTGCTTTTTGTTATTTCAAATTGTTTGATGCTTATAAATCCCGGTGTATTTTGGGATGATTGGACGCTCTATAACATGTCTGATAAAGGCATTATGACTCAATTTCATGGGAATGGAGCGGTGATCTTTGGTTATATGCATGTTTTACTTCAAAAACTTCCAAATGCACCGATTTTCTATCATCTGTTAACTTTTGTTTTACAACTAATAAGTATTTATACTTTATTTAAGATTATTGATAAATGGTTTACTGTCGAAAGTAAAGGACTGAACTTTGCATACTTTGCTGTTTTAATTTATAGTGTACTGCCATTAGGGGATGCTAAAATAGCGATGATATGCCTTCCATTTACATTGTGTTTAACTGTTTTCATTTTGGCAATATACTTTCTTGTAAGGTTCAAATTAGAACAGCAACCATTGGATAGGTCCTTAAGCTTGTTGTTGTTTTTCTTTTCTTTTATGATTAACTCCTTCGTTGTATTTTACTTAATTCCATTTATCTGGATCTTATATTCAAATGAAATAAAATATATTCTTAATAGCGGATTAAAGAACTTTGCAGAGGTGTTTTCGATGTTAATTAAGAATACGCTTAGGTATTGGGACTTCTTACTTCTACCTTTTATATTTTGGATATTTAAAGGTGTTTTCTTAGCTCCTTCACAGCAATATGCAGCGCTAAATTACAATGAAATAGGATTAAATTCTTTAGTGGCTATGCCAACCCGTTTAATCAAATTCTCAACAGGTTTTTTCACCACACTGGTTCCTCTACTTCAAGAGATGTTTACAAGCATTGAGTTTATTGTATTGTTTTTAATTTTGGTTGTAGTAATATTATACAGGCTAAAATATATAGATTTCAACATACGGGTATCTATCAAATTTTTACTGATAGGAGTTATTATCATCTTCTTAGGTATTATTCCTTACATTATCGTAAATAAATATCCCTTCTTTAGTGGCTTTGATACCCGACATCAATTATTAATTGGATTTGGTTTAGCTTTATTATTCTGTAATTTACTGTTTCTTATTAAGTCAGCTACTGTTAAGAAGGTTATTTTAGCTTTATCTTTGGGTTTATTTGTAAGCTTCAATGTATTTATTCAATACAGCTATTTTAAAGGCTATTTAAAGTATAAAGTACTGGATGATTATTTTGTTTCTCATAATCCTGAAAAGGAATTCCCTCAAACCATCTTTATAATAGACAATACAGGAAGTTTCACCCAAAAAGGAAACGTCAAAAGTTTCTATGAATACAGCGGAATTTTAAAGCTACATTCTACTAAAGAAAACACTATGCTGGTTTGGGAAGAGGATTATATAAAAAACCTTAATAATAATAAGTTCGAACATTTAGAGCCTTATTTCTATCAGTATAACCTTTCTAATTATGAAATAGTAGAACCTAGTTCGGTATTAGAGATAAACTACTCGACAGAAATGCGTCCTCGCTTTCCGGTCTTTAGCTATTATAGCAGCTTTCTGAGCGGAAAAGAAAATGAATTGATCAAATATTTCGAGTTTACAATAAAACCTTTATAATCTAAGAAGAGGTTAAGATTTGTATGATTTTCTCTATCTGTGTATCTTCCAATTCATAATACATGGGTAGTCTGATCAAACATTCTGAATAATGATCAGTCACAGGTAAATGCCTTCCATCATGTTTTTCAGCATAAAACGGGCTGGTATGAAGGCTTAAATAATGAAAAACAGCATAGATGTCATTGCTTTTTAGTTTGTTTAATATTTCAGCACGCTGCTCTCCGTCTTTACAGACTATGTAAAACATATGAGCATTATTGGTTGCAGAATCAGGGATCTTCGGTACTTGTATCTCTTGTTTGGTTACCCATTCATTTAACCCATCGTAATATTGATTCCAGTGCTCGACCCTTACTTTTTGAATATCTTGTATGTTTTCAATTTGAGCCCATAGAAAGCTTGATATTAGTTCAGAAGGCAAAAATGAAGATCCCATATCTACCCAGCCATATTTATCTACTTCACCTCTGAAGAATGCGGAACGGTTAGTTCCCTTTTCCCATATAATTTCAGCACGCTTTTCAAATTGAGGATCATTGATAGCTAACATCCCTCCTTCACCTGCAATGATGTTCTTGGTTTCATGAAAGGAAAAGGCTGCAAGGTGGCCAATAGAACCCAATGCTCTTTTAATACCGTCTTTCCCAGTATAAAAACTATCGATAGCCTGTGCTGCATCTTCTATGACAAACAGATTATGCTTGTTTGCGATATCCATGATCTTATCCATATCACAAGCTACACCTGCATAATGTACTGGAACAATGGCTTTGGTTTTACTATTTATTAACGCTTCTAATAGGTCTTCATCAATTCCCGGATGATCTTTTCTGCTATCAGCAAATACGACCTTAGCACCTCTTAAAACAAAAGCATTAGCGGTCGAAACGAAGGTATAGGATGGCATGATGACTTCATCACCAGGCTGTATATCAATTAATATAGCCGCCATTTCTAAAGCATCTGTACAAGACGTGGTTAATAGGCACTTGCCGAATCCATATTGTTCTTTCAAAAAGTTCTGGCACTTCTGCGTATATTTTCCATTGCCCGATAGTTTGCCTGTATAAACTGCATCGTACAGGTAATGTGCTTCCTTTCCGGTTAAATATGGTTTGTTAAATGGTATCATATTGTTTTATCTTATAAATCTTACAGGATTGCCAACATATAAACCTTCTTGTTCTATGTTTTTTATTACAACGGCTCCCCCTCCTATTTGAGTATTATTAACCAACTGGATATTATCAATAATAGTAGAATTGATTCCTAAAATGCAGGACTCTCCAACCTTTACAAAACCAGCAATGGCTACTCGCGGAGAAAGAAAAGAATGTGCACCTATCTTTGTATCATGCGCTATACAGCAACCTACATTTATTAATGTGTTTTCTTCTATTATAACCTGCTGGTCGATTATACAACCGGGGTAAATAACTACACCTTCCTTGATTATACTAGAAGAATCAAGAATAGAACTTGAATGAATTAATTTTCCGAATGGGATTTTATTCTTAAATTTTTGATAGATTTCTCTTTTAAAGACGAGATGTTTATAGCCTATTCCAATTAACAATTCATCAAAAATTTTTTGTTGAAAAGCATCAATAATAGCATTGGTTTTTCCTAAGATTGGCAAATCGTTAATTCGCTCTCCTTTATTTCTAAAGTCATCAAAAAAGCCGATAACCTCATAATGATTATCAGTTTGAGCATGATATGCTATTTGCTGACCTAGATCTCCGGATCCAATAATGGCTAGTCTTTTCATTCCCTTTTAAATAATATCTTTTAGTTCATTTAAGGATGTTATTCGTTTATCAAAGTAAGTAAAATTATCATCTCTGTCTATCAGCCAGGCATCAATTCCAAGTGATTTCGCAGGTATAACATCCAGCTTCAGCGAATCACCGACATATAATATTTTTGCTGGCTCAATAGCTAATATTTCAAGGGCACGTTGATAGAACTCAACACTGGGTTTACCTACTTTTTCCTTTTCCGATCCGATGATTTCGCTGAATACATTCTCACCGAATAAAGTATCCAAATGGTCTTTTAAAGAAGAATTGAAGTTAGAGAGAATTGCTTTTGGAAGATTGATCTCTTTCAAGTATTCGGTATCTTCAAAAGCTTGCCAAGGAAGGTAGGTGCAGGCATTAAAGATATCATCTAAAAGTGTGTCGTCCGGAATAATCCCTAAAGATAAAAGAAGCTCCTTATTGAATTTTCTATAGAAGTCAGAATTGGTACGATCGGGGAAATGAATTATTTCCGAGATCAGTTTATGCTTTTTTCTTAACTCAGCTTGATTTATATCCTGACCATGATCTTTCAATACACGGATCATGTTATCCCATAAAGCAGGCTTGTGTATTAAGGTATTGGCTGCATCAAAGAGAACAACTTCGTATTTTAATTTGTCCATAATTGATTAATAGATAAAATGTTTACTGGAATTATCTGATAAACTTGAATTTGACTCCTGATTGGGATAAATAACATCCATCATGATCCGGATAGCGACACCATCTATAATTTTAGGTTCAGAAAGTGGTGAATTATATAAATATTCTTCCAACGTATACTTCACATCCTCAAAACCAAAATTAGAGCGGATTGAATTGGTGCCTGATATGCGGCAGTTAACTTCAAAAGGCATAATTTCTCCCTCTGGCGTAACGATGGACTGCAGGTTTGCACTGCCCTTTATATTAGAATTTCGAATGATCTTCTCTAAGATAACTTCTAGCTGTTCATCATAGGCTCTATTGACCCGGCATTCATTGGTTGCTCCATTGTCTAATTTACGTTCAAGGTTAATAAAGCCATGTAGCTTATTTTGCTTGTTTACGTAAAAAGCAGTGGTTATTTCAATTCCTTTGAAAAGTTCCTGGATCATATATTCATCTGAGAAATCTTTATAGGATGGTGGATTAATAGCTAAACCCCTCGATCCTCTGCCCTCTCTTGGTTTTGCTATAAATTCAGCAAATTCATTGTTGTAATTAGAAGGCAGGTATGCTTTAGCAAAGGGGATGTCGTGTTTTTGATGATGTAGGAATGATTTGTATTTATCTAAATAGATTTCAGTTGTTTCAAAAGCAGAGGTAGCTATGATACATGGAATACGATTAGCGTGTTTTGCTAAATAATATACTTCATAGTCTGTTGAAGGGATGATCAGATCGATTTTCTCCTTTTCAACTATCTTGATTATTTCTGGAATAAACTCTTCTTCGTATGAAAATGGCACCAGATGAAATTTATCGCATAGATGATTGCCGGCAGAGAATTCGGTTACATTGCAGCCTACAACCTTTATTGGCAATTGTAATGTTCTTATATTTCGAATAATCCCCTGACCTACGTTCCCTCCGATACCGGTTACTAATACTACTTTTTGATCCATTCAATAATCTCTTTTATTCCTTCTTCTATTTTTTTATAATTGATGATACCCAATTTTTCTTTGGTGAAAGAACTATCATAGCTAAATGATTTGGAATTATCTTCTCCTGTTAATATAAGTTTACATGGAGTAATCTCTGCAATTCTTTCTGCAATTTCTTTATTTGAATACGAATGTTCGCTCACAGCATGGATGGTAAAATTATCATCTTGATGAGCTGCTTTGATAGCAATTTTCGCGACATCATCTACATGGATATAATTTTGCAATCGCTCTCCTTTACCCAAAAGCTTAATTTCACCGAAAGATAAAGCATTTTCTATGATTTTAGGGAGAAAGGTTATCTTTTTCATGCCAATACCGTACATGGATGAGATTCGTATGATTGCATAGGAAGAATGACTTTCAATGCTACGCTCACCCCATAATTTGCTAAGTGCATATTTTGAATAGGGTGTCGGTGCTTGTTTTGCTGAAATATCCTTTGTATTCGCTGAGTTTTCATAAACAGATACACTGGAACAGAAAACTATTCGGGATTGTGGAAATAGCTTGCTTACTTTTGCAGGTAAGAGCAGGTTCGCATGAATGAGATTTTCATCTTCGATGCTTTTATCCCCAGTAGGGATAAAAGAACTAACCAGATAGATGTGTTTAAATTCGGTTCCTTCTAAACTATCAATTTCATCAACCTGTATTGCTTTGATATCCTCAGGAATATTCTCTTTACTTCTATTGTATATACCAGTAACATGATAAACGCCTTTCAGCTGCTTATAAATCGCTTCGCCTAAAAAACTATTGATACCAATGATTAATGCTTTTTCCATTGTTGAGTATTTATAATTCTTCTATGTTCTTAATATCGGAAGAGAATTCTTTATTTTTATGCTTCATTATAAATATTGCTTTAATCTATTAAACATTAATAAATTACCATAGTCATTTGGATGTGTACCATCTGTACTATATAAAGGATTTAATTTCGTAGGATTACTGGGGTCCTTCATTAAATCATAATAATTTACTATGATATAATCCGCTCCAAATGTTACTTGTTGCCATGTATTAAATGGCAATACATCATCAACATTATTTGGAATCAAATTGCATAATATAACTTTTGTGCCGATATTATATAATTGATCGACTATACTTTTATACTTTAGCTGATAATCAATAACTCCATATCTAATATCATTAAGACCTAGACCTAATATAACAACTTCAGGTTTTCTTTCTAATATTTCTGGTATCATAGGCATAAAGTCATCTGTTGTACAACCGTGACCTGATCTCACACTTCCAGCTATACCATTCCATCTTGATGCTAATCTGGTATATGATTTTGAAAAATCAGAACAAGAAAAACCGGATTGTATGCTATCTCCAATAAACAATAATCTTGTTACCAAAGGCTCAAAACTATAGTTCTCGTACTTCGTTATTTTAACACCTACATCATATAACATAATTCCTAGCTTCCTATTTGAAGGTCTATTCTCACCATCACCATAGCTAAAAGTTATATTAGACAGTAATTTATAATCTTGGCCAGCTTTCTGATACAGTTCAAAAAAGATCGTTCTTCCATTAAATTTCTGCACTATTCGAAATTCTTGACCTATTACAGGACTAAGTGGGAAATATGCACGTGCCCCGATTGTGAAACTTTGAGTTTCCATCCTGCCTTCAAGAATTCTTATTTCACCACCATTTCCAGGATAAAAGGTGGAAGTATGAGCTAATTTTCTGCTATAAAGTGTTTGACCACAGAAAATAGATGATATTGCGGAATTGCTGCTAAATCTAGTTAATTCAAACTCAAAAATCTCCATCGAGAAATTAAAAGAATTCAATGATTTAGGGTTGTCAAATTGCAAATAAGCTAAATAGGACAACCCCATATCAACAGTATAACTATTTCCAGAATCATACATTTCTGATATTAATCCAGAAGTAAAACCTGTAGATTTAGATACATCATCCAACCCCAAGCTTCCTTTAAACTCCCATTTAAAATTCAACCCAACAGGTTCAGCATATTTTCTCCGTCCTAATGCATCTCTATATTCATCAGAATCATAATATAACAATGAAGTATAGTCATCATCTAAAAAAAGAGTATTTCTAGATTCTTCCCTATCAAATACATTACCTCTATTTGCAACTAATAGTGTGGAAACCTCAAATGATATTAATAGGTTGGCAGAACTTGATATTAAATTTGATGTTAATATATCACTGGAGACATTTAATCCAGTAGACTCATACTTATATGGACTCCATGTAGCACCAGTTAAGAACTTTATATTTGCAACAGTAAATACAGCAATAATATCATCATTTGAATACGATAGAGGTTCCAGTATTTCTATATTATTAATTCCTGCTACAACTTTAATTTGTATCTGCTGTTTAAAAATATATGTTGAACCATCTGCAGATTTAGTAAATTTTTTAATATACAATAGACCATTTCCATTTACAGCAACATTAATTTTATTAATACTAATTTTTGTTGGAATAATATAATCGAAGAATATAGTTCGAGATGCTGAGGCTGCCCCACCTGTAAATGTACTTGTACCTATAGTATAGTGATCCTCTGAAAAATAACTATTTTTTGAATAAAAAATTAAATCTGACATAACTATACACTATTAATAATCTGATATTCCTGTTGTATATCTCTAAGAATTGACACTATCTAGTTCAGTTTTTATAATTCTTCTATGTTCTTAATATCGGAGGAGAATTCTTTGTTTCTCCACTGAACAGTCCCTCCATCTAACCAAGGATTGGCCAGTTGTTTATGCAAGAAGTCATATTCCCATTCCGTAGGGTCTTCGTTTTTCTTGACTTTTATTAAAAATTCAGCATCGTCTAGGTTAATACCATTTTTATGTGCCCAGAAAGCTGTGAAATCACGAATACTTGTTTGTAATAGACTTTGATTTACAAGTGGTGAATTGGTTCTAAATGTCCATTTAATCCAATTAGGACCGAATAAATAATTACCTGGTATACCGTCAGGGCCAGTAAATGGTAACCAAGCTTCATTACCATCGGGTGTTTTATACAAAACGGCAATTGAATGATTATATCCTTTAAAATGGCTATCCATAAAAACTGCATGGTGAGTAATCCCAAAGAATGTCTTTGCTGGAACAAATACACTTGTAGTGATTTGCTTTGAAAGTCTAATTATTCTAGAATCTGAGATGCCTAATCTATTATAAGTCTGAAATATAAGTGGCGAGTTGTAAGTAACACAAATTTGAAGTAATGTTAATATTATTAAACCTAAATAAATAGAACCAATCTTTAGGTCTCTCATCGAATAATTAGTTAGGATTTTAAAACGAGCATCATTCGCTGGTAATTCAGGCAACACATAGCCACAGTTATCTTCTGTACATCGTTCTGTTGTGCGGTTGCTTGCAATGTATTTATAAGTTTTTGTTCCTAGATGGTATATTCCTGGTATCTGTAAAATCCAAGATAAGGGTTTTAAATACCAGATAGCATTAAAAACCTGGATATAGGTGTCAAAACCAACGAAAACTTTTCCTTTATTATTTACAGAATGAATATCATCCAGGAGCTTATCCATGGATATATTGGCTAATGCTGCTTGTTTTTTGGCGTTTTCCTGTACGGTCAAAAACTCAATGCTATTACGTGAATCAAAATGATTGATGACTATACGGGTTCGGTTACATAATGGGCATTCTCCATCATAGTAAAATTGGAGTCTCTTTTTTGCTTCTTTATTTCTATTAAAGATCTTCTCCCAGAAACTAACAGGAATCATTAATAAATAAAGAACAATTACTCCTAATGCAAAAAAGGGTATTGGAAAGCAAATTAATATGCCAATATGCAGACCAATACCTACAATTAATACAGGAATCCGCCATTTTTTTTTCCAGAATGTAAACAGAAAAATAGTTTCAAAGATTAAAGTAATGTAGCCGAGAGCTATTACTAAAAACTTAATATTTAAGAGGAAGCTTATATCAAATAAGACCGCTTGAGGCATAGATGCAGGTAACCACATTCCCAAACCGTTTAACCAAAGGTGAGATGTATACTTGAAAAATAATGAATCAAAATAGACAAAACCTATTCCCATCAGAAGAGGGAGATAATATGCCAATACAGAAACTGTTTGTGGTGGATTGTATCGAAAGCGGGTATTTGAATATTTTAGTTTTAAAATTAAGCGATCAAGCGAAAATGTTTTGGATAAAGGCAAGAACATAAACAGAAAGCTGATGATTAGGTATGAATAAAACATGTGATATTCAAAAGACGAGATAGTACCAACAACAACTACTGTTAAAATATAATTTATAATGGCTGCTGTTCTGGTAAATAACCCTAAGATTACAAATATCAAGGCACCCATCCAAAATAAGAGAACCGGCCACATTTCTATTTCGCCGGGAACTACATAGGGAATTTTATCAAAGGTTAAATGCCTGAAATAATAGAGCTGTATTACTTCTCCGAGCAAAACCAGTGCAAAGGCTATTCTGAATAGAGCTAAACCTTTTGCGTCGATTTGCTTATCGTAGAGTCGGCTAAAATTTTGGTATAATTTCTTGAACATAATTATCAATAGCTAATTGGTAAATAATGCAATAATCAATTATTGTTTATATTATTTAAGATATCCAGGTTATCTTTTAATTTATCATCCTCCCATTCCCACCATTGAGTTTTGAGCAAGGCTTCGATAACAGATTCTTCAAATCGGTATTTAATTACTTTAGCTGGTGAGCCAACGGCTATTGCATAGGGTGGAATATAACCACTAACGGTACTCCCGGCTCCGATAATAGCACCTGTAGATATATGAGATCCACTCAAAATAGCACAATTTACTCCTATCCAAACATCATGCTCAATTGTTATAGCTCCTTTTGAAACGACTTCATTCTTATAGCTTCCATTTTGTAAAAAATTTTGCTCCATAAAATAAGTGCTAAATCTTTTGTAATCATGATTATATTCCTGGATTGTTACATTTCTTGCGATTGAGCAAAAATTACCAATAGAAATCGGGTGTAATGCTGAACGTATAAAAATATTCGGTCCCCAAAGTGAAGTATATTTACCTATTTTAACATCTCCAATTATATCAGTGTACATGATCTTACTCTTTCTACCAATATTTACAGTACCACGTATATGGCATCCCTTAACGATTGATCTGGGATCAATAACTACCGCTCTATCAATTTCATTTTGATCAAGAAATAACCTCTTTAAGTTTAGAGCCTTCAGTGTATATACAATTAATTTCTTTAGCATATTTGTATAGGTATCATTTTACAATTATTAAATATTACCCTCAATTTCCAGAATGCTTTTAAGTAAATCGTCTGCGTTCTTTGTTAAAACTACGGAAGCATCCTGATTATCTACATAATCTTTATATATCTCTAAACCGACTTCATCAATTATTATATTAGGTGTATTTACAAGTACAGCTTCTATAATAGAACCGGAGAATTTTGACAGATGAACATAGCTTTTTTCTAATAGAACCGGAAGAGGATAATTAGTTGCTTTTGATATCTCAACTTTATCTTTACAGCCAATATTTTCCAATTGACTTTCAATAATAGCTTGAGCATCTAACATTCGGGGATGAAGTCTGATCCACCAGACAAATTCTTTTGGTGTTAATTTAATTGCTTGTAGGATATATTCTTCCAGTTCCTTTTCTTGTAAGGTATATAAGATGATTTTCTGCTTTGAAAGATCATCTTGACTAGAAAACTTCTTTAATTGGAATTCGATCCATGGATTTCCATTCACTTCTACATGATGATAATTTTGAGAACCTAACCATGATAATATATGATTTGCTGAAACCTGATCCCAGCACCAAAAGGTTTTGGGTATCATATTGGATCCGCCCTTAGGAAGATTAGTGAAGGTATACATGGAATGTAAGCTTCCTTGTCCGCCATGTTGAACATCTAAATTTTCAATCCCCATTTTATTGGCCATATAGTGCATGGCAAACATGCTATTATTATAATAACATAAACCTATTACTTCCTTCGGCTGATACTTTTTAATCAGGAAAGATGAAATATCTGCGTATACCATTAAAGATTCTAAGCGCACAGGTAATCTTTTATAATAGGTATTTAGGTCTAGACCAGAGCGTTCTAGTATACAAGAATGAAATTCATCCCACTTAAAAAGGTTTAAATTTGGTTGGCTCTTGAACCTTCTAAATAGATTAAAGATTGTATACAGCTCACTTGCATATACTATTGATTTTTCATTCTTATAGTTCTTGTTTTTAAGAACGGGGCCATATTCATATTGAATATACTCTGTCTCCTTTAAGTTCTGTATATATGGGAAGAAATATCTGTTAATAAAATTTGATTGAAAGTCAACTCGATGAGCAGCTGACCCGCAGTAAAACGTAGCAACCTTTCCTTTCTTTCGGAACTTGATCTTCAGGAAATATAAAAGAGAATTACATATATTATAGATTCTGATGAGTGTTCTACTTGACTTTGATTCAGTTGGAGACTGTTTCTTTTCTTTCTGATTAAAAAATATAAAGAAGATATCCCTTTTAATTAGCGGCCATATCTCTATACTTCCATATCTCCAATCCCAAACAGGAAAGGTTTTCTCTAAATACGCCAATAATAAGAGCACTTCTTTTCTTGTCATCCTATCGATATCTTTTTAATAAAATAACGCTTAATAGTAGTAGTAATACTGTTATTGCAATCTTGAATATATAATTGACCTCAACAAAATAGCAACTTATTACAGTTAACAAAATAGTTAAAAACAACCAAAGTAGCGGATAGTAATTAAGAGTTTCTGTTTGTTTGTAATCTTTAAGAAAATAGCCTGCATAGCCCATATACATCAGCGCCGCAAAAGTTGTATAGGCTGCAACCTGATAGCCAAAGTATTTAATTAAAGCGAGATTCAAAAGTAGATTCATGAATCCGGCAATAAAGGTTACTTTCAATAGAACTTTTGTTTTCTCATGATAAAACAATCTGTTATTTGCTCCTAAATACATGGGCCTATAGTTGTAAGCCATAATAATAATAATACCTAATGGATAGACTTGAGCTAACTCTTCATTTTTGATCAGAAACATGAAGATTTCTTTAAGCCAGATTGATAAAATGAAAGTCATGCAAAGAAAAATGATTTGCAAAATAAAGATCAATTTTCTGGCTGAGTATTCATCATTGTCCTTATAGGTTTGGTATAGCATTGGACTAACTGCCTTTCCTGCAGCGACCCCAATTTTTTGAACAATGTTGGCAACGGTATAGGCAGCATTATACTTTCCAATATCTCCTGTGTTTACTCCCACGATTTTCATGACTGCCCTATCGGATATATCTAACAGATAGGAAGAATAATAATGAGGAACTGTTGGAAGTGCAATTTTTAAAGAATTACGGATATATCGCCATTTAAAATTGAAGATGGGTTTAATTCCAAGCTTTTTATTCAATGGCCACCAATAAGATACCTGAACAAGCATAGTTGATATACAACCAGACAAAAACCAGCCCATATAGCCCAGTTTTAATACAGCAATGAAATATACGTTTAACACAATACCCAAAATACCGGCAATTATTGAGCGGACTGCAATTTGTGTCGGTTGTTGTTTTAACTGATAATACATATTACCCAGCACCATGGTAGGCCCGAAAAAAACAACCGGCAATACATTCAACAGAATGATATATAAAGCATTTTCGCTTGCTTCAACCGGAATAAAGAAATATAAAAGAATGCCCAGCAGTATGGCAAACGGGTAATTCCATAACATCAGGAAACCATAGATCTGTCTCCAGCCCCATTTATATTGACCGGGATTCTTAAAGAAACTATTTGAAAGTATAACATTAAGCCCTAAATTCCCTAACACAGCTACGCCTCCGGCAACGGCGGTAATGACTCCATATATACCAAAATCAATTTCGGTTAAATATTTGGTTATGATTGGCAGTGTAAAAATACTGACAATCCGAGGGATTTGAGGAGCTAACCCATATATTGCGGTATGTGAGAAAAGCTTCTTAAGCATTCTATGGGTTGATTTTGGTCTTTAACAGGTACTCGGCATATTGAAAATCATCGATATCATCAATATCTACCGATTTGTTTTTAGGCATGATGTAGGCATAGGTTTTAGGTGTATAAAACTTACGTTCCTCTAGAATTAACTTAGTTTTAACAACATAAATGGAACCATTGGGAAAATAGGTTTGCTGATATTCTTGTCGATTAAATAAGTCTTTCCCTTCGAAGAGATCACTTATTGTACCATTCTCATTAATATATTTATGCCAGAAAATTGGATGGGCTTCTTGTGTATAGCTGATAACAGAATCTGCTTCTTTTTCTTGATAAAGATTGATTGCCGCATTAATATCGTCTGATTCCCTTAATGGGCTTGTTGGTTGTAAAAAAACGATTGCCTCGTATTCTTTTGAATAATGCTCTTTCAGATAATTTAATGTATGGATAATAACATCCAATGAGGATGATTTATCTCCGGCAAGGCTATCTGGCCTTAATTCAGGAACCCAAGCTCCTGCCTCTCTTGCAACATTTGCTATTTCTTCACTATCGGTTGAAACTAAAACATCTGTAATTTGAGGGCATTTTAAGGCGGCTTCAATTGCATAATTGATTAATGGTTTGCCCAATAATGGTTTTATGTTTTTGTTTGGTAAACCTTTAGAACCCGATCTTGCAGGAATTATTGCTAACATTCAATTATATTTAAAACAGGAAGATTAAAATTTTATATGTTTAATGTCTTCTTGAGCCTTTTGAAAATCCTCATGCTTGCCAATATCTAGCCAATATCCTGTAATGGGATAGGTTATGATGGTTTTATTTTGTGCTAATACAGCCTCCATTAAATCGGTTATATCAAAATAATCATTCTTAGGAATCATCTCTAAAAGAGATTTCTTTATAAAATAAATTCCAGCGTTTGAATAATAAGTATAACGTGGCTTTTCTTTTAATGAAGTTGCCAGGTTCTTGCCATCAACCTCTAATACGGCATAAGGAACATCAACATGATATGAAGTTGCGGCTACAGCCATATCGGCTCCTGAATTTTTGAAGGTTACATAGAAATCTGCAAAATCAATATTGGTCAACAGATCACTGTTCATGATCAATATATCATCGTGCTCAAAGCTTTCAACAAGATGAATGGAACCAACCGTACCTAATGGTTTACTTTCACATACATAACTTATTCTGGCCTTATTTCGCTCACCATCGCCAAAGTAGCTTTCTATCTGTTCGCCTAAATAATTAATACTTAAATTTATATTTCTAATCCCATATTGAACCAACCTATCTATATTATATTCAATAATGGGCTTATCTCCTACTTTCAATAGCGGTTTTGGAGTATTTGCAGTTAAAGGTCTTAACCTTTTACCTTGTCCTCCTGCCATTAATACTCCATCTGCTGGAATAATCGTTTTTTGTATTCGAAAATTTAGAACGTCTATAATTACTTTGTCGGTATCAACAATTGGAATAATTTTATAATGCTTCTCCTTATAGGCCTCTAATTGTTCTAAAGTATAATTTGTACGAGTAATATAAATTGGATTCTTTTGAATAAACTGAAGTAAGGAATCTTCAAAGCCGAGCCCTTTAATAAAGCCTCTGCGCAAATCTCCATCTGTTAAAGATCCAATCAAATGCAATTCATTATCAACAACAAATAAAATCGCATCCGAAGCTAATGCATCTAATTTACTTAAGGCATCTCTTACTGATTCACTTTGGGAAATTATATGTTTATCGAAATCACTCATTTATATTGTTTTAATATTTTTATAATTGAATCAGCAGTACCGCTTTTCTTATAGATATTTTCTCCTGTAAATGCAGGTAATTTTGAGACCTCTTTGACTGCATTTTGAATTTTTAAGCTATCAAAGGGACAGTTAATTACATTTTTACTTTGTGCTCTCCCCTTCTGTCGATCGCCCACATTAATTACATATTTTCCAAAGGAAGCAGCTTCAATAATTCCGCTAGAGGTATTGCCCAATAGGAATTTACAGGAACGCATTGCGGCAAAATAGTTCAATTTTCCGAAATTTTCAATGAGTTTTACCTGTGTAAGCCTCTTCTCATTTAACTTGGTTAGGGTTCTACGAAATATAGATCCGAAAGTATCGGCATTAGGCATGGTTATAACCAAGGATATCTTTTCAGATATATTTAGTAAAGCATCAAGCAATTCGCGAGCATATTCATTATTTCTTTCAGGAGATACGGTTTCCGGATGAAAGGTTAGCAATGCAAATTCATCATTAATTTGATACTTTTTGCGAAAGTCTCCTTCTGAAGGAATATCCATACTTTCTAATTCATCAATGGATAAGGAGCCGACCGTAAATATGTTTTCGGAAGTTTCTGTAATCGCCTTTATACGTTCTGCAAAATCTTCAGTGGCAGGAAAATGAAGTTGAGATGCTGAAGATATTTGATGGCGGTAAATATTATCTATTGCACCTAGTGTTGTTTCACCACCATGTAGATGAGCAAAACGGACACGAAATGGAATTCCAGCTTGAACGGCAGCAGCCATTTCATAGCGATCGCCCAAGCATAGAACCCAATCATACTGATTATTATTCCAGAAATCCGCGAATTTTAAAACGGTTAATCCAAACGAAGTTGCTATAGCAACTTCATCATCGTTGGTAAGTAAGGACGTTATTTCATGAATAGTAGTGAAACCTGATTCTCTGATCTGATCGACCGTGTAACCATGAAATTTAGAAAGGTGTGTTCCAAAAGCGATAATTTCCAATTGAAAGGAAGAGTCGCTTTTTAACCGATTCAACAAAGGTAAATAGATGCCAAAATCAGCTCTTGAGCTTGTTAATACAGCGATCTTCATAGCCATTAGTTTTCTATAACGATTAAGTCATCCGCGGAGAAATCACGGGTAGCTATTTTCCCAATAACTGTATCCCATAACATAGGGGAAATACCGTTGCCTGGTCTCTTTACTGTCAAATTCTCTTCAGAAAAGATATCTCCTTTTGCAATCCTTGTTTTTGCAATAATGCTTTTTCTGGCTATTGTAATGTTCTTCATTTCTGATTCTGATGGTGTTTTTAATCCTGTTCCAGAAACAGCTGATTCAATGTTCCTGATTGCAGAAACCATGGCCTTTAACTCATCGGGGTCTAAGGAAGCTTTATGATCAGGACCTTTCATGTTCTTATCAAGAGTAAAATGCTTCTCAATCATAGTTGCTCCCAATGCCACTGCTGCAATAGGCACTTCAATGCCTAATGTATGATCAGAATATCCTATAAGGGTGCCAAATTCTTTCTGGATGTGGAGCATCGCTTTTAAATTAACGTCCTTCATGGGAGTTGGATACTCTGTATTGCAATGAAGAATGGTAATATTCTCTCTTAGTATTCCATTATCTAAAAATACTTTTAAAGCATCTCTAACCTCTTCTAAGGTTGACATACCAGTAGAAAGAATTATCTTTTTAAATAGCTTAGCTGCATTTCTCAGATAAGGAAGATTGGTGATTTCACCAGATGGAATCTTTACCATCTGCATTCCCAGGCTTAACAGATAATCTAATGAGTCGAGATCAAAAGCTGTAGAAAAGAAATTAATATTCTTTGAATTACAATATTTAATCAGTTGTTCATGTGCAGACTCAGAAAGCTCTAAACGTTGAAGCATTTCTAATTGAGATTCTGTATTGTTGTTTGTGTTTTCAATTTGATAATCGGCTTTTTTTGCCTTATTTGATACAAGTTTATTCGCTTTAAATGTTTGGAATTTAACATAATCAACTCCAGCCTCTACTGCAGCATCAACCAACTTAAAAGCATTTTCAATACTTCCATTATGATTAACACCTGCTTCGGCAATAATGATTACATTTTTATTTTTATCTGACACTGCTTGGAATATTTACAATTCTATCTTCTAAAAACTGAGCATTAACTTGCTCATCTCGCTGACATGTAGCATACATTGGTAATCGAAACATCAATTGCCAAATAGGTCGGGACATGATCTTATTGGAATTCATTTCTTTTAAGAATTGCTCTCGCTCATTTTTATCCTTTAACTCAACACACATTAACCAATAATTAGCTTTTGTGTTTGGTAATTCTGTTCTAAATATAATGCCTTTCTCATTAAAGAAATTACTGTATAAATTGGCAAGCTCTCTCTTGTTCTCCAACATACTGTCTAATTGCTCTAATTGAGCACAGGCTAAAGCTGCGTTCAAATTTGGCATTCGATAATTATAACCCAATTCATCGTGATAAAACTCATAAGGATGTGGCTTCTTTGCAGTAGTAGTTAAATACTTTCCTTTTTCACCCAACACCGTATCATTGGTAACTATTGCACCACCTCCACCACAAGTTACTGTTTTATTGCCATTAAAGGAAAATGTGCCAAGTTTGCCAAAACTACCTGTATGTTTTCCCTTATACTTACTTCCAAGGGATTCTGCAGCATCTTCTACAATGGCAATATTCCATTTTTTACAAACCTCTATCAGTTCATCTAAATGAACAGGAAACCCAAAAGTATGCATGGGGAGACAGGCAGCTATCTTTCTTCCGGTAGTTTTATTATAGCACCCGTTTTCACGAAGTTCCGCATGCTCTTCTAAGAAATTATTCAGAGCATTGGGCGAAAGACCCATGGTATCAAGATCTACATCCACAAAAACAGGAATAGCTCCATTATACACAATTGCATTTGCTGTGGCAATGAAAGTTAAAGCCTGCGTAATGACTTCATCTCCCGAATTAACACCAGCTAAGCGTAAAGCTACCTGGATAGCTGCAGTACCATTGACTACTGCAACTGCTTTTTGAGTTCCGGTAATAGTTTCCATCATCTCTTCGAATCGGTCAACATAGGCACCAACTGAAGAAACAAAGGTTGAATCAATTGTATCTATTAAATACTTTTTTTCATTTCCTCTGAAACGGGGCTCATGCAAGGGAATAAACTCTTTGGTTTGGAAAGAATCTCGGATAAACGATATAATATCTTGAATATGTTTCATTACATCTTTGAATCTAAATATTTACCAGTTTCTTTATGTCCAAAACCAGGAATCATTTGAAAGAATAAATCTATAATATCCTTCTTAGTCCAAGACTTACGTGATTTAAGTTCATTGATCCTTTCGCTGAATAAGTTCAACTTATCATCTTCAACCTTATATTCATTTTTAATAATACCCAGGTTCTCAAATCTCTCCATATCAAGTACTTCTTCATCAGTAAAGAATTCTTCGAAGTCTTTTTCACCAGTTGTATCACTCGCTGTAAATAAACAAGGCCATTTTCCTTGTTGGGGCAAGGTTGCCATTAAAGACCTGGCTTCATCTTCATTATTGCATAAATAAGGCTCATAACCAAGGTTTTTGAGATACTTAATTGCAATATCAGCAAATGTAATCAAATGTAAGTTTTCGTTTAATTTTGGAAAAAACACATCTCTATTCTCACCTAAAATACAAGACATCAAGCAAAGCTCGCCCGATTCTTTTGGTACAACGAAATAACGCTTAATATCATTGGGAGCAACGATAGGTTGACGCTTTTGGATACGTTGATTAAAACCATGGAGTAATGAACCATCAGAAAAGGCAACATTTGCGAAGCGGGCTGTAGATATAGCAATATCCTTGCTTTTCCGCATAAGAAACATTTCCATGATTCGTTTAGAAGCCCCCATCATATTAACCGGGTTAGCAGCCTTATCGGTAGAAACACAGAAGTATTTCTTGACGCCTTTATCAATGGATTGCTGTATGGTTTTATCGGTATTGAAAATATTCACCTTAATCATCCTCATTAAGGTAAAGGGGTCTTTTTCGCTTCTTACATGTTTTAATGCAGAGAGGTTAAGAACGTAATCGTACCGACCATCCGCCTCGATAAAAGCATCATATTCAATAGATCCTACATCGAGCGCGAAAGTTTGAAAATCGCCATCAATGTAGCCAAAAGAACTGCGGATATCTCGTACCAATTCAACCATATTATTTTCACTGATGTCAACAATATGAAGTTTTTTTGGTTTTCGCTTAAATATTTCTTTGGTAACAGCTTGTCCGATTGAGCCTGCTCCTCCAATAACTAAAAAACGTGAATTTGATATTTTATTCTTTAAGTCAAGTTCATGTTCTTCAATATCATGTTGGAAAAGCTCTTTGTCTCTCCCTATTAGATTCAGGATATTCATTGTTTTATAATTACTTTCCTATTCCGGTATATTTGAAACCGATCGCTGATAATTGATCTGCATTTAAAATACTTCTTCCGTCAAATAAAAACGCAGGTTTAATAACTGCATCGTATACTTTCTTCCAATTGTAGGTTTTAAACTCATCCCATTCAGTTAAGATTGCAACTGCATGGGCAGCTTTACAAGCTTCGTATGGATCGTTAACTACTTTAACGTATTTTCTGTTTTCTTCTGGGGACCGTAAGTTTAGATAGTCCAAATCGGCGTAGATTTGTTCTGCAGTAACTTTCGGATCGTATACCGTTATTTCTGCCTGCTCATGCAATAAAGCATCGGCTACATAAATAGCGGCAGATTCACGCGTATCATTGGTATCCTTTTTAAATGCCCAACCTAAAAAAGCTATCTTTTTGCCAGAAACAGTATTATATAAGGTACTTACAATCTTATCAGCAAATCTTCCTTTTTGGTGATCGTTCATAATGATTACCTGCTCCCAATAATCAGCTACTTCATTCAAACCATAAGTTTTTGCGATATAAACTAAATTTAGGATATCTTTTTGAAAACAGGAACCTCCAAACCCAACAGAAGCTTTTAAGAATTTAGGGCCAATGCGACTATCCATACCAATGGCTTTTGATACTTCATCAACATCTGCACCGGTAGCTTCACAAAGTTCAGAGATAGCGTTGATAGAAGAAACTCGCTGTGCCAAGAAAGCGTTGGCGGTAAGTTTAGAAAGCTCAGATGACCAAACATTGGTTCTTAATATTCTTTCTAAGGGCACCCAACTTGCGTAGATATCAACCAATGCCTGAATTGCTTCAATTCCTTCTTCGCTTTGTTCTCCCCCAATTAGTACACGATCTGGACTCAATAGATCTTGTACTGCAGTTCCTTCCGCCAGAAATTCAGGATTGGATAAGATCTGGAACTTTACACCATTCCCTGTATGATCTAGGATTGCTTTTAAAGCTTGCGCAGTACGAACAGGTAAAGTAGATTTCTCTACGACAATCTTATCTGAGGTGGCTATACGGGCAATTTGCCTTGCACACAGTTCAATGTACTTTAAATCGGCTGCCATCCCCTTCCCTTTACCATAGGTTTTGGTAGGCGTATTAACAGAAATAAAGATCATTTCTGCTTCATGAATAGCTTTATCTACATCGGTACTAAAGAAAAGGTTTTTTCCTCTGGCGTTTTCTACCAGTTTGGATAAACCAGGCTCATAGATAGGAATATTATTCACATCAGGATCATTCCATGCATTAATACGGGCATGGTTTAAATCTACAACGGTTATCTTAACATTCGGATTTTTATTCGCAATTACAGTCATGGTAGGACCACCTACATAGCCAGCCCCAATGCAACATATATTCTTTATAATCATTATTACGTTAAAATTATTTACTGCTGTTTATGATGGAGAAAATAACTGCAGCCATGGATGCAATGGTTGAACCAATACCTACCCATGCCTGTGGACTGATTGTCTGCCGTTGACGAAATTCTTTCTTTGGAACAAAGATCTCTGCTCCTGGTTCTATCTGAGGATATGTACGAATTCCTATAAAGTTATTTGTGCTTTTAACAGAGCCATTTGCATAAACTACATAAGAACGCTTCTTTAAGGCTTGCTCTGAGAATCCGCCTGCTTGTGAGATGTAATATTTAAGACCACGATTAGGTACATAAACAGCCGTTACTGGCGATAAGACATCTCCTCCTACTTTTACGGTTTGGAGTTCTTTCGGAATAAAAATAATATCTCCGTCATGTAATAAAAGGTTCTCCTTATCTTCTGGTTTTTCAAGAATTTTTGTAAAGTTTATTCCAACATAATCATTTTTAGTTTTTTGCTGAAGTTCTCCTTGATTTAAAGCTACATTTTGATCTTGTTGTATAGCTGTAAGAGTCTGTAAGGTTTGTTGACTTTCTTCCTTCTCCATTTGTAAGGCTATTTGATCATCTCTGGTTGCACCCGCCTGTAGACTTAAAGTACCCACCCTTTTAAGCGAAGCTCCTTTAATATAAGCAAAGGGAGTAAATCCTCCTGCTCTTTTTATAATATCGGTAATACGCTCATCTTTTTTACTAATAGCATAGCTTCCAGGATAAAGCACTTCTCCTTCAATCCGAACAGTTTTTTGAGTTTCATAACCCGGAGCTGTTCTAATGAATACCATATCAAAAGGTTTCAATAGAAAATTTGCATTGGTACCTTCGAAATCTTTATTTAAATCAATCTGGAATATTTCAGCTGATTCACCATTTTTCAAAGTAATATCAGTATCAGTAACTCTTCTGGATACCTCTATCCTTAAAGGTGTAGCACTGTCTTTAAAACCACCAGCTTCTAAGATCAAATCTTTGACTGTTCTCCCCTCTGCATAATTATATGTTCCCGGATTACGAATCTCTCCATCTATACTTACAGAATATTCATCTTTTAAGTCAAAAATGGAAGAGATAAAGATTTTGTCTTCTTTTTTCAACTGAATATCAGGATCCGTCCCTGCTAAGATATTAGCCACATTAAAGGTAACTTGTTCGGGCTGTAAATCAGGCTTTAATCTCGTAATGTATCCAAGATTTAAGAAAGCATCTTCTTTTACACCATCTGCTTTCTTAATAAGCATAGAAAGTGTTAGACCTGGACTAAGCTCGTAGTCACCTGGACGAAATACAGCTCCATTGATAGTTACTCTATTCTCAAAGCGTTCTAATATTCTGGAAATTGTAAATTTATCGCCACTCACAGGTTCATACTGATTAAACTGGCTAGACAGCAAATCTTCAATACGTCTTTCTTTATCTGTATTTTTTAGTACCTGAATACGATCTTGATAAGCATATTCAGTGAAACCACCTGCATATTTCAATAAGTCATCAAAAGTTTCTCCAGCCTTTAATTCAAATAGTGCCGGACGTTTAACTTGCCCGATTAATTCAACTCTCTTGGAATAGGGAGGGACGAATATAACATCCTGATCTTGAAGGGTAATATTGTTTTTTAAACTTCCATCAACTAAAAAATCATAAACATCCAAAGTCGAAATTACTTGTCCGTTACGAATGATACGAATATCACGCATCGTTCCATTTAAAGTTGGTCCTCCGGAAGCATAGAGTGCATTAAAAGCCGAAGCTACAGATGGTAATGTATAAGTTCCTGGTTTAACGATTGATCCTGTAAGAATTACTTTAATACTCCGAATATTACTTAGAGTAATATTTACATTAGTGGTTCCGTTACTTATACCAGAATAAATACTTGACAAACTGTTTCTGATTCTTGTACTGGCACTTTCGATGGTAGAACCGGCAACAGATACTACACCTATATTAGGGATATTAATATTTCCTTCCGGACTTACTGTTAATTTATAGCTTGCTTCTGAATAGCCATAAATCTCTATCATTATTTCATCGTCAGTACCAATTACATAGTTTTTTGGAGTAGCTAAATTAAGATTGGGCTCAAACTGAGGATCGGCATTCTGAAATAAAGAGGCACCAAATACTTTAGATTTTAATTCATCCAATGCTTTCTCTGCTTCTGTCTTTACTTGTTCTGGATTAAGAAAGGATATGGAGTTAAGAGTATCTTGCAAAGGTTGACGAAGGTTTTGTTGAGCACGAGTTGAAAGGCTGTCAGTTTTCTGATTAGCTAATTTCATTTTATCAACACGCTGACGAAGGTTTTGAACCTCTGTAGTACTCATCCCTCTAGATATTGCCACTTGCTCTAACTGTGCCTCAGAAAGGCCTGAAGCCTGCACCTGATTTACAAAATTTCGGACCTGTGTATCTGAAAGTTCATCTACACGAATATTTGACATATCCTGAGCATAGGAATAGTGCGTGCCTACACCTATAAAAATAAATAGTAACAGACTGGCTAATCGAAGTGTTTTCCGCATAAAAGAAATCTTATTTACTATATCTAACTGTAAAAACGAATAATTATTTTTCACTTTAATAAAAGCGTGTAATTCTAACAAAGAAACGGTTTTTTTTTGTATTATCATATATTATGGGGTAAAGCAAACGTGTTAAATTCACTTATATTACATGCTTTGTTGCATTAATTTCGGCTTAACTATGATATAAATAATTACTAAAAACAAGGGGGTTAAGAGGAAAGTTAATATTGGGTTCAGATTTGATTGAATTACAAATACACAGATAGCGACTTGTAGGAATGCGTAGATAAACGCAACTAAACGATGTGACATTTTTTGATCGTTTGCCAATACCTGATAGAAATGTAAACGATGAGCTTCAAAAATATTTTGTCTCAAAATTAATCTATGAATTATAGTTAAGATGCTGTCTACTCCATAAACTGTAAGAAATAGGATATATAACCAATTGCTGCTCTTTAGTATCAAATCTAAAAGAAGGAAGACAATCCAAAATGCCATAACAATACTTCCTACATCTCCTGCAAAGACCAAGGCTTTTTTACGGAAATTAAAATATAAGAAAACAACACAGGCAAGCATTGGAAACCAGATGAGATCTGGTTCGATAAAAGAGAACTGATAGATATTTACATACTGGAGTGCGCCAAGAATAACCAGGCTGTACAAACCCGTAATGCCATTTATTCCATCCATAAAGTTATAGGCATTAATAATACCAACAACTAGAATGTAAAGTGCTATAATAGCCCAGATAGGTAGAACAAAGACTTGATCATAAGCAAAAAGGAGTGTCACAGCCAATAGATGAAAGAAGAAACGCAACAGTTTAGAGATATTCATATTATCATCCAAAAAACTTATGGTACCAATAAGTAAAACTCCTAATACAGGTATTCCGTAATCTGAATAATAATAAACACCTGCAATAAGAATGGATAAAACGAAAATGACTCCTCCCCCACGGACGGTAGGCGTAGTATGGGAACTACGGTCATTCGGTCTATCAATAATCAAATACTTATTTGCTAGCTTTATGTATAGTAACATCCCTGCAAAAAGTATTAAGAATACGATAATATAGATCATTGATTCCTGTTGGCCCCTATATTGGCAAAAATAGGATAAAATCGGGATATTAAAAATTATGAATTTGAAAAGCTTCTGATGGTTTTAGCTAAGCCTTCTCGCACGCTTATCGGTAATTTTTTAATCGCCAATGCTCTCTTTATTTTTTCATTACTTACCTCATAGCTTTCGATAAGTTTTTTCAATCTTTCAGAGTTTAGTGGCAAATGAATTTTATCTCCAATCTTGGCTGATTTTATTATAAAACTAGACGATATGTTCCATACTCTGGCTCTGACTTTAGCCGCCTTTGCTATTATCCTTATTACTTCGGTTGTAGACAGAGCTTCATCATCGGCTAAATGATATATTCCTCCCGGGATAGATGCATTTGTAAGAATTCGATCTAGAATAAACAAAAGGTTTTCAATGGAAAGAAAAGAACGGCTGTTATGAAAGGCACCCAAAGGATAGGGTATTCTCAGCTTCACTACTTTGTATAAAAGATTGAGATTTCCCTTATTGCCGGGACCGTGAATCATACAGGGTCTCAATATAAATAAACGTTTTCCTTGTGGTAATTCTTTACTTAATAAATATCGTTCTGCCTGTAGTTTTGATTGCCCATAAGCAGTTTCTGGTGTTGGCTCAGCATCTTCTGTTAATTTACCATCCACAGTATCTGCTACAGCCTTAACACTGCTGAAGTAGACAAAATCATTAATATTACTCTTCAAAAAGCGATCAAACAGTTCTTTCGTCAAACCGTAGTTGATATCAAAGTACGCTTGTGGATCTGCGCTATTTTTTAAATCGTGTGCCTTACCAGCTAAATGGATAATTGAATTTGCCTGTGGAAGTATATTAGGCAAGTTTTCTCTAAGATTAAGAGAAATGATGCTGTCATTCCGGGTTTTTTCGGTGTAGCTCAAAATATTTTGACCAACAAACCCCGAATAACCTGTTAAGATTATTTTATTATCATTTCCTATTCCAAACATAAGCTACTAATGATTTTATTGTTTAGTAAACAACTCTTCAACAAGATTAACATATTTAATAGTAACTTGATGTTTTGAATAATTAGTATCAATCTCATGGAGGCCCAACCAACCCATTTCCTTTAAAGTACTTTTATCTGCATTCCTTAATATTGAGACAATCTTTTCAACTTTAGTTGCTAGTTCCCTATCCTGAACCAAATACGCGCAATTCTTATCATTTAAGAATTTATAGATAGGTGTGTCCTTTCCTGAACAGATTAACAAGGGTTTTGCACAAGCCATAATGGTGTATACTTTGGAAGGGAATCCATTAGCTTCCATCTCTGGAGCCATAAAAATAAACTGTAAATCAGAATAAGCAATCAGACTCGGCATTAGCTCTCTAGGTTGATAGGGCAAAACATGGACATTGCTAAGCTTATGCAACCTCACTTGTGATTCAACATACTCCTTTAATACTCCTTCACCAATAATAAAAAACTCAATAGATTCCTCCTTTAATTGAATAGCAGCCTCAATTAAAGGCTTCCAATCTTGTGCATGCCCAATGTTTCCTGCATACATAACCTTTAAGGTTTCCGGATTATCAGGAAACAGGGATTTATCTAGGATTACTGAGACTGGATCCATGGGCTTATAAAGATCGGTATCAACAAAATTCGGTATTACATGAAGTTTACTTTTATTTTTAAACCTATTAATAATACTATCATAAAAAACTGAATCGATGGTAATTACAGCATCGGATTGATTGTATACTACACGTTCAATCCATTTCAAAACTAAGATAAGAGGTTTCGATTTTAGACTTCCTTGTTCTATCAAAAAGTCAGGGTAGATTTCTTGTACATTATAAATTACTTTAGCCCCAATCAGTCTTGAGAGGATTATGTTAATTAAGCCAATGCTCAATGGTGGAGAAGGAGAAATTATAACATCCACTCTTTTTTCGAAAAGTCCTAAGAAGAAAGATAAAATATGCCAATATATGAACCCTAAAATTCGTAAGGAAGTTTGCTTGAATTTCTTCTGAGGAACATGTATTACTTTAATTCCCTTAAAATTGCTCTCATAAAATAAACCAAAGAGCTTACTTTGCATAGGCTGCTTTTTCAAAGCATCAGCTAATACGTTATAATGTGGAGTAGTTGTTAATACTGTGACATCATAACCACTTTCTTTAAATTTCAAAGCAATATCGTTGTATAGATAGGCGGTAGATACACCATCTGGACTAAATACGATGCTATGGATTAAGACTTTTTTCTTCAAAATGGGTAAATACTTATTCAGACCAAACTACGCGTTTGATATAATCAACATAAGAAATGATAATTCGTACTACTTTATCTGAAACATTGGGCATAGAATAATCTGCAACAGGTCTAAATGTTCTTTCTTTACCCCTTTTTTGTGAGCTTAATTGAATTAAACCTTGCAATATTCGTTCTGTATTCATTCCAACCATCATTACAGAAGCTTCTTCCATTGCTTCTGGCCTTTCATGTGCATCGCGTATATTTAAAGCTGGGAAATTCAAAATAGAAGATTCTTCAGAAATGGTGCCACTGTCAGAAAGAACTGCCAATGAATTCATTTGAAGTGCATTATAATCATTAAAACCTAAAGGTTTTAGGAATTGAACTTCAGATCTCATTTCAACCTTTTTGGCCTCAATCATATTGCGTGTACGAGGATGGGTACTAACAATAATTGGATAACCGTATTTTTCAGCAATCAGATTTAAGCTAGTCATTAAGCCATTGAAATTCTTTTCGCTATTAATATTCTCTTCTCGATGGGCAGAAACAACAAAATACTTGCCGTATTCCAGTTTTAATCGACTTAAAACATCAGATTTTTCTATTTCAGGTAAATAGTGGTTTAAAACCTCGAACATCGGAGACCCCGTTTTAATAATCCGATCGGCTGGTAGACCCTCTCTTAGCAAGTATTCTCTGGCAATATCACTATAGGTCATATTAACATCGGAAATGTGATCAACAATCTTTCTATTGGTTTCTTCAGGAACGCGTTGATCAAAGCAGCGATTTCCAGCTTCCATATGGAAGATTGGAATGTGACGCTTCTTGGCTGGAATAGCACATAAACAACTATTGGTATCTCCTAGAACTAGGAATGCATCTGGCTTTTCTTCTTCAAGCAAGGGGTCTATTTTTATTAGAATCTGTCCAACTGTTTCAGTTGCAGTCTTTCCAGCAGCATTTAAGAAATGATCAGGCTTACGGATAGAAAGATCATCGAAAAAAATCTGATTTAACTCATAATCATAGTTCTGACCAGTATGGACGATGATATGCTCTATCGCTTCGGAAGCATCTAATGCTGCCATTACTCGTGCTAAACGAATAATTTCAGGGCGAGTACCCACAACAGTCATTACCTTTAATTTCTTTTCCATTCTATTTCCTTATATTTCAATTTAAGCTAAACATTTTCAAAGTAGGTATCAGTATCATTTGGATCAAAAAATTCGTTAATCCAAAAAATAGTAAAGAGCTCTTCCTCTCCAATATTTTTAATATTATGCGTATACCATACAGGCATATCAACATAGGCCGGTTCTTCTCCGGAAAGATAAAAATCTAATATTTGATCTGTACCGATCTGCCGTAACTGAATAAGCGCTTTCCCTTTAATTACGGCAAAGCGTTCTATTTTACGAGTATGAAAATGATTACCCCTTGTAATTCCAGGTACAGTTGTCGAGAAAGAAACTTGTCCACCTACATTTAATCGAATTACCTCCACAAAGGCTCCACGTGGATCTATATGCTGCGTGAATTTTACCGGGAAGTGATTCTCAGTATCTATGTAACACCTAAAAGTATTAAATAAGTTTAGTTCAAATCGTGAGTTTATTGCAGGAATGCCCCCTTTCTCTAAATAATCTTCTTTATATCGATTTAATAAAGACAGGATCTCTGAAACTTTTGAATGAGCGGTATGAATAACCTGATAATTCAAATTGCTTTTTTTACTTCTTATTTGTTGAATAAACTCTTCAACCAGCTCTCCAATATAAATTAAATTAAGTTCTCCATCAATTTGAATAACAGGCATTTCAGCATGTGTTAATTGGTGGCAAAAGGTTGCAATGACCGAGTTGTAAAATGGTCGACCGAATGGTCCAAACACATTGGGTATTACCATTCCTGTAAATTGTCCATTAAACTCCTCTGCCCATTTTATAAAAAGTTCTCTGCCCTCTTTTTTTGATTTCCCATACATATTATCTTTTGATTCTTGTGAGGAAGAAGAAAACAGAATATGGCTTTTGCTTTTAGTTCTAATTAAAGATTCAATAAGGCTCTCTACGAGTGCTATATTGGTAGTATAAATCACTTTGGGATCGCTATGGCGATTCATTGCCGCTAAATGCACTATTACATCACAGGATGAAGTAAATTGATCTAGCGAGCTTAAATCAGCAAAGTATTCTTTTTTAAATTCAATTCTTTCAAACTCGTCAGGAAAAAGACATAGCATGTTGTAAAGATGTTTTCCTACAAAACCATTCTGACCCGTTATACCTACTTTTAATTTCATTCTATTACTTTATAAAATAATCAACAGGATAGAGATAGTCATCTAATTTTGCATTTTCGATTCCATAATCAGCGAATAAGATCACTTTAGAATTATTTTCTAATGCCTGTATTGAAGTGGCAAAGCCTACAGGAACATGCAGAACTTGATTGTCTGATGCTGAAATAATAAACTCTTCGATGGGAAGGTTCTTACTCGGAGTTTCCCAATTATCTATTCTTACCAATTGAATCTTAAATGCTCCTTCTGTGACTTGAAACCAACGCTGTTCAATTCGATGAGCTCGCCAGCCCCGAATTGTTTCTGTCTCAGAATGTTCAATAATATAGAACCGTTTTATAGGTTCCATATTAAAATCATTAAAGAATCGTAAAGTCCCTTTTTGATCTTTGTGGACTCCTCCATTTATGATTGCAGGTTTGTTTTCCATATCAATCAGGGTATTGAACAATATCTTTTTCTCCGAATACCTTTCTTCTAATTAAAGGAAGCGTAGATAACAAACGTTTCATCCCTTCAACATCTTGTTGTTGTGTATTATGAGAATGATAATCTTGAACAGAAGCCATGTCAATATCGCCTTCAACGAAATATTGTTTATAGTTTAAATCGCGATTGTCTGCAGGAATACGATAAAAATCACCCATATCTTCTGCTTTTAACATTTCCTCACGTGTACATAAAGTTTCGTAAAGTTTTTCTCCATGGCGAGTTCCAATAATTTTTATTTCATTATTAGCATTACACAGCTCTTTTAATGCCTGAGCTAAATCACCAATCGTACCTGCGGGTGCTTTATTCACAAATAAATCACCTGGATTCCCATTTTCAAATGCAAACAGCACAAGTTCAACAGCTTCTTCTAATGACATTAAAAAGCGGGTCATTTTAGGGTCTGTAATGGTTAAAGGCTTACCAGATTGTATTTGTTTTAAGAATAACGGAATAACGGAACCCCTGGATGCCATTACATTACCATAGCGAGTTAAGCAAACAGTTGTATTAGACGCATTACGAGAAGCTGCGATTGCCACTTTCTCCATTAACGCTTTTGAAATACCCATTGCATTAATAGGATATGCTGCCTTATCGGTACTCAAACAAATCATCTTTTTTACATTATTGGCGATGGCTGCATCAATCGTATTTTGAGTGCCAAAAACATTTGTCTTGGTTGCTTCAATTGGGAAAAACTCGCAGGAAGGTACTTGTTTTAAAGCAGCAGCATGAAATACATAATCGACCCCTCGCATAGCTCGTTCAATACTATTATAATCACGCACATCACCTATATAAAACTTTAACTTGTCATTTTTAAGCTGAATACGCATATCATCTTGCTTTTTCTCATCACGAGAGAAGATACGGATCTCTTTAAAATGGTCTGTATTCAGAAAGCGATTTAGAACTGCATTACCAAATGAGCCAGTACCACCTGTTATTAATAAAACTTTATTTTTAAACATAATCTTCATTTTTAAACCAAATACGCTCCATTTGATTCACTATATTTTCAATTCTATAATTACTCATTGCTGTTCTGCGTGCATATTCTCCCATTTTCTTTGCAAGAGGAGGATCGTTTATCAATGTTTCAATTGCTTCGTTTAGTCCTTTAACGGATTTTGGTGGAATACTTATCCCTGCGTCCTTTTTTAACATTTCAGGTATTGCACCAACATTCGTTGCTATAATAGGGCACGAAGACACCATGGCTTCTAAAATAACGTTTGGAAATCCTTCAGAGTAAGATGGTAAAACAAATATTCCACAATTTGCCATTTCCTTTGCTATTTCTTCAGACGATTGAGTGCCTATAAATTTAATTTTATTTTGTTCTTTACCAGCAAAACTTAATAATTCTTCTTTAACATGTATCTCATAAGGTCCAATTAGTCTTAGCTCTCGAACCGATTTCAAATTACACACAGCTTCAACCAACTCATAAACTCCTTTATCTTCTATAACATGCCCTACAAAGAGAATTACATCCTTATTTCTTTCTCCAATAATTCGGTTTTTATTAACATTAGCTAAAAAATCATTAGAAAGAGGATTAGGAACCAAATTTATATGTTCAATTCCCGAAGAAAACAGGCATTCATAAGATTTCATATCTAATACAATCACTTCATCATAAGCTCTCATTACCATCTTTAATAAGAACCACTCCCAGTTATTCCTTTCTTTAACCTCACAAATCCGACCGAATCTAAAATGGATAATAGATCGAATACCTCTTTTTTTAAGTACCCGTGCAAAAAGGTAATCTTTGAACAAAGCTAAGGATGCGCTTGAAGTTAAATGAACTATAGTTGGCTTATCTGTTTTCACTTTTTTAACCAAAGAATTATATTGACTAATAAAATCTCGGGTTCCATTAACAAGCCGGTTAATAACTCTCTTGTCCGTAATTCGTTTGTTTTTTATTGCACTGTTTGAATGAATCAACTCATAATCCTTTTCTTTCCTTCCTATAAAGTCCAGCATATAAACTGTCCAACTGGCAATGCCACCTACCGGAGGCGGTAATGGAGAAACAAGTAATATTTTGGGGATAGATTTCATTTAGATTTGTATTCAGAGTTTACTATTAATTCATGCTGTTTTATCTCTTCATCAGTCCATCTATACTTTAATCTTTTGGCCGGAATACCTCCAACAATTGCATATTTTTCCACATCTTTAGTTACTACAGCACCCGCAGCAATAATTGCACCCTGTCCAATGCGAACTCCTTTTAAAATAATAACGCCCGTTCCAACCCATACATCATCTTCAATAATAACAGGTTGATCATCTGTCTTGAGTTTATCTTTAGGAGTATAATCAGCCATGTATTTCCCAATAATATGTGTTGAATGATTGCCTCCTCGTATTGTAACATTGGGGCCAAACATTACTTTATTCCCAATTTCTATAAAACTCTTTGTTGCAATAAAAGAAGCACCGGTTCCGATAAAAACATCACTTCCAATACTGATAGTTTGATAATAGAAATCGGATTTCGTTGGAAAAAATCGAACTTTTTTTCCACAAGATTTAAATAAGCTTCGAAATAGAATCATAATTAATCTATCATAAGCCCTAAATAAATTAAGAACAAGTACGGCTATGAATCTCATTTCTGTTGCATTAAATTCAAATACTGTGAAACTATTTGTTCTTTATCAAATAACGAATTGGCAATTTCTTTATTTGCCTTTCCCATTGCGTCCAATTCCACATCGTTTAATTTGAGAACATCAGATAAAACCTGAACAATTTCATCGGTTTTATTAGGGTCAAATAAATATCTTGCATCAGTCATTATCAATGGTATATCTGATACGGATGAGCATATAACAGGTCTAGCTAATGACATTGCTTCGCAAATTGTATTTGGAAAGCCTTCATAAAAACTAAATAAACCTATTATATCGGCCTCCAACATTCTGTTTTTAATATCCTGTGTAGCCTTATAAAAAACAAAGTTATCTTCTAAGCTATATTTCTGTATCTTATTTTTAGCATTATTAAAAGAGGAGTCTGCTTCATCACCATACCAATGGATACGAAGTTTGCTCTTTTCAGTTTCAGTTAGCAGGTTTACTGCTTCAATTAACCCGTTTAAATTCTTTAGTTTCTGATGGCTTGCAGCAATCAGTAAAACCAATCTATTCTGGGAAGTACTTCTTTTAATTGTTTTATAACTTCCTGTATCGACTAAATTATAAATAACCTTCAATTTCTCCAAAGGAATCAATCGATTTACCCTCTTTACAATATCTCTATTTGTATTCGAATTAGACACTACAAAAT
Source organism: Albibacterium bauzanense (assembly GCF_004339765.1). Taxonomy (GTDB): domain Bacteria; phylum Bacteroidota; class Bacteroidia; order Sphingobacteriales; family Sphingobacteriaceae; genus Albibacterium; species Albibacterium bauzanense. The sequence goes on along the minus strand of NZ_SMGO01000001.1, from coordinate 198,993 downwards.
CTGCAAGGAAATGAAACCACCTGTATGACTTTAGTTTAAATGATTTTTCAATGTTGGGGTTAGCACTTCTCTCACCAACAATAAGCTTCCATTTTCTGAATGGAAGACCAGCTATTTCGCAGATAAAGTTAGGAGTTTCTAAAAAAGATAATACAGCATCGTAACGGCCACTGCGAATAAAGGTTCGCATTTTCCATACTCGTTTTAAATAACTGGGATCTTCAATACAATGTACCGTGATGTTATTCTTTATTAATTCCTCTTTAAAGAAATCAAGATTGTGATAGGTAAGAAAAGACACTTGATGTCCCTTTTCATGAAAACCTTTGGCTAACTCAACTAATTGCTTTTGTGCACCACCGGAACCGAGGCTATCTATAACACAAAGTATTTTCATGATCTATTCAGCGAACGATTTTTTCATTCTCAAAAAGAATGTTGGTTAGGTATATTTCGTACATCTATCAGCAAAATTAATATTAAATACAATATAACAAACAAAAACGATGGAGTATAATGTAGAGAAGCCTTATTATTTAGAAAGCTGCTGTGTCATAATCCTACGTATGTCTTCTGCCTTTTCTTGATTAGTTGGTACAGAGAGTACTTGCAATGCTAGTTTCTTAGCAGCTGCTTCACCGAATTTCTGCTGGTATTTATTGAGAATAAAATAGTCCTCTACACCTTGTTTAAATGCCTCCCACCTTTTACTTGGTATAATAGAATTTCCTTTGTCATAAACCACATTGTAGTCGCCTTGACCGCCATCAAAATCATCCCATACAGAACTTCCAAACTGATCACCATAAGCCCAAAACCCTATGCCTCGGGCATTATATTGAAAGGCTTTCCATGCTAATAAACGATAGCGGGAATAAGGGTCTACATTTTTTGAATCATCCATGATATCATAAATCCAGAATTCATGGCCTTTATTAGGCTTAATTAAGCCCAAATCATTGCTTTTTACTAACAATTGATAAACGTCTGCGAGAGGTTGAACTTGTGGAAGGAACTTTTCATAATAAATAGTTAGATATATTTGTGATTGAGGACGAACAGATTTAACCCATGTTGCGAAAGATTTGAACAATGGCAGCTCATTCTCCCGTATCTCATCAAAAGGATATAAATAGATATCCTGATCACTAATATTATGATCTTTTAATATCTTATAGATAGTATCATACCAGGTTAGAAATTTCTTCTGCCAGGAAGCTTGCATATAGTTGCCAGGACTTTTTACATAGCCTTTGTGATTTATGAACAGCATCACCTTATCACCTGCTTGATAGTTCTTAAGATAGTTTATTAAACTGTTGTGATTTGTAGTAATATTGTTTGGCTCCAGAACCTTAGCAGGTATCACAAAAATATTGGAATAATGATCGGCTAAATCCTGTTTAATCTGCTGTTCGCGACCCTTAAAAAAGGGATAGGTATAATAGGGCCAAACATTAACATTAAAATTAAGGGTATTTTTATAGTTTTTATCAATCCCTAAATTAATAGATTGATAATCTATCACCAAAGCCTGATCATTAGAGCCAGTTAAAGATAAATTAATGGCTGATTTTCTTTCCTGACTTGACTTTAATGCAAGTATTAGGACTTTTGTTTCTCCGGGATTGAAGTCTAATTTACTATTAACAGTAATAGGCAACAACACATCACTTACATTTTTCGAACTGCGTGTATTAATTTCCTGAGTTTCATATACAGAGGTTTCTATATTATTAATTCCTTTTAATACAAAAGAACTCGATACCTCTTTGTTTTGATTGTTTTTGACCCGAACAGCAACATAATGTGTTACATTTGTTGGAGTAAGTATAAGTTTACTCTTACCCTCACTTTTGCCATTACCCCAAGGGGAAGATAAAACTTCGAAACTCAACCCTTCAACAGTATTTTTAGAAACTGATAAGCCCGAAATTAAAGATTGATATTTTTGATAAATTTGTTGATTGGCTAAATCCTTTTCATTCAATAACTGCAACCTGATTTCATTCTTATTATTGGCATTTCCCGTCATCGAGTAGAGTTTATCAATTAAGGCTCTGCGGTTTATTTCTGCTGATTTATTCTTCGAAATTATATTTTGAAGTTGACCCTTGGATAATATGTTAGAAGATTGAAATAGACTTAATGATTTACTTTTACCAGTAATCGTTATTTCATCCGTGAAGAACATTCTTCCTTGTGGATTTATAACGAGTTTAATAAACTTAGCATTGCTATTAATCTTGTCGTTTTGTAATTCGACAGCTTTATATGTATTGACTGCACTTTCATCATAACCACTAATATCGCCGGCATAGCTATAATTATTTCCATCTATACTGGTAAAGATATTAATGTTAAGCGGCAGATATACCCCTGCTGCTTCATTCTTTGCTGTATGAATAGCTATTTTAGAAACTGAAGAGGTTTCTTGTAATTCCAGATCGATCGTTATTTGACCGTAATTTTCCCATCCTAATGTATTATTGTCCAACCATAAAATTTTATGACTTGCTAATTTTCCATCAATTAAGATAAGTGGATCTCTGCTTTGTCCACTCTTTGAATAATTAGGTACCGGAGCAACTACCGTATGCTTAATTTTTAATTTGTTTGCAGTTTGGGCAAAACATGAATATAAGCCTATAGTTACCAGGAAAAATACGATATAAAAGATTCTAAATTCTTTTGAATGCATGTTCATAAAAGTTTAAGAAGTCAAAAACAATGATAGGTCTACAAAACCATGCCAATTAATCTTTGACCTCTCTCATATTAAAAAATACCATCAGAGCTATGGTGGAAGTAAAGTAGAAATGAGAAAACATAGGCTCTTTATATTCAATAATTACCCCCCATAATAATAAAAACCCGTAAAACACTTGGATGGATAATGTTTTTGCGTGTGCCATCATGAAAAAATATAATCTTATAATACCGGCATAAAATAAGATTGCTCCTATAACACCCACAGCATAAATCATTCGGATATAGCCAACATCTGTCCGAACTACTCCCCAACTTGTCGGATCTCCAAATAATAAATGACTATCATCTTCTGGAAGAAAAATAAAGGATCGTAAAGCAGCCAATGTGTTTGATTTACCCGAACTACCATTAAAGCTATCTAAGAATTGATCAAAAGCCCATTTTTCCCATGCTCTTATTATGATTTCCCCTTCAGGCTGTATAAGGATATACATTTCCTTAATAAGAAAATAGAATAAAACAGAACCAATAGGTATATATATTAAAAGGAGAAGGCTCTTCCAACTAAACTTATTATTGATAATCAATAAGGTATAGTATGCTAAAAGGGCGACAGGTATCATAATAAAACCTGTTCTTCCTGTAAAAACGATTCCGATTACAATACAGAGCAGGCAGGCAATTATAATACGTCTATCAATTTTGGAGAGTTTAAAGGAGGTCAGGAAATAGGCGCCCATTAATAAACCGGTAGCTAAATAGGCAGAAACGGATGCCCCAGATGATTGCATCAATCCCCTAGTCCGAAAAACTGAGGTAATGCTATCTTCCGTAATATTGCCCTCTAAAGGCATAATGACGAACATTAATTCTCTGTATGCAGGAAAAATGAAATTAATAAATATAAGAATACCCTGAATACCAAAAACAAGAAGCAATAAATAAAGCAGTTGATTCAAATCTTCTTTTATAAAAAAGGCAGACAATAGATAGGCTCCTCCAGCAATTTGAAATAATAAAAGGATAATCACAAACAGGTTTGCCATATTTCCACTACCATTAAATAATGTAATAATAGCGGTATACAGAGCATAAAGAACCAAAATGGAAAATGCTTTGAAAGCATTTTTATTAAAGTAAAAGATCAGTTCGTTTCTTCTTATAATCAGTAGTGTAACAAAGCATCCTAATATTACAAAACGACTACTATTTAAAGGGATAAATAGAAACTTTACAGAAAATATAAAAAAAAGCAACAAAAAGACATGGCTAAGTTTGGCTCTTTCCCAGAAAGTTGTTTCTTCCAACATTCTTATAGGTTCCTTTCAAAAAAACTTTTAGCAAAAATTAAAGTTAAAGATACAAACACACCAAGTATGATTGATAATATTATATAATTTACCAAACGTGGTTCAGATGGAGAAAGCTCATTAAGCTGTATCGGAGCTTCGATAATTATAAATAAAGGACGTTGGTTTTCGACTTGGATCTTTGAATTATCTAACTGTGCCAAAAGTCCGGAATAAGTGCTTCGAGCCTGAGAATATCTTAGATTTAACCTCTCAATTTCTAAATTAGCAATGGCTTTATTTGCATTGATATTTCTATCTTGAGCAGCTGCAAGTGCATTCTGTAGCTGATAAAGCTCTTGTTTCGATTTTTCTACTTCCTGTTCAAGAAAATCTGTATTATCGATCTTGTTTTCTTTACTGTATAGATTAATATATTCCTCTAGTTTTTGGAGAACTACTTTTGCTACTTTTGCACTTGCTTCAGGGTCTTGAAGTTTTACAGTAAGGAGAATCGGTTTGGGAGCTTCATTGCTAAACACAATACTTCCTCTCAATATACCTACAGCTTGCGAAATTTCCCCACTCAATATCAATACTGGCAATGTTCCGGGAGAAAGCCTGGATATTTTTGAAGCATTATTTGAATCAATGACATTCTTATAAACTACTTTTAAATTATCATCATCGGATAATGTTTTTAATTGATTCTTAAAACCAAGTACCATTCTTTGTGTAAGATAATTGGATATAAAAATGGTGTCTCCTTCAAATACGATCTTCTCTGCAACAACATCGGATAAAAAATTAGTACTTGATAGAATAAACTCATAAGCCGACACAGGTATACCTGCAGATGAATTGCTACTAATGCCTGCTAAAGAGGCTAAAGAACCTAAACGGGAAGCATTCGATTGTTCCTCATTATTAGAGATGAGGAACTCAATTGAACTTGCGTATTCTTTAGGTTTAATCATATATACAAAAAAACCTATTAATAGAGATACTACCATACAAGCAATGAATAAATATTTTCCTCTGAGGATTTGTTCGGTTAGTTCTTTAAAAGATATTCTCTCCATAGTCTTTATTAATCTAATACTATATTGCTCCTTCAATCAATCGTTCTGCACGTATTTTCCATGTAAATTGTTTTTCAAAATCTTGATAGGCCCTTTCAGCTAACTGATGACTTAAATCAGGACTTTTGATTAACGTACTTATAGCACTCTCCCATTGATCAACATTATTATATTCTACTAAAATAGCATTTTTTTCATTTAAAACTTCTCTTGTAGATGGTAGATCAGAGGCTACAATAGCTTTCTTGCTGCTCATATATTCAAGATACTTTATAGGATTCATATAAGGACCTTGATCTCCTGTTATTTCACCAGGAGAAACTATTTTTTGGTAGGGAGCTAAAAGAATATCGCATGAATTACGATACTTATAAACATTTGCAAATGGAACATAACCCAGAAAATGAAGATTCTCATACTGAACTTTACTTTTCCAATACTCAATATCTTTATCTTCACCACCAGTAATATAAAAATCAATTTCCGGAATTCTTTTTGCCAGTTCTAAAATAATTTCTATTCCCCTGCCCGCATATAAATGCCCAAAATACCCTACTTTTAGTTTATCCTGCCTGCCTAGTAAAATTACCTTTTCATTTAAATCATAGATATTCGCTCCATTATGAGCTACTACTAAGTTCTTTGTATCAAACCGCGATCCTTTGAATATACCTGATTTTAGATATATTTCTTTCAGTGCATTTGAGTTCAGAGTTATTTTCTTAAATGCTGTTAGGTTCAGCATTTTCTTAAAAAGCCATGTTGTTAATCGACCGTTCTCCCAGATGGGGCCATGTGAATCAAAAGTTGTGGGAATTCCCATTAAAGATGAGATGAAGCAACCGTTTAAAAAACGTCCAACCACATAATCTGGTTGGATTCGATTTAAAGCTCGATAAATAGCCAAAGAAAAATAAACTGTTTTGCCTTTAAATGTTGGAAAGAAAAGTTTTTCAATTTTGAAGTCCGGTTCCAATCCATAAAATTCAAATATTTTAGATTGATCTTCATCATTTTCCATCTTTGGTAATAAAATAGTGACCTCATGTCCCATTTTGGCTAGCGCAGAACATATATTCATTACATGGATGCTATTCGCTCTTCTAGAAGGTACAAATGATTGCGCTACATATACTATTTTCATTTATATACGATAAAGGATACTACATATAAATCTTACTAAAATATTATTTGAATTGAACAAATAGTGTGTTTTAGCAAGGATGTTTTTTTTCTTTATTATTTTAATATATTTCTCTGGAATGTTATTACTAATACTCCAATTTAAAAGTTTTTGTGTTAACTGATACCGAGATTTGTAATTTAAATGTGCTATTCTATTTTCTGAATGAACAAACCTGATAGCTACAACATGCTTGGAATCTCCCGGAATGAAATAACCTAAATAAGTTAAACGAATTATTAACTCAGTATCTTGATGAAGTTTTAAGGAAGTGTCGAAATATCCAGTTTTATTAAATATGGATTTTTTTAATGTAATACCATTCAAATGAGGGTATGAGGATAATCCAGCTATTAAATTTTCAAAAAACACATACCCCTCTGATTCTATTGACGGATAGGTAAGATATTTATCAGACATAGCTAATGTTATCTTCTTCCAATTACAAAAACCTAATCTAGCTTGATCATTTTCGTATTTTGTACCAACCGGTTCATAAACACCGTCAGCTTTCAGGTTTTCTTTAAATTTTTGCTCTGTAATACTGAATCTATCAGCTAAATAATAATCATCTGCGTCTAAGAAAGCGATGTATTCAAACTGAGCATTTTGAATACCTAGATTGCGACTAGCACCAGCACCTCTGTTCTCTGCATTTGGATGTTGAAGCAATTTCACCTGTTCATATTTACTTTCGAGCTCTTTGCAAATCTCTAAAGCACCATCTGGATAAGCATCGTCTATTAAGATTACTTCTCCTACTCCATGCTGATGAACAACAGATTCAACAGCTTTTTCAATAAAATTTACAGCATTATAAACAGGTATTATTACTGATACTTGAAACATGTATGCTTATTCACTTAGGTTTTCAAAATACAAATGATAATTGAAATCCCGCGAAGTTAGCAATTTCAGGTTTATTCCATTGCATTAATCTGATTTGGGCTTCAAGCATCTTATAATGGATTCCTGCACCGCCAGAATAATGCCATCCAAAATCACTTGCTGGTTTCATAACAATTACTGGCCCTCCAGAAGCTTGAATGAAAAACAAATTATCTGGCTTAAAGCGAAAGCCTAATCCTAATGGTACTCCGGCAATTGGCCGCACACTATAAATAAAATAATCGTCTTCAACACTTTTACCTTGCACATAGGTATACCCTGTATTAAAAGTTATATCATACTGTCTATTAAATATATACTTAACACCTAAGCCTGCATTTACTCCAGAAGTATAATTATTCTTTAAATCTCCCAATGGTATGAGATATTCAGCATTTGCAGAATAGCGAATTTGCGCTAAACTATGATTTATAGGTACGTATATTAATAAAATAACAATCACATAATATCTAAAACTAGATTTTTTAAGCATAATCTTTCATATTTGCAAGAATAGCAACAAAAGTATATCTTTACGATGCTTAAAACAAACCTTTACTAATTTTTCATGTTAAAACTTCGGAAACTAATTATAGTTGGTCTACTCTTATGCTTATTTTCGTGTAAAAAAGACCAGTTAGAACCTGAACCCATTGTACATATCGAATATAAAAAAGAGAATATCCCGGATTTCTCTTATGCCGGATATAAACAAAGTGAGTCTCCTATTCCTTTTGTAAAGGAAGTGATAACACTGTTTCCTAAAGAAGGAAAAGACTTTGTAAACATTCAGAATGCAATTGATGTGTTGTCAAATATGCCATTGGTTAATGGTTTTAGGGGTGCTATATTATTAAAAGCAGGAACTTATCAAATTAATAATACCCTCAGAATCAAAGCAAGTGGAGTTGTGCTTCGTGGAGAAGGACAAGGATATAACGGAACTGTAGTTATTGATACTAGGGCAGGTAGTAAAGTAATATCAGCGCAGGTATCGAAACGAAAAGCCCTGTCTTCATTAGTCATACAGGGATCTACTCAAGTAGATTATGATTACAGTCGTGCAGCGTTGATAAAAACCGACTTTGTAAAAGTAGCTGCTACTTCATTTGAAATTGATAAAAATCCTGGGTTTTCGGTAGGTGATACTATTTCGGTTATTAAAACTACCAATGATAGTTGGATAGATGAGTTAAGTATGCGACAGTTTGGGTGGACAACTGATCAATATCAAATTGAACATACTCGGGTAATCTCTAATATTCAAGGGAATACAATATATCTAAATATCCCGATGGATGATCAAATAAAAGCTATAGAAGGTGGAGGTAAGATTGTTAAGGTATCTTATCCAAAACGAATATCTAATTCAGGAGTTGAAAACCTAAGGATGGAATCAAGCTATACCAGTGATGAAGATGAACTTCACATTTGGAGTGCAATTCATTTAATAGGAGTACAAGACTGTTGGGTAAGGAACGTAACAAGCATGTATTATGCATATAGTACCGTAGGTCTTTATGGAAATTCTGATTTTAATACCATACAGGATTGTGCCATGCTTGAACCAAAATCACTAGCTGTTGGAGATCGAAGATATGCCTTTCATGTTATTTCCGGTACAGGTAATTTATTTCAACGGTGTTTTTCAGACAGAGGGAGACATGATTTTGTGACAGCAGCTCGGGTTTCCGGCCCAAATGTGTTTTTAGATGGCTATGCTGCTACCTCAATTCACGAAATAGGACCTCATCATCGTTGGGCTACAGGAACTCTCTATGACAATATATATGGTGGAGTAATTGCAGCAAGAAATAGAGAGTCTGGAGGAAGTGGCCATGGATGGTCGGGAGCTTTTAATATGTTCTGGAACTGCAAAGCTGCCATATCATTTAAGATTGAGAATCCTCCAGGAGCTGTTAATTGGCTTGTTGGAGGTGTTGGAACTGTAGCCGGTGATTCCTATACAGCTAGTATAGGTCACCCGGTAGAACCAAGAAGTTTATTTATAGAACAGCTAACCGAAAGAATTGGTGAAGCTAAGGTAAGAGACATAGTTACTGCAAAGCAATTAAACAGTTCGATCTGGACAGATTTGAGTCGATGGGCAGGAAATGACAAACCGCTAAAAACTATACAATAAACAAAGAATGCTTAAGCGATTAGCTTAAGCATTCTTTGTTTATTGATTTATAATATATTCCTACCAAACAAAGGTAGCAACCGATCCTGCAGCTAGAGAGGTATTTACAGCTTTTTCCGTGTCTTGAATAAAGAAGCTTTTTCTTTCTTTCGTAGTATTAAGTACGATTAAAACTTTTTTACCTTCAGGAGTAATAAATGCAACATTCGGTAATCCTGCTACAATACCTGATTCTATTCGTTGAGAACCAGTTGGAACAAACTTAGAAGCATGCCCGATGATATAATAAGCAACATTACGGGATACATTTTGCCCATCTATGGTAAGGGCACCTAAGCAATTTGTACAACCGCCTTGATCTGTATGTGGATTATAATCTTTATCGGCAGCAAGGTTCCATTCTAGAACGGTCTTGCTCCAATTACGGATAGCACCAACAATTAAGTTTTCAACATGCCACTGTAGTTCGCCACCAAAGTTTTGTGGCCCACCTACCCATTGTTCTGTGAAATAGATATTCTTATCAGGATGTGCATTATGTACTTCACTTAAAGCATCAATGCTTCCGCCATATAAATGAAAAGCAGAACCATCAATATACTTTTTAGCATCCGGATCATTCAGAATAGATATAGGATAATCTGGACGATCAGCATTATGATCATAAATTACAATCTTGGTTTTTATACCAGCTGTTTGGAAGGTTGGCCCCAGTGCAGTTTTAATAAATTCTGCCTGATCGCTTGCTTCCATATACATGCTTGGATTATTACCGGGATGTAAAGGCTCATTTTGTGGAGTTAATGCATCAATTTTAATACCTTCAGCTTCCATAGCTTTGATATACTTAACCAAATAATCGGCATATGCCTGATAGTATTCTGGTTTTAGGCTCCCTCCTATGTATGATTCATTGTCTTTCATCCAGGTGGGTGCTGTCCAGGGCGATGCCATGATTTGGATATCCGGATTGACAGTCAATATCATTTTCAGCACAGGGATCAGATCTTTCTTTTCTTTTTCGATGCTAAATTGTTCAAGTTTTACATCGGTTGATCCTTTTGGAACTTCATCATATGTAAAGAGTTCTGATGAAAGATCGGATGCTCCAACACTGACACGCAGGTAGTTAATACCAATAGCATCATCCTTGCGAGAGAACAATTCTTGAATAAGCTGTTCACGTTCAGGAGTTTGAAGGGCATTGATAAGTTCTGCACTTCCGCCACTTAGGGTAAAGCCAAATCCATCAATTACTTGATATTTCTGATTATCATTGATTTCGATGATAGTACCTCCCGGTGCGGCTGGTGCAAAGTTTAAAGCAACATTTTGCTTCTCTAATAAGGTTGTTTCATTAGCAGAAGTTAGCCATAGGCTAACTTCTGAATTTATAGGTTCTTCGTTTGGACCATTATTCTCACTGGTATTTTTGCAGCCTGCAAACGTGAGAATAACAGCAGCAAAGATGATTCCTTTTATAGCAATTTTCATGTCCAAAATTAAAGATTATAGATTAGGGTTTCTGTCAACTTCTGCTTGCGGTATTGGCCACAATAAATCAGCTTCAGTAATTGAATGTAGCTTTTTACCGTCAGCATCTGTCTCAGCATTCATAGTTGTTACGGCAGTTTTAGTACGAAGTAAATCAAACCAGCGGTATCCTTCGAAAGCCAATTCAAGTCTGCGTTCTTTTAAAATAGCAGCGCGCATGCTTGCTTGAGTAATAGCAGTAGTTCCTAATAAATTTACACGGCCACGGATTTGATCAACCAATGGTTTTGCTTGTAACCATCCGGTAGCACTTAGCTCGTTTAGAGCTTCAGCTTTTAGAAGGATAATTTCTGCTAAACGAATAAAATAAGCATTGTTTTTATCGTCATAACGGTATTTATTGATAAATGGATAGCTATCCTTTGACCAATAAGAATCTGACCATGCTTCTGTACTGGCATCTATAAATTTGATAGACGAGTTTTTACGAATATCATCGCCCTCACTATCAAAAGCTTTTACCAGGTCTACGGAAGGCGTGTTGAATTTTTTCCAACCGCTACCAACAATAACGCTAGGCATCCAGTTTCCATGAGCACCACTCCATCCATCGTATTGCATTTCCCAGATAGACTCAGAGTTGTTCTCATTTGCCATTTGAAATAATCCATCATAGCTTCCGAATAAAGAATATCCGCTAGCTATAGTTGCATTGGTTTCTTCTAAAACTTTAGCCCAGTTAGGGGTTGGTAATGCAGCATATACTTGTGCTAAAATTGCATGAGCAACACCTTGTGTAATAAAGCCTTTATTAGGTGCAGAGGTACGGGCATTGGCAACTGCAAAATCAAGATCTTCAATGATTTGTGCATATACTTCATCAACCGATGCTCTTGCTGGCTGCATTTCATTGATATTAGCAGGCACCTTTACAACAAGTGGAACTGGCCCCCACAAACGAACCAAATGAAAGTAACTGTAAGCTCTGATAGCTCTTGCTTCTGCTAAAATTTGATTACGGCGATTACCTTCGTCCAATGCCGGATCTTCAATATTAGGCACGTTATCAAGTACCAGGTTAGCATTTTTAATGGTAGTATATAAACCTGACCAGTCACGTCCGAGGTTACCATTGGTAGAGTTTGTGGTAAAATCGTTTATTTGAAAGTTGGCTGAGTTATCACCACCTGCATAAGCATTATCAGATGTAACATCGCCATTGGTCATATAATCCCAGATAAAATAATCTATATACATACCGTCATACACACCTTGGATTAACTTTTCAGCTGCCTCTGCATCTGAAAAAGCCTTATCAGGAGTTACTTGTGTAATGGGTTGTTTATCGAGAAAATCCTTTTTACAGGCCTGCAAGCTTAATAAAAGCACTGCCGCCATTCCTATATAATTATTTAATTTAATTTTCATTTTCTTAAGATTTAAAATCCAACATTAATACCAATCATGAAGGTACGCGACTGTGGATAAGTTCCATAATCTACACCCATAGAAGGACCGTTTGCACCGTACTGGTTAACTTCCGGATCAAAACCTGTATAGTTTGTAACTGTTAATAAATTGTATCCGGTGGCATACACCATAAACTTGCTAAGTTTTGTTTTAGCTAAGAATGAATCTCCGAAATTATAAGACAGGGTTGCTGTTTTAAGACGCAAGTAAGAACCATTTTCCACAAAACGACTGCTTGTAAGCGTGTTGTCTGTATTGCTAAGTTTAGCTCCTGGAATATTGGTTATATCACCTGGTTTTTTCCAACGGTCTAATACTGCTGAAGATTGATTTTTTGAATCGTTCATGCTTTCTAAATCAATGCGTGAAGCATTGAACATATCATTTCCTTGTACACCCTGGAAGAATAAAGATAATCCCCAGTTGTTGTAAGTTAATGTGTTGTTGAATCCATAAGTGAATTTTGGTTGGGCAGAACCGATATAAGTACGATCATCTGGAGTAATTCCATCAACACCGTCGATATCTTTATAAACTGCATCACCTGTTTCAGGATTAACACCTTCGAAAACATAACCGTAGAAGGATCCTAACGGACGACCTGGTTCAATTTTAATAACAGAAGTACGTTCGTAAATTCCGCCGAAATCTAATGATTCTGTACTGCTTCCTAAACTGGTTACCTTGTTTTTATTGATACTTAAGTTAATGTCTGAGCTCCATGTAAATTTATCGCGTTGGATATTACGGGTGCTTAATAAGAATTCAAAACCCTTGTTTTCCATTGAACCTACGTTCAAAGCTTGTGAAGGGAAACCTGAAGATGGTGGCAATTGTACATTAACCAATAGGTTGTCTGTTTTCTTAATGTAAGCATCTGCTGTAAAGGCTAAGCGGCCATCGAACATGGTTAAGTCTAAACCTAAGTTGCTTTGTGTAGTTTTTTCCCAGGTAAGATCAGGGTTGGCTAACTGTGCAAAAGAATAACTTCCTTGTGTGGTTAAGTTATACAATGCTAAATAAGCGTAATCACCAATTCCTTCATCATTTCCGACTTGTCCCCAGCTGGCACGTAATTTTAAGTCATCAAGATTTTCTGCATTTGACATAAAATCTTCACTTGAAATACGCCATCCGGCGGAAACTGATGGGAAATAACCATAACGTTGGTCAGGTGCAAAACGTGATGAACCATCTGCTCTGAAGTTAGAGCTTAACAGGTATTTACCAAGGTAGTTATAAGTTACTCTTGCTAAATAAGAACGTTTAGACCATTGAGCGCGTTGAGGCAAAGTTGGAACAACTGATGTACCTTCTTCTAATAGTTCGCCATCTTCACCCAAGAAGCGGGTTACTTCTGTATTTCTATATTTCCAATCAGATTCTTGCAAAGTCATACCTGCTGTAGCAGTAAAGGCATGATCTCCAAAATTCTTATTATAGTTTAATAAGTTTTCGTTTAACCATACTTGATCATCGGTATGATTGGTACGGGCAACACCTTCTTGTGTTCTTCCATAATTGGTTGAGAACGGATCAATCCAATAATCGTAATCATTTTTGGATTTGTTAATACTGATGCTTGATTTGAAAGATAAATCTTTGGTAAAGTCAACTTCTGCAGAGAATGCTCCTAAGAAGCGTGTGTTTTTGGTAGAATTTTCAGCGGCGAATGCATTGGCAATTGGGTTTTCCCAACCACCTTTATAAGGATTTTGAGTATATCTTATACCGTCTTCCTCAAAGATTCCAATAGTTGGAGGAGTAGTTAAAGCAGAAAGAATGGTACCGCCACGGGCAACACCAGCGTTATCGCTTACATCTACTGAATTGCTACGTGTAACAGCTAAATTAGCAGTAAAACGTAACCAGTCTGTTGCACTTTGGGAACCGTTAAAATTAAGAGTATAACGATTTAATACTGCTGGAGCAACAATTCCTTTGTCTTGTAAATAACCACCTGAAATGTAGTAGTTACCGCCTGTGTTAGTAGCACCGGATACAGACAATTGATAGTTTTGTTGAACTCCTGTTCCGAAAGTTTCATCTTGCCAATCTCTATTTTCATCCCCTAGATCTGTGTAGCCAAGTTCGGTCATTAAATCAAGATACTGATCACGATCTAAAACATCTTGTTTTTGCCAAAGGTTAGAAATACCTGTAAAAGCATTCAGAGCGATTTGAGGTCTGCCTGCTAATTTACCTTTTTTAGTGGTTATTAAAATAACTCCGTTGGCACCGCTTGAGCCGTAGATTGCTGCAGCTGAAGCATCTTTCAAAACTGTAATGGTTTCTATATCGTTTGGATTAAGGAAACTTGCATCACGTGAAGTAATTCCATCAATAACATATAAAGGACTGTTTGATGCTGTTATAGATGTATTACCACGAATACTTACTGCTACTCCTGAACCTGGTTTACCTGATTGAGAAGTAATTTGAACACCTGCAGCCTTACCTTGAATTGCTTGCAATGGGTTAGTTACCGGTTGATTTTGAATTTCATCTGCTGAAATAGAGGTTACTGCTGTAGTAATATCTTTTTTAGCTTGTGAACCATAACCGATAACAATTACATCATTTAAAGTAGTGTTGTCTTCGGTAAGTGTAACGTTAATTGTTTGCCTGTTATTTACCGGCTCTTCCAATGTTTTAAAACCAATGAAAGAGAATACAAGCGTGGCATTTGCGGGAGCACTAATGCTGTAGTTACCGTTGGCGTCAGCGGCGCTTCCCTGTGTTGAATTTTTGACTTGTACGGAAACTCCGGGCAAGGTGAGTCCTGTTCCATCTTTTACGGTTCCGGTAATGCTGATGTTCTGAGCATACGTGCTGGAAAATCCGTAACAGGAAAGGATCATTAGTAAAGTTAAGATTCTTTTCATGTTTTTAATATTAATAACGTTTATAATAATTGATACGCGATCTGCTACATGAATACATGTATAGGTGCATATTGTTTTAATTGTTAAGCCAAAGTTATTTCAATTTTATTTCCTTAACAAGGATTTAGCAATATAAATTTTATGTAAAGTACTGTATATTAGTTTGTTACATAGAAAATGATACGGTTCAGCAACATGAATAATTCGGACATTATTAACTGATTATTAAGACGTTAAATAAAGAATAGGGAAAAAGGGATTGGGATTTTAATACGCTTCATTCACGGTTTCGTTTTATTTATTTCAGAAGAGTTTTTGTAGCCAAAAACAAGTTTCTGAAATAAATAAAAACTCATTGGGGCAAAGAGATATTGAATGTTACTATAGTATGAAGGGGTTTTACTAATAAGAAACGCTTAAATATCGTTTTCAAGAACCAACTGACTCCATCCGTGCTTATCAGTCGATTTCAAAACCTTCCTCTCTACCATCACTTTCTTGATTCGGTTAGAAAAGGACCAGCAAGTGCTTTGACGAATGGCTACAATCTCTGATAACTTATGGGAAGATATCTTGCCTTTGGTGCTATACACCAGGAAAATCATATAAAAAGCCTTATTGATCGGAATACGCATATTATGAAATATGGTATAAGAAGTTACTGATTCATCATAACCGCATTTAGTACATCTTCTGCTAAAGGGTGTATTCCCATTGAAATAATGCTCATTAGCACATTTGCGACAATGATAACCGTCTTTCCATTTAAGTTCGGCTAAGAATTCATAGCAATTATCTGCATTGGGGTAAGCTGCACTAAATTCTTCAAAATCAACTTCTGCCGACAAGGCCCGATCTCGTGAGATCTTTTTCACATTAGTAATTAATTCCTGCTTGTCGTGTTTCAGTTCTTGATTATCGATTTGAAGAAGTTCATTCATGCGGGAGATCTCTTCAGACTGCTCTTGTAAGAGTATGTTTGCCTCTTCTAACTCCTGATTACGTTTTCTAACTTCGCTCTTGAGTTCTCTATTCAATATATCTTTTAGAGCTACGTTTTCGGTCATTTGTTTAAGAACCTGCTTTTGCATTTTTTCTTGCTCTCTCTTTAATATTCGAAGGTTATCACCAATTGCTAATGAAAAGAAGATCATTTCAAGTATGAAACAGAAACTTAAGCTATAATAACTAATAACCCCGAAATTAAGGCTTGAGATTCCGAGCATAATAAACAGCTTGAAAATGAAGCCAATAAAAACAAACCCATAGCCAATTACAAAGAAACGTGCTGCACGGTAGCCGCTAAAATAAATATAAAGACCTGCAAAGAAAGCGACACTGAGTGGAACAAACTCAATGAATTTATAATTAAAGAGGCTTCTATCAAAGAATAAACTATAAAGGAAGAAAGCTGCCCGAATAACGAGTGTGTAGAGAATAAGTTTATCGAGCCAGGGTGCACGATCTTTGAAATTAAACAGCGCCCGGGTAAATAAAAGCACAAAACTGCTGGCTGAAATTAGTGTTAATGCAAAAGCTAATTGATTCCATTGTGGTGAATTTGGCCAGAGATAATGATAGGCAATACCATCAGAGCTCATTTCATATAAACTAACACTTAGTAAATACAATACATAAAAAAGATACTGCTTTTGTCGTACAGCAATAAACAGAATGAGATTGTATAAACTAAAAACGAGGATCATTCCATAGAATATACCGAATGAGAAATACTCGCTTAAAGCATAAGAAACAAAGAACTTTACGGATCTTAAAACAATGATGATATCTGCGATCTGAGAGGATTTTACTTTAAAGTAATAAATTCCATCGCTTGCATCGTGTTGAAATTCAAGGGGGATCTCAAAGTTTTTGTGTTTGAAGAAACGTTCAGAAAAGGGCTTATGATCTCCCAAATTAATGACACGATAGCTCCCGTCTTTTAAAGGAATATAGGCAGTTATTTCGTCAATTGTTTGATCAAAGAACTCAAGAACAAAGTTGTTCTGTAGATCGTTCGGTCTTTGGATACGAATTTTAAACCAGTAGGTTGTATTAAGCTCTAAGGTTTGAGGAGTACTGCTTTCGCTGGGTTGAAACTTTGAACGAAGAGCATCGCTTTTAATTGCATCAAATGAGTATTCTTCATCTGGATCCATCAATACACCGATTTCCTTATAAGAGAAAATATGCTGGTCAATAGAATCCACTATCTTCACAGGCTCTTGCGTTTTAGCTGCAAGCGGAAGAAGGAATAAAATGTAAAGAGCTATGGATTTAACGTAATTCAAGGTTCTTATAATTCAGGCTTTCTAATTGTCTGGCTATTTTTGATGAAACTGTAAAATGCTGCAAATGCTCTAAATGACGATCGTGGTGTATATCGCTACCGATAAAATCAATTAACCCAGCATCTAATAAACGATAAGCAATTTCCTGCTCTCTTTTACCATAATAGCCAGTGAACGAAAGTGCATTGCATTGGAACATACAATTTCGATCTCGAAAGAGACTTAAACGTGTCAGATTTCTATCAACATAATGGTAACGTTCCGGATGTGCTAATAATGGCTGATAACCATGAGTCTGCAATTGAAAAAGGATCTCTTCCAGATTTGGTGGCAGATCCAAAAACATGGTTTCAACTAAGATAATTTTATTTCCAAAGGTTAATAAATCCCCTGCCTTAAGTAATGGAAGGAAGTTCTCATCCAACATGTATTCTGCGGCATAAGATACAGGGATGGTATAACCTTTTTTATCAAGCTCAGTTTGCAATAACTGTTTGGCAGCCTCAATTGTTTCTGGCGTATTAGGGTGGATATCACTTATGATATGCGGTGTAGCAATCAGTTTTTTATAACCCATTGCTATTAATCCGTCTATTAAACGCAAGGAAGTTTCCACATCAGCTGCGCCATCATCAATCCCGGGAAGAATATGCGAATGCATATCAACCTGAAGGATCTCTCCTATACGGAAACTTTCTTTTTTATTGAATATCGAAAACATCTGTTAACTGCTAATATTGCAATAAATTGTTATTGCAATTTGTCAACAAATGTATAGCTTTAGTATGGGATTAATAAAATTTTATTAAAATCTGAATTCAGGAACTTCGGAATCCCAGTCGCTATCGAGCTCAATATCAAACGTTCTGTTAGGATGATGGCTGAATATTATCCCTGTTAACTTTGTACGTTTATTGACCTGAAGGATTACGTCGTTAATTTCACGGATAGCAACTTCTTTATTTAGCGTATCAAACGCTTTTATAGTAACATTTGTAATTTCCGCTTCGCTCCCCAGTTTACTCTTTAAGACGAAATACATATTAAAAGAATAATCTGTACGTCCTCGATCTTCGGGCTTAATTAAAATAGTTTTAAACGTGTTGTATGGAGTTAAATCTTCTCCTTCCTTAGTACTGAGATGATAGCCACGTTCAGAAACTGGCATGAAATATTTTGCTGTGTTATGAACTGTAACCTCAAGACGATGAGCATCATTAGGTATTTCTTCTATAAGATCGATTTCTAAGCGACCAACAAAGCGCTTTAATTGAATACTTTCCGTTTGAGGATCAATGCCCATGGTGTAAGAATTAAAAAAGAAAAAGGCATCAATTGGATCTGGTAAAATTCTCAAACTGGTTAGATCTGTATTTACTCCTCTTTTTAATTCAATATCATCTTCATTATCTAAATCTAACATGGCGCCGGTAACAAACACACTATATGGCATTCCGTCTGGTGGAAGATAGTTTTCGTATTTTCCAAATTCAGGATCACCATCATATTGACGAAGACTATCAACAAGATTTCCTTTATGATAAACCTTAAACTCCAATGTATTAATATACTCACTTAAATTGGTGCCTGAAGAAGAAAGAGCAACAGGAAGAAGAGATGCACTCAAATTAGCTGCCTGAATTCTGTCGGCAAAGGGCAATAGACTTTGTGAAAACCCATCCACCGTTAAAGATAGAAGTTGTTTTTCTTCATTGCCTGGTTCATGAGGTGTTAAAGGATCTTTGGAGCATGCGCTAATCAACAGCAAGAAAATAAAGGAAGGAATAAGATTTCTAATCATGGCTTTTACTTTTAATACAAAACAAATATTAAGAATATAGCCACGATTCAAATAACTGTTAATCAGCTTCTAATGATATTAGTAAATAAGCAGACCTGCCTTTTTATTAACCGAATTAAATTGCGATTTTTGAAGAATGAAATTAGCTTACCGTGTAGTATTAGTGTTTATAGGAGTTCTATCACTTCACTTGATACCTTTTAAAGCAAATGCACAATTACTAACAGACACTAATACTTTTACACGGGCCGATTCATTAAGAGGCAGCCTTAGCCCCTATCGTACGGCTTATGATATTCTTTATTACCACTTAGATGTAAAGGTGGATATAGAAAATAAGTTTATCAGTGGCTCCAACTTATTCAGGTTTAAAGCAACAGCGGATTTTAATCGTTTACAGTTTGATCTTTTTAGTAACCTGACAGTTGAAAAGGTAATATACAAAGGAGCAAAATTAAAATTTGAACGTGAATTTAATGCGGTATTTGTTGATTTTCCAAAGGGAATTAAAAAGGGTGCGATTGATTCCTTCCGCGTTTTCTATTCAGGAAATCCTATTATAGCAAAACGTGCTCCTTGGGATGGCGGTTTTGTTTTTTCAAAAGATTCTTTGGGTAATCCCTGGATAGCTACTGCAAATCAAGGATTAGGAGCCAGTAGCTGGTGGCCCAACAAGGACCATCAATCGGATGAGCCCGACAGTGTACTTATTAGTGTTCAGGTTCCAAATGGTTTAATGGATATATCAAATGGCCGACTTCGCAATACGGTTAAACTTGAAAATGGTTATACGCGCTATGATTGGTTTGTAAGTCAACCTATTAACAATTACAGTATATCCATGAACATTGGCAACTATACCTTGATTAAGGACAGTTTGCAAGGAGAAAAAGGTTTGCTGGATATTAGTTATTGGGTATTAAAAGAGAATAAAGAAAAGGCAGAGAAGCATTTCCCTAAAAATGTAAAATCAATGCTGAAAGCCTTTGAATATTGGTTTGGCCCTTATCCTTTTTATGAAGATGGCTATAAATTAATAGATGCGCCTTATGTTGGCATGGAGCATCAAAGCGCTGTTACTTATGGAAATAAATATGAAAACGGTTATTTAGGAAGAGATGCTTCTGGAACAGGATGGGGTTTGAAATGGGATTTCATTATTATTCATGAAAGCGGCCACGAGTGGTTTGGAAATAGCATAACAGCTAAAGACCTGGGGGATATGTGGATACACGAGGCTTTCACGAATTATTCGGAATCTCTTTATATAGAATATCTTTATGGCAAAGAGGCTGGACAAGAATACATACATGGTGATCGGAAAGGTATTTTAAACGACAAGCCATTGCAAGGCCCTTTTGGTGTAAATAAAGAAGGATCAGGCGATATGTATTTGAAAGGAGGCGTGTTTTTGAACATGCTTCGAACCATCATTAATGATGACGTTAAATGGCGTGCAATATTGCGAGGTTTAAACGCAGAATTTTACCATAAAACAGTGGATTATAATGATATTGAGAGTTATATCTCAAAACAATCAGGCATCGATCTTAGTAAAATATTTTCTCAATATATTCAACATACTAACATACCAACATTAGAGCTCAAATGGGAAAATGGAAAGCTTTACGGGCGATGGATTGCAGATGTAGCAAATTTTAATATGCCAATAAAGATTGGTTTTTTGGATAAAGAATATAATTTCTTTAAGTTGTCCACGCATTTTGAAGAAATCGACCTGGAGGGTGTAAATCCCGATAATATTCAGGTAGATACTTACAATTATTATATTGGTTTGCTATTCGATTAAATCTATAAATTTGTATATTTGTTTTTATGATACTAACAATTTTAAACGTTGTGTTTTTTCTAAGTTTCCTTGTATTTGGATACTTAAATTTAAATGATAAAGATTCTTGGCTTTGGGTGCCAATTTATGTGATCGCAGCTATATTATGTGGTCTGGTTCCATTCGGAATGGTATATCCAACGATATACCTGGTTATCATGGCTCTTTACCTGGTCTATGCTGTCATTCTTTTTGTTGCAAAAGACGGAGTTTGGGACTGGATGACTAAATATAAAAGTCAGAGTCTCGTACAAAGTATGCAAGCTACAAAACCTTATATTGAGCAAACCAGAGAGTTCTTCGGACTCTTAATTGCCACGGGCGCAATCGCTATCAATTACTTTGCTGCCATGTAATTTTGTGCTGTATAATTTCAACAACCATGTTTAACTATAATTTCAATATTTTAAATAACCTATTTCATTCTATTATTCAATCCAGTGTAGATCCTGAAACTCTTATATGGCTTCAGGAAAAAGCTGATTTAGCAAATGGAAATGAACCTTTCAGTAAATTTATCATTGCATTCTCTATTGTTTCCCGTAAGGTTCCAAAAGAGGAAGTGAAGCTAAGTGATAAAGACGCAGACACAATAAATGGAGTAATACCTCATTTTTCCATTTCTAAATGGAGTCTTAAGAAAGTATGTCGCGTTTGGCTGATTATGCAAATTGATTCAAGCGATGAGGCTTCTTATATCAGTAAGATCGAAGAATTATTTCGAGATGCCGATATGAACGAGCTGGCAACTCTGTATGCAGCATTACCTATACTTGCGTATCCGGAGCATTGGGAAAAACAGTGTGCGGTTGGTATTCGAAGCAATATAGGTTATGTATTAGACGCGGTTATTATGGACAATCCATATCCGGCCGAGTATTTAAATGAGGAGGCCTGGAATCAACTCATTCTGAAAGCTATCTTTACAGATAAAGATATATCAAGAATCATCGGCCTGGAAAAAAGAGTAAATGAAAACCTGGTAAAAGCATTGCGTGATTATGCTGATGAACGCAAAGCTGCAGGACGAACAATAAATCCTGAATTATGGGAAATTGTGGATTTATTTGAACAGAAAAAAATTAAAAACTAAATAAAGAAGACCATGTGTTCTAGTCATTCAATAGATAGGGATAAAAAGAGTTTTGGCGATAATATGCCGTTGAACTTAGACGATATTCAGGGTATGCATTTTTTTGACCCGCATATTCATATGACTTCGCGTACTACAGACGACTATCAAGCGATGGTTGATGCTGGTATTGTTGCAATTATTGAGCCTGCCTTTTGGCTTGGCCAACCTCGTAGCGGCCTGTCTAGTTACAGAGATTATTACAACAGTTTAATTGGTTGGGAACGCTTTCGTTCTTCTCAGTTTGGGATTAAACATTATTGTACAATTGGATTAAACTCTCGTGAAGCCAATAACATAGAATTGGCAGAACAGGTGATGGAGCTTCTTCCTGCTTTTATCTATAAAGAAGGCGTTGTTGGTATTGGTGAAATTGGTTTTGATGATCAAACACCTGCTGAAGATAAATACTATCGTGCACAATTAGAATTGGCAAAAACAGCCTCTTTACCTGTACAGGTTCATACTCCACACCGTGATAAAAAACAAGGAACTTCAAGAAGTATGGATATAGCCATAGAACATGGATTAGATCCTTACAGCGTAATTATTGATCATAACAACGAAGAGACGGTTAAAGAGGTATTAGACCGTGGTTTCTGGGCTGCATTTACTATTTATCCATTTACCAAAATGGGGAATGAACGCATGGTAGAAGTTGTGAAACAATATGGTTCAGAACGCATCATGATTAACTCTGCAGCTGATTGGGGTATAAGTGATCCTTTGGCAGTGCCAAAAACTGCTGCTCTTATGAAGGCTATGGGAATTGACCAAAAGGATATTGAATTGGTATCTTATCGCAATGCAATTACAGCCTTTGCCCAAAGTGGACAAATTGATGAAAATGATTTTGTGGCATCAACACAAATTGATCAAAGTCAGAAATTTGAAGGAAATACCATTTTGAGAGGTGGACAGCAGCCGAGAGTAGATAAATCTTCTATTATTATTAAATAAGAAAATTTAAGCTTAGCGATTTGAAACGACTGCGTGTTTATCTACTGTTAATGCGTCCAGCTAATATTGTCACTTCGGTCGCAGATGTATTAGCAGGAATAGCAATCTCAGGAATCTTTTTACAAGAAAGCCTTACTAGTGCAACAATAGGAAATATAGTACTATTATGCCTGGCAACCATTGGTTTATATGGCGGAGGGATTGTATTTAATGATGTTTTTGACTATGAACTTGATCGGGTTGAACGGCCTGAACGAGTAATACCGAGTGGCCAATTATCATTAAAAGGAGCAAGTACTCTAGGCTCTTCCCTATTAGCTTTTGGAATTATCATGGCTTTATTGGTAAACATAACAGCCGCCTGGTTTGCAATATTTATCTCTATTTCTGCTCTCGTTTATAATAAATGGGGAAAACATCATTCTTTATTAGGACCTCCTAATATGGGACTATGCAGAGGTTTGAATTTGCTATTAGGAGTAAGTATTTTGCCAGCAGCTTTGAATGGAATTTGGTATGTTGCTGTGGTTCCAATTCTTTATATTTCTGCCATTACAATGATTAGTCGTGGCGAAGTTCATGGAAGCAGCAAAAAGCCATTATATGGTGCCGTTGCATTATATAGCTTGGTAATATTGATGATTCTGGCTTTTGCATGGAACAGAGATATGATACTTTTTGTTATTCCGTTTCTGGTTACTTTTGCCTTTATGATTTTCAAGCCATTGATTAAAGCTATTAAAACACCAACCGGACCCGCGATAGGAAGATCTGTGAAAGCAGGTGTGATGGCTTTGATCTTAATGAATTCAGCCTGGGCCGCTTCAACAGGGGCTTGGAGCTTGGCGATATTAATTGTATTTTTATTACCTCTATCTCTTTGGTTGTCTCGAAGATTCGCAGTGACCTAAGATTTGAAATTTATATCATGAACTATATACAACAGCGTTTTAAAGTTAGTTTCGAATACAAAGTATTCTTTACAGAAGGACTTTTCAGTTCTAGGAACCCGATTTTTAATGAGGTATTAAAGGAAGACCATCAAGAAAATTATTCTAAGAAAATATTATTTGTAATTGATGATAAGATCATCCAGCATTTCCCGGATCTTGATAAACAAATCGATGATTATTTTGCTGGAAATGAATATGTACAATTAATCAAAGAAAAGATTATTGTTGCCGGCGGAGAGATCTCTAAAAATGATGGTCAATATTTAGAAAAAGTAATTGATGCTGTAAATCGTAATCGCATTGACCGCCATTCTTATATCGTAGGAATTGGTGGTGGATCTGTGCTTGACTTAACAGGCTATGCTGCAGCAATTTCTCACCGTGGAATTAAAGTTATTCGTATCCCAACAACTGTCTTATCACAAAATGATTCGGGTGTAGGAGTAAAAAATGGTGTGAACTATAAAGGAAAGAAGAACTTTTTGGGAACCTTTGCTCCTCCTTTTGCTGTATTTAATGACTATGAGTTTTTAACAACATTGGATGATCGTGATTGGAGATCAGGCATTTCGGAAGCAGTTAAGGTAGCTCTTATAAAAGACGAAGGTTTCTACCAATGGCTTGAAGACCATGCTGAAGATTTAGTGAACCGCGATAAATCAAGTATGGAGTATTTGATAAAAAGATGTGCCGAACTTCATGTAGAGCACATTGGCGGTGGCGATCCTTTTGAGTTCGGCTCTTCCAGACCCCTGGATTTTGGTCACTGGAGTGCTCACAAATTAGAGCAGCTAAGTAACTTCGATGTTTTACACGGTGAAGCTGTGTCTATGGGTATTGCCCTTGACAGTCTATATTCTGCCTTAGCGGGTCTGTTGCCACAAGAAGATGCGGATAAAATTGTTAGGCTTCTATTAAAAATGGGATTACCGGTTACACATGAATTAATGCACCTGGACCGGATAGATCATCCTATCTTCTTAGGATTGCAAGAATTTAGAGAACACTTAGGTGGACAGTTAACCATTATGTTGTTAAAAGAGATTGGAGTAGGTTATGAAGTACATGCGCTTGATTTAGAATTAATGATGCAAGCAGCACAAAAGCTACAGAACTTTAATCAATCAGATTTAAAACTTTCTGCACAATGCTAACAAGTGAAGGCCATTTAACTTATTGTACAAACATTCATGCAGGTAATGATTGGCCAGATCATTTTGCAAGCTTAAAAGAGAACTTTCCATTAATAAAGAATGACATTTCTCCAAATGCTTCAATGGCAATCGGATTACGCTTATCTAATGAAGCCAGCGTTGCATTAGCTGACTCGCAAAAATTTGAAGAATTTAAGCGTTGGTTGGCGCAAGAGGATGCCTATGTTTTTACAATGAATGGATTTCCTTATGGAGAATTTCATAATACAGTTGTCAAAGACCAGGTACATACGCCTGATTGGACCACACCTGAACGCTTATCGTATACTTTAAGATTAGCAGATATTTTATTAAAACTCCTTCCGGAAGGAATGGATGGAGGAATATCTACTTCTCCTCTTAGCTATCGCTATTGGTTTGATACCGAAGAGGCAAAAGAGAAGGCTACAATATCAGCTACCCAAAATATTATTGCAGTAGTTGAACATATGTATAAACAAAAGCTGGAAACAGCTAAGGTTTTACATTTGGATATTGAACCGGAACCTGATGGTATGTTAGAAACCGGGCCTGAGTTTTTAAACTGGTATAATGATTACCTTCTACCTTTGGGTAAAAAATATTTTTCTGAAACGCTGAATTTGTCTGATGAAGAGTCAGAAGCAATACTCAAAGAACATGTACGACTTTGTTATGATGTTTGTCATTTCGCTTTAGGTTATGAAAATCACTCTGAAGTTGTACAGCAGTTAAAAGAGAATGGAATCAAAATAGGTAAATTTCAAATTAGCGCTGCCTTAAAAGCAAGTCTTCCGGAAGATCAAAAAGATCGGGCTTCTATAAAGGCTGCCTTTGCAGAGTTTAATGAAGCAACTTATTTGCATCAGGTAATTGCACAGAAAAATGATGAAAGCTTATTGCGCTACCGTGATTTACCTCCTGCTTTAGCTGATACAAATGATACAGATGTAAAAGAATGGCGCGCTCATTTTCATGTGCCTATCTTTGAAAGCAATTTTGGCTTATTGCAATCAACTCAATCTGATATACTTGAAGTTTTAAAATTACAAGAAGAACTACAGTTATGTCAGCATTTTGAGGTAGAAACCTATACCTGGGGAGTACTATCGCCTGAATTGAAATTAGCACTACCCTCTTCTATCAGTCGTGAACTCTTATGGGTTCAACCGCTTTTAGATAAAGCCTTTTGAATTGAATAACAGGCAATTGTATGTGAATGTGTGAATAAAGAATTTAAATAGAAAGAAATGCAAAAAACCGTTGTACTGAATATTGTTGGATTATCATCATCTTTAATTAGTGAACATACTCCGTTTTTGACCTCTTATATCAAAAGACGAAAGTTACAAACTATTGAACCTATGCTTCCTGCAGTAACCACCGCAGTACAATCAACCTATTTAACCGGAAAATGGCCATCAGAGCATGGGATTGTAGCAAACGGCTGGTATGATCGTGTAGATAGTGAAGTAAAATTCTGGAAGCAGTCGAATAAATTAGTACAAGCAGAAAGCATTTGGGATAAAGCAAAACGTGAAGACCCAAGCTTTACAGTTTCGCAAATGTTTTGGTGGTATAATATGTACACCACAGCTGATTATACAGCTACCCCTCGCCCGAATTACCTGGCAGATGGTAGAAAAATTCCCGACTGTTATACACGTCCCGGAGAATTGCGTGATGAATTACAAGAAAAACTAGGTCAGTTTCCATTATTTCAATTTTGGGGTGCAGGAGCAAATATTAAATCATCGCAGTGGATTGCTGATGCATCTAAACTAACTGATGATAAATACGATCCTACTCTTACATTAATTTATCTTCCTCATTTAGATTACTGCCAACAACGTGTTGGTCCGGGTCTTAGTGAAATAGCAAGCGAATTAAACGAAATTGATGCAGTAATTAAAGATTTGGTTGAGTTCTATGAGAAGAAGAATGCGAAGATCATTTTATTGTCTGAATATGGTATTGCACCTGTAAGTAGACCGGTTCATCTTAATCGACTTTTCCGTAAGGCAGGCCTTTTGCAAATCCGTGTAGAAAGAGGACTTGAAATTTTAGATGCGGGAGAATCAAAAGCATTTGTTGTTGCTGACCACCAGGTAGCTCATGTGTATATTAATGATAAATCGGTTACAGAGAAGGTTAAACAGCTTTTAGAAGGCGTGCCGGGGATTGAATTAATATTAGACCGGGAAGAGCAAAAGAAATATCACATTGATCATGAACGGTCAGGAGAACTTGTTTTAATGGCTGATAAAGATAGTTGGTTTACCTACTATTTCTGGCTTGATGATGCTGTTGCACCTGATTATGCGCGTTGCGTTGATATTCATAAGAAACCAGGGTATGATCCAATGGAAGTTTTCATGACATCAAAACTAAGGGCTGCTTATAAACTTCTTAGAAAGAAATTAGGTTTCAGATATGTACTGGATATTGTACCTTTAGATGCAAAGCAAATTAAAGGTTCTCATGGATGTATTAATACCCCGACTGAGTACCATCCGGTTCTGATAACAGAAAACGGGCATGGAGATAAGCCAGTTTCTGCTATCGAAATTCATGATATCATTTGGGAGCATTTGCACAGTTAGAACATTTTGCATATAATTATATATGGAAGCAATATTAGTACCCACCGATTTTTCAGACAATTCTAAGCCAGGGCTTCGTTTTGCGATTCGTTTAGCAGCCAGAAATAAAGCACCGCTTGTATTTGTACATATTTTTCAACCGAAGCGTCCTTACTTAGGAGATGCAGATGCTTTAAGAAAAGAACATACCGATAAGGCTCAATCGAAGCTAGAGGCATTTATAAGAAAAGTATATAATTCGCTTAAAGTTGAACCGGGTCAGTATTCCTGTGAAGTATTAGAAGGATTCAAGGCAGATATTAGCTTACTTGACTATTGCCAAAATCATCCAGATATTAAACTAATCATCATCAGTACACGTGGAGGAAGTTTTGTAAATAAGATTTTAGGTACAAATACTGGTAATCTAATCACAAAATCTCCTATCCCTGTTATTGCTATACCAAAAGATTACCGAAATAAACCACTTCATAATGTATTGTATGCCACCGATCTTGAAAATCTGGATCAGGAGTTTCAACGCGTATTAGACTTTGCAAAGCCTAGAGGTTTATCGATAGAGCTTCTTCATTTCTCTTCGCCTTTAACTCAAGACCTGGAAAAAGCTCTGAAAAAAGAAGAACTTGAAAGTAAAGCCGGATATCCATTAAACATTCGTATCGTGAAGAATGATATTACTCATCCGATGAGTAAAAATCTTCAACAACAGATTGAGAAGATCAAACCATCATTGGTTATTCTTTTTACCAATCAGAAACGAAGCTTTTATGAGCGGTTATTCTTATCCAGCATGTCGGAAGGTCTTTCCTTTAAAAGTCAGACTCCATTATTAGTATTTAAGAAATAATTTAGAGCGCCCTTAGCTATTTATCATCGAATTTTATCTTTCCAAAGAATTCTGGTAAATGAAAATTGGGCTCAGGAGATGAAATAGGCAACCAGGATAGATAATGCGGCTGAGGAAGTAAATCGCCGCATTTATAAAAATTGGCTTTACAGCTTAAGCCCTTTAAGGACTGGAACGTTTCAAATTTAAAAACTTCCAGAGGGATATACAGGGTTAGACACCAATTTACGCCTTCTTTATCAATCGGGCTCTTAATTGTAGAAAAGCTTTTTATCTTTTCTACAATATCATCTGGTAAACGTTTTTTTAAACTTCGATCACTAGAGCTATAACCAACTAATGCAATACCCAAAGCATTGAACTCCAGGTTATAGTAAGAAGAATTTTGAAACGATATAAAAAACTCTACACAGCTATCTTCCCAGACAGGTCCATTTGTTTGAAAGGTATTTATTCGAATGTATCTCTCATTGACTTCAAATTTTAAAACAATAGCTTGATCACTATAAGCTATTTTAAAAGTCACCTCAGGTTTATATGGATAATCTTTCCATGAAATCTGACCAATATGATTAGCAGGACACCTTTCAAACAGCATATTTATTTCCTTTTCATCAGCCTTTATATCCTTATAATAAGGAATTACTAAAACATTTCCTCTCATTGAATATGTATTAAATGCTTGTTAGCCATCGTATGAATAATACTATTCAACTCTTCACGATGAGTTTCTACTTCAAAAGCTAATTTTAATTGAGCACGTGTACGTTGAAGATTATGTTCCTTATGATGAACCTTATAATAAATATCTCCATCTAAATAATCTGTTAAGAACCGAACAGCTTGCATGTAAGGGAATAACAATACACCTTCTATTAAAGATTCTATTTCGTGAGGGCTTAGAAAATGACGTGCGTTCTCAAAGTATCCATCTGTATAAGCTGAGAATAATGGAATATTTAGTGTGATCTTAGTCAGATCGGCTTCATCTTCAGCTGCATGGTTTATAATAGTTCGGATGGCATCTCCAAAATCGTAAGCCACATAGCCTGGCATTACAGTATCTAAATCAATCACACACAATGCCTTATCACCTTTATCTAATAAAACATTATTAAATTTCGTATCATTATGTGTGATTCTTAGGGGAATTTCTCCTCGTTCTGCCATTTGCAATATGCTGCGCATTTGATCTTCACGTTGTATAATATATTCAATTTCGTTCTGCACTTCATCTCTCCTAAGCGCTGCATTCCGTTGCATAGCCTGATGAAAGTTCTTAAGTCGAAAATCGATATTACAAAAGTCGGGAATTGTATATTTTAAGCTATTACTATTTAAATCCGTTAACTGTTCTTGAAACCTGCCAAAAGCTCTGCCTCCTTCCCTGGCCTGCTGCTCTGTTTCTAACACATCATAGCTTTGAGTAGGATCAATCAGGACATACACTCTCCAATAATCTGAGTTTTCATCTATATAATAAAGTTTCTTGTCTTTAGCAGGCACCACAGTCAGCACTTTCTTATATACATCACCAGCTCCTTCTTTTATTAACTTAGCTCTTATATGTTCTGTTACAATCAGAATGTTTTGCATTAAAGCTTCAACATCTTTAAAAACATAATGATTGATCCTTTGTAATAAATAGTCAGGTTCATTAAGACTATCTGTAAGGATTTGAAAAGTATCATTAATATGGCCCGATCCAACTCGTTTTGCGGTAACTGGATTTCCTTTTATAAAGAATTTCTCTGCTATTTTCAGAACTAAAGAACTATCCATTTGTTGGCTCATATCTACACGTTATAATCATCTTAAAATAATTAAGATGGAATATTTTACGCAATATCATAAATTGAAACCTATTTTCATATCCTGAAACAAACGCAATCGATTGTTTACTTTTTTGAAAATTGGACAATCGATTGCGTACTTATTAATAATTTGTTTTTAATAGGTTTGTTATAAATGACTCGTTAATAAAAACCAATGGACAGAAGAAATTTTTTAAAAACAAGTTCAATTGCTGCAGCCAGTACTACTGTGCTTGATAGTAATAAATTATTCGCAAAAGAGAAAAGCGTAATTCGTTTAGGATTTATTGGTATGGGTATGCGTGGAAGAAATCATGTAGCGATTGCTTTAGAGCGTAGTGATGTAGATGTGGTTGCAATTTGTGATACACAAGAAGACTCATTGGCTCGCTGCCGTAAACAATTTAAAGATTCAAATAAAAATGCACCTAAAGAATATACTGGAAATGTAGACGCTTATAAAAAGATGCTGGACGCTGAAAAATTGGATGCAGTAATTATAGCTACTCCTTGGCAGTTTCATCATCAACAAGCGATAGATTCTATGAAAGCCGGTGTATATGTTGGTTGCGAGGTAATTGCGGGCTTGACTTTAGAAGAGCATTGGGACCTGGTAAAAACCTCAGAAAGTACAGGCATTCCTTACATGTGTTTAGAAAATGTTGCTTACCGCAGAGATGTGATGGCAGTATTGAATATGGTTCGTCAAGGTTTGTTAGGTGAACTTGTACATTTAGAAGGAGGTTATCAACACGATTTACGTGAGGTTTTATTTAATAATGGAAAACAACCTTACGGGGGCGGTTTTGAATTCGGTGAAAAGGGCTATAGCGAAGCACAGTGGAGGACACAGTTTAACATTGACTATGATGGAGACCTGTATCCTACACACGGTTTAGGCCCAGTAATGCATTATGCAGATATCAATCATGGAAACAGAATAACCAACATTGTATCTTTTTCAAGCAAAGCCATTGGTTTATCTCATTACCTTAATTCAAATGCACCAGGGCACCCCAACACAAAAATAAATTTCAAAGGTGGGGATGTCACAACTTCCTTAATGTCTTGTGCTAATGGAGAGGTTTTGGAAATTAAACACGATGTGCATTTGCCTCGTCCATACTCAATTGGGCTACGTGTGCAAGGAACGAATGGTATCTGGATGGATGTAAATAATGGCATGTATATAGAAGGTCAATCAGCTAAAAGCCATCAATGGGATAAGGCTGATGAATGGATTAAAAAATACGACCATCCGCTTTGGAAAAAATACGAAGATAAGGCTACCGGTGCTGGTCATGGTGGGATGGACTGGTTTGTTGATAATGCCTTTTTTGAATCAGTAAAACAAGGTGTTCAAACCCCGATAGACGTTTATGATTCAGTAACCATGAGCGCATTATTTCCCCTGTCTATTCAATCAATTAAGGAAGGTAATAAAACTTTAGAGTTTCCTGACTTTACCGGAGGAAAATGGAAAACACAGAAACCGAAATTTGCTCTGGACGATAGCGGTTTTTAGAGAAATTTTAGAGGCTTGTCTGTTTAGAGCTATCTAAATGGATAAGCCTTGAAGGGTAAATAATGTGATTGCCTTTATTTGTTTCGTCTTCTTTAATAAGATCGAAAAGAATTTCAGCAGCTTTCTCAGCTTGCTTACCAGGAAATTGTTCAATAGAAGCCATGGGCTTATTTTCAATATGATTCCAGATTGGAAAATTAGCAAAGCTGATAAAGAAAATGTCCTGATTAATGACCAGGCCTTTTTCCCGAACCAATTTCATGGCATCAAGCGTAACGTAGTCACTAAAGCAGATTACTGCAGAAGGCCGGTCTACTAAAGATAAAAGTTCTTCTACAGCTTCTTGGTTACCCTTTTCCGAAAGGTTAGTGTGGAATATATAATCTCTATTTACATTAATATCATTTGATTTTAAGCCTTTAATAAATCCCTCTTCCCGTTGTTTACTAGCTAGCAGGCTTTCTGGTCCGTTGATCAATGCTATCCGATTGTGACCGCAGCTTACAAAAGTATTAATTGCCTCTATCATACCTGTTTCCAAATCAGAAACAATACGGTATACATCTTCCCTATCAGGAACACAATCAAAGAATACAACAGGGATATTCATCTTTTGAAAGGTTTCAATAAAATCAAAGTTGTTGGTGTTCTTACTTAGCGATACAATAATTCCATCTACCCGATGTTTTTTAAAAGACTCCAGTATTTTTAATTCCCGAGCCTCATCATCCAGAGATTGTCCAAGAATTACTGTGTAATTATGAGCAGTGGCCATATCTTCTATAGCACTGATTGCTGTAGAAAAGAAGGCTTCGGAAAGATTAGGTAAAACAACACCAATTGTAAAGGTTTTTTGCTGCTTAAAAAAGATAGCCCGATTATCGGGTTCATAATTTAGTTCAGCAGCCAGTTTTTTAACTCGCATTGTAGTAACCAACCCAATACTGGGATGATCTTTTAATGCTCGGGAAACTGTAGAAGTAGATAGTTTCAGCCTTTTGGCTATTTGCTTTAAAGTTGGTATTTGCCCCTGTTTCATTCTTTACTATTCGCTTATAATCTGCTACAAGATAATAAATATTTAATGAAGGCATGGGTTTGCTTGGCTAACAAGCCTTATTTCATTCCAGAAAATTAGAAACATTCAGATAGCTTATACCTCTCTGCTCTCCTTCCCTGCGATCACTTTCGACTCTTCCGATCAAAACCACTTCACTTGCTTTTAAGCCATTCTCGTTGATAATATAATCCAATGGATCAATATCTGGGAGCAGTTTTAGTTCATCATAAAAATACACTTTTAGCTTACGATCAAGACCTTGCCAATCCAAATGCTTTAATTTATTCAATTGAATTAACGGATTGCCTTTTGTGAAAATATAAACAGATTTTTGATCTGAAAAAAGTGATTTTAATAGCTCTAAAACAGAAGGATATAGCAAAAGCTTAAGAGGCAATTGCGCACTGCTATGAAGTCTGTTGAAATTCTCTTCATACTTTGTATCAATTCCAAAGACTGCCGAAGCTTTTTTAAAAACACCTTCAGAACCATGCTGCAAATAAGATTTCTTTAGAAATTCTGTGAGCTCTGCTGCTGGTGGAAAGCTCTCCGTATATTCAAGGAAATTAGCAAAGAGGTAATAAACCTGTAAGATATAATCTTGCTGCGGGTATAAAACATCATCTAATTCAAAAATAAAAACATTTTTGTTCGTATCGATGTCTGAATAACTTAACATATTACTTCAATATCATATTCTTCAAACAGAAACTTTTCAGGGAGTACAAGCTCAATTTCAGACTCAGATAGAAGCAATAAAGTGTTTGCATTCTTATCAAGGCAAGCTTTTAAAAGTTCATGAATGAAAGTCTGTGCATAAACCGGAGGAAGCTGAATAAACTTACCTGAGTTTAATAAAGGTTTTGGAACCGGTACAGAATCAGCAAAGAACACATGATCTATTGAATAGTCTTTGGCGCGCTTTTGCGCACTGGCACTCGTACCCTGGGTTATAATAATTGTATTACTCAACGGCTGTTCCATTTGAAATATGCTCTGTTAGCTGTTCTCCATTTACAATCTTTCCATCTTTCATATGAATGCTGCGATCAGATATCAATGCAAGATCTTCATTATGGGTAACAATGATAAAAGTTTGATTGAGCTTATCTCTCAATTCTATAAATAACTGATTAAGTGCCTGTGCATTATCTGAATCCAGGTTACCTGATGGTTCATCAGCTAAAATAATCGATGGATTGTTAATTAGCGCACGTGCTACAGCAACGCGCTGTTGTTCGCCACCTGAGAGTTCTGAAGGTTTATGATGCAAGCGATGGCTCAAACCGAGCATTTCTAAAGTCTCTTCTGCTTTTATTTCACTTTCCTTTTTCCCCTTTTTAGCTATGAAAGCAGGCATACATACATTTTCTAATGCACTAAACTCTGGAAGTAAATGATGGAACTGAAAAATAAAACCGATGTTCTTGTTTCGAAACTCGCTTAATTTCTTTGGCGATAAGTTATTGATCTCAACACCGTTAATTACAACAGTGCCTTGATCAGGCAAAGCCAGAGAACCAATAATATGAAGCAGCGTACTTTTCCCTGCTCCGGAAGCACCAACAATACTTACTATTTCTCCTCGATTTACTTCCAGATCCACACCTTTTAGGATTGGGAGTTTCCCGTATGATTTATAAATATTCCTTGCACTTAACATAATGCGAAGATAATACTAATTTCTTTTTTAGCGCAGATTCCCACAAAATAAGCATGTACAACGTTGATAAAATGGATTAAAAGAATTACTTTTACGGCAAATTTTTAAAGCATGAATATTCACGAATATCAAGGTAAAGCAATTTTAAAAAGTTTTGGCGTACGTATCCAAGAAGGTATTGTTGCCGAAACTCCTGAACAAGCTGTTGAAGCAGCCAAACAGTTAAAAGCAGATTTTAATTCTGATTGGGTTGTTGTAAAAGCTCAAATCCATGCCGGTGGCCGTGGAAAAGGTGGAGGAGTAAAATTAGCTAAGAACTTGGATGAGGTTAAACAAAGAGCTTCAGATATTATCGGAATGCAATTGGTTACTCCGCAGACCGGTCCTGAAGGAAAGAAAGTTGGCAAAGTTTTAATTGCTCAGGATGTTTACTATCCGGGAGAAAGTGAAACGAAAGAAATATACATGAGCGTACTTTTAGATCGCGCTAAAGGACGTAACATCATTATGTATTCAACCGAAGGCGGGATGGATATTGAAGAGGTTGCAGAAAAAACACCTGAATTGATCTTTAAAGAAGAAATTGATCCTAAAGTTGGTTTGCAAGGCTTTCAAGCAAGAAAGATTGCTTTCAATTTAGGCTTAACCGGAGAAGCAAATAAAGAAATGGTGAAGTTTGTTGCCGCTTTATACAAGGCATACGACACAACCGATTCTTCAATGTTTGAAATTAACCCGGTTCTAAAAACTTCTGATAATAAAATATTAGCTGTTGATGCTAAAGTTGATTTAGACGAAAATGCATTATACCGTCATAAAGACTATTTAGAAATGCGCGATTTTGCTGAAGAAGATCCAACTGAAGTTGAAGCAGGAAAATCTAACCTAAACTACGTAAAACTAGATGGTAACGTAGGTTGTATGGTAAATGGTGCCGGACTAGCAATGGCTACGATGGATATCATTAAAATTGCTGGTGGTGAGCCTGCAAACTTCCTGGACGTAGGTGGTACTGCAAATGCAGAAACTGTTAAAGCAGGATTTAATATCATCTTACAAGATCCAAACGTAAAAGCAATCTTAATTAACATCTTCGGAGGTATTGTTCGTTGCGATCGTGTAGCACAAGGTGTTATTGATGCTTACAAAGAAATCGGTAATATTCCTGTTCCGATCATTGTTCGCTTACAAGGTACCAATGCCGAAGAAGCTAAAAAACTAATTGATGAGTCTGGGCTTAAGGTTTTCTCAGCCATTCAATTAAAAGAAGCTGCTGACTTAGTTACAAAAGTACTTTCTTAATAAGCAGAAGCAACTTTACCAAAATAATTAACCAAATAAACCTCCACTTCGGAGGTTTATTTGTTCTAAAATAATACTACATATTTTTCAATCATGACACATACAAGAATAAAAGACCTATTAAATTCAACAGACTTTGGAAAGGAGTTTATTGCCAAAGGATGGATAAGAACATTTAGAAACAACCAGTTTCTTGCCATTAATGATGGCTCTTGCCTGGGTAATCTACAAGTTGTAATAGGTCTTAATGTATTTGATGAAAAAGTAATCAAGAAACTTCATACAGGAGCATCTGTTTCTGTAAAGGGTACTTTAATTGAATCGCAAGGTAAAGGTCAGCGTGTTGAATTAAAAGCAGTTGAGCTGGAGGTTCTGGGAGAAAGTGATCCTGATAAATTCCCTTTACAACCTAAAAAACATAGCCTGGAGTTCTTACGTGAGATTGCGCATTTGCGTTTCCGGACCAATACTTTCAATGCTATTTTTAAAGTTCGAAACGCACTCGCTTTCGCTGTTCACCAATTCTTTAATGAACGCGGATTCGTTTATATACATACGCCAATCATTACAGGATCTGATGCCGAAGGTGCTGGTGAAATGTTTCAAGTAACGAACCTGGATTTAGATAGTTTACCAAGAAATGAAGCCGGTAAGATTGATTATAAGGAAGATTTCTTTGGCAAAGAAACCAATTTAACTGTTTCCGGACAATTAGAGGGTGAGCTTGCTGCAATGGCATTGGGGAACATCTATACCTTTGGTCCTACTTTCAGAGCTGAGAACTCGAACACTACGCGCCATTTGGCAGAATTCTGGATGATTGAACCTGAAATGGCATTCTACGATATTCATGACAACATGGATCTAGCGGAAGAGTTATTGAAATATGTAATTCGTCAGGCACTGGATCGTTGTCCGGATGAAATTGAATTCTTAAGAAACAGGTTGCTTGAAGAAGATAAACAAAAACCTCAGGCAGATCGTTCTGAAATGGATTTAGTAGAAAAACTTAAGTTTATATTAGAAAATGATTTTGAACGAGTTACCTATACAGAAGCCGTTGATATATTAAAACGCTCAAAACCAAATCAAAAGAAACAGTTTAAATATCTTGTTGACGATTGGGGAATTGATCTGCAATCAGAACATGAGCGCTATTTAGTAGAAAAACACTTTAAAAAGCCTGTTATCTTAATTGATTATCCGGCAGATATTAAAGCATTCTACATGCGTCAGAACGAAGTGGATGAGAATGGAAGAAAGACTGTTGCAGCAATGGATATTCTTTTTCCAGGGATTGGTGAAATCGTTGGAGGTTCACAACGTGAAGAGCGATATGATGTGTTAACGCAACGCATGGCTGAGATGAACATTCCGACAAAAGAAATGGAATGGTTTTTAGATACACGCCGATTTGGAACTGCTCCGCATGCTGGATTCGGATTGGGTTTTGAAAGGCTGGTATTATTTGTAACCGGTATGGGAAATATTCGCGATGTGATTCCTTTCCCTCGTTATCCGAACAATGCTGAGTTTTAAACACAGCACAAAGCATTTCATTTAAAGGTTCTTAATCAGAATTATTTCTTATAAATGAAATCAAAACTAATATCCCTCTGTTATTCATTAGAGTAATAGTAAAATATATAAAAATGTTTATTAAAATTTACGAAGAAAATCCAAATCCGAAGAGCATATCTCAGGTGGTGGATATTTTAAGAAAAGGTGGGGTGATTATTTATCCTACAGATACTATTTATGGAATAGGATGCGATATAACAAATCCGAAAGCAATAGAGCGTGTTTGTCAGATTAGAGGGTTAAAACCTGAAAAAGCAAACCTGTCTTTTATTTGCAATGATTTAACTTCTATTTCTTTATATACCAAGCCCCTCGATAATGTGACCTTCCGTTTGTTAAAGAAATCACTACCTGGGCCATTTACTTTTATATTCAATGCAAGCGGACAAGTACCTAAGCTATTAAGTTCAAAGAAAAAGACAGTAGGTATCCGTGTTCCAGATAATAATATTGCTCGTGAAATAGTAAGAGAATTAGGAAACCCTATTGTTTCTGCCTCAATACATGACGATGATGAACTTGTTGAATATTCAACAGATCCGGAATTGATCTACGAGAAATACAGTGACCTGGTTGATGTTGTTATTGATGGAGGCTATGGAGACAATATTCCCTCTACTGTAGTTGATTGTACAACCGGAGAATTCGAAGTAATACGTCAAGGCGAAGGTGATCTGGCCTTATATTTATAAAGTTCAATATATAAGCAAAGGTTAAATAAGAACCTTTGCTTATATTATTTATCCTTCTTTAATACTGCGTATAAACTCTGGTATACGCTGCAAATAATCATCACTTTCTAACTGTCTTACAAACGCACTTCCAATAATAGCCGCATCAGCAGCTCCTGCAGCTTGTTTAAAGTTATCATGATTGGAAATACCAAAGCCAATAACAATACGGTTATTTAAGTTTAATGCCTTTATACGCTGAAAATAACTCAAGCGCTCGTCAGAAACTTTTAAATCTTTTCCTGTTGTTGCTGAAGAAGACAATAAGTAAATGAAGTCTGTACTCAAAGAGTCGATCTTACGAACCCGATCATCAGTAGTTTGAGGGCTTACCAGAAAAACATTACTGATTCCATTGCTTTTAAAAATATCCTCGTATAATTCCTCATACTCATACATCGGCAAATCTGGAATAATTGCACCATCTACTCCTACTTCAGCACATGATTTGCAAAAACGCTCTACCCCATATTGATAAACAGTATTGAAATAACCCATCAGATAAACAGGGATAGAAACACGTTTACGAAGTTCTTTCAATTGCTCAAAAAGAACTTCTAAGGTCATTCCGTTTTGTAGAGCAACTTGAGAACTATGTTGAATTACAGGGCCATCAGCCAAAGGATCTGAATAAGGAAATCCTATTTCCAAAAAGTCGGCTCCTGCCTTTTCAAGTCCTTCTGCTATGTCAAGCGTATTGTTCAAATGAGGATATCCTGCCGTAAAATATATCGATAATATATTTTTATCTTTCTTATTATTAAATAATTGTGCTAATCTATTCATGTTATTGTTAAGCTATAATAAATTAAAAAGAAAAGTAATTCATATAATTATCCAAATCCTTATCCCCACGTCCAGAAAGACAAAGAATAATATCATCATCCTTTTCAAATTTCATTTTCTCCAATTGGGCTAAAGCATGTGCACTCTCTATAGCAGGAATAATTCCCTCCAGGCGTGTTAATAATAAACCTGCCTGCATGGCTTCATCATCAGTAATACTCACATATTTTACACGCTTGTTTTCATGCAAAAAAGCGTGCTGTGGACCTATACCAGGATAATCTAAGCCTGCCGAGATAGAATAAGGCTCGATAACCTGACCATCGGGAGTTTGCATTAATATGGTACGACTTCCATGCAATACACCTTCTTTACCTAAAACCGAAGTTGCGGCCGAATGACCACTGCGAATTCCCTTACCAGCAGCTTCAGCAGCAATTAATTGAACACTTTCATCTTCCAGGAAATGATAAAACATACCAATAGCATTACTGCCACCACCCACACAAGCCATTACATAATCTGGTAATTTACCTTTCTTATCCAATAATTGTTGTTTCGCTTCAGAAGATATAATGGACTGGAATCGAGCTACCATATCCGGATAAGGATGCGGTCCGACTACAGATCCTATAATATAATGAGTATCAACCGGATTATTGATCCAATCACGTAAGGCCTCATTTGTAGCATCTTTTAAGGTTTTACTTCCTGATTCTGCAGCAACTACCGTGGCACCCATCATTTTCATTCTTGCCACATTAGGAGCTTGTCGCTTAATATCTATGGCACCCATGTAAACCACACATTCCAAGCCTTTTAAGGCACAAACAGTTGCTGTTGCTACACCATGTTGCCCAGCACCAGTTTCAGCAATAATTCTCTTCTTTCCAAGACGCTGAGCCAATAGAATCTGGCCAATTGTATTATTGATTTTATGTGCACCAGTATGGTTTAAGTCCTCTCGTTTAAGATAAACATTTGCACCATATCGTTCAGATAAACGTTCGGCCAAATACAAAGGTGAAGGCCTGCCCACATAATCACGCATCAGCTGATCAAATTCGGCTTGAAAATCAGGATCATTCATGATCTTCAAATATTCTTGTCTTAGCTCTTCAACATTCGGATAAAGCATTTCAGGAATATAGGCACCTCCAAATTTGCCATAATAACCCTTTTCATTTACTTGATATTTACTCATTATTTATTTTTTTAATGCTTGTTTTAATAATAGTATATTTTTAATTCCTGGAGAAGACTCAAAGCGAGAGTTTAAGTCGATTGCATATAAGCGCTCATCTTCAAATGTATATGCATCCTGAAAATTATCAAGATCAATACCACCACTTAAGAAATAGCGCTTATCAAATGGGTATCTTTTCAGAACATCCCAGTTAAACACACGTCCTGAACCACCATATATGGATGTTTTTGTATCAAATAAGAAATAATCTGCAACCAACAAATAAGGCTCTAATTGATTAAAATCAAATTCAGAGTCTATTCCAAAAGCTTTAATAATCTCTAAGCCTGTACTCTCTTTTACATCTTTACAAAATGCTACACTCTCATGCCCATGCAATTGAATCGCATCAAATTGATATTTATTAACGACCGTAACAATTTCTTCTAGAGATGCATTTACAAATACTGCGGTCTTCTTAACGTCTTTTAACCCTTTAATATATTCAATATCCAATTCTCCAACAAACCTTGAAGAAGAAGGATAAAAAACAAAGCCTATATATTGAGGATCCAATGAAAGAACTTCTTTAATATTAGAAGGCTCCCTCAATCCACATATCTTTATGACTGGTAACGGTCTCATAATTTCAATAAAGTCTTAAAGCTTTTTAAAGCCATTCCGCTTAACAGAGATTCTTCAGCCTCAAGGAAACATTCGTGAAACGATGCTTCAGGTTTAATAGTATGAATAGCGATGGCTGCATTTGCTAATACTACCCTATTTTGCACATCATTCCCTTCATTATGTAAGATTGTTTTAAATATACCAGCGGCCTCTTCCACTGTATCACCACCTCTAATATCTTTGGGATTGATTGCTTCAAAACCAAGCTCTTTTAAGGTCGTTATTTGTTCAGCACCGTTATTAATAACTTTAAAGCTACCTGTTAAAGAAACTTCATCATAGCCATCTAAAGCATGAATAATGCTGAATTGCTTATCTGTTTTTTGATAAATATAGGCGTATAAACGTGCTAACTCCAGACTGAATACTCCTACAGATTGATAATGAGGATTTGCAGGGTTAATTAGCGGACCCAGCATATTGAAGAATGTTTTAATTCCTAATTCACGACGAATTGGAGCTACTGTTTTCATAGCCGGATGGAAAAGAGGTGCATGAAGAAAACAAATATTTGCTTCATCCAAGGAGCGATAAATCTCATCCTGATCATTACTAAACTGATAACCCAGGTATTCCATCACATTAGAAGATCCACATCCTGATGACACACCATAATTACCATGTTTCGCAACCTTATGTCCAGCACCAGCAACAATAAATGAAGCCAATGTTGATATGTTGAATGTATTTTTCCCATCCCCTCCTGTACCGCACAAATCAATCAGTTTATAATCACGATAATCACGCTTTACACTCAAATCAAACATTGAGTCACGAAAGCCCTCCAGCTCTTCTTCACGAATTGCACGCATACTGTAAGCTGTCATAAAAGACGCAATCTGCGAACTATTATACTTGCCAGTCGCAATATTTGTCAGTATTTCATGAGCTTCTTTACGTGTAAAGCTTTTATGCTCAAAAAGGTGTGATAAGATTTTCTTCATTTCAAATTACGAAAAAAGGCTTGTCTTTTATAGACAAGCCTCAATTATTGTTAAAAAATATTTTATATACGAGTCATGCCACAGAGGTTATCCTTTGTGCCACCACCAGCTGAAATATGATAATTTTCTATTCATTTAATTCATGTCAAATATGAAGAATAATTTTAATAAATACAAATAGCATTATTTATCTTTCAACTAAATAATTATCCACAAAATGTGTGATATTTTGAATTATCATTTAAAAATGTGATATATTTATATAAAATTTTATTAAGATGCATGCAGTAATAACCGGTGACATCATTAATTCCACAAAAGTGGATCCTAAAATCTGGCTTCCCGTTTTAAAAGACGTTTTAAATAAAGCAGGTTCAACGCCCAAAGAATGGGAAATATACAGAGGAGATAGCTTCCAGCTATTTATAAAAGACCCTCTCCTTGCTTTAACCATCGCCATTCAAATTAAGGCAGCAATTAAAACCATCAAATCGCTGGATGTACGCATGGCTATTGGCATAGGTAACGTAAAGCATGCGTCCAATAATGTTACTGAAGCAAACGGTACTGCCTTTATTTACTCAGGAGAAAGATTTGAAGGATTAAAAAAGGAAAAGCTAAATCTTGCACTCCGGTCAGATTGGCCCCAATTCGACCTAGATGTTAATCTGTTTTTAAAACTTGCTCTGTTAATTATGGATCATTGGACAGAAAGCGCTGCAGAAATGATTAAAACCTCTTTAGAGAACCCCAATAAAGCACAATCAGAACTAGGCAGTATTATTGGAATTAAACAAAATGCCGTTAGCAGTCGTTTAAAGCGAGCTGCTTTCGAGGAGATATCAGAAATGATTCAAGTATATCAGCTTAAATTAAAAAGAAATTTATGACATTACTTCTCAAATTGATACTTGCTCACTTTTTGGGCGATTTCCTATTCCAATCAAGCAAATGGGTCAAAGCAAAGGAACTTGGAAAGGCGAAAGCCTATCAACTTTATCTCCATGTTTTTATCCATTTTGCTCTAACCATGCTCTTAATCTGGGATTGGAGTTTTTGGCCTTGGGCAACAGCCATTACAGCCAGCCACCTGCTAATAGATAGCATTAAGCTTTATTTACAGCAGCAAAAATACAAACGACTTCTTTTCTTTGCCGATCAGTTCTTACATCTTTTAGTTCTGTTTATTGTTTGGTATTATTATGAAATACATCCTCTGAATGTAATTTCAATCAATCCGAATTACATATTGCTTTGGGCCACTACCCTGTTTATACTTACTCAGCCATTATCGATCGCCATTAAAATATTTATTTCAAAATGGACACCCAATACCGAGGATAAAGAAAATGATTCATTAGAAGATGCCGGTCAATACATTGGGTACCTGGAGCGCCTGTTGGTATTTACATTCATTATTACCAATCATTGGGAAGCCGTTGGTTTCTTAATAACTGCTAAATCGGTTTTCCGGTTTGGTGATTTAAAGGCATCTAAGGAGCGAAAGCTCACAGAATATGTCCTTATCGGCACACTTATTAGCTTTGGCACAGCCATTTCCATTGCATTGTTATTTCAATTCGTTTTACAACTGATTTAACCTAAATAACTTTTATTCAAATACAATTCAATTAACTACCTTTGTCGCGATAATAATGGTCATCTAATATTAAATTAACTTTATAACTCTATAATCATTTAATATTTTTCAAGCTTCTCTGTAAACAAAATCACACCGAATGACTTTTATAATATTTCTAGTAGTTATCCTATTCATACTTGCTATTTCAGATTTAATTGTTGGAGTAAGTAATGACGCAGTTAACTTCTTAAACTCTGCTATTGGTTCAAAAGCCGCTCCTTATCGTGTAATTATTATAACTGCCATTGTCGGTATCTTACTAGGCTCCTTTTTCTCGAGTGGAATTATGGAAATTGCCCGAAAAGGGATATTTCATCCGGAATATTTCACTTTCGATAAGATTATGTGGGTATTTCTAGCTGTTATGCTAACTGATATTATCTTATTAGATATCTTTAATTCACTCGGCCTTCCAACTTCTACTACCGTTTCCATTGTTTTCGAATTATTGGGTGCAGCCACTGTAGTAGGTATCCTATTCTCTATCGAGCAAAATGACAATATAGCAGATGCTTTCAAATACATTAACTTCGAAAGTACCATCTCCATTATAACAGGGATATTTCTATCGGTATTTATTGCTTTTACCTGTGGTGTTGTATTTCAATATCTATTCCGACAGCTATTTACATTCGAATATGCCAATCGTTTAAAACAATTCGGAGCACTTTTCGCAGGCTTCGGAATCACATCCATCGTTTACTTTTTATTAATAAAAGGATTAAAAGGCACAACTCTCTTTAGTCCCGATAGCGTTACATGGGTAAATGATAACATTGCCTTCCTCTTAGCTATTATATTTATAATAATT
This sequence comes from Albibacterium bauzanense, assembly GCF_004339765.1. Classification (GTDB taxonomy): domain Bacteria; phylum Bacteroidota; class Bacteroidia; order Sphingobacteriales; family Sphingobacteriaceae; genus Albibacterium; species Albibacterium bauzanense. The sequence continues at coordinate 154,507 of NZ_SMGO01000001.1, read as the reverse complement.
GTTTTAATTTGCTTCTTATTACAACATTATGCTAAGGTAAACCCATTAAAGATTGTAGTTTTGGCAGGAACATTTGCACTAGCGATGGCTTTTGCAGGAAATGATCTGGTTAATTTTATCGGGGTTCCTATTACAGGTTATTTAGCCTTCCAGAACTGGGCAGCGAGTGGTGTTCCTGCTAACGAACTCTACCAAACCTATTTAGCCAGCGACGATGTTATAGTACCTAATTTTATGCTGCTCCTTGCAGGAGTAATTATGTCTTTAACGATCTGGTTCAATGCGAAAGCTAAAAAAGTAACAGAAACAGAGGTTAATTTAGGAAGACAAGATGAAGGCGAAGAACGATTTAAAGCAAATGCAGTTTCAAGAAGCATTGTAAAATCTTCTATTATGCTCGGAAACCTGGTATCTGTATTCTTACCGCGCAATACCTATAAAAACTACCGCTTAAATCTTGAGAAAAGTAAAATTCAAAAAGCTACCAATGTACAGGGAGAAGATTCAGCTGCATTTGATTTAGTAAGAGCCTCCTCTAATCTAATTATAGCAAGTATTATTATTGCATGGGCAACCTCCATGAAACTTCCTCTATCAACCACCTATGTAACTTTTATGGTAGCAATGGGAAGTTCTCTAGCCGATCGTGCATGGGGTAGAGAATCTGCCGTATACCGTGTTGCCGGAGTATTGAGTGTTATTGGGGGCTGGTTTATCACAGCCGTTATTGCCTTTGTAGTTGCTGGTTTATTTGCTTTAATTCTATATAAAGGAGAGATAACGGGTACATTTATTTTAATCTTGATTACCTTAGTTTACATTATATTTTCTCACATTAAGTTTGCACAAAAGGAAAAGAAAGCCCAAAAATTAAAAGGGAAATTCACCGTACTTGAAGCATCCGATTTAGACTTATTTGAAAGAAATAAACGGATGGTAAACAATGTATTAATTGAAGTTTATCAAAACTATCATAGCACCATTACATCGCTTAATGCGAATAATACCTCTCAATTAAAAAAGGTAAATGCCGATATGGATGAGATGGTGCAATACGGTTTTAAAATACGTACAAAAAGTATAAAATACATTAAAGAACTTCAGACAACCGACAAAGAAACTGCTGAAGTAATTCTTTATAGCACTGATTTATTGCAAGACATGATTCAATCGGCTAAATTCTTAAGTGAAGAAAGCCTTGAATACATTAATAACCTGCATCAAGCACCACAAAAAAGCTTTATAAAAACAGTGGAGAAGCTAAATAGTAAAATGGAAGTCTTCTTTAAGTTGATCATAGAAAGCTTAAGTAATCCGCAAGCCATCGACTACGATGTTGTTAGAAAAAGCAGAGATGAACTAAGAGAATTTATTAACTCTCATTTAGATCGTCAGATTTCAGAAATTCAACAAAGAAATCTCAGTACAAAACAAGCTATTTTACAAACTAATATCTTTTTACAGAGTCGGGATATTTTAGCAGTAATGCTCCGCATTTCTAAAATGTATAGGCGATATCAAAAATAGATTTTCACGTTTTTACCTGATTTGATGCTGTTTTTCGTTAAAAATCGCATAAAACTGCTGTTTTTAGCCCTATTTTTCTTAAATTTGCAAATCTTCTATCAAGGACGTTGATCCAATTCTAATGTATAGAAATATACATTTCACTTTAAAATTGGAATTTCAAAAGCCTGATTCTTGCGTATATCACGCGTATTTTATCTTGCATTTTTGTTATCGGATTAATCTCCTTGGTAGGTATTTTTTAATTCCCCATTGGGAGCAAACTTACAAGATGATTGAAATAAAAGAATTCAATAAAAACAATCAATTACCCACATCAGAAAAACTTAAAATCTCATCCTTTCTTTATCAGCATTTAGATGAATACGGTGACCCTCAAGCCGCCATCGAAAAAGCAATTGACTATGCCCTGGGAAAAAATGATAGCCTGGGCGGTCACGTTTTTATCGCCGAAGAGCAGAATGAATTAATAGGTGCTGTAGTCATCAATAAAACAGGGATGAATGATTATATCCCTGCAAATATATTAGTCTATATAGCTACCCATAAAAACTTCAGAGGGAAAGGAATTGGAAAAAACATTATGAAAAAAGTCATTGAAAATGTAGAAGGAGATATAGCTCTTCATGTTGAACCCAATAATCCTGCAAAGAAGCTCTATGAAAAATTAGGCTTTACTAATAAATATTTAGAAATGCGTTTAATAAAGGAGGTTATATAATGGCATATTTAACCTTAAATAAAGAAAAGCTAAAATATAATTACCAAAAGCTTGATCGGTTTTTTGTAAAAAATGATATCTCATGGTCTGTAGTAGCAAAAGTACTTTGTGGGAATCAGAAATACCTGGAACAGCTTATTGGTTTAGGAGTCAAACAAATTTGTGACTCTCGTTTAAGCAATCTGGAGATGATTAAATCGATAGATCCAGCAATAGAAACCATTTACATCAAGCCTCCTGCTAAAGCAAATATTACCCGGATTGTTGAATTTGCTGACATCAGCTTTAATACAGAATTCGAAACCATCAAACTGCTATCGCTTGCAGCCAAAGAAGTGAATAAAACGCATAAGATCGTAGTTATGGTTGAACTTGGAGAGTTAAGAGAGGGTGTAATGCGAGAACAATTTGTAGACTTTTATTCTAAAGTCTTTCAGCTACCCAATATTGAAGTTGTAGGCATAGGCGCCAATCTTACCTGTTTATATGGAGTTCTGCCAAATCAAGATAAGCTCATTCAACTTTGTTTGTATAAGGAATTGGTAGAAGCTAAATTCAAACGTAAAATAGCTTACGTTTCGGGAGGAACATCAGTTACGATTCCCCTCATAAAGAAAGGTTTATTACCTAATGGGATCAATCATTTCCGTGTGGGAGAAACTCTTTATTTAGGGACTGATGTTTATCATAATACAGTTCTTGAGTCAATGCATAACGATGTATTTAAGCTTTGCGCTGATATCATTGAGCTTACGGAAAAACCAATGATTCCTACCGGGGAATTCGGACTTAACCTTACGGGCGAAACCCCTGTATTCGACCAAAAGAATGCAGGAATCAATTCTTATAGAGCTATTGTAGATATAGGTATATTGGATGTAGAGGTCAACCATCTTAGCCCGGTTGACTCAACCATGGAGATAGTTGGAGCAAGCTCTGACATGACAATTATTGACTTAGGAGATAATTTGCAACAACACAAAGTTGGCGACACAATCGAATTTAAAGTAGATTATATGGGGCTTCTGCGATTAATGAATTCAACTTATATTGAGAAGATGTTTGAAGATGAAGTCAATGTTTTCCAATTAGCTTATCAAAACTAAAGAGAAATTTTTCTAAGATTCAATGAATTCTAATGTTTCCTTATATTCCACAGGAGTTAATCCGGAAAAATTTCGGAATTCACTGATAAAATGGGATTGATCATAAAAGCCGAATCGTATAACCATTTCCAACCAATCTATTCCGGGATTTTCTTTAATAAAGTACTTGGCTTGATTATAGCGAAGTAAACGCTGAAACATTTTCGGGGTCATACCGATTTCGCTTTTAAATGCTCTCTCCAACGTTTTTGGGCTGGTACTCGTTAAATGCTGAAGCTTTTTGATAGTCATTTCTCCAGCACTATTATTTAGAATATCTAATGAAGTTGAGACACAAGACCTATTTTGTTTTTTTATTTCCTGGGCCTTACGAATCAAGAAATATTCTATCAGCTCAATTACTTTCTCTGGCGATTTTGAATGCATTATTTTATCATATAACACATTGATCTCATTTCCAAAAATGACTTGTGCATCAACAATTCTATCAGTAAGGTAATGTAAATCCATTCCAGTAAGTTGATGCAATCCTGTCGGCGTAAAGTTCACGGCTATTAAATTCATATGCATTGAACTGCTAAATAAATAGCTTGGTGATACCGCCTGGCCTACATAGTAAACTTTATGTTTCAGCTGACTGTGTTCTCTTTTTTTGAAAACAATATCTTCCATTTCATCAACATTAAAAATAAGACCTTGAAAAATGGGAGAATGGTTTGGGAAAACTATCGGAGTAGAAAGCTTTACACTTTTCAATCGATAATGCGTCACAATTCCGCTTAAAGCTGGATGCGGATATTTTGCTACATATTGAAAAAATGACGCATTCATCTATGTTAACATTTCATGTTTAGTTTAACTTTTATTTAAAGATAATAATTTAAAAGATAATATTACATAAACAGAGCAGCCTTGCTATTCTGTATTCAGAACAACAAGGCTGCCCACAATCAGTCTCTTACTTTTTATAAGTAATTGTTGCTGAAAATAATGTTACGTTATTTTGTTTCCCACTAATCTTTGTCGGGAATTTTGGATTATCTGTGTCATTAAATTCATAAGTGTACGTAAAATCCATATTTCCTCCTTCTGAAGTGATGGTAACTTTAGAAGGGTTATTTCTTCTGCCAATAATATCTACGAAATCAATATTATCACCCAAGGGAACACCACCCAATATATTTATTTTAGACCATCCTGGTATATTTACAATCGGCGAATTTTTATCATCATAGGTTACATTGATTTTAAGATGCCCCATATCCCCGAGTTCAGTTTCTCCTTTTAGCAGATTACCATTGCTATCAAATTCCACAGAAACATCTCCTCCTTCACTATTATCCAGTATCCATTCTCCATCTTTGTTTGCATATGGCTTAATTGTAAAGGCATTGTTGTTTAAATATCCAAACTCCAGCTTGCTAATTTGTTTACTCCCCCGATATTCAAATTCCCTAACAAGAATGCTGTTTTCATATTCATATGTGTTATAATCACCCTCTCTGTATTGTATTTTAGTAATCAAGTCACCTTCATATTCATAAGACTCAATTCTTTCTTCGCTGGTTGTTATTTTCTCAAGCTTCTTTGTATTTGAAACATAGCTAAAATTATACGTTTTTGTTTTTCCCTCTAGCTCCAACACTACCTTTACAGGTAATGTATTAGATTCTGTTGCAGGCGGTAAAGGCGGAGACAGAGGCCCTATTGGTGGATCTGGATCAACAGTATTTTTACTACAGGATACAGATAGTAATACGACAGATAGAAATAGTAATACTTTTTTCATAAAAATAATTTTTATAAATTTTTGTTTAACTTAATATAATAAACCATAAATTAATATTTAAACAAAGATAACTAGCTCCCATTGTTTGGTATAGGAAAAAAACGACATTTTGATTTACCTGCTTATCAAGCCCATATTCATAATTATAATTTGTTTTTTCTTTACCTTTACATCACTTTATCTAAATCTACAAGTCCATGGAAAAAGATCTTTCTCATCTTCATGATATCCGTACAGAATATATAAAAGCACATTTACACGAAGAAAATGTAGAAAAGAATCCGATAGAACAATTCTCAAATTGGTTTTCAGAAGCTATTCACGCTAAGGTTATGGAACCCAATGCAATGACTCTGGCTACCACTTCTGCCAGCGGACAAGCAAATGCCCGAATCGTATTGCTTAAGTATGTAGATGAAAAAGGATTTGTATTCTTTACCAACTATACCAGCAGAAAAGGAGAAGAAATAGCAGAAAATAATAAGATCGCCCTTTTGTTCTTCTGGCCCGAACTTGAGAGACAAGTACGTATTTTAGGAACCGTAGAGAAAACATCTTACCAGGAATCTGAAGAATACTTTCATTCCAGGCCTATCGGCAGTCAGCTGGGCGCTTTAGCATCGCATCAAAGTGCTAAAATTGAAAGCAGAACTGTGATCGAAGAAAATTTAGATCGCTTAACGGAAAAATTCAAGGATATTGAAATTCCTTTACCCGATTACTGGGGAGGCTATCGATTAACACCACATTATTTGGAATTCTGGCAAGGTGGCGCTCAACGATTGCACGATCGGGTTGTATATGAAAAGAGAGATTCTTCCTGGGATATTTATAGAGTATCACCTTAGTGCAAATTAAGCACACATATTAGGCAAACAATCTGGCTGATCACTCAGCTGTTTCTAAAAGACTGCAAAATAGTCCTATGTCCTGCAAAATAGTCTATTAAATTATACATCTGCGACTGTATGGCAGGTTATACCTTGCTTTACATATGTGTGTCGTTAGCGGGTAATCCCTGCGTTGTGTCTGCGTTGTTTTGGTCAAAACAACGCAGACACAATAGAAGAATGGTTCAATAATTTACTTAATATGTAAACTAAGGACTTTTCTAAACAAATTGATGCGTAAGAAAGTGAGTGAAACTATTTCAATATAGTTTCAATTTAGCCAAAATCGGCTCCCTTGTACATAAAAAAGAATTACAATCAACTAAAAATAAGTTTGGCACAGTTATTGACAATTGTCTAGTAGGTTTATAATTGGTTAGTAAAGGTTCCCATTCTCCCCGTTTGGGAGCCTTTCTTCTTTAACCCTGCCCTATTAAAAACATTGCATGTAACAAAAAGAGCTTTCAACTGTCAAAGTCTTTAGATAAATGGATACTAAAGAAACCCAATTTAAGGAATTGTTTGATAAAAACTCGAAGATCATATATCATTTATGTTATGGTTATACGGGTGACAGCGATTCTGCGAATGATTTAATGCAAGAGACATTTATTAAGGTTTGGCAGAATCTGGATGGATTTCGAAATCAATCGCAAATTTCTACCTGGATTTATCGCATTGCTATTAATACCTGTCTTTCTTATTTAAGGGTTGAAAAACGAAAAGTAACCGATGAAATTAGTGATTTTATATTAGAAAACACGGCAGAACCCATATCGGAAAAAGAAGAACAGGTATCATTATTATATAAGTGCATATCTCAATTAGAAGAAAACGAACGTATTATTATTACACTGGTTCTGGATGAAGTGCCTTATCCTGAGATTGCAGAAATATCTGGAATTTCTGAAGGAAACTTACGTGTAAAAATTCATCGTATCAAGCATAGGTTAACAGATATTTATAATCGATATGAAAGACTTTGAGGCGATAAAACGACTGTGGCAAGTACAACCCACCGAGCCGGTTAGTATCGAAGATGTATTTACCAGAATAAACGAAGAAAAGCGGGGTTATGCTCGTAAGCTATTAAAACAAACAATAATAGTGGCTATCGCTTTATTTCTTATTTTTATGGTTTGGCTAACAGCTACTTTTATTACATGGACATCCCATTTAGCTGTGGTTATTGTTATGGGATGCTTAATTTACTATTTCTGTATCCAATTAGAGGATTATCTAAAAATAAATAAAACTGCCTTTATCTTTAAAAAACCTGACGAATATATTGCTTACCTAAAAGATTATAAAAAATCGAGGTTTAAATTAAATACACAATCCTATCAGATATATGTCATCTTCATTGGCATAGCGCTCGTTCTGCTCGCATTCGAAATGTATTACATTCTCCCCCTCTCTCTATTGATATTTTACATCGTAATGAGCATAGTTTGGATTTTTCTTTGTCAATTTGTTTTCATGAAGCAATTCAATAAAAAAGAAGAACAACGCCTGCAAGAAATCATCTCTGATTTAGAACGGTTAAGTCAGCAATTCCTTTAATAAGCCTGTAATATCTATGTAAGAAATCGTTTTTTACATAAACTCTTTTGCAAATCCAAGAATGGATTGTATATTTGCGAAGTACATTCAAAAGATGTATTGATCATTACTCTTCAAGAGTCTTGATTTATAAAGAAGTGGCGAGAGACTGGCTCGATGAACCACTGGCAACCATCCGAAAAGAAAAGGTGCCAATTCCTGTCCCAAATTAATGGGAGCATATAAATTTTAAAGACATGCAAACAAAAAACAATATCTACCAAACCAAACTTAGCATACAAGCTAAATCTACATCTCCTTTTGCGTTCGTTATTCCTCGAATGCCTCAGATGTGTATATGCCTTGATGGTTGTTGTTGCTGTTAAGCCATCCCAAAGCAAATTCAATAGAAAAGTTAATTTCTGCTAGGTTTTTAGCAGGATGACTTTACAAAACCAACAAGCAATTCATTTTACATTTTAACTTACTTATAAATTATAAAATCATTATGGCTACAGAATCATTAAAATTTGAGACTCTACAAGTTCATGCGGGACAAGTTCCAGACCCTACTACCGGATCGAGAGCTGTACCTATTTACCAAACAACTTCTTTCGTTTTCAATAGTGCAGAACATGGAGCTAACCTTTTTGCATTAAAAGAATTCGGTAATATATATACCCGGATCATGAATCCGACTACCGACGTTTTTGAAAAACGCGTTGCTGCCTTAGAAGGTGGTGTTGCTGCTTTAGCTGTTTCTTCAGGTATGGCTGCACAATTTGTTGCATTAACAAACATTTTAGAGAATGGAGATAACTTTGTAAGTAGTCCTAATTTATATGGTGGTTCTCACAATCAGTTCAGAGTAACTTTTAAAAGATTTGGCATTGAAGCCCGTTTTGCTAAAGACGATTCTCCTGAAAGTATTGAAGCTAAGATCAACGAAAAAACAAAAGCAATCTTTGTAGAAACTATCGGAAACCCAAGTTTCAGTATTCCTGATTTCGAAAAAATTGCAGCGATTGCTAAAAAATACGACCTGCCGTTAATTGTAGATAATACTTTTGGTGCTGCCGGTTATCTGTTCAGACCTTTTGATCATGGTGCAAATGTAGTAGTACACGCTGCAACTAAATGGATTGGCGGACAAGGAAACAGCATTGGCGGCGTGATCGTAGATGGTGGAAACTATAACTGGGGAAATGGTAAATTCAAACAATTCTCTGAACCATCTGAAGGTTACCATGGCCTAGTTTTTAGCGATGTATTTGGAGTAAACAGTAGCTTAGGTAATATTCAATTTATCATCCGTGCGCGTGTTGAAGGATTACGTGACCTAGGAACGGCTCTTTCACCTTTCAATTCATTCCTTTTAATTCAAGGTTTAGAAACTCTATCATTACGTGTTCAAAGACATGTTGATAATACATTAGCTTTGGCAAAATGGTTACAAAGCCACCCTCAGGTTGAAAAAGTAAATTATCCTGGCTTACCTGATAGTCCTTTCTATGCTAATGCAAAGAAATACTTAAAGAATGGTTTCGGTGCTGTTTTAAGCTTTGAAGTTAAAGGTGGAAAAGATAAAGCAACTGCATTTATTGATAATTTAAAATTGACCAGCCATTTGGCAAACGTAGGTGATACTAAGACACTGATAATTCAGCCTTCTGCAACTACTCATCAACAATTAAGTGATGCAGATCAACTTGCTGCAGGTATTAGTCCTTCGTTGCTTCGCGTATCTGTTGGAATCGAGCATATCGATGACATTAAAGCAGATTTTGAATATGCATTTTCAAAAATATGAATTTAAAAAAGTTTCAATATAATAAACCCTTTGAGCTGGAAAATGGGAAGCGTCTTGAAAATCTTGAGATAGCTTATACGACCTATGGCAAACTGAATGCTCAAAAGGATAATGTAGTTTGGGTATGTCATGCCTTAACAGCCAATTCTAATGTAATGGAATGGTGGCCTGGCTTATTTGGAGAAAACGATTACTTTAATCCGGAAAAGGACTTCATTATCTGTGCAAATACTTTGGGCTCGCCTTATGGAACAACCAACCCATTAAGCATTAACCCAGCAACAAAGGAACCTTATTATTTGTCATTTCCACAATTTTCAACCCGGGACCTTGCAAGTGCTCATCAGCTATTAGCTGAGCACTTGCAAATTCCTAAAATATCCATTCTTATAGGTGGCTCTTTAGGTGGGCAACAAGCATTGGAATGGGCTGTAATGGAGCCAAATAAGATTGATAAATTAATTGTTTTAGCTACCAATGCACAGCATTCTCCTTGGGGAATTGCTTTTAATGAGAGTCAGCGTTTAGCTATTGCAAGCGATCCGACTTTTTACGAAAACACGCCAGAAGGCGGCTTAAAAGGTTTGAAAACAGCTCGCTCAATTGCTTTACTGTCTTATCGGGCTTATGAAACCTACGGTTTTACACAACTTGAAACGGATGCTGATATAACAGACAGTTACCGTGCGTCTTCTTATCAGAACTACCAGGGAGAGAAATTAATTAAACGATTTAATGCCTATAGTTATTGGTTTTTAAGCAAAACCATGGACTCTCATCATTTGGGAAGAAAGCGTAAAGGAATTGTTGAAGCCTTACAAAGCATAAAGGCTAAAACACTGGTAATTGGTATCCGAAGTGATATTTTGTTTCCACCTGAAGAACAGAAATTCCTGGCTGAGCATATCCCCTATGCTCAATATGCAGAAATTGATTCTTTTTATGGCCACGATGGTTTCTTAATTGAAACTAAAGCGCTCACTGAAATTATTAAGAAATTTGTCAGTAAAAATTATTCAACACAACAATCAACGTCTATATTTATATAAATGGAAAAACGGTTAAGACTAGGTATCTTTGGTTTCGGTGTAGTCGGTCAAGGACTTTATGATATCATCAAAACAAAACAACTTAATCTCGAAATAAAAAAATTCGTTATTAAACATCCGGAAAAGAAAAGAACCCTGCCTCAGGAACTGTTTCATACCAACCCCAACGACATTCTTGAAGACCCTGAAATAAATACAGTTATCGAATTAATAGATGATGCTGAAGTAGCATTTGAAATTGTTTCGAAAGCTCTACAAAATGGGAAAAATGTTGTTTCTGCCAATAAGAAAATGATTGGCTCTCATTTGAAAGAATTAGTTGAGCTGCAACAGGCAAATAATGTTTCTCTTTTATACGAAGGAGCAGTATGTGGCAGTATACCTATTATTCGTAATCTGGAAGAATATTATGACAATGAATTACTCCATTCAATAAGTGGTATTTTCAATGGCTCTTCTAACTATATTCTTTCTAAAATATTTAATGAAAACCTGGAGTATGCTGTTGCATTAAAACAAGCTCAAGACTTAGGTTTCGCTGAATCTAATCCGGTATTGGATGTAGGAGGATTTGATGCTAAATACAAATTGGTAATTGCTGCATCACATGCTTATGGTTTGTTTATTGATCCGGAAGAGGTTTTAAACATAGGAATTGAAACCTTAAATGATAAGGACGTACGTTTTGCGAAGGAGAAAAACTTAAAGATTAAATTAGTTCCTACTGCCCGTAAAATAAACGATAAACAAGTAATTTTGTATGTTCTTCCTAAATTGGTAGACAAGGAAAATATCCTCTATCAGGTAGAGAATGAATATAATGGTGTGGTGGTTCAAGCAGCATTTGCTGATCAACAATTTTTCTATGGTAAAGGTGCAGGTGGTCATCCTACTGGCTCTGCTGTACTTTCAGATATTGCTGCTTTACGCTATGATTACCGTTACGAATATAAAAAGCATTTAACAACGGATGATTCAGACTTAGAAGGCTATAGCTCTAACTGGGATCTAAATGTATATTTACGTTATGAAGATAATAATTTGATTGAAAAGCTTGGCTTTAAATCAATAAGCGAACGCTATGAAGCAGATAACTTCAAATATGTAATTGGTACAATTAACCTTTCTAAATTAATTGAGAATAGGGAAATTTTAAATCAAGAAGGTGTTTTCATCGCTGAGAAAGATTAAAAGCTTCCTTTTGTCTTAAAAAAATAAGACATCTATAATATACAATAAGAATGTTTTATATAATCTTCAGGTTTTAAATTAGAAGGTTATAATAAAACATTCTTTCTATTTCTTCTTTTTAGGAACCTTAGCTCCTTCTTTCCTAGCTTCTGATAGACCGATTGCGACAGCTTGCTTTTTTGAGGTAACTTTGTCTCCACTGCCTGACTTCAATTTCCCCTCTTTCATTTCATGCATGGTTTTCTCTACCTTCTCGCCAGCCTTTTTTGAGTACTTTGCCATAACCTTTATTTTTAATTAATAACAGCTCAATTGGATAGAATGTTTAATTATTCTTACATTTACACTTAGATTTTATAAAATTTTAAATTCAAAATGCAGCAATATCTTGATCTAATGAGAAAGGTGTACGAAGAAGGAACTGAAAAGCTTGATCGTACGGGAACGGGAACAAAAAGTATTTTTGGTTATCAGATGCGTTTTGATTTAAAAGAAGGATTTCCATTAATTACTACTAAAAGACTTCATTTAAGATCCATCATTCATGAACTTATCTGGTTTTTGAAGGGAGATACCAATATTAAATACCTAAAGGATAACGATGTTCGTATTTGGGATGAATGGGCAGATGCAAATGGCGATTTAGGACCTGTTTATGGCTCTCAATGGCGCTCCTGGCCAAACCCTCATGGAGATAATATTGATCAGATTGCACAAGTAATCCATCAATTAAAAACCAACCCTGATTCAAGAAGGATTATTGTTTCGGCATGGAATGTCTCTGAGATAGATAAAATGGCACTTCCTCCTTGTCATGCTTTTTTTCAGTTTTATGTGGCTCCTGCAGATCCAGCTAAAGGACAGAAAAAAGCACAACTCTCTTGTCAGCTCTACCAACGAAGTGCAGATATATTTTTAGGTGTACCTTTTAATATTGCCTCCTATGCTTTATTAACCATGATGATAGCTCAGGTTTGCGATATGGAAGCTGCTGATTTTGTTCACACATTGGGTGATGCTCATTTATATAGCAATCATCTGGAACAAACAAGGACTCAACTTTTGAGAACGCCCTACCCTCTTCCAACCATGAAGATAAATCCAGAGGTAAAAGATATTTTCGGATTTAAATTTGAGGATTTCGAATTAGAGAACTATCAATACCATCCACATATTAAAGCACCTGTTGCTGTTTAAAAAAACCAATATGATTTCTATAATAGTTGCAGCGGCACAGAATAATGCGATAGGTAATAATAATAAATTACTGTGGCATATGCCAGCCGACTTAAAGTTTTTTAAAGAAACAACAAGTGGGCATACTGTAATAATGGGCCGAAAAACATTCGAATCTGTCGGTAAACCATTACCCAACCGTAGAAATATCATCATTACCCGAAAACCTGACTATCAAGTGGAAGGTGCTGAAGTAGTTCATTCGCTTCAAGATGCATTAGGCCTCTGCAATCCCGAAGAAGAGAGCTTTATTGTAGGTGGTGCTGAAATATATTCTTTAAGTATAGATCAATGTGATCGTATTTATTTGACATTAATTTATGGAGAATTTGAGGCTGACACCTTTTTTCCACCTATATTGCAAGAATTCTGGCAATTAACTTCAGAATCTTACCATGAAGCCGATGAAAAAAACCCATTCGATTATAATTTTATGATCTACGAAAGAAAGAAGAAACATAAATTATGACATTCCAAAAATAAAACTTATCATTATTCAAATTTTTCATAGATTTGCCGACTTAACAAACTATATACAACAATTTTTACAATTAAAAAACGATGCAAGGGAAAGGTATAATTCAATTTTTTATAGGAGTAGTAACACTTGCGTGTGTGTATTCTATATCATTCACATTTGTGGCTCGCAGTGTGGAAAAGGATGCGGCCGCATATGCTAATGGTGATATGCAAAAAGAAAGAGCCTACCTAGACTCTGTTGCTGACTTAACCGCGTTTAATCTTGGCTTTGCAAAATACACTTATCAAGAAGCAAAAGAACGTGAAATTGCCCTTGGTCTTGACTTAAAGGGTGGAATGAACGTTACAATGGAAATTTCTTTACAGGAATTGATCCGTAACCTAGCTGGTAATCCTAAGGATACAAATTTTGACGAGGCTTTGAGAAATGCGGAGATCCGTACGAAAGAAAGCCAAACTGATTTCGTTACTCTATTTGGAGAAGAATTCAAAAAACTTAGCCCTAATGTTTCTTTCGCTTCCTTCTTTGCTACTAAAGATAATGTTGCTACCATTAATGCGCAGTCAAGTGATGCAGAGGTCTTAGATTTTTTAAGAGCCGAAGCAAACAGTGCTATCGATCGCTCGTTTAATATTTTACGTACTCGTATTGATAAATTTGGTGTTTCTGCCCCAAATATTCAGAAACAACAAGGAACAAATCGTATTCTAATTGAATTACCCGGAGTAACAGACGAACAACGTGTCCGTAATTTATTACAGGGCTCTGCAAAATTAGAATTCTGGGAAACTTATGATAATACAGAGATTTTCTCTCTTTTAGAAAATATTAATGCAACTCTTGCAAGTGCTTTAAAAAATCAAAAAGCAACAACCACTAATGCTGTTGCTGATACTACTGCAGTCAGTACAGAACAAAGTCAGCTAGCAGCTCTTACTGGTGGAAGCACTGATTCTTTAAGCAATGATAGTGCGGCTGTAACACAGGATGCACAAAACAACCCTTTCTTTAATGTTGTACAGCCTTCTGTAGGATTAGATGAAGGTGGCCAAACAGTTCTTAGACCCGGACCAGTAATCGGCTATGTAGCTCAAAAAGATACAGCACTGGTAAATTCTTACTTACAAAACCCAAGTGTAAAATCAATTATTCCTTCTAATGTTAAATTAGCATGGAGTGTAAAAGTTATCAGTAAGGAAGATAAAAGACTTGAATTATATGCATTGAAGCCATCTACTTCTGATGGGCAGGCTGCTTTAGGTGGTAGCGTAATTGCTGACGCCCGTGCAGACTTTGACCAACAAGGTAACCCACAAGTATTCATGATGATGAATACTGAAGGTGCGCGTGACTGGAGAAGAATTACAGCAGCGGCCTCTGCTGATCCAAACAATAAGAAAGCAATTGCTATTGTTTTAGATAATGTGGTTTACTCTGCTCCTACTGTTCAGGATGAAATTCCAAGTGGTAACTCATCTATCTCGGGAAACTTCCAGATTCAAGACACACAAGATTTAGCAAACGTATTAAAGGCTGGTCGTTTACCTGCTCCAGCTAAAATTGTTGAAGAAGCTATTATTGGTCCAACTCTTGGACAAGCCGCAATTGATGCTGGTATCAATTCATCTGTAATTGGTTTAATAGTAGTATTAGTATTTATGATATGCTATTATAACAAGGCTGGTATTGTTGCAAATATTGCTGTATTGTTTAACGTATTCTTTATTATGGGAATACTGGCATCTCTGGGGGCCGTACTCACATTACCCGGTATTGCCGGTATTGTGTTAACAATGGGTACTGCGGTAGATGCAAACGTACTGATCTATGAAAGGATTAGAGAGGAACTGCGATTAGGTAAATCGATTAGGCAAGCACTGGCAGATGGTTACAAACATGCCATGCCATCTATTCTGGATTCACAGATAACAACATTCCTGGTAGGTCTTATTCTATTCATCTTTGGTTCTGGACCGATTGCAGGTTTCGCAACAACCTTAATGATTGGTATTATTTCTTCACTGTTTACCTCAATCTTTATATCAAGAATAATATTCGAATGGATGTTAGAAAAAGATTGGAAGATCAGTGTATCCTATCCTTGGAGCAGTCATACTTTCTTAGGTGCGAATTACAAGTTCTACAAGAATAGAAAGATATCTTATACAATTTCCACTATTGCTATTGTTATCAGTCTTATCTTCATTTTCACCAAAGGATTTAACTTAGGTGTTGACTTTAAAGGAGGTAGAACTTATGTAGCTGACTTTGAAAATTCGGTAAATTTAGAAGAAGTTCGTGATTATCTAAATACTTCATTCGGACAAGAAACAGAAGTTAAAACCTACGGTGGAAACGACAAATTAAGAATAACAACCTCTTATTTAGTAGACGAAACAAACGATACTGCTGATGATGAAGTATTAGCTAAATTAAACGAAGGTCTTAGCCAGGTTCAAAATAATCCTCATGAGATTGTTAGTTCACAAAAAGTGGGGCCTACAATTGCTAATGATATCAAGACTTCAGCTGTTTATTCTATGATATTTGCGATCATAGGTATTGGAATCTATGTATTGATTCGTTTCCGTAAATGGCAGTACAGTTTAGCTTCTGCTGCTTCGTTATTGCATGATGCAATTATACTATTGGGTATTTTCTCCATATTTGATGGAATATTACCTTTCTCGCTGGATATGGATCAAAACTTTATTGCAGCAATATTAACCGTACTGGGCTATTCAATAAATGATACGGTGGTTGTATTTGACCGTATGCGTGAATACTTAAACATTCCTTCTAACCGCAAAAAAGATCATGGAGAAATTATTAATGAGGCCATCAATAGTACTCTGAGTAGAACTATTATAACATCATTAACAGTAATATTCGTTATCGGTGTTTTATTTATATTCGGTGGTGAAGTAATCAGATCCTTCTCATTTGCGATCCTTATAGGATTGTTTATAGGAACTTATTCTTCAATCTTTACTGCAGCTCCTATTGTTGGAGATTTAACTAAGGATGAAGAAGACGAAGTTAAGGTAGTAGCAGAAAAAGCAAAAGTTGTAAAAGCTTAGTTATATAATATTTGATAATTTTAAAGGATAGTCAATTGACTATCCTTTTTGTTTTTGCGTTTTTTATTAGATTCTTCTAAACAATAATTAAAGAAAAACTTATATATTTGTCACACTAATTATTGCTATGCATAAAGAATCTTTTAATCGTTATTCATTATTGTTAGACTGTACCGCAAGACGCGTTAAACAATACGCACAAGTTCAATTTAATTTGGGCAACTACGGAGTTACAGTTGATCAATGGGCGGTTTTAAAAAACTTAAATAATACAGCTAATATATCTCAAAAAGAATTAGCTAAACTTTGTGGGAAAGATCAGCCTACATTAACACGTATTCTTGATCTGTTAGTGAAGAAAGGCTTTGTGGAACGTACCATCCATAAAAACGACAGACGTTCTTTTATTGTGCAATTAAGCGAAGAAGGCCGGAATAAAGTCTCTGAATTAGAGCCGAATGTTCGTGAAATAAGAATGAAGGCTTGGGAGAATCTTGATGAAAATGATTTTGAAGATCTACAGCGCATATTAAATACTATTTATAAAAATTTAGAATTAAACAATAATGATTAATACTGATATCTGCATCATTGGTGCTGGCCCCGTTGGTTTGTTTGCTGTTTTTGAAACTGGTTTATTAAAGATGCGCTGTCATTTAATTGATGCGCTTCCTCAGATAGGTGGACAACTTTCTGAGATTTATCCTCATAAACCAATTTATGATATCCCTGGCTATCCAACAATTAAAGCGCAAGAGTTAATTGATAACCAGATGGAGCAAATTGCTCCTTTCCATCCTACATTTACATTGGGTGAGCGTGTTGAGAAACTAGAAAAACTGGAAGATGGCTCATTTATACTTACAAGTAATGAAGGTACCGTAATTGCTTGTAAGGTAGTAGTAATTGCAGGCGGTTTAGGTTCTTTTGAACCAAGAAAACCTGCTGTTATTGGTTTAGAAGATTTCGAAGGAAAGGGAGTAAGCTATATGATCAAAAATCCGGAAGCCTATCGTGATCAGAGAGTAGTATTAGCTGGTGGTGGTGACTCTGCCCTTGACTGGACTATATTCCTGGCTGATATAGCCAAAGAAGTTACTCTGATTCACCGTAGCGATAGCTTTAGAGGAGCTCCGGATTCAGCTGAAAAGGTATTTAACCTTGCAAGCCAAGGAAAGATTCGTTTACTTTTACAGTGTAATCTGAATTCTGTACACGGAAATGGGAATATCAATAAAGTAGGTGTTCTTGATAAAAGTAAAATTGAAACATTTATCGAGGCAGACTCATTGATTCCGTTATTCGGTTTAAGCCCCAAATTAGGCCCTATTGCTGACTGGGGATTAAGCATCGATAAATCTGCTATTGAAGTCGATACTTTTGATTTCAGCACGAATGTAGAAGGTATTTTTGCTATTGGCGATATCAATACTTACCCAGGCAAGCTTAAGTTAATTCTTTGTGGCTACCATGAGGCTGCATTGATGGCTCAAAGTGCTTTTAAATATGTATTCCCTGATCAAAAATTAAGTTTTAAATACACCACAGTAAACGGTATCAACGAATTTTAATAAATGGAAAACGATTTAATAAACATTACGGTAGAAGATCAAGAAGGAACTGTACGTGATTTAGAAATCCCTACCGATATAAGCTTAAGCCTAATGGAGGTTTTAAAAGCCTCTGAATATGATATCTTGGCAACATGTGGAGGTATGGCATTATGTGCTACCTGCCACATTCAAGTATTGGATGATTTTGAATTACCTGAGCCTGGAGACGATGAGGCAGATATGTTAGATACGCTGCATAATGCACAATCAGATAGCAGGTTATCATGCCAGATCCGTATTACTCCTGCGTTACAAGGTATGCGAATTAAAATCATTGGTGCTGAATAGGGTTTATTTAAAACACTATACAACAAATAAAAAGGGGGAAACAATCGTTTCCCCCTTTTTATAATAGATAGATTAAATTCAATTTATTTTACAGCGTCTATAACAGCTTTAAAAGCTTCTGGTTGGTTCATCGCTAAATCTGCAAGAACCTTACGGTTTAAGCCGATATTGCTTTTAGACAATTTACCCATCAATTGAGAATATGAAATTCCGTGTTGACGTGCACCTGCGTTAATACGTTGAATCCATAGTGCCCTAAACTCTCTTTTTTTGGTTTTACGGTCGCGATAAGCATACTGTAAACCTTTTTCTAATGTATTCTTTGCGATGGTATAAACCTTACCGCGTGATCCATAATAGCCTTTGGCTAATTTAAGAATCTTTTTTCTTCTTCTTCTCGAAGCAACTGCGTTTACCGAACGTGGCATAATGTTAATTATTTTGGTACTAGGTGCCGTGTTTCACAACGGGCTTACTACCCTCTACCTGGTTTCTAATTTTTGTTAATTATTTTCCTATTGTAAGCATACGTTTAACGTTACCCATGTCACCATCTGAAACTAAGCTGGTTTGACCAAGAGCACGTTTACGTTTTGTTGACATCTTAGTTAAGATGTGGCTTTTGTAGGCATTTTTTCTTTTTATTTTACCTGTTCCAGTAAGCTTAAAGCGCTTTTTAGCACTGGAAGTGGTTTTCATTTTTGGCATAATTCTATTTATTTTTATCTATCTATTTTCTTTATTAATTACCAGAAGGTAATATTATTTCTTTGGAGAATTTTTTGGAGAAAGCGTAATGAACATTCGTTTACCTTCCAATTTAGGAAGTAATTCTACCTTTCCATAGTCTTCTAAGGCTTGTGCAAACCTTAATAACAGAATCTCTCCTTGTTCCTTATATACAATAGCACGGCCTTTAAAGTGAACATAAGCACGAACTTTTTCGCCCGACTCTAAAAACTTCTGAGCATGCTTAAGTTTAAAATCAAAATCATGGTCATTTGTATTAGGACCAAAACGAATCTCTTTTATAACCGTTTGCTTTGCATTCGATTTAATTTCCTTAAGCTTTTTCTTTTGCTCGTAAACAAACTTGCTGTAGTCAACTATCTTACATACTGGAGGAACAGCATTGGGTGAAATTTCAACCAGATCAAGGTCAAGCTCATCAGCCATTGCTATAGCTTCCCGCGTTGGGTATATTCCTTGTTCTATGTTGTCACCGACTAAGCGAACTTCAGTAGCTCGTATAAGGTTATTAATCCTATGATCGGGTTCTTTCTTTTTAAAAGGTGGCCTTGGGCCCCTGGATCCTGGTCTTTTTAATGCCAAATTATTTATTTTTAAACAGTTATTTCTTTTGTTAATTGTTCGCTAAAAGCATGCTTACTCATAGTACCTAAATCACCATCGCCATGCTTACGCACTGATAAAGTGTCAGTTTCTACTTCTTTTTCCCCTATTATAATCATATAAGGGATTTTTTTGAGCTCAGCATCGCGAATTTTCCGCCCCACTTTCTCATCACGCAAATCAATTAATCCGCGAATATCGCTATTATTCAGTGATTCCAAAAGTTTTTTCGCATATTCTTCGTATTTTTCTGATACTGGAAGAATGATAAATTGCTCAGGCGCAAGCCATAATGGAAATTTACCAGCACAGTGCTCAATCAAAACTGCGATAAAACGTTCTAGTGAACCAAACGGTGCACGATGAATCATTACCGGGCGATGTTTCATATTATCACTTCCAGTATATTCCAATTCAAATCGCTCAGGCAAATTATAATCAACCTGAATAGTTCCAAGCTGCCATTTTCTACCTAGGGCATCTTTCACCATAAAGTCAAGCTTAGGGCCATAAAAAGCGGCCTCACCTAATTCTACTACAGTTTTCAATCCTTTTTCGGCTGCAGATTCAATGATTGCTGTTTCTGCAAGACTCCAATTTTCATCAGAACCAATATACTTACTTTTATTTTCCGGATCACGTAAAGATATCTGTGCAGTGTAATCATCAAAACCTAAAGCTCCGAAGACGTATAGAACTAAGTCTATAACTTTCTTAAACTCTTCTTTAACCTGATCAGGACGGCAAAACAAATGAGCATCATCTTGCGTAAATCCTCTAACACGTGTCAATCCATGGAGTTCTCCACTTTGTTCATAACGATATACAGTTCCGAATTCTGCAAATCGAACCGGTAAATCTTTATAAGATCGAGGTTTAACCTTGTATATCTCACAATGATGCGGACAGTTCATCGGTTTTAATAAGAACTCCTCTCCTTCTTGTGGAGTTTTTATAGGTTGAAATGAATCAGCTCCGTATTTTTCGTAATGACCAGAAGTTACATATAAATTTTTATGTCCTATATGAGGTGTAACTACAGGCTCATATCCGGCTTTTATTTGTGCACGCTGTAAAAAGTCGATCAGTTTTTGACGCAAGATCGCACCTTTTGGTAACCACAAAGGCAAACCCATTCCTACCTTTTCAGAAAACGCAAATAGCTCTAATTCCTTTCCTAACTTACGATGATCTCTTTTCTTTGCTTCCTCAATCATCTTAAGGTATTCTACAAGCTCTCCTTGCTTTGGAAAACTAACCCCATAGATGCGGGTAAGTTGTTTTCTGCTTTCATCACCTCTCCAATATGCACCAGCTACATTTGTTAATTTAATGGCTTTAATAAAACCAGTATTGGGTATATGTGGGCCACGGCATAAATCGGTAAAATTACCTTGTTTATAGAAAGTTATTGTTCCATCTTCAAGATCTTTGATTAGGTCAAGCTTGTACTCATCTCCTTTATTAGTAAAATAAGCTTCAGCATCTGCCTTACTTACTGACTCTCTGATGTATTCTGATTTAGTTCTGGCAAGTTCGAGCATTTTATTTTCAATACTCGGTAGCTCATCTGAAGAGAACTCATAATCACCGAAATCGACATCATAATAAAAACCTGTTTCTATTGCCGGACCGATTCCTAACTTTACTCCTGGATAAAGAGCCTCCAATGCTTCGGCCATTAAATGTGCAGAAGAATGCCAAAAAGCAGATTTCCCATGCGTGTCATTCCATGTTAAAAGCTTTACATGAGCATTGTTTTCTATTGGGCGACTAGCATCCCACACCTGACCATTAACCTCGGCGGCTAAAACGTTTCGGGCTAAGCCCTCTGAAATTGATAAAGCAATCTGATATGCATTGGTTCCCTTAGGAAATTCTTTTATAGAACCATCAGGAAGAGTTATTTCAATCATTAATAAATATGATTTGTTTAGTTTTTAATAATACAAATATAAGGAAAAAGCATTGATATAAGCAGAGACGACCGACTGAACGTTTCAAATATTTGCCCAACCATGGGTAAGGACATCTACAATATGCATCGTTTTTAATGGTAATTTATGTTGATCTATGTATCCTTGCAGATGCAATAAACAGGATGAATCGGTTGATATTATATAATCTGCATTCATTTCAAGAGCATTATTAACTTTTTGTTCTGCCATAGCAGAAGATATACCACTGAATTTAACAGCAAAAGTCCCTCCAAAACCACAACAAACATCTGTGTCTTTCATTTCAACCAGCTCCAATCCGTCTACATTTGCTAAAAGTTGCCGAGGTTCATCTTTAATATGACAATCACGCAAACCTGAACATGAATCATGATAAACAGCTTTACCTTCTAACTCTGCTCCAAAGTAATCTTTTTTTAAAACGTTTACCAGAAAATCGGTCAACTCAAAAATATTACCCTGAATAGACCTACAATGGTTATGAACCATCGTATTTGTAAACAATTCATTATAGCCATGCTTAATCATCCCGGTACAAGATGCTGAAGGTGATACAATTGGGTGATCTCCTGAAAAATCACTTAGAAATTTTGATCCTACAGTTTTCGCTTCATCAAAGAAACCTGCATTATAAGCAGGTTGTCCACAACAAGTTTGCTCCGGATTATAAATAACCTTACAACCTGCTTTTTCAAGGATCCGAATGGTATTAAACGCAGTTTGCGGATATAGCTGATCGATAAAACAAGGTATAAAAAGCTCTACTGTATTGCTCTTAATCATAGATAAACAAAGTTAAAATAATAATTAATATACATTACAGAAAATAGTTTTTGTATTAACCAGGAATATCATTCTGTTGAAGAACAATAGCTTTGGGCATACGGAATAATAATATTAACCCAATTAAAAAGAATAAAACAAGAAACAGAGCAGATAAACGAATATTATGAGTGAGCTCTTCTATAAACCCAAAGGAAAATAAACCGATCACAATCGCAATCTTTTCTGTAACATCATAAAAGCTAAAGAACGATGCATTATCTTCTGTATTTATGGGTATCAATTTAGAAAATGTTGATCTAGAGATAGATTGTGTTCCTCCCATTACCAGGCCAACCAACATAGCCAATATATAAAATTGCATTTCATTACTAATAAAAAAGGCAGAGATACAAATTACAATCCAGAGAGTAACTACAATCATTAATACTCTAACATTACCTATCTTGCTTGCTAACCAAGACATTAGATAGGCACCTGCAATGGCAACTATTTGTATTAATAGGATAGTTATAATCAATTTTGAAGCACCCAGGTGTAAAACCTTTTCGCCAAAAGCAGCTGCAACAAGCATGATAGTTTGCACACCCATTGCATAAAAAAAGAAAGCAAATAAGAAACCTTTTAAAGAAGGGAGTATCTTTATTTGAAACCATACTTTCTTAAGCTCATTGAAGCCTTTTTTAATAATGTGGTGGTTCAGTTTGTTTTGATTTCTAGGTTTATTCGGCAGTTTTCTAAAAGATATCTGCGAGAAAAGAATCCACCATATTCCAACCAATAGAAATGATAACCTTGCAGGAAAAGATGGATCCTCGATGCCAAACCATTCTGGTTTAAGTACAAACAAAAAGCAAATCAATTGTAAAACGACACTTCCAATATACCCGTAAGCAAAACCCTTGGCACTAACTGCATCTTGCTGGTCAACTGTCGCAATTTCAGGAAGATAGGAATTATTAAATAATACCCCTCCAATATAACCCATTGCGGCTAAACTTGAGCAAATAATACCCCATTCAAGCGTTTCTAGTTTAAAGAAATACAAGCCCATACAAGCAATACCACCAATATAGGTGAATACTTTCATCATGCTTTTTCTATTTCCCTTATAATCTGCAATTGCAGAAAATATAGGTAAAAGAATTACCATAACTAAATAGGAAAAAGCTAAAGAATAGTTAGCTAATGCCGTATTAATAAAAGAAAAGCCAAAGAAGTTAACTTGATCTCCATATTCTTCGGTTAAAGTAATAATGGTATAATAAGCAGGGAAAATAGTAGAGGTTATAACAAGATTATATGCTGAATTGGCCCAATCAAACATTGCCCAAGCCCTGATTGT
Source organism: Albibacterium bauzanense (assembly GCF_004339765.1). Taxonomy (GTDB): domain Bacteria; phylum Bacteroidota; class Bacteroidia; order Sphingobacteriales; family Sphingobacteriaceae; genus Albibacterium; species Albibacterium bauzanense. The sequence goes on along the minus strand of NZ_SMGO01000001.1, from coordinate 130,745 downwards.
TGGCTTGTCGTTTTTAATAATATTTCCCATTGTTCATTTTTATCTCTCCTGAATCTATTAATTTGCGAATATAATCTAATCTATCTTTCTCCTCTCCTATGCTTAACCCATTTACTAATTCATCTATGGTCAAAGGACCATTTAAAAGCAGATTCTTTATTTCTGTATTCATTATTATATGAGCATCTCTCAGGTTTTCTTGCTTTCTTGCATTTATACAATAATCGCAGATCAAACAATCATTTGAATCCAGCTCACCAAAATACGCTAATAATTTTCGACTACGACATTGATCATCCACTAAATATTCAAAGATACCGTCCAACTGCTGTCTCATTATTCCTTTACGTTCAGCAATATATTTGTGATCGATCTGTAAGTGATTACTATCACTCCTTGGCCTTAAAAATTGAATTTGAGGACTATCTGTCCTTTGCAAATATGAAATAACATTCAACTCTTCCATTTTTTGCAAGAGAGTAATTATATGATACATAGAAACGTTTAGTTTCCGAGCTAAATCAGTCTCTTCTATATTCACATAATAATCAAAAGCTGCACCATAAGTTCTGAGGATTGTTTTTATTAAAACATCCATATTTGCTTGCTCAACTTGAAAGCGATATAATTCACTTGCATTTATTTCAAACCGAATTCTGGAAGGAAGAAACACACTCTCCGATAATGTTATCCATTCATCATTCTCTAAAAACTTTAATGCTGCTATCACTTTAAGTGCGTTTAATTGGAATCGATTACAAAAATCACCTATATCAAAATCAACTATCAAGCCTTCTCCTGCACCATAAGCAAGCTGATAGTAATTCCCTAAATGAAAATAGATTTGCGCAATTTCCTCTAAGGTAGGGAAACTCATACTATAAGTTTTCTCCAATTTAATCCTATCAGCTTCATGATAGAGCAAAACAGCGAAAGACTTTTTGCCATCTCGTCCGGCTCTTCCGGCTTCTTGAAAATAAGCTTCCAGAGAATCTGGTAAATCTAAATGAATAACAAAGCGAACATCTGGTTTATCGATTCCCATACCAAAGGCATTTGTCGAAACCATAACAGATGTTTCTCCTTTCATCCACTTACGCTGTTTTTCTATTCTATCCGGAGTTTTTAAACCAGCATGATAATAATCAGCACTTATTTGATTTAATAGCAGATAGCGGGATACTTCTTGAGATTCTCTACGATTTCGCACATATACAATGCCTGAACCCTTAACTCTCTGAATTATTTTTAGCAGCCTCCCCATTTTATTCTCCTCAAACAGCACCATATAGCTCAAGTTTTCTCTAAAGAAACTCTTTTTAAAAACCTGGCTTCCTTTTACCCTAAACTCTAATTTTTCCTGAATACCTACTATAACACGGCCTACCGCTGTTGCTGTTAATGCAATTATTGGAACCTTAGGATGAATTGACCTAAGAACCCTAACATGTAAATACGCAGGTCTGAAATCATATCCCCAATGAGAAATACAATGAGCTTCATCAACAGCATACAGGTTCACATTCATGTATCGAATGCGCTCTTGTACCAGCTCACTTCGCAAACGCTCTGGCGACAAATAAAGGAATTTCACATCGCCGTAAATACAATTATCTAAAGCAATATCTACTTCTCGTTTGCTCATTCCAGAGAATATAGAAATTGCTTTAATCCCTCTCTTCTTTAAATCATCGACCTGATCATTCATCAAAGCAATAAGTGGAGTTACTACAATACAAATTCCGGGTTTAGCCATGGCAGGAACTTGGAAACATATAGATTTACCACCTCCTGTAGGCAATAATGCAAGAGCATCATTGCCAGCTAGGACAAAATTGATGATATCTTCTTGTAATGGCCTAAATGCAGAAAAGTGCCAATACTTCTGTAAAATCTGATGAATAGTCATGGATACTTATGCCTCAATTGACTTACCAAACATAAGCAAAATTATTTTTTAGAATATATACCGGAATACCTATGATTGCCGCTTCCTTTTCTATTTCTTTTATATACCAATCATTATTACTGGCATCCAAAATGATCTTCCTAAATTGGATACTCTTTATCACTTGCTGAAGCTTTATTTTGGGATTATTTCTTATATAGAGTAAATCAATAAAAATAGAATCTACCAACAATTGGTCTTCGGAGTAAATCAACAGACTCTTATTGTTAAATTGAATTATATTATCGGCTATTAACAAATTATTCTCTATGAACGTATCTCCTTGATTTACGATCTTCATCGATGAATGTGAAAAACTATCTATATTGGGCATTACTGAATATTGAAAACGACTATTATTTTCGGTTAGAGAATCTGTAAAGAGAACAACTCCACTGTGATCGAAAAATCCAATAGCTAGATTTCTATATACATTATAGATCCTGATTTCACTCAAAGATTGATTTTCCATTATTTTAATGACCCTACTGCATACTAAGAGAAGCAAACAACCAACAAAGAAGTACATAGTATTTCTCTTTTTGTAGAATAGAAATGAGATGCAGCAAAATAACAGAACATATATTACTAAATATTGCCATGGCGCTATCCATATTCCTTTTAAAATGGCGTATGGTAACTTCTCAAATACAAGAAGTATTTTATTCATTAACATAATTAAGTTTTCAAGTATCCAGGAAAACCAGGAATGAACTATGCCAAAAGGTAACAACAATACGAGTATGCCTAAATAAAGTACCCAAGTGGCTGGTAGTATTATTAGAATATTAGCCGGCAAAAAATAAACGGGAAAAATATGAAAGTAAAATAAAACTAAGGGGAAAGTTGCTAGCTGAGCTGAAATTGAGATGGCAGCGTAAGACCATAACACTGAAAGTATTTTATTCTTAGTAATCACCAATGCATTTAACTTGGGGTAGAGATAGACAATACCTAAAACGGCTAAATAAGATAATTGAAAACCGATATCGGCAATAAAATTAGGGTTATAAAGCAGTAAGAAAAAAGCAGATGAAGAAATGGTATTATAGATATTATTTCTTCTGGCAACCGTTAATGCAATTATTCCAAAACTTATCATAATAGATGCACGTAAAACAGAAGGCGGCAAACCAGTAACAAAAGCGTAGATCCATATTAGAAGAATCAAGATAAGCGTTCTTACTATTTTCCAGGAACCTTTCTTCATCCAAAATAACAATGTTGAAAAAACATAAAATATGATCCCTACATGAAGTCCGGAAACTGATAAAACATGAATAGTACCAGTCGCAGAAAAGGTATTGATAATTTCCTGATCAAGCTCATTTCTATAACCTAAAACTAATGCAGATACAATAGCTAAAGCATCTGAATTGGTAAAAGATTGTCTAAGCTTTTCTATCATTAATTGACGAAATAGCAAAGCATGGCTTATAAGAAAACTCCCTCTTCCAGATCCCGTCTGGATAAGATCATCGGCAAATAAATTTGCCTGGTGCCAGATTAGATGCTTAGCCAAATAGGATTGATAGTCAAACTCGTTTGGATTATAGGGAGGATTAATCAATGAATAATTAGACGGGATCAAAAACTCGTCTCCATATTTAAATTCAGAAACTATTTTAGCTGAAAGCGTATCAAGCCTAATGTTTATTAGCAAGTTCCCTGCACTTTCGGAACTTGTGCCATCTTTAATTATTTGAGTAATCTTTAATGGAAAACGGACTGTTGTTTTTGTTATTTTAGGTTCATCATCTATGTAGCCAACTAAAGCTTGCGGTTGCTGATTTGAAAAATGAGTTGCGAGGATACTAGGCTGTAATTTCCATACTGAGCTCCATCCAAGAAAAACCAGAAACAGATAAAAAAGAACACTAAGATATTTGTATAGTCTGAAATTCTCAAATCGCTTTATTAAAGCAATAAGAAAGAAAGAACTAATACATACAATAGATATTGCATTTAACCAAAGATAAACATAGGCATTAGGATCAAAACGATATCCTATTCCAATACCAAGGAGATAAACTAACAGCAATCGGACAAATGGAGCTGTTCCAAATTGAATGACTGGGCTACCCATTTGCTCTAGAATTGCATTCTCAATTGTAAGCGAATATCCGACTTTATATTACCTTCGATATAGTCCAAACCAGAGCTAATTCCTCTATCTGCATATAAAAACGAAGCATAGCGCAACCAAAAATCTAAATTCCTTTGTAAACGATATCGTATGTTTGTATATAAACGAATCCCCGTATTATGATAGGACGGAGATGAGTATCCATATAAGACATCATTTTCAAAAGCATATATTCTAGAATTATAACCATCCGTTTTAAATGCTGCTATACGAACATTTCCGCTTATGGCTTTTTCTAAAGGCTTGAAAACAATATCATGGTAAGCCATATATCCTTTCTCTTTCAGATTCTCTCCTTTAGAATAATCTATTAACTCTAACCGGTTCCTAAACTGGATAACATCGTTAATATCATATTTAACTTCTACTCTGGCTTGCTGTCGAACAACGTTCTCTAATTTATTAATTGGACCTTTTAAAGCGTCATTTTCCTCCTTATTCCGATATCGATAACGAAGTGTAATATTTAATGTTTTTCGTGGTGAATAAACGAATTGTGAAAACAAGTCATAACCGCTTGAAGGTCCATCAACTTGATATTTCATCCAAGGAAACCTAAAATAATCGGCATATCCAACCCATTCAACTCTAGGACTCAAATTCAAAATTAGACCAGTATATAAACCATTTTCATTTATCGTCTTCGTGTTCTCTGAGAAACCCTGACTAAAGAATGAATGAAAATCTTTCTGATAGTAACGATGTAACAGTACCAGCGATAGTTGATGAGATAGACTTGCAATTAAACCATTTACTGACCCTATACCACTATTAAAACTATAAGCACTTTCTCCAAAAGCATATATGTTTCTAAAAGTATAATGGTAATAAACACTACTATTTGTTAATCGCTCTCCTCTAAATGCATAAGCATTATATAACTGTTGATTGGGCAACATAGGTTTATCAAATGCAGTCTGAAAAGCCATGGTACCTACCTTCAAATTACGTGAATTATAAAAAACATTTAATCCATAAAGCAATTGAGAAGCAGAATTCCGGTTTTTATTTTCAGCAGGTGTACGATGATAACCTGAAATTCCTATCGAGCTGAAGCTTAATGAATCGCTAGATAATGTACCATCAAATTTCTTATAAGACACAAAAGGCAATATTTCTATTTGTCCGAATTTGATAGTAGCTGCTACTCCTCTCAAGTATTGAGATTCATTAGCAGATGTATAAGGTCGTAAACCAATATTTTGTCGAGCAACATGCTGAACAAGCGACCCTTTCCCAAAACTAAACCCATTCCATAAGCTTAGACCTTGCCCTAATTGTAAGGAGTAATCTCCTAAAGCTAAATTCTGGATTTTACCAATATCTTTAATAAAAAAACTGGCAGAGTAGAAATCAAATCCAGATCGCTGATCTCCTTTAAAGAAATCTTCACCAGCATCCTTCTTCATATTTAAAGCGAACTGCAATTTGTTTCCCAGCTGATATCGATAACGAACGAATAAACGATCAGGTGTACCAAGATAATGTGACTGACCAGGTCTTTCAGGAGTTAAATAACCTTTTTGTTTTTCCAAGACTCTGCCATAACGGAGAATAAGATCGTGTTTACCATCTTTAAAATTTAATGCAGATTGATCAACACTCTGCCGAATACTTACAAAAGGTAATAAACGTTGAATAATTTGATCACTAAAACCTTCAATAGCCTGTAATTCATAAAGCGAAATAAAGCTGCCGCTAAGTTCTCTATGAAGCAAAAGTTCACTAATTTGAGTAGATGAAAGAAAATAAAGTTCAGTTAACTCCTTTTCGTCCGTCTTATTCAAATCAATTGGATTTCTTATATAAAATTCTAACCGCTCTGAAATATCTGAATAATCAAACTCATCCTCTGCCTCTTCAATCATCTCTCCAATAATACTCTCAACAATTGTTTCAGTATCAAAGAACTGCTGTGCAAAAGAACCTTTCACAGATATTTGTCCTAATACAAACGCATATATTATATATCTAAAATGCATAATTTAAGGAGAGTTGTGAGGATATTCCTAATTGAGGATGAAATGATGAAGCCGCATCTACACTAATCTTATTAAAGTCTATACCAGCACCCATATATTGCTTAAAAGGCAAAAGAGATGTCCCTCCTCTCAGATTCACTCTATTGATAATAGAGTACTCCAATCCAAATCGAAAATCAAAGTAGTCATCCAAATCATATTCAGAATCTATTGCCAATAAAATTTGATCGCTTAACACATAACTTGTACCCAATCTTATTTGAGCTGGAACGTTATAAGACGATTTCTTTACGGTCACATAAGCCGCAGGATTGTTAAGATGAACTCCTAATACCCAATCTTCAGATAATCGGTATTGAAAACCTAAATCAAATGATAAAGTTCTATTTATACCATAATCAGAAATTGAAAGTTGATTATAATTCAGAGTTCCGGAAATTGCAAGCTTTGATGTCAACAAACGGGATAAGGTTAAACCTGTTCTAAGTTCATTGAAGTTCTGACTTAAGCTATAATTATTTGCATACAGTCCGAATACACCAATATTACTTGGAAATACTAGAAAAGCAGCAATACTACGTACGTTAGTTGAATAGTTATGTTCTTGAAATGCGAATGCTAATTCTGACCTTTTCAAAGAGGCAATACCAGCCTGATTACTACCTAAACTATAAACATCATTCAAGGCTGTTGCAGCATTTGCCATAGCCATAGATCTGGCACCAGAATTTATCTGAGCATTAAGTTTTTCCGCGAATAAAATAAGAAATAGAACTAAAAATCTCATAACCTTGTGTTATGAGCAAGCTAAGTTCAATTAATGGGTATAAAAAGTTTTACAAGTTCAAATAGCTGATACTTAGCTATATTAATAAAAGATTTAGTTTTATATCAAGATAATTTATTATGTGATAATTTTTCCCTTGATGGCATTCCATGCATGCTGATCCATCTCAAAAGTTAAATCTTCAGCTTTAAAATTCTGTAAAGAAACCCAACGGAAAGACTGCTGACTATCTTCTTCGAAATCAAATGCTATAGTTTTTGTTGGTATTGATAATAGTTCATCTGTAAAAACCTGATAATACACTCCGATAACCTGACTATTATCAAATATTGAAGCCACCACAGTATCCGTTATATGAAGCAGATTCAAACTCGTCAAATTTAACTGACACTCTTCCATAAATTCTCTCCTTAAACTATCTGAGAGACTTTCTCCAAGTTCCATTCCTCCTCCTGGGAATTTAGAGAATAGCTGTCCATGATAAATTTCATCACTAATTAAAATCTCATTACGATGATTAATCATAATGCCATAAGACCGAATATTAAAAAATTTCAACTGCATGTGCTTTAATTAGGCTTCGTATACTCAAAATGTTTACGATTCTTAACAAGTAACTCTTTACTCCAATCTATATCAATCGTTTTCGGTTCCGAACGAATAGGACAGTTTTGTACACTACAGTAATGACAACATTTTGGTAAACAAGGATCTGCGTGAATAAAAAATTCGGTTTTTAAAGTTACATTCTCATTAATTAACCTATCAATTTCAGAAACCTCACTATGTACTTGGTTCAAATCAAAGTAATTTGGCAAGGTTACATGACAATCTAAATGCAGCTCTGTTCCATAACGTTGCACTCTTAAATTATGAACATCAATCCAGGCATCTTTCCGATTAAGCTGGAGTATTTCTACAACATCTTCTACAATCTTTGCATCTGATTCATCCATCAGCCCTCCTACTGATTTTCGTAAAAGCTTATAACCATTATATATGATGAACACTCCTAAAACCAAAGACAACAAAGTATCTATAAACCGGATCCCAGTAAAATATAATAAAAGTAAACCAAGCAATAGTCCTAAAGTACTATAAGCATCAGTAATCAAATGCTTTCCATCAGCCATTAAAGTCAGTGAATCTAGTTTCTTACTCTTTTTAAGCAAAAAAGCACCTAAAGCATAGTTCACAATGCCTGTGATTGCAATTATTCCAATACCTTCCAAAATGTTTTCAAGATCAGAGGGATAAAATATATTATAAACTGCCTTAACTATAATAAATGAACCAGCTAAAAATATTAATCCTCCTTCTACAAATACCGAGAAAAATTCAATTTTTCCATGTCCGTATGGATGGTTTTCGTCGCGAGGAACTGAGGAAAGATATATACTGTAGAAGGCAAAACTACTGGCTGCCACATTCACTATACTTTCCAAAGCATCCGTAAAAATAGCATTAGAGTTTGTGATAAAGTAAGCTAAAAATTTAGCTAACATTAATACAATGCCTGTGACAAGCGATAATAAGATCAGATTCCTTTGATTGTTCAATGCGTAAAGATTTTAAACAAAAATAGAGAATTGTTTAAGAATAATGCAGGATGCTATATTTATTAAAAAAAAGCTATATTTTTGAAAAATTTAAAAGATAAATGTTATTAATGAGTTAAATATTTAAATCATATCCAGTAAATTTGTAAATCATATATAGATCATAATAATGAGTAATACAATCGTTTTATCAGACAAAATTAATAACCTCTCTGAATCTGCCACAATAAAAATGGCTAAATTAGGAAGAGAATTAACAGCAAAAGGTGTAAATGTAATCAGCCTAAGCTTTGGCGAACCAGACTTCCCTACTCCTAATCATATAAAGGAAGCTGCAAAAAAAGCAATGGACGATAATTACACATACTATTCTCCTGTACCTGGATACCCTGATCTAAGAAAAGCTATTGTAAATAAATTAAAGGAAGAGAATAACTTAGATTACGATATTTCACAAATCGTAGTATCAACCGGAGCAAAACAATCTTTGGCGAATGTTATTATGTGCTTGATAAATCCAGGAGATGAGGTAATTATTCCAACTCCTTATTGGGTTTCATATTCTGAAATGGTAAAACTAGCTGATGGAGAATCGGTATTTATCGATGCTACCATTGAAAGCGATTTTAAAATCAGTGCTGCAGAGTTAGAGGCAGCAATTACCCCGAAAACTAAACTATTTATGTTTTCATCTCCCTGCAATCCAACAGGTAGTATGTATAGCAAGGATGAGTTAGAGTCATTAGCGAAAGTTTTTGAAAAATATCCTAACATCTATATATTATCTGATGAAATTTATGAACATATCAATTTTACAGGTAAACATGAATCTATTGCACAATTTGATTCTATTAAAGATCGGGTAATTGTTGTAAATGGATTCTCAAAGGCCTATGCAATGACTGGCTGGCGAGTTGGCTATTTAGCTGCAAACGCTGCGATTGCAGCTGCCACAGATAAACTGCAAGGACAAATCACCTCTGGCACATGCTCTATTGCTCAGAGAGCAGCCTTGGCAGCTTACGAAGGAGGATTAGAAAGCGTATTACTTATGAGAGATGCTTTTTTAAAGAGAAGAGGTATTGTATATAATTTATTAAAAGATATTCCAGGAGTTAAAACCAACCTTCCAGAAGGTGCATTTTATTTCTTTCCTGATATCAGTTCTTTTTTCGGAAAGAAAACGGAAACTGGTGAAGTTATAAAGGATTCAGCAGATATGGTTCTTTACCTTTTAAATACCGGACACGTTGCAACAGTAGGTGGAGATTCATTTGGCAATAATGATTGCATTCGTTTTTCTTATGCAGCATCAGAAGAAAATTTGATAGAAGCTCTAAAGAGAATTAAAAACGCCTTAGCTAAATTGCAATAGGATATGTAATAAAACAATAAAGAAGGGCTGTTCAGATTATATCTGAACAGCCCTTCTCATTAAAACTAAAAACTAAAACTAATAAAGTCGGTTAACTTCGGATCGCCTCCACAGGATCTAATCTGGAAGCCATTACTGCAGGTATAATACCAGCTATTAATCCAATAACAGTTGATAATATAAGGGTTAAGATAACTTTGCTAAAATCAACAACAATTGCTAAATCGAAGCCCATTTTAACAATAAATGCTAAAAGATAAACTATTCCAAGCCCTATTAAGCCACCCAGGATACAAAGCATTATAGCCTCAATTAAAAATTGCGCCAGAATAAAGTAGTTCTTAGCTCCCAAAGACTTTTGAATTCCAATTAATGGCGTACGTTCCTTAACTGAAACAAACATGATATTTGCAATTCCAAAACCTCCTACTAAAATTGAAAAGATTCCGATAAATAGACCAGCAGCATTAATAATTGTAAACAGTTCATCTAACTGTGCGGTTATTAAGGTTGTTTTATTCAATGAGAAATCATCTTCTTGAATAGGACTAAGTCGATGTATGGAGCGTAATACCCCACGTACTTCACTTTCAGTTTCCTCTAATGGATATTTTACTGCAGCTTGAATAACAATGTTAGGGCCGTAATCTTCAACATGTATAAGGTTTTTAATAAAGTTTAAAGGGACTAAAATACTGTTATCAAGAGACACATCCATTAGCATACCCTCTCCCTCTTCTTTAAATATTCCAATCACGATAGTTTTCCGTCCTAGAATTACAAGTTCTTTTCCAATAGGATCCATATTTGGATATAATGCACCAGCTATTGTAGAGCCAATAATTGAAACCGGTGTACCATGGTCGGATTCTAAAGAAGTAAAGTACCTCCCTGATTCAAACTCAAGATCTCTTATTTTATAGAAGTCATAAGAAGCACCGGATATTGTTGCTCCTTCTACATTATTGTTTAAAAACTTTACGGTCCTATTTCCTAAAGAAACTGAATAACAGATTCCATCGACCATAGTTAAACGACTTTGCAACTGTTCAAAATCTCGTAAAGTAGGTTCCGGACGGTTCTCATATTTCCACCAAGGGAAATCAGGTCCACCATCCCATGGCCATTTTGCAACATAAATTGTCTTACTGCCTAATTTCTCAACACTGCTCTCCAGATTGGAGCGAAGCGTATCCACAGCAGAAAAGACAGCTATTATGGTCATAATACCTATCGTGATGCCTAATAAGGACAATAAAGTACGAGTTTTATTGCCGCGCAAAGCTGAAAATGCAAAACGAAAGCTTTCGCCTAGTAGTTTTAAAACAATCATATATAACTAAGACGTATAAAAGTAAAATTAGTTACATGTATATACTATAAAATATTTACAATATATATCAAGAATTAAGTATTAAAAATAATCGTTAAAAAATCGTATATTTGCGCGCTGATTTATACACTAATATCAAATAATTAATGAACAAACAAATTCTTATTATTTGAGTTTCAAAGGTTATACTATTTCAATATATATTATGAAACTATCTCAATTCAAATTTAATTTACCACAGTCCTTAATTGCATCACATCCCACTCCGACTCGTGATGAATCTCGTTTAATGGTTTTACATAAAGATACTGGAGAGATCGAGCATAAAATATTTAAAGATATACTTGAGTATTTTGATGAGAAAGATGTAATGATCTTCAATAATACAAAAGTATTTCCTGCCCGCCTTTATGGTAATAAAGAAAAAACCGGTGCTACAATTGAAGTCTTTTTGCTGCGTGAGTTAAATAAAGAATTAAGATTATGGGACGTACTCGTTGACCCGGCCAGAAAAATTCGCGTTGGCAATAAGCTCTATTTTGGAGACGACGATTTATTGGTGGCTGAAGTAGTTGATAATACCACGTCAAGAGGACGTACAATCCGTTTCTTATTTGATGGAACTGACGAAGAATTTCGTAAAAACATAGAAATATTGGGAGAAACACCCCTTCCTAAATACATTAATCGTAAAGCTGTTCCGGAAGATAAATTTCGCTATCAAACCATTTATGCTAAGCATGAAGGAGCCGTAGCTGCACCTACTGCAGGTTTACATTTTAGTCGGGAGTTAATGAAACGATTGGAATTAAAGGGTGTAGAGTTTGCAGAAGTAACCCTTCATGTTGGTTTAGGAACTTTTAGAACAGTAGAAGTTGAAGATCTTACCAAACATAAAATGGATTCAGAGCAATTCATTGTCGGTGAAAAAGAAGCAGAACTTGTAAATGAAGCAATCGATAATAAAAGAAGAGTGTGTGCTGTTGGTACAACCAGTATGCGCGCTATAGAATCAGCAGTTTCAGCAAACCTTCGTTTGAAAGCTGCAAATAGCTGGACTAGCAAGTTTATCTTTCCTCCTTATGACTTCAGTATAGCAAATAGTATGATTACAAACTTCCATACTCCTGAATCAACTCTATTAATGATGGTAAGTGCATTCGGAGGTTATGAAAATGTGATGAATGCCTATGAAGTTGCTGTAAAAGAAAAATATCGTTTTTATAGCTATGGTGACGCAATGTTAATCATATAACAAAAGTCGGATAGATTGTGGCGGTATTATCGAAATACGTAATAATCGTTAGTGGAGGGACAGGTTCCAGAATGGACAGTTCACTTCCTAAGCAATTTCATCTATTAAATGGTTTACCTATACTTATGCATAGTTTATATGCATTTTACAGGAACGATAAATCAATTAAAATAATATTAGTAATTAATAAGGCTCATCAAAAGCTCTGGGAAGACCTTTGCAAGAAATATGCCTTCGAAGTCCCGTATGATCTTGTATATGGAGGAGAAAGTCGTTTCCATTCAGTAAAAAATGGACTGGATTTCATTTTCAAACAAGAATCATTTTTAACTAATGTATTGATAGGTATACATGATGGTGTCAGACCATTAATTAGTCAAGAGGTTATAAACAGAGCCTATAGCACTGCCGAAAGCAATGGTTCAGCTATCCCAGCCATTAAGAGCAGAGATTCAATACGCATTATCAATGCGAAAAAAGAGAATAAAGCAATTGATCGTGACTCAGTATTAATAATACAAACGCCACAAGTTTTTAGAGCTGACCTTCTCCAAGAAGCTTATAAGCATAAGTTTGAAGAAAGTTTTACAGACGATGCCTCAGTAATTGAAAAATCCGGATATCCAATTCATTTAATTGAAGGGGATATCCGGAATATTAAGATAACTTATCCCACGGATATAGATATCGCGGCTATTTGGGTGAAATAATTAAGCTGCTCCTCTAATCAATCTCAATAAAATTGCAATAATAGCTATAACTAGAAGGATATGAATAATCCCTCCTGATGCATATCCTCCAAAAAAACTGATCGCCCAAATGATAACCAATATCACGGCGATGATGTACAATAAGTTTCCCATAATCTTTTCTATTTAATGTTAATAATTACATTATAAAGGAAAAAACACCATAAAAGTTTTAACCAGAATAGAAAAAATATAAACAGAAGCTCTTATAGCGTAAGCTTTAAGCCATCATAAGCAAGAAAAATCGCTTCAGGAAGCTCATTGGAAACATCAGAATGCTTGCCTAATAAATGGCTGATATGTGTAAAATAGGTCCTCTCTGCATTAATCTTTTTAGCAAAAGAAATAGCCTCACTGAGCGTAAAATGTGAAATATGTTTTTCTCGTTGTAAAGCATTTATAACAAGAACTTTCGTTCCTATAATTTTTTGAAATTCATCATCATCAACCGTTTTAGCATCCGTGATATATGTAAAATCATTAATTCTAAATCCCATTACAGGTAATTTAAAATGCTGTACTTCAATAGGTCTTATCTTTATATCATCAATTGTAAAAGCATCATTCGTTATTTCATGAATATGAACTTGCGGGATACCTGGATAGCTTAAACTTGAAAAAATATAATAAAATTCACGTTCTAATGCTTTAATCACCCGCTGACTTGCATATATGGGTATAGCAGCCTTCTGTTTATAGTTAAATGCACGTATGTCATCTAAACCTGCTATATGATCTTTATGTTCATGTGTGAATAAAATAGCATCTAAATGTTTCACATTTTCTCGTAACATTTGATACCTGAAATCCGGACCGGTATCTATAACTATATTCTTCCCGTTTATTTCAATTAGAATAGAAGATCGTAAGCGCTTATCTCTTTTATCTGTAGATAGACAAACCGGGCATTCACAAGCTATAACCGGTACCCCTTGAGACGTACCAGTTCCTAAAAAGGTTATGGTCACAGGTTTAGTTTTGTTTGTTTAACCAAATATAAAAACTTCTTTTGTTTATCATCCAGCATTGAATTAGAAAAATCTAATTCTCTAATAGTTTCAATCAATGAATTAATCTTGACTTCTATATCTGAAAACTTATTGATGACCAAAACTTTATCTTGCAGTAAAACACATACACCCGATTTGAAATTTCCCTTTTCATAGCGGATCTTATAATTGCTGGCTTTTAATAAATCTTCAAGCTTATGCAGGCTATGTTGTGTAAAAGGAAGCATAATAAATAAAATTATTAACGCAAATCAACAATCTCAATATCAGGATAGTTATGCTTATAGAAACTAAAGATACCTGATGAAAAAGTTTTGTTTACCTCAATATTTGTTAATGTATATGTGTATTTATTCCCATTCTTATCAAATACACTGGCATCATAAATAAATCCGCTTGAATTATTTATTCGAAGCTGTATCTTAGATATATTTTGAGATTGATCGGTTGGTACAAGTTCTATAATAGACAAAACATTCGTTCCAACTTTAGTTTCACCGAGTTTATTCATCTGATAACCACTTGTATAGAAGTTAAAGATATTGGATGGATTGATGGATTTATCAGCTGGATTTACATCTGTAATTTGCGCTTCTCCTAAGTCTAATAGAACATTCCATTGAGTCTTTCCATCGCTAATTATAGCGTGGTTATCCATTTCAATTTTAAACTTCCCTGAACCTGGAACTAAATAAACTTTCCCTTTTTCACTAAAATTTGAATTCTCCTGCTTATTATTCCCTTGCAAGGTGAAATCAGCCATTATAGTTTTATAAGACGAATAAACCTTGCTAGCATTATCTAAAACAGATTTTGCCGATGAATTATTCTGAGCAATAGCAGTAGAAATAAAGGAAATAGTCGAAAATATAAACGTAAGGACAAACGAAGCTTTCATAATAATATTAACCCTCCTTACGCAATGTATCCAAATACCGTTCCAATGACCCTTCATCTGGGTATAAAACTTCTCGTGCTTTACTTCCTTCAAACTGTCCAACTATTCCAGCTTGTTCCAACTGATCTATAATTCGACCTGCCCGATTATAACCTAATTTCAATTTCCGTTGAATAAGGGAGGTTGAGCCCTGTTGGTGCAATACAATTAAACGAGCTGCATCTTCAAACAATGAATCACGGTCTTCTTCTCCAAATGAATCGGATGCCGTTCCTTTGCTATTTTCATCAACATACTCAGGCAACAAAAAAGCAGAAGAATAACCTCGCTGTGATCCTATATACTCAGAAATTGCTTCCACTTCAGGAGTGTCAACAAATGCGCACTGAATACGAATTAAATCACTACCAGTTGACAAAAGCATATCTCCACGCCCAATAAGTTGATCGGCTCCACCTGTATCTAAAATAGTCCTTGAATCAATACGAGATAACACCCTGAAAGCCAAACGAGCAGGAAAGTTAGCTTTTATAGTACCAGTTATAATATTAACCGAAGGCCTCTGAGTTGCAATAACTAAATGAATACCAACGGCACGGGCTAATTGAGCTAATCGAGCGATAGGCGCTTCAATCTCCTTACCAGCAGTCATCATTAAATCAGCAAACTCATCAACGATCAAAACAATAAACGGCAAGAAACGATGACCTTCTTCAGGATTTAAACGACGATTAACAAACTTTGCGTTATACTCTTTTAGGTTTCTAACACCTGCATTCTTTAATAAATCATAACGTAGGTCCATTTCAATACACAGGGAATTTAATGTATTGATAACCTTTTTCGTATCTGTTATAATAGCGTCTTCTTCTCCTGGTAGCTTAGCCAAAAAGTGACGTTCAATGGTATTGAAAAGAGAAAGCTCCACTTTTTTAGGATCCACCAATACAAATTTCAATTCTGCCGGATGGCGCTTAAACAGCAACGAAGTAATAATTGCATTAATTCCTACCGATTTTCCTTGTCCGGTAGCACCTGCCACTAATAAGTGAGGCATTTTAGCCAGGTCTGCAATAAAGACTTCATTTGTAATAGTTTTACCAAAAGCAATTGGCAAATCCATATCTGTATGCTGAAACTTCTCAGTAGCAATAACTGATCGCATGGATACCATTTCAGGTTGACTATTTGGAACTTCAATCCCGATCGTACCCTTGCCTGGCATTGGGGCAATAATTCGAATACCTAACGCAGCTAAACTAAGTGCAATATCATCCTCTAAGTTCTTAATCCTTGAAATTCTAACACCTGGCTTCGGAACAATTTCATATAAAGTAACCGTCGGACCGATCGTTGCCTTAATTTTCTCAATTTCAATATTATAATTTCCCAGGGTTTCAACAATACGGTCTTTATTAGCCTCAAGTTCGGCACTATTAACCACAATTTTACCTGTTCCATAATCACGCAATAAGCCTAAGTGAGGAAATTTATAGCTCGATAAATCTAATTGCGGGTCATATTGACCAAACTTCTCTACTAACACATTTGCATCAGCCTTCTTCTCCTCAACAACTTCCTCAACAGCTAGGTTTGGAGACAATTTAGTATCTTCTTCTTCTTCTACAACAACACTATTACGTTCTGCTGTAAGAGTTAATTCCTTATCAATTACAACTTCTTTTTGCTTAGCAACTGTTGCATGGGATAAAGGAGTATCTTCCTTCCTCTCATTAAATTTCGGATTCAGTTCAATTTGTTCAGATTTATAGTCTGGTGAAATTATAGCCTCAAAATCATCCTTTATACTTTCTGGTTTATCATCCCGACTTCTTCTTTCAGGAAGCTTAAAATCTAAATTATAAGCGATAACCATAAACGTCAATGCAGCGAAAACAAGCAACCCGCCTACTCCAGCATTTCCAAGCTGAACTTGCAATAAACGATTTGTCCAAAATCCAAATTCGCCCTCTAAAAAATGTGGATAATTACTTAAAAAGCTATGAAAATAGCCCAATGTTACTGATATAAATATCAAAAAGAAAAACGAATATCCTAAAGCCTTAAGCAGTGAAAATAAACGAACTCTAAACAATAAACGATGACCAATTGCAAAAAATACGAACAGGAATATGAAAGATGCAATCCCAAACCATTTATATATAAATTGATGAGCCAATAAAGCACCGAACTTACCCAACCAGTTTTCAACAAGTGGGTCCTTAACGCCTCCTGCTATTAACTCTTCCTGGCTTTTCAACAGGTTTGACCATCCTCCATTTGAGAAAGACACATAGCTCTGGTCTTCTTGCCAGGTAAACAAGTAAGAAACAAAAGCCACAAGAAAGTAAATGCTTAATAGCAATAAAAATAAACCTATAATTTTTGCTATTTTGCTACCACTGAATCGCAAATTGGGTATTTGCTCTGAACGACCTACCCTCTTTGGAGCAGCGCGTCTCGTAGATTGGCCATTATTTAAATTTCCACTCTTAGCCGTGTTTGATCTAAATTGATTTCCTTTTATAGGCATTTATAGGACATTGTTCGTTTAGACAAACTTACGGAAATTTTGATGATTTCTATGAACTCATGATTCATGGACTGAATATTTTAAAAAATTGTAGCATGATATTTAAATAGGACGTTCTACTTGAATAGTTGTAAATTGCAATAAGCAAACACTAATATCTAGATCAATATTATATGAAAACTGCTTTCAAAATTAAATCGTCAAAGGCATCCTCAATAATGCTCTTGCTATTTGCCTTAATATCATTTTCGCTAAGTTCCTGCTTAAAAGATTCAGGTCCAGACACTGGCTCTATTGTTTCTGCCATTACAGTAATTCATGCATCTCCAAACTCTCCTGCGTTTGATTTTGTTTTAGATAATCAAAGAATACTGGATCCCAGCGGACCAGAGTTTGTATATGGAAAAAGAATTCCTTACTTCAGAGCATTTTCGGGATCCCGTTTAGCGAGAATTTATGAAAAAAATAATTTCATTACCCCACTTCATGAAGTGGAGTTAAAATTAACAAGTGGGAACTATTACAGTCTATTTATAAGTGGAAAAAAGGAGTCTCTTACTTCCCTATTAATCGATGATGACCTAACAAAACCAGTAGAAGGTAAAGCGAAAATACGTTTTGTAAATTTAAGTCCAGATGCACCAGCACTTGATTTTAACATTTCCCAAACTACAACCTTAGCAAGTGACAAAAAATTCAATGAGTACACAAGTTTTCAGGAAGTAGACGCTGGCAACTATGAAGCTACCATCAAATCACACAGTGGAAATTCAGTCAACCTACCAGTTGATTTAGAGTTAAAAGATGGTAACATATATACTATTTGGGCAAAAGGTTTAATTAGTACAGATGTTGAAGAAGAAGAATTTGGTTATGATATTCTAAATCATAACAATTAATTAGAATAAATATTGGTGTAAGTTCAAATAACTATAAAAGCTTACCCCAATATTTTAATTCTAAATCTCTTCCGTCAAAGACGGCATAACTGTTATAATTAATCCACTCGCCTAAATTGATATAAAGGCTTCCTTTTCCTAAGTCAATCGATAAAGGCAAATGCCGATGGCCATAAATAAAGTAATCAAAATGCTCTGTCTTTAATTTTTCCTTTGAGAAGCCAACCAACCACTCTTCATCTTCACTTCTAAATTCTTCTTTTTTATTATTAGCTATCCTGCTGTTTTTAGACCACATTTCGGCAATAGCCATTCCTATATTAGGATGCAGCCAGGAGAATAGCCATTGGCTCAATCTGCTTCTAAATATTTTCTTTAAAATCTTGTACTTTTTATCTCCAGGTCCTAACCCATCTCCATGATGCAAATAGAATCGTTTACCACTATGCATTAATATGAGCTCATCCGACACAATCTTCACACCAATCTCTTTTTCCAAATAGCCAAACATCCACATATCATGGTTTCCCTTAAAAAGTGTAACCTTTATCCCCATTGATACAAGTTCTGCCAATTTTGCCAAGAAACGAATGTACCCTTTAGGAATAACATGCTTATATTCAAACCAAAAATCAAAAACATCTCCCATCAAAAAAACTTCGGCAGCATCATGCTTTATATATTCGAGCCAATCAATAATTCGCTTCTCCCTTTGTAGACTACTTTCATAAGAAGGCACACCCAAATGAAAATCAGATGCGAAATAAAGTTTTCCGGCTTTTATCATAAAAACAAACTTACAAAAAGATGCTGTTTTTGCAATTCAAGATATTCAATTAAATTTGCTAAGATTAAAGCAAGAGCATAGATGAAAACGACTACAAGAATATTACTTTGTGCAACCTTACTGGTAGCCTGTAATAATGAAAATCCAACTTCCGAGATAATTAACCCTAATAAAGATATTAGCATAATGCCTTATCCAGATACAAAAAAGACTGAGACTATAGATACTTATTTTGGCACTCAAGTTACAGATCCATACCGTTGGTTAGAAGATGATATGGCCGAAGATACCAAAGCGTGGGTTATTCAAGAAAATGAAGTTACTAAAAACTATTTATCACAGATACCTTATCGAAATGCAATAAAGAATCGATTAGAAAATCTCTGGAACTATGAAAAATTTACTGCTCCCTACAAAGAAGGCGATTTCACCTACTTCTCTAAAAATGATGGATTACAGAATCAATATGTACTCTATCGTCAAAAAGGAGAAGAGAATGCTAAAGTATTCTTAGATCCAAATAAATTTTCTGCCGAAGGAACTACTTCATTAGCAGGCATCTCCTTTTCAAAAGATGGCAGCTTAGCTGCCTATCAAATCTCAGAAGGCGGATCTGACTGGAGAAAGGCAATCATACTTAATGCCATAGAAAATAAAATAATTGGAGATACCCTTGTCGATTTAAAATTCACAGGATTAGCTTGGAAAGGCAACGAAGGCTTTTACTATAGCAGTTATGATAAACCGAAAGAAGGTAGTACTTTATCAGGTCTAACACAATATCATAAACTTTATTTCCACAAATTAGGAACTCCTCAAAGTGAAGATGAATTGATTTTTGGAGGAGATAAAACTAAACGAAGATACATTGATGCCACATTAACAGAAGATGAACGTTTTCTAATAATTACTGCGGCCAATACCACGAGCGGCAATGAATTATACATTCAAGATCTATCAAAACCGGACTCTCCCATTATCAATATCATTAATAATTTTGAACAAGAATACTATGTTCTGGATAATCAAGGAGAAACATTGTTTATTTACACTAATTTGAATGCTCCAAATTATCGTGTTGTAAGTACAAGTATTGATAACCTTGGTATTGAAAATTGGAAAGATATTATCCCAGAAACTGAAGATGTATTAAATGTTAGTACGGGTGGAGGAAAAATATTTGCTAACTATTTAAAAGATGCCACATCGCTTGTACAACAGTACGATTATTCAGGAAAGCTAGAACGTAACATCGAATTACCCGCAGTTGGAACTGCATCCGGTTTTTCGGCAAAAGAAAACGAAACAGAACTATATTATAGCTTTACATCTCATATATACCCGCCTACTATTTTTAAATATAACATCAATAATGGCGAGTCTTCTGAATATAAAAAGGCTGGGGTAGATTTTGATCCATCACTGTATGAATCCGAGCAGGTTTTCTACGAATCAAAAGATGGCACAAAGATTCCAATGATTATCACATACAAAAAAGGTATTGAATTAAATGGACATAATCCAACCCTATTATACGGATACGGGGGCTTCAATGTTAGCCTCACTCCTACATTTAGCGTCTCTAATATTATTCTACTCGAACAAGGAGGAGTATATGCAGTAGCAAATATTCGTGGTGGTGGTGAATACGGTGAAAAATGGCATGTCGCAGGCACAAAAATGCAGAAGCAGAATGTTTTTGATGACTTCATAGCTGCTGCTGAATACTTAATTGAAAATAAATATACTTCTTCAGAAAAGCTTGCAATCGCAGGAGGTTCAAATGGTGGTTTATTAGTCGGAGCTGCAATGGCGCAACGTCCAGAGCTCTTTAAAGTAGCACTACCAGCTGTCGGCGTTCTCGATATGCTACGATACAATAAATTTACTGCAGGAGCAGGTTGGTCATTCGATTATGGCACGGCAGAAGACTCCAAGGAGATGTTTGAGTATTTGATTAAGTATTCTCCTTATCATGCTATTAAACAAGGTGTTTCTTATCCGGCAACATTAATTACAACAGCTGATCATGATGACCGTGTTGTTCCGGCACACTCCTTTAAATTTGCAGCTCGTCTACAAGAATATCACCAAGGAGAAAACCCTGTATTGATTCGCATTGAAACAAACGCCGGACATGGTGCAGGGAAGCCAACTGATAAAATCATAGAAGAAGCCGCAGATAAATGGGCCTTTATGTTCCAAAATATGGGAATCAGCTATAAAGACTAAAAACTGGCTTTAATTTTAAAACCACCGTTATTTAAATCCATGTCCTGATCAGAAAGGCTACCAATAGGTATTTTAAAATAAGGTTCAATTGCCAGGTTCATCTTTGGGAGAAACGGCAGTTTATATCCAACTGAGAAATTAAAGAAACCAGTGAAATTCTTACCCTCATAAGGAGTACTGCTGTTCACCTCTTGAGAATGGAGAGACTGAGCTTCAACCCCGCTTTTTTCCTTCCTACTATCTGAAGGAGAAAATGCTGGACTTGCAAGTGCGGTTACAGCTATACGTTCTTCGAAATTATTATAACGTGATTCATTTAACACACTGAATACAGAGACTCCTGCATTGACATACATAGCATTTCCCACATTCATTTTTAAGTTAATAGGAATATCTAATCCTGTCAATGATGTGCTAATGGTGTTCAAAGATTTATTTTTAGAGCCGTCCAGGGTTGAAAACTCTGCAGGTATATCTATTCCATTTGGTGCTCTCTGTGCATCAAGTTGCATATAAGATACACCCGAACCAATCGAAATCTTATCACTCAAATTATAGGCAATAGCGACTCCACCGCCAAAATTCACATCTTTATCCTTTATATTAGGCGACAATTCCACACTAAAATCCCACTTCTTATTATCTGCAATATTTACAACATGCGGACTTAATGGTTCTGAGCCTATATGAGGCGAAGTATATATCTCTTTTGGAACTGGGGTTACACTATTTGAAGTACTCGGCTCTGTTGAAGCAATTGATTGGGCCTCTTTATACCCACTTGTATCACTTTGGTAGAGAGACGGTGAAGATAGATCCGTTCTATTCAAATCTCTCTGTTCAATATCTAATGAATTTGAACCAGATAAACTATTTGAAATAACAGCACTCTCAGTTTGGCGCTTATTTAACGTGGCAACTAAATTCGATTGAGTTGTAGTAGAAACCAAACTTTCACTATTTATAGGTTCACTACTATCTGTTAAACCATTATCTGGTGTATCTACAATATCTTTAGTAACATCTTGTTTTACTACTTGTTGGCTTTCATTCTTATTTTCTCCAGTAAATAAAAACAAAGACACCGCTAGCAAAACTACTGCAGCTGCAGCCCCAGTAAAATAAGGCCATAACACAATTTTCCTTTTCTTTGTAGTCTCAAAATCCTTAAAGCGTTCCCAAGCGCCTTCTTCATAAGGAAGCGAATGCCCTTTCAGCACTTCGGCAATATGCTTAGTAATATCTTTATTTTTATCCGGTTTCATAACCTTAATTATTCCTTTTATTTATTTCCATTAACTGGCTATAAAGTAATCTTAATCTTTGTTTTGCTCGAGTCAGGTAAGTTCTTGAAGTACTTTCAGGAATTTTCAATTGTTGTGCTATCTCCTGATGACTAAATCCTTCTACTTCATATAAATTGAAAATAATTCGCTGCACATCGGGTAATTGACTCAACAGCTTCAATATATCCTGAACTTCTAAATTATCAGCAGGTGCAACATAAACCTTCCTTAGCTCCTCCTCTGAAACGCTGTCATCCTTTATTCGAAGCCTTTTCTTAGATCTTAAATGATCAATTGAAAGATTTGCTGCAATCCGTCCTATCCATCCGTAGAAAAATTTTTCTACTTTACTTTCTTCCATATCTGCATAAGAAAATGTGTGGATAGCTTTAAAAGCCTTTATAAAGGTTTCATTGACCAATTCTTCTGTATCGTGTATATCCTTAACATAGCGGCTAATAACAGCATTAATATAACCGTATAATTTTCGATAGATCAATTCTTTCGCACGCTCATCATTACTTCTGGCACACGCATTTATTGCCCAAAAAAGATTAGGTACATGCTGGTCTCTAGAAATTACAACAGGCTCACTCACAAATGAAATTGGTATACTGTTCAAAATTTAATCTTTGCCAAAATTCGGCTTAATTAATCAAAGCACCATAAATTATTGATTTGATTTGTTCACCTTTTTAAAAATTTCCCATAAAATTTGTTTCACTACATCTAATAACGATTAATAATAACAAGTGCTACAAGTATTCTAAAATATCTTGAATTATATTTTAGAAGGACATATTTATAATCTGGAAATACTGAATTTTGAATGAATACGATTAAAATATGTATTTTTGCGCAAATTTGATTTTATAATGAGTATTCTACTTTCCGAACAAGAAATATTACGCCGTGAAGCCCTTAATTCCTTAATAAACTTAGGTATAGATCCCTATCCGGCCGAATCATATGATATTAATACTACTGCTAAATTAATTGCTGAAAATTTTGAACAACACCCAGAAGACTTTAAGTCAATAAGTATAGCAGGAAGGATGATGAGCCGCCGGATCATGGGTAGTGCTTCATTTATTGAATTACAGGATTCAACAGGAAGAGTTCAAGTTTATCTAACCCGCGATGAGCTCTCTCCTACCGAAGATAAAACTCTCTACAACACGGTTTTCAAAAAACTTCTCGACATTGGTGATATCATCGGAATCAAAGGATTTGTGTTTACTACACAAACAGGAACCATTTCAATACATGCTGAGCAACTTACAGTTTTATCTAAATCGTTGAAGCCTCTGCCTGTGGTAAAATCTGCTGATGGTAAAACATTTGATGCTGTAACTGATCCTGAATTTCGCTATCGTCAGCGATATGTTGACTTAGTAGTAAACCCACATGTAAAAGAAACTTTCATTAAGGTATCAACTATTAAAACAGCGATTCGCGACTTCTTAAATAAGGAAGGCGCTTTAGAAGTAGATACACCAGTTTTGCAAAGTATCCCAGGCGGCGCAGCGGCCAAGCCTTTTACCACTCATCATAATGCTTTAGATATTCCTTTATATTTACGTATAGCCAACGAACTGTATTTAAAGCGCCTTATTGTTGGGGGTTTCGATTGGGTATATGAATTTAGCCGTAACTTCAGAAATGAAGGAATGGATCGCACTCACAACCCTGAATTCACAGTATTGGAATTCTATGTAGCTTATAAAGATTATCTGTGGATGATGGATATCACTGAAAAGTTATTCGAAACCATAGCAATGGCCACTAATGGAAAAACTACTTTACAAGTTGGCGATAAAGAAATCAATTTCGCAGCACCTTATAAAAGGATTTCAATATACGATGCAATCAAAGAACATACAGGAATTGATGTAAGTCAAATGGATGAAATAGAGCTTCGTGATGTATGTAAGCAATTACATATTGAAGCTGACGAAAGCATGGGTAAAGGAAAACTTATTGATGAAATATTTGGCGAAAAATGTGAGCAGCATTACATTCAACCAACATTCATTATCGACTATCCAATAGAAATGAGTCCTTTAACTAAAAAACATCGTAGTAAAGAAGGTCTTGTTGAACGTTTTGAACTAATGATTAATGGTAAAGAGTTAGCAAATGCATATTCAGAGTTAAATGATCCAATTGATCAACTAGCAAGATTCGAAGATCAATCAAAGTTAATGGAACGAGGAGACGATGAGGCTATGTTTATTGACTATGATTTCTTACGTGCTCTGGAATACGGCATGCCTCCTACTTCAGGAATCGGAATTGGAATTGATCGCTTAGCCATGTTAATGACAAACCAGGCAAGTATACAAGATGTTCTTTTCTTTCCGCAAATGCGTCCAGAAAAAATCACGAAAGTTGCATCTGTCGAAGACTATGAAAAAGAAGGTATCCCAACAGCCTGGGTTCCTGTTCTGCAAAAAATGGGCTTAAATACGATCGAAGCTTTAAAAGCGGCCAATGCAAACAAAGTTTTCAATGATTTAGGCGGATTACGCAAAAAAATGAAGCTTGATATTACAATGCCAAGTAAAGAGGAAGTTGCCGATTGGTTTAAATAAAAAACAGATATAACTATAAAAATAAAGCCCTGAATTTTAAATTCAGGGCTTTATTTTTATAAGCCTTCTATACTTTCCATCAAAGAAGCCAGCTTCGCTTCTGCATCAGCTTTCTTATTCTGCTCATTCAAAACAACATCAGGTTTTGCATTTTGAACAAAACGTTCATTCGAAAGTTTAGCATTAACCGATTTCAAGAAACCAGTTAAATACGCTATCTCCTTTTGGATCCGTTCTCTTTCAGCTTCAGGATCAACATTCTGATTAATAGTCACAAAGAACTCATCCCTACCAATCAAAAAGCTAATTGCACCGCTAGGATTCTCTTTTGTAAGATTCAGCTCACTTAAATTTGCCAATTTAGAAATCAGAAATTCGCAATCTGCATAATCAATCTTCGAGCCTTCTTTATAGAAAAGAGGCAAAGGTTCTTTCGGAGAGATTTGCTTGGCATTTCTTATATTACGAATCTCAGTAACAATAGACTGAAGCTGTTTAAATTCTTTTAAGATGCCTTGATCAAACGGTTGTGACCTAGGAAAAGTTGCAACAATACAACAATCCAATTCACTGCGTTCCCCAAACAATTCATCATGCCATAATTCTTCACTTATAAATGGCATAAAGGGATGTATCAGTGTTAAAATACGCTCAAAAAACGATCTGGTTATTTCAAAAGTTTCTTTTGAAATCGCTTGCTGATAAGGTGGTTTAACCCACTCTAGATACCACGCACAAAAATCATCCCATACTAACTTATAAGTTGCCATTAAAGCATCAGATAAGCGATAATTATCAAAATGACCTTCTATTTCTATCAATACTGAATTGAACTTGCTTTCAAACCATTTAGCAACCTTTAAATCTGCAGCAGAGGCTTTTTCATCATTTAATTCCCAGCTTTTTACCAAACGGAAGGCATTCCAGATCTTATTTGCGAAGTTCCTTCCCTGTTCACAATAAGAAACATCAAACATCAAATCATTTCCTGCCGGAGATGAAAGAAGCATACCTACTCTCACACCATCTGTTCCATATAGCTTCATTAACTCAAGAGGGTCAGGCGAGTTTCCCAATGATTTAGACATCTTTCTGCCTAATTTATCACGAACAATCCCTGTTAAGTATACATTCTTAAAAGGAGCCTGATTCTTAAATTCATGGCCAAAAATCATCATCCTTGCAACCCAGAAAAATAAAATTTCCGGAGCAGTAATTAAATCATTGGTAGGATAGTAATAATTAATATCAGCACCTTCAGGGTCTTTCAAACCATCAAATACAGAGATGGGCCATAAGCCAGAAGAAAACCAGGTATCCAATACATCTTCCTCTTGAACAATTCCTTCAATGCTCTTACCTTCCTTTTCAAATTCTGCTACAGCATCTGCCTCTGTTTTTGCAACTACCCATTCATTATCCTTGTTAAACCAGGCAGGAATACGCTGCCCCCACCACAATTGCCTGCTTATACACCAATCCTTCACATTTTCCATCCAATGTTTGTATGAATTAGTGAATTTATCCGGTATAAGATTCACCTCTCCATTCATAACATAATCTAAAGCTGGCTTCGCTAATTCATCCATTTTGCAAAACCATTGCATAGATAGTTTAGGTTCTATAACAGCGTCTGTACGTTCTGAAAATCCAACTTGCGATTTATAATTCTCTATTTTTTCAATCTTCCCGTCATTTTCCAATAGCGCAATGATGTTCTTTCTTGCAGCAAAACGGTCCTGCCCAATAAGAATCTGAGCCTTTTCATTTAAACTGCCATCATCATTTAAGATATCAATGATCTCTAAATTATGTTTTTGTCCAAGTTCAAAGTCATTTAAATCGTGTGCTGGAGTAACCTTTAAACATCCTGTACCGAAATCCATTTCCACATACTCATCTTCAATGATAGGAATCTCACGATTCACCAATGGAATAATAACCCTCTTTCCTTTTAAATGTTGATAACGCGGATCATTAGGATTAACACATATTGCAGCATCTGCCATAATCGTTTCCGGACGAGTAGTCGCAATTATTAAATACTCATTTTCAGAACCAACAATTGGATAGCGCAAATAAAACAAACGCTGATCAACCTCCTTACGAATTACCTCTTCATCAGAAAGAGCAGTTTGGCCCATCGGATCCCAATTTACCATCCTTACTCCTCTGTATATATAGCCTTCTTTATATAAATGAATAAAAGTATCAATAACCGATTCGCTCAAATCAGGATCCATAGTAAAACGGGTTCTGTCCCAATCACAAGAAGCTCCAAGTTTTTTTAATTGATCCAGAATAATACCACCGTATTTTTCTTTCCATTCCCATGCATATTCTAAAAACTCTTCACGGCTAATAGATTTTTTATCAATTCCCCGCTCCTTCAGCATATGCACAACCTTAGCCTCAGTAGCAATAGAAGCATGGTCAGTTCCAGGCACCCAACAAGCATTTTTCCCTTGCATCCTAGCCCGACGAATCAACACATCCTGAATGGTATTATTTAACATATGACCCATATGCAATACACCCGTCACATTCGGCGGTGGCATCACTATGGTATAGGGCTCACGTTCATCAGGTATAGAACGAAAGAATTTTTTTTCTAACCAATAGCTATACCATTTATCTTCTGTATCGTTTGGATTGTACGTTTTTGTTAAGCTCATGTTTCAAATATTCGTAAGAAAGACAAAAATAGTATTTTGTTTACTAACTTCGCCCTTACATTTCAATCTATAAAACATCAATCTACAATCTATGAAATATTCATCATTAATTTATTGTGGGATAGTTCTTATTACCATAAACGGATGCGCCCGTCCAGAGTCTAAAAAAGTCTCAAACATACCAGACAAATTCATTGATCCTGTCAATATGGATACAACTGTAAGACCAGGAGATGACTTTTTTCATTATGCAAACGGAGTTTGGATGAAAAACAATCCAATTCCGGATAAAGAAACTCGCTGGGGTAGTTTCAATGAATTACGTGAATTTAATGCACAAGCTGTAAAAGGCTTACTTGAAGAAGCTGCTGCAAATACAAATGCTACTCCTGGAAGCATAGAACAACGTGTAGGCGATTTCTTTAAAAGCTCAATGGATAGTCTTGCTATTGAAGAAGCAGGAGCAAAACCGATTATTGAAGATTTAAATAGAATTGATAAAATCAATGATCTAAAAGGTATTATCAATGAAATAAACCATCAACAATCAACCGGATTAACAAGTCCTTTTTATGATTTTTATGTTTATCAGGATAGTAAGAATGCAAATAAAAATATGCCTCAACTATCCCAAGGTGGAATTACTCTACCCGATCGCGATTACTATCTAGTAACTAACGATCGTAATAACACCATTAAGGAAGCTTATAAGAAATACATCGCAGCTCTCTTTAAATTAACAGGATTATCTGAAGAACAAGCTGCAGCAAATTTCGATGCTATCTGGAAAACAGAAAGTATACTCGCAAAATCACAAAAAAGCCGTGTAGAAATGCGTGATCCAATTGCTACTTACAATAAATTCTCACTAGAGCAATTCAGCCAAAATACCCAACCTTTCAATTGGGTAGAGATCTTACCGGCATTAAAGGTAAATGGTGCAGATTCGATTATTGTAGATAATCCACAATTTTTCATTGATGAAGGCAAATTAATAGCAAGTACTCCTATAGAAGACTTAAAAGTATATCTAAAGTGGAATATTCTAAAGAAATCAGCTCCTTATTTAAGCAAGGATTTTGTTGATGCTAATTTTGCTTTCGCTCAAGTACTTAGTGGTCAAAAAGTAATGACACCACGCTGGCAGCGAAACTTCACATTAATTGACAATACCATTGGCGATCTATTAGGACAATTATATGTCGCGAAATATTTCACTCCGGAAGCTAAACAAAGAATGCAGGATCTGGTTAAAAACCTATCTGTCACCTTTGCTGAACGCATTCAGGATCTGGATTGGATGAGTGAAGAAACAAAGAAAAAAGCATTAGAAAAATTAAATGCTTTCACGCCAAAGATTGGCTATACAGATAAATGGGAAACCTACGATGGGCTAGAGATTAATGCAGACGATTTTTATGGAAATGTAAAACGTGCTGATCAATGGAACTATGATTATATGGTCAGCCAATATGGTAAACCTGTTGATCGTACCCGTTGGGGAATGACTCCTCCGACCGTAAATGCTTACTACAATCCGGTTAATAATGAAATAGCATTTCCAGCAGGTATCTTACAATTCCCTTTCTTTGCTTTCGAGGCAGATGATGCCATCAATTATGGTGGAATTGGCGCTGTAATCGGGCATGAAATGACACATGGATTTGATGATCAAGGTCGTCAATTTGCTGCAGATGGGAATTTAAAAGATTGGTGGACATCAGAAGATGCTACTAAATTTAAAGAACGTGCAGATAAAGTTGTTGATCAATACAATAAATACACAGTATTAGACACAATCAATGTCAATGGAAATTTAACATTGGGTGAAAACTTAGCAGATTTAGGTGGTTTAGCAATTGCTTATGCAGCATTCAAGAAAACTCCCCAAGGCCAATCTAATGAATTAATTGATGGTTTAACTCCTGATCAACGATTCTTCCTGTCATGGGCTCAGGTATGGAGAATGAATATTCGTCCCGAAACTGCCGCGCAGTTTATTTTAGTAGATCCTCATTCGCCTGCCGATGCCAGAACCGTAGGCCCTATAGTAAATATGGACGCCTGGTATAAAGCCTTTAATATTCAAGAAGGCGACAAACTATTTGTTCCAGAAAAGGACAGAATAAAGGTATGGTAGTATTTAATTGATAAAGATGAAGATAGAGCAATTTTATGATAAAGGATTAGCACATGCATCGTATGCTGTGTTAAACAATAAAGAAATAATTTTAGTGGATCCTGCCAGAAACCCACAACCTTATTATGAATATGCAAAGAACAATCAGGCAAAAATTGTTGGCGTTATTGAAACACACCCTCATGCTGATTTTACTAGCTCTCATCTTGAGATTCATCATACAACAGGTGCAACAATCTATACAAGCAGATTAGTTGGGGCAGATTACCCTCATCAAGCTTTTGATGAGGGTGATCATATAGAACTTGGAGATATTAGCCTGGAAGCAATAAATACTCCAGGGCACTCACCCGATAGTATATCTGTTTTAGTTATTAATAAAGACGGTATAGAACATGCTTTATTTACAGGAGACACCTTATTTGTAGGAGATGTTGGAAGACCCGATTTAAGAGAAAATGTAGGTAATATAAAAGCCAGGGCTGAGGAGCTTGCACGTAGTCTTTACCATTCTACGCGTGATAAAATAATGACCTTACCTGAGAATGTTATCATCTATCCGGCTCACGGTCCGGGTTCTCTATGTGGAAAGAATATTAGCCCTGAATTACAAAGCACTATCGGAAAGGAATTGAAAGAAAATCCAACGCTCCAGGATATGTCTGAGAACGATTTTGTTAATTTAATTACAGAAGACCAACCGTGGGTACCCAAGTATTTCCAGTACAATGTTGCTTTAAATAAAGCCGGATTAGAATCTTTTGAACAAAGCATACGTGCTGCCACAAACATGCTTCATAAAGAAAACCTAACTGAAAATGTACTTATAGTTGACACCAGGCAAGCGGCAGATTTTCAAAATGGACATCATAAAAATGCTATTAATATTCCTGATAGTTTAAAGTTTGAAACCTGGTTAGGTTCCATCGTAAATCCAAGTGAATCTTTTTACTTAGTTGGTTATGATGAAGCATCCCTTCATCAAATTATGGAAAAGGTAGCAAAGATTGGTTATGAGAAGTTTGTTGATGGTCTCCTTTGGAATGACTTCGGATCCATAAAAGAAAATAACTTTAATCAAGAGGCATTTGACAATAATAGGGACCAATTCACCGTTGTGGATATAAGGAACGACAATGAAGTAAAAAAAGATAGCATTTTTAAAAACGCTATTCATATTCCATTGCCTCGTTTGCGCGAGTCAACAGAACATATTCCGACTGACAAGCTCATAGCTGTTCATTGTGCGGGAGGATTAAGGTCAGCAATCGGTTCTAGCATTTTATCTTTAAAACTAAATGGTGCTACAGTCTTGGATATGGGGACAAGAATTAAACAATATAAAAGCTAATTAATACATGCCTAGCTTTATTCTAATTTTCCTTACAATCTTCCCTTTCTTTCAAACAAAAGAAAGGGTTATTAATCCTGAATTCAAATCTGAATTGGAGAAGATATACAATCAACAAATACCTACTATCGATATAAATCAGTTCCTTAAATTAAATAGTGATAGCTTATTTATATTAGATGCTCGCGAAGAAAATGAATTTAATATAAGTCATTTAAGGCATGCAAGAAATGTAGGTTATATCTGGTTTGATATGCGCAGTATTTATGATATCCCTAAAGACCGAACCGTTATCGTTTACTGTTCTGTCGGAAATCGTGCTCAAAGAATTGCCGGAATGTTAATTAAAGCAGGTTATAAGCATGTATATAACCTTTACGGCGGCATTTTTGAATGGGTCAATGAAGGTCACCCTGTTTATACAAATCAAGGTGCCCAAACTCCCCAAATACACGCTTACAACAATCGATGGAGCGTTTGGCTTGAGCGCGGTTCAAAAGTACTGTAATGAACGTTATACAAACTGAGGATGGTTCTTCCACCCTATTTAATTCAGAAATAGGAGAGCATTATCATTCTACTCACGGAGCTCTGCAAGAAAGCAGACACGTATTTCTAAACTCTGGCCTTGAATTTTATTTAAACAAACAAGCTCAGCAGGCTATTTCAATCTTAGAAGTTGGTTTTGGAACAGGCTTAAACTACCTCATATCAGCCGATTATTGCTTCCATAATGACATTACCTTAAATTATACAGGTATTGAACGTTATCCATTAAATAAAGAAATTCTTATTGAAGTTGATAATATAAAACACATTTCTCCAACAATCGGAAATGAGTTTTTAGCACACTATGAAGCTGCAATGCAATCACAGATAACAACTAAAGCAGGTAAATTATTGATCAATGTATGTGATGTAATTAACTATAAATCAAATAATAAAGTTGATATAATTTACTTTGATGCTTTTGCGGCGGCTCATCAACCCGAGATGTGGAGTCAAGAAACCTTAACTCATGTTTGCTCTTACTTAAAAACAGGAGGTGTTTTCGTAACTTATGCTATAACCGGCAATTTAAAGCGTATTATGAAATCAATGGGCTTCTCAATTGAAAAAGCGCCCGGAGCATCTGGCAAACGCGAAATGCTACGGGCGATTAAACAATAATCTTAAATTACTTCGTTTGTGTAACTTCCATTTTCTCTGCAAAATGGTCGCAATAATCGCGTAGATCGCCAATAACAGCTTTTGCCATTTCATCATCTCCAGATGCACGTAAAAATGTATCACCTAAGGTTTGCAAGGTTTCATAAAAGAAACGCTTCATTTCATCGATTGGCATATCTTTCGTCCACAAATCAATGCGCATTGAATTCTTATAATGAGGGTCCCATAAAGCTAAAAATAGTGCTTTAGCCGCTAAAGCTTCTGATGATTCCCCATCCGTTGATTCCCATGTTATATTTTCTGGAACGTTTTGATCGTCCAATGTTACTACTAATTTAATTTCTGCTGTTTTCATTGAAAAATTATTCTAATCTATTAATTCTTAATATACCAAATTGCAAAAGCTGTAGCTACCGTAATAGCAATAAATATCATTTGTACTATCCAAATCCTTTTTAAACTACCAAGCAACATTCTAAAAAGCTGATCTCCGATAAAAACAAGTACAACAAGTAATAAAACCCATAATGCCTGGCTCAACCCAAGTGTACCATCCAATAAACCGAAACCCAGCCATATCAATAAAGCTGCCGTTAGTATATTTAAAGGAGTAACACGCTTCATTTTTTCTTATCAAATCGTTTTGATTTTCCATTTGCCCGATGAACAGACTTCCCAGCATCTTTTCGAGGGTTATTACTCTTCCCTTTACCATCATTAGCACGGTTATTTGCCGATTTTTTTTCATGAAAAGCACCCTTAAATTCCGGATCATCCCTCCTCTTCTGATTATCGATCTCCCTTGCTATTATTTGCCGTTCTTCATAACCAGTCTTTTCAACAAACACAGCTTCAGGAATCTCCTTAACAGGTATTTTCTGTCTGATTAGCTTTTCTATCTTATGTAAGTAGTATTCTTCCGAAGGATCACAAAATGTAATAGCACTTCCTTGTTTCAAAGCTCTACCTGTTCTGCCAATTCGATGCACATAATCTTCAATAACAACCGGAACCTCAAAGTTAATAACATGACTTACATCACTAACATCTAAGCCTCTTGCAGCAACATCAGTTGCAACCAATATTCTTAAACCACCTTCCTTAAAAGCAGTAATTGAATTAATACGTGTATTCTGACCTTTATTTGCATGAATAACACGTACATCTTCTATCCCATACTTACGTTCCAGAAATGTAAAAACATTATCTGCAACTTTTCGTGTTTTACAAAAAACGATGATTCTATTGAACGTATCAATATCGTTTAATAGATTATGTAACAGGTTAATCTTCGTTTTTAAATTCGGAACATAATAAAGTGACTGCTCTACAGTTTCTGCCGGCGTTGCTTGAGTATCAACTTCTACCTTCGTAGGAAAGGCTAAAAAATCACCAGCAATTTTATGAACCAACTCACTCATCGTTGCAGAGAATAAAAGATTCTGTCGCTTTCTGGGAACGATCTCTAAAACGCGGTGAATTTTGCTAATGAAGCCCATATCCATCATCTTATCAGCTTCATCCAAAACTAAAAACTTAATAGACTTCAAAAAGATATGTCCTGCTGAATAAAGATCTAAAAAACGACCCGGCGTTGCAACAATAATATCTACACCTTTCTTCAAGTTTTCTATCTGTGTTTTTGGCCCTAATCCTCCATAAAGCACTACTGTCCTTAAATCAGTATACTTACCAAGGCTACGAATATCAGCCTCAATTTGCATCGCTAACTCACGCGTTGGCGAAAGAATCAATGCACGAGGATCTTCCCCTTGTGCATATTTCAACTTCATTAAAATAGGTAAAACATAAGCAGCAGTCTTTCCAGTACCAGTTTGCGCCACACCCATCAAATCCTGTCCTGCCAATATAGGAGTAATTGCTTTTTGCTGAATAGGCGTCGGTTGTGTATAACCAGCCTCTTCAATAGCATTTAATAATTGTCTGTTTAGTTTAAAATCCTCAAATGAGTTGTACATAGCTGCAAAGATAGATAAAAGCCTTTAATAGCAATTCCATTCAAAAACTTTAACGTTTAAATGATGTTAATTAGCCATAACGACTGCAAATCGTTATTTTTGAATTGAATTTCTTGATCAAATCAAAAAACATGTCCAGAATCCTAATAAAAAATGCAACCATTGTAAACGAAGGCAAGCAAAAAGTAGCCGATATTTTAATACATAAAGGAATTATTGAAAAAATCGATAGCTATATAAATTCTCCAAGCGATCGTATCATAAACGCCGAAGGTTTGCATTTACTACCTGGATTAATAGATGATCAAGTTCATTTTCGTGAGCCCGGTTTAACTCATAAAGCTGATATATGGCACGAAAGTCGGGCTGCCGTTGCTGGGGGAACAACCAGTTTCATGGAAATGCCCAATACCGTTCCCAATGCTTTGACTCAAGAACTTCTAGAAGATAAATATCAAATTGCTGCTACAAAATCCATAGCGAACTATTCTTTCTATATGGGTGCCTCAAATGATAATATCGAACAAGTTCTACGCACTAATCCGAAAACTGTTTGTGGTGTAAAAGTCTTTATGGGCTCCTCTACTGGCAACATGCTGGTGGATGATGAAAATACCTTAGAAGGAATATTTTCACAAGTTCCTATGTTAATTGCTACCCACTGCGAAGACGAGGAAACCATTAAAATGAACCTTGCAAGATATCAAAGCGAATATAATGAACTAACTATTGAA
Source organism: Albibacterium bauzanense (assembly GCF_004339765.1). Lineage (GTDB taxonomy): Bacteria > Bacteroidota > Bacteroidia > Sphingobacteriales > Sphingobacteriaceae > Albibacterium > Albibacterium bauzanense. The sequence goes on along the minus strand of NZ_SMGO01000001.1, from coordinate 95,323 downwards.
ATGCATCCATTAATTCGCTCTGCAGAAGCATGCTATATCTCCTCTTCATCAGCCACAGCATTGGCTAAAAAACATGGAACGCGTTTACATATACTCCATATATCTACAGCAGACGAACTTAGTTTATTCCAAAATGATATTCCTCTGATAGAAAAGAAAATTACTGCTGAGGCCTGTATCCATCATCTCTGGTTTTCAGATAAAAACTATGCAGAAAAAGGCAATTTCATCAAATGGAACCCTGCTATTAAAACAGCCCATGATCGTGACGCTATCTTTCAGGCTGTGCTAAATGGAACAATTGATGTAATTGCTACAGACCATGCCCCACACACCATTGAAGAAAAGTCCAAACCTTATTCACAAGCTCCTTCAGGTGGTCCATTGGTTCAACACGCTTTACAAGCTTTGCTCGATTTCTACCATCAAGAAAAAATGACCCTAGAGCAAATCGTACAAAAAACTGCTCACAATACAGCACTTTGCTTTCAAGTAGAGAGACGTGGATTCATCAAAGAAGGCTATTGGGCCGATCTTGTTTTAGTAGACCTAAACAAACCCTATACTGTAAGCAAATCTAATATTCTATCTAAATGTCAGTGGTCACCATTTGAAGATCACACTTTCCAATCATCCATTACTCATACCATTGTTTCAGGAAACCTTGTATATGAAAATGGTGAAATTATTGAAAGTGTTAGCGGAAGGCGGTTATTATTTGATAGGAACTAATTCTTATTTTGATAGAAATTAATTCTTATCTTAGCTCTGTAACCAAAACCTTACATATTGAAAACTAATATTAAACTCCTTTTAAGGCTATTTAGCCTCATTCTCATCTTTTCTACTTCCTCTGCTTTTGCTGATATTAAATTACCACAACTGATAAGTGATCATATGGTATTACAGCGAGATATTAAACTAAAAATATGGGGATGGGCGTCACCTAAAGAAAAAATAAGTGTAAACTTTAATGGCAAAAAAGGAAAAACAGTTACGGATGCTAATGGAAAGTGGTTATTAGAACTCCCTGCAATGAAAGCTGGAGGTCCATATAAGATGGTTCTTCAGGGTAATAATCAAATAACCTTGAATGATATTTATATTGGCGATGTATGGTTTGCCTCCGGACAATCTAACATGGTATTGCCCATGGAGCGTTTAAAAGAAAGGTATCCCGATGAAGTAGCCAATGATAATTTCCCTCAAATAAGAAATTTCTTTGTACCTACCAGTGCCAACGTTAGCACTATTTCTGAAGACCTGCCTCCTGGAGAATGGAAACCAGCTGTAGGCAATAATATATTAGGATTTGGGGGAACAACTTATTTCTTCGCTAAAATGCTCTATCAAAAGTATAAAGTACCAATAGGCATTATTAATTCAAGTGTTGGTGGTGTACCCATTGAAGCTTGGATGAGCGCTGACGCATTCAAAGAATTTCCGGAATATTCAGATAAAATAAAGAACTTCAGAGATACTGCATATATGAGTAATATGCTCAAAAATTTGAAGGCAAACAATACTCCCCCAAAAAACATAATAAATCCAGAGCCTGATAAAGGAATAAGTGGCCCAATCAAATGGACTGATCCTAGCTATGTACCTGAAAATTGGCATAAATTCTGGCTGCCTGGCTATTGGGCAGATCAAGGTGTAAAAGATCTTAATGGTATTTTATATTTCCGCAAAGAAATTGAAGTACCCGCCTCTATGATCGGCGTACCTGCTAAATTATTTGTAGGGCGCATAATAGATGCTGATTCGACTTTTGTAAATGGAGAATTTGTAGGTAATATCACCTATCAGTACCCACCACGCCGATACAATGTTCCAGCCGGTCTTTTAAAGCCAGGCAAAAATACAATTGTTGTTAAAGTAATCAGTACATCAGGAAAAGGTGGCTTTGTTCCAGATAAAAACTATTCCTTAAATGCAAATGGTCAACGTATTGATTTGCGTGGCGACTGGATTTACCAGGTAGGCCAGGTACAACCTAAAATTGATATTGACAACAGTACTATTAGAGACAGACCATTCGTCGCTCAAAATGAACCAACAGGTTTATATAACACAATGGCCGCTCCTGCTATCAACTATAGAATAAAAGGATTCTTATGGTATCAGGGTGAAACAAACGGTAGCAGACCAAAAGAATATGCCAAATTACTACCAGCTTTAATTGCTGATTGGAGAAATAAGTGGGGACAAGGAGACCTACCATTTATATATGCACAATTACCAAATTTTATGGAAGTAAATTATTCTCCTTCAGAAAGTGATTGGGCTCAATTAAGAAAAAGTCAGCTAAAAGTTCTATCAGTATCCAATACCGGTATGGCTGTCGGTATCGACGCAGGTGAATGGAACGATATCCACCCATTAAATAAAAAAGATATAGGTGAACGACTTGCACTCTGGGCTGAATATCTTGCTTATGGGGCTAAAGATGTAGTATACTCCGGACCAATATATCAATCCTATAAAATTGAAGGTAATAAAATCATCCTCTCTTTTTCCAGCATCGGTAGCGGCCTGATGGTTAAAGGTGGTGGAGACCTGTATTACTTTGCTATTGCCGGAACTGATAAACGATATGTATGGGCAAAAGCAGTGATAGAGGGTGATAAAGTAATTGTATGGAACAATGACATACAAAATCCAAAGTACGTACGCTACGCATGGGCAGACAACCCTGAAGGTGCAAATCTATATAACAAAGAAGGCTTGCCGGCTTCACCATTTGAAACGGATAATTAATCATTCACTAAACTATATAATAGAAGATGAAAAGTATTTTAAGTCTCTTGTTATTTGTATCAGCAAGCGCCATTGCACAAAATAATTATCCGCCATTAGTAACTTTTACAGCAGAACAGGGCCATCAAAATATGATGGATCAATTAGGCATAAAGGCATTACGTCCAGGCCCGAGTGGTGATGAAAAAGCACCTAATCACGCTAATTATGATGAATCTTTAGCCAATCCCTATCCAAATCTTCCTGAAGTTCTTACCCTTAAGAATGGCAAAAAAGTAACAACACCTGCTATGTGGTGGAATGAACGCAGGCCTGAAATTGTAGAAGAAATGGATCGGGAAGTATATGGTCGTTTACCAAATAATATACCTAAAGTTACATGGACAGTAAAAGTTACTGATAAGGAAATGATAAACCGCATACCGGTTATTGCTAAACATATTATCGGTCATGTAGATAATTCTTCCTATCCACTTATAGATGTAAATATCGACATGGTATTAGTTGTTCCTGCCAATGCAAAAGGTCCCGTCCCTGTTTTAATGATGTTTGGTCCCGCACGTTTACCAGCGCCCGCACAACCTGACCCAGCATCTCTAGAAACCATTAACACTGCATTAAGAAAATTATTAGCAGATAGTGACCCAGCAGTAAAAGCAGCATTAGATCAATATCCTGCTTATCAGCCAATTCCCGCAGCACCACAAGCCAATAGATTTGGTCCACAACCTCCACCTAAACCGCCTACCCCGGATATTCCTGGTGTACCAGGAGTAAATAATGATCCTCCTTCAACCGAACAGCTCATTGCGAATGGCTGGGGATATATTATGATAAATCCTTCAAGCATACAAGCAGATAACGGGGCAGGTTTGACACGAGGCATCATCGGGTTGGTCAATAAAGGACAAGCACGTAAACCAGATGATTGGGGTGCTTTGCGTGCATGGGCTTGGGGAGCCAGCGAAGCCCTAAATTATCTCATTAAATCAGAACCAGCTGTCGATGCTAAACATGTAGGTATTGAAGGAGTTTCCCGTTATGGTAAAGCAGCCTTAGTTACCATGGCTTATGATGATAGATTTTCAATGGGACTAATAGGTTCTTCAGGTAAAGGAGGCACTACATTACATCGACGCAACTGGGGAGAAGCCGTTGAAAGTTTAACAGGTGGGTTTTATTATTGGATGGCCGGTAATTTCATGAAATATGGTGCGTCAGATGCAACGTTTGGCAGTAAAAATGCAGGTGATATACCGGTTGATACTCATCAACTTATTGCGATGTGCGCACCTAGGCTCGTATTTATCAGTTATGGTATTCCAGAAATGGGCGATGCCAAATGGCTTGATCATCAAGGCACTTATATGGCGGCCATTGCTGCCGGACCTGTGTTTAAACTATTAGGAGTAAAAGACCTGGGCGTATCTAACGATTACAAAACAGAAAAGATGCCACCGGTGAACACGCCTATGCTTGATGGACAACTTGCCTGGCGCCAACATGACCAAGGACATCAAGATCAAGCTAACATGAAATGGTTTTTAAAATGGGCTGACAAAAATATTGGACACACAACTGAGTAAATGACTATTAAGACGTAGATCATCTTACTATATTTTGAATTGCCAATTATACTGGCTAGCTTGGTATAAGCAATCTATTCTTTTACCAATTAACATACATTAACCTGTTGTAAATAGTCTTTTATTATAATACCTGGCAAATAATGGCCTGGATGTGGAGTAAGCGATTGAATCACCATTGCCAAACTATAAGGAATGAGGTGGGTATTTCTATTACTTTTTGCTACAAGCGTTGATAAATTAATTGCCCAAATACCTCAAGCGGCGAGTCTTAATCCGCTCATAACATCTTGGGAAGTTAGTGGAATCGTATTAGATTCAGCCAGAAACTCTGTTCCTGGAGCAACCTTAATCTTAAAATATAATACAGATTCCCTTTCTACCAGTACCAACGAGGATGGAATATTTGTATTTAAAGGAGTCAAATCAGCCACCTTTTATCTTACTGTTAACAGTTTAGGTTACAAGCCAATTACCTATCATCTATTAAACGATGACAGAGCATCCAAAATCATCTTAGATCCTGTTATGCTGGTGCCTGATAGTAGAATGCTCGCACAAGTAACCATTGATGGAACACCCAATATCACTTATAAAACCGACACAATCGAATATCGTGCTTCCGGCTATCAAGTTAGAGAGTTTGCTACTGTTGATGAACTTCTCAAAAAAATGGAGGGAATGCAAGTGAGCAGAGATGGTACTTTAACTCATCAAGGCGAGTTAATTACGAAAGCCAGACTCAATGGAAGAGACTTCCTCGGCGGAGATGTCTCTTCGACAATTAAAAACCTCCCTGCCGAAATTGTTGAAAAAGTTCAAATCGTCAATGATTATGGTGATCAGGTAGCCAGAACTGGAATTAAAGAGGGTGAACCTAAAAAAATCCTTAACCTTACCACAAAAGTAGACAGGTCGATTGGAAATATGGCCCGCATTAATACAGGGGCAGGAAACAATGAGCGATATGAGGGTCAACTTTTTGGCACTCGCATAAATGCCAACGAAACCATCGGACTAAATGCAAACCTGTCAAACACTGTAAATGGTATTGCAAACCCAGAATTTAATTCCAACAAGCCAATTTCCAACAATGCAATGAACCTCGCCAACAGCGGTGGAACAACTCAAACCCTCAACCCTACTTTTAGCTACAGCAACACATTAAATGAAAAGATATACATAAACCTAAGTTACTCATATAATAACTCTCAAATAAATTCAATTAATAAAACCGATTTACAACAATTCAGCACATTAGGCACTACATTTTCCAAAAACGAAGAAAACCAAAATATAAATAACAAGATCCATAGTTTCACTTCCTTGTTCGAATATGAAATTAATAAAGCAAACTTTTTACGTATAAGCCCTAAACTGACCTATCATACGAGCTCGTCAGATAATAATCTATCCAGTATGCAGTCCGGTCTTATTCATCAAAATCAATATGGGTTAAATAAAAACAATTCAACCGTTCCAGATATTGGAGGAGTCCTATTTTATCAGCACATTTTCAATAAACTTGGCAGGAACTTTACGGTGCAACTAAGCAGTGACATCTCCAATCAAAATAACGATACAGAACAAAATACAAGAGTCACCTATTTTGAGAACGATTCAGACCTCATCTTAAAAGATTCATTAATTCATCAACAAATCAACAACGAAAACCAGATTAATAATTACCGAGCCAGTACAACCTATTCTGAGCCACTAAGTACTAAATCTAAATTACAGTTTAACGGACAAATCAATTACCGTTCCTACGATAATAGCAAAATCACAAGTGATATTATTTCTGGCAACATTTCCAATCCTATTGATTCCTTAAGCAACAGCTATAACTATTCTTTCATTGAAACCAGGTTAGCACTCAATTATTTATTCACTGAAAGAAAATATAATTTCTCACTAGGAGTAAATGCTATTCCCACAGTTTTGGAGGGAACTGGAGCAAATCATAGCACCCATAAAACGAACTTCAATTTGATCCCGATTGCAAGATTTCAATACCAATGGTCAAATCAACATTTATTTCAAATTAACTACTCTGGCAGCCCAATCGAACCCAATTTCAATCAGCTACAACCAGTTAGAGATGTATCTAATCCACAAAACTCAATAATAGGGAATCCTGACTTAAAGCCTTCTTTTACACACACTATTAATGCAAACTACAATCGTTATATAGCCAATTCTCAGTTTGCCTATTCGGTCAGGTTAAACACCACATTCATAAATGATCAAGTAGTAAGAAATCTGTTATTAATTGAGGATGCATATAACAGCCTAAAGTATGAGACCCATTTCTTAAACCTCGATGGAGATTATTCATTCAATGCCAACTATAGCTTATCCAAACAATTTTCTTCTCGAAAATACTACTTCGCGTTAGATGGTCTTATCAGTAATATGCATTCAATCTCAATGAGTAATAATCTCAAAAACACAACATCGATATGGAGATATATTGAAAGATTCGGGCCCAGAATGCAACCAACAGACTGGTTAGAAATCAACCCTTATCTTTCTTATGATGTCATAAAATCAACTAACTCTATCCCCTCATCTTCAGACATTAACACACAAACCTTTGCGTTTAATATAGATGGCAACATCTATCTCCCAAAAGGGTTTCACTTCGGTTATTATGCCAGCAAAAATTACCGAAGTGGTATCGGTACGAATATTACAAAAAACCCTTTTGTTTTAAACACCTATTTAGAAAAACGATTCTCAAATAAAATAGGCGCGACTTTACGTCTAGAAGCCTTTGATATATTCAATCAAAACAATTTTATCAATCGTATTATAACTGAAAACTCCATTATCGACACGCAAACTAATACATTAAGCAGGTATTTTATGATAACATTCGGCATGAATTTACAAAAGTGGAGCGGTACGCCTCAACAAAACGGACAACCTCTCCCTCGTCGAGGTGATGGAAGCTTTATTAGACAATAGATAGCTGCAACATTAAAAATCATTCAACTATGAAAAGATATAAATTCAAGCTAATAGCAATTATGCTTTCTTCATTATCCTTCTTTTTAATACTAGAGGCTACAAATGCACAAAACCTTCCTAAAGTACAAGAATCCAGTGTTCATGCGCCATCAAATATCAAAATAGATGGCAAACTAAACGAGTGGAACAATGGGCTTCAAGCCTACAATCCGATTAATCGAATCTTCTATACAGTTTCCAATGATAATGAAAAACTTTACTTAACCATACATACGGATGATTATTATGCTGTGACTAAAATAACCAGCGGAGGTATAACCTTTACCACGAGCCTCTCTACCCAAAAAAACAATAACGAAAAAGCTAAGGATATTAATAATATAGCTATCCTATATCCTATAAAAGTCAAGCCAGTACAAAAAGGTATGCAACCACAATCAGATCTAATCGGTGATGCCTTATGGAATACCTATTTAGAATATAATGTTGATACTGTGCAATACAAAAAACAAATCGATTCTCTCATGAATATTGCCAACAATGAAATCAATCTCCAGTATAAAGGGATACAGGTAACAGGTATTCCAGAAGTTACTGATAATCCAGTTTCTATCTATAACCTTTTAGGAATTCAAGTAGCCGCGGCATTCGATTATAAACTGGCTTTCACCTACGAACTGGCTATACCACTAAAATACTTAATGCTATCCGAGCAGAATCAACCTTTCAGTTACAATATTAAATTAAGTGATCAAAACTCTGTGTTACCACCTAATGAAATGCCAGCACCAATTTTCGTCGGCACATCAGATCCAAATGTTTTATATACCCAAAGCACCACTGATCTATGGGGAGAATATACACTAAAGTAACTACGAAACTAAAACCGTTATGAGAAAGTCAAAATTCACACAAACAACGATTCTTACTTCTATCCTATCATTCTTATCTATAGGAATAGTCCATGCGCAAAATCTGCCTAAGGTTCAGGAAGAAAGTGTTCAAGCACCATCGAGTATCAAAATTGACGGAAAAACAACAGAATGGGATAACAGATTCCATGCTTACAATACAAATAATCGTATTTATTATACGATATCCAATAATGATAATAACCTTTACTTAACTCTGCTTACAAGTGATGGATACGCTAATGAAAAAGTCATGGATGGAATAAGTTTTACAATAAACTTGTCTGTTGAAAAAAACAACGAAACAAATGCTGTAGTCACATTCCCTATCCCCATCCCCTCAGAGAAAAGTAACCTATTAGGAGAAAATATAAGAATAGTTAGGCGTCTAAAAAATGACACTACAAAAGAAGCTCTAGCGAAAGTAGACTCTTTAAAATCCTCTCTCAATGCAATAGTGAACGATGTATTTAAGGAAATCAATGTAAGCGGTATAAAGGAAATTCAAGAACCAGCAATTTCCATTTATAATTTAGAAGGCATCAGGGTGGCAGCACAATTTAACGATGAAATGCAATATACAAAAGCAAAAGCAATCATTAAAGAAAAACATATGGATTGGGTGAATTTATGGCAAGATCAGAAAATTAAAGAGGAAAGCATAACAGCGAAGTTTGATATCGGGGCTTATCCAACAACAGTAATTATCGACCCAATGGGAAAAATCATTTATAGAAGAGAGGGCAGTGATGACTTTATAAGAATCACCAGATTGTTAGCTCAGGTATTCCCAACAGAACCATAAATCTTTATACCAAAGAAGCACAAACAATGAGATACTTATCAATTATAGCCATCATCTTATTTCTACTAAGCAGCATCCCTGCTTTAGCTCAATCAAATTATCAGATCAAAGGAACCGTGATTGATACCGCTGTGAATGTAGGTCTCGTCAATGCCAGCATTACTGTATTAAACGCGGCAGATTCAATTCTGGTCAAGTTCAATAGATCAACAAAAGATGGAGTTTTCGAGCTCACAGATCTCCAAAAAGGAACATTTATTTTATTGGTAACTTATCCCGATTATGCAGATTATGTAGAAACCTTTACACTTGACTCTCTAAATCAATCCTATGATTTTGGCAACCTGAACCTAATCCTTAAAGAGCGCTTATTAAGTGAAGTAATCATAACAGGCGGCATAGCAGCCATCAAACTAAAAGGAGATACAACAGAATACGACGCACGCGCATTCGTGATTCAACCCAATGCTAAAGTAGAAGATCTCCTTAAACAACTTCCCGGAATACAAGTAGATCAAGATGGAAAAATCACCGCCCACGGAGAAACAGTAAGAAAGGTATTAGTCGATGGTGAAGAGTTTTTTGGAGATGATCCGACACTCGTTACCCGAAATTTGAGAGGTGATATGATCGACAAAGTCCAATTATACGATAAGAAAAGTGATCAAGCTATATTTACTGGAATAGATGATGGTGAAAGGACCAAGACACTCAACCTTCAACTAAAAGACGATAAGAAAGAAGGCTATTTCGGAAAAATAGATGCCGGCGGAGGAACAGATGAATTTTACAAAGGACAAGCCATGATCAACCTATTTCAAGAGAAACAAAAGCTTTCGGCCTATACGAACATCGCAAATAATGGCACCATCGGATTAAATTTTAGTGATGCTAGCAAATATGCTCCTTCTGGAAGTGGTGTAAACTTCGTAAATGGAGGAATCACGGTAGACCTAGGAGGATCGAGACCTCAATATGATGGACAAGGAATTCCAATTGGTCGGTCAGGTGGCGCTCATTATGATACAAAATGGAATGATGATAAAGAATCCATCAACACTAATTTCAAAATAGGATCACTCGAAGTCACAGGTGAACGGAATTCTATTTCACAAAACACATTACCTTCAGGGATATTAAATAGCAATTCAGAACAACAATTTCATAACCTGAATAACGAAAAAGCGTTGGACATTATTTATCAGATGACTCCCGACACCGCTTCTTCCTTAAAAATAACAGTCAATGGTATGATCGGTAATGGAGAGGAGTCAAACAATTATCTGGCCTCTACACTAGGTGTTGATAATACGATACTCAACAGAAGCAATCGTACTATCAATAATAATAATGATCAGCAGCGTTTCAAGATCGATGCTCTTTACAACAAGCGCCTTAACAAACCTGGCAGAACCTTCTCAATCAACTTAACGCAATCCTTGAATCGCATGCAAACAAAAGGCTATCTGAATTCCAATAATGAATTTTATGATACGCAAGGTCAGCCAGATAGCATACAAAATATCGATCAATACAAACCAGGAACTTCACAGAGCGGTATCTTTAACAGCAACATCACTTATACTGAAATGCTATCAAAAGCCTTTTCCCTTACTTTAAATTATGGGTTAGGAATCAATAAGGAGTCCTCCCTTCGGGAATCTTTTAACAAATCTACATCCGGAAATTATGATGAATTGATCGATGAATTTAGCAGCAATCTTCTTCTAAATCAATATTCCAATCAAGGGGGAGCCACATTCAATTATAAAAAAGACAAACATTCTCTTCAATTTGGAACAAAGACAACAGCAGTCAACCTAAATCAAATTGATCAGGACACAAACACTTCCTACAAACGAAATTTCATCTATTGGAATCCACTTGCGAACTATAGACTCCAATTCTCTCCACAAAAAATTTTCAATCTATATTACTCCGGAGCAACCATACAACCTAGTATTGATCAATTGCAACCAATTAGTACCAATACAGACCCATTGAACATTATAGAAGGTAATCCTGATCTTGATCCTGCCTTTAGCAATCGTTTTGACTTTTTTTATTATTCATATAAAGTATTAAATAGCAGAAACATTAACCTAAGTGGCTCCTATTCAACTATTTCAAACCCAATTATTAACAGCATGACTACTGATGATGCGGGTAAAACCATTTACCGTTCTATAAACTTGTCTGATAAAACGCAAAAACAAATGAGCTTATACGGATCCTATGGCAAAAAAATCAAAAGACTAGATACCCAGCTCGGATTATATACAAGGTTTACGGGCAATTACGATTATGGTGTTTCAAACAATGTAATCAATTATAGAAGCTCACAAACCTATTCAGGCAATTTATATCTATCCAAATCAAAAATAGAAAAGTATGACCTCTATCTAACAGTCGGACCAACTTACAGAAAGAGCATCTCTTCTTCTTCTTATCAATTAAATAATAGTGGAAGAGGCTTTGAAAGTTACCTTTCAATTAATATCTATTTGCCCGGAAAAATTGAATTACGTTCAGACGCACGTTATAGTTTTCAGGCAAAAACGGATGCATTTAACCAGGACATGAAAACTATCGTTGTAAATAGTTCATTAGGTAAGAAATTTCTCGAAAAGGATAATCTCAAGTTATCAGTATCGGTAAATGATCTATTAAAGAGTAACAAGCCATTCAATAGAAGTTCATCTGGCACCACAATCTCTCAAAATAGCTACACAACCATCCCACGTTACTTCATGTTTTCTTTAACTTGGGATTTTGATAAGTTCGGTAAAATCTTATAATTATACGATTATGAAAAAAACGAAGCTGATATTAATGATCATATTCATACTGGTCGGAAAATCCCTGTTTGCTCAATATGCCCACTTCCTCGAATCAGGAAGCATAGAATTTGAAAAAAGAGTTAATATGTATGCATTGATTGAAAAGGGAATTACTCAAAATAGTTCAGGTATAATTGTTCAAGCCTTTGAAGCATATAAGAAAGCACAACCACAGTTCTTAACTCTGAACAGCACCCTAACTTTCTCAAAGGATAAGAGCTTATATATTCCAGCAGCAAATGGAAATAACAACCTGGCTGTCAATTTTTTTGGTAACCGGCCAGCTTCTTCCCAGATCAATACCGTTGCCAATGACCTGACCTTAAAAACCAGCACCATTCAAAAGCAGGTATACGAAGAAACCTTCCTGGTAAGCGATAGCCTGAGAAAGATCAAATGGAAAATAACCGATGAAATGCGAGATATAGCAGGTTTCCAGTGTCGCAGGGCAAATGGACTGATGATGGATTCAATTTACATCGTAGCGTTTTACACGGATATGATTCCTCTATCAAGCGGACCGGAATCATTTTCCGGTCTACCTGGTATGATTTTAGGCGTTGCCCTACCCTATGAAAATGTAACCTGGTTTGCAACTAAGGTAACAGAGAAGCCAGTTCCAGCTAACAATGTAGCAGCTCCAACAAAAGGTAAACCCGTTAACAATTTAAGCTTCCAAGCTATTCTATCAGATCTTTTTAAGAATCAAAGATCTGCTTCAGACCTTCTAAAAGAATATATGCTTTAAGCCTATAAATCTTCAAAATATGAAAAAACCAAACCTAAAATCTATAACTTACAGTTGGGCTTTCTTCTTCCTTCTATACCTACTTCCCTCCTGCAATCAGCCCAAAGAATTTCCTATAACCATAACCGGGCAAGCTGAAATAAATGAAACCATCGTTCGGCTAACAGACCTGAACTCTAAGATCGTGTATGATTCCACCACAGTCAAAAACAATCAATTCACTTTACATACCAATAAAATAAACACAGGGTTCTATTATATCGACTTTAAAAATTCAGCACCAATAGATAGTCTTACTAGCGAATGGAAGCAGATGCCCTTACCTGGACAAACATTTGCGAAGGGGTAAGACCATCGAAATCTACCAATTATGAAAGATTCAACACCAAAGCATTACCTTTAAATTATTTGGTTAACAACGAAGGCAAGATCATAGCAAGGAATTTAGACGCATATTCCATTGAAAAGATGCTTCAAAACTAAAAGCTTTTATTATAAATAAAGAACCATTTAGCCGTAATATTGTTGATATATTGTTAATTTAAAAGAAAAAAGCTTAAATTTAACTAGGTTTCTATTTATCAATAATATAATCAAATAATAAAATCAATAAATAACACTCATGAATAATACCTTCAAATTACTCGGAATAGCAACAAGCTTAGCTGTAGCAATTACCTCTTGTGGTTCATCAGGAACTGATAATCAACAAGCTTCTACACCAGCAGCAGATACTGCTCGATTAGCACCTGTAGAAACAAAAGCTCCCAATTCAACATACAAACCCGCCTTTGAAGGGCAAACACGTATTGGCGGAGTAAAAACGACTACACCCTATGAAGGAAAAATATTAAGTGAAGGATTAAACAGACCATGGGGAATCACCAGCCTTCCAGATGGTAGATTTTTAATCACTGAAAAAAGTGGAACCATGAGGATCGCTTCTGCAGATGGAACATTAAGTGAGCCTATTACCGGTCTACCTAAAGTAAACGATCAAGGGCAAGGCGGTTTATTAGGTGTTACTATTGACCCTGACTTTGCTAATAACCGAATGGTTTATTGGACATTCTCTGAAGCTGTATCCGGAGGAAACTTAACAGCCGTTGCCAAAGGACGACTAGCCGACGACGAAAAGACAATTGAAAATGCTCAGGTTATCTATCAGGCAACTCCGGCATTTAACAGCAATTTACACTATGGAGGTAGAATCCTATTCGACAAGGCAGGCAATATTATCTTCAGTACCGGTGAACGTTCAAATATAGAATCAAGACCTCAGGCACAATTCTTAAACTCTTCGCTAGGTAAAGTAATCAGGATTACAAAAGATGGAAAAGCAGCAGCTGGAAATCCTTTCGAAAACCAAGCCGATGCAAGACCGGAATTATATTCATATGGTCATAGAAACGTTCAAGGATTAGCTATTAACCCGGTTACAGGCGATCTTTGGGAAACAGAATTCGGCCCATTAGGTGGTGATGAAGTAAACATCATTAAACCGGGAAACAACTACGGTTGGCCAACAATCACTTACGGACGCGAATACAGTGGTGCAGCAATTGGAGATAGCATCCAACAAAAAGAAGGCTTACAACAACCAGTTTACTACTACGATCCGGTAATATCTCCAAGTGGAATCACCTTCTATACCGGAGACCAAATTCCTGAATGGAAAAACAATCTGTTCATTTCTTCATTAAGTGGCATGCACGTAGCACGCTTAGTCATTGAAAATGACAAAGTTGTTGGCGAAGAAAGATTACTTGCAGATCAATCTCAACGTTTCAGAGATATAACCCAAGGAAAAGATGGAGCTCTTTACGCTGTTACTGACCAAGGAAGGTTATATAGAATCGGGAAACCACAATAATATCATATCATCATGTGGCAACAAAAGGACAATACGCTTTACAGATTATTTGAGTTTAAAAACTTCTCTGAAGCTTTTGCTTTTATGACCCAGGTTGCCCTGATAGCCGAGTCCATGAATCATCATCCAAAATGGACTAACGAATGGAATAAGGTAGAAATATGGCTTTCTACTCATGATGCGGGAGACATTGTCACTGAAAAGGACAAAACCCTTGCTAAAAAGATTGATGCTCTGGTTTAATAATCAGAGCATCAATTATATCCAACCAAATATAACCTAACCAAGTATAAAACCTAACCTACAATTTATGCCACTACAAGAAGAATTAGAGAAACAAGGAGTATGGCTTTTTAGATACAGAAGCACCTTACCCATCGCCATTTTATTAATTGGTGCTTACCTATATTTAAGAACAGAAATATACCCCGGAACTTTCTTTCTGGAAGATACCCCTTATGAATTTTACTACGAAAGCCTTTGTCTCATTATTAGTTTAGCAGGATTAGTTATTCGTATCTATACTGTAGGGCATACTCCGCAAAATACTTCAGGAAGAAACGTTAAAGGTCAAATAGCAGATACGCTGAATACGACCGGCATCTACTCAATTGTAAGACATCCATTATATTTAGGAAATTTCTTTATGTGGCTAGGACCTGCATTAATGACTGGCAACTTCTGGTTCGTAATTGCCTTCACTCTCTTCTATTGGCTTTATTATGAAAGAATTATGTTCGCCGAAGAACAGTTTTTAAGAAATAAATTCGGAGACGTTTACTTAAACTGGGCAAACAATGTGCCTGCATTTATCCCTAACTTTAAAACTTTCGCAAAGCCTTGTCTGTGCTTCAGTTGGAAAAAGGTATTAAAAAAAGAAAAAAACGGTTTACTAGCAGTCTTTCTTATCTTCACCGCATTCAATATTTCAGGAGAACTTCTTGAAAAAGAAACTGATTACAATTACTTTCTCATATTCTGCTGTTTCCTAACGCTATTTATGTATGTTTTTATAAAATACTTAAAAACACGTACCACACTATTAAATGATATCGGACGATAAGAAATATTAAGACAAGATATTAGCTTTATCTAAATCTCGTTTTTAGCTTTATATTTGTTCCAATGTTAAAAACGATTTATCCTTTAGTTAAGTTTTACCTCATCTGGATTGCTATATTTTTTCTTGAAAGGCTAATTTTCATAGGATATTTCTATGCAAAAATATTTCCTATAAGCCTGAAAGAGTTTATTCTAACATTCCTATTCGGTTTAAGGATGGATGCCTCAATGGCAGCCTACATTTGCGCATTACCATTGCTGCTCTTCATTTTTAAATGGCTTATCCCCTCTTTAAAAATATCTGCCAAAGTACTCCGTGTATACTCTTTATTCCTATTAGTTACATGCTGCTTGCTGTCAGCAATTAACCTGAATATATATCAGGAATGGGGAACAAAGCTTCCCTATAGAGCCATTTCAACCTTTCTTGAATATCCCTATCAGGCTTTTATTTCCTCCTATTCTTCTCCTTTTGTATTGCCTGCCCTCTTAATGCTGATTGTATTTTTTGCAGGAAGATATCTATTAAATAAAGCAATAAAGCAACCGATACAACTTCATGGCACTAAATGGTTTGTGAAAATACCAGTTAGCATACTTCTGATCGGGATCCTATTCCTTTTTATCCGAAGCGGTTGGCAAACTACACCACTAAATCCTAGCATGGCTTATTTCTCTACCAAACCAATATTAAACCATGCAGCCGTAAATACAGAATGGAATTTATTAAGCGATTTCCTTCATGGTAAAGGCTCGGATAAAAATCCATATAATTATATGGAAGAATCCTTAGCCCAGGAAGAGATACTCCCATATATCAATAAAGAGTCGCTTTCAAATCCGGTAAAGATCTTAAATCAGCCTAAACCCAATGTGGTTCTTATTATACTAGAAAGCTTTACATCCGATCTGATTGAAAGCTTAGGCGGTGAACCAGGAATTGCTCCTGGCTTCGAAAAACTGATCCAAGACGGCGTATTGTTTACAAATATCTACTCGGCGAGTGATAGAACCGATAAAGGAATTATTGCCTCAATGAGTGCTTTTCCATCGCAAGCAACGCAAAGTATTATTAAAAACGTAAACAAGCTAGAGCACTTGCCAGGCATCGGACAAGAATTCCTCGAAAATGGTTATAGTACTTCTTTCGTACATGGTGGAGAAAGCGAATTCTACAACTTTAAATCTTATATGTTAAGCCATGGTGTTCAAAAGGTTATCGATCAATACGATTTTCCATTAAAAGATGTGCAATCAAAATGGGGAGCCTTTGATCACCTTGCTTTCCAGAAACAAATTGAATACCTGAATCAAAGTCCGCAACCCTTTTTCTCAACAATCCTAACACTTAGCAATCACGAACCATTTGATCTTCCCGGTCCGCCAAAATACGGATCTGATAGTCAGGCTAACTTATTTAGAAGTACAGCATTTTACACCGATTCAGCACTTTATAACTATATTAACCGAGCCAAACAAACCGACTGGTATAAGAATACACTTTTTGTAATCATTGCAGATCACGGTCATCGTTTACCGCTTGATAAATGGGATAGCTTTCATCCTAACCGCTACCGGATACCTTTCCTTTTATATGGAGATGTTATTAAAGAGGAATTCCGCGGGCAAAAGATTGATAAAATCGGAAATCAAACTGATCTGGTCAGCACCTTGCTTCATCAGCTAAACATTAGCCCTAAACCCTATTTTTGGAGCAAAGATTTGCTGGATCCTAATACACCACCATTTGCTTTTTTCAGTTACGACAATGGTTTTGGCGTAATAACTCCTGAACAAAGTCTAACATTTGATAATGTGGGTAAAGAAGTCATTTACCTAAAAGATAAAAATGTACAAGACTCTGTAAATCAAAACCTACAAACCATCGGACAAGCTTATTTACAAGAAGTCTACAATCAGTATCTAAACTATTAGTAGACCTCCCCTCAATTAATTTTCACTTCTCAATTCCCAATCTTAAAACTAGTTGGCCAGAATACTTGACTTCAAAAAGAATTAAATTTCACTTTTATTTCGTTTTATTCAAGCAAGGGTTAAACAGGGGTCAAACAGGGACCAAACAGGGGCAGAACAGTCATATTTACCCTGTTCAACTCCTGTTTGAGCCTTGTTTGATTCATCTTTGAATACTATTTGTTTAAAATAAATCTTGAAGGTGTAGCGAATTTGTATCGGGCACAGTTCTTGTATTAAATCACATAATCGTAAAATAAAATACAGAACAAAAAACAACAGAAATGAAGAAAGCAATCTTAATACTTAGCATGTTGGTAGCCGTTAATTTTGCATTTGCACAAGAGAAATCACTTGTAAATGTAAATGGGGAATATATTATTATGGTAAAGCCAGATGAAGCAGACATTAATTTTATGGTTTCAACCAATCATAAAGATTTACAGGAAGCTAAAAAAACTAATGATGCAATTGTATCTAAGGCAATTTCCTATTTAAAAGCTCAAGGGATACCAGAAAAAGATATCCGCACAACACGTGTAAATGTAAATCCTTACAATGAATATGTTAAAGATGGAAAACCAATTCCGATGTTCAGTGCCCAACAATCCATTACTTTCGATTTGAAAGACTTAGATAAAACAGCGACCTTGCTGAGTGGTTTAATTGATCTGGGAGTCAATAACATCCAGAATGTACAGTTCAAATCGTCTAAGATTGAAGAGATTCAGAACGAAGCGCGTTCACATGCGATGCTTGATGCGAAAGCAAAAGCTACTATTCTTGCTAAAGCAATCGGACAAAATATCGGTGCTGCCTACAGCATCAACGATAATACATCTTCTAACAGCTATCCAAGACAGCCGATGATGATGGCTTACAAATCAGCAGATATGGCTGAAAGCGGACAAGAGCCTATCGCTAATGGCGATATTGAAGTAACAGCAAGGGTTAGTGTTGCTTTCTTATTGCAATAAGAAAGAACTCTAATATAATATGATAAAGGGTTAGTTTTTTAGGTTAATAAAATCTAAAAATTAACCCTTTATTCATTATCGTATTAAGCTTGTATGTTAATGAACTAATTTAATAGTCTTATAAAAGACTCCTTAGATACCTGTCCGGAATACAATTGAACATCAATTTCTTTTAATGCATTCTGGATACCTTGTGAATGATAGGTTGCTCCTATCAGTGAATTTTCAATATGAGCAACATCTTCCAGAAAATCGCCGATAATAGCTGCTTGTACAATCAGACCATGCTCTATAATTAACTTCACTTCAATACCTCCCATAGGAAAACGGCTGGATTTAATAATAGAAAATTTAGGAGATCTGCCAAAGTTCCACTCCCATTGCTTGTATTTTTCCTGGCTGATTTGATGAATCAATTGCCAATCTTCTTCTTTTAACAAATATTCATCAATATGTTCTCTACCTTCAAAAATAGCTTCTAGAATGATTTCTTTAAATTCATCCATATTAAGTGGTTCGGATAGAAACTCATTGATGTTTGCAACTTTAGATCGCACTGATTTAATACTTTTGGAATGAATGTTGGCATCACTCACACTAAGTGAATTGACTATTTTATCCAGGTTTGCATTCAAGAGCAGGGTACCATGTGAAAGCATTCTTCCCTTCTGAGCAAATTGAGCGTTGCCCGAGATCTTTCTACCATTTACGAATATATCATTCCTGCTGTTTAGTTCGGCAGGTACACCTATTTTATTAAGAGTTTCTACAATGGGTTGAACAAACTTGCTGTAATTGTGAAAGTTCTTACCGTCATAGCTCGTAATAAAACTAAAATTAAGATTACCCAGGTCATGGTATACTGTCCCTCCGCCCGAAAGGCGTCTGACTACCTGAATGTCCTTTTCATTTACATAAGATCTATTAAATTCTTCTAAAGCGTTCTGATTCTTACCGACAATAATAGATGGTGAATTAATATAGAATAAGAAATAGCTTTCATTAACAGGTGCATGATGAAGGACATATTCTTCCATCGCCAGATTAATCGCTGGATCTGTTATACCCTTATTATCAATAAACCGCATGCTTTATATCCGTAAATAGAGATGTATCTATCAAAGATAACACATCAAGCTGCAAATTAAGCAACATTCTTATGTATATCGGAATATATAGAAATAAAGGAATTTAAATAAACTAAATAAATAGTTCGATAACTAAATATTTAGTAGTACATTTGGTTATGGCCAGATCCATACTCATAATCGTCTTGCTTTTATCTCCTTTTCTGGGAGTTGCACAGAATATTATTTCTGGAAAGATCATCGATGCTCAGCAAAAAGGTATTGAAAATGTCAACATATCTTACAAAGGTGTCGGCAAGGCAGCCATACTCGGATTTGCCAGAAGTGAACAAGATGGCTCATTCAGTCTTGAAGTAAAAAATGGTAAAGATCTGGACAGTCTACAGTTAGACTTAAATCACTTATCCTATGCCAGGAAGTCGATCATCATTCCTAATAGATCTGGTAATTATACCTATATATTACACCAAGAGAGCCGGGAACTTGAAGTGGTTAATATAGGGAACATTCCGATATTTAAAAAACAAGATACCATTAATTACAATGTGGATGCCTTCACTTCCAAACAGGATCGTGTAATAGCTGATATAATTAAAAAACTGCCCGGAATTGAAATGAAGGATGGTGAAATATTATATCAGGGACAGCCGATACAGAAATACATGGTCAATAAATTGGATCTCATGGAAGGTCAATATGGTATCATTAATAATAACATGCCTGTTGAAGCTGTCAGTAGGGTTCAGATTATAGAAAATGATCAGCCTATTAAGATTCTTGATTCACTGGTTTTCTCTGACAGGGCTTCCCTAAACCTGGAGCTCAAAAAGCTCACGACAACAGGTACAGGCAAACTGGGCGTCGGACTCTCTCCTGCCCTCTGGGATGTCAACCTTACGCCCATGACATTCGGTAAGACTTTTCAGATGCTCAATTCATTTCAGACTAATAACACTGGGTTTGATGCTAGCAGGGGTCTTAGGGCATTCTATACAGGAGGTACGTTCTTTCGACAAGAAAATCATACTTCTGGCCCCTCTTTCTTAACTATTCAAGAAGTAAGCAGTCCAAATTTTGCGGAAAGTAAATGGTTGGATAATCGTCTCTTTCTTGCCTCAACCAATATTTTACAGAAACTGGAAAACGGACTGGAGCTGAAGGGCAGTATTTCCTATTATAACGACTACAGAAAACGATCTGGTTATACATTGACTGAAGTTTTCGCTCCTGATCAATCTATACTATTAAGTGAATCGGTAAATAATAAATACCGGATTAATGATCTTGCTGGTGGATTATTGATTGAGAAAAATGAAAAGACAATCTACTTGCGCAACAGTCTGAAGTTTCATAAACGCTGGAATAATGACCATGGAAATTTACTCTTTAACAAAGAGGAGACCATTAATCAAAAAAAGCATTACGACGACCAAAGCTTGATGAACAACCTTTCTCTGGCACGTTTTCTGGGAAAACAGCTGGTCAATATCAGTTCAAGCATTGAATGGAACCGAACACCTCAAACACTTACAATAAATCCTGGTCAGTTGGAGGACATCCTGAATAATGGAAATCCTTATGATCAGCTGCGGCAACAAGTTGACTACCGAATTTTTAGCACAAGGAACAATCTCTCCTTTGTACGCAGGATAAAGAACTTTACTCTTTCGCCTCGCTTTGCTATAAACTATCAGAATAATAATATGGCATCAACGATTCACACTTTTGATCAAGGAAATGAAAATATCCTTGGGGATGATTATGTAAATGATTTACAGTTTCAAGAATTAAAAACAGAGATCGGGATGGACATTCAATATGAAACGAGCAAATTAAAATTGTCGTTCAACCTGCCTTTTGCACTTTCTCTGTTCAATGCCAACCAACAAAAGGTTAAAACCTTAGATTGGGCAAACAAGAACAGCTTTAACCCATCTGCAAATCTGCAATATACGCTTGACAATTATAACGAAATCAGCTTAAATGGAAATCATACAGTCAGATACAGTGGTTTAGATAACTTTTATAATTCTTATATCGTCAATAATTACCGAAGCATACAGCGCTATGAAACCCGTTTATTAGGCAATAAAAGTTTAAGTACCGGCATCCGTTATGATTACAGGAATGTGCTGAAGGCCTATTTTGCCGGTACTTCTTATCAATATACGCATGGAAAACGCGATTATATTTTTCGTAGTCAATTGGACCAGTCTGGACGAACTATAACAAGTATTGAAGATCGTGAAAGCAATAACTTCAGTCATAAGCTGGCAATAGAGCTATCCAAGTTCTTTAGGTCAATCAGAACGACTTTTAAACTGAACGGTAATTTATCCTATGGAGAGTCGGATTACTTGTTGAACGATGTCATGGGCAGACAAAAGTTCAATTTATATGGAGGTAATCTGGAAATCATAAACAATAAATGGGATGCCATAGGATTTGAGTATAGTACCACTTTTACATACTCGGAAAGTAAGTTCCTGAATGATACAAGAAACAGTATACGGTCAAACAATCATTTTCTTAATATTATGGTCTACCCTGGAGAACGACATAGTTTGACCATTAATAATGCATACTATCGAACAAATATTCCAGGATTGAAGAATCAGTATTTCTTAGACATAGCTTATCGCTATCGGATTGAAAAATGGAAAACAGACATCGAAATTGCGGGACAAAATTTATTAAATAATGAACGCTATACGCAACAGTTCTCAAACGACTATCAGTTAATAGAAACCTACTTTGACCTTCGACCGAGACAAATTATAGTTTCAACCCACTTTAGATTTTAGTACAAATTAAATAAGACTATAAGTACAGAATTAGATTAGAAAATCAGACCAGTTAATTAAATGCTTATGAAAACCATACTAATGTTCGGATTATTATCCGGATTTCTTTTCAATATTGCAGCATTTGCTCAAGAGCAGCAAAGTTTTAATTTTGATAAACAGGCAATCTATAAAATGACCTATCAACCTGATAGTACGGATAAAGGTTCTATCAAAGAAGAGTATATGGAATTGTTGTTCAATGACTCCATATCATTATTTGAATCTGTAAATAAAAGGATTATTGACTCACTTGAACTTCAGGAAACACTCAATGAAAATAGTGACATAATGAGTAATCCTTATACTATTTTCCATTATCAAATATTAAAACAAAATAGTGTGGTTACAACATTCGACGTTCTTGAGAATGGCTTTAAGGGCCCTAATCATTTTTATTATATTGAAGATAAGACGGCTTTTCAATGGGAAATTAAAGAAGATACAGTAACGATCAATAAGCTTTTATGTCAAAAAGCTGAATTGAATTTCGCAAACAGGAAATGGGTTGCCTGGTTTACAACTGATATACCCATCTCAGATGGTCCCTATAAATTTTCAGGTTTGCCGGGTTTAATTATTAAAATAAATGATAGCAATAATTTTTGGAATTTTGAATTAACAAGGCTTGAGATTATTTCTAAGTCCATTACAATAAATTTCAAAAAAGATAAACAACCGGTGCTTACTACCAAGAAGGAGTTTCTTGCAAACAAGAAATATTTTACAGAAAACAGCCTACAAATAAGAGAAATGTATGGCTTAAGAATTATGGCAGGTCGTGCTGAGATGCAAAGGAATAGCAATGAATATTTTAGGAAACATAGTAACTGGATAGAGCTACCGTTCTAAGGTAGCTCTAAACACTGAAATTATTGCCGATGCTTAAACAAATTTAAGCCACAAGCTATTCTCTGAATAATCTTCAACAACAGTAGTCACGCTATCGAAATGGAATGAACTAAACAAGGCTGAAACCTCTTGTTTAACAGACGTTATGCAGTTCTCAACCAGATCTGTTCTGAAACCTTTTGCTTGTAATTCAAGAACATAGCCAATACATACTATTCTTGAAAGGATTTTACCTAAGTCGACAAGTTTACGTTGTGAGATAATACTATTTAATGTAAAGCTTAAATCTTTCTTAAAGTGCAAACAAGCCTCTGATGTAAGTTTAAAATCTTTCAGGAAATCAAACAAATGCAATTGCTTTTGCTTTTTCATCGCCCGGGTAATCATGTCGGCGATTTGAGAATATAGCATTTCATTTGACCCTTCAAAGATTTGGAAAGGTCTGCTATCCATAATCCCTCTACCACCAATGTGCGTTGTTCTATAGCCATTAGCTCCTGATAGCTGAACTAATAGTTGAGATGATTCTTGCATCAAATCGGTTACTACGGCTTTCATGCTATTAGCTTCTAAACCCTCTGTAGCCAGGTTATGTTCAATCCCACTCATATCACTACTGTGAGCACACATTGCAGAGCAGATGGTAAATGCAGATTGGATTCTGGTTAATTGGTATTGTACCTGGTCAATTGCAAGTAGGTTACCGGCTCCAACAATTCTATTTCTACAATGAGAGATTGCTTCATCCATCATACGTTTGATAAAGCCCATTCCCATTCCTGGAAATTGCAGTCTGCTTCTATGTAAGATGTCAAGCATCATTTTAATGCCTGTAGTTTCAGGTTCTAGTTTATGATTTTTGGGTACCTCTATATCCAGCTTATTCAAACCGTAAGGTATCATATAAAGCCCTGCATTATCATACAGTTCTTCTACTATTATTTTTTGTTTAGGAACAGACTCATCCGATATGAAGAAATCGATATCTCTTGCAAGCTCACCGTTATCAAGTTCTTTTCTGGATGCAATGATCCAGTAATTAGCCAATCCGGTTAGTCCTTGCCAATGTTTTGTTCCCTTAATTTTATAACCGTTTTCAACTTCTTTATTAAGGGTCTTCATGTTTAAGGCATCGCTGCCGTAATCGGGCTCGGTGATCATAAGCCCTCCCATGTTCTGATTCTTTAAAAAGCGGTCGAATATTTCCTGCCTGATACTTTCGTTTGCATATTTAGAAACAGGTTCCAGGAACAATGCGATATTGATTCCGAAAGTTAAAGAAAGCGATAATGACTCGTATGAAGCAGCTGACAAAACTCCTAAGCATTCTTTTACAATACTTCCTCGTCCACCATATTGCTTTGGAATTGCAACTGAAAGTGGCACTTTAGACATAATTTCACTCATTACTGCAGGTGGTAGACCTCTTTCTAAGCTTAACTTATTTATATCTTCTTTTTCATGAAATAAGTGATCTAATGTCTCTTCAAAGTCTTTTAAGAATACTGAATATTCGCTGTGTGTCAGGTCCATAGTTAATACTAATCTTTTGCTTTCTATTTTTTATTTACAAAAATTTAATGGTTTTTGTTTTTTGTCAATATCGTTCAAAGATATATAGAATAAAAGCATACTGTTAAATTAATTTTGTAATTAAGGAATCTCTTCTCATTCCTTGTCTGCAAAAGACGTAGATAAAGCCTTAAATGAGGTAGTGAAAAACATATTATTTAATGATAAAACTCACAAAATTACATCGGGTTAACTATTTAGGCATTGGTTTTTTGTTAACTTTAAAATTATAAATTTTATAATCGTACTAGCATTATTGCTAATTAAAAACATATTATACTAATGAAAAAACGTGTTGATATTATTGGAAGCCAACCAGAAGCTTATAAAGCTATGTCGGCTCTTGAAGGCTATGTAAAAGCCTCTAGCCTTTCTACTACACATAAAGAGTTAATTAAAATCAGGGCTTCACAAATAAATGGTTGTGCCTATTGTATAAATATGCATACCCGAGATGCTCGTAAAGCTGGTGAAACAGAACAACGAATTTACATGCTTAACGCATGGCGCGAAACAGATTTATATACTGAGGAGGAAAAAGCTATTTTAGCATTAACTGAAGAGGTTACCAACATTAAGAATCATGTATCAGATGAAACCTTTGAAAAAGCAGCATCATTGTTTGATGATAAATACCTTACAGATATCCTGATGGCAATTGTTACCATTAATAGTTGGAACCGCCTGGCTATTACCTCGCAAAAAGAACTAGACTAGTGAAAGTATTTATCTATACAGATCTTAACCAAAGCCTCCAGGAAAAGTTACGCATAGAACTACCTCCCGGGACAGAGTTAAGCTTTAAAAGCAATTTGTCGGAATCTGAGGTTCTTCCTGCTTTTAAGCTGGCTGAGGTTATTATGGGAAATCCTCCCCCTTCCTGGTTTGAAGAACCATTACCTTCACCTAAATTCTGGCAAATAGATTCTGCTGGCTTCAATCAGTATCAACATCTTAAGCTCAATACCACCATAGCGAATATGGGAGACTTGTTTTCTCAAGACTGTGCGGAAACTATTATTGGAGGTATACTTGCACTCTATAGGGGATTGAACCATCTCATCAAATTTCAATTAGATAAAGAGTGGAGAGCACAAGAGATCAGGCCTTTTACTGAGAGTTTGGGCGACAAAAAAGTTTTAATTCTTGGTAGTGGAACGATTGGCTTGGCTGTTAAAAAAGCATTGAGTGGATTTGGCTGCCAAATAAAAACGACTGCCCGAAATAATCCAATCGCTGATTTCCATTCTTTTGAAGAAATACTGAAGGCATTACCAGAAACAGATCTTGTTATTAACACACTTCCGGGCACTCTTACGCATTATGTTTCACAGACATTTATAGAAGCAATGCGAAAAGGGAGTATTTATGCAAATATCGGAAGGGGTAATACAACAGATGAAAAAGCTTTAATAGCTAATTTAGCCAATAATAAGTTAGGAGGCGCTGTACTCGATGTTACTGAAAAAGAGCCTTTATCTAAAGACAGTCCGCTCTGGACCATGGATAATGTTATTCTAACTCAACATACCGGTGGCAGCGGAAGCCAGGAAGTAATTGGAAGAGTAAAAAGATTCATTTCTAATTTCTACCTTTTTATAAAGGATGAAGAAATAAATGATAAAGTAGAATTACAAACAGGATATTAGCCGGGATCCGGTGAAATTGTTGAAATATTCAACAAAATACATTTTTAGTGGTTTATTATACAGTTAGTAATAATAAATCAAGAGAAATGAGAAAAGATCGTGATTTTACAGAATCAATATGGACTGCGAGTGCTCACTCAAAAGGATATCCAAGATTAAGCAATAATTTAGAGGTTGATGTAGCTATTATAGGCGGTGGAATAACGGGTATTAGTGCGGCCGCGATGTTAACAGCTAAAGGAAAAAATGTAGTTGTACTTGAGGCACACTCAATTGGGAAAGGATCTACAGGTTATTCAACAGGGAATTTATATGCAACTGTTGGTGAAAGACTCAGTTCTATTGATTCAAAACATGGAGAGGAAAAGCTGTTTCAGGTTGTAGACTCTCGGATGTTTGCTATTAATTTTATACAAGAACAGGTTAATAAACATAGTATAGACTGTGAATTTCAACGGATTCCCTGGCACCTATTTACAACAAGCGCTTCAAAGGAAAAAGATGAAGAGGTAGAGAAAGAGTTTGATGCAGCTCATAGAGCTAACCTGGAAGCTATTAATTCATTACCCTATATATTTCCTTTTCCTAACGTCTCTAAAATAACTATTATTGACCATCAAGCGCAAATAAATCCGTACAAATATGTATTGGGGCTTGCAGATAGTCTTGATCCTGAGAAATGTCAGATCTTTGAACACACCAAAGTCTTAAACGTTGAAGATGGAACGCCCTGCGTTGTTCATACAAACCAGGGAATAGTTAAAGCAGACCAAGTTATTATGGCAACTCATTCTCCAAAAGGAATTTATGAGGTACATACTGAAATGGAAGCCTATCGAGAGTTTGCTTTGGCTGCAAAAATAAAAGGGACTTTACCTTTAGAAGGAATATACTGGCATGTTAATGATTCTTATCAATATTCAATCCGTCCTTATTCAAATGAAGATGGTAACTTCTTAATAATAATTGGAGAACCTTATTTAGTTGGAACGGTAAATAATACGGAAGAGTGCTTATTAAAAGTTGAGCAATATTTGTACGAACATTTTGATGTGGAAAGCATTGTTTATCGCTGGGCGGCACAAAACTATAAATCTGCAGACGGATTGCCATATATTGGAACAAGCCCATTACAATCAAATGTTTTTATTGCAACCGGATTTAAGGCTGATGGACTTGTTTATGGTACACTTGCAGCTTCTATTATTACAGACTCTATTTTTGGAATAGAAAACGATTGGACTAAGTTATATAATCCTAAACGCTTTACCCCTTTGGCTACAGCCGGACAGTTTTTCAAGGAGAATGCCAATGTTATTACTTCTTTAATTAAAGACTATTTCTTTTATGGAGAAGTAGACAAATTAAAAGAAATCAAAGTGGGTGAAGGAAAAACCTTAAAGCTTGATGATGAAAAGATAGCGGCATACCGAGATGAAAACAATAAACTACATATCGTTTCATCTGTTTGCACCCATCTAGGCTGTATTGTTCACTTTAATAATGCAGAAAAAAGCTGGGATTGCCCATGTCATGGAAGTCGTTTTACTATTGATGGAGAGGTCATTGAGGGGCCTGCATATAAAAATTTAGCGAAACCAAAAGATACACCTTCTTAATGTCTATGAAAACTATAGCATTAATTGTATCTTTGCTTTTCAAGTTCTTTTAATTATTTCTTAATCAACCGGAAAAAGGTTTTGCTTAGCTGCAAATTAATAGGGAATCGTGTGTAAATCACGAACTGTCGCGCAACTGTAAGTAACTTCAGGTTTTTACCCATACAGAAATCCACTGTCTGAGCAATCAGAACGGGAAGGATGGTAAAAGCTGTTACAAGTCAGGAGACCTGCCTCTTTCGAATTGACAATGCTTTCGCGATATGAAGCTCCAGTCAGGTATGATGCGTCCAATTCAGGTTCTTCTCCACCCATGAATTTGCTCTATGCATACCTTTCTTTCCATTTCATTTCTCGTAAAGCATTGTGATTTTAGCAAAGAACTTTAACTGATTTATTAATCTTTTAAAAAAACAACATGCTAACTAACAATCTTGGCTATCCGCGCATTGGTAGCAATCGAGAACTCAAAAAGGCTTCCGAGCAGTACTGGTCGGGAAAAACATCACAA
The DNA here is from genome assembly GCF_004339765.1 of Albibacterium bauzanense. Taxonomy (GTDB): domain Bacteria; phylum Bacteroidota; class Bacteroidia; order Sphingobacteriales; family Sphingobacteriaceae; genus Albibacterium; species Albibacterium bauzanense. Next base: position 66,680 of record NZ_SMGO01000001.1, on the reverse strand, counting down.
CACGAACTTCTACAGGTAGGTAGAAGTATCCGTCAACAAAATTGGCAATTACAGAAGGCTGCAGGTATTGATTTAATACCATCCAACGACTTTTCATTCTACGACCAGGTTTTAGATATGACATTAACAGTTGGTGCAATACCCAATAAATATTACGATGTTATACTGAATCATAACAACTCGGAACTTGATCTTTATTTTGCCATGGCAAGAGGATTTCAAAAAGAGGAAGTAGATATTACTGCTATGGAAATGACGAAATGGTTTGACACCAATTATCATTACATCGTTCCTGAATTCCAAAAAGACCAACAATTCAAGCTCTTTTCTACCAAGATAGTTGACGAGTTTTATGAAGCAAAGCAATTAGGCATACTCACAAAACCTGTTATTATTGGTCCGGTTTCTTACCTGCTCTTAGGGAAAGAAAAGGAAGAAGGTTTTGAGAGAATAGATCTATTGAAGAATCTTTTACCTGTATATATCGAAATCTTGGATAAGTTAAAAGATAATGGAGTAGAATGGGTGCAGTTTGACGAACCTTTCTTAGCCTTGGATTTAAGTGAGAAGGAAAAGAAAGCGTTCAATTCAGCCTATACAGAGATCAGAAAACAATTTCCAGGTATCAATATAATGGTCGCTACCTACTTTGAGGGCTTACGCGACAATACTCAATTAGCTGCTTCTTTGCCGATAAATGCTTTGCATATTGATTTAGTACGCAATCCGGAGCAGCTAGATGAAGTTTTAAATGCCCTTCCTGCTAATCTTCAGCTATCTCTTGGTATTGTTGACGGAAGAAATGTATGGAAAAATGATTTTAAGAGTTCTTTGGAATTGGTAGAGAAAACAGTTCAAAAGATTGGTGCTGAACGGGTATTAATTGCTCCGTCTTGTTCTTTACTTCATTCGCCTTGTGATTTGGATAATGAAACAAATGAAAAAACGCTTAGTCCTGAAATTAAACAATGGCTTGCGTTTGCTAAACAAAAAATTGATGAAGTAAAGGTATTGAAAGAGCTGGCTATCGGAAATAAAGATGCTGCTATACTAGAAAAGCTAAATCAAAACCAAATTGCTATTGAAGCTCGAAAGGTATCTACACTGATCCATAATCAGGTAGTAAAAGAAAGAGTAAAAGCTATTCGTGAGGAGGATGCAAAAAGGAAAAACCCTTTTTCTATACGTAAGCAAAAACAACAAGAAGCACTAAACCTTCCCTTATTTCCTACCACAACTATTGGTTCGTTTCCACAAACAACCGAGGTAAGAAGCTGGAGAGCTCAATTTAAAAAAGGTGATCTGAACAAACAACAATACGAAGATTTACTAAAACAGGAAACTGAAAGAACGATACGTTGGCAGGAAGAGATTGATATAGATGTATTGGTGCATGGTGAATTTGAACGCAACGATATGGTTGAATATTTCGGAGAACAATTGGCAGGATTTGTATTTACAAAAAACGGCTGGGTACAGAGCTATGGTTCACGCTGCGTAAAGCCTCCGATTATTTATGGAGATATTGCTCGTCCGACAGCTATGACCGTTCAATGGACTGAATATGCACAGAGTTTAACTTCTCGCTTGGTTAAAGGTATGTTAACCGGGCCAGTTACTATTTTACAATGGTCGTTTGTGCGAAACGATCAGGCACGATCAGAAACGTGCAATCAAATTGCATTGGCTATTCGTGATGAAGTAACTGATCTTGAAAAAGCAGGGATTAAAGTTATTCAGATTGATGAGCCTGCAATTCGTGAAGGATTACCTTTAAGAAAAGCTGATTGGCAAAACTATTTACAATGGGCTGTAAAAGCTTTCAGGATCTCATCATCAAGCGTTGCTGATGAAACTCAAATACATACTCATATGTGTTATTCTGAATTTAATGATATTATTCAGAATATAGCAAATATGGATGCCGATGTAATTACCATTGAATGCTCGCGTTCAAAGATGGAGTTGTTGGATGCCTTTGCTGAATTCAAATATCCACATGAAATAGGTCCGGGAGTATATGATATTCATTCACCAAGGGTACCATCAAAGGAAGAAATGATCGATCTTTTAAAGAAAGCAAAGGCAGTAATACCTGCAGATCAATTATGGGTTAATCCAGACTGCGGATTAAAGACCCGTCATTGGGATGAAACCAAGAAAGCACTATTAGAAATGGTAGCTGCAGCAAAGGAACTTCGCATAACAGAAAAGGAAGCTGTAGCTTAATAAATTCAGGGATGAGGTATTTACTTTTTAGCAGATACCTCATCCCCTTTCTTAAGAAACATATCTGTCTTTTGAAGATGCTAAACCAGAAGTAAGCAGAAATACAGCTGCTACTAATAATAAAGCAAATGGAACATACCAATTATTCGTTAAGCTATAAAGTGCACCAAATAATGGAGGACCTGTAGCGGCTATCAAATACCCTACTGACTGTGCCATACCTGATAGGTTTGCGGATTCAGAAGAATGTTTTGTTCTAAGAATAAAAAACATGGTTACAAGCGTATATGCTAAACCAAGGGATACTCCTATTAAAATCACTGAGATAATAATAAACTCAGTCTTCCAAATAATAATTCCTAACAGACCTAATAATAATAAAATGAAAGTAATCCACATTAAGGAGGTTTGATCTTTCATCTTTCCAGCAACAATCGGCCCGATGAGCATAATGGGTAGCTGACCCATTTGAATATAGGAAAGCATCCAGCCAGAGCTTTCGGCCGACATTCCCCAACTTTGTAAAGCTGCAGGAAGCCAGGCTGCTAAGGTGTAAAAAAAGAATGATTGCAAGCCCATTAAAATAGATATTTGCCAGGCCAGCCGAGATTTCCAGAGTGCTTTACTGCTTAACCTGGAAGTGCTTTCACTTTCAACTCCGGATCTCTGTTTAATCTGTGGCAGCCAAATAAGAAAAGCTATCAATGCAAGAACACCCCAAATACCGATAGAAGCCTTCCATCCTAAACCGGTAGATTGCCCTATACTTATACTAAATCCTACCGCTAGTGCAGAGGTCAGGTTCATTGAAACAAGATAAAACCCGGTGATAAGGCCTACTTTATTTGGAAATTCTTTCTTAATAAAAGCAGGCATCAATACATTTCCTATGGTAATAGCTGCACCAATTAGAGCAGCACCTATAAACAATAAAAAAACATTTCCTACAGAGCGAACAAGTAGTCCGAAAGCAAGAACTAACATAGAGTAAAGCAATAGCTTCTCTAATCCAATTCGTTTTGCTGCTTTAGGTGCTAAAACTGATAATAACGCAAAGGACATGAGTGGGATTGTAGTTATTAATCCTACCAATACGGGTGTAAGGCTCAGTTGTTCTGTTATTTCCAGTATTACCGGGCCAACTGAAGTAATTGGTGCGCGTAATGTAGCTCCTACAATTACTACACCTACCGCCATTATTATTACATCAAATCTTGTCTTTGCGGGCGCATCTTTGAACAGAGGGGTATCTTCCTTTTCTTCTTCTTTAATCATGAATATCTTATACCATTAAAACGGCAGCAAAGATACCCATTCAATCATATATTCAACGTATTAAAAGAAATGTTAAATATATTTGTTTAATTACGGAATGTTCGTAGATTCACTCTTTAAGTAATAACAATATGGAAAAACTAAGTCAGCAAGAAGAAGAAGCCATGCAATTGGTATGGCAGAATAAAGGTGGGTTTATAAAAGACCTATTGAATTTACTTCCTGAACCGAAAGTCCCTTATACCACTCTGGCATCAACCTTAAAGAACCTGGAAAAGAAAAAGTATTTAAAATCAACTAAGCTAGGGAATTCCTATCATTATAAACCTCTTATTCGAGAGAACGATTACAAGAAAGCTTTTATGGGAGATTTCGTAAGTGATTATTTCAAAAACTCTTATAAAGACCTGGTTAGTTTCTTTGCAAAGGAAGAAAAGATATCTCCTAAGGAGTTAAAGGAAATTTTAGAAATGATTAATAAACAAAAACCTTAAGGTTATGTCAGAACTAATAATATATCTTCTAAAAGCCAATATTGCATTAACCTTATTATATTTAGGCTATTATTTTTGGCTCCGCGATCTAACATTTTACAGATCAAACAGGTATTATCTTCTCTTTACTCTTATTTTTTCAGCTGTATATCCATTGATTAATTTAAGGGCTCTGCTTAATAAAAGTTTAGAAATTCCAGCTGAAGTAATGACAGTATTACCAGACTTAAATAGCTTTCAGTTTGCACAGCAAGGAATAGAGTTTAATCAAATTATTGATTATTTATTATGGTTCAGCTTTGTTATAGTTTTTCTTAGCTTATTGATTAAGCTCTGGGGCGTGTTACGCATTCATCTGAATTCTGTACAAGCACATTGGACTATCTACTCCTATCGTAAATCTCAAGAAGACATTGCTCCATTTTCATTTTGGAAATCAATTTATTTGAACCCTGATAAACATGGAAAAGATGAATTTGACAAAATACTTAAACACGAATATATACACATACGTCAACTACATAGCCTGGATACCTTAATCGCAGAAATTGCACTCATGCTTTTTTGGTATAACCCTGTTTGCTGGTTTATAAGACAGGCAATTCATGAAAATGTTGAATTTATTACAGACCAAAAAGTGTTAGCCACCGGAATAGATAAACAAAACTATCAATATAGCCTACTAAATATCAGCATCTTACCTACAGGCCCTGCATTAGGAAATCATTTTAATATTAAGAGTCTAAAAAAGAGAATTAAAATGATGAATAAAAAACAGACATCGAACAAGCATCTAAGTAAGTATGTATTTATTTTGCCAATAGCTATAATGGGCTCTTTGATTTTTAGTTTTTCTAATGCCGAGGAGACTATTATGCCTTCAACACTATCTGATAATCTTATACATGTGGAAGGAAATATGACGGCGAAACAAGAACAAGATAGTCTAACTGCAGATAAGAAACCTATTGGTGATGGTATTTCTGAAAACGTTTTGATTTTCTTAGATGGAATAAAAATAAGCAAAGAAGATTTAAATAAGGTAGATCCAGAAGATATTGAATCAATGAATGTTTATAAAGGCGAGTCTACTTTAAAGAAATTTGGCGAAGAAGGTAAAGATGGAGCTATTGAAATTACCACAAAAGCTAACAAAAAGAAGTAGATAGATGTCTTTCTTAAAAGGTTCTTTTCACGACTTGCTTAGCTAAAGCAAATAAACTGCTGAACAACAATCATTTACCACATTGATTTAAAGAATGTTTCTTCTCAATAATTCTTAGATTACTTACAAAAGTAAATTAATATTTTAAATTTATTTGGAATTATTAACAGTGTTAAGTAGATTCACACCGTAAATAATTATGGGAATTACAGAACGCAAAAACCGGGATAAACAAGATTTGAAACAGCGCATTCTAGACGCTGCTAAATTACTTTTTACAAAACATGGCTATGAAGCTACTTCTATTCGCAAAATTGCGAATGTAATTGAGTTTAGCCCTACCACCATTTATCTATACTACCGTGATAAAAATGATATTCTTTATGCTCTTCACCAAGAAGGCTTTAAGATGCTGGGCACCAGTTTCATAGATTTAGGAAAGATTAGCAATCCATTTGAACGCTTCAAAGAAATGGGGCGTACTTATTTAAAGTTTGCTTTAGATCATAGCGACTTTTATGAACTAATGTTTATCATGAAAGAACCTATACAGTGGCTTGATGAAGATGCATGTGCCTCAGACAAGTGGCAGGAAGGAATCAATGCATTTGATTCTTTACATAATACGATCATAGATTGTCAAAAAGAAGGTTATTTCAAAGACCAGGATTCTAAGCTATTTTCTCTATTTGTATGGTCTACCGTTCATGGGTTATGCTCCCTGTCTTTGCATGGACATTTTGAACAGGTAGTTAAAGGAAAGAAACTTGATATTCATCCTGATAAGATACTGGAAAGCGCATTTGAAAACTTCTTAGATCTCATTGATAGACTTAAATAGATTAGCTTGCTTATATAAGAGTTTACATTATTAATTATGAAAAGATCACTAATAAATATAATTCTATCTAGCCTTATTCTTATAAGTTATATCCCTGTTGTTTCTGCACAGACGAGTAATTTAGATCTTTACATTGAAGAAGGGTTAAAAAATAACCTGGTTCTTAACCAAAAGAACATTTCTTGGGAGAAAGCAATGATCGGCCTTCAATCAGCCAAGAGTTTTTATCTTCCTACGGTTGGTTTTCAAACTACTTACTCAACAGCTGATGGGGGAAGAAATATCCCTTTACCTTTAGGAGACCTTCTAAATGGGGTTTATACTACTTTAAACGACCTGACACAATCGCAAAGATTTAAAGAGCTTGAAAACACAGAGATAAATTTCTTTCCGAAGAATTACTACGATGCAAAGATAAGAACTACTGTACCTATTCTAAATTCGGATATCCATTACGGGGTTAAATTAAGCGAGCAGCAGATTATACTAAAAGAATACGAACTGGAAATCTATAAGCAGGAATTAATAAAGAATATTAAAACTGCATATTATAACTATCTATCAGCTATGCAGGTAGTTGATATTTACGAATCGTCACAAGCATTAGCACAAGAAGGAAAACGTGTAAATGAAAAGCTATATGAAAGCGGCAAAGGTTTACCTGTTTATATTATGCGTTCTGAAAGTGAGATTGCACAAATTAACGCAGACCTTTCTAAAGCAAAGCAGCAAACTGAAAATGCGAAACTTTACTTTAATTCTTTATTGAATCAATCTCCCGAATCTACCATTGAAGTTGAACTGGAAAACGATGCTGTTTTAGAAAATGCTGAAAAGCTGCTTTTAAAAGAGGTAAATATAAATACAAGAAGTGAAATACAATCTCTTAATCAGGCTTTAACTATCAATGAAACCTTATTAAATAAGGATAAACATTACCTTATTCCGAAACTAAGCGGCTTTCTGGATTTAGGTTCACAGGCAGAGAATCTTAACTTCAATAAAGACAGTCGATATTATATGATTGGGCTTCAATTGGATATTCCAATTTTCTCAGGAATGAGAAATAAATATAAGATCAAAGAGACCAAATTGGATCTTCAATATGCTAAACTTGAATTGGAAAATGCACGACAGAATTTGAACCTAAGTGCTGAAGTAGCAAAGAATAAATTAAAATCGGCATTTGAAGTGTATAGAGCCTCAATGGAACAGTTAAAAGCTGCTGGCTCCTACCAAAGGCTCATTGACCGCGGCTATCAGGCAGGTGTAAATACTTTTATTGAGACTGTTGATGCGCGTAATCAATTAACATCGGCTCAGTTAGCCACACAAATAAATAAGTATAATGTATTAATTTCTGCTGCAGAATTAGAACGAGAGTTAAATAACTAATCCACAATCATGAAGAACATTCTTAATCAACTCAGTCTTTTTGCCTCCTTAAGCCTTCTTATTGCATGTGGAGGGACAGAAACTAATGATGGTTTAAATAAAGAAGATATTATCCCTGTAAAGTTAATCCCTTTACAGCAAGGCGAAAACACGAATACAATTCAAGCTTCCGGGGTTTTCACAACAGAGGATGAAGCTGTTTTATCTTTTAAAAATGGTGGAATCGTTCAACAAATTACGGTGAACGAGGGCGATCATGTAAACAAAGGTCAGTTACTGGCAAAGTTGAATATGACAGAGATCAACACGGGTGTTCAGCAAACAGATTTGGCTCTCGAAAAAGCAGAACGGGATTATCGAAGGGCACAACAACTTTTTACTGATTCTGTAGCCACTAAAGAACAATTAGAAAATGCAAAAACTGCTCGCGATATTGCTATTCAACAAAACAGAGCTGCACAATTTAATCAGAATTTCTCTGAAATAAGAGCCAGTACCAATGGATATATATTAAAACGCTTTGTAAATGAAGGACAAACTGTTGGACCAGGAACTCCGATTTTACAAGTCAATGGTGCAGGAAATACGGATTGGAAATTAAAAGTTGGTGTAAGTGATCAACAGTGGGCATTGTTAAATATTGGAGATGAGGCGCTGATCGAAAGTAACCTATCAATAGAGAAAATTAATGGACAAGTTTTAAGAAAGTCAGAAGGTATAGATCCTAGCTCAGGAACCTTCTCTGTTACTTTAAAAATAAATCCTGGCCAGAATCTCAACTTAGCGTCGGGTGCATTTGCAAGAGCAATTATTTATCCATCTAATAAAACTACCGGATGGAAAATACCCTACAATGCATTATTAGACGGCAATGCTAACCAAGGATTTGTATTTGTAACTGACGATAAGAAAACAGCAAAGAAAGTAAAGGTAACACTTGGTGCTATATCGAAAGATGGGGTTATGGTGCTTTCAGGATTAGAGAACTATGGGTATTTAATTATTTCTGGAAGCGCATATCTAAGTGATGGCTCTAAAATCAATGCTTTATCTAATCAAGACAGTCTAAAGAATTAAAGATGAATATTGCTAAATACGCCCTGAAGAACAGCCAATTTACTTTAATTATGGTTCTGTTGGTTATCATACTTGGACTGAGTACTATTTTAGGTATGCCACGATCAGAGGACCCGGAAATGAAGACCACCATGTTTCCAATTGTGGTATTATATCCAGGAACGAGTCCAAAAGATATGGAGGAGCTAATTGTAGATCCAATGGAAAGTGTATTATATGGCCTCGATGATATTAAGCAAATTAAAACTAACATCGTCAATGGCTTAGCTCTTATTTTTGTAGAATATACTTTTGAATCGGATGTAAATGATAAATATCAGGAACTTATTCGTGAGATATCTGCGCTACGACCTTCCTTACCTGAGGATATTTATTCTATTGATGTTCAACGTGTAGATCCATCCAATGTAAATGTCATACAGTTAGCCCTTATCTCTGAGAATGCATCTCGTGATGCATTAAAGCAAAAAGCAGAGGATATCAAGAAAGATCTTGAAAAAGTAACAGCACTTAAAGAAGTGGAAATTAGTGGATTATCAGACCAATTAATTCGTGTGGATGTGCAACCCGATCAACTTGCTAAAATGAATATATCATTAACGCAAGTTATGCAGGCTATTGAAAACGGGTCAGTAAACATTCCTGGCGGGAGTGTTATTGCGGGTGGTAAAACTTTTAGCATCAAGACTACCGGAAACTATCAGAAAATCGATGATATTCAAAATACAATCGTTAGCAGTAGTGAGGGGAAAAATATTCTATTAAAAGATATAGCACAAGTATATGCTGACTATGCTCCTGATAATCATATCACTCGTTTAAATGGTTACCGTTCTTTATTCATTAATGCAGCAATGAAGAAAGGTCAGAATATTACAGAAGTACAAAAAGAATACTTGCCTATTGTTGATCAATATAAAGAAGAATTGCCGGACAATATGGATCTTGTAATGAACTTTGATCAGGCAAATAATGTAAATAATCGTTTAGGTGGACTGGGGATAGATTTTTTGATTGCAGTTACATTGGTGATATTTACCTTACTCCCTTTAGGAAATCGCGCTTCTGCAGTTGTGATGATTGCAATTCCGCTGTCTCTATCGATAGGGATTGTTGCACTTAATTTATTGGGCTATAGTCTTAATCAATTAAGTATTGTAGGCTTCGTGGTGGCATTAGGCTTGCTTGTAGACGACAGTATTGTTGTTGTAGAAAATATAGAAAGATGGATGCGAGAAGGCTATTCGCGTGTTGATGCTGCTTTAAAAGGTACAGAACAGATTACACTAGCAGTTATTGGTTGTACAGCAACACTCGTTATTGCCTTTATGCCTCTCCTATTTATGCCAGAAGCTGCCGGAGATTTTATTCGTAGTATGCCAGTGGCAATTATATGCTCGGTTTTAGCGTCGATGGTAGTAGCGTTAACAGTGGTTCCATTTCTAGCAAGCAGAATTTTAAAACCTCATGAAAATCCGGATGGGAATAAAGTACTTCGCGTTTTCCAAAAAGTAATACATAGCACCTATGCCGTTTTATTGGATAAGGCTTTAAGGAAGCCATGGCAAGCTGTTGCTATAGCTATGGTTATATTTATTGGCTCGTTGGCTTTAATACCTGTTGTAGGTTTTAGCTTATTCCCTGCTTCTGAGAAACCGCAATTTTTAATCAACATTACCACTCCTCTTCAGTCAAATATCTATTATACAGATTCCATTACACGTCAAATTGAGAAAAAACTAGCTAGCATCGCAGAAGTGCAATATTACTCATCTAACGTTGGAAAGGGTAACCCGCAAATCTATTATAATGTAATGCAGGCAAATGAACGCAGTGACTTCTCAGAGATATTCGTTCAATTGAAAGAAGATACAAAAGCAAAGGATAAAATAAAACTCATTAACGAATTACGACAATTATGGACTCCTTATCCGGGAGCTAAAATAGAGGTAAAGGATTTTGAACAAGGAGTTCCTACCATCTCACCTGTGGAAGTAAAAATTCTGGGAAACAATCTGGATACACTACAGTCATTAGCAGCTAAGGTTGAAGACCTTCTTCATAATACAGAGGGAACTCTTTATGTACATAACCCAGTTCAAAACAAGAAAACTGATATCCGGGTGAAAGTCGATAAAGCAAAAGCGTTGGCATTAGGGGTACCAAGTTCTACTATTGATCAAACTATTCGGATGGCTTTAGCAGGAGTAGATATTGCAAATTTTAATGATCCATTAAATGACAATAATGACTATCGAATTCGCCTAAGTGTGCCTCGTGACTCTTATCCGGATCTGACAGTATTTAACAATATCTATGTAAATAATATTCAAGGAACTGCTATTCCATTAAGCCAATTAGCTAGCTTAGAATTAGAATCATCATCGTCTCAAATTAGCCACCTCAATAAAGTACGCACAGTTTCTGTAAACTCTTTTGTCCAAAACGGCTATCAAAACGATCAGGTAATTCAGCATGTTATTGATGAAATGGATAAGATGCCGCTTCCGGATAGCTATAGTTATATAATGGGGGGTGAAGTGGAAGCTAGAGAACAATCTTTTGGAGGCTTCGGTACTATTATCTTAACAACTGTATTTCTATTTATAGCAGTATTAGTGTTAGAATTCAAAACCTTTAAAAGTACATTAATTGTTTTATCGGTTATTCCACTCGGAATTGTAGGAGCCGTTATTGCTCTCCTATTAACGGGGAATACCTTATCATTTGTGGCAACAATAGGAATGGTGGCTTTGGCAGGAATAGAAGTTAAAAACACGATCCTGTTAGTCGATTTTACCAATCAATTACGCAGAGAAGGAATGGAACTAAACGAAGCGATAGAAAAAGCTGGTGAAATCAGATTTCTACCTATAATTTTAACAACCTTAACAGCAATTGGCGGATTGCTCCCTATTGCATGGTCAAGTAACCCATTAATTTCACCCCTGGCAATTGTAATTATTGGCGGATTAATTAGCTCTACACTTTTATCCAGAATTATAACTCCGGTAGTCTATAAATTGATGCCGCCTAAAATTCAGGACTAATATTCCAATACTAATTGTTTATGTAGTTTTAATAAGGTTTTTCCAGGTTCAACGCAAAAGCCTGGATGAACCTTTGAGCACTGTATAATCGTGCTCCTTGTTGCCGTAAGCCACCGAAAACGATCAGCAATGTCTAATATTCCTATTGGGCCAGCTTCTCTCCCACCTAAACATATTTTCTCCATAGCCCGTAAATTATTCTCGATCTCCTGCAAATCAAAAGATCGGGAAAAAGAATGAAGTCGTTTCTCATCCAATGTAAAAGCAGCTTCTAAAAAACGCTTCTTTTTGCAAAAAAGAATAACCCCGATGTTCAGAAACTCTTCTCTTTCCACCCGTGGAACAAAACGGATTACCGCATACTCATAAATGTGCTTCTCTTGCATTTTGGGCTTCATTTACAAAAATTTCTGAATGGGCAATTCTGGTCTTTAAAAATTGAGCATATACTTGACGATGCTCTTCTGCTGAAGTAAAAGGACTATCCGTGATTAACCATTTATCAGGAATTAAACTAACAATGGAATCGATTAATTCATCGGTCAGAATAGAACGAAACTCTTCATTAACAGCATCGAGTTCAGTAGCATAAGGTAATAAAACATGTTCTTTTATTTTGACAAATGGTCGCATTGCCTGCTCCTGCCAATTCTGCCAGGAATGATGAAAATAGAGTGCAGCACCATGATCTATCAACCACAATTCATTCTTCCAGAAAAGCATATTGGTATTTCGAGCTGTACGATCTACATTAGTTATAAGTGCATCTAACCATACAATTTTAGATGCTAGTAAAGAATCAACCTTAGCAACAAGCGGATCAAAAGTAATAGCTCCAGACAAATAGTGAAGAGCCAAATTCAAACCAATACTCGCTTTTAATAGATCTTGTATTTCTTCATCACCTTCTGTGCGCCCAAATGCTTCATCTAAGTTAGCGAATACAATTTCAGGAACTTTCAATCCCAATGCTCTTGCTAGTTCTCCTCCAATCAATTCAGCGATTAAAGCTTTAACACCCTGACCTGCTCCCTGAAACTTTAATACATACAAAAACTCATCATCAGCCTCTGCAATAGCAGGCATAGACCCACCTTCACGTAACGGTGTAACATACCGGATTACCTGAACGGTTCGAAGTTGAGGTTGATTATTCATTTGTCATAAATAGTAAGGTTAAGATATCTGTTCTAAAGCTTGCTTAATATAACTTAACCCTTCATCAGAATAATGGAGAGTTAATGCTTGTTCTCGGCCCTTTTCATCCATTTTTAGAAGAGATTTTCTAAGAATATTAACAATCTTTTCTGGTTCATATTTAGGGAAAAAATCTTCATACTGAAACTCTAGAAACACCAAACATAGTGCATTTTCAAGTGTTTGAACTTCCTTATCAACTTTAATTTTCTTCTTTAAAAGAAATTGTCTAACCCTATCAATCTGATCTTGTTTATATCCTACCTCTTTCATGATAGCCGTAGATTTATCAGCATGAAAAATAGCTAGATTACGTCTCCAATCTAAATAGCCAGTTTTTCCTTCAGGATATTGACTGCGAGGGATTTCCCAACGACCAATATGCTGGCTCCGCGAGGCTAATAGCAGCTCTTCACTTGGCTCTGGATCAAGCTTTAAGACCCATCCATATAATTGCTTGGCTAAGAAGTATTCTTCAGGAAAAACTTCTCCTTTATAAGTATAGCTTATAGGATCTTTCCTATTATAAGCATCGTATTTTTCAAAGGCTAATTCTAATTTATTCATCAATCGCAAAATAAGGAAAATATTGTATTATCGGACAGATTGATAAGCAATCCTACTATTTGGTTGAGAAAAAACTATTTGCCACACATTATTAGATTTCGCTCGAAAGGAAGCTGCAGAACAGGATAAGTAATAAACCCACATATTATAAAAACGTTGATCGTATTTGTCTTTCAATTGAGGCCATGCATCCTTAAACCTTCTTAACCATTCCATTAATGTACGATCATAGTGTAAACCGATGTTATGCCAATCTTCTACAATAAATTTTCCTTGTGTAGCTTGATCAATCTGAAAAATAGAAGGAATCATTCCATTCGGAAAAATGTACTTATCAATCCATGGATCAGACGTAATTGCTGACCGATTACCTCCAATACAGTGTAGCAGAAAAAGACCATCCTTCTTTAATATTCGCTGAACAGTATCCATATAGTCTTGATAATTCTTATATCCAACATGTTCAAACATTCCAATGGAAACTACCTTGTCAAATTCGCCTTCTAATGTCCTATAGTCTTGTACCCTGATTTCTACAGGTAAACCAGCACATATGCTTGTTGCTTTCTTTGCCTGTTCTTCAGAAATAGTTATTCCCAACACTTTGACTTGATATTTTTCTGCAGCAAAACGAGCGAAACCGCCCCAACCACAGCCAATATCTACAATAGACTCTCCAGGTTGTAATTTCAACTTTCTACATATAAGATCCAGTTTTGCTTCTTGTGCTTTGTCTAGTGTTGAAGCATTTTCCCAATAAGCACAAGAATAGATCATTCTGGAATCTAACATAGCTTCATAAAGTACATTGCCAATATCGTAATGTTTGTGGGCCACATCTTTGGATCGGGACACAGATTGAAGATTAAATATTCTGGCTTTTATCAATAACAGGGCTTTTTTAAGATCCCATTTTATATAATCTGCCAGGTTTGTAGAAATAATCCGATACATACATTCATCCAGTTGCTCACAATCCCATATTCCTTCCATATATGTTTCGCCGAGGCCGATGGAACCCTCTCTAAAAACCCGTTCATAAAATGCATCATTATGAATCGACATATCCCATGGTTGAGATCCATTTATCTCGATTCCTGCTTTTGATAATAACTGCTTAATAAAATCTGCGTAAAAGCTTTTTGCCATATTTCTTTAAATAAACTTACAAAAAATAGCTATGCTTCTATTTTATGAACAGCATTATATAAAGCAATCCAGAAAATCCAGAAGCATATGAATAACTAAGCCAATTCCAATAAGTCTAAATTTAGGAAAAAACAATAGAATAAAATAAAAAGGAATGATATAATAAGAATGGAGGGGATGATATCCAATACTACAACGCATTGGGTCATAAATTGGTACAGCCAGTAAATGATCCAAATCTACCAACATAGTAGCTATCATAATAAGAAAGGCTTTTATTTTGTAATCTTTATAAAAAAACCAAGCTATTATTGCCGGGACTAAGAAATGTAAAGCTATGTGTATCATATTTGTTTATCGAAAATGCTATTACTCATCGACTACGATCGATCTACGAGCAACTCTGCCGACTGTTAAGCCTTGAACCACAATTGAAAAAACGACTACAAAATATGTTATTTCCAAAAGAAGATTCTTGTATTCTCCATTGGCCATTGACAATACCAAAGCAATGGACACTCCTCCTCTTAAACCTCCCCAAACTAGCATTCTCATTGTATTTCGATTAAACGTACTCAAAAAGGGAAGGGCAAAAGAAGGTAGCCAGATAGAAATAAATCGTGCAAATAATACAACGAAGATAGCTGCTACACCTAAAATCCAGTGACCAAATAAATCAGGTATTAACAACAGCTCAAAACCGATAAACAAAAATAAGATAGCATTTAATACAGCGTCTATAAGCTCCCAAAACTTACCTACATAGTCTCGAATTACAACTGAACTGATGGCTCGTTTACCTACATTTCCTATGAATAAACCTGCCGCAACCATTGTTAAAGGACTTGATAAATGTAAAGCAGCAGCAACAAGATAACCACCCATTACAACTGACAAAGTTATTAGTACAGAAACTATATAATCGTTGGTTTTTCTTAATGCCATGGAAGCCGTAACACCCAATAAAGACCCCAATAGTAAACCACCGCCAGCTTCTTTTAATAGCAACCACGATATGGAAGAAAAGGAAATTACCATATCTTCTGTCTGTGCCAGTTGCAAAATAACTGCAAACAATACAACGGCTACTCCGTCATTAAAAAGTGATTCTCCACCAATCTTTATCTCCAGGGATTTCGGAACGTTTGCCTGTTTTAATATACCTAATACAGCAATCGGGTCGGTAGGAGAAATTAATGCTCCAAATAATAAACAGAAGATAAAGGGAAGTTCAATATTTAGCCATGGTGCAATGTAAAACATAATTCCACCTATTACAAAAGTAGAGATTACTACACCAAGAGTTGCAGAGGTAATAATTGGTTTTTGATATTGTTTAAGTTCAGCAAAGTTTACATGTAGTGCTCCGGCAAAAAGCAAAAAATTAAGCATCGCTCCCATTAATACTTCTGTGAAATCAAATTCAGAGATCATATTAAAGAAACTCAGGGTTGTCTTAGGAAAAACACTAATACCAACCACACGAATCATAACCGAGACAATAATTGCTATCAGCATAATGCCAATAGTAAATGGTAGCTTCATAAACCTATGGTTTATATAGGCAAAGAATGAAGCCAGAACAATTAAGATTGAAAAAGTATAGTATAATTCCATGCGATCAATAGACCCACAAAATAGAAAAAAAAATCTATTCTTTATCCCACCATACTCTATCCTTAGTCATTAAATCACTTCCTTGCGCAGCAGCATTATCGCCATTTGTTCCTCGTTCAGTTTCTGGATACATAAATCTTAATGGTCGACCTGTGATACCGGTTGCGGCAGTTCCTGGAAAATCTGGCAGCCCTAGCCTTCTATAATCATTCCATGCTTCAATGCTATTAACACTATTTAATGCTAACCATTTTTGTTCTATTATGCGAGCAATCTTTGCTGATGCATTATCAAGATTTACATTATTCTGGACATTATACTGTGCAAATTCAGAAGCCGGAACACTTAAATAGTTGAAAGATTCTTTAATAGCATCTTCATAAAAAGTCTTAGCATTTCCAGAAATCCATCCTCTTTGCGCAGCCTCGGCTTGAAGAAATAAGCTCTCAAATGAACTCAATAATACACTTGGTTGATTAAACTTTTTAAATAACCCTGTTGGATTGCCGTTATTCTCATTGGCTCCTTTAAAAGATGATGTGTTTTCTTCATCATATATAGGATTACCAGCATCTGGGTTACCAAACAGAACTCCTTTATACTCTCCATTAACTGCTACATACAATTTCTCTAAACGAGGGTCATTCCGTAATTCATATTGATCTAATAAATAAACTGTAGGTCTTATTATTCGGTAATTTGCTACAGCTGCACCTTGAACATTTCTATAATAGTTTTCCCAAAACGGATTAAGTTTTCCAGTAGAATTTAAATAGCCTGGATCTACGTATGCATTTTCACCAACACTTAGATATCCGCTACCCTCATTTTCAATTGTATTAATTTCAGCATTAATATAACTCTGATCACCAACTTCACTTTGGCGAATCAAAGCACGAAGTTTTATCGTATTACCAAACTTTGCCCATTGGCTTTTATTACCCTTAAAAATTATATCATCTGTCCGTACGCCTACTTCAGGTGAATTTTTAACATCCTGGATTCCTTCTGTGATTAAGTTAACTGCTTTTTGATAAACACTTTTCCCATCTTCATATTTCGGAGCTTTAAACTCAGTACCTTTAGCAGCTTCATCAAAGGGTATGTTATTATAAACATCTGCTAAACGTAAAAATAACCAGCCTTGCATGATCTTTGATGCTCCAATATAAAAACGGTCTCCCGAACTGAATGCCTCATCTTTAATAAGCTGAAAATATAAAATGTTATTGAAGCCATTTTCCCAAACAGGAACACCACCGCGCTGGTTGCGAATACTTGGTCCATTATAAGTTTTAAAATCATAGAACGAAGAATTCCCGTCGTTATTTGTCCCCCAATAGCCTCCAAAAAAAGCACCTATTTGATTTAGTTGAATAGTTTCCTGATTTACTGTGGATACAATGGCTGCGGGGAATTTAGCACTTAAAGGTAAAGTTGACGCACCAGGTGCATTCGGATTTTCATTTACATCCAAGAATTTATCGCAAGATGTAAGTGTAATTAATCCTACAAAAGTTAATATTAATCCCTTTTTTACATTTCTCATTTTGTCAAAATCTTTAATAATCATTTACATCTAAAACTTAACATTAACACTAAAACCAAAGGTTCTCATTGGAGGTATTTGTCGAAAACTGCTATACCCATCTGTATTATTATATAAATATTCCGGGTCCCCAATATCATTGTCTTTATGTCTAATGATAAACAGATTAGTACCTATAAGACCAATTGAAGCTTCGCGAATTAAGCTCTGATTAGCAAGAAGTGAAGCAGGTAGTGTATAGCTAATATTTAGTTCGCGCAATTTCAAGAAATCAGATTTAACAGCTGTGTTGCTTTGTATTTTCCCCTGTTCAGTCCAAAACTCTTTACCAGAATTAGATACGGGTATCGTATTAGGGCTATATGTTCCATCTTCATTCTTTACAACTGAATTTGGCCATACAAAAGCATTCTCTCCCCTACCATGAATTGCAGTTTCTGGATGCGTACCAAATTCATACATAGCAGGCACAACTTCTGAATACATCCATGCACCCCAACGAGCATCAAATTGAGCGCCGATGCTAAATCCCTTGTATTCGAACTGAGTATTTAATCCCAATAAGTAAGGAGGGATCAATGTTCCAAGAATTACATTATTGGTTGCTTTGATAGGATTTCCGTTTTCATCAACTACTACATTTCCTTTTTTCGAATTAATATATATAGGATCATTTTCAGTACTTGCTCCAGAAAGTACACCTTGATAGTCTCTTTCATAGTCACTTACCCATAGACTAGGATATTGTTCTCCAACAAAAGTATAGGATTGTCTAAAATTAGCTTTGTATCTTGTATCTGCGGCTTCGTATAACTCTTTAACGATATTTTTATTATAAGAAAAGTTAGCGCCAATATTCCAACGTACATTATTATTACGGATCAAATCGCCATTTACACTTAATTCAATAATGTTATTAGTTAAACGTCCTGCATTTACATAAGCTGAATTATAGCCTGACGATGTTGAAACAGGAGCATTAAATATTTGTCCATCAGAATCTGAGAATACATAAGCACCGTCAAAGTTTAGTCGATTATTAAACAAACCAAACTGAATACCAGCCTCAAATGAAGTTACAAACTCAGGCTTTATTGATGGATTTGGGTTTACAAGACTAGGCAAGAATCCTTCTAAGTTACCAAACGGAAAACCGTTAGACTGACTATAACTATTATTCAACTGATAAGGCGTAAGTGTAACATTACCAGTTCTATTCCAGGAAGAGTAAACCTTAAGGAAAGATATTTGAGGAGTGTTCTTAATAAAACTAAATGCATCGCTTGCTATAAAAGAAGCACTTACGCCAGGATAGAAATATGAATTATTCTCTGGACTTAAAGTTGAAACCCAATCATTTCGTCCGGTAAGTGTAACGAATAAATAATTTTTATACCCAACCATTAATTCTCCATAACCAGCTAAAGAACGTTGTTCTGTGATACTTGTTCCCCCGTCTAATTCTCCAACACGGCTATCTGGGTTAAGAATATCTGGGTAAAGCAAATTACTTGCACTTATATTATGTGATTTTCTGTAATCTGTTCTTAGGTTCTGTCCAAGAAGCAAACGAGTTGAGAAATCACCAAAATCTTTCTTGAAATTCAAGATTAAATCACTGTTAAAGCGTTGATAATTATTACTACCATCATTTACCGTACCGGTGGTATTATTAGCACGATTAGTTTGAAATTTACGTGTACTACTACGTGATTGATCATTCAAACTATACAAACCTGCTCTGTATAAAGCAGTAAACCATTCAGCGAATTGATATTCTAAGTCAATTTTTCCATTAATTATTTGTTGAGTACTCTCATCTCGTATATTATCAATTAAGAAATATGGATTTCTTAACCAACTTGCATTAGGGATAAAATAATTATTAAGATTTCCCGGAGAGTTAGGATCTTTCCAATCTTTTATTAAATCATAATTAAAATTAGAAGGCATACGGTATGCACCAATCCATGGCCCATCAGGTGTAATATCTTTTTCATTATTAATATAATTAACATTATAACCTGTCTTTAACTTTCCAAAATTCCGTGTCCCATTAAAACGAAGATTCAATCTGTCATTTTTATCCTTGGGTATAATCCCTGTTTGGTGAACATGCTGTGCAGAAAGATAGTAGGTACTTTTCTCATCGCCACCCGAAAAGGCAATATCATTTTGAACATTTATTCCGGTTTGAAATATATCTAATCGAGGGTCATCCTTGGCAGCAGAATAAAGTAACTCGGGTTGAGTGCCATTCGGCAGAACCGGCCCCCAGGGTCTCATTTCTCCATTAAATTTATCGCCCCATGATTCAAAGGTTTCAGGATTGTAATTTCCATTACTCCCTTGTCCGTAAATAGTTTGGGCTTTCGGTAACAAGTAAACATTTGAAAAGGTAGTAGTATTACTAAAACTTATAGACCCTCTACCCCTTTCTCCAGTTTTGGTAGTAATCATAATTGCACCATTCACTCCTTCAGATCCATATAATGCTGCAGCATTTGCACCTTTTAATACTGTTATATTTTCAATGTCATTGGGATTAAGTCTGCTAATATCCGGAACGGGTATACCATCAACTACATATAAAGGAGCATTTGGATTTCTTCCATCTATACCTGCATTTCTCTGTAATGAACGCGTTCCTCTTAATGTAATTTGTGCCGTTGGATCAACTTTACTATCGTACATATTGATACGTAATCCTGCAACTTTACTTGTTAGACCAAACAAAGGGTTAACTGCTTTACCTTGATTTAGAACTTCATTATCCACCAATTGTGCAGATGTTCCCAATTCCCGGGCTGAACGCTTAATACCCAATGCCCCTGTTATTACAACTTCAGTTAATTGTCGATTATCAACAGCGAGTTCTACATCAATTTCTCTATTATTTAAAGAAGCTTTTATTCCCTGAGAAACTAAACCAACATAAGCAAATACAAGAGTTTGCCCAACCTCTGCTCTAATTTGATAGCTACCATCAGCAGAAGAAATTGTACTAGCATTTGTTTCTTTGATAAGAATGCTTGCTCCAACTAGAGGTTGACCAGTTTCGTGATCATATACCTTACCATTAATAATGATTGTTTGACCAAAAGCTGAAATTGTAATTAAAAGAAAAAGAAGAATAGATAATAATTTTCTATGATCCATGTGTTATGTATAAATAATTAATAGTATTTAGACTATTTCTAAATAGTTGCGCAAAAATAGCTTTTGAAAATTAATTACACTTATGAAAAGCGGAATAGAATGTATGAAATACGGAAAATCTTTATGGCTATTTTTAATACATCCTCATAATCCTTAAGATAAATAATGAATAATTTATTACATTTATGCCAACCAAAATTTCAAGAAAATGACTTATCATCCTAAGAAGGAACGTTACGAAAAGATGCTATATAATACCTGTGGTAAAAGTGGCTTAAAACTGCCCGCCATTTCACTTGGTTTGTGGCATAATTTCGGCGACGATGCTTCTCATGAAAACAAAAGAGCCATTTGCCATACAGCATTCGATCTGGGCATAACTCATTTTGACTTAGCTAATAATTATGGACCACCTGCCGGAAGTGCAGAAACAGCCTTCGGAAGAATTTTAAAAGATGACTTTGCTAATCACCGCGATGAACTTATCATTTCATCTAAAGCGGGTTACGATATGTGGCCTGGCCCTTATGGAGAATGGGGAAGCAGAAAATATCTTATTGCGAGTTGTGACCAAAGCTTAAAGCGTTTAGGTGTTGATTATGTAGATATCTTTTATTCACACCGTTTTGACCCAAATACTCCTTTAGAGGAAACGATGATGGCTTTGGATCATATTGTACGTTCTGGTAGAGCACTTTATGTTGGTATCTCTTCTTATAACTCACAACGTACTCGTGAGGCTTATCAAATTTTAAAAGAGCTTGGAACACCGTGTTTAATTCACCAACCGAGCTATTCAATGCTGAACCGCTGGATTGAAGAGGATGGATTAGTTGATACTTTGGAAGAATTGGGAATAGGAAGCATTGTGTTTTCTCCATTAGCACAAGGGATGTTAACTACAAAGTATTTAAAGGATATTCCAGAAAATAGCCGTGCAGGTCAGCATAAGTCTTTAAATCCCGATTTTCTAAATGAGAAAAACATTGCTAACATTCGTTCATTAAACGAAATCGCAAAGGGTCGTGGACAAACTTTGGCACAGATGGCTATCGCATGGGTTTTAAGAAAAGGAAGAATTACATCGGCCTTAATTGGAGCCAGCCGTCCAGAACAGGTAATAGACTGTGCGAAAGCCATTGAAAATATTGAATTCTCTGAAAATGAATTAAAGGAAATTGACAAATATGCTGTTGACGGATCCATTAATATCTGGTCAAAATCAATAGAGAAATAAACAATTATAAGCCTGAAACCATCATGAATGCTTCTACTTGCTCATGCAAGAATAAACAGCAACTCATGATGGTTATTTGTTAATAGAAATAATATCTGATGAAAACACTATTGCTTATAGGTTCTGGAAGTTTTGTTGGTGGAGTGTTGCGATATCTGCTTTCACAGCTTATTCAAATTAAGACAGATTCCTCCTTTCCTGTAGGAACATTAGGTGTAAACATTGTAGGATGCTTTCTTATCGGATTAATCGTTGGTTATATCGATAAAGAAAATCTAGGAGTGGAATGGCGCTTTCTTTTAGTAACTGGCCTCTTAGGTGGTTTCACAACTTTCTCTGCCTTCTCTATGGAATCAATTAATCTTCTTCGAGAGGGTCAAATAGGCTTCGCCCTCTCCTATATAGCATTAAGTATTATCTTAGGTTTATCGGCAACCTTCTTTGCCTTTTCAATCTTTGGAAATAAATAGAGGATCTAAATAATCTTAATACCTCATTGTAAGAATCTATGAGAAATATAAAAATTGGTCTATTAGGAAAAGTAATACTCGCCATAGTATTCGGGATTGTAGCAGGATTAATCTTTCCGGATTGGATATCACGAATATTTATAACCTTCAATAGCTTATTTAGCAATTTCCTAGGCTTCATAGTTCCTTTAATTATTCTAGGATTAATTGCACCAGGCATTGCCGATTTAGGAAAGAGTGCTGGTAAGCTTCTTATTATAACATCGGTATTAGCCTATGGATTTACAATCTTTACCGGTTTTTTTGCTTATTTCTCTTGCAACATCTTCTACCCTTCTTTGTTAGGATCTATAAATACTATCCCTAAAGTAGACGATGCAGCTAAAACTTTAGAAGCCTATTTCACACTCGGAATGCCGCCTTTGCTTGATGTTATGAGTGCACTTATCTTATCTTTCATATTAGGACTAGGGATGGCCTTTATTAAAGGCGAAACTCTTAAAAAATCGATGGTAGAGTTTAAGGATATAATTATGGACGTTATTAACCATATCATTATTCCTATTTTACCAATTTATATCTTCGGTATATTCTTAAATATCACCGTTTCCGGACAGGTTGAAAGTATTTTATCCGTTTTCATAAAGATTATCCTCTTAATTTTTATTCTTACGGTTATCCTGCTATTGATTCAATTTAGCATTGCAGGAATCGTTGCTAAAGTAAACCCGTTAAAAGCATTAAGAAATATGATGACAGCATACTTAACAGCTTTAGGAACACAATCGTCGGCTGCCACTATTCCCGTAACTTATCAACAAACATTAAAGAACGGAGTAGATGAAGATGTGGCAAGTTTTGTAATCCCACTTTGTGCAACCATTCACCTTTCAGGTAGTATGCTCAAAATAACGGCTTGTGCCATGGCAATAATGATGATGAATGGCATGCCTATTGTTCCTGAAGTTTTCATAGGCTTTATATTTATGCTGGCAATAACCATGGTTGCCGCACCTGGTGTACCTGGAGGTGCTATTATGGCTGCTTTAGGTGTATTATCTTCAATTCTTGGCTTTAATGAAGAAGCACTGGGATTAATGATCGCACTTTATATTGCAATGGACAGCTTTGGCACTGCCTGCAACGTAACAGGAGATGGAGCAATTGCTTTAATTATTAATAAAATTTATAAGAAAGAGGCCAACAAGCCTATTGAAGCTTATTCTGAATAAAAATCTATAATAGAACCAAAATAGTCTGTATTCCAACCTTCTGTAATATTATCATAATCTTCGTCAGGGATATTGGTATGTATTAACTCAACAGATGTTCCTTGTTTATGCTCATGCAGCTTAATAGTAACAATTGAATCGTCACTTTCCTCACCGAAATACCATTGTTGAGCGATCTTCTTATTTTCTTCAAAAGCGATATTCTTTCCTACAATGCTCTCATCCCATAAAGAGAATTCAGTATCTGGCTCTGCAGACATCTGAGCTTTAGCCCCAGTCCACAATTCAATAGTAGGTTCAATGGTTAAAGCTTTGTATACTTCCTCCGGACTAGCCGGTACGATGTAATATTTTTTATAATCTTTCATTTTAATCTCTGGGGTACTTGTTCTCAACTGTATTATATTCCTTGTTATTTAGCAGCTTCTTCTGTGCTAAGAAAAAATCTGTAACTCAACACCCTTTTCCAATTCCAAATAGTATAGATATAAAATGTTTAAATAAGGATCTTCAATGGCGCTGTAATTATTTAAACGATTCTTTTCTTTTTACTAAAACAACACAAAATAGAAAAAAAAAGCGATGGATATCCTTTTTTAAGATAGATTACACATAGTGATCTGATATACAATATTTTATTCTAGGAATGGCAGTGGAGACAGGAGAAATGCTACGCATCATTTTAGCTAATTGAAGTAGATACAGTTAACAATGGCCTTGTAATACCCAATGTTATAAAGATTAAACTTTTTGTTTGGTGTATTATTTTTATATATTTACCCTTAACCAATTATAATCTTTCCCATAAATACGAAGATCTCTAATCCTCTTTAGGAATTTGGGGCTTATATGATATCTGTTTTATAAAACAATCATCATTATAAGAACCAATTACCCTTTGTTATATGATAGAAACACAGCCTAAACTAGCTTTAATGCTAGTATAGACATTATTTCAATTAATAATTTCATTTATACAACACATGAAGGATAAAAAATTAAGAAGTCAAGAGTGGTTTGGTGGTAAAGATAAAATGGGCTTTGTACATCGTTCTTGGTTAAGAAATCAAGGCTATCCAAATGATTACTTCGAAGGTAAACCCGTGATAGGTATTTGTAATACATGGTCGGACTTGACACCTTGTAATGGTCATTTGCGCGATGTTGCCGAAGTTGTAAAACGGGGTATTCTTGAAGCAGGAGGCTTTCCTTTGGAATTCCCCGTCATGTCATTGGGCGAAACCATCATGCGACCAACTACAATGCTGTTTCGTAATTTGGTAAGTATGGATACAGAAGAATCCATTAGAGCAAATCCACTGGATGGTATTGTGCTTTTAACTGGGTGCGACAAAACAACACCTTCAACGGTTATGGGTGCCTGTAGTGTGGATATACCAACAATTGTAGTGCCTGGAGGTCCTATGTTAAATGGAAGATTTAGAGGTGAAACCATTGGTTCTGGTTCTTTTAACTGGATGATTAAAGAAAAACAGAAAACACAGGACTTTGATGCCGAAGCAATGCAAGAAGCTGAAATTTGTGCAGCTCGAAGTATAGGACATTGTAACACGATGGGAACGGCTTCTACTATGGGAACAATGTGTGAAGCTTTAGGACTTACCTTACCTGGTTTCTCATCTATCCCAGCAGCAGATTCCCGCAAAAAGGTCATGCAACAATTGTCTGGCCGTCGTATAGTTGATATGGTGAAAGAAGATTTAACCTTGTCTAAAATCCTTACCAGAAAAGCCTTTGAAAATGCCATAGTAACCAATGCTGCAGTTGGAGGTTCAACCAATTTAATTATTCATTTAATTGCTATTGCACGTCGAATCGGTGTTAATTTAAAATTAGAAGATTTTGATAGTCTTGGAAGTCAAATCCCATTATTGGTAAACCTAATGCCTTCCGGAAAATATTTGATGGAGGATTTCTTTTATGCGGGAGGCTTGCCTGTAGTTATGAAAGAATTGGATGATTTATTACATCAAGATATTATAACAGCCAATGGAAAAACATTTAGAGAAAATTATGCTAAAGCCATATGCTATAATGATGAAGTTATTGCCAAAATAGATAAACCGTTACAAGAACATGCAGGTATTGCTGTTTTAAAAGGAAATCTGTGTGAAAATGGTGCCGTCATTAAACCTTCTGCTGCTACGAAGCGCCTGATGAACCATACGGGGAAAGCGGTTGTTTTTGAAAGTATGGAAGACTATCACCATAGAATTGATGACCCGAATTTAGAAATTGATGAAGATAGTGTTATAGTACTGAAAGGTGTGGGACCAAAAGGATATCCTGGAATGCCAGAAGTTGGCAATGTAGATTTACCAGAAAAATTGATTATGAAAGGCGTGAAGGATATGATTCGTATTTCTGATGGTAGAATGAGTGGAACTGCTTATGGCACCGTGGTGCTTCATATATCACCAGAATCAACGATTGGTGGAACTCTTGCTATTGTACAAAATGGTGATACGATTACATTAGATGTTGAAAATAGATTATTACAACTTAATATTTCTGATGAAGAGATAGCAAAACGAAAATTGGCATGGAAAGCACCAGAACCAATGGCTACAAGAGGGTATGTACGTATTTATTTAGATCATGTGGAAGGTGCCGAATTGGGAGCAGATTTAGATGTTCTTGTTGGAGGTTCGGGTTCGAAAGTTGATAGGGATTTGCATTAATTTAATAACCAATTACAAACTAATCAAATTAACCCATGACAATCATCTATTTAATAATCAGCGTATTGCTGATTATATTTATGACATCAAGACTAAAAGTCCACCCTTTTGTAGTGCTGCTTTTAGTAGCTATTCTCTATGGAATTCTTTCAGGAATGCCTTTAAATCAAATCATTGATTCCGTAAATAAAGGCTTTGGAAATACATTAGGCGGCATTGGAATGATTATAATTCTTGGTGTTATTATTGGTGCTTTTTTAGAAAATTCTGGAGGTGCTTATGCCTTGGCGGAGAAAGTATTGAAGTTTACAGGAAAGAAAAAAATCCCTTTTGCTATGAGCTTGATAGGGTGGTTTGTTTCTATACCTGTTTTTGCAGATAGTGGTTTTATGCTATTGGCACCATTAAATAAAAGCTTATCAAAAAGAGCTGGAATTTCTTTATCCGGAGCCGCCATTGCTTTAGCGCTTGGTTTAACAGCATCACACGTTTTAATCCCTCCAACACCTGGGCCCGTAGCGGCAGCTCATTATTTAAACGCCGATTTAGGGTTGGTCATGTTATTGGGAATCCCTATCAGCTTAGGTGCCTTGGCTATATCGCTTCTTTTTATCAAGAAATATGTTTCTAAAACCTATATTGATCCCAATCCGGAAATCTCTGAAGAAGACATAGCCATACAATTTAAATCCAGACCAAGTGCACTAAAATCGGTCGTGCCCATTTTTATTCCTATTATTTTAATTGTTATCGCATCAATATTAACAACAACTTTTGATTATAAAATGGAAGCTTATGAAACATTTCCTTTAACCATTAAAATCTTGTTATTCTTAGGAGAGCCTTTTATGGCTTTATTAATTGGAGCTTTTTTATCATTAACGCTTCCAAAGAAATTAAGCTCAGAAATGTTTTCCACCGATGGATGGATTGGCAAAGCCTTAGTAGCGGCATCATCAATTATATTAATTACAGGTGCAGGAGGTATTTTTGGTCAAGTATTGCGCGATTCAGGAATAGCAATCACCTTAGGAGAGACATTATCGGACATCAATATCAATATTTGGTTACCTTTCTTATTGGCGGCCGCAATCAAAACAGCTCAAGGATCTTCTACAGTATCTTTAATAACAACTGCATCTATATTAGCACCAATGATGGGGACTTTAGGTTTTGAAACTGAATTACACAAAGCCATGGTGGTTATTGCTATTGGTGCAGGATCTGCAGTAGTTTCACATGCTAATGATAGTTTCTTTTGGGTGGTTACTCAATTATCAGGCATGGATGTCAAAACTGGTTACCGTTTTCATACATTGGGAACCGCTGTTTTAGGGACATCATCAGCAATTTTATTATTTCTAACATACTTAATTTTAGCGTAAATGAAAATTTACAATACAACAAAAGGAATCTTAATTCAATCCGACAAATCGTTTTACTTAGTAAATGATAATTGGGATGATTTTTTTAATAATGATAATTTGTACGATAAAGTTCAAGATATTGTTAAGCAAAATTCATCCATTGACAATGCCGAAGACATCATAGCCAATCATTTATTAGTTCCTATGAAAAGTCAAGAGCTATGGGCAAGCGGCGTTACTTATTTTAATAGTAAATTAGGAAGGCAAGAAGAGAGTAAAGGTGCTGGCGGAGGCGACTATTATGAACGTGTTTACAATGCAGACCGACCAGAACTGTTTTTTAAAGCAACTATAAATAGAACGGTGCCATCGGGTGGAAAGGTAAACATTAGAAAAGATTCTATATGGGATGTGCCTGAACCGGAATTAACATTAGCCATTACATCTTCTGGTAAAATAATTGGTTATACAATTGGTAATGATATGAGTTCCAGGAGTATTGAAGGCGAAAACCCTTTATATCTTCCACAAGCTAAAACATACGATGCCTGTGCTGGTTTAGGTCCATGTATTTATTTAACAAATGGAGCTCTTCCTTTAAGTACTGAAATTGCCATGAAAATCAATAGAAATGGACAAACGGTTTTTGAAGGTACCATCGAAATAAATAAGATTAAACGTAAGTTTGAAGATTTGGTATCATACCTCTATAAAGAATGTTCTTTTGCCTATGGAAGTCTTTTGATGACTGGTACGGGTATTGTTCCAACAACTGCTTTTACATTACAAAGTGGCGACGAAATTAATATTTCAATAGCCCCTATAGGTACTTTAGTAAACTATGTAAGATGACACTAATTAAAGCTAATAGGAACTGGTGCCCACAATGGAAAACATTGGAGGAAGTGTACTTCCAGAAGCCTTAAAGTGGTTATGGTCTGACCTTAAAATAGAATAAAAATTATAAAACTTACAAAATGATATTGACAGGAAAAAATTATATAGCGGGATTAATTTCATCAAAAGGAAAAACAACATTTAAAGCCATCAACCCTTCCAATGCTACGGAGTTAGAAACAACATTTCATGAGGCAACTATAGATGAGGTAAATGAAGCCGCCTTAAAAGCTCATGAAGCATTTGCTATATATCGCAAGAAAAGCGGAAAGGAAAAAGCGTTGTTTTTAGATGCCATTGCTGATGAAATATTAAATCTTGGAGATGATTTGATAGCACTTGCTTCTGCAGAAACAGGTTTACCTATAGGTAGAATAACTGGTGAACGAGGCAGAACCATGGGACAATTAAAATTATTTGCGACAGTTTTGCGTGAAGGCTCTTGGGTTGATGCCAGAATAGATACGGCGCTGCCAGATAGACAACCATTACCGAGGGCTGATATTCGTTATATGCAAATAGCTTTAGGTGCTGTAGGCGTTTTCGGAGCTAGTAATTTTCCGTTGGCCTTTTCGGTTGCAGGAGGAGACACCGCATCGGCTTTAGCTAGCGGTTGCCCTGTTGTTGTAAAGGGTCATCCTTCACATCCTGGGACTTGCGAATTGGTGGCTATGGCCATTAATAAGGCTTCGGAAAAAACCAACATGCCAAAAGGTGTTTTTTCAATGGTACAGGGCGCTTCCGTGGAAGTGGGCATGGCTATTGTAAATCATCCTCATATTAAAGCGATTGGTTTTACGGGATCTACCAAGGGAGGAATTGCTATTTTTCAGGCGGCTAATAATCGAGAAGAGCCTATTCCAGTATATTCTGAAATGGGAAGTACAAATCCTGTTTTTATCTTACCTGAAGCATTGAAAACCCGTTCTGAAGACATTGCTAAAGGATTAACTGGCTCTGTATCATTAGGGGTTGGACAGTTTTGTACAAACCCTGGTTTAGTATTTTTGAATAATGACGAAAACCTGCAAAACTTTCAGAAACTAACAGCAAAGCACTTTGAAGAAACAGAAGCAGGCACCATGTTGAATAAAGGGATTAAGTCTGCATTTGATATTGGCATTCAACATTTAGCAAGTAATAAGGTTGACGTAAAATTATTAGCGAAAGGCAAATCCAGCTTAGAAGGATTTAAAGGAAGCGCACATTTATTTGAAACCACGGCTAAAAGCTTTATTTTAAGAGATTCTTTAGAAGAAGAAAACTTTGGACCATCAACCATAAGTGTTATTGCAGATTCTAAAGAAGAATTGTTGGCATCAGCAAAAAAGATGAAAGGCCATTTAACGGCTACACTTTTCG
This sequence comes from Albibacterium bauzanense, assembly GCF_004339765.1. Classification (GTDB taxonomy): domain Bacteria; phylum Bacteroidota; class Bacteroidia; order Sphingobacteriales; family Sphingobacteriaceae; genus Albibacterium; species Albibacterium bauzanense. The sequence goes on along the minus strand of NZ_SMGO01000001.1, from coordinate 36,649 downwards.
GAACTGAAAACGACTTAAATAATTATAGCGATTTAATAGACATTTTAGAACAAAAAGTTGGCAGGTTAATTATTAATGATTTCCCTACGGGTGTTGAAGTATGCCATGCGATGGTGCATGGAGGCCCATTTCCCGCGACTTCAAACAGTCGTTCAACCTCTGTTGGAACGGCAGCTATATATCGTTTTACACGCCCGGTATGCTATCAAAGTTTTCCTGAGGACCTATTACCAGAGGAGTTAAAGAGCGATAACCCTTTAGGTATTATGAGATTATTTAATGGTGACTATAAAAGATAAATATTCTTTTAATTCCAATCCATCAAATTCATCACCCTTTTAAACTCACCTTGTACAGGTGCTGAAATACGAACATCTTGTTCAGTTATCGGGTGTTTAAACTTCAGCGAAGAAGCATGTAAAAGCATGGTTGTCATATCCCATTGTTCTTTAAAGAAACGGTTTTGTTTATTACAACCATGCTTACGATCACCTATGATGGGATGAAAAATATGTGCAAAATGCTTTCTTAATTGGTGCATTCGCCCGGTTGTTGGCTTAGCTTCTATTAATGAATATCTTGAAGTTGCATGCTTGCCCAATGGGATTGCCAACTCTGCCCGCTCAAGAGTTTTAAATTTGGTAAATGCTTCTTGCATCATACCATTTTCTTTCAAAAGGGGATAATCAATTTCCATTTGATCAGGCGAATAGCCTCGTACAATAGCAAGGTATTCTTTCTCCACCTCTCCTTTCATAAACTGTTGATGCATTGCAACTTCTATCTCCTTATCTAAAGCAAATAATAATACCCCTCCTGTCTTACGATCTAAACGATGAACCGGGCTAACATATTTACCTATCTGTGTTTTTAAAAGTTGCAGAGCAAATTCTTTTGCGTCCCTGGCAATAGACGAACGATGTACCAATAAACCATGCGGTTTATTGATGGCGATTAAATATTCATCCTGGTAGACTATTTCTAACATTTAATACTTTTCTACGAAGATAGGGATTAAAGCCATTTCTCTAAACAAGAATCGCCGTGTTATTTATGATAAAACAACACGGCGATCTATAAAGATTAAGAATTGATAAAGACTAGCAGTTCTCCATAATTATTTAACCGAAACTGGTATTGTAAGGTTATCCCATGATAAAGAAAAACCATTAGTATTAAATTCATAAACCAATCGTTCATGCATAGTGCTGCTTTTAGCCGGCTTTACTGAAGCAGTAAGAACATCTTTGCTTCTATCCAGGTTTGCTTCGCCAGTTCTTTGTATTCCCCATTGTCCGGTTTCTGAATTCAGAATAACAGTCCAGCCATTATTGGCAGTTGGAAGCATAAAAAGAGTATATTTTCCAGCAGGAAGGTTTTTGCCTTCAACTTGGATTGGTGCAGTGGTTTCTAATATTGTAGCTTGATTAGCTCCTGCTCTCCATACTTTATCATAAGGAACTAAACCTCCAAATATCTCTCTTCCTTTTACCGCAGGACTACTATAAGTAATAGTTACTGTTGCATTTCCAAATTTCCCAGTAGCAGTAGCAGCCGGACTTGCAGGGGGTTGATTATTTTGAGCGAAAAGAAATGCTGTACTCATTAATAAGAACAACATGCTCATCAGTGATTGTTTTAACGTGAAAATTTTCATTTTTTAGACTTTTAATTGTTAATAGATAGGTTAATTCTTAATTTATCATTAGCAGTTCGCATTAGTCCAAAAATAGTCATAAAGATGAATAAAATCACTCTATTTAGTATACTGATAGAATTGTTACAAAAGAGAATCTATTCGTTCAAGGGAAAACTCTTCTTAGTTTAATATTCTAGATAATTTAAATCCTTATTAAAACTTTCCTTGAGTTTACTCAATGCAAAGATTGCAATGGCTGTTAATAGAAATATCATGATATACCCAGAAGTTATTATTCCATATCTTGATACAAAAACTTCAAACAATAATGTACTTGGAATTAATGCTCCACGTACAAAATTAGGAGCAGTTGTTGCAACAGTAGCCCGTAAGTTGGTACCAAACTGTTCTGAAGCAATTGTTACAAATGTAGCCCAATAGCCTACTGCTAAACCCATAAAGAAAGCTATCCAATGAAATCGCTGTTCAGTTAACCCTGCACTACTTAAAAACCAAACCGAAGTTGCTATGATTCCTAACTGAAAAAGGAAAACCACCAATCTTCTCGATTTTGTTAATTGAGCCAACAAACCGGCAAATATATCGCCCAATGATATACCAATATAGGTAAATACAATGCCCTTACCTGCGCTCAGCACATCTGTTGCTCCCAAAGCTTTACCAAATTCGGGTGCCTGTGTGACAAAAATCCCTACCACAAACCAAATGGGCAAACCTATGAGTAAACAATACAGATATCTTAGAGAACGCTCTTTTGAGTTAAACAACATGCTGAGCTTCCCTTTTTCTACCTTCTTGCTAACAACACCTTTATATAATCCAGATTCAAAGGTACCAAGTCTTAGAACAAGTAATATTAAACCAATTCCTCCTCCTACAAAATAAGCATTTCGCCAGCTAAAATATTCAGCAACATAAAATGCCAAAATAGCTCCCAATACTCCTACTCCAGCTATAACCATCGTTCCATAGCCACGTTTGTCTTTATGCATACTTTCACTAACCAAAGTAATGCCTGCACCTAATTCACCAGCCAAACCTATACCTGCTATAAATCGGATAATAGCATAGCTATGAATATCATTTACAAAACCATTCGCAATATTGGCTAAAGAATACAATAAAATAGAACCGAAGAGCACTTTTATTCTTCCGAACTTATCACCTATAATACCCCATAAAATGCCACCCAAAAGCAATCCGCCCATTTGCATATTAAGCACATATTCACCATTTGTTCGCATAGAATCTTCGGGAATACCAATATCATGGAAACTCTGAATCCGGACAATAGAGAAAATGACAAGATCATAGATATCTACAAAATAGCCTAGAGAAGCTACTATAATCAAAAAGACAACTCCCCTATTATTTTCCATAGAATTTACCTTTTAAATCCCTTTTTACTTTTTACGAGCATTCTATAACCACTCCTTTTCAAACTAATTGGCCGTTGAAGTTGTTGATCGGCATAACGAGCTTTACGGTAAGCTGCAAACACTAATGTTGGAGTTAACAAACCAATAGACTGTGTTTTATTATCACGATTTACTACAGGAATTAAATCAGTATGATAACGATCCATCATTTCGACAGCAAAGCTTAATTGACTCTCCGGATAAATATAAATGATCTTCTTATCCATCAAGGCTTCAATACTCACATTTTCATCCAATTCATTTTCTCGCAAATCCTTTAATTTTAAGGTACCAGCCAGCTTCCCCTCATTATCCTTTACAATCAATACATGACGATCAGGACGATTTAAAGATACCCATTTTTTAACATCAGCAATACTCTGATTCAATGATATTTGTGGTTCCAAATACTCCATTACTTCTCCAACATGCATTTGCTGTAAAACATCAGGCTCGTAAGCATCAGGAGTTAATATTCCTCTACGTTGAATCTTCTCTGTCATAATTGTTCCTTTCATTAAGAAAAAAGACACAAAATAAGCTGAAGTACAAGCTCCTAGTAAAGGAAGTAAACCATGAGGTTGCATCGTAACTTCAAAAGCAAAAACAATTGATGTTAGTAATGCACGTGCTGAACCGGCAAACATACTTGCCATACCAATTAAAGCACAGGTAGGTAAATTAATATCGCTCTCTGGAAAAATATATTGAATAACCATTCCTAAAGCCAATCCTATCGCTCCACCTATAGTAAATAAAGGAGCCAAAGTACCGCCAGAAGTACCACTACCTAAAGAAATAGACCAGGAAATAAACTTCAATACTCCCAATCCAAATATCATTTGTACAGGCAAATTTCCTGTTAATAAATCAGAGATATTAGAATATCCTACTCCCATAGTATAAGGAGCGAAATAACCTACTACACCAATTGCAATGGCACCAATAGCTGGCCACCACATCCAATGTATAGGAAGTTTCTCAAACCAATCTTCTATTAAATAAATACTTTTAGAAATAAGGGCTGCCAGTACACCAATAATCCCCCCTAATGTTACATACCACATTAAAGCCTGGTAGGTTGGTGCAGGAATGTCGGGCATTCCAAACATCGGCTCTTGTCCAAACATTAACAAATGCATCGCAGCACCTGTAGCACAAGCCAATGCAACCGGAATAATAGAACGTGGTGAAAATTCAAAAAGCAACAACTCAACAGCCAACAAAACAGCCGCCACTGGCGTTCCAAAAATAGCTGCCATACCTGCAGTAGCACCAGCCGTAAGCATAATTTTACGCTCATTCGGCGTAATTTTCATAATTTGTCCGGCAAAAGAACCCAAAGCTCCACCGGTTGAAATGATAGGGCCTTCAGAACCAAATGGACCACCCGAACCAATAGAGATTGCTGCAGATAGTGGTTTTAAAATGGTAATAATAGGTTTAATTTTACTTTCATTGGTTAATACCTGCTCCATGGCCTCTGGAATTCCATGACCACGAATAGCTGTAGAACCCAATTTAGCCATAACACCCACAATAAGTCCACCTATAACCGGGATTACAATAACCCATAATCCCAATGTATTACCGGCCGGAGTAGTTTCTTCAAATGAAAAATTTCCATAAAAGAAAAGATTAGTAATAAGATGAATCAACTCAACAAGCAGCTTCGCAATGAAGCCAATAATTATAGCATTAAAAACTGCCTGTGCACTTAAATAAAGAACCCGTTTAGAAACTGAAGGTGGTGTATCAATAAACTCTTGATCATTAAAGCCTAGAGAAGGAGCTATCGGGATGGGCTCCCTTGTACCTTTACTTTTTCGCATTTAATTATGTTTTCGACAAAAGTATTGTCTTCACATTAAAAAACACAATAAAATAGCATAAAAATCACAAAAACAGTTATTTATTTTGAGCTAATTATAAAAAAGCTTACCATTTTTAATAGATGCCGGAGATGTATAAGGATGTTTCTCTAATTTAGTTAACGATAAGATATGCAGCACTTTCCATCCATCTAACTTAAGTGCATCTGCAATCATACTCCGATGACAGCGCCACCAAACTGCCTCTGAACACATAATACAAGTATTTTGATTTTTGCTGCTATTTTCCAGTTCATTCAGTGCTGTTCTAAACTCTTCCGTTTCCATATAATCAGCATATCCTTGGAAAGAAGGATTTCGCCAGGCCGTATTTTTAGAATCTTTATGAACCTTTCTTCTTCCACCAAGAGCGAGCATATGCTGATATTCAATACCATTAGCAGGTAGTTCTGTCTCTAAATTCTCTTTATTAAATTGAGGAAACTTCCGTGAACCCGGGAGGCTCCTTACATCCACCAGTAATTTAATCGAATTATGTTGCAGCAATTCCAGAAACTCTGAAAAACTACGAGTTGAATGACCGACCGTCCATATCGTAAACTTTTCCATCCCCTATCATCTTTTATAAATCAATAATTTAACATCTATTTCAGATAAAGTAAGAATATTTACATAATAATTTTCACCTGCTATTTCTTCAAGTAAATATAATGGAACTCGTTTATGATTTACATACAAAGCTTCATTAGTACTTAATGTAGGTAGTATTTGCAGAATGGTTTGCATAGGGCCTGGCATTTCCAGAGCACGTACATCAATTTCACGAATATTAGCTTCAGAAAACTTATTATATTCCTCTTGAAAGGAAGCTTGGTCAAGCATGTGGATGTTATCATTGGTTCCAGGCGCAGGAGCTACTGTCTCTTTAACAGTAGGAACTTTATAAAAATACGTATGAAATTCATTGATTCTTATTGTTTTTGTAAAGCTTTTTACACCATCTTTTTCAAGCAAACGTACCAAAGGAACAGGTATAAAACTATTTACAATGCAAAGTGCGTTTCCAGTCGGAACACTTTTAAAACGTTGCATAATTTGTTTTAAAGGATCTTGTCCGCCTAACAAAATCTCTCTCACATCAAATACCTCGATATGATCTGCAGGAAGATTCTTCAGCCAATTAGGTGACTCCTCTTCCACAAAATCTTCTTTCTCCACATTCTTTATAAACTTAAAACCCAATGGTGTTAATACCCTTTCAAAATCCTGAAGAGAGCAACCTCCCATTTTTGCAGCTTCAGCTATAGTTACACGAGAAGCCATCAGCTTTCTTAAAATAGGATTCTTAAGTTTCTCAAGAGGTTTAGCCAATGAGGCAATTGCATCAATGCTAACCTTATTCTCTTTTAATAAATCGGATATGCGGGTATTTTCTGATATATCCATGGTCTTTTATTTCATTAATTAGGAACTACATTAATATAGGTAAATAGATAATAAAGCGCCCAACCCACAAAGCCAATTAATAATATCCAAACCCAGTAAGGAATGCTTTGTGGTGTTTCACTTCCCTCTATGTAAAATTGACTTGAATTACCTTTTCCATAAGCATTAATCATAAGAGGGATAACCCCATCAACAATTGCATCTTTACGTAAACCTTCAATGCTTATAGCCGGACCGTTACGAACCTCAAATGGAACAATCCGAATGCCTTCTTTACCATTCGGATCCTTACTTACTATTCTTAATGTGTGTTTTCCATCGACTAGCTTGGTAGTATCCAACTCAAATTTTACTGGTGCCTGAAAAGACGCTATTGGAGTTGATTCATCGTCAATGAAAAGCAAAATGCTGCTTTTAGTTTTCATCAGTATTTAATCGTTACTTAATATAAACCGTTTAATATGTGACTTTGATTTTTCTCCTGGTTTTACTAAAAACTTTATAGAAAAAAACAAAGTCAAAACTACTATGATCGCTATAATCCAAACAATCACCATGTCCCAATTACTATCAGGTCCGCTTCCATGAGAAATACCTTTTAGAAGTGCAGGTTGTTGTTTTTCACAAGCCGGACAAGCAAAGCCACCTAGGGCAGCGAGTAAAAGTGGTAATAAGATTACTATCCTTTTCATGTCTTTATTTTATATCTATTTCTTAACCTTATCAATTAATTTTTGAATCTCTTCTACAGTTACTGTTTTTGCATCATTTCCCCAACTTGTTTTCTCATGATTCATAATAGCAGTAATCTCATCAGCAGTTAAATTAGCCATAGTTCCAACTGCAGGCATGGGGCCAAACCCTTCATTAGCACGGGCATTATAACCGTTCATAATAATGTCTACAAATATCTCAGGATTCTCATCCAACACAACCTTACTTCCTGCAAGTGAAGGAAATGCACCAGGCAATCCTTTTCCATTTTGCTGGTGACAAGCCTGGCAATTTGTAGCATATAAGGCAACACCATCGGCAGCTATAACTTTAGAAGGCCCTTCTCCTCCACTACTGGCAACCGCGGCACTTTTAACATTTCGTTTATACAAAAACTCCGGAAAATTTGTACCAGTTGGCATTTCTGTTTGCTTCAATGATTGTAAATAAGCTACCAAATTAAGTGCATCCTCTGTTGCAACCACCTTTTTACTTTTATCTTTTAAAAACTCTTCGGGCACAGCAACAACTACATCATCCATCGTAGGATATTCTTTTAAGATAAACAACCATGGATAAGCAGGCATAATGGATTCACTAACCACCGTTCTTGGATTGTAAAGATGAACTAAGTTCCAATCCTGGCTAGGCTGACGATTTCCTACATTAATTAAATCCGGACCAGTACGTTCAGTTCCCATCAATGTAGCCGTATTACGCCAGATATCTTGTCTTTTTATATCTGCATAATCCGCTGAAACACTTGGTCTTGAACCAAACATTTTATCCATATCAATATTTCTAACTTGCTGAGTATGGCAGGCCACGCAGCCATTCGCTATATAAAGTGCTTTTCCTTTTTGTGCAGCCGCACTTAAAGGTACTGCATTGGGCAATGGGGCATTGTCTTTCTGATTATTCAAGGCAGGCATAATAGCCACGAAGAATGTCAGAATCAAAAACAATGCAGCCGTTGCAATAAAGAGACTTTTATGATTATTAAAGAATTCCATTTTAAAAAGCTTTTTCGGTTTGTTGATTAAGGTCTTTATCTAATTTTTGTATTGCCAGATCCTTCACATCCAGTGCAGGCTTAGAATCCCACATTTTATAAAGATTATAAGCAAAAACCAGATGAGAAAGCCACATTAAACTCCCTCCTATTGCACGCCACAACCAATGTGGCGCCATCATAATCACACTATCAAGAAACGGTTTTCCTTCCATCCATGACAAACCACGTAAGGTTCCTCCAATCATTAAAGGCACAGAGTAAAACATTAAACCAATAAGAGCCATCCAGAAATGAGCACCAACTGTTATTTGAGGAGGCTCCTTGCCTGTTAAGCGAGGAATAATAACATACATACCAGCCCAAATAAAGAAGGTTATAATACCATACATGGTTAAGTGTGAATGAGCTACCGTAAAATCAGTAAAGTGCCAATACAAATTGGTTTCTCTAAAAGCTTCTGCCGTACCCTGCATCGATCCTGTAAAATAGAATACAATTCCAACGATAAAGAAAGGCAAAGTATAGCTATCAGTAATTTTATGCCATGCACCTTTAAAGGTCATTACAAAGTTGGTAGTACCCGCTACAACCGGAATAACCATTCCCACACTTCCTACAATAGCTACTGTTTGCAACCACCATGGAATAGAACTAAATACAAAGTGATGCGATCCGATTAAAGTATAAAACAGTATTTGAGTCCAGTAAGCCAAAATACCCAGGCTGTATGAATAGATTGGCTGGTTCAATTGTTGAGGAAGATAATAATACACAATACCCAGTGTAAACATCATAAACCACATGCCCACACCTTGATGCATATAATAACCCTGCACTATCGTTTCTCCTAAACCAGTTTGCCAAAATGGCAAATAAGCAACCAGAGTAATCACAATAGCGAAGATCAATGCTGCAACCATATACCAATTAGATATATATATTTCTTTGGTTTTACGTGTAGCAATAGTCTTCAAGAAATTATAAAGCGTAAGGATCAATGCAGCTGCAAACGGCAGCATAACAGGCCAGATATATTCACGAAATTCACCACCGCCATTATTAATACCGGCCATAAGAGCAATCGTACCGAACAGCACCGTCGCATTAATTAAAACCAGAGTAATCCAACCGAGTTTATAGCTAAAAAGCACATTGTTTCCTACTCGGGGTACAGAATAATAACCCAAACCTAACATCCCCAGAGAGGCCCAACCCCAAAAAACAGAATTAGTATGAACAGGTCTTAACCTTCCAAAACTCAGCCAACTGGTTTGATCAATATCAGGAGCTACAAACTTAATCCCAACATACTCTCCAACCGATGTACCAAAGATCAACCAAAAGGTAGCTGTAGCTGCAAACCATAATACCAATTTAGCAAGTTTAGGATCTACAGAAGGTCTTTTTGTAGCTTTCTTTTTAACTGCAACAAACGGAAGAGAAGTATCCGGATTCTCAGCTATCAAACCTTTTGTATCTGCCACTGGTTGATCGCCTGATAACTCCTTTTGAGACAGCTGATAATTTACAGCAGCTTGTCTCCGCTCAATAGTTTCTTCTATTTCATCCTCAGGCAAAGACTTAATATAATCTGCCAATTTCCTTGCCTCAATGTGTTTATTTCTATCACTGATATTATTAATGTACTTCTTAACCCGACCAGCTAGTAATAGAATACCGACTATAATGGGTATAGCAATTAAAATTAAAGTAATAATAACACCCCCACTAGACATTACAGTTTCGGAATCAACACCTTCATTTTGTCCATAGCTAAAATGACTAATCAAACATAAAATCGCGATTGTAAGGCCACTAACAACATCTTTTTTAGAAGTCGGGGCAAAAGAAGTCTCTTTCTTTCTTACTTTACGAAACTCTTCTATTTGTTTGCTATTTAAGGTGTCTATATAATGCTTAAACCTTTCTTCATCACTCTTAAATCCCATCTTATCTGTATCTCCCCTGATTTCTCGCATATTTAATAGAACAGATATTGCAAATAATAATACGATAATAATTATCACAGATAGCACGACAATAAAACCATTAATCCATAGGCTTGATATTGCCAATTGAAAAGTGTTTGAAATCATATTTAATATATTATATACGGCAAAATTAAATAATAATATTAAGATAAAAGAGTATTTTATCCTTTATTATTTAAGCCAAAAACACATTAAAAATGATCAGGCCGTTTTTCTGTAATTCCAGATAGCCCAGCCATTCAATATGACACCGAAAACGATGATATAAAAGAATTCAAGCTGAACGTCTGCAAAGCCACTACCCTTCAGCATAACCATGCGTACTACACGAATAAAGTGTGTTATTGGCATTAAATTAGAGATATTTCTTGCCCAATCAGGCATGCTTTCTACCGAGGTAAATAAACCTCCCATCAAAGTAAAGATCATCATAAAGAAAAAAGCCAGGAACATAGCTTGAATCTGATTATCACTAATAGTTGAAATCAATAAACCGAAACCCAAAACTGCTATTAAATAGAAAGCAGCAAACAAGTAGAGCAATAAAAGACTACCTTCTGAAACAATACCATAAATCAACCAGCAAACTACAAGTCCGAGTGTAAATACAATAATCCCCATAATCCAAAAAGGAATAAGCTTGCCCAAGATAAACTGCCATTTCTTAATCGGACTCACATTGATCTGTTCTATGGTCCCTACTTCCTTCTCTCTCACAATATTTAAAGACGACAGAAAACCGCCAATCATCGTTAATAATAAGACAAGGATGCCCGGAACCAAATAGTATTTAAATTGAGCCAAGGGATTAAACCAAGTTGAATAGGTTACGTCAATGAAACTTTTTGAAGTATAATTAGTTGGAGTTGTAGCCTTATTATTAATTTCCAAGTTAGCAGTAAAGTCTGCTATTATAGCATTTAAATAGCTGCCGCCAATAGAAGCTTTTGTCCCATCAATTGCATCGACTGATAAACCAACTTTCTGTTTCCCTTCCCGAATCAGATTTCGTTCAAAGCCAGCAGGTATTTCCAGCACCACATCCGCTTCATCCCTTTCAACATATTTCAACGCCTCCTTATAAGAAGGTTCCATACTCACCATTTTGAAGTATCCAGAAGAACCTACCTTACTAATTAACTGTTGCGAATAACTACTATGATCCCGATCAACAATAGACAGACTAATGTTTTTCACTTCCAAATCCATTGCCAAAGGAAGAATAATCAACTGTACAGTAGGCATCATAAACATCATCGCAATAATAGTCTTATCACGAAATATCTGTCTGAACTCTTTCTGTAAAAGGAACCTTAATATCTTCATTCCAGCCTGATTTTAAAGTTTTTTAAAGCGACTCCAAGCAAGGCAAGAGTCATAACAATCAAGACCAAAACTTCCTTCCATATATATGCGAAGCCAAGCCCTTTAAGCATCACAGATTTAATGATCAGAAAATACCACCTTGAAGGAACAATGTTAGAAATAACCTGAAATACCCATGGCATATTCTCTATCGGAAACATAAAACCTGTAAAAATAAGTGTAGGTATCATCATACCCATGATAGATAAAAGCAGAGCTGTCTGTTGAGAAGAAGTAACATTCGAAATTAATAAACCAAAAGAAAGACAGGTTATAATGAACAATGTACTTACTAAAAATAACAATAAAATACTTCCTTTTATCTCCACATTCAACACAAAAACCGCCAATAGAACGATAAGCGTAAAGTTTGCCAATGATAATACCAAATACGGCACGGCTTTAGAAATCAAAACAAAAATGGGTTTAAAGGGAGAAACCAATAATACTTCCATAGTTCCAAGTTCCTTTTCCTTTACTACAGCTACTGCAGTTAATGCAGTACATACAATCATTAATATCAAGGCCATTACTCCCGGAATGAAGTTTAAAGACCCATTTCCCTCCTCATTATAAAGCATCCTGGTTTCCGGAACAATAACATAGGGTAAAACTGCAGCAGGTGAAATCTCCTGTTGATAATCCGCTATAATAGCCGTTAAATAATTTATTAGAGTCTTAGCAGTATTGGGATCTGAACCATCTGCTATAATTTGTATTTGCGCCTTTCCAGAGTGCAGTAAATTATTCCCAAAATTAGGTGGGAAAACAAGTACACATCTCACATTCCCTCTCTTCAATGTGTTCTCTATTTCCTGTTCACTCAAAGAAGTTTCATCTACAATAAAATAGGAAGAAGATTTGATCTTATTAATCAGCTGCTCGGTGTTTGCATCTCGGGAATTATCAGAAATACTAATGTGAGAATTCTTCACCTCGCTCGTAATCGCATAACCAAACAGAAGTATTTGAGCAATGGGCAAACCAAACATGATCAGCAAAGTACGTTTATCACGAAAAACATGATAAAACTCCTTTCTAATAAATACAAATAACTGCTTCATATCTGTATTGTTAATTATCTGATCTTTTTGCTCCTCGGGCCAACTGATAGAAAACCTCATCCATTGAACTGGCTGAATAGTTCTTCTTCAAGTTTTCAGGTGTATCAAGTGCTTCAATTCTACCATCTACCATAATGGATATACGATTGCAATATTCAGCTTCATCCATGTAATGAGTAGTCACAAAAACTGTAATACCCCCTGCCGCCGCTTCATAAATCATATCCCAAAACTGTCTTCGCGTAACCGGATCTACTCCTCCGGTAGGTTCATCCAAAAACACAATTCTTGGTTGATGAAAAATAGCGACAGAGAAAGCCAGCTTTTGTTTCCATCCAAGAGGAAGCTCTCCTACCATCTTATTCACCTCTTTCTCTAATCCAAGCCTTTCAATCAAATCTGTACGCCGCATGCTAATTTCTGAACGTTCTACTCCATATATCCCACCAAAGAATTCAATATTTTCTGAAACAGTTAAATTTTCATAGAGAGAAAATTTCTGGCTCATATAACCAATATTCTTTTTAATAGATTCTTGCTGTTTATATACATCAAAGCCTGCAACGCTAGCTTTTCCGGAAGTTGGGTATGATAAACCACATAAAATTCTCATAGCAGTCGTTTTCCCAGCACCATTTGCTCCCAAAAAACCAAACACTTCACCTTTATACACATCAAAACTAATTTTATTGACCGCATAGAAGTCGCCAAACTGCTTCGTTAAATCATTGCAAATAATTACCTTCTCTTCCATACCTAATGATTAGCTTCCTTTTGTGATAACCAGATAAAGTTATCTTCAATGGTAGGTGCTATTATTTTTATTTCCACATTCCTATTTCCAAATTTTTCAGCATAGTCTTTTAATAAAGTGATGCTATCCGGATGCTCATCTTTTACTATTATTCGCATATATTCGCCTGAAGCATAAGCACTAGCAACCGCATCAAAATTTCTAAAATCAGTAAGGAGTTTGTAATTATTATCAGACTTAGCAGCATATAAGGTTACAGGAAATGCCTTCACGATATTCTCAGGAGTCTCGACTGAAAGTATTTTACCATTTTGAATCAATGCAATGCGTTCGCACAAGTTTGCTTCATCCATATATGGAGTGGATACCAAAATTGTTATTCCCTGCTGTTTTAAATCTTTCAACATATCCCAAAACTCTTTTCTCGAAACAGCATCCACACCAGTAGTTGGTTCATCCAGTAGAAGCACCTCAGGCTTATGAATTAAAGCGCAGCACAAGGCTAACTTCTGTTTCATACCACCTGATAGCTTTCCTGCACGACGATCATTGAAAGGACTGATCTGATCGTAGATATTTTTAATCAAATCATAATTCTCTTCGATACTTGTATCAAATACCGTAGCAAAGAATTCAAGATTCTCTTTTATAGTCAAATCCTGATATAAGCTGAATTTCCCAGGCATATAACCCACCCTATTGCGAATAGCCCGATATTCTTTAACCACATCAAAACCAGCTACGCTAGCTGAACCTTTATCTGCAAGCAATACCGTAGTTAATATTCTAAAGATGGAAGTCTTTCCAGCACCGTCCGGACCAATTAACCCGAATAACTCACCTTTCTTTACGTCGAATGAAACATCATCAACAGCAATAACATTCCCCTTATCGTATGTTTTATGAATATTTTTTAACGATACAGCATCCATCTCTTCTACTTAAAAAGTACTTCTCCGTACATACCAATTTTCAAATAACCATCATTCGGAACGCTGATTTTTATCGCATAAACCTGATTTGCACGTTCATTTTTAGTTTGTATAGTCTTAGGAGTAAATTCCGATTTGCTGGCTATCCATGTAATTGAACCTGGATAAGATTTAAAACCGGTTGCACCGCTATCAATCCTAACTTCAATCTCATCACCAATCTTTATCTGCGGTAATTGCTCTCCTGTAATATAAGCTCGTAAATTAAGCGTGTCAGTATTAGCAATCTTATAAAGTGGTTTACCAATAATGGCCATCTCCCCTTTTAAAGCATAAGCGGCTAATACAGTCCCATTAATCGGATTAATAACTTCCCCTTTTTTAATCTGCTCCTGATATTGTTCAACCATTTTTTCCAAGGGTCCTCTTTCACTTAAGATAGAACGATTTTGAGTAGCTGTATTCGATGTATTTAACCTAATTTGCTGCTTAGTAACATTAATACGCTTCTGCTGTTGATCAATCTGCGCATTCATATCATCCAATTGCTTTTGTGTAGCAGCATCAGCCTTTACTAAATTGCGCGTACGTTCACGCTCTTTTATTAAATGATCTAATTGAGATTCTTCAACAGCCAATTGCCTTTGTACCAAAGCTGTTTGCTCCCCAGCATCACTTGTTTTTTCTTTTAAAGCCGTTATTGCAGCTTCGGTCTGTTCTTTTTGCAATTGAGCAAGTATTATATCTATTTGCCCTACTTTGGCCCCTGCATCCAACTGCTCACCTTCTTTTATATTAAAAGAAAGCAATTCCCCATTTTGCTCGGCAGATACAATTACCTCATCTGCTTCAAAATTACCAGAAGCATCGTAATCATTATCATTTCGACCACAAGAGCCAAGCACAATAACAGACGCCAGTAATACTAATTTAAGTCCTTTCATTTTGTAGATGATATTAGTTGCCAGAAGTATATTTTAAATTATAAGTTGCCTGTAATAATTGAATTCTATGTAATATCTGAGTTTGTCGGGCCAAATTCTCTGCATTCAACTGAGCTATAAAATCACGAACTGTAATTACTCCATTATCCAGTTGAGCTTTGGCCGATTCTTTTACAGAAGCTCTAAACTTTATAGCCTTTTCATCTTCCAGGATAAGCTTTCTATACTTTTCAACCTGTGCATTTTGTTGTGTAAGTTCAAGACTCGTATTAAACAAAAAGGTTTCCTTATCTGCTTCCAACGATTGACGATCCAGATTTAAGAGTTTTTTATTGTTAGCCAGTGTATATAAACTCCCGAAAGCCCAATTTAAACGCAATCCTCCGATATACCAGAAATCTGCTTTATCCGCAATGATGTTTAATGTCGGA
Organism: Albibacterium bauzanense; assembly: GCF_004339765.1. Taxonomy (GTDB): domain Bacteria; phylum Bacteroidota; class Bacteroidia; order Sphingobacteriales; family Sphingobacteriaceae; genus Albibacterium; species Albibacterium bauzanense. The sequence continues at coordinate 21,083 of NZ_SMGO01000001.1, read as the reverse complement.
CGACCATATGCTCCCTGAAAGAAGGCGCTGAATTTGGGTAGATAATCAGATTGAAGCCGCTTTTCCTGAATATCATACAATTTCTCCCGGATTGTAAATAGATTAAGTTCAGGTCTTTTAATCTCATTAGATGAAGCCAACTCAACAGGTTTCGCAAGTTGAGAAGCATCACTTATTGTCTTACCTATAAATACAGAAAGCATTTGTAAATAGGCATCCATATTTCCTTTAAATTCAATACTCGCAGACTCTACGGCTGATAACTCTGCTCTTAATTCATCTACATTACTCCTAAATGCAACTCCATTTTCAACGGCAGCAACCATTTTATCTACAGCAAGTTGAAGGTCCTCTTTCCTCAGATCATTCTGCTTTAATTGTCCATCCATTAAAAGAATAGAAAAATAGATCTGATTTATCCGGCTCTTTAACGAATAAAGATCAATAGCAAGCTGCTGCTTTTGTAAATCAGCATTCGCTACTGCCATTTCCTTCTGACTTCTTAATTGTCCACCATCAAAAATAAGCTGACTAACCTCTCCTTGAATTTTATACTGATCTTTACTAATCTCCGGAAAAACCATACCAGGCGCTGAAGAAAGTGCATCTGGAAAACTGAAAGTCTCCGACTGATGACTCGCCTGGCCCGAAATATTTAACTGAGGTAAATAAAGCTTAGAAACATTTGCAATTGTGTAATCGCGCGATGCATCAATCAGATTCTGCTTTTTTATTAAAGGGTAATTAGATTGAGCAAGCCGGTAGCAATCCTCAAGACTCAATATTTGCTGTTGCGCAAATACAGGAAAAACAAAAAGAATAAGCCCGAAACAGATTAAATTTATTTTAAAATGTACGGCTATCTTATTTACTATTATCTTACTAAGCATAAGCTAATTTTCTATTATTTTACCAATCCAAATAGGTATAAGCTTTTTTCTTTCTTCCATTAAATCCCTGAAATCATCCTCCTCTACTCCAGCTGCCTTTTCCAATACCCGTCTTCCTAAAAACGGAAATATAATCAAGCCAATAATATTCATAAGAATATGTATCGGATTAATTTCTAACTCCTTATCCATATTTAACTCATTTAATTGTTTAAAGAAATATGAGCCTTTGATAGCTGCCGCATTTTTTATAAAAGCAGGAAATTTATTAGAGCCGGAAAGAATTTCGTTAACAATAAACAATGGAAAGTCAGGGTTATTGAGCAGCTGTCCAATATAATGATCAACTATCAATTCAATCTTCTTATTTAAACTTGTACTTTCGTCCATTACAATAACCATAATTTCAGAAAATAGCTTTTCAATCGTTTCAATCATTATAAGATCAAAAAGCTTCTGTTTACTTCTAAAGTAATAATTAACCAAAGCCAAATTAATATCTGCTTCAGCAGCTATATCCCTTACAGTTGTTGATACAAAACCTTTACGAGTAAAAACCACACGAGCTGCCTCCTTAATCTTTTCTTCAGTAGAAGCATCTATACCCTGTTTTTCATTACTTTTTGCCATATTATAAAATTCCTTTAACGATCAATTCGAAATCAAAAGTAAATAATCCATATTTATTAAACAACTGTTTAAAACAATTATTCAAAAATGATTAATAATTAAACATATAATTCTAAATAGTTGTAACAAACTGTCATTCAATCTATCCAACATATATTATTCAGATATGATGAAACAGATTACCAATTTCTTTTGGTTTTGCAGCGGTGTGCACCAAGAAACTCTGGAGAAATATCCGGCTGAACACAACAAATACGTTGGTATTGGCGCAACTATCTTCTTCACTGCGCTCTTTGCTACTCTCTCAGGAGGATATGCTATGTATTTTGTGTTTAGCGGAGGGAAATTAGCAATCCTATATTCCCTTTTGTTTGGTCTGATCTGGGGATTAGCCATCTTCAATATGGATCGCTATATCGTATCCAGCATTAACAAAAACAACTCCGGATGGAAGCAATTCCTGCAAGCCACCCCACGAATATTGCTAGCTATACTTATCGGTATAGTCATTTCTCGGCCTTTAGAGCTTAAAATATTCGATAAGGAAATCCGCGAACAATTAAAGGTTACTTACCTTGACAGACAGCGGGCCAATATTGATACGTTGAATATAGCCTTTAACAATAAATACGGCATTGAACTGGGAAAACTAAACGAATTAAAAGCTGAACGTGATTCTGTTGAGTCAACTATTAAAAGCGACCGGCTAAAACTAAACTTAGAAACTTTTGGAGATAAGACACCTGAAACATCCGGAATCATCGGTTATGGCCCTTATGCCAAACGCAGACAGGCTGATCTTGACGAACAAGAACAATACTTAGATACCTTGCGTGCTACCATTCAGCGGCAGGAAGCCTTTATACAGCAGCGTAAACAATTTGATGGACTATTAGACGAGAAGCTATTAACAGGAACGCAACTTGATAGTGTCGTTAACGTAGCCGGCTTTGCCAACCGAAATGAAGCCTTAGGCGACTTAAAATACAATGCAGATGGAAGTGAAAATACGACCAATTATTGGGCAATCACGTTCATTATGCTCTTATTTATATTTTTTGAGTGCCTGCCCGTATTTGTAAAATTGATGAGCGCGCGCGATGCATATGACATAGATATTCAGCATATACAGTCGGTAGATGCTCATCGGTCAATAAAGAATCGCGATGCTGAAATAGAAATAATTGATGGCGTACATGATACCCGGGTTCAAAGCGGTATTGAAAAATCCAAAGAAGAATACTTAAAGCCATATTAATCCTTAAGATTACATACTTCTTACCATCCTTTTAGCAGACTACTTGTTTGTTTAGTATCTTTATGCATTCATAATTATTTAACAATAATGTGTTATGATCGAGTTTATTAAACAACCTTGGCCCTGGTATATTGGAGGCCCTTTAATCGGCTTAACTGTTCCGGCACTTTTATTATTAGGGAATAAACACTTTGGCATCTCTTCCAATTTACGCCATGCCTGTGCCATCTGTTTTCCTGCTAAGATCCCATTCTTTAACTACGATTACAAAAAAGAGATCTGGAATCTTTTCTTTGTATTGGGGATCTTTATAGGTGGAATCATTTCTGCATCCTTCTTATTAAACGACAGTCCGATACAAGTAGACCAAAACCTCGTAAATAGCTTAGCAGTTTACGGAATTACAGACTATTCAAGCATGCTACCACCAGATATCTACAACTGGGAATTCTTATTCAGCCTTCGAGGACTGATTATGATGATAGGTGGCGGCTTCTTGGTTGGTTTCGGAACACGTTATGCAGGAGGTTGTACAAGCGGCCATTCTATTATGGGTCTCAGCACCTTGCAATGGCCATCTTTGGTAGCAACGATATTTTTCATGATTGGAGGAATAATTATGTCAAACCTTCTCCTTCCTCTCATCTTAGCATTATAAATCAGGTTTATATTTAATAAATTCTACAAAAATGGCAACAGAAATAGACAATACTGATTTTGAAATACATTCATTAGATGAAACATACATCAATGAACCTCAAGCAAAACACAAGTGGTATTATAACATAAAATACTTATTAGTTGGCTCTCTATTTGGTATTGTTTTCGTTAAATCAGAAGTAGTTAGCTGGTTCCGCATTCAGGAAATGTTCCGCTTTCAATCCTTCCATATGTATGGTGTTATTGGCTCGGCAGTAATTGTTGGAGCAATCTCCGTATGGTTAATAAAAAAATACAAGATCAAAACATTCTCTGGTGAACCCATTACCTTCAGCACCAAGAAATTCAATAAAGGACAAATATATGGAGGACTAATCTTTGGATTAGGCTGGGGATTAACCGGCGCCTGTCCAGGTCCATTGTTTGCACAAATAGGAATGGGAGCCCTCGTTGTAATCGTCATCTTACTAAGCGCGATCGCCGGAACTTGGGTGTACGGTAAATACCGAGACAGCTTATCCCATTAACCTTAAATTGTGAAATTTATACCTTAATGGTTTTCCACCTTCCTTTTTTGAAGAGGATAAAACCGGTGATTGAAATTGCAATTTCTGCGATGGGTATTGCCCAAAAAACCCCTGTGTAATCCAGCCCTAGATGTTTTGCCAGAAAATAGGCTAAAGGTATTTGAAACAACCAGAAACCACCTAAGTTTATCCACGTTGGTGTCCAGGTATCACCCGCTCCGTTAAATGAATTAATAAGTACCATCCCCATTCCATAGAAAATATAACCTGTACTCATAATGTAAATAGCTTGAATAGCTATTCTTCTAACTTCCAGATCATTTGTAAAAAATGAAGCAAAAGTTGGTGCAAATGCAAATGAGATTAACATAATCACAAACATATAGATCATATTATATTTTGCAGTTTTCAAAACTGATTCTTCAGCTCTATCCAACCTGCCTGCCCCCATATTCTGACCCACCAAAGTAGCCGCAGCATTACTTAAACCCCATGCAGGAAGCATAAAAAACATCATTAAACGTAAGGCTGTCTGATAACCGGCCGAACCTTCATCCCCACCAGTAGTAGCTACCAATTCAGCTAAGAAGATCCAACTACAAGAAGCGATTATAAACTGCAATACCGCCGGAGCCGCTACTTTTGCGATATCTTTAATCTGATTGAAATGAGGAATCAAATACGACCATTTAACCTTCAATATTCCTTTTCCATTTGTTAAATGATAAATCTGGTAAATTACCCCGGTCGACCTTCCTATCGTTGTAGCAATAGCAGCACCCGTTAAGCCAAATGCAGGTATCGGACCAAAGCCATTAATGAAGATCGGACAACAAATTATATTAATGACATTGGCTATCCACAGGCTTTTCATAGCTATAGCTGCATTACCGGCACCTCTAAAAATACCATTGATTAAAAATAGCAACATAATGATAAAACTCCCACCCATCATGATTTTCATAAAAGGAGTTCCATAAATAGCAGCACTTTCGGTGGCACCCATAAGCATCAACAGATCAGTTGCATATATAAATCCAACAGTACCAATAACTGCATTGAAAGCGAAAGCTATCAAAACTGACTGCATACCCGCACGTGCAGCAGCTTCCGGTTTCTTTTCTCCAATTCGTCTGGCTACAATTGCCGTGGCAGCCATGCTAATTCCTATAGCCAGGGAATAAACGATGGTAAGCATAGATTCTGTTAAACCAACAGCTTGAATGGCATAGCTACTTTCTTCAAGATGACCTACAAAGTAAAGATCAACCAAAGCAAAAACAGACTCCATGAGCATTTCCAGCATCATGGGTATAGCCAATAAGATAACAGCACGACGAATGCTACCTTGTGTAAAATCCAGTTCTTCTCCCCGAAAAGACTGTTTGATCAAAGAAATAAAGTCAATAATCCGATGACGTATAATAATCGTACGAGACATAAAAAGTAAGCTAATAAAGATTGAGAAAAAACTATGGCAAAGGCCCTAGCACAAAAGTTAAATTAATAGGAGGTTGCCCAAAATAAATATTCAAAAATGAATATCTGAATTCTTAGACTATGAATATTTTGGCAGCAATTAACTTCATAATTTCTAGGTTTTAGAAAACCAAAAGTAGAAAATTATTTTTAATCCACAATAATTTTTTCAATTCAATCACCCTACCCCGTCCTGCATTACAAAACACCTCATTAAAACTAAATACATAGTTTAATAACTAAATAAATAGTTTATCTTTGTTTATAAAAAGATATAATCATTATGAAAATTCTATCTCTATTACTACTACTAAATTTTACAGTCTTCTTTAATATCAATGCACAAGACCCAACTCCTGACAATAAAAAGATACTCCTCTTATACGAAACCCAACAATTCGCTGAGGCTTCAAAATATTTAAGCCAATTTTATACTGAATCCAGCACTGATATTCAATTAATAAACAGCATTGCTTATTCTTATAGAATGGCGGGAGATTTCCAACAGGCGTCTATCTACTACAATAAACTTTATATATTAGACACCTTAAATACTACTGCTTTAACCAATTTAGCCTACATTAATAATCAACGAGGGCTGTATAAAACTTCTATGGATTTATATAAAAAACTATTAAGTATCGATAGCACAAATATCGGGGCTTATACCGCTTTAGCAAATCTATCCAGAAGAGAAAAAGATATCATTAGCGCTTTCAATTATTTACACAAAGCAAATACATTGCAGCCTACCAACAGTAATATTGCCTATGAGTTTGTTCAACTATGTTTAGAACTTAATCAAAGCGACAAAGCTGATAGTGTTTTAACTATTGCTTTAGAGGGCGATCCTGAAAATGCCAACCTTTTACATTCAAAAGCTAAAGTATCGGAAGAACAAAAGAAATATAAAGAAGTAATAGAACTTTCTAAAAAACTAATCGACCTTGGAGAAGATTCACAACCGATATGGTCTTTAATGGCCCGCGCCTATTTCAAATTAGATGATTTCGAATCAGCAATGCAAGTCTATACTGATGCGACGCTGTTATACGAAACTTGGGGAGAAATGGATTATTACTACATGGCTATGTCTTGTAAAGCTTTAAAACGTTTTGATGAAGGCTTAGAATTCATGGAAAAGACCCTTAAAGAAGCTATCTCACCCAATACAGGCTTCTATTTTGCCAGAAAGGCCGATTTGTTAGTAGACTTAAATAAACCCAGTGCAGCCGCAGCCGATTATATAAGAAGTTTTCAGTATGAAGAATCAACAATCAATTACTTTAGTCTGGCCGTTCTATACGACTTTAATTTACAGAATAAGGCTAATGCTCTCAAATACTATACTTTATACCTGAACAAAAAGCCGCCTACCCAAGAGCAAAGCTATATAGAATACGCTCAAGAAAGAATTAAGGCATTGAAATAGCATAACCATGAAACTATATTTAATAATACTTTTATCTCTACTAATAGGTTGCTCGCCTAAAATAAACAAGGATCCTGAAGCAAGCGATCAGAACCAAAAATGGAATTCAATCTTAGATCTGTTTAACAGTTATAATAAATCAAATCAATTTTATAGTATATCAAAGGCTCTTGAAAGCTATCCAACCAACAATACAGATGAAGCTTGGCTTAAGCTTCAATTACGATTAACAGTTACATCTTATTTAAGAAATAATAAAGAATACGACGAACTGCTTAACGAATATGAATCAAGAGTAGCAACAAACGATACCATCTTAAATACCATACATAAAAACGTCGTTTCAGATTCTCTGGCAATTAATAAAATAGTAGAAAGTGCGAAGGACCATCAAGTCGTCATGCTGAATGAAAATCATTTTTATCCCAGTCACCGTATTCTAGCCACAGACCTGTTAGTAAAGTTAAGAGCTATCGGCTACACATATTTAGCATTAGAAACCTTAGCCGAAACACAAGATAGTTTACTAAACCTTGAAGGTGCGTACCCAACGTTAGAAACAGGCTATTACACTCGAGAGCAAAATTACGGCAATTTACTTCGCCAGGCTAAAAAGCTCGGATACAAATTCGTGGCTTATGAAAACATAGACAAAACGAAAGATCGGGAAATAGGTGAAGCTGAAAATCTATTTAATAAAACCATTGCGATTGACCCTGATGCAAAGGTCTTTGTTATAGCAGGCATTAGTCACATCCTTGAAGAGCCAACATCCGATGGGAAGAAATGGATGGCTACCGTCTTTAAAGAAAAATACGGTATAGATCCCTTGACCATCAGCCAAACCCAATTAAGTATCTATAGAAAGACCTTACCTGGAAAATATAACCTAGTCGAGAAGAGCAACTTTAACGACCATGGCTTAAACTCCGTCGACTTTCATATATTAAACAACATGGAATATCCCTCCTATTGGGATTCGACATTTAACTATAAAAACAAATACAAAGAGAACGTACAGATTGCTCTCTTCTACAGCAGTGAACTCAAAACAGATTCAGATTTTCAAAAAGCCATCCCCTACTTCACGGCACTTATAGAAAAAGAAGAAAATGTTACTTTACCATTTAACAAAGACGACGAGATTTATTTAGTAGTTTATGACGAGAAAGGTAAAGTGGTGGAGGATCAAACGATCAATGAAAATCGATCAATGAACTATGCAAATCTACAATCTCAATATCCTAGAATTTTAAAAAATAATAAACGATTTCTTATACTCATTGTTAAAACGATAAAGGTTCGATTGTAACCCAGAATCATTTTTTATTAAAACATAAGGAGGTACAATTATGAGTAATATTCAAAGAAGGGATCAGCGCGCATTATACGATCCTTGGAAAGATTTTTTTGATGTAGGAAATATTTTCGCACCAGATGTAGTTCGCCGTTCACAAAACAGCATGCCTGCAGTAAACATATCAGAAGACGATAAATGCTATTGTGTTGATATCGTTGCACCCGGTTTCAAAAAAGACGACTTCAAAATAAACGTTGAAGATGATATGTTAACGATCAGCGGTGAAGCTAAAAATGAATCAACGGAAGAGGATGAGAATAAACAATATAGTCGGCGGGAGTATAGCCATAGTTCTTTCACGCGATCTTTTAGATTACCAGAAAATGCAAAGGATAATGACATTTCAGCAAATTTCACAGATGGCATCTTAAAACTCAATATTCCGAAAAGCGAACAACAAGTTAAAGCTACCAAAGAAATCAAAATTGAGTAATGACATACGCAAGAAGCCGCTCTGTAAGAACAGAGCGGCTTCTTGCGTAAAGACCAATAAAAACCTCAGTGAACTTTCTTTTACTTCTCTGAAAACTTTTACAATATTTCCTCTATTATATATGCGTTAAAACAGCCTAAAAAACGCAGACTCAACGGAGTGATAACCCGTGCACTACCCGAGAACGTAAAGCAAGTATTACGCATGTATATAACAAGTCCTTAAAAAACTCGCTAATTTTTATCTTTATTCAGAATCTCGATTACTCTATTATTAAATATTTCGGGGCTTTTAACAGGCGCCTAATAACCACATTCTTGCCAATAAGCTTTAGTAAAGAACTGCATTTATATCAAGACTGTCCTTTTCTTCGACTTGCACATCTCCCTTTTTAATAACAGATGCTTCGAGCTTTAACATAAGGTTTGACGTATTTAACTTCTCCCAGGCAGATTGGCTCTTTAAACGATAAAAGCTAGACTTTAAAGGATTTGGTGCTGAAGGAATAAAAAACACGGTTTTCACCGAATCTTTATGAACATAATCTATATCTAACATCTCTATACCCACTGCAATCTCTTTATATCCTTGTAAACGAATGTTATATTTTCTCAGATCAATGGTTCGTGGTTCTACCATACCGATCTTCCGAATGGTATCTGGATGAATATCAAACACCACATCTTTTTCTATTATACGAGCATCAGGCATTCCTTCTTTAACATCGTATATATTCATCCGGAACTTAATATTCTCAACATTCTTAAACCATCCTGCATTTAATACCAACTCTCTAAGAAAGATATCTTTATCGACCTTTAAAATCATTGCCTGTTCCCTGCCCTTCTCATCACTTTCTTTTGGAATGGCTTTATAAAGACTGGGTGCTAAGATAAGCATAGCGCTGCTCTTTCCATAAGTTTTAATGGAAGGGGATTTGATACTAATCGTTACTGCCGATAGTAAATTAGGATCTGGAGAGAGAATTACCTGATTATTTGCAGTAGCGAGGCTTTTAAGTTCTACTGCTAAACGATTATAACCTACGGCAGTGAAGATTACTGAATCTGTTTGAGAAATTACCTTTGAGTCATAAAGCAGTTGAAAATTACCCGAACTATCGGCTACCGTTCCATAGGATGAGGTTTTAATTCCGATAGAAACAAATGGTATCCCTACTTTATTATTCTGATTTATTACGCTGCCACTAACATTTACGGATTGGGCTATTACTGATAAAGGAAACAAGTATGTGATAAAAACAATGCAATAAAGATATTTCATAATTTGTGTAAGATGATTTATAAAGGGTTGAATATGGTTTAAAAACTCAACGAAATTAATAATCAAATACAATGTTGCTTTATTTTTAACTTAATTTAACTCATTCGGATTAATTTCATACATTGGCGTCATTAAAATCTCTTTATAAATATTGATTCACTCTTTTACAGAAGCTATAACAGCTTTTGTAAGCATCGTTCTATCTATCAGATGGATACGACACAATACATTAGTGACTTATTATTTTATAAAGAAAAAATGAAAAATACAATAAAGATTGCCATTATAGGCGGAACAGGAAAATCCGGACGATATCTTGTTAAACAATTATTACATCAAGGAATTCCTTTCAAAATCCTTGTCAGAAATCCGACTAACTTTCAGATCAAAGACCCATTAATTGAAGTTGTTAACGGTGATGTAAAGAATTACGAAGATGTGTATTCTTTAATTAATGGCTGCAGTGCGGTTATTAGTACTCTTGGCCTGGGATTACCTGCAAGTGAAACTTCTATATTTAGTAAAGCGAGCACAAACATTATCCGTGCAATGAATGAATGTAATGTGAAGCGGTATATTGTAATTACAGGATTAAATGTGGATACTTCTTTTGATAAGAAAGGACCAGCGACAATGTTTGGAACCAATTGGATGAAAACTAACTATCCAAAGTCCACTGCTGATAAACAATTGGAATATGATATATTATTGAGAAGCAATATTAATTGGACTTTAGTTAGACTTCCGCTAATTGAGTTAACGGATGAGAGAAACGAAGTTAATGTTAGCTTAGAAGATTGTATAGGTGATAAAATAAGCGCTACTGATTTAGCACATTTTCTTATTGAGCAAGTACATGATAAAGCTTTTATTAACCAATCGCCTTTCATAGCGAACCCTTAATAATAAAAGAGCCGCAATATTATTGCGGCTCTTTTATTATTATCTTACTGGTTAAGCGAATGAGTCATTAATTTACCGATCATTAGGTTTATCCTTTAACTGAGCACTGGTAACGAAAACCTTCTTTCCTTCTTTATCAATATAATAATATTTGGAGTGCTCATCGATGTAAATAGTTTGCCCAGCTGGGCCAACTTTATCTTTATACACCTGATCAGTAACTTCTGCATAACCTTTCGATGCTATTTCGGCTGTTTTATTAGCAACCGTATCTGCAACATCTTTAATATCCTCTTTTAATTCTTTCGTGTCTTCTTTTAATGTTGAAGTATCTCTTTGTTGGGCATAGCTATTTCCATAGAAACCAACTGCCGCCACACAGATCATAATTTTTAATAACTTTTTCATAGCATTTGATTTTTTTAATTAACAATGAACCATTCATATAACATGCTATTTTTTAATAAAGTTTTAAAAATCAATTATTATAACCTGTAATCTACCTCCTCTTTAATTTTCTCTTTCGTTATTATCTGATTGTTAGATTAACATTACCAGCACTGGTTGATGCTTGCACGTTAGCTCCTCCTCCATTAATACTGCCGTTTAACTTTCCTTTGTTGTTACTGCCTTGAAAATTCGCCAATCCATCAACATTTACATTAAAACCTTTTAAATCCAGGTTTGCACCTGTATTTGATGGCAATGTTAAGTTTACATTTCCAGCTGATGTTGATAAGCGAACATCTCCTGGCAATTCATTCAATACAGCGGTTAAGCTTCCGCCAGAGGTTGAAGCATTTACTGAGCATGTAAGACTTTCCAGATCAATGCTTCCTCCTGAGGTTCTAGCTGTTAAAGATCCGTTTACTGAATGTCCTTCGATACTTCCTCCGCTGGTTGACACATCGATATCTCCGTTTAATCCTTGCATTTTAATGGAACCACCTGAAGTGCTCAAATTGATAGTACCCATACTGTTATAGGCCTGGATACTTCCCCCACTTGTTCTTCCAGTAATATTTCCATCCATATTTTCAATGTCTAAGCTACCTCCGCTGGTTTTAAAATTTTGCCTTCCTGCTAGATTAGCTAATCTAATACTTCCGCCGCTTGTTGACAGATCCGTTGTTACTTTATTTCCTGTCCGGACCTTAAATGAAACACTCAATCCATTCCTCCAATTCAGATTATTTCTTCGTTTGGCATAAGCTTCCAATGTGCCACCTCTTTGTTCTATCCTTATTTCATAATCGCGATCAAGGATCTCTTGTATTTCACCTTGTGATAAGTTACGATTATTATTAGGCTTAACATACATCTCAATTACAGCTTCCTGGCTTGCATCACCTGCCACATCAATTGAGCCTCCTGAAGTTGACACCTTTAAATCTTGAATAGAAGATACCGGATATGTGTTCTTTGTTATCAAGATAGCGTCGCCACTACCGACATCTCCACCATTACTGGCTTCAGCGATTCGATCGGCTATTGATCCAATCATACAGGAACTAGCAAGGAGTACACAAATTCCAGCTAAGATTGTGAGTTTAGTAAAAAGTTTCATAGGTTTATTTATTAATAATAAATGTAACATTTATATAACATATCAAATATACTTGACTTATGTAAAATATTAAAACACTATTAGTTAGGTGTACTTATATAGTCGGTAAATCAATGGATTTTATCGGTAAACACTATCTAAAAAAGCTTTATTCCCACTCTGATTGTATTGGTTTTATTCAATATTGACTGATCACTTATTGAGTGTGCATAGATCACTCTCAATATTTTCCATTGAAAACCCAAATGCAATTCTCCGTATTGTTTTAATTCAGGTGTATATAGATAATGTAAGCCGACAATTTCCTCTAACTTCAACTTTCTTAAAAGGGGAACTTTGCTAGTCAATATCCCTGACATATTGTACTCTGTATGCGCTTCAATATACTTAGTTTTTGTGCTGTAATGATAATAATCCAGGTTTAGGAATGTGTTTAATTTTTGGTCAACAAATGGGAGTTGGTTTCCATTGAAATGCCTGAAATCAGGGTAAAATAACTTCTTATTATTTAAAAACTTTCCGGCATATACAGCATATGAAATGCTACCATACATCCCTAAACTCGCACCGCTTTTATAAATACTGGCAGCAAGCAGATTATAATTTACATCAGAGCCCAAAGCATTATGCAATCCTTGTGTATAACGCAAGCTAAGAAGCGGGTACTTAGATGGTAAGTATCTTTTCCCTGAAGGATAGCTCTCATAGCGATTAGAGAAGTTATAACTGACTCCTACATTAAACTTTGTTGCGCTATTATCCTCAAAAAGGGGCACATCCATATTGGGATTAAAGGGATTATTAGAAGTTAAATTATTTTTATCAGCGAAGGTATAGTTTGTGGAATTTGATAATGAATGTCTGTTCGCCCATTCAAAACCTGCATCAACATTTACATTCCCAGGAAGCGTGTATCTCCATTGTGCAGAAGCAAAGGTTTTCTCATAAAGTTTCTGATAGTTTTCGCCCATAAACAAGGTAGATACTGTATTAAAAAGTACAGGCAATGATCCCCGATCATTGAGATCTACTACATCCGATCCTCCCGATAGATAGAAAGTATGGTTCTTAACAGGTATTACAGCTATTAGATTGGCATTGAGGTGCTCGTTTTTAAAACCATATCGAATATAACCGCTTAAGGTTAAGTATTTATTGAGCGTACTATCAATTTGTTTAGAATATACAAGATTGTAATTTGTAGCTAGTCCTTCAACACTATTAAATAAGAGAGATCTGAGTGGAGATCCCAGGCGGAAGGTTTCCTTTTTGTATCGATTTCTGTAATTATAACCATTTACGAGGAAGCTAATTGGCTTAAATCGATTATTTTTTCGATCCAGCGAGTCAAGATAAGCCTTTGAATTATTGCGTCTTTGAATGCTATCTTTAAAAACATAGTCTTTACTTTCTTCTTCTGTTAAAGGAACAGGCCTAACAGCTGCCCAATAATCAGCTTCTTTCTCATTTACATCTTTTCCAATACGGAGCACTTCTTTAAATGCTTTTTTATCAAAATCGTTTACTAATTCATAGTTCTGATAGACTGCTGTAAAATACCCACTTACTTGAAAACCAAGCAGTCCAACCATAAAGTCTAATTGAACATTTGACGGTAGCCAAACATCTTGATCAATCGGTATAAAGAGTTGCTTGACATTTAATGAATCGATAAAATTGATATTAGTTTCTTTGTCTAATACAAGGTTTACACTGTGAATCCTCCAAGCATCTTCAACAATATAGATATCGCCCCTATAAAGAGGTTCTGCCTTCCGCTTAGGTATCACCCTGATTTTATTGATGATCAAACCATTCTCTTCAGAGGATCCTAAATATTTATATTGATAATAAGCAAGAGCATTATCTGCAATTGGTGAAACAAAAGGTCTAGTGCTTAATCCCTCAATAATTTGTTGATAGTTCTCGTAAAAATTTAACTGTAAGTCTGAAGTTCTATTAAAACTGAAGGCTTGATTGTTACCAGAGACCTTAGAACTGATCATTTCTTCTTTAAAGTCTTTTGGAGGGCTGACAGATATCTTGGATTCTGATTCTGACAAATAAATAATTCCTGTTCTATTTGAATCAAGCCCCATATCTTGACTAAGCTCATCTATATTAACACCAAGAAATTTCTTGGGAGCTTTTAACATTCGCTGTAAGCCTTTAATATAAACATTAGCGGTATAGGGACTGGATTGTTCGAGATAATATGGTCGCTTCTTAATAGCTTCTCGGATAATAGCATATGCTGGGTCTTCCCTATTATTACCGATAATCACTTCTTGTAATGTATAAGTCTCCTCTTCAAGTTGAATAATAATAGAGTCGCTCTTTGAAAATACTATACTGACTGTCTTAGGCTTAAAACCAATTGCTGTTGCAATAATTTGATGCTCGCCTAAAGGTAAGGAGAGTTTAAAAACTCCTTCACTATTTGCAGAAGTACCTATATTGGTATTTACCTTAAAAATGCTTGCAAAGGGAATTAATCTTCCACGCTGGTCTGTTATCACACCGGAAAGCTGATTATTTTGAGCTTTTACTAAACTGAAAGAAAAAAGTATTAATAATATAAGTAAGTTTTGTTTCATAGGCTAAATATCAGACTAATCTACAGCACTTTAAGTTAAATTTTGTTAATTATATAGTGCAAAAACGGACAGTCTGGTGTCCGATATCGAACAATTGTTTTGTATTTAAATATTCAGGCGATTGGTTTATAAGTGATTAACAAGAATGGTATATTTGTGGTTAATCTTAACCAATGATCCAAGCACGTATTCTTATAATCGATGATGATCCGGATGTACTTACTGCACTTCGTCTTCTGCTAAAGAAAGAAGTTGTGGAAGTAATCATTGAAAAAAATCCAGAGAAGATACCTGCAATCTTATCTTCTGAAAGTATTGATCTGGTTTTGCTGGATATGAATTTCAAAAGCACCATTAATAGTGGAAACGAAGGTTTATACTGGCTTAGCAGAATTAAAGAACTAAAGAAAGATATACTGGTAGTGATGATAACAGCTTATGGAGCTATTGATCTGGCTGTGCAAAGTTTAAAACAAGGAGCTGAAGATTTTATTGTAAAACCGTGGCTCAATGATTCTTTAATTGAAACAGTTAAAGGATTACTCTCACGTAAAGAAAACAAGGATCTTAAGCCAAAGAACACTCAGATGGCACTAGCCGATGTTATTGGCGAATCTGATATTATGAAGGCTGTATTTTATAAATTGGGTAAAATAGCACCTACCGATGCCAATATTTTAATACTTGGAGAAAATGGGACAGGAAAGGATTTAATTGCTACAGCGATCCATAAACAGTCGAACAGAGCTAAACAGGCTTTTGTAAAAGTTGATGTTGGTGCGCTTACAGATAGTTTATTTGAAAGCGAACTCTTTGGACATAAAAAGGGAGCTTTTACGGATGCGAGAGAGGATCGTGAAGGAAGATTTGAATCAGCCAACAAAGGCACATTATTTTTGGATGAGATTGGAAATATATCATTACAGCAACAAGCAAAACTATTAACAGTATTGCAGAATCGGCAAGTTACAAGGTTAGGAAACAATCAACCAGTTGATGTAGATATCCGATTGGTATGTGCAACCAATATCCCCCTTCGCGAATTAGCTAACGAAAGCCGTTTCCGGAAAGACTTAATTTACAGGATTAACACAGTGGAAATTCAAGTACCTCCTTTACGTGACCGTGGAGACGATATTTTATTACTTGCGGAGCATTTTATAAAAAGATATGCTGACAAGTACATGAAAGTCATTTCAGATATTGATAAAAAGGCAAGAAAAAAATTGCTGGAATATCATTATCCCGGAAATGTTCGCGAGCTTCAATATAGCATTGAACGTGCTGTAATCATGTCTGAAAATTCCGTACTTTCTAGTGAAGATATCATCTTCTCTCCTATTGAAAACGCGCAGGCTCAATTATCTTCAGAAAAGAATGCGCACAATTTAATTGAATTAGAAAGAAACACCATTATTAAAGTAATTGAGAAGCATAACGGTAATATTTCTAAGGCTGCCAAGGAATTAGGTATTACACGTACTGCTCTTTATAGACGCCTTAGCAAATATAATATCTGATGAAAAAATTTCGTCGGCTTATCTTCTTCAGAGCATTCATGCTGTTTCTAGGACTTATCCTTTTAGCCTATCTTCTTTTTAAGGGTAATTATTTTTATGCTTTGTTACTACTTCCCTTATGTATTTTGCTATTGTGGTTTACTATTCGTTCACAAATAAGAACTTATCAGGAATTACAAGAATTTGCAGAAGCTGCTAAATACCGTGACTTTACAAGACAATTTGCCTTAGATCGGGCAAGTATAGAGATTCACCCTTTACGAGTTGCTTTTAACAACATCAATGATGTTTTCAAAAAGATAAGTAGTGAGCGTGAAGTTCAATATCAATATCTTCAAAAGATTCTGGAACTGGTAGATACAGCGATTATCTCATATGAAGAAGAAAGCGGGAAAATTATGTGGATCAATGAATCCTTTAAGGCGTTATTTGCAATTCCATATTTCTCAACTATCCACGCACTTGAAAAGAAAAACAAAGGGCTTTATCATCAAATTATTGAATCAGTACCTGGAGATAATGGTTTATTTACATTTGACACAGAACAAGGCTCTATGAAGTTACAGCTTCATATCAGTAACTTTCAGACTGCCGAAGGGAAGTATCGATTAATTGCTTTACAGAATATAAACGCTGCCTTAGATGAAACAGAATCAAAAGCGTGGCAAAAGTTATTAAGCGTATTAACACATGAAATAATGAACTCAATTGCGCCGATTTCTTCCTTAGCTGATACCATAAAAAACCGACTAGAAGGATTACCCTATGTAGAAGAATTGGATGATATTCGTTTAGGAACTGAAACTATTAAGCGCCGCAGCGAAGGCTTATTAAAGTTTGCAGGTACCTACCGCACCTTAAATAAAATAACTCAATTAGATTTAACTTCTATCAAAGCTGCTGATCTATTCGAGAATCTCTATCTTCTTTTAGAACCTACTTTAATCAAAAAAGAGATAGAATTAGATATTATTTTAAAAGACCCTTCTATTGAATTATCTGTTGATATAAATTTAATAGAACAAGTGTTAATCAATCTTTTACTGAATGCTATTGAGGCTGTAAAAAATGTTGACAATCCTTATATACGTTTACAAGCGTTGCTCATAAATGGAAGGGCTCAAATTAAAGTAAGCGATAATGGCAAGGGTATGCCACAGCATATTATGGATAATATCTTTACTCCTTTCTTTACAACTCGTAAAACAGGAAGCGGTGTTGGGCTAACTCTAAGCAAACAGATCATGCTTTTACATAAAGGGAATATTCTTGCTAATTCAGAAGAAGGAAAAGGCAGTACTTTTACTTTACAGTTTTAAAATACTGCCTTCGTTGATTTATAATTAGTTTTGTTGAATTTGTCCGTCTAATAATTCTATAATCCTATCCCCATAAGCAGCATTCTTCTCAGAATGTGTTACCTGAATAATCGTTACTCCTTCCTCTTCGTTTAACTTCTTAAAAAGCTGCATAATTTCATCGCCTTGCTTTGAATTTAAATTACCAGTAGGCTCATCAGCCAATAAAACTTTAGGTTTTCCGGCCAAGGCACGCGCTATACCAACAATTTGTTGTTGTCCGCCAGATAGCTGATTTGGAAACAGGTCTTTTTTACCAACAATGCCAAATCGATCGAGCATATCAGCAACGACTGCTTTCCGTTCGCTTGACTTCATGTTTTTGTAAATCAATGGTGTTTCAATATTCTCAGCAACTGTCAATTCATCAATTAAATGATAAGCCTGGAATACAAAACCCATGTGTTGCTTATAAATTTCTGAACGTTTCTTTTCTTTTAACTTCAATACATTCTCATTTTGAAAACTGTAAGCTCCTTCATTGGGTTCATCCAATAACCCGATGATATGTAACAAGGTAGATTTACCCGATCCTGACGGTCCCATTATTGAAACAAATTCACCTTCTTTAATAGAAATATTAACGTCTTTCAATACAAATGCACGGCTACCACCCACATTGTACCACTTAAATATATTGTTTAGTTTAATCATGTTAAAATATTGATTATTAAGTATAATTAACTGTAAGTTAAAAGTGATTTATTCTTCATACAACACATCTACAGGGTTAAGATAGGTAGCTTTTACAGCCTGTATGCTTACCGTTATAAATGCAATCAGCAAAGACAAGACAGCTCCTAATGCAAAAAACCACCATTGAATATCAACTCTATAAGCAAAGTCCTGAAGCCATCTGTTAGCTAACCACCAAGCTATTGGAGTTGAAATCAATATCGATAAACAGATAATTCTCAGAAATGGCTTATTTAGTAAGAATAGAATTTCTTGAGAAGATGCTCCTAAAACTTTTCGTATTCCTACCTCCTTCTGCCTTATACTAATGCTGTATGCAGCCATATTAAATAAACCCATTAAGGCTACTAGAATTATAAGGATCGTAAAGCCAGTAAAAGCACGTTGTAACTGTTCTTGTTTGGCATATAAGGTTGCGTATTTCTGATTTACGAATTCATATATGAAATAATCACCGTCCAACTTATTGATAGATTTCCATTGGGTGGCCAGCGCGGCCAAAGTAGCTTGCATATTACCTGAAGAGATTTTAGCCAGGATCTCAACTTTAGGGATTTGACAGTTATTATTAATACTGTATATCGTTGGATTTATTAATTCTTCAAAGCCCAGTGTTTTACTATCCTTAATAACACCAATAACCTTGAACTCTGTATTACATCCACGTATTATGGTTCCAATAGGATCTTTTAACCCTAATTCCTTTACTGCAGCTTCATTAAGAACTGCAGCATTTATTGTATCAGTAGGAAATTCTTGTGAGAAAGCCCTACCTGCCAGCACTTTCATACCCATTGTTTCAAAGTACTCGAAATCAACGCCTATATGATCGAATTTAAACATTCTATCAAGGTATTGAAAATCGTATGCTTTAGGTAAATGACCTCCAGGTACTGTTGTAGCTACTGTAACACTTTCAACGCCAGGAATAGCTTTCATCCTATTTCTAAATGTAATAAAGTCAGTAGCCTTGTTTAAAATTGCCTGATTTTTAATATAAACTACCTGATCAACATTAAAACCACGATCAGCAGTCTCAATAAAATCCATTTGTTTATGAATCACAATCATTACACTTATGAAGCCGAATGCTATCACAAATTGAAATACTAGTAATAAATTACGAAAATATTGAGTCCGATGAGAATTCTGATATCTTCCTTTTATAATCTTGATAGACTCACTTTGAGATAAAATAAAGGCTGGATACAGACCTGAAACTACCGAAGTTAATATAACTGCTATAAACAACTGAAAAAGAACTGATTCATTAAACCCAAAGGCAGAGAGATCATATTGAAAGTTCTTGACCAAGATATTAATCGTTATACTAACTATAAATACTGCAATACCGGCTGCAATAAAACATTGGACAAATACTTCACTGAAAAATTGAATAATAAGCTTAGAACGAGTTACACCAAATATCTTTTTCATTCCAATCTCCTTTGCTCGTTTCTGAGCAAGAACAAGCATTAAATTGGCAAAGTTAATTCCGGCTAATAATAAAATAATTACTGATAAGGCTCCTAATGCAATTACAATCTTATAACCTGTAGAAGAACCGTGCGTAGGTCTTAAATGTAAGTTTTTTAGAGGATCAAGATAAATGCTGCTCTTCGCTATCGATGAATTGATATTCTCTGTTTTCTTGGAAATTGAATTTGTGAAAATATCATTAATATGAGCTGTTAACTCATCTATATTTGTACCAGCTTTTACCTGTATAAAAGTTTGCACACTTTCATTATTGGGTAAGTCAGCACCAAGTTCTTTTACAAAGGCAATGCATTCAAATTCAATATTAGATAAGCCAGGTGCAGGAGCAGTAGCTCCGCTAAGTTGTAATGGAAAACCACTGTCCTTGCTTCCCATAACAACCCATTCATCTTGAATATTACTGGTGTTTGGAAACAACTTTTGAGCAACATCCGGCCTAAAGAAAACAGCTTGTCCACTTATACTATCTAAATCAAACCCAGGAGTTTTAATACCAAACATTTCAGCAAAAGAAACATCAGCTCCTATCCAGTGTTTAATAAAAAACACATCCTCATCTGAACTAAATGGAATTTCATAAGGGAAACTATTGACTCTCGCCATTTTTACAACTTCCGGTAATTGTGCTTTTATTGCTGGTCCTAATGAAACGGATGTTAAGTCTGTTGTCTTTCCTTGATTTGTTAAACCAACTAAATAAATGTCTTTATAATGGGGGTTCCATGAATCATAACTTTGCTCATGATTAATATATAAAGAAGCTAACACGAAACCAGCAAAACCTAAAGCTAAGCCTATAATATTTACAATTGTAAAGACCTTAGTTCGAAGTAAAAACCGCCAAGCTATTTTAAAATTATAAAAAATCATATCGATTATTTATCTTAAACATCCATTTATTTTAGTTAAAAGTAATAGGCTTTCCTAAATAGTAGTCGATTACCTTGGTTCTGAATATCAGGTTGTATCTCGCCTGGATAAAATCAAAT